>NZ_JAAMOW010000010.1 GCF_011067135.1 Solimonas terrae
CCTACACCGCCAAGGACTACGGCCGCGCGGCGAGTGCGATCCAGCAGTACCAGAGCGCCGGTGGCAACGACGCGCAGACCATCGGCCTGTACGCGCAGTCGCTGTATCTGGCCGGACGCTACGCCGAGGCTGGCGCCGAGACCGGCCGCCAGATCGCGGCGGCCGAAGCGGCCGGCCGGCGGCCGACCGACACCCAGCTCCAGCTGCTGGCCAACTGCGCGCTCAAGCAGCACGACATGCAGGCGTATACCGCTGCGCTCGGGAAAGTCGTCACCTACACGCCCACGCCGCAGTACTGGCTGGACCTGATCCTGCGCACGGCCGGCCAGCCCGGATTTTCGACGGCGCTGGACCTCGACGTCTACCGCCTGCGCAAGGCGACCGGCACGATGGACAAGGCTGGCGACTACATGGAAGCCGCGCAGCTCGCACTGCAGGCGGGCTTCCCGAACGAAGCCAAATCGTTCGTCGACGAAGGCTATGCGAAGAAGCTGTTCGGTACCGGGCCCGACGCTGCACGCCAGCAGCGCCTGAAAGATCTGGTCACCACGAAGCTGGCCGAAGACAAGGCCACGCTGGATGAAGGCGAGAAAGCGGCGCTTGCGCGCGGAAGCGCCGATGCGCTGGTCAACACCGGCTTCAACCTCGTCACCTACGGTCAGATCACGCGCGGCCTTCCGCTGATCCTGCAGGGCATCCAGAAGGGCGGACTGAAGTATCCCGATCAGGCGAGGCTGCATCTGGGCTATGCCTACCTGCTGGCCGGACAGAACGCCGCCGCTCTCAAGGCCTTTGGCAGCCTCCAGGGCAAGGACGGCTCGCGCCAGCTGGGCGATCTCTGGCAGATCAAGGTGCGGTCTGCGGTCAAGCGCACCGCAGGCTGAGTCCTTCAGCGCTTTGAACTACTGAATTTGGCAGGAGAAGGACGATGGGCAGTGAACTGATGATGGACGCCGGCATCTCCGGAAAAACCAAAGCGATGATCCTGGGTGGCGTGGTGGTGGTGTTTGCGCTGACCATCGGCATTCTCACGCACACCGGCAAGGCGGCCGCCAAGCCCAAACCTGCGGCAGTACAAAACGCGCAGGCCCCGCTGCCGGCGCCGGTCGCCGCGCCGGCGACATCGGACACGCAGTTGGCGGACAATGAGATGATCCCGCAAGCGGCGGCTCCCGCACCGGACGGCGCTGCCTCGAGCTCCGAGCCGACGACGGTTGCCGCAAGCCCGGAAACGGATGCCGCCGCGCAGGTCGCGGTCTCCGCGCCGGGCTCTACGACGTCGGTTGGCTCGGCGACCGGGTCGCAGATCGCGACCGATGCCGCAACGTCCCCGGCATCCGCGAGTCCATCAAGCAACGTGCAGGACACCGGCAGTTGGGGACAAGCGTCGCTCGACGACCAGCATACCGATCGCGCGGAGCAGGAGGTCGCAGCGCGCGCACCGGTATCGCAGCCGCGATCTGCCGTGCGTCCACCGCCGCCGCCCGCGATCGATGCCCTGCAGCCGTGGTGGCGTGCTCCCGCCAAGGCACAAGGCTTCAATGTCCAGTACGTCGGCCAGGCCGCCAATGAGAAAGCGCTGGTGTTCCGCTTCTCGAACAACATCGCCGATCCGCACCAGGCCGCGCAGCACATCCGCGTGACCGACGACAAGGGCGAGGCCGCGAATGGGGTCTGGGTGGCGGGCAACAATCCCTATGTCCTCGTCTACCAGGGCGTGATGCCAGGGCGCTACACCGTCAGCATCGATCCCGCGCTGAGCAGTGTCGGCGGCGCCAAGCTTGGGGCGTCGCTGCAGGGGCCGGTCTACGTCAACTGAAGGCCATGAGATTTTTGCGTCGCTGTCTACTGATGCCAACCCTTTCTAAGCACAAGCAATCCGTGCCGCGGCTTTGAGCTTAATACGGCGCCCAAGAGCACGGCACGGATTTTCGTAGCCGCCGTTGCATCAAAGTAGTAGTTGGAGTCGGCAGAGCTTGTACTAATTGACAGAGAAGCCGGGCCAAAGTCGCGCTTTTCGCTGGTGCGTGATGGGGATGCGGACAGGGTGGAGCGCTGCGGCGGGGCGCTGTCGTTGAGATCGGCGGTGGATGAGTGCACGCTTCTCAGCCGCTCTCCCGACGATCGCGCACATGAACCGCCTGATCACCATTCCGATGAGTCACTACTGCGAGAAGGCCCGCTGGGGATTGGCGCATGCAGGTGTGACGTACGTCGAAGATGCCCATCTGCAGGTGTTTCACTACCGAGTTGTCCGAGCGTTCGACAGTCACGGGATGGTGCCGGTGCTGGTTACCGATGACGGGGCCATCGCCGATTCGAGCGCAATCCTGAGGTATCTGGACCGGCAGCTAGAGACTTCGCGCAAGCTCTATCCCGAAAGTGACCGCGCACAGATCGAACGTCTGGAAGAGCAATTCGACGAACATCTCGGCGTCGAGACCCGGCGCTGGGTCTATTTCCACTGGCTGGGACAATCGGGGCGCCGGGTTCTGGAAACCGCTGCTCAAGGCGTGCCCCGCTGGGAGCAGGTGATGGCGCCGCTGCTGCTGCCGATCCTGCGGCGCTATCTTGGCAAACGTCTGGAAATTTCCGCAGGCAGTGTGGCGCAGGGATCGAAGACCATCATGGAGAGCTTCGACAGCGTCGCTGCCATCATCGGCGACGGCCGGCCCTTCCTGCGCGGGGATCGCTTCACCGCAGCGGACCTGACGTTTGCGTCGATGGCGGCTCCGGTCCTGCTGCCTGCGGAATACGGTATCCGGCTTCCGACACCGGAGCAGGCACCTGATAGCGCCCGTGCCGACATTCAGCGATTCAGAAGCCACCCGGCGGGTCGGTTCGCGTTGCGCCTCTTCAGGGACCACCGCCGCGGTTTGCGGTGAGCGCAAATCCCGGGGCCGATACGGTTGCCGGCAAACAAGCGGCTCGTTCCTCAGGCAACAAAAAACCTCGCAAGGAGCGAGGTTTTTGTCAACTGCCCTGAGCAGCGCCTGATGAGAACATGGTGGCCGGGGACGCAGTCGAAAACTGCTCAAAGCTAATTGATTAAAAGGAAAACTTTCTGGTGCTAGATGTTTTGCTACCCGAAAAGTTACCCGCCCACCAATTGGACGCTTCTGGATCACTTTTCTGACCTCGAAAATCAATGAGAGTGAGTGGTAGATCGGGAGGCAATTTCCGACGAACGGTACGTGCTCGCGATATCGGGGCGGGGAGTTCTGCGCTTCTCGTCAAACGGACAACTTGCAGATACCAGGTTTGGTGACGCATCAATGCCCATCCCAGTGCGCGCTCAGGCGCTCGACAGGGCTTTTGAGTTACGATGTACACATCCCAGCACAGAGGACTACCCATGTCCAGCACGATGACGATTCGCCTCGAAGATGACACCAAGGATCGTCTGGACAAGCTCGCCGAGGCGACACAGCGCAGCCGCTCCTTCCTCGCCGCCGAGGCGATCCGCGACTATGTGGCGCTCAATGAGTGGCAGGTCGGCGAGATTCGCGAGGCGCTCAAGGAAGCCGACCGCGGTGAGTTCGCATCTGATGCCGAGGTGAAGCGCTTCTTCGACAGCTGGCGCCGCCGTGCAGGTTAAGTGGCTGAAGCGGGCGCTGTATAACCTCAAGGAAGAAGCCGACTACATCGCCCAGGACGATCCGCAGGCTGCGATCCGGATCGTGCTCCGCATCGAAGAAGCTGTTGCCCTGCTGACGGACCATCCGGAGCTGGGTCGCGCCGGCCGCATGCCGGGCACGCGCGAGCTGGTCGTCCCCAATACGCCGTATCTCATCCCCTATCGCGTGCGTGCCAAGCGCATCGACATCCTGCGGGTCTTCCACGGACGCCGACGCTGGCCTTCTTCGCTATAGCCGGCCTTATTGTTGGCCGGCCTGCATCGACTCACTACGCCTTCTTCTTGATGCGGCCGTCGAGGAATTTGTCCATGTCGGCACGCTTGTGCGGAGCACGCCCGGGAAAGCTTTCCATCTCACGCGCGACCACATCGCGGTTGGCGTTATTGATGGCAAAACCCTTCGATTCCAGATAGTGATCGATGTAGTACTCGACCTCGTAGTACTCCGTGTCGGAGACGTACATCCGGTCGATCTTTCCCCTATAGCGCTTGTTGTCGTGATCCGACCAATCGCCCTTCTTCGACATGCTCTGCCCCCATCATTGTGCGTGAGCATTCAAGATGAGGGGCATGACCCGGGGATTCAATGCACTTTCCCAATGAAAAGAGACCGGCGTCACACACCCTGCAGCTCATCGCGCAGCCGGTCCCGGTGGGCCTGCAAGGCCTCCCGCTGCACACGCGGCAGGCCCAGCAGCATCGCCAGCTCGGTCATACCCCACAGTTGCTGCCAGCGGTGATAAAGCGCTTCGTGGCGCGCCTCGTCCTTCAGGCCGACGGTCTCGGCCACGGTGCGGTTCTCGATGCCTTCGAGGATGCGCTCGTGCATGGGGTCACTCCTTGCTCCAATAGGAATAGCCGACGCGCTGGTAGTAGGCGTAGGCCAAATCGCGCTCGTCGCTGCCGTTGCTGCGGTAGCCATCGGAAGCTGTGCTTTGTTTCCTGCACGGAGGGGTCCGGCAGCGTCGGGCTTTGATGCCTCACGGGAATCGCCGGCAGCTATCGAACAGCTCCATCGGTTATGTTCCACCCGCCGAGGCTGAAGCCGCCTACTATCAGCAACAGCAACTCAAGCCCGGAACATTTGAAATGTGATCAGTGGCACGTGAGTTTCAGATCGCATGCGATATCCGACTTGCCCTATGGCGGCCAGTGCGGTCCAATCGCATTAGTTCAACTCAGGGGGAGTCATGCTACGGTCTTTCCGGCCTCTGGCCGCGTGTCTTGTTGCCCTGCTGAGCGCGAGGTCTTCTACAACCGCCAGCGCCGACACGGGCACAATGACGGTGTTCCTCCCATGGTCTTCGAGGCTTCGACCTCAAAGCGAGTGGGCTAAGCGTCTACGAAAGACGGGACGTACCAGGCGTTTTGGTGGGATAGGCCCGACGTGCCCAATTCCCGCATGGACATCATTCGGCTTCAATTGGAAAGGGCGCTAACAGTTCAGCATGGGACACGAGAGGACCTCAGGAACCTTATTGGTTCGTTGCCCGAGCTACTGGCGCAGCAGGATCGTCAGATAAAGCAGCAGGGCTGACACGAGTTCCGCTACCGCCTGCCGTTCACAGTCCGGGCGCCAGCATTCGGATCTTTCAGCCAATGGAGACCGTCGGCTTGGGGGCATTTAAAGCGCCGGATGGTGTTACTGCCTGTTACGGCCGTCCGACGGCAACGTCGTTTGCCGTGATGGCGACCTCATTCTCTTGTCCCCAAAGGCCCTTTCCCCCGTGCCCAGATCATCAGGAGGTGATGCGCATTCGAATTGTTCGCTGTTCCGCATAAAAAACTCCGGGTGCCAGCGCACAGAGAGAAGTGTGGCGGCGCGCCATGCTCCGGATGTTAGATTGCTTTGTGCGCGGGTTGCGCGTATCGGCCGCTGCCCTCCAAATGCGCCGGGTCTTCGCGAGACCGCGTATGACCGAACAATGCTCTTCGTGATCGGGCGATAGCGCGGCTCTGTGTACGCGCACAGGCAAGGAGAATAGGAATGCAACTGGGCATGATCGGACTGGGACGCATGGGCGCGAATCTGGTGCGGCGCCTCGTCAAGGATGGCCATCGCTGCGTGGTCTACGATGTCGATCCGGCTGCGGCGAAAAAGATCACAGGCCGCGGCATTCGCGGTGCCAGCTCGATCGAGGAACTGGTCGGCAAGCTGTCCGCACCGCGCGCCGTCTGGGTGATGGTTCCGGCCGGCGTCACCGGCGAGACGGTCGATCAGCTCGCCGCCTGTCTGGCGGCGGGAGACATCATCATCGACGGTGGCAACAGCTATTACCGTGATGATGTGCTGAGAGCCAAAGCACTCAAGGCCAAAGGCATTCACTACGTGGATTGCGGCACCAGCGGCGGCGTATTCGGGCTGGACCGCGGCTACTGCCTGATGATTGGCGGTGAAGCCCAGACGGTCAAACATCTGGACCCGATTTTCAAGAGCATCGCCCCCGGCGTCGACGCTGCGCCGCGCACGCCCGGCCGCAAGGGCGCGCCGGCCGCCGCCGAGCACGGCTATCTGCATTGCGGCCCCAGCGGCGCCGGCCACTTCGTCAAGATGGTTCACAACGGCATCGAGTACGGCCTGATGGCGGCCTATGCCGAAGGCCTGAACATTCTGCACGGCGCCAATGCCGGCAAGCAGGGCCGCGCGGCAGATGCCGAAACGGCACCACTGCGTGACGCGGCGTTCTACCAGTACGATCTGGACCTCGGGCAGATTGCCGAAGTCTGGCGCCGCGGCAGCGTCATCGGTTCGTGGCTGCTGGATCTGACCGCCGCATCACTGGCCAGCGACCCCGCACTGAAGCAGTACAGCGGCCGCGTATCGGACTCCGGCGAGGGGCGCTGGACGATCGCCGCTGCCGTCGATGAATCGGTGCCTGCGCCAGTGCTGAGCGCCGCGCTGTTTGAACGCTTCAGCTCGCGCGGCGAAGCCGATTTTGCCGATCGCGTGCTGTCCGCCATGCGCAAACAGTTCGGTGGCCATGATGAAAAGCGCAAGGCGACGAAATGAGAAAGTCCGCGAGCGACGCTGCTGACTCCGACGCGCTGGTGCTATTCGGCGTGACCGGGGATCTGGCACGCAAGAAAATCTTCCCTGCGCTTTATGCGATGGCCAAGCTCGGTACGCTGCAGGTTCCGGTCATCGGCGTGGCCTCGTCGAAGCTGAGCCTTGCGCAACTGCGCAAGCGCGCCGAGGAGAGCGTCAAGGCCGCCGGAAAAATCGATGACCGTGCTGCCCTGCGTCGGCTGCTGTCGCAGTTGCGCTACGTCGACGGCAACTACAACGATCCGGAGACTTTCAAGGCGCTCGGCAAGGCCCTTGGGGACGCGCGGCGGCCTGCGTACTACCTGGCGATTCCACCGGCCCTGTTCGCGACCGTCATCAAGGGACTCGGCGCTGCGGGTCTGGCTGAACAGGCGCGCGTGATCGTCGAAAAGCCCTTCGGACGCGATCTCGCTTCGGCACGCGAGCTCAACCGCGTGGCGCGCGAAGTGTTCCCGGAGGACGCGATCTTCCGTATCGATCACTTCCTGGCGAAGGAGGCGATCATGAACATCCTGTATTTCCGCTTCGCCAATTCCTTCCTGGAGCCGATCTGGAATCGCAACTACGTGGCGAGTGTGCAGATCACGCTGTCGGAGTCCTTCGGCGTCGAAAGCCGTGGCGCGTTTTACGAAACGGCCGGCTGCCTGCGCGACGTGGTGCAGAACCATCTGTTCCAGATCGTGGCCCTGCTCGCGATGGAGCCGCCGACCTATCGCGGCTTCGGCGCCGTACACGGCGAAGCCACTGATGTCTTCCAGGCCATGCGCCCGCTGGAAGTCGGCGATCTGGTACGCGGCCAATACGCGGGCTACCGCAAGGAGCCGGGCGTCGCGAAAAAATCCGACGTCGAAACCTTCTGTGCGCTGCGGCTGTACATAGACTCCTGGCGCTGGCAGGGCGTGCCCTGGTATCTGCGCTCCGGCAAGTGCCTGGCGCAGACAGCGGCAGAGGTGATCGTCCAGCTCAAGCCGCCGCCGCAGCAGCTGTTCGCCGACTCGGCGCCTGTGGGTGCGCCGACCAACTACCTGCGCTTCCGGATCGCACCGAACTCGGCCGTCGCACTCGCTGCGCGCGTCAAACGTGCCGGAAGGGAGTATGCCGGCAGTCAGCAGGAGCTGTACCTCAGCGATGAACGACCGACCGAGCAGGCGCCGTACGCGCGGCTTCTGGGCGATGCGATGGCCGGCAACGCCGCGCTGTTTACGCGCGAAGACGCCGTCGAAGCTGCGTGGGCGGTGGTCGAGCCGGTACTCGCCAAACATCAGGCAACGGTTCCCTACAAGCGAGGGAGCTGGGGGCCGAAGCAAGCCGACGCGTTGATCGCCGGCGACGGCGGCTGGTTCGAGCCGAAGCTCGACGCTGCCCCGAGCAAATGATTCGGCCTGCCACGCAGGCCATCGCCGCAGGAGCACACATGAAACAGCCCCGACAACTGCACGAACTCGGCCAGAGCCTGTGGCTGGACAACATCACGCGGAGCCTGCTCGATGACGGCGGCGTGCGTCGTTACATCGATGACTTCTGGATCACCGGCCTGACGTCGAACCCGACCATCTTCAACGGCGCAATCGGCAATGGCGAGGCTTACGACGGCGGCATCCGCGAGAAGGCGCGTGCCGGAAAATCCGGTGAGACTCTGTTCATCGAACTGGCGTTGGAGGATCTGCGCCGCGCTGCCGATCTGTTCCGGCCGGTGTTCGACGCAACGCAAGGCATCGACGGCTGGGTGTCGATGGAAATCTCGCCACTGCTTTCGGCAGACACCGAAGGCAGCATCGCAGCTGCGCGGAAAATTCACGCGCAGGCCGATCGACCGAACCTGTTCGTCAAGATTCCCGGCACGCCGGAAGGCCTTCCCGCAATCGAAGCGCTGATCGTCGCCGGAATCCCCGTCAACGTGACGCTGCTGTTCTCGCGCGAGCAATATCTCGCTGCGGCCGACGCCTACATGCGCGGTATCGAGCGACGCATCGCGGCCGGTCTGGGGCCGCATGTCGCCTCAGTCGCCTCGCTGTTCGTCAGCCGCTGGGACAAGGCCGTGAGCGACGAGCTGTCCGCGGAGTTGCGCAAAGAGATCAGCACGGCGAGGGCCAGGGCTATCTACGCCGTCGATCGCGATGCGGGCGTCGATCCGAAGATCGCCGCGATCATCGCGATGTCCGACAGCCGTGGCGATGCCGGCGGCAGGGTTGCGGTGCCGGCCGACCTTCGCAACCGGCTTGGCATCGCGGTTGCGCAACGCACCTACCGCGCCTACCGGGAACTGCTGGCCTCATCGCGCTGGCAGAAGCTGGCCGCCGCGGGCGCCCGTCCGCAGCGTCTGCTGTGGGCCAGCACCGGCTGCAAGGATCCGCAGGCGTCCGCGAGTCTGTACGTGGAAGCGCTCGCCGCGCCCGACACCATTAACACCATGCCGGAAAAAACTCTGCATGCGTTTGCCGAGCACAGTGCGCTCAGCGGGCCGATGGCCGAGGACGGCGCTGATGCCGAGGCGGTGCTCGCGCGTTTCGCGCAGGTCGGTATCGACATCGATGCGCTGGCCCTGCAGTTGCAGGAGGAGGGTGCGCGTTCATTCGTAGAGTCCTGGAATGAACTGTTGCAGCGAATCGCCCAGAAGAGCGCGGCGCTCACAGGAGTCGGCAAGGCGCCGGCGTGACCGTCGATCGGCCGTCGGCTGCTCACACGGCGCCACCGCTGAGCGAACGCCCGCAGTGGCAGGCACTGCAGCGTCACTTCGACGAGATTGGCGGCCAGCATCTGCGCGATCTGTTCGCCGATCAGCCCGGGCGCGGCGAGCAGTTCACCACCACCGCGGCGGGTTTGTACCTGGACTATTCCAAGCAGCGCGTCACAGGTGAAACCCTGCGTCTGCTGCGGGAACTGGCCGCCGCTTGCGGCATGAGCGACCGTATTGAAGCCATGTTCCGCGGTGATCGCATCAACCGCAGCGAGAATCGCGCGGTGCTGCACGTGGCCTTGTCTGCGCCGGCGGACGCGGATATCGAGCTTGACGGCAGGAACGTGGTGCCTGACGTGCACGCGGTACTGGATCGCATGGCCGCATTCGCCACGCGCATCCGCGACGGCAGCTGGACCGGACACACCGGCAAGCGCATCCGCAACGTCGTCAACATCGGCATCGGCGGTTCTGATCTCGGCCCGGTGATGGCGTACGAGGCGCTGCGAAATTACAGCGAGAGGGATCTGACCTTCCGCTTCGTCTCCAATATCGACGGCACCGATTTCATCGAAGCGACACGCGATCTGGATGCGGCGGAAACCCTGTTCATCGTCTGCTCCAAAACCTTCACCACACTGGAGACGCTGAGCAACGCACATGCCGCGCGCGACTGGTGTCTGCGTACGCTGAAGGTCGACGCGGCGATCGCAAAACACTTCGTCGCCATATCAACCAACGCCGAGGGTGTCGCGAAGTTCGGCATTGAACCCGCGCAGATGTTCGGCTTCTGGGGCTGGGTTGGCGGCCGCTACTCGATGGATTCGGCGATCGGTCTTTCGACGATGCTGGCGATCGGTCCGGACGCCTTCCACGCGATGCTGTCCGGATTCCATGCGATGGACACGCACTTCCGGAGCACACCTCTGGAGCGCAATCTGCCCGCGCTGATGGGACTGCTGGCGATCTGGAACAACAACTTTCTCGGCGCCGCAACGGTCGCGGTACTTCCTTATGAGCAGTACCTCAAACGCTTTCCGGCCTACCTGCAGCAACTGGCGATGGAGAGCAACGGCAAGCACGTCACGCTCGACGGCACGCGCGTGGACTACCCGACCGGCCCCATCTACTGGGGCGAGCCCGGCACCAACGGCCAGCACTCGTTCTACCAACTCATCCACCAGGGCACGCACATCGTGCCCTGCGACTTCATCGGTTTCTGCCAACCGCTGAATCCGCTCGGCGAACAGCATGATCTGCTGATGGCCAACCTGTTCGCCCAGAGCGAGGCGCTGGCTTTCGGCAAGACTGCCGATGAAGTGAAAAGCGAGGGAACGACCGCCGCGCTCGTGCCGCACCGGACCTTCGAGGGTAACCGTCCGAGCAACACCATCCTCGCCGAGCAGCTCACACCGCACACACTGGGCGCGTTGGTGGCGCTGTACGAACACAGCGTCTTCGTGCAGGGCGTGATCTGGAATATCGATTCCTTCGACCAGTGGGGCGTGGAACTGGGCAAGGCGCTGGCGACGCGCACCGCTGCCGAACTGCGCAGTACCGACGAACCGCCGCTGACGCATGACAGTTCCACCAATACGCTGATCCGGCGCTATCGCCGGCTCCGGGACCACGCCACATGAGCACCGCGATCAGTCCGCTCGCGGGCAAGCCGGCGCCGAAGTTGCTGCTGGTCGATGTCGCCAAGCTGCTGGCGGCTTACTTCGACCTGCACCCTGATCCCGCGGTGCCGGCACAGCGCGTTGCGTTCGGCACGTCCGGACATCGCGGCAGCTCGTTTACACGCAGCTTCAACGAGCAGCATGTGCTGGCGATCACGCAGGCGATCTGTGACTACCGCCATCAACAGGCGATCGACGGCCCGCTGTATATCGGCATCGATACGCACGCGCTGTCACAGCCGGCGTTCGAGTCCGCGCTCGAAGTACTGGCGGCGAATCGGGCGCAGACGATGATCGCCAAGGGCGGAGAATTCACGCCAACGCCCGCCGTGTCGCATGCGATCCTGGCCTACAACTTCGGTCGCAGCACGGGCCTGGCCGACGGCATCGTCATCACGCCTTCGCACAATCCTCCGGACGATGGCGGCTTCAAATACAACCCGTCTCACGGTGGCCCCGCGGATGACAGCGTGACCGACTGGATCGGCGCCCGTGCCAACGCCCTGCTCGAAGCGAAACTCAAAGACGTTCGACGCATGCCGCTCGCGCAGGCACGCCGCGCTGCCACCACGCGCGAGCACAATTTCCTCGACGCCTACGTGGGCGATCTCACCCACATCATCGACTTCGACGCCATCCGCGCGTCCGGCATCCGCATGGGTGTCGATCCGCTCGGCGGCGCCGGCGTGCACTACTGGGCGCAGATTGCCGAACGCTACAAAATCGAGCTAAGCGTCGTCAGCGAAGTGGTCGATGCGCAATTCGGATTCATGTCGGTGGACTGGGACGGCAAGATCCGCATGGACCCGTCCTCGCCCTGCGCAATGCAACGCCTGACCGCACTCAAGGATCGCTACGACATCGCGTTTGCCTGCGATACCGACCACGACCGCCACGGCATCGTTACGCCGGTCGGCGGCCTGCTGTTGCCCAATCAATATCTGCCGGTGTTGATCGACTACCTGTTCCAGCATCGGCCGGAATGGAGCCAGTCCGCCGCGATCGGCAAGACCCTGGTCAGCACCGCACTGATCGACCGCCTGGCGCAGCGTCTCGGACGCAAGCTGCTAGAAGTGCCGGTCGGCTTCAAATGGTTCGTGGCCGGTCTGCTCGACGGCTCGCTGGGCTTTGGCGGCGAGGAGAGCGCGGGCGCCAGCTTCAGCCGTATCGACGGAACCGTGTGGACTACCGACAAGGACGGCATCGTGCCCGCGCTGCTGTCCGCCGAGATCACCGCGAAGACGGGCCACGATCCTGCCACGCGCTATCGCGAACTGGCGGCCGAACTGGGCGAGCCGTTTGCCGATCGCCTGCAGGCACCGGCGACCGCCGAACAGAAGTCTCTGCTGGCAAAACTCTCGCCCGCGCAGATCAAGACCAGCGAGCTCGCCGGCGAGAAGATCGACGCCGTGCTCGATCACGCCCCCGGCAATGGCGCGGCGATCGGCGGCATCAAGGTGATTGCCGCCTCCGGCTGGTTCGCCGCCCGTCCCTCCGGCACCGAAGACATCTATAAGATCTACGCCGAGAGCTTCCGGGACGCTGCGCATCTGCAGATGATCCTGAGCGAGGCGCAGCACATCGTCGATGCCACACTGGCGGCGGACTGAACAACGCGTCGGACTGGCGCCGCGACTGCCATCGTGTTCGATATCCGGCCGTCGCCAAGCCGGCGGACCGCTTGACGCTCAATCGGAAGATGCACGCGGATCGGAACTACCGTGGCGCCCTGATCCGACCCCGCCGACGAGCGGCTTCAGGAGGTTCACAGTGTCCGGATGCGAATGCACGCCGAAGTCGCCGGGCTTCAGTTGGCCGGCAGGGTTGCTGGAGTAGCCATTGCCGCGATCGGCGACGACCGGGAGTTCGCGCTGCGTCGCGAGCCGATCCTTGGTCACGCCGGCGATGGTGATGTTGACGCCTGCCCAGTCATCGCCACTGCTCGAGTTCGGCAGAAAGAACTTGAGGGGCTCACCGCGGGCCAGCACCGCTTTGGCGATCGGGCTCTTCAGAAACATCGCGGCGAACAGCTCGACGTTGAGTGCTTCGATACGTCCGACGTGCCCATCGAGCGACACGAGGCCGTTCTTGACCTCGGAGCCGATCCTGCGGGAATTGCGTGGCGTGATGCCTTTCGGCTCTGCGAGGGCTCCCGGCTCATCGTAAGTGTCGGTTTTCATCGAAGTGCTTCCTTGCCGCAAATGAATTGCCAGCGTATCGGCCGGCGCTGAAGCGGTCTGTTCGCCAGCCCGCAGAGCGGACGCGGCCCTCGGCACGGCCGGCAGACGATGCGGCTTCACGGTCCCGCACGGATTCCGCCGGTCACGCCGTGATTTGCAAGGCGGCTCCTGGTTCGACGAGCTGACCGCCGATGGTCAGTTCAACCCGATGCCCGCGGCGGTCGTTGAGCAGCGGGATGCTTGGCTCCGTCAGCTCGACGTCATCCAGCATCAGCGTCACGCGGCCGCCGCCAGTGCGTAATTGCCGCACGGTGATGTCATAGACCGTTTCCTGATAGCGGTAATGAAGCTTGAATGAGGTCCATTGTTTCGGGATGCAGGGCGTGATCGTCAGCGTCGCGCCTTCGCGTTTCAGGCCCAGCACTGACTCCAGCATCAGCCGGTACAGCCAACCTGCCGAGCCCGTGTACCAGGTCCAGCCGCCGCGGCCGGCATGCGGCGGCAAGGCGTAGATATCGGCGGCCACCGCGTAGGGTTCGGTCTTGTAGACGGCGATCGCCTCTGCGGTCTGCGTGCGCATCGCCGGATTGATGATGCCCAGCAGTTCCCAGGCACGCGTTTCGTCGCCCAGTTTTGCGAAGGCCATCGCCGCCCACACCGCCGCGTGCGTGTATTGGCCGCCGTTCTCGCGCACGCCGGGGACGTAGCCCTTGATGTAGCCGGGATTCATCGGTGACTGATCGAAGGCCGGCTCCAGCAGCCGGATCACGCCGTGCTCGCGGTCGACGAGATGCTGGTCCAGTGCATCCATGGCCTGGCGCGCGCGTTTGACCTCACCGGCTGCCGACAATACCGACCAGCTCTGCGCGATGGAATCGATCGCGCATTCCGGGTTGATCGACGAGCCGAGCGGCGTGCCATCGTCGAACCAGGCGCGCCGATACCAGGCGCCGTCCCAGGCGTGCTGATCGAGGTTCGCGCGCAGGCGCTCTGCTTCCGTTCCACAACGGTCGGCAAACGCGACGTCGCCGCGCACGCGCGCAAGTCCGGCAAACGAAACCAGGACCTCGTAAAGGAAGAAGCCCAGCCACACGCTTTCGCCTTTACCGTCGATGCCGACCAGATTCATGCCGTCGTTCCAGTCGCCTGAACCCATCAGCGGCAAGCCGTGCTCGCCGTAGTGCAGGCCGTGGACGATCGCCCGCCGGCAGTGTTCGTACAGACTGGCGACTTCGGCGGCACGGCCCGGCAGGTCGTAATACGACTCCTCATCGGCCGCCAGCGCGCGCGCGCTGAGGAAGTGCAGGTTCTCGTCGAGCACGCCGGTGTCGCCGGTGCACTGCACGTAGCGGCACACCGCCAGCGGCAGCCAGAGGTAATCATCTGAACAGCGCGTGCGTACGCCGCGTCCGGTCGGCGGATGCCACCAGTGCTGCACATCGCCTTCGGGAAACTGTCGCTGCGCACAGCGCAGCAGATGCTCGCGCACCAGCGCCGGCTCGCTGTGCACCAGCGCCATCACGTCCTGCAGCTGGTCGCGGAAACCGAATGCGCCGCCGGACTGAGAGTAGCCGCTGCGTGCCCACAGGCGGCAGGCCAGCACCTGATACACCAGCCAGCCGTTGGCCAGCACGTTCAGTGCCGGCTCGGGTGTTTCGATCTGCACCGCGCCGAGCGTGTGACGCCAGTATTGCTGTACTTTTTCCAGCGCGGTGCGCGCCGAGCCGGGTGTTCGCAGACGCTTGGCCAGGGCACAGGCCTGGTCGAGGTCGCGTCCCGCACCGAGCCGGAAAATGAATTCGCGCTCTTGCCCGTCGGCCAGTTCGAAGGGCACCTGGATCGCCGCACAGGGGTCCAGCGCTGCGCCCAGCCGACCGGACAAGTGCGAGCGCGTCATCGCGTCCGGATCGGCGAGCGAGCCGTTGCGCCCGAGGAACTCGGTGCGATCGCCGGAGAGCGTGCGCGAGCTGTCATCGACGTCGAAAAACGCGACCCGCCCGGCAAATTCGGTGTTGTAGGCGTTGCGCGCGAAGAGGGCGCCGCTGGTCGGATCGATCTCGGTGACCACGTGCATGGCAGATTTCGGGCGCAGATCGCCCAGCACCCACTCGACATAACCGGTGACCGACAGGCGCCGCGACCGGCGCGAAACGTTGCGCACTTTCAGCACCGAGAATTTGACGGCGTCTTCGAGGTCCACGTAGATCCACAGCTCGGAGCGGATACCGCCGGCGCTGTGCTCGAACACGCTGTAGCCGAAACCATGGCGGGTGACGTAGGGCTCCGCGCCACGCGCCGGCAACGGCGCAGGTGACCAGAACTGTCCGCTGTCTTCGTCGCGCAGGTAGAACGCTTCGCCGCCGGACGCGCCGACGGCGTCGTCGCTCCATGGCGTCAACCGGAATTCGTGGGCGTTCTCGCTCCAGGTATAGGCGAGGCCGCTCTCGGACAGCACGGTTCCGAAGTTCGGGTTCGCAAGCACGTTCACCCACGGCAGCGGCGTGGTCTGCGCCTGTGTGGTGGTGATGATGTACTCGCGCCCATCCGCAGCAAATCCGCCGAGGTCGTTGGCGAGAATGAGGCCGGTGCGCGGCGCGACTGCGGACACCGTGGGCTCGGGATGATAGCTACGCGTGGTGTGCGCGAGCCTCGCGATGGCCTTGGGGACGACCACGCGCCGGGTGATCTGCTCTGCCAGAGTTCCGAGGTCGCCAGCGACGATGACGCGCGCAACCGAGCGCAGCAGGGTGCGGTCCTCGTCGGAGATCTGTTCGGCCGAACGCACGAAGATGCCGCCGGGACGGTCGATCGCGTTGGCATCGGTCCCGGTCGCGATCAGCGCGATGATCTGGTCCTGAAGCTTTTGCCGGTAGCCGAGGTGCTCCTCGTTCCAGATCACCAGGTCGACCTTGAGACCCTTGAGCCGCCAGTACGCATGGCACTGGATCATCTGGCGTGCCAGATCGAGATGCGCGCTGGTGGAG
The DNA here is from genome assembly GCF_011067135.1 of Solimonas terrae. Classification (GTDB taxonomy): domain Bacteria; phylum Pseudomonadota; class Gammaproteobacteria; order Nevskiales; family Nevskiaceae; genus Solimonas; species Solimonas terrae. The sequence continues at coordinate 16,204 of NZ_JAAMOW010000010.1, forward strand.
AGCTTCAGCAGCACAATGGGCAGGTCGCCGGAAATGGCATAGGCCCAGAGTCCTGACTGCCCGCGCCGGTTCTGGATCAGGACCTCGGCCCGCGCACGCAGCGCGGCGTTGGCGTACACAACCGGGCCGGCGAGGCGCCGGTAGAGCCGCGCTTCGGACTCGCTGACATTGATCTGCCGCAGCGTGACGCCGCCATGCGTGCGGGCGAGATCGAAGGCGCGGTCTGCCCGATGGCGGTCCTGATAGCGTCCGACCAGGGTCATGCAGTCTTCGCGGCTGCCGGCGGCGCCGGTGACCAGATCGACGTGCGCCGATTGCCCGGCCAGGAGCGTGATCCGGCAGCGGATGGCGACGATCGGGTCCAGCACCGAACCCGCGGTGTTGGACAGCGGCAGGTCGTCGAGCATTGCCTGCGGCGCAGCGACGGTGCGGCCGCGCCCGATGAAGCGCATACGATCGGTTTCGTACGAAAGCTCGCTGACTTCAGAGCCATTGGTCGCCATCAGATGAAACATCCACGGCGCGCGATCAGTGATCGAGCGGGGTCGGTGCGTACACAGAATGGCGCGATGGTCGCGGAGAATTTCGGTCTGCACGAACAGCTTGCCGAAAGCCGACTGCATCGCATCGGCCGCCGCCGCCGTCAGCACCGGTTCGGCGTAGCTGGTGACCTCGATGGTTCTCGTCCTGTGCGAACGATTGATGATGCACAGGCGGCGCAGTTCGATGTCGTCTTCGGGTGACACGACGATGTCGGAATGCGTTTCGATTTCGTGGTCGCGGCGTCGGTATTCCGCGCGGCCTTCAGAGAACATCGCTTCGTAAATGTCGGCACGCCTGCAGGTCGGCTGGTGGGTTGCCGACCAGAACTCGTTGCTGTCGATATCGCGCAGATAGGCAAACGTTCCCCAGTTGTCGCAGCTGCTGTCTTCGCGCCAGCGGGTGACCGCAAGATCGTTCCACAAGCTGTAGCCGCCACCCGCGTTGCTGACCATTACGTGGTAGCGGCCATTGGACAGGAGCTGGACCTCCGGCGTTGGCGTGTCCGGGCCGATCGGCATATTCAGTTCAACCGTCTGGTCATGGAAGAAGGAATCGGACTCGCCGCTTTCGGTGGGCTGTGCCGGCAATGCCGACTGCTTTGGAATCCGCTCCTGCAACAGCAGCAGGGTGGCCTTGATCTGGGGGTCCGATCCGAAGCGTCGCTGCATCGGCTGGTCGAGCAGCAGGCAGGCCAGCGACAGCAGGCTCATGCCCTGGTGGTGGGCCATGAAGGAGCGCACCACGACACCGGGATTTTTGGTCGTGGCGTCGCGCTTGGTGCCCATCGAGACGTTCACCGGATACGAACGCGTAGGCGTGTAATCCACGGCTTCAAAGAAGCCGTAGCGACCCTCGAGTCCGTCGGCTGCCAGCCGCTGAAGGTTGGTACAGGCCGCGTCTGGCGCGATCATCAGCGCCAGCATGGACGCGTACGGTGCCACCACCACATCCTCGGCCAGACCGCGCTTCAGCCCGAGCCCAGGGACACCGAACGCGTGATACTGGTAGTTGAGACTGGCGTCGAAGGTGTTGTAACCCGATTCCGAAATCCCCCAGGGCAGACCGCGCTGCCCACCGTAGGCAATCTGCCGGGCCACGGCGGCGCGGCAGGTCTGATCGAGCAGTGTACCGGCGTAGCCAGGCATCACCAGCCGCGGCATCAGGTATTCGAACATCGACCCGCTCCACGACAGCAGGATCGGCTCGCCGCCCGCGGTCGTTCGCTCGCGGCCCAAGGCAAACCAGCATTCCTGCGGCAGTTTTCCCTGGGCGATGGCGACAAAGCTGGACAGTCTCGCCTCGGACGCCAGCAGATCGTAGTAGCTCGCATCACGCCGGAACTCATCGACGTTGTAGCCGACGGCCAGCAGGTGGCGGGTCCGGTCGTAGAGAAACTCGTACTCGATGGCGGTGAAATCGCCGGCCTGCCCGGCGAGGCGTTCGCACGCGGCGATCCGTTGCAGCGCTCGCTCGCTTGCCGCAAGCACGTCGCGACGCAGCGCGATCAGCCAGTCCCGTGCCACCGCTGGCAGCTCATCGCCGAGTCTTGCATCGATCGCCGGCAGCGCACGCCCGGCGTAGCGGGCCAGGTCGCGCAGGCTGCGCGGCTCGGGTATGGCGGCAAAGAATCCGGCCAGTGTCTCGGGCGTGACGGACAGCGCGAGCCACGGCGCAAGAAACCGCAGATCCTCGATGGCATCCCGGCATTGCTGTTCGAGTTTTGCCGCCCAGTCTCTTGCGTTTGGCGCTGCATCATCCGCCAGCCTGGCGGTGATCAGCGCGGCGTCCTGGGCGATCGGCGCAAGGCATAGCAAGGCCGCCGCAAGCGTTGCCGGCATGTGCGCGCCAGCGTCGTCCAGCCGCGTCTGCAGGCGGTCGATCGGCGCGCGATCGAGGTCTGGCGCGGTATCAACCAGAACCGACAGCGTATCGGCGATGCCGTCGAACAGCCGCGCGCCGATCAAGGCTTGGTCCGGGAGCCCCAGAAGACCGGCCCGCAGGGTCAGCAGATGGCCGGTCAGATTGCCGCTGTCGACCGACGAGATGTAACGCGGTGGCAGCGGCTGCAAGCTGCCGGTGTCATACCAGTTGTAAAAATGACCCTGATGCCGCTCCAGCCGGGTCATGGTCTGGAGTGTGTTATCGGTCCGCTCGATCAGGCGCCGGGCGGTCGTGAACCCGAAGTCGTATGCCGACAGATTGGCCAGCAGAGCGAGCCCGATGTTGGTCGGCGAGGTTCGGCGCGCGATGACTTCAGCGGGAACTTCCTGAAAATTGTCCGGCGGCAGCCAGTGGTCCTCAGGCGCGACGAAACGCTCGAAGAATGCCCAGGTCTTGCGCGCGATTCTGCGCAAGAACACGGTCTGCTCCGGCGCCAGTTCCACTTCGCGCCGCACCAGCGGCCGGCTCAGCCACCACGCGATGCCCGGCGCTGCAAGCCACAGAACCAGAATCGGCGCGGCGGCGGTCAGTGCATCCGGTCTCAGTGCGCCGAGCAGCAGCATCGTCAGCGCAGCGCTGAGCGGCGCAATGGCCATGGTGCGGTAGAAGGCCAGGATGCCGTCGTCAGGCCGAGCGAGCGGGCGGCCCGACTCGTCCGTAGTGTCGTCGCGCTGTGTGCTGTTGGCGGCTACGCTCCATTCCAGCAGCCGACGCCGCGAGATCAGCACCCGCCACACGGTACGGGCAACGGCATCGACACTGAACAGCGCTTCGTAGGGGAGGCAGGTGATTCGTAATCCGGCCAGCCCGAAACTCTTTGCCGCCGAAAAGAGCACCGCCTGCAGATGCTGGCGCAGCAGCATCTCAGGCGGTTTGCGGAACGCATCGACCAAGGCGTGCAGCAAGCTCGGGATCGCGACGATGGCAATTGCCGCCAACGTCCAGAACCACGGGCGCGGCAATACCGTCCAGCCCATCAGCAGCAGTGCCGCGAGCGCGGCCGGGGCGAGACTGCGGCGCAGATTGTCGAAGATTTTCCAGCGCGACAGCGCCGACAGCGGATTGGAGAGCTGCTGCCCTTCGGGGCCGGGCACCTTCCCAAGCAGCCAGCACGCGATCTGCCAGTCGCCGCGGATCCAGCGCCGATGGCGTGTTACGTCGGTCCGGTAACTCGACGGATATTCCTCGAACAGATCGACATCGCTCAGCAGGCCCGAACGCGCATAACAACCTTCGAGAAGGTCGTGGCTGAGAATGCGGTTCTCGGGGAAGCGGTCCTTGAGCGCGCGCTCGAAAGCGTCGACCTCGTAGATGCCCTTGCCGATGAACGAGCCTTCACCAAAAAGATCCTGGTAAACGTTCGAGACCGAGCCGGTGTAGGGATCGATGCCGGGTTCGCTGCCGCACAACTGCCGGTAGCGCGACTGCGCGGCATCGGAGATGCTCGCGGCAAGTCGAGGTTGCAAGATGCCGTAGCCCGCGCAGACACGCTGACGGCGTTCGTCATAACGTGGACGATTCAGAGGGTGCGCCATGGTTGCCACGAACTGCCGGGCCGAATCGCGCGGCAACCGGGTGTCGGTATCCAGCGTGATCACGTATTTGACCGTCGGCAGGTGTTCAAGCTCACCGACGATCAACGAGAAGCACTCACTTGCGCCGCCGCGCAGCAGGGCATTGAGCTCGCCGAGTTTGCCGCGCTTGCGTTCGTAGCCCATCCAGACCCGCTCGGCCGGATTCCAGCGGCGTGGACGATGAAACAGGAAGAATCGGCCCTTGCCAGTGTCCCGATACTTCTCGTTGAGTCGCTCGATGCCGCGATGGACCTTTTGCAACAGCGGTGCATCTTCGGCAAGGATCTCCTCGTCTGCGTCGCGAAAATCCGTGAGCAGTCCGAAGTGCAGCTGCGCATCCTGGTTGCCGAGATACCGAACTTCCAGCGCTTCGAGCAAGGCCTCGATCGCAGGGGCGCTGTCCAGCAGCGTCGGAATGACCACCAGTGTCCGTTGGTCCGGTGGCAGTCCGCGCGCATAGTCCATGCGTGGCAGGCGCTGTGGACTCAGCAATAAGGTCGTCAGCCAGTTGGTCAGCGCCGATGCCATCTGGCTGGCACCGAGCAGCGCCAGCGTGCCCAGCAGCGGCAGACGCCAGCCGATCGTCGCACCGAGCTGTGCGCGATCGACAAGGTAGCCGGTGAAGATCAGCGTCATCAGCAGGATCGCGCCGATATGCAGCGTCAGCGGCATACGCGCGGACCATCTGCCGATCCGCTCGGTGAGGTGGAGATGCGCCCCCACGCGCGCTTCAAGTGCCGGCAGGCCGCGATCGATCAGGTAATAGCCGACATGTGCGCCGGGATTATTGTCGCCATCGATGCAGGCTTGTTGCCCGGCCAGATCGATAGCGGCGCGCGCCACTTCGGATTCGGACTGCTGGCAGCGCTTGGCGAGCCGGTCGACGACGCGGCGGTACGTGTCGCGCGTTGCGAAATCCATCTCGCTGTAAATCCCGCCGAGATCTTCGCGAAGAATATGCTCGACCTTGCTCATCGATTCGACGAAGTCGCGCCAGTCCATCGCGTCCAGAAAGCGCAGGCTGCCGATGGTATTGCTGATCGAAACCTGGTCGGCCGCCTGCGTCTGATTCTCAGACAACACCATCTGTTCAATCGTCTGGCTGGATTCGGCGAGCCGCTGCTCGATCCAGGTCAGCGGCAAAGCCAGCGACGGTCCGTGACCCTGCAGACGACGGGCGAGCTCGGCGACAAACGGACTCACCAACGGCGGGTTGGACCGCGCCATGTCGGCGATCACCAGAATCAGGCTCTTCGGATCATCTTTGGCAACCTCCATCATCTGGTTTGCCCAGACTTGCGCCTGATTGAGCTGGGTCCTGGCGGTGGTGATGCGTGCGCCGATGCGCCGCAGGTTTTCGATCAGCGCCAGTTGCAGCATGATCGGAATGGCCCACAGTTCGCCCAGCGTCAGCGCCGTAACGCTCTGGTATGCGGCAACGAAGCTGACCAGCGTTTCCGCATCGACGCGCCCGTCGCCATGCGATATCACCTCAAGCGCAAGATCGTAGACACGTGGCAATCCGCGCGAGGAGCCCTGTGCAAGACGCGGCAGTTCGCGACTGTAGCCCTTGGGCAGATGCTTCCGGGCGCTGCGAATCTGCTCTTCGATCAGGTAGAAATTGTCGAGCAGCCATTCGCCTGCTGGCGCGATCCGCCGCCGATCCCTGACTGCGACGGTCAGCAGATTGCTGGTCACGATCAGGACCTGCCGGTTCTCGTCCAGCCGCTTCAACAGCTGATCCCGTTCGCCGAAAGCACTCAGGATGTGTGACTGCGCCAGCGCCTTGCCGTGCTGTTCCATCTGCGCGACGCTGAACAACTCGGCGCGCAGCGGTGTCGGCTGTTCAATATCCTTGTGATGTAAACGTGCGCGCCGCCAGCGCCTGAGGCGGGCGGTGACGCTGCGACGGGCTTGCTGGTAGCGCGTCCGGAAACTCATCGCGGTCCATTGGTGCGAGATCGTTCGCGGTGCCCGGATGGCAGCATCGCCGCGGCCGCGAGCCGGCCCATGCGCGCTGGTATTGCGATGGCGTGTGTGCGGGTCATGGAACGGAACCGTTTCGGCAGTCGCTTGCGTCAAGCAAGCAGGCCCGCGGCCACCTGTTTGATGGCGGGCGCCTGCGTGTTCGTACGATCGGCCGACCGAGGTTCACGTGGCGTGGCCGTTGATCGTCGGCGTCACGAGCGGACGGTCGTGAAGGCGTTAGCGAACCGGTCGATCGCCGGACAAGCGTCGCCTCCGTTCAACCGTTCGTGTTCCGCCCACGATTCATACGACCCGTGCGGGGTGAACGGCAGACGATGCCCGCCACGCGCCGCGCTGTCTGTTCGATAACGCACAGAGCTGACGGTTTTCAGCGATGCAGCCGATGGATCTCGCCGCACGCACCTGAGGCATGTGTGCGTCAGCGAACCGACACCGATCGCTTTATGCCCCATGTTGCCGAGGTTAAATCCGAGCCCAAGGAACACCCGTCATGAATCCAATCACCGCGTCTCTCGCGCTCGTCTTTGCACTGGCAGGGATGGCCGTCGGTGCCTGGATCAATCAGGTTCTGGCGCTGCCGTTATTTGCAGCGGCGCTGATCATTGCGGCGTCGCTGAAGATGGCCAATGTCTGGCAGAAATTCGTCATCCTGCGCATGGGCAAGCTGCAGAGCGTCAAGGGCGCTGGCATGTTCGGCATCATCCCGATCATCGACGCGGTAACTGCGGTCATCGATACCCGCATCCAGACCACCGGCTTCAACGCCGAGCAGGCGCTGACCCGCGATACGGTTCCAGTCAACGTCGATGCGATCATCTTCTGGCATGTGCACGATGCCGAAAAGGCCGCGCTGGCGATCACCAATTATCGTCAGGCGATCGATCAGGTTGCGCAGACTTCGCTGCGCGAGATGATTGGCTCGTCGATGCTGGCGGCGTTGCTGTCCGACCGCAAGGACGCCGACGAGCAATTGAAGATCGAGATCGGGCGGAAGACCGCACCGTGGGGCATCACCGTCAGCTCGGTCGAGATTCGCGATGTCGCCATTCCGGAAGCTTTGCAGGACGCGATGTCGCGCCAGGCGCAGGCCGAGCGCGAGAAGCAGGCGCGTGTGATCCTCGGTTCCGCCGAAGCGGCGATCGCCAGCAAGTTCGTTGAAGCCGCAGAAACCTATGCCGGGCATCCCTCGGCGCTGCAGCTGCGCGCCATGAACATCATTTACGAAACCACCAAGGAACGTGGCACCACGATCCTGATCCCGAGTTCGATGGTCGACAGCATGAACCCGTCAGCCGCGACGCTGGCCGTGGCGCTGGCCGGGAAGGGCGTGCCGGGGCCAGAAGCGGCGCCACGCAAACCCGCAACAACGCCGGCTCCCATCTCAGCGGTTGCCACCACGAAAGCGGCGGCCGCTGCGGCCGCTGCGGCCTGAGTGGCGGTCCGATACCGCGCAAGGGCTCCACGGTTTCCATCCCGGCGAATAGAACGCATGAGCCTGCTCGACGGATTTCGCCCAGCTCATGAATGGAGATTCAGATGACGCACCCGTATTGGAACGACTGGTATTTCGGCTGGGGCTGGTTTCTCTGGTTCGGTGTCTGGTTCCTGCTGATTTCGAGCTTCGGGCACTGGGGCTATACCTACCGATCGAACCGACGCCATCTCGCACAGCCACGCAAGGACGCGCTCGACATTCTCAAGGAGCGTTATGCCCGCGGCGAGATCAACCGCGAAGAGTTCGGCCGGATGAAGTCGGAGATCGCCGCCCGGTAGCGACGGCTGCCGCTTGACGTCCACCGCGGCGATGATCGAGATCGCCCAGGCGAGGGAAGGGAATACCGCCCGTTGCAGCTCTGGAGACCGCTCAATGAGTCAGGCCGACAAGATTCGTGCAAAAGATTTTCGCGTCAGTAAAGGCTGCGAGGTCAAGCTCAAGGACTGGCCGACGAAAGTCGATCCGGTGTTCGGCTCCAAGGATCAGTACAAGCAGATTCTTGACGATCACGTCGCGCAACTGAGCGCGCAACAGCGGCTGCACTACGCCAGCAACCACTACGCCGTGCTGCTCATCTTCCAGGCGATGGATGCCGCCGGCAAGGATGGCGCCATCCGGCATGTGATGTCGGGCGTCAATCCTCAGGGCTGTCAGGTATTCAGTTTCAAACATCCCAGCGCCATCGAGCTGCAACATGACTTCCTCTGGCGCAGTACGCGCGATCTGCCTGAGCGCGGGCGCATCGGCATCTTCAACCGTTCCTACTATGAAGAGGTGCTGATTGCCCGCGTGCATCCGGAGATTCTGCGCAGCGAAGGCCTGCCGGACGCACGGAAGCACGGCAATACGGTCTGGCACCACCGCTACCGCTCGATCCGGAATCTGGAGCGGCATCTGCATGCCAACGGCACGCGCATCATCAAGTTCTATCTGCACCTGTCGAAGGAGGAGCAACGCCTGCGTTTTCTGGCGCGTATCGACGAGCCGGACAAGAACTGGAAGTTCAGCGAGGCCGACCTCGCCGAGCGCAAGTTCTGGTCGCAGTACATGAAGGCCTACGAGAAATGCCTCAGTGCGACCAGCACCGACCATGCGCCCTGGTACATCGTGCCCGCAGACGACAAGGACAATGCCCGGCTGATCGTGTCCCGGATCATTCTCGACGCTTTCGAAGCGCTGAAGATGCGCTACCCGAGAACGACCACGGCGCGCCGGCAGGAACTGCTGGCGATCCGCAAGCAGCTGACGAAATGAGTACGCAGAGCGCTGCCTTTGCTGTCGAACGCGATCAGCTGTGCATCAACACGCTTCGCTTTCTGTCGGTCGACATGGTGCAGCAGGCCAACAGCGGCCATCCGGGCCTGCCGCTGGGTGCCGCGCCGATGGCCTACGCGCTGTGGACGCGCCTGCTCCGGCACAACCCGCGCAATCCGCAGTGGTTTGATCGGGATCGTTTCGTGCTTTCGGCCGGACACGGTTCCGCACTGCTCTACAGCCTGTTGCACCTGAGCGGCTACGACCTGCCGCTGGCGGACATCAAGCGCTTCCGGCAGTGGCAGAGCAGGGCGCCGGGACATCCCGAGCGCCGGCATACCCCCGGCGTGGAAACCACCACCGGGCCGTTGGGTCAGGGCTTCGCCAACGCGGTCGGCATGGCAATCGCCGAAGCGCAGCTGGCGGCGCGCTACAACCGTCATGACCATCAGGTGATCGACCACGCGACCTATGTGCTCGCCGGGGACGGCGATCTGATGGAGGGCGTCACGGCCGAGGCCGCTTCGCTGGCCGGCCATCTCAAGCTCGGCAAGCTCACCTGCCTGTACGACGACAACCGCGTCACGCTGGCCGCCGGCACTGACATCGCGTTCACCGAAGATCGTGCACGCCGTTTCGAGGCGTACGGCTGGCATACGGTGACCGTCGACAACGGCAACGATCTCGCCGCAATCGAGGCGGCACTGCTTGCCGCGCGCGCCGAGAGCGGGCGGCCCTCGCTGATCCTCGTGCGCACTCACATTGGCTACGGCTCGCCCGAGCAGGACAGCTTCGAAGCACATGGTTCGCCGCTGGGCGTCGAGGACGTGCGCAAGACCAAGCAGAAACTGGGCTGGCCGCTCGAACCGGCGTTCCTGATTCCAGACGACGCACTGGCACATTTCCGCGAAGCGCTGAGGCTCGGCGGAAACGAGGAAGCTGCATCGAACGACCGCCTTGCGGCCTACGCGCAAGCTTATCCCGACAAAGCGCAGGAACTGCAGGTGCGGCTGCACGGCGAACTGCCGGCCGCTTGGGACGCGGATATTCCGGTCTTTCCGGCGGACGCCAAGGGCATCGCCACGCGCGTCGCCTCCGGCAAAGTGATGAACGCCATCGCGCCGCGGCTGCCGGCCTTGGTTGGCGGCTCGGCGGATCTCGATCCTTCGACGCACACCGCCCTGCTCGGCCTCGGCGACTTCAATCCGCCGACCGATGGCGACGAAGACCATCAGGGCTCCGCCGGAGGCGGCTGGAGTCATGCCGGCCGCAACCTGCACTTCGGCGTCCGCGAACATGCGATGGGCGCGATCGTCAATGGTCTCGCCGCGCACGGCGGCTTCATCCCCTACGGCTCGACCTTTTTCATCTTCTCCGACTACCTGAGGCCGCCGCTGCGGCTGGCGGCGCTGATGGGCCTGCATGCGGTGTTTGTGTTCACCCACGACAGCATCGCGGTCGGCGAGGACGGTCCCACCCATCAGCCCGTGGAGCAGCTCGCGAACCTGCGCGCGGTGCCGAATCTGACCGTCATCCGTCCCGGCGATGCCAATGAAACCGCGGTCGCCTGGCGCGTGGCGCTGGAGACGCGCGATCGGCCGGTGGTGCTGGTCTTGAGCCGGCAGAGCGTGCCCACGCTTGACCGTCGCCGCTACGCCGCGGCGGAGGGCTTGCGGCGGGGCGCTTATGTGCTGAGCGATGCGCCGGACGGTGTGCCGCAACTGATATTGATCGCCAGTGGCTCGGAAGTCGGGCTGATTCTGGCCGCAGCCGAGCGTCTGCACGCGCAGGGCATCGCGGTGCGCTGCGTGTCGATGCCGAGTTGGGAATTGTTTGACGCGCTGCCGCAGGCGGACCGCGATGCGGTTCTGCCACCGGCCGTCGGTGCGCGGCTCGCGGTCGAGCTCGGCGTCGCGCAGGGCTGGCATCGCTACGTCGGTGTGGCGGGCGATGTGCTCAGCGTCGAACACTACGGCGCCTCGGCGCCGGCTGAGGTGCTGCTGCGCGAATACGGCTTCAGCGTCGAGGACGTCTGCCAGCGCGCGCTGGCGCTATGCTGAGACCGGCCAGCCCGCAGCGCTCGCCGAGGATCAAACGAACAAACCGATGAAAAAGCCAGCAGCCATCACTTGCGCGTTTCTGGACATCGGCGGCGTACTGCTGACCGACGGCTGGAATCATCACGCACGCAGACGCGCCGTCAAGAACTTCAAGCTGGACGGCAGCGAAACGGAGGCGCGCCATCGCCTGTGTTTCGCCGCCTATGAGATCGGCAAGCTCACGCTGGAAGAATATTTGAGCACCGTGATTTTCTACGTCAAGCGATCGTTCACCCGGGCGCAGTTCCGGCACTTCATGTTCGCGCAATCCAAACCCTACCCCGCGATGATTGATCTGGCGGCCCAGCTCAAGCATCGGCACGGATTGAAGATCGCCGTGGTCAGCAATGAAGCGCGCGAACTGAATGCCTACCGGATTCAAAAGTTCGGGCTTGATCGCTGCGTCGACTTCTTTGTGTCCTCATGCATCGTCGGCCTGCGCAAGCCTGACGCGGACATTTTCCGGCTGGCGCTCGACCTCGCGCAGACGCCAGCCGGGCAGGTGGTCTACATCGAAAACACGCCGATGTTTGTCGAGATCGCGGCCGGTCTGGGGATTCGCAGCATCCTGCACAGCGACTACCGCGCGACCTGTGCGCAACTCGCTGCGCTCGGCTTGCCGATCGATCAGGGCGTGATCCGTGCAAGCCGCTAGCCCCGGCATCCTCACCCTCAATGCGGGCTCGTCGAGCATCCGTTTCGCGCTGTATGACGCCGGTGCCGTGCCACGTCGGACCCTGCACGGAAAGATCGACCGCATCGGTCTGGGCGGTACCCGTCTGAGTTTCGAGCAGGTGGACCCGGAGGCGCCGCGCAGCGGCAGTCTCGAGCTTGCTGCTCGCGAATCTCCGGTGGCGTTTCTGCTTGACTGGCTGGCAACGCAAAGCGGATTCGCATCGGTCCGCGCGGTCGGTCATCGCATCGTCCATGGCATGCACCACAGCGAGCCCGAGCGCATCACGCCCGAATTGCTCGACGAACTGAAGCGCATCCGGCCCTTTGATCCGGACCATCTGCCGCGCGAGATCGACCTGATCGAAGCCGTCCGCGCGCGCCATCCGCAACTGCTGCAGATCGCCTGCTTCGACACCGCGTTTCACCGCAGTATGCCGCGCGTCGCGCGCTTGCTGGCGATTCCACGGCGCTACGAGGCCCTGCGCGTGCAGCGGTACGGCTTTCACGGCCTGTCATATGCCTACCTGATGGAAGAGCTCGTGCGCGTCGGCGATCCGGCGGCTCGCCTTGACCGCCGAAGCCCAGCGGCGACTGCAGATCGGAAATTTCGTCGCGCGCCTGCATCATCCGCACATACCCGATCCTTCGCACTGCAACGGCGTGCTGTCGCTGCTGCAGCTTTCGCGGATGTTCATTCCCTACGAGTACAGAATGCGTCTGCAAGGCGATCAGCCGCTGACGCCTGGGCAATGGCTCCGGCATCTGCACAATGTGGTCCGCGATCCGCTCACCATTAGCCGCTTTCTCTGGCACTGGCTGCGACATCGCACACTGGCTCAGCGCAAATATCCGTCGATCATCGTGGCGCCAAAGTCCGAGCGATACAGCCTGGATTTTCACTGCGAACAGCAACCCAACCGCGACAGCCGTGTAACGCTCGGTGCCGATCGCGACGCGTTCGGCATGCCGCGACTCCGGGTTGACTGGCGATATGCCGATGGCGACGTGAATACAGTGCGTCGCGCCATCGCCTTGCTGGCCCACGAGCTGCGGCGCTCCGGTGCCGGCGAGTTCGAATACGACCCCGAGGCGGTGGAAGCCGAGATGACGCGCTACGGCGCCTACGGCGGGCACCATATCGGCACCGCGAGGATGGGTAACGATCCCCGCTCCAGTGTCGTCGATGCGAATGCCTGCGTGCACGGCATGGACAACCTGTTCATTGCCAGCGCCGCTGTATTCCCGACGTCGAGCCAAGCCAATCCGACCTTGACCGTGGTCGCGTTGGCCCTGCGTCTGGCCGAACGTCTGAAGGTCCTGCACGCGCGGCAGAGAACGACGGAGTTTCGCGCGTCGGCCCTTCAGGTGTCGAATGACACGGCGCGCGATTCGCATGGCGCGAGCGTGGCATGAAGCGGCGCATCCTGGTGCTCGGCGCCGGTGGCCTTGTCGGCCACGCCGTGGTCGAAGCGCTGTCGCGTGCCGACTGGGCCTTTCCGATCGTCGCTAGCCACCGGCGCAGGGTGACGGGCAGCCCGGCAGCCGGCCCTGTGCTCGATGCGTGCGACGAAGCGGCCTTGTCGCGGGCAATGGAAAACGTCGACGCCGTCGTCAATTGCGTGGCCGGCGATGCACGCACGATCACCGGCACGGCTCAGGCGCTGGCGACGGTCGCGACCCGCCAAGTGCTTGAACCGCGTGTCATCCATCTCAGCTCGATGGCGGTCTACGGCTCGGCGGTGGGCGTGGTCGACGAGTCGGCGCCGCTCAAGGGAGATATCGGCGCTTATTCGATAGCCAAGATCCAAGCGGAACGCTCGGCACTCGCCTACGGCCATACGGTCATCCTGCGTCCAGGCTGCATCTACGGACCAACGAGCAGCCAATGGAGCCTGCGCATTGCCCGTTGTCTGATCCGCGGTCGGCTCGGTGAGCTGCGCGCGGACGGCGCCGGCTATTGCAATCTGATCTATATCGACGATCTGGCCGCCGTGATCCTGCGAGCGCTGACCTGTCCCGCCATCGAGGGCCAGACCTTCAACCTTGCGACGTCGGGGACGACGACCTGGAATCAGTACTTTGAGCAATTTGCCGAGGCACTCGGCCTCGGCGGCGGCTCTTCGTTGACGCGGGAACAGCTGTGGCTGGAGATGCGATGCCTGGCGCCGCTGCTGAAGATTGCGGAACTTGTCGCGCGCCAGCTGCTTTCGCCTTCATCGGTGGGCCGCATACCGCCGGCACTGCCGCCGTCTTTATTCAGACTGTTTCGTCAGCGAATCCGACTCGATACCGGCAAAGCCGAACGCATTCTGGCACTGGCGCCGACGCCCGTGCACGAGGCACTGCGTGCCACTGCTGCCAGCATGCGCGAGCTCGAGGCGAGCGCCTTGCAGCGACCCGCATCAGGCCGACAAGGTCAGCGGTGATGGCGGATCGCCGCCGCGGCTAGCGCTCCGAATTGACGACGACCTTGCACGTTGCGATCGAAGCGGTGTTGCCGACTTCGGCGCGGCCATTGGCGCCGATGGCGATCCACGCATGCGGCCGCTTGGCCATGCGCTCAACGTACTTTTCCATCAGGCGATGGGCTTCGCCGGGATCACGCGTCGGCCGATAAGGTGAGCCATCAGGGCGTATCGGCAGGCCCGCGGCGTTCAGTGACGCCACGGTGCGTCCTTCATGCACCGCAACGGCGGCGTCCAAGGCATCGAGGACGTCCAATTCGTGCTTCCCAAGGGACGGGCGCTCCGGCAAACGGCGCTGCGCAACGATTTTCAATGACGGTTTCATAAGATCGTCTCCCTCAGGTTTTGCCAGACTCAACACAGAATCGGGGCGTGGCAGCAGATGCGGCCAATGGATGAAACGGCCCGAAGCATATGAAGTGCAGCCATCTCGGTCTGTGTGCTGGACCACACAAAGCGGCGCGAATGGTGCCGTCCGTTCGTCGCCGTTCGCGCCGCGTTATCCTGTACCGCTGCGCGCGCTAGTCGCGCTGCCAGGACAAGCTGGTTTTCCAACGGGCAGGGCATGAAACTCGAAACTGAAGTGCGTCGTTATCCGGTTCCTGGCGGGATCGAGGTGGAGGCCGACGTCGGCGGCGATCCGTCGCGGCCAGCGGTCATCCTCATGCACGGTGGTGGCCAGACGCGTCATTCCTGGGGCGGGGCGTTGCGCGAACTGCTGGCGCGCGGATTTCACGTCATCAACCTCGACGCACGCGGGCATGGCGATAGCGATTGGGCGCCGGATGCGGACTACTCGCTGCAGGCCATGACCGGCGATCTGCGCGCGGTGATCGCGACCCTGTCATCGCCGCCGGCACTGGTCGGCGCGTCGATGGGCGGGATCACGTCGCTGTATGCGGTCGGCAATGGCGAGCCGACGCTGGCCAGCGCGCTGGTGCTGGTGGATGTCGTGCCGCGTGTCGATGCCGCGGGCGGCAAGAAGATTGGCGAATTCATGCGCGCCAACGCCGATGGTTTTGCGACGCTTGGAGCGGCGGCGGATGCGGTCAGCGCATACAACCCGCACCGGCCGCGGCCGAAGGATATTTCCGGGCTGATGAAGAATCTGCGCCTGCGTGAAGACGGTCGCCTGCACTGGCACTGGGATCCGCGCTTCGTCAACAACGCAGCGCGCGTCGAGCCGCCGCAATTTGCCGAGCTGCTGCTGGACGCCGCCGATCGCGTACGGATTCCGACGCTGCTGGTGCGCGGCATGCAGAGCGATATCGTCTCCGAAGCCGGCGTCGAGGAATTCCGGCAGCATCTGCCGGCGTTGGAGATCTACGACGTGGTTGGAGCCGGACACATGGTGGCCGGCGACCGCAACGATGCTTTCAATGACGGCGTGATCGGCTTCCTGGAAAAGCACCTGCCGGTCCGCGCCTGAACGCGCAACGCGGCCGGTCCGTTCCGGCCCCGTTGCCCGTCCGGTGATCAGTCGCCGAGCACGACCAGCAGATCCTTGCCGTTCACCGTCACGCCCGAGGCAACCAGCACCTGCTTGATGGTCGCGTCGCGCGGCGCAGCGATCACGGTTTCCATCTTCATCGCTTCCAGTGAGATCAGCGGATCGCCCTTGCTGACGACATCGCCGACCTTGACCGCGATCCGCGAGACCATGCCCGGCATCGGCGCGCCGATCTGGTCCGGGTCGCCCTCGGCAGCCGTCGGCCTTGCCTGGGCGGACTTCGCGCCGGCCTTGTCGATCCGCACGGCGCGCGGCTGGCCATTGAGTTCGTAGAACAGCTTCTGGCTGTCCTCGGCCTCGGCGCTGCCCTGCAGGCGGATGACCAGTGACTTGCCCTGGTCGATCTCGACGGCGATTTCTTCCTGCTCCTGCATGCCGTAGAAGAACGTCGTGGTCCTTGGGACCAGAAATGGTGGCCGGGGACGGAATCGAACCGCCGACACGGGGATTTTCAATCCCCTGCTCTACCGACTGAGCTACCCGGCCAAAGGGTCAAAGCTGATAAATCGCCTACTTCTCGGCACGCCTGATCACGCGAAACCGGATCGATCCTCGGGTAGCTGCACGATGTCCGTGCATTCAAAACCTTTTGAATCCGACCGCGATTTCGGGCGCCGATGCCGCTGAGGCTGCACGAAGACCGCCTCTCGTGGAGAAGCGGGGCGCGCATTTTCGTCTTTCACGCTCCGACGTGCAAGCGTTTCCGGCTTCATCAAGACGGGGGCACGCACCACGCCGCACGATGGCTGGCCGATCCAGGCGCGGGGTCCGACGTCGCCGCCGCCTTTCAGGCGTCAATTCCCGTCCGAGTGGCCCGGCAATTCCTGCCGAGATCTGCCGATCGAGCTTCGTCCCGGGCCTGTCCCTGATGTGACAGCCGGTGCGGCCGGGGCGGCGTAGTGTCCGCCTCACAGACGCGCTGACCGGTTCTCGCGCCAAGCGCGCGGTGGCATCGCGTCACAAAGAGCGCGCACTTGAGATGCGTGCAAAAGCGGCGAGGAGAAGTGCGATGAAACACCCGATGCGTTGGGCGGTGTTGCTATTCGTATTGGCAACCCTTGCGGCCTGTGGCAGATCGTCCGGGTCGGTCAGGCTGTCGCCGGCCGACGTGGCGCAGGCCAGCGCGATCACGCCTGCAGCGACGCCGAAGGCCGATTGTGGCCCGGGCTCGCGACCCGAAACCGGCCTTCAGGGGCGAGCCTCGCAAGCTGATATCGACCGCAGCATCGCGACCGGTGGAATTACCTGCAACACCGAGCTTGTCGGCTCTTTCGTGACGACCGACCCACTGGCGACGGTCGGGGGCTGGAAGGTCGAGCGTTATGTCGATCCGCAGGGGCACGAGTGTGCCTATTACGATGCCACGACCATATTTCCGCTGGGCGTCTTCTCGGACGCCATCGGGGTCAATGTGATGGATATGAGCGATCCTTCCAGACCCGTGCTCAGCACCCGGCTGACCAGCCCGGCGATGCTGTCCCCGCATGAATCGCTGAACATCAGCGAGAAGCGCGGCATACTGGCCGCCGTGCTAGGCAATCCGGCGTTCGGCCCCGGTGTGGTCGATCTCTACGACATCTCGCAGGACTGCCGGAACCCGATACTCAAATCGATCAGCCTGCTCGGGGTATTCGGCCACGAGAGCGGCATGTCGCCGGACGGCAAGACCTTCTTCTCCGCATCGCCCATATCGTCGACGCTCGCCGCCATCGACATCAGCGACCTTTCGTTTCCACTGCCGCTCTGGACCAGCATCCAGAACTCGCATGGCCTGTCGATCAGCGCCGACGGCAATCGCGCCTATGTGGCGGACACAACCGGCTTCGTGAAGATTCTCGACATCTCGCAGATTCAGGCGCGGGTCCGGAATCCGAAGGTCACGGAGATATCGAAGCTGACCTGGGACACGCACAGCATTCCGCAAAATGCCGTTCCCGTCACGATCAAGGGCAAGCCTTATCTGGTCGAAGTGGACGAGTTCGGTGCGGGCTCGAAGGTAGGCGCCGCGCGCATCATCGACATTTCGGATGAAACAAGGCCAAAGGTGATCTCCAATCTGCGGCTTGAAGTTCACCAGCCGGAGAATTTCGCCGCCATTGCCGGCGACCCGGGCGCCAACGGCACGGCCTATGGCGGATATGCAGCGCATTACTGCAATGTTCCGACGCTCGTCGATCCGCCGATTGTGGCCTGCAGCATGATTCTTTCGGGCCTGCGCATCTTCGATATCCGCGATCCCTACCATCCGCGAGAAGTGGCGTACTTCAGCGCGCCGGGTATGAAAGGCGCGGCGGCGTATTCGCATCCGGCATTTGCGCCGGAACGCAAGGAGGTCTGGTTCAGCGATGCGAGCAGCGGCTTCTATGCCGTGCGTGTGACCAATGGAGCGTGGCCGTAGCGGGCGCCGATTTTCCGGGAGGCCCGGCTGCGTGCCAGGTGCCCAATGCCTGGCTGCGCCACTTCGAGCCGGGTTTTCAGTCGGGCTTGGAAGCGGGTGCGACGTAGCCGGTCCGGGTCAACTCACCGCCGTCGAAGAAGAACTTTTCCAGTTCTTCGCTCAGTTGCTTGCGGGCGCTGGCATCGGCGAGCGACAGACGATACTCGTTGATCAGACGCGTCTGGTGCTCGATCCACATCTGCCAGGCCTTCCTGGAAACCTGCTCGTGGATGCGTTTGCCGAGCGGCCCGGGCAGCGGCGGACGTTCTAGACCTTCGGCATCGATGCCGAGTTTGATGCAGTGGACAGTACGGCTCATGAGATCGTGCTCTCGGGTAGTGAGTCGACCATTTTACGGATTGGCGCGGGCAGGCCCAGCGCTGCCAGCCGATTCATGTCGATCCACTGCCAGCGGGATTCGCCGACGGCGTCGGCGCTCGGCTGCACGCGCAGCTGCGTCGGGTGCAGTTCGAGGTCGAAGTGCGTGAAGCTGTGCGTGAAAGGATCGAGATCGCGGGTCGCCAGCTGGCGCAGGCTTTGAGCAAGGAGCCAGTCGCCGAGCGGGGCGTCGTTCTCGTGCAGCAGCGGCGGACACCAGAGCGCGCCCCAGAGTCCGGTCGACGGGCGCCGTTCCAGCAGCAGGCGTCCGGTCTGATCGCGGAT
This sequence comes from Solimonas terrae, assembly GCF_011067135.1. GTDB lineage: Bacteria > Pseudomonadota > Gammaproteobacteria > Nevskiales > Nevskiaceae > Solimonas > Solimonas terrae. The sequence continues at coordinate 34,849 of NZ_JAAMOW010000010.1, forward strand.
CAGCAGCAGCCGGGCGCGGCGTTGCGGACGAACCCGCTTCGGTTTGGCGCCCGGATACTCGGCGATGTTGTCGGCCTTGCGCGCCTTGCAATCGTCGCTGACCGGACAGCGCGTGCATTTCGGCGCGCGTGCGGTGCACACCGACGCGCCCAGATCCATCAGCGCCTGCGTGTAGTCGGCGAGCCGCTTGTGCGGCAGCAGTCGTTCGGCTTCCCGCCACAACTGCTTCTGCACGGCGGGCAGGCCGGGCCAACCGCCGATCGCGGCGTGACGCGCGAGCACGCGACGGACGTTGCCGTCGAGGATCGCGAGGCGCTGGCCGTGTGCCTGCGCGAGAATCGCGCCGGCGGTCGAGCGGCCGATGCCGGGCAATGCGGCAACCGCCTCGAAGTCGGACGGAAACTCGCCGCCGTGCTCGCTGACAATAGTTTGTGCGCAACGATGCAGATTGCGCGCACGCGCGTAGTAACCGAGGCCGGCCCACAGCGCGAGCACCTCGTCGAGCGGTGCGGCGGCGAGGCTGGCGAGATCCGGAAAGCGCTGCAGAAAGCGTGCGAAGTACGGAATGACGGTGGTGACCTGGGTTTGCTGCAACATCACTTCCGACAGCCAGACCCGATACGGCGAGCGCGGATGCTGCCACGGCAGATCGTGTCGGCCGTGCAGGTCGAACCAGCTCAGCACGCGTGCGGAAAAGGAGGTCACGGAGCGCTGATATCGTGATGCGCGATCGCCAGCGCTTCGATGCCGGCCGCGGTCGCATGCGCTTCGCGCCGCATCGTGCGCTCGATCAGCCAGGGACCGAGCAATGGCGGTACCCAGAAGTCGGGTTCGAGTTCGGCGCTGAAGCTCAGGCAGGTTTGCGCACCGCATTGTGCGAGTTGCCACGCCGCCTTGCCGTAGCGCAGATTGCTCATTGAAGGAATGACGACGGCATCGAGCCGATAGCGATCATGATCCTGCGTGTCGCGCACGTCCTGGACCTGCTTGAGACGCGTGCAGAAAAAGCTGACGCACACCCGGACCCTCGTGCGCCAGCGCTCGACGCCGGGTGTCGGTGAGGGCAGGGGTTCGACGTCTTCGACGGCGTCATTGATTTTCGGCAGGTTGTGGAAATCGCTGAACACCGCGTAGCTGTCGGCGAGCGGCGCATCGAGGCGCGCCTGCAGCTCGATGTGATAGCGCGCACCGTCGCGCCCTACATCGAGCTGATCGACGCTTTCGGCCAGCGCCGGCGTCGCCATGCAGAGCAACAGGCATCCGGCCAGCCTCACGGACTGTTCTGCGGCTCCGCCGGCTGTTCCTGCGGCTGTTTTTTCTTCTTGCCGAACAGCAGATCGCCCAGCTTGTCGTTGAGCTTCTGCTTCAGCTCGTCCTTGTGTTCATCGAGCTGCTGCTTGACCTGCGCCTTGGCCTGCTCGCGCACGGCGCCGGCGAGGTCGATCTTGTACTTCGGCTTCCAGAGGCTGCCCGTCAGGCGGATCGGAATGGTCACGCCGTTGAGCGACGACAGATCCTTGCCACCTTGTCCCTTGCTGGTTTCGACGATCGACGGCTTGGCCGTGTAGTTGATGGTCTCGTCGACCAGGTTGATGTCGCCGGCACCGCCGACCCGGAACAGCGGACTGGCCGCGCTCAGATCCTCGCTGTGCAACACACCGTCGCTGAGGGTGCCGCTGACGCTGATCGTCGCGAAGTCGGTTTCCGGCGTGCTGTCTTCGGTGTAGTTCGGATTGCCGGCGAGCGCTGCCTGCGCCTTGCGGATCATCGCGCCGAGATTGAAGCCCTTGACGGCGCCGTTCTTCGCCGAGGCGGCGATCTTGCCGTCGAGGCTGCGCCGCAAGGCGCCGACCGTCGTGCCGCGGGCGCTGATGTCGGCGCTGGCGTCGGCGGTGCCACTGACCGAATCCTTGCCGGTGAAGTCGAGCAGGAACGGTGCGGCCTGGAACGACGACAGCTGCGTCTTCAGCGCGAAGGTTGGTGTCGTACCCGGTGTGTAGCGATGGTTCAGGCTGACGCTGCCGCCGTAGAGCTTTGCGCTGAGGTCCTGGGTCTTGGCCTGCGCTCCGCGGCCGGCCAGCTGCAGGCGGATGTCGCTGAGCTTGAGGCCGTCGATCTTGAGGCTGGCCAGATCGATGCTGCCTTCCGCATTGAGCTTGTTCAGCGCGTCGACCGGCAGAGCCACGTCGTTGATGTTCCGAGTCTCGCCCGACTGGGTTTCAACCTTGCCCGCTTCCTTGCTCTTCGGCGGCAGGTAACGGTCGGCGTCGATGCCGTCGATCTGCAGCGCGAAGGCGATCGCCTGCGTCGCAAAATCCTTCACCGATATATTGCCCTTGACCTTGGTCTGGTCAAGCGTGATGGCGAGGTTCTGCAGCGTCGCGCTGCTGGGAGTCGCGTCGAGTTGCGTGCTCAGGCTGGCCTCGGACAGCGCTTTCTCGTCAGCCGTGTTGAGTTTGACGCCGAAGCTCTCGAGCAGCTTGCGCGGGCTGAAGGGCGCGATCGTGATCGGCCCGGCGAACTTCGGCGCATCACCGCTCAGGCCGCTGCCGGTGATGCTGGTTGTCAACGTGAGGTCGGCGGCCTGCAGCTTGCCGTTGGTCAGGCTGAAGGCACCTTGCTTGGCGTTGTAGGCCGCGTCGCCGCCGAATTTGAGGGTCTGCTTGCCGTTCGGGATCGACTTGCCGCTGATGCTGGCGTCCAGCGTCAGCGCATTGAGGTTGAACACCTGCGCGGTCAGATCGGCGACCAGCCGGGTCTGCACGGTGGTGTCGATGTCGAGATCGGCGGCCTTGCCCTTGATGCTCAGCTTGAGGCCGTCGGTGTCGAGCTTCTGCGTTGCGAAATCCGGCTTGATCGTGCCGCCGAGCGCAATGTCGATCTGCGCGGCCGGGGCCTTCGAGATGACAGTGGTCGACAGGTCGAGTTGGAACGGATCACGCGCGTTCAGCGACCCGGTTTCCAGATGCAGCTTCTGCAGTTCGTAATGCTTGCCCGCGGCCGCGTCGTCGTAGATCACGGCGCCGTCGTCGATCGTGACGCCGCCGACGCCGATGTTGTCGAGCGAGAATTGCGAGCCGCTTTCCGGCTTCGGCGCTTCCGGTGTCTTCGGCTTGTTTTTCTGCAGATCGATCAGATCCTGCCAGTTGCTGACGCCAGCCTTGTTCTTCGCCAGATTCAGGTGCAGGCCATCCAGCGTCACCGTGTCGGCCTGCACCTGTTTGTCGAGCAGCAGCGGCAGCAGCTTGACGCCGACCTTGACCTTCTCGATCTCGGCAAACGGCTGATCACCGAAGCCGGCGGCGTTGCCGAGCCGGGCATCGGCAAGCTGCACGGTGAGCCATGGAAACACGCTGAGCTTGATGTCGCCGAGCGCGAACGTGCGGCCGGTTTCCTGCTGCACCTTGTCCTGGATCTGGCTGCGATAGTCGTTGGGATCGAACAGCATGGCAGCCGCGACGAGGGCGGCGATGACCAGGAGCAGCAGACCGCCGATGACGAGAAGAATGATTTTCAGGGGCTTGGCCATGAGCGTATTCCTGTAATTCGGGTCGCGGCAACAATGAGCGAATGCGGCAGTCTAGAACCAGTGTCTGGCCAGCGCATGAACATGAACAGGGCATGCGGGCATCAGCCGCCGCCAATCGCCTGCACGATCAGTACCTCGTCGCCATCCTGCAGTGACAGGCTGGCATGCCGCGAGCGCGGCACGATCTCGCCGTTGATCTCGACGGCAACGCGCCTTCCCGCAAGATCGAGCGAGTCCAGCAGATCCTGCACGTTCAGCGCGCCCGGCAGGGGCCGGCGCTCGCCGTTGACGCGGATCTGCGGGGCGTTCGACATGCGGATTCGGAACTCTGCGGAGGTTGGGGTCGCCAATGGTCGCCGCTTGCGGCGCGCACTTCAATGGCGGTGCACGCATGTTGCACAAATGAAAAGCCCCGCGCGTGCGGGGCTTTTCGGATGCCGTGGAAACTTTGCATCAATGGCGGCGGGCGTCGTCGAGCTTGTCCTTGATCGCTTCGGTCGCGCCTTTCACCGCGTCCCTGGCGTCGTCGATCTTCTCCTTGACCTTGCCCTTGACTTCATCGGCCTTGCCGTCGGCACGTTGCGCAGTGCCGCGAGCGGCGAGTTCGTCGTCACCGACAGCGTTGCCGACCTTTTCCTTGACTTTGCCGACAAACTGCTTGGTCTTGCCCTTGGCCTGATCGGCGGCCGCGCTGTGTCGGGCCTTGTCGATCGACGTTTTGCTGCGGGTTCTGGCTTCGCGAGTATTCATGTGGAACTCCGGTTGATGGCGGAAGGGCCTGGACCGCGAGATCCGGAACAGGCCACGGATTTGCGCCTTCACCGTGAACCCCGGGCTCTGAACCGGGCGTTAACTCCTGCGTCGTCACGCTTTTGACCGTGCAACCGGAGCTTGAATTACAATGCCGGTCGCCGAGCGGGTGTAGTTCAATGGTAGAACTGCAGCTTCCCAAGCTGCTAGCGTGGGTTCGATTCCCATCACCCGCTCCATCTTCCCCTGTGGCCGGCGACGCCGTCGCCGCGACCCGCGAACACGCGTGTAGCCAGATCATGTCCGCTCCCGAATCCGATGCCCTGCTGATCGCCGGCAAGGCGTATTCCTCCCGCCTGCTGGTCGGTACCGGCAAGTACAAGGATCACGACGAGACGCGCCGTGCGATCGTTGCCAGCGGCGCGCAGATCGTCACGGTCGCCGTGCGTCGCGTGAACATTGGCCAGACTGCCGGCGAGCCGAACCTGCTCGACGTACTGCCGCCGGAGCAGTTCACGATCCTGCCGAACACCGCCGGCTGCTACAACGTCAAGGATGCGGTACGCACCTGCCAGCTCGCGCGCGAACTGCTCGACGGCCACAAGCTGGTCAAACTCGAAGTGCTCGGCGATGCACAGACGCTGTATCCGGACGTGCCGGCGACGCTGGCCGCTGCCGAGACGCTGGTCAAGGACGGCTTCGAGGTGATGGTCTACACCAGCGACGATCCGATCGTTTGCAAGCGCCTGGAAGAGATGGGCTGCGTCGCGGTGATGCCGCTGGCGGCGCCGATCGGTTCCGGTCTCGGCATCCAGAACAAGTACAACCTGCTGACCATCATCGAGAACGCCAAGGTGCCGATCATCGTCGACGCCGGTGTCGGCACCGCCAGCGATGCGGCGATCGCGATGGAGCTGGGCTGCGACGGCGTGCTGATGAACACGGCGATCGCGGAGGCGAAGAACCCGGTGCTGATGGCGAGCGCGATGAGAAAGGCGATCGAAGCCGGCCGCGAGGCGCGCCTGGCCGGCCGCATGCCGCGCCGGCGCTATGCCAGTGCCTCGTCGCCGCTGGAAGGCCTGCCTTTCTGACGGGGTCCGGCAATGTCGCTTTACACGCCGCCATCGTTTGCCGGCGGTGATCGTGCCGCGGCCTTGCGGCTGATCGCCGACCGGCCGTTTGCGACGCTGGTCACCGGCGTCGACGGTGAGGAGCCGCACATCACGCACCTGCCGTTGCTGCACGACGGCGAACAGCTTTCGGGTCACATGGCGCGCGCCAATCCGCACTGGCGCTGCTTCGAGCGCGGCCAGACCGTCGCGATCTTTCACGGCCCGCATGCGTATGTTTCGCCGCGCTGGTATGAAACGCCGGCCGGTCATGTTCCGACCTGGAATTACGCAGTCGTCCATGTTGCCGGGCGGCCGGTGCTGCTGGAGGCGGAGGATGCTCGTCGTACCATCGGCGAGCTGAGCGCGCGTTTCGATCCGGACTTCACGGCCGGGGCCCGGCGCCTCGACCAGCTGCTGCCGAGCATCGTCGCGTTCCGCATGCCGATCGCGCGGCTCGATGCCAAATTCAAGATGAACCAGAACCGCAGTTCCGCGGATCGTGATGGCGTGATCGCGGCGCTGGCGGCGAGCGCGGTCGAAAGCGATCGCGAGGTTGCCGACTGGATGCGCCACCATGACTGACATCGTCGAGCCGTCGCATCGCCGCGAGATCCGCTCGTTCGTGCGCCGCGAAGGCCGCATGACCGATGCGCAGAAGCGCGCGATGGACGAACTGTGGCCGTGTTACGGAATCGCGGCGCCGACCGAAGCCGTCGATCTTGCGCAGCTGTTCGGCCGCACGGCGCCATGCGTGTTCGAGATCGGCTTCGGCATGGGCGACTATCTGCTGAGTCGCGTCGTCGCCGAGCCGGAGCGCGACTTCATCGGTGTCGAAGTGCATCGCCCCGGCGTCGGTCGCCTGATGCATCGTGCGCAGGCGGCCGGCGCGCGGAACCTGCGCGTGGTCAGTGACGATGCGGTCGTGGTTCTGCGGCAAGGCATTGCCGACGGTGCGCTCGACGAGATCGTCATCCAGTTTCCGGATCCCTGGCACAAGGCCCGGCACCACAAGCGGCGTCTGATCCAGCCGGCGTTCGCGCAGCTGGCGGTGTGCAAGCTCAAGCCGGGCGGTCTGCTGTCGCTGGCGACCGACTGGCAGCACTATGCCGAGCACATGCTGGAAGTCCTCAATGCGGCGCCGGGTCTGTGCAATCTGTCGGCCGATGGTGGCTACGTGCCGCGCCCGGCGACGCGCCTGAAGACCAAGTTCGAGACCCGCGGCGAACGGCTCGGCCACGCGGTTTTCGACCTGAGTTTCCGGCGCCTCTGAAGCCTGCGGCTGAGCGAGCGGTCCGGCAGACATTTGCCTGACACGCACAAACGGCTAATCTGGACTGTCCATGTCCGTCAAACATCCCATCATCGGCATCACCGGCGCCAGCGGCGCGGGCACCAGCACCGCGGTCAAGGCGTTCATGCGCCTGTTCGACGAGCTGGGCGTCGCCGGTGCGCTGGTCGAAGGTGACGCCTTTCACGCCTACGATCGTGCGCAGTTGCGCCGGACGCTGGAGCGGGCACGGATTCGTGGCGAGAACTTTTCCCTGTTTTCGCCGGGTGCGAATCTGCTCGAACGCCTGGAAGGGCTGCTGCGTGAATACGGCGAGCGCGGCACCGGCATGATCCGCCACTATCTGCATCGCGACGACGAGGCCGCCGCGGCCGGGCAGGCGCCGGGCACGTTCACCGGCTGGGAGCGCCTGCGGCCGGAGACCGACCTGCTGTTCTACGAAGGCCTGCACGGCGCCTTCGTCGGCGAAGAGGTCAACATCGCCACGCACATGGATCTGCTGATCGGCGTGACACCGGTCATCAATCTGGAATGGATACAGAAGATCAAGCGCGACACTGATGAGCGGGGCTACCACCCGGAGGAAGTCGCCAGCACGATCCTGCGTCGCTTGCCGGACTACGTGAACTTCATCGTGCCGCAGTTCTCGCGCACGGACCTCAACTTCCAGCGCGTGCCGCTGGTCGACACCAGCAATCCGTTTGCGTCGCGCGAGATTCCGCTGTCTGAGGAAAGCCTGGTCGTGATTCATTTCAACGAACGCTCGCGCGTTCATGCCGACTTCAACATGCTGCTGCGTGAAGTGCCGGGCGCGTTCCAGTCCCATGCGCAGACACTGGTGGTGCCGGGCCCGCAGCAGGAGCGGGCGATGGAGCTGATTTTCAAGCCGGCCATCCAGCAGTTGATCGCCAGCCGCGACGCCGCGCGCGCGGCCTGATTCCGAGGAGAGCTCGATGCAATACCGTCCGCTCGGACGTACCGGGCTGCGTGTCAGCCACATCTGCCTGGGCACGATGACCTGGGGTGAACAGAACAGCGAAGCCGAGGCGCATGCCCAGCTCGACATGGCGCTCGCTGCCGGCGTCAACTTTGTCGACACCGCGGAGATGTATCCGGTCGCTCCGCGCGCCGAAACCTATGGGCGTACCGAGGAATACATCGGCAGCTGGCTGGCGAAGACCGGTCGCCGCCATGACATCGTGCTGGCCAGCAAGGTCATCGGTCCCGGCGCGTTTCCGTACGTGCGCGGCGGCCCGCGACTCGATCGCGATTCGGTGATCGCCGCCTGTGAAACCAGCTTGCGGCGTCTGCGTACCGACTATCTCGATCTGTATCAGGTGCACTGGCCGCAACGGCCGACGAATTTCTTCGGCAAGCTCGGCTTCGATGCCGGCGGTGGCGATGGCGGCGTGAGCATCGCCGAAACCCTGGGAGCGCTCGCCGAATTGCAGCAGCAGGGCAAGATCCGCCACATCGGGGTATCCAATGAAACGCCCTGGGGCGTCGGCGAGTATCTGCGACTGCACCGTGAGCAGCAGTTGCCGCGCATCGCCAGCATCCAGAATCCGTACAGCCTGCTCAATCGCAGCTTCGAAGTGGGCCTTGCCGAAATCGCGCAGCGCGAAGAGATCGGTCTGCTCGCGTATTCGCCGCTGGCGATGGGCGTGCTGTCCGGCAAGTATCTCGACGGTGCGCGGCCGGCCGGTTCGCGCATGGCGCTGTTCACGCGCTTCACGCGCTACGACACGCCGACTGCCGAGGCGGCGACCCGCGCCTACGTCGATCTGGCGCGCGAGCACGGTCTCGATCCGGCGCAGATGGCGCTGGCGTTCGTCAACAGTCGTCCGTTCACCACCGCGAACATCATCGGCGCGACGAGCCTCGAACAGCTGCAGCGCAATCTTGCCAGCGCGACGCTGGAACTGCCCTTCGCCGTGCAGCGCGCGCTCGAAAGCCTGCATCGTCTGTATCCGATTCCCTGTCCCTGACCCCGGCCCGATTGCGCCGCCATTCAAGCGCTTGCGCGCCGGCCGGCGAATGGCCCTTGAAGCGCTACGGCGAGCGGCGTAGAAAGATGGGGCGTCGCCCGCGTGCGACGCTTGGAGGTGATGCATGGCGCAATGGCTCAATGAACTGAGCGTCGGTCAATGGTTCGAGACCGCCGGCAATCCGTTCGAGGTCGTCGGTGTCGACGCCGACAGTGAGATGGTGCTGGTCCAGCACTACGACGGCACGCTCGAAGATTTCGATTTCGACACCTGGTCGGCGCTCGCCGCTCGCCCCTGTGCACCGCCCGAGGATTATTCCGGGGCGCTCGACATCGAGCCGCTGGACTACAGCGAGCGCGACGAGTTTGCGTTGTCGCGCGGCGGTCAGTGGGACAATCCGCTCGATCTGCTGGACCTCCGCGATCTCTGAGCTGCGATCGCCGTTTTTTCCCGGGAGTTCAGATGTTCAAGACGTGGCGAACCCCGGAGTTGCCGGGCGCGTTCAAATACATGCTCGATGATGGGTTGCCGATACTCGTGCGGCCGATCCGCGTCGATGATGCGCCGCGCATCCAGGAAGGGTTCCAGCGGTTGTCGCAGCTCGCGCGCCGCCGCCGCTTCCCGAACGGCGACCCAGATCGCCTCAGCGCCGAGACGATCGCCAGGCTCGTGCATATCGACCAGATCAACCACGCAGCCTGGGGCGTCGCCAACATAGAGAAGCCGGATGAGCCGGGTATCGGCATCGCGCGTTATGTGCGCCTCAACGGCGAGCCGCAGGCCGCCGACGTGGCGATCACCATCATCGACGAATACCAGGGTCGCGGTGCCGGCTTCGTGCTGCAGGCCTGCCTGCATCTGACGGCCTGGAAGAACGGCATCCGCACGTTCTACTACGACGTGGCCAGCGACAACGATCGCATCATCCGTCATCTCAAGCTGCTCGGCGCGACGCATGCCGGACGCGCCGACAACATCGACCGTCTCGAATTGCCGGTCTACCGGCGCGCTCGCGATGTGCCCGACGGCAACGACATCGGCCGGCGTTTCGCCGAGGTGTTCGTGCGTCTGCAGGCCAGCGAGGCCTTGGCGGCCTGAGGACGCCAGGCCTGCCGAGTCCTCACGGCAATGAATGCAGGAGGCCTGCGCCTACGGCGGCGCCGGTTCGGCCGACGCCGGCGGCCTGCGGATGAAGTACAGCGACAGCAGGAGCGCCGGCAGCGTCAGCGATGCCGTGTACAGGAAGAACATCGGGTAACCGATCGCGTCGACGATCTCGCCGGAGAAGCCGGCGACCAGCTTGCCGAGCAGCGGAAACAGGGAGCCGAACAGCGCGTACTGCGTTGCCGTGTACGCGATGTTGGTGAGGCTCGACAGGTAGGCGACAAACGCGGTGCCGGCGATGCCGATGCCGATGTTGTCGACGCTGATCGCCACCGCCAGTTGCGGCAGCCCCGGCGCATGCAGACCCGCCAGCCACGAGAAGAACAGGTTGCCGCAGGCGATGACGAGCACGCCTGCGAACAGGGTGCGTGCGATGCCCTGCCAGGCAACCAGCGCGCCGGCAACCAGCACGCCGAGCATGGTCATGATGATGCCGAAGATCTTCGACATTGCTGCGATCTCGCTGAGGCTGTAGCCCATGTCGAGATAGAACGGATTGGCCATCACGCCCATCGCGTACTCGTGCATGCGGTAGACGGCGATGAACAGCAGGATCAGCGATGCCTGGCGCAAGCCGTTGCGCGTGAAGAAGTCGGCGATCGGGCCGAACACCGCGCCGACCGCATTGGCGACGAAATGGCGCAGCGGTGCCGGCCAATGTGCGTGGTCGTCGATGAACGCCTGCACGCGCGCTTCCTGTGGCGGCGTCGCCATCGCGCCCGTGCGTTCCGGTTCGCGGATCAGCAGCACGGTCGTGATGCCGACCAGACCCAGCGTCGCCATGCACAGATAGGAGATCAGCCAGCCGTGGTTGGCGGCGGTCAGCAGCGCGCCGGCGCCGGCGACGATCAGCGCAATGCGGTAGCCGAGCTGGTAGGCGGCCGCGAGCGCGCCCTGTTCTTCGCTCGGCGCGGCCTCGATGCGATACGCGTCGAGCGCGATGTCCTGTGTCGCCGATGAAAAGGCAACCAGCACGGCCAGCCCCGCGGTCGTCGCCAGCGCGTGGGCCGGGTCACTGAATGCCATCGAAGCAAGACCACAGGCAATGCCACACTGCGCAACCAGCATCCAGCTGCGACGCCGGCCGAGCCAGCGTGTCAGCAACGGCAGCGGCACGCGGTCGACGACCGGCGCCCAGAACAGCTTCACGGAGTAGGTGACGCCGACCCAGCTGAAGTAGCCGATGGTCGTGCGCGACACGCCGGCCTGCGTCAGCCACGCCGACAAGGTCGAGAACACCAGCAGGAACGGCAGGCCGGCGGAAAAGCCGAGGAACAACAGCGCGCGCACGCGCGGATTGGCGTAGACCCGAAGGGCCGCGAGCCAGCGTTGCGTCACAGCTTGTAGTCCAGTGTCAGCGGCGCGTGGTCGGAGAAGCGGGAGTCCTTCCAGACCGCGGCGGTCTTGATCGCATCACGCAGATTCGGCGTGACGAGCTGGTAGTCGATCCGCCACCCGACATTGTTTGCCCAGGCCTGCCCGCGATTGCTCCACCAGGTGTAGGCCGCGCCTTCGGTGTCCGGGTGCAGATGCCGGTAGGCGTCGACCCAGCCTTCCGACCTGGGCTCGACACCCAGTACGGCATCGACCCAGGCACGCTCGTGCGGCAGGAATCCGGAGTTCTTCTGATTGGAGCGCCAGTTCTTCAGATCGATGTTGCGATGGGCGATGTTCCAGTCGCCGACGACGATGTAGCGACGGCCGGAAGCGAGCCACGCCTGCAGAACCGGACGGAAGAAGGCGAGAAAGCGGTCCTTGCTGGCCTGTCTTTCGGGGCCGGACGAGCCGGACGGCAGATAAAGCGAGACCACGGACAGATCGCCGTAGCGGAGTTCAAGATAGCGACCTTCTTCGTCGAACTCGGCGGCGCCGAGCTTGTCGAGAACGGCGTCCGGCTTCTTCTTCGCGAAGATCGCGACGCCGGCGTAACCTTTCTTCCGGGCGCAGCTGAAGTGCGCGTGCCAGCCTTTCGGCGAAAAGGTCTCATCGCCTTCCAGATCGCTGAGCTGGGCCTTGACCTCCTGGATGCAGAGAAAGTCGGCCTTCTGTTCGGGCAGCCAGTCGAACAGGCCCTTGCGGGCAGCCGAGCGAATGCCGTTGGCGTTGAGCGAGATGACGCGCAAGGGAGAACTCTCCTGGTGCGGGATCGGCAAACCGACCGGGTACGGTGAATGAGGCTTTATCATAGCGGCCCGCCACCCGCCGATTGCGACGCCGCACGCCCATGTCCCTGTCCGCCTACCAGACCGAATTCCTGCAGCTGGCCCTCGACCACGAAGTCCTGAAGTTCGGTGAGTTCACCCTCAAGTCGGGGCGCAAGTCACCGTACTTTTTCAATCTCGGCCGGATCTCGTCGGGCATGGCGATGCGGGCGCTGGGATCGGCCTATGCCGAGGCGCTCTCGGTGTCCGGCATCCAGTACGACATGCTGTTCGGCCCGGCCTACAAGGGCATTCCGCTGGTCACTGCCGTGGCCTGTGCGCAGGCCGAAAGGGGCATCGACATGCCGTATGCGTACAACCGCAAGGAAGCCAAGGATCACGGCGAGGGCGGCACGCTGGTCGGCGCCGCACCGCGCGGTCGGGTCGTGATCGTCGACGACGTGCTCACTGCCGGAACCGCGCTGCGCGAGGCCGTGCGCCTGCTCAAGGACGCCGGTGCCGAGCCGGTGGCTGCGGTGATCGCGCTCGACCGTCAGGAAAAAGGCCCCTCCGGTCTGTCGGCCGTCCAGGAAATGGAGCGTGATGCGAATATCCGGATCATTCCGCTGGTGACCGTGCAGACCATGCTCGGCTATCTGGCCGGCGGCGGTGCCGATGACGCAACATTGGCGGCGATTCGCGCCTATCAGGCGCAATATGGGGTCTCCCCGTAAGGGGTCAGGCGGAAATCATGAATATGCAAGGATGGCTTTCAACAGGCCTGCTCGTGCTCTGCGTACTTCACGGCGCAGCGGCACTTGCTGCCGGCGCCAACGGTTCGAGTCGCGTGCAGTGCTGGACCGACAAGAATGGCCAGCGGGCCTGCGGCGACAGCGTGCCGCCGGAGTATGTCCACCAGCAGCGCGAGATTTTCGACGATCAGGGTCGCGTGCGGCAGATCAAGCCTCGCGAGAAGACGGCGGCCGAAATCGCGGCAGAAGAAGCGGCGGCGAAGGAGGCCGATGCGGCCGCACAGCGCGCGCAGAAACAGCGCGATTACGACCGCTTCCTGCTCAGCACGTACAACAGTGACAAGGAAATCGAGCGCGCGCGCGACGAGCGCGTCGCCATGGTCGACGGCCGTCAGAAGTTGACGGAGAAAGCGATAGCCGACAACGAGAAGGCGATCGCGCAACAGCAGAGCCGCATCGATAACGTCAGAAAAAGCGGCAAGACGCCGGGCGAGGTGTTGACGAAGAAGTTGGCCGAGTTGCAGCAGACCCTGGCCGACAACAAGACTGCGTTGGGCAACTACGCGACCGAGAAGCAGCAGATCAGCGACAAGTACAACGCCGATCTGGCGCGCTATCGGGAACTCAACAAGCCGCCGACGACACCTTGAAAGGGGCGGCGGCGGCGAGCGTCCTGCAAGCCACGTTTTCAGGCGGGTGACGAATTTCTAGGCGGCGTCCAGCCCGGCGCGGCGCTGCGCGACTTTCGCGAGTGCCGCCCAGTCGAGTTCACCGTCACCGGACGCGACCGCTTCCAGCAGGCTGTCGCGCAGCAGGCTCGCCAGCGGCAGGGGCACATGGCGGGTGTCGCCGGCTTCCAGCGCCAGCCGAACATCCTTAAGGCCGAGCCGCAGCGCGAAGCCCGGCGGCGAGAAACGCTGCTCGGCGATGAGGGTGCCGTATCCCTTGTAGACCGGCGAGGCGAACAGCGTGCTGGTCAAGATGTCGAGCAATTCCGCGCTGCTGACGCCATGGGCTTGCGCCAGGGTGGTGGCTTCGGCCATGGCTTCGATCGCGGCTGCGATCATGAAATTGCCGGAGATCTTGACCGCGTTGGCACGCAAGGGTGCATCGCCGAGTTTCCAGGTCTTCTGGCCGATCACGTCGAACAGTGACTGCAGTTGCTCGAGCGCGCCGGCATCGCCGGCAGCGACGATATTGAGCTGGCCGCTTCGTGCGGCATCCGGCCGGCCGAACACCGGTGCGGCGACGTAGCGCAAACCCAGCGTTTCATGCAGCTCGGTCAATTCGCCTGCAAGGCGGATCGAGACGGTCGCCAGGTTGACGTGAATCAGGCCCGTGGTGGCGTGTCGCAGTGCGCCGCCGTCGACGAAAACGCTGCGGACTGCCGCGTCGTCGGCCAGCATGGAGAACAGCACATCGCCGTGCAGTGCATCGCGGGCCGAGGCCGCCGCAGTCGCACCGAGATCGACCAGTTCGCCGATGGGCCCGGGCGATCGGTTCCAGACACGAACCTGATGGCCGGCACGAATCAGGTTCGCGGCAATTGCGCTGCCCATGCTGCCGAGTCCGACGAAGCCGATTTTCATGTGCGGTCCCGGACGTGGTGCGAGACTCAACCGTGGATCAGGGTGCCAATGCCCCGATCCGTGAACAACTCGAGCAGCACCGAATGTTCGAGCCGTCCGTCGATGATATGGGCGGACTTGACGCCGCTGTTCACGGCGTCGAGCGCGTAGCGCACCTTGGGCACCATGCCGCCGTGGATGGTGCCATCGGCAATCAGCGCTTCGACCTGCGGCACGTTCAGGCCGGTCAGCACGCGTTCCTGCTTGTCGAGCACGCCCGGCGCATTGGTCAGGAAGATGATCTTCTCGGCCTGCAGCACGGCAGCGAGTTTGCCGGCGGCAACGTCGGCATTGATGTTGTAGGCCTCGCCGTTCTCGCCAACGCCGACCGGCGCGATCACCGGCACGAAACCGCCGGCTTCGAGATGCGTGATCACGCGCGGGTCGATGCGTTCGACCTCGCCGACCTGGCCCAGTTCGTGTCCGTCGATCTTCATCGGTCGCGCGCGGATCATGCTGCCGTCCTTGCCGGTCAGCCCCACCGCGCGGCCGCCCTGCTGATTGAGCGCCGCGACGACCGCCTTGTTGACCAGTCCGCCGAGCATCATCTCGACGACGTCCATCGTCTCCTCGTCGGTGACCCGCATGCCCTGGATGAACTCGCTTTTCTTGCCGAGCTTCTCCAGGTGCGCCCCGATCTGCGGGCCGGCGCCGTGCACGACGACCGGATTCATGCCAACCAGTTTCATCAAGGCGATATCGCGCGCGAAGGACGCGATCATCGTGTCGTCCTTCATGGCGTTGCCGCCGTACTTGACGACGATGGTCTTGCCGGCGAAGCGACGGATATACGGCAACGCCTCGGTGAGCACCCGAGCGGTGGTCTGCGCGTTGGTCAGATCGATGGTCATGGCATGTCGGTGGCTGCGAAAAGCGGCGCGATTATGAACTCAATGCCGGCCGGTATGGCCAAAGCCACCGGCGCCGCGGGTACTCGCGGCGAAATCATCGACGATCTCGAACGCGGCCTGCACGACCGGCACGAACACCAGCTGCGCGATGCGTTCACCCGGGTTGATCGTGAAGGCGCTCTGGCCGCGATTCCAGCACGAAACCATCAGTTCGCCCTGATAGTCGGAATCGATCAGGCCGACCAGATTGCCAAGCACGATGCCGTTCTTGTGGCCCAGTCCGGAGCGCGGCAGGATCACGGCGGCAAGGCCGACGTCGCCGATGTGAATCGCCAGACCGGTTTTCAGCAGGGTGGTTGCACCCGGCTCCAGGCTCAGCGGCGCGTCGAGCAGGCAGCGCAGGTCCAGGCCTGCGGCGCCGTCGGTTGCATAAGCCGGCAGCGGCAGTTCGGTGCCCAGGCGAGGGTCGAGAATCTTCAGGCGAATGTTCTGTTTCATGACGGGTCGGTTCGGGAGTGGGAGCGCCTCGTCGGCACGACCACGAATGCGCGGAGCGTGCGCCGGAAGCTGTTTCCTGCACAAAAGCTCAATTTCGCGCAGCGAGAAATCGTTCTGCAATCAGGGACGCAAGCTGACGTGCGAGCTCGCTCTTGCTGGCTTGCGGCAGTTCGCGTTCACCGCCGTTCCAGAAGATCGACAGCGCGTTGTCGTCGCGGTCGAAGGCGCGACCATGGCCCACCCAGTTGGCGGCGATCATGTCGAGCTTCTTGCGTTCCAGCTTGGCGCGTGCGTGCTCGGCAAGTTTCTCGGTTTCGGCAGCGAAGCCGACCACGAAAAGCTTCGCATCGCGCTGGCGTACCGCGGCGATCACGTCCGGATTGCGGCTGAGGGTCAGCGACATCGTTGCATCGGCCTTCTTGATCTTCTCGTCGGCCGGCATGTCGACGCGGTAGTCGGCAACTGCAGCGGCGCCGACGAACATCTGCGCGCCGGCAACGGCGCGAAGGGACTCTTCAAGCAATTGCTCCGCGCTTTCGAGATCCACGCGCAGCACGCCGGCCGGTGTCGACAGATTGGTCGGGCCACTGAGCAAGGTGACGTTCGCGCCCAGCGCCTGCAGCGCGGCGGCAAGCGCATATCCCATTTTTCCCGATGAACGATTGCTGATGTAGCGCACGGGGTCGATGGCTTCGCGCGTTGGTCCGGCCGTGAGCACGACCCGAACCCCGTGCAGCGGGCCGGCGTTGAAGCGCTGTGCGATGGCATCGCGGATCTGCAGGGGCTCCCACATCCGGCCGTCCCCGGTTTCGCCGCAGGCCTGCGAGCCGGAGCCGGGGCCAAGCACCTGCACGCCGCGCGCCGCCAGTGTCGCGACATTGGCTTGCGTCGCCGCGTTGGCCCACATCAGACGATTCATGGCCGGAGCGATCGCGATCGGCTTGTCGGTTGCCAGCGCCAGCGTGCTCAGCAGATCGTCGGCGAGGCCATGCGCGAGCTTGGCGATGACGTCGGCCGACGCCGGCGCGATCACGATCAGGTCCGGCCAGCGTGCCAGTTCGATATGGCCCATCGCCGCTTCGGCCGCCGGATCAAGCAGCGAGGTCCGTACTTCGCGGCC
Organism: Solimonas terrae; assembly: GCF_011067135.1. Lineage (GTDB taxonomy): Bacteria > Pseudomonadota > Gammaproteobacteria > Nevskiales > Nevskiaceae > Solimonas > Solimonas terrae. The sequence continues at coordinate 51,670 of NZ_JAAMOW010000010.1, forward strand.
GGACAGCGCCTGGAAGGTCAGCGGCGTCACGAACTCCCGCGCCCCGGCCGTCATCACGACCTGCACGTCGGCACCCGATTCCTTCAGGCGACGCAGCAGATCGGCAGCCTTGTAGGCGGCGATCCCGCCCGTCACCGCCAGCAGGATGCGGCGATTTGAGAGCTGCGGCACGGACGGCATGGGCGTATTCATCGCAACATTCTAGCGGCCTTGCAGGGAGACGACGTATGGCAATCCGTGACTGGCCGGTCGACGAGCGGCCCCGTGAAAAGCTGCTGGCGCAGGGTGCCGCGATGCTCAGCGACGCCGAACTGCTGGCGATTTTTCTGCGCACGGGCGTGGCCGGCAAGAGCGCGGTCGAACTGGCGCGCGAGTTGATTGCCGGCTTCGGTGGTCTGCGCGCACTGTTGGGCACCGATCTGGCCGGATTTTCAGCGGCCCGGGGCCTGGGGCCCGCCAAGTATGCGCAGCTTCAGGCGGTGCTCGAACTGGCACGCCGGCATCTCGCCGAGGAACTGCAGCGCGGGGACGGTCTCAACGATCCACTGGCGGCCGAACGTTTTCTGCGTGCGCGACTCCGGGATCTCGATCACGAAGTGTTCGCGGCGCTGTTTCTCGATGCGCAGCACCGCGTGCTGGCCTTCGAGGTGCTGGCGCAAGGGACGCTCGATGGCGCTGCGGTCTATCCGCGCGAAGTAGTCAAGGCCGCGCTGCGGCATCGCGCCGCCGCGCTGATCTTTGCCCACAATCATCCCAGCGGCGTGGTTGAGCCCAGTGCTGCCGATCGGGCTTTGACCGAGCGTCTGCGGCAGGCGCTGGCGACGATCGATGTGCGCGTGCTCGATCATCTCGTGATCGGCGAGGGCGCGCCGGCCAGCTTCGCCGCACGCGGCTGGTTGTAAGGCTGCCGCGGGCGGTGGTGGGGCTCAGGCCGCGTTGCGCTGCTGCAGCGACGTGCCGACGTGATCGAGGAAGTGCCACAGCGCGTCACGAAGGTCCGGAAGCCGCCGGCGGCTGCGCTGTTCGCTGCTGGCGACCTCGTTGAGCATCGCGATGTACAGGCGGGCCGCGGCGTCCGGCTGGTAGCGGCCGAGCGCCCTCAATTCCGCGCCGAGCACCAGCGTGAAGCTCTGGTTCTGCTGTTGCAGCCCTCGCAGCACGCGCGGTTGCGCGCGTGCTGCCACCAGCCAGTCGCGAACACCGGCATTTTCCGCGCAGTAGGCCAGATAGCTTTCCGAGCCGAGCTTGATGCGCAACAGGCCTGGAGTCGCGCCGTTGGTGACGTTGATGATGCGGGCACGGACGTTCTGCAGGAAGTCCTGCTGCACGGCTTCCAGATAGGTCGGGATGTCGCCGAAGGTCGTCTTGAAGTCGCTGGCCGGAATGCCGGCGACTTCGCAGACCCGGGAAATCGACAGATCGTCGTGCGGAATCTGTGTGGCGATCACCGAGGTCGCCGAAAACAGCTTGCTGCGAATGTCGTTCTTCATCGCGATTCCGTGTCGAAATAGTTGAGCAGGGTTTCCCGCAGTTCCGGCAGCGGGTGACCGGCCTCGGCTTCGGCCAGGCCGATTTCGATGATGGCCGCGGTTGCCAGCCGGGCCAGGGCGTCCGGCTGACGCCAGCCGATGTTCTTCAGTTCCATCTGCAGCAGCAGGTTGAAGCCGTGCACACGCTGGCGGATCAGTTGTGCGCCCTGGGGGTGAAAACGCAGGCGCGAGGCCAGTGCCCGCAGCGCCGGGCGCTCGAAAAGGGCCTGAAGATAGGCGTCGACGGCCAGCTTCAGGCGCGAGCGACCAGCCGGCATGTTCAGCGTCAGATTTGCAATCAGGTCGCGGACTTCGTCGTGCATCTGTCCGAGCAGTTCGCAGAGAAGGGTCTCGAAATCGCCGTAAACCTGGCCGATCGTCGCGGGCGGCAAGGTGGCGGCGGCGGCCAGATCGGCGGCCGTCACGGCAGCGCCGGTCTGGTCCACCAGCCGCCTTGCTGCCCGCGACAACTTGCGCCTGATCTGCTCTGCGTCGTGCATGATGGGAGTATCCGGTAAGCACAATCCTCGATATTTGCGCTGCGTCACGTAAATAACTCAATCTGGGGAGCTTGTGGACGGGGCGCGGCCTCGCTGCTGCCTCTTGCCCTTGCCGGAGTGTGCTGGCACAATTGCGCCCCTTTTCGCGGCCATCAGGCCGTGTCGTCGCATCTTTCCCTAGGGTTTCGTGTCATGTCGAAAGTCTGTCAGGTCACCGGTAAGCGGCCGATTGTCGGTAATACCGTTTCGCACGCCAATAACCGTCGCCGTCGCCGCTTCGAGCCGAATCTGCACAAGCATCGCTTCTGGCTGGAAACGGAAAAGCGGTTCGTCTCGCTGCGTGTCTCCGCGGCGGGCATGCGCCTGATCGACAAGAAGGGCGTCGATGTGGTGATCGCCGAGCTGCGCGCGCGCGGCGAAAAGGTCTAAGGACCAGGAGCTGAACGATGGCCAAGAAAAAAGACGTTGAAAAGATCAAGCTGGTGTCCACCGCCGACACGGGCTATTTCTACACGACGACCAAGAATCGCAAGAACACGCCGGACAAATTCGAGTTCAAGAAGTACGATCCGGTCGTTCGCAAGCACGTCGCCTTCAAGGAAGCGAAGGTCAAGTAGTCGCCGCATTCCGAAAAACGCCGCCTCCGAGCGGCGTTTTTTTTTGCGGCATCAAAAAAGCCGGGCGATCGCCCGGCTTCTTGCACAGAACCTTGACCGTCAGCGGCGGTAGTGATGATCGACGCGCTCGCGATAGTCCTCTCGATAGCTGCGAGGTCCATGGCCGTAGTCGTAGCGCGTGTATCGGCTATCGCGGTAGACGACGTGCCGGTCGTAGTAGCCGCCGCGATAGACCACGACCGGTGCCGGTTCGTAGTAGCTGTAGTAGTAACGTGGCGGGGGTGGTGCGTAGTAGACCGGTGCCGGGGCAACGAATACCGGCGCCGGAATTCCCAGCCCCACGCTCAGCGACACATTGGAATGCGCGAGCACCGGCAACGGCGCGAGCGCTGAAATGGCCAGACCTGCAACTGCGAAGAGCTTGTTCATGATTTGAACCTCCTGGAACGCCTATCAGACTACCGGGGCGCGCTGAATCGATTCTGAATCTTCAGCCGTCGATCGTGCGACGGGCGACGAGCTCCCGCAGTGACAACGATGGGCAGTGAATGTTATGAATCGCGCCCGGTCGCCGATCATTGATCGACCGGTGAAATTGTTCCCCCGGCGTATGGCGTACGCGTGTTCCCGCGGAGTTGAGATGAGGAGATATCTGGCGCTTTGCCTGCTGTCCATTGGCGCGTGTCCCGCTTTTGCACAGAGTGCAGGCTCGATGCTGTTGCAGGCGGGTGTTCTGAACGCCGTCACGCTCGATCACAGCACGCCACTGCACACCGACGTCAAACCGGGCCTGGGGGTGTTGCTCGGCATTCCGGCCAGCTTCGATTCGCCCGGAACTTCGGCGACGGTCAGCAACGCGACCACGCTGCAGGTCGCAATGTCGTATTTCGTGACCGACCATCTTGCGATCAAGACCGAAGGCGGCATTCCGCCGAAGTTCGATCTGCGCGGCAAGGGCGTGGTGCAGCCCAATCCAAGTATCGCCGCACTAAGCGTCGATCTCGGGTCCCGGGACAACAATCCGATCGCCAGTTCCCGGCAATGGAGTCCGGCGCTTTTGCTGCAGTACTACTTCCGCCAGCCGAGCGCGCGCTGGCGTCCCGTGCTCGGTGTCGGCGTCACCTATACCTTCTTCACCGACGTGAAACTCAAGCCCGAGTTCGAGCGCGATCTGAACAGCACTTTTGGCCGCAGCCTCGCGCTTGCCAATCTCAATTTCCCGATCGATGGCACGACCGTCAAGGCAAAGTCTGCGCCGGACTGGGCGCCGATCGCCAACGTCGGCGTGTCCTATGCGTTCGACGCGCACTGGGGTGCTGCATTGTCGCTTTCATATGTCGGCCTGAGTACTACTTCGACGATCGCCATCAATGCGGCCGACGGCACGCGTTTGTCGACCAGCAAGACCAGCATCGATATCAATCCGCTCGCGACCGCGCTGCTGATTTCGTACGTGTTCTGATTCGGATCCGTCCGCGATGCCAGACAGGAAGACATGATGGACGAAGCACGCTTGATCGATCTGGAGACCCGGCTCGCCTATCAGGAGGCGACGCTGCAGGATCTCAATGATGTCATCGCCGCACAGCAGCGCCGCATCAGTGAACTTGAAGGAATGTGCCGGCAACTGCTCGAGCGTGTTGCACGCATGGGCCAGGATATTTTCAAGGGCAGCGCGGAGGACGAGGTACCTCCGCACTATTGACGCGGAGTGGGATAGCCGGGATCGCCGCCGAATGGAGGCTCCTCGTCGGGAATGGCAAAGCCGCCATTGAACCACTCGCCCAGGTCGAGCATCTTGCAGCGCTCGGAGCAGAACGGCCGCCATGGATTGGCGTCGTCGAGGCGCACCGACTGCCCGCACTGCGGGCAGGATGCGATGCGATGCGGACGGACGTTGTCCTTGCCTGCCGTGCCGCTCACAGGTTGCAGCACTGCAGGCGGAAGTTGATGTCGGATTGCGACTGCTGCGCCCGTTCCGACAGCTCGCGCATCGCCATGAAGCGCACGGTGAAGCGGTGCCGGCCGGCGCTGATTTCCGGGTAGACAGCGGGGTTTGCCGGAACCAGTACACGCACCAGCAGGCAGGGGCCGCTGGGTGTGTGCAGGTAGATACCGCCGCGTGCCGTCACGGCTTCATCGGGAACGCTGGAGCGCAGCAGTTTCAAGTACAGCAGGATCGCGCGTTCGAAAGGGCGAAGATCGGCAAACCAGGCGTCGAGGTCGCGGGTGATGCGCGCGCGTGGCTGCGACAGCCACCAGTGGTAGTGAGGCAGATCGAAGCCGCAGGTGCCCCCCGGTATCGTCGAGCGATTGAGGATGCTGACGAGAAAGTCGCTGCCGCGCAGCAGCGAGTTGGCAAACTGGGTCGCCAGTTGCTGGAGCTGGTTGAGAACTTCGGTGATCTCGGCCAGCACGCCCTTGAGTCTTTCCTGATCGACGCTGGGCCGCGCGGCCAGCCGTGTCAGGTGATGATACTGGTCGTTCAGTTCCTTGAGGATGTCGTTCTTCAGATCCGAGCGCGACGTGACGACCAGCAGATCGAGCAGGGCATGCAGCGAGGCTCGCGCGCCGAATGTCGTCTCGTTGTGGCGATGATCGTGATACTGCAGGAAAAGGAGTTCGAGCCGCAGAAAAGTGCGCACCCGCTCGCTGAGCGGTTGCTCGAATACCAGATCGTCAGGATTGGCCTCGCTCACAATGAATACGGGACGGCTAAATTTTGATTGTGACGGAGTTCACACTATGCGGCAAACGCAGGCCCGCTGCGTGCGGCTCGCCGCGCGCCGCCAGCCGCAGATAGAAATGATGCAATTCGTCGACCGCGGCTTCCGTGGTGGCGATGTCCCCCGAGTTGTCGAGCACGTCGTGCGCCATGCCGAGCCGGGTTTCGCGGTCGCTTTGCGCTGCCAGCATTTGTCGAGCAAGCGCCTCGTCGATGCCGTCGCGCTTTGTCAGGCGCGCGAACTGGAACTCGACCGGTGCGTCGACCAGCAGCACGCGATCGACCAGATCATGCATGCGTGCCTCGATCAGGATCGCCACGCTGAGCATGCAGTACGGCGCTGTCTGGGCCTCGCGCCAGCGCATCATGGCGGCACGGATCCGCGGGTGGGTGATGGCTTCCAGCTTGCGAAGCGCATCGGGGTGGCCGAATACCTGTCCACGCAGGCGGCGGCGATCGAGCTCACCGCTGGCGAGCAGGAATTCGTCGCCGAAGGTCTGTGCGATTTCTGCCAGCGCCGGCGATCCCGGCATGACGATATCGCGAGAGACCTGATCGGCGTCGAGCACCGGGACCTGCAGCGCCTCGAAGCGGGCTTGAACCAGCGATTTGCCGCTGGCGATGCCGCCGGTCAGGCCGATGGTCAAAGGCATGGCAGTCTCAGCTCACGGCATGCAGATAGGCCTGCTGCAGTTGCGGGCCGAACACCAGCGTCAGCCAGCCGGCCGCGGCCAGATACGGGCCGAACGGAATCGGTACTTCGCGGCCATGTCGGCGGAACACGATCAGACCGATGCCGACCGCCGCACCGACCACCGACGACAGCAGCACGATCGTCGGCAGCGATTGCCAGCCGAGCCACGCCCCGAGCGCGGCGAGCAGCTTGAAGTCGCCGTACCCCATGCCTTCCTTGCCGGTGGCGAGCTTGAACAGCCAGAACACCGCCCACAGCAGCAGATAGCCGGCCGCGGCACCGATCACGGCCGAGTGCAGGTCGGCAAAGATCGGCGCCAGCGCCAGCAGCAGGCCGAGCCAGAGCAGTGGCAGCGTCAAATCGTCCGGCAGCAGTTGCGTGCGCAGATCGATTACCGCCAGTGCCAGCAGCACCCAGCTCAGCACCAGCGAGCCCAGCAGCGCCGGGCCGTAGCCAAAATGCCAGGCACAGACTGCGGACAGCAGGGCGGAGGCCGCCTCGACCAAGGGGTATTGCGGTGAAATGGGAGCACGACAGTGGGCGCAGCGCCCGCGCAGCGCCAGCCAGCTGATTACCGGCACGTTCTGCCAGGGGCGGATCGGTGCCTGGCACGACGGACAGCAGGACGCCGGATGACTCAGCGACAGGCGGGCTTCTTCGACTGCCGGCAGCCCCAGCGCTTCGCGCGCATCACGCTTCCAGGTCTGCTCCATCATGCGCGGCAGGCGCAGAATCACGACGTTGAGAAAGCTGCCGACCAACAGGCCCAGCACGCTGACGACGGCAACGAGCAATGCCGGGCTGTCCTGCAGCCCTTCGAGCAAGGTCATGGCGAGACTATTTCCTGTTTGGCCTCATGCGGAGCGCGCCCTGTACGCGACGACAAGGCACCCGAGCGTGCGGCAGCGCCTTTGCGGTCCTAAATGGCCTGGCCGAGCTTGAAGATAGGCAGGTACATGGCAACCACGAGGCCGCCGACCAGCACGCCGAGAACCGACATGATCATCGGTTCAAGCAAGCTCGAGAGCGTGTCGACCAGCATGTCAACTTCGGCTTCGTAGAAGTCGGCGACCTTGGCGCACATGGCGTCCAGCGCGCCCGACTCTTCGCCGATCTGCACCATCTGTGTCGCCATGTTCGGGAACAGATTCGATTGCGCCATGGTGAAATTGAGTTGCTGGCCGGTTGCGACCTCGTCCTTCATCTTCAGGATTGCCTCCGTGAAGATGATGTTGCCGGCTGCCTTGCCAACGGAGTCCATCGCTTCAACCAGGGGCACGCCGGCTGCGAACATCGTCGACAGGGTTCTGGCGAAGCGGGCAACTGCCGATTTGTAGAGAATCGCGCCGATCACTGGCGCCTTCAGCAGGATGCGATCCAGCAGGCGCCGGAAATTGGCCGATCGTCGCTTGGCTTCGAACAATCCGTAAAAGGTTCCGCCGACGACCGCCAGAATCAGCCACCACGAACTTTGAACGAATTCCGAGAGGTGAATCACCATCAGTGTGAAAGCCGGCAGATCGGCGCCGAAGCCCTGGAACAGATTCTGGAACTGCGGCACGACGAAGTACAGCAGGATTCCGGTGACGATGAAGGCGACGACGATGACGGCCGTTGGATAGGTCAGCGCCTTCTTGACCTTCTTCTTGATCGCTTCGGTCTTTTCCTTGTAGGTCGCAATCTTGTCGAGCAGGGATTCGAGCGTGCCGGACTTTTCGCCGGCCTCGACCAGATTGACCACCAGGTCATCGAAGTACAGCGGAAACTTGGCAAGGCTCTCGGCAAACGAGTTGCCACCCTCGATCTCGGTCTTGATTGCCATGATCATCTCGCCGAGGCTGGGGTTGTCATGGCCACGGCCGACGATTTCCAGCGACTGCACGAGCGGCACGCCGGCCGCGAGCATGGTCGCCATCTGACGCAGGAAGATCGCGACGTCGCCGCTGGCGATCTTCTTCTTGCGCTTGGCGAACAGGGCGGACTGCTTGCGGACGAAGATCGGATTGATGCCGTCGCGACGCAACTGCAGGCGAATGAAATGCTCGCTGGGGCCGATACGATCGCCCTTGATGCGATTGCCCTTGCGATCGGTGCCTTCCCAGCGGAACGTGAATTCCTTGACTGCTGCTGCCGCTTGCGCCATCTAAGCCTTCCCCCGAATGCTGTTACGCGAATCCCGCTGCGCTCAGTCGCCGACCGTGCAGGCGTTGGCCTGCAACAGGTCGATTGCGCCTTGTCTGACCTTGCGCAGGGCCGAGGCACGCAGATCGGCAATCCCTTCGCGCTCCGCCTGCTCGGCGATTTCCAGCGCGCTGCCGCCTTCCATGATGATACGTCCCATCTCGGTCGAGAACGGCATGACCTGATAGATGCCGGTGCGGCCCTTGTAGCCGCTGTTGTCGCATTGATCGCAGCCGGCCGCCTCGAAGATCTTGAAGCCGGGTTCGTCGAGCTCAGCTTCCTTGAAGCCCTGGCGCAGCAATTCGGCGCGCGGAATGCTGGCTTCGCGCTTGCACTGCGAACACAGTTTGCGGGCCAGGCGCTGGGCGATGATCAGCGACAGCGTCGAGGCGATGTTGTAGCCCGGCACGCCCATGTTCATCAGGCGCACGACGGTCTGCGGTGCGTCGTTGGTGTGCAGGGTCGACAACACCAGGTGGCCGGTCTGCGCCGCCTTGATCGCGATTTCGGCGGTTTCCAGGTCGCGGATTTCGCCGACCATGATGACGTCCGGATCCTGTCGCAGGAAAGCCTTCAGCGCCGCTGCGAAGGTCAGGCCGACGCGCGGATTGACGTTGACCTGATTGACGCCGGGCAGGTTGATTTCCGCCGGGTCCTCGGCCGTCGAGATATTGATGTCATCGGTGTTGAGAATGTTCAGGCCGGTATACAGCGACACCGTCTTGCCCGAGCCGGTCGGACCCGTGACCAGGATCATGCCCTGCGGCTGCGCCAGCGACTTCATGTAGGCGTCTTTCTGCTCGGGCTCGTAGCCGAGCGCATCGATGCCGAGCTGCGCGCTCGACGGGTCGAGAATGCGGCAGCAGATCTTTTCTCCGAACAGGGTCGGACAGGTGCTGACGCGGAAGTCGATGGCCTTGGTCTTGGAGATATAGAGCTTGATGCGACCGTCCTGCGGCACGCGCCGTTCGGCCAGATCGAGCCGCGACATGACCTTGACGCGTGCAGCCAGCCGGCCGGCCATTGCCTGTGGCGGCGTCGCGATCGTCTTCAGCTCGCCGTCCTTGCGGTAGCGGATACGGTAGGTTTTCTCGTAGGGCTCGAAGTGCACGTCCGACGCGCCGATGTTGATGGCGTCGACCAGCACCTTGTTGACGTAGCGCACGATCGGCGCATCGTCGGCGTCGGCCTTGCTGACGTCGACGTTCGCATCGGCTTCGCCGCCTTCGACTTCGAGGTTCTCGAGATCCGAATCGCCGAGATCCATGCGTTGCGACTCGCCCGCCTGGATCGCCGCTTCGATCGCCTTGACGAGCTTGTCTTCCTCGACCAGCACCGCCTCGGTCATGTTGCCGGTCGCGAACTTGATCTCGTCGAGCGCCTGCAGATTGGTCGGGTCGGAAACGGCGACAAACGTCTTCTTGCCGCGTTTGTAGAGCGGCAGCGCGTGGACCTTGCGCAACACCTTGTCGCTGACTTCGCGGGCTACCGCCGGATCGATCTCGATCGCCGAGATGTCCATCAGGGGCGCCCCGAACTCGAGGCTGGCCACTTCGGCGATCTTCTGCGCCGACAAGGCCTTGGCGGCGATCAGCGCCGACACGAACGGCATGCTTTCCTTGACCGCCCGCTGCTGGGCTTCGCGGGCCTGGGCTTCGCTGATCAGCTTGTCGGCGACCAGCCGGCGGGCGAGGCCGCCGAGGAAGACCGGGGGAGGGGCAGTGCCGATGGCCATATGTGGGAAGGACGATGCCGACGACGTAAGGAAGTGACGACGAATGTAGGGTGGCGTCGGTCCGGGGTCAATCCAGCCGCCAGCCGCGAGCCGCTGCACAACGAAAGACGGGCGGCACGGGCCGCCCGTCTTTCAGCTTGCGACAGCCTGCGGCCGGATCAGTTGCGCTTCATCGAATCGAAGAAGGCGGCATTGGTCTTGGACTGGCGCATGCGGTCGATCAGCAGTTCCATGGCCGCAACCTCGTCCATGTCGTGCAGCAGTTTGCGCAGGATCCAGACTTTGTTGAGGTCGGTTGGATCCATCATCAGCTCTTCCTTGCGGGTGCCGGAACGGTTGATGTTGATCGCCGGGAACACGCGTTTCTCGGCAATGCGGCGCTCCAGATGGAGTTCCATGTTGCCGGTGCCCTTGAATTCCTCGTAGATCACTTCGTCCATCTTCGAGCCGGTATCGATCAGCGCCGAAGCCAGGATGGTCAGCGAGCCGCCCTCCTCGATGTTGCGCGCGGCGCCGAAGAAGCGCTTCGGCTTCTGCAGGCCGTTGGCATCGACACCGCCGGTCAGGACCTTGCCGGACGACGGTGCCACCGTGTTGTAGGCGCGGGCGAGGCGGGTGATCGAGTCGAGCAGGATGACCACGTCACGCTTGTGTTCAACCAGACGCTTGGCCTTCTCGATCACCATTTCGGCGACCTGCACGTGACGCGAAGCCGGCTCGTCGAAGGTCGACGCGACGACTTCGCCGCGCACGGTGCGCTGCATGTCGGTGACTTCTTCCGGGCGCTCGTCGATCAGCAGCACGATCAGGTAGGCGTCCGGGTAATTGGCGGCGATCGACTGCGCGATGTTCTGCATCATGATCGTCTTGCCGGCCTTCGGCGGCGAGACGATCAGGCCGCGCTGGCCTTTGCCGAACGGCGCGACCAGATCGATCACGCGCGCGGTGATGTCTTCGGTCGTGCCGTTGCCGCGCTCCATCTTGTACTGCTTGTCGGCGAACAGCGGCGTCAGGTTCTCGAAGCTGACCTTGCGCTTGGAGACTTCCGGTGGCTCGAAGTTGATCGTGTCGACCTTGAGCAGCGCGAAGTAGCGTTCGTTGTCCTTCGGCGAGCGGACCCGACCGGTGACCGAGTCGCCGGTGCGCAGCGCAAAGCGGCGTATCTGGCTCGGTGAAATGTAGACATCGTCCGGGCCGGCGAGGTACGAGCTGTCCGGACCACGCAGGAAGCCGTAGCCGTCCTGCATGATTTCCAGCACGCCTTCGGTGTAGATGTGCTCGCCACGCTTGGCCGCCGCACGCAGCAGCTGGAAAACCAGATCCTGCTTCTTGATGCGAGCGATGTTCTCGAGACCCTGCGATTCGGCCAGTTCGAGAAGCTCCGAGGCGGTCATCCGCTTCAGATCCTGGACGCGGATGATCTTGGGCGGCTCCGGCGGCGTCTGCGGGCTGCCATTGACCCCGCCGTTTTCATCGTCATCGGCCATCTGCGGTGCCGGCATGCGCGGCTGGCCCGCGTGTGCTTCGGCGCTCAGCGACAGTTCCAGTTCTTCGTCGCCGCCTTCGACGTCGTCGGGCTGGATGTCTTCAGGGAAGCCCTGGTTGCCATTGTGATTGCCATTGCTGTTGCCATTACCGCCCTGGTTTCCACCACGGTTCTGGCCGCCACGCTGGAAACGACGACGGTGTTTCATCGGAGGCTTGTTCAAGCGACGTTATTCAGGTGGGGAGTGACGAAAGCGGTGAGCTGTGCCTTGTGCACGGCGCCGACCTGGGTTGCCGCCGGCTGTCCGTCCTTGAACAGGATCAGCGTCGGGATGCCGCGGATGCCGAGCGAAGCCGGCGTCTGCGGGTTTTCATCGACATTGAGTTTGACGATCTTGAGCTTGCCGACATTCTCGGCGGCCACTTGATCGAGGATCGGCGCAATCATGCGGCAGGGGCCACACCACTCCGCCCAGAAGTCGACGAGCACCGGCTGCGAACGGCTCGCGGACTTCACGTCCTGTTCGAAACTGGCATCGGTAACGGCCGAAATATGTTCACTCATGAGTGGGTGCCTCGCAGGAAGGATGAGCAGGAAAACGCCCGCACGCTTCGGAAGTGGGGTGGTTCTTGATCGACCGCCGCCGCGCAAAAAGCACGACAGACCGGTATGATTAATCTTTATACGACGGGGAAATAGCGCGGGCCCGGTGCAGCAAGCGGTAATCGCTGCGGGGCCATTGATGTGCGTTATTTGATCTGAAACCTCCGCGCCTTGCAAGAGCCGGCCATCCGGCGAGCGATACCACCTGAATGCAACCCGACCATCTTTCCGCCGTCCGTTTCGCCGATCTTCCGCTGCACGCCAGCCTGCAGGCTGGTCTTTCCCAGCTCGGTTACAGCCATTGCACGCCGATCCAGGCGCAGGCGCTGCCGCGTGCCCTGAATGGCGAAGATCTTGCCGGACAGGCGCAGACCGGCACCGGCAAATCCGCCGCTTTCCTGCTGGCGACGATGAATCGCCTGCTGACCCATCCGCGCGCCGAAGGCGACGACCCGAACCAGCCGCGTGCCTTCATCCTCGCGCCGACGCGCGAACTCGCCGTACAGATCTACAACGATGCCATGGGGCTGGGCGCGCAGAGTGGTTTGCGCATGACCGTCTGCTACGGCGGCGCCGGCTACGAATTGCAGCGGCAGAGCATCGAAGGTGGCGTCGACATCCTGATCGGGACGCCGGGTCGCCTGATCGACTACTTCAAGCAGGGCACCTACCATCTCAGGCAGATCGAGGTGCTGGTACTCGACGAAGCCGATCGCATGTTCGATCTCGGCTTCATCGCCGACATCCGCTACCTGATCCGCAAGATGCCGCCGCCGGCGCAGCGCAAGAACTACCTGTTCTCGGCGACCCTGTCGCAACGCGTGCTCGAGCTGGCCTACGAGCACATGAACAGCCCGCAGAAGATCGAGATCGAACCCGATCAGGTCACGGCCGAGCGCGTGCGTCAGGAACTGGTGCACGTCTCCAACGACGAGAAGCTGCCGTTCCTGATCGGGCTGCTGCGGCATCGCAATGCCTTCCGCTCGCTGGTCTTCATCAACACCAAGCGCGGCGCCGAGTTCGTCGAGAAGGGCCTGCGCCTGAACGGCTTCGAAGCCAGCGTATTGTCCGGCGATGTCTCGCAGGGACAACGGCTGCGTCTGCTCGAGGATTTCAAGCAGGGCAAGCTGCCGGTGCTGGTGGCCACCGACGTGGCGGCACGCGGCTTGCACATTCCAGGCGTGGATCTGGTCGTCAACTATGACCTGCCGCAGGACGCGGAGGACTACGTGCACCGCATCGGCCGTACCGCGCGCGCGGGTGCGACCGGCGACGCCGTGTCGCTGTGTTGCGAAACCTGGGTCTATTCGCTGCCCGAGATCGAGAAGTACATCGGCAATCGTCTGCCGGTGATGCCGGACGGTCATGCCCTGATCGCCAGTGATTTCGTCGCGCCGAAGCCCGAACCGCGACGGCATCATGCGGGTGGTGGCGCCAACCGCGGCCGCCGGCCGCCGCCGCGGCGGCGCTGAGCGGCATTGCATGCCTGGGGAATATTGGTATATTTCACGCCATCTTAGGGCGTGTTGTTAAAGATGGAAGATGGCGTGAATCGAGTTCGCACCGGCGTCGACTACGAAACTCCGAGAAGCTGGCGCCAGCCGCGTATTCCGCGCCTGCCGGTACAGCTGCTGCTGGGTGTAGTGGCCGTCAGTGCGTTCGGCTCGGCCTGGCTGTTGCGCGATGGCGCCAGTGCCTCGGCAAATCCGGCCACCGAGGATACGGAAGCGATCGTCGATGCCGCCGGCAGCCAGCTTGCGGCGCCGCTGAACACCGACACCATGACGATCCCGGTCGACGCCGTGATCAACGATCGCGGCCGCGAGACCGAGCCGGTGGTCGAGGTCGCCGCAGCGGGCAGCGATCCGCTGAAGACAGTCGCCGTCAGCTCCACGCCACAATCCGCGGCCAGTGTCGAAGCCGATGCCGTGCAGACCGCGCCGGGCGACGACAGCGAGACCCCGGACGAGGATGTCGTCGATGCGATCGCCAAGCAGATCGACGACAAGCCGGACCAGAAGGATCTGCATCTGCCGTCCGGCCTGCGCCTGAAATCGAGCGTCGTGCTGGTCGTTGATCAGAAGACCAACGAAGTGCTGGCTTCGCAGAACGCCGATGCCGTGCAGCCGATCGCGTCGCTGACGAAGCTGATGACTGCGCTGGTCGTCACCGACGCCAAGCAGCCGCTGGATGAAGTGATCGAAATCACCAGCGACGACATCGACCATATCAAGCACAGCTACTCGCGCCTGACGCCCGGCCTCAAGTTCACGCGCCGTGAGCTTTTGCTGCTGGCGCTGATGTCGTCCGAGAACCGCGCTGCTTCGGCACTGGCACGGCATTATCCCGGCGGGACACCGGCTTTCGTGCGGGCGATGAATGCGCGGGCCAAGTCGCTGGGCATGGCGCATACCGAATATCACGACAGCAACGGCCTTTCGAGCCAGAACGTCTCGACCGCCCACGATCTCGTGAGACTGGTCGACGCGGCTTACAAGGTGCCGCTGATTCGCGACTTCTCGACCCATGTCGAACAGACCGTGAAGCCCGGCCGGCGCAGCATGCACTTCGTCAGCAGCAATAGACTGGTGCGGGCCAACAACGACTGGCGCATCGGTCTGCAGAAGACGGGCTACACCACCGAAGCGGGCCGCTGTCTGGTGATGCAGGCGACCGTCAAGGGTCGGCCGCTGGTGATGGTGCTGCTCGATTCGGACGGCAAGATGACGCGCTTTGCCGATGCCCAGCGCGTCCGCAGCTGGGTCGAACGGGGCTCGTCGTCGACGTCGCTCGCCAGCAGCAGCAAGAGCAGCAGCCGCCATCGTCGCGGCCGTGCGCGCAGCTCGTCCTGAGTCACGCCCGGCCGTGAGCTAGGCGAAGCTCGCTGCCAGCTCGGCGAGGGTTTCCACCGATCGCATCGCCGGCAGAGGCCGGCCCGGCAGGCCGCTGTCGGGTTTGCGGATGCCGATCACCTGCGCGATTCCGAACGCTTCGGCCGCCGACAGCACCGGCATGCTGTCGTCGACGAACAGCGCGCGCTTCGGATCGAACTCGTGCGCGGTGCGCATGGCTTGCCAGAAGCGCAGGTCCTCCTTCGGATGGCCGAAGTCGTGCGAGCTGATGACGCGATCGAAATAGCGGCGAAATCCGGTGTGTTCGAGTTTCAGCTGCCAGCTGTCGCGATGCGCGTTGGTGACGATCCACAACTGCCGTCCGCTGCGCCGGACCAGACGCAGGAAAGACTCGACCCCGGGAATCGGCCGGATGCGTTCACGGATCTCGCGTTTGAGTCCGGCCATGTCGAGACCGGTTTCCGCGCTCCAGTGATCGGTGCAGTACCAGGGCAGCGTGTGCTGGATGGCGGTGAACTTCGGCGCCAGTTCCGCATTCGCCTGCGCCAGCGTCAGGCCATGCTTCTGCGCATAACGCTCCGGCACGAGTTCACGCCAGAAATAGTTGTCGAATGCGAGATCGAGCACGGTGCCGTCCATGTCGAGCAGAACCCAGTCCGCTGCCCGCCAGTCGACCAGATGTGCATTGGCCAGATTGTCCATGCCTCTATGATACGGACCATGAGCACCGCCAACGAGATGTTCGATGCGATCGTGAAGATCGCGATCGACGCCGGCGACAAGATCCTTGCCGTCTATCACCGTGATTTTCCGGTCGAATTCAAGCCGGACCGGTCGCCGCTGACGCAGGCGGATCTGGCCGCGCATCATCATATTGCGGCCGCCCTGCGGACGCTGAGCCCCGACATTCCGGTGCTCAGCGAAGAGGCAGCGGACATTCCGTTCACGACGCGCCGACAGTGGGCCTGCTACTGGCTGGTCGATCCGCTCGACGGCACCAAGGAGTTCATCAAGCGCAACGATGAATTCACCGTCAACATCGCCTTGATCGAAAACGGCGAAGCGCGAATGGGGGTGGTGCATGCGCCGGCACTGAATCTCAGCTACGGCGCCGCCCGCGGTCTGGGCGCGATGCGCTGGAAGGACGGCAGCTGTGTCGCGATCCGCACGCGCAAGGTTCCGGCGCGGCCCGTGTTCGTCATCAGCAAATCGCATCGCGACGCGGCGCTCGACGCATTTCTCGCCAAGGCTCCGGCGCATGACGCGATCAGTCGCGGGTCGTCGCTGAAGTTCTGCCAGATCGCCGAAGGCGGCGCTGATCTGTATCCGCGCACCGGACCGACCTCGGAGTGGGATACCGCCGCCGGCCAGTGCATCGTCGAGCAGGCCGGCGGGCAGGTGCTGCGGACACCGGCGCTCTGCCCACTGCGCTACAACGAGAAGGAATCGCTGCTCAATCCGGATTTTCTGGCGATCGGCGATTCGGACTACGGATGGCCGCAGAAGCTTGCCTGATGCGATCGCAAACCATGACGCTGAGCGTCTTGCATGCCGAGCTCGGCATTGAGCCGCAGTCGATCCGGTCTCGCCGGCTCGTGCGTCATCGCGAGCCGCGGCGACTGCAGCCGGTCGGCCTCGGCACCGACGGTCGCGACAAATTCCTGTTGCCGGATGCCGCGCGCGCGTGGCTGGCCATGCGCGATGCCGCCGCCGCCGCCGGCCTGGAACTGCTGCTGATCTCGGCGTTCCGCAGCGTCGCGTTCCAGACCGCGCTGATCCGCGCCAAGCTCCGGCGCGGTGATGCGATCGACGCGATCCTGCAGATCAACGCGCCGCCGGGCTACAGCGAGCATCACAGTGGTCGCGCCATTGACATCGGCGCGCGTGACGTGGCGGCGCTCGACGATGCCTTCGAGAACACGGCGGCCTTCGCCTGGCTCAGCGCGCACGCGCGGGATTTCGGCTTTGCATTGTCATATCCGCGCGGCAATGCGGAAGGGTATTGCTATGAGCCCTGGCATTGGTGCTGGCACCGTCCCGCGCGATAGCCGTGCTTGGCGCGACTGTTTTCTCCCGATGTCGAACGGACCCGCACTTCGCTGACTTCGAAATGACATCAAGGCATTCCGCGGCGAAGTGGAATGCCCCCTGGCCGGGCTTTAGCCGACGACGGACATGACATCGGGTCGCGCCCGAAGCGCGACGGCTTACCCTTGGCACTGGTGCCGTCAGCGCGCCGTTCGAAGTGCCGTTTGAGCCGGGCCGACGGTTTCTCGACCAGGTAGTAGCCGAGCGCGCCACAGCCGATCGCCGCGAACAGATTGAAGGGCCAGCTGCTCCACAGCCAGGGATGCAGATAGGCATCATCCGGCCCGAAGAACAGCTGCTGCCAGAGATAGAGACTGTACGAGATGCGGCCGAGCCAGCGCAGACTCGGGGCCGACAGCAGACGATGCAGACGTCCGTCCGGCCAGACGACCTCCGCGATCAGCAGCAGCGCGCACAAGGGCACGAGCAGGGCGTACAGCGGCGTCCAGCGCAGGTCCTGCAGATCGCGACCGCGCAACCAGGCCACGACCACGGCGGCAACGCACAGCGCGGCAATGATCAGGCTGCGCGTCGGCAGCGCGCGATAGCGCCGCAGCCACGGCGGTTCACGCGATGCGTGCAGTGCCAGCGCCAGCAGACAGCCCGCGGCCAGATGCGGAAGATAGGGCACGATGTTCTGCAAGGGCCGGGCATGGGCGACGGTCAGCGGCGTGATCAGCGCGCTGCCGACGACCAGCAATGCCAGGATCATCATCGTGCGCCGGCGATCGAGTGCGAGTGCGAATACCAGCGGCCACAGCAGGTAGAACTGCTCCTCCAGCGACAGGCTCCAGATGTGGCCGAAGAACCAGTCGCCCGGCAATAGCGGCGTGTCCTTGCTGAGCGTGATCGCGCTGATGAACGACAGCCAATGCCATTGCAGGACGCCGGCCGCCGCGGCCAGCACGATGCCGAGGGTCGCCGCGCAGAACGGTGGCACGATGCGCAGCACGCGGCGCATCCAGAACCTGCGCAGATCCACGCAGCCGCTGCGCTCGTGCTCGCGCAGCAACAGATGCGTGATGATGAAGCCGCTGATCGTGAAGAAGACCTCGACGCCGACGATGCCCATCTCGCCGAAGGGGCGCATGAAGCCCGGTGCGCCGCTGGTGTGGGCGCCGTGGCCGATCAGCACGAACAGGATCGATACCGCACGCAGGCCGTCGAGGCCTTCGATGCGGTTCGACGCCGCGGCGCCCGTGTGGGGGACGGATGAACGCGGCGGCGGGAACGCGTCTGCCGCCGCTTCAGGTTTGGCATCCATGCCAGACGAACCGGTGACGCACGGACAGGACTCGTGCGCAGCCAGTGAGCCGCAGCGGCGATGAATTGCCGCTGAAACCGATCAGGCGGCCGCGCGCTTGTCAGGTGCTACAGGCGGATCTCGTCGAAGTCGCGCGCCTGCGGGTGCGCGTCGTTCGGCATCGCCTTGTCGTCGCGCAGCAGCTGGCAGGTCCGCATGCCGGCGGCGTGCGCGGCATCGAGTTCGGCCCCGATGTCGGACAGGAACAGCACCGCTTCGCCCGGCAGGCCGATCTCGCGCAGGATCGCCGTGTAGGACGAGCGCTCGCGCTTGCCGCCGATGCGTGTGTCGAAATAGCCGGAAAACAGCGGCGTCAGATCGCCATACGCGGTATGACCGAAAATCAGCTTCTGCGCGTCGACCGAACCCGAGGAGTAGACGTAGAGTTTGTGACCGTTCGCGTGCCAGCGCTGCAGGGCCGCCGGCGTGTCCGCATAGACGTGGCCCTGCAGTTCGCCGCTGTCGTAACCCACTTTCCAGATCAGGCCCTGCAGGGTCTTCAGCGGCGTTGCCTTGCGATCTTCGGCGATCCACTGCTCGAGCACGTCGGCCGCTTCGTTGATCGACAGATCCTGGCCGACGATCGCTTCGACGTCGTCGAGCGCCTGCTGCACGGCATCGTCACCGGCCTGCTCGCGCAGGAAGCGTCGCAGATGCTGCTGCGCATAGGGAAACAGCGTGTCGTGAACGAAATCGATCGAGGAGGTGGTGCCCTCGATGTCGGTGAGTATGGCTTTGATCACAGCAGCTCCCGAGCCATCCGTCGCGCAGCAGTCCGGGCCAGACCTCTCTGTCCGGGCGCGCTGCGGGACGGACTGCCAATCAAGGCCGTCCGTCTGCTTCCGCCGCGCCCCTCGGTGTCGGCAAGCATGGCCTTGATCACGCGGCACTCGCGAATTTCGGGAAGCGCTCGGCGATCGCATCGCCGGTGAAATGACCGACCCAGCCTTCCGGGATGCGGAAGAAGCGGATCGCCTTGAAATCAGGCCGCGGGCCCATGTCGAACCAGTGCGTGACATTGGCCGGCAGGTTGATCAGATCGCCCTTCGTGCAGACGGTGAGAAACACCTTGCCGCCGGCGCGGATGTAGAACGCGCCGGCGCCGTCGACGAAGAAACGGGTCTCGAAATCGTCGTGGGTATGTTCGGACAGGAACTTTCCGCGCGCGGTTTCGGCCTGCGGGTGATCCGGATGCATGCTGACGACGTCGACGCTGACGAAGCCATATTTGGCGTTCAGGCGATCGATCGAGTCGCGATACGCGGCAATCACCTCGTCCGGTTCGGCGGTTGCCGACAGCGGCCGGCTCGCGTCCCAGCGTTCGAACTCGACGCCGATCTGTGCCAGCTGGTCGCGGATCGCAGCGAACTCGGTGTAGACGCCGAGCGGCTGTTGCGGCTGCTGTTCTGCGTAAACGCTCAGTGTGGTCATGTCTTCAACTCCTCATCATCACGCGTGCAGCTCGCACGCGAACATGAACTCCAGCGCCTCGACGCGCCAGCGCGCCTGCGCCACATCCGCGCCCCAGGCATACAGCCCGTGGCCGGCGATCACGTAGGCCGGTGTCTGCGGATCCCGTTTCATATGGGCGTCGACCGTTGCCGACAAGCGGGCAATATCCTGATCGTTGGCAAACACCGGCACATCGACCTGCGTGTCGTGCGTGCCGATGCCGGGCAGCAGCTTGAGCAATTCGTAGCCGGCGAGGCGGATGCGATCGAGTCGACGCGACAGCACGGTGTTGGCGATCGAATGCGTATGCAGCACCGCGCCGATCGCCGGGTCGTGGCGATAGAGCTGGCAGTGCAGCAGGGTTTCGTAGGAGGCCTTGCGCGGCGAGTCGATCGGCTTGCCGTCGAAGTCGGCGACTAGAAAGTCGCTCGCGGCCAGCTCCCCCTTGTGGCAGCCGCTGGCGGTGATCAGTATGCGCTCGCCGTCGAGCCGCGCCGAGAAATTGCCGCCGGTCGCCGGCACCCAGCCGCGCTGGTGGAAGAGCTGGCCGGCAGCGATCAGGGACTGGGCGGGTTCGTTGATGTTCATGCGGTCGCGCACTTTAGGTCAGTGCGATGACAGTGCCAATACGCCACCGATCCAGCACGGTGTCTCACATCAGCACCATCGACGCAAGGCCGAGGAAGATGAAGAAACCCATGCTGTCGGTGGTCGCGGTCAGCATCACGCTCGAGCCCATGATCGGATCGCGGCCGAAGCGCTTCAGCATCACCGGGATGATCAGTCCGGCGGTCGCGGCGAGCAGCAGCTCCAGCAGCATCGCCGAGCCGATCACCGCCGCCAGCTTCCAGTCGCGATAAAGACCGAAGGTGACGGCCGCGAGTGCCGCGCCCCAGACCGTGCCGTTGATGCCGGCGATCGCCAGCTCGCGGACCAGCATCGTGCGCAGCTGCTGCGGCCCCATCTGGTTCAGCGCCAGGCCGCGGATCACCAGCGCCATGGTCTGGTTGCCGGTGTTGCCGCCGATGCTGGCGACGATCGGCATCAGGGTTGCGAGCGCGACCAGCTGGGCGATCACCGGCTCGAAGGCGTCGATGACGCGAGAGGAGGCGAATGCAGTCGCCAGGTTCAGTGCCACCCATGGCCAGCGCTTGCGGGCGCTTCGCGCCGGCGGCGCGAACAGGTCTTCGTCCTCTTCCGAGAGGCCGACCTGGCGCAGGTTCTCGCTCTGGGCGCGGGCGTTGAGCTCGTCGATCACCGTGTCGACCGTGATGCGGCCGACCACCTGCTTGTGCAGGTTCACGACCGGTGCCGAAATCAGGTCGTACTTCTCGAACGCATCGACCGCGTCGCGATCGCGGTCGTCGGTGAAGAAGTAGGTCGGCTGCGTGAGCATGACGGCGCCCACCTCGGTCTCGGGCTCCTCGAACAGCAGCTTGTCGAGCGGCAGCACGCCGCGCAGGGCATTGTTGCGGTCGACGACGATCAGCTCGTTGGTGTGCGCCGGCAGCGGCTTTTTCCGCCGCAGCAGGCGATGCACGGCTTCCAGGGTCGCGTCCTCGCGCACGGCGATGAAATCCAGATCCATCATCGCGCCGACGCTGTCGTCGGGAAAACTCAGTACCGCCCGGACTTCGGCCTGGTCGGCACGATCGACGTGTTCGAGCACGGCCTGACGCTGCTCGTCCGGCAGGCTGCTCACCAGATCGGCGATGTCGTCGGAGTCCAGCGTGCGCACGACTGCCGAAATTTCTTCCGGCTGCATGTTGCCGACCAGCGAGCGGCGCACTGCGTCGGAGACTTCCAGCAGCACGGCGCCGCGCCGTTCCGGGCGCACCAGCGTCCAGGCCATTTCGCGCGCTTCCGGCGACAGGCTCTCGAACACGAAGGCGATGTCGGCCGGATGGAAATTCAGCAGGCGCTGCGAAAGCGCCGCCTGGTGCTGACGCGCAACCAGCTGCGCGACCACATCCTGCTTGCGGTTCTCGGAACGCGACAGCAGGTCCAGCTCCAGCGCCTGGCGCGACAGCAGCTCGATCACCTGCGCACGGGCGTGCTCCAGGTGACGGTGGTGCGGCGTCTGTTCGGTCGTTTCCGTCATCGGGCAGGTCGTCGGCGCGTCTGGCGGCCGGTATCTTACGCTGACGGCTGGCGCATCATGCTGACGCGCGCCGGCCATTCCGGGTTAATTTTGCGTGCCCCCGAACCACCCTTTCCGATACCCGCATGATCGGCTACACGCCCACCACCACCGACGCGCCGCGCCCGGAGTCCGGCGCAGCGGGCATCCGCGTCTTCCGTTACACGAAGCGCGCACTGGAGCTGGTCTGGCGGACGAGCCCCTGGTTGCTGATCCTTCTGGTCCTGCTGACCGTGGTCGCCGGCGTGCTGCCGGCGGCGATTGCCTATGTCGGTGCGCGCATCGTCGATGCGGTCGTCGCGGCGATCGCGATTGCCCAGCATGCCGGCCACGCCGGTGGCTACATGCTGTACCGACCGCTGCTGGCATGGGTCGCACTCGAAGGCTTGCTGGTCGCCGCCGCCAGCGGTACGTCGCGCATGACCTCGCTGTGCCAGTCGCTGCTGCGCATCCAGCTCGGCCAGCGTGTCAACGTCATGATTCTCGAAAAGGCACTGACGCTGGAGCTGACGCACTTCGAAGACTCCGAGTTCTACGACAACCTGGTGCGTGCGCGCCGCGAGGCTTCGGTGCGGCCGCTGGCGCTGATCATGAAGACCGCGAACCTCGCGCAGAACGCGATCTCGCTGATCAGCTACGGCGCCTTGCTGATCCAATTCTCGCCGTGGGCCGTGACGATCCTGTTGCTGGCCGGCGTGCCGTCGTTTGCCGCCGAGGCCAAGTTCTCCGGCCAGGCCTTCCAGCTGTTCCGCTGGCGTTCGCCTGCGACGCGCATGCAGACCTATCTGGAAACGGTCATCGCGCGCGAGGACCACGCCAAGGAGGTCAAGCTGTTCGGCCTCGGGCCGCTGCTGCTCGGCCGCTATCGCGGCATCTTCGACAAGCTCTACGGCGAGGAGCGCAGTCTCGCCATCCGTCGCGACGCCTGGGGCTTCGGGCTCGGCCTGCTCGGTGTCATGGCCTACTATGGCGCCTACGCTTGGGTGGCGATCGCGACCGTGCTGGCGCGCATCACGCTCGGTCAGATGACCATGTATCTCGCGCTGTTCCGCAACGGCCAGACCGCGGTCACCAGCAGCCTGTCGGCCATCAGCGGCATGTACGAGGACAACCTGTACCTGTCGACGCTGTACGAATATCTGGAGACCCCGGTGGCGCCGCCGCGCGGCACGCTGCCGGCCGGTCCGCAGCCGCAGGACGGCATACGTTTCGAGCGGGTGTCGTTCACCTATCCCGGTGCCGACGCGCCGGCGCTGCAAGACATCGACCTGCACATCAGGCCCGGCCAGTCGCTGGCGCTGGTCGGCGAGAACGGTGCCGGCAAAACCACCCTGATCAAGCTGCTGACACGGCTGTACCAGCCCACCAGCGGGCGCGTGCTGCTGGACGGACTCGATCTGCAGGAATGGGACGAGACCGCGCTGCGTGCCCGCATCGGCGTGATCTTCCAGGATTTCGCGCGCTACCAGCTGATCGTCGGCGAGAACATCGGCGCGGGCGACGTGCGCGGCTTCGATGCCCCGGCACGCTGGCAGGAAGCGGCCGAAAAGGGCATGGCGGCGCAGTTCGTCGAAGCGCTGCCGCAGGGCTACAACACCCAGCTGGGCAAATGGTTCCGCGACGGCCGCGAGCTGTCGGGCGGCCAGTGGCAGAAGATCGCGCTGTCACGCGCCTTCATGCGCAGCGAAGCCGACATCCTCGTGCTCGACGAACCGACCGCGGCGATGGACGCCGGCGCCGAGGCCGAGATCTTCTCCCACTTCCGTGCGCTCATGCACAACCGCATCGCGATCGTGATCTCGCATCGCTTCTCGACCGTGCGCATGGCCGACCAGATCATCGTCGTCGATCAGGGCCACATCGTCGAGCGTGGCAATCACGCCGAATTGATGGCGGTCGGCGGCATCTACGCCAAGCTGTTTTCACTGCAGGCCCGCGGCTACCAGTGATGTGCGGCCGATCGTCTTTACGCAGTACGCCGAAGCCTTGCGCGGCTTCGATAATTCCGACCCCTATCGAGGAGAACCCGACATGATTTCGTTCAAGGATCGCGTTGCCATCGTCACCGGTGCCGGTAACGGTCTCGGCCGCCAGCACGCGCTGGCTCTGGCGGCGCGTGGAGCCAAGGTGGTCGTCAACGATCTCGGTGGTGCACGCGACGGCAGCGGTGGTTCGTCGGCTGCCGCGCAAGCGGTGGTTGCCGAGATCGAAGCCGCCGGCGGCGAAGCGCTCGCCAACGGCGCGTCGGTGACCGACTTCGCGGCCGTCGAAGCCATGGTCAGGCAGGCGGTCGACAAATGGGGCCGCGTCGACATTCTCATCAACAATGCCGGCGTGCTGCGCGACAAGAGCTTCGCGAAGATGGATCTCGACGATTTCCGCTTCGTGCTCGACGTGCACCTGATGGGCGCCGTCCATTGCACGAAGGCGGTCTGGGACCTGATGCGCCAGCAGAACTACGGCCGCATTGTCATGACCACTTCGTCGACCGGTCTGTACGGCAACTTCGGGCAGTCGAACTACGGCGCCGCCAAGCTGGCACTGGTCGGCTTCATGCAGACGCTCGGCATCGAAGGTGCCAAGAACAACATCCGCGTCAATGCCCTGGCGCCGACCGCGGCGACGCGCATGACGGAAGACATTCTGACCCCGGACATGCTGCAGCAACTGCGCCCGGAAGCGGTCAGCCAGGGCGTGCTGCATCTGGTGTCGGAAGACGCGCCGACGCGCACGATCCTGTGCGGCGGCGGCGGCGCCTTCGAGGCGGCGCACATCACGCTGACGCGCGGCATCTTCGCGCACGACGCCGACGAGATTGCCGCCCGCTTTGCCGACGTCACCGCGCGGGATGGCGAGATCGTGCCGGAAAGCGGCATGCAGCAGGCCGCCGTCGAACTGGAAAAGATCAAGCGTGCGCTGAGCTGAGCCGGCGGCTTGTGGAAAAGGCCCCGTGCGGGGCCTTTTTCATTGCGGCGCCGCGCGCCGCGCACTGCCTCGATACACGTAGGTCATCGGCCGCGGGCCTTTCAGATAATCCGCCTCGATCGTGATCGTCTCGAAGCCGCCGGCCGCCAGCAGCGCCGGGATATCGCGATTCAGATGGCAGCCGCCGGCGATCGGCTTCCAGACCGGTGTCAGCCGATCCTGCCAGCGTCGCACATCGGCATCCGGCGCCAGGCCGTGTTCGCAGAACAGCAGCACGCCATCCGGCTTGAGCACGCGGCGCATCTCGCGCAAAGCGGCGACCGCGTCCGGGATCGTGCACAGCGTGAAGGTGCTCAGCACCGTATCGAAGCTGGCGTCGTCAGCCGGTATCCACTCTGCCGGCAACGTCAGCAGTTCGACATCGAGCTGTGCCCGGCGCGCGCGTTTGCGGGCCAGACTGTGCATCTGCGCCGCCGGATCGAGTCCGCACAGGCTCTCCAGTTTGGCCTTGTCATAGAACGGCAGATTGCGGCCGGTGCCGATGCCGATTTCCAGCACGCGACCGCGAGCCTGCGATACCAGCTCGCCGCGCTGGTGCTGGATCGCCTTCATGCCGCAGGCGACGTCGATCAGATAGGGCAGTACATAGCGATCGTAGGCGGTGGTCATCCGGATTCCTTTGTGCAAGCCGGGTTTGTATCCCCGGGCGGGAAGCGCGATCCGGCCGTCGCAGTGCAACAAAAGGGTGGGCGGGACCAACGTGCCGATTTTGCACCGAAAGGCCGGTTCACGAGTCGATTGTCGCGCTCAGGCATACTAGCCCCTCCATTTCGTGACCCAAATTTCCGATGAGTGATATTGCAAGCTTGTTGAAAAGCGAAATTTCGCGTCTTTCGAAGAAGACCATCCGGCAACATCTCGGACCGGTGCAGGCGGCGACCAGCTCGCATCGCCATCAGCTCGCGGCCTTGAAGAAGCAGATCGCGCAACTGGAACAGGAAGTCAAGAAGCTGCGACGCGTCGCCGGCTCGGCGACGCCGCAGAAGTTGCCGGCGGAAGGCGTCAAGCTGCGTTTCGTCGCCAAGGGTCTGAAGTCCCTGCGCAGCCGTCTCGGACTGAGTGCCGAAGATCTCGGTGCCTTGCTCGGCGTCAGCGGCCAGTCGGTGTACAACTGGGAAAGCAAGAAGACCGTGCCGCGCGCCTCGCAGGTTGCCGCGATCGCCAAGCTGCGCGGGCTCGGCAAGCGCGACGCGCAGGCGCAGCTGGAAATTCTTGCTGCCAAGCCGGCGAAGCCCGCGAAAGCCGACAAGCCGGCGCGCAAGAAGGCCAAGGTCGCGGCTGCCGCGCCGGCCTGAGCGAGGGTGTCGCAGGGCCTGCGTCCGATGCGCGCTGAACGAGGCCTGCGCTGATGCTGTCGCAGGACGAACTGGCGCTGCTCGAAGCGATTCGCGAGCGCGGCAGTCTGTCGCGTGCCGCGGCCCAGCTCGGCAAGGCGCCGTCGACGGTTTCGCATGCTGCGCGTCAGCTCGAGGAGCGCTTCGACGCACTCCTTTTCGATCGTCGCCGCTATCGTCTGCAACTGACGCCGGCCGGACAGCTGCTGGCGCAGGAAGCGGCGCGCATGATGCAGGACGTGGTTCGCCTCGAGCATCGCGTTCGCCAGATCGCCGGGGGTTGGGAAGATCGTCTGTGGATCGTCACCGACGAACTGCTGGAATTCGAAACCCTGTTGCCTGAGATTCGCGCATTCGATGCCATGAAGTCCGGCGTCAGTCTGCGCGTCACGCACGAAGTGCTGAGCGGCAACTGGGACGCGCTGCGGGACGGCCGCGCGGATCTGGTGATCGGTGCAACCAACGAGCCGCCGGTGATCCCCAAGCTGCGCTGGTTCGAACTCGGCGCACTCGAATGGGTGTTTGCGGTCGCGCCGGGCCATCCGCTCGCCAAAAGCAGGAAAGCACTGCCACGCGAGGCAATCGTGGCGCATCGCGCCGTGGTGGTTGCCGACTCGTCGCATCGGCAGGACGTGCGCGGCTACGGCACGGTCGGCGGCCAGGCGGTGCTCGCGGTGCCGGGCATGCGCGAGAAAATCCAGGCGCAGCGCGACGGCCTTGGCGTCGGCTGGCTGCCGCGCGAGCGGATCACATCGCTGCTCGAGCGTGGTCAGCTCATCGAAGTGCCGGTCGCCGACCCGCGCGAACCGAACGTCCTGTACGTGGCCTGGCGCGGCGACCAGGAGGGGCGCGCGCTGCTCTGGTGGCTGGATCGACTGCGCCAGCCGCGGCTCGCCGCTGCGCTGGTGCGTGGCCGCGATGCGTTCGCCTGAACGCGCAGTCGCAGCTGGACCCGGCCCGGCTCAGGTCTTGAGGCGGTAGCCGGTCTTGAACACCCAGCGGATGGCCAGCACGCAGGCGAGCATGAACGCTGCCGTCATGCCGATGCTCAGTGTCACGCTGACATCGGACACGCCGTAGAAACTCCAGCGAAAGCCGCTGATCAGATAGACCACCGGATTGAGCAGCGCGATCTTCTGCCACAGCGGCGGCAGCATGCTGATCGAGTAGAAGCTGCCACCGAGAAAGGTCAGCGGCGTGACGATCATCAAGGGCACGATCTGCAGTTTCTCGAAGCCGTCCGCCCAGATGCCGATGATGAAGCCGAACAGGCTGAAGGTCACGGACGTCAGGGCCAGAAATGCGAGCATCCAGAACGGATGGGCGATCTCGTAGTGCACGAACACGCGCGCGGTCAGCAGGATCAGAAAGCCGAGCATCACCGATTTGCTGGCTGCGGCACCGACGTAGCCGAAGATCACTTCCCGGTACGACACCGGCGCCGACAGCAGCTCGTAGATGGTGCCGGTGAACTTCGGCATGTAGATGCCGAACGAACCGTTGGAAATGCTTTCGCTGAGCAGCGACAGCATCACCAGTCCGGGAATGATGAAAGCACCGTAACTGACGCCGTCGATCGCGCCGATCCGCGAGCCGATCGCGGCGCCGAACACGACGAAGTACAGCGAGGTCGACAGTACCGGCGAGGCGATGCTCTGCGTCAGCGTGCGGAAGGTGCGCGCCATCTCGAAACGGTAGATCGCGCGGATCGCGTGGGTGTTCATGATTTTTTCTTCACCAGGCTGACGAAGATGTCTTCCAGCGAACTTTCACTCGACTGCAGGCTCTTGAAGTCGATGCCGTGCTCGTTGAGCCGGCGCAGCATCGCGCCGATGCCGGTCTGCTCGCCCTGCGCGTCGAAGGTGTAGGTCAGCGCGCCGCCGTCGGCCGACAGCTCCAGCGCATAGTCGGACAGCGCGTCCGGTATCCGTTCCAGCGGCGCCTGCAGGTTCAGGGTCAGCTGCTTCTTGCCGAGCTTGGCCATCAGCGCGGTCTTTTCCTCGACCAGCACGATCTCGCCGTGATTGATGATGCCGATGCGATCGGCCATCTCCTCGGCTTCCTCGATGTAGTGCGTCGTCAGGATGATGGTCACGCCGCTCTCGCGCAGCTTGCGCACCATCTGCCACATGTCGTGACGCAGTTCGACGTCGACGCCGGCGCTGGGTTCGTCGAGGAACAGGATTTCCGGTTCGTGCGACAGCGCCTTGGCGATCATCACGCGCCGCTTCATGCCGCCGGACAGCGTCATGATCTTGGCGTTCCGCTTGTCCCACAGCGACAGGTCGCGCAGGACTTTCTCGATGTAGGCGGCATCGCGCGGCTTGCCGAACATGCCGCGGCTGAAATTGACCGTGGCCCAGACCGTTTCGAAGGCGTCGGTCGAGATTTCCTGCGGCACCAGGCCGATCTTGGTGCGTGCGGCGCGAAAGTCGCGAACGACGTCATGGCCCGCTGCCTCGACGGTTCCCAGGCTGGGATTGACGAGTCCGCAGGTGACGCCGATCAGCGTGGTCTTGCCGGCGCCGTTGGGTCCCAGCAGCGCGAAGATCTCGCCGCGATGGATCTCGAGATTGACGTTCTTGAGTGCCTGGAAGCCGGACGCATAGGTCTTGGTCAGCCCCCGTATCGAAATAACCGGTGTCACGCGAACTCCTGGAGTGCCGGCACGCATCCTAAGGCCTGCCGGGGCGATGTGTCGTGGATATCGTGCGGGTCGCCGACGTGCTCTCTGGGGGCATCCGGCCGTGACACAAGTCCGCCGGCGGTCCCGCAGCGACTGTTCGCCACCGGGCCGCAGGCGTAGTCTGCGAAGCTGCCGGCAGCGACGACGCAGCGCAAGCGGAGGCGCCATGGATCGAAATGCGGTCACGCTGGAAGCCGTACGCGGGGCCCGAGCCGGGGCCTGGGAGTATGTGCGTGCGGATGAACTGGGCGTTCGGCATCGATGGCGCTTTCGGGCGTCCCCCGAACTGCGCGCGCTGCTGGGCCTCGCCGAGCACGAGCTGGCGCATGACGATGCCGATTCCTGGCTCAAGCTGATCGAGCCGTCCGATGCCGCCGCGTTCAGTGAAGCGCTCGAGCAATGCCTGCACGGCTTCAGCAGGGTGTTCGACGTCATCTTCCGCGCACGGCATCGCGACGGCAGCGTCCGCACGCTCCACGCCCGTGCGAGTGTGCCGGCCGGGAAGGCGGGTTCGCTCAAGCGCCTGGCCGGACTGACGACCGACATCACGGATTTCCTCGCCGGTCGGCAGCGCGCCGAGCTGATCGCCAGCGTCTTCGACTCGGCCGTCGGCGGCCTGCTGATCTGCGACGAGGCGCATCGCGTGGTCGAGGCGAACCGCACCGTGACGCAGATGAGCGGCCGGTCGGCGGTCGAGCTTTCCCGGCTGACGCTCGAACAGCTGCTGTTCGCGAATGCGTCCGCGGAGGAGATCGACGATGCCTGGACCAGCGTCGCGCGGCGTGGGGTCTGGATCGGCCGCGTCGCGGGCCGCCGGCGCGACGAGACGCCGTATCGCTTCGAGGTGCGGATGGCGGCGGCCGGTGGCGAAGGCGGCCCGCGGCACTATGCGGTCCTGATCTTCGATCTCGACACGCTGGACGCGCAGGTGCCGATCACCTCGGCCGCGCCGGAGAACGTCCCTCCCGAAGACGGCAACGAACTGCGCGGCCTGATCGACATGGCCATCAAGAGTGCCGTCAATCTGCGCCGGGGGCTCACGGTCCTCGTACTGGCGATCGACCGCTTCGACGCCCTCATCGAGGCGTTCGGTCGGCGACGCACGGCGAAGGTCTTGGAGGCCTGCGTGCGGCGGCTCGCGCGGCTCAATGACGCCACGCTGCTCTGCAGACAGTCGCAGAGCGATCGTCTTGTTCTGGTCGTCGCCGATCTCATCGAGCAGCGCGACATCGAGCAGGCATTCGGCCGAATCCTCGAGATCGTCGGTCGCGACATCGCCGTTGACGGCCATGCCGTGCGGCTGCTGGTCAGTGCCGGGGCATCGGTCTTTCCGCTGGACGGTGTCAATGCCGACCTGCTGCTGCAGCACGCCGAGAGTGCGCTGGGTGTCGCACGCCGGCAGGGGCGCGGTGCCTGTCTGCGGATCTACGAACCCGAGCTCGGTGACTATGCCTCGGACCGGATTCACATCGAGGAAAACCTGCGCAAGGCGCTCAAGCTCGGCGCATTCGAATGCCACCTGCAACCGAAGGTGCGGCTGGAAAACCGGCGCTGGTTCGGTGCGGAAGCCCTGGTCCGCTGGCGCATCGGCGATACCTGGATCGCGCCGAGCCGGTTCATTCCGATCGCCGAAGACAGCGGCCTGATCAAGGATCTCGGCCGCTGGGTGCTCTGGGAAGCCGCCAGCCGGATCGCGATCTGGCGTCGCGAAGGCCTGATCGGCAAGGATTTCCGGGTTGCCGTCAATCTGGCCGGAGCGCAGATCGAAAGCGAGCTGTCGCGAACCGTGCGCGCGGTGCTGGGCTACACGCAGCTGCCGAGCCGCGCGCTGATGCTGGAGATCACCGAGACGGTCATCATGCAGAACCCGCAGGAAACGCGGAAAGTCATCGACGAATTGCGCGGCTTCGGTGTCGGCTTCGCGCTCGACGATTTCGGCACCGGCTACACGTCGATGAGTCAGCTGCAGTCACTGGCGATCGACGAGATCAAGATCGATCAGAGTTTTGTTCGTGCACTGCCGGACGATCCGAACTCCGAGGCGATCGTGCGATCGCTGATCACGCTTGGAAACGGCCTGAAGCTCGACGTGATTGCAGAGGGCATCGAAACCGAGGTGCAGTGCGCGGCATTGATGAAACTGGGCTGCCGGCTGGGTCAGGGCTTCCTGTTTTCGAAAGCCCTGCCGTTCGACTCGTTCGAGCGTGCCCTGGCCGAGCAGCGCGAAGCCGATGCCGCGCACGAAAACGGCGCGCGTTTCGGCGGGCGTGCCGACTAGCGCGGCGGCAACTCAGTCGGCGCTGTAGGCGCTGGCGAACGACCAGATGACGTTGCTGGCGTCGATGTCCTGGCTGGTCGTGCCGATGATCGGCACCGGCAGGTATTGCCAACCGCCGGGCCAGGCATGGCCGCCGCCGTTGACGGTATAGAGGCGCACTTCCTTGCCGCTGCCGCAGCCGGCATTGCGCAGCAGGTCGACGGTCGTGCCGTCATTGCTGGTATCCGGCAGTTGCGTCGTCATCGCCGCGGAGGGCGTGCAGTTGTGCAGCGTCTCCCAGAACGCGTAGGCGTCGGTGGCGGACATGGTGCCGAGGCGGCTGCCGTCGTACGGCACGATCGGATCGGCCGTTCCGTCGATGAACAGGATCGGTCGCGGCTGCGCCGGTGCGCAGACGCGTGACAGGTTGTTGCTCAGGGTGCCGGCGACCAGTGCCACCGCGGAGACCAGATCGGAACGCTCGCAGGCGAAGCGCTCGGTCATGAACGCGCCGTTCGACAAGCCGCTGATCGCGATGTGCCGCGCATCCACTTCGAAATTGTGGGTCAGGACGTCGATCACGGCCGCCAGGAAACCGACGTCGTCGACGCCGTTCGAAAAGCCCGGGTCATCGTTCCAGGTGCCATTCAGCGCTTCGGGCAACACCACCCAGTTGCCGGTGGCGGCAACGAGATCGGCCGCATAGCTGATATTGGCCTGGTTCTCCGCAGTGCCGCCGTTGCCGTGCAGCATCAGGAGCACGGCGGCATCGGCATAGGCCGTCGCCGGCCGGACGATCAGGAAGCGCCGGCTCTCGCCGTCGTACGTGAAGCCGACGTCGACGGCGGCCGTGCCCTGCGCGAGCGTCAGGTAGTGGCCTTCGACACGAATCACGGTGTGGGCGAGCCAGGGTCCGGCCAGCTGCGCAGTGCCGACCAGGAGATCGCCGACCGGGCTGGTGACCGTGCCGGAAATGTCGGCGAGGGTGCGGACGACGCTGCCGCTGGTGTTTTCGAGCAGATTCGCAGTCTGTCCGAGCAGCTGCGCCTGCGCCGACGCGGCGACCAGCGCGAGCCCGCACAACAGGGAAAGGCGGACGCCGAAGCGTGAAGAACGACGCTCATTCATGGTCATCTCCCCGGTGTGCATGACATTGCGACACGGCCCGCCGCCGCCTGCGTGCCCACAGATGCGCGGCGGCCCCTGAACGACGGATGAACGACCACGGCGAACGCTCAGGGTTGTTCCGGGTCTGCCTGCCAGCCGCCGCCGAGCGCCTGGATCAGCGCGACCGCCGTGGTCTGGCGATCGAGCGCGGCCTGCACCAGCGCGCGACGCGCGCTCAGGGCAGAGGCCTGCGCGGTGACGACGTCGCTGAAGCCGACCGTACCGGCGCGGTATTGATTGAGCAGCACTTGCTCGTTCTCATCGGCGATCGTCGAGGCCTGCTGGCGCAAGGTGTATTGACGCTCGAGCACGCGCGTCGCCGTGAGCTGATCTTCGACATCCTGGAACGCGGTCAGCGTCGTTTGCCGGTAATTCGCGACCGCCTGATCGTAGGAGGCGCGCGCGCCGGCGACGCGGGCGCTGCGCGCGCCGAAGTCGAGCAGGGTCTCCGCCGCCGATGCGCCGATCGACCAGACCAGCGTCGAGGCGTCGAACAGATCGTGCAGGGCCGATGCCGAGCTGCCGTAGGACCCGCTCAGGCTCAGGCTCGGAAACCATGCCGATTGCTGGATGCCGACCTCGGCATTGGCGGCGGCCACCTGTCGCTCGGCGGCGGCGATGTCCGGCCGGCGCTGCAGCAGGGTCGACGGCACGCCGACCGGTACCTGCGGCACCACGCCGTTCCAGTCGGCGGCGGGCAGCGAGAAATCGGCCGGCGCCTTGCCGAGCAGCACGGCGATCGCATGTTCAAGCTGCGCGCGCGTGCGCTGCAGGCCTTCGAGGTCGGCCTGCGTGCTGTACAGCTGGCTTTGCGCACTGAGCATGTCGCTGCGCGGCGCGACGCCGACCTTGTAGCGATTCTCGGCGATCGTTTCGGCGCGTCGGTAGCCATCCAGCGTTTTCTGCAGCAGCACGATCTCCGCATCGGCTTCGCGCAGTGACAGATAGTTGGTGACCAGTTCACCCTGTGCGGACAGCGTGGCGGACGCCAGATCGGCGGCACTGGCTTGCAGACTGGCATTCGCGTTTTCAAGCGTGCGCCGCAGTCGTCCCCAGACGTCCGGTTCCCAACTCGCACCGATGCTGGCCTGATAGGTTGTGCGGACGCGACTGCCGCCAGTGGTGATGGTGCTGCCTGTGTTGACGACGGTTCCGGATGATTTCGATCCCGAGCGCGTGGCGCCGGCGTTCAGATCGATGCTCGGGAACAGCGATGCGCGCTGTTCGCGCACCGTGGCACGCGCCTGTGCGTACGCGGCCTGCGCCGCGGCGACGTTCTGGTTGGAGACCACGACCTGCTGCGCCAGCGCGTCCAGCGTCGGATCATCGAACAGCGACCACCAGGCGCCACGATCAAGCGCATCGCCCGGCTGCGCCGGCTGCCAGTCGCCGATTTCCTTGTAGGCGGCGGGTGTCGACAGCGGCGGACGGTGGTAGTCGGGTCCGGCTGCGCAGGCGCCGACCAGAACGGTCAGGGCGGCGGCAACGCCGGCACGAGAGATCGGGATGAAACGGTTCATGACGCGATTCCCTGCGATTCGATGCCGGCCGCGCGGCTCAGCGAATGTTCGTCGCTGCGCCGGCGGCGCAGGCGATCGAGGTAGACGTAGACGACCGGTGTCGTCAGCAAGGTCAGGATCTGGCTGGCGATCAGGCCGCCGATGATCGCCACGCCCAGCGGTTGGCGCAGCTCCGAACCTTCACCGAAGCCGATCGCCAGCGGCAGCGCCCCGAGCGCGGCCGCCATCGTCGTCATCAGGATCGGCCGGAAGCGCAGCAGGCAGGCTTCGCGCACGGCTTCGATCGCCGATACGCCGCGTGCGCGCTGGGTCTCCAGCGCGAAGTCGATGATCAGGATCGCGTTCTTCTTGACGATGCCGATCAGCAGGAACACCGCGATCAGCGCGATCAGCGAGAAGTCCATGTGAAAGATCAGCAAGGCCAGCACCGCGCCGACACCCGCGGACGGCAGCGTCGACAATACGGTCAGCGGATGCACGTAACTCTCGTACAGCACGCCGAGTACCAGGTAGACGACGACGATCGCCAGCCCGATCAGCAGCGGCTGCTGGCCCTGCGAGTCCTGCGCGGCGCGGGCCGTGCCTTCGAAGCTGCCGGAGATCGAGGTCGGCATCGCAATCCGGGCCTCCGCCTGGCGCACGGCGTCCTCGGCGTCGGAAAGCGCGACGCCGTCGGCGGCATTGAAGGAGATCGTGGTCGCGACGGCCGCGTCCTGATGGCTGATCGAACTCGGCGTTGCGCGCTCGGAAAAATGCGCGATCGCCGACAGCGGCACCATGGGCGTCACCGCCGTGCTCAGCACCGTGCCGCTCGACGCATCGCGCAGTCCGGGATCGGCGGCGTCGGCCTTCGTGGTCGTGTCGCCGGTCGAGACTTTCGCCGGCACGTAGACATCGTTGAGCGCATCGGCGCTTTGCGCATAGCGCGGCGCGACTTCGAGAATCACGCTGTACTGGTTCAGTTCCTCGTAGATGGTCGAGGCGGTGCGCTGACCGAAGGCGTTGTAGAGCGCGTTGTCGATGTCCTTGGCGCTGATGCCGTAGCGCGCGGCGGCGTCGTGATCGATGCTGACGAATTCCTCGACGCCACGATCCTCCTGATCGGTGCTGACGTCCTCGAGCTGCGGCTGCAGTTTCATCGCATCGGCGAGCCGGGTCGTCCAGCTTTTCAGCTCGGCAATGTCGTCGCCCTTGAGCGTGAACTGGTAGTTGGCGTTCGACTGGCGGGCGCCCATGCGCAGGTCCTGGATCGGCGACAGGAAGGTATTGACGCCGCTGATCAGGCCGAGCGGCGCGCGCAGCCTGGCGATCACTTCCTGGCCGCCGACAGTGCGCTGCGACTTCGGCTTGAGCTGCACGAGCAGAAAGCCGCCGCCGGCGCGCGAGCCGCCGGTGAACGCGATCACGGTGTCGACGGCCGGGTCCTTGCGGATCGTGTCGACGATGGCCTTGAGCTTGGTCGACATCGCCTGGAACGAAATGCTCTGGTCGGCCTGCAGCCCGCCCATGATGCGGCCGGAATCCTGCTGCGGGAAAAAGCCTTTTGGCACGGCGATGAACAGATAGACGTTGAGGACGATGATCGCGAGCAGCGACAGCAGCACCAGCGGTCTCGCCGCCAGCGCCCAGTCGAGGCTGTGCTCGTAGGTTTTCAGCAGACGCGTGAAGCCGGCCTCGAAGAAGCGCGCGATGCGGCCGGGCTGCGCCGGCGTCTCGCCGCCGCGCAACAGCAATGCACACAGCATCGGCGTGGTCGTCAGCGAAATGACCAGCGAGATCATCACGGACACCGACAGCGTTACCGCGAACTCGCGGAACAGACGGCCGGCCTGACCGCCGAGGAACAGCAGCGGAATGAACACTGCGATCAGCGACAGGCTGATCGCCAGCACCGTGAAGCCGACCTCGCGCGCGCCCAGCAGTGCCGCCTGCACGCGACCCATGCCGGCTTCCAGATGGCGGCTGGTGTTTTCGAGCACGACGATGGCGTCGTCGACGACGAAGCCGGTGGCGATCGTCAGCGCCATCAGCGACAGATTGTTCAGCGAAAAACCGAGCGCATACATCACGCCGAAAGTGCCGAGCAGCGATACCACGGTGGCGATCGCCGGTACGATGGTCGCGCGCACATTGCGCAGGAAGGCGCTGACGACGAGCACGACCAGCAGCACCGAGATCAGCAGCGTGATCTCGATTTCGTGCAGCGACGAGCGGATCGAATTGGTGCTGTCGGTCGCGATCTGCAGCTTCACGTCGTTCGGCAGCTCGGCCTGCAGCTCCGGCACCAGCGCGCGAATTGCGTTGACCGTTTCGATGACGTTGGCGCCGGGCTTCTTGCGCAACAGCACGACCACCGCCGGCGAGCCGTTGAACAGGCCGAGCGTGCGAAGGTCCTCCGGGCCGTCGCTGATTTCGGCGACATCGCCGAGCCGGATCGGTGCGTCGTTGCGCCAGGCGACGACCAGACGCTTGTAGTCTTCGAGATTGCGACCGCTGGTGGCGGTGTAGATCTGGTAATGCTTGCCGTCGCCTTCGAGCGCGCCTTTCGGGCGATTGGCATTGGTCGCTTCGATTGCAGCGCGCACGTCCTCGAGGCTGATGCCGTAGCGGTTGAGCTGGAACGGGATCAGGTCGACGCGGATCGCCGGCAGCGAACCGCCGCCGATCTCGACATCGCCGACGCCGGCGACCTGCGCCAGCCGTTGCTCGACCTCGTTCGAGACCGCCTCGAAGATCTGCTGCGGCGTGCGGGTTTCCGAGCTCAACGCCAGCACCACCATCGGCGCGTCCGAAGGATTGGCCTTGCGATAGCTCGGATTGCTGCGCAGCGTGGCCGGCAGGTCGGCGCGCGAGGCATTGATCGCGGCCTGCACTTCGCGTGCGGCGCTGTCGATGTCGCGGTTCAGATCGAACTGCATGGTCACGCGCGTCGAGCCGGCGGAGCTGCGAGAGGTCAGTTCGTTGACGCCGGCGATGATGCCGAGCCGCCGTTCCAGCGGCGTCGCGACGCTGGTCGCCATCGTCTCGGGGCTCGCGCCGGCGAGGCTGGCGCTGACCGAGATCACCGGAAAATCGACATCCGGCAAGGGTGCGACCGGCAGCGCGAAGAAACCGGCGACACCGGTCAGCGCGATGCCGATCGTCAGCAGCACCGTGCCGATCGGTCGCCGCACGAAGGGCGCGGACAGGTTCATGCCGGGTCGGCCACCGTGGCGATCGTGCCCGGCCGATCGTCCGCGCGTCCGGCAAGGCGCTCGAACATCAGGAAGATCACCGGTGTCGTGAACAGCGTCAGCAGCTGGCTGACGAGCAGGCCGCCGAAGATTGCGATGCCCAGCGGCTGACGCAGCTCGGCGCCTTCACCGAAGCCGAGCATCAGCGGCACGGCCGCGAACATCGCCGCCAGCGTCGTCATCAGGATCGGCCGGAAGCGCAGCAGCGCCGCCTGGTGGATCGCATCGCGCGGCGACAGGCCTTCATGACGCTGCGCATCGAGCGCGAAGTCGATCATCATGATCGCGTTCTTCTTGACGATGCCGATCAGCAGGATGATGCCGATGATGCCGATCACGCCGAGATCGTTGCCGGTGATCATCAGCGCGAGCAGCGCGCCGACGCCGGCCGATGGCAGTGTCGAGAGGATCGTCAGCGGATGCACATAGCTTTCGTACAGCACGCCGAGCACGATGTAGACGCAGACCACGGCGGCGAGGATCAGCCACAGCTCGTTGGCCAGCGAGGACTCGTAGGCACTGGCGGCGCCGAGAAACGTCAGCGTCACGCTGGCCGGCAGCTTGAGTTGCGTGGCGGTGTCGCGGATCGCGTCGACCGCGCTGCCCAGCGACACGCCGGGTGCCGTGTCGAAGCCGATGGTCGCCGCCGGGAACTGCGCGACGTGCGTGATCTGCAACGGTGCCTGCTGCTCGCGCACGCTGGCGAACGCCGACAGCGGCGTTGCGCCGCCGGCGGCCTGCAGATGCAGCAGGCCGAGATTGTCCGGATTGGTCAGCAGCCCCGGCTTGCCTTCGAGGATCACGCGGTACTGATTGGTCTCCGTGAAGATCGTCGACACGATGCGCTGGCCGAACGCGCTGTACAGCGCATCGTCCAGCGACGACGCGGTGATCGACAGCCGCGCGGCCGTGTCGCGGTCGAGATCGACGAACGCGGCCGGACCCATCGCGCCGGCATCGGTGACGACGTTGCGTACGCGCGTGACATCCTGCAGCGCAGCGGCCAGCTTCTGCGCGCTGTCGTTGACGATCTGCGTGTTCGAACCCTCGAGCGAAAGGCGGTACTGGGTCGGCCCGGTTTCCGCGTCGATCGTCAGATCCTGGGTCGGCTGCAGGTACAGCTGCATGCCGGGGATCGCGGCAACGCGCGTCTGCAGGCGCGCCATGATGTCGTCCTGCGAGCCGCTGCGATCGCGTTTCAGATTGATCAGCATGTGGCCGGTGTGCAGCATCGTGTTGTTGGCGCCATCGACGC
The DNA here is from genome assembly GCF_011067135.1 of Solimonas terrae. GTDB lineage: Bacteria > Pseudomonadota > Gammaproteobacteria > Nevskiales > Nevskiaceae > Solimonas > Solimonas terrae. The sequence goes on from NZ_JAAMOW010000010.1 coordinate 90,012, forward strand.
CGATGAACGAGCTGAGGTTGTCGACCGCGGGATCGTCGAGGATCGCCTTCGCGGCCTGCTGCTGCAGCGTTGCCATGCGCGCGAACGACACCGAATCGGCGGCCTGCGTGCGCGCCTGCAGCTGGCCGGTGTCCTGCGTCGGAAACAGGCCCTTGGCGATCACCAGGTACAGGATCGCCGTCAGCACGAAAGTCGCCAGGGCGATCAGCAGCGTCAGGCGCTGGCGCGCGAGCACCCATAGCAGGCCGCGTTCGTAGCGCGCGACGAGGCGATCGAACAGTGCCTGCACGCGCGCGCCGAGTCCGTGCATGCCGGTGTCGATGCGCAGCCAGCGCGCCGACAGCATCGGCACCAGCGTCAGCGACGCCACCGCCGAGATCAGGATGGTCAGCGCCAGCGTCACCGCGAATTCGCGGAACAGGCGGCCGATGACATCGCCCATGAACAGCAACGGGATCAGCACGGCGATCAGCGAGAACGTCAGCGAGATGATCGTGAAGCCGATCTGCTGCGCGCCTTTGAGTGCGGCGCTTATTGGTGGCTCGCCCTTCTCGATGTAGCGCGTGATGTTCTCGATGGTGACGATCGCGTCGTCGACGACGAAACCGGTGGCGATCGTCAGCGCCATCAGCGAGAGATTGTTGAGGCTGTAGCCGAGCAGGTACATCGCGCCGCAGCTGCCGATCAGGGAGATCGGTACGGCGAGGCTGGCGATGATCGTCGCCTGCAGGCTGTGCAGGAAGAAAAAGATCACCAGCACCACCATCACCACAGCGAGCAGCAGTTCGATCTGCACATGCGAGACCGACGCGCGGATGCCGGTCGTACGGTCGGCGAGCACGTCGACCGACACGGACGCCGGCAGCGTTGCCTGCAGGTCCGGCAGGCGTGCCTTGATGGCATCGACCGTCTTGATGACATTCGCGCCGGGCTGGCGCTGGACGTTGAGGATGATCGCCGGTTTGGTGTTCGCCCAGGCGCCGAGCTTGACGTTCTCGGCGCTCTCGACGATGTCGGCGACGTCGGACAGGCGCACCGGTGCGCCGTTCTTGTAGGTGACGATCAGGTCCTTGTAGTCGTCGACGGTTTCGAGCTGGTCATTGGCATTGATCGAGTAGGACCGGCTGGGGCCGTCGAAGCTGCCCTTGGCGCTGTTGGCGTTGGCGTTGGAGATCGCCGTGCGCACGGCGCTGATCGTGATGCCGTACGCGGCCAGCGCCTGGGTGTCGACCTGCACGCGCATCGCCGGCCGCTGACCGCCGCTGAGCGTGACCAGGCCGACACCGTCGACCTGGCTGATCTTCAGGGCGACGCGCGTGTTGACGAGGTTCTGCACCTCGGTCAGCGGCAGCGTGTCCGAGGTGATCGCCAGCGTCAGCACCGGCGCGTCGGCGGGATTGACCTTGGCATAGACCGGTGGCGCCGGCAGGTCGGCCGGCAGCAGCGCATTGCTTTCGTTGATCGCCGCCTGCACCTCCTGTTCGGCGACGTCGAGTGCGATGCCGAGTGTGAACTGCAGCGTGATGGTCGAGGCGCCGGCGGCGCTGATCGAGCTCATGCGCTGCAGGCCGGCCATCTCGCCGAGATTGCGTTCCAGCGGCGCGGTGACGGTCTGGCTCATCACTTCCGGACTGGCGCCCGGATACTGGGTCTGCACCTGGATCGTCGGATAGTCGACCTGCGGCAAGGCCGAGATCGGCAGGAAGCGCAGGCCGATCAGACCCGACAGCACGATCGACACCATGAACAGAGCGGTTGCGACCGGCCGCTGGATGAAGGGACGCGAAGGATTCATGGTGCCGCTCCGCGCGGGCTGCAAACGCCGCTCACGGGCCGGGCGGCGGCGGTGCGTCGCCGGCCGGCGACGCGCTGTCGCTGTCGGACTTGTGGTGCCGGCGCCTGCCGCCGGCCGGCCACTTGCCCTTGCCAGCCGTCGGTGCCTGGCCGGCGGCAGCGGTGGCTGGCGTCGTCGGCGCAGCGGCAGCGTCGCCCGGCAGCTGCACGGTGGCGCCGTCGGTGAGACGGTCGCCGCCTTCGGTGACCACGCGTTCGCCGAGCTTCAGGCCCTTGAGGATCTGCACACGGTCGTCGCTTTGCTGGCCGCGCGTCACGGCACGCACGCTGACCGTGTGATCGTCATTGATCAGATAGACGAAGTCGCCGCTGGAGCCGTTGCGTACGGCGCTCAGCGGCACGACGATCGCGCCGGCGATCGTGCGCAGCTGCACGCGCAGATTGACGAACTGGCTCGGGAACAGCGCGCCGTCGGCGTTGGTGAAGCGCGCCTTCGCGCGCACCGTACCGGTGGTCGTGTCGACCTGGTTGTCGAGCGTCAGGAAGCTGCCGCTGGCGAGCGTGATCTGGCGCGTGCGATCGAGGGCGACGGCCGGCAGCGTGCCCTGATCGGCGCGCGTCCGGATTTCGGCGACGCGATCCTGCGGCACGTTGAACACCACATCGATCGGCGTCACCTGCGTGATCACGACAATGCCGCCGGCATCGCCGGCGCCGATGTAGTTGCCGGCGTCGATCACGCGCAGGCCGACGCGACCGGCGACCGGCGCGGTGATGCGGCTGTAGTCGAGGTCCAGCTGCGCACTGCCGACTGCGGCACGATCGGCGGCAAGCGTGCCCTCCAGCTGCTTGACGGTCGCCGCCTGCGTGTCGACATCCTGCTGCGCGATCGAGTCCTGTGCGATCAGTGTCTGGTAGCGATTGAGCTGCAATTTGGCGTCGGCCAGCTGCGCCTGATCGCGGCTCAGCGCGCCCTGCGCCTGCGCCAACGCGTTGGCGAACGGGCGCGGATCGATCTGCGCCAGCAGCTCGCCTTTCCTGACCATCTGGCCTTCGCGAAACGCGATGCTCTGGATCACCCCGGAGACCTGCGGCCGTACGGTGACGATCGCCGCCGGCGTGACGGTGCCGAGCGCTTCGATCGTGACCGGCAGGTCGGCGGCGGAAGCGGTCGCCACGCCAACCGTGGTCGGCGGGCCATGTCGGCCGCGACCGGCGAAACTCGCGCTGCCGGTACCGCGATGCAGCAGATACCAGGCGAAGCTGGCGAGCAGCAGCAGGCCGATGATGACGGCGAGCGTGTTGATCAGCCGTCGCCTGCGGGTCGAGGCTGGCGACGCCGGGCTGCCGGCAGACCTGGTTTCCATCATCTGTGTCCTTCTGACACCCGGCAGGCGGGCGGGGAGATCGCGGGTACCGGCGGATCATAAGGGAGCCGCTGCGCGCGCCCGGCACGAATTTACGTTCCGATACAAAAGCGCCGGCGGCGGCAAGGGTGCGCATGAAACCTTAAACTTCCGGTTCCCCGAATTCGCAGCGACACCTTCCATGGCCGGCAGCAAGCAACGTCTGTATCGCATCAGCTTCATGAACCAGGGTCAGCGCTACGAGCTGTATGCCCGTGAAGTCAGCCACGGCGCGATGCTCGGCTTCGTCGAGATCGGCAAGCCGGTGTTCGGTGAAAAGACCAGCGTGCTGGTCGACACCAGCGAGGAAAAGCTCAAGCAGGAGTTCGCCGACGTCGAGCGTTTCTACGTGCCGGTGCATGCGATCGTGCGCATCGACGAGGTCAAGAAGGCCGGTCCGGTGCGCGTCGTCGAAGGCGGCGGCAGCGGCTCCAACGTGACGCCGCTGCCGTTCTATACCTTCGGCGGCGATTCCAGGAAGTGAGTTCGTCGCTGCTGCCTGCGATCCGGCCGGTGGTCCAGAAAGAGATCGCCGGTTGCGGCATCGCCAGCGTTGCGGCGCTGGCTGGGGTGTCCTACGAGCAGGCGCGCGCCGTCGCCGCGACGCTCGGCATTTCGGCCGCCGACCCCCGACTCTGGTCGCAGACCGCGCATGTGCGGCAATTGCTCGCGCACTTCGGTCTGCGCGCCGCGCCCGGTGAAGCCACATTCCAATCATGGGCTGCATTGCCGCCGCTGGCGCTGCTCGCAACCAAATGGCACCTCGAACGCGGCCAGCCGTTCTGGCACTGGGCGGTGTTCGCGCGCGGTCCTGACGGCCCGGTCGTGCTGGACTCGAAGCAGGCACTGAGGAGCAATATCCGCACTGATTTCGGTCGGATCAAACCGAAGTGGTTCATTGCGGTAAGCCGCCCATGACGCGTTCCGTGCCGCATGGCGGGCCGCCAGGGACGGCGGCCCCGGGGCTCAATCAGGCGTTGCAGTCCCGCCAAGGACGGCCGTCACCCATGATGCGCTTCGCGATGCTGGGGCGTGACGGAAACAGGCGAGTGTCCGGTGGACACTCGTCCCGTCGCGCGGCCGGCCATGGATGGCCGGCCCGGGGCCCGATCGGGCGATGCAGCCCCGCCATGGATGGCTGTCACCCATGATGCGCTTCGCGATGCTGGGTTCCGGAAGCAAAGGCAACGCCACGCTCATCGAGCACGACGGGACGCGCATCCTGGTCGACTGCGGCTTCCAGCTGCGCGAAACCGAAGCGCGACTGCTGCGGCTCGGCGTCGAGCCCGCGTCGCTGGCCGCGATCCTGGTCACCCACGAGCATGGCGACCACCTCGGCGGTGTCGGCCGGCTGGCGCGCAAGCATCGTGTGCCGGTCTACATGACCTACGGCACGCATCGCGCGTGGAAGGACCCGGACGTGCCGCACCTGATCCGCTTCAGTCCGCACCAGCGTTTCGAGATCGGCGGCCTGGCGATCGAACCGTATCCGGTCCCGCACGATGCCGGCGAGCCCTGCCAGTACGTGCTGCGCGCCGGCGCACGGAAGATCGGCATCCTTTCCGACGCCGGCCATATCTCCTCGCACATGCGCGAGATGCTCGCCGACTGCGACGCCCTGACGCTGGAGTGCAACCACGATCCACAGCTGCTGCGCGACGGGCCCTATCACGCCAGCCTCAAGCTGCGCGTCGGCGGCGATCGCGGCCATTTGTCGAATGCACAGGCGGCTGGCCTGCTCGGCGGTTACGCGCTGGCACGTCTGCAGCATCTCGTGCTGACCCACCTGTCCGAGGTCAACAATCGCCCGGAGCTGGCGCTGGCGGCGGTGCGCGCCGTGATCGGCGACGAACTGCCGGGGCTGCGCTGCGCAGATCAGGAGCTGGGGCTGGACTGGTGCGAGGTTGTCTAGCCTCAGCGGAGTGTCTCGCAAGCGAAAATCCCGGGTCGGCTGAATCCGGCCGGCCGAACATGCGAAAATGGCGCTCTTCCCGCCGCCGTTCCCGCTCATGGCCTTGTCGATTCTCCCCGGTGCCGAATCCCTGTCGGCATTCCGTGCCGAGCGCCTGCTCGCCAGTCTGCGTGTCCACGCGCCTGGTCTGCGCGCGCTGCGCTGCCGCGAATTCCATCTCGTGGAGGCGGACGACACGTCCGAAACGGACCTGCGCCGGCTGCTCGGCCCCGGACCTGCCGGTTTCGAGCCGGCGGCGCTGACGCTGTTCGTGGTCCCGCGCGTCGGCACCTTGTCGCCGTGGTCGAGCAAGGCCACCGACATTGCCCGGGTCTGCGGACTGGCGGGTGTGCGCCGCATCGAACAGGGCAGGGTCTACGGCTTCGAAGGGATCGACAGCTTGCCCGATGCGGCACTCGCGGTGCTGCATGATCCGATGACCGAATCGGTGCTGCGCGACGAGCTGGCCCTGCGCCACGTCTTCGATGGCCAGACGCGCCGTGCGCTGCGCACGGTCGACGTGCAGACCGGCGGCCGCGATGCCCTTGTCGCGGCCAACCGCGACTGGGGTCTGGCGCTGTCCGATGACGAGATCGATTACCTCGTCGACTACAGCCGCGAGGCCGGCCGCAATCTCAGCGACGCCGAGCTGATGATGTTCGCGCAGGTCAACAGCGAGCATTGCCGGCACAAGATATTCAACGCCGAGTTCACGGTCGACGGCGAGACCCAGCCGCACTCGCTGTTCCAGATGATCAAGATGACCTACGCCGCCGCGCCGCAGGGCGTGCTGTCGGCGTACAAGGACAATGCGTCGGTGATCGAAGGCCACACGGCGATGCGCTGGTTCGCCGAGTCCGACCAGATCTGGCGCGCGCACGACGAACCCGTGCACATGCTGATGAAGGTCGAGACGCACAATCACCCGACCGGCATCTCGCCGCATCCGGGTGCCGCGACCGGTGCCGGCGGCGAGATCCGCGACGAGGCGGCGACCGGGCTTGGCGGCAAGCCCAAGGCCGGCCTTGCCGGCTTCTCGGTGGCCAATCTGCGTATTCCGGGCCTGGAGCAGCCCTGGGAGGCGCCGCTGGCGACGCCGCCGCGCATGGCCAGCGCGCTGCAGATCATGCTCGACGGTCCGATCGGCGCCGCGGCCTACAACAACGAATTCGGCCGCCCCAACCTCAACGGCTATTTCCGCACCTACGAGGCGGTGACGCCGGACGGCCGCAATCGTGGCTACCACAAGCCGATCATGATCGCCGGCGGCTACGGCAACATCCGCGCCGAGCATGTGCAGAAACGCGAGGTTGTCGAGGGCGCGAAGCTGATCGTGCTCGGCGGTCCGGCGATGCTGATCGGTCTGGGCGGCGGCGCGGCCTCGTCGATGGCGACCGGGGCGTCCAGCGCGGAGCTCGACTTCGCGTCGGTGCAGCGCGCCAACCCGGAACTCGAACGGCGCTGCCAGGAAGTCGTCGACGCCTGCTGGGCGCTCGGCGAGCGCAACCCGATCCTGTCGATCCATGACGTCGGCGCCGGCGGCATCAGCAACGCCCTGCCGGAGCTCGTGCACGCCGACGATCGGGGCGGACACTTCCAGCTGCGCGACGTGCAGGCCGCCGATCCGGCGCTGTCGCCGATGGAGATCTGGTGCAACGAATCGCAGGAGCGCTATGTCATCGCGATCCGCGCCGAAGATGTCGCCGCATTCGCCGCGATCTGCGCGCGCGAGCGTTGCCCGTACGCGGTGGTCGGCGTCGCCACGGCCGCCCAGCAGCTGATCGTCGAGGACGTGCTGTCCGGCAACAACACGGTGGACATGCCGATGCCGGTGCTGCTCGGCAAGGCGCCGCGCATGAAGCGCGAAAGCCGCCGGGCGACGACCCGCTTCGCGGCGCTCGAGACCGACGACATCGATCTGGCCGATGCGGCGCGGCGCGTGCTGCAGCTGCCCGCGGTCGCCAGCAAGCAGTTCCTGATCACGATCGGCGACCGTACCGTCGGCGGGCTCACGGTGCGCGACCAGATGGTCGGGCCGTGGCAGGTGCCGGTCGCCGACTGCGCCGTCACCGCGACCGGCTTCGAAGCGACGACCGGCGAGGCGATGGCGATGGGCGAACGCACGCCGCTCGCGCTGCTCGACGCGCCGGCTTCCGGGCGCATGGCGGTGGCCGAGGCGATCCTCAACATCGCCGCCGCGCGTATCGCCAGGCTGTCCGACATCCGTATGTCGGCGAACTGGATGGCGGCCTGCGGCCAGCATGACGAAGATGCGCGCCTGTTCGACACGGTGAAGGCGATCGGCGCCGAGTTGTGCCCGGCGCTCGGTATCGCGATCCCGGTCGGCAAGGACTCGCTGTCGATGAAGAGCGTCTGGCCGGACGCCGACGGCAGGCTGCAGACGCAGACCGCGCCGCTGTCGCTGATCATCACCGCGTTCGCGCCGGTCGCCGATGTGCGCGCGTCGCTGACGCCGCAGCTGAAAACCGATGTCGGCGGCGCGACGCGCCTCGTGCTCGTCGATCTGGGTGCCGGCCGGAATCGGCTCGGCGGCTCGGCGCTGGCGCAGGTCTACGGCGCGGTCGGCGATGTCGCGCCGGATCTCGACGACGCGCGTCGCCTGCGCGTCGCATTCGAGCAGATCCAGCAGCTCAATGCCGACGGCAAGCTGCTGGCCTATCACGACCGCAGCGACGGCGGCCTGCTGGCGACGCTCGCCGAGATGGCATTCGCCGGCCACTGCGGCCTGGACATCACGCTCGACGGCCTGAGTGGCAATGCGGCGAGCGCGCTGTTCAACGAAGAACTCGGTTTCGTCGCGCAGCTGCACGCCGGCGATGCGCCGCGCATCGTCGCCGCGCTGCGCGAAGCCGGCCTGAGCGCGCACGACATCGGCGTGGTGACGGATGCCGATCGCCTGCGCTTCATGCACGAGGGCAGGACCGTGCTCGAAGCGGCGCGCAGCCAATGGCACCACCTGTGGGCCGAGACCAGCCATCGCATCGCTGCGCTGCGCGACAATCCGGATTGCGCGAACGAGGAATTCGCCGCGCTCGCCGATGCCACCGATCCGGGCTTGCAGTTGCAACTGACGTTCAAGCCCGGCGCCGCACCGCAGATCGCGCGCCGACCCAAGGTGGCGATCCTGCGCGAACAGGGCGTCAACGGTCAGTACGAAATGGCCTATGCGTTTGCGGCGGCCGGCTTCGAGTCGGTCGACGTGCACATGAGCGACGTGCTCGAAGGCCGCGTGAAACTCGCGGACTTCGCCGGTCTGGTCGCCTGTGGCGGCTTTTCGTACGGCGACGTGCTCGGTGCCGGCCAGGGCTGGGCGAAGACGATCCTTTTCAACGAACGTGGCCGCAGCGAATTCCAGCAGTTCCTTGCCAGCCCCGAACGCTTCGCGCTCGGCGTCTGCAACGGCTGCCAGATGTTCGCGGCGCTCAAGGACATCGTCCCCGGTGCCGAACACTGGCCGGCGTTCCGCCGCAATCGCAGCGAACAGTTCGAAGCGCGCTGGTCGCAGGTCGAACTGCTGGAATCGAAGTCGCTGTTCTTCGCCGGCATGGCGGGGTCGAAGCTGCCGATCGCCGTTGCACACGGCGAGGGGCGCGCCGAATTCACGGACGCCGCCGATCTGGGTGCGCTGCAGAGCGCCGGGCAGGTCGCGATGCGCTACGTCACCACGCGCGGCGAAGTGGCGGACACGTACCCGGCCAATCCCAACGGTTCGCCGGCCGGCCTGAGTTCGGTCTGCAACGCCGACGGCCGTGTGACGATCCTGATGCCGCATCCGGAACGCACGATCGCCGGCACCAGCGGCTCCTGGTGGCCGCAGAACTTCGCGGCCGGCAGCGGCCTCGGCAAGACGCCCTGGTTCCAGATGTTCGTCAACGCGCGCAAGTTCGCGAACTGAGCGGCGCAGCGTCCTGAGCGGGTGGCGGAATGCCTACGGGCGCGGGCCGGGGTCGAGATAGTCGCCCGAGACGATGCGGCGCGATGCGGCCGTCGGGCGATTGTAGAGATACGTCCAGGCGTCGAGCAGGCGACCGTCTTCGGCGGTCACCGGGCGTTTCGCGCGTCGGTACTCGTGCGGCTGCACGAATCGCGCCGAGCATTCCTCGTAGTCGTCCAGCGTTGCGAACAAGCGGGCTTCGTCGTGAATGCGGTAGAGCTCGCCGGTGACGCGGTCGCGCGGATCATCGCTTGCGACCGCGCCGGGATAGCCGTCGATCTCGAACAGCTGTGCATTCAGATGGGCGGTCGCAACGAATGCGCAGTGCTCGGCGATCAGCGCGTGGCTCGGCGCGGCGCACGCGCGGCGCAAGCTGCCGTACACGAACAGGTAGGCCTCGCTCACGTACGTGCTACCGGTGTTGCGCGCGGTGTTCAGTCGTCCGGCAGCGGCGGCTCCGTCAGGTCTTCCGGCGGGTTGCCGTCGTAGACCTCGTTGAGGCGGCGCTGCAGGTAGGCGGTGCGCAGGAAGACGTAGGGATCGAGTTGCTGCTTGAGGATGCTGTCGAGGTCGAGCAGCTGCACGCGGGTGTCGACAGCCTGTACGGCAAGCAGGCCGGCACGGTCGCCGAGATTGAGATTGGCGTACTGCGTCGGCGAGGTCCAGATATCGCCGACACGTCCGACGACGTCGCGATTGGTCGACGGGCCGAGCAGCGGCAGCATGATGTACCAGCCTTCGCCGACGCCCCAGACGCCGAGCGTCTGGCCGAAGTCCTCGTCGTTTTCGCGCAGGCCGACCATTGTCGCCGGGTCGAGCAGACCGGCCAGGCCGAAGGTCGAATTCAGCACGAAGCGCGTGAGGTCGAGGCCGGACTGCTTGAACTTGGCCTGCAGTGCGTCATTGACCACGACCGTCGGATAGAACAGGTTGTCGAGAAAATTGTGCACGCCGATGCGCAGTGGCGGCGGCGCGTAGGTGACGTAGGTGACGGTCACCGGGCGCAGCACGTATTTGTCGGCAACCATGTTGAACGCGTAGATCGGCCGATTGATCTTTTCCAGCGGATCGGCCGGCTCGTACGGTGAATTGTGTGCGCAGCCGGCGAGCGCCAGTGCAGCGCTCCCGAGGACCATCGTTGTCCATGCCCGCAGTGCCTCGCCCATATGCCCGTACTCCCCCATGCCGCGGTCAGGCGGCGAGATTCAGGACCGAACCGATACCGAAGAACGTCACCAGGTCGCGCAACTGCGTCGGCGCGTTGGTGAAGGCGAGGGTTCGTCCCTTGCTGCGGGCGCGGCGCTGCAACTCGAGCAGCAGGGCTGCGCCGGCGCTGTCGCACTGCGTGACACGGCCGAGGTCGATCGTGTCGGCAGCCGCGAGTTCGTCGGCGCGCGCAAACCACGGCGCGACCGTCGCGAACTGCAAGGACCCCTGCAATTCGCTCATTGCTTCTTGCTGGCGGTGCCGTCGTGATCGACGTCGGCCTGGATCTGGCCGCTGTCGAGACGCTGGATCACCGACGCGATGCTGCTCTTCTTGATCTCGCCGTCGATCTGCGTACGGAAATTCAGGACCAGCGAAATGTTCTCGGCCTTGATGTCCCAGATCTTCCATTCGCCGTTGTCGTCGCGCATCGAGAACTGCACGGCGATCGGCGGCTGGCCATCCTTGCGGATCAGCGTGGTGTCGACGGTGGCGCGCTTGCCGTCACTGGCGATGCGCCCCGGCTTCACGTCGACGCTGACGCTGTCGTAGTACTGCAGCAGCTTGTCGGCGTAACTGTGCACCAGCATGTCCTTGAACGCGGCCTCGAACTGCGTGACCTGCTCGGGACTGGCTTCCTTCAGGTGCGTGCCGAGGATCACCTTGGCGATGTAGGTCGTGTCGAAGTGCGGCACGATTTCCGTGTCGACCATCTTGTAGAAGCTGGACTTGTCGGCCTGGTACTTGGCGACATTCCTGGTGATGTCGGTCTGGATCGTCGTGGTCGCGTCCTTGATCACCTGCTCCGGCGGCGTCGCGGCGGCCATCGCCGTTGCCGAGAGCGCCAGTGCGGCGATCACGCCGAGGCAGGCACCGCGCAAGGTCTTCAATAAGGAAATCATTTGGTGGCTCCTGATGCGGCGCTGGCAGGCGCCTTGTTCTTGGCTTGCAGCGAATCGGCGAGCTTGCCGATCGCGTCGGCCAGCTTGTCGTCCTTCGATTCGCCCTGCGAGGCGAGGAACTGGCCGATGAGGTTCTCCAGCACCAGCGCACTCTGCGTCAGCGTGATCTCGCTGCCGTCCTGCAGGTAATCGTCCATGCCGCCGGGCTCGAGGCCGATGTACTGCTCGCCGAGCAGGCCGGCAGTGAGGATCTTGGCGCTGGAGTCTTCCGGAATCTTGCTGTACTGCCTGGAAATATCCATCGAGACCCGCGCCTCGAAACTCTGCGGATCGATGGCGATGTCGCGGACGCGGCCGATCTTGACGCCGGCCATCGAGACGGCGGCGCCGGCCTTGAGGCCGCCGATGTTCTGGAACAGGGCGCTGACGCGATAGACACCGTCGCCGTTGCCGACCGTGTCGAGGCTGGCGACGCGGAACGTCAGCACGAACACCGCGGCAACGCCGAGGCAGACGAAAAACCCGACGAGAATTTCCAAGGCTCTGGATTGCATGATCGATCTCTAGCCCGTAGCGGTTAACGGAACATGAATGCGGTGAGGATGAAGTCGAGCGCCAGGATGCTCAGTGACGACACGACGACGGTGGACGTGGTGGCCCGCGAAACGCCTTCCGAGGTCGGCGGTGCGTTGTAACCCTGGTAGACGGCGATCCAGCTGATCACGGCGCCGAACACGGTCGCCTTCACGAAACTCTGGATCAGGTCGTGGACGTCGACGTTGGCGCGGATCTGCGACCAGTAGCTGCCGGCATCGACACCGAGCAGCTCGACGCCGATGGCATGGCCGCCGGCGACGCCGATCGCCATCACGCAGAAGATCGCGGTCAGCAGCGGTGCGGCGATCACGCCGGCGATGAAGCGCGGCGCGATGACGTGACGCATCGGATCGACGGCCATCATTTCCATCGCCGAAAGCTGGTCGGTGGCGCGCATCAGGCCGATCTCTGCCGCCAGCGCCGAACCGGCCCGGCCGGCAAACAGCAGACCGGTCACGACCGGCCCGAGCTCGCGGATGATCGACAGCGCAACCAGCACGCCGAGCGAACTGGCCGCGCCGAAGCGGACCAGGGTGTGATAGCCCTGCAGCGACAGCACCATGCCGATGAACATGCCGGAGATGACGATGATGATCATCGACAGCACGCCGACCATGTACAGCTGGCGGATGATCGCGCGCGGCCGCAACAGCGCTGCCGGCACCGCGCGCAGGATGCCGATCAGGAAGAACTGCGCACGACCGAGCCCGAACAGGAAATTGGACAGCACGGTGACGATGCCGCCTTTCATGCGCGCTCCAGAAGATCGTCGGCCAAAGAGCGGGCCTTGAAGTGAAAGGCGACCGGGCCGTCCGGCCGCCCCTGCAGGAACTGCTGCACGTATTCGGATGGCGAGGCGCGGATCTCGTCCGGCGTGCCGCGCGCGAGCACCTGGCCGTTGGAAATCACGTAGGCGAAGTCGGCGATCGACAGCACTTCGTCGACATCGTGCGAGACGATCACCGAGGTGATGCCGAGCGAGCGGTTCAGCGACTGGATCAGGCGCATCAGCACGCCCATGCTGATCGGGTCCTGGCCGGTGAACGGTTCGTCGTACATGACCATTTCCGGGTCCAGCGCGATTGCCCGCGCCAGCGCCACGCGCCGCGCCATGCCGCCGGACAGCTCCTCCGGGTACAGGTCACGCGCGCCGCGCAGGCCGACTGCTTCCAGCTTCATCAGCACGATGTCGCGGATCGCCGCTTCCGGAAGCTTGGTGTGCTCGCGCAACGGGAAGGCGACGTTCTCGAACACGGAAAGGTCGGTCAGCAGTGCGCCGTTCTGGAACAGCAGGCTCATGCGCTTGCGCATTGCGTACAGGCCGCGCTGGCGCTGCTGATGGACATTGGCGCCATCGAACTCGACGGCGCCGGCGCTGGGCCGCCACTGGCCGCCGATGATGCGCAACAGGGTCGTCTTGCCGGTGCCCGAGGGGCCCATGATCGCGGTGATCTTGCCGCGCGCGATGTCGACGTCGATGCCGTCGTAGATCTTGCGCCGGCCCTGGCTGAAATGCAGGCCACGGACACGCACCAGCGTGGCGCTGTCGGCGGCAGGCGCGGACATCGTGGGAGCTTCGGTCATTGCGTGGCCGGTGGCGGTTGGAGTCGAGGAGCGGATGCTGCCAATCCTGCGGATTGTACCTGAGGCTTTCTGAACGCCCGGCTGACTATTTAAGGTCTGCGCGTCCGCACTTTACGGCCGTCCGTCCTCAGTGGATGCCGGGTTCGGATTTTCAAGCTGTGCCAGCAGATGTTCGAGCAGGGCGTCGCCGGCTTCGCCGACCTGCCGCGGACCGCCGAGCGCCGAGGTCTGTGTCATGCGCAGGCCCTGGTAGCCGCAGGGATTGATCCGCGAAAACGGTTCCAGATCCATCGCCACGTTCAGCGCCAGACCGTGGTAGGTGCAGCCCTTGCGTACGCGCAGCCCCAGCGAGCCGATCTTCATGCGCGTGCCGGCGGCATCGTCGACATAGACGCCCGGTGCCGCCGGATCGGCATAGGCGACGATGCCGTACTGCCGCAGCACGCCGATCATGCCCTGCTCGATGCGTGTCACCAGCGAGCGGATGCCGAAGCCGCGGCGATGCAGGTCGATCAGGAAATAGACGACCAGCTGGCCGGGGCCGTGGTAAGTCACCTGACCGCCCCGATCCGCCTGCACGACCGGGATGTCACCGGCGGCCAGCACATGCTCGACCTTGCCCGCCTGGCCCTGCGTGAACACCGGCGGGTGTTCGAGCAGCCAGAGTTCGTCCGGCGTGTCGGCGTCGCGCGCATCGGTGAACGCGCGCATCTGCGCGAGCGTCGCTTCGTAGTCGACCCGGCCGAGACGGCGGATTTTCGGTGCGGCGCAAGCAGCCGCTGCCAGCGCTGCGGCGCTCATTTCGGCGCCGACGATGGCCGTGCCGGACCCGGCCTGCAATGCCCCTTCACGACTGGAACGTGCGAGTCGGTCATTTCGGAAATGCGTCACAAAACGGTCTGTTTTTTGCGTTGCAGCACAGCGCCGACAACGACGTCGAGGAAGCTGCCATGCAGGCCACTGCAAGTATTGCGATCAGCGAACGGATTCAGGAGCAGACGGACGAAACCCCGCTCGATGCACCCGAGCGGGCGGAAATGGTGCGCCGCCTGTTCCAGGAACACAACCGTGCGCTGGTCGGCTTTCTGGTGGCGCGACTGCAGTCGGAAGCGGAGGCGCACGACGTCGCGCAGGAAGCCTATGTCCGGCTGCTGCAGCTGGAGCAGGCATCTGCCGTCAGCTTCCTGCGTGCGCACCTGTTCACGATCGCCGGCAATCTCGCCATCGATCGCATCCGCAAGCGTCAGGTGCGCGAGCGCAACTCGCCGCAGCAATTCTTCGAGGAACTGCTGACGCGACCGGGCCCGGATCGCACCGCGATGGCGCAGGAAGAACTCGAAATGATCAAGGACGCGCTGCGCGAACTTCCGGAAAAGTGCCGCCGCGCGTTCATGCTGCATGTCTTCGGCGGACACAGCGTGCAGGAGATTGCGGTGCAGATGCAGCTGACCGATCGCATGATCCGTCACTACGTCGCGCGCGCAATGGCGGTGTGTCGCCAGCGGCTGGACGACGCGGAAGCAGGCTGATCCGCGGACGGCATCCTGCGCAGGACGTACGCGGCCGGACGGCACCAGACCGCGGCAGCTTCGTGCGCGACGCGCGAATCTGGGACAATGGCCGGCGGAGGAACGGCTGATGCATCCCGAACAGAACGACAAGACGGCGCGACTCGAACAAGCGAGCCTGTGGTGGCTGCGCCTGCGCGAAGCCGACGTGCGCCCGGAAGAAATCAGCGAGTGGCTGGCATGGTGCCAGAGCGATCCTGCCAATCTCGAAGCGTTCGAGAAGATCGACGGTCTGGGCGTGCGTCTGGACAACATCGATCCGGCGGCGCGCGACACGCTGATGCGCGAAGTGCTCGACGAGCGTCCGGCCGCGGCGCCGCGCAAATCCGCTGCGCGCCGACGCCATTGGGCGCTGGCCGCGGGGCTCGCGGCAGTCGCGATGATCTCGGCCTTCGTCGTGCACCGCGTGTCGGCGCCGCCGGCGATACAGAACGCGGTCTACACGACCGCCAAGGCACAGCTGCAGGATCTGAAGCTGAGCGACGGATCGAAGATCGCGCTCGGTGCCGACACCCGTCTCGACGTCGCGTACTCGGCGGAGCTCCGTGATCTGCAGCTCGGCGACGGCGAAGCCTACTTCGAAGTCGCGCACAACAGCGCGCGGCCGTTCGTCGTGCATGTCGGTCATCTCAGCGTCACGGCGGTCGGCACCGCGTTCAACATCCGCAAGACCGGTGAGCGCGTCGAAGTGATCGTCACGCAGGGCGTGGTCGATGTCGCAGGCGGCTCGGGTGTGATCGCTGCGCAGGCCGCGGCGTCGTCGCCCGCCTCGCAGCTGCCGGGCAGCGGTGTGATCCGCGTGCCGGCCGGGCAGCTCATCATTTCGGAGAACCGCTCGCTGACCGTGCGGCCTGCCGACGAAGACGCGGCGATCGCCTGGCGCAAAGGCAGCCAGCGTTTCGTCGACGAGAATCTCGGGGTGGTGGTCGCCAATCTCAATCGCTACAGCCAGGACGAAGTGGTGATTGCCGATCCGTCGCTGGCGACGCTGCGCTACACCGGTACGGTGGTCGAGGGCCACGAGGCCGAGTGGCTGGCGGCGATCGAGAAGGTGTTTCCGGTCGCGGTCCGCCGCGAGGCGTCGGGCCGCATTGCACTGCACCGCCGCTTGCCCATGGGTGCCGGCGCAAGCTGAGCCTGCGTCGCCGGCGGCGCGCGCGGTCTTCCCGTTTCGCCCGTCGCGCGTGTGTCTGCCGACCGCCAGGCACGCGCTGCAGCTCGCTCAAGCGCCTCTGCCCGCCGCGGGTTCGTCGGCAGGTCGCGCCGGACCGGATTCAGCGTCGACTGATCCGCGCCGCAGGCGAGGCGCCAGCGTTACGCTGCGTTCGCAGTTCTTTCGCGCCGCGCCGCTCCTCATGACGACCGACTGACGCAGCGACTCCGCGCGCGTCGGATGCGCCTGCCTCGAGTCAGGCGCTCTCCTCCCGCGAATCACGCATGCGCACGATGCAGGCTCGCGCAGCGATTGGCGCATCCGCGAGCCGTCCGAGCTCGCGGCATTCCGTCGCCGCGCGATCCACTTGCGCGTGATGCAGCATCGCGCGCCGCCGCGCGATCGCGGTGCGTGCGATGTCGGCACGCGCACCGCGATGCAGCGACCGCTGCACGCTTTCAAGCTTTTCGCAGCGACATTTCCGAACGGTTCGATCCATACGTTCCATGAACAAGCGATGACGATTCGTGTCGCGAACTTCAACTGGATGCATAGGGAGTCAGCCGTGACGAAAGCAACTGGGGTCCGAGTCGTACTCGAAGCATTGAAATTGCGGCAAACGCCGCAGCTGTGGTCCTGTACAACACTGGTGTTGTCGGCCGCATTGGCCGTCGCGGCGACGGCCGCACAGGCTCAGGGTCCGGGCGCGCCGGCGAGTCCGACCGAGCTCGCGCAGCAGGATGTCGGCAGCGCCACCGATTCGGCGGCATCGACCGATGTCGCGCAAGCCGATATGACGTCGACCGAAGTCGCGCAGTCCGATGCCGTGCTGAGCACGGTCGGGGTCGCCGAGGTGATCGTCACCGGTACACGGCGGACCGGCATGCAGGCCGCGGACAGTCCGGCGCCGGTGCAGGTGCTGAGTGCCGAGACGCTGCAGAACTCCGGCACGCCGGATCTCATCAGCTCGCTGGCCGCGACCGTACCATCGTTCACCGCCCAGGCATTCGGCGGCGATCAGGCCAACCAGACCCTGTCGGCCAAGCTGCGCGGACTTTCGCCGAATCATGCTCTGGTGCTGATCAACGGCAAGCGTCGTCACACGACCGCGAATTTCGCGGTGCTCAGCGGGCCCTATCAGGGCGGTGCCGCGGCAGATCTCAACTTCATCCCGGTATCGGCGATCGATCACATCGAGGTGCTGACCGACGGCGCCGCCGCACAGTACGGCACCGACGCGATCGCCGGCGTCATCAACATCATCCTCAAGAAGGACGCCTCGGGCGGCAGCGTTGACGCGGCCTATGGCGGCTTCAAGGATGGTGGCGGCGAAACCGATGCCTACTCGGCCAATGTCGGTTTCGGCGGCGACAAGAGCTACCTCAATCTGTCGGCGGAAGTTCACAACGGCGCGCGCACCAATCGCAGCGGCCCCGACTACCGAGTGACCAATCCCGACAATCTGTCGAGCCTGCCGAACTCGAACATGCTGTACAACCCGGACTATCCGAACCTGAACCAGATTCTCGGCTCGCCGGAGTTCCACAAGCAGATCGCGTTCTTCAACGCCGGCTACGACTTCGGCCCCGTCAAGCTCTACAGCTTCGGCAGCTATGGCCTCAAGCAGGCGGCGTCCGAGGAGAACTATCGCTTGCCCGGGCAGGGCGGCGGCTACACCGACCCGACCACCGGCGAGACTTCGTATCTGTATCCGTACGGCTTCCAGCCCAAGGAGGCGACAGACGAAGACGATCTGTCGTTCACCGCCGGGCTCGAAGGCATGATCGCCGACATGTGGCACTGGGATCTGTCGAGTACCTACGGGCGCGACCGCGTGAAGCTGTACACGCGCGACACGATGAACTTCACGATCTACGGCGAGACCGGCGCATCGCCGACCGATTTCTACGATGGCACCAATATCGCCGATCAGCTGACGACGACGCTGGATCTGAGTCGCGACTTCGATGTCGGCATGGCGACGCCGCTGAATGTCGCGTTCGGCGTCGAACAGCGGCACGAGACGTACGAGTCGCAAGTCGGTGACTACGCGTCGTACTACGGCGCCGGCGCCTCGTCGTTCCCCGGCATCAAGCCGGCGGACGCCGGCAAGCACTCGCGCAACAACTACGCCGGCTACATCGATCTGTCGGTCGCACCGGTCGAGGCCTGGCAGATCGACGTCGCCGGCCGTCACGAGCACTTCAGCGATTTCGGCAACACGACGATCGGCAAGCTGACCTCGCGCTACGACTTCAACGACAACGTCGCCCTGCGCGGCACGGTCAGCACCGGCTTTCGTGCGCCGACGCTGGCCGAGGAATACTACTCGGCGACCAATGTCGGTCCGGACTCGGCGATCGTGCAGATGGCGCCGAACGCAGCGGCAGCACAGTACCTGGGACTCGGCGATGGCCTGAAGCCTGAGAAGTCGACGAACTTCAGTCTCGGTCTGGTCACGCATGTCGACCGGCTGACGGCGACGCTGGATGCCTACCAGATCGAGGTTCGCGACCGCATCGTCGGATCGGGCACGCTCTACAGCGTCTACAACTACGACGTGGTGCCGGGTTCCGAAGGCATCACCGATGCCATCGTCGCCAGCGGCTCGTCGCTCGATCCGTCCGCCGCGCGCTACATCGGCGTCAGTGTGTTCGCGAATGGCCTGACGACGCGCACCCGCGGTGTCGACATGGTGCTGTCGCTGCCGACGACCTACGACTGGGGCCATGTCGACTGGACACTCAGCGGCAACTACAACAAGACCAAGGTCACCAAGGTCAACGACAGTCCGACCGAACTGGGTGGCCAGCCGCTGTATGACGCCACGGCCATCGCCGATCTGGAAACGGCCTCGCCGCTGTTTCGCATCAACCTGGTGTCGCAGCTGACCGCGGGTCGCTTCGGGGTGAAGTTCCAGGAGACGCTGTACGGCAAGTCGTCGAGCCTGTCGCAGGGGTCGGACGGCGTGTACTACAAGAACGAGGTCAAGGCGACGCCGATCACCGATCTCGAACTGTCGTTCACGCCGGTCAAGGCGGTCCGCCTCAGCGTCGGGGCCAACAATCTGTTCAACGAGTACCCGGACAAGATCAATCCGGAGCTGTTCCGTCTTGCGCAGGCCGATCAGGACAACTCCGCGGTCAGCCAGTATCCGAGCTTCTCGCCATTCGGTTTCAACGGCGCCTACTACTACGGC
Organism: Solimonas terrae; assembly: GCF_011067135.1. GTDB lineage: Bacteria > Pseudomonadota > Gammaproteobacteria > Nevskiales > Nevskiaceae > Solimonas > Solimonas terrae. The sequence continues at coordinate 109,327 of NZ_JAAMOW010000010.1, forward strand.
AAGGTCGCCTACTCGTTCTGATCGTTCCCGGTGGTTCTTGCGGCGGCCTTCCATGGCCGCCGTTTTTTTGCGCGCCGGAACCGCGCACGCGATCGACATGCAGCCGGCCGCCATCCGCGATGCGTCGGGCATTTCCGTCCGGAGCATTCCAAACGTTCCAGATACAGGCATGTGTTGCTGACGATGCGTGCCCCATCCACCGCTGTTCAGAGGGGAGTGAACCATGAGTCGAATGGACGCGCCGTCCGCCATGAGTCGACGCGATCTGCTGATGCTGATCGGCAGTGTCGCGGGCAGTGCTGTGTCGTACCGTGCCATGGCCAGCATGGGGCTGGTGCACGAGTCGAACTACAACGGGCCGATCAAACTCGAAGGCAACCCCAGGGGTGCTTCGGTGCTGATTCTCGGGGCCGGCCTGGCCGGCATGGTTGCCGCGTACGAGATGCGCAAGGCCGGTTACAAGGTCAAGGTGCTCGAATACAACAATCGTGCGGGCGGCCGGAACTGGTCGCTGCGCGGCGGCGACACGTTCACCGAGCTGGGCGGCTTCACCCAGAAGTGCGAGTTCGACAAGGGCCTCTATCTGAACCCCGGCCCTTGGCGCATTCCGTATCACCATCATGGTGTGCTCGACTACTGTCGCCGTTTCGGCGTCGCGCTCGAACCGTTCGTGCAGGTCAACTACAACGCAATGGTGCATTCCACCAATGCGTTCGGCGGCAAGCCGCAGCGCTTTCGCGAGATCAATGCCGACTTCACCGGCCACGTCGCCGAACTGCTGTCCAAGGTCACCAGCCAGAACAAGCTTGACGCCAACGTCGGCAAGGAAGATCAGGAAATCCTGCTGGCGGCACTCAAGCAGTGGGGCGCGCTCGACAAGAATTACCGCTATGTCGGCGGGCCGGAGAGCAGCGACAAGCGTGGCTACGAGAAGCCGCCCGGCGGCGGCCTCAACGGCAAGCCGGTGTACTCGAAAGATATCATCGATTTCTCGCAGCTGCTGAGATCGGAACTGTGGGCGTCGATCGGCGCCGGCAACGGCTACGAGTTCCAGACCACGCTGTTCGAACCGATCGGCGGCATGGGGCGCATCGGCGAGGCCTTCCAGCGTGAAGTCGGCGACCTGATCCAGTTCAACGCCAAGGTCACGAAAGTTCGGCAGGACGACAAGGGCGTCACGGCGACCTACATCGATTCGCGGTCCGGCGGCACGCCGAAGACGGCCACTGCGGATTACTGCTTGTGCACGATCCCGCTGTCGGTACTGAGCCAGATCGAGATCAACGTCAATCCGAAGATGCAGGCGGCGATCCGCGCCGTGCCCTACGAGGCCGCGGTCAAGGTCGGCCTGCAGTTCAAGCGTCGCTTCTGGGAACAGGACGAACACATCTACGGCGGCATCAGCTACACCAATCTGCCGAACCGCATCATCGGCTATCCCAATACCGACTACCACAGCGCCGGCAAGGGCGTGGTGCTCGGCGCCTACGCCTTCGGTCCGAACGCCTACGAATTCACCGCCCTGTCGCCTGCCGAGCGCGTGAAGAAGGCGTACGAGTACGGCGCGATGGTGCATCCGCAGTACCGGCAGGAATTCGAGAACGGCGTCGGCGTCGGCTGGCATCGGGTGCCGTGGACGCTGGGCTGTGCCGGACACTGGACCGACGAGAGTCGTGCGCAGCACTACGACAATCTGTGCCAGCTCGACAACCGCATCCTGCTCGCCGGCGAGCACGCTTCGTACATTCCGGCCTGGCAGGAAGGGGCGGTGCTGTCGTCGATCGACGCCATCACGCGCCTGCACAAGCGCGTCATCAACGGCTGAGGAGCGCACACATGAAAGCAACTCATGCGGTAATGCTGGCCGTGCTGCTGGGCTCGACCTCGCTCGCTGCACAGGCCTCGGATCTGACCTCGTCGACGATCTTCAGCCACGGCTATGTCTTCGAGGAAAAAACCGGCGAGGCCCTGTATCAGGGCATCTGTCAGGGCTGCCACATGCCCGATGCCAGGGGTGCAACCGGCGCCGGCACGTATCCGGCGCTGGCCGGCAACCCACGGCTCGCCACCCGGCAGTATCCGATGGTGATGGTGCTCAACGGTGGTGGCGCGATGCCGTCGTTCGCATCCTCGCTGGACGACGCGCAGATCAGCGCCGTCGTCAATTACGTACGCAGCCATTTCGGCAACCACTACACCGACAGTGTCACGGCGGCGGAAGTCAAAGCCGTGCGCGGACCTTCAGGCGCTTCAGGAGAATGAACATGTTCAAGCAATTGCTGTCTGTCGCCGGGCTCGGCGTCGCGCTGATCACGGCCGCCTGCACCGGCGCTGGCGCCGAAAGCGGTGCGACCAAGGACATCGTCCGCTACGGTGCCGGCGATTTTCCGATCGCCAAGGCCGTCGAAGTGCCGGCCGGCAAGAACCTCGTGTTCCTGTCGGGCGCGCTGGCGCCGGTCGTCAACGACAAGGCGCCGAAGGATTCGCAGGAGGCCTACGGCGACACGCAGGCGCAGACCATGGGTGCATTGCGCGTGATCGAGGCCAATCTCAAGAGCATGGGCCTGACGATGGGCGACGTCGTGAAGATGACCGTGTTCATGGCCGGCGATCCGAAGAAGGGCGGCAAGCTCGATTTCGAGGGGTTGATGGCGGCCTATACGCAGTTCTTCGGCACCGCCGATCAGCCCAATCTGCCGGCGCGTTCGGCGGTGCAGGTCGCGGCGCTGGTGCGGCCGCAGTATCTGGTTGAAATCGAAGTGATTGCCGCGCGACCCTGAGCGTCATGCATGAACGGGGGCGCCCGCAGGGACGGGCGCCCCTTCGTGCGTGCATCGCCGACGATGGCGTGCTGTTTGCATGATGGGGGACTGCGGAGCAACCGCAAGGCTGCCGTGCGGGACGCTGCAATCTGCAGGGGCTGCGCGGAAGCGCGTTCCGGAACGACGATCATCGGCACCAAAGCCAAGCAATCCCTCCACCGCACGGCCGGCGCATGCCGCGCCCTGCTGCTGGCCTGTGCGGCGCTGTGTGGCGCGCCGGCACATGCCGATTTCGAACGCGAACAGGATTTCGCGATCCCGCCGCAGTCGCTGGCGACGGCCCTGACGGCCTTTTCCGAAGCCACGCACATCCAGGTCGTGACGGCCGCGGCCAACATCGACAAGCTGCCCTCGCCCGGCATCGCCCATCGCGCCAGCGCCGCCGTCGCGCTGGCCGAGCTGCTGCACGGCACGCCCCTGCTGTTCGAGGTGGTCGGTGCCGACACGGTCGTGATCATGGCGGCCGCCGACACGCCGCCGGCGGAGCTCGGCGCGCTGGACGACGTGGTCGTCATCGGTCACGGCTATACCCGCGCGTCGAACACCATCACGCCGGCCGACATCGCTGCCAAGGCGCCGGGGGCGCCGGTGCAGACCTTTCTCGACGACCTGCCGGGCGTCAACGTGCAGAACAGCGATCCTTTCGGTCTCTACGAGTACGGCAACTCCGTGCGGGTGCGCGGCTTTGGCAGCGAACAGCTGGGCGTGTCGCTCGACGGCGTGCCGCTCGACAGTTACGACCAGCGCGACGGCAGTCCGCCCGGTCGCTTCGTCGATTCCGAGGATTTGTCGACCGTGACCATCGCCCAGGGTTCGGGCGACGTCATGATGCCGTCGTATCACGCACTCGGCGGGTCCGTCCGCTATTTCACCGGTGATCCCGCCGGGCAATGGAACGCACATGCCCAGTCGAGCGCGGGCAGCAACGAGCTGCTGCACGCCTATGCGCGGCTCGACACGCCGGCGTGGTGGGCCGGTGGTCCGATCGCCGCGTTCAGCGCGTCACGCACGCGGGCCGTGCAGTTCGACAACGCGAAGGCCGACATGCGCGTCGAGCACGCGGCGGTGAAGCTGCAGCAGCTCTTCGCCAGTGGCCGGGCGACGCTCAGCTACCGCTACGGCAAGCGCAACGACCATGACATGCAGAGCTACGATGCGCAGGGGCACGTTGCCAGCTATTTCGATCTGCTCGAAACGCCGACCGGCGATCCGGAACGGGACGCGCTGTACTACCGCTACTGGACCAACAGCCGCGTCGACCAGCTGCTCAGCCTGCGTGTGGAGCAGAGTCCGGCGAACGGCTGGCTGCTCGAAGCCCTGCCGTACTACGAGCGCAAGCGCGGCGACGGCTACGCGGGTGTTGCGCCGTCGGCGGCGATGGCACAGTACGCACTGGCGACCGATCCCGATACCGGCGTTGCCGGTCGCAGCGACATCGAGCCCTACGACGGCAGCGGCATCACCGAACGGCTGGAAACGCTGAGCGGCGATCGCGGCGGCGTCACGCTGGCGGCCACCTGGGAAGGCCGGCGGCACACCGTGCATTTCGGTGGCTGGTACGAGCGCTACCGGTTTTCGCAGAACCGGCCGCTGTACAACGTCGACGATCAGGGCCGTATCGAGACCGCTGATCTGCCCATCGTCGACTACTACGATCGACATTTCGATTCCGATGTCGTGCAGTTCTACGTCAAGGACGGCAGTCGCTGGCTCGACGACCGCCTGCTGATCGATCTCGGCTTCAAGGGGCTCCATGTCGACCGCAGCTTCGACGGCATTCCGAACCTGGATGCCTTCGAGCGCGATGCCAGCGAACATCTCCGGCGCGTCGACCGCGACCTGTTCCAGCCGCAGATCGGCCTGAGCTACAAGCTGACGATCGCGCACGAGCTGTTTGCCAACTATGCCGAGAACTTCAGCGCCGCGCCGCGCAACGCCCTTGGTTCGGTGACCTACGAGCCGCAACTGGCGCCGGAAACCTCGCGCAACGTCGATCTCGGAATCCGCCGGCTGGGCGACCGCGTCAATGCGTCGGCGTCGTTCTACTACATCGACTACGACCACCGGATCCTCGAACTGACGGTTGCCGACCCCTACACGATCAGCGACGAGGTCTACCGCAACGTCGGCTCGGTGCGTACCTACGGGTTCGAACTGGCGAGTCTGTGGAAACCGCAGCCGGCGCTGCGCCTCGGCGCGACGCTGTCCTTCAATCGCTCGACGTTTCGCGACAATTACCTGCGCTACGACGAGAGCGCGCAGAGCGCCGCGCTGGTGGCGGTCGCCGGCAAGACGGTGCCCGACACGCCGAACCTGATGGCGACGGTCAACGCCCGCTATCGCCACGGGCGCTGGTCACTGCAGGGCGATGCCAAGTACACCGGCCGGCGCTATTCGACAGCGGTCAACGACGAACACGTCGCCGCCTACACGACGGTCGATGTCGCTGCCGCGTGCGAACTGCTCGAACCGACCGCGCATCTCGACAGCCTGCAGTTGCAGTTGCAGGTCTACAACCTGTTCGACAAGCGTTACGTCGGCTACATCACGCCTGCGGAATTCGTCGACAACGACAACCACGGTTCCTATTTCCTCGGCGCTCCGCGCGCGCTCTATCTCGGCCTGAGCGCGGACTTTCGCTGAGCGAGGTCCGTTGCGAAACGTCGGGTGGCGGTCGCCAGCGACGGCAGTCCGGGCGAAGAGGCAGCCAGGCAAATGCGACCGACGGCAGCGCGCGAGTGGCCGGCGCCGCCCCGGACGACGAACGGCCGGGTCTGGCCGGAATGCGCCGGCCGCGCTCGCGCTGCCGGGCGCCGCGAGCCCATGCCGCGTTTCCTACCAGCCGAGCCAGAGGCGGATCGTGTCGATCAGGCGATGGAAGAAACCGCCGAGCGGGACGTCGTCCATGGCCACCAGCGGCACGGTCTTAAGGGTCTTGCCATCGAGCACGATGGTGGCGGTGCCCAGCGCCTGGCCCTTGCTCAGCGGTGCGATGATCGGCGAGTTGATCTGCGCGCTGACCTGCAGCTTGTCGGCGCTGCCGCGCGGCAGCGACAGCGCGACCGGCTCCAGCGTGCCGATCGCGATGCCGTCGACATTGCCCTTGTAGACGCGCGCGGTCTGCGCCGGCTTGCCGGGGCCGAACAGCGAGGTCGTGTCGAAGAAGCGGAAACCGTAGTTCAGCAGTTCCAGGCTCGATTGTTCGCGCGCCGCCCAGCTGGTGGTGCCCATCACCGCCGCGATCAGGCGATGACCGTCGCGCACTGCCGAACTCAGCAGGCAATAGCCGGCTTCCGAGGTGTGACCGGTCTTGATGCCGTCGACGCTCGGATCTTTCTCGAGCAGGCCGTTGCGGTTGGGCTGGCGGATCTTGTTGTAGGTGAATTCGCGCTCGGCGAAGATCTTGTACCACTCCGGAAAATCATGGATCAGCGCGCGCGCGAGCGTCGTCAGGTCGCGCGCCGTCGTGTAGTGCTCGGGGTCGGGCAGGCCGGACGCATCGGCGAAGTGCGAGTTGGTCATGCCGAGGCGCTTCGCGTACTGATTCATCAGGTCGGCGAACACGGACTCGCTGCCGGCAACGTGTTCGGCGACTGCCACCGTGGCGTCGTTGCCCGACTGGATGATGATGCCGCGCAGCAGGTCGATCAGCTTCACCTGCGTGCCGACGCGCACGAACATGCGCGATTCGCTGGAGTCGATGCCCTGACGCCAGGCCTTTTCGCTGATCAGCACGTCGTCGTTCGGCGACAGGCGCTTCTGCTTGATCTCGTCGAACACGATGTAGGTGGTCAGCACCTTGGTGATGCTGGCCGGCGCGACCTTCTCGTCGGGATTCGAGGCCGCGATCAGTTCGCCGCTGTCGTAGTCCATCAGCGCGTACGACTTCGCGTCGATCGCCGGCGGATCCGGAATGGCCGCAGCGAGGGCGAGACCGGGCAGCAGGAGAACGGAAGCGGCGAAGGACAGCAGCAGATTTTTCATCATCAAAGCTCAGGGGATTACGGCGAGAAGTCGTCATTCTAAAGGACGTCGCCGACGGCGGCGCCGGTGAAAACTCAATTCTTGACCCAGAACGCCGGATAGCCGGCGTCGTGCAGACGCTGGCGCATGTCCTGCGCGTCCTTGTCGCTGCCGAACGGGCCGACCATCACACGATGCAGCTGGCCGCCCGGGCTTTCGCTGACGATGACGCCGGCGAGTCCGCGATGAAGCAATTCGTCACGCATCGCCAGTGCGTTGATCGGGTCGGTATAGGCCGCGACCTGCAGCCAGCGTCCCGGTGTCGGTGTCGGCACCACGGCCGGCGTCGACGGCAGCGGCACATCGGACGCGGTCGGTGCCGGCGGTGGACTCGGCGGCGTTGCGCTGGCCAGACTTTGACTGTCGTCATTCGGCTGCAGCGCCACGATCTCGACCTCGGCATGGCCGTTGGCGATGACCCCGAGCCGCGCCGCCGCCGCGTACGACAGATCGATGATGCGGCCGGAATGGAACGGGCCGCGGTCATTGATGCGCACGACGGCGGTCTTGCCGTTTTCCAGGTTGGTGACGCGCACGTAGCTGGGTATCGGCAGCGTCTTGTGCGCAGCCGTCATTGCGAACATGTCGTAGGGTTCGCCGCTGGCGGTCTTGCGGCCCTGGAATTTCTTGCCGTACCAGGAAGCGCGGCCGCGCTCCTTGAACCCGGCGGTGTCGTCGAGCACGTGATAGATCGTGCCGAAGGCCTCGTATTCCTCGGGATTGCCTGAGGCGCTGCGCGGCTCGACCCTGGGCACGGCATCCGGCGTGTTCGCAACATCGGCAGGAATGTCGCCGCGGTCCGGGGCGCTGTCGCTGATGTCGGGTTGCGTGATCGTCACGCGCGGGCGCGTACCGCTGCGCGGTGCGGGCGTGCCGCCATCGACCGGCACGGTGCGCGTCGGCGTCGACTGGATCGGCGGGCCGACTGCACAGGCCGACAACGCCAGCGCGAGGCAGCCGGACAGCGCCGCGCGCGCGCGCATCATGGCGACAGCGCCGCGGCAGCTTCGATGCGCTGCGCCAGTTGCGTCACCGCCATCGCGTAGTAGATGCGCGGGTTGTAGGTCATCACCGAATAGAAATTCGGAAACGCCAGCCAGTACTCGTGGCTGCCGTCGTCGAGCGCGAGGTCGATGATGCCGAGTTGCGTGTCGTCCGGCAGCGGTACCGACGGCTGCACGCCGGCGCGACGCAGATCGCCGGCGAGATAGAAATTGTCACGCGAGTTGACGACGGCGCCGGCCGGCAGCACACCGTTCGTCAGCGTCGCCGGAATCGCGATCGGCTCGCCGCGTCGCCACGCCCAGTCCGGCGCGTAGTGCGTGAAGTAGTTGGCGATCGAGCCGATCGCGTCGGGCAGCGACCAGAGGTCGGTCTTGCCGTCGCCGTCGTAGTCGAGCGCGAGCTTGCGGTAGTTGCTCGGCATGAACTGCGCATCGCCCATGGCGCCGGCGTAGGAGCCGGTCGGTGTGCGCGGGTCGAAGCCGCGATCGCGGCACAGCGCGAAGAAATCGGCGAGCTCGCCGAAGAAGAACACGTTGCGGGTCGGATGCTCGAAACCCTGGGTCGCCAGCGCATCGAGCACGCGCACGCCACCGGTGATGCGGCCGTAGCGCGTCTCGATGCCGAGAATGCCGAGGATCAGCGACGGCGGCACGCCGAACTCGTTCTCCGCACGTTCCAGCACGTCGCGCTGCTCATGCAGGAGGGCGACGCCGTCGCGGATGCGCGAGTCGTCGATGCGCCGTGAATACTGCGTCCAGGTTTCGGTGCGTTCCGGCGCCTTCTGTTCCTGCACGATCAGCTGCGGCAGACGTCTGGCGTCGGCAAGCGCGAGCGTCACCTGCTGCAGTTCCGCTTCGGAAAAGTGATCATCGATGCGCAGGCGCTGCAGCAGTGCCGGGACCTGCGGTTCGGTGCTGTAGTCGATGCCGTCGGCGATCGCCACCGACGAGATCAGCACGGCGCAGCACAGGGCGGGGATCAATGGGGTCCGGCGCATCAGTTCGCCAGCAGCTTGCGATGGGTGTGGACCGACATCAGCATGCCGAAGCAGGCCAGCAGCGATACTGCGGACGTGCCGCCGTAACTCACGAGCGGCAGTGGCACACCGACCACCGGCAGCAGGCCGATGACCATGCCGATGTTGATGAACACGTAGACGAAGAAGGTCATCGCCAGCGAGCCGGCGAGCAGGCGCTGGAAGGTGTCCTGGGCGCGTGCCGCGATCCACAGGCAGCGACCGACGATCGCCAGATACAGGATCAGCAGCACGATCACGCCGATGAAGCCCATTTCCTCGGAATAGACCGCGAAGATGAAGTCGGTATGCGCTTCCGGCAGGAAATCCAGCTTGGCCTGCGTGCCGTGCAACCAGCCCTTGCCGAACACGCCGCCGGAGCCGATCGCGATCATCGACTGCGTGATGTGATAGCCGGCGCCGAGCGGATCGCTTTCCGGGTTGAGCAAGGTCAGGATGCGCTGCCGCTGGTAGTCCTGCATGTGCGTCCACAGCAGGGGCGCGGCGGCGCCGGCCAGCGCGAACGCGCCGATGATCCAGCGCCAGCGCAGACCGCCGAGAAACAGCGCGAAGCCGCCGGCGGCGACGATCAGCAGTGCCGTGCCGAGATCCGGCTGCTTGGCGATCAGCGCCGCCGGCATGCCGATCAGCGCCAGCGTCGCGATGATGGTGATGATGTTCGGCGGCAGGCGGCGGGTGTGCAGGTAGGCGGCGATCGTCGTCGGCATCGCCAGCTTCATCAGCTCGGAAGGCTGGAAACGGATGACGCCGAAGTCGAGCCAGCGTGTCGCGCCCTTGGCGGCGTCGCCGAGCAGCAAAGTCGCCACCAGCAGCAGGAGCGTGAAGCCGTACAGCCATGGCGTGACGGTGCGATACATCGCCGGCGGCGCCTGCGCGATCGCCGCCATCACGACCAGGCCGAGCACGACGCGCTGGGTCTGGCTGATGACGCCGTCGATCGAATGCCCGGACGCCGAGTACTGGATGAAGATGCCGACGCCAGCGACCGCGAGCAGCAGCACCAGCAGCCAGATGTCGATGTGCCAGCTCTCGAGCCAGTCGGCGATGCCCGGTTCCGGCTTGTTGCTGCGGCTGTGGCCTGCGCTGTGCAGGATTTCAGCGATCATCGTCGTCGTTCTCCGTCGCGCTCGCCGGTTTTGCGGGATTGGGCACGGCCAGCCCCGGCACCATCGACGGCGTCACGTGGCTGCTCTGCTCGGTCGCGTTCTCGTTACCGTACAACACATAGCCGAGCAGGTACTGGTCCATCACCTGGCGCGCGATCGGGCCGGCGAACGAGGCGCCGTGGCCGCCGTGTTCGGCGATGACCGCAACCGCGATCTTCGGATCATCGGCCGGCGCGAAGGCGATGAACAGGGCGTGATCGCGCAGCTTCAGCGGCAGGTCTTCCTGCGCGGTCGGCCTTGCCTCGTCCTGACGCAGGCCGGCGACCTGCGCCGATCCGGTCTTGGCGGCGATCCGGTACGGCGCGCCGTGGCCCACCATCCAGGCCGTGCCGCCCTGTTCCTGCGCGACCGATTCCATCGCCGCGATCACCGTCGACCAGTCGTTCTCGTCCTTGAGCTTGATCTTCGGCAGGGCCTGCGGCTCGACAGCGGTGACCTTGCGCGTGATCGGGTCTTCGGTGGCGTGCAGGACATGCGGTTTGAACCCGCCGCCGCGCATGGCGATGCGCGCGACCATTTGCGCGAGCTGCATCGGCGTTACCAGCACATAGCCCTGGCCGATGCCGACGTTCAGGGTCTCGCCCGGATACCAGTTCTCGTGCCGCGTCTTGCGCTTCCATTCGCGCGACGGGTAAAGCCCGTCCTTCTCCAGCGGCAGATCGACGCCGGTGGCGTGGCCGAGCCCGAAGCCGGTCATCGCTTCGTACATGCGGTCGATGCCGAGATTCATCGCCAGATTGTAGAAATAGATGTCGCAGGAGCGCTTCACGCCTTCGGCCATGTCGACCGGGCCGTGGCCGGTGCGCTTCCAGCAGTGATACTTGCGGGAGGAGCCGGGCAGGGTCATTTCACCGCGACAGTATTCGGTGTGCTCCGGCGTCACGACACCGTATTCGAGGCCGGCCAGCGCCATCGCCGGCTTCACGGTCGAACCCGGCGGATACAGACCCTGCAAGGAGCGATTGAACAGCGGCCGCGACGGATCGTTGAGCAGCGCCTGATAGGTCTGGTTGTCGATGCCGCTGACGAAGGCCTGCGGATCGAAGCCCGGCTCGCTGACCATGGCGATGATCTCGCCATTGCGCGGATCGAGCGCGACCACCGAGCCCTGGAAATTGCCCATCGCTTCTTCGGCAACCAGCTGCACCTTGGTGTCGATCGACAGATACAGATTGCGACCCGGGTAGCCACGCTGGTAGTCGAGTTCGCGCAGCGGCCGGCCGTAGGCATTGGCTTCGATGATCTTGGCGCCGGGCTCTCCGCGCAGCAGGTCTTCCTCGCTTTTCTCGACGCCGGTCTTGCCGATCTGCGTCAGGCCGAGAAATTCGCTTTCGTTGGCGGCGCGCAGCTCTTCCTCGCTGATGCCGCCGACATAGCCGACCAGATGCGAGGCGGACGCACCGAGCGGGTAGTTGCGGGTCAGGCCGGCGTTGATGTCGACGCCCGGAAACTGGTGACGGTCGACCTCGTAGCGGGCGACCTCCTCCATCGTCAGGTTGGAGCGCAAGGGTACGCCGCGGTAGCGCGGCGATTTGCGGACGCGATCCTTGAAGCGTGCGATGTCGGCATCGGTCAGCGTCACGACATGCGACAGCCGCGCCAGCAGCGCGTCCATCGCCTCGTGATTGCCGATCTGTTCCGGCGTCACTTCCAGCACGAAGGCCGGCTGGTTCTGGGCCAGCAGGGTGCCGTTGCGGTCGTAGATCAGGCCGCGCACCGGCGCGACCGGCACCACGCGCATGCGGTTTTCATCGGCGCGGGTCTGGTAGTGATCGTGCTCGACGATCTGCAGGTCCGACAGGCGCACGATCAGCAGCACCACACCGGCCGCACAGAACAGCACGGCGATGCCGGCGCGGCGCAGGAACGCATCACGTTCGGCGTGGATGTTCTTGAGCGCATCGCGACGATGCCGGCCGAACAGCGCCATCAGTCCTCATCTCCGCCGGGCTGGCGGATCAGTTCCATCACGCTCCACAGCAGCGGCCAGAACAGCGTCGTCGAAATCGCCGGCAGCCAGCGCAGCCAGGGCTCGGCCTCGTGCTGGGTGGCGCCGTCGATCCAGAACATCAGGAAGCAGTACAACACCCAGGCCGGAATCAGCGCGACGGTCGCCTGCCAGAGCGGGAAGATGATGAAGAAACTGCGCAATCGCACGACCAGATAGACGACGACGACCAGTCCGAGTGCATGCTGGCCGAGCGGCGAGGCGTACAGCACATCGAGCATCAGGCCGACGACGAACGCCGGCAGCAGGGCCGGCAGCTGCGGTTCGCGCAGCGCCCAGTAGGCGAGCATCAAGGGCATCCACAGCGGCCGGGCGGCAGACAGCGAATCCGGCAGTTCGATCATCTGCAGGACCAGCCCGCTGAGCAGGCTCAGCAGGAACGCAAGCCACACGGCCTGAGGGCTGGGCCGGCTCATGGCTTCGGTTTGCCGACAGCGGGTGTCGCCGGCGTCGGCGCCGACTCATGCGGCGTTCTGGCTGGTGTCCTGGCCGGCGTTGCGGCCGGGGCAGCCGCCGGTTTCGCCGGTTCGGGCTTGCTGGCCGCGGGCGGCTTGCCGGTGGCGACGGGAGCCGGTCTGGCAGCCTGCGGCTGGTCCTGATCGGCGGCGGTTTCGGCGGCGACCGCGGCGTCGGCGTCGGATTCGACGCCGCGATTCCAGACCAGCAGCGCCTGGCGGCCCTGATTCAGGCGCGCCGCCGGATAGGCGTAGGCTTCCATGAAGTGCTCGCCGGCAACCGGTTTGACGTCGTAGACCTTGCCGACCGGATAGCCGGCCGGGAAGCGGCCGCCCAGCGAAGAGGACACCAGCAGGTCGCCGTTCTTGATGTCGGCGTTGCTGGGCAGGAACGGCAGGCGCAGGCCGCGTTCGTCGCCAAGACCGACGGCGATCGTCTGCAGGCCGGTGCGGTTGATCTCGACCGGAATGCCGTGATCGGGGTCGGTTACCAGCAGCGCCTTGCAGGTATTCGGTGCGACATCGATGACCTGACCCATGACCCCGTACGCATCGACCAGGGCCTGGCCACGGTAGATGCCGTCGCGGGAGCCGCGATTGAGCGTGATCTGGTGACGGTACGGGTCCTGATTGACGGCGATGATCTCGGCCACCAGCACCTGATCGGTGAGCTGCGCCGAAGAGGCCAGCAGTTCGCGCAGGCGCCGGTTCTCCGCCTCCAGCGCGTCCATCTTCGACAGGCGCGCCGACAGCACGAACTGCTGCTGCTTGAGCTCTGCGTTCTGCTGTTCGATGTGACTGCTGGTGTCGATGCCGCGCGCCATGTCGACGAAGCGGACCGGCAGCGACGCCAGCCAGATCACCGGCGTCAGCGACCACGCGGTCCAGGCGCGCGCGGCTTTCAGGCTGTCGCCACGCATGTCGTTGAATATCAGGGTCAGCGAGACGGCGATCAGCAGCAGCGTCCGCAGGCCGAGCCCGGGCCCGCGCGGAAACAGCGGTCGGTGATAGGAATCGTGCAGCGAATTCAATGGCGTGCCGTCGGGCAGGGCTGCTTAATAAGTGGCCGAAAGCATAGAGGCGCAAGCCTGTATCGGCAATGCGTCCGTTACTGTCTGGCGGATCGCGGCGAATGGCCGTTGTGAGCAGCGCCGAGGTCGCACCGAGAAGCGCAGCCGTACATGAGTACGGCGAGCATCACAGGCGCGAGATCGGCGCGCGCAGCAGGCCAGTCGCTGCGATCAGTCGAGGGAGTAGAAGTCCGACTGCCGATCGAGCATGTCGAGCACCATGCCGCCGCCGCGCGCCACGCAGGTCAGCGGATCGTCGGCGATGATCACCGGCAGGCCGGTTTCCTCGGAGATCAGCTTGTCGAGGTCGCGCAGCAGGGCGCCACCGCCGGTCAGCACGATGCCGCGTTCGGCGACGTCCGAGCCGAGCTCCGGCGGCGTGCGCTCGAGCGCCTGCTTGACCGCCTTGACGATGCCCGACAGCGGCTCCTGCAGCGCGTCGAGGATCTCGTTCGAGTTCATCGTGAAGTTGCGCGGCACGCCGGCGGCCAGATGGCGGCCGACGACGTCGATTTCCTGCACTTCGTGGCCCGGGAAGGCGGTGCCGATCTGGATCTTGATGCGCTCGGCGGTGGCCTCGCCGATCAGCATGTTGTACTGGCGGCGCACGTAGGAGACGATGCTTTCATCGAACTTGTCGCCGCCGATGCGGACCGACTCGGCGTAGACGATGCCGTTCAGCGAGATCACCGCCACTTCCGAGGTGCCGCCGCCGATGTCGACCACCATCGAGCCGCGCGCCTCGCCGATCGGGATGCCGGCGCCCAGCGCCGCGGCGATCGGTTCTTCGATGACCCAGACCTTGCGCGCGCCGGCGTTTTCGACCGATTCGCGGATGGCGCGGCGCTCGACCTGCGTCGAGCCGTAGGGCACGCAGACCACGACGCGGGTCATCGGCCGGGTCATCCGGCCCTTCTGCACCTTGCGGATGAAGTGCTGCAGCATCTTCTCCGTGACGGTGTAGTCGGCAATCACGCCGTCACGCAGCGGGCGCACCGTGCTGATGTTGGTCGGCGTGCGGCCGAGCATCTGCTTGGCCTCGATGCCGACGGCCTCGACTTTCTTGGCGCCGCGCGCGTCCATGCGGATCGCGACCACGGACGGTTCATTGAGGACGATGCCTTCGTCGCGCACGTAGACGAGGGTATTGGCCGTGCCCAGATCGATGGACAGGTCGTTGACAAACAAACGGCGTACGGCGTCGAACATCTCGGGTGGCCTGCTCGGTATGACTGAATTCTGGTTTTATCCCGTTGGCCTTCTGGCCTCGGGAACGCGATTTGCCGCTGCGATGGCGGCGGTGCACATTCTCACATTCCAGTAGAATTGTGCATCCGCACATCATAAACGATTCCCGGCGCCGCAAGGCTGCGGGAATGGCCTTTTCAGCTTGGCCCGTCGGCCATGCCCACCACGTCGGAAACGCCGCAAGCGATGAGTCTGAGTCCAGAAAATATCAAGCAGGTCGCGCATCTGGCGCGCCTCGAATTGCCGGCCGACCGGATCGGCCCCTATGCCGAGCAGCTGTCGAACATCATGCAGCTGGTGGACCAGCTGTCGAACGCCGACACGCAAGGCGTGACGCCGATGGCGCATCCGCTGGCCATGCACCAGCGCCTGCGTCCGGACGCGGTCACCGAGTCCGACCGCCGCGAGGCCTTCCAGGCGATCGCGCCGGAGGTCGACGAGGGCGTCTATCTGGTGCCCAAAGTCATCGAATAAGCCCGACGGCCGTTCGCGGCTTGCGGCGGCCGCCGGCAAGAGCAGATCAGGCGCGGTCGTTCGCGCCGTTCGCCGAAACAAGAGCTGGAACCCCAATGCACACTCTGTCGATCAAAGAACTTTCCGAAGGCCTGCGAGCGAAGAAATTCTCGTCTCGCGAGCTGACCGCGCATTTCCTCGGCCGCATCAAGGCGCACGATGGCGCGCTCAACAGCTTCATCACGGTCACCGACGAACGCGCGCTCAAGCAGGCCGACGCCGCCGATGCGCGTCTGGCGCGCGGTGACGCCCAGCTGCTGACCGGCATCCCGCTCGCGCAGAAGGACATCTTCTGCACCCTGGGCGTGAAGACCAGCTGTGCGTCGAAGATGCTCGATTCGTTCATCTCGCCTTACGACGCCACCATCGTCCAGAAGCTGCATCTCGATGCCGGCATGGTCATGCTCGGCAAGTGCAACATGGACGAGTTCGCGATGGGTTCTTCGAACGAGACCAGCTGGTACGGTGCGGTCAAGAACCCCTGGGACACGGCGCGCGTACCGGGCGGCTCCAGCGGTGGCTCGGTCGCCGCGGTCGCCGCCGGTCTGGCGCCGATCGCCACGGCGACCGATACCGGCGGCTCGATCCGCCAGCCGGCCGCGCTGTGCGGCCTGACCGGCATCAAGCCGACCTACGGGCGGGTGTCGCGCTACGGCATGATCGCCTTCGCGTCCAGTCTCGACCAGGCCGGCGTGGTCGCGCGCTCGGCGGAAGACGCGGCACACGTGCTGCAGGCGATGTCCGGCTTCGATCCGCTGGACTCGACCAGCGTCGAACGGCCGGTCGATGATCTGGTCGGCGGCCTGAACGACTCGATCAAGGGCCTGAAGATCGGCCTGCCGAAGGAATATTTCGCCGAGGGCCTGGCGCCGAGTTCGCGCGAGAAGATCGAAGCGGCGATCAAGACACTGGAAGGACTGGGCGCGATCATCAGCGAGATCTCGCTGCCGAATTCGCCGCTGTCGGTGCCGACCTACTACGTCGTCGCGCCGGCCGAGGCCAGTTCCAATCTCGCACGCTTCGACGGCGTGCGTTACGGCCATCGCGCCGAAGGTGTGAAGACGCTGGAACAGCTCTACAAGAAAAGCCGCGGCGAAGGCTTCGGCGCGGAAGTGCAGCGGCGCATCATGATCGGCACCTACGTGCTCAGCCACGGCTACTACGATGCGTACTACCTGCAGGCGCAGAAGGTCCGCAAGCTGATCTACGAGGATTTCCGGCGCGCGTTCGACAGCGTCGATCTCGTGCTCGGGCCGACCGCGACCGACGTCGCGTTCCCGCTCGGCAGCAAGACCGACGATCCGGTCGCGATGTATCTGAACGACATCTACACGATCGCCGCCAACCTCGCCGGCATTCCGGCGATGTCGCTGAACTGCGGCTTCGTCGACGGCCCCTCGACGCAGCTCGGGACAGGCCCCTCGACGCAGCTCGGGACAGGCCTGCCGGTCGGCCTGCAGCTGATGGGCAACTTCTTCAGCGAGGCGAAGCTGCTGAACGTCGCGCATCAGTTCCAGCAGGTCACCGATTTCCACAAGCAGATGCCCAAGGCATTCTCGTAAGGGCGCAACGACATGGCATACGACAGCTCAACCTGGGAAGTGGTGATCGGACTCGAAGTCCATTGCCAGCTCCGCACGCAGTCCAAGATCTTTTCCGGCGCCGCGACCGCGTACGGCGCTGCGCCGAACACGCAGGCCGATGGCGTCACGCTCGGCATGCCTGGCGTATTGCCGGTGCTGAACCAGACCGCGCTCGAATACGCGGTCAAGTTCGGCCTGTCGGTCGACGCCAAGATCGCCGAGCGCTGCGTGTTTGCACGCAAGCACTACTTTTATCCCGATCTGCCGAAGGGTTATCAGATCTCGCAGTACGAACTGCCGATCGTCTACGAAGGCCATCTCGATATCGAAGTCGATGGCAAGGTCAAGCGCATCGGCATCACGCGTGCGCACATGGAAGAGGACGCCGGCAAGTCCATGCACGAAGGTCATGTCGGCCAGTCCGGGATCGACCTCAATCGCGCCGGCACGCCGCTGATCGAGATCGTCTCCGAGCCCGACATCCGCTCGGCGGCCGAGGCGGTCGCGTACCTGAAGAAGCTGCACCAGCTCGTCGTCTACCTCGGCGTCTGTGACGGCAACATGCAGGAAGGCAGCTTCCGCTGCGACGCCAACGTGTCCGTGCGCAAGCACGGCGCCGAGAAGTTCGGCACGCGGACCGAAACCAAGAACGTCAATTCGTTCCGCTATGTCGAAAAAGCGATCGAATTCGAGATCGAGCGGCAGATCGACGTCATCGAAGCCGGCGGCAAGATCGTCCAGGAAACGCGTCTGTTCGATCCGGGCACCGGCGAGACGCGCTCGATGCGCACCAAGGAAGACGCCAACGACTATCGCTACTTCCCGGATCCGGACCTGCTGCCGGTGGTGGTCACGAGTGACGAGATCGAGCGCATCCGCGGCACGATGCCGGAGCTGCCGGAAGCCAAGAAGGCGCGCTTCGTCGAGCAGTACAAGCTGCCGGTCTACGACGCCGGCGTGCTGACCGCCGAGCAGGCGCTTGCCGATTTCTATGAATCGGTCGTTGCCGAATCGAAGGGCGATCCGAAGATCGCCGCGAACTGGGTGATCGGCGATCTGCTCGGCGGTCTCAACAAGGCCGGCAAGACCATCGCCGAGTCGCCGGTCGATGCCGTGCAGCTGGCCGGTCTGATCGCGCGCATCGCCGACAAGACCATCTCCGGCAAGATCGCGAAGGACGTGTTCGAGGCGATGATGGCCGGCGAGGGCAATGCCGACGAAATCATCAAGGCCAGGGGCCTGGTGCAGATCACCGACGAGTCGGCGATCATCAAAGCGATCGAGGACGTGATGGCAAAGAACCCCGGCCAGCTCGCAGAGTACCGGGCCGGCAAGGACAAGCTGTTCGGTTTCTTTGTCGGCCAGACCATGCGCGCGACGCAGGGCAAGGCCAATCCGGATGCCCTGAACCGGCTGCTGAAAGAGAAGCTGGCAGGCTGAAACGCCGGACAAGCGACTGCGCTCGGCATCCCGCGTGCAGGCGGTGCTCGCAATGCTCGCGTACGGAAGTACGCTGATGTTCGGCTCAAGCCGGACTGGCATTGAGTCAGTCAGCCCCGAGGGCCGAACATTGCCGTGCTCCGTCCTCGCGTGGACTGCCTTCGCTCGCTACGCTTCTCCGACATTCCAGAATATTGAATTGTCTGATGCCGACACGATATTGAGCCGATGAACAACCGACTGACCGAATTCCTGTTGCCCGATCTCGGCGTGCGCGGCGCGATCGTCGAGTACGAAGCCGGCGTCGATACGATGCTCGGTTCGCGGCCGTACCCGGCCGACGTGCGCAAGCTGCTCGCGCAGGCGGTCGCGGCGATGCCGCTGCTCGCCGCGCACACCAAACTCGAGGGACGCATCAGCCTGCAGTTCCAGCACAGCGAAGGGCCGGTGCAGCTGCTGATCGCGCAGGTCGAGAGCGCGCAAGGTGTCGATGCCGGCATGCGCGTGCGCGGCATGGCCAAGGCCGAAGCCGATGCGCAGGGTGATTTTGCTGCGCTGATGCAGGGCGGCCAGTTCGGCCTGCTGATCGAGCCGGAACGCGGCGGCCAGAACTATCAGGCGATTGTCGCGATCGAAGGCCAGCATCTGGCCGATGCGATGGAATTCTATTTCGCGCAGTCCGAGCAGCTGCCGTCGCTGCTGCGACTGGCCTACGACGGTACGCATATCCGCGGCCTGATGCTGCAGCGCCTGCCGCTCGGCGAGAAGAACAGCAGCGAAGATCACTGGCAACACGTCAGCGTACTGTTCAACACCTTGCAGGAAGCCGAGCTGGCCGAGACGCCGGGGCTGACGATCCTGCGGCGCCTGTTCCACGAGGACGATGTCCGCGTCTTCGATCCGCAACCGGTACATCTGGCCTGCCGCTGCTCGCGCGAGGGCATCGGCGCGATGCTGCGGTCGCTGGGCGAAGCGGAAGTCGAGGATCACCTGCAGGAACACGGCAAGTTCGACGTCACCTGCGAGTTCTGCGGCCGCGAGTATTCGTTCAGCGCCAGCGACGCCCGCCAGCTGTTCGTACCGGCCAACAGCCAGCCGTCGAACGACACCCGGCATTGAGCGGCACCGCGCCAGGGCGTCGGCGCGGCGTGTGCGCACGGCGCCGGGCGCGTGGCGGCAAGGACCGGCAGGCGGACTTCAAGCGATGCTGACATTCGTCATCAATCTGCCGGGAAGTGTCGAACGCCGCGCGACGATGGACCGGCAGCTGGCCGGACTCGGGCTCGAGGTCGAGTTTGTCGACGCGCTGGACGGTCGACGGCTGGATCGCCGTGAGCATCCGACCGCATCCGGTCTGCTCGATGCGGAACTCGGTTGTTACCTGAGTCACCTCGCGGTCTGGCGGCGCCTGATCGCTTCCGGCCGGGATTGCGCGATCGTGCTCGAGGACGACGCCGTTGTCGCGCCCGATCTGGCCGCGCAATGCGCGGAATTTTCCGGTTTGCCCGAGCGACCGGACATGGTGCGGATTTCCAGCGTCAAGCAGCCGGCCGGCATCGAGATCCGCAAGCTGGCGTCCGGCCGCCGCGTCCTGCTGCCGACCGAGCATCCCAGCGGTTGCCAGGGATACTGGCTGACGCGGGACGGCGCACGAAAGTTCCTCGATTGCCTGTCGAGACCGCGCATCGCGATCGACTGCGCGCTCGATCGATACTGGCGATACGGCCTTCGCGTGTTTCTGCTCGACCCGCCGGCGGTACGCGAGCGGTCCGGTATTGCCAGCACCATCGGCGAGCGCTCGCGCAATCACCGCCGGAACCGGATCGCCCGCAAATTCGAGAAGTGGCAACGTCACTTCGCGGTGCGGCGAATCCTCGCCCGTCTTCGCCGCAGGCCCCAGGCGGCGCCCCGCTGAGGGTGGGCGCCACGGCGCCTGCGATACGTCCGGCGAGGTGCGCCTGACGGCGGCGACCGATCGGCATCGTGCCACATGCGCCGCCGCGAGACTTGGTCGGTGGCGGCTGATCCGGGCTAAGCTGGCCGGCCCTGCCACCCGCCGTTGCGCCACGCCGTTCCATGATCATTCCCCGCTATCGTGTCGACGTCTCCCGCATTCCGCAGTCCGGCAGGGGCTTGTTCGTCGAGGAGCCGGTGCGGCGCGGCGCGGTGATCGTTGCGCCGGACAAGGTCCATACCGTGTGGACCGAGGCGCAGCTGCGCCAGTATCCGGACGATTCGATCGAGGTCGAGTCCAGCGTGCGCTGGTTCGAGGACCGGTTCTCGCTGACGCCGGAGTGGAGCGACGAGTGCTACGTCAATCACAGCTTCGCGCCGACCGCGCTGTGGCATCTCGGCTTCATCTTCGCCTTGCACGATCTGACGGCCGGCGACGAAGTGACGATGGACTATCGTCACGTGATCGGTGACGGCGAGCGCATGCCGTTCGCCGACAGCGTGAGCGGGCGCGAGATTGTCGGTCTGCCGTGGCGCGAGGCGCTGGCCGGCAGCAGTCGGCAGCTGCTCGAACTGCTGGGCTGAGCACGACCACGGTCGCGCCGTCCGGCCGAAACGGGATTCCGGGCCGTTGGCATCCGCATCGGCGGCTGCTGCGTATAGGAGCAGACGATGAATGTCCTTGACGCCTTTCTGCTGACCGTCGTGATCGTGATCGCCGCCAAAACGGTGGCCTGGCTGCTGCAATGGCGCAGCGGCAATGCCGGCGTCGTCGATGCGATCTGGTCGTGGACGCTGGGCGGGCTCGCCGTCGTCTACGCGCTGGCCGGCGACGCACCCGCCGCGCTGCGTGGCCTGCTCGCGATGATGGGCGGACTCTGGGGCCTGCGCCTGGGAAGCTACATCTGGCGGCGCAACGCCGGCCGACCGGAGGACTTCCGCTACCGGAAATTCCGCGAAGCGTGGGGCGGCAGGGCCAACGTCAACATGTTCTGGTTCTTCCAGTTCCAGAACATTTTCACGCTGGCGCTGTCGGCCTCGGCTTTCCTGCCGGTGGCGTACCGGGATGACCTGCCGTCCGTGCCGGCGCTCGTCGCGGCCCTCGCGATCTGGCTGGTTTCGGTCGGCGGCGAAAGCCTTGCCGATCGGCAGATGAAGGCCTTTCGCGCCGATCCGGCCAACCGCGGCAAGGTCTGCCGCGATGGGCTCTGGGGCTGGTCGCGCCATCCGAACTATTTCTTCGAATGCGTGCACTGGCTCGCCTATGTGCCGCTGGCGATCGGCGCGGCCTGGGGTGGGCTCAGCCTGGTTGCGCCGCTGGTGATGGCGTTCCTGCTGATGAAGCTGTCGGGCGTGCCGCTGCTCGAAGCCGAGATGATTCGCCGCAAGCCTGGCTACGCCGACTACGTGCGCACCACCAGCGCGCTGTTGCCGCTGCCGGCCAGGCGTTCTTCCACCGCTGTTCAAGACTGAGTCCGGCCCTGCATGAGTGTCATCGATTGGTGTGAGCGCGGTTTGATTCCCGACGTGGCGGCACGTTTCGGCATGCGCAGGCTGATGGCCAGGCGGCTGGTCGACGAGGCGGCCGGCAATGGCGAACGTCGCGCCGAACGTTTCGACCGCTTTCTTGCCGAGCTGCGCGCCAGCCCGATCGCGATCGAAACCGGCGCGGCCAACGAGCAGCACTACGAGGTGCCGGCCGAATTCTTCCATCTGCATCTCGGCCCGCGCCTCAAATATTCGTGCTGCCTGTACCCCGGCGGCCACGAGACCCTGGCGGAAGCCGAGGAGCAGATGTTCCGCCTGTACGCCGTGCGCGCCGGGCTGGTCGATGGTCAGTCCCTGCTCGATCTCGGCTGTGGCTGGGGTTCGCTGTCGCTGTGGCTGGCCGAGCGCTACCCGAACTCGCGCGTCGTCGGCCTGTCGAACTCGCATGGCCAGCGCGACTACATCATGGCGCGCGCCGCGGAGCGCGGCTTGCGCAACCTGACGATCCTGACCGGCAACATCGTCGACTTCGAGATGCCGACAACGCAGCTTGCGGGCGGTTTCGATCGCGTGCTGTCGATCGAAATGTTCGAGCACATGAAGAACTACGCCCTGCTGTTTGCCAAGGTCGCGCGCTGGCTCAGGCCGGAAGGCCGTCTGTTCGTGCACGTGTTCGCGCACAAGCTGCTGGCCTATCACTTCGAGTCGCAGGACGAGAGCGACTGGATGAGCCGCTATTTCTTCACCGGCGGGACGATGCCCAGCGAGCATCTGTTCGCGCACTTCCAGGATGATCTGAAGCTCGAAGCGCAGTGGTGGGTCAATGGCCGGCACTACGAGAAGACCTCGAATCACTGGCTCGCCGGCATGGACGCCCGGCGCGACGAGATCATGCCGGTGTTCCGCAGGGCATACGGCGATGCGGACGCCAGAATCTGGTTCCAGCGCTGGCGCATGTTCTACATGGCCGTCGCGGAGCTGTTCGGTTATGCGCGAGGTGAAGAATGGGGCGTCGCGCATTTTCTTTTTTCGCCGCGCCGGTCTGGCGGCACGTCATGAAGTCTCTTGTCTTCGCGCTGATGTTCGCAGGCCTGGCCTGGAGCGGTGTCGCATCGGCGGAGACCTTTGCGTTCTACGGTTATGCCTACGATCTGAAGACCGGCCGCTACCTGTACACGGAAGTCCATCATCAGAACATCGTGGGCGAGCACTGGCTGGGCGGCACGATCCGCTACTACGCGCCGGACGGCCGACTGATCGGTGACAAGACCCTGGACTTCAGCGCCGATCCATTCATTCCGGTCTATCGCTTCGACATGAAGACCGACGGCTATCACGAGGCGATCACGGCGGTCGATGCCGATCACGTGATGATGGAAAAGCGCAGTTCGACGAAGGACAAGCTCGAACGCAAGACCATCGATCACGTGATGCCGATGACGGCGGACTCCGGCTTCCATTCGTTCCTGCGCGCACACTTCGCCGAGCTGATGAGCGGCAAGACCGTGAGCTTCACGCTGGCAGTCGCCGGCAATCTCGACGCCTACCACTTCCGCGCCAGACGCATCGCCGACACGACGTTCGAGGGTCGGCCGGCAGTGCGTTTCCGCGTCGAACCCGATTCGCTGCTGCGCTGGTTCGTCGATCCTCTTGAAGTGACCTACGACCCGAAGCAGGAAAAACTGCTCGAATACCGCGGGCTCGCCAATGTTCCGGATCCGGCGAGCGGCAAGCCCTACGTTGCGCGCATCGCGTACTATTCCCAGCCACCGAAGGACGCTCCCGAACTTCCACCGCTGGATCCGTAATGTCGCCATTGTCGCGCTTCGCCGTTGTCCTCTGCCTCAGCCTGCCCCTGTTCGCTGCCTGCAATCGCAGGCCCGCGGCACCGGAACCGGCTGCACCGGCGGCGGCGAAACCGGCCTTGAGCTTCGACGAAGGTCTCGCCCAGGCCAGGTCGCATCAGTCGCCGCTGATCGTCGATTTCCACGCGCCCTGGTGCTACTCCTGCTACTTCATGGCAACCAATATCCTGACCGGCGCCGACTGGGCGGCAGTCGAGAAGAAGGCCGTGGTCGTCGAAGTCGACGCCGACTCGCCCGACGGCGCGGCGCTGATGCAGAAGTACGGCATCAAGTTCCTGCCGAGCTATCTGGTGCTGAACGCCGGCGGCGACGAACTGGGGCGCATCCTCGGCGAGAAGACCCGCGCCGAGTTCTATCCGCAGATCAACAAACTGGTCGACAGCGGCGAAACACTCGATGCCCTGCGTGCGACGGTCACGGACGGTGCCCCGACGTCGGTCGTCGCCGGCCGCAGCGTGCTGAAGTCCTATCTCGCGCGCTATGACGCCGCTGGTGGCCTGCAGTGGCTGACCACGCTGTCGGCCGACGCGAGCAAGGCGCTGCACGACGACACCGCCGCGGCGCTGACGATCGCGCGTCTGCAGTTTCTGCAGGCCAGCCAGCAGAACGATGGCGATGCGGTACTGCGCATCGGTGCGACCGTGCTGGCCGGCGATCTCGGGTGTGAACGGCCTTACGAACTCGACCGTTATTTCGAGTTCGCGTCGAAGCGGCCTGATGCGCACGCGCTGATTGCAGCACAGCAGCCGGCGGCGGAGAAGCTGGTGGCGACCGGCGTGTTCGGCGACCGCCCCTGCGCCGACAAGCGTTCCGCGGTGCTCTCGCTGGCCGACATCGACGACGCACTCGGCGACCAGACCGCCAAAAAGGCCTTGCTCGAGCGGGCGATCGCCGACGTCGAAAAGGACCTCGGCGGCGACCTGAAGAAGGATCGCAATCTCGACGACAACCTGCGCATCTACAACGACCAGCTTGCGGCGCTGACCGGCAACTACGCGGCCTACGACGCGCTGATGCCGCGCCTGATCGACGCCTGGCCGGATGACTACGTCTACGCCGCGCGCTGGGGCAAGAGCCTGCTCGCACGCGGCGACGCCGCGCAGGCCCTGCCGCAGTTCGAGAAGGCCGCCGAACAGGCCTACGGCATCAATCGTCTGCAGGTCGCCGAACAACGCGTCAAGGCCCTGCAGGCGCTGGATCGCGACGCCGACGCCAGACGCGTCGTCGCCGACGCCCTGAAGGCCAACGGTCCCTGGTTCCCGGATGAAGCGGCCAGGCTGAAGGCACTGATCAAGGCCTGAATCCGGCCGGCGCGCGTCGCCAAGCGCGCCGGCTTCCGGTATAAACGCGCCTCCCGCGGCGCTGCCGCAGGCCCAGCGCCGCCATGACGACCGAACCCGATACCACCGCCCGCCTGCTGATCACCTGTCCGGACCAGCCCGGCATCGTCGCGGCGGTGACCACGTTCCTGTTCCAGCACGGCGTCAACATCACCGAGCTCGATCAGCATTCGACCGATCCGGAAGGTGGCCGCTTCTTCCTGCGGCTCGAATTCCAGACGCCGCATCTCGACGTGCCGCGTGCCGTGCTCGAAACCGCGTTCCGCGAAGCGGTCGCCAGCCGTTTCACGATGGACTGGCGCATCAGCTACGCCGCCGACAAGCCGCGTATGGCAGTGCTGGTGTCGAAGCATGATCACGCCCTGCTCGAACTGCTGTGGCGCTGGCAACGCGGCGAACTGCGGGTCGACATTCCCGTGGTGATTTCCAATCACGCCGATCTGCGCGAGTCGGTGGAACGTTTCGGCGTGCGCTTCGAACACGTTGCGATCGATGCCGCCACCCACGCCGATGCCGAGGCGAGGATGCGGGCGCTGCTCGCCGACCGCACCGACTTCATCGTGCTCGCCCGCTACATGCGAATCCTTTCGGCAGATTTCGTCGCGCACTATCCGCATCGCATCATCAACATCCATCACAGCTTCCTGCCGGCGTTCGTCGGCGCCGATCCCTACCAGCAGGCGTACACGCGCGGCGTCAAGCTGATCGGCGCGACCGCGCATTACGTGACCTCGGATCTCGATCAGGGGCCGATCATCGATCAGGACACCGGCCGCGTGTCGCACCGCCACGAAGTCCCGGACCTGCGTCGCCTCGGTCGCGATCTCGAACGTCAGGTGCTCGCGCGCGCCGTGCGCTGGCATGTCGAGGATCGCGTCATCGTCGACGGCAACAAGACCATCGTCTTTGCCTGAGCGCGGCGGCCGCGGCGTCGTTCACGACGGATTCACCGTGACGCGCCTTCAATGGTGCGATGGCGACGCTCTGGCACTCGCTGAAGCAGGATCCGCAGCAGGCGCGCATGTTGTTGACGGCGCTCGCGCTCGGCGTGGCGATGGCGCTGGAAGCCTTGTGGCCGCGACGTGTCGCACAGCGTCGCCGGCGCTGGCTGGTGAACGTCGTGCTGGTCTTGCTGGCCGGTCTGCTGCTCAGTGTCCTGCCGATCGCCGCGATCGGTGTTGCCGCCTGGGCGCAGGCGCATCGGCTCGGTTTGCTCGCGATCCTGTCGCTGCCGCCGCCGGCCGCGATCGTGGTCGCGGTGATTGCACTCGACGCCGCGATGTACTGGCAGCATCGCTGCATGCACGGGCCGGACTGGCTGTGGCGTCTGCATCGTGTGCATCACAGCGACCTGGAATTCGACGTGACCACGGCGCTGCGTTTTCATCCCGCCGAGTTGCTGGCGGCCTGGACCTGGAAGCTCGCCGCGATCGTGCTGCTCGGCGCGTCACCGCTTGCGGTGCTGGTCTTCGAAACGCTGACCGGCATCTACTCGCTGTTCATCCACTCCAACCTGCATCTGCCCGAGCGCTGGGATCGCCGTCTGCGCATGCTGCTGGTGACGCCCGATCTGCACCGCGTCCATCACTCCGTGCGCATCGACGAAGGCAATCGCAACTTCGGCACGATTCTCACGCTCTGGGATCGCGTTTTCGCCAGCCACTGCGGCCGGCCGCTGGACGGCCACGATGGCATGCAGCTCGGCCTGCCGGTGTTTCGCGATGCAGACGCGCAGTCCCTGCCGGCCCTGCTCTGGCAGCCGCTGCGTGGGGCCGCGGGACCGGAGATCATGCCGACGGACGCTGCACCGAACGGCGGTCGCGACCGCGGTTCATGAGCGGTGCGCGCGGCGCCTGCCAGGCGCGACCGGCGGCAGGGCGTCGTCGACGCTGAGGGCGCTCGGGACGTGCTGGACGAGATGATCGATCAGCGCGCGCACCGAGGGCAGGGTCTCGCGACGGCTGGCGAACACCAGATGGATGTCGCGTTCCGCCGAGCTCCAGTGCCTGGCGACGCGCAGCAGCGAACCGTCTTCGAGGCTGGGCCAGACCACGCGCAAGGGCAGCAGTGCGATCCCGACACCGCCGAGCGCGGCCTGCATCTGCACGGTGAAATCCGAGCACAGCATGCGGGGCCGGTGCGCCAGGCGGAAGCTGTCGCCGTCGCGGCTCAGCAATGACCAGCTCTGCTCCGGGCCTTCGCGCAGACCGCTGATCGTCGCCTGCGCGGCGAAGTGCGCCGGATCGTCGCCGGGCCGATGCGTGGCGACGTAGTCCGGGCTGGCGACCAGCACCATGCGCCCGGACGCGATGCGGCGCGCGACGAGGCCCGGATCGCCGAGACCGGCGCCGCCAGTGCGCAGCGCGATGTCGATGCGCTCTTCAAGCAGGTTGATCACGCGGTCGGTGGAGTCGAGTTCGACGCGCACCTTCGGATACTGGCGCATGAAGTCGGCGATCAGGCGCGTGACGTAGAACTGCGCCATTGCCGAGGGGCAGGTCATGCGCACGGTGCCAGCCGGCTCGCTGCGCAACTGTTCGACCGCCAGCCTCGCCGCATCGGCCTCGACCAGCATCGCCGCGCAATGCTCGTGGAATGCGCGGCCGGCCTCGGTCAGTGCGAGACGGCGCGTACTGCGCCGGAGCAGCCGCGTGCCGAGGCGATCCTCGAGCAGCGCGATGCGACGGCTGAGCTTGGATTTGCTGATGTGCGCATGCCGCTCGGCGGCGCTGAAGCCGCCGTGTTCGACGATCAGGGCGAAATAGCGCAGATCATTGAGGTCCATTCTGATCGTCCTATTTTCAGAACAATGAGTTGCAAAATTACCGGATTACGGTCTATTTGCAACATCCGTATCGTCTGTTCCCGTCAAACACGCCCCGATGGGGCAACTTCCAAGGAGCAGCACGATGGAACCTCGCCTCAATTTCTACAAAGCCAGCCCGAACGCGATGAAAGCGATGATGGGTCTCGAAGCGCACGTCGCGGCCAGCGGGCTCGAAAAGCCGCTCGTCGAACTGGTCCGTCTGCGCGCCTCGCTGATCAATGGCTGTGCCTACTGCGTCGACATGCACACGACGGACGCGCGCAAGGCTGGCGAAACCGATCGGCGTCTGGCGACGCTTGCGGTCTGGCAGGAAGCGCCGTTGTTCAGCGACCGCGAACGCGCGGCCCTGGAATGGACCGAGGTGGTGACGCAGGTGGCGGACGGCCACGTGCCGGACGAGGTCTGGGCCCGCGTCAAGCCGCAGTTCACACCGGAAGAGATGGTCGATCTGACGCTGCTGATCTCGGCGATCAATGCCTGGAACCGCTTCGCGATCGCGTTCCGCAAGCAGCTGGACTGAGCGCTGCGGGCAGGGCGCGTCGTGCCGTCGGAAACCGCATCGGGCGGGCGCCGCTCGCGCCGGGGCGCCTCGCTCGCCAAGCGGATCACGAGATCCGCTTGGCGAACACCTGCTGGTGCTTGGTCGCAGCATAGCCCTGACGGCGATAGAACGCGTGGGCGCGCTCGCGGCTCAGATTGGAGCGCACGCGCACTTCGTGATGGCCGCGCTGCCGTGCCCAGTTCTCCGCCGCCGCGACCAGCGCCGCACCGATGCCGGTGCTGCGCAGCTGCTCGTCGACGACCAGTCCGGCGATTTCCGCGAAGCTTTCGCTTTCCAGCGAATGTCGCAGCATCACGTGCAGCCAGCCGGTGACGGCGTCATCGCTGACGGCCACCAGCACAGCGTGATCGGCCTTTGCGAGCAGGATATGCAGGCGTCTGCGATGCGCATCGGCGTCGTCGCGGTAGCCGAACATCGCCGACAGGCGGGAGATCGTCGGCGCGTCGTCGGGCGTCGCGACACGCAGGGTGTACTTCATCGCAGCCTCCGGCCGGGCGGGTCGTTCAGCCGCCATTGTGCAGCGATGCGCGATACCGCGGCAGCGGCCGGGATCTGCGCGGCCGTGCCCGATCACGCCTTCGAAGGGATATCAGAGCCATGTTGAGCATCCACCGCAATGATCATCGCGAGCCCGTCGTCTGGCATGCCGGCGAGGATTTTCCCGCTGGTGCCGTCTGGTTCGATCTGTCGGCGCCGGACAGCGACGAGCTGCGACGCATCGAAGCGATGACCGGGTCCGCCGTGCCGAGACCCGAGCAGCTCAGCGCGTTGGGACTCGCACAACGCAATCGCGACGACGAGCACACCCTGCACATGCAGCTCACCTTGTTCGCGGACGAAGCCGGCGCCGTGGACACACCGCTTGGTATCGCCCTCGACGAGCGGTTCATGATCAGCCTCGCCTATACGCCCTCGTCGATCGTCGAACACGCCGGCAGCCAGTGGCGACAGGCGCGCGAGCAGACGCCGGCCTCGGCGTTCGCCATGCTGCTCGAAACCGCGATCAACGAGATCGCCGCACGGATGCAGCAGATCGCTGCCGATCTGGCAACGCTGTCGGACGAAGTGTTTGTCGAGCGTGCGCGGCGTACCGACGAGCTGCACGACATGATGCTTCGGGTGGGCCGGCTCGAAGGTCGGCTCGCACGCTTCCGGCCGTCGCTGCTCGGTTTCGCGCGCACCCTGGGTTTCGTCGACAACCGCGCACCGGACTGGCTGTCGAAGGCCGCGCGCTCGCGGCTCAAGGTGATCGCCAGCGATCTGAAGACGCTCGAAGAGTTCGACGACCAGCTGACCGAGAAACTGCAGTTCCTGCTCGACGCCATCCTCGGCTTCATCAGCACCGCGCAGAACGCGGTGATGAAACTGCTGACCGTGGTGTCGGTCGTCACCATTCCACCCGTCATCCTCGCTGGCGTCTGGGGAATGAACTTCCGGCACATGCCGGAACTCGACAAGCTCTGGGGCTATCCGGCGGCGCTCACCGCATTGCTGCTGAGCATGCTGCCGCCGCTGCTGTGGTTCAGGCTGCGCGGCTGGCTGGGGAAGGATTGAGTGGAGCGGCCTTGCGCCGGAAATGGCGACGCGGACGTTGAAGTCCGCTGGCATTCGCTGAAATCGTGCGCTCGGAGCGGGGCCTCAACCCCGCTCGTTCGTGCGGCAGGAAGCGCCACTGGCGCTTCCTGAAATCCTGCACTCGACAATGGGGCCCCAGCCCCATTGGTTCGCCCGGCAAGGATTGCCACTGGCAATCCTTGAAAGCCCGGGCTCACTCCCAGACCACTTTTTCCTTGACGTTGGGCGCGTGCTTCTCGAGCAGCTCGCCGTACTTTTTCTCGACCTCGTTGCGCTTGACCTTCATGGTCGGCGTCATGATGTTGTTGTCGATCGTCCATGCGTCCCTGGCGACGATGATCTTGGCGATCTCTTCGTGGTTTTCGAGCGTGGCGTTGACGGCATTCATTTCGGCGATCAGGCCGGCTTCGACTTCGGAGCGGGGCTTGCGGGCGCCGTCGGCGCTGAGCGTGACGATCATGATCGGCTGCTTGAGGCCGGTGCCGACGAAGCAGAGCTGGTCGATGTCGGTATCGCGCGACAGCGCGCCTTCGATCGGCGCCGGCGCAACGTACTTGCCCTTGAGCGTCTTGAAGATGTCCTTGGTGCGGCCAGTGATGTACAGATAGCCGTCTTCGTCGATGCGGCCCTTGTCTCCGGTGCGCAACCAGCCGTCGCTGGTGAACAGCTCGGCGGTCTTTTCGGCGTCGTGGTAGTAGCCCTGCGTGACGGCGGCATGCTTGAACTGGATTTCGCCGTCTTCGGCGATGCGCATGTCGGCACCGGGCTGTGCACGGCCCACCGAACCCCAGCGGTTGGCGCCCGGCAGGTTGGCAGTGGCGTAGATGTTGTTTTCGGTCATGCCGTAGCCCTGCAGCACGTCGATGTCGAGCCTGGCCAGCCATTTCATCAGCGGGATCGGCATCGGCGCGGCGCCGACGAACAGATAGCGGGCGTTCTGCAGGCCCATGCCTTTCTTGATCTTCTTCTTGATCAGCGACGACACCACCGGGATCTTCAGCAGGCGATCGAGTTTCTTCTGCGGCAGCTTCTTGAGGATGCCGGCCTGGAAGCGGCCGTAGACCAGCGGGACGCCGAAGAAGCGCGTCGGCGCGACTTCCGGCAGCTGCTCGGCGAGCTTCTCGAGGTTCTCGAGGAAGAACACTTCGGCGCCGTAGTAGATCGAACCGAGTTCGACCGCGCCGCGTTCGAAGGCATGGGCAAGCGGCAGGTACGAGAAGAAGCGCTCCTGGCCCTTGCCCGGCATCGCCTTGAGCATGCCCTCGCCGGCGAACAGCATGTTGCCGATCGTGATGATCACACCCTTGGGGTTGCCGGTGGTGCCCGAGGTGTAGATCAGGGTGTAGATCGACGACGGATCGGGCGTCTGGTAGCCGGCGAACGGCTCGGACGCGCGCACCAGGTCGTCCCATTTGTGATCGCACTGGCCGACGCCTTCGTACGGGAAGCCGATCTTGATCGTGCCTTCCGGTACCGCGGCCATGAACTCGTCGGCGTCCGGCATCGGCCCGACGAAGATCGCCTTGGTGTCGGAATGCGTCAGGATGAACTTGACGGCGTCGCCCGACTGCTTCGGATACAGGCCGACACTGATGTAACCGGCCATCGCGATCGCCAGATCGGCGAGGAACCAGTGTGCGGTATTGCGGCCGGAGATTGCGATGCGCGAACCGGCCGGCAGACCGAGCTTGCGCAGCGCCGTGGCCATGCCGCGGACCTGGGCTTCGCATTCGGCAAAACTGTATTTCTTCCAGATGCCGTCGACCGGTTGATACAGCCAGGCCTTGTTCGGCTGCTCCTTGGCCCACTGCAGCAGCATTTCGACCGGATTCTTGAGAGACATCGGAACTCCTTGTTATCGGGATTCGGCATGACGGCACGCCGTACCGTCATGCGATGCCGGAACCTGCCGCGCACGACGACGGCGTGGTGCGGTTCCTGTATCGCTGCGGGCGGACGTCCGGCGCGGCATTGCGCGGATCAGCAGTTCCCCCCGGACTGTACGGCTGCTGCCAGGGCTGCGCGGCGTTGGGGGCGACGCCGGACGACCTCGGTTGGCCGCATTGTAGCGGCGGCACCGCGTTGACGGGGAGCCGCGCGTCGGCGCCATTGGCAAACCGCCATCACGCTCGCAAGATGTACGATTTGCAGAAGAGAGGATTTGATGAAGCGCATTGCGATATCGCTGCTCGTGGTCGCTGCGATCGCCGGCTATCTGCTGTTCTGGCCGGTGCCGTTCGTGCCGGTGCTGTGGCAGCCCGCGCCGGCGCCGTCGGCCGACGCCTATCCGCGGAACGATCGGCTGCGCAATATCGAAAGACTCGCCGACAAGCTCGGCCGCGGCCCGGAAGGCATCACCGTCGACGCCCAGGGCCGGATCTATGCCGGTTACGACGACGGCCGCGTGATGCGCTTCGACGGCGACGGTGCGAACGGCGTGCTGCTGGCCAATACCGGCGGCCGTCCGCTCGGCATCAGCGTCGGCGACAAGGGACTGTTCGTTGCCGACGCACGCAAGGGCCTGCTGCAGATCAGGGACGACGGCAGCGTCGTCGTGCTCAGCACGTCCGCCGACGGGCAGCCGTTCAAGTTCGTCGACGA
The DNA here is from genome assembly GCF_011067135.1 of Solimonas terrae. Lineage (GTDB taxonomy): Bacteria > Pseudomonadota > Gammaproteobacteria > Nevskiales > Nevskiaceae > Solimonas > Solimonas terrae. Next base: position 141,907 of record NZ_JAAMOW010000010.1, read on the forward strand.
TGTCGCGCAGTCGCCGGTCGACCCCTATCTGTATTTCACGGACGCGTCGGCGCGCTTCGGCATCGACCAGCTGATGGCGGATGTGCTCGAACACGGCGACACTGGCCGCCTGCTGCGCTACGACCCGGCCACCGGCGAGACCAGGACCCTGATGCACGGCCTGCATTTCGCGAATGGCGTGGCGATCGGTCCCGGCGCGAGTTATCTGCTGGTCTCGGAAACCAATGAATACCGGATCTGGCGCTACTGGCTGAAAGGCGTGAAGGCCGGTCAGCAGGATGTCTTCGCCGACAATCTGCCGGGTTTTCCGGACAATCTCAGCATCAATGGCGACCGCGTCTGGCAGGCTCTGTACGCACCGCGCAAGCCGGCGCTCGATGCGATCGCCGATTCGCCGCTGCTGCGCAAGATCGCCTACCGTCTGCCGGCCTTCCTGCAGCCGAAGCCGGCCCTGCACAGCTGGGTGCTGGCGTTCGACCTGGACGGCCATCTGGTTCACGACCTGCAGTACGCCGGCGATCCGTCCGATGCGCAGGCGCCGACCCCATACGGTCCGATCACCAGCGTCCGTCAGGTCGGCGGCACCCTGTACTTCGGCAGCCTCAGCGACACCGCGATCGGCCGCCTCGTGATGCCGGACACGCCGGCCGGGGCCGCGACACCGTGAGCGAGCGTTACGACGCCGTCATCGTCGGCGCCGGCCACAATGGCCTGGTCTGCGCAAACTACCTCGCGCGTGCCGGCAGGAAGGTGCTGGTGCTCGAACGCCGCGGCATCGTCGGCGGCGCCGCCGTCAGCGAGGAGATCGCGCCGGGTTATCGCGCGTCGACCGCCTCCTACCTGATCTCGCTGCTGTTGCCGGACATCGAACGCGAACTCGAACTCGCGCGGCATGGTTACAAAGTGCTGCCGCGCAATCCCTCGTCGTTCACGCCGTTGCCCGACGGACGCTCGCTGCTGATGGGGCCGGACGCCGAGCTGAACCGTCGCGAGATCGCGAAGTTCTCGACCCGCGACGCCGAGGCCTACCCACGCTACGAAGCCTGGCTGACGCGCATTGCCGAGGCACTGGAGCCGGCACTCGAAGACATTCCGCCGGAGCTGTTGCCGCTGCCGGCGCATGTCCGCAGGCGCGGCGTATTCGAGCAACTGCGCAATCTGCGGCGCGCGCTGCGTTTTCATCGCGCGCTGAAAAAACTCGGCGACGATCTGCCGACCGCGCTCGAGCTGCTGACCGGGCCGGCGACGCCGATCCTCGATCGCTGGTTCGAATCCGACGCGCTGAAAGCGACGCTGGCGACCGATGCCATCATCGGCGCGATGTCGCCGCCGTCGGCTGCCGGCACCGGCTACGTGCTGCTGCATCACGTGATGGGGGTCGCCGGTGGCGCGCGCGGCGTCTGGGGCTATGTCGAAGGCGGCATGGGCGCTCTGAGCACGGCCTTGCGTCGCAGCGCCGAGGCGGCCGGGGTCTCGATCCGGGTCGATGCGCCGGTCGCGCAAATCGAGGCGCAGGGCGGCAGGGCGGTGGCGGTGCGGCTCGCATCCGGTGAACGCATCGCCGCGCACGCCATCATCTCGAACGCGACGCCCGCGGTGACCTTCCTGCAGCTGCTCGACGCCGCCGCATTGCCGCCGGCGTTTCGTGCGGCGGTGACGCGCATCGACTATTCGAGTGCGGTGATGAAGATCAATCTCGCGCTGTCGGACCTGCCGGACTTCAGGTGCATGCCGGGCGCGACGGTCGGCCCGCAGCATCGCGGCACCATTCACATCAGTCCGACGCTGGAGTACATCGAACGCGCCTACGAGGACGCGCGTCGCGGCGAACCGTCGCGGCAGCCGGTGATCGAGATGACCCTGCCGACCTCGGTCGACACGACGCTGGCGCCGGCCGGCCATCACATCGCGCAGCTGTTCGTGCAGTACGCGCCGTACCGGCTGGCCGACGGCAGCTGGGACGAACACGGCGAGGCCTTTGCCGAGCGTTGCATCGACGCCATCAACGACTATGCGCCGAATTTCCGCGCCTCGGTGCTGCATCGCCAGCTGCTGTCGCCGCTGGAACTCGAACGACGTTTCGCACTGACCGGCGGCAACATCTTTCACGGCGCGATGTCGCTGCATCAGCTGTTCGGTTTCCGGCCGGTGCCGGGCTGGGGCGACTACCGCACGCCGCTCGCCGGGCTGTATCTGTGCGGTGCCGGCGCGCATCCCGGCGGCGGCGTCAGCGGTGCGCCCGGTCGCAATGCGGCGCGCGTGCTGCTGCAGGATCTCTGAGTGCCGGAATCAGAGCGCAAGCTCCGGATGGGGCCGTCGTCGGCAGCCGCCTAAGCTCGTCCGCACACTGTGAAAACGGAAGCGCGTGACATGAATACCGAGATCCCCGATGACGCTGTCTGCTGGCAGGCCGTGCAAACGCGCGACGCCGCGATGGACGGCCGGTTCTTCTATGGCGTGATGACCACCGGCGTCTATTGCCGGCCGTCCTGTGCATCGCGCCAACCGCTGCGCAGGAACCTGCGCTTCTACCGCGATGCGGCGTCCGCCGAGCGCGACGGCCTGCGGCCCTGCAAGCGCTGCAAGCCGCGCGATCCTGCGGCCGGCGCCGAAGCGGCGCGCATCGCCGAGGTCTGCCGCTACATCGAGACGCATGTCGACGCGAAGTTGTCGCTCGCCGCCCTCGCGCAGCGTGCACACCTGAGTCCGTTTCATTTCCAGCGGCGCTTCAAGGCGATCGTCGGGCTCAGCCCGCGCGAGTACGCCGATGCCTGCCGCCTGAAAACCCTGCGCCGCGAATTGCGCGCCGCGCCCTCGCTGAGCGACGCGATCTACGGGGCCGGTTACGGCTCCGGCAGCCGCGTCTACGAAAGGATCGACACGCGGCTCGGCATGACGCCGGCCGAATACCGGGCCGGCGGGCAGGGCGTCGCGATTTCGTACGCCTGCGGGCAGACGCCGCTGGGACAGATCCTGATCGGCGCCAGTGACCGCGGCATCTGCTTCCTGCAATTCGGCGATGACGACGCGAGCCTGATCGCGGCATTGCGCAGCGAATATCCGCAAGCGCGCATTGCGGCGATGGCGCCGGTCCGGGCGCCGCAGTTCCACGACTGGATGCAGCGCCTCGGCGAGCATCTTGCCGGGCGCCGGCCGCAGCTCGAACTGCCGCTGCATACCCGCGGCACGGCGTTCCAGCTCGAAGTCTGGAAGTATTTGCAGACGATCCCCTACGGCGAAGTGCGTTCGTATTCGGAGGTGGCCGCGGCGATCGGCAAGCCGAGCGCGGTGCGTGCGGTGGCCAGCGCCTGCGCGCGCAATCACGTCGCACTGCTGGTGCCCTGCCATCGCGTGATTCGCGGCGACGGCGCGCTGTCCGGCTATCGCTGGGGACTGGAGCGCAAACGCGTGCTGATCGATCAGGAACGCGCGACGCGCGGCGGTCGCTGAGGTGGCGGACACCCTGCGCTTCGCGCTGGCCGTGCGCCAGCCGTTTCCGTGGCCGGCGCTGCTCGGCTATTTCGAGTCGCGGCTGATCGAAGGCTTCGAGACGATCGACGCTGCGGGCTACACGCGCTGCGAGCGCGCGCTGCGGCTGCAGGTCGGCTACGACGCGGCGGACGGGCGGCTCGACGTCGTCGCGGCAGGCCTGTCGCGCTCCGAGGCCGAAGCGCGCGTCGTGCAACTGTTCCGTCCGCAGCATGATGGTCGTGTGATCGAAGCCGCGCTCGCGCGCAGTCCGGCGCTCGCGGCGCGCATCGCCGCCTGTCCCGGCTTTCGCCCGCTCGGCTGCTGGTCGGCTTTCGAGCTGTGCATCCGCACGCTGATCGGCCAGCAGGTGACGGTGGCCGCCGCACGCACCTTGCTGAAACGCCTGATCGCGCGCTGCGGCGAGCTGACGCCGGCGGCGGTCGTGCGGGCCGATCTCGAGCAGCTCGGCATGCCCGGCAAGCGGGTCGCGGCGATTCGCGGTTTCGCTGCCGCCGTCGCCGACGGCGACCTTGCACTCGATCAGCCCTGGACCCGGCTCGAGGCGCGTCTCGCGCGTCAACCCGGTTTCGGCCCCTGGACGCGTGCCTATCTGGCGATCCGTCTCGGTCGCAACGACGATGCGTTTCCCGACACCGACATCGGCCTGCTGCGCGCTGCCGGCGTGGCGACGCCGCGCGAGCTGCGTGAGCTGGCCGAAGCCTGGCGCCCCTATCGCGGCCACGCCGCGACTCTGCTGTGGGCGGTGGCGCCATGAGTGGCGCCGGGATCGCCGCCGGCATCGCGCAGCTGGACTGGTCCGCGCTGCATGCGCAGCTCGATGCACGCGGTCACGCGGTGACACCGGTTCTGCTCGACGAGGCGCAGCGTCGGCGGCTGATCGCACTCCACGAACAGGACGATCGTTTCCGTTCGCGCGTCGTCATGCAGCGGCACGGCTTCGGTCGCGGCGAATACCGGTATTTCGACTACCCGCTGCCGCCGATCGTGCAGGCGCTGCGGGCCGGGTTCTACGCGCAGCTGGTACCGCTGGCGATGCGGTGGGCGGCGCAGCTCGGCGTCGACAGGTCTTATCCGGCCGATCTCGAAGGCTTTCTCGCGGCCTGTCGTGCGGCGGGACAGTGCAAACCGACGCCGCTGTTGCTGCGCTATGCCGCCGGCGACTACAACTGCCTGCATCGCGATCTCTACGGCGAGCAGCAGTTTCCGCTGCAGATCATCGTCCAGCTCAATGCGCCGGGCGAGGATTTCAGCGGTGGTGAACTGGTGCTGGTCGAACAGCGGCCGCGCGCGCAATCGATCGCCCGCGTCGTGACACTGCCGGCCGGTGCGGCGGCGATCATCGCCGTCCATCACCGGCCGGTCGCGGGCACGCGCGGCTGGTATCGCGCGCAACTGCGCCACGGCGTCAGCGAAATCCGCCGTGGCCAGCGTCACACGCTCGGCGTCATCCTGCACGACGCCGCCTGAGCGACCGAAGCAGCGCGCTACTTCGACGATTCGGCGCTCGCCTGCAGCGTGTCGCCCGCCGACAGGCACTGACCGCCGGTGCCGTCGGCATTGAATTGCGTGCTGCCGCCGGGCAGTGCGCGACAGGCGATCCAGTTGACGCCCCAGTCGTTGTCCTTGCCGGCGAGCAACTGATCGTCGGTTGGCACGCGAATGCTGCCGTGCGCCGGCACTGCGCGCGTCCTGCGCTGTGCAACACGGTCGCAGGCGCGAATCTCGGCGCCGTCGTCGGCAATGCAGTACGAAACCGTGACGGCGTAGTCGCAGTGATTGCTGAGCATCGGCGTGACGTCCGACATCGAGTCCTGCATCGGGCGGTGCCGCGCATCGAGACGGATGCAATCGTTGGCGCCTCGCGCGATGCCCGGGTCCAGCACGATCGAGCCCGTCGTCGCGCTCGCCGCCGGCTCGCCGGTCGCGGCGTTGCCGATCAGGGGCAGGGCGATGACGGCGCTTGCGATGCCGAGTGTCAGTTGCTTCCAGTTTGCAGTTGTCATGTCGTATCCCCTCGTGGTCTGCAGCCCGGTCAGGCGCTGCCTTGCGATCCCGGCGATTCCGCACAGCGGCGGGCGTTCCGTGATCCTGGCGACGTGGCGATGCGTCGGCATTGCCGTGCGTCTCGGCTCTGAGATGCGTGACCGCCGCCCAGGGTTTAATACCGGCATGCTTCCGGTTTGCGACCGGCTCGCGGCGCCGTCGCGGACCCCACTGTGCGGCGCGCACAAAAAAGCCCGCCTCGTCTGCACGAAGCGGGCACTTTGGCGTTCGGCGCGTCAGCTGTTGACGGCCATCCGGTACTCGATGCCGCCGTCGCGCTTGATGTCGGCGAAGTACTGTTCGGCAGTGAACTGATCGACCTCGATCGCCGCCAGCCGCGCCGCATGCGCCTCATGGAGTTGCCGGGCTTCCTGTGCGTTGACGATCCCGGCCTGCACCGCGGCGTCGGCGATCTCGGCTGGCGCCGGACCGCGCGGCAGCTGCCGGCTGCGTTGTGCCTGTGCGATGCGATCGTGGAAGCCCTGCGTCTGGCTGACCAGCCTGAATGCCTTGAGCAGACGGCCGGTGCCGCTGTTGTCGGCCGAAGGCAGGAAGACATTGCTCGCGAGCCGTTCGTATTGCGCGCCGTACTGCTGGATCACGCGCGCGGCGCGCACCGACAATTCGTCTTTCGGCATCGCGCCGACCGGATTGGCGCGTGCCTCGAACACGCCGATGGTCTTCATCCACGCACCGAGCGGGCCGTCGAAGTTCTGGTAGATGCCGACGAACGCCTCCTGCACCTGTGCCAGCGCGTACTGGCAGGCGTAATGGACCAGCGGCAGGTCTTCGGCCTTGCGGCCCTCGGCCTCGAAGCGGCGCAGCGCACCGAGCGCGAGGATCTGCCACGCGAGCGCATCGGCATAGCGGCCGGTGAGCTTGCCGCGCGCCTTGAGCTTGCCGCCGATCGCGAACATCGCCAGATCGGTCAGCACGCCGAAACGCGCTGCCGACCATCCCAGACGCCGGTAGTAGCCGCGCGTTTCCGGCGCGACGTCCGGCACCGACACGAAGGCGCCGCGCGTCAGGAAGTGAGCTTCGGCGCGGAAGATGCCGGCGATGAAATGACCGATCCAGCCGAGCAGGTTCTTGCGGAACTTCGGCACGTCGCTGTTCTCGACCGCGTGCACGACGTTGAGCGCGTAGGGATGGCAACGCGTCGCGCCCTGGCCGAAGATCATCAGCGTGCGCGTCATGATGTTGGCGCCCTCGACGGTGATCGATACCGGCGCCGACTTGTACATCATGCCGAGGATGTTGCTCGGCCCCTGCATGACGCCGGCGCCGGAGAACACGTCCATCGCGTCGCTGATCAGCTGGCGGCTGATGTCCGTCGTGTACGCCTTCATCACCGACGACACCACCGGCGGCTGGATGCCGTTGTCGACCGCGGTGCAACCGAAGATGCGCGCGCCTTCCATCATGTACGACAGCGCCGCGATCTTGCCGACCTTGTCTTCGATGCCTTCCATGTGGCCGATCGAAATGCCGAACTGCTGACGCACGACCGAGTACGCACCGGTCATCGCCGACGCGACGCGCGCGGCACCGACCGCGCCGGCCGGCAGCGATACCATGCGGCCACCAGCGAGCTGTTCCATCAGCATGCGCCAGCCCTGGCCGGCGTATTCGGCACCGCCGATGATGTTGTCGACCGGCACGATCACATCCTTGCCGAGCAGCGGGCCGTTGTAGAACGGATCGCCGATCGGATCGTGATGATCGCCGTGCGTGAAGCCCGGCGTGCCTTCGTGAATCATCACGCAGGTGATGCCGACGTCCTCGCCTTTGCCCAGCAGATTTTCGGGGTCATGGACGCGACAGGCGAGCGTCACCAGATTGGCGATCGGCGCGAGCGTGATGTAACGCTTGCGGAAATTGAGCTTGAGCTTGAGCGTGCCGTCGCCGTCGCGGAACATCAGGCCCTCTGCCTTGATGCTGGCCGCGTCCGAGCCGGCGGTTGGCTCCGTCAGGCCGAAGCAGGGGATGTATTCGCCGCGCGCAAGCTTCGGCAGATACACATCCTTTTGTGCCTGCGTGCCGTAGTGCTTGATCAGCTCGGCCGCGCCCAGCGAATTCGGAATCACGACCAGGGTGCCGACCGCGGCGTTGTACGCCGACAGCTTGGCCATGATCGTCGAGATTGCCAGCGTCGAGAATTCCAGCCCGCCGTAACGCTTCGGAATCAGGAAGGACATGAAGCCCTTCTTTTTGACGAACTCGAAGACCTCGTCGGGGATCCGCTTGCTGCGCTGCACGTCGTAGCGATCGAACATCGCCAGCAGCTCGTTGCACGGGCCGTCGATGAACGCCTGCTCTTCGGCCGTCAGTTGGCCGTAGGGCTCGGCGAGCACCTTGGCGAAGTCCGCCTTGCCGGAAAAGAACTGGCCGTCGATCCACACCGAGCCGGCTTCGAGCGCCTGGCGCTCGGTGTCGGAAATCTGCGGCAGGATCTTGGCGGCCTGCATCCACTTCATCAGTGCCTTGAACATGAATCTCTCCGAAGTTTGAACGTCAACTGTTGCGCGATCGTCGCGGCCTCACCATGGCCGCAGCGCAGACCCCGGCGCGGCGCTGATGCGAATCCGATCGCGACGCAGGCGCGCATCCTTCACGCCCCGGTCGTACCCGCAGTCGCGGCCATGACGCCGACGGCCGTGCTTCCTAGACGAAGGCCTGATTGTCCCTGGCCATCCTGAGCAGCAGCTTGCCCGGCTTGAAGCGCGCGCCGTAGCGCTTCTCCAGTGCCTTTGCGCGTTTCACGAACGCGGCGCTGCCATGGGCGTTGATGAATTGCAGGGCGCCGCCCTGATGTGGCGCGAAGCCCCAGCCGAAGATCGAGCCGATGTTGGTGTCGGCAACGGTTTCGACGACGCCTTCCTCGAAACACTTCGCGGCCTCGATCGCCTGCGCGAACATCAGGCGGTCGATCAGCTCGCTCTGCGCGGGCTGTTCGCTTGCGACAGGAAACTGCGTGGCAAGACCGTCCCAGAGATGCTTGTGCGCACCGGAGGGATAGTCGTAGAAACCCTTGCCGGCCTTCTTGCCGGGGCGGTCGAGTTCACGAACCATCTTCTCGATCACCGCGTTGGCCGGATGCCCGACGTAGGGCCTGCCTTCGGCGGCGAAATCCTTGCGTGTCTGGTCGAGGATATGCAACGACAGTGACAGCGAGACTTCATCCTGCAGAGCCAATGGCCCGACCGGCATGCCGGCCTGCAGACCGGCGACTTCGATCGACCGCGGATGCACGCCGTCGAGCAGCAGCGCGATGCCTTCCATCACGTAGGTCGCGAATACGCGCGAGGTGTAGAAGCCGCGCGAGTCGTTGACGACGATCGGCGTCTTGCGGATCTGCTGCACGTAGTCGAACGCGCGCGCCAGGGTTTCCGGCGAGGTCTTCCTGCCCTTGATGATTTCGACCAGCGGCATCTTGTCGACCGGCGAGAAGAAATGCAGGCCGATGAAATGCTTCGGCCGCTCGCTGGCCTGTGCGAGGCCGGTGATCGGCAGCGTTGAAGTGTTCGATGCGAAGACCGCGGTCTTCGCGAGCACCGCTTCGGCCTTCCTGGTGACGTCGGCCTTGAGGGCGCGATCCTCGAACACCGCTTCGATGATCAGATCGCAGCCGTCGAGATCTTCATACGCCGTGGTCGCCTTGATACGTGCGAGCAGCGCGTCGCGCGCCTCGGCGGTGGTACGGCCCTTCTTCAGATCCTTGTCGAGCAGGCCGGCGGAATAGGCCTTGCCCTTGTCGGCGGCGTCCTGCGTGGTATCGAGCAGCACCACGTCAATGCCGACCTGGGCCGACACGTACGCGATGCCGGCGCCCATCATGCCGGCGCCGAGCACGCCGAGCTTCGTGACCTTGCTGCGCTCGAAGCCTTCCGGGCGTGATTTGCCCTTGTTGATCGCATTGAGCTGGAACCACAGCGAGCCGATCATGTTCTTCGACACCTGCGAGACCACGCAGTTGGCGAAGTAGCGTGATTCGAGCCGACAGGCCGTGTCGAAGTCGACGAGGCCGCCTTCGAACACGCAGGACATGATGTTGCCGATCGCCGGGAAATTGCCCCAGCTCTTGGCGCTGGCCATCGACGGCGCGATCGCCCACATCTGCACGTTGGCCGGACTCTTGGAATCGCCGCCCGGCCATTTGAATTTCTTGTCGTCCCAGGGCTGCGCCGCCTGCGGGTTGGCGGCGATCCACGCGCGCGCCTTCGCCATCATGTCGGCGGCGTCGCTGGCGAGCTCGTGAATGATGCCTTGTTGTTTTGCTTGCGCCGGTTTGAGCGCCTTGCCTTCGAGCATCAGTGGCAGCGCCGCCTGAATGCCGATCAGACGCGGCAGACGCTGCGTACCGCCGCCGCCCGGCAGCAGACCGAGTTTGGATTCCGGCAGACCGAACTGCGCTTTCGGATTGTCGATCGCGATGCGGTAATGGCAGCCGAGCGCAAGTTCGAGACCGCCACCGAGCGCGGTGCCGTTGAGGGCCGCGACCACGGGGCGGCCGCAGGTTTCAAGGCGGCGCAGGAAGGCTTTGAAATCTTCAGCGAGCTTGAATGCGTCTTCGGCGTTCGTCATCGCGAACACTTTGTCGATGTCGGCGCCGGCCAGAAATTCCTTCTTGCCGGAGGTCAGGATCGCGCCCCTGATCGACGCATCGGCTTCGATCTTCGCAATCGCGTCGGCGAGCGGGGCACTGAGTTCGTCATTGAGCACGTTCATCGAACGGCCCGGCATGTCGAGGGTCAGCGTGACGATGCCGTCGGCATCCTTTTCGAATTTCACGGCGCTGTGATGGGTCGTATCCATGTTGTCGTTCCTCACACGCGCTCGATGATCGTGGCGATGCCCATGCCGGCACCGACGCACAGCGAAACCAGACCGGTCTGCTTGTCCTGGCGTTCCAGCTCGTCGAGCAGGGTGCCGAGAATCATCGCGCCGGTTGCACCGAGCGGATGGCCGAGGGCGATCGCCCCGCCGTTGACGTTGACCTTGTCCGGATCGATCTGCAGATCGCGGATCGCGCGCAGCACGACCGCGGCGAACGCCTCGTTGATCTCGAACAGGTCGATGTCGGACGCGTTCATGCCGGCCTTCTTCAGCGCCTTCTGCGATGCCGGCGCGATGCCGGTCAGCATGATCGTCGGTTCGGAGCCGATCACCGCCGCGGCGCGAATGCGGGCGCGTGGCTTGACGCCGAGCTTGCGACCGATCTTCTTGCTGCCGATCAGCACGGCCGCGGCGCCATCGACGATGCCCGACGAATTGCCGGCGTGATGGACGTGCTCGACCTGTTCGATCGTCGTGTATTTGCGCAGCGCCGTCGCGTCGAAACCCATCTGTCCCATCTGCGCGAACGAAGGTTTCAGTGTCGCGAGACTGTCGACCGTGGTGTCGGGGCGTATGTATTCGTCGTGATCGAGCACCACCATGCCGTTGAGGTCACGCACCGGCACCAGCGATTTGGCGTAGCGCTTCTCTGCGCGCGCGACCGTCGCGCGCTGTTGCGAGCGCACCGCAAACGCGTCGACATCGCGACGCGAAAAGCCTTCGAGCGTCGCGATCAGATCGGCGCCGATGCCCTGCGGCGCGAAGCCGGTCTGCTGGTTGACGCGCGGGTCCATCGCCCAGGCGCCGCCATCCGAGCCCATCGCCCAGCGCGACATGCTTTCGACGCCGCCACCGACGACCAGATCCTCGAAGCCGGACATCACTTTCATCGCCGCGAGGTTCACCGATTCCAGGCCGGAGGCGCAGAAGCGCGACTGCGTGACGCCGGCGACGGTTTGTGCCCATCCGGCGTACAGCGCGGCGACGCGCGCGATGTCCGCGCCCTGTTCGCCGATCGGCGTGACGCAACCGAGCACGATGTCGTCGACCAGCGAGGTGTCGAGGTGATTGCGCGTTTCGATGGCACGCAGGCAGGTCGCGATCAGTTCGATCGGCGTGACCTGATGCAGGCTGCCGTCCTTTTTGCCCTTGCCGCGCGGGGTGCGGACGGTGTCGTAGATGAAGGCGTCGGTCATGGCGCTCCGGGGGTTGCCAGTATCGGTAATTAAAATTACCATTCGCGCATTCCGGGAGCCGGGATGCGAACGTGAACGCGCGACATCGGCCGCGGTCGATGTCGATGTCCACTCTATCCAGCAGGCTGGAGCCGGTCAATACGTCAGCGTATGGCCTCGCTCGAATCGACAGTAACAGGTCTTACTCGAAGGATATTTTCATGCGCCGAAGTGATGCCGTGGTCAGTGATCGCAGCCAGCTCGATGCCGCTACCAAGGCGCGCATCGAACAGGCCGTGCTCGATGTCTTTTCCGAACGCGAATTCCACCGCGTCGGTCTGATCGAGATCGCGCGGGCGGCGAACGTCTCGCTGCAGACCATTTACAAGTACTACGGCAGCAAGGAGGCGCTGCTGTTCTCCAGCCTCGACGTCTGGCTGGGCAAGCTCGCGGTGCGCATGATCGATCACCTGCAGGGCATCGAGGACTACAAGGAACGCCTGCGCAAGGTGTTCTGGGTCAGCCTCGACTTCTACGAGAAGAATCCCAAGCTGATGCAGCTGCAGATGAGTTCGGTCTACGTCAACACCTGGCGCAAGCACGAGCAGTTCGACAATCCCGAGCTGTTCGGCACCTTCCTCAAGGTGCTCCACGAGGGCCGCGGGAAGGGCATCATCACCGACGAGGTCGACGAGAAATACGTGCTCGATTTCATCATGGGCACGCTGGCCCGCATCGTGCAGATGTACGTGCATCGCGGCATGAAGGAATCGCTGACGGCACAGGCGAATCCGATGTTCGAGATGCTCTGGCGCGCCATCGCGAAGAAGCCATGAATCCGTCTGCTGCGCGGCCCGAGTTCGCACCGGCGATGCTCGCTGTGCTTCAGCACAGCTGCGCGTGGCCGGCGCGAACTCGGGCCTGCTCGCAACGACGGCTACATGGCTTCTAGACTATTGCGATGAAAACCATCGTTACGCAGATTTTTGCCGGCGCGGTGCAGGCGATGCCGGGCGACGGGCGGCCGACGGGGATTTTCAAGCGCGCGGTCGATGGCGAGGTGGAGATCGGCTACGAGGGCATCGTCTGCGACGCGCAGGCGGACAGGCGCGTGCACGGTGGGCCGGAGAAGGCGCTGCATCATTTTCCGGCGCTGAACTATGCGCTGTTCGTGCCACGCTTTCCGGAGATCGCGGCGCAGTTCGTGCCCGGTTCGATCGGCGAGAATTTCTCGACCGGCGAATGGCGCGAGGAGGATGTCTGCATCGGCGATGTCTACGCGCTTGGCTCGGCGCGCATCCAGCTCAATCAGCCGCGCTCGCCGTGCTGGAAGATCGATGCGCGTTACGGCGTCGACGGCCTGACGAAGTTCGTCGCCGAGCAGGGCGTCGCCGGCTGGTACTACCGCGTGCTGGCGCCGGGGCATTGCCGTGCCGGGGATGCGCTGGCGTTGATCGAGCGCCCGGCGCATCCGGTCAGCCTGCGCGAATACTGGGACCTGCGACATGCGCACCGGCCGGAGCCGGCTGCGCTGCAGCGCCTGATCGATACGCCGGGTCTGGCGCCTGACAAGCGGGAAGGCTGGCAGCAGCGCCTGACCTGGCTGCTCGCGAACCCGCCCTGATCGATTGCCGGAGCGCGCTTCGCGCACGACCGTTGCGGCCGGCGGCGACTCAGCGATAAAACCAGGCGCCGAGCGTGCGGGCGATGACGAACAGGCCGAGGCCGATCAGCACCAGACCCATCGCGTGATCGATGCGGTGCGCCTGACGACGCACCGCGCGGCGCAGGCCGTCGTGCGACAACAGCAGGGCCAGGGTGGCGAACCAGGCGAAGGTCGCCAGCGGCAGCCAGATCGCGAGCACCCACATCAGGGTCGCCGAGATCGGGCCGCTGACGACGGCCGTGAACAGCGCGACGAAGAACAGCGTCACCTTCGGATTCAGCAGGTTGGTTGCCAGTCCGGTTCCGTAATTGCGCTTCCAGTCGCCGGCCACGGGCGCCGGCGCATCGCTGGCGACTTCCGGCAGCGGCCGCGCACGCAAGGCCTTGACGCCCATCCAGATCAGAAAGCCGGCGCCGACCAGGGCAATCACCCACAGCGCCCAGGGCAGGGTCCGCGTCAGCCAGCGCAGTCCGAACAGGCTGTAGCTGACATGGAACAGGATGCCGGTGCCGATACCGGCCGCCGTCCACAGGCCGGCGGCACGCCCATGCGCGAGCGACTGGCGCGTGACGATCGCGAAGTCCGGTCCCGGGCTGATGACGCCGAGGGCATGGGCGGCGGCCACCGCGCCGAACACGGCCAGTCCGCTGCTGGCCATCAGACGGCGTAGGTGGCGTCGAGATAGGCGAGGATGTTCGCCGACTCGAACATTTCGGTGCCGGTGTTCGGGTCGATCAGATACGGCACCTGCACATGACCGGCACGCGCGAGCAGCGCGGCGCGGTTGCGCGACGTCGCCTTTTCGCTCTTGAACCAGCGGTCGCGCACAGTCGGCGGACCGATGTCCCTGGGCGCGCCCTTGCCGGTGCTGCGCAGCCGGTACGGCAGCTCCAGCTCGCACAGGCGCTCACGCACCAGACGCGAATACGGACTGGTTTCGAAGCTGTACAGCTCCAGCGGCTGGGCCGCGGCGCGCGAAGGCCGCACCATCAGTCCGCGTCCCAGTTGCGCGGCGCTCGCCAGCGTCGAGCTGGCGACCTTGAGTGCTCGGTTCAGGCCGCGGGCGCTGCCGACGCGGCCTTCGTAGGTCTGAGCCAGGTATTCGACGATGTCGGCCGATTCGTAGAGCTTGCGGCCCGTGTTCGGATCGACCAGCAGCGGGAACAAGGCCTTGCCGCCGAGTTCGCGGGCCTGCGGCCGGAATCGTTCGCCGCCTTTCGGACACGGCCGGATCAAGACATCGAGGTCGAGCCGGGTCAGGGTTTCACGGACCAGACGGCAGTACGGGCAGGCCTCGATGTCGTACAGCTCCAGCATTTCGGCCGGTTGCTGGCGTGCCGGGCGAAAGGCAACGCTGCCGCGCCAGCCGGCGAGGGTGCTGACCAGAACCGAACGACCGACGGCGAGTGCGCGCATGCGTAGGCATCCATGAAGCGGGAGAACGGGCCTTTTTAAACGCTTTTGCGTGCCGGTGCATCTATTCCGGCAACAGAGGAACGATGCGATGAGCGCGATGACATGGGATGCGCTGGCGGGGCGGGACGACCGGTGCGGCGATGCTAGTCTGCCGCGGCGACCGTTGGCCGGGGCCACAAAGGGACGTGATGTGCAGCGGCTAGAGCAGGCAGGCAGCGAAGCAAGCGATACCGATTGCGTGGCCCTCGCGGTCGGTGGCGACACGCGCGCGTTCGAGCAGCTCTATCGCCGCCATGTCGGTCGCGTGTTCGGTCTGTGCCTGCGTCTGGTCGACGGTGACCGTGCCCGCGCCGAGCAGCACACCCAGGACGCATTCGTGCGGGCCTGGGAGAAACTCGCGAGCTTTCGCGGCGACGCGCAGTTCTCGACCTGGCTGCATCGCCTGACGGTCAATCTGGTGCTCGGCGAACACCGATTGCTGAAACGCTGGGTGACGTTCGACGAAACGCCCGGCGACACCGATGATGGTAGCGGTGACGCCGCACTGGGCGAGCACCCGCAGCAGCGCGCGGGCGAACGTCTCGATCTGGAACGCGCGCTGGCAAAATTGCCGAAAGGAGCGCGCACCGTGCTGATGCTGTATGACGTGGAAGGCTATGCGCACGAGGAAATCGCCGAACTGACCGGCATTGCGGTCGGCACGTCGAAAGCGCAGCTGCATCGTGCGCGCCGTCTGATGAGGGAAATGCTGTCATGAACCGCGACACCCGGGAGCAACACGAGGCAGACGAAGCGCCGATCGCCGGCCTGCGCGACCTCGATTTCAGTGCGCAGCCGTCGCGCGATCTGTGGCCGGGCATCGCCACGCGGCTGGCGCCGCGTCGCCGACGCCTCGGTGCCAATGGCTGGATGAGTCTGGCCGCCGCCGCCTGCGTCGTGGCGATCGTCGGCCTGGCCGTGGTGCCGGCGCCGCCGTCCGGCGACGCTGCGCCGCATGCGCAGCTTGCCGGCATCGATCAGGCCTTCGCTGCGCCGGACCTGCGGGTGGTCGCCGGCAGTCGCGCGCTGGTCAAGGCCAATCTGCAACTGTCGCGAAATTCCGAGGCGCAGATTCGTCGTGCACTCGAACAGGACCCCGATTCCTCATCGCTGCGTCATCTGTTGCTGACTACCGAAAGCCGCAGCGATCAGCTGCATCACATGCTGCTGGCGCAAGCGACCTGATTTTCCGGAGCAAGAACCATGGATACCGCTTACACATTCCGCAACGCCGCCGGCGTGCTGCTGGTCCTCGCCGGCCTCTGCACTGCGCCGTCGGGCCGGGCCGGCGAGCGCACATCGATCAACGAGACGCGGGCACTGGCCGCCAGTGGCAAGCTGGCGATCAACAACATGGCCGGCAGCATCGTCGTCCGTGGCTGGGATCGCAACGAAGTCGCGATCACCGGCACGCTCGGTGCCGACGTCGAAAAGCTCGACATCAGCGGCGATGCCAACAATCTCAGCGTCGTCGTCCGTTATCCGAGCCGTGTGCACGGGAATGTCGACGACACCGAGCTTGAATTGCGCGTGCCGGCGCGGACGCAGCTGGCGATCGACGCGGTCAGTGCCGATGTCCGCGTCAGCGACACCAGCGGCAACATCGACGCCAGGAGCGTCAGCGGCGATGTGCTGCTGACCGTCGGCAGCGGCGAGATCAAGGCGAGCACGGTCAGCGGCGATCTGACGGTGCGTGCGCCGGCCTACAAGACCAGCCTCAATTCGGTGAGCGGTGATTTGAGTGCGAGCGGCGTGCGTGGCAGCCTAGACGCCGACACCGTGTCCGGCGATCTGTCGCTCGACGGCGGCAGCTTCAGCGCGGTCAAGCTGCAGAGCGTGTCGGGTGACCTGAACCTCAAGCTCGGGCTCGATGACGGCGGTACGCTCAGTGCCGAAACCCTGTCCGGCGACATCGGTCTGCATCTGCCGAAGATGCCGGACGCAAAGCTGACGATGAAGACTTTCAGCGGCGATCTGCACAACGGTTTCGCGCCGCAGCAGGACGACGATGCCCACAGCCTGTCGGCGACGCTCGGCAGCGGCAAGGGCCAGATCGCGCTGCACAGTTTCAGCGGCGACATCCAGATCGGCAGCGATTCGCGCTGAACAAAAAAGGGACGGCGGATCGCGCCGCCGTCCCTTTTTGTCGTGCGTGAAAACTCAGTGCCGGAAGTGGCGGATGCCGGTGAACACCATCGCCATGCCGGCTTCGTCGGCGGCGGCGATCACTTCCGCATCGCGCATCGAGCCGCCCGGCTGGATCACCGCGGTGATGCCGGCCTGCGCGGCCGCATCGATGCCATCGCGGAACGGGAAGAACGCGTCCGACGCCATCACCGAGCCGGGCACTTCGAGTTTCTCGTCGCCGGCCTTGATGCCGGCGATCTTCGCCGAATAGACGCGGCTCATCTGGCCGGCGCCGACGCCGATGGTCATGCGGTCCTTCGCGTAGACGATGGCGTTCGACTTGACGAACTTCGCGACCTTGTACGCGAACACCAGGTCATGGATTTCCGCTTCGGTCGGCGCGCGCCTGCTGACGACCTTGAGCTCGTCGTCGCGCACGATGCGGGTATCGACGTCCTGCACCAGCAGGCCGCCGGCGACCCGCTTGTAGTCGAACGCGGGCCGGCGTGCGGCGGGGAACGCGCCGCATTCGAGCAGGCGCACGTTCTGCTTGGCGGCCACCACGGCGCGGGCATCGTCGCCGATGCGCGGTGCGATGATGACCTCGACGAACTGGCGATCGACGATCAGCTTCGCGGTCGCGGCGTCGAGTTCGCGGTTGAACGCGATGATGCCGCCGAACGCCGAGGTCGGATCGGTGCGGAACGCACGCTCGTAGGCTTCCCGGATGCCGGATTCGTTGACGGCGACGCCGCAGGGGTTGGCGTGCTTGACGATCACGCAGGCCGGCTTGGCAAATGCCTTCACGCATTCGAGCGCCGCATCGGCGTCGGCGATGTTGTTGTACGACAGTTCCTTGCCCTGAAGCTGCGTGCTCGCCGCCACCGTGCCGGCTTCCGCGTCGCGCTCGCCGTAGAACGCTGCGCGCTGATGCGGATTCTCGCCGTAGCGCAGGTCCTGCAGCTTGTCGAACTGCAGCCCGAGCACCGGGGCGAAGCTGTCACGCGTGCCGTCGTCGTGCAGCGACGAAAGATAGGCGGACACCGCAGCGTCGTAGCGCGAGGTCAGCGCATAGGTCTTGGTCGCGAGACGGAAACGCGTCGCCTGCGTGGTGCCGCCGGCGTCGATCTCGGCGAGCACCGTGGCGTAGTCGGCGGGATCGGTCAGCACCGCGACCCAGGCGTGGTTCTTGGCCGCGGCGCGCAGCATCGCCGGGCCGCCGATG
Organism: Solimonas terrae; assembly: GCF_011067135.1. GTDB lineage: Bacteria > Pseudomonadota > Gammaproteobacteria > Nevskiales > Nevskiaceae > Solimonas > Solimonas terrae. The sequence continues at coordinate 159,926 of NZ_JAAMOW010000010.1, forward strand.
TCGATATTCTCGATCGCGTCCTCGCGCGTGCAGCCGGGTTTGGCGACGGTCGCCTCGAACGGATAGAGATTGACGACCAGCAGGTCGATCGCGGCGATGCCGTGCTGCGCCATGACCTCGGCATCGACATCGCGCCGGCCCAGCAGGCCGCCGTGGATCTTCGGATGCAGGGTCTTGACGCGGCCGTCCATGATTTCAGGAAAGCCGGTGTGGGCCGAGACTTCGGCGGCGGCGAGGCCGGCGTCCTTCAGCAGTTTGTAGGTGCCGCCGGTCGACAGCAGTTCGACGCCGCGCTGCGCGAGTTCGCGCGCGAATTCGACGATCCCGGACTTGTCGGAAACGGACAGCAGCGCGCGGCGGACCGGCGTGTGGAGAGAGTCGGTCATCGGCGGATTCGTCTTGAGGGTTGAAAGCGGCGATCAGTTCGCGGCGTCGGGCTTGATCTTGTGCATCTTGAGCTTCTTGCGCAGCGTGGCGCGATTGAGGCCCAGCATTTCCGCAGCGCGCGACTGGTTGCCGTGGCAATAGCGCAAGGTCGTCTTCAGCAACGGCGGTTCGACCTGTTCGAGAAACAGGTCATAGAGGTTCTTCGGCGCGTGCCCGTTCAGCGTCTGGAAAAAATCGTCGAGGCATTCCGAGACGGAATGACCGAGCGGCTTGATGTCCGTTGAACGGAGCGATGACATGAGGAGACTCCAAAGCCGCGAACCGGTTGCCGCGAGCCTGACCTGAAAATGGGGGCGGCAATCATACCCTCGTCGCCGTGTCGGAAAAAGCCGGAATGCAGCCGATTAGGCTTAAATTTTCTCTGTCAACAACATCTCGTCGATCAGCGCCTGCCAGGTCGGGTCCGGTTGCCACACCGCGTGCAGATCGGCAAGCGCCGCTGCCGGGCTTTCGCCGCGACGCAACACGCGATACAGATAGACAAAAGCCGACGCACGCAGGTTGAGCGCGCAATGCACCAGCACGTGGCGGCCCGCCTGTGCGTCCATCAGCCGGAAGAATGCTTCGGCGTGTTCGCGCAGCGGCGTTTCCCAGGGAATCGGCAGCGCGGCGTAGTCGATGCCGAGCGCATGCCAGCGCACGGCTTCGTCCGCCAGATGGTTCGGCGAGGTCGTCGCCGCCAGATTGATGACGGCCTCGACGCCGGCCTGCTTGAGCGCGGCGAACTGTTCCGGCCACGGCTGACCGGCGGTCAGCAGGCCTGAATCGACGCGATGACGGTTGATCAGTGCCGGCATGCGGCAGCGCGCCGACAGCCGCGTCCAGCCGTCGCGGGACCGATCGGCATCGAAGTCGAACCAGTCCTGATAGGCCGCGCGCACGTCGTCGGCCTGGCGATCGAGCAGGCCGGCCAGCACCAGACGGCCGTCGCGCCGGATCGAGCTCGCCAGCTTCGGTGCCAGCGCGATCAGCGGATTGGCAAGGATGTTGGCGACGACGACATCCGCGGCCAGCGGCACGAAGTGTTCGGCGGGCAAGGTGACGATGCGGTCGGCGACGCCGTTCTCGGTCGCGTTGTCGCGCGTGGCGAGCAAGGCCTGCGGATCGATATCGACGCAGATCGCCCGCTCGGCGCCGAGCAGCAGCGCGGCGATCGCCAGCACGCCGGAGCCGCAGCCGTAGTCGAGCACGGTCTTGCCGCGCAGATCCTGCTCGGTCAGCCACTGCAGGCACAGCGCGGTGGTCGGATGCGTGCCGGTGCCGAAGGCCAGACCCGGATCGAGACGCAGGATCACCGCATCATCCTGCGTCACCTCGCCGACCTTCTCGCGCGGCACGACCCAGAAGCGTTCACCGAACTGCAGTGGCGGGCAGTCCTTGAGCCAGACGCGCACCCAGTCCTGATCTTCGATCAGTTCCGTGACAAAGCGTGCGTCGGCGCCGTCCGGCAGCAGTTCGCGCAGGCTGGCCTGCACCGGCGCCAGATCGCGGCCTTCGGTGAACAGGCCGAGCGTGACCGTGTTCGCCCACAGCGGGGTTTCACCGGGCGCCGGCTCCAGGACGGGATCGTCGACCGCGTCGATGAAGCTGACGGCCGCGGCGTCGTGCGCCTGCAGGATTTCGTCGGCGAATTCGGGGTGGCGCGTGTGCACGCGCAATTGCAGCCAGGCCATGAAAGTCTCTTGCTCTCGAAGCGCCGGTGCTGGCGCGGGTCGCGCGCATCAGGCGTCGTGGGCGGTATCGGATGTGTGCCTGCTGAAGACCGCTGTCGACGGCGGCCGGTTCAGCACGATCGGGCGTCAATTATCCGCTTTCCGCGGGCCGTGCGCCTGCTCGACGGTGGCGTCGATGCGGCCGCGGGCGAGCAGCAGCGACAAACGCGCGCCGGCCTGCGTCCGCGCCGCGTCGGTCAGCGCGCGACCGTCGGCATCGAGGGCGATCGCGTAGCCGCGTTCGAGCACGGCATGCGGATTCAGACTCTGCAGCGGGGCCTCGCAGCGCAGCAGCCGCGCGCGTGCGTCATTGACGCGACGCCGCAAGGCCTCGCCGGCACGCGCCTGCAGCTGTTCGAGGCGATGGCGATCGCGGGCCAGCCTTTGCGTCGGCGCCTGCGCCTGCAGTTGCGTCTGCCGATGCGCGAGTTTCTGCTGCTGGCGCTGCAGGATGCCGAGCTGCGCCTGGCGCAGGCGCGCCTGCAGTTCGTTCAGCCGTGCGCGCCGTTCCTGCAAGCGCCGGCCCGGATGCTGGGCTTCGAGCCGGCGCGTCTGGTCGTCGCAACGCTGCGCGGCGGTCTGCAGGCGGCGTTCGATCGCCGCCGCCGTGCGCTGCTCGTGTTGGCGAAGCGCGCTCAGCCAGTCGCCGATGTCCGGTGCGACCTGTTCGGCGGCAGCGGTCGGTGTCGGTGCACGCAGGTCGGCGGCGAAGTCGGCGATCGTCACGTCGACTTCATGGCCGACGCCGCAGATCACCGGCACCGCGCAGGCGCGGATCGCGCGCGCGACGCGTTCGTCGTTGAACGCCCACAGATCTTCGAGCGAGCCGCCGCCGCGCGCCAGCAGGATGACCTCGACCGGCGCGCGCTTGGGCAGCTGCGTGAGTGCGCGGACAATCGCCGGTGGTGCGTCCGCGCCCTGTACCGGCACCGGATACAGATAGACCGGCGCCAGCGGATAGCGCCGCGCCAGCGTCGTCAGCATGTCGTGGATGGCCGCGCCGGTGGCGGACGTGATGATGCCGATCGCGCGTGGCAGGCGCGGCAGCTCGCGCTTCAGGTGTTCGTCGAACAGACCTTCGCCGGCGAGCCTGCGCTTCAGGTCCTCGAAGGCGCGCAGCAACGCGCCCTCGCCGGCCGGTTCCAGGTGTTCGCAGATCAGCTGCAGCTCGCCGCGCGCCGTGTAGAAACTGAGCTGCGCGCGAATCAGCACCGAATCGCCGTCTTTCGGCTGCGGACGGATGTAGAGGTTGGCGTTGCGGAACATCGCGCAGCGCAGCTGGGCGCGCGCGTCCTTGATCGTGAAATACCAGTGCCCGGAAGCCGGTCGCGAGAAATTCGAAATCTCGCCCTGCACCCAGATCCGCGGCAGCGCCCCTTCGACCAGGCTGCGCAGGGTCTCGGACAGCTCCGAAACCTGGTAGATCGTGCGGGCGCCGCCGGCAGCGGCGGGTTCGGGGGCGGGCGGGCGTGGCATGGCGCCCAGCATAGCGTCCGGTCGGGCTCCGCGCCGCCCCGCAATCGGCTAGAATGGCGCGCTTCCCAGACGACCGCAGCTGCCATGCCAGCCAATACGCGTATCCAGTCCGAAGCGCTCACGTTCGACGATGTCCTGCTGCTTCCGGCCTACTCGGAAGTCCTGCCGCGGCAGGTCGACCTCGGCTCGCAATTGACGCGGGCGATCCGCCTCAACATCCCGCTGATGTCGGCGGCAATGGATACCGTCACCGAAGCCAAGCTGGCGATCGCGCTGGCGCAGGAAGGCGGCCTGGGCATCGTCCACAAGAACATGACCGCCGAACGCCAGGCCGCCGAAGTGCGCGCGGTCAAGAAGCACGAAGCGGGCGTCATCACCGATCCGATCACCGTGCCGCCGACCATGACGATCGGCGAGGTCATCAAGCTGACGCGCGCCAACCGCATCTCCGGCGTACCGGTGGTCGACGGCAAGAAACTGGTCGGCATCGTCACCAGCCGCGACGTGCGTTTCGAAACCCGCTTCAGCGAGCCGGTGTCGCGCGTGATGACGCCGAAGGACAGGCTTGTCACCGTGCGTGAAGGCGCGTCGCGTGAAGAAGTCATCGCCAAGCTGCAGGAACACCGCATCGAGAAGGTGCTGGTGGTCGACGACAAGTTCAGCCTGCGCGGCATGATCACCGTCAAGGACATCCAGAAGACCGCCGACTTCCCGCGCGCCTGCAAGGATGAGGCGGGGCGTCTGCGCGTCGGCGCCGCGGTCGGCACCGGCGCCGATACCGACGAGCGTGTCTCCGCGCTGGTCGAAGCCGGCGTCGATCTGGTCGTCGTCGATACCGCGCACGGTCATTCCAAAGGCGTGATTGATCGTGTTGCGGCGATCAAGAAACAGTATGGCGATCGTCTGCAGATCGTCGGCGGCAACATTGCCACCGGCGATGCCGCGCTGGCGCTGGTCCAGGCCGGTGCCGATGCGGTCAAGGTCGGCATCGGTCCGGGTTCGATCTGCACGACGCGCATCGTCGCCGGTGTCGGCGTGCCGCAGATCGGCGCCGTCATGGCCGTCGCCGAGGCGCTGAAGAAGTCCGGCGTGCCGCTGATCTCCGACGGCGGCGTGCGCTACTCCGGCGACTTCGCCAAGGCGATCGCCGCCGGCGCGTCGGCGGTGATGGTCGGCTCGATGCTGGCCGGCACCGAAGAAGCGCCGGGCGAAGTCGAGCTCTACCAGGGCCGCTCGTACAAGTCGTATCGCGGCATGGGTTCGATGGGCGCGATGGGCGGTGCCAACGGCTCCAAGGACCGCTACTTCCAGGACACGACCATGGAAGTCGAGAAGCTGGTGCCGGAAGGCATCGAAGGCCGCGTGCCATACAAGGGACCGATGGCGGCGATCGTGCACCAGATGATCGGCGGCCTGCGCGCCAGCATGGGCTACACCGGCTGCCGCAGCATCGAGGAGATGCGCACGCAGACCCGCTTCGTGAAGATCACCGGTGCCGGCATCAAGGAGTCGCACGTGCACGATGTGACGATCACCAAGGAAGCGCCGAATTACCGCGGCGAGTAGTCGCAACGATGCCCCGGTTCGCCGGGGCTTTTTCGTAGCATCGATCCATGAACATACATTCCGACAAGATCCTCATCCTCGATTTCGGTTCGCAGCTGACGCAGCTGATCGCGCGTCGCGTCCGCGAGCTCGGCGTGTACTGCGAGCTGCATCCCTGGGACAGCAGCGATGACCTGATCCGCGAATTCGCGCCCAGGGGCGTGATCCTGTCCGGCAGCCCCGAGTCGGTGGCGGAAGCCGGCTCGCCGCGTGTGCCGGCGGCGGTCTGGGAACTGGGCGTGCCGGTACTAGGCATCTGCTACGGCATGCAGGTGATGGCGCATCACTTCGGCGGCGCCGTCGAACCGCACGACCAGAAGGAATTCGGCTATGCCGAAATTCGCGCGCGCGGTCACTCGAAGCTGCTGCGCGACATCGAGGATCGCGTCAACGACGAAGGTCACGGCCTGCTCGACGTCTGGATGAGCCACGGCGATCGCGTCGTCAGATTGCCGGACGGTTTCAAGTGCATCGCGAGCACGCCGGACCTGCCGCTGGCCGGCATGGCGGATGAAGCGCGCGGCTATTACGGCCTGCAGTTCCACGCCGAGGTCACGCACACCAGGCAGGGCGCGCGCATCTATTCGCGCTTCGTGCACGAGATCTGCGGCTGCGGCGATGCCTGGAAACCGGACAGCATCATCGACGACGCGATCGCCCGCGTGCGCGAACAGGTCGGTGACGGCCACGTCCTGCTCGGCCTGTCGGGCGGCGTCGATTCATCGGTGGTCGCCGCGCTGCTGCACAAGGCGATCGGCCCGCAGCTGACCTGCGTGTTCGTCGACCACGGCCTGCTGCGCCATCACGAAGGCGATCAGGTCATGAAGATCTTCGCCGACCATCTCGGCGTGAAGGTCATTCGCGTCAACGCCGAGCAGCGTTTCCTGTCGGCGCTCCAGGGTGTCAGCGATCCGGAAGCCAAGCGCAAGGTCATCGGCAAGCTGTTCGTCGATGTCTTCGATGAAGAGTCCGCGAAGATCGACAACGTGCAGTTCCTTGCGCAGGGCACGATCTATCCGGACGTGATCGAATCGGCTGGCAGCAAGACCGGCAAGGCGCACGTCATCAAGAGCCATCACAACGTCGGCGGCCTGCCGGCGCACATGAAGCTCAAGCTGGTCGAACCGCTGCGCGAACTGTTCAAGGACGAAGTGCGCCGCATCGGTGTCGAGCTCGGCCTGCCGCGCGAGATGGTCTACCGCCATCCGTTCCCGGGACCGGGTCTGGGCGTGCGTATTCTTGGCGAAGTGACCAAGCAGGCCGCCGACACGCTGCGTCTTGCCGACCACATCTTCATCGAGGAACTGCGCAAAAGCGGCTGGTACGACAAGACCAGCCAGGCTTTCGCGGTGTTCCTGCCGGTGAAGAGCGTCGGCGTGACCGGCGACGGCCGTCGTTACGAACCGGTCATCGCCCTGCGCGCGGTCGAGACCATCGACTTCATGACCGCGCACTGGGCGCATCTGCCGTACGAGCTGCTCGACGTCTGTTCGCGCCGCATCGTCAATGAAATCGCCGGCGTCTCGCGCGTGGTCTACGACGTCTCCGGCAAACCGCCCGCGACGATCGAGTGGGAGTAACAGCCCGAGCAGCGTGGAGGGGCCCCACGGAGTGGGGATCCAGCGTCGCGAGGGCTGTATCAGGAGACGCGGGTCGGTTCCGTGACCGTCACGAATGGTCCGGCCGTCAGCGTGGAGGGCCCACGGAGTGGGGATCCAGCGTCGTGAGGGCTGTATCAGGAGACGCGGGTCGGTTCCGTGACCGTCACGAATGGCCCGGCCGTCAGCGTGGAGGGCCCACGGAGTGGGGGTCCAGCGTCGCGAGGGCTGTATCAGGAGACGCGCCTCGAGCCGCGTGATCCCGCGCCGGGCTTCGACCCGCATCGGCCGATGGCGTCCGCGGTCCGGACGCGGCAATCTGATGACATCGCCCGACCCGGGTTTCGTGGCGCACGCCGATCCCGATGCTGCAGGTCTTCATCACCGCGTTGTCGTGCACCGCGATCGAGTTCTTCGAGACGCTGGCGATCGCCTATGCGCTGGCACGAGCCGGGTATCGGCGGGAGGCCATCTTCGGCACGCTGCTCGGCCAGTCGCTGATCGTCGTGACCGCGCTGCTGTCGCCGTGGCCCGCCGCGTTCGTACCGCTGCCGTGGCTGCGCGCGCTGGCCGCGCTGCTGTTGCTGGGCACCGGCGCCTACTGGAGCTGGAAGTCGTGGCGGCGACTGCGCGCGCGGCAACGCCCGCGCTGGGTCGAGCAGCCGCTGGACAAGATCGGCGTGACCGCCGTGGCGAGTGACCGCATTTCGCCGTTCGTGCTGCTGGTCATGGCCAAGAGTTCGGCGGTCGAAGCGCTGGAGGTCCTGATCGTCGTTGCGCCGCTGGCACTGGCCGCGCACGCCTGGCCAGCGGCGCTGAGCGGCATGCTGCTCGCCGTACTCATGGTCGGCGCGCTTGCCGTGTTGCTGCACGGACGGCTCAAGGCCATTCCCGAAGTTCGCCTGAAGCTTGCGACCGGCGTGCTGCTGATGCTGATCGGCCTGTGGTGGCTGGTCGAACTCGTGGCAGCCTGATCGGCTTCAGTACGGTGGCGCCTTGCGTGCGCGCTGCGCCTTGGCTGCTTCGGTCCACCACGACAGATCGTCGGCGAAACGTCCGAACGCCTTCTGCAGCGATTCGCCGGGCTTGCCGATCGGCGCGGCGTTCTCATCGAGCGTCTGCGATATCGGTCCGACCGCGAGCGTGCTGGAAATCACCACCATGCCCATTTCCGACAACGTGCCGTGCCACGCAGTGCCCGAGCGCACGCCGGAGAAGCGGCCAGCCGAATAGCTCGCGATCGCGGCCGGACGCCAGAACCATTCTTCGAGAAAATGATCGGTGAGGTTCTTCAGGCCGGGCTGCATGCCCCAGTTGTATTCGCCGGTCACGAACACGAACGCGTCGGCTGCCTTGATCTTGCCAGCGAGCGTTGCCATTGCCGCAGGGGCGGTGCCCGGCGCGTGCTCCTTGTACATGCGATCCAGCATCGGCAGACCGACGGCCTTGGCGTCAATCAGTTCGGCGTCCGCGCCACGCGCCTGCAGCCCGGCGACGATGAAGTCCGCGAGCCGGATGCCCATGCGGTCCGACCGATACGAGCCGTAGAAAACGAGAATCCGGTCTGCCATCGTTCGCTCCAGTTCAGGGTGTCGACGATACGGGATCGCGTCGGCATTCGCGCGGCCTACGGCAGCTGATCGGCGCTGACCCCGGCCGGCAGATTGGCGCCGTCGCGCACGTACAGCGGCAGCTGCGCGAGCGGCACGAGCGCCAGGAACGTGCGCGGGCCGTCGATCGTGTTGCCGTTCCAGAAATTGTGCCAGCGGCCGGCCGGCAGATAGATGCGGCGCGTCGTGATGCCGGTTTCCGAGGCCAGGCTGGTGACCGGCGCGACCAGCAGATCGGGGCCGAACAGGTACTCGTCCGTGGTCGCCACCGCCTGCGCATCATCCGGGCAGGAAAACGGCAGCGGCCGCACGATCGGCAGGCCGGCATCGACCGCCTGTTTCGCGGCAGCGGCGATGTACGGCACGAGGCGATCGTGCAGGGTCGCGTAACGACGGTAGACGCGCACCGCATTGTCGCTGACCCACCACGGCGGCACGTCGGTCTGCATGACCGGCGACAGTGCGCCGAGTTCGAGCCAGCGGATGTAGGTCGGCTCGTCCGGCGGCAGCAGCGGAATGCCGCCGGCCGATTCGCCCTGGTCCTGGCGCACGCCGGCATAGCCGCCGATGTCGCCACCGACGAACGGGAAGCCGCTCGCGGCCATCGACAGCAGACCGCGCAGCACCTGCGTCAGCCCCAGATCGCCGAGCAGGCTGGTGTTGTCGGCTTCCCAATGGGCGCTCCAGCGCGCCGAACCGTTCCAGCCGCCACGCGAGAAGATCGCGAAGTCGCCGTTCGGGCGTTCGCTCTGGAACGCGTCGAAGATCGCATGCTGATAATGATCGACGTAGGCATTGTGATTGAGCCGGTTCGGCAGACCGTTGGCCCAGACCGAGTCGTCCGACAGGTCCTCCTCGCCGCGGTCGACCTTGACGCCGTCGACGCCGCGACGGATCAGCCTGCGCAGACCGTCTTCCCACCACGCCGCAGCGTCCGGGTTCGTGAAGTCGAGATGCGGATCGATGCCGCGCGTCGGGTAGTAGGTGGCGTCGTTGCCGTCGGCGCGTGTGCCGGTCACGACCCAGCCCCTGGCGCTGGCTTCGTCGAAGTACGGGCCGCTGACGAACGGTGACAGCCAGACCATGAAGCGCACGCCCTTGTCGTGCACCTCCTTGATCAGGGCATCCGGATCGGCGAAGCGTGCGGGATCGAAGTCGAAACTGCCCTTGCCGGCGTCCCAGGGATTGTCGAGCCAGACCGCGCCCAGCGGAATGCCGCGGCTCTGCATGCCGTCGACCAGCGCGCGCACGGAATCGGTGCTGGTGTCGCTGTCCTGCCAGACCATCGGCCGCCACATCCAGTCCGGCGGCGTCCATTGCGGGCGACCGGTGATGGCGGTCCGCGCCGCCAGCATCTGCGTCGGCGTGCCGCGATACCAGGATAGTTCCAGCGCATTGTTTTCGATCGTCACGCGACCGGCATCGCTGCGCTGGTTGATCCTGGCGAACACGATCTCGCCGCGGGCGTCGGAGTCCGATGCCAGGCCCCAGCCGCAGGGGCACCAGAAAAAGCTGCTGGCGATCTCGTTGGTCGAGCCCTCGCGATTGGCGCCGCTGCCATGGCTGATCCACAACGGCAGCGCCGTGCGGCGCAGGTCGACACTGGAAAAACGCTGGCCGCCGCCGAAATAGTGCTCGCTGCTTGGACTCGCCCAGGCCGTCGACACCGCACTGGCGGCGGCGGCTGGCGCGAAGTGCATGCGCAGCGATCCGTCGCTGGCGAACTGCACGCGCAGCGTCGCACCGAGGCCGTCGTCGGTGGCGACATCGATCGTCGCCGTATCGCCGTCGAGCTGCACGGCGCTGGCGCCGGTGGCGTAGTGCCATTGATCGGCACTCAGGTAGGCGTAGGGTGCGTAGCTGACGGTCGGCAGGCCCGGATAGGCCTTGTCGATGCCGTCCTGGCGGTCGTTGTACTGCGCGTAGTCCGGATTGGTCTGCGAGCGTGTGCCGTTGTCGCGTGCGTCTTCGACCAGCGTCGTGCCGTCGGCCAGTGCCCAGCGCGCATGCCAGTCGTTGCGATCAAGCAGGAGCCGGGTTTCGCCGTCGCTGATGACGAACTGGCTGTCGCTCTGCTGCAGACCCAGCAGTTTGCCCGCGCCTCCATCACCGCTGCCGCCGTTGCCGCCATTGCTGCCGCTGTCCGCGCTGGAGCCGCTGCCTCCGCAGGCGGCGAGCGTCAGCAGCACGAGGAGCAGGGCGGTGCCGGTGTACGGCCTGAGGCGATCCATCATCGGGCGAGATCCAGGAGGAAGATTTGTTGTGTGCGGTCGCGCTGGATGCGCTGCGCGTTGCGCGTGCTGCTGAAGACGAGCAGGCCGCCGCTGGTCGCCGGCCAGGTGTTGATGCCGGGTGACAGCAGCAGTTGATCGGCGCCCCAGCCGCCTGAATCGAGGCGCGAGCTCATCACCCGCCAGCGCCAGTCGGCGGCGCGCGAGTCGTACCAGACGGCGCGGACGCGGCCGTCCGCGTCGACGCCCAGGCGCGGGTACTGGCTCATCGCCTGTGGCTGCGGTGCGACCGTGAGCGGTGCATCGAAGCTCGCGCCGCCGTCGGCCGAGCGCGCGCTCTGGATCGACAGATTGGCGCCGGACGACTGCAGGGTCTTGCTGTCCCATGCGGCGACCAGGGTGCCGTCGTCGGCGAACGCAAGGCTCGGATGGCGATCGGCGTGATCGGCGGCGCCCAGTGTTTGCATGGCGCTCCAGGCATCGGCATCGGCGGCGCGCGTGCGCACCTCGATCTGCCAGTTGTCCGGATCGCTGCCATCGCCGCTGCCGGTGGCGCCGGTCCACAGCGGGTCCGGATCATCGCGGTTGTCCTGCCAGGCGACGGCGATGCGGCCATCAGGCGCGGTTGCCAGCGCTGGCCAGACCGAGGCCGGATCGCGCGGGCTGCGCGCATCGAGCGGATTGCCGGCGCTGATGGTCTTGCCGTCGCGCGAAAGGTCTTGCGGCGTCGCATCGCGGCCGAGAATCTGCACGTAGACATCGAACGGCTCGCCGGCCGTGATCTCCTGCCAGGCGATCACCGGCCGGCCGTCGCCGTCGAGCGTCAGCGCCGGGTGCTCGGCGCGGCCGTCGATCGCGCGGATCGTCTGCAGCGGCTGCCAGCTGGCGCCGCCGTCGCCGGAGTGGCGCAGCACGATCTGCGGACGATGCGGCGCTTCGCCGGCCGACTCGTCCTGCCAGACCACATCGACATCGTCGCCCCTGGCGGCGACGCGGGCGAAGCGCGCGGTCGTCGAATCACCGCTGATCACGCGCGGCGCGGCGTACCAGTTTCCCTTCGCGTCGCGCGCGCGATAGACGATGCGGCTCGCAGTGTGGTCGTGGGTCTCCAGCACGACATGCGCGATGCCGTTCGAGATCGCGACATCGGCGAAGCCGGCGTAGCGGTCGCGCGCGCCGGCCACCCATTGCGCGCCGTCGGCGTCGCCGAGTGCGGCCGGCAAGGCCTGCTCGGCTTGCGGCGTCGCCAGCTCCGGACCGATGAAGATCGGCGAGTCGATCGCGCGCAGCTGATCGAGCAGCTTCAGCTGTGCGGTCAGCCCGTCGATGCTGGTCAGGTCGCTGGTGTCGATGCCGGCGATCAGGCCGGGACCACGCACTTCGGCGCGCAGCCAGCCCGGCGTATCGGGCGCGCTGTAGTCGATGTCGAAGCTTTGGTCGATCCTGGTCGGCGTGAACCGCTGCAGCGGTCCGGCGCTGCGGCCGGGTGCTGCGTACAACGTGACGGTGTCGCCGATGCCCTGCTGCACGCGCAGGCGCAGACGCACGGTGCTGCCGGCCGGCACCGTCAGCTCGTCGCCACCGATCGCCTCGTAGATGCCATCGCCGTCCGCGTCCGCTGCGAGCGTGACGACCGGCGACAGTGCATCCGGCGCGATGCCGACGTGGCCGCGATGCAGGCCGTCGAGGATGCCGCGCGCGCTGGCGGCTGCGGCGTAGACGCGGGTATTCGGTGTGCCCGGTCCGCCGATCGCCCACAGCTCGATGAAGTGGTCGTCGCTGGCACCGGCGATGCCGAAGCGGAAGCCGGCGTTCCAGCGGTTCTCGCAATAGTCCAGTTCGCGGTCCGGACTGCTGGCGCGGTTCCAGGCCTCGACCAGATCCATGCCCTGCGCGTTGGCGCGTGCATTGGGCGTACCGTCGTCGTTCATCTCGCCGTCGTCCGGATGCGCCGTGACCCAGACTGCGTCCTGACTGTGCGCATCCCAGATCGATTGCTGCAGGTTGTAGAACTCCGGCGCGCCGTCCGGGTTGGCGCCCTGCACGATGCTGTCGACCGCGCCCTGCACGGTTGCATGCGGACTGCCGTTGGCTTCCTCGCCGGGCAGCAGGATCAGCTTCGACGACTGCCACAGCGGGTCGTATTGCTGGTCGTAAGTGCGGTGATCGGTCAGCGCCATGAAATCCAGGCCGACGCGCTCGGCCTCGCCGATCTGTGCGCTGACCGGGTTGTTGCCGGGCGCCGCCTGGCTGATCAGCTGGCGCGGCAGGCTGCCGTCCGAGGAGTGATCGTCGTGCACATGCAGATCGCCTTTCAGCCAGACGCCGCTGGGCGCCGCCGCCGCCGGTGCCACGAAATGCGCGACCACCTGCCGGTCGCCGTCCATCGTCAGCACGCAGTCGTCCGGGCCGCTGCAGGCGCCGCTCCAGTGATCGAACTGCGCGTCACCGGCGGCGGTCGCGAACAGCGTGACGCTGCTGCCGGGCGCGAACGATGCCGAGCAGCTTGGTCCACAGTCGATGCCGGCTGTCGACGAGTGCACGTCGCCGTCGCCGTCGAGCGTGACGCCGAGGTGGTACGGGTCCGATCCGGCGCTGCCATCAGTGCCCGAAGGCGAGCGTCCGCAGGCCGCGAGCGCTGCCAGCAAGGCCAGGACGATGGCGGTTCCATCGCTGCGAAACGGCAGACATCTGCCGGCGGTGATCGACATCTCGGCTATCCCCGGTAGCGGTCGGGCCGGGCCGCTGACGCAGACCGGCCAAACCACTCAAGCTAGAGCGGCAAGGCGTCAATTCGGTGACGAAAGGCCGTTCGGGCGACGGTCGTGCGCTAGGAAAATCAGATCAAGGCGCCGGCGCATCCCGCCGGCGCCCGCCCGCCGCGGGATCATGCGTGCCCGGCTCGCCGGCGTGGTCCGCTTCTACGGGTGGGACGTTTTGCCCTTGCGCACCGCTGCGCGGCGTTCGCGGAAGAAGCTGCGCAGCAACTCGCCGCAGGCCTCGCCGCAGACGCCACCCTGCCAGTCGGGCCGATGATTGAGACGCGGTGTCGCGATCACGTCGTACAGCGAGTGCACGGCGCCGGCTTTCGGATCGCTGGCGCCGAACACCAGCCGGCCGATGCGCGCGTGCACGATCGCACCGGCGCACATCACGCAGGGTTCCAGCGTCACGTACAGGGTCGCACCCGTCAGCCGGTAGTTGCCGAGCCGGCGCGCGGCGTCGCGCATCGCCAGCATTTCGGCGTGGGCGCTGGGATCGCGGTCCGCGATCGGCCGGTTCCAGCCTTCGCCGATGATGCGGTCGTGCTGCACGACGACGGCGCCGACCGGTACCTCGCCGGCCTGCTGCGCGCGTCTTGCGAGCAGCAGCGCGTGGCGCATGAAGACTTCGTCGCGTGCGGCCGGATCGACCATGGCGCGCGGCTCAGTGCTCCGCGAGTTCGAGCAGCGCGGCGGTGCCGAGGTGACCACGCTCGCGGGCGATCTCGGCGGCACTCTTGCCGTCTTCGGTACGCGCATTGCGATCGACGCCGCGCGCCATCAGCAATTTGACCAGGCCGTCGAAACCGCGCGATGCCGCCAGATGCAGTGCGGTCACGTCCGTGCCGCCGACGTGATGGACGTCGGCGCCGAGCGCGATCAGCAAGGGCGCGAGGCTTTCGCCGGCGGCGCCGGCGATCGCCGCGTGCATCGGCGTATTCGCCATCGGATTGGTCGACCTGGCGTCGAGCGATGCGCCGAGGCCGATCAAGATCAGCGTCGTGTGCTTTGCGCCGAGAAAGGCCGCCAGGTGCAGCGGCGTCCAGCCGTCGACGCTGTGCGACTGCAGCGCCGCCGGATCGGCAAGCGCGAGTTCGGCGACGCGGCGGGCATCGTCCGAGGCGGCCGCCTCGAACAGATCGAGCGGCCGGAATCCCGCGAGCAGCGCCGCGATGTCCGGCGCGCCGTTGTACAGCGCGAACAGCAGCGGCGACAGACCGCCGGGCAGGGGATCGGTCGCCTGCGAGGCGTCGCGCTCCAGCGCTGACTGCGCAGCAGCGAGATCACGGTTCTGGATGGCCAGCATCAGCGGGCGCACGGCGCTCATCGAAAATCCTCGGCAGGGCGGAACGGACGCGCAGCCTAGCGACGAATGCGCCCCGGCTCAATTGCCCGTCCCCGCAGCGTTTGACGCTGTCCGGGGCGCTGACTATCATTCCGCCCCCTCGGACGGTTAGCTCAGCGGTAGAGCATCGCCTTCACACGGCGGGGGTCGGGGGTTCGAAACCCTCACCGTCCACCAGATTCAAGACCCGGCCCCCGGAATCGCAAGGTTCCGGGGGCTTTGTTTTTGCGATGTTTATTCCCTGCGATAGCGATTGCTGGCAACTCGATTCGCAAGATTTGGCTCTTGTGGGCCTGTCTCAAGAGACCGATGTTCAATCAGAGTTGCGGGAGGCGTGCACAGCGGGGCGTCGGCCTGTTCCTAGCTTCGCATTGACGGTTTGCGCGCGATGCCCGGCAATCGCGCCGACAGCCAATCCGTCATGTCGCGATACACGCGGGCACGATCACGAACCAGTTCGTTGAATACTTCGTGATAGAGCCCGTCGTAGATCTTCAGCGTCTTGTCGGCGGATGCGACGTGGTCGATCACCATCTCGCTGCCGGTGACGCCGGCCAGCTGGTCATCGCTGCCGTGCATGATCAGCATCGGCAATTCCAGAGCCGGCAGTCGCGGTGGCAGGGCTTGGACAAAGCCGATCATCTCGGCCAGCGTACGCACCGGCACCTTGCCGTGCAGGTTCAGCGGATCTGCGACGTATTCGGCGGCCATGCGCGGATCGCGCGTGACCAGCGACGGGTCGACCGGAAAAGTGCCGAGTCGCGGTGCGAGGCACGAAAGCCATTTGCTGATCGGCCCGAACAGGGGCGGCACCGCATCCAGCGACACGGCGGGGCCGGACAGCAGAAGACCGTCGAGTTTGTCCGGGTGTTCGAGCGCATATCCCAGCGAAAGCGCGCCGCCCATGCTGTGGCCGAGCAGGAACAGTGGTCGCCCGGTCGAGCTGACTCCCTGCTCGGTGCCGGCGAGCTGCACAAACCGGTCGAGGTCCGCGACAGCATTCGCGACGCGATCGATCAAGCCCCGGCTGCCGCAGCTGCGGCCATGTCCACGATGATCGATCGCGTAAACCGCACAACCAATGTCGACGAGCCGTGATGCCACTTCGACGTAGCGCCCGCTGTGCTCGCCCATGCCGTGTGCGAGCACCACCACCGCACGCACGGGGAACCCCGCCGGGGGCTGCCAAGCTTGCCAGTAGATCTCGATCTCGCCAGCGCCAGTGAAGCGGCCTTCGTGGTGTCGCATGAGACTCACCTGTCAGGACTTGGCCGTACGCTTTCGCGCATTTGCAGATTTCTTCGCAGCCGGCGCGAGCAGCAGAACCTCCTCGACGCCAAGGCGGAAGCACTCGGCGAGCAGATCGGGCTCGGTGACAGCTGCGGAATCGCTGTTGATGCCGAGGAAGCAACGCCCGCTGTGGGAGACCAGCGCAATCATCATTCCGCAACCAGGCAGCGGCGGGAACGGCCAGAATTCGACGACTTCGGCCCCCGCCAGAAAGACCTGATGCGGGATGCCGGGCACATTGCTGATCTGCGCATCCTGCGCGACCGTGAAGCCGGCGATCATTGCCGTGATCGCCGGCAGCGGCAAGCGCGTAATGGCCGGCATCATCCGTACGAGCAGATCCAGTGCCGGCTCCTGACGCACACCGCGAACGAATTCCTGTATGGCATGAATGCGCTTCAAGGCATCGGTTTCGAGCAGCGGCGCAGCATATTGGACGCCGGCAAAACGGTTGGTACCGAGCGTGTCGTCGCCGGTGCGCAGGCTGACCGGAAAGCTGAGCGGCATGTGCGACTGTTCGAGTCCCATCTCTTCGTGATAGCGGCGGAAGCCGCCGATCAGGCCAGCCAGCAGGGCATCGTTGAGCGAAGCGCCTGCCTGTCTGGCCGCAGCCTTGAGACGTGGCAGCGGAATCTCGATGCCCTCGAAGTGCCAGCTCAGACTGCGACGACGAAAGATCGGCGAGCCCGGCACCGGACGCACGCCCAGCGTACGTTTCGCGGACGCCAGATAACTCGTCAGTGTGGCTGGATCGTTCAGCGCGCTGCGCAGATGTCGCCGTGCGGTCGACAGACCTTCGGCGCCATCCTGCGGCAGTGTCCGCAATCTCTTCCTCAACTGTCGCAGGCTCAGTGACAGTGCGGACGGCGCAGCTCGACGCGAACGGGCACGAAGTTCGGACTGCGCACGCTCGGTGTCGTCGCGTGTGCGAGACAGCATGCGTGTCAACAACTGGATGATGCCGAGCCCGTCGGACACCGCATGATGCAGCTTCAGTACATAGGCGGCGCGGCCATTTTCCAGACCCTCGATGAGCGTCGCTTCCCATGGCGGTCGCGACCGATCGAATGGCGTCATCGCCAGGGTCTGTGCCAGCTCGAACAGCTGACGCCGGGAACCTGGTTCGGCGATGCCGATGCGGCGGACGTGGTAGGCGAGATCGAAATGCGGATCGTCGACCCAGGTCGGATGCCCGGTGTTGAGCGCCGGCACGACGACACGCTGACGAAAGCGCGGCGCCGCATCGACCAGCCAGCGATGTCGCGCCATCAGCTGCGCCCAGTCCGGTGTGCGATCGAGCACCATTACCGAGGTCACCGTCGAGCGCAGGCGTGGGTCCGCCTCCGCGCGCCACATCACCGCATCGAAAGCACTCATTTCGGCAGGGCCACCCCAGTCCCGAAGGTCGGCTCGCAGTTGCTGCATCGGGGCTTCTGTCTGACTCATGTTGTTCGCTACGCGTGGAGAGAATTTGTGGGAAGCGACGCGTGTCGTCAGGTCGGCCAGTTTTCGAGCGTGGCGATCATGTCCTGACGGACGGCTTCGACATTCGCGCCGAAATCCTTGACCTTCCAGTGGACCACCTGCACGGGTGGCAGCACGGCAACCTGCACGGTGCCCGCGCGCATCATCTGATCGTTGCGGCCCATGACTTCGCCGGTATTCCGGAACACCACCGGGACGACCGGTACACGGGCCTGATGGGCCATGTGGAACGCACCTTTCTTGAAGGCGCCGATGCGCGGTGAATACGAACGCGTGCCTTCCGGAGCGATGGCGACGCACAACCCACGCTGCAGGCGCTCGACGGCTTGCGAAAGCGCCTCGATTGCCTGGTTCGAATGGCCGCGCTCGACGAACGCCATGTCGGCCATCTTCAGGAAAGTCTTGAAGCCCGGCGTGTTTGCGGCTTCGGCCTTGGCGACGCCGGTGAAG
Source organism: Solimonas terrae (assembly GCF_011067135.1). Taxonomy (GTDB): domain Bacteria; phylum Pseudomonadota; class Gammaproteobacteria; order Nevskiales; family Nevskiaceae; genus Solimonas; species Solimonas terrae. The sequence continues at coordinate 177,937 of NZ_JAAMOW010000010.1, forward strand.
CCGCGCCGCACCAGATACATCATCAGATACATGTCGAACTTGCTCTGATGATTGACGATGAACACGCAGGGGCGGTGTGCCCATAGATGTTCCTCGCCGCGAACTTCGACGTCGATGCCGAGTATGGCAAGCGCCGCATCACTGGAGGTTGCGGCGATGAAATCGACCGCGCGGCGCTGGTTGCCGGTAAACCTGGCAAGCCCGAGCCCGGCGAGGAATGTCAGGCCCATCGCACCGTATGCACCGACCGTGCGGGCGACGGCGCGTGGTGGTGCGCGGCGGCGTGGATCGAAGTGCAGCACCGGCCAGTGCTGGTCCTGCGCGTGCCGCAGCAGCAGCGGCTTCGGATTGATGGCAGCCGGCCTGCCGGTGACGCCGAGGAACGCGCGATCCTCGTCACCGTTGGCGTACGCAAAGCTCTGGTCGAGCGCGATGTCGTGCTTTTCGGCGAAGCTGCGAACGGCTGCCGCCTTGCCGTCGCCCCACAGCGGCGCGCCGACGATGCTGCCGGTCAAACGACCGTTGCGAACGCGCGGTCGGGTCGCCAGCACATGAGCGATGTCATATTCACGGGCGAGCGGCTCGATCTGGTACGGCGTCGCCGACGACGCGATGACGACCGTGTGTCCGCAGCGCTGATGCGCGCGAACCAGATGCCAGGCTTCCGGGAACATCAGGCTGCCGATTTTCTCGACGAACAAACGTTGCCACAGCGCCCGCATCTCGTCCTCGGACTCGCCGGCCCAGTCGCGTACCCCCTTGCCGATGAGATCGGCGAATTCGGCGTCCGTCAGTGGCCCGCGCCGCGCGAGACGCAGGGTATCGAACAGTTCGCGTGCGCCCATCTCGCCGCTGCGCAGGCGGGACGTGAAGTACGCCGCTGCCGAGTAGCCGTCGATCAGCGTCCCGTCGAAATCGAAGAACGCGGCGATGGCCTTGCCGCGCGGTGCGTCTTCGATCTTCGCCAGCGCCTGCCGGAGTTCCCGATTCATGCGTGAACCTTGCCGATGATGGCGTGGCGGGACTGATCGAGTTCGTCGACGGCTGCCACGCGGCGAACGGCGTCCCAGAGCTCGTCCTTGAAGGCGCGCCGACGCTCGGCAAGATCACCGCCGACGGGCATCAACAAGCCACGGTTGGCGGCCAGCGCCAAGGCGTTGCCGAATACTTCGCGCGAAACGCATTCCGGGTTGTGCAGGCGCTGTTCAAGTACGTATTGCCGGCCCACGGCAACGCACTCGTCGATCAAGGCTTTCTTGTCGACTTTGCGATCGGTCGGCTGTTCGGCGAGTCGGTCGGCGACGATGAAATACGCTTCGAGGAACGGCGTGAGGACGCGGTGCGCGACCAGAAAAGGTGCTTCCGAAAGCATGCGACGGCGCCCTTGCTGTGAGCCGATGCGTTCACGAAATGCGTCACACAGCACCGAGGCTTCGCTCTTCATCTCCTCGCGAAAAGCAGGTTTGTCGCTGAAGAAAAATTCGAACTTGAGAAGATCGCGCAGCGCAAAGATCGATTCCCAGCCACGCTCGGTTGTATCCGGATCATCGTGCTCCGAAGTTTCGACCATCACCACTTCGAGGATCGCGCGATTGACGAACCAGTGGATCGCCGAGTTGCGATAGAACGCCGCCACCGAATGCTGACCGGCCTCGATCTTGTACACCGGCCGCAGTCCGGCGCCGTAGAGATTGACGACGCCGCTTTCGACGAGCGTTTGCAGGGTCATCTCGACGCCCGCTTGCTCGTGCAAGTGCTCCAGCTGCGAGGTCGGCAACTCGCGAATGCGCGCATAGTCGAGCAGCAGATGAACAAGTTCATGGACATCGCCGAGCGTCAGCGCGCGATCACGCACGGCCAGCAGTGCCATCGTCACCAGCGCCTGCGCCGTCACCGGCGTCACGCGATTGATACGCTGGAAAACCTCAAAGGCGATCTTCGCGACCGTCCATTTCCCCGGGCCTTCGCTGTCGGCACGTGCCAGGGCGTCACGCAGCGACAGCGGCTCGCCGAAACGGACATAGCACTTGCCGATCCACTTCTGCTGCATGCGGGCATAGCCTGCGAGCCACGCCAATCCTTCCTTGGCCTTGATGGCACCTGCCTCCTCGGCCGCCATCAAGTTGACTTCGTGCAGCTGGTCGTAGGTATTCGAAACCGGCACCAACAGCATGTCATCGACGCCGCCGCTTTCGATCGCCGAGATCAGATAGCTCAACAGGCCGTAGCGTGGCGAGCGCACCTTGCCCGTCCGCGAACGGCCACCTTCCATGTACCACTCGAGGTTCGCTTTCGCGCGTGCGATGTAGCCGAGATATTCGCGAACAACCAGTTTGTAGATTTCGTCGTCCTGGAAGCTGCGCCGGATCAGGATGCCGCCGCAGCGGCGCACGATCGCGCCCATTGGCCAGAAGCCGAGATTGTTGCCGCCGAGAATGTGATTGCGCTTCATGCCTGTGTCGCGCATCAATCTCGACAGGATGAAGGGATCGGCGTACGAGCGGTGGGTCGGCAGGAACACCAGCGCATGTTCCCGATTGAGTTCCTTGAGCCGCGCCAGACCTTCTGTGTCGGCATCGACCGTCCATGCCCGCGTGTGCATCGGGCCGAGTCCGTAGTCGAACATCGTCGCGAACGCGGGGCTCTGAACCGTGACGATCTCCATCAGGTTCCTGCTTGCCTGCGACATGACCTCCTTCTCGCTGCGGCCGATGCGGCTCGACAGAATCGCGATCTGTTCGGCAAACCGTTCGGTGCCCGCGACGGTTCTGGCGACGCGCTTGCGCGCCACCAGTGTCGCGGCGAGTGCCGGGTGATACATCGCAAGTTCGGAAATCATGTCGCGACGTTCGCGACGTTCGCGGCGGCAGGGGCGGTTGCAGCGACATCGAGGATGTGCGCCGCCACGTCCTGCGGTTTGTCGTACATGGGCACATGGCCGGCATCCGGCAGGATCGCGAATTGCGCTCCGCAGATGGCCCGCGTCATTGGCTGTCCGTAACGCTTGAAAGGGATCGTTCGGTCACATTCCGACCAGACGACGCGCACCGGAGTCGTGCCGACGTCGAACGGTTCGATCGGCCCGCATCGCTCGATATTGCGGAGCAGCGTTGGCAATATGGCGGTGTTCGCCATTGCCATCAGGGACTTTTTAAAATCATCGGCCGGCACCTCGTCTGCCCGCTGCATTGCCATTCGCCCCAGCCAGCGGCGCGCTCGTGCGAAGCGCAGCAGCCAGCCGAACAGGCGCAAAAACAATGGCAGGACCACGAAGGCGCGCAGGATCGAGCGACGAAGCGTTTGAAAATCGGCGCGCGTCTGCCACGCGCCCGCCGGCGATAAAGCGGTTACCGACAATGCAAAGCCACGTCGCGCGAGTTCGAGCGCAAGCCAGCCGCCAAGCGAATTCCCGGCTACATGAGCCTGCTTCACGCCCAGCGCCGCGAGCTGCGCGAGCAGTGCGTCGGCGAGCACGGCGACCGACGGACCGGTTCCGGCGGGCAATGGTGCTGCACCGTCGTGGCCCGGCAAGGTGGGCGCGATTACGCGATGATGGCTTTCGAGCAGGCCGATCACCGGGCGCCATATGTGCCAGGTGCCGCCGACGCCGTGCAGCAGGACCAGCGACGAGCCGGAGCCGCCCAGGTAGCAGCTGTTGTCGTGCACGGCAGATCGTCCTCTTCGTTGCATCGCGTGGCTGGCATGGCTCGAACCCAGAAAGGCGCTGCGGTTTGCGCCGATCAGACTCAGCATCGGAAATCACGGATCAGAGCCGGACCACCTGAAGATCGCGCTGCGGTCTTCAGGCGGAACGTCCTTTGGATTAAACGATACTATTTCGACACAATCAACTAGAACAACAATACGCCGACGACGGAGACGAGTCGTTGGCCGGAATTGCTGCGGATCGGGGTTCCGCCGGCGGGCTCACTGAAATGCGAAACTGCCGTCGATGGGGACATCTCTCGACGAATGGGCCACAACCGTTCAGCCGGCCTGCGATCGATTCCCCGCGCGTCGCAAAGGACGCGCAGCATCTGCATTCAATTACTTGGCGAGAAGGCCGCTCCGAGGGGGATTGAAGCAGCGCCGGATTTCCCCGCACCGGCAGGCATCGCCGGCCGATGCGGAGCGCCGGCGCAAGGCCTGAGCCACCCGGGCGCAGGGATTCATGATTCCGATCGCGGCCGGGCAGAGCCGCTTCGCGAAACCGAAAGCGCGCTTGCTACGGGAGCGGGCCTTGTTTCGGGGCGCCGGCAGTGGCTGGAGGCGTTGGCCCGCTACGCCGGAGCTGCAGCACCCGCGCATCGAGCAGGCCTGACCGCGAATCGCGGAGGGGCTAACTCCGCTTGCGGCGAATTGCCGAACCGCTGCGGCGGACGACGCCGCCGCTGGGCTGCGGCAGCTGCGGTAACGGCTGGCTGAACAGATCTTCGAAGAAACGCGCGCCTTCGACCATGCGCTCCATGCTCATGTGGGCAAGCCCGACCTCGAAGTATTCGCCGCCGCGATCCTTCATCGAGCGGACAAAGGCCTTTCCTTCGGGGGTCAGGGCGATCAGCTTCTCGCGCCCGGATTCCGGATTCTCTTCCTGGACGATGAACCGGTGCGGCGGTTTGGCGAGATCGCGAAGCAGCTTGGAGACGTTCGAATTGCTGGTTTCAAACCAGTCGCGGAGCCGGCGTTCGACGTCTTTGCGGCGAATCTTGCCGCCTTCGCCGATTTCCGACTCCACCAGCCACAGCACGGCGGCCTGGGTGCGAGAAACGATGCCGTCGCACATTGCAGCTTCGAGCGTCATGCCCAGCCGGTAGTGCACCTGGTAGAAGAAATCGAGGAACTCGGCGTACAGCGCTGCCCTTGTCTGTCTCGGTTTGCTGACACGACTTTTGGCCATCGGTCCTTGTCTCTTTGTGCGGCTCGGGCGCCCACGACTGGATTTTCGAATTTGGTCGCGCCTGCCGTCCCTGCTTGCGCTGTGTGCCGAGTATACCAACAACCTTATTGACCGTGAACAATAGTGCGCCTACACTGTGTCGAAGCGACACAATAAAGAAACTGCACGATGCAGTGGAGGAGAGTCCGTGACAGCGATCAACGGTGCGGCGGCGCGATGGTGCCCGGCGCGCATTCCAACTTCCGGCGGCTGCCCAGCGCTTGCCGCACTTCCATTCTTCAACTGAGAAGATCATGACGTTCGATCCCCTTTCGCCGGAAGTTCGCGAGAACCCCTATCCCTTCTATGCCGATATGCGGGTGAACGATCCGGTTTCGTTCTGTCCGACCGTCAATACCTGGGCCGTGACACGACACGAGGACGTCAAGCACGTCCTCAAGAACCACCAGCTGTTCTCGTCGGATCCGCTGATCCAGATTGCCTTCGGCGAGTTCAACCCGGCGCCCGGAGCCCCGTACCTGCTGTCCTCCGATCCGCCGGAGCATTCGCGACTTCGCAAGCTTGTCGCCACGGCGTTCTCGAAGAAGTTCGTCGACTCCATCGCGGCATCGATCGAGAAGATGATCAACGAGCTGCTCGACGAGACCAGTCCCAAGGATGGCTTCGACCTGATGGACGCGCTCGCATCCCCGTTGCCGGTGACCGTGATCGCCGACGTCATGGGCATCGACGCCAGCATGGGGCCGACTTTCAGGCGCTGGTCGAATCAGGTGACGGTGGGCGTCAATCAGACGATCTCCACGGAAGAGCGCGCGGCGATCCAGCAGGACGCCCGGGAATTCCGTGCGTACTTCATCGACCGCATCGCCGCAGCTCGGCGCAATCCGGGCAGCGACATCATCTCCGCGCTGGTTCGCCAGGAAGAAGGTGCGGTTCTGACGCCGGATGAAGTGATGGCGATGTGCGTTCTGCTGCTGATCGCCGGCAACGAGACAACGACCAGCACGCTGGGCAACGCCATCCTGCTGCTCACTCAGCATCCGGATCAGCGCAAGCTGGTGCTGCAGGATCCGTCGCTGACGCCGGCCCTGGTCGAGGAAGTGCTGCGCTTCATTTCGCCCATTCAGATGCTGTTCCGGCGTGCCACCGAGGACGTGGTCATCAACGGCGTCAGTCTGCCGAAGGACACCATCGTGATGCCGGTTTACGCGAGCGCGAACCGCGACGAGGCGGTTTTCGAACGGGCGGATCAGTTCGACGTGACGCGCGGCGACATCAGTCAGCACATGGCGTTCGGGCACGGCATCCACTTCTGTGTCGGCCAGGCGCTCGGGCGTCACGAGGCGACCGTGGCGCTGCGCATTCTGTTGCGCCGCATGCCGCAGATCGCGTGCGACTTTTCGAGCCTGCAGTGGAACGACTCGTTCTATCTGCGTGGCCCCAAGCATTTGCGCGTTGCCGCGGCCTAGTCACGGCGAGGACCGCTTCCACGGCCCGGAGGGCTGCATGCAATTTACCCAAGGTCTGCACCGCGCGGTGCAGCAGAAGCCGGACGAGATCGCGACGATATGCGGCGAGCGGCAGCACCGCTTCTCTGACCTGCGCGATCGAGTCGCCAGAATCGCCGGGCTGTTGTCGCAGCTTGGCGTGCGCCGCGGCGACGTGATCGCGATTCAGGCCCTCAACAGCGACCGATACATCGAATTTTTTCTGGCGTCGTCATGGCTTGGTGCGGTTGCCAATCCGGTCAACTTCCGCTGGAGCGCGGCTGAAGTGATCTACTCGTTGAAGGATTCGGCGGCGGTTGCACTGTTCGTGGACGACCAATTCGCTTCGCAAGGAGCGGCCATCAAGGCGCAGACCCCTTCGCTGCGTGAATTGCTGTTTATCGGCGATGGCGAGTGCCCGACCGGAATGCGCGATGTGGAGGCTGCGCTTCCGGGTGTGGCGCCGATCGACGATGCGGAAGTCGGCGGCGACGAACTGTTCGGCGTCTTCTACACCGGCGGAACGACGGGCGCACCCAAGGGCGTGATGCTTTCGCATCTCAATATCTGCAGTTCGGCGCTTTCGCTGATGGCCGAAGGATCGTTCCCGGAAGGCGTCATCGGCCTGCACGCGGCACCGATGTTCCATCTCGGCGACATGATGCTGATCGCCGGTGTCCTGCTGCGCGGCGGCCGACATGTCGCGATGCCGATGTTCCGTCCGGAACTGGCGCTGCAGGCGATCGCACGGCACCGCATCACGGACCTGCTGCTGGTGCCGACCATGCTGCAGGCTCTGGTCGACTGTCCGGCGATTCGCGACGCTGACGTCGGAAGCGTGCGGCGCGTGATGTACGGAGCGGCGCCGGTGTCCGAGGCACTGCTGGATCGCGCCATGCTGGCTCTGCCCGGCGTCGAGTTCACGCAGGTCTATGGCATGACGGAGATGTCCGCCGTCATGACCGTGCTGCCGCCGAGCATGCATCTTCCGGAAAACCGCGGCAGCGGCCGCGTGCGTTCGGCGGGCAGGGCGGCGTACCACATGCAGGTGCGCGTGGTCGATGCTGACGATCGCGAGCTGTCACGCGGCGAGGTTGGCGAGATCACCTTTCGCGGTCCCAACCTGATGAAAGGGTATCTCAACAAGCAGGACGCCAGTGCCGCAGCGTTGCGCAACGGCTGGATGCACTCGGGCGACATGGGCTACATGGACGACGGCGGCTATCTGTTCATCGTCGACCGCCTCAAGGACATGATCATCTGCGGTGGCGAGAACGTTTATTCGGCGGAAGTCGAAAACGCGATTGGCAGCCATCCGGCCGTGCTGAGCTGCGCGGTGTTCGGTGTGCCGCACGCGGAATGGGGAGAGCTGGTGCACGCCGCCGTCATTCTCAAGCCCGGCGCCGAGCTGGCGCTGGACTCGCTGCAGGCGCACTGTCGCGCATTGATCGCCGGCTACAAGCTGCCGCGTGGCCTGGAGATTCACGAGACTTTTCCGACTTCCGGCGCCGGCAAGATCCTGAAGACGGAGTTGCGCAAGCCGCATTGGCAAGGACGCGAGCGCGCCGTGAATTGAGCGGTCGTCGTGCCGCCTGCCAGGTAAATGTGGAAAGGGCCGCCAATGGACGGCCCTTTCGTTTTCAGGCTGCGAGGCTTGCCGGGTCGAAATCCGCCCGCCAGTAGTGTGGTCGCACGATCGGCAGGCCCAGGGCGACGAACACGCGGTTGTCTTCGAAGCGCGTGGTCTCGAGCACGATCTTTCCGTCGCTGTCGTACTGCTGGAAGGTCGAACCGATGGTCTGCAGGGTTTTGCCCTTGGTCGGCAGGCCGCGGTAAGTGCTGGCACCTTCGATCGTCACGTCCCACAGGATCAGGCCGCAGCGTTCGTCGCCGAGATACTCGGTAGCCTTGAAGGTGTAGGTGCCGTTCTTGCCGCCGGCGATCCCGCCCAGCCAGCCCTTCATCATCTGCGTGTCGGTGATCGTGTCCTTTTCGTGGTCGTCGACCATCGCCCATTCCTGCGTGAAGTACTCGGCGTAAAGTCCGCGCAGCACGTCGGTGTCACGCGCGAGCGCATTGCACCAGTCCTGCGCGAAGGCGAGCGTTCCGGCCCGCGCGCCGCTGAGCTTGACGTCGCCGGAGCGTGTCGACCCGGTCAGCTGGTATGCGCCGGTCGGAATCTTGGTCGGGCTCACCGGCCCGACCGCGCGCAGGATCGCGGCGGCGTCCCACCACGAGGACTCGCGTTTGATCATCCCGTCCCTGTAGATGTGGAAAGTATGTCCCTGCGTTCCGAAAGGCTTGCCGGCCACGTCGAGGCCGAGAAATACGCCGGCGTCTTCCGGCTGCCATTCCCATCGCAGCAGCCCGAAGTTCCGGTCACCGATGTAGGAACGGATACGGAAGTTGTGGATGCCGACGCCATTGCTGCGGTCCTTGTTGGCGTATGGGGCGAACAGGCGGTGCAGGTCGTCCTGGTTGTCGATGTTGTGCTGATCGAGCATCACGTCTTCGAAGACGAAGTCATTGCCGGGACCATAGAGCTTGCAGACGGCCTCCGAGCTTTCACGAAATGCCTTGAGCCACTTGATGCCAAAGTTGTAGTGCATGTTGATCTCCTCGATCGGTACCTGACGGCGGGGGTTCCGCGGATGCTTGCGGATGACGAAACGGCGTGGGGCGGGTGTCCGGACGGACTCGGCACTCCGCCGCATCTAGAGCTTCAGTTCCTTGCGGATATAGGCGTCGAGTTTCTTGCCGTATGGCGGCTTCGAACCCAGCAGCGCCGCGATGTCGAAGCGCGTCTGCTTGTAGACCGCTTTGGGGTGGCTGAATTCGAGAAAGCCTTCGCGGCCGTGGTAGCGGCCCATTCCCGATCCGCCGATGCCTCCGAGTGGCAGGTCCTCCTGCATGACGTGAAAGATGACGTCGTTGAGGGTCACGCCACCGGCGATGGTCCGTGACAGCACGATCTGCTGCTCCGAGTTGTCGCGACCGAAGTAGTACAGGCCAAGCGGTCGATCACGATCATTGATGTGACGTACCGCATCCTCGATACGCTCGAACGGAATGACCGGCAGCAGCGGGCCGAAGATCTCGTTTCCGAGAATGGCGCTGTCGTGCGGTGCATTGCGGACGATGGTGAACGGCATGATGCGTGTCGCCGGATTGGCCTGGCCCTCGGTGCCGTCGACGTCGGCACTGACGATGCTCGCGCCACGCTTGCGTGCATCGTCGAGATAGGACTGCAGGCGCGCGTGATGACGTGCATTGACGATCGCCACGTAGTCCGGATTGCCGGCGTAGCACGGATAAAGGCGCCGCGCCTGTGCGAGCATCGCCTGCACGAGCGGTTCTTCGAGCTCCCTTGCAACCAGAACGTAGTCGGGCGCCAGGCAGATCTGGCCGGCGTTGAGCAGCTTGCCGAGCACGATGCGCTCCGCCGCTGCCTCGATGTCGGCGCTGCGCCCGACGATCACCGGCGATTTGCCGCCGAGTTCCAGCGTCACGGGGACCAGCTTGTCGGCCGCTGCCAGCATGACGTGACGGCCGACTGCGCCGCCGCCGGTGAAAACCAGATGGTCGAACGGCAGGCTCGAGAATGCGGCACCCACGGTGGCGTCGCCGAGCGTCACCGCCACCTCAGTCTCGTCGAAATGCTGACTGATCAGTGCGGCCATGCAGGTGGAGGTTGCCGGCGTCAGCTCGCTCGGCTTGATCATGGCGCGATTGCCGGCCGCGAGGACGCCGGCAAGCGGCGTCAAGGTCAGGTACACGGGGAAGTTCCACGGCGAGAGAATGCCGACGACGCCCTTGGGCTGGAACTCGACCCACGCGTCCGAGCCGAGCAGGCGCAGCGGGAAGTCGAGCGGGCGGCGGCTGCGCTTCATCCAGGTTTCGACGTGCTTGCGAGCGTGATTGATGTTGCGCAGCGAAAACACGATGTCGGTCAGCAGCGAGACGTGTCGCGATCGTGTTCCGAAATCGGTTTGCATCGCGTCACACAGGGCGTCGCGCCCCGCGATCAGCAGTTCGCCCAGACGCCGCAGCCGATCGATTCGGGTGGCGGCGGTGACGGGCAGTTCTGCCATGAATGCGGCGCGCTGCCGGTCCAGCAGTTGCTGCAAGGGCAGGCCGTATTGCTCGGCTGGACCGCGGCCTTCCTTCATTGAAGCGTTCATGTCTTCTCCTTTTATCTGTCGGGCACCGTTGTGAATCCGTGCCGCCGTTCTTGTACGGCCGGGCTCAGGGCAGCGTCGCGGCGTCGATGCGGCGCTTCCAGTCGGCGAGCTCCGGATGAGCGTCTACGCTGCGCGCGCCTTGCGACGAACCCTGAATGCAGTGAATCTGCGAGGCCACCGAAATGTCGGCGAGGCTGAGTGCCGAGCCGACACAGAAACCGGTCTTCGAGATGCGCAGTGCAAGCGCGCCAAACAGCCGGTCCAGTTCGAGCAGGATCTGCTCGCGTGTCTTGCGGCCGGTGCCTTGATGGCCGACGATGGTCTTCGTCAGCCGCGGAACCAGCATGGGCGCCAGCGAACGTACGACGGGGATGTCGAAGCGGGCGAGCTCCCGGCTCCAGCGCCCCTGATCGTCCGGCCAGACGAATCGCATCGTCATCTCGAAAAAGTAGAGCGTCTCGTCGGCCCAGTCTTCCAGCAACAGGGCATCCGCGCGATCGCGGGGATCTTCGGGCAGCAGCGCCGGCGCCGGATGGCGCGCTTCGAGCGCCAGACAGATATCGGTGGAATCCCAGAGCCGCTCGCTGCCGTAGTCGAGAATCGGCACCTTGCCGGTCGGCGCGAGGCGCTTCAGAAAGCTGAGTTCGATGAGCTTGACCTCGCGCGTGCTGTACGCAAGACCCTTGTAGTGCAGCGTTCGACGGACCTTGTCGCAGAACGGCGAGATCTCCATCTGCGTGAGGACAATATTTTCCCTTGAGCTGTTGACTTTCATATGTGTCACGGTAGGATAGTGTCGAAACGACATGATACAGTAGATGCACTGTACGAGTTAATTGACATGTCGGCAACACAGAGGACTTGCACTGCAGCCGGAACGCAGTGCAGGCCTCCGGAATGAGCCGACACATAAAACGCAATTCGGCAAGCAGCCGATGCGGAGGAGAAGTCGAAGTGTCACAAGACAGGAGCAGCGGTTCTCGCAACTGCATGTGCTGCGGCGCAGCACGCAACGGCCTGCGCGTGACAACCGGAAGTTCCTTGCGGACGTAACAGAACGCTGGTTGGCGGACCGGGCGGAGACGCCTGTCCGCTTTCAGGTAACGGCGGGATCCATGTTGAGCGGCGGGGCATCGGCGCAAAGGCGCGTCGAAACAACGGATATCTGAGAGGAGTAGCGGGATGAGAAATGTAATGGGATTGGCGGTGGCGCTCGGATTGGCGCTTTCAGGCCCACTGGCTAGAGCCCAGGCGCCGTCTGCCGAGGACGCCACGCCGACCACGGGTGGCGACAGCGCGCCTGCTTTCGAGCCCGCATCGGACGATGCCGCGGCGCCGGCGGACGACACGGCAGCGCAATCGCTGCCGGACGCTGCGAGTCAGAGTGCCGCTGACACGCAAGCCGACACACCCGCGCCGACTGACGCAGCGGCTTCGACCGATGCTTCGGCCGCAACCCAGCCGCTCCCCGCCGAGAAGGCTGGATCGCGCATGATCGAAGAAGTGATCGTGACGGCGCAGAAGCGCGAAGAAAAGCTGATGTCGGTGCCGCTGTCGGTGCAGGCGTTTTCGCCCGCAGCTCTCGATGCGCGAGGCGTGACCACCACCACCGATCTGATGAAGATCACGCCGGCGCTCGACTACGGAAAACAGGCCGGCGACTTCACCAGTGTCTATATCCGCGGCATCGGCTCGGAAGCCTGGCTGACGTCCGATCCCAGCGTCGCGACCTATATCGACGGCGTCTACTACCCGTTCTCTCCTTCGGTGTCCCAGGATCTCGGCGGCATCGAACGCGTCGAAATCCTGAAGGGTCCGCAGGGCACCCTGTTCGGCCGCAACGCCAACGGCGGCGCGATCAACGTCATCGTCAAGGAACCGGATTTCAAGAGCCGCAGCGTCGACCTGTCCTACGACAACGAGGAGGCGAAAGACTTCATGCTCAATCGCGTCCGCATGTTCGCCAACCTGCCGCTCACGGACACACTGGCGGCGAACGTCTCATCGTATTTCACCACCGACAACACGTACTGGACCGACAGCAGCACGCTGGCCGGCAATCCGATTCCGGACAACAAGTCGTTCAGCGCGCGCGTCAAGCTCCGCTGGCTGCCTACCGAAAGCACAGATCTGCGCCTGACCATCCAGGGTTCCAAGCGTGACGGAACCTCGACGGCGGCGGCGCCGATCACGCGCACCTTGCTGGGCGAGCTGACGGCGGCGGTGATCCCCGGCGCCCCGGGAACGCCTGGTGGACGTGATGTGGTGGCGGACGCCCGCAACTACGAAATTCATCCCGATCTGCCGATCTATGGTCATCTGCAGACCTTCGTTGCCAATACCACCGGCATCTACAACGCGCCGTGGTTCGACATGAAGATTCTCGGCAGCGATCAGGTCGAGAGCAATCCGTACAACTACGACTACGACGGCACCGAACTGCCGGGCGCGTCGTTCATTGTGCATCGCCACTACGCCAAGATTCAGGAAGGCGAGGTCCAGCTGCTGTCGAACAACGGCACGCCGTTCTCCGACTGGCTGACGCTGACCACCGGCATGTTCTATTTCCGCAACACCCAGGGTTTCGATCCGGTCGAAGTCACGGTGGGTGGCGTCAACGTCAACAATCTGAACGCGATCGGACTTGGTATCCAGAACACGGATCTGTTCCAGGCGCTCGACAGCGTCGGTCTCGGCAGTCTGCTGAACACGATATCCGGGTACACGCCGTCCTACGCACTGCGCAATATCGGCATGACGCGGACCGAGTCGTGGTCGTATTACCTGCAGGCCGTCATCAAGTTCACCGATCAGTTGTCGCTGACGCTCGGTGAGCGCTATCAGCATGAACGTCGCGGTGTTCTGGAATCGTCGACCGCGCTTCGCATCGCGAATGTCGCCGACCCGATCGTCTTCAACTGGACGTCGGCGCGCGATGCCTCCGATACCCAGGACAAGGGCCAGGCCTTGCCGTTGTCGGCCGTCACCAAGGGCTGGAAGCCGAAGGTTGCTCTCGACTACATGTTCGACGATGGCACGCTGCTCTATGCCTCGTATCAGCAGGCGGTGAAAGCGCACTCCTACAACGCGTTCGCATTCTATCTGCGGCCTGCTTACACGCCGCCGGAAGAAATGACGGCGTACGAGATCGGCTTGAAGACGACGCTGTTCCAGGGTACGACCCGCTTCACCACCGCGGTCTGGCGTTACGATATCAACAACCTGCAGACGCAGGCGATCTCGTTGCTCAACGGCGGTGCGCTTTCGATCTCCACGGCCGGCAGCGCACGGTCGCAGGGTGTCGAGTTCGACATGACCTCCGAGCTGTTCCCGTCGACGTTCGATGCGCTGGTGTTCACGCTGAACGGTGCCTACATCGACGCGAAGTACACCAAGTACACCGACGCGCAGGGACATCAGGACGGTACCGGCCTATTCCTGCCGGGCGGCCAGGATTACACGGGCAATCGCATCACCCGCGTACCGAAGTACACCGCCTCGGCTGCGCTGTCGAAGACCTGGCAGATATGGAATGGACCGCTGGAAGCGACGGTCAGCGGCTACTACAACGACGGTTTCTTCTACGAAGCATCGGAGAACCCGCTGTTCTCGCAACCGCGCTACGCAACGCTCGGCGCGCACGTCAGCTATCTATACGAACCGCGGAAGGTTCGTGTGACGCTGGCGGGCGACAACCTCACCGACAAGTTCTACACCGCGGGTGAATTGCTCCTCGACTGGGGTGCGATGGCAACCCTCGGGCCCCGTCGCACGCTGTCGATGCGTGTTGACTGGAGTTTCTGATGAAGACCGCCGACAGCAAGGGAACGGCGTCACGTATCAAGTCATCAGAACATCACGCGAGGGGCGATCTCATGAAAAAGATTATTGGACTATGGGTAGTGGGGTTCGTGGCGTCCGCCACGCTCATGCCGGGCACCGCGCTGGCGCAGTACGGTGGTGGTGGTGGTGGTGGTGGCGGTGGCAGCGCGCCGTCGATGGGGCCGGCGGAGGATACGCCGCAGTCGGTCGAAGACGAGCGCAAGGCACTGTCGCCGTTGCTCGACGGCGGTTACGTGTCGGTGATGGGGACCTATCAGCGGTCGCTCAAGGACGACGTGCTGTCGAACAATCTGGGCGGCGCGGTGCTGATCGGTTATCGCGACTGGGCCCGGCACTACGCGCTCGAAACCGGATTCGGCGACACCGTCGAGTCCGGCATCCAGCGACAGAGCGCCAAGATCAAGCTGCTCGTCTTTCCGTTCGATTCCGTGCCGATGGCGTACGGCGTCTTCGGTACCGGCATGACGCGCTTCTTCAAGTACCCGCACGGCTACTCGCCGGACCTGCTCGAAACCAGCAAGCACAAGGACTTCTACACCGTCGATGTTTCGGGCGGACTCGGCTACATGTTTCCGTTGCACGGCGACAGCTACGACTGGGCGCTGCGCGCCGAAGTGTTGTTCCAGCTCGGCGATCGCTTCCTTGAGCGGGAAAATGATTTCCAGACCGATATCGATGCCCCTGGCACGTTCAAGGACATCGTCCTGAACATCGGCCTGCAGCTGCCGACGCGCAAGAAGCAGCCGAAACCAGAGAAGCCTGCGGAAGACACGCAGATGGTGGCGCCGGCGGCGCCGGTCGATACCGATGGCGACGGGGTGATGGACCCGGGCGACCAGTGCCCGGACACGCCGGCCGGCACCCAGGTCAACGCCGTCGGCTGTCCGCTGCCCCCGCCGTGCAAGCCGCCGGAAGCCGGTCAGCGGGTCGACCTGTCGGGCTGTGCGGTGGGCGACACCATCGTGTTGCGCGGCGTGAACTTCGAGTTCAACAAGGCGACGCTGACGGTAAACGCGAAGACGCTGCTGGACGGTGTTTCCGATGCACTGACCGCCGCGCCCGACATTCGCGTCGAGGTCGGTGGGCACACGGACTCGAAGGGCAGCGACGACTACAACCAGAAGCTGTCCGAGGCGCGTGCGCAGTCGGTGATGGCGTATCTCATCGAGCGCGGCATCGCCGCAGATCGCATGACGGCGGTCGGCTACGGCGAAACGCAGCCGGTCGCCGACAACGATACCGATGAGGGCCGCGAGCTCAATCGTCGTGTCGAGCTGAAGATCACCAACGCGGCGAGCGCGGCCACAGCCGCGGTGCCGGCGTCGAGCGACGCCGCGCCGGCTGATCAGCAGCCGATGCCCGATGACGCGCAGGGCCCGGCGGCGGCTGACGACTCGACTGCCGTGCCGGCCGAAGACGGGTCGGCGCCTGCCGACGAGATGACCGCACCGCCGGCTGCGGACGCTGCGACGCCGCCTGATCCGGCAGCTGCCGCCGACACGATGCCGGCATCGCCGGAAACCGAAGGTACGCCGTAAGGATGCGGGAGCGGGCCGTCGGCCCAGCCGAGGGTCCGCTCCCCGCCGATTTTGTCATTGCCTGCCGGATATCGAATCGGCATCGAGCACTTCCCCGAGTGGCGAGGGTTTGAGAATGGAGTTTGGACAACAGGGGCAGGATCCGCGCCGGCGCATGATGGGCATCGGCGCCGTGGTGGCGTTCCACGCGCTGCTGATCTGGGCACTGGCAGCGGGTCTGGCGCACAAGATGATCGAGATCCTGCCGGCGCCGATCGAGACCAAGCTGATCGAAGAGATCAAGCCACCGGACGAGCCGCCGCCACCACCGCCGCCGCCGACGCTGGACGTACCGCCGCCGTTCGTGCCGCCGCCGGAAATCAACATCCAGACCGCGCCGTCGGCGCATGCGATCACCGCGCAGAGCCGCGCTCCGGTGGCAAAGGCGCCGCCGAGTGTCAGCAAGCCACCCGTGGTCAGGGCGAGTGGCTGCCGTGAACCGGATTACCCGGCGATCTCGGAGCGCCTCGGCGAAACCGGCACCGTGCTGCTGCAACTGCTCGTCGGTGTCGACGGCAAGGTGAGCGCCAGCAAGATTTCCCGCTCGAGCGGTTACGACCGTCTCGACAAGGCCGCTCAGCAGGCGCTCTCGCGCTGCAGGTTCACGCCAGGTGAAGTTGCAGGCAAGCCGGCGCCGGCGTGGGCCGAGCTGAAATACACGTTCCGCAAACAGAACTGAGCCGACAGGCATCCCCAGGTATTGGTAAGGAGAAACCGATGTACGTCTTGAAACAGTCGATGCAGGTGCTCGCCGGTGCGATGCTGCTGGTGATGTCCAACCTGGCGTTTGCACAGGCGCCGACGCCGCCACCGGCCGCCACGGCCGACGCAGGCGCGGCCGACGCCCTGCCGAGCGCGCCGGCGGAGAACCCGGCACTGGCCGAAGCGGCGCACACCGAAGAAGTGAACAACCCGTACGGGTTGTCGGCACTGTGGGCACAGGGCGACCTGGTGGCGCGGGCGGTGCTGGTGATCATGCTGATCATGTCGGCGTCGACCTGGTACATCATGGTGATGAAGCTGATCGAACAGCAGAAGCTGTACGGCCAAAGCAAGGAAGCCAACGCCAAGTTCTGGACGAGCAAGAGCGTGGGCGAGGGTGTGGGGGCACTGAAGACGGGGACCCCGTTCTGGTACATCGCCGACCGGGGCCTGAACGCCAGCCAGCACCACGAAGGCACGATGGTCGAACAGATCGACCTGAACAGCTGGGTGACGATGACCGTCAACCGGGCCGTTGAAGAAATCCAGAGCCGCCTGCAGGGCGGGCTGTCGG
>NZ_JAAMOW010000011.1 GCF_011067135.1 Solimonas terrae
AGCCCCGGCCCGGCCATCCCTGGCCGGGCGTGAAACGACGCGCGAAGCTGCGCTTCGCAAGCGCGCCGTTTCACCCGGCGGCGATCTGGTTGACGAGGGTATCGGGGAGAATGCGGATCATTGGATAAGACGCTTGAACCACAGATTTCACAGATAGAAGCCGGCCGAACTTCACTCGGCGGAATCCGCGAAATCCGTGATTGAACGCTTTACTTCGCGATCCGCTCCAGCCCGGCAAGATACGGCTTCAGCGCATCCGGAATCGCAATCGAGCCATCGGCCTGCTGGTAGTTCTCGATGATCGCGACCAGCGTGCGGCCGACCGCCAGACCCGAGCCGTTCAGCGTATGCAGCAGCTCGGTCTTCTTCGTCTCCGGATGGCGATAACGCGCCAGCATGCGCCGTGCCTGGAAGTCCTCGAAATTCGAACACGACGAAATCTCGCGATAGCGATCCTGGCTCGGCAACCAGACTTCCAGGTCATAGGTCTTGGCCGCAGACGCGCCCATGTCACCGGTGCACAGCGCGACGACGCGATACGGCAGGTCGAGCTTCTTCAGGATCGCCTCGGCATGACCCGTGAGTTGCTCGTGCGCCTCGTACGAACGCTCCGGTGTGGTCGCCTGCACCAGCTCCACCTTCTCGAACTGGTGCTGGCGGATCATGCCGCGCGTATCGCGCCCTGCCGATCCGGCCTCGGCGCGAAAGCATGGCGTATGCGCCACCCATTTCCGCGGCAGCAAGCCCACGTCGAGAATCTCGTCGCGCAACAGGTTCGTGACCGGCACTTCCGCGGTCGGAATCAGCCGCCAGCCCTGTTCGCCCTGCAGCGTGAACAGATCCTCGCCGAACTTCGGCAGCTGGCCGGTGCCGCGCAGCGACGCCTCGTTGACGATGTACGGCACGTACAGTTCTTCGTAGCCGTGCTCGCGGGTGTGCACGTCGAGCATGAACTGGATCAACGCACGATGCAGGCGCGCCAGCCCGCCACGCAGCACGGTGAAGCGCGCGCCCGTCAGCTTGGCCGCGGCCGCGAAGTCCATCTGGCCGAGTGCTTCGCCGAGATCGGCATGGTCCTTGGCGCCGGCCGCCGGGCGTGGCGTACCCCAGCGGCGCAGCTCGACGTTGTCGTTCTCGTCCTTGCCGTCCGGCACGCTGTCGTGCGGGGTGTTCGGCAAGCCGCCGAGAAAACCGTCGAACTCGTCCTGCAAGGCGACCAGCTGACCCTCGATATCGGCGAGCCGCGCCTTGATGCGGTCCATGTCGGCGAGGATCGGCGAGGCGTCCTCGCCCCTGGCCTTGGCCTGGCCGATGCGCTTGCTGCCGCTGTTGCGTTCCGCCTGCAACTGCTCGGTTTCGCCCTGCAGGCGCTTGCGTTGCGCTTCCAGCGACGTAAAGCGTTCGAGATCGAAAATGAAACCACGACGCGCGAGCTTGGCGGCGACGACATCGGGCTGGCTGCGCAGGATCTTGGGGTCTAGCATCGGTCTGAACGCGGAATACAAAGAGGGCCGGCATTTTAGCCGGCCTTGCTGATTTAGAGCGTGTGAAGAAAGCGTAGCGAGCGAAGGCAGTTTGCGAGCCGCCAGAGCAGAGCAAGCGGAGCGTACTCAAGTACGTGAGCATTGCGGCGAATCGGCACGAAGCCGATCCGGACCTTGGCGCAGCCGAGGCCAGAAAGGCGAGGCACAGGACGTGCCGAGTCAGCACCGCCGGCGCGCAAAATGCCGAGCGCAGCAGCTTTGTTCACAAGCGCTTGCGTGCCGCGCGCAGCTGCGCCAGTCGCTCGCCGATCTTGATTTCCAGGCCGCGCGGCACCGGCGCATACAGTTCGCTGCCGACCAGCTTGTCCGGCAGGAACTGCTGGCCGGCCGCGACCGCGCCGGCTTCGTCGTGATCATAGCGATAGCCCTCGCCGTAGCCGAGATCCTTCATCAGCCTGGTCGGCGCGTTGCGGATGTGCAGCGGCACGTCGAGGCTGCCGGTTTCGTGCACCAGCGCGCGCGCCGCGTTGTAGCCGGCGTAGACGGCATTGCTCTTCGGTGCGCAAGCCAGATAGACAACGGCGACCGCCAGCGCCAGTTCGCCTTCCGGACTGCCGAGGCGCTCGTAGGTATCCCAGCCGTCGAGGCACAGGCGCTGCGCGCGCGGATCGGCGAGACCGATGTCTTCGATCGCCATGCGCGTGATGCGGCGTGCCAGATAGCTCGGGTCGACACCGCCGTCGAGCATGCGCGCGAACCAGTACAGCGCCGCGTCCGGATCGCTGCCGCGTACCGACTTGTGCAAGGCCGAAATCTGGTCGTAGAAGTTCTCGCCCTGCTTGTCGAAGCGCCGCAGACCACGGCCGATCAGCTTCTCCAGCACGCTGTCGTCGCGACTGCTTTCGGCGCGCCCCAGTTCGACCGCCGTTTCCAGCAGCACCAGACTGCGCCGCGCGTCACCGTCAGCCGCTTCGGCGATGCGCGCCAGCCAGCTCGCCGGCAGGGCGTCCGCCGACAGCGCAAGACCTCGCTCGTCGCCCAGCGCGCGCAGCAGCAACTCGCGAATCGCGGACTCGTCCAGCGAACGCAGCACGAACACGCGCAGCCGCGACAGCAAGGCCGCATTGAGCTCGAACGATGGATTCTCGGTGGTCGCACCGATCAAGGTGATCGTGCCGTCCTCGACATACGGCAGCAGCGCATCCTGCTGATTCTTGTTGAAGCGATGAATTTCGTCGATGAACAAGACCGTGCGCTTCGGCATCAGACCTTCACGCAGCGTCTGCGCCCTGGCCACGGCTTCACGAATTTCCTTGACGCCGGCAAGCACCGCCGAGAGCGTCAGGAACTCGGCGTCGCTGAATTGCGCAAGCAGGCGCGCCAGCGTGGTCTTGCCGACCCCCGGCGGCCCCCAGAACACCATCGAGGGGACCTTGCCGGCTTCCAGCAGCACGCGCAGCGGCGCCCCGTCACCCAGCAGGTGATCCTGGCCAGAAACCTCGTCGAGTGACTGCGGCCGCATCCGTTCGGCGAGGGGGCGAGCCGGATCAGCACGACGTCCAGTGGACGTCGTGCCCGGCTCGCGCCCGGCCATGGATGGCCGGGCCGGGGGTCGATCAGTCATACGAAACCTCGCCAGGGATGGCATCCCCACACGTTCCCGCTTCGCGCCCCGCCATGGATGGCGGGGCTGGAGGTCGATCAGCCATATGCAGTCTCGCCACGGATGGCATCACCACACCGGCCCGGCTCGCGCCCGGCCATGGATGGCCGGGCCGGGGGTCGATCAGTCATACGAAACCTCGCCAGGGATGGCATCCCAACGCCGTCCCGCTTCGCGCTCCGCCGCGGACGGCGGGGCCGGGCTTTGATCAGAGGACAACGTTCCCGCCATTGGAGGGCTACCCGGACGGTGCGCGGCGTCAGCGCCCCGCTCCGACATCGTCACCCACCACCTCTGTCCCCTTGGGCGGCGCGAACCTGAAGATCGCCGGGTCGAGTCTGACACCGGTCTTGACGTCGCTGAAGCGGATGTCGGTATTGCCGCCCAGCGCATCGTAGAACTTCATCCGCATCGGCACGCCGCGATCCAGCCACAGCTCGATGGACTCGAAATCGCTGGTCTGCTCGCTGTCATTCTTCGGCTTCAGGCGGACGATGTCGGCACCGTCCTTCTTGCCGCCGGACTCGATGATGAAGGCATCGCCAAGCTGGCGCTGCTGGGCAAGCAGCGACGCCGGCGTGCCCTTCAGCACGACATCGGCCGGCCGCACGGTCACCTGTGCGAGATCCGGTTCGTAGTTCCAGATCTTGCTGCCGTCGCAGACCATGAGCTGCGCATAAGGCTTGTCGTAGTTCCAGCGGAAATGGCCGGGGCGTGCCAGGTCGAACTGGCCGCTGCGGCGGGACAAGACTTCGTCGTGCTCATCGACCTGGGTCTGCTCGAAATGCGCCGTCAGCGTTTTGGTGCCATCGACAAAGCGCTGCAGCGCATCGTCGGCCGGTCCCGCAAACGCCGGCAGACTGAGACCAATCCCCAGCAGAACAAACCCGGCACGCAGTGATTTCATCTTGAGAACCTGAATAAAAGACGCGCCACTATCCGCCGGCGCGCTGAATTGAATCTGACCTGCGGCAGCACTCGAGAGAAGCCCCGCCCCGCGTCGCGAGCGGGCGCCTGGCACCGCTCGCCGGAGCGCAGGACGCGCAGCGTACATCAGTACGTGAGCATCCGAGCAGCGCCGGGCACTGCGCAGTGGCTGCGCAGGGCTTTCCTAGTCGCGCCCGCCCGGCGCGAGGATGTCGCGATTGCCGCCGGGTCCGCTGGGGCCGACGATGCCGGCCGCCTCCATCTGCTCGACCATGCGTGCGGCACGGTTGTAGCCGATCTTCAGTCGCCGCTGCACCCAGGACACCGAGGCCTTGCGCGTCTCCAGCACCATCGCTACCGCCTGATCGTAGAGCGGATCCGCCTCGACGTCGCCGCCGTCGCCGCCACCGGCATTGGCCGGCGCTTCCTCGGCGCAGATGTCTTCGATGTAGCGCGGCTCGCCGACCTGCTTGAGATAGGCGACGACCTTGTGCACTTCGTGGTCGTCGACGAACGCGCCGTGCACGCGGTCGAGGCGGCTGGCACCGATCGGCCGGAACAGACCGTCACCGTTGCCGAGCAGGGTTTCGGCGCCCTGCTCGTCGAGGATCGTGCGCGAATCGATGCGCGAGGCGACCTGGAACGCCATGCGCGACGGGATATTGGCCTTGATCAGACCGGTGATGACATCGACGCTCGGCCGCTGCGTCGCGACGATCAGATGAATGCCGGCGGCGCGCGCCTTCTGCGCGATGCGCGCGATCAGCTCTTCGACCTTCTTGCCGACCACCATCATCATGTCGGCGAGTTCGTCGATGACGACGACGATGTGCGGCATCGCCTCCAGCGTCGGCACGAACGGCGGCGCGTCGGCGGCATCGAACAGATCGTCCGGCTGGGTCTTCAGCGGATCGCGGATCGGCTCACCGGCCGCGATCGCGTCAAGCACCTTGCGATTGAGGCCGGCGAGATTGCGCACGCCGAGCGCCGACATCAGACGATAGCGGCGCTCCATCTCGGCGACGCACCAGCGCAGCGCGTTGGCGGCGTCCTTCATGTCGGTGACGACCGGCGTCAGGAGATGCGGAATGCCTTCGTAGACCGACAGTTCCAGCATCTTCGGATCGATGAAGATGAAGCGCACTTCGTCGGCGGTCGCCTTGAACAGCATCGACAGGATCATGCCGTTGATCGCCACCGACTTGCCCGAGCCGGTGGTACCCGCAACCAGCAGGTGCGGCATCTTCGCCAGATCGCCGGACATCGGGTTGCCGGCGATGTCCTTGCCGAGTGCGAGCGTCAGCGGCGAGGCGGAATTGCGGTACGAGTTCGAGTCGATGATCTCGCGCAGCATCACCATCTCGCGCTTCTGGTTCGGAATCTCGATGCCGACGACGGACTTGCCTTCGATGACCTCGATCACGCGCACGCTCGACACCGACAGCGAACGCGCCAGATCGCGCGACAGATTGGTGATCTGCGAGCCCTTCACACCCGGTGCCGGCTGGATCTCGAAGCGCGTGATGACCGGGCCCGGCGTCGCCGCCACGACCTGCGCCTTGACGCCGAACGATTCGAGATGGCGCTCGACATCGCGCGACAGGCGTTCGAGTTCGTCTTCCGTGTAGTGGTGTCCGCTCGGTCGCGGCGGATCGAGAATGGTCAGCGGCGGCAGCGGATCGCCTTCGAACGGCGGCACCGCGATCGCCTCGGCCTTGCTCGCGCGCTGGGCGGGCTTGGCCGCTGCCGGCATCGGTGTCGGGGGCGCGGGTGGCAGCAGACCGAGCTGCTCTTCTTCCGTGCCGGTCAGCGCCGGCGCCTTGCGCTTGCGTTTGCCGACAGTGGCCGGCTCCTCGAACGCCAGCGTTGCCGCACCGAACTGCGGTTCGACACGTGTTGCCGCCTCGCGACCGCGCCTTGCCGGCGCCTCGCGTGGCGTCTCATCGACCGTCTCGCCTTCCGTCTCGTTTGCCGCCTTCGGGGTGCGCTCGATCCGCCGCGCGGCCAGTGCGAACACCCAGCTGCCGACACGATCGAGAATGTCCAGCCACGAGAACGTCAGTGCCAGCGGCGCCGCAACGATCGCCAGCGTCAGCAGCAGCAGACTGCTGCCGAACGCACCGAGCACCGACAACAGGCCACCGGCAAGTGCCTGACCGGCGATGCCGCCGCTGCCCTGCGGCGCCCAGGTCGGGGCCGCGCCGATGTGTTGCGCCGACAGCGCGGCGAGGCTGATCAGCAGCACCACCCAGGCGGCGACGCGTACACCGCGCGGCATGCGCGCGCCGGGTGCGGCCTCGCTGAAGATCCGGATGCCGATCAGCAGCACGGCCCACGGCAGCAGGAAAGCGACGTAACCACACAGCGACAGCAGCACATCGGCGATCCAGGCACCGATCGGACCGGCCAGATTCTGCACCGGCGCACCGCTGCCGGATGAGGACCAGCCGGGATCGTCCGGGCTGAAGCTCGCCAGCGTGACCAGCAGGAACAGCGAAAGACCGAGGCAACCGAGCATCGCCGCCTCGCGCGGCAGACGCTCGAGCCAGCCGGGGCCGGCAGCTTCATCGGTGGCGTGCGGTTTGGCTTTGAACATGCGTAGGGAAAAGGGCCGTGACGGCCGGACAAAGGGACAGCGCTGATTCAGCGAAGTATAGCGAGCCTGCCCCCTGACCGCGGGGCACTTGAAAGCGCCGGCAAAACCGTCATATTGGAGTCGAACCCGGATATTTCGAACGTCCCGTCACGATGAGCCAGCAAATCCGTCATTTCATCCTCACGCCGGAAGGCGGCATCCGCGAATTCACGCCGGATCAGGCCGCAGGCATTGCCGCGGGCGACAGCCGCTTGCCGGAATTCGCCAATCGCGACCTGCGTTACCTGCAGCTGACGATGATGGACAACATGAAGAGCGGCGAGCTGAAAATCCAGACCGCCGGTGCGCGCGTGCATTTCGACGAGGATGGCCGCCTGACGGAAGCCGGGCCGCCGATCGAGAACGAACCGATCACGCATTTCGAGCACGACGCCGTCGTGCAATGGGTGTTGCGCGACGTGCCGGCCGCCGCGCCGACCTTCCACTGAGCCCGTCCGGGTATTTCGTCGCAAACGATTCACGCAGGCTGCCGGCCTGCGTATGCTAGCGAAGCACCTCAAGGAGGCCGCTTCGCGACGATGGAAAGCCCGATCCGCCTGCACTGGCTGGACCCGCGCAATCCGCACCAGCCATTCCCGCCCGTGCATCTGGCGATGCGCGATCCGAACGGACTGCTGGCGATCGGCGGCGATCTGTCGCCGACACGACTGGTGCGCGCCTACCGGCAGGGCATTTTCCCCTGGTACAACCCGGACGAACCGGTCCTCTGGTGGTGTCCGGACCCGCGCACGGTGCTGTTTCCGTCCGAGATCCACATCTCGCACAGCCTCGGGAAAACCATCCGTCGTGGCAATTACGCACTGAGTTTCGACCGCGCTTTCGAATCCGTGCTGGAAGCCTGCAGCGCGGAGCGCGGTCGCAGCCGCGGAACCTGGCTCGGCGAGGACATGCGCCACGCCTATCTCGAACTGTTCCGGCGCGGCCATGCACACAGCGTCGAAGTCTGGCGCGACGGCGCGCTGATCGGCGGCCTGTACGGGGTCACGCTCGGACGCGTGTTCTTCGGCGAATCGATGTTCTCGCGCGCCAGCGATGCATCGAAACTCGCCCTGTACTGGCTGTGCCGGCAGCTGCAGTCCTGGAACTTCGAGATGATCGACTGCCAGGTCAGCTCTGCACATCTGCTGAGCCTGGGCGCCCAGGAAATGCGACGCGAACCGTTCCTGAAATTGCTCGCGGTTGCGGTCGAGCCCGCGCCGCCGAACCGCTCCTGGACATTCGACGTCGGCGCCCCGGCCGACACGCGACACGGACCGCGGTCATGACGCAGTCGCTGCGTCTGTTTCTCAGCACCGAACACGCCTGCGGGTATTTGCCGGGTCTGCTTGCGCGCAGCGCTTTCGTCGATCCGGAGGCGGGCCTCGGTGCGCCGCACTACCAGCGCCTGCTGGAACTCGGCTTCCGCCGCAGCGGCGATCACACGTATCGCCCGCATTGCCGCGAATGTGCGCGCTGCGTGCCGGTTCGCATCGACGTGCACCGGTTTCACGGCGACCGCAGCCAGCGCCGTTGCCAGGAACGCAACAGCGATCTGCAAGTGACCATCGAGCGTCGTCTTGGCGACGAGCATTACGCGCTGTACCGCAGCTACCTGCAGGCGCGGCACGCCGGCGGCGGCATGGACCCGCTGGACCGCAAGGCCTTTCACGCCTTCCTCGAATGTTCGTGGCTGGACGTGCGCTACTGGTGTTTTCGCGATGGCGGGAAACTGCTGGCGGTCGCGGTCGTCGATCATCTGCCGCAGGCCTTGTCGGCGGTCTATACGTTTTTCGACCCGGCGGCGCAGTCGCGCGGACTTGGCACACTGGCGGTACTCGAACAGATCCGCCTGGCGCGGCAGTCGGCACTGGAATACGTCTATCTCGGCTATTGGGTGGAAGGCAGCCGCAAGATGGACTACAAGCGGCGTTTCCGACCGCTGGAAGCGCTGCAGGGCACGCAATGGCAGGCGCTGGACGACGGCAAAATGCGTGAAATCCGCGCCGCGACGACGAGCACGGGTTGATGCGCGGGGGGGGTTTCCCGATAATGCCGCCCTTCTAACCGATCTGCAGAGGCGTATGGCGAAGGAAGACCACATCGAGATGGCGGGCGTGATTCTGGAAACGCTGCCCAACACGACGTTCCGCGTGAAGCTGGAAAACGGCCACGTCGTCGTCGCGCACATCTCGGGGCGCATGCGCAAGCACTACATCCGCATCCTGACCGGCGACAAGGTCAAGGTGGAGTTGACGCCCTACGACCTCAGCAAGGGTCGCATCACGTTCCGGGACAAGTAGGAGTCCGAGCAGCGTGGAGGGGCCCCGGCACGAAGTGTCGGGGAACCAGCGTCGCGAGTGGCGACTGCCGTCAACAAAAAAGCCCGCTTGCGCGGGCTTCGTCGTTTCTTCGTCCTGAAAACCTTCAGACCGGCTCGAGCTGCGTTGCCTTCTCGCGTCCTTCCAGCTCGAAAGCAAGCTGGTCGTTTTCGCCGAGTTGCACGTGCACGCGGCCACCGTTCGCGAGCTTGCCGAACAGCAGCTCCTCGGCAAGCGGCCGTTTCAGACTTTCCTGGATCACGCGCGCCATCGGCCGCGCGCCCATCTTGATGTCGTAACCGCGGTCGGCAATCCACAGCCGCGCCGACTCGTCGACTTCCAGGTGCACGTTCTTGGTGCTGAGCTGCTCCTCGAGCTGCAGGATGAACTTGTCGACGACCCGCAGGATCTCGCGACGCTCCAGCGGCGCGAACTGCACGATTGCATCGAGCCGGTTGCGGAATTCCGGCGTGAACATCTTGCGCATCACTTCCATCGCGTCGGTGGCGTGATTCTGCTCGGTGAACCCGACCGAGCGACGCGCTGATTCCTCGGCACCGGCATTGGTCGTCATCACCAGGATGATGTTGCGGAAATCCGCCTTGCGGCCGTTGTTGTCGGTCAGCGTGCCGTGATCCATGACCTGCAGCAGCAGGTTGAACACGTCCGGGTGCGCCTTCTCGATTTCATCGAGCAGCACGACCGCGTGCGGATGCTTGATCACGCCCTCGGTCAGCAGGCCACCCTGATCGAAGCCGACATAACCCGGCGGCGCGCCGATCAGGCGCGAAACCGTGTGCCGCTCCATGTACTCGGACATGTCGAAGCGGATCAGCTCGATGCCGAGCAGCTGCGCCAGCTGGCGCGTGACTTCGGTCTTGCCGACGCCGGTCGGACCGGCGAGCAGGAAGTTGCCGATCGGCTTGTCCGGACTGCCGAGACCCGACCGTGACAGCTTGATGCACGCGGTCAACTGTTCGACCGCGTCGTCCTGGCCGTAGATCACCAGTTTGAGGTCGCGCTCCAGCGTCGCCAGCTTGTCGCGATCATTGCTCGACACGCTCTTCGGCGGAATGCGCGCGATCCGCGCAACGGTTTCCTCGATGTCGCGGACCTGCACGGTCTTGCGACGCTTCGATTCCGGCAGCAGGCGCAGCCGCGCCGCGGCTTCGTCGATGACGTCGATCGCCTTGTCCGGCAGATGCCGGTCGGTGATGTGGCGGTGCGACAGTTCGACCGCGGTGCGCAGGGCGCCGCGCGTGTACTGGACCTGATGATGGTCCTCGAAGCGCGCGCGCAGACCTTCGAGGATCTTGACCGCATCCTCGACGGTCGGCTCGCCGACATCGATCTTCTGGAAACGCCGCGCGAGCGCGCGATCCTTCTCGAAGATGCCGCGGAATTCCTGATAGGTGGTCGAACCCATGCAGCGCAGCTCACCCGAGGCGAGCAGCGGCTTGAGCAGGTTCGAGGCATCCATGACGCCGCCACTGGCGGCGCCGGCACCGATGATCATGTGGATTTCATCGATGAAGACGATCGAGCCCGGCCGCTTCTGCAGCTCGACGATCACCGCCTTGAAACGCTTCTCGAAATCGCCGCGGTACTTGGTACCGGCGATCAGACTGCCGAGATCGAGGCTGTAGACGACCGCATTCTTGAGCAGATCCGGCACCTTGCCCTCGACCACCAGCCAGGCCAGGCCTTCGGCGATCGCGGTCTTGCCGACGCCGGCTTCGCCGACCAGCAGCGGGTTGTTCTTGCGGCGCCGGCACAGCGTCTGCATGACGCGCTCGACTTCCAGATCGCGACCGATCAGGGGATCGATGCGGCCTTCGGCGGCACGTTCATTGAGATTGACCGCGTACTGTTCGAGTGCGCTCTGCGTCTGGCCCTTTTCGGCGCCGTCCTCGTTCTGTTCCTGTTCGGCCGGCTTTTCCGGGGCCGCGCCGTTCTTGGCGATGCCGTGCGAAATGAAGTTGACGATATCGAGGCGTGTCACGCCCTGCTCGTTGAGCAGGAACACGGCATGCGTGTCCTTTTCCGAGAAGATCGCGACCAGCACATTGAGCGTCGACACCTGCTTCTTGCCGGCGGCCTGAACATGGTAGATCGCCCGCTGCAGCACGCGCTGGAACGACAGCGTCGGCTGCACTTCGTGCTTCTCGACGTCGCGGATCGACTGGATGTGGTCGCGGATGTACTCCTTGAGCGCCAGTTCGAGCTTGTCGGTATCGGCACCGCCCGAATTCAGGGCCTCGGCGACGTGCGTATCCGACAGCAGGGCGAGCAGCAGGTGCTCGACCGTCAACAGCTCGTGACCTTCCATGCGTGCCGAAACGAACGCCGCGTCGAGAGCCTTCTGCAGTTCTTCGCTAAGCATCAGCGACCTCCGCGCGTGAGCGCGACTTGTGCATCCGAATGAAAAACAACTCCGCCTGACCTCAACTGTCCGTTCATCCCTGCACCTTCTCCATCACGGTCAACAGGGGATGCTGGTTCTTGCGGGCGTAGGCGTTGACCTGCGCCGTCTTGGTTTCGGCGACCTCGGCCGGGTAGACCCCGGCAACGCCACGACCCGCCGTATGAATCTCCAGCATGATCTGTACCGCCTTTTCGCGGGAATGCCGGAAAAACTCCTGCAAGACCTGGACCACGAATTCCATCGGCGTGTAGTCGTCGTTGATGACGACGACCTTGCACATGGGTGGACGCGCAAGTCTGGGCTTGGCTTCTTCCAGTGCCAGACCCTGCCCCGCATCACCGCGTTTGACCTCGTTCGCCATGGCGTCAGTTTACCGTCGTCCCCTCATTGTGGGGACAGCGGCAGGCAACTCAAGCGGACATTCGTGCGGGGATTTGCGGCCGGCCATCGGTTGCCGGGCCATGGCCGGCTACTTGTGGGTAAAGGTGAACGCGCCGTCCCACGGAAAACCCGGCGGCTCGCGGCGCAGGATCGCGATGCGTTCGAGAAACAGCTCGTAGACACGGTGCGGACGGGGGCCGCGGGCGAGACTGCGCAGCTCCCGCTCGGCCGCGTC
Organism: Solimonas terrae; assembly: GCF_011067135.1. Classification (GTDB taxonomy): domain Bacteria; phylum Pseudomonadota; class Gammaproteobacteria; order Nevskiales; family Nevskiaceae; genus Solimonas; species Solimonas terrae. The sequence goes on from NZ_JAAMOW010000011.1 coordinate 12,069, forward strand.
CCAGTCCTGATCGCGGTACAGCTTCATCGCGCCGCGGTGACGCGCCAGATCCTGGCGCAGATCGGGATCGATTTCGTCCTTCGGACCGATCGGCTCGTAGATCGCGACCGGCTCGTCCTTGCCCTTGACGCGCACCAGATCGAGTTCGCGGAACGCCCAGTCCGAAGGCATCGTGTCGCGGGTCGCCTGCGTGCAGATGATCGCCACGCCGTATTCCTTGGTCAGGCCTTCGACACGCGATCCCAGGTTCACGGCATCGCCCATCACGGTGTAGGCGCGACGGAATTCCGACCCCATGTTGCCGACACTCATCTTGCCGGTATTGATGCCGACCCCGACCTGCAGGGCCGGCCAGCCGCGCGCGGCAAAGTCGGCATCGAGATCGCGCAGGCGGTGGATCATGTCGAGCCCGGCGCGCACGGCATTGAAGCCATGATCCGGATCGGCCAGCGGCGCCCCCCAGAACGCCATGATCGCATCGCCCATGTATTTGTCGATGGTGCCGCGGTATTTCTGGATCACGCCGGTCTGCTGGCTGAGGAAGGCGTTCATCAGCGCCGCCAGTTCACGGGCGTCGAGCTTTTCCGAGATGCTGGTGAAGCCGCGCACGTCCGAGAACAGCACCGTCATCTCGCGGCTCTCGCCTTCCATCGACACTTCGCCGCCACGCTCGGCCATTTCCGCGACCACTTCCGGCGGCACGTACTCGCCGAAACTCTTGGAAATGCTGCGCGCGCGGCGCGACTCGATGAAATAGCCGTACAGCAGATGGGCCATGAACAGCGCCAGCGTGAACACCACCGGCACGCCGAGCGGCATGATGAAATCGGCGCCGCTCCATAGCGCAAGCGCCAGCGCGATCAGCGCCGCGACGATCGCAAAGCCGGCGATCGCGCTCCAGCCGGCCGAAAGGCGCACGAACGCCAGCGCCAGCAGTACCGCCACCACCAGCAGCATGACCGCTTCGATGCCGTCGTAGTACGGCGCCTTCTGGCGGATACCGCCGTGCAGGATGCCGTCGATCAGGTTGGCGTGGACCTCGACGCCGGCAAACACCTTGTTGACCGGCGTCGAACGCAGATCGAGATAACCGGCGGCGGTCGCACCCATCAGCACGACCGCGTCCTGCAGCACGGCCGGATCGGCAACGCTGCCGCGAATCACATCGGTCGCCGACACGTAATTGAACGTGCGGTTGTCACCGCGATACGGCACGTACGCCGCAACCTCGGCGTCGACCGGCACGACGTGCTGGCCGACCCGCACATCCTCCAGGTGCAGGGAACTGCGCACATCGGGCGGATCGAAGTCGAGGCTCAGCGGCGGGTCGCCGAGTGCCAGCCTCGCGACGCTGAGTGCCAGCGACGGATAGATCGCACCCTGGTACTGCTGCATCAACGGCACGCGGCGGTAGACGCCGTCGAAATCGACGCTGGGATTGTCGAAAAACCCGCAGTGCGCGACCGCATTTTGCAGGGTCGCAACGTTGCCGCCGACGCCTTTCGGCTGCAGCAGATCCAGGTCGTAGAGCTTGGCGCCCTGGGCGTCGATCAGCGGTGCGCACAGCGCGCCGGTCATTTCCGGCTCGCCGGCGCCGATGCCGGGCTTGAAGAAGTAACCCAGCACGACCGCCCGACCGTGCAGGGCCTGCGCGAAACGCGCGTCATAGTCGACCTCGGCGTCGATCGCCGAACGGCGCTCGGCGACGCCCGGCAGATCGGCCAGCTCACCGTCCGCCAGGGTCCGCCACAGACGACTGGCCTTGTCGTCGGCCTCGGCAAATGCGATGTCGAAGCCGAGCACGCGTGCGTGGTAACGGTCGAACAGGTTGTCGACCAGTGTCGCCAGCTTGTCGCGCGTCCACGGCCACTGCCCTTCGGCGGCGAGGCTTTTCTCGTCGAGATCGACGATGACGATCCTGGGGTCGGCGTGATGCGGCAGCGTCACCAGCACACGCGCGTCGTAGGTGAAAGCCTCGACCACGTCGAGCAGCCGGGATGGCAGGATGCGCGAGGTGTGCAGCAGAAACAGCGCAAACACCACGGCACTGATACCGAAGCGAACCTGCGTGCGTCGCGACATGCTGTTTCCCCCCCCGGAACGCCTGCAGGCTACTCAAGCCATCGGCGGCCCGCAAATCGGCCCGCCCTGGCAGCCGGCCAGCGCGACCGCGAGCGGCAAGCAAAGCCGGGTTTGCGGCCGGCCCGGCACGTTCCGGCCGCGAGTTTGCCGATTGTCCGTCCGCCGGGCCAGCGCGTCGCCGCGCGGTATTTCGCGTCCGAAGCGCGGCGATTCGCTCAAGTGTTCGATGGACGCCCAATAACTGCTTACAAAACCGAGCTATTTCCTTTCGGCATGCACAGGTATGATCGCTGCCCATGACTTCCAGCCTCAGCCTGCAGCCGTTCGCCCGGCTTTACGAGCAACACGGCCGCAAACTCCCGCCGGTCGCCGTTCTGCTGCTCGTCATCGTCATTGCCTGGCTGTCGGCACGTCTGGTCTGGGCGCTGATTCCGACGCCGGCCGCTGCACGCTGGCAGGCGCCAACGCTGCCGGCGCAGCAGGCGACCAGCCATCGGCAAACCGATGTGCAGGGCATCGTCGACCACAATCTGTTTGGCGTCTATCAGGCCGTGCCGGATGCACAGAGCGCGGCGGAGGCGCCGGAGACGCGCCTGTCGCTGACCCTGATCGGCATTCTGTCCGCAACCCAGGATCGTGAATCGCGCGCCCTGATCGGCAGCTCGAACGGCGACGAGAAGCCCTACGCGATCGGCGATGACGTGATCCGCGGCGTCAGCCTGCAGGCCATCTTCCCGGATCGCGTGATCCTGTCCCGTGACGGCAGCCTGGAGACCCTGCGCCTCAACAAGGACGCACCGAGCACGGCCACCGCCGGCGCCCCGCCGTCCTCGGTGCCGAGCGGCACCGCGCAGATGCTGACGCAGATCCGTGACGAAGTACTGACCGATCCGAGCAAGGCGTCGCAGTACATCCGCGTGCAGCCCGCCAACGTCAACGGCCAGCTCAAGGGCTTTCGTGTCTATCCGGGCCGCGAGCGCGGTGCGTTCAACCAGCTCGGCCTGCGGCCCGGCGATCTGGTGACGCAGGTCAATGGCATACAATTGGACGACAGTCAGAAAGCCCTGCAGATGCTCACCGAACTGAGCAAGGCCAACAGCGTGTCACTGACCGTCGAGCGCGGTGGCCAGACCCAAAACTTCAACGTGACCCTCAATTGATCCCTATGAAGCTCCGCCGACTCGCGGTTTGCGCGCTGGCAACCCTCGCATGGCTGAGCGCCGCGCCCGCTCGGGCGGACATCACGCTCAACCTGAAGGATGCCGACATCAACACGCTGATCGCGACCGTCAGCGACGTCACCGGCAAGAACTTCATCGTCGACAACCGGGTGAAGGGCAAGGTCACGGTGATTTCGGCCTCGCCGATGAGTTCCGACAGCCTGTACGCGACCTTCCTCGCGGTGCTGGAGGTCAACGGTTTCGCGGCCGTGCCGTCCGGCGAGGCGATCAAGATCATTCCCGACGCCAACGTCAAATGGGAAGGCGGCGCCTACAGTTCCGACGGCAGCCGGCTGGCGCGTGACGAGGTCGTCACCCACGTCTACCAGCTGCAGAACGTCAGCGCGGCGCAGCTGGTACCGATCCTGCGGCCGCTGATGCCGCAGTGGGCGCATCTTGCCGCGTATCAAGCCAACAACACGCTGATCATTGCCGACCGCGCCGCCAACGTCCGTCGTCTCGGCAACCTGATCGCGCAGATGGACCAGGCCGGCGACCGCGACATCGAGAACGTGCATCTGCAGTACGCGTCGGCGTCGGAAGTGGTGCGCGTGCTGACGACGATGGCGCAGCAGGACAAGCAGGCCGACCCGACCAGCAAGCCGGCGTCGGTAATTGCCGACGAGCGCAGCAACAGCATCCTCATCAGCGGCGACAAGGCCGACCGCGAACGCCTGCTGGCGGTCGTGCGTCAGCTCGACGTCAAGCTGCCGGATGGCGGCGCCACGCAGGTCGTCTACCTGCGCTACGCAACGGCGGAAAATCTCGCGCCGATCCTCGAAGGCTACGCGCAGAACGTCAAGCAATCGCAATCGGGTGGCGTCGGCGGAGCCGCCGCGGCCCCGGTCACCAGTTCCTCGTCCTCCTCCGGCGGCAGCGGCGACACGCGCGTGCTCGCCGACAAGGACACCAATGCGCTGATCATCACCGCCACGCCGAAGGTGATGCGGCAGATTCGCGACGTCATCGCGCAACTCGACATCCAGCGCGCACAGGTGCTGGTCGAAGGCATCATCGCCGAAGTCAGTGCCAACAAGCAGAAGGATGTCGGCGTCAACTGGACGGTGTTCAATCCCAACAGCATCGCGGCGGCCGGCATTCTCAGCGACTCGGTGACGACCGCGCTGACCAACTACGCCAGCACCGGCCAGACCTCCTCGGCACTCAGTGCCCTCGGCCAGGGCATCAACATCGCCGGCGGCGGCCAGCACGGCTCGACGATCTTCGGCGTGCTGTTGCAGGCGCTGCGCGGCGACGGTAACACCAACATCCTGTCGACGCCGTCGCTGGTCACGCTCGACAACGAGGAAGCCAAGTTCTCGGTTGGCCAGGAAGTGCCGTTCCTGTCCGGCAGCTACTCGAACAGCGGCACCACCAGCAGTTCCGGCGTCGTCAATCCGTTCCAGACCATCGATCGCAAGGACGTCGGCACGACCCTGTCGGTAACGCCGCAGATCAGCGGCGAAGGCAATACCGTCAAGCTCAAGCTCAATCTCGAAATCTCCGGCATCGCCAGCGGTGCGGCCGGTTCGTCGAACCTGATCACCAACAAGCGCACGCTGAGCAACGTGGTGGGCATGGAAAGCGGCCAGATCCTCGTGATCGGCGGCTTGATCGACGACCAGATCCAGACCCAGAAGACGGCGATTCCGCTGCTCGGCGACATCCCGCTGCTCGGCGGACTGTTCCGCAGCACCTCGGTCAAGAAGTCCAAGCAGAACCTGATGTTGTTCATCCGGCCGACGATCCTGCGCCGCGCCGAGGACATCGATTACTACTCGCGCAAGAAATATGCGGTTGTCCAGCAGAGCCTGATCGATGCCGCCAACGCCACCGGCGGCAAGGGCAATCCGCTGTTGCAGCCCTACGACCAGATTCTCAACGACACGCCGCCGAAGGCGCTGCCGGGCACGGCACCGACCAGCCCGACCGTGCCGCCGGTCAACGCCGATCCGGGCGCGATCGCGCCGACCGCCGCCAGGCCGGGCGACGAACCGCCGGCCGAGCCGCCGCTGAAATCGCCGGCCGGCCAGGCCGACACGCCGAGCGACACGCCAGCCGAAGCGCCGGCCACGGCTCCGACCGAGGCGCCGCAGTCGAACTGAACATGGAAGCAGGTTTCCGGCGTCCGCCGTTCACGTTTGCAAAACGGCATGGCCTGATCGTCACCGAAGACCGCGGCGATCACGTGATCGCCGTCGCGCGACCCGGCATTGCCATCGACGCGGTGCAGGAAACCCGGCGCTTCGTCGGCCGGCCGCTGCGCCTGCAGTCGGTGTCGCCGCAGGAATTCGATGCCCTGTTGTCGCGCACCTACGAAGGCCAGACGGCGGCAACGGCGAGCCTGATGGACCGCCTGCAGGACGACGAGGCGGACCTCGACGCGCTGGCGCTGGCGCTGCAGGACAGTCAGGACCTGCTCGAATCGGATGACGACGCGCCGGTCATCAAGTTCATCAACGGCCTGCTGGTCGAGGCGATTCGCGAGAACGCCTCCGACATCCACATCGAGAGCTTCGAGTCGCGCCTGCAGATCCGCTTCCGCGTCGACGGCGTGCTGCGCGAGGTGATGGCACCACCGCGCCAATTGGCGCCGCGCCTGGTTTCGCGCATCAAGGTCATGGCCAAGCTCGACATCGCCGAAAAGCGCCTGCCGCAGGACGGCCGCATCTCGCGCGCGTTCGGCGGCCGCAAGGTCGACGTGCGCGTCTCGACGATTCCGACCGGCGTCAATCAGGAACGCGTGGTGATGCGTATCCTCGACAAGCAGGCCGAGAAGATCGATCTCGAGCATCTCGGCCTCGACGAGATCTCGATCGCCGCGCTCAAGCGCATCATTCATCACCCCTACGGCATCCTGCTCGTCACCGGCCCGACCGGTTCCGGCAAGACCACGACGCTGTACTCGGCGCTGTCGGTGCTGAACGACCACTCGCGCAACATCATGACGGTCGAAGACCCGATCGAGTATTACGTCGACGGCGTCGGCCAGACCCAGGTCAACACCAAGGTCGAGATGACGTTCGCGCGCGGCCTGCGTGCGATTCTGCGCCAGGACCCGGACGTCGTGATGATCGGCGAAATCCGCGATCTGGAAACCGCACAGATCGCCGTGCAGGCGTCGCAGACCGGTCACCTCGTGCTCTCGACGCTGCATACCAACACCGCGGTCGGTGCCGTCACGCGCCTGCGCGACATGGGTGTCGAGCCCTATCAGCTGTCGTCTTCGCTGGTCGGCCTGATGGCGCAACGCCTCGTACGCAAGCTCTGCAAGCATTGCAAGGAGCCGTACGAAGCAGGCACGGTCGAGAAGGAACAGCTCGGGCTGGATCCGAGCCGGCAGCTGACCCTGCACAAGCCGGTCGGCTGTCCGCTGTGCCGGCATACCGGCTATCTCGGCCGCAGCGGTGTGCACGAGGTGATCGAAGTCGACCGCACGCTGGAGACGATGATCCACGACAACGCCTCCGAACAGCAGCTCGAAGCCTACGCGCGCACGCAGAGCCCGGGCATCCTGCAGTCCGGCCGCGACAAGGTGATCGCCGGGCTGACGACGCTGCGTGAAGTGCTGCGCGTGACGATCGAGGACTAGCGTGCGGCTTTCCCCCACTTCGGCGTTTGCACCGCAAACGGCCCCTCTCTCTTGCGCTTCGCAGGCGAGTGGCATTGGCGCGGCCGGCGGCCGCAGGTAAGTCTTGGCCGCCTACGAATACAGCGCGCTCGATGCCCAGGGGCGTCAGAAGAAAGGCCTGATCGAAGGCGACACACCGCGTCACGCCCGCCAGCTGCTGCGTGATCGGGGTCTGACGCCACTGGAAGTGGCGCAGGTCGCCGAGTCGCGCACCAGCGGCGGCTCCTTTCTGAGCCGCGGCGGCGCCAGCATCAGCACCGCCGAGCTGTCGCTGTTCACCCGCCAGCTGGCGATCCTCGTGCGTTCCGGCCTGCCGCTCGACGAAGCGCTCACCGCGGTATCGGAGCAGAGTGAGTCCAAGCGCGTGAAGCGCATTGCGCTCGGCGTGCGCGCCGGCGTCGTCGAGGGCAATGCCCTCGCCCATTCGCTGAACCAGTTTCCGAACGCATTCCCGCCGCTGTTTCGCGCAACCGTCGAAGCCGGCGAACAGTCCGGCAAGCTCGACAACATTCTCGAACGGCTAGCCGACTACGTGGAGCGCCGTCAGCAGTTGCAGTCGCGCGTTATGCTGGCCTTGATCTACCCCGTGATCCTGACGGTGGTGGCGATCGGCGTCGTCGTCGCGCTGCTGACCTACGTCGTGCCGCAGGTCGTCGGCGTTTTCGACAGCATCAACGCGCAGTTGCCGCTGCTGACGCGCGCGCTGATCGCGCTGTCCGACTTCCTGCGCGAATGGGGCATCTACCTGCTGATCCTGATCGCCATCGGCGTGTTCGTCTTTGCCCGCATGATGCGCGCGACACCGTTCAGGCGCCGCGTCCACGCGTTCATGCTGCGGGTGCCGCTGGTCGGCCGGCTGACGCGCGGCACCAATACCGGCCGTTTCACGCGCACGCTGGGCATCCTGTTCGGCTCCGGCGTGCCGATTCTCGATGCGATGCGGATTGGCACGCAGGTTGTCAGCAATCTGCCGATGCGCGAGGCGATCGACGAAGCTGCCATCAAGGTCCGTGAAGGCGCCGGGCTGTCGCGCTCGCTTGCCGCGAGCAAACTGTTCCCGCCGATCACCGTGCATCTGATCGCCAGCGGCGAATCATCCGGCCGCCTCGACGAAATGCTCGATCGCTCGGCGGAAAATCAGGAGCGCGAGGTCGAGATGCTGGTGCAGACCACGGTCAGCATCTTCGAACCGGCGCTGATCGTCGGCATGGGCGGCATCGTGCTGCTGATCGTGCTCGCGATTCTCGTGCCGATCTTCGACCTCAACGACCTCGTCAAGTAGGCTTGGCTCAAGCCGTCCATGGCGCTGCAGTCCGGCCCGGCCCACCATGGCCGCGGGTTCGACCTCAACGATCCGGTCTGGCAAGCAGGCCACGCGCGGCCGCGCCGAGCAGCCCCGGCTGAGGGTGGGTGATCGCCAGCACCGGCACGCGCTTCATCAGCGTCTCGAAGCGCCCCTTCGATTCAAAACGGCCGCGAAAACCGCCGCGCTCGATCCACGGCAACAGCTTCTGCGTGATGCCACCGGCAAGATAGACGCCGCCCCAGGCGCCGTGCATCAGCACGGCATCGCCGGCGAATGCGCCCAGCAATTCGCAGAACAAGGCGACGCTGCGACCGCAAGCACTCTCGGGGGCGGCAGCGGCTTGCCGACTGATCTGTTCCGGCGTGTCGACGCTGGCAGGCTCGCCGTCGACCGCACAGACGGCGCGATAGAGATTGAGCAAGCCCTGCCCCGACAGCAGGCGCTCCGCCGAAATGCGCGGGTGATCGCGCCACAGGGCCTCGAGCAGTTTCAGCTCGTACGCGTTGCCCGGTGCAAACCCGACGTGGCCGCCCTCGGTTTCGATGACGATGGACACGCCGCCGCGGCGCGCGAGCGCACCGACTCCGAGCCCCGTCCCGGGCCCGAGCACCACGTAATGACCATCGCCGCCGTCGCCTGCCAGCGTTGTTGTATCGACGCCGATCGCCCGCACGTCGTCACGGCGCAAATTGGCCACGGCATGCGCGACGGCCGCGAAATCGTTGATCAGCACCAGCGCCTCGAGCGCCAGCTCCGTCTGCAATGCACGTACGGAGAACGACCAGGGGCTGTTGGTGAAGCGGATCGCGTCGCTGGTGACGGGCGACGCCACGGCAAAGACCCCGGTGCGCGGACGCTCCGTGCCGAGCGAGGCGAGATAGTCCCCGGCCGCAGCCGCCAGGGTCGGGTACTCGGAAGCGCGCAGCTCGCGTATCGCTGCCAGGGTCGGCCGTCCCTGTCCGTCGGCGTCCGCGATCGCGAAGCGCGCGTTGGTGCCGCCAATGTCGGCGACGAGGAAACTCGACGGGGAGATCACGGTCATTTCGGAAAGTCGCGACGCGCAGGAAACCAGCGGCGATTCTAACGATCCGAACCGGCGACGACGCGCGCCGCTCAGGCCAGCTTCGCGTCCGGCGCGCGTTCCGGCAGCGCATCGGCCAGCAGGCGGGCGATGCGGCTCGGCACGTCGTTCTCGACTTCGCGCAGGGCGACGCGAATCGCCGCAGCGAACGCCTGCGCATCGGCACTGCCGTGCGACTTGATGACGATGCCATTGACGCCGACGAAGCTCGCGCCGTTGTAGTTGCGCGGGTCCATGCGTTTGCCGAGCGCCTTGAGCGCCGGCATCGCCGCCAGCGCCGCCATCTTGGTGAACATCGAGCGCGTGAATTCCTGCTTGATGAAGTGATAGATCAGCTTGGCCACACCTTCGCCGGTCTTCAGTGCGATGTTGCCGGTGAAGCCGTCGCAGACCACGACGTCGACGTCGCGCAGGAACACGCCGTCGCCTTCGATGAACCCGACGTAGTTAAGGGTCGACGCCTGCAGAAGCTGCGCGCTCTGCTTGATGACGTCATTGCCCTTGATCTCTTCCTCGCCGATGTTGAGCAAGGCGACCTTGGGGCGCGGAATGTCGTAGATCGCGGTCACCAGCGCCGAACCCATCACGGCGAACTGGAAGAGCTGCTCGGCGTTGCATTCGGCATTGGCGCCGAGATCGAGCATGTGGACGTGGCCGTTCATCGACGGAATCGGCGAAATCATTGCCGGCCGGTCGATGCCCTTCAGGGTCTTGAGCACGAACTTGGCGGTCGCCATCAGGGCGCCGGTGTTGCCGGCCGACACGACGGCGTGCGCGCGACCGTCGCGCACCAGATTGATCGCCACGCGCATCGATGAATCCTTCTTGCCGCGCAGCGCCCTGGATGGCGATTCGTCCATCGCCACCACTTCACTGGCGTGCTGCAGGCTGATGCGCAACAGCGTTTCGGCCGCCGGCTTGCGCGCCTTGAGCGCGGCCGAAATCTGATCCTGGTCACCGACCAGAATCAGCTGCAACACCGGGAATTCGGCCAACACCGAAAGAGCGGCGTCCACGGCCATGTTCAGGCCGTGATCGCCGCTCATGGCGTCGATCGCCAAAACGACGGGAGCCGTGGCGGTCATGCCGACGGCGCGGTCCTGAAGTCGGACCTTATTCGGCAGCGTCGGTGGTGGCCGGGCTGGTGTCGATGACCTTCTTGCCGCGGTAGAAACCGTCGGCCGTCACGTGGTGGCGGCGATGCGTCTCGCCCGAGGTCGGATCGGTCGACAGCGCCGGCGCCGTGGCCTTGTTCTTCCAGTGGGCGTGGCGATGGCCGCGCTTGGCGCGGGACTTCTTGGAATCTTGGACTGCCATGGTTCAACTCCGTCGGGCGGATGCCCTAACTCTATTTGCCTAAGCGTTCTTTCAGTGCCGCGAATGGGTTTACTTCCCGGCGGACGGCGTCTTCATCCCCTTTCGGGGTCGTCGACGCCTGGACAGCATTTTCGCACGATTCGCAACGCGGCAGCATCGGCAAGGCCAACAGGATCTCGTCCTCGACGATCTCCCGCAGCGGCAAGCGGTCATCCTGCACTCGATACGGGTCCGTCTCGTGCAAGACGGCCTGCTCTTCCTCTTCGGTGTGGACCAGTCGCAGGTCGACATCGACATGCAAGGGCCACGCAATCCGCGCATCACAGCGCTGGCAGCTCAGCACCAGCTCGCCATCGATCGTGCCTTGCAAAAGCTCGCGACCGGGCGACTTGTGCGCGTGCAACTCGACCTGCAGCTCGCCGACATCGTCCGCCAGCACTTCGCGCAAACGCTCCAGGCTGCCCAGCGGCACATGACCGCTGTAGGCTTGCCGCTGCGTCAGTGCCGATGACGCCACCACGCTATGCGGAATCGGCATGCCTGCTCCGGCCCCGAAAAAGGGCGCGAAGCATAGTCACACCCCTGTCAAAAGTCAAAAGAATCAATGGCTAAATCTTCATCTTCGGAGCAGGCGGCGAATGCCGTCGGGATCTCGGCGCAAACCCCGCTGATTCTCGCTTCGGCATCGCGCTACCGCGCCGAGCTGCTGGCGCGACTGCAGATCGACTTCGTCGCCGAAGCTTCGAGCGTCGACGAAACCGCGCGCGACGGCGAGGACGCGGCGGCGCTGACACAGCGGCTGGCGCGCGCGAAGGCCGAAGTGCTGGGTGGCAAGCACCCCCGGCGGTGGATACTCGGTTCCGATCAGGCCGCAGCGCTCGACGAGCGGATCCTCGGCAAGCCGGGCGACATCGCGCAGGCCCAGGCGCAGCTGGCGGCCTGCTCGGGCCGCGAAGTGCGCTTTCACACGGCCGTCGTGCTCCTGCAGGGCAAGACCATCCATCGCGCGCTCGACATCACGACGGTGCGTTTCCGCCAGCTGAGCGCGGCCGAGATCGAACGCTATGTCGCCGCCGAGCCGGCGCTGGACTGCGCCGGCAGCTTCAAGTGCGAGGGCTACGGCATCAGCCTGTTCGACGCGATCGAGTCCAGCGATCCGACCGCGCTGATCGGCCTGCCGCTGATCAGTGTGCGCCGTCTGCTTGCGCAGGTCGGCCTGGCACGTCCCTGAGGTCTGTGCCCATCGAACGGCCGCAGATCGAAGGCCGGGAACTAAATCCGCGACGCGGCCCTCTATCAACGTGCTTTGCCACCGCGACGAGGAACTTCGTAGATGGATGATCGCAGCACGGCCGGACCGCGCGCCGCAGCAGACCCCACCCTTACCGCCTTCAAGAGCCTGCGCAGCTATCTGGAATCGCAGATCCTCGGCCAGGAACGGCTGATCGAACGGCTGCTGATCGCCTTGCTCGCCGACGGCCACCTGCTCGTCGAAGGTCCGCCGGGCCTCGCCAAGACCCGCGCGATCAAGGCGCTGGCGCATGGTCTCGACGGCAGCTTCCAGCGCGTGCAGTTCACGCCGGACATGCTGCCCTCGGATCTGACCGGCTCGGACATCTACCGCCCGGGCGAAGGCATCTTCCAGTTCCAGCGCGGCCCCTTGTTCCACAATCTGATCCTCGCCGACGAGGTCAATCGCGCACCGGCGAAAGTGCAGTCCGCCCTGCTCGAAGCGATGGGCGAGCACCAGATCAGCGTCGGCAGCGCGACCTATCCGCTGCCGCGCCTGTTTCTGGTGATGGCGACTCAGAACCCGATCGAGCACGAAGGCACCTATCCGCTGCCGGAGGCGCAGCTCGACCGCTTCATGCTGCACACGCTGGTCGACTATCCGGATCGCGCCACCACCTTGCGCATCATGGCGCTGAACCGGCGCGAGGCCATCACCGCCGAGGAGCTGCCGCCACCGGCGTCGCGGCTGTCGCAGGACGCCGTGTTCGCGGCGCGCCGGCAAATCCTCGGTCTGACGCTGGTCGATGCCGTCGCCGAGTACATCGCCGCGCTGGTCGACGCGACCCGGCGACCGGCGCCGTACAGCGCCAAGCTCGGCGAATGGTTGCGCTGGGGCGCGAGCCCGCGCGCCGTGCTGGCGATCGAGCGCGGCGCCCGCGCACTGGCCTGGCTGCAGGGCCGCGACTACGTGAGCCCCGAGGACGTGCAGGCGATTGCGCCCGACGCACTGCGTCATCGCCTGCTGCTCGACTACGGCGCGCAGGCACGCGGCGTGACCGCGCAGGCCTGCGTGGAAGAACTCCTGAGCCAAGTCCCGACGCCTTGATCCTGCCCGATCTCGACGAATTGCTGGCGCTGCGCGGCGCGGCGCAGGGGCTGAAGCTCGGCGCGCGACGTGCAGCCCTCGCCCAGCTTCAGGGCGGCCACCGCAGCGCTCAGCGCGGGCGCGGCCTGGAGGTCGAAGAAGTACGGCCCTACGCAGCGGGTGACGATGCGCGCAGCATCGACTGGCGCGTCACCGCAAGGCGCGGCCGACTGCACACCAAGCTGTATCGCGAAGATCGCGAACGCCCGGTATGGCTGCTCGCCGATCTGCATGCCGGCCTGTTCTTCGGCAGTCGGCGCCAGCTGAAGTCGGCGCTGCTGCTGCGCACCGCGGCGATGCTCGGCTGGGCGGCGGTCAACGGCGGCGACCGCCTCGGCGCCGTACTGGCCGATGGCCAGACCGAGCCTCTGATCCTGCCACCGCGGGCGCGTCAGGCCGGCGTGCTGCCATTCCTCGAAGCCCTCGTCGAACGCCAGCCGCGCGCGCCAGGCCGCGCTGCGGCGGACAGCCTGCAGCGTGCCCTGCAGACCGTGCAGCCCCTGCTCAGGCCCGGCAGCATGCTGCTGCTGCTCAGCGACTTCAGCGGCCTCGACGAGCACGGCGAGATGCAGCTCGCCAGCGCCGCGGCCCGCTGTGACTGCCGCCTGCTGTGGCTGAGCGACCCCCTCGAATCGAGCGGCCTGCCGCGTGGCCAGTACCGCCTCGGCCTGCCGGGCCGACTCTGGTGGCTGGACGGCGAGCGCAGCCGCGACGCCTGGCAGTCGGTCTGGCGTGAGCGAGAACATCGCCTCGAAGCCGTGACACGCCGTCTCGGTCTGCCGCTGGCGAGGCTGACGACCGCCGATCCGGTGACCGTCACGCTGCCACGTCTGCTGCGCGAGGCCGCATGAACGGCGCGACCGACAATTGGCTGGACCAGCTCGCCCCGGCCCACGCACCCGCCCCGCCCGGCTGGTGGCCGCCGGCGCCGGGCTGGTGGTTGCTGCTGGCCATCGTGATCATCACCGTCACGACGCTCGCGATCATCTGGCTGCGCCCGACGCAACGTCGCCGTCGCAGTGCGCTGCGCGAATTGCGCGGCCTCGAAAGCGGCCCCGGGGACGACATCGCGCTGGCTTGCGGCCTGGAAAATCTGCTGCGCCGCTACGCGCTGGCGCAATTCGGTCGTGACAGCGTCGCACGGCTCAGCGGCGATTCGTGGCTGGCATTCCTTGCCGCGCATGGCGGCGGCGCGCTGGCCGGCGATGCCGGTCGTGATCTCCTGCGCTCCGCCTACGGCGGCGGCGCACCGGGCGCGGCGCGCGCCCTGTGGTTGCAGGGTGCGCGCGGATTCCTGCGGAGCCGGCACAAGTGATTCACTTTGCCTGGCCAGGGATGCTCTTGTGCCTGCCGCTGCCATGGCTGCTGGCGCGCTGGCTGCCGGTGGCTCGGCCCGACGGCGCGGCGCTGTTCGTGCCATTCGCCGCAACGGTTGCCGCGCAAGGCACGCTCGGCGCCAGTCCCCGGCCGCGCTGGCGGCAGCTGCTGTTCGTGCTGATCTGGCTGGCACTGATCGCGGCGGCCGTGCGACCGCAATGGCTGGGCGCACCGGAACCGGTGCCGACCACCGGACGACGACTGCTGCTTGCCGTCGACGTGTCCGGGTCGATGGCCACTCAGGACATGGCCGGCGGCTACAGCCGCCTGCAGGTAGTGCAGAGCATCGCCGGTGATTTCATCCGGCGCCGCCATGGCGATCAGGTCGGGCTGATCCTGTTCGGCACCCAGCCATATCTGCAGGCACCGCTGACCACCGATCTGAAGACGGTGGACCAGTTCCTCGGCGAAGCAGTGGTCGGCATTGCCGGCAAACAGACCGCGATCGGCGACGCCATCGGCCTGGCGATCAAGCGCCTGCGCGCGGACCCGGCGCAGGCGCATCACGCCGGCGACACGGTGCTGATCCTGCTGACTGACGGCGAAAACACCGCAGGCGCGATGCCGCCGCTGAATGCCGCAAAGCTGGCCGCCGATTCGAAGCTGCGGGTCTACACGATCGGCGTCGGTGCACCGGTCGAGAACGGCTTCTTCGGCAGCAGCGGCAACACCGATCTCGACGAGGACACCCTGAAGAAGATCGCCGCGGCGACCGGCGGTGAATATTTCCGCGCCAACGATGCCGGCGATCTGCGCAAGATATACGCGCGCATCGATCAGCTCGAACCGGCCGCGGGTCGCGATCAGTGGTACCGGCCGAGCAGCGAATGGTTTGCCTGGCCGCTGACGCTGGCCCTGCTGCTGAGCGTACCGGCGGTCGTCCTGCGAGGCCGGTCATGAGCACGCTGACGAGCACATTGCAGGCATTCCATTTCCTGCGGCCGCTGTGGCTGATCGCCCTGATTCCGGCCTGGGCCCTGTGCGTGTGGCTGGCGCGGCGTCAGCGCAATGCCGGCAGCTGGTCCGGTGTCATCGACGCCGAGCTGCTGGCCAGCCTGCGGCTCGACGCCGGAATCACGACCCGCCGCAGCGCGGCATGGCCGTGGCTGGCGCTGGCCTGGACCCTGGCGCTGCTGGCGCTGGCCGGACCCAGCTGGCAGCGCGACCGGACGACAGCCTATCGCGGCGCCGATGCCTGGGTGCTGGTGCTGGACCTGTCGCCATCGATGAGTGCCCGCGACGTATCGCCGGATCGCGTCACGCGCGCGCGCTATGCGATCGACGATCTGCTCGGCGCTGCGCACGGTGCGCGCGTGTCACTGGTGGTGTTCAGCGACGAGGCTTACACCGTCACGCCGCTGACGGACGATATCGCCACCGTACGCACGCTGCTGCCGCCACTGGCACCCGAGCTCATGCCGACACGCGGCGACAGCCTGGCACCCGCCCTCGCGCAAGCCGACAAGCTGCTCGACGGCGTCCAGGCCAGGGCGGCACATGTCGTTGTGTTCACCGACGGCTTCGCCGATCCGGCCGCGGCGTTCGCCGCTGCCGCGAAGCTGCGCGCGCGCGGCGCGCGGCTCGACGTCGTCGGCATCGGCACGCGCGACGGCGCACCGGTCAGCGCCGACAACGGCGGTTTCGAACAGGACGACCACGGTCGGCCCGCGCTCGCACGCCTCGACACGGCGCGACTGCAACAGCTGGCAACCGCCGGCGGCGGCCGCTACACCGACCAGCACGACATGCCGGCGCTGCTCGCGGGCTTGCAATCGCAGCACGAGTCCTTCGCTGATGCGGTGGACCAGCAGGACGTGCAAGTGCAGCACTGGCGCGACGGCGGTATATGGCTGCTGCCGCCGTTGCTGCTGCTGGGCCTGCTGCTGTCGCGCAGAGGCTGGCTGTGAATCGCCGCACCGTGCTCGCACTCGGCGCCGCAGCGAGCATCGCGTTCGTCGGCAGCGCGCAGGCCGCCGACTCCTGGAATCGCCTGTGGCGCAATGCCGATCAACGCGGCGAACAGCTGCTGCACGAAGGCAAGGCGGCCGATGCAGCCCGGACCTATCGCGATCCGCATCGCAAGGCCTACGCCGAGCTCGCAGCCGGTGACTACGCGGCCGCAGCCCGGGACTTCGGCCGCTTCGACGATGGCGACTCGCAATACAACCGCGGCAATGCGCTGGCGCACAGCGGCGATCTGAGCGGCGCGTTGCAGGCATACGATGCGGCGCTGGCCCGCGATCCGCACAACGAAGATGCCAGACATAACCGCGATCTCGTCGACAAGGCGCTCAAGCAACAGCAACAGCAACAGCAACAAGGGTCGCCGCAATCGCAGCGGAAAAGCCGGCAGCAAGGCGGCGGACAGAACCAGTCGGGTGACGCCCAAAAATCGTCGCAATCGTCGCAGTCGTCGCCATCCGGAACGCAGCCGCAGTCCACGCCGGATGCGCAAGCACAGGCCGCTCGGCACGCCGCGAAATCTTCTACCTCACCGGCATCGCCGGACGGCGACAAGGGCAGCGCATCAGCCTCGAGCGCGACACCGGTGCGCTCCGCGCCGCAAGCGAACGGCAAACCGCCGTCGAGTGAACCCGGAAACACCGCGCAGGATCGCGCAGCCGAACAGGCGCAGGCGCGGCGCGATGCGCAGGATGCCGTCAGCGCGAAGCAGTCCGAGTCCGCGGCGCCAGCCGCGCAACCGCCACCGCAAGCCGCCACTGGCGGCGAGGACCGGAAAAAAACCGAGCAGCAGATCGCCGAGGAACAATGGCTGCGCCAGATTCCGGACGATCCGGGCGGGCTCTTGCGACGCAAATTCATGATCGAACACCTGATGCGGCAACAACAGGATGGTCCGCAATGAAACGACCGTTGCGAGCCCTGGTGCTGGCTGCGCTCCTGCTGATGGGCCTGCCGGTGCACGCCGCGGCGACCGCAGAACTCGATCGCGACCAGGTACAGCCCGGCGACACCGTGCAGCTGAACCTGCAGCGCGATGGCAGTGGCAATGCCGAACCGGATCTGGCGCCGCTGAGACGGGACTTCGACGTCCTCGGCAGCAGTCGCGGGTCAAGCATCGAGATCATCAACGGCAGCATCAGCCGACATCAAAGCGTGCGCGTCACGCTGTCGCCGAAGCATGCCGGCACGCTGAGCATTCCGCCGCTGGCCTGGGGAGGTGAACGGACGCAGGCCCTGCAACTGACGGTCGGCAACGGAGGCGGCGCACAGACGCAGGGCCAGGCGGCTGCTTCACCTCACGTCTTCATCACCAGCACGCTCGACGAGCAGCGCCCGTACGTGCAGTCATCGCTGCTGTTGACGGTGCAACTGCACACCGATCTGCCTCTGCAGCAGGCCAGCCTCGACTTCAACGGCACGAGCGACGTGCTGGTGCAGCAGGTCGGCAAGGATCAGCAGAGTCGCGAAACGCGCAACGGCCATGGCTTCGACGTCATCGAACGTCAGTATCTGCTGCAGCCGCAGCGCAGCGGCAAATTCGAGCTGGACGGACCGACGCTGGACGCCGAAGTGGCCGACCGCACCGGTGGCGGACCGTTCGGCAACGATCCCTTCTTTTCGGGCATGCTCGGTGCTACCCGGCCGATACGCGTGCATGGCGATCCGATCAGCCTCGACGTGCGGCCGCGGCCAGCCGCCGCGCAAGGCAGCGACTGGCTGCCGGCGCGCAGCCTGAACCTCGTGCAGACCTTGAGTGCGGACCCGCAGCAACTGCACGCCGGCGACCCGCTGACCTTGCATCTGCATTTGCGCGCGGCCGGCCTGAGCGGCGCGCAATTGCCGGACCTGAGCAGCAAGCTGCGGCTGCCCGACGGCGTGAAGGCCTACCCGGACCAGGCCAAGCTCGATACCACGGTCGACAACGGTGAGGTCGTCGGCACGCGCAATCAGGACATCGCCCTGATCGCCGGCCGCGCCGGTCGCTATCAGCTGCCGGAACTGCACCTGCCCTGGTGGGACCGCAAGGCCGACGTCCAGCGCGAGATCGTGTTGCCGGCGATGACACTGGAGGTTGCCGCGGCCGGCGGCGCGGCCGGCAGCCCGCTTCCAGCTGCGGCAGACAACGCAAACGCCGAGCACAGACCGGCAGTCGGGCCGGCAGCCGGCGATGCCGGCGCGAGCCGGCAGCTACCGCTGTCGGCGCGGCTGCCGAGCCGCGACGCGTGGCCGTGGATCAGTCTCGCGTTCGCCCTGCTGTGGCTCGCGAGCTTGTGCGCCTGGGCCCTGCATGTGCGTGCCCTGCGCAGAACGGTCCGGCCGGACAGCGCGTCTGCAGGCCGGCGCGCCAAACGCCCGGACGCGCGCAAGGCCTTCCTTCAGGCCTGTCGCCGCCACGATGCGATCGATGCGCAACGCGAGCTCTTGAACTGGGCACGCCAGAGCGACCCGGCACAAGCGGCAAGTGGTCTGTCGGCGATCGCACAGCGCCTGGGCGACGCGCGTATCGCCGAACTGCTGCAGGAGCTGGACCGCGCCTGCTACGCCGGTGCCGACTGGAATGGCGAGGCCCTGGCGGCGGCGCTCGATTCACTGGATGCGCCTCGCAAAAACCGCAAGGCGAAATCGTCCGAGCTGGCGCCGCTCTACCCCTGAACGCCGGACGCCGGGACCGGCACGAGCGGACGGCTATGCGCTTCGCGCGGTCGCCAACCAGGCCGGCAGATCGGCGACGCTTTCCAGCAATGTGCGGGCACCTGCCTGCAGCAGGCGCTGCGGAGCATGCACGCCGCAGGTCACGCCGATCGCCGGCATGCCGATCGCCGCCGCCATCGCGACGTCGTATTCGGTGTCGCCGATCATCAGCGCCTGTTCGGCCTGCAGACCCTCGTCGGCGAGAAGTTCACGCAGCATCAGCGGATCGGGTTTCGAAGCGGTTTCGTCTGCCGTGCGCGAATTGACGATCAGGCCGCGAATCGCGTCATGGTGTGCAAGGGAACGGTCGAGGCCGCGTCGGCTCTTGCCGGTGGCGATCGCCAGGCGCAGGCCATCGCGGCGCAAGGCTTGCAGGGCATCGAGCGCACCGGCGAACAATGCGGCTTCACCCGCCCCTTCGGCCAGCCATTGCGCGCGGTAGCTGTCGAGCAGCCGGCGCAAATGACCGAGATCGGCGTCGGGGTAGAGTTTCAGCAAGGCGTCGTTGAGACCCAGGCCGATCAGTTCGGCGATCGCCTGGTCGCTGCGCGGCGGCAATTGCAAGGCGACGATCGCGCGCTGCATGGCGCCGACGATCTGGCTGGCGGAATCGGCCAGCGTGCCGTCCCAGTCGAAGATGACGAGCTGAACATTGCGCATTTGTTTACCTGAGTGCCGCCGCCCATGGCGGCACTGCATCTCCCGATCGAGCCCTTGCTCGGCTATCCATGGCCGAGCGTTCGCCGCTGCGCGAGGCAGTGCCTCGCAAGCGCAACGGCTCACTCATCGCCGCGCTTTGTCGGCGCGCGGCAGCTTGTCGAGGACCGCCCGCAGTTCGTCTGGCAGCGGCGCGTTGACGATCAGCTTGCCGAACTCGCCCTCGGCATTGAACTTGAGAAAGTGGGAGTGCAGAAACATGCGCTTGAGTCCCAGCTCGCGCAGCGGTTTGTTGTCTTCGCGCTCGCCGTATTTGGTGTCGCCGGCAACCGGATGACCCAGCGCCAGTGCGTGCACGCGAATCTGGTGCGTACGTCCGGTGAAAATCTGCACCTCGCACAAGGTCGCGTCGCGATAGCGGCTCTGCGGCGAGAATCGCGACTTCGACGGCTTGCCGTCTTCCTCGTCGACCTGCACGCGGCGATCGCCCGGCAGGCTGCGCTTGACCAGCGCCGCGTCGACATCCCGGTCTTCGCCGCGCCACTTGCCCAGCAGCAAGGCGAAATAGCGCTTCTCGGCCTCGCTGTTCTTCAGCGCCTTCTGCCCGCGCAGCAACGCCGGTCGGCTCTTGGCCAGCAGCAGCACGCCGCTGGTGTCGCGGTCGAGGCGATGGACCAGCTCGATGAATTCGTATTTGTTCCAGGCGCGCACCGCTTCGATGACGCCGTACGGCACGCCGCTGCCGGCATGCGCGGCCAGACCGGCCGGCTTGGCGATCGCCAGATAGTGTTCGTCCTCGTGAACGATGGCCGCACGCAGGACATTGAGCACCGCGTCCGGCGGCCGCGCGATCTGCGCCTTGTCGGCCGCACGCACCGGCGGAATCCGGACCTCGTCGCCGCTGGCGAGTTTTCTTTCCGCCTTGACGCGACCGCCGTTGACCCGCACCTGACCGGAGCGAACGAGCTGGTAGACATGCGACTTCGGCACGCCAGGCAACTGTTTCAAAAGGAAATTGTCGATCCGCTGACCGTCGTCCCCGGCCCCTGCGGTGACATATCTGACTTGTGGACGATCTTGTGTCAAAATACCGACTTCCGTTGATTCAGGACGAAATTTTCCGTTCGCGAATCGGCGGTTACGGAAGAAAAATGAGATGCAGGGTGCGCCGTCATTGTACCAGCCCCACATCCACTCCGAATTCCAATGCCTGCGCGCAAAACTGCGCCCCGGCTTTGATCTGAAACCAGCATCGCGCAAAGCCGCGCCGGGGAGACTCCATGACGATTGGCGATACACGCCGGATCCGGGACGAGTCCTCCGTCGATGGCTGCTGCGCTCCACAGGACTTTTTACATGAAACGCATTTTGATCAATGCCACGCAGCGCGAGGAGCTGCGCGTGGCCATTGTCGACGGGCAGAAGCTTCAGGATCTTGATATCGAAACCGCTGCCCGCGAACAGAAGAAGGGCAACGTCTACAAGGGTCGCATCACGCGCGTCGAGCCGTCGCTCGAAGCCTGCTTCATCGAATACGGCGCCGAGCGTCACGGCTTCCTGCCGGTCAAGGAAATCGCGCGCAACTACTTCAAGGAAGGCAAGTCGGGCGGCAACCTGCGCGAACAGCTCGAAGAAGGCCAGGAAATCATCGTCCAGGTCGAAAAGGAAGAGCGCGGCAACAAGGGCGCGGCCCTTACCACCTTCGTCTCGCTGGCCGGCCGCTATCTGGTCCTGATGCCGAACAATCCCAAGGCCGGCGGTGTCTCGCGCCGCGCGGAGGGAGACGAGCGCGAAGAAGCCAAGGAAGTGCTCGACAAGCTGGAAATCCCGAACGGCATGGGCGTCATCATCCGTTCCAACGGCGTCGGTCGCACGCTCGAGGAAATCCAGTGGGACGCGAACTATCTGGCCGAGATCTGGGCGGCGATCGAGAAAGCCGCTGCCGAGCGCAAGGGCGCGTTCCTGATCTATCAGGAAAACAACATCATCCTGCGCGCACTGCGCGACTACCTGCGCGCGGACATCGGCGAAGTCGTGATCGACAACGCCGAGGTCTACGAGCAGGCGCGTACGCACATGGAGCATGTCAGCCCGCAGAACCTTGCGCGCCTGAAGCTGTACAAGGACGAGATCCCGCTGTTCTCGCGCTATCAGATCGAATCGCAGATCGAACTGGCGCATGAGCGCAATGTGCGCCTGCCGTCCGGCGGCTCGATCGTCATCGATCCGTCCGAGGCGCTGACCGCGATCGACATCAACTCGGCGAAAGCGACCGGTGGCGGCAGCATCGAAGACACGGCGTTCAACACCAATCTGGAAGCGGCGGACGAAATCGCCCGCCAGCTGCGCCTGCGCGACCTCGGCGGCCTGATCGTCATCGACTTCATCGACATGAACTCGACGAAGAACCAGCGCGAAGTCGAGCGTCGCCTGGAAGCGGCTGTCGAGATGGACCGTGCTCGCATCCAGATCGGCAAGATCTCGCGATTCGGCCTGCTCGAACTCTCGCGTCAGCGCCTGCGTCCCAGCCTCGGCGAACACACGCAGATCGCCTGCCCGCGCTGCGCCGGCCGCGGCCACATCCGCAGCGTCGAATCGATGGCCTTGTCGGTGTTGCGCCTGATCGAAGAAGAAGCGATGAAGGATCGCACGGGCCGCGTCATCGCCCAGCTGCCGGTCGACGTCGGCACCTACCTGCTCAACGAAAAGCGTCTGGCCGTTCGCGAGATCGAGGCACGCTATCGCACCTACATCACACTGATCCCGAACCCGACGCTGCAGACCCCGAACTACGAGATCAAGCGCGTGCGCGCCGATTTCCTGCAGCTCGACGGCAACAACAGCAGCAGTTATCAACTCGCGCAGGACTTCGACGCCAAGAGCCAGGAAGAACTGGGCAAGAGCAATGTCGCCGTGCAGCGCACGCTTGCCGAGCCCGCGGTCAAGCAGATCCTGCCGTCATCGCCGGCTCCGATCGTCGTCCAGCAGCCGGTGCAGGTCGTCATGCAGCCGGCAGCCGTCGGCGAAAGCATCTGGACCAAGCTGATGCGTCTGCTCGGCTTCGGCCCCCGCCCCGCCCAGCCCGAGATCAGGGAAACGGCGCCGGCCAAGTCGCCGCGTCGTGACGGCCGCCGCGACGAGCGTCGCGGCAGCGGTGGTCGCGACCAGCAGCGTCGTGATGGGAGCCGCGGCGAAGGTCGTCAGGGCCAGCGCGAGCGCGGTGCGCAGCAGCCGCGCCCGCAGCAGAACGCGCCACGCAATGCGCCGAAGCCGGATGCGCAGCGCACCGCACAGCAGCCGCGCAATCAGCAGCAGCCGGCCGCGGCACGCAACAATCCGCCGGCACGCAACAATGCCGCGGCCGCCGCGACGCCCACCGCCACACCGGTGCTGCGGCCGGAACCCGATGCCGCGACGGCAGTGCTTGCCGTCAACGACGCGGCGACGGAAGCCACGAGCGTGGTGGCGAATGGCGCCACTGCAAACGCCGAAGCGCCGCGCAACGGCGAAGCCCGCGAAGGCGGGGCTCGCACGGGCCGCCGCCGCCGCCGCGGCGGACGCGATCGCCGCGAGCGCGCAGAAGCGGCCAATGCCAGCAAGGACGCCGCCGCAACGCCAGCCACGGAAGCGGACAGCGGTCCGGAATCGTCCGACGCTGCGGAAGCGGCTGTCGTCGTCGCTGCCGCGCAGGTCGCGGAATCGACCGAAGGGCGCGAACTCGCCGGCGATGATTCGTCGCGCGACGCAACGCCGCAGCGCAGTGAACGTGCGGAGCGCACCGAGACGCAGCTGCCGTTGCTGAGGGAGATCCCGCGCGAGACGGAGATCGCTGCGGCGAACGCGACAGATCCGGCGCCGACGCCCGTCGAGAACGACGCACCAACCGCCTCCGAAGCCCCGGCCGTCGAGGCAGTTGCCGAGACGGGCGACACCTCGGCAGGCACCGAAGACCGGGCCGATGCCGAAACGGGGGCCGCAGCGGTCGAGACCGCAGCGCTTGCGGTTGAAGCGCCGGCTGCGAGCGAAGCGGTCGGCGTCACCGTATCGGACGTCGAAGCCGAGGCCCCCGCCGCCGCCGCGCCTGAATCGCTTGCAGCGAGTGCCGTCGAAGCAGAACGCGCGCCCATCGATTCGCCGGCGGTCACCGAAGCGCCGTCGCGCGAAGCCGGACCGGCGGTCGCCGTGGCGCAAGCAAGCGAGTCTCCGCAATCGATCGACGCGAGTGACTCACCGACCGCACCGACGTCGCCGCAGTTCCGCGCCAGCGCGCCCGCCGCCGATTACTTCAAGCTGTTCGAGCAGGCAACGGCCCAGCAAAAGGCGGACAAGCCCGCCGAAACCTCGTCGCAGGACGAACACAAACCGGCCTGAAAGGGCTGAAGCGGAGACAAGGAAAAAGGCGACCTCATGGTCGCCTTTTTCTTGCCCGCTGCCGTGCGCCATCGACGCCCGATCGACACTTGCCTCAGCTGCGGCTCAGGATGCGCTCGACCGCCTGCAGATCTTCCTCGGTGTCAACGCCGCGTGGCGGCGGTGCATCGGTAATGCCCATCTTGATGCGGAAGCCATGCGTGAGCGCGCGCAGCTGTTCCAGCGCCTCGCAATCCTCGAGCGGCGCCGGCGGCAGCGCGCTGAACTCGGCGAGTGCAGCGACCCGATACGCGTACAGGCCGATGTGACGAAACGCCAGGCCCGCCGGCAGCCGCGGCTGCTCGCGACTCGCACCCTGACGCTGCCAGGGAATCGGTGCGCGCGAAAAATACAGCGCATAGCCGCGACGATCCATGACCAGTTTGACCACGTTCGGATTCAACCACTCGTCGAGCGCATGCAACGGATGACAGAGCGAGGCGATATGCGCTTCCGGATCGTTGGCGAGCAGTTCGGCCGCCTGACTGACCAGCGCCGGCGGCATCAGCGGTTCGTCGCCCTGCAGATTGACGACGATCGTCGACGCGTCCCAGCCGGCCTGCCGCGCGATCTCGTTGGCGCGATCGGTTCCGGAATTGTGTGTCGTCGCCGTCATCCAGACCGCCGCACCGAAACTTTCGCAGACGTCCTGCACTTCGTCCGAATCGGTCGCGATCAGCACTTCCTCGGCACCGGCGAGACGCGCGGCTTCCCAGACGTGCTGGACGATGGTCTTGCCGGCGACTTCACGCAGCACCTTGCGCGGCAACCGTGTCGAACCCAGACGCGCCGGGATGACGACCTTGAACCGGGCGGCAGCATGCAACCCGCTCACGCCTGCAATTCCTCTTCGGCCAGCGTGCGCGCCTCGTCTTCCAGCATCACCGGCACACCATCGCGCACCGGATAGGCCAGCCGCGAAGCGCGGCACCACAGCTCCTGCACATCGGAATGCCATTCGAGTGGCGCCTTGGTCACCGGGCACACCAGAATATCGAGCAGTCGTTTGTCCATCGTCCCCATCGTCAGCGCCGTCTGCGGCGCTCCTCCTTCAAGGCCTCGACGCATTCTCGCACACGCCCGACATCCGCTTCGGCGAGCTGCGCGGTGACCGGCAGTGCCCACATCCGCTGGTCGGCAAAGCGGCGGCACTTGACCGCGTCCTTCTCGGTCATGATGACGGTCGCGTCGTCGGCGAAGGCCAGATCGTCGGGCCCGTAGGCATGATGATCGGCAAAGGCATGCGATTCGATCTGCAGGCCGGCGCCGCGCAGGCTGGCGAAGAATCGTGCCGGATCGCCGATGCCGGCAAGCGCATGCACGCGTTGCCCCTGCAGCGCCGACAGGGCTTGCGTCTCGCCATCGACAAGACGCCGAAGCGGCGCCGCCTGCAGGTGCATCGGCACGGCCGCATCGTGCATCCAGCCCTCGCCGTTGACGACGATCAGATCGACCTCGGCGAGCCGCGACGGCGCTTCGCGCAGCGGTCCGGCCGGCAGCAAGGCTTCGTTGCCGAGTCCGCGCCGGCCATCGACCAGACAGATTTCCAGATCGCGCGCGAGACGGTAGTGCTGCAGGCCGTCGTCGCTGACGATGATGTCGACGTCGTGCGCCGCGATCAGCGCTCTGGCCGCCGCGACACGATCCGGATCGACGAACACCGGACACCGCGCGCGCTGCGCGATCAGCAACGGCTCGTCGCCACAGTGCTGCACGTCGCCATCAGGCGTCACCTCGAACGGATACTGCGGCGCACGGCCACCGTAGCCCCGGCTGACGACGCCGGGACGCCAACCCCAGCGGCGCAGCTGCTCGACCAGCCAGAGCGTGAACGGGGTCTTGCCGGTACCGCCGATGCTGATGTTGCCGACCACGATCACCGGCAGCGGCAACCGCGGTGCTGCCGCCTGCAGACGCCGACGACGCGTGCGCGTGATGACACCGTACAGCGCGGCCAGAGGCCGCAGCGCGAGCGGCGGCCGTTCGCGCGCGTACCAGCGTCGCTCCAGCCAGTGCTTCAAGCGGCCTCGTCGTCGAACTGCATGCGGTACAGGGCCGCATACAGTCCGTCGGCCGCGAGCAGGGTTTCGTGCGTACCGGTTTCGGCGATCTCGCCGTCTTCCATGACGACGATGCAGTCGGCATGCTGGATCGTCGACAGCCGGTGCGCGATCACCAGCGTGGTCCGGCCTTCGACCAGCCTTTCGAGCGCGGACTGGATCATCCGTTCCGATTCGGTGTCGAGCGCCGAAGTGGCCTCATCGAGAATCAGGATCGGCGCGTTCTTCAACAAGGCACGCGCGATTGCAAGGCGCTGCCGTTGCCCGCCGGACAGCTTGGCGCCGTTCTGGCCGATGGGTGTCTGCAGGCCGTCCGGCATCTTCTCGATGAACTCCCAGGCATGCGCGAGCTTGGCCACCTCGACGATGCGCGCTTCATCCGGTGTCGGCTGCAGGCCGTAGGCGATGTTCTCGGCAACACTGGCATTGAACAGCCGCACCTGCTGGTCGACCAGCGCGATCTGATCACGCAAGGCGGCGAGCGGGTACTCGCGCACATCGTGCCCGTCCACCAGCACCGCGCCGGCATCGGCATCGTAGAAGCGCGGCAGCATCGCGAGCAGCGTGCTCTTGCCGCTGCCGGACTTGCCGACGAAGGCGACCGTCTGACCTGCCTTGATCTCGAGACTGACGCCACGCAGCGCGTCCCGATCCTGGCTGGCGTAGCGGAACCGCAGATCGCGGAACTCGATCGCGCCGCTGGCGCGCTGCAG
Organism: Solimonas terrae; assembly: GCF_011067135.1. Taxonomy (GTDB): domain Bacteria; phylum Pseudomonadota; class Gammaproteobacteria; order Nevskiales; family Nevskiaceae; genus Solimonas; species Solimonas terrae. The sequence continues at coordinate 38,956 of NZ_JAAMOW010000011.1, forward strand.
GCTGCGCGTGCCTCCGCTCACTTCGGTCGGCTCGTCGAGCAGCTCGAACAGGCCCATGCCGGCGGTGATGCCACGCTGCAGCTTCTCGTTGACGCCGCCCATGCTCTTGATCGGCTGCAGCAGGGACAGCATCGCCAGCATGAACGCCGCGAAGGTGCCCGGCGTCATCTGCGCCAGCATGCTCGGCTGGGTCGCGAAATAGACGATGGCCGCCACCGCCCAGGCGGCGATGAACTGGATCAGCGCGCCGCTGCCTGCGCGTGTCGCGACAACCTTCATGCTCAGCCAGCGATTGTCCTCGTTGACGCGCGCGAAGTGGTCGCGCTCGAAGGCCTGACCGTTGTAGATCTTGACGATACGCTGCCCGAGCACGGCCTCGTCGACCGCCTCGGTGACATTGGTGACGCTGTCCTGGATGCGCACGCTGATGCGGCGGAAGCGCCGCGTGACATAGGCGATGATCAGCGCAATGAGCGGCATGACGACGAAGGTGAAGGCCGTCAAGCGCCAGTTCAGATAGAACATGTAGCCGATGTAGAAGACGATCCGCAGCGAGTCCGACAGCGTGCTGGTCAGCACCGTGGTCGTCGCTTCGGCGATCTGCTCGACGTAGTACGTCAGCCGCGACACCAGCTCCGCCGAATTGATGCGATCGTAGAAACGCGATGGCAGATCGAGCAGCTTGTTGAACACGCGGCCGCGCATGTCCTTGACGACGCGACGCGCCACCCAGGCCATGCCGTAGATGGACACGAACGACGAAAGCGCACGCAGCAGGAACAGGCCGACGATGTAAATCGGAATCCAGTGGATATAGGTCTGGTTCTGTTCGACGAAGGCACGATCGAGCAGCGGCTTGATCAGCGCGGCAAAGCCGGTGTCGACTCCGGCCAGCATGGCCGTGGCGATCAGCGCGATGACCATCACCCGCCAGTGCGGCAGCGAATAGCCGAGCAGCCGGCGATAGGTGGGCCAGGCGTTCCTGTCGAGACTTGAGTTTTTTGCCATTTCGATCGCTTTTGCAAGGCCCGCTATGCTATCAAGTTGGCCCTTATCGCTTCAGACCGTGGACATCTGCGCATGACCAAGACCTTGTTCGAGAAGATCTGCGACCGGGAGATTCCGGCCGATATCGTCTATGAAGACGAACTTTGCGTCGCTTTCAAGGACATCCATCCGCAGGCACCGTTTCACGTCCAGCTGGTGCCGCGCAAACCGATCACGATGCTGGCAAATGCCGAACCCGGCGATCAGTCACTGCTCGGGCATCTGCTGCTGACGGCGCCGAAAGTCGCCGCCGCCGCCGGCTTCGGCGACGCCTTCCGGCTCGCGGTCAACAACGGCGCCGCGGTTGGCCAATCGGTGTTTCACCTGCACATCCACATCCTCGCCGGCCGCCCGTTCAAGTGGCCGCCGGGGTGATTCCGGCCGCGCCGGCGAAGGTCGGCCGGTGCGTCGCCGGTCGGAATCATGCCGCGCCGGGAATGGCGAGGCAGGAGTTCAAAAACAGATACCGTCGCGCCGGGGATGGCCATCATCCATGCCCGGACCAGCGCCCGCTGTCGGCCCCATGACCGAGATCGCGCTGCGGCATCGCCTACTCCAGCATCTGCCTGAACGCCGCCGTCGTCCGCTCGAGCGCAACGCCATCTGCACGTTCGACGATCCGCGCTGCAATCGCGCGGCGTTCGGCGAATTCCAGCCCTTGCGACGGCCCCAGCACGGCGATCGCGGTCGCCAGCCCGTCCGCCAGCATGCATGAGGGATGCAGCACCGTGACACTGGCGAGCGTATCGGCAATCGGCCAGCCGCTGCGCGGATCAAGCGTATGCGAACAGCGGCGACCGTCGGCGACGAAACAACGGCGCGCGTCACCCGAGGTCGCGACCGCCAGACCGTGCAGGGCGACGCGCAGCGGCGCGAGATGATCATCGTCGTCGTGCCGCTCGATATCCACCCACCATGGCGTGCCGTCCGGCTTGCAGCCCAGCCCGCGCAGTTCGCCGCCGATCTCGACCAGAAAATGCTCGACACCGTGCGCGCACAGGACTTCGCAGACCTGATCGACCGCATAGCCCTTGGCGATCGACGAAAGGTCCAGCCGCAGGCCGCCGGGCTGCATCAGCGACGCTCGCCGATCGTCGAACGACAAGCGCCGCCAGCCACAGCATGCGCGCGCAGCGGCGATCGCCTCGGCCGACGGCAGCGTCGTACGCGCGCCGGCAGGACCGTAGCCCCAGAGATCGACCAGCGCACCGACGGCAGGATCGTAGGCGCCACCGCTGTCACGAGCCAGCGCCAGCGCCGCGCGCAAGACGTGGACGAAGCCGGCCGGCAGCGTGTGGCGACTGCCGGCCGGTGCATCGTTGAAGCGGCTGATCGCCGACGACGGCAGCCAGGTGCTCATCTGCTCCACGACGACGTCGAGCGCTGCCTGGATCGCCATCAGCAGCGCCGCGTCGTCGATCAAACCGGGCACGAAGCGCGCGGACCAGCAGGTGCCCATCGTCGTGCCGAACAGCTGCCGCAAGCCGGCATCGGCCGCCGGCAACAGCAGGGCATCGAGCGTCGCCGGAATCAGTACACGCGCCGGCGGGCGGCCGGCATCGATGATCGTGCCCACGAGTGGGCTACGGCAGGACTTCAAGCGTCGCCGAATAGCTGAGCCGGCGCGGACGGGCCTCGCCGGCCGGCGAACGCGCCGCAGCCTGCTGGCCACGGGCCGGTGCCTCATCCGGCTCCGGACCTTCGCGACCACCGCCCAGGCTCGCATTGAGCCAGTACAGACCGGCCTGCGGCCAGGTGATCGTGAACTGCCCGTCGGCATTGGTGCGCGCCCTGATCTCGTTCTGCTGGTCGCGATAACGCGTGCCGCCGGCAATGATCGTCACGTCGAGACCGGCCGCCGGCTTGCCGTCGAGCAGCAACTTGAAGTTCGCCGCTTCGCCGACGACCAGATCATTGGGATGTGTCAGCGGCAGCAGTTCCAGGCCGTTGCCACTCGGCGCGAGCGCGGTGCGGTTCGGCTTGCCGACCGTGACGAAGGTCTCGACGCGATTGACCACCTGCGTCACGCGCAGGTTCACGGCATCACCCGGCACTTCGGTCCCGAGATCGGCTTCGCTGCCGCGCCAGCGGTGCGGCTTGCCGTCGGCACCTTGCCAGTTGGCGAACACGCCGTTCGAAACCGAGGCGACGCGGTAGGTGCCGGCCTGCGGCAGCGGTACGTCGAAGACACTGCGAAAGCTTCCCGTCAGCACGTGCTCCGGCGCCAGCGCACTGCCGTCCGGCGCCGTGATCTGCAGATCATCCAGTCGCAGCGGCGCGTGGTTGAAATAGAACAGATCGTTGGAGACCGCGGCATCGACCGTGATCTCGTGATCGCTTTCGGTCAAGACCGTCGAGGACGGCACGAAGAAGGCCTTGTGGGCCTGCGCGGCGAGCGGCAGAAAAATGAAGAGCGCGGCAACCCGCACCCGGTTCGTGATCGAAACTTTCATGAAGGGCAACTCCGGAATGAAGGGCTCAGGGCCTGAGCGCGAGCGTGACGGTGCCGAGTTCGCTGTTGCCTTGTGCCTGCAGCGCGGACGCCTTCTGCACCGGCCAGCTGAACGGGATCTTCAGCAGTTCGCGGCCGCCGGACTCGCGCGCGGCCTCGACGACGAGCTGGTAGTCGCCGGCCGGCAGCGCCGCCAGAGGCGCTTCGCCGGGCACGAACTTCAGTTCGTAGTCGCCGACGGCGCGCGTCGCGCCGCTGATGCCGTCGGCCGGCATCTGCAGATCGCGACCGCTGCGGCGCCACCACTGGCGCAGGTCCTTGAGGTATTTCTCGCCCTCGTGGTCACGCTTGCGAAGGTCGTACCAGACCGCGAGATTGGCGGCGACGCTCTGGTCCGGCCGTTCCAGCCAGGCCGCGACATAGGGCCGGTGATATTCGGCGACGTCCAGTTGCGGGATCTGCAACCTGATGTCGAGATCGGCGGCCCGCGCCGGTGCCGCAGCAAGAGGGCCGAGACTGCCGAGGCCGCAAAGAACGATGGATAGTGAAGCGCGCATGTGATGTCACCCTTGATGGAGAAAGAACAGCACCAGCAGCAACGGCAACAACAGGCCGAGCCCGACCATCGGCCAGGTCATGCGGCGGCGCTGCGCCTGCAGTTGCAGAAGCACCAGGCCGGACAGGCAGAACAGCAGGCAGGCGGCCGCGAACAGATCGATGAACGCATTCCACAGCGCACCGGTATTGCGGCCCTTGTGCAGATCGTTGAGCCAGGCGATCCAGCCGCGATCCGTGCGCTCGTACTCGACGTGCCCGTCGGCCAGTTCGATCGCCAGCCAGGCATCGCCGCCGGGACGCGGCAGCGACACGTAGATCTCGTCGCTGGACCACTCACCACGCCTTGCGTGGACGTCGAGCGCGCTCGCCAGCCAACCACGCAGCGCGGCCGGCAGGACGTCATCCGGCGGCGCGGGCCGGGATTTCAGCGTTGCCAGCAGCGCGGCCGGCAGCTGCGCCTCGCGCTTGCTGATCTGCGGTGTCGCCCCGATCTGCGCGGCGTGATTGAGGGTGATGCCGGTGAACGCGAACAACAGCATCGCGACCAGACAGAGCGCGGCGCTGATCCAGTGCCACTGGCGTGCCTGCTGCGCCCAGAACAGACGCCGCCTTGCACGCAGCGCGCGCGCCAGCAGTTCGGGATCGGCAGCGTTCATTGCGCAGCGGCCGGCGTCGGATCGGTGACGAAGCCGATCTTCGTCAAACCGGCCTTGCCGGCTTCGCTCATCACATCCGCAATCACTTCGTAACGCGTGTCGCGGTCGGCGTGCAGGTGCAGCTCCGGCGCCGGCTCCTTCTGCGCGGCATCGTGGTAGCGCCGCAGCAATTCCGTGCGCTCGACCTTCTCGCCGTCCCAGTACAGCTGGCCGTCGGCGTCGATCGCCAGCTGGATCGTCTCGGCCTTGCTGATGTTCGGCTCGCTCGACGCCTTCGGCAGATCGATCTTCACGGCGTTGGTCAGCAACGGCGCGGTGATGATGAAGATCACCAGCAGCACGAGCATGATGTCGACCAGCGGCACGACGTTGATTTCGGCCATCGGCGCACTGCCGCGATTGCCGCTGAAGCTTCCGAACGCCATCGCGCTATGCCCGCGCGACGGTCGGCTTCAGCGCAGTCACATGCGCCGAGGCCTGAGGATCGATCTTCGCGCCGGTCGCGAGGAACGCGAACAGATCGTGCGCGAATGCGTCGAGCTGCGACAGCGTCACGCGATTGGCGCGGACGATGAAGTTGTAGCCGAGCACCGCCGGGATCGCGACCACGAGGCCGATCGCGGTCATGATCAGCGCCTCGCCGACCGGACCGGCCACCTTGTCGAGTGTGCCGGCGCCGGACAGGCCGATCGCCATCAGCGCGTGGTAAATGCCCCAGACCGTGCCGAACAGTCCCACGAACGGGGCGGTCGAGCCGACCGAGGCGAGGATCGTCAGACCGGATTCCATGTTCGCGGTCTCCTCGTCGATGGTCTTGCGCAGCGTGCGCGTGACGAAATCGCTGGAACTGCCGGCTTCATTGAGCCGGTTGATGCCGTGCCGCTCGTGGTGCCTGACCGCCGCGATGCCGTGATAGGCAAGATGCGAGAACGGCTCGTCCGGGTGCTGGTCTTCGAGCTTGATCGCCACTTCGTTCAGCGACGGCGCATTCCAGAAGAAATCGAGAAAGCGCGCGCTGCGGCGACGTGCGCGGGCATTGGCAAGCGCCTTGGTGACGATCAGATACCAGCTCGTCACCGACGCCAGCAGCATGATGAACAGGATCGCCTTCGCGACACTGTCCGCCTGTTCGATGAAATGGCCGAAGCCGAGACCTTGCGTTGCGTCCATGTGAGCTCAGTGTTGGTGTAGTGCGAATGACATCGGAATCCGGACCCAGGCCGGAACGGCCCTGTCGCCCTGCTTGGCCGGCACGAATCGCCAGCGCTTGCGAACCACCTCGACGGCGGCTTCGTCGAGCCGTGCGTGGCCGCTGCTTCGATCGACCGTCACCTGCTCCGCGCGGCCGTCGGCGCTGACCTGCACGAGCAACATGACGACGCCTTCCTCGCGCAGGCGAATCGACGCCGCCGGATATTTGGGTCCAGGGTTATCGAGATAGGCGGCGACGAAATCCGGTGGCGTTGTCACCGGCGGCGAAGCTGCGGGTGCCGGCGCTGGCGGCATTTGCAGCTGCGGCGCGGCAACCGGCGGTGTGATCGGCGGCGTCGACATCGGCGTCGGGCTTGGCCGCGGCGTCGCCACCATCTTCGGCGCGAGCTTCGCTTTCGGCCTGGTCGGTGCCGGCGGCTTGGGTGCCGGCGCTTCGACAGGCGCTGGCGCAGCGGCGATGAAACTCACCATCATCGTCCGCGGCACTGGCTTGGGTGCGGACTGCCGGCGCGCGTGCAGCAGCGCTGCCAGCGCCGCGAGATGCAGCACGGCGATCAGCACGAAAGCGCTACCGTGTCGCCACGGCAGTCCTGCGCCGCTGCGACGCGTGTAGCCTGGCGCTTCGACGCAGGCGCTCATCGCCTCAGACCTCGGCCCAGCCACGCAGGAGGTTGTGATAGACGCCGGTGAGCCGCAGCACCGTCGCCGCATCGGCACCACTGCGACGCAGGGTTTCGATCGACGCATCCATCTCGAACAGCAGGCGTCGCCGGCCGTCGTCGCGCACCATGCTCTGCACCCAGAAGAACGACGCCAGCCGCGCGCCACGCGTGACCGGCATGACCTGGTGCAGGCTGCTGGCGGGATACAGCACCAGATCGCCGGCCGGCAGCTTCACCCGATGCTCGCCATAGCTGTCGCTGACGACCAGTTCGCCGCCGTCGTATTCGTGCGGCTCGCTGACAAACAGCGTGCACGAGATATCGGACCGCACATGCTGGGCGGCAGCTCCGTGGCGCATCACCGAACCGTCGATGTGCAGGCCGTAGCGACCGCCGCCCTGATAGCGATTGAAGCGCGGTGGCAGGGTGCGCAGCGGCAGCGCCGCCGCGAAGTACAGCGGATTGCGCTCGAGCGCGGCCAGCACGGTTCGACCCAGTTCCGCCTTCAGCGGCGAGCTGTCGGCCAGCTGTTCGTTGCGTTTTACCTGCGCGCCCTGCACGCCGACCGTCTCGCGGCCATCGGCCCAGTCCGCGTTGTCCAGCGCACGCCGTAGCGCGGCGAGCTCTTCGCGATTCAGCAGTTCTGGGATGCGCAGCAGCATGACGCGGTCCTGGATTGGGCGGGCCCGAGGGCCCGAAGCAGGCGCCGGGGGAAGTCGTCCCCGCCCCGGCGATGAACGGACTCAGAAGCGGAAGTCGCCACTGAACAGGAAGGTGCGCGGCGTGCCCGGCGTGTAGCGATAGCCGCTCTTGTTGATCGCGGCGACGTACTCCTTGTCGAGCAGGTTGTAGGCGTTGACGCGCAGCGTGAGGTGTTCGCTGAGGGCATACGCGGCGACTGCGTCCCAGACCGTATACGACTGCGTGTACGTGGGCGTGCCCACGGCACCGTCCGTGCCGCGGTGCATCTTTCCGGCATAACGGGCGCCGCCACCGACGGTGAAGCCGTGCGGCAGCCGGTACGTGGTCCAGGCCGTGAACGCGTTACCCGGCGTGTAGGTCAGATTCGGCGATCCATCGCTGGTAACGGCGGGGCCGTTGGTGACCCTGGTGTTGATGTCGCTGTAAGCCGCAGTGATCGCCCAGTCGTCGGTGATGTTGCCGACCGCGGACAGCTCGACTCCCTGCACGCGCTTGCGGCCGGTCTGCAGGGCGACACCGTCGAGCGTGTCCTGCGAATTGATGTCGTTGCTGACGTTCGTGCGGAACAGCGCGAGATTGAGCGACAGCGCCTCGTGGATCACGTCCCACTTGCCGCCGACCTCATAGGTCTGCGCCTTCTGCGGCCTGGCGTTGACGGTATTCGCGCTGCCGGCCGCATTGCTCAGCTGGAAGTTCGCGCCGCCCGGCGGTTGCTGCGCGAGTGCGTAGTCGGCGTACAGGCTGGCCGTGGCGATCGGCTTGTAGACGACGCCGAGTTTCCAGTTGAACAGGGAGTCGCTGTCGTCGGCATCGGTCGACGTCACGATCGTGCCGACCGATGCGCCGTTGCAGTACACGGTGCGGCCGGAATTGCTGCCGGCGCCCAGCGTCGTGCAGGCAGCAGTCGCCAGATAATCCGTCCTGTAGTGATCGACGCGAACGCCGCCGGTCACCAGCCACTGTTCGCCGAGCTTGAGCGTGTCGAAGGCATACAGCGATTCGGTGTCCGTGCGACCGTTGCTGCCGGCGCCGTTGCGCCCGTAGGCCCAGGTGCCGCTGTCATTCCAGTCCGGATCGTAGAGATTCGCCGCCGGCACGGTGCCGATCGTGACGTTGGTATGCGCCAGCAACTGTTCTCGCGTCACTTCCAGACCGGCGCTCAGATTGTGTTCGATGCGCCCGGTATCGAAGTCGTAGCGCAGATTGAGCTGATCGGTGAGGATCCTGTTCTGCTGATCCTTGTAGTTGATGTTGCTGCGCGCCAGCGTGTAGGTCGACAGATCGTCGTAGTCGCTCCACTTGATGTTGCCGGTCGGCGTCGGATGGCCATCGGCATCAAGCACCGGATTGCCGTCGGCGTCGACGACTACACCACCGGTGCTCATGAACGAGGTCAGCAGATAGTTCTGCGTCGTCATGCCCCAACGCGCGATGTTGCGGAGCTTGAGCGTGTCGGAGAAATCGTGCTCGATCTGCAACGTCGCCATCTTCGACGTGTCGTCGTCGTGGTCGTAGCGCGTGCCGTAGAAGTTGTCCGGATCGACCGGATGCCCGGCCAGCGTCTCCAGCCCGGCCTGCGGCGTCCAGCCCGGCAGGCCGATGGTCGGCACGAAACCGTCCGGAATGTTGTCCTGCTTGACGTAGAGCAGGTTCAGATACGCGCGCGTGCCGCTGCCGAGGCCGAAGGCCAGCGACGGCGCGATGCCCGAGCGCGAATTGTTGACATGATCACGGCCGGCGACGTCGCTGTCCTGCCACAGGACATTGAGGCGCAGTGCACTGCCGGGCAGGCCGTTGAGCGCCTGATTGAGATCGGCCGTGGCCCGATTCTGGCCGTCGCTGCCGGTCGTCAAGGTGCCGGACACGGCGTCTTCGAGATTCGCCTGCTTGGTGACCAGATTGATCGCGCCGGACGGCGAGGTGCGGCCGTTGTCGGTGCCGGCAGGTCCCTTCTCGACTTCGACCTGATCGATGTTGAACAGGTCGTGCGACACCGAACCCAGATCACGAATGCCGTCGACGAAGATGCTGCTCGATGCATCGAAGCCCCGCATGTAGAGCGTGTCGCCCGTGCTGGTGGAGCCATTTTCGCCAGCGTAGAACGTGCCGACCGCGGGACTGTTGCGCAGCGCCTCGCTCAGAGTCGTCGCACCCTGTTCGCTGAACAACTCCTTCGGAATGATCTGGATGGTCTGCGGCGTGTCGCGCAGTGGCTGCGTGAATTTCGGCGACGACGGCGCGTCGACCTTGTACGGACTCGGCACATCGGCCTCGACCTTCACTTCGCGCAGCTGCGTGGCCTGCTGCGGTGATGTCGCCGCCGGTGCGTCACCGGTTTCGGCGGCGACGGTCTCCGTCGATGCCTGCGCCGTTGCCGGCAGCGCATGAATGACCCATACCGCAGCCGCGATCGGACTCAAACGAAACTTCATTGCCTTGACGCTCCCCTGAACGGTTTTTCAGCGAAAGCGGCCGCGAACGGCCGCGAGTTTCTCCGTACGGGCCCACCTGGAAGGCGTTTGGGTCTGGACGTTCGCTGGGAGACGAATACGATTCTATATGAGAATCGTTAGCATTTAAAGAACTTTCGGAAAGCTGGCGAAACGGGATCGGCGAAAGCCCTCAATCGGCGACGCCGCTCAGGGCGTCGCGGCAGCCGGCATTGGCGGCGCCAGCTTCTGCGCGTCGACCCGCGCCTCGTACCAGTTCATGCGCCAGTCGAGATGCGGCCCGGTCGCACGCCCGGTCATGCCGGACAGCGCAATCACGTCGCCCTGCCTGACCTGCTGGCCCTTGCCGACCAGCAGCCTGGACAGATGCAGGAACGCCGATTGCAACCCATAACCGTGATCGATCATCAGCGTGCCGCCGGTGAAATACATGTCCGGATTCGCGAGCACCACCACCCCGTCGGCCGGCGCATGCACTTCGGTGCCGATCGGCACGGCCACGTCGACGCCATAGTGCGGCTGCTTGGGCTCGCCGTTGAGGATGCGCTGACTGCCGTAGACGCCCGAGATGCGCCCGGTGGCCGGCCAGATGAAGTGTTCGAGAAACCCGGTGCTGTCGCCTTCATACTTGCGTGCGGCGGACACTTCGCGCTGATCGGCACGAATCCGGTCATAGACGCCCGGCGGCGGCGACACCATCTTCGGCGGCAGGCCGTCGATGTGCTGGATGTCGTATTCGCGTCTGGCGACGGCATGGCGATAGCTCACCACCGCCGCACCCGGCAACTGCACGCGCAGCTCGGCGCTGTCCGGCGCGTCGCGATTGATGCCGAACACGAAATCGCCGGCGGGCGTCAGCCGCAAGGCACGATCGTCGAACCAGAGCTTGCTGCCGGCCGGCGCCTTGCCGAACAAGACCTCGCCTTCCTGCCAGTCGCCGCGCAGGCTGACACCGGCCGGCAGCTCGTCGACGCTCGCCGCGCTGGCGGTCAGGATGGTCGCGAACAGCAGGGCAGCGGCGATCAGGGCGCGCATCGGTTCATCTCCGGTCGGTGGCTCGGCTCTAGCCTAAGGCTTTCAGCCGCGCGACGACGTCGGCGAGTGCGACTGTCTCCTGCACTTCGACGCCGCGATAGCGCAGCGTCACGGTCTTTTCCTCGGCTTCCTTGCGACCGACGACGATGATCACCGGAATCTTGTGCATCGCGTGCTCGCGGATCTTGTAGTTGATCTTCTCGTTGCGCAGATCGGTGTCCGCCCGCAGGCCGGCGTCCTTCAGCAGCTCGCAGACTTCGGTCGCGTAGCCGTCCGCGTCGGAAACGATCGGCGCGACGACCGCCTGCACCGGCGACAGCCAGAACGGCAACGCGCCGGCATGGTGCTCGATGAGGATGCCGATGAAGCGCTCCATCGACCCGACGATCGCACGATGCAGCATCACCGGATGCTGGCGCTGCGAGGCCTCGTCGACGTATTCGGCGCCGAGACGCTCCGGCATCATGAAGTCGACCTGCATGGTGCCGACCTGCCAGGCGCGGCCGATCGAGTCCTTGAGGTGATATTCGATCTTCGGTCCGTAGAAGGCGCCCTCGCCCGGCAGCTCGGTCCACTCGACCCCGGCGCTGCGCAGCGCGGCACGCAGGGCCTCTTCGGCCCGGTCCCAGACGTCGTCGGTGCCGAGCCGCTTTTCGGGACGCAGGGCGATCTTGATCGACAGATCGGTAAAACCGAAGTCGGCGTAGACCTGCATCGCCTGGCGATGGAACGCGGTGACCTCGGCCTCGACCTGCGCGGCCGTGCAGAAGATGTGACCGTCGTCCTGCGTGAACGCACGCACGCGCATGATGCCGTGCAGCGCACCCGACGGCTCGTTGCGATGGCAGCCGCCGAACTCGGCGTAACGGATCGGCAGATCGCGGTAGCTGTGCAGGCCGGCGTTGTAGATCTGCACGTGGCCCGGGCAGTTCATCGGCTTGACGGCGTAGGTCCGCTTCTCGGATTCGGTGAAGAACATGTTGTCCTGGTAATTGTCCCAGTGGCCGGACTTCTTCCAGAGACTCACATCCATGATCTGCGGACCGCGCACTTCCTGATAGCCGGACTTGCGATAGACGCCACGCACGTACTGCTCGACGGCCTGCCAGATCGCCCAGCCTTTCGGGTGCCAGAACACCATGCCCGGCGCCTCTTCCTGCTGATGAAAGAGATCGAGCTGTTTCGCCAGCTTGCGGTGATCGCGCTTCTCGGCTTCCTCGACCTGCTTGAGGTAGGCCTTGAGCTCGTCGTCGGTCGCGAACGCAACGCCGTAGATGCGCTGCAGCTGCGCATTGTTGGCATCGCCGCGCCAGTAGACGCCACCGACGCGGATCAGCTTGAACGCGCTGCCGAGCTTGCCGGTCGACGGCAGATGCGGACCGAGGCACATGTCGAGCCAGTCCGGCCCCTGCTTGTAGATCGTCAGCTCCTCGTCGACCTTGATGCCCTCGCGGATCCACTCGGCCTTGTAGGTCTCGCCGGCCGCTTCGAAATGCCTGACCGCCGCGTCGTGGTCCCAGACTTCGCGGGTGATCGGCAGATCGCGTTTGACGATCTCGCGCATCTTCGCCTCGATCGTTTCCAGATCGGCGTCGGTGAACGGCATCTCGCGCGCGAAGTCGTAGTAGAAGCCGACCTCGGTCGCCGGACCGAAGGTGATCTGCGTGCCCGGAAACAGCTCCTGCACGGCCTGGGCGAGCACATGCGCGGCGTCGTGGCGAATGACTTCCAGCGCTTCGGGCTTGTCGCGCGTGACGATGGCGATGCTGGCGTCGCGGTCGATCGGCCGGGTCAGGTCCCACAGCTCGCCGTTGACCTTGATGACGGCGGCCTTCTTGGCGAGGCCGGGCGAAATGCCCTGGGCAATGGCGAGACCGGTCACCGGCGCGTCGAAGGATTTGACGTTGCCGTCCGGAAAGGTGATTTGTATGGACATGGTCGGTTTGCTTCGAAATTAGGCTTCTGCGACGACAGCGCGCGGCGCGCGGGTACTCCACCAGATGCAGGCGAGCAGCAAGGCCTGCACCAGCAGACGCAGCCACAGCGCCCACAGCGGTGCCTGCGGAAAACGTTCCGGGTATTGCAGCATGTAAACGTGAACCGGCGTCACCGCGATCGTCAGCAGGAACAACATCGTGCCGGCCAGCTGTCGTATGCCGACGAACAGCAGGCCGAGCGCGCCAAGCACCTCGCAGACGCCGCTGAGGTAGACCATCGCCACCGGGTACGGAACGTAGGGCGGCATGATGGCGACATCAAAAGCCGTCTTGAAGAAATGGATCTGCGCACCGAAGAAGAACCAGACGAACACGACACCGAGACCGGCCTTGCGCGCCGCCGACAGGCCGCTCCAGTTCCGCGCGACGTAGCTCACGACTGCACGACCGGTTCGTAGCTCACCGCCCGCGCCAGACGCGCAAGCGTGCGCTCGCGCCCGAGCAGGAACAGGGTCTGGTCGATCGGCGGCGAAACCGCCATGCCGACGACCGCGACGCGAATCGGCTGGGCGACCTTGCCGAGACCCAGCCCGCGCGCTTCGGCGAAGCCGTTGACCGCTGCGTGCAGATCGGCAGCGGTCCAGTTCGGCAAGGCCTGCAGGCGCGCCGCAAGTTCGGCGAGCACGGCCTTGCCATCGGCGGTCAGATGCTTGGCGGCGTCCTTGTCGTTGTAGCCGTCGAGTTCGGCAAACAGGAACTTCGACTTCTCGGCCATCTCGACCAGCGAACGGCAGCGCTCGCGCTGCTGCTCGATGACCGGCTGCAGCTCGGGACCGTTGGCGGGATCGACGCCGATGCGCCGCAGGTGCCAGTCGAACTCCGGCGCGATGATGGCCGGGTCGGTGATCTTCAGATACTGATGATTGACCCACCAGGCCTTTTCCATGTCGAAGCGCGCCGGCGACGGCGAGACGTGGTCGAAATCGAACTTCTCGATCATCGCCTCGCGCGTGAACATCTCCTGGTCGCCGTGGCTCCAGCCGAGGCGCACCAGATAGTTCAGCATCGCCTCCGGCATGAAGCCCATCGCGCGGTATTCCATCACGCCCAGCGCGCCATGACGCTTGCTCAGCTTGGCGCCGTCGGCACCGAGGATCATCGACACGTGTGCGTAAGCCGGGGGCGTCGCACCGAGCGCCCTTAGGATATTGATCTGGCGCGGGGTATTGTTGACGTGATCGTCACCGCGGATCACATGCGTGATGCCCATGTCCCAGTCGTCGACGACCACGCAGAAGTTGTAGGTCGGCACACCGTCGCCGCGGGCAATCACCAGATCGTCGAGTTCCCTGTTGTCGAACACGATCTCGCCCTTGATCAGATCGTTCAGCACGACCTGGCCTTCGAGCGGGTTGCGGAAGCGCACGACCGGCTGCACCCCATCCGGAACCGGCGGCAGCGTCTTGCCAGGCTCCGGCCGCCAACGGCCGTCGTAGCGCGGCTTTTCCTTGCGTGCCATCTGCTCGGCACGCATCGCGTCGAGCTCTTCCTTCGACGCATAGCAATGGTACGCGGTACCGGCCGCCAGCATCTGCTGCACCACCTCGCGGTAGCGGTCGAAACGCTGTGTCTGATAGACCTCGTCGAAGTCCGATTTCAGACCGAGCCAGGCCATGCCCTCGAAGATCGCGTCGACCGCTTCCTGCGTCGATCGCTCGCGATCGGTGTCCTCGATGCGCAGCAGGAACTTGCCACCGTGCCGCTTGGCATAGAGGAACGAAAACAGCGCAGTACGCGCACCGCCGATGTGGAGAAAGCCGGTCGGGCTCGGTGCGAAGCGGGTGACGACAGTCATGAGGGACGAAAACCGTTGATAAGCCGCGGAAAGCGCGGGATTTTAAACCACGCTGGCGGCCATGTGCCGCGAACCGGCTATGGTTTGCCGGTTTCGACGTACGATTTCAGTCGCTGCATCTGCTCGTCCAGCACCGCATCGACCGCTGGCGCAAGTACCTCGAACGGCGTCGAAGCGTAACCGCCGACCCGATAGTGCATGAGCAGCGCGGTGCCGTCGGCGGTCGGCTGCAACGCCCAATCGAGGACCGCGGACACGCCCATGGTCTGCAAGGGACCGAGCGCGCCAGCAAGGCGCAGCAGCTTCGGTCGATCGGCAAAGATCACCGTGGCGTGCTGCACGCTGCCGCCGTCGGCCAGCGTTTCGCAGAAGCAGCCCCCGGCACGGGCATCGAGATGCAGGCGCGCGGCCTCGCCCGAATAGCTGTGCTGTGGGTTCCACCAGCGGCCGATGTCGGTCAGCGCGTCGTAAACCTTCGCCGGTTCGGCCTTCAGCGACAGTCGCTGTTCGATATCGAAGCCGGCCGCTGTCTGCGAGACTACTTCCGCCTGTGCGGCGCTGCAGGCCAGGACGCCGGCCATCAGGATGACGATGGTGATGCGCATGATCTCGACTCCCAGGCGGTTCGCGGACGCGACGGATTGACGCCGCCACTGCGACGTGTACCCTCCCGCGCCGCCTTACACTATCGCCTTCGACGACCGCGCCGCCATGTCCCGTCTTTTCGTTGAGCAACTGACCGTCATCGACTGCGCCTTTCTCGACGCGGCGCGAGGGCTGGTGGGCGAAAGCTGGATCGTCGACATCGAGCTGGAGGGCGATCTCGATGGCCAGTCGATGGTGCTCGACTTCGGCGACGTCAAGAAGCGTCTCAAGCGCGCCATCGACGACAGCGTCGATCACAGCCTGCTGGTGCCGCTGACCGCGCCGGAGCTGCGACTCGAACGCGTCGGCGACGAATGCCGGCTGTCGTTCCGCTCGCAAACCGGGCTGATCGAACATCGATCGCCGGGTCAGGCCCTGAGCCTGATTGACGCCGCGACGATCACCCCCGAATCGGTGGTCACCCATCTGGCGCCGCGCCTGAAGGCCGTGCTGCCGGGCAGCGTCACCGGCCTGCAGCTGCTGCTGCGCCAGGAGCTGATCGCCGGCGCCCACTATCACTACGTGCACGGACTGAAGAAGCATGCCGGCCTGTGCCAGCGCATCGCCCACGGCCATCGTTCGCGCATCGAAGTCCGTGTCGATGGCCGGCGCGACGAACAACTGGAACAGACGGTCGCCGACGGCTGGCGCGACATCTACCTCGGCACGCGCGCCGACATCATCGCGCAGGATGGGGACCGGATCCGCTTTGCCTATGTGGCGGCCGAAGGCGCCTACGAACTCGGCCTGCCGACCGGCCGCGTCGATCTGCTCGACACCGACAGCACCGTCGAACAGATCGCCGCCCACCTGGCGCGAAAGCTGGCGACGGCACGTCCGGGCCTCGCCGTGAGCGTCCGGGCGTACGAAGGGGTGATGAAAGGTGCGATTGCCACGGTCGAACGGTGAACCGGGCGCCGTCATTCAGGTCGAATTAAGACCTTTGAGCTAGAGTTCGGGCCATGAGTAAACATCCGTCCCTGTTCCGCAAGACCCTGCTTGCCGTGATCGCGGTCGGCAGCACGGCGCTTGCCGGCTGCATTGCCGAAGTCCCCGCTCGCTCGGGTGTCGACTACGGCTATGTCGCCGGCACCTATGGCAACGCGCCGGCGCCAACGCCGTACGCCGCCGCCCCCTACGGCGACCCGTACTACGACGACAGCTATTACGGCTATGACGGCGCCTATTACGGTGGCGGCTATTACTACGGCCCGAGCACGACCTTCGTGTACTCGCGCGACCACTACTACCCTGCCTACGGCTACCCGTCGCACGGCAACAGTTACCGCGACGACTACCGCGATCACCGTGATCGCGACGGCGACCACGGCGGCGATCATCACGGCGGCTACTCGGGCTACCCCGGTCATGACGGCAATCACGATCAGGGCGGCAACCATTACGGCAGCGACGGCAACCATGGCCGCGACGGCGGCTGGAACCATGACCGACCGGGCCGTCCGGACACCCGGGTCGGCAATCCGGCTCCGCAGGACAGCCACCAGCGCCCGGTCATGAGCAGCGGTCGCTCGGACGGCAACATGGTGCAGGGCCGCGGCAACGCGCGCATCGAGCAGGCCCTGCCGCGGCGGACGGAAGACGCCGCACCGGCGCCGCGATTCGACCGTCGCCAGCAGCGCGACCGCAACTGACCGTCCAGCCAGCTCGCTGTGATATAAAGGCCGCCGCTTTTTGGGCGGCCTGTTCGTTCGGGCCGCGTGTTTGCCCGATTTGAAGGTCCTCCGCCATGACCACCGATATCCATTTCTTCCCGCGCATCACCATCGAACAGGTCGAGGAAGGCCACGAACTCGCGCCGAAGTTCGACGAGCACGGCCTGCTGCCCTGCGTCACGACGGCAGCGCACAATGGCGAAGTGCTGATGCTCGGCTACATGAACGCCGAAGCCCTGAAGAAGACCATCCTGACGGGCGAAGCACACTACTACTCGCGCTCGCGCCAAGTGATCTGGCACAAGGGCGCGACGTCCGGGCTGGTGCAGAAGATTGTCGAACTGCGCATCGACGACGACCAGGATGCCGTCTGGCTGAAAGTCGACGTCATCGGCGATGCCAGCTGCCACGTCGGCTACCGCTCCTGCTTCTATCGCTCCGTGCCGACCGGCGACGGCGGCGAAGTGCGCAAGCTGGCGTTCGAAGAATCGGAAAAGACCTTCGATCCGAAAGAGATCTACGGCGACGCGCCGAATCCGACCAAGCTGTAGCCATCCATGGCGGGACTTCGTTCCCCGATCAAGCCAGGCCCGGACATCCCTGTCCGGGCGTTCGTCGGCGTGCATTGCCATTCAAGGCAATACACGACAACCCCGCCTCACTCTACGGCGACGCGCCGAATCCGACCAAGCTGTAGCCATCCATGGCGGGACTTCGTTCCCCGATCGAGCCAGGCCCGGACATCCCTGTCCGGGCGTTCGTCGGCGTGCATTGCCATTCAAGGCAATACACGACAGCCCCGCCTCACTCTACGGCGACGCGCCGAATCCGACCAAGCCGCAGACGAGCGGACGACCGTGAGGACTGCCCGGCGTCGGTGATCGCGCTGCGCTAAGATCGATTTCGCTTTGAACGGCCGGGAACCGCGCCCTGCCCGCAGCGACGAAATACATCACCCAGCCACGCGCCGAATCGGCGCGTTTCCAACGGGCCACAGCGAGGACCTAGATTGACCGGCACCTACAATCCCGAGTTCGTCGCGCTGTCGCTGATCGTCGCGATCTTCGCGTCTTACACGGCACTCGAACTCGCCGGACGCGTCAGCCAGAAGCAGGGTCGAAGTTCCGGAATCTGGTTGCTTGGCGGCGCGTTCGCGATGGGCACCGGCATCTGGTCGATGCACTTCATCGGCATGCTGGCGTTTCACTTGCCGATTCCGGTGGCCTACGACACGGCGATAACGACCTTGTCCCTGCTGATCGCCATCCTCGTGTCGGGACTGGCACTCTACGTTGCCAGTCGCGAGACGATGAGCGGCCCGAGACTGGCGGCAAGCGCGCTGCTGATGGGAGGCGGCATTGCCGCGATGCACTACACGGGCATGGCGGCGATGCGCATGTTTCCGGCAATCAGCTACCAGCCGTTCACGTTCATCGCCTCCATCATCATCGCGGTCCTGGCCTCGTTCGTCGCGCTCTGGATCGCGTTTCAATTGCGGCATCAGTCGTTTGGTGTCGCAATGTTGCTCAAGGTCGGCAGTGCGGTGGTGATGGGCGGCGCCATCAGCGGCATGCACTACACCGGCATGGCCGCTGCTCACTTTGCACCCGGCAGCTATTGCCGCGCGGCTGTGTCCACCGGCATGAGCACCACCGCACTGGCGCTGATCATCGGCATTGCGACATTCTTCATCCTGACGATTGCTCTCGGCGTGTCGGCGCTCGATGCACACTTCGCGAAAAAACTCGCAACTGCGCTGCAGGCCACTAATGAGCAACTGAGTACGCTCGCGCTCTACGACAGCCTGACGGGGCTGCCGAACCGCATGCTGCTCGATGACCGGATGGGTGAAGCGGCGTCTCGCGCCGAACGCAGCAAGGCCCACTTCGCGTTGTTGTTTGTCGACCTCGACCGGTTCAAGCCGGTCAATGATTCGTTCGGCCATCGAATCGGCGATCTGCTGTTGAAATCGGTAGCGGAGCGACTGATCGGCTGTGTCCGGGCCAGCGACACCGTTGCCCGCACCGGCGGCGATGAATTCGTCGTCGTCCTGAGCGGCATCGGCGATCCGAAGGACGCCGCCATGGTCAGCAGCAAGATTCTCGACGAACTGTCGCGGCCGTTCTTCATCGAGGATTGCGAACTCGATATCTCGGGCAGCATCGGCATCAGCATCTATCCGAACGATGGCCGGGACATCAACACGCTGAAGATCAACGCCGATCTCGCGATGTATCAGGCCAAGCGCAGCGGCCGCAACAATTACCGATTTTTTTCGCCCGATATGGCAATCCCGAGCTGAGTTTTCCGCCGCGACAGCCAAAGCAGCCATTCAAGCCGCCGGCTGTCGCCAGGCACCAGGCGCCGGCGCGCCGCGGCTCAGTCGGCGCCACAGGTGCCGCGTGGCAGCCGCAGTGCTTCCTGCAACCAGTAAGCGTGCGCCATGCTTGGCGCGTTCCAGTAGCGGCGCCCCTCATCACGCCAGGCCCGGGCATGCAGGCGTCCGTCGACACGAAAGACCGTGATCGCGCCCTGCCCACCCGTCATCATCAGCCGCGCTCCGCAGTCAAGGTAACGGCGCACCACGGGCGGGCGTGGATGATGGAATCGGTTGTGCCAGCCGGCAGGAAACACCACCAGCTGCGGCGCGACCGCCGCGATGAAACCGGCCGTCGACGACGTGCTGCTGCCATGATGCGGCGCAATCAGCACATCGGACTTCAGCGCCGGACGATCGAGCTCCAGCAATCGCGCCTCGGCCTGGTGCTCGATATCGCCTGGCAGCAGCATCGAGTACGGACCCTCGATCTTCAGTACGCAGGAACCGTTGTTGTCCGACCCACCCGTTTGATCCGGATGCAGGATCGCGAAACGCACGCCGTCCCACTGCCAGTGCATGCCGTCCCGGCACGCCTCGCCCTGCGGCGTGCCGATCTCGCGGCGCACGTCCAGCAGGCGGCGCACGGCCGGCACACCGCCGGCGTGATCGTTGTCGCTGTGCGACAGCAGCAACACGTCCAGCCTGTGCAGGCCACGACTCAGGGCGAACGGCACGACGATCGAGCGCCCGGCGTCGAAGCCTTCGCCGTACGCGGGCCCGGCATCGAACAGCAGACTGTGGTGTCGTGTGCGGACCAGCGCCGACAGACCCTGACCGACATCGAGCACGGTGATCTCCAGCGCACCGCGCGGCGCCTGCATCGGCGGCCACAGCAGGGGCAGCAGACAGAGCAGGCCGGTTGCACGCAAAGGCAGGCCGGCGGGCGCGAACAGCAGCAGGCAGCCGAGCACGGCCAGTGCCAGTGCCGCAGCCGGTGGGGCATCGGGCCACCACGCCATGGGCCAATGCGCGGCGATCCATTGCAGGGCCTGCAGCAGGTATTCCAGCGTGGTCGCGGCCGGCGGCAACAACCACATGGCGGCCGTCGACGAAACCACGCTGGCCAGCATCACGAGCAGCGCCGCCGGCGTCAGCAACGCGAACAAGGGCACGGCGAGCAGATTGACGAACGGCGCCGCCCAGGCCAGCCCCTGGAAATAGAACAGGGTCAGCGGTGCGAGTACCAGGCTCAGAAACAGCTGCACGCGAATCGCCGCGCGCCAGCCCGGCTCCGGGCGATAACGCCCGGCGGCGATGTAGAAGATCGCCGACACCGCACCGAAAGACAGCCACAGGCCCGGCGCCATCACCGCCGACGGATCGACGACAACGATTGCCAGCCACGCGAATGCCAGCGCATGGCCGGTCTGCGCAAGACGGTGCGTGAGCGCCGCCAGCGCCAGCACCAGCAGCATGAACAGCGAACGCGCGACCGGCGGCTCGAAGCCGGCCAGCAAGGCATACAAGCTTGCCAGCAGCGCCGACCCGATGAGGGCAAAGCGCTGCGCCGGGAGCCACAGACTGGCGCGCGGCCAGCTCGCCCAGCCCCAGCGCAGCAGGAAGAACGCAAAGCCGGCGACCAGGGCGAGATTGAAGCCGGAGATCGCGATCAGGTGCGTCGTGCCGGTCATGCGGAACGCGTCCCAGTCGGCATCGCGCAAATCCGAGGTCGCGCCGATCGTCAGCGCCTTCAGCAGCGCCGCACCGGGTCGCTGCCCCAGCGCCCGGTCGACCTGCGTGCTCCAGGCCTGGCGCAGCTTGAGCACGCGGTAGCCGGAACTGACGCCGCAGGGCTCGGCGTCGCGAACCGTCGCCGTCGCGCCGAGATGCTGGCGAAACAGCCAGCCCTCATAGTCGAAGCCGCCGGGATTCAGCGAACCGTGCGGTGCACGCAGGCGCAGCAGCAGACGCCAGCACTGGCCGCCCGCGAGCGCAGCCTCGCTGCGATACCAGGAGGTCCGGATCAGGGCCGGCAGTTGATCGCCGTCGGCGGCTTTCGGCGCGAAACTGAAGCGCCAGGTCTGCGTGTCGGTTTGATCGCCGCCATAGCGATCGCGGCTGCGCTCCGGCAGGCTCGCAACGCTGCCCTGCACCCAGCGCTCTTCGTCGAAGCGCGACTCCGGCCATTGCACGTCGAGCTGACGCTGTGCCTGCCATTGGCTGAGCGCCAGGCCGAGCACGAAGGCCAGCAGCAGGTAACGCCAACGCCAGGGCCACAGCGCGGCGACGGCTGCCAGCAGCAGAACCGGAAGTGGCAGCAGTACCGGCAGGGCGTGCAACAGCAGCACACCTGCCGTCAGTCCGGCGGCTAGGAGCCGGAGGTCTGGATCAGCCGCCCGCCGTCCAGCGTCCATATGCGATCCATGCGGCTCGCCAGATGCAGATCATGCGTGACGACCACCAGGCTGGTGCCGAACTCGCGATTGAGTTCGAGCATCTGATCGAACACGCGCTCGGCGGTCCGGGTATCGAGATTGCCGGTCGGTTCGTCGGCCAGCACGCAGGCCGGTTGCGTGACCAGTGCGCGCGCCACTGCCGCGCGCTGGCGTTCGCCGCCCGACAATTCGCCGGGCTTGTGCTGCAGACGTTCGCCGAGACCGACGCGCTGCAGCAGTTCGCCGGCCTGCGCCTGCGCCTGCGCCGCCGGCATGCGCCGGATCAGCAGCGGCATCGCGACATTTTCCAGTGCCGTGAATTCCGGCAGCAGGTGATGGAACTGGTAGACGAAGCCCAGGGTGCGATTGCGCAAACGGCCGCGCGCGGCATCGGACAGGGCCGACATGTTCTCATCGCCGATCCAGACTTCGCCGGCGCTCGGCGAATCCAGGCCGCCAAGACAATGCAGCAGCGTCGACTTGCCGGCACCGCTGGCGCCGACGATCGCAACCCGCTCACCGCGCGCGACACTGAAATCGACGTCCTTCAGGACATCGAGCCGCAGACGGGCGTCATCGAAGGTCTTGCCGAGTCCGACGGCACGAATGATGGGCGGCGCCGTCTGGCGAACGTCCGGAGGGGCCACCGACGATGGCAGTGGCGCCGGCGCCACGATTCCCGCTTCGCTGTTCGGGATTTCACTCATCGTTCACCTCCCGATCGCGCCCTTCGCGACGCTGGATCCCCGCGCTTCGCGCGAGGCCCCTCCACGCTGCTCAGGGCGTTACTCATAGCGCAGCGCCTCCGCCGGCGAGACCCGCGAGGCGCGCCAGGCCGGATACAGCGTCGACAGCAGACCGAGCGCCAGCGACAGACCGCCGATGCGGATCACGTCCGACAGTTTCAGCTGCGACGGCAGATCGCTGATGTAGTAGACGTCCGGCGCCAGGAACTGGTGGTGGGTGAGCGATTCGAGAATCGGCACCAGGGTTTCGATATTGAGCGCAAGGCTGACACCGCCGAGCACGCCGAGCGCAGTGCCGACGAAGCCGATGATCGAGCCCTGCACCATGAATACCATCATGATCGAACGCGGCGACGCTCCGAGCGTGCGCAGGATCGCGATGTCGGACTGCTTGTCCTGCACGACCATCACCAGCGTCGAGACGATGTTGAACGCGGCCACGCCGACGATCAGCGACAGGATGATGAACATCACCATCTTCTCCGTCGAGACCGCCCGGAAGAAATTGGCATGGCTGCGCGTCCAGTCGGAGATGTAATAGATGCCGGGCAGCTGATTGGCCAACTCGCGCGAGACGCGCGGCGCGGCGAACATGTCGTACAGCTTGAGGCGCACGCCGGTCACGGTGTCGCCCATGCGCAGCAGGGCCTGGGCATCGTGCAGGTTGATCAGCACCAGACCTCGGTCGAATTCGTACATGCCGATGCGAAACACGCCGCTGACCGTGAAGCGCCGGAAGCGCGGCAGCAGGCCGGCCGGCGTCACCGAAGCCTGCGGCACCATCAGATCGACCTTGTCGCCGATCGTCACACCCAGCGATTCGGCCAGCTCGCTGCCGATCACGATGTTGTAGGTGCCGGCTTTCAGCGAGTCGAAGCTGCCGGCCTTCATGTGCGCGGCGATGTCGGAAACCTTGTCCTCCTCCTCTGGCAGCACGCCGCGCAGCATCGTGCCGGACAGATCGGAGCCGACTTTGACCATGCCCTCGCCCTCGATATACGGGGCCAGGCCTTCGATCGACTTGTTCTGCGCGGCGAGCCTGGCGACGCCGGGCCAGTCCTCCATGCCGCCGCGATACGCCGATATCGTCGCGTGCGAGGCCATGCCGAGGATGCGCGTGCGCAGCTCGCGCTCGAAGCCGTTCATCACCGACAGCACCGTGATCAGCGCAGTGACACCGACCGCAATCCCGAGCATCGATGCCGCGGAAATGAACGAAATGAAGTGATTGCGCCGTTTGGCCCGGGTGTACCGCAGGCCGGCGAACAGCTCGTAAGGGTTACGCATAAGTCGTTGATTGGAGCATAGGGCCGGGCCGCCGCGCCACTTCAGACCATCGGCTGGAGGCAAACGTTGCAGTCGATGTCACCAAACAGTCACCGACTCGCAAACATCCGCAACTACGGTGCTCGCGTCTTCCGGCGCCGCTCGTCAGCGCGCGACCCGACGGCCACGACCATCTGCGACCAAAGGGAGTTTTGACATGCAGCAGCGACAAATGCGCCAGCTCGGCGCCCATCTGGTGACCGCCTGCGCCCTCGTCGGCGTCTTTGCGCTCGCCGCCTGCGGCAACAACGATTCCGCTTCCGCGGAAGCGTCGTTCTCGCCGATCGACGACGCCGCCACCGACGGCGCCAAGCGCCAGGTCATCGGCACCGACTACGCCACCGTCGACGGCAAGACCAGCGAAACCGGCTACGTCACCATCCTGCGCTCCGGCGAGCAACGCGGCAGCAGCGCGGCGCTCAATACCTTCGGCCAGATCGTCGACGACACCAACAAGCCGATCCTGAAGGCCGACGGCTCGACGACCATCGCCGATTCCAACGACTTCTCGTCGATCCTGCGCGTTGGCAGCAAGCTGTACGCGGTTTCGCAATTCGAAAGCCAGCCCGGTTCGATGTACCTGACGACGCTTTCGCAGGACAGCGAGACCGGCAAGCTCAGCGCCGTCGGCACGCAGGCGATCAACCTGTCCGGCATCAACGGCATCTGGAATCCCTGCGCCGGCTCGGTGACGCCGTGGGAAACGCATCTCGGCTCGGAAGAGTACGAACCGGACGCCAGGAAGGGCGTCGGCAGCGCTGCGAGCATGGCCCCGTTCTTCGGCGGCGGCTCGGTGCTCGACGGCGACGCCAGCAAGGTCAACCCGTATTTCTGGGGCTTCCCGGTCGAAGTCGCGGTCAGCGAATCCGGCGTCGCGACGCCGACCAAGCATTATTCGATGGGCCGTTTCGCGCACGAACTGTCGTACGTGATGCCGGACAAGAAGACGGTCTATCAAACCGATGACGGCACCAACGTCGGCTTCTACCGTTACGTTGCCGATGCCGAGGCCAACCTCGGCGCCGGCACCCTGTACGCCATGAAGTGGACGCAGACCAGCGAGGCCGGTGGCTCGGAGCTCGGCACGGCCGACATTTCGTGGATCGAACTCGGCCATGCCAGCGACAGCGAAATCAAGGCCCTGATCGACGCCAAGCCGGCGTTCGCCGATATCTTCGAGCTCGGCACCGCCGCCGGTGGTGTCTGCGCCGACGGCTTCAAGTCGGTCAATACCAACGGCACCGGCCAGGAATGCCTGAAGCTGAAGAGCGGCCAGGAGAAGGCGGCGGCCTTCCTCGAGTCTCGTCGCTACGCGGCCTACCTGGGCGCGACCACGGAGCTGCGCAAGGAAGAAGGCGTGACCTTCGATCCGGACGGCAAGAAGCTCTACGTCGCGTACAGCGAAATCAACAGCGGCATGGAAGACAACAAGAAGGCCGGCGTCGCCAACACCGCCAATGACGTCGGCGGCCCGAACGACATCAAGCTGCGCTACAACCAGTGCGGCGCCGTCTATGCCTACGACGTCGACAGCAATTTCGTCGCGACCAAGGCAACCGGCATCCTCACCGGCCGCATGACGACCAAGCGCGATCCGAACATGACGAACCCGTCGACGATGGCCGCTTATGCCGACGACAGCCCGTTCGTCAACAACAGCTGCGATGTCGATGGTATCGCCAACCCCGACAACATCAGCTTCATGGCGGGCCAGAAGACCCTGCTGATCGGCGAGGACTCGGGCGACGAGCATCAGAACGACGCGATCTGGGCGTACAACATCGAGTCCAAGAACCTGACGCGCATCGCCTCGACGCCGTACGGCGCGGAAACGACCTCGCTGTACTACTACCCGGACGTCAACGACTTCGGCTACATCATGGCGGTGATCCAGCATCCGTATGGCGAAAGCGACGGCGACAAGGTCTCCGCCGGCAGCGCCGAACGCCGCTCGTACTTCGGTTACATCGGCTCGCTGCCACCGCACAAGTAAGCAATACCGCTTCGTATCGGCAGTACCGGTTCCGGCGCGGCAACGCGCCGGAACCTTTTTCATCCATCGCGCCGGACCCTGTTTCCCATGCGGATTTCGTTCCACGCCGTCTTCCTTGCCCTTGTATCCGTCGCGAGCCTTGCCGCCTGCAAGCCACGGCCCGACGACGGCGGCGTCGACCTGCGTCGGCCAGTGAAGAACGACATCGCCAACATCCCCCCGCAGTGCTTCACGCGCACCCGCGACGCCGACGGCAGCGTCCACAACCCCTGCTACGTCTGTCACGCCGAAGCCGACGAGCCGAACTACCGGAGCCAGCCGGAAAACCAGCTGTCCTACGCATTTCCGATGCTGCGCGCTGCCGCGAAAGTGCGTAACGACTGGAAAAACCTCTTCGTCGATCGCCGACCGGCGATCGACGCCACCGCTGATCACGACGTGCTCGCCTACGTTCGCACCGACAACTACCGCCGTGACGACGGCGGCGTGGATGTCGCCGGACGCCTCGCCGAACTGCCCCGCGCCTGGGACGTCAACGGCAATGGTCGCTGGGACGGCTATACACCGGACGCGACATTCCGCTTCGACGGACGCGGTTACGATCGGCGCGCCGACGGCAGCACGACCGCCTGGCGTGCATTTGCCTACCTGCCGTTTCCGGGGGCCTTCATGCCCACCAACGGGTCGTTCGATGACGTGCTGATACGCCTGCCACCGGCGTTTCGCGAGCGCAGCGACGGCCACGAGGACATCGCCGTCTACGAAATCAATCTGGCGATCGTCGAAGCGCTGGTGCGCCGCCGGAACGTGGCGATCGAGCCCGTCGACGAGCGCACACTCGGCGCCGATCTCGACGCCGACGGCAAGCTCGACACGGCAAGCCGGGTCGTCTACGACTGGGCCCCGCTCGAAAAACGCGAGATGCACTATGTCGGTCGCGCCCGCGCCGAACAGGATGCCGGCCGCGTCCATGTCGCTGCCGGCCTGTTCCCGGAGGGCACGGAATTCCTGCACAGCGTGCGGTACCTGGACATCGCCGCCGACGGCAGCATCACGCCCGCCGCCCGCATGAAGGAGCTGCGCTATGCACGCAAGCTGCGCTGGCAAAGCTATTCCGATCTGCGCCAGACGGCGCTGATCGAAGGCAAGGAAGCCGCGCTGTCGCCCGATCGCCCGGAGCAGTATTTCGGCGATGCCGAGCGCGGCATCACCAGCAAGCTCGGCTGGGTCTATCAGGGGTTCATCGAGGACCGCCACGGCCGGCTCCGCCCGCAGACACGGGAGGAATCGCAGTTCTGCGTCGGCTGCCACGGCGGACTGTCCGCCACCGACGACGGCATTTTCTCGTTCTCGCGCAAGCTGGGGGCGGGCGCCACATACGGCTGGTATCACTGGGGCGACCACGCGTTCCACGGCTTGCCGGACCCGCTGCGCATCGACGGCAAGCCGGAATTCGCGAGCTATCTGCTCGACAACCATGCCGGCGACGAGTACCGCGCCAATGACGAAGTGCGCGCGCGCTTCTTTGCGACGGACGGCCAACCGCGCGCGGCCGCGTTTGCGCAGCTGAAGACCGATCTGTCGATCCTGATGCTGCCGTCAGCCGCGCGCGCGCTGGCGCTCGACAAGGCGTATCTCGCGATCGTCCGCGAGCAATCGTTTGTCCGCGGGCGCGATGCCGTGCTCAGCCCCGCCGAAAACGTCTGGCCCGCCATCGAACAGGACACGGCGACCGGCATCGTCATACCCCTGCCGGCGCCACGCCTCGCAAGCGACTGGCAAAGCAAGGGAATACCCGCAGTGCTGGGTGATCTTCCGCATGGCCCGGCATCGCCCTGACGGCCCAGAATTCCCGTCATCTGCCGCAGGGTTGCACGCGCAAAACGGGGTGTTGCGCCGCGACCGGAGGACTGCGGTCGCCCAAGCGGAACCACGGCAAGGGGGCGCAAGTGAGTTCGTCGGTAACGGCGCGGGACGACGAGGCCGGCAAGCCGGTGCTGACACAGTTTCTCGGTGCCGACGCACAACTGTGCGCACCGCTGCCGGAATTCGCACGGCACCCGGAAATGCTGCGCGAGCTGTATCGTCGCATGGTCGAGACCCGGATCTTCGACAAAACGGCCCTCGCGTTGCAGCGCTGCGGTCGGCTCGAACACTACAGCGCCTGTCTCGGTCAGGAAGCGATCGTCGCCGCCCTTGCGCTGAGCCTGCGTGCCGATGATCTGTTCGTCGCGGCAGGACGCGAATACAGCCTGCAGTCGCTGCGCGACGCCGGCCTGCTCGATGTGCTGCGCTACTGGAGCGATGCCAGCGCGCAGCAGCCCGCGCCCGCGTCACGGGCACTTGCCCGCGCCCGCGAGATCGCAGCAGGCGCGACGCCGGATCGGGCGTCGGCGATCGTGCTGGCACCCGGTGATGACGGACTCGCGGACGCAACGGAACTGCGTCCGTCGTTGAACATGCTCGAGCACCATGGCCTGCCGCTGATCTTCGTCGTTCCGCGTCGCCTGTGGCGGCAGCCGCCGGCCGCAGAAGACACGGCAAGGCTGACGAGCCGAACGATCGCCGCCGGCATCGTCGACGAACTGGTCGACGGCAACGATGCCATCGCCATGCACGACAGCCTGCAGCGCCATGTCACCCGGGCGCGCGGTGGCCGGGGTCCGGTGCTGATCGAAGTGATCACCTGGCCGCTGCGCGATCGCCCGCCGCACGCCGATGCCTTCGAGCCGCCACGCTCGGATGCCGAATTGCGGGCAGCCTGGGATCACTGTCCGATCAAGCGGCTCAAACGCTATCTGGAAAGCCGCCAGCTCTGGAGCGTGGACGACGAAGAGGCCTTGCTGCTGGACGCCGGCGAACGGGCGGGCATCGCGGCTTCCGCATGGGACGATGCCAGACGCCGGGCCTGAACCGGGGCTTGATGAACCTCATGCGGCTTCGCGCCTCTAAATCGTGAAGGAATCTCCCTTCCGTCACATGGAGTGCGGCGATGAACAAGCTCAGGCGTCAGGAAGACGCCAATCAGATCTCCGAGGCCGGAATGTTCTATCCGACCGGCTATATCGTCAGCGGCTTTGCCGATCGCGCGGCCGCCAGAAAGGCCGAACAGAGCCTGCACGCACAGGGCTTCGGCGATGACGACGTCCAGTACGTGTCGGCAGCCGACATGCACAAGGCAGCGTCCCGGAACCTCGAACACCCGTCCTTGTTCGCGTCGACCGGATCGAGCATGCCGACCCGCCAGAAGCAGCTGGAACTGGCGCGGGACGGTCATGACTTCGTGCTCGTGCGTGCGCCGGAGGCCGGTGACGAAGAGCGTGCCTTGCGCGCGCTGGCGTCCGCGCCGCCACGTTATGCGGTCAAGTACCGCCGCCTGATCATCGAGAATATCCTGCCGGACATTCCGTCCATTGCCGAGCCGGTCCGCAACAGCCGGGTCGCCTGACACCGCTGGTCCGGACCGAAAGCCCCGCGATCGCAATTGCGGATCGCGGGGCTCGCCCTTACGGCGCCTGCGGGACTTCGAACGGCCGCAGATCGAAGACCAGCACTTCGGCGTCCTGGCCGCCTGCGAAGCGCAGCGGCCCACCGCCGCGCAGGCGCAGGCCGTCGCCGGCCGCGAGCGTTTCGCCATTGAGCTCGATCGCTCCGCGGGCGACGTGCACATAACCGTGCCGCTGCGCCGGCAGTTCCAGCGTCGCGCTTTCGTCGCCGTCGAACAGGCCCGCCCAGACCCGCACGTCCTGCCGGATCTGCAAGGAATCCTCGCCGCCGTCGGGGGACAGGATCAGACGCAGGCGCCCACGCTTTTCGTCCTCCGTGAAGTGACGCTGCTGGTAACGCGGCTCGGCTCCGGTCACCGCCGGCATGATCCAGATCTGCAGGAAGTGCACATCGAGCACTTTGGAATGGTTGTATTCACTGTGCGCGACCCCGCTGCCGGCACTCATGATCTGCACATCGCCGGGCCGGATCACCGAACCGGTGCCCATGCTGTCCCGGTGTTCGAGCGCGCCGTCGAGGACGTACGAGAAGATTTCCATGTCGCGATGCGGATGCCGGCCGAAACCCTCGCCCGGCTCGACGTGGTCATCATTGATCACGCGCAGGTCGGAAAAGCCGATCTGCTGCGGGTTGTAGTAACTGCCGAACGAGAACGTGTGCCGCGACGACAGCCAGCCGTGTTCGGCGACACCACGCTGGTCGGCACGGATGATGTCCATGTTCTGCTCCCTGGCGGCTCGCGCCACCTCTGCGTTGACGATGGCGCCATCCTAGTGTCGACCATTCAATTGATAAATCGTCTATTGTGCGAATCACTGTCTCTAAAAAGATGACAATGAATCAACTCGAAGACATGCGCCTGTTCGTGCAGACCGTCGATTCCGGCAGCTTCACGGCCGCCGGCGAAAAACTCGGTCTGTCCAAGCAGTTCGTCAGCAGGCGGCTGGCGGCGCTGGAAGCGCGTCTTGGCGTTCGCCTGCTGATCCGTACCACGCGCAGCCTGCGCACGACGGCGCTCGGCATGAGTTACCACGAGCAGGCCAGTCGTCTGGTGCAGGAGGTCGACGCCGCCGAGCAGTCCATCACGCGCCAGAACCGCGCACCGCGGGGCCGCCTGCGCATCACGGCACCGATGAGCTTCGGCACCATGATCCTCAGTCCGGCCCTGCCACGCTTCATCGAAGCGCATCCGCAGCTGTCGGTCGAACTGCAGCTCAACGACCGCAGCGTCGATCTGGTCGGTGAAGGCTATGACGCCGGCGTGCGCATCGGCACCCTGCCCGACTCGTCGATGATCGCGCACCGTGTTGCGGAGATGGACATGCTGGTCTGCTGCAGCCCCGGCTATCGCCAGCGCCGCGGGACACCGCAGACGCCCGCCGACCTGCGCGAGCACGACTGCCTGCCGTATGGCCACGCTCCGAAGGTCGCCTGGAACTTCCTGCAGCACGGCAAGCCACGAGCGGTCGCCATCAACGGCCGGCTCTGCGCGAACAACGGCGAGCTGCTGCGCGATGCCGCCTGTGCCGGCCTCGGCCTGACGCAACTGCCGGCGTTCATCGTCGCCGCGCAACTGCAGAACGGTGAACTGATCAGCGTGCTCGACGATTGCCGCCCGCCGCCGCTCGGCGTGCACGTGATTTATCCGGGTCATCGCCAATCGTCGCTGGCCGTGCAGGCCTTCGCCGACTTCCTGCGCGTCACGCTGGCCGATCCGGTGCGCGCCGCCCCACCTGCGAAATCTTCGGCGCCAGTGCTATAGTCGGCTCAAGCTTTGGGGGCCAAGTCTTTTTATGCGCAAGACTTTTTCTATGATGGCGGCCGCGCTCTGCGGCCTGATCGTGTCGGCTTACGCGCTGCCTGCGTCGGCCGATGAACTCGTCATGCCGCCGGCCGGCGAAATGCCGCCGCACCCGGTGATCCTGCCGCACCGCGGCGAGCACGAGGCCACGGTACTCAAGGAATTCGGCGAGCCACGCCAGCGCCACGCGCCGGTCGGTGGCGGCAGTCCCAAGCACCCGCCGATCACGCGCTGGGATTACGACGGCTATTCGGTGTTCTTCGAGCGCACCACGGTCGTTGATGTCGTCGTCAAGGGCGATCCGCCGCCGATCTCGCACGTCGACGAACTCAAGCGGACGCCGTAAAGCAACAGCCGCATTCGCGCGGTAAAATTCGGTTCAGCGGAATACGGGGCGCGCACAGCGCCCCGCTTCGTTTCCCCTTCCGATCCCGAGTCGCCACGCCATGAGTGTTGTCCTCCCCGCCGAATGGGCGCCGCAAAGCGCCGTGCAGCTGACCTGGCCGCGCCCCGACGGCGACTTCGCGAAATCGTTCGATGCGGTCGAGCAGACCTTCGTGACGCTGGCGACCGCCATCACCCGCTTCCAGAAACTGATCATTGCCTGCGGCTCCGACCGCGAAGCCCTGCGCGCACGCCTGCTCGCCGCCGGCGCACGCGATGATCGCCTGCATCTGTTCACGGTCGCGGCGAACGATGTCTGGGCCCGTGATCACGGTCCGATCACGGTGTTCCGCGACGGCCACCCCGTGCATCTGGATTTCATCTTCAACGGCTGGGGCGGCAAGTTCGAAGCCGGCCTCGACAACACGATCACGCGCGCACTCGACGCACAGCAGGTCTGGGATGCACCGGTCGACTCGCTGGACTTCGTGCTCGAAGGCGGCGGCATTGAATCGGACGGCCTGGGCACGCTGCTGACGACCGAGCGCTGTCTGCTGGCGAAGACCCGCAATCCCGCCTTCGACAAACCGCAGATCGAAGCCCGGCTGAAAACCTGGTTCGGCGTGAACCGCGTGCTGTGGCTGAAGCATGGCGATCTGATCGGCGACGACACCGACGGCCACATCGACACGATCGCGCGCTTCTGCGATGCGAACACGATTGCCTACCAGGCCTGCGACGACGCCAACGATGCGCACTACGAAGACCTGCGCGCGCTCGAAGCCGAGTTGCAGGCGCTGCGCACCGCCAGTGGCGCGCCGTACAAGCTGGTCGCCCTGCCGCTGCCGACGGCCATCTTCGACGAAGACGATCGGCGCCTGCCGGCCGGTTATCCGAATTTCCTGATTCTCAACGATGCGGTGCTGGTGCCGACCTATGGCGACGCGATCAACGATCCGATCGCGCTCGGTCGCCTGCAGCCCTGCTTCCCCGACCGCGAGGTGATCGGCATCGATTGCCGCGCGCTGATCGCGCAATATGGCAGCCTGCACTGCGTGACCATGCAGATTCCGAGCGCACCATGAGCCCAGCCCCGAAGAAATCACCGAGCAAACCGCAGGACCGGACGGCCGGCCAGCGGCGGACACTGCGCGTCGGCGTCGTGCAACAGCCCTGCACCGATGATCGCGACGTCAACCTGAAGATGTCGGAAGACGGCATCCGGGCAGCCGCGGCCGGCGGCGCCCGGCTGGTGTTGCTGCAGGAGCTGCATACCTCGCTGTATTTCTGCCAGCACGAATCGACCGAACTGTTCGACCTCGCCGAAGCGATTCCCGGCCCGTCGACCGAGTTCCTCGGCGCACTCGCCAGGGAACTCGGCGTGGTCATCGTCGGCTCGCTGTTCGAGCGCCGCGCGCCGGGCCTGTACCACAACACGGCCGTCGTGCTCGAAAAGGATGGCTCGCTGGCCGGCAAGTACCGCAAGATGCACATCCCGGACGATCCGGGCTACTACGAGAAGTTCTACTTCACGCCGGGCGACCTGGGCTTCACGCCGATCGAGACCAGCGTCGGCAAGCTCGGCGTGCTGGTGTGCTGGGACCAGTGGTATCCGGAAGCCGCGCGCCTGATGGCGCTGGCCGGTGCCGACGTGCTGCTCTATCCGACCGCGATCGGCTGGAACCCGGACGACAGCGCGGAAGAACGTGCGCGCCAGCGCGACGCCTGGGTGACGATCCAGCGTGCGCATGCCGTTGCCAACGGCCTGCCGGTGATCGTCGCCAACCGCGTCGGCTTCGAACCCGACCCGATGGGCCAGTGGCCCGGCTCGCAGTTCTGGGGGCACAGCTTCGTCGCCGGCCCGCAGGGCGAATTCATCGCCAAGGCCGGCGAGAAAGCCGACGTCTTGGTCACCGACGTCGACCTGCAACGCAGCGAGGACGTGCGGCGCTGGTGGCCGTTCCTGAGGGATCGCCGCATCGACGCCTATAACGATCTGGTCAGGCGCTTTCGCGACTGAACACCACCCGCCAGGGGTGGGGCCAAAACCAAACGCACGCGCGACAATGCGCGCCGGTAAGACTTGCCATAAGCCGAGGTAACACGATGGGCACCGAAGAACTCGAACTTTTCCGCGACACCGTCAAGCGCTTTCTCGCCGACAACGTCGAGCCGCACTACGAGAAGTGGGAAAAGGCCGGCATCTTCCCGAAGGATTTGTACCTGCAGATGGGTGAAGCCGGACTGCTCTGTGTCGATCAGCCCGAGGAATACGGCGGCATCGGCGCGCCTTTCGAGTTCTCCTGCGTGATCGTCGAGGAGGTCGCGCGCATGGGTTTTCTCGCACTGGCCTCGAATCTCACCGTGCATTCGGACATCGCCGCGCCGTACATCCTCCACCTGGGCAGCGAAGCGCAGAAGCAGAAGTACCTGCCGAAGATGGCGTCCGGCGAATGCATCGGCGCGATCGGCATGACCGAACCCGGCGCCGGTTCCGACCTGCAGGGCATGAAGACCAGCGCAACGCCCGACGGCGACGACTACCTCATCAACGGCTCCAAGACCTTCATCACCAACGGCCAGCATGCCGGCGTGGTCGTGCTCGCGACCAAGACCGATCCCAAGGCCGGCGCCAGGGGCACCACGCTGTTCACCGTCGACACCACGTTGCCGGGCTTCAAGCGCGGCCGCAATCTCGACAAGATCGGCCTGCATTCGGCCGATACCTCGGAGCTGTTCTTCGACAACCTGCGCATTTCCAAGGACGAAGTGCTGGGCCGCCTGGGCGGCGGCTTCGGCCACCTGATCGACGAGCTGCCGCGCGAACGCCTGGTGCTTGCCGTGTCGGCCGTCGCGCATGCGCAGGGTGCACTGGAAAAGACCATCGAATACGTGACGACGCGCAAGGCCTTCGGCACGCCGATCGCCTCGTTCCAGAACACGCGCTTCGAGCTGGCGAAGATCAAGACCGACATCGAGATCCATCGCGCCTACATGGAGAAGTGCACGGCGATGTATGCGAACGGCACGATGGACGTGACGACCGCAGCGATGATCAAGCTCGCGACGACCGAGATGGAAGGCCGGGTCACCGACGCCTGCCTGCAGCTGTTCGGCGGCTACGGTTACATGACCGAGTATCCGATCTCGCGCTACTGGGCCGACGCGCGCATCCAGCGCATCTACGGCGGCACCTCGGAGATCATGAAAGAAGTGATCGCACGCTCGCTGGTCGGGCGCTGATTCGTCTTTTGCCTACTGCGATCCGGTGATGCATCACCGGATCGCAGGCCGGACCATGAGCTGCGGCGCCATCAGGCCCGCAGCTTTTTCATTTACCGATCCGAATTCCGACATGACCGCCGCCGAACCCCAGCGCAACGAAGCCCTCGACTCCGAATTGACCGCCTGGCGCGACACCGTGCGCCGCTTCCTTGCCGATGAGGTCGAGCCGCATTACGAGCAATGGGAAAAGGCCGGCATCGTGCCGCGCGAGCTGTATCTGAAGATGGGCGCGGCGGGCTTCCTGTGCGTGGACGTGCCGGAGGAATACGGCGGCGCCGGCGCGCCGCTGGAATTCTCGTTCGCGATCGCCGAGGAATCGGCGCGACTCGGCTACATGTCGCTGACCTCGAACCTGATGATGCACTCGGACATCGTCGCGCCCTACATCCTGCATCTCGGTTCCGAGGAACAGAAGCAGAAATATCTGCCGAAGATGATCAGCGGCGAATGTTTCGGCGCACTGGCGATGACCGAACCCGGCACCGGCTCCGACCTGCAGGCGATCAAGACCAACGCCCAGCCTGACGGCGAGGGCTATCGCCTCAACGGCTCGAAGACCTTCATCACCAACGGCCAGCACGCCGGCGTCGTCATCGTCGCCGCCAAGGACGGCAGGCTTGGCGGCAAGGGCATGACGCTGTTTCTGGTCGATACCGAACTGCCCGGCTTCAAGCGCGGCCGCAATCTCGACAAGATCGGCATGCACGCCGCCGATACTTCGGAGCTGTTCTTCGACAATGTGCCGCTCGGGGCCGGTGCGGCGCTCGGTCGCGCCGGCAACGGCTTCGGCCACCTGATGGATGAATTGCCGCGCGAGCGCCTGATGCTCGCGGTCGCCGCGGTCGCACACGCTGAAGGCGCACTGGAACGCACGATCGAATACGTGACCACGCGCAAGGCCTTCGGCCAGCCCGTGTCGAGCTTCCAGAACACGCGCTTCGAGCTGGCCAGGATCAAGACCGACATCGAAATCAATCGCGCGTTCTACGAGAAGTGCTGCCGGCTCTACGCCGAAGGCAAGCTCGACGTGCCGACGGCCGCGATCATCAAGCTCGCGACCAGCGAAATGGAATGCCGCGTCGTCGACGCCTGCCTGCAGCTGTTCGGCGGCTACGGCTACATGAGCGAGTACCCGATCTCGCGCTACTGGACCGACGCGCGCATCCAGCGCATCTACGGCGGTACCAACGAAATCATGAAGGAAGTGATCGCCCGCTCGCTGGTCGGCCGCTAGCCGGCCTGAGCAGAGCACGCCACGCGGCGCCACCCGGAAGTATCCACAGCCGCCCCTGCGATCACGAGCAAGTGATCGCGCCGTCACGTGTACGTCGCTGAAAGATATTCAACCGACTGAACGCACGGCGCGCGTGCCCGGGAAAATCTCGTTCCGATTTCGGCACGCTTGCCTAATATTGGCCTAAGGCGTTTAATGCTTTTCGTCAAATAGACATCAGTGACGAGTAGTAGCGGCTGGCCCCTGCGATTTTTGCATCAGGCCTCGTCCTGACAGACAGCGGCATCGTCCGCCGCACAAGAAGGAGGAGCAGAGATGAAGTCGAATCCGTTCACCTGGGTCGTTGCAGCCGGCGCGATCAGCACCAGCGCGTTGCTGCCCCTGTCGGCCGCCATCGCCCAGGACACCCCGTCGGACAACGCGGCCGCCGCCGAAGCTGCGCCGGCAGCCGCGGCCGATGCCGTGCCGCTTGACGACACCACCGACATGGCGGAAGTGATCGTGACGGCCCAGCGACGCGAGGAAAAATCACGCGACGTGCCGATCTCGGTGACTTCCCTGACTGCCGATCAGCTCGCGACGGCCAACGTCAATCAGCTCTCCGACACCGCCCGCGTGACACCCGGACTGCGCTTCGATGCCGCGGGCCCGGCCGTGCAGCCAAGTATCCGTGGCGTCGGCACCGCGATCACGACGTCCGGCGGCGGCCCCAACGTCGGCATTTATGTCGATGGCTTTTTCCGCGCGAATACCTACGCGTCCGACTTCCAGCTCATGAATGTGGAGAACATTCAGGTCCTGAAAGGACCACAGGGCACGCTGTTCGGCCGCAACACGACGGGCGGCGCCATCCTCGTCTCGACGGCCGATCCGAGCCGCGAGACGTCAGCCGAAGCAAAGGCGGGCTACGCACGCTTCGACGCGCCGTCATTGCAGGCCTATGCCACGACCGGCGTCGGCGACAATCTGGCCTTCGACATCGAAGGCCTCTACCGCCGCGGTGACAGCTATTTCGACGATGCCACCGACGTGAAGAATCACATCGGTCGGTACGAGAACTGGTCGGTGCGCACCGGCATGAAAGCCGATTTCGGTGACGCGGGCTCGCTGCTGCTGCGCTACGAGCACGACTCGATGAATGACCCAACCTCGCTGATGTACAACGCGTTCGTCGACCGGCGCGGAGATGCGCGTTTCTTCTCGACGGTCGCCGATCCGCAGGCGAGCTACGGCTATAGCGATTCCCGAGGCCTTGCGTTGATCAACCGCGGCGCGCCGGACGGCTCCTACGCGACCAAGCCCGGCGATGTCGCCCTGAACCAGCCCGTGAGCTTCCGCCAGCGCACCAATGCGGTCGAGGCGACCTACAAAGCCGATTTCGATTTCGCGCAGCTGACCTCGTACACCCAATACCGGCACGACTTCACGCCGTACAACGACGATCTCGATTCCACGGCCGTGCCGTATTTCAACCTTTACATCGGCGTCAAGGACACGACCATTTCACAGGAATTCCTGCTGAACTCCAGCGACAAGGATGCGAGTCTGCAGTGGACAGTCGGCGCCAACTACTTCTACTACAAAGACGACTGGTCCGACCTCAAGGCGTCCGGCTACGTGCCGAGTTTCGGCGCCGACCCGGACACCACGCATCTGCAGCCGTTTGGTGGCTCCAGCACCACGACCGGTTCGCTCGCCGCATTTGCGGATGCCACCTATGCGCTGGTCGAGAACAAGCTGTTCCTGACGCTCGGCGGCCGCTTCAGTCATGACCGCGTGACCGACGCGTACTTCAACACCAATCAGTTCACGGGCTTCACCGGCTACACCGGACGCGACGGCGAAAACATTCCGTTCAATGGCGCCCCGCAGACGCGGATCGACGTGCCGAACCTCAGCGACAACAGCTTCACGCCGCGTGTGGTGCTGCGCTACAAGCCCGACGATGCATCCAGCATCTACGCGTCATACACGCAGGGCTACAAGGCCGGCATCCTCAATGTCGGCGGCTACTCGCTGCAACCGGTCAAGCCGGAAAAGAACAATGCCTACGAGATCGGCTACAAGTACGAAGAGCGCAAGTGGGCGCTTGACCTCGCGAGTTTCCTGTACGACTACAAGGATCTGCAGGTCTCGAGCTTTCAGGCCGGGGCCGCGCAGATCACCAACGCGGCAACGGCGCGCGTGTACGGTGTCGAAGGGCAGGTCCGCTACAGCGTGACGCGCACCTTCGACATCAATGCCGGTGCGACCTGGACGCACGCGCGCTATCGCTCGTTCAAGAACGCGCCGTTCTATGGCTACTGTGATCCGGCGGTGGCCGATCCGACCGCACCGACGTACTGCGCATCCGGTGACGGCTCCATCGTCCAGGTCACCAACGATGCCAGCGGCGACCGCCTGCAGCGCTCGCCGGACTTCACGGCGAACATCGGCGCGAACTATCTGATTCCCACCGACGCGAGCGGACAGTTCACGCTGTCCGGCAACGTCTACTACAGCTCGGCGTTCTATTTCGACCCCAGCGAACAGTTCCGCCAAGGCGCGTATTCGGTCGCGTCGCTGCGTGCGCAGTGGCAGGACCCGAGCAGCCGCTATAGCGTCGCGGTGTTCGGCGACAACCTCGGCAACAAGCACTACCTGTCGTACATCAACGCCAACACCACCGGCATCCAGTCGATCTGGGCGTCGCCGATCACCTACGGTGTGAGCTTCGGCGTCAAGTTCGGCGCCTGACGAAAAAGGCGTCCCGCCGATCCGCAGCGACATCGGTGGATTGGCGGAACGCCTTCCTGCTCACGGCGCCTGACGCCGTTGTGCTTCCGCTTCGCGCGTGCCGAAGCGCACGTACATGACCATGCCGGTGAAGTCGATCGCCGCCAGCCCGGCAAGCAGGAACATCAGCGACTGGGTCTGCGTCTGCGCGTAGCCGTTGGCCAGCAGCAGGGCGCAGTAGACCACGAGCAGCATGCTCGCCCAGGCGTGCACGTAGCGGCTGCCGCGCAACATGCCGGGCAAGGGCGCAAACAGCAGCAGGCCGGCGCACAGACCGAGCTTCGACGTCGAGGTGGCAATCAACAGGACGATCAGTGCCAGATGCGCGACCAGCGCCGTCACGCGCATGTAGACGCTGAGCATGCGCGGTGGCTTCATGCGAGCTTCACCGCGATCTCGGCGACGCGCCGGCCCAGCGCCAGGCACAGGGCTTCTTCGTCCTTGCTCAGCGCGCGCGGCTCGTTGCCGGTGCCGGCGTGATGGCTGGCACCGTAGGGCGTACCGCCGGCGGCCGTCGTCGTCAGCTGCGGTTCGCTGTACGGCAGGCCGACCAGCAGCATGCCGTGATGCATGAGCGGCAGCATCATCGACAGCAGCGTCGTTTCCTGGCCGCCGTGCAGCGTGCCGGTCGACGTGAAGACCGCGGCCGGCTTGCCGACCAGCGTTCCCGACAGCCACTGCGCAGAGGTGCTGTCGAGGAAGTGCTTGAGCGGCGCCGCCATGTTGCCGAAACGCGTCGGGCTGCCGAGCACGAGGCCGGCGCATTCGGACAGATCGCGCGCCTGCACGTAGGGCGGGCCTTCGTTCGGCACTTC
Source organism: Solimonas terrae (assembly GCF_011067135.1). GTDB lineage: Bacteria > Pseudomonadota > Gammaproteobacteria > Nevskiales > Nevskiaceae > Solimonas > Solimonas terrae. The sequence continues at coordinate 78,461 of NZ_JAAMOW010000011.1, forward strand.
CGGACCGCGCACCGCGTGATCGGCAGTCACCGGCGGCACCGTGCGCAGGCGCGCGCCGGCACCGTCGACCGCCTCGATGCCGCGCGCAATCAGGCGCGCCATTTTCGCCACCGAACCGTGACGCGAGTAATACAGCACGAGAACTTCAGTCATGGCGGAGTCCGCGGAACAGGGCGCGCTATTCTAGCGGCACTACTTCGGGGGAACCGTCATGCATCCCAATGCGCAGCTGCTGGAAACCTTCTACGCCGCGTTCGCCCGTCGTGACGCCGCGGCAATGGCGGCCTGCTATCACGCCGATGCCCGCTTTGCCGACCCGGTGTTTCCGGCGCTCGACGGAGCCGGTGTGCGGGCGATGTGGGCGATGCTCTGCGCCGGCGGCAAGGACCTGCGCATCGAGGCCAGCGGCATCGTCGCCGACGACAGCGAGGGTCGCGCGCACTGGGATGCGCACTACACGTTTTCCGGGACCGGCCGGCCCGTGCTCAACCGCATCGACGCCAGCTTCCGCTTCCGCGACGGCCTGATCGTCGACCATCGCGACGTCTTCGACTTCCACGCCTGGGCGACGCAGGCCCTGGGGCTCGGCGGCCGCCTGCTCGGGGGTAGTGGCTGGCTGCGGCGCAAGGTGCAGAAACAGGCGGCTGCCAGACTGGACGCCTGGCAGCGTCGCAAGCCCTGATGAGCCGCTGACGGAGGCCGCGCCGGGCCTTGACCGTGCGTTGACACGTCTTGCGCTGCAATAATGGCGTCGTTCCCTTCCGAGTACCTGCCATGTCCACCCTTGCCCGCGCATCGCGCCTGCGGATTCCCTTGTCCCGCGCGTTCGTCGCCCTGCTGGGCGTGGCGATCCTGTTCAACGGCAGTTACTGGAGCCGTGCCGGTCTGATGTTCGGCGATCTGCTGACCAGCCTGGGCCTGGTGCTGATCGGCGTCGCCACGGTCGGCCGCCTCTGGTGCAATCTCTACATCGTCGGCTACAAGAACCGCGAGCTGCTGACGACCGGTCCGTATTCGACCTCGCGCAATCCGCTGTATTTCTTCAGCAGCATCGGCGCCGTCGGCGTCGGCTGCATGAGCGAAAGCCTGATCATCACGGCGGTCATCGCGCTCATGTTCGCCATCACCTACCCGAGCGTGATCCTTGCCGAGGAGCGGCGCCTGGCCGATCTGCACGGCGACGCCTGGACGCGCTACGTTGCGACGGTGCCGCGCTTCTGGCCGAAATTCTCGCAGCTTGACGAGCCGGAGCAGTACACGATGTATCCGCGCCAGTTCCGTCGTCACCTGTCGGACGCGCTGTGGTTCGGCTGGGCGGCCGCGATCCTGCTGCTGATCGAAACCCTGCACGACGGCGGCTGGCTGCCGGTCTGGTGGCACGCGATGTAAGCGGTGCCGGCTCGGACCTCCACCGTCAGCGCCGTACCCAGCCGATGCTCAGCACATGGCGCGTGCCACGCAGCACGCGGCTGACGCTGTGCTCGCAGACATCAGGTCGGAACAGTTTGATGCGCCGACTGGCCCGGATCGGCGCCGCGCAGACGAACTCGCCACCCTCGCGCGCTTCACGAACCACGATATTGAGCCGGAAGTGCCGCCCCTCGCCTACCGGATCGGTGTGCGGCCGGATTTCCGCGCCTTCCGGAAAACGCAGCAAGTAGCAGTCGAACGGCAGCGGCCACAGCCCGCGCGCCAGCAGCATCTTGTCGTAACCCGACGCCTGCCGTCCGCGTTGCCAGCGCAGGAACTCGCGCATGCAGCGAGCCGACGGCCGAGCCATCAGCTGTGGTACCAGTGCCGGTTCAGCGCGTTGACGACCAGCATCGGGTAGTCGGGTTTGCCGTAGCTGCCGTTGTAGCGGCCGAGCGCGTTGATCAGGTTGCCGTGTTCCTTGTCGAGATAGAACTTGAGGATCGTGCAGCCCATGCGCAGATTGGTCTGCGTGTGAAACAGGTTGTCGTCGGGCTTGCCGATTTCCTTGAGCCAGAACGGCATGATCTGCATCAGCCCCTGGGCGCCGGCGCTCGACACCGCGTAACGATTGAAGCGGCTTTCGACTTCGATCACCGACAGCACCAGTTCCGGCGCGAGCTTGGCGCGTCGCGCTTCGCTGTGCACGAGTCGCAGCAGCTGCAGGCGCTGCGCGTCGTCGCGCACGAACGGCTGCAGACGCCCGGACATGTCGACGAACCAGACCTCGGCATCGAAGCGATGCTCGAAGCCGTCGGCCGCATCGATGTTCTTCGCCAGCAGCGCGCGCAATTCCGGCTCCGGCTCGCCGGTGGGGCCGGCAAATGCCGGACCGGCCACCACGGCGAAACAGCCTGCGAGCAGCAGTGCGCGCCGCATGGTCCTACGCCGACAGACGCTCGAGCACGGCAGCGGTGGTCGCCGCGATCATCTCGGCCTTCTCGGCGCGGCGATGCTTGTACTCGAATTGCTGCGTCGCGAGGCTCTTGTCGCCGATGACGATGCGATGCGGAATGCCGATCAGCTCGGCGTCGGCGAACATCGAACCGGGGCGATTGCCGCGATCGTCGAGCGCGACATCGATGCCGGCGGCGGCCAGTTCGTCGTGCAGCTTGTCGGCAGCGTCCTTCACGGCCGGCGACTTGTCGCTGCCGATCGGGCAGATGATCACGCGGAACGGCGCGATCGCGTCCGGCCAGATGATGCCGCTGGCATCATGCGACTGCTCGATCACGGCGGCCGCGAGGCGCGTCACGCCGATGCCGTAGCAACCCATCTCCGGGACCACGGCCTGGCCATCCGCATCGAGCACCGTGACACCCATCGCCCTGGTGTATTTGGTGCCGAGCTGGAAGATGTGACCGCCTTCGATGCCGCGATAGAACTTGATCGTGCCGATGCCATCCGGGCTGACGTCACCCTCGGCAATCATGCGCAGGTCGGCCGTCTCGGGCTCGGCACAATCGCGCTCCCAGTTCACGCCGCTCAGGTGATGGTCGTTTTCGTTCGCGCCGCAGACGAAGTCGGCAACTTCCGCCGCGGCGAAATCGGCGATCACCGGAATCGGGCACGCGACCGGACCGAGATAGCCGACTTCGCAGCCGAACACCTTGAGCACGTCTTCCGGCGCCGCCATCGTCAGCGGGCTCGCAATCTTCGGATGCTTGGCAGCCTTGATCTCGTTGAGCTGGTGATCGCCGCGCAGGGCGATGCCGATCAGGCCGCCCTCGGCGCCCTTCACGACCAGCAGCTTGACCTTGCCACTGAGCGACACCTCGAGAAATTTGCTGACCTGCTCGCAGGTCTTCTGGCCCGGCGTCGAGACTTTGGTCATCGCCGCGCCCGCCGCCGCGCGCGGCTTGCCGGACGGCAGCGTCTCGGCGGCTTCCACATTCGCGGCATAGGTTCCGCCTTCGGCAACCGCCAGCAGGTCCTCGCCGGAACCGGCCAGGATGTGGAATTCCTCGGACAGCGCGCCGCCGATGTTGCCGGAGTCGGCTTTCACCGGCCGGAAGTTCGCGCCGAGCCGCGTGAAGATGCGCACGTAGGCGTCGCGCATGTTCAGATATTCGCGGTGCAGGTCGTCCGCCGTCATGTGGAAGGAATACGCATCCTTCATCAGGAACTCGCGCGAACGCATCACGCCGAAGCGCGGGCGGCGCTCGTCGCGGAACTTGGTCTGCACCTGGTAGAAATTGACCGGCAGCTGTCGGTAGCTGCGGAAGTCCTGGCGAAAGTGATGGCAGATCACTTCCTCGTGCGTCGGCCCGTAGCAGAAATCATTCTGGTGCCGATCCTTGAAGCGCAGCATTTCCGCGCCCATCTTGTCCCAGCGTCCGGACTCCTGCCACAGCTCCGCCGGCTGCACCGACGGCATCAGCACTTCCAGTGCACCGGCGCGATTCATCTCCTCGCGCACGATCGCCGCGATCCGGGTCAGCGTCCGCAGGCCGATCGGCATCCAGCTGTACAGACCGCTGCCCAGCTGCCGGATGTAGCCGGCGCGCAGCATCAGTTGATGGCTGACGACCTGCGCATCGGCAGGCGTCTCCTTGGTCGTCGACAGCGGAAATTTCGAGAGGCGCATGGCAGGCAGGTGATCGTTCCGAATCCGAAGGCGCGGATTGTAGCGGTGCGCGCGTGGCACGTCAGAACCTTCGAGTCGATGCCGGCGCTGCGTACGGTGAGCGGTTCGCGGATGGTCATACTTTGCGCGGCGCGCGGCAGTGCGCTAGCTTCACTGCTGCGGACCAATCGGGCGTCTTTTCCGACGCGAATCACTTAGCGCCATGCACGGGCAAAAGGGATGCGCCGCAACATCGTGGTTATGCGACATCACAGGGAGATTGACATGGGTGAAGTGGTTACCGGAACCGGACCGACGAAAATGATGGCAGCACCGGCGCCGAAGAAAGCGCCGAAAAAGGCTGCGAAGAAAGCAGCCAAGAAGGCAGTCAAGAAAGCCGTGAAGAAGGTGGCGAAGAAGGCACCGGCCAAGAAGGCCGCTGCCAAGAAGGCGCCCGCCAAGAAAGCCGCGAAGACCGGCGCCGTGAAGAAGGTCATCGCCAAGGTGAAGAAGCTCGTCGCCAAAAAGGCGCCGGCCAAGAAGGCCGCGAAGAAAGCCAAGAAGTAAGCCGTAGTGCCCGTGCGACGGTCGCCAGGCTCAGGCCTGTCGACCGTCGTTTTTCATGGTCCGGCCGCTGCGCTGCAGGCCGACACATCGGCGGCGCCTTGCGCGAGCGCATCGCCGACCACCCGCCACGATGCACGACAGCGCAGATCGCGGGCCAGGTTCGTCGCACTGCGGTCTTCCCGGGCCAGCGTCCACAGGCGCGCCCTGCCGTCACGACCACTGCTGATGATGGCCTTTCCGTCCGGCGTGAAACGCGCGCCGTTCCACTGGATCAGATCGTCGTGCGCCACGAAGGCGTCGAGCAGTTCGCCCGTCGCCGAATCCCAGACACGAATCGCTCCGTCGTTGCCGGCGCTCATCGCCAGTGCGCCATCCGCCGTGAACGACACCGCTTCGACGGCACTGGTGTGCCCGCTCAGGCTCAGCCAGCGCTGGTCGCGAGGTCGCCACAGATACGCGAGATTGCCCCAGTCGCCGAGCACGATCTGCGTACCGGCCGCGTCGAAGCGCCCGCTCGTGAAATAGGCCGACGACGCGTCGCGCACCTGCGACAGCAGCTGCCCGCTGGTGGCGTCGAGCACGAAAGCCTGGGCACGCTTGGCGGTCGCCAGCAGGCGCCGGCCGTCGGCACTGAACGCGAGCACCGTGACATCCGCGTCGGCATCGTGATCGATCGGCAGACGGACCGACCAGCGCCAGCGCTGCGCCGCGAGATCGCGCAGCCGGACGACGCCGTGCCCACCAACCGCAAGCAGCGATGCGTCCGGCGCCATCGCCGTCGCATGCGCTTCGCCCGCGGCCAGCTGCAACTGCGGCTCGTCGCTCGCGAGCTTCCAGATCGTCAGGCCGTCACCGATCAGATCGGCGCTGAGGTAGTGCGCCGCAGCGTCGAAATGCAGCGCGGTCGGTCGCGCGCCAGCGGTGTAGCGATGAGTGGTCGCACTGCTGTCGGTGTCGACGATCTCGATGTCGCCGTCGCGCGCCGCCATCGCCAGCGCCCTGCCATCGCCGCTGAACGCTGCAGTACTGAGCACGCCAAGCTCGTCGGCATAGTGATGCAGACGCTGCAGCGGCGCGCGCGACCACAGGCTGCCGCCGCTGGCATCGCCGGCGAACAATTGCCGGCCGTCGTCGCTGACGGCAGTCGGCGGCGCGTAGCCTTCCGGTGCGGTACCGATCGTCGTCACCGGTCGATCGGGCAGCGCCCAGATCAGCAGTGCGCCATCCGCACCGCCGCTGATCAGGCGATCGCCGTCGGTTGCGAACTGGAACACGTTCGGCGAACCCTGATGGCCATCGAGCGTGTACAGATCGAGGCCCGATCCGACGTCGGAAATCACCAGTCGCCCTTCGACCAGCTGGCCGATCTCGCGGCCATCGGCGCGCATCAGGATGCCGTTGCCGCCGCCGCGCAGACGCGCGGCGTCGATCAATGCGCCGCTGCGCATGTCCCAGACGCTGGCCGCGGCGTGGGCGACACTCAGCAGACGGCTGCCGTCGGCACTGAACATCAGATTGGTGATCGGCTCGCGATGGCCGCTGCTCATGCGGACCGCACCGGTCTGCGCATCCCAGACACGCACTTCGCCGTCGCTGGTGCCGGCGGCGACCAGGCCGCAGCCGGCGGTCGAGGCCAGCACGCTCGGGTGACCGCGCAGGCCGTCGAACCGACGGCGCAGGCGAGCATCGGCCGCATCGCGCAACTCGACGATACCGTCGAGCCGCGCCGTCAGCAGCGAGCGCCCGTCGTGGCAGAACGCCGTCGCCGCATACGAGCCGGCAATGCGCCGGCTGCCGCCGGCCAGTGCCGCCACCGTGATGGAGGCGTCGGCCGCGACGTAAGCGACATGCGTCTCGCTGTCGTCGAGCGGGTTCATGGCGATGCCGAGAGCGTCGTCGCCGGCTGCGTACTGCGCCAGTGTCCGCCCGCTCGCGGCGTCCAGCAGCCGCAGGCGACGACGCGGCGCCTGCTCGTGACGGCTGTCGATCCAGATGACATGCCCGCCGTTGCCGTAACCGGACAGGAAGGCCGGCAGCGGCGCCAGATCGAGCGCGTATTCGGCGTGGCCGGTACGCGCATCGTAGGCGCGCAGCACGCGGTCGTCGCCGATCGCGTAGGCCTGCCGATCGTCGGGGCCGAGGTGAGCCTGAATGACGGGCGACGGTGTCGGGATGCGCAGACGCATGGCATCGACGACCTGCATCGCACGGCCCAGCAGATAGCGCAGGGCCGGCGTGTCCACACCGAGTCCATGGGCTTCGTTCAGATAGACCGCCGCGCGCGCCTCGTCATGCGCGAGCATTTCGTTGCGGCCCGCTTCGTACAGGTGCTCGATCCGGGTCTGCAGCGCCTGCGCTGCCAGCGCCGCACGCTTCTCGACCTGCTGCCAGTGCCAGCCGGCGCCTGCCAGCGCGACGAGCACCAGTGCCGCGCATGCCGTGGCGAACTGCCGCAGCAGTCGCCGCCGCCGTTCGCGCCGGTGCAGTTCGTCGTAGCCGACGCCGATCATGCCGGCGATCAGCTTCAGCGTCGCTGCGTCGCGACCGTCGGCAGTCGGCGTCGCGTCGGCGGCGAGCGGCTCGGTGACCCGCCCCGTCGGCTGTCCGTCGGCGTCGTAGTGCCGCAGCAGGGCGGGCACGAAGCACTGCTCGGAGGCGTCGATCTTGAAGCAGAGGATGCGCTCCTCGCGGCCGAGCTTCTTGAAGCTCTCGACCTCCTCGTTGACCCAGCGCGACGCTGCCGCACGCCCGGAGCAGATGACGATCAGGAAACGCGACTCGACCAGCGCGCGCTGCACAACGCCGCCGAGATCGGCCGAACTCGGCAACTCGTCACGGTCTCGGAAGATCGGATAGAGCCGCCGCGGAACCGCGGCGCCGGCGTGTTCGCGGCCGAGCAGACGGCGCGGCACGCGATAGGACTCGAAGCGGCGATGCAGCCAGCGCGCCCAGACCCGGTCGTGATGGCTGTAGCTGATGAAAGCCCAGTATCGATACGACTCTTGCACGCGCCGCCGCCCCCGTTTCCCTGCGGCGAATCATAATGGCTGCCTGGCTGTCGGTCGAAACGGGGGATATGGGCAACAGCACGACACTGTCGACGGCGGGCACGACGATCCTGCCACTGCGCGACTGGCTGGCCGTGCATCTGCGCGCCGATGCCGGAGCGCGGCGCCTGCGCGTCGGCGCCTGCGGCCACTTGCTGTTGAGCCGCAGCGAAGCCCGCCGTGCACGGCGCCAGCTCGTCGAACAGGTCCTGCCGACGCTGATTGCCGACGGCGCGACCCGCCTGTCGCTGTTCGTCGGCATGGCCCCCGGTGCCGACATGCTGTTCCTCGAAACCGCTGCCGACTGGCTGCGCGAGCGCGGTCTGCCGTTCGAGATGACCGCGCTGCTGCCGGTGCCGGTCGACAACCTGATCAACGACTGGGTGCTGCGCGCGCAGGACGAGCAGCGCCAAATCGCGCGCAGCGCGCGCGCCGCGCTCGCGGCCGAAGCCGAATCGCTGTTGCAGCGCTGCACGACCATCGTGCCGCTGTATCCGGAATCCATCGACGCCGGCAGCCTGAGTTCGCGTGCGTTCCGCCAGCACCAGTACCGGCGACTGGCGGCGATCCTCGCCCAGCACGCCGATCACGTCGTCGCGATCCTGCGGCCGCTGGCCTCGCTGGAACCCGGCGGCACCGCCGAAATCGTCACCTGGCGGCGCAACCCGGCGAGCATTCCGCCCGATCTGCGCCTGCATGCCTCGCACTGCGCGAGCGAGCGACCGGTTCACATCGTCGACCCCTCGCAAAGCGACCCGGTGCGGGCGATCCCCGCCGGCCCGATCGAGGACGACGAGCTGAGTCGCGTCCTGCACAGCGCCGAGCTTGCGCGCAGCGCAGGCAACGAACTGGCCTGCAACGACATCGTCTATCGCGCGCTCAAGAGCGGCCTGCGCTCGCGCCGGCTCGAATACCTGCGCATCCAGGCGCTCGCCAATACCGGCAACGTGCGCATGGCGCTCGACCGCTACCTGAGCCTCGACCTGCACGACGACGAATTGGACGAGGACTGGCTGGCGCTGCGCGGCCGTCTCGAAAAGGACCTGGCGCTGACCGGCAGCGGCGGTGCAGCGCAGTTCGCGCGCGCGGCCAGTGCCTATCGCGAAGCCTATCGCCGCCACGGCGGCTCATACAGCGCGATCAATGCCGCGTCGATGCTGATGCTCGCCGGACGCCGCGCCGACGCGCGCCGGCTGGCAAAGGCCGCCATCCGGCGTACGCGCGCGGCAAGCGACGAAATCGGCCGCTTCTACGCGCTGGCCACCGAAAGCGAAGCCGCGCTGCTGCTCGGCGATCTGCGCGCCTGCCGGGAAAAGCTCACGGCCGCCAATCGACTGCTGCGCGACGATGTCGGGCGGCGCAGCCGCACACGCCAGCAGCTGCGCACGCTGTGCCTGAGGCTCGGCCACGATCCGGCGCTGCTCGACGCCTTGCAACTGCCGCCGCTGGTCCTGTTGCTGCCCGGCAAGGGCGCGGCCGACTGCCGCGACATCGTCCTGCCGCCGCTGCTGCGCCGGCTCGTTCACGATCGCGCCCTGCTGCACGTCGCACTGAGCACGCCGTTCGAGCTCAAGCTGTGCGAACAGCTGATCGCACATGGCGCGCGCCTGTACCTGACCCTGCCGACTGCCGCCGGCGAACTCGCCCGGCAATGGCGCGGTCGCGAGGCCGGCGCACCGCATCGCCTGCAGCGCGTGCTCGACGCAGCCGAAGGCGTGGCGACCTTGCGCGGCTTCCTGTACGCGGAAACCGCCTGGGCCGCAGCCGAGGCGGCGCTGATGAACCGCGGGCTGGCGCGGCTCAGTGCCGAGCGCCTCGGTCTGAAGTTGCAGCAAGTCGACTGCCTGGGCGGTGCGGCACTGCGTTGCCGTCGCTTCGCAGGCGAAGCGCCGAGCTGTGATCCACCCGGCACGGCGGGCAGCGAGCGGCGCATGGTCGGACTGATCTTTGCCGACTTCGCCAGCTTCCGCCGCCTGCGCGATCCGATGTTCCCGCGCTACTACCGCGAGATCATGCAAATGCTCGCCGACCTGCTCGACCGCCACGCCGCGAAAGTGCTGGTGCGTCAGACCTGGGGCGATGCCCTGCACGTGGTCACCGAAGACGCCGCCAGCGCCGGACACATCGTCGCCGACATCCAGCACGAGATCGAACAGCGGCGCCTGCGCGACGACGGCGTACTCGGCGATCTGGAACTGCGCATCGCCGCGCACTACGCACCCGCCTATTCGGGCATCGATCCGGTCGAGGAAAAACTGACCTACTACGGCTCGCAGCTGTCGTTCGCGGCGCGCATCGAGCCGGTCGTGCCACCCAGCATGATTTACGTTACCGAGGCGTTCGCCGCACGCGTTGCGCTCGAGGCGCCGGACGACTTCACGCTCGACTACGCCGGCGAAGTGGAGTTCGCGAAGCAGTTCGGGACCTATCGGCTGTACTCGCTGCGACAACGCGACCAGTGCAGCTCGCCCCGGGGCCTGTCTCGCCTTGCGACGTGAAACAGGACGCCGGCCGGGCACCGGATGCCGGCCGTATGCAAGGCGCGCTGCTGCAGGACCCCGGCTCTGAGATAATGCCGCATGTATTCCCTTCCCCTCTTCGTCACCTGCTCGCGCGGCGTCGAACCGCTGCTGGTCGCCGAGCTCGCCGCGCTCGGCGTCGGCGAGGCACGCGAGGCGCGTGGCGGCGTGGCCGGCAAGGCGACGCTGGAGACTGCGTATCGCGCCTGTCTGTGGTCGCGGCTCGCGAGCCGCGTGCTGCTGCCCCTGAAGACCTTCGAGCTGGGTGACGCGCAGGCGATCTACGACGCAGCGCAAACCATCGACTGGCCGGACGTGTTCGCCGCCGGCAGCAGCTTCGCGATCGAAGTCGCCGGGCGCACGCCGGGCATCGCCAACACGCACTTCGCCGGCCTCAAGCTCAAGGACGCGATCGTCGACGGCTTTCGCGCCGCGGGCTTCGAGCGGCCGAACGTCGATACCGAGCAGCCGGATATCCGCCTGCATCTGCACCTCGATCGTGAACAGGGCTCCCTGAGCCTCGATCTGGCCGGCGAGAGCCTGCACCGCCGCGGCTACCGCGCGCGCGGCGTCGAAGCACCGCTCAAGGAAAACCTCGCCTGCGCGATCCTCGTGCGCGCCGGCTGGCCGGAGGTGATGGCCAACGCCGACGCACCGCTGCTCGATCCGATGTGCGGCTCCGGCACGCTGCTGATCGAGGGCGCATGGCTGGCCGCCGATGTCGCGCCCGGCATCCTGCGTTCGCGCTGGGGCTTCGAGGCCTGGCTCGATCACAAGCCGGCGGTCTGGGCGCGGCTGGTCGAAGAAGCCGGACAACGACGCGCCGACGGCCTCGCCAAACTCGCGGCGCGCTTTCACGGCAGCGATCTGGAACCGCGCGCGATCACCGCCGCGCGCGCCAACGCCGAACGCGCCGGTCTGAACGGCAAGCTGATCCTCGGCATCGGCGACGCGATCGCCGCGCGGCCGCCGGTCGCGACGCCGGGTCTGGTGGTCACCAATCCGCCGTACGGCGAGCGGCTCGCCAACGATGCCGAGCTGGTCAAGCTGTATTCGCTGCTCGGCGTCTCGCTGAAGCAGCATTTCGGCGGCTGGCATTTCGGCTTCTTCACCGCGCGCGACGACCTGTCGCCACGGCTCGGCCTGCGCGCCGAGAAGATCTCGTCGCTGTACAACGGCGCGATTCCCTGCAAGCTGCTGCGCTTCGAGATCGCCGCGGCGGCGCCTGCCGTCAACGGCGCAGCACCGGTCGTCGAGGCGGCCGACGATTTCGCCAACCGCCTGCGCAAGAATCTCAAGCATCTCGGCAAGTGGGCGAAGCGCGCCGGGGTCAACTGCTGGCGCGTCTACGACGCCGATCTGCCGGAGTACGCGGTCGCGGTCGATCTTTACGAGACCGTCGACGGCGAACAGCACGCGCACGTCCAGGAGTATGCGGCGCCGAAGAGCGTCGATCCGCAGCGCGCCGAGAAGCGCCTGCGCGGCGCGCTGGCCGGCGTGCAGTCGGTGCTCGACATTGCGCCGGCGCGCCTGCACTACAAGCTGCGGCAGTCGCAGAAAGGCACGAGCCAGTACCAGCGCCAGAACGACAACGAACGCATGTACGTCATCGACGAACATGGCTGTCGCCTGTACGTGAATTTCGACGACTACCTCGACACCGGCGTGTTTCTCGATCACCGACCGATCCGCAAGCGCATCCAGTCCGAGGCCGCCGGCAAGCGCTTTCTGAACCTGTTCTGCTACACCGGCGCGGCCAGCGTGCATGCTGCACAGGGCGGCGCGGCAAGCACGCTGTCGCTGGACATGTCGAACACGTATCTGGAATGGGCACAGCGCAATCTGCTGCTCAACGATCACCACTCGAAACGCTTTGACCGGCCACCACCGCCCGGCCAGCGCCTGACGCAGCACAGCCTGGCGCGCGCCGACTGCGTGCTGTGGCTGGAAGAACGCGCGAAGCTGCCGACACCACCGCAGTTCGACCTGATCTTCCTCGACCCGCCGACCTTCTCGAACTCGAAGAAGATGGAAGGCACGCTCGACGTCCAGCGCGATCACGGCCGCCTGATCCGCGACACCATGGCGCTGCTGGCACCCGGCGGCACGCTGTATTTCTCGACCAACCGCCGCAGCTTCAAACTCGACACGCTGATCGAGGGCCAGTTCGATGCGCGTGACATCACCGCACAGACGCTGGACGAGGATTTCAAACGACCACCACCTGCACATCGCTGCTGGTCGATCAGGCGGCATGCGGGAAAGCCGATGAGCCCGACCGCAGGGATCGTCGAGATCGACTGAGGGCTGCCGGTGCTTGCAGGCCAGTCGCTCGCGGCAGGCACCCCACCTCACCCAACCCTCTCCGCCCCGCTGGCGGAGAGGGCTCGATCGTCGGGCCGACTGGGGGTGGCAACGCGCCGGTCGATCGAGCGGCGCACCAGCAAGCCGACGGACCGGACCCGTCGCTATCGCTGGGATCGTCGCAATCACGGGGATCGTCGGGATCGGCCGAGGGCCGTTTCTCCTTGCGGGCTTGTCGCGCGTGGCAGGCACCCCACCTCACCCAAGCCTCTCCGCTCCGCTGGCGGAGAGGGCTCGATCGTCGGGCCGACTGGGGGTGGCAACGCGCCGGTCGATCGAACGGCGCATCGGCAAGCCGACGGACCGGACCCGCCGCTATCGCTGGGATCGTCGGGATCGACTGAGGGTCGTTTCTCCTTGCGGGCTTGTCGCGCGTGGCAGGCACCCCACCTCACCCAAGCCTCTCCGCCGGCGGAGAGGGCTCGACCGTCGGGCTGACGGGGTGGCAGGCACGCACTTCACCGGACCGAGGGCCGACGCCGGTGGCCCTCTCCGCCCGGGCGGAGAGGGTTGGGTGAGGTGGGGCGGTGGCTGACTGCAGCCGGCAGCCGTCGCCTGCCTCCACTCTCGACTCTCGACTCTCGACAACAAACCACAACGCATACCCCACCAGCCGCAGTCCGCAGTCCGCAGTCCGCAGTCCGCAGTCCGCAGTCCGCAGTCCGCAGTCAGTAAACCCGGAAACTCGGAAACCGGAAACCGGAAACCGGCAAGCAGTATCCGTGACCCACGATGGGCGATGGGCGATGGGCGATGGGCGATGGGCGATGGGCGATGGGCGATGGGCGACCGATGATCGCCAACCTGCCTCCTGCCGCCCGCAACCTGCGACTCGCCAGTCGCCATTCGCCACTCGCCAGTCGCGACCCGCAAGCTGCGCCCCAGGACGCGCCACCCAGGACCCAGGACCGTGATCCGCGACGCCCGGAGGAGCAGCGCCTTCAACAATCCGCCACAAGAACTTCACATCGCGTGTTTACGCTCGCGCGCCGATGAATGCTCCTTTGCGAAGCGGTTCCGAGTCGCCTGCCGATCTGGCGCGTCTGCGACTCGATGTCGCGCCGCTTGCCCCCACCGCGACGGTGGACGCGGCGGCAGAAGCCTTCCTGGAAGCGGCGAATGCGCGCATGTTGTGCCTGCCGATCGTCGCCAACGGCCGCGCGGTCGGCACGATCAGTCGTCATACCCTGAACAACGTGTTCCTGCGGCGCTTCGGCCGCGAGCTGTACGGGACGCGATCGGTGACGACGCTGATGAACGCCGAGCCGATCCGCGTGTCGCTGAGCGCCCCGCTTGACGATGCGGCACGCTTCGTCGCCGCCCGGCTCGGCGCACCGATCACCGAAGACTTCGTGCTGGAAGACGACGGCCGCTATGCCGGCATGGGCGTCGCGGTCGACTTGCTGTCGGCACTGCAGCAGCGCGTCGACTCGGCGTTCACGGCGCTGAAGGCCTCGCAGGCGCAGCTCGTGCAATCGGAAAAAATGGCGTCGCTCGGCCAGATGGTTGCCGGCGTCGCGCACGAGATCAACACGCCGCTCGGTTACGTGCGCAACAACGTCGAGATGGTCGCGAGCCTGTTCGAGGACGGCGTGCAGACCCTGGGCGAGCACCACAAGCTGCTCGACATGCTGACGGCCGACGATCTCGACGAAGCGGCGCTCGCGAAGCAGATCGCACGTTGCAGCGATCTCGGCGCCTCGCTCGCCGACCCGGAACTGCTGGCCGATACGCGTGCGCTGCTGCGCGACACCCTGCACGGCGTCGACACGATCAAGGATCTGGTCGTCAACCTGCGCAACTTCTCGCGGCTCGACCAGTCGCGCGTCGCCGAAGTCTCGATCAACGACTGCATCGACCAGACCCTGGTGATCGCCCACAACGCGATCAAGCACCGCCTCGAGATCATCAAGCGCTACGGCGAGAACCTGCCGGCGGTGCGCTGCTCGCCGTCGCAGATCAACCAGGTGCTGCTCAATCTGATCACCAACGCCGGTCAGGCGGTCGGCGAAGACGGCGGCAAGCTGTTGCTGAAGACCGAGGCCGACGCGGACTGGCTGCGCATCCACATCCAGGACAACGGCCGCGGCATCGCGGCGGAACATCTGGCGAAGATCTTCGATCCTTTCTTCACGACCAAGCCGGTCGGCCAGGGCACCGGCCTGGGCCTGTCGATCTCGCAGCAGATCGTGCAGGCGCACGGCGGCACGATTCACGTCGTCTCCGAACTGCAGCGCGGCACCAAGTTCGTCATTTCGCTGCCGCTGCGCGCGGCATCCGAATCCGCCCTCGCCGCCTGAAGGACGAAACATGAGCAAGCCGACCCTGCTGCTGATCGACGACGAGGAACGCATCCTGCGCTCGCTGGCGATGCTGTTCCGCGGCCAGTACGACCTGCTCGCCACCACCGATCCGGGCGTGGCGCTGCGCGCCGTTACCGAGCAGCGCGTGCACGTCGTCGTCAGCGATCAGCGCATGCCGCAGATGCGCGGCGCCGAACTGCTCAAGCAGGTGCGTGCACGCTCGCCGCAGACCATGCGCATCCTGCTGACCGGCTACTCCGAACTCGATGCCGTGGTGGCGTCGGTCAACGAAGGCGAAATCTTCCGCTTCGTCAACAAACCCTGGGACGCCGCCGAACTGCGCGACACCGTCGCGCAGGCCACGAACATCTCCGCGTCGCTGTTCGCTGCCGGGCCGGCCGCGCCGCCGGAGCCGCTGCAGACCGAAACCGGGCAGTTCGTCGCACCGGAAGTCGCACGCCCGGAAACCATCCTGGTACTCGACGACGACGCCGAGATCTATCACGCCGTGCAGGACATCGTCGGCACGTCGCAGCCGGTGATCTGGGCGCGTGACCTCGATCAGGCGCTCACCGCGCTGGAGCGCGAAGCCATCGGCGTCGTGGTCTCGGAGCTTGCGGTCGCCAATCACAGCGTCACCGGCCTGCTGAAAATGCTCAAGGCGGAACGGCCGGAGATCGTCACGATCGTGCTGACGCCATTCGCCGACGTCTCGGTGTTCATCGGCCTGATCAACCAGGGCCAGGTCTATCGCCTGTTGCCCAAGCCGCTGCGGCGCGGCGCGTTCAGCATGAGCCTCGCCAGCGCCCTGCGGCATCATCGCGTACTGCGCAGCGCACCGGCGCTGCGCGCCGCGCATGCCGTCGAGACCATCAAGGCCCCGGAGGAAGTCAGCGTGGCGACGCGCGTGATGGGCTTCCTCAGTCGCATGCGGCGGGCCGGCGCCGCCACCTGAAATCCACGCGCCGATCCGGCGATCGCATCCGCTGATCGGCTCTGCGATGGCAAGCATCGTGCAGGTGTCTAGGCTGAAGTCATCAACTTCCGCCGCAGGGATTCATTCCCGGGACCTTTCATGCGCTACCTGCTTGCCCTCGCCGCCATCGCCGCCTGTCCGGCCTACGCCGACACGCCGTCGACCAGCGTCAGCCCGCAACACCTGCAGCAGGCGGCGACGCTCGCGGGCGACTATCGGCAGTGTCTGCAGGACACGCTCGGCGACCGCTACATCAACGTCGGTTCGCGTGATCCGCTGCAGCTCGCGGCGGAAGTCGAGAAAAGCTGCGAAACCCGACTCACGCCGGTCAATCAGTATCTGTCGACCATGGGGTACACCCAGCCGGTCGTCACCCAGACGGTGGTCGAACTCAAGGCGATGGCCGATGGCGCCGCGATCGCCTACGTGCACCGCATGCCGCGCTATCGCTTCTGATACCTCGTCGCCGCCGGCTGCAGGCCCGCCGCTGCGGGCAACTCCGCAACGCAGGACCGCACCTCGAAAGCGGGCGTCGCGACGGCCACGCGCGGCCGTGCTGTTGCCGCAAGCGCCGCCTTCTCCGCCGCGGGGCGCTGCAACGGCGAACTCGCGCGCTTCAACAACTCGCCGATCCGTTCGGCCACCGCAAGCAGGCTGCGCTCGCTGAAGTCCTGACAGCTGCCGAAGGTCAGGAATTTCGAATGGACATAACGCAGGAATGCGCGGCGACGCTCGCGATCGGCGGGGCGTGACAAGGCCCGCGCCAACACGTCCGGCAGCTCGTCCAGTCTTCGAACCGGCTCCACCAGCCCGGGCACCGTGTAGAAATTCCGCCCCAGTGTCACCACGGGCTTGTCGTACAACAACGCCTCGAAGCCGACCGTCGAATTGACCGTGACCACCGCCGCCGCGTTCGCGAGCAACGCGGTGACGGGCGTGCGGGAACAGAAGCGTACCTGCGGATAGCGCTTCGGCAGATCGCGATAGCGGTTCTGCACCTGCGGAAATTCGCCGGGATGGAATTTGACGACCAGCCGCAGCCGCGGATCGACCGCGGGCAATGCGGCGTCGAGCGCAGCCAGCAGGCGCTCCATGTCGTTGCCGACCAGCGGCGAGTGCAGGATCAGCTGCGAATCGTGGCGCACCTGGAACGGCAGCAGCACATAGTGCGGGGGCAGCGCAGCGGCCGGATCGGCGTTGTCCGCGCGGCGCATCGGCGCCAGGCTGCCGCCGCGCGCCTGGTACCAGAGCTTGAGCGAGCGCCGGATGCGCGTCGCGGTGTCGAGTCGGTACACGGGCGGCAGGCGCCCCTCCTTCACGCGCATCGGCCGTCCCGCCTTGTAGTGGGCGATTTCAAGATCGAGCGCGCGATCGAGCTGCCGATCCGGCGGCAGCTGCGCCGCACCGCGGGCCACGAGTTCGCTGATCGACGAGCGGAAATTGACGCCCTCGAGGTCGAGCTGCAGCGTGCCCGGAAAGTAGCCGTGCTCGCCGAAGATCACCGGGATGCCGCGGCGGCGCGCGAGATAAGTGGCGAGCGCACCGCGCAGGTGCGACCCGTTCCAGAGCAGGACCGCATCGACCCGCCTGCGATCGACGAACTCGGACAGTTCCGCCAGCAGCCGCCGCGCCTTGGCCAGTGCCGGCTTCTCGCGCAGCGCAAGCTGCTTTTGGCCGACCGCGACGCGCAACTCGGCATCGCTGATCGGGTATTCACGATCCAGCGGCCGCGGATCGGCCGGAAACAGCGGCGCGTCGACGGCCTCGACATAGCGGCGGACGATCCCGCGCCGGGCGTAGTAGACACACTCGACCGTCGGCCCGAGAAAGCGGCGAATCTCGAGGAAGAAGGGCGTCCTGCGCAGCCCCGGCTCGACAAAGCCCAGTCTGATCGGCTTGCTGCTCATTCGCCGCAGAGTATCGGAGCGGCTTCTTAACGACAGATGAGCGATACGGCGGACGAAAGCGCGCGGTCGGCGGCACCGCGACGCGATCCGGCGATGCAGACGGGCCAGCCGATGTCGACGGATCGCAGCATCGTCCGGCACCTCGCCATGCCGGCACGTCGGGACGCCGGGCACCGCGTCGATCCAGGCGCAATGCCCATCGGTCGGAAACCGGGGACTGCGTCGGTGGGAGGCTCTAAGATGCGCGGCAGGTTCACCGCAACGGAGCTGCCATGATTCGCAAGACCCTCTTCGCCCTCGCCTGCGCCGGCGGTCTGCTGGGCTGCCTGCACGCCGCGGCGGCCGACCCGGCCCCGCAGCGTGCCGCCGCCGAGCCCGGCGAACAGACCTTCAAGTCGACGACGCTGTCGTCGGAAGCCTACGAGCCGAAGACCACGCTGGAAGGAACGCCGCTGCCGAACTGCCAGATCAAGATCGGCGACGACTGGAGCGACACACCGGCGGCGACACTCGACGATTGCGCAAACCTGCTCGACCAGAAGTCACCCGCCGATCCGAAGCCGATGACGACGGCGTACTGGAACAATCTGTACCTGTCGGCGGACGACAAGAACATCTACCAGGCCTCGAAGGAAGAAACCGCGTGGGCGGTGCTGCGCGCGCGCGGCAAGCGCTGAACCGCCGGCCGCGCCAGCCTCTTCCACAATCCACAGAGGGAATCGGCGCATTTCTGCCTCTCGCACCGGTGGGTGAGAGCCGGCGTGAGGGCCGCGTGCAGTGCGGAACCGTCGCCTCCGCGTTCGCGGCTTGCGCCGCTCCTCCGGAAAGAATCCCGCCCGGGTGCGGCTGTCCAGCACTGAATCGCCGGTTGCGCCGCCCTGTCCCGCGGCAGAGGGATACAGCGCGTTTCTCCCTCTCCCACTGGTGGGAGAGGGCTGGGGTGCGGGCCGCGCGAAGCGCGGAATGCGCTACGACGCGTCCGGAACGAACCAGCGCATGAAGCGCACGAAGCCCAGCTTGCTGCCCTTCACCACCGTGAAGTCGCTGGCGATCGTCAACGCCGGATTGCGCAGTTGCGCGAGCATTTCCTTGAAGGTCTGCGCCGACACGCGCACGACGATGTCGGCATCGTCGGTGATCGCCGGCACCACTTCGCTGGCGCCTTGCCGGACGATGTAGGTGTAGCGCTCCGGCACGTCGGTGAATTCGAAGCCGACCTTCAGTGTCTCGTCGCCGCTGGCCTGCGGATCGAGGTTGACGGCCATGCCGTCGAAGAAGCGCGCCAGCGGCATGCGCGCGAGCATCGCCGGCGTCGGTTTGACGACGCGCGCCGGCAGCTTGTACTCGCCCGCCAGCTCGCCGGCGCTGACCTGATACCAGTGCCGCGCATTCGGATTGCTTTCCGCCGCGCCGAGTGCACGCAGCGCCGCGATGCGTGCCTTGCGCACGTCGTCGCGATCCGGCACCACGCGCAGCGCATAGCCGGACAGCTGCAGCACCCATTGATGCTCGCCGCGCGATTCGGCGTCCGTGATCTGCTTCGCCAGTGCATCGATGCCGCCGGCCAGCGCAATCATGTGCCGCGCGGTGTCGTCCGGCGCCAGCGGCTGCAGGCTCGCCGGATCGCCGTCGTACCAGCCGAGCAGGCCGCTGTAGATCTCGCGCGCCGACCACGGCACATTGCCGTAGAAGGTCTGCAGATAAGGTGACGATGCCAGATGCGCCGGCAGCCTCAGCGTCGCGGCGATCTCGTCCGGCGTGCGGCCCTGGTTGATGAGCCGGATCGTCTGGTCGTAGACATAGCGGATCGCGTCACGGTAATCGGTCAGCGCCGCCTCGATCCGGTCGGCACCGACCAGCGGCCGCGTATGGCTCGGCACCAGCACCTCGGCGTGCAGCGCACGCAGCTTGTCGATCGAGTCCGCCCAGGCGCGCGGATCGCGATAGCTGGTGCCGCGGATCGTGTAGAGGTTCGGAAACGCGCGGTAGAAGTTGTCGCCGGACAGCACGATGTGCCGCTCCGGCAGCCACATGAACAACTGGTCGCCGGTCTCGCCCGGCGCATGCACGAGCCGGAAGTGAATGCCGGCGACCGTGTCTTCGAGCTGCTCGTCGAACACGCGCGTCGGCGGCAGCGTGTCGACCGTGCTGTCGGCATGCATGTCGACGAACGGGCCGATGCCGACATTGATCACCTGATCGGCCGGCAGCGGCATGCCGTACATGCGCTGCGAGCGGCGCGTGATCGCGGTCTGCAGCTCGATCGACGTGCGCTGCATGTTCGCCACCAGCTCGCGCTGCGCGTACACCGGCACGTCGCGGCCTGCCGCGAATACTGCCGCGCCGCCGATGTGATCCGGATGCGAGTGCGTGTAGACGATGGCCTTGACCGGCTTGTCGGTGATCTTGCGGAACGCCGCCAGCACCTCGCGCGCCGACTCTGCCGTTTCGGTGGTGTCGACGACGATCACGCCGTCGTCACCGACCAGCAGGATCGAATTGGCGATGCCGTAGCCGATCGCCACGTAGACACCGTCGGCCGGATTGAGAATCTCGCGTTTGAACTCGGCGCTCTGCGCATGCAGTGCCGCCGGCGTGGCGGCAATCGGCGCCGCCTCCGGCGCGTGATGACAGGCCGGCAGGCACAAGACCGCCGGCAGCACCAGCCCCTTGATGAGCTGCTTCATCGTTTCCCCCCACTTCGTTCTGGTTCGCGGCATGCCGGCGCCGCGTCGTTCTTCAGCGGCGAAGGATCGGCCACCTCGCCCGCCGTCGCAAGCCGCCGGCTGCTGATCCATCATGGGCCGGGCAGATCAGGGGAAAACCATGGAACGTGTCATCGGTGTCGGCGGCATCTTTTTCAAATCAGCCAATCCGGACGCGCTGCGAGCCTGGTACCGCCAGCATCTGGGTCTCGACATCCAGGACTGGGGCGGCACGCATTTCGGCGGCGACCCGAATGCCGGCGCGCCGCTGGCATGGAGCATCTTCGACGCGGCCTCGAACAGCTTCGCGCCGAGCAGCGCCAGCTTCATGATCAATTACCGTGTGCGCGACCTGCACGCCGTACTCGCCGCGCTGCGCGCCGAAGGCTGCGAGGTGGACGAGAGAACCGACAGCTCGGACTTCGGCAAGTTCGGCTGGGTCATGGACCCGGACGGCAACCGCGTCGAGCTCTGGGAACCGCCGGCGGCCTAGAATCAACCGCGCGAGCCACCCGGCGAGGGACCCGCGCAGCGGGATCGACGGCAAGGCGAATCGCGGCCGGGATCGCGCCGCCCTGAAGCGAGATCAGGTCTCAGGTCTTGGGGAGCGTGACACCGCGCTGGCCCTGGTATTTGCCGCCGCGATCCCGATAAGACGTCTCGCAAACCTCGTCCGATTCGTAGAACAGCATCTGCGCGACGCCTTCGTTCGCGTAGATCTTCGCCGGCAGCGGCGTGGTGTTGGAGAACTCCAGTGTCACATGCCCTTCCCACTCCGGCTCCAGCGGCGTGACGTTGACGATGATGCCGCAGCGCGCATAGGTGCTCTTGCCCAGGCAGACCACGAGCGTCGAGCGCGGGATGCGGAAATACTCGACCGTGCGCGCCAGCGCAAACGAGTTCGGCGGGATGATGCAGACGTCCGACTTCACATCGACGAACGACTTCTCGTCGAAGTTCTTCGGGTCGACGATCGTCGAATTGATGTTCGTGAAGATCTTGAACTCGTTGGCGCAGCGCACGTCGTAACCGTAGCTCGACGTGCCGTAACTGACGATTTTCTCGCCATTCACATGCCGGACCTGCCCGGCCTCGAACGGCTCGATCATGCCCTCTGCCGCCATGCGGCGAATCCACTTGTCCGATTTGATGCTCACGCGATGGTCCCGGTTGCCGGCGCGCATTGTAGCGGGCACGGTCCACGAAAGCCGCCGACGGGCCCGCCGCTTGCCCGATGGCAGGGACGAGGCTCTAATGAGCCTGAACATCCGATCGGCGAGCCACCCGAATGCCGCGTCTGAATCCATCTAATCCGGCGCTCCGTCAGAACGCCACACAGAATCAGGGACTTGGCGACTCCGCGCCGGGATTATGTGGATTGGGTCACGGATTAGACGGATTTCGTCGTCCGTCTAATTGGCGTTGGGCCTAAAAGCACATGGACAAACGAGCACTTACCATTTTGCATGACGCGCACTGGGGTTCTGGCGGCTGGAAGCGCAAGGAACTGGTGTCAGATGCAGACTTTGCTTACGCAAAAGAGGCGGGGGTTATGTTTGACACCATCGCCATCGATCACGACGGTATCGTCAGAAAATGTCTCACCATCCGCGAGCGCATTGAACCAAAGGCAGTTGCAGACGCATTCATTACAAGTCTTGCAACGCGCAGTTTGGCCCATCGTTCTGCGCTCGGAAGCTACGCCGTTTTAAAGGCTTTCCCAAGCCATGCTTGGGCCGGAGAAGGTCCGTCGTGCGACATCTGCGGCAGCTATTCGCAGAGAGAGTCAAAGAAAGAAGATCTGAATGTTCTGAATTTCGAGCGTTTCAAGTGGGGAGGTGTAAGGCACTTACAGGCACTTTACGCAGCGTTTGATCTTGAGCAATTTCAGATGCTCCCTCACGTCAGAGTTTTGCCGGAGCATGTCTCCCTCTTCAAAGAACTTATCGCTTGCATCGAAAATGTCCCGCCAGGCACGAGTTCCGCTCAGTTGCACAGCCATCTCCCAAAGGCACTAAAGTCAAATAAGCCTGAGCGTGACATTCTCCTTGGCATATTGGGCATCGCGGGAGTCCTTCAAACGGCTGAGCATCGCGGCTTTCAGCAAGCCTTTGTGCGCGCGGATCACAGGGCGCTGCCAGACCGCAGATTCGTCGATATGGCTTATCCAGCATGCTGGTGGTCTCAATCAGACGGTATTAACAAAGAGGCAGTAAAGGCATGGTTCGGCCATTTGCTGTAGTGCGGCCCAACAAGGTGTACATGGACTCCTCCCGCAAGCCCGCAGGTGAGTGAAGCGCTGATCGCGGCGTGCAAAGGTGGTTGCAGTCGTACATTCGGCTTCGTCGAGGGCCTGCGATGCAGGCCGAGTCTTCATGGAAATCCGCGCCGGGAGCGCCACACGTTCGCAACGAGCTTATCCGCGCTCACGCTTGTTGTCGGCTTTGCTGCCCGGACGGGCCGGCCGTCTACGCCATGATCTGCTGTCTTCTCCTGCGCAACCCTCGGAAACGTTTGCTGCTGCTGTGATGAATCAGGCCGCAGCGGCCTGATCGGGATCGAACAGCGTGCCGTGCCACCGGAAGCTCGCGTTTCCAAATTCTCATCGGGCGGCAGCAAGCTCGATGCCAGAAAGCTCTGGTTACGAGTTGTCGCTCAGGCGGGGAAGCTTACGGATTCATCGCCCTGCGGGCCTGCCATGCGGATCATCGAAATCCGGCCGTAAAGTGTCGATTTGCCGGCGCCTCGTTCGTCGCAATGCCGAGCCACCATTCGACCCAGGAGAATGACGATGCGATTCATCATCACGGCACAGGCGGGCGCGGACCGTGCGGAGCCGGACGCCGGCGGCGGCGTGGACGAGGCCCTGCTCACGGCGTACATGACGTTCAACGAGGACATGCACAAGGCCGGCGTTCTCGTTGCATCCGAAGGCTTGAATCCGGCAGCGCGCGGCGCCCGCGTCGCGGCGGCCGGTGGGAAGCGCTACGTCGTCGATGGCCCGTTCGCCGAGTCGAAGGAGTTGCTCGGCGGCTTTTACATCATCGAAGTCGGATCGCTCGAGGAGGCGATTTCCTGGGCGCTGCGCGCGCCTTGCGGTCTCGGCACGGACGATGTGCTGGAGGTGCGCCAGCTCACCGGAGCGGGCGACGTTCCGCCGGAGGTTCTCGACATCATCAAGGCGGCGGCACCGACCTGGAGCGAGTCGGTCTGGCAGGCGCGGAAGTGAAAGCCGCATGCGGCACCGGCGAGTGAGCAGCCGGAAACTCCGGCAACAGAACGGTGCGGCGAAATGGGCAGGCGTCATCAAATGAATAAATGGACGGACGGACGCTGCCGGGCGAACGGCATCAATCTTCATTACCTGCGAACCGGCGGCGACAAACCAGCCGTGCTGATGCTTCACGGCTTGATGGGCAGCGGCGCGTGCTGGACGCCTTTGGCCCGCACGCTGGCGGACGACTACGACGTGGTGATGCCGGACGCCCGCGGGCATGGGCAGTCGGGCGCGCCGCCGTCCGGATACGGGTACGAGGATCAGGCGCGCGATGTCATCGGGCTGATTGCCGGACTCGGGCTGTCGGCACCGATCCTGGTCGGACACTCGATGGGCGGCATGACGGCGGCGGTGGTCGCGAGCACGGCCGCGCGGACCATTCGCGGCCTGGCGCTGCTTGATCCGACATTTCTCGATCCGCCACGCCAGCAGGAAGTGTTCGAAAGCGAAGTCATGGCGCAGCACCGCCAGCTGCTGGCCCGCGACGCGAACGAGGTTCTGGTCGAACTGCGGTCACGACATCCGGATCGTGCGCGCGAGCTGGTCGGGCTACTCGCCGATGCCCGGCTGCAGACCAGCATTCATGCGTTCCAGGTTCTCACCCCGCCCAACCCCGACTACCGGCAGTTGCTGCGTACAATCGAGGTGCCGATCCTGATGTTGGTCGGCGATGCGGGCGTCGTGTCGCGGGACACGGCGACCGGACTGCAGCGCATCCATCCGCAGCTGCAAGTCGAGCCGATACCGAACGCAGGCCACGGAATTCACTATGACCAACCGGAGCGCGTCGCAGCGGTACTCCGGTCCTTCCTGGACTCGGCGGCCCGTTCATCGAACGATGGGTGACGGCCGGCGCCGGGCGCGGACGGGGGGTCGGCGACTGCCGGAAGCACTACCGTCGGATCTGGAGAGCCGGTTCGCGCTCCGGCACCGGCCTTGCGCTCACTCCCCTGGCCCACGCTCATGATGCGATTCGGACGATCCGTGATCCTGACAACGAATGCGTCCCGCGAGGCGGTTCACGCGCGGCTCGTGGCAGCGGTGCTGCCGGCGCGTTCGGCGCTGTCGCTCAAGCCCGTTCGCATCGCAGACTGGCTGCGGCAGTGCGAGGGCAAGTCGTTTGTCGGCACCGTTGATGCGGAGCGATTCAAGCTCGGGCTGCTCGGCACGCCGGGCGCGCGGTTCCGGCGCCGTGGCAACGCCGCGATTGTCGTCGGCACCATCGAGGATGGCGCCGTGCACGTCCGCCTGCGCCCGCCGATCTTCAACATCGTCTTTGCGGCGGCCTTCGGCCTGTTCGTGTCGACGACGTTCGTGCTGTCGTTCTACGGACCGTCGAACACCATGCCGGTGCATGGCCTGCTCGCGGTGATGCTGGTGCTGCCGCTGGCGATCCTGTTCCGCGTCTTCGTCAGCGAGGCACGCAGCGCGGAGCAAACCCTGCGCCGCGTGCTGGGTGTGGATGGAGCGCGGGACTGAGTCCCGGTTCCCGCGCGCGAGACAACACGACATCCGGAGTCTCGAAATGTTTTCCGACAAGATTTCGATGAAAGCGATCCTGCCGGCGCTGATCGGCTATCTGATCCTGTCTGTCATTGCGACGGGAATCATCGTCCAGCTGTGGCTGCCGCCCGGCATCACGGATCGTCAGCAGCTGATCCGCCTTGCGGACACCGACCCAGGGCTGCTGTTGTGGCAGAACCTGCTTGGCGCGTTTCTGGGAATTCTCGCCGGCTTCGCGGGTTGTCACTTCGCCAAGGCCGGCGGCCTGCGGAATCCGCTGCTGATCGGGGTGCTGCTGACGATCTACGGCATCGTCGGCATCGCCCTGCATCCCGCCCACCCGCTGCCGATGCAGGCAGCGAAAATCGTCGCGCCCGTGCCGCTTGCCTTGCTGGGCGGCTACCTGCGGCTCGCCATCGCCCGGCGCGGTAAGGTCTGAAGCAGCATCAGAGGAGCAACACTCATGGCATTCAAACCGCAGGGCTACAACGCCGTCGCCCCGTATCTGATCGTCGGCGACGCCGGCGCGACGATCGATTTTCTCGTTGCCACGTTCGGCGCCACCCCGCTGCGCATGATCCCGCACGAGGACGGCAGGCTGCGGCATGGCGAGGTCCGCATCGACGACAGCGTGGTCATGCTGGCCGATGCCATGGAGGGCTGGCCGCCGGTGCCGAGCCACGTGCATGTGTACGTGGCGGATGTCGATGCCACCTATGCACGCGCACTCCGGGCCGGGGCAACCGGCGTGCAGGCGCCCGTGCAGCAGGACGATCCGGACCGGCGCGGCGGCTTTCGCGATGCGGGCGGCACGACATGGTGGGTCGGCCAGCAGATGGCATAGATCCCGAA
This sequence comes from Solimonas terrae, assembly GCF_011067135.1. Classification (GTDB taxonomy): domain Bacteria; phylum Pseudomonadota; class Gammaproteobacteria; order Nevskiales; family Nevskiaceae; genus Solimonas; species Solimonas terrae. Next base: position 104,517 of record NZ_JAAMOW010000011.1, read on the forward strand.
CGCGACGCCGCTCCACGCGCCCGTTTGCCGGAAGCCCGGCCGCCCCTGCTCCGCCATCAACGAGAATCCGAACATGCCGCTTTCCGAAAAGCCCGCCGTCGCACTGCCGGCACTGGACGCGCCGGTGCGCAGCAAACCCTCGAACTATCCGGAACCTTTCGCCTCGCGCATGGGCGGCAGGGAGAAGCGGCCCCTCGGCGATCTGTTCGGGCTTTGCAATTTCGGCGTCAACCTGACGCGCCTGTCGGCCGGTGCCGTATCGGCGCTGCGCCACGCGCACTCGGCACAGGACGAGTTCCTCTACATCCTGCAGGGTCATCCGGTGTTGGTCAGTGACGCCGGCCGCACGCCGCTGGCGCCCGGCATGTGCGCGGGCTTTCGCGCCGGCAGCGGCGACGCGCACCAGCTGATCAATGAAACGGACGGCGACGTGCTCTATCTGGAAGTCGGCGACCGCAGTACCGGCGATCAGGTGTTCTATCCGGACGACGATCTCGAAGCGCAGCGCCACGACGGCAGCTGGCGCTTTGTCCACAAGGATGGAAGACCGTACTGAGGCGCGGCCGGTCCGCAACGGCAGCATGCGGACGCGCGGCGGCGCGGCTCAGCAGGCACGCAGTTCCGCCACCACCGCGGGCCTGCCGATCTCGACCCTTTCGCCCGGCTGGCCGGGATCGCCAGCGGGTGCCGGCGTCCATTCGCAGGGGCCGTCCATCGGCGTCGCCGGCATGCCGCGTATGACGGCGGCGGCGCTGCGCAGCAGCGATTCGGTGTCGATGCCTCGCAGATAGTCCGCCGGGTCCGAAGGGCAGGACAACACGGCGTGCTGCTCGCCTTTCGGCGCCCAGTCGTTCATCGATTCGATCTGCCGATGCCAGCTGACCGACGGCGTGCGCGCCAGCCATGCGAAATGGATCGTTCCGGTATCGCCGCCGACGTGCAGGGCCGCGCCCTCGATGACGCGAAACAGCTGCGGAAGACTCAGCTCGCCGTCAAAGACTTTCAATGCCTGGAACGGCAGCTCCGGCAACAGCTGCGCAAGCGCTTCGCGTTCGCGGGACTTGCGCGAGCATGAAATGACGAGCCGTCGCGACGGAAATCTGCGATGCAAGCCCAGCAGCAGTTCGGCCATTTGCACTGGCGGCAGCTCCTTGCGCATCAGCTTCGTGTACGGACTGACATGAATGTAGCCGGCCGGCGCATCGCGCCGAAGATCGTCCACGATCGTGTCGGCTGCGGCCGCAGCAAGATTGAACTTCGCCTCGACGGCGGCGAAACCGGCCATCTGCAGGCAGCGCAGACGCTGCTCGTACATCGCGCCCGTGCGGAACGGCACATCGGCCAGGTCGCTGGCGAACAGGCGCCAGGCCCATCGGCTGCGCGATCCGCCCGGCCGACGGATCAGGCGGCGGCCGGCGCCGGACAGCCCGGCGATGGCGGAGGCGTAGTCGGAGCCGATCAGATCGACGGCCACGTCGTAGTGCGCCGCACGCAGCCGCCGCAGCATCGACAGGTGATAGCCGATGCCGGCATCGATCGAGCGGCAGTACGGAATCGCCTTGTCGATCCACGGCAGCATTTGCAGAAAGCTGAGATTGACCTCCTGCACCATGCAGTGCAGTTCGGCCGCCGGATAGGCGCAGCGCAATGCCCAGAGCGCCGGCAGCGAGTGCACCAGATCGCCGAGACCGGCGATCTCGATCGCCAGAATCTTCCTGCTCCGGCGCGTCGCCGCGGCAAACGCCGGGGTGACGACGTTCATGACGCCCGTACGCCGCGCGCGCCAGACGGACACGCGCATCGCCGCATCACGCGCCCGTCACGGTCTCTCAGCTTCAGTGTTTTCCTGCTCATCGGTTTGCCGGATCACCCCTTGATCGCGGGAAAACCCGGCACGCCCGTCCATGACGGCGCCCGAACGCAGTACCCGCGCGCGGCCGTGCCGTTTCCCGGAACGCAGGTTTGACGAAGCGGCTTACCAGACTATTACGGGCCGTTGCCCGGTCTCCCGGCGCTTCCGCGACGCCGGTTCAGGGGGCGACATCGGCCGCGGCTCGCCGCGGCGCGGGGCGCCTTCGCACACCGACCGGTGATCGGCGGGCGGCGACGCAAAGGCAGCCTGCCGGAACGCTACGCGGGGGACAGCGCCGGCCTGCATCCGGAATCGGCGGGCCGCCGTAGGGCGATATCGGATATCCGGAGAAGCTACCCGCCATGCTCGACGACGATTACGCAGTGCGAAGTGATTTCATCTGGGCGCTGTGGGCAGGCGCGATCGGCCTCGCGCACGGCCTGTACTTCGGCATGCAGTTTCTTTGAACGGCGACGGGCGGATCGTCGCGCCGCGCGCCGCCGCCCGCGGCCTCAGTCGTCGCTGATCTCGATTGTCGGAAACACGGCGCCGGGCACGCCGTAAGCGATCTGTGCGGCAGCGCGGCGGGCGATTTCCCGGTAGCGTTGCGCGATGTCCGACTCCGGCGCAGCGATCACGGTCGGTCGGCCATCATCCATCTGCTGGCGAATGCTGGTGGTCAGCGGCAGCTGGCCGAGCAGCTCGATGCCGTACTGCGCCGCCATGCGAGCACCGCCGCCTTCCCCGAAGATGTAGTCGCGATGATCGCCGCAGTCGTACCAGGCCATGTTCTCGACGATGCCGAGCACCGGCACTTCCACGCGGCGGAACATCTGCAGGCCCTTGCGCGCGTCGAGCAGCGCGATTTCCTGCGGTGTGGTGACGATCACCGCGCCGCTGACCGGAATCTTCTGCGCCAGCGTCAGCTGGATGTCGCCGGTGCCGGGCGGCAGATCGACGACCAGATAGTCGACCTCGTCCCAGACCGTTTCGTTGAGCAGCTGGCCGAGCGCCTGCGTGACCATCGGGCCGCGCCAGATCATCGGCTGATCGTCACCGACCAGAAAGCCGATCGACATCACCTGGATGCCGTGCGCGGCAATCGGGTTCATGCGCTTGCCGTCCGGTGATGTCGGCTTGAAATTGGCGACGCCGAGCATGCGTGGCTGGCTCGGGCCGTAGATGTCGGCATCGAGCAGACCGACGCGCGCGCCTTCGGCGGCCAGTGCCAGTGCCAGATTGGCGGCGACCGTCGACTTGCCGACGCCGCCCTTGCCGCTCGCGACGGCGATGATGTTGCGAATGCCCGGCAGCGGCTCCAGGTTCTTGCGCGCCGCGTGGCTGGCGATGCGCGAGCCGATCGACAGCTCCGCCACCAGACCCAGTTGTTCGTTGATCTGCGCGCCGAGTGTCTGCGCCAGCGCGTCGCGAATGCCGGCCGACGGGAAGCCGAGTTCGATCACCACGCGCGCCGCATCGCCGACCACTTCGGCAGACGCGATCGCCCCGGCGGCGACCAGGCCGCGGCCGATCAGCGGATGGACGTGGGCATCGAGAACAGCCAGCAGATTTTCACGCGAGACGGACATCGACACGGTTCCCGGCAAGAGGGCGCGCAGTCTACACCCGGGCGCACCGCCATCGACGGTCGCCGGCTTCGGGTGCTGGCCGGCGCCGGTCATCGCGGTCGCGGGGGGTGCCGTCACGGCTCCGTGAGCGGTGCCCGACGACGCAATCGCGCGGCTATCCGCGTGCCGGGCCGGAAAACACGGCCGCGACGCGGGTGCGCACGGCGCGATTGGTGGGCTGCCGGACGTTCGTGCCGCAGATCCTCGCGCGACGGACCTCGTGACAGCAGCGAACGGCCGGCGCCCTCAGAACAGGTCGACCGTGCCCTCTTCCATCGACACCTGCGCGACCGGACGATGGACCGGCGCCCGCCAGTCGGATGCATTCGGTGCGGCCGGCGCGCCGGGCGCGGCGTTATCAGAGACCCGCGGTTCGCCATCGAGTTCCGAACCGATCGCCTCGACACGCTTGGCGTGCGCCTGCGCGACCCCGAGTGCCTGCGTGGAGATGTCCTCGAACTGCAGGCAGCGCACGGCGCGGCCGACGGCGTCGCTGATCTGCGTGCGCGCATCGGCGACCGTGCGCAGCCCCTGGGTGAGACCGTCGTTGATCGCGGCGACCTGACCGAGCAGGCGGTTGACCTCGTCCTGCGCGCCGCTGCTGACGCTGCTGTCGCGCGTCGCCATGTCGCCGACCGTGTCGCGCACCTTGGCGATCGCGTCCTTGGACACCGACACCAGCTTGCGGATCTGTTCGTTGAAATTCGTCGAGCGTTCCGACAGCGAACGCACTTCCTCGGCGACGACCGCGAAGCCGCGGCCGGCCTCGCCGGCACGCGCGGCCTCGATCGCCGCGTTGAGCGCCAGCAGGTTGGTCTGGTCGGCAATCGTCTTGACGTCGCCGAGCAACTCGAAGATCGCGTCCAGGTGTTTGACCATCTCGTCGATCTGGCCGACGGTGGTGACGCTCTGCTGGCTGACCTTGCCGAGCGCATCGGCCAGCCCGCTCATCAGGCCGACCGCGGTTTCCGCGAAGTGGCGGACATCGGTGCCCGCCGACGAGCCGTTGTTCTGCGCGAGGATGCCGGCGACGGCCTGTTCCTGGATGCGCGACTGGCGATCCATTTCCGAAAACGCGACGCCGAGCTGGCGCACCGCATCGTTGATCAGGCCGCGCACGCGCTCGACTTCGGTGCCGGTGGCCAGTGCTTCGCGCATCAGTCCGCCGCGCAGTTCGGCGAGGCCGCGCATGCGCAGCTCGCTCTGGCGCGACAGGCGCGTGATCTCGGCCTGCTGCTGCATGAGCGCACGCAGCTGCCACAGCGCGAGCACGCCCCAGGCGAGCGCGGCGGCGAAACCACTCAGGGACACGGCGGTTTCGCTCGGCAGCAGCAGCCGCACGAGGATGTGCACGGCGGTGAGCGCGGCGGGGATCGCCAGCGGCTTCCACGGCAAGGCATGCATCGGCAGCTCCTGAAATTTGTCTGAGTCTCCAAGCAACATATCGGCGTGTCGGCGTGATGCTTTAGCAAAGGACCGATTCAATCACTTCAGCCGTCGCCGCGAGCGGCGCCCGCCTTGCAGGACGGGCGCAAGCCGCGACCTGCATATCACTGCATCAGGCCGCGCAATCGCGGCTTGCGTCGCTCCCGCATGGCCGGCGAGCCGCAGCGTGGTCGGCACCGGACCGGCGCTATTCGAGTGCATCGAGCAGGGCCTGTGCCATCGCGTCGAGCGGTACGACGCGCTCGCAGGCGCCGAGCTTGAACGCGGCGCCCGGCATGCCCCAGACCACGCTGGAGGCTTCGTCCTGGGCAAAGGTGCGCGCGCCGGCTTCGCGCAGGGTCAGCAGGCCGCGCGCGCCGTCCTCGCCCATGCCGGTGAGGATGGTGGCGACGACGTTCGGCCCGGCGTGTGCGGCAAGGCTGTCGAACATCGCCTCGACGCTGGGACGGTGGCGATTCTGCGGCGGGCCGTCCGACAGACGGCACAGATAACGGGCACCGCTGCGCGCGATCAGCAGGTGGCGGTCACCCGGCGCGACATACGCGTGGCCCGGCAGGATCTGCTGGCCGTCGTCGGCCTCGCAGACCGACATCGCCGAACTGCGATCGAGACGCGCGGCGAACGGCGCGCTGAACGCGGCGGGAATGTGCTGGGTGATGACGACGGCCGGGGCGTCGGCCGGCATGCGTTCGAGCACGGCCCGGATCGCCTCCGTGCCGCCGGTGGACGCACCGATCGCGATGATCTGGTCGGTGGTGCGGTACGGCCGCCGCACCAGCCGCTGCGGCGCTGCGGCGCCGGCGCTGCGCGGGCGCACGCGACCGAGCGTGCGGACCTTTTCGCGCAGCAGTTCGGCATAGGCGTTCAGGCCCGCGCTGACATCGAGCTTGGGCTTGGTGACGAAGTCGACGGCGCCGAGTTCCAGCGCCTGCAGGGTCACGTCGGCGCCGGCCTCGGTCAGCGACGACACCATCAGTACCGGCATCGGCCGCAGGCGCATCAGGTTTTCGAGGAAGGTCAGGCCGTCCATGCGCGGCATCTCGACATCGAGCGTCAGCACGTCCGGATTGAGCTGCTTGATCTTCTCGCGCGCGATCAGCGGATCGGGCGCACTGCCGACCACTTCCAGTTCCGGATCGGCGGACAGGATCTCGGTCATCAGCTGCCGGATCAGCGCGGAGTCGTCGACGATCAGGACCTTGAGCCTGCTCATCAGAACAGCTCCACGTCGCCGGCCGGCTGTTCGCGCTGCAACTGACGGCCGTAGGCTGTTTCGACCGCGAGATCGGCGACGGTCGCGGCGACCGGCAGATGCTTGAGCAGGACCCGGCCGCTGCGCGGAAAGTAGCCGAGCTTGCGTGCGTCGACGCCGCCGAGATCCTGCGCAAGAATGCGGATGCGCTCGTCTTCCAGATAGCGCAGCGCGAAGCTCGCATTGCGCGCGCCGACGTTGGCGACCGTCATGCCGGCGATGACGTTGCCGCCACCGAAGACCTTGGCCTCGAGGCGGTCGCGGCGCGCGCCGCGCTTCAGCAGTTCGTTGATCAGCACTTCCATCGCGTAGGCGCCGTAGCGTGCCGAGCCGCCGCCGAGCGCTTCGGCCTCCGGCAACATGAAGTGGTTGATGCCGCCGACGCCGGCCAGTGGATCGCGCAGACAGGCGGACACGCAGGAGCCGAGCAGCGTGACCAGCACGATGTCCTCGTCGGTGACATGGAATTCGCCGGGCAGGATCTTGATCGCCTCGCTGGCAAGATCGCGATCGCGATAGCGGCGGCCACTGATCGCGCCGTAACTCTCGGCGCCGCTCCAGGCGGCCTCGGCGCGTTGCGCGGCGCTGCTCACGCGGCGACCTCGCCGAGTGCGACGCGGCGATAGGCGGTACGGCCGCAGGGCTTGAGCATGTCGCCGAGATTGAAGAACGACTCCGAGTGACCGGTGAACAGCAGGCCGTTCGGAACCAGCAGATCGGCGAGCCGGCGCATCAGCTTGATCTGCGTCGGCTTGTCGAAATAGATCATCACGTTGCGACAGAAGATCGCGTCGAACGGGCCGCGCAGATCCCAGCGCGCTTCGAGCAGGTTCAGGGCGTGGAAATCGATGACGCCCGACAGCTCCGGCAGGATGCGCGCGTAGCCTTCATTGGGGCCAGTGCCGCGACGGAAATAGCGGCGCAGCAGCGCCTTGTCGAGCTGTGCGACGCGCTCCAGCGGATAGACGCCGCGCGCTGCCGTGACCAGCACCTGGGTGTCGATGTCGGTGGCGACGATCTCGACCGGCGGCGGCACCCGGCCACCGGCTTCGGCCGCGCTGATCGCGATCGAGTACGGCTCCTCGCCGGTCGACGCAGCCGCACACCAGATGCGCGCATGGTGGTCACGCGGCAGACAACGCAGGAACTGCTGCAGCTGATCGAAGTGGTGCGCCTCGCGGAAGAAGCTCGTCAGATTGGTGGTCAGCGCGTTGGTGAAACCTTCCCATTCCGGCGACGTGGCCGAGGCTTCCAGTGCGTCGAGGTAGCGGTCGAAGCGCTGCTCGCCGCAGGCGCGCAGGCGTCGTGCGAGGCGGCTGTAGACCAGATCTTCCTTGCCACCGGCCAGCGCGATGCCGGCACGCGCATAGATCATCCGCCTGACGCGCTCGAAATCGCGTGCGGTGAAGTGAAACTCGCGGCTCGCTTCGTTGTGGTCGGACATGGTGAAACCGGGGAAATCGGCGGCGACTCGCGTCGCTCCTGCAAATTGCGCTTCGGGTCGCGACATGCGCCGCTCCTGCCAGTTGCCTCTTCTGCAGGAGCGGCGCGAGCCGCGATGCACACTCTCGGCGACGACCGCGCTTCAGAACTCCGTCCACTGATCCCCGGCCGGTGCCGGCGCCGGCTTGACGCCGTTGCGCCTGGCGACCGCCGGTGCAGCGGCACGCGGAGCCGGTGCAGCCGGGCGTACTGCCGGGCGTGGCGCGGCGGGCCTGGCCGCGACTGCCGGCGCTGCGGCCGGCGTCACCGTGCGCGCGTCGTCGACGCGGAACTGTGCGACCGACTGCGACAGGCCGTCGGCCTGTTCCTCCAGCGAACGGGCCGCGGCCGAGGCTTCCTCGACCAAGGCCGCGTTCTGCTGCGTGACCTCGTCCATCGAAGTGATCGCCTTGTTGACCTGCTCGATGCCGGCGCTCTGTTCCTGCGACGCGGCGCTGATCTCGGCCATGATGTCGGTCACGCGCTTCACGCTGGTCACGATTTCTTCCATGGTCTTGCCGGCCTGCTCGACGAGCTTGCTACCGTTGCCGACCTTCTCCACCGAATCGCCGATCAGACCCTTGATCTCCTTGGCGGCGGCAGCCGAGCGCTGCGCCAGCGAGCGCACCTCGGCAGCGACCACCGCGAAGCCGCGGCCCTGTTCACCGGCGCGCGCGGCTTCGACCGCGGCGTTCAGTGCCAGGATGTTGGTCTGGAAGGCGATGCCGTCGATGACGCTGATGATGTCGACGATCTTCTTGCTCGACTCGTTGATCGCCGACATCGTCGTCACGACCTCGGACACGACCTGCCCGCCCTTGCGCGCGACATCGGACGCGCCGACCGCAAGCTGGTTGGCCTGACGCGCGTTTTCGGCGTTCTGCTTGACGGTGCTGGTCAGCTCCTCCATCGACGAGGCAGTTTCCTCGAGCGCGGCGGCCTGCTGTTCGGTGCGCGCCGACAGATCGCTGTTGCCGGCCGCGATCTCCTTGGCCGCCGAATTGATCGTGCCGCTCGATTCCTGGATGCGGCCGACCACGCCGGCCATGGTGTCGACCAGCGAATTCACGCCATCGCAGAGTTCGCGAATCGAGCCGGTCTTGCCGTCGAGCGGAATGCGCTGCATCAGATCGCCCTCGCGCGCCGCGGCGACGACTTCCTGGGTCTGATGGACCGCCTGTTGCAGCACCTCGTTGGCGCGCACCTGCTCGGTGACATCGCTCGCGTACTTGACCACCTTGAACGGCTTGCCGTTCATGTCGTAGATCGGGTTGTAGCTGGCCTGGATCCAGATTTCGCGACCGCCCTTGGCAATGCGCTTGTACTGGCCCGAGTCGTATTCGCCGCGCCCGAGCTTGTCCCAGAACAGCCGGTATTCGGTGCTGCTGCGATAGGCCGGATCGACGAACATCGAGTGGTGCTGGCCCTTCACCTCGTCGAGCGTGTAGCCCAGCGTCTTCAGGAAGTTCTCGTTGGCGTGCAGGATCTTGCCGTCGAGCGTGAATTCGATGACCGCCTGCGCCTTGCTGATCGCCCGCAGCTGGCCTTCGAAATCGGCATTGCGCAGTTTCTGCTCCGTGATGTCGGTCGCGTACTTGATGACCTTGATGACCTTGCCGTCCTGGTCATGGATGGGGTTGTACGAAGCCTGGATCCAGACCTCCTTGCCCCCCTTGCCGAAGCGCCGGTACTGGCCGGCATCGAACTCGCCGCGACCGAGCTTTTCCCAGAACATGCGGTACTCGGTGCTGGTGCGATGGGCCGGATCGACGAACATCGAGTGATGCTGGCCCTTGATTTCGTCGAGCGTGTATCCGAGCGTCGTCAGGAAATTCTCGTTCGCCGTGATGATCCGCCCGTCGGTGGTGAACTCGATGACCGCCTGCGCCTTGCTGATCGCCTTGAGCTGTCCTTCGAATTCCGCGGCGCGCAGCTGCTGCTCGGCAAGCTGCTCCAGCTCCACGGTCATGTCGTTCCACTCGACGACGAATCCGTCGCGATCGCCGCCGGCATTCCTGATCGACGTGATGACCAGCGCGAAGGTGCGACCACCGAGTTTGATGCGCGCACTATGGCTGCCGTCGAGCTGGCCGAGCATGCCGCGCTGGTGGGCCGGGTTGCGATGGAAGATGTCGATGTTCGCGCCCAGCACCTTGCCGGCCTCGAAGTTCGGCAGGTCCTTGCGAATGTCGCTCTCGGCGTTCGTCAGCATCTTCACCACCGACGGATTCGCGTACAGGATGTTGAGGTCCTTGTCGGCGACCATGACGTTGGTGCTGATCAGCTCGAAGCCGGCCTGCACGCGCGCCTGATTGGCCGCCTGCACGGACATGCCGGGCGACCGGACCGCCGCCTTCCTGACGGACGATTTGCCGACCTTGACGGGAGCCTTGACGGCGGCCTTCCCGGGCCGGGCTTTGACGACGGCTTTGCGGCCTGCGGACTTGCTCATGAGTGGCTCCTCGCCTTAGTGCTGCGTGACGCTGCCGTCGGCGGCTGGCAACAGGGCCATGTCCGGCGAGCGCAGCAGTTTTTCGATGTCGACCAGGATCAGCATGCGATCGTCGATCGCACCCAGGCCGGTGATGAAGCGGGTATCGACACTGGCGCCGAACTCCGGCGCCGGGCGTATCTGTTCGGCCGACAGCTGCATGACGTCGGAAACGCTGTCGACGACCATGCCGACGACACGCTTGGCGATGTTCAGAATGATCATCACCGTGAACGCGTCGTACTCGGCGCGCTCGAACTTCAGCTTCTGGCGCAGATCGATGACCGGCACGATCGTGCCGCGCAGGTTGACCACGCCCTTGATGAAATCCGGCGTGTCGGGAATGCGCGTGACCGTGTCGTAGCGACGAATCTCCTGCACCTTGAGGATGTCGACACCGTATTCCTCGGCACCGAGCGTGAAGGTGAGGAACTCGCTGCTTTCCGCGTTGACTGCTTCTGCTGAGGCGTTCATGGCCGCTCCGGGCAATCAGGCCGCAAGCGCGCGCGTTGCAAGGCGCACGATCTCGGCGATATCGAGAATCAGGGCAACGCGACCGTCGCCGAGGATGGTGGCGCCGGAAATCCCGGCGACCCGCTTGTAGTTGGCTTCCAGCGATTTGATGACCACCTGCTGCTGGCCGACCAGTTCGTCGACCTGCAGGGCCAGCTTGTGACCGTCGGCCTCGACCAGCACGAGAATCGATTCGTGCGGCGGACGCGAGGCGCCGGGCACGCGGAACCAGTCCTTGACCGGCAGCAGCGGCACGTATTCATTGCGCACGCGCACGACCGTGCCCTCGCCGGCGACGCGGCGGATCTGCTCCGGCTGCGGCTGCAGCGATTCGACGACCGCCGACAGCGGCAGGATGTAGATGTCGTCACCGACCGCGACCGACATGCCGTCGAGAATCGCCAGCGTCAGCGGCAGGCGGATCGTGACGCGGGTGCCGGCGCCTTCGCGCGATGCCAGTTCGACGCTGCCGCCGAGCGCCTGGATGTTCTTCTTGACGACATCCATGCCGACGCCGCGGCCGGACACGTCGGTGACCTGCGCGGCCGTCGAGAAGCCGGGCGCGAAGATCAGCTGCCAGACTTCGGCATCGCTCATCTGCTCGTTGCAGGCGATGCCCTTCTCGCTCGCCTTGGCGAGCAGCTTGCCGCGGCTCAGTCCGCGGCCGTCATCGGCCACCTCGATGACGATGTGGCCTCCCTGATGCGAAGCCTTCAGCGTTACCGTGCCGCAGCCGTCCTTGCCGGCCGCCGCGCGCTCGTCCGGCGACTCCAGGCCGTGATCGAGGCTGTTGCGGACCAGATGCGTGAGCGGATCGCTGATCTTCTCGATCACGCTCTTGTCGAGTTCGGTGCCTTCGCCGACCAGTTGCAGGCGTACCTGCTTGCCGAGCTTGCCGGCGAGATCGTGGACGACACGCGGGAAGCGCGAGAACACGGCGTCGACCGGCAACATGCGCGTCGACATCACCGCCTCCTGCAGCACGCGGGTATTGCGATCGAGCTGCGAAAGCCCCTGCAGCAGGGCTTCGTTGTGGACCGGATCGAGATGGCTGGCGAGCTGCTGCAGCATCGCCTGCGTGATCACCAGCTCGCCGACCAGATTGATGAGCGCATCGATCTTGGCGGTCGCGACGCGGATCGAGGCGCTGTCGCCGCGCGGCTCGGCGCGCGGCGCCGACGCGACGATGGATTCGACCTTGCTGCCGGACTGGGGCTGCGCCGGCGTCGGCGTCAGCGCCGCGATGCTCAGATCGCAGTCGTCCTCGACCCAGGCGAACACGTCGGCGACCGCCGCGCGCGAAATCTCGCCGCGCAGCTCGATCGTCCAGGCCAGGTGACAGCTTTCGGGATCGAGCTCGCCGAACGACGGCAGCGCATCGACATCGCAGACGATGGTCGCGTCGCCGAGCTGCTGGAGTTCGCGCAGGATCAGCAGCGGATCATTGCCGCTGGCAAACAGTTCCGGCTTCGGCGCAAAGCGGATGCGCCAGCCGCTGGCCGGCACCTCGTCGCGCTCGGCCGCCTGCGGAACCACGCCACCGCCGGCCAGGCACTGCGCCAGTTCGGCTCGCAGCGGCTCGACCGTGCCCGGGTCGACTGCGCCGCCGTCGCGGGCGGTGGCCAGCAGGCCGCGCAAGGCGTCGACCGCACGCAGCAGCAGTTCGATGTCCGGCGCCGTGATCGCACGCTTGCCGGCACGCATTTCGTCGAGCAGGGTTTCGAGCAGATGCGTGAAGCCGGCGATCGCCTCGAAGCCGAAGGTTCCGGCGCCGCCCTTGATCGAATGCGCGGCGCGGAAGATACCGTTGATCGTCTCGCTGTCGACCTGTTCGGGATCGAGAGCCAGCAGCGACGCTTCCATCACGTCGAGGCCCTCGAAACTCTCCTCGAAGAAGGTGCGGTGGAAACGGCTGAGGTCGATGGAGGCCATGAGCCTGACCTCAGCCGAGCACGCGGCGCATGGTCGTGATCAGCTGTTCCGGATTGAACGGCTTGACCAGCCAGCCGGTCGCGCCGGCAGCCTTGCCTTCCTGCTTCTTCTCGGGGCTCGATTCGGTGGTGAGCATCAGCAGCGGCGTGAAGCGGTAGTCCGGCATCTGGCGCAGGGCCTTGACCAGACCGATGCCGTCGAGATTCGGCATGTTGACGTCGCATAGCACGATGCGGAACGCCTCGTTCCTGGCCAGCGCCAGCGCCGCCACGCCGTCCTCTGCCTCGGCAACATCGAAGCCCGCCTCGCGCAGCGTGAAGGCCACCATCTGCCGCATCGAGGCCGAATCGTCGACGGCCAGTACGCGTTCGCCCATGCCCTAGTTCTCCTCGATATGAAGTTGCGGCCCGAGCCCCAGCCGCTGCGCGGCGTCGCGCAGCACGCCGCTGGCATTCGCCCAATGCGTCTCGCGTCCGGCAGCGCGACGCTCGCGACAGAACGCGGTCAGCAGCTGCAGCGTGGCGCCGTGCACGCGCACCACCGCGTCGGCGGCCAGCGTCACCGCGGGTTGTTCGAGCACGTCGAGCAGTTGCGCGCGCAGCGCCGCAACGCGCTCGATCCCGAGATCGGCCGCCAGCACGAGCGGCGCTGCTTCAGCATCGGCAATGCTCATCTCGCACATGCTCCGCGTCGATCGGGGTGGGCCATGCGTCGTCAGCGGCCGTTGTCGGGTGTTCCTGTACCGGCGGGGGATGAACGTCGCAGTGAAGCCGCCGAGCGGTCGGTTCGACGATCGCGGTTCAGCGCGGCATCGCGGCGAACAGGGCGTCGACGTCGAGCAGGGTCAGCAGCACGGCGCCGCGACCGACGACGCCGGCGAAGCCGTAACGATTGCCTTGCCGATGCAGCGTCGGTACCGGCTTGATCGCGTTCAGTGCGATCTTCGAAACCTCGCCGATGCGATCGACCAGCAGGCCGAAGGTTTCGCCGTCGTGTTCGACGACGACGATCCGCGTCTCGGTGCCGATCGGCGTGACCGGGAGCACCAGGTACCGGCGCAGGTCGATGACGGTGACGACCTGGCCGCGCAGGTTGACGACGCCCGGCACGATGTCCGGCGCGCCGGGCACCGGCTCGATCGGCAGCGGCCGCAGGACCTCGTGTACCTGCAGGATCGGCAGTCCGTATTCCTGGCTGCCGAGTCCGAAACAGACCCAGCGCGCGAACTCGCCGTCGGTCTTGCGTGCAAGTGCGCTCATGGCAGGCCCGTCGCCGCCGCGCGGCTCGCCAGGCCGTGGGCACCCGCCAGGCTCGCCACCGCCGCGACCGGCGCCGCCGGTGCCGCGCTTTCTGCCGGAGCGGCGAGACTGCCGCCGCCGTCGGCCTGCGGCGGCGCGACCGCCGGATCGGTGCTCGCCATGACCTGGTCCCCTTCGTTTGCCATCACCACCACGACCACGCGACGGTTGCGGTTGCGACCGTCGGCATCGGCGTTGTCGGCCACCGGCCGGTACTCGCCGAAGCCGGCGACGCTCATGCGCGTCGGATCGACACCGGTTTCCATGAACAGGTGCACGACGCTCGCGGCACGCGCCGCCGACAGTTCCCAGTTCGACGGAAAGCGGTTGGTGGCGATCGGCACATTGTCGGTGTAGCCCTCGATGCGCAGCGGATTCGGAAACGGCTTGAGGATGTCGGCCAGCTTCTGCAGCACCGGCTCGGCGCTCGGCGCAATCTGTGCCACGCCGCTGGCGAACAGGATGTCGGTGCGGATCTCGATCTCCAGCCAGTGCTCGTTGCGGCGCACGGTCACGAGCTTGGCGGTGATCAGGTCCTTCATCGCCGCCTGCACCGCATCCGACATGGTCTTCAAGGCCTGCGGCGGCGCATCGAGCGCGGCCTTCGACTGCTCGCCCTCCGAGCGCGGCGACGGCTGCTCGCCGCCGATGCGCACGCCGGCGCGGCCGGCCTGCAGTTGCGAGACTTCCTTCTCGAAGCCGCGCATGCTCGGCGTGTTGAACATGGCATCGGCCTGCGTGCCCTTCTGCGGCTTGTCGCCGATCTGCACCGGCTTGAGCGATTTCGGCGGACCGCCGAAGGCCTGCGACAGCGAATCGGCCAGCACGCGATAGCGGCCTTCATTGACCGACGACACGGCGTACATCACGACGAAGAACGCCAGCAGCAGGGTCAACAGATCCCCGTACGGGATCGCCCAGGCTTCGTGGTTGACGTGATCCTCGTGCTTGTGTTTTCTGGCCATGATCGGGGTTCAGTGCAGATACCCGCGCAGCTTGTTTTCGATATTGCGGGGATTCTCGCCCTGCGAAATCGAGATCAGACCCTCGATCAGCATCTCGCGCACGCGCGTCTGGTCGTTGATGATGGCCTTGAGCTTGGCCGCCATCGGCAGGAAGAACAGGTTGGCGGTGCCGATGCCGTAGATCGTCGCGATGAACGCCGCGGCAATGCCATGACCGAGCTTGCTCGGATCGGCGAGATTCTTGAGCACCGCCATCAGGCCCATGACCGCGCCGATGATGCCGAGTGTCGGCGCGTAGATGCCCATGCCCTCGAAGACCTTGGCACCCTGCAGATCGAGGTGCTCGCGGGTCTGCACGTCGACCTCGAGAATGTTGCGGATCACGTCGGGCTCGGCGCCGTCGACCAGCATCTGCAGGCCTTTCTTGATGAAGGCATCGGCCTCGCCTTCGACCTCGCCTTCCAGCGCCAGCAGGCCCTGCTTGCGGGCGATGCCGCTCCAGCCGACGATGCGTTCGATCAACGCCGCCGAGTCGTGGCGCGGCGGAAACAGCACCCACTTCGCGATCTTCATGCCGTGCAGGAAGGTCGCCGGCGGCGTATGCAGGAAGATCGACGCCAGCGTGCCGAGAATGACGATCGTGAACGCGGCCGGCGACAGCAGCGCCTCGACGCCCGCCCCTTTCAGGATCGAGCCGCCGATCACGGCGATCAGCGCGAGGATGATGCCGAGGACCGACAGCTTATCCATGCGTCACGCCTTCGACCGGCAGCGCACGCGCGGCCGTCACCAGGCCGTTGAAGTCGAGGATCAGCGCGATGCGGCCGTCCGGCATCACGGTGGCGCCGGAGATGCCGGCAAGGCCACGCAGGCTCGCACCGAGCGGCTTGATGACGATCTCCTCGCGGCCGATCACCTCGCGAACGACGATGCCGTAGCGCTCGTCGCCGACCTGCGCGACCACCACATGCCGCGGACCACGCCCGGCTTCGGCGCCGAGCCAGCGATCGAGATGCACCAGACGCAGCGGCGCGCCGCGCGAGTCGACGACATCCCAGCGCTCGACGCGACGCATGCGCTGCTCGTCGAGCCGGAACACGTCCGACACCGGCGCCAGCGGCAGCGCGAAGCGGCGCCCCTCACTGCGCACGATCAGCGCCGGCAGCACCGCCAGCGTCAGCGGCACGCGAATGCGGAACGCCGTGCCTTCGCCGGGCCGGGAATCGAGTTCGACCGTGCCGTTGAGCCGCTTGATGCGCGACATCACGACATCCATGCCGACGCCGCGGCCGGACAGGTCCGAGACTTCTTCCTTGGTGCTGAAGCCCGGCAGGAAAATCAGCTGCAGGCAGTCGGCCGGGGACAGCGTCGCCGCGGTCGCTGCCTCGATCACGCCCTTGTCGACCGCCTTCGCGCGTATGCGTTCGGCGTCGATGCCGGCGCCGTCGTCGCGAATGTCGATGCGGATGTGATCGCCTTCCTGACTCGCGCGCAGCAGCAGCGTGCCGGCCGCGGCCTTGCCGGCCTGCGCGCGCCGGTCCGGCATCTCGATGCCGTGATCGACGCTGTTGCGAACCATGTGCACGAGCGGGTCGGCGAGCGCCTCGACCAGGTTCTTGTCAAGCTCTGTCTCTTCGCCCTCGAGCACGACCTTGACCTGCTTGCCGAGCTGCCGGGCAACATCGCGCGCCAGCTTCGGAAACCGTGCGAACACCTTGCCGATCGGCTGCATGCGCACCTGCGCGACGGTGTTCTGCAGATTGCGCGTGATGAAATCGAGCTCGCCGATGGCGCGCGCCGAGGGCTCGTCGAAACCACCCTTGGCAGCCTTCAGACGGTTGCGCACCAGCACCAGTTCGCCGATCAGATTCATCAGCTGATCAAGCTTGTGGGTCTCGACGCGTATCGTCTCCGCTTCCGTCTTCACCGCGACCGCGGCGTTCGCCGCAGGCACGGGAGCCGGTTTCGGAGCCGGCGGCGCGGCGGCGACGGGTTTCGCCGGGGTCTTGCCCTGCAGCTCGTCGAGCAGGGCCTCGAATTCGTCGTCGCTGATCGTCGCGCTGCCGTTCGTCACCGGCGCCGCGACCACCGGTGCCGCCGCCTGCGCACCGACCAGCGCGTGCAGCTGCATCAGCAGTTCGGGGGCGGCCGGCGTCAGCGCGCTGCCGGCATACAGCTCGGCCATCATGCGCTGTGCGGCATCGACCGCCTGCAGCACCGCATCCATCACCTCGGTGTCGAAAGCACGCTGGCGATTGCGCACGGAATTGAGCACGTCTTCGGCGGCGTGGCAGAGCTCGACCATTGCCGGCAACTGCAGGAAGCCGGCGCCACCCTTGACGGTGTGGAACGCGCGGAACACGGCATTGAGGGTTTCGACATCGTCCGGCGCCCGCTCCAGGGCGATCAGCTGGCCGGCCAGCTGTTCGACCAGTTCGCCGGCTTCGGCGAGGAAGTCGCTGCGGATGTCGTCGTCGCTGGAACTCATGGCAGCACGGTCGTCTCGTCGGCGGTCCGTGTGCGGGGTTGGCGCTTCAGCGCGAACCTGCTGCCGGACTCTTGCTACACACCGAGGCTGGCAAGCAGCGCATCGGCATCCTGCTGGCTCGTCGTGATCTGCCCCGGTACTGCGGGGCCGGCGAGGACGGCCTGCCCTTCTGCTATCGGCAGCGGGGCCGCAGTCTTGAGATGCGCGGCATGTGCACCGAGCAATTCCAGCAACGCAGACTCGACATCCTCGACGAGCGAAATGATGCGCTTGATGATCTGCCCGGTGAGATCCTGATACTCCTGCGCGATCGCCAGCTCGTTGAGGCGTTCACGCAGGATCTCGGCATCGCGCAGCAAGGCGGCACGCCGCAGATCGGACGCTTCGAAGCTCTCGGCACTGCGACTGATCTGGCGCGCGACACCGCGCATCTGGTCGACGATGTCGAGCGTCTTGTGTGCGGCGTCCTCGGTCATCTGCACGACATGGCGCAGGCGATGCCGCGCGTCGGGCATCGCGTCACCGGCAATCCGGGTCAGGCGTTCGTCGAGCCGCAGGCTGACGACGCCGCTGTGCAGGCGTCGGGTCAATTCGGCGACCTGCCGGTAGAAGGCGTGATCCTGGGTCTGCAGCAGCTCGGCGAGTGCCGGTGGCGCATCGACGCTGCCGCCGCTTTCGAGACGCTCGATCCAGCTGCGCAGCGCCATGATCAGCGCGCCGCGATCCTGTGTGGAGGCGGACACGATCAGAACCTGCCCGCAAACCGTCGCGGGCGACGCCGGCTTGCGCCTGGAGCGGCACAGACGCCGGAGTGGAAGTCGGTATGCATGAGGACTCCGAGCAGCGCGGAAGCGCGAGGCGCCGGGCGCATTGGGTTGATGGCCGGATTCAGGCGGCTTCGGCGATGCGCTGGAATATCTTGTCGATCTTTTCCTTGAGCGTCGCCGCATTGAACGGCTTGATGATGTAGCCGTTCACGCCGGCCTGCGCCGCCTCGATGATCTGTTCGCGCTGCGCTTCGGCGGTCACCATGAGCACCGGCGTCTTGGCGATGCGGGCGTCGCCGCGGATGTTGCGCAGCAGGTCGATGCCGGTCATGCCGGGCATGTTCCAGTCGGTGACGACGAAATCGAAGCTGCCCGCCTGCAGTACCGGCCAGGCGCTCTTGCCGTCGTCGGCCTCGGTGATGTTCGAGTAGCCGAGGTCGCCGAGCAGATTGCGGACGATGCGGCGCATCGTCGAGAAGTCGTCGACCACCAGGATTTTCATGTTCTTGTCCATCAGAGTTTCCTGATCACTCGTTGGTAAATCCGCGCGGTTCCGGCGCCGGTCCCGTGAGCACGGCGCAGGCCGCGAAGCCGGCGCCGCATGCATGATCGTTCGCGGCCGGCGGCGAGGCGGGCCGCGCCGGAAGCCGCCTGGCCGGGTCGCAGATCGCCATCGCGAGGCGCCGACGCCGGGGTCTCCCTGCCGTTAGCGGCCGGAGCCTGCCGATACTTGAGCCGGATTCGCGCCGGCTGCCGTGCGCCGGCGCGCGCGCCGCCGGCAGGACCCGATCCGGTCGCGTTCATCGCTCAGGACACCGCGGCCAGTTCACGCCAGGACTTCAGCCGCGCGCGCAGCCGCAACAACGCCTGCCCATGAATCTGGCAGACGCGGCTCTCGCTGACCTTGAGCACTGCGCCGATTTCGCGCAGGTTGAGCTCGCGTTCGTAGTACATCGACAGCACCAGCCGCTCGCGCTCCGGAAGCTCGGAGATCGCGCGCGCCAGTTCCTGCTGGAATTCGTCGTGCTGCAGGTGCTGCAGCGGCCCGGCGGTGTCGTCCTGGGCGTCCATCGTCTCGTCGCCGTCCTCGCCGCCATGATCGATGCTCAGCACCTGGCAACGCGACGCGTCCTGGACGATGGCGTGGAACTCGGCGAGGTCGATGTCGAGATGCGCGGCGATCTCGTGATCGCGCGCTTCGCGGCCGTTCTTCTGTTCGATCTTGCGGATCGCCTCGGATACCGCGCGTTCGCGGCGGTGGACCGAACGTGGCGCCCAGTCGGTCTGGCGCAGCTCGTCGAGCATCGCGCCGCGGATGCGGATGCCGGCATAGGTCTCGAACGACGCACCGCGCGTGCCGCTGTAGTGGCGTGCCGCTTCGATCAGTCCGATGACGCCGGCCTGGATCAGATCGTCGACTTCGACGCTGGCCGGCAGGCGCGCGGCCAGATGGTGGGCGATGCGCTTGACCAGATCGGCGTGGCGACGCACCAGCGCGTTCTCATCGACCGGTTCCTGGAGATTCTCGGCGACGGCCATGTTCATGCAGGGACTCCCGCCGGCGCGTCGCCGGCTACCAGACGCTCGACAAAGAATTCGAGATTGCCGCGTGCACCGAGCGGCAGACCCCAGTTCGCCGCGGTCTTGGCCAGTGCACGGAAGGCGACGGCGCTGGTCGCCGCCGGATAGGCGTCGACCACGGCGCGCTGACGGCGCACGGCGCGCTTCAGCCATTCGTCGTGCGGAATGAAGCCGATGCTGCTGAGCGTGATGTCGAGAAAGCGTTCGGCGACACGACGCAGGTTGTCGTAGATCTCGCGCGCCTCGCGCGGCGACTGCACCTGATTGGCGAGTACGTGCACGCGATGAATGCCGCGCTCGCGATTGAGCACCTTGATCAACGCGTAGGCATCGGTCAGCGACTGCGGATCGCTGGTGACGACAACGATGATCTGCTGCGACGCATGGCTGAAGGTGATGACGCTGTCGGCGATGCCGGCAGCGGTATCGACGATCAGGGTGTCGAGCGGCTGCTGCAGTTCCGAGAACGCCCGCACCAGACCGACGTGCTCGGCGCCGGACAGCTCCGCCATGTTGCGTTTGCCGCTGGATGCCGGGATCACCATGATGCCGGCCGGGCCTTCGATCAGGGTGTCGTCGATCGTGCATTCGCCGGCGATCACGTGCGACAGGTTGTAGGTCGGTTGCAAGCCGAGCATGACGTCGACGTTGGCCAGACCGAGGTCGCCGTCGAGCAGCATCACACGCTTGCCGTCGAGCGCCATGGCAACCGCCAGATTGACCGACACGGAGGTCTTGCCGACGCCGCCCTTGCCACTGGTGACGGCGACGACCTGCACCGGCTTGGGCGCGCGCAGGCGACGCAGACCGGCGGCCTGGCTGCCGCTGTGATCACTGTGCGACATGGACGGCTCCGAACTGCAGGGCAAGCGTGGCGTCGTCGATGCGCGCCGGCGTCATGCGCGCGAGTTGCATCGCACGCAGCACCAGCGAATTCGCACGACCGGGTTCGATGTCTTCGGGCACCTGCTGTCCGTCGCAGCCGTAGGCGACCGGCAGACGGTGACGGATCACCGCCGACAGCGCGCCGCCGATGCGCAGCGTCTCGTCGAGCTTGGTGATCACGCAGGCAACGGGTCTGGCCTTGGCATAGCGGCGGATCACGTCGTCGAGATCGGCGGCATGACTGTTGGCGGACAGCACCAGCCAGCTCTTGAGGGCGGCACCGGCGCTGCCCATCGCGCCGAGCTGCGCCTGCAGCTTGGCGTCGCGCGGACCGATGCCGGCGGTGTCGATCAGGACCAGCTTGCGATCGGCCAGGCGCGCCAGCACCGTGCGCAGCTCGTCGGCATTGCCGGCCGTCTGTACCGGCACGCCGAGCAGGCGGCCGTAGGTGAACAGCTGCTCCTGCGCGCCGACGCGGAAGTGATCGGTGGTGACCAGCGCCAGATCGCGCGTGCCGTGCATTTCCGCATAACGGGCCGCAAGCTTGGCGATCGTCGTGGTCTTGCCGACGCCGGTCGGGCCGACCAGCGCGATCACGCCGCCGTCCTGGATCGGATCGGCGCTGGCGACGGGAATGCGTCGCGACAGCAGCCCCAGCGGCAGAAAGCGCGCGCGTTCGGCATCGGCCGTGCCCGGCAGTTCGGCGACGATCTCGCGCGCCAGGCGCGGCTCGATGCCGAGATTGACCATGGTCTGCAAGGCGTGCAGTTTCTGCGGGTGTTCGCGGATCTCGCGCCAGGCCATGCCGGCCATCTGCGTTTCCAGCATGCGTTTCATGCCGCCGAGTTCGCGGCGCAGCTGCTGCAGTTCGGGCGCCGCCGGCGTGGCGATCGGCGCCGGCGTTGCGACCGGACGGCTGTCCTCGCTGCGGGTCGGCTTCGGTGTCTCCGGCGGCGGTTCGGGCGGCGCGCTGCGGCGCGTGGCCTGCTGGATCAGGGCGGCGTCGTAGTCGGTGGCGGCCACCACCTCGACGCCACCGGCCACGCGATGATTGGACAGGATCACCGCGTCGGGACCCTGCTCTTCGCGCACCATGCGGATCGCATCGCGCATGTTCTTCGCCAGGAACCGTTTGATCTTCATTTGCGTTTCTTCTTGACTCTCAGGCGATGGCGCCGATCATGCGGATCTGCTTGTTGTCCGGAACCTCGTCGAACGACAGCACATGCAATCCGGGTACGGTCTGACGCGTGAATCGGGCGAGCAGCGGACGCAGTCCGTTCGGCACCAGCAGAACCGCCGGCTGGCCGGCCTGTTCCTGCTTGCGTGCGCCGTCCGTGAGGGATCGGTGCATGCGTTCGGCCAGTCCCGGTTCGATCGCCGTACCGCCGCTCTTGAGGGAGTCCTGCAGGACCTGTTCCAGCGGCGCGCCCAGGGTCAGCACCGGCAGCTCCGGCGCCATGCCGTTGATCTCCTGCACGATTTGACGCCCGAGCGCGACGCGGACGTGGCCGGCCAGCGCGACGGGATCCTGACTGCGCGGCGCGGCTTCCGCCAAAGCTTCGGCGATCACGCGCAAATGACGGATCGGCACGCGCTCGGCGAGCAGGCTCTGCAGCACGCGCGTGAAGACATTCAGCGGCAGCAGCTTCGGCACCAGATCCTCGGCCAGCTTCGGTGCCTGCTTGGCAAGTTGTGCGACCAGCGCCTGCGCTTCGTCGTGACCGAACAATTCGTGCGCGTGGTTCTGGATGACCTGCGACAGATGCGTGGCCACCACCGTCGAACAATCGACGACGGAATAGCCGAGCGTCTGCGCATGTTCGCGGGCGCCGCGTTCGATCCACACCGCCGGCATGCCGAACGACGGATCGGTGGTCTGGATGCCGTCCAGCGTGCCGAACACGCGGCCGGGGTTCAGCGCCAGATCGCGGTCCGGATAGACCTGGGCCTCGGCGACCGGCACACCGTGCACCAGCAGGCGATAACTCGCCGGCTGCAGTTCGAGGTTGTCGCGGATGTGCACCGGCGGAATCAGAAAGCCGATGTCCTGCGTCAGTTTCTTGCGCACACCCTTGATGCGCGCCATCAGCTCGCCGCCCTGACGGGCATCGACCAGCGGGATCAGGCGATAGCCGACTTCGAGGCCGATCGCATCGGTACGGCCGATGTCGTCCCAGCCGAGCTCGGCGGGTGCAGTGGGTGCGGCCGGCGGCGGCGGCGCACTCGCCGCCGCGCGCTGCTTTCTGGCCAGCAGCCAGGCGATGCCGCCGCAGGCCGCGGCCAGCAGCAGGAACACGAAGTTCGGCATGCCCGGCACGAAACCGATCAGGGCCAGCACCGTCGCGGCGATCGCCAGCACACGCGGCTGGCCGAACACCTGCCCGACCAGCTGCTGCGACATGTCCTGCGACTTCGACATGCGTGTCACGAGCACGGCGACACCGGTCGACAGCAGCAGCGACGGCACCTGCGCGACGAGACCGTCGCCGATCGCCAGCAGGGTGTAGTTCTTCAGCGCATCGCCGAGGCTCATGCCGTGCTGCATGGTGCCGATCAGCAGGCCGCCGATGACGTTGATGACCAGGATCATGATGCCGGCGAGCGCGTCGCCACGGATGAACTTGCTGGCGCCGTCCATCGAGCCGTAGAAGTCGGCTTCCTCGCGCACCTCGTTGCGGCGCTCGCGCGCTTCCTCGCGCGTCATCAGGCCGGCGTTGAGATCGGCGTCGATCGCCATCTGCTTGCCGGGCAGCGAATCGAGGATGAAACGTGCCGACACTTCCGAGACGCGCTCCGCGCCCTTGGTGACGACCATGAAATTGACGATGGTCAGGATCACGAACACGACGAAGCCGACCGCATAGTTGCCACCGACCACGAACTCGCCGAAAGCCTGGATCACGTGACCGGCGGCGCCGGCGCCCTCGTGTCCGTGCAGCAGCACGACGCGGGTCGACGCCACGTTCAGCGCCAGGCGCAGCAGGGTCACGAACAGCAGCACGGTCGGAAACGACGAGAAGTCCATCGGCCGCAGCACGTATACGACGCCGAGCAGCACGACGATCGCGATCGTGATGTTCAGCGTGAACATCAGATCCAGTACCGGCGGCGCCAGCGGCACCACCATCATCGCCAGCACCATCAGCAACAGGATCGGCGCGGCAAGCCCCTTGCGCTCTGCGTTGCGCAGCTGGTCGAGAAATGCCGAGAAGTTCATGACAGGGCTCCGCCGCAGCCGGAAGCCGTAATCGACAACCGCGAGCACCTTCCCGCTCCGCTCGCGTTCGGCGCGAGGGTCTTCGGACCTGCGAGGAAACGCCGCCGGGTCATTGCCGGATCACCGCACGCGCGGCGGTGTGCGCCCGGATCGTCGAATACATCCGTGTCCGACACCGCCCCCGGCTCCACCGTGCCTGCCGGCCTCAGGGCCGGGCGCGCTTCAACACGCCCCTCCGCCCGCTTGCCGGCGGCCGGGCCGCGGGCGGTGGGCGGCTGTCTGGTCGAACCAGCGCCCATCGCATTCCGGACCGCCCTCGCCGACGCCGCACCGCCCGATGGCGAAGCGGCGTTCAGGACCGGCAAGTCCAGGAAATCGTCATGGCGCATCGTCAGCAGGCTCATTCGTCGATCTGTCCGTCCGGCACGTCGCCGACGTCGGGTGCCGAGGGCGGTGCAGTCCCTGTGCCAGCCCCGCGCGCATAAGCCTTGAGCTGATAAACGTAGGTCAGCACCTGCGCGACGGCGGAATACAGCGCGACCGGCACTTCCTGATCGAGCGCCGCGCCGCGGTACAGGGCGCGCGCCAGCGGCGGTGCCTCGACCAGCGGCACGCGCGCGGCGCGGGCCGCCTCGCGAATCGCCAGCGCCACCTCGTCGACGCCTTTGGCGACCACGCGCGGCGCCCGCATCTTCGGCGCGTCGTACTGGAGCGCCACCGCGTAATGCGTGGGGTTGACGATCACCACGTCGGCGGTCGGCACCGCGGCGATCATCCGGCGGCGCGAGCGCTCCTGCTGCAGGCGACGGATGCGGCCTTTGACTTCCGGGCTGCCTTCGGCCTGCTTGTATTCGTCGCGCACTTCCTGGCGTGTCATGCGCAGCTTCCTGGCATGCGAAAACCACTGATACGGCGCGTCGATCGCCGCGATCACGATCAGGCCGCCTGTCAGCCACGACAGCAGCGACAGGGTCAGGCCGACGCCATCGCCGAGCGCCGCGCCGGGATCCATGCGTGCCAGCGCCAGAAAATCGTCATGGTGTTTCCACAAAAAACCGGCCCCGAGTGCACCGAGCAGCGCCGCCTTGCCGACGCCCTTGAGCAGTTCGACCAGCGACTGCATCGAAAACATGCGGCCGATGCCGCTGAGCGGATTGATGCGCGCGACATCGAAGCGCAGCGCCTTGATCGAGAAATTCCAGCCGCCGAGCGCCAGCGGGCCGACGATCGCCGCCAGCATCCCGACCACCAGCAGCGGCAGCACCAGTGCAAAGGCGCCGAACACCAGCTCGCCGGCCCAGGCCAGCATGCGCATCGGTTCGGCCAGCAGCGCCGGGTCCGGTTGCAGGGCGTGCTGCAGCCAGGCGGCAGCCCTGGTGGCAATGCCGGCACCGCTGGCCATCAGGGTCAGCACGCCGGCACCCACGACGATCGCGGTCGACAGCTCGCGCGAGCGCGGCAACTCGCCTTTTTCGCGGGCTTCGCGCAGGCGTTTGGGTGTGGCGCGTTCGGTTTTCTGGGGATCGGACATGGGTCAGGCGCGCTTGACGAGGCGACTGGTTAGCGCCTGATCTGGCCTTTGGTTTCGCGCCGTAAGGCGAAACCAGAAGCCCGATCAATACTCGCGCTCAACAAAATTAGTAAACGGCCCATGTCGGCTACTGCGTCCACGAAGCCAACGCCAACCACCCTTGATCGAACAAGCCGCCGATCTTCTCCAGCATCGCCGGCATCGCCACGTACAGCAGGACCAGACAGGCGATCAACCCGAGCGGAAAGCCGACCGCGAACAGGTTCAGCGACGGCGCCGAGCGGCTGATGACGCCGAGCGCGAGATTGATGGCGAGCAAGGCGACCAGCACCGGCAACGCCAGCATCAGGCCGCCGCTGAAGATCTCGCCGCCGAACCTCAGCAGCTGCAGCAACTGCGCTTGCTCCGGGCCGGTGCCGCCGACCGGCAGGCTGCCGAACGAGCGCGCCAGCCACTGCAGGAACTGCAGATGGCCGCCCAGCGCGAGAAACAGCAGCGTCGCGGTCAGGGTCAGGAACTGTCCGACGACCGGCGTCGACATGCCGCGCAGCGGGTCGGCGAGCGTCGCGAAGCTCAGGCTCGAACTCGCGGAGATCAGCTCGCCGCCGAACATCACCGCTTCGAACACGATCTGCAGCGTGAAGCCGATCAACAGGCCGATCGCCATTTCACGCAGCAGCGTCGCCCACCAGATCGATGCGAACAGTTCGGCGACCGGCGGCGGTGGCAGGCTCGGCGCGATCAACAGGGTGGTCAGCATCGCCAGCGTCATGCGGATGCGCGGGCTGACGCGGCCGGAACCGAGCACCGGCGCGATCATCAGCGCCGAACCGATACGCGCCAGTGGCCAGATGAACTGCTGCAGCCAGCCGATCAGTTGCGCGTCGGTGAAGTGCATGACAAATGCTCTGCGCAGAAGCCCCGCCCCACCGTCATTGCGAGCGCAGCAAAGCAATCCGGTACGCAGCCCGATCCGGCCGTGCTGCCGGGTCGCGTCGTCCTTGCGCTCCTCACAATGACGGGGTCCACGGTCATCAGCCCAGCAACCCCGGAATCGACTCGATCAGCTGGCGCGTGTATTCGAGCAGCGTGCGCAGCATCCACGGCCCGAGCGCGATCATCACGGCGGCGAGCCCGAGCAGCTTGGGAATGAAGCTGAGCGTCATTTCGTTGATCTGCGTCGCTGCCTGCACGACACCGACCAGCACACCGACCGCCAGCGCCACCAGCAGCAGCGGCGACGCCAGCAGCAGCGTCAGCCACAGCGCATCGCGCGCGATCGACAGGACGGTCTCGGGGCTCATGTCGCGGCGTGAAACGAGGCCGCCAGCATGCCCATGACCAGCGACCAGCCGTCCACCAGCACGAACAGCATCAGCTTGAACGGCAGCGATACCAGCATTGGCGACAGCATCATCATGCCCATGCTCATCAGCACGCTGGACACGACCAGATCGATGACGACGAACGGAATGAACAGCAGGAAGCCGATCTGGAACGCGGTGGTCAGTTCCGAGGTCACGAACGACGCGGCGAGCACCGTGAACGGAATGTCGTCCGGCGTCTGATACGGACCGTGGCCGGCGATCTTGGCGAAGGTCAGCAGATCCGCATCACGAACCTGCGCCAGCATGAAGCCGCGCAGGGGCCTGGCACCGGCCGCCAGTGCCGGCTCGAAGCTCATCGTGCCGTCCATGTAGGGCCTGGCGCCCTGTTCGTAGACCTTCTGCAGCACCGGCGACATCACGAAGAAGCTCAGCAGCATCGCCAGGCCGACGAGAATCTGGTTGCTCGGCGTCTGGTTGGTGCCGAGCGCCTGCCGCAGCAGGCCGAGCACGACGATGATGCGCGTGAACGCGGTCATGCTCAGCAGCAATGCCGGCAGCACCGTCAGCAACGTCATCAGCAACAGCACTTCGACGTTGAGGCTGTACTGCGTGCCGCCACCGGCGGCCGGCGTCGCCGTCACGCTCGGCAGACCCGCGGCGAACGCGCCGCAGGGCAGCAGGAGCAGCATCAGCAAGGCGCAGCGTGCGGGGAAACGGGACATCGGCGGCGCTCAGGCGGCCTTGCGCGCGCGCAGCAGTTCGCGCACACGTTCGGCGAACGGCGAGTCCGCGCCGGTCTGTGTTTCGTCCGTATCCATCGCGCCGGGCACCGACGCGAAGCGATGCAGAAGGCTGACCTGGCCGGCGGCGACACCGACCAGGAAGTGTTCGCCACCGACCTTGACGATGACCACGCGTTCCTTGCCGCCGACCGACACGCCGCCGGTGACCTGCAGCAGGTCGCCGCGCGCGGCGCGCGTGCCCTGCAGGCGCCGCGCGAGCCAGGCGAGCGCGAGAATGAGGCCGACGACGATGATCAGGCTGCCGAGCATGCCGGCGACACTGCCGGCCGCCGACGGATGACCGGCGCCGGCCGGCGATTGCGACGGCACCGCCAGCATCGTGGCCTGCGTCAGTGCCATCGGCGAGCCTGCGGTTGCGGCGATCGGCGCGTTGCTCATGCGCGGCTCACTTGAGCTTGCGGATGCGCTCGGCCGGGCTGACCACGTCGGTCAGGCGGATGCCGAACTTTTCGTTGACGACGACCACCTCGCCATGCGCGACCAGGGTGCCGTTGGCGTAGACGTCGAGCGGTTCGCCGGCGCCGCGCTCGAGTTCGACGACCGAACCCTGATTGAGCTGCAGCAGATTGCGGATCGGAATGCGCGCACGGCCGACTTCCATCGCCAGCGTCACCGGCACATCGAGGATGACGTCGAGATTGACGTCGGTGCCCGGCGACAGCGGCCGGTCCTCGAGCGTCTGGAACGTCGCGCGTGCGGCTTCGGCCTGCGGTTTTTCAGTGGTGTTCATGCGGATTCCCGGGCGGTCGCCGGCAGTTGCGGACGACGGATGACTTCGTGGATGCGGATGGCGTTGTGGCCGTTGGAGATGCCGAAACTGCCGCGGAACAGCGGCAGATCCTCGACGCACAGGTCGAGCGTGCGCGGCAGCGTCACCGGAATGACGTCGCCGGCCTTGAGCTGCGTCAGCTGGCGCAGGCTCATCGTCGTGCGCACCAGATCGCAGCTGACGTCGACCTCGGCGTCGCGGATCTGCTCGCGCAGCGCGATCGGCCAGCGCTCGTCCTTGTCGCCGCGGTCGGACTGGATGCCGGCGTCGAGCAGATCGCGGATCGGCTCGAGCATCGAGTACGGCAGCGTCAGATGCAGATGGCCGCCGCCGCCTTCGAGTTCGATCTTGAACTTGCAGACCACGACGATCTCGCTCGGCGAGACGATGTTGGCGAAATGCGGGTTGACTTCGCTGCCGACGTAATCGAACTCCAGACCGAGCACCGGACTCCAGGCTTCCTGCAGATCGCTGAAGACCTGGCGCAGCAGCAGCTGGATCACGCGCATTTCGGTCGGCGTGAATTCGCGGCCTTCGATCTTGGTCGGCAGACGGCCGTCGCCGCCGAAGAAATTGTCGACCACGGTGAACACCAGGCGCGGTTCGAAGATGCACAGCGCCGTGCCGCGCAGCGGCTTGACGCGGATCATGTTCAGGCTGGTGGGCACGAACAGCGAGTGCGTGTATTCGGAGAACTTCATGGTCTCGATGCCGACCACGGTCAGCTCCGGCGAGCGGCGCAGCATGTTGAACAGCGAGATGCGGAACAGGCGCGCGAAACGCTCGTTGACCATCTCCAGCGTCGGCATGCGGCCGCGGACGATGCGCTCCTGCGACGCGAAGTCGAAGGAGCGCGCTTCGTCCGGCGCGGCCGGCGCCGGCGTGGTGTCGACCTTGCCGGAGTCGACGCCGTGCAGCAGCGCGTCGATCTCGTCCTGCGAGAGCAGATCGGTGCTCATTGCATGACGAAACTGGTGAAGTAGACCGCCTCGATCTGCGGCTTGCCGGTCTCCTGCGTGAGGATGCGCTGGATCTCGGCGAGCGCGTCGGCCTGCAGCTTCTCCTTGCCGGCGAGGGTCGCGACATCCGCGGGATGCTGCTGCGAGAACAGCATCAGCAAGGCGTTGCGGATCAGCGGCTCGTGCAGCTTGAGCGTGTCGACGGCGTGGGCGTCGCGCGTCATCAGCTGGACCTGGACCTGCAGGAAGCGGGTATCGTCGGCTTCCAGGTTGACGACGAACGCCGGATCGAGCGGCACGTAGTTCGGCGGGTCCCTGGGCTTGGCCGCGTCGGCCTTCCCGCCGTCGCCTTCGCCATCGGCGGCGGCATCGGCCTTGTGGGCGGCTGCGTCGAGCGCGTGCCGGACCAGCATGAAGCTGATGCCGGCACTGGCGCCGGTCGACAGGACGACGGCGATGATGATCGCCAGCATCGGCGAGCCGCCCTTCTTCGCTTTCGCGGCCGGCTTGGCTGGATCTTCGTCGTTTGCGGTCGCGGCGCTGGCCATGATCTTTCGGAACTCCGGTTCGGGTCACCGGCTCCGAGCAAGACGTGTTCCAGCGCTTCAGTGCCCGGTTTGCGCACGGGTGACGGAAATCCGGCACCCCGGTTTGCAAATCCCGCGTCACGAATTTGAACCGCCTCGCCGGGGAATGTCCGCAAGCGGCCGTTCGCGGCCGTGCGAAGCGGCGGCGGCCGGCCGGGATCAGGCGTAGGCGTCGACCAGCTCGAGCCTCGTGACGCGACGCACGCCGGCGCCGTGCGCGCCGCCGTCATCGCGTTCACGCGATTGCGAAAAGCCGGTGTCGGAAGCGCGCGTCGCGCCGACACGCTGTTCGACCTGCGCACGCAGCAGCTGCAGGCCCTGCACGCTCAGCAGTTCACGCAGCTGGGGCAGCGAATCCTGCAGCAGCGCGCGCGTCGCCGGATTGTCGGCGGCAAAGGCCACCTGTGCCGCGTCGCCGTGCATCCGCACATGGACGCTGACGCTGCCCAGCTCGAGCGGATGCAGTTCGATCTTCGCGCTGCCGATGCCGCTGTCGAGACTGGCGTCGGCGATCCAGACGATGCGCTCGCCAAGATCGCCGACGAACTGCGGGTGATCGGGCGGCACGGTCATCGGCGGCGCACTGAGCGGCGCGGCGCCGGCGCTGGCTGCGCTGCCGCCGGCAGCTTTCGAAGCCAGCGCGGTCAGCGGATCGGCGGCCGTCAAGACTGCGGCGCTGGTGGTCGCGTGATCGTTCATCGCCGCCAGCATCGCGTCGAAGCGCTGATCGGCGGTCGGTGTCGACGGATCGATGGTATCGGCCGTACCGTCGCTGCCGTCCGACGCCAGCGCGGCCAGCGCCGCATCAGCCGGGTCGACCGCTGCCGCCGGCTTTGCGCCATGGGTCGGCGCAAGGCCCGGGGCCGGCGCGGCCCTGGCGCGCGGCCGGGCGTCGCCGGTCGGTGTGCCGGCGGTCCCGAGGCTACCGACCAGGAACGCGAGGCTCTGGCGCAGCGCCAGCAGCAGGCCGGGCAGCGCGGCGTTGTCGAGCGTCGCATCGCCGGGTTTGCTGTCGTCATCCGTACCGTCGGGCGCTGCGGCGACCCCATTCGGGTCCGGCGCGTCCGCGGCCGCGGCCACGGTCGGCGCGGTGGGCGCCGTGGCGAGCGAAGCCAGCGCTGTCGCCGCGGTCGTCGTGACCGCAGCGGCGGGCGCCGCCGCGAGCAATGCCGAGAAATCGACGACACCGGCATCGTTGGCCGGCGCCGCGCAGCTTGCACCTGCCGGCACCGACGCCGGCGCCGGCGCGGCGACGGCTGTGGCAAGCGCGCCGCTCAATCGCCCGCTCGCACGAACTTGTGCATCGCGAACTCATCGAGCCGACCTTGCTCGCGACGCGCTTCCTCGCGCTGTTCGCGCGCCTGATAGCAGGCCGTGAGCTGCGCGACGGTGCGCGATCCGCGCTGCTGCAGGAGCCAGTGCGCGCGACATTCGTCGACGCTGCGCACCGCCTGCTCGACCAGTTGCTGCTGGAAGCGCTCGGCCTCGCGCAGCCGGTCGAGAAAGGCCTGGCGATTGCGCAGCAGCTGCGGTGTCGCGGCGGCGTTCTGGCGTTCGTAGTCTTCGCGATAGCGGCTCAACTCGAGCAGGCGCGCTTCGCGGTCGGCCTGCTGCCGCTGCGCCTCGACCAGCTGGCGCGCGGCGTCGTCCTGACGGATGTCGGCGAGTTGCTGCAGCGGCTGCATGCGCTTGGACTGCATCATCTGTCCCATCGAACGCTCCTCGTGGTTCAGGCCAGCAGCGCGTCGAGACGCTTGCGGCTGTCATTGAAGCCGGCCGCTTCGCGCACCGGCTGTTTCAGGAATTCCTCGATACGCGGCCAGCGCTCGAGGGCGGCATCGACTTT
This sequence comes from Solimonas terrae, assembly GCF_011067135.1. Classification (GTDB taxonomy): domain Bacteria; phylum Pseudomonadota; class Gammaproteobacteria; order Nevskiales; family Nevskiaceae; genus Solimonas; species Solimonas terrae. The sequence goes on from NZ_JAAMOW010000011.1 coordinate 136,140, forward strand.
CGGGTCGGCACCGCGCTGGTAGGCGCCGATATTGATCAGGTCGCGGTTGTGCTGATACGCGGCGAACAGCGAGCGCAGGCTGCGCGCCTTCTGCAGGTGGTCTTCGCCGACCACGTCCTGCATCACGCGCGAGATCGAGGCTTCGATGTCGATCGCCGGATACAGGCCGGCATCGGCGATCGCGCGCGACAGCACGATATGGCCGTCGAGAATGCCGCGCGCGGCGTCGGCGATGGGGTCCTGCAGATCGTCGCCCTCGGTCAGCACGGTATAGAACGCGGTGATCGAGCCCTGCCCGTCGCGGCCGTTGCCGGCACGCTCGACCAGACCCGGCATGCGGGCGAACACGGACGGCGGATAACCGCGCGTGGTCGGCGGTTCGCCGACCGCAAGACCGATTTCGCGGCAGGCCTGCGCAAAGCGCGTCAGCGAATCCATCAGCAGCAGCACGTGGCGGCCACGATCGCGGAAATGTTCGGCGATCGCGGTGGCGGTGTAGGCCGCGCGCATGCGCAGCAGGGGCGAGCGATCGGCCGGCGTCGCAACCACCACGGCGCGCGCCAGGCCTTCGGCACCGAGGCTCTTGTCGAGGAATTCGCGGACTTCGCGGCCGCGCTCGCCGATCAGGCCGACGACCACGACATCGGCCTGCGTGAAGCGCGTCATCATGCCGAGCAGCGTCGACTTGCCGACGCCGGTGCCGGCAAACAGACCGAGACGCTGGCCACGGCCCACCGTCAGCAGCGCATTGATCGCGCGCACGCCGACATCGAGCGGCGTCACCACCGGCGCGCGCGCCAGCGGATTGATCGGCGTCGCGTCCAGCGGCGCGTGCATGTCGGCCTTGAGGCGGCCACGCCCATCGATCGGCAGGCCCTCGGCGTCGAGCACGCGGCCGAGCAGCGCATCACCGGCGACGATTTCGCCGCGGCCGGACTGCGGATGCACACGCGCCTGCGGCATCAGACCGCGCATCTCGCCGGTCGGCATCAGATAGGTGCGCTCGCCGGCGAAGCCGACCACTTCCGCGTCGAGACCATGACCGTCGGCGGTGTCGACCACGACGCGCGCACCGATCGGCAGGCGGATACCGACCACTTCAAGGGTAAGGCCGACGACGCGCTGCAGACGGCCTTCCGGCCGCAGGCTGCTGAGGGTCCCGGCTGCGTGCGTCTGCCGCAGCAGGCGCCCGGTCAGACGCTGCGCGGTCGCGCGTTGCCATTCATTTGTGTTGCCGGCGTTCATGGCGTGCTGCCGCTGAGCGCCGCGGCGGCAAGCGCGATGCGCGCATCCAGCCGCGCATCGAGATACGCCGATTCGGTCTGCACGCGACAGTCGCCGCGCGCCAGCTTGGCATCGTCGAAGACGCGGAAATTCTCTGCCTCCGGGGGCGGCTGCAGTTCGCCGCGCACCAGCTTCGCGTCGTCCGGATGCAGATACAGACGGATATCGCGCAGATCGGATGGCAGTGCGGCAAGCGCGCTGCGCACCAGCGTCTGCACGCGTTCCGGTGCGGACTGCAGTTCGTCATCGAGCAGGCGGCGGGCAACGGCGCAGGACAGATCGACCAGTGCGCGTTCGACTTCATCGTCCAGTGTCGCCAGGGGTCTGGCGATCTGCTCGATCAGGCCGCGCAGGCGTTCGGCCTGCCGGTTCATCTCTTCGCGGCCGGAACGCAGACCGTCGACGTAGCCGCGCTGCTTGCCTTCCTCGTAGGCTGCCGCCTCGATGTCGTCGATCGCCTGCGCGGTCAGCGGGCCCTCGCCCGCCGGCGCCTCGAACACCGGCATCTGCCAGCGCGCAAACTGTCCCTGCGCATCGTTGAGCACTTCGCTGGCGGCGCCGTCCTGCATCACACGAAGGCCTCGCCCTTGCCGCCGAGCACGATGGTGCCGGCGTCGGCAAGCCGACGGGCGATCGCGAGGATTTCCTTCTGCGCGCCCTCGACATCGGCGAGCTTGGCCGGGCCCTTGGCTTCCATGTCCTCGACCAGCATTTCGGCGGCGCGCTTGGACATGTTCTTGAGGACCTTGTCCTTGACGCGCGGATCGGCGCCCTTCAGCGCCAGCCCCAGGGTCTCGCCGGAAATCTCGCGCAGCAGTGCCTGGGTGCTGCGATCGTCGACTTCGGCGAGATCGTCGAACACGAACATCAGGTCCTGGATGCGCTGGCCGAGGTCGGCATCGACTTCGCCGATCTTGCTGGAGATCGCCTGCTCCTGGGCCGAATCCATCAGATTGAGGATGGTGGCCGCGACCTTGACGCCGCCAACGCTCGACGACTTCAGGTTGCTGCCGCCGGAGAACTGCTTCTCCATGATCTCGTCGAGCTCGCGCAGGGCCTGCGGCTGGATGCCGTCCAGCCGCGCGATGCGCATCAGCACGTCGCTGCGCATGCGTTCGGGCAGCAGCGGCAGGATTTCCGCGGCCTGATCCGGATCGAGATAGGCAAGCACGATCGCGACGATCTGCGGGTGCTCGTTGCGCACCAGATCGGCAACCGCGCGCGTCTCCATCCACTTCAGCGCTTCCAGACCCTTGCTGTTGCGGCCGAGTAGAATGCGGTCGATCAGGCCACCGGCCTTGTCGGCCCCCAGGGCATTGACCAGCACGCGCCGCACGTAGTCGTCGGCGCCGACACCGAGCGAGGTCTGGTCTTCGAGTTCGAGCACGAAGCGATCCATCACCGCGGTCGCGTGCTCGCGCGTGACATTCGACAGCGAGGCCATCGCCGCGCCGACCTTCTGCACGTCCTTGGCGCTCATGTGCTTGAGCACTTCGGCCGCCTCGCCCTCGCCGAGCGAGAGCAGCAGGATCGCCGCGCGCTCAGTGCCGCTGGTATTGGCTGCGTCGCCCATCATCCACCCTCCGCCCCGATCCAGCTTTTCACGACCTGTGCGACGCGCTTCGGATCGTCACCGACCGCCTTGCGCGCCAGCTGCAGCTTCTGGTCGTACGGAGACGGCGTGGCGACGGCCTGCAACGAAAGGCGGTCATCGACCAGCGGCTTCGTTGCCGCGGCCTGCGCGCCTCCTTCGACGGTGCCTTCGAGCGCCGGCATCGCGGTCGGCGTCGCCAGCAGCTGACGCAGCGCCGGGCGCAGGATGAACAGGATCAGCGCCAGCACCAGCAGGACGCCGCCGGTCTGGCGCGCGATCGACAACACCTGTGGCTGCTGCCAGACCGGCAGCGCTTCGATCGTCGGCACGTCGGGCTGCACGAACGCCGAGTTCTGCACCGACACGGTGTCGCCGCGCGAGGCGTCGAAGCCGACCGCTTCCTTGACCAGCGCCTCGACCTTGCCGAGCTGTTCCGGCGTCAGCGCGACCAGGGTGGTTTTCTGGTCCTTGCCCTCGCCTTCGGTTTTCGGGATGTGATCGACGAGTACCGCAACCGACAGCCGCTTCAGGCGGCCGACCGACTGGCGCGTGTGGCTGAGCGTGCGATCGAGTTCATAGGTGCGCGATTCCTGCTTGCTCTGCGACTGCACATCGCTGCCGCTGTCGGGACCGGCCAGCTGATTGAGCTTGGGATTGTTGCTCTGCGACGGCGGCTCGTTGCTGGTGGCGCCCGGCACGCCGGCGGCGGTCCTGGCACCGCGCTGCGTATCCTCGGAGATCTGTTCGCTGCGGACTTTCGCCGGGTCCGGACCGTACTGCTCGCGCGCTTCTTCGGTTTCGGCGAAATCCAGATCGGCGGCGACCTGCGCACTGACGCGGCCGGCGCCGAGCATCGGCGTCAGCAATTGCTCGATGCGGCGCTGGAAGTCGGACTCGACGCGCCGCGTGTAGTCGAACTGCTCGGCCGTGCGGGCGAGCGCGCTGTCGGCGTCATTGGTCAGCAGATGGCCGAACTGATCGATCACCGTCACCGCCGCCGGCAGCAGGCCCGGCACGCTGGACGCGACCAGATGGACGATGGACGCGACCTGATCGGCTTCCAGTGTCCGCCCGGAATACAGCTCGACGAATACCGAGGCGCTGGGCGCCTCGTCGCGGCTCGCGAAGGCCGATGGCTTGGGAATCGCCAGATGCACGCGTGCACCGCGCACTGGCTGCAGACTGCCGATCGTCCGCGCCAGCTCGGTTTCCTGGGCGTGCTGGTAACGGGCGTTCTCGACGAACTGACTGGTGCCGAACCCCTGGTCCTGCTGCATCGATTCGAAGCCCTGGCTGGCGCCATGCGGCAGACCCTGTGCGGCCAGCTTGAGGCGCGCGTCATAGAGCTGCGCCTGCGGCACGGTGACGGTGCCGCCGTCGAGCCGCATCGGAATGTCGGCCGCACGCAGGGCATCGGCGAGTTCGGCGGCATCCTTGTCGGACAGATCGCTGTAGACCGGAACGTAGCCGGGCTTCTGCGACCACGACCAGATCAGCAGGCCGACCGCGACCGCAGCGGCGATTCCGGCCAGCACGGCGAGCTGGCGCAGCGCCGGCACATCCTTGAGCTGCCGCACCGCAGGGAGAGAAACGCTTGCCATGATTCTTGCGTCCGGCTTACAGCGGCATGTTCATGATGTCCTGATACGCCGCCACCAGCCGGTTGCGTACCTCGGTCATCGCCTTGAACTGCACCTGCGCCTTGGCGCCGGCCAGCATCACGCTCGACAGCTCGACGTTCGGATCGCCGAGCGCGAACGACTTCTGCAACGCAGCAGCGTCGTTCTGTGCGCCGTTGACCTCGCTGATCGCCGTCTTCAGCACCGTCGCGAACCCGCCTTCCGGCGCCTGCGTCGCAGCGCCCGGCGCCACGCGCGCCGGCGCCGCAACCTGCGCCTGCATGCTGCGAATCTGGGCGAGAACGCTGTTGACGTTGATTTCGTTCATGGCGGCACTGCGTCGTGTCGGTTTGCAGTCAGTCAGGCAAGTCCTGTTCCCGAAGTCCGGCGTCAAGGATTCGACGCGCTTGCTTGTGCCTCGTCCTCGACATACAAGTCACGCTCGCCCACATCGCAGCGCGATGCCGCTCCATTTTTCGGCGCGCCATGTCCGGCGGCGGCTCAACTTTCGCCCGCAATCGACACCAAAGGTCCGGGTCGCGCTCGACTCCGCGAGTTGAAATCGGCGATTTTCTTGCCTCCAGGGGTTGATCGCGGGCCGAATCCACCCTGCCCTTGATCTTCCGGCGCATCGGCGCGAAACCAGACTCCCGCGCGCACCCCTGTCCGGAAATCTGGCTTGGTCGACACCGAAGGCCGCGGAAGCGACCGGCCTTCTCCAGTTCCCTACGCTGCCGTCTCACCCGCTCAATGCGATCTTGAGCAAGGCCGATGCGTCTATTTTTCCTGCTTTGATGGCTCCGCAGCCAAGCCGTATTTGATCGCAAGCGCCTCAATTTGCGGATCGAGCACGAGCGCGGCGGCTATGTCGGCTTTGCCGGCATCCGTTTCACCGCTGCGGATTTTTGCGACGCCAAGACCGTAGAGCGACCATGGGGAATGGGCTTCCTTCGTGAGGACCTGCTGGTACGCCTTGATGGATTCTGGGTAATGCCCGAGCCGCAACTCCACCAAGCCGAGGCTGTCGAGATATTCGGGTTTCTCGCCGTCGCGACTAATGGCCATTCGGCAATCTTCCAATGCATCGCTGAGCATCTGCTTGCTCAGGCCGCGTGCCCAGCAACGGGTGTTGAGAATAGAGCCGAGCATCGCGTCATCGCTGTGCAGGCGAATCCAGTCATCGAGCATGGGAAGTGCCGAAGCCGGTTGTTCGAGATCGATATAAAGATTGGCAATCGAACCCGCCAGATTCGAGCCTTCGGGGACCAAGGCGCTCGCGGCGGTGACGTCGGCCGCCGCACCCTTGCGATCTTTTTGCCACAGACGGATTTGCGCGCGCAGCAGCAAGGCATCGGCGTTCTTCGGCTCCAGGCTCAGGGATTTGTCCAGATCGGCGAGTGCCGCATCGAATTGCTTGATCGTCACCCGTGCGTTCGCGCGAGCAACGTAGAAAGCGGCTTGGTCGGGAGCCATCTCGATCGCCTTGTTCAGATTGGCAACGGCCGCGTTCGGTTCTCCGCGAGACAAAAGCGCCTGGCCCAACAGCGCGTATTCGTCCGCAGTCTTGGGAGCAGCGCCGTCATCGTCCGAGGGCAGGTCGATATCGGACTTGTCGCGATCATGCGGCGCCGCGGCAAGGCTGAATACGCGCCCGCCGTTATAAGTGAAATAAGCCTTCCTCAGGCCGTTGGCGATGAACATATGGTGGGCCAAGAGAAAGTCCACGCCGAGCAACATGTCGGTTTCACCGTCGCCGAAATCGTCGTCGATGACCAGCACCTGACTGTGCTGAATGGTTTCCGTTCCGACCGAGAAAGAGTCAACCCGCGCAAGCCAGGTTTTGACCATCCGATTGCCCACGCCGTACGTGGGGCTCATCACCTTGACATCCGGCGCATCGAGATCGATGCCGGCCCGCTTGGCGGCCTGGAGACCGAGGAAGGTGGCGGGTGACCCGGAGTCAACCAGCGCCCGGACCTTCTTGCCATTGATCGTGACGCGGACAAAGGTACGCCGGTCGCGCGAGTCGCTGGCTTGCTCGAGGTCGACGACGTTGTATTCGCCTCCAGCCTTGACCCAATAGGCGAGGACGGCCTTGTCGCAGTGGTCCGTCTTGAACAGTGTCAACTTGCCGGCAGCCAGATCAATCTCCAGGTCGACGACATCCAGCAGATTGGCGCCCAACAATCCGTAACCTGCGTCCGATCCGCCCACAATGAACTGGATGTTGTGAAGCGTGGTATCGACGATGCCGAAGTCTTTCACGCTCGCGATGCGGACACTCGAATCACCCCCGACCCCGGTGATGTAAAACCCCAACGGCGCAAAGCGGGTATCAAGCTTCAGCGCGCTTGCATTGGCGTCCGACATGGCATTGAAGAAAGCCCCGGTATCAAGAATAAAGCGCGTATCGACGCCATTGATCTGGACCATGGTCGTTGGCCGAAAGTCGATCATTTCCACCGGCAGCGTGCCGTAGTTTCTCAGCTGACAGCCATCGGCCCAAGCGTGCCCGGCACCCAGAACGCAGAGCGCGAAACCAAAAAAACGCAACACTCCCATCATTCCCCCTGTCGAGCGCCAATCCATACACGAAAGGAACATAAAGGTCATAAAGGGGGCGGAGTAAATAAATTAATCATGAATCAACTTCGATTGGCGGTTCCTTTCGCGGTCGCCCCCTCTGCTTGTAGCTGATCCGCTGCTGCAGTCGCCGCTCGATCTGGGCTTTGAATCGCTCTTTGCCGACCGGGACACAAAGATTGATCCCGATTCGTAGGCTCTGCAGATCGACCGGCTCAGGCACTTGGCGAAACAAGTTCCGATATGCCTTTTCCCGGTCGTTGTCATTGGCGCCCAGCGTCAGATAGACATCGTGCGGCTGTGTGAGATGGTCTTCCCGACCATAGGCATTGGCTTGAAAACTGGACCACGGGTAATCCGCAGGCCGACGCACCATCCCGGCGCGTACCGGATTGAGCTCGATGTAGCGGTAGCACGTCATCAGATAATACTCAGTATCGATCAGGCTGGCTTTGTGCCGTCCTTCCCAGAGCGTGCCGCTGCGCCGGTAACTGGCATTGACGTACTGGACGTAGCGCCGGCCGACTGTCTGCAGAACCCGCGAGACGCCATCCTGTTCTGCTGGCGTGATGAGCAAATGCACATGATTGGTCATCAGTACGTACGCATGCACTGCGACATCATGTTTCAAGCATGCTTCGCGCAGACACTGCAGGTAATAGCGAAAATCCTCCGGCGCCGAAAAGCAGGGCTCTCGGTTGTGACCGCGCTGGATCACGTGGCACGGAACACCTGGCAGGTAGTAGCGTGGCTTGCGCGGCATGACCGTCTCCGATCGGATCGCCCATACCCTACCATATATTTACTCCGACCCTGACCTATCCCCACAAAACAGCCATTGATTTCAGCGATGTAGGAGGTAGGCTGTGATGTAAACGGCGTGTGCATGGACTTTTTATCTTCCGAGGACACCACATCTTCGGGAGAAGTCCAT
>NZ_JAAMOW010000012.1 GCF_011067135.1 Solimonas terrae
GCACGGTGATCTGGAACGGCGAGACGATCCCGAACCGGCAGGTGCTGGAAGCACGCCTGGTGCAGGCGGCCAATGCCGTGCAGCAGCCGGAGTTTCACATCCGGCCGAACAAGCTGGTCGAGTACAAGTACGTCGCCGCCGTGCTGGCCAGCGCCCAGCGTCTCGGTGTCACCAACATCGGACTCGTCGGCAACGAGGCGATGTAGATAAAGAATCGCTGCAGAGTCGCCTCTGCAGGTCTGGAGGAATGATGCGAGCTTCTTTAGGGACGCTGGTTGCGGCCGGCCTGCTGGCCGTGTCACTGGCGGCAGGCGCAGCGGATGCGGACAGCAAGGCTCAAACGGTGCGGCCGCAGGTTGGCAAGCCGCTGACCGAAGCGCAAGCTGACATTCAGGCGAAAAAGTATGCGGACGCATTGACCAAGCTAGATGAGGCGGCTGCCGTTGAAAAGCTGACCGCCTACGAAAGCTACGTGATTGCGCGCATGCGGGCGAGCGCCACGCTCGGCACTGGCGACGATGCGGCGGCGTTGATTGCGTACAAGGCGGTACTCGATCGGCCCGAACTGGTCGGCGACGACAAGCAGGCGGTGCTCGATACGGTGGCGCGACTTTCATATGCGGGCAAGGATTACGCGAAGGCTGCCGAGTACGCCAAAGCCTATCGTGCCGCAGGCGGCACCGACGCCCAGATGCCCTTGATTCTGGCGCAGGCGCTCTATCTCAGCGACGACTATGCGGACGCCGAGCACGAATTGCTCGCGCAGTTCGAGCAGATGCAACAGGCGGGACAGACGCCGCCGGAACTGCCACTCAGGCTTTACATGAGCTGCGCGGTCAAGCAGAACGACAAGACGGTCTATCGCGATGCCCTGCGCCGACTCGTGACGTACTACCCCAGCGCGGATCTATGGCAGGAACTGATCACCCACACGGTCGCCCAGCCGGGGTTTTCCAATCGCCTGCTGCTCGACATGTATCGCCTGAAGGCGGCCACGGACACGATCGACAACGCCGATGAGTACGAAGACGCAGCGCAGCTCGCGCTCGCCGCCGGCTTGCCCGGCGAGGCCCAGCAATATATCGATCAGGGCTATGCGAAAGGCCTGCTCGGCGCCGGGCCGCGGGCGGTCAAGGACAAATCGCTAAAGGCGGCCGTTACCGCCAAGATCACCGAAGACAAGCGAACCCAGGCCGAGGGCGAAAGCGCGGCAGCCAAGTTGAAGTCGGGAGACGCGCTGATTAACACCGGCTTGAATTACGTCGGCTATGGTCAGTACGACAAGGGTATCGCGCTGATGCAGCAAGGCATCGACAAGGGCCATCTGAAGGCCCCCGATGATGCGAACCTTCACCTGGGCTATGCGCAGATGCGCGCGGGCAAGACTGCCGACGCGGCCGCGAGTTTCAAGAGCGTCAGCGGGCAGGACGGTGGCGCGTCGCTTGCCCAACTGTGGATGCTGGTGAAGCCGGCTCGCTGAGCGCGATCGACCGACCTCTCGTCCGCGCGCTACTCGTCGGTGAATGCGCCGTGCCGGCCGCGGCCGGACGCGAAGCGCGTGGCGCCGCTGAGCGTCTCGCCGGATTCCAGGGTCTGCGTTCCCAGCGCGAATTCGTTGCGAATCGCTGCCGCCTCCGTCATGGACCATTGCGCGTACGAGGAGCGCCGGTCGTTGCGCATGCACAGTTGCGGGTGCTGCGCAATTTCGTGTGCCAATTGCAGGGCATGGGCTTCCAACTGATCCGGTGCGACCAGACGATTGACCAGTCCCCAGACATGCGCCTCGTCCGCGCGCACCGGGCGCCCGGTCAGGATCATGTCCAGCGCCCGTGACTGCCCGATCAGTCGCGGCAGGCGCACAGTTCCGCCATCGATCAGGGGAACGCCGAAGCGACGGCAGAACACGCCGAAGGTCGCTGTCGTGTCGGCGACACGCAAATCGCACCAGAGCGCAAGTTCCAAGCCGCCGGCTACGCAGTAGCCTGACACCATCGCGATCACCGGCTTCGACAGCTGCATGCGCGTTGGCCCCATCGGGCCGTCGCCATCGGTCTCCAGTCGATTGCTGCGTCGCACATCCTGCGATGCGACCGCCTTCAGATCCGCTCCAGCGCAGAAATGTCCGCCGACGCCGCTCAGGACCGCCACGGCAGCGGTCTCGTCGGTGTCGAAGCGCCGGAACGCATCGGCCAGTGCCGCGGCCGTCGCGCCATCGACTGCGTTGCGCGCCGCGGGGCGGTTGATCGAGACGCGATGAATCGGCCCGAGGGCTTCGTGGTGAACCGTCATTTCGGACCGTCCCGGCTGGCAGATGCGAAAGAGTACCAATCCATATCGATCTGGGGAAAACACCCAATTCTGTTACAGATTATTGACGCAGTTCACGACGCAGGCTTAGGCTCGAGCCGCATTCAATACAGCCGGTGGGGGCGTGTGTTCTTGCTTCCAGCCGGACCATGACAGCAGGTCGATTTCACTTGGGAGTGAAAAATGGAAATGACGTCTAAGCGCAAGCGGAAGGGCGTGCAGTTTGCCCTCACCGCGATCGCATCAGTCGCCGCGGTAATGTGTTTCGAGGGTGCGGCTTACGCACAGGATGCCGCAGCCACGGCGGGCGCAAGCGCCGACCAGACGACGGAACCGGCGGAAATCATCATCACCGGTTCGCGCATCCGTCAGGTGCAGAAAGAGGGGCCGACCCCGGTCACGATCATCACGCGCGACGATATCGACAAGGCCGGATACCAGTCGGTCACCGACGTGCTGGAAGGCATGTCCCAGAACACCGGCGGTTCGTTCAACACCAGCACCTCGTTCTCGTTCGGTGCCGGTGCGCAGACCGTCGACCTCAAGGGCTTCGGCTCCAATCGCACGCTGATTCTCATCGACGGCCGCCGTCAGGCGATCGATCCGGTGTTCCTGTCGCAAACCAACCAGTCGGTCGATCTTTCGACGATTCCGCTGGCGATGGTCGATCGCATCGAAGTGCTGACCGACGGCGCGTCCGCCATCTACGGTTCGGATGCCATCGGCGGCGTCATCAACATCATCACCAAGAAGTCGATCAACGGGGGCATGCTCAGCGTTCGCGGCGGCACGACGCAGCACGGCGGCCACGACAACGGTGAAATCCAGTTCGGTGCCGGTGTCGCGAACGACAAGATGTCGTTGAACGTCGCGGCTTCGTACAACAAGAGCAACCGCCTGATGTTCACCGACCGCAAGTATTCGGAGTCGGACGCCACCAACGGCGGCACTTTCAGCGGTTACGGTTCGAATTTTGTCGATCCGTCAGGCGCCTTGCTTGCATCCGATCCGGATTGCGGCACGGGCAATGCCGGCGACTCGACTGCCGGTGCCGGCGTGATCGTGGGAACGCGTTGCCGTTTCGATCGCGCCAAGTACCGCGAATGGTATCCGGACTCCGAGCGCGGCTCGGTGACGGTCTGGGGCGACCGCACGCTGCCGTTCCTGGACGCGACTGCGTTCGGCCGCTTCACCTACGTCAAGGAACAGCAGGCGTTCCGGCTCGAGCCGTTCCCGTATGGCGGCGGCGAGACCTCGAACGGCGTCATTCCCGACAGCGAATTTCCGGACGGTCGTGGCCTGATTCCGGCCGGCTCGCCGGGCAATCCGACGACCGGCACTGGTGACGAGCAGGACGGATATTTCAACCGGCGTCTGGTCGAGTTCGGTGGTCGCGGCAGTGACGTCTCGAGCCAGAACTACAACGGTGTGCTGGGCGTCCGCGGTCGTCTCGATGATTACGACTGGGAAGCGGCGGTGTCGCAGAGCCACGCGTCGGTCTATACGCGGACTCGCGGCAACTTCATCAGCAGCGTGCTCGACTATCTGGTCCTGTCGCGTGGGCTGAATCTGTTCGATCCGATTCCGCAGGATGTGGTCGACGAGGCCGGCTACACGCCGACCAGCCTCGGTGTATCGAACAACACAGGTATCGACGCAACGGTCTCCGGTCCGCTGCACATCGATCTGCCGGGTGGTCCGATCCAGGCTGCTCTGCACTGGGATTACAACCACGAAGATTTCAGCAGCCGCAACGACAAACTGTCGGTGTTCGGCGATACGCCGGACGGCGCGGCGCCGGACGCGGCGGGTTCGCGTTCCTACTACGGTCTGGCATTTGAGTTGCAGCTGCCGATCATCAACAGCCTCGAGCTCGGTCTGGCGGGTCGTTACGACGACTACAACATCAATTCCGTGGGTGGCCAGTTCAGCCCGAAGGTGTCGTTGGCCTATCGTCCGCTCGAGACCGTGCTGGTGCGTGCGTCGTACGGCAACACCTTCCGCGCACCGGACCTGGTCGCGCTGTACGCCGGTCAGTCCTCGGGCTTCGAGACAGTGGTTGACACCCGCGCATGCCGTGCCTCCGGCCACAATCCGGGCGACGACGTGCCGGAGTGCGCGGACATCCAGTCCGTGCCGGTCGTCAATGGCTCCAATCCCGACCTGAAGTCGGAGAAGGGCTGGAACTGGAACGTCGGCGTCAGCTGGGAAATCGTCAAGGATCTGACCGTCTCGGTCGATCACTACACGATCTCGCTCAACAACATCGTCGAAGTACTGACGGCTCAGCAGGTGGTGGACAGCTGCGCAAACGAGGGGCTGCTCTGCGATCAGATCACGGATTCCGTTTCGCATCCCGGCTCGCCCAGTGGCTTGGGCAACGCGGTTGGTGGCTACTCCGACGCACAGATCAGCGCCGGCGCCGCGAACTTCGCGAGCCAGCGCCTGAAGGGAACCGACACCAAGATCGACTATCGCATCAATACCGGCGTCGGCAAGTTCACCAACACGCTGACCTGGACCTGGCTGCAGTCGCTCAAGGTCAAGATCGATCCTTCGGCGCCGGCGGAAGAGCAGCTCAATTACGGTGGCAGCGTGACCGTGCCCCGGCATCGTCTCTCTCTGGTCAACGATTGGTCGTACAGCGCCTATGGTGCCTATGTGAAGACGAACTTCATCGGCAAGCTGCCGGGTGCGTTGCCGAACGAGACCAGCGGTCCGATTGCGTCGGATGAGTTCTATCCGTCGTTCCTGACCATAGACCTGCAGCTGCGCTACACGCTGCCGGCTTCGCTGGGCATGGTTCGTCTCGGCATCGACAACATCCTCGATCGTGACTTCCCGCTCGATCCGACCGAGAAGGTGGGCGGTTCCAACACGGCGAACGAGTTCATCACGGGTGCTGGTCCGTCGTACTTCAGCCCGCTGGGACGCGCCTACTACCTGCAGTACGAAGTCACGTTCTGAACGGACGTCGAACTTCAGAGCTGAAGCGGCACGAAATGAGGAGACGCCAGGTTTGGCGTCTCCTTTTTCTTTGGCGGCCGTTTTTTGGCAATGTGACGCAGGGCAGACGGACCCTGGACACGCGCAGCAGGTCTGCTGCGGATCGACGGAGGTTCTCGCAGCGGTCGGGCGACCTCATAATCCGCCGGTCAGGCCGCCAGTCTCGATTCAGATCGGCAGCACTCGCCAACTGGACGTCCCTCGATGCAGGCAGAACGGCGTACGGATTAAGAAGATGCAATGTTCGTGAACAGCAAGGGTTCGGTAGGCGGCGTCGCCTTCGCCTTCGCCATCGTCTATGTCGTCTGGGGATCGACCTATCTGGCGATCCGCATCGGCGTGCACGACGCGCCTGCGATCCTGTTTGCCGGCACGCGCTTTCTGCTCGCGACCGGCCCGATGCTGGCCTATGCGTACTGGCGTGGCGCGCGCCTGCCGAAAGCGCGCCGCGACTGGGCCGTGATCGCGATCACGTCGTTGCTGATGCTGGTTGGTGCCAACGGCCTCGTTACCTGGAGCGAGCAATGGGTGCCGTCGAACCAGGCGGCCCTGCTGGTGGCGACCTCGGCGCTGTGGATGGCCGGCTTCGGGACGCTGGGCCTCAGTGGCGAGGCCCTGAGTCGCTGGACGCTGGCTGGCTTGATCGTCGGATTTCTCGGTGTCGCGGTGCTGGTGGGTGACGGTTTGCGTGCGGCGCTCGCGCCCTGGCCGGCGTATCTGGCGCTGGTCATTTCGCCGATCTTCTGGGCGGCGGGATCGGTCGTGTCGCGACGGCATCCGGTCGGTTGTCCACCACCGATGGCCGCGGCCCTGCAGATGGCAATCGCCGGCATCGTGCAAACCGGACTGGGGCTGTCGCTCGGCGAGACGGCGCAGTGGCACTGGACGTCCGGCACCGTCGGCGCGCTGATCTATCTTGCCCTGCTGGGCTCCTGTCTCGCGTATGGGGCGTACTTCTGGCTCGTGCACGAGGTGACGCCGTCGCAACTCGGCACCTATGCCTACGTGAACCCTGCAGTTGCCGTCCTGCTTGGCTGGCTGGTGCTCGACGAGCGTCTGAGCGAAATGCAGATCGGCGGCACGCTGATCATCCTGCTGTCGGTGATCGGCGTCAGCCTGGCGTCGCGGCAGCCCCGATCGGCATGAGGCGGCGCGCGCTGCACTGCCTCGTGGGGTGCATCGCTGTGCTGTTGCCTGTCTGCTCTTCGGCGGCGATGGACTCCCTGCTGCGCATCGGCAACGGTCCGGAGCCGGAGTCGCTCGATCCGCAGCGGATGTCGAGTGTCAGCGCGCTCAACATCGCGCGTGATCTCGGCGAGGGCCTCACACGGATCGCCGCCGATGGGCGGGTGCTGCCGGCCGCCGCCCAAGGCTGGCAGATCGCCGATGGCGGACGGCGCTATACCTTCGAACTTCGTGACCACCTGCATTGGTCCAACGGCGAGGCGCTGACCGCATCGGATTTCGTCGACGGCCTGCGTCGCGCCGTCGATCCGGCGACCGGTTCGCCGTTCGCGCAGCTGCTGTCGCCGATTGCCAACGCCGATGCGATCACCGGCGGCAAGGCGCCGGTGAGCATGCTGGCGGCGTGGGCCCTGTCGCCGACACGACTGCAAATCCTGCTGAAGCAGCCGACACCCTATTTTCCGAGCCTGCTGGCACACCCCGTGAGTTTTCCGGTCTACGGCCCGGCGCTGGCTCGTTACGGACGCGGCTTCGCAAGGCCGGGGCGACTCGTCAGCAATGGTGCATACCAACTGGTGGACTGGCAGGTGCAGGCGCAGGTCGAGCTGCGACGCAACGCCCATTACTGGGACGATGCCGACACGCACATCGACCGCGTTCAGTACCTGCCGACCGATGACATCGCCTCCGAACTCCAGCGCTATCGCGCGAATGAAATCGACGTGAGCTCGGAGATCCCGCTGGTACAGGCGCCAGCCTTGCGTACGCAGTTCGGCGCGCAGCTGCATGTCGCCCCGTATCTCGGCAGCTACTACTATGGCTTCAATGTGCAGCAGCCGCCGTTCGCCGGCCGGCGCGATCTCCGGCTCGCCTTGTCGCTGGCGATCGATCGCGAGCTGATCGTCGACAAGGTCATGAACGGCCTCGCGCTGCCGGCCTATGGCTGGGTGCCGCCCGGCGTGGCCGACTATCGGGCGCAGTCGCCAGCGTGGGCGTCATGGTCCCGGCAGAAAAGCGTGAGCGAAGCGAAGCGCCTGTATGCGGCTTGCGGATACTCGAAGGACCGCCCGTTGCGAATCGAGTTGCGCTACAACACGCACGATGATCACAAGCGCATCGCCACGGTGATCGCGGCGATGTGGAAGCAGACGCTGGGGGTCGAAACCAGCCTGATCAACGAAGAGAACAAGGTGTTTCTCGCGCAGCGCCGGCTGCGACGCATCACGCAGGTGTTTCGCGCATCGTGGATCGGCGACTACGATGATCCTTCCAGTTTTCTGGACGTTCTGACGGCCCGCAACGGACGCAACGACATGGGATGGCACGACCAGACCTACGACGCGCTGATCGACAGCGCTGCGCAACAGGCCGACCCGCGACGGCGCGCGGCACTGCTGGAACGTGCCGAGCGCCGCGCAGTCGACGACATGCCCTTCATTCCGATCTACTGGTACGTCTCCAAGCATCTCGTCAAGCCGCGCGTTCGCGGCTGGCACGACAATCTGCTCGACGTGCACTACAGCAAGGATCTGCGCCTCGATGACCCGGCGGATTGATCGTGAACGGCGGCGCGACCGGTGCGTGCGATGCGCGCCGAATGTCCGGAACCGTCGCTGATGTTGGCCTTCGCCTTGCGCCGTCTGTTCGCCGCATTGCCGACCCTGTTCGTGCTGCTGACCTTGGCGTTCTTCATGATGCGTGCGGCGCCCGGCGGACCGTTCGATTCCGAACGCAGCCTGCCGCCACAGATCGAGGCGGCGCTGAGAAGCGAATATCAGCTGGACGCGCCGCTGTGGCGCCAGTATCTGAACTACGTCGAGGCCGTGCTGCACGGCGATCTCGGTCCGTCGTTCCAGTACGAAGGCTATCGCGTGTCGGAGTTGATCGCCGCCGGTCTGCCGGTGTCGCTGGCGCTGGGTGTCTGTGCCCTGCTGCTCGCGCTGCTGGTGGGCGGCGCGATCGGCGTGCTGGCTGCGCGACGCCCCGGCAGTGTGCTCGATCACCTGCTGATGAATCTGGCTCTGCTCGGCGTGTCGGTGCCGAACTACGTCGTCGCGCCGCTGCTGATCCTGCTGTTCGCGATCGTGCTCGGCTGCCTGCCCGCCGGCGGCTGGCGGCATCGCGACTATGCCGACATGGTGTTGCCGGTGGTGGCGCTCGCCTTGCCGCAGATCGCCTACATCGCGCGCCTGTTGCGTGCCAGCCTGATCGATGCCCTGGCAATGCCGTACCTGCGTACCGCGCGCGCCAAGGGTCTGCCGGAACATCTGCTGATCTTCCGCCACGCGCTGCGCCCGGCGCTGTTGCCGGTGATCTCGCATCTCGGACCGGCGACGGCCGGTCTGATGACCGGCTCGGTGGTGGTCGAGCAGATCTTCGGCATTCCCGGACTTGGGCGCTATTTCGTGCAGGCGGCCCTGAACCGTGATTACACGCTGGTGCTCGGCGTGGTGCTGTTGTACGGCGCACTGATACTGGCGTTCAATTTTGTCGTGGATCTTCTGTACGGCGCGCTCGACCCGCGCCTGCGCAGGACATGAGGCCGCACACGACATCTCCGGGCATGCGCGCGGCACTGGCCGCACTCGCCTGCGTGGTCGCGCTGGTCATCGTCGGCCCATGGTTCAGTCCGTACGCCTGCGACGAAATCGATTTTTCCGGCACCTGGTCGGCAGCGCCGACGCTGGTGCACGCACACTGGTTCGGGACCGACAGCCTCGGCCGTGACCTGTTCGTGCGGACGCTCTGCGGTGGCCGGATTTCGCTGCTGGTCGGAGCGGTCTCGACCCTGGTATCGCTGCTGGTCGGCGTCGCCTGCGGCGCCGTGGCCGGGTACATCGGCGGGCGCCTCGACGGGCTGTTGATGCGCATCGTCGACGTGCTGTACGCCTTGCCGTTCATGTTCTTCGTGATCGTGCTGATGGTGTTGTTCGGTCGCCATCTCCTGTTGATGTTCGTGGCGATCGGTGCGGTCAACTGGCTGGACATGGCGCGCGTCGTGCGCGGTCAGACGCTGGCGCTGCGCGAGCGTGATTTCATCGCCGCCGCACGGCTGTCGGGTCTCTCCGATCTGCAGATCATCCGGCGCCACGTCGTGCCGAATCTGTTCGGCCTCGTTGCGGTCTATGCGGCTGTGACCCTGCCACAGGTGATCCTCATCGAATCGTTTCTGAGCTTTCTCGGTCTTGGCGTGCAGGCACCGGCCACCAGCTGGGGTGCGCTGATCAACGACGGTGCGCGCGAGATGGACGTCACGCCCTGGTCGCTGCTGTTTCCGGCCGCGTTCCTGAGCGTCACGCTGCTGCTGCTCAATCTGCTCGGCGAGCAACTGCGCGCGCGCCTCTCCAGTCGCGGCGGGCCGGCGGCATGAGCCTGCTGAGCGTCGACCGTCTGTGCATTGGACCAGTGGATTCGGCGGCGGCGCCGATCGTCGATGGTCTGTCGTTCACGCTGAGCCGTGGCGACAGTCTGGCGATCGTCGGTGAGTCCGGCTCCGGCAAGACCCAGGCGGTCCTGTCCTTGCTGGGCCTGCAGGGTGCGGGACTGCGTGTCAGCGGCAGCGCGCGCTTCGACGGGATCGAGCTGATCGGTGCGCGTGATTCGATGCTCGATGTCGTGCGTGGCACGCGCATCGGCATGGTGTTCCAGGACCCGGCTTCAAGCCTCAATCCCTACCTGACGGTCGGCATGCAGATCGGCGAATCACTGGAGGTGCATCGCGGATTGTCACGTGCCGAGTCGCACCGCGTCGCGCTGCGTCTGCTGGATGCGGTGCGCGTCGCCGATGCCGCACGACGGCTGCTCCAGTATCCGCACGAGCTTTCCGGCGGCATGCGCCAGCGCGTGATGCTGGCCGCAGCACTCGCGTGCCGCCCGGAACTGCTGATCGCCGACGAGCCGACGACGGCACTGGATGCCACGGTGCAGCGACAACTGATCACGCTCTTGCGCGAATTGCAGCGCGATTTCGCCTTGAGTCTGTTGCTGATCACGCACGATCTTGGCGTCGTCGGCGAACTCTGCACCCGCACGCTGGTGATGTATGCCGGGCGCGTGATGGAGGAAGGTGACAGCGAGCGCCTGCTGCGGGCGCCGACACATCCGTATACACAGGCCCTGCTGCGGGCGCGGCCACGGCTCGACACCGACCCCGATGCGCCGATGTTCGCGATTGCCGGCAGCCTGACGCGCGCCGAAATCTCGCCGCTGGCGTGCTGCTTCGCGCCGCGTTGCGAGCATGCCGTCGATCTCTGTTACCGGCTGCGGCCACCGCCCGAGTCCGTGGCCGACGGCGTGCGTCATTGCCATCGCAGGCCGGAGGACATCGCGACTGCGCCCGGTTGATCCGGGCACTTCGCCGGGCCGTCGCAGGCCTTCTGGCAGGTCCGATCAAGCGGGGCGGCTTGCCGGACGCGACAATCACCGTCGCGCGTGCGCGCCGTTGGCGGACAGGCGTCTAGTGGTTTTTACCATTGCCGAAATCCGGCGCCCGGCATGTAATGAAACCTGAAATACCAGTGCCCGGATTCGCCTCCAGGCGGTGACATCGTCCTGCCGGAATTCGAGCACCGGAAAAGCCTTGGGGGGCTTTCCTTATGCGTTCGATCGGTCGCTCTGTTCCGATGCTGTGTGCCGTTGCGCTGTTTGGCGCCACGACGGTCGCCAATGCGGCGTCGGCCTGGGTCAGCACCAGCACCAGGGCGTTGCCGCTGGATCCCGGCTTTTCGAGCAGCGCGGTGCCATCGGCGCAGACGATGCATGTCATCGTCAGCCTCAATGTCCAGCACAAGGACCAGCTGAAGGCCTTCCTCGCCAACCAGCACCACGCCGGCAGCCCGCAGTATGGCCAGACACTGACATCGGCGCAGACCATCGCCAGCTACTCGCCGAGTGTGGCGCAGGTGCAGTCGGTCGTCGACTACCTGAGCGCACAGGGTTTTCGTCACATCGTCGTGTCCGACAATCGTCTGCTGATCAACGCCGACGTCAGCGCCGCTGCGGCGCAGGCGGCGTTCAACACGAGGCTCGTCAACATCGTGTCCGGCGGCAAGACGCTGCGCATCAATACGCGCGACGTGCAGGTACCGGCAGCACTGTCCGGTCTGGTGCTCGGCGTGCAGGGTCTGCAGAACGCCATCAAGCCGCATACTCATATCTCGGCACTCGTCAATGGTGCCGACGTCAGTCACAAGGCGCAGTCGGCCAGCGCCGCGGCGCCGGCGCTGAGCCCGGCCGATGCGGGCTCGGCAGCGCTCAACGAGACCTTCACTGCGGCGGCGTTTCGCAAGGCCTACAACGCCGATGCAACACCGACCGGTGCGAATACGACGATCGGCATCATCTCCGGCGGCTCCGATCTGGCGCAGGTCATCGCCGATCTCCGTCAGGCCGAGACCGATGCCGGTCTGCCTTACGTGCCGGTTGAAGTGAAGCAGGTCACCGATCTGCCGGATCCGCAGGATCACAGCGGCGACAGCGAGTGGGATCTGGACAGCCAGTCCGCAACCGGCATCGCCACCAATCTCAAGAAGGTGATCTTCTACAACGGCGCCGGTCTCGACGACGCAATCCTCAACGGCACCAACCAGTTCGTCACCGACAATGTCGCCAAGGCGCTGAATATTTCGATTGGCGGCTGCGAAGCGCTGAACGTGCTGCTCGGCGACAGCGACATGGAAGATCAGCTGTACATGGAAGCGATGGCGCAGGGCCAGACGGTATTCGTTTCGGCCGGCGATGCAGGCGCCTCGTGCTCGGTGCTGATCAACCTTGGTACGCCGGACAGCGGTCCGCCATCGGTCGAATATCCGGCATCCTCGCCATACGTCGTCGCCGTCGGCGGTACGTCGCTGTTCACCGACACCGATTACAACTATGTGCAGGAAATCACCTGGACCGGCACCGGCGGCGGTACCAGCACCTTCGAACCGGCACCGGACTGGCAGAAGGGTATCGTGCCGACCTCGCTGCTCGGTCTGCGTGCGGTGCCGGACGTGTCGATGGATGCCGGCTTCAACGTTGCCGTCGCGTTGTTCTATTCGGCAGCCGACGTCGTGGTGGGCGGCGTGCACAGCGCGGTGATCGGCACCAGCCTCTCGTCGCCGCTCAGCACCGGCGTCTGGGCGCGCATCCAGACGGCGCATTGCAACAGCTACGGCTTCGCTGCGCCGATGTTCTACGCGCTCGACAGCAGCGGCGGCCCCTTGTCGAAGGCGGCCGGTTTCCACGACATCACGCTCGGCACCAACGGCCTTTGGGTTGCAACGCCGGGCTGGGACTACACGACCGGCTTTGGCAGCTTCGACATCACCGCCGTGAACGCGGCGCTGCCCGCTGCCACTTGTGCCGACAATACCCCGCCGGTCGCGGCGCTGCAGGCCGATCAGAGCGAGGGCGATGCGCCGCTGGCCGTCACGTTCGACGCCGCGGCCTCGCATGACATCGATGGCGATGCGCTGGACTACTACGTACTCAATTTCGGCGACAACTCGCCGCTCGTGTTCCAGAGCACGCCGGTTTTTCCGGCGCATGTCTACGCTGATCCGGGCACCTATACCGCGACCCTGCAGGTGCGCGATGCGCGTGGTGGCACCAGCGCGTCGGTCACGCACACGATCACGGTCGATGGCGTGCCCAAGGCTTGCGTTGCGCCGGGCGCTACCCTGATCACCAGCCCTGCCGGTGTGTCGTCCGGCGTCGAAGGCATCGACATCGCGCAGGGTACGGACGACCTGCTGTCGACGCAGTTCGCCGAGCCGGCCGAGCTGGACGACCAGCTCGTCATCACGATGACGGTCGACAATCTGAGCACGGTATTGCCCGGCTTCCGCTGGGTCACCTACTTCAACATTGCCGGTGATCCGGACACCGAATACTACGTCGCGATGGTGAGTTCGGACGGTGCTGTACCGGTGTTCAACTACGGCACGCACAGCTCGATCCCGTTGGCTGGTGTCGGCGACTTCACCGTGCTCGGCAGTCTGAATCCGGCGAGCAACTACAGCGCCGATGGCGTGATCACGCTGGTGCTCGACAAGAGCGCACTGGGCTTGAAGACCGGCGATCAACTCACCGGCATCATCAGCAGTACACGCATCTCCACGCCGGACGACACCAGCGGCAATCTGCCGCTTGGTGTCGGACTGACGCAGGACTCCGCCGGTTCGGCGCAGCCGTACACGCTGATCGGCAACGACAACTGCGCCACGCTGCTCAATGGCGGCGGCGATACCACGGGTGGTACGACCACCGGTGGCGATACGACGGGTGGCGATACCACCGGCGGCAGCACGACCGGTGGCGACACCACGGGTGGCACGACCACCGGCGGTGACACGACCGGCGGCGATACCACGGGCGGCACGACGACGGGCGGCGACACGACCGGCGGCATGACCACCGGCGGAGATACGACGGGTGGCGATACCACCGGTGGCGACACGACGGGCGGCGATACCACGGGTGGCACCACGACCGGCGGCACGACCACAGGCGGCACGACGACGGGTGGCGACACGACGGGCGGCACGACGACCGGCGGCGACGGTGGCACCACGGGCAGCAGCGTCGGCACCCGCAGCGGCGACAACGGCAGTGGCGCCTTCGGTGGCGGCACGCTGCTGGTGCTCGGCGCCGCAGCGCTCGCGCGTCGCCGTCGTCGCGCGCTTCACTGATCACGGCATGATCCGATCCGCCGCTGGCGCGCGGCGGGTCGGCGATCGCCGGGCTTCTGCGCTGGTGCTGCCTGCCGCGTACGGCACGGAGTTGCTGCTTCCCCGGTAATCGAAAATCTCCTTGCGCCAGCAAGGTTTCCGCCGATAATCGAATCGCAAGCGATGTGTCGCATCTGAGCGTGGACGTGAGCCGCGCGAACATCGCGAACGCCGACATGAATCGGCGGCACCCACAGAGGTGCAACCCACGAAAAATGGGGGAGAGCCATGCAGCAGCGTTACGCGTTTGCGTTCGCGTGGGGGGCCGCATTGTTGGGCCTGCACTCGATCACCGCGCAGGCACTCAGCTTCGATGTGCCGCTCGGCGACGATCTGCAGATCGACGGCACGCTCAACACGACGGTGACGGCCGGCATTGCGGTTCGCATGCAAAGCCGCTCCAGGAGCCTGGT
The DNA here is from genome assembly GCF_011067135.1 of Solimonas terrae. Lineage (GTDB taxonomy): Bacteria > Pseudomonadota > Gammaproteobacteria > Nevskiales > Nevskiaceae > Solimonas > Solimonas terrae. Next base: position 14,624 of record NZ_JAAMOW010000012.1, read on the forward strand.
CGGCAAATCCAACAATGACCCCGGTGTCTGCGGTCGTGTCGACAGCGGCGGCACCGAACGCATCCATTACCAGTCCTGTCAGGGGCTGTTCCGCGAGCAGACGTTTCCCGCGACGGAACTCGCCAGGGCGCCGGGCCAGTTCTCGATCAATTCCGATGACGGTGATCTCAACTACGACCGCTACGACATCGTGCAGGCGCCCTTCAAGATCACCCAGGATCTGAATCTGACAGTCGGCGACTGGGGGCTGTTCGTCAAAGGCCTGTATTTCTACGACGCCGTCAACGCCAATTTTCGCGAGTATCACCCGAACCGGATCACCTCCGACAACTATCTCGATGTCGGCTATGCGTCGACACCGGGCTCGGAGCTGCTGCCGGTCAATCTGCCCCTGCCGGTTTCGACGCTGATCGTGCGCAATGATTCGCGCCCCTGTCCCGCCTATCGCAACCCCACCGGCGGCCCCTGCGGCATCGTCTACGGACCCGGTGGCGTGGTGCGCAACAAGCGCAGCGATGGAGAAACGCTCAAGCAGATCGGCACTGACCTGCAGCTGCTCGACGCTTACGTCTACGGCCACCTGCCGCTGCCGTTCGACAAGGAGCTGACGGTCAAGATCGGCCGCCAGACCCTGAACTGGGGCGAGTCGACGCTGCTGGTGTTCGATTCGATCAATTCGATCAATCCGGTCAACACCAACAACTTCTTCCGCGTTGGCTATCAGGTCGAGGAGGTGTTCACGCCGGTCGGCATGGCGTTCGCCTCGTTCGAGCCGTTCGACGACGCGACGATCGAAACCTTCTATCAGTACGAATGGGAACCGCTGGAAGCGCCGGCGCCCGGCTCGTATTTTTCATTCCTCGATGTCGGCACGCGCAACGCCGTCAATCAGGCGAGCGTCAGCTTCGGCGGTGCGGCGGAAGATCCGCAAAGTCTGGGCCTGCTGCTCGACAATCCCCTGTCGGGCATCACCAACACCTCGACCACCATTCAGCGCCTGCGCGATCGGGATCCGCGCAATGGCGGGCAATACGGTGCCGCGTTCAAGTACTACGCGGAAGGGCTGGGCAGCGGCACCGAGCTGGCGTTCTACTTCGAGAACTATCACGCGCGTGCGCCCTACGTGAGCTTCTACGCGACTGAAGAGTCGTGCGCCAAGCACACGACCAGCACGGTCGAATTCCTCGCCGCCTGCGGCGACGTGCCGCTGCTGCACGCGCTGCTCAATCCCAACGATCCGGAAGGCGCGAGCAGCGACGCGGTCGGCTTCGATTCAGCGAAGCTGCAGGTCGAGTATCCGGAGAACATCAAGCTTTTCGGCCTGTCGTTCAACACGACGGTCGGAGCATGGTCGCTGCAGGGTGAGGTGGCCTATCGGCCGAACGAGCCGATGCAAGTCGATCTGGAAGATCTCGCGTTCGCGGCATTCGGGCCGACGCTGACCAACTGTCATCTGCCGGACGCCGGCTGCGCCGGCACCGGCAACGGTCTGGGCATACCGGCCGGTGCCTTGCCCGCGCAACTGCAGCAGGCATTCGGTGCACTGGCGTCGTCGCTGGGGCTGAACAACATCAATGCACTGGGCGGCATCGGCATCTACGAAGATCCGAGCGTATGCAGTGCGATACTGACCCCCGACGCCTGCATTTATCGCGGCAGCGATTTTGTCACCGCCAATGGCAGCGGCGGCTACAACGACACCTACGATCTGCTGGTCGGCCACATGCCCGGCTCGGGGCGCGCGTTCCCGTCGTTCGTCATTCCGTATCGCGGCGGCGTGGTCGGCACCAATCCCGGCTCGGATCCGAGCAAGCCGTACAACCGTCGGAACCCCGGCTATATCCGCGGCTGGGAAAATTTCGACAGCTACGAATTCAACCTCGGTTCAACCTATGTGATGGGGGCGACCGATACCTTCAATTTCATCAAGGCCGACCAGATCATCACCCTGTTCGAGTTCGGTGCGACCTGGGTGCCGGGTCTGCCGGCGCTCGATCGCCTGCAGCTCGAAGCGCCGGGCACCTATACGCATGCCAGCGCCGGTGCCGATGGCTCCGGTGCCGACGGCTCGCGTCAGGCGTGCTCGACCAACCAGGCTTGCAGCTACGGTCCGGACGGTCTGCGCTTCAATCCGCATCAGCAGAACCGCAAATATTTTCCCGACAAGTTTTCCTGGGGCTACGTGATCATTTCGCAGATCAAGTACGAATCCGTGCTGCCGGGCATTTCGCTGCAGCCGCAGATCGTCTGGAAGCATGACGTCCAGGGGACGGCGCCCGGCCTTGCGGCCAATTTCATCCAGGGCCGCAAGCAGGCCGATGTCGGGGTCGAAGTCCGTTACCGCTCCAGCCTGTCGCTGAACCTCGGCTACACATGGTTCTTCGGTGGTGGCGACGGCAACCTGCTGCGTGACCGCGACGTGGCGCGCACCTATCTGAAGTATCAGTTCTGAGCCATCGCGACATCGGGTGCATGGCGAGCGGCGACGACGCCGTCCGGCGCGTCACTGCGCAATCCGGCTTCGCGGCGGATCGCGTCGCGGTACTCGCCACCACGAGCGCATGGGATTTTCCTCAAGCGATCGGCGCGCCGTCCGGTGGCGCGCCATCGGCCGCGAGCAGATGCGCCTGGCCATCCGGCGCCAGTGCACCAAGCACGAGGAACTGGCTCTTGAAACCGGCGATGCGCCTTTCGCCCAGATTGAGTGCACCGACCACGCGCCGCCCGATCAGTGTAGCGATCGCATAGTGCGTGATCTGTGCGCTGGTCTCGAGCACGCCGACGGCCGGGCCGAAATCGACGCGCAGGCGGTACGCGGGTTTACGCGCCGCGGCAAACGGCTCGGCCGACACGATGGTGCCGATGCGCAGGTCGACGGCGAGAAAGCCGTCGATGCCGCAGGGTTCCTTGCGCGGCAGCTTGTCCGGCGCATACGGCAGCGCATCGCGATCGATGACGTGTCGGACCATATTCAAAAATCCGTGAAGAGCATCGCGAAGCTTGTAGGGACGCGTTGCATGCGCCGTGCGGGCCTCGATACACCGCGCAGTCGCGCGGCACTCGGCATGAGCGGGCAGTTAAAGCGGCCCCTCACTTTGTCGTTCGCCCCGAGTGGCGCCGCAGGCGCTGTATCGAGGGGGCTGCATCGTTGGTGAACGATATCTTCACGGATTCTGCGGTGTCGGCACGGCCACGCGCCATTCGCGCAGGGCGTGTGTCGCGCCTTCCTGAACCTGCTTGAGCCGTTCGTAAAGTCGCGCGGCCAGGCCGGTATCGCGGAAACGGATCGCGGTCGTGCCATCGCTGATCTCGCTGATCGTGACCAGGCGCGCCGCGGTGCCGACGCCGAACGCGGTGCCGAGCTGACCGGCCATGCCGGCCGCGGCGAGTTCGTCGAGCGTGATGCGATGTTCGGATACGCGCACGCCATCGGCGTGCAGCAGGCGCAGCACGGAGTCGCGGGTGATGCCGGCGAGGATGGTGCCGTCCAGCGGCGGCGTCACGACTTCATCGCCGATCTGCACGAACAGGTTCATGGTGCCGGCCTCGGCGATTTCGCGATGCGTCAGTGCGTCGAGCCAGACCACGTCGTCGAAACCGTTGGCGCGCGCGCGCATCTGGCCGGCAAGGCCGGCTGCATAGTTGCCACCGGTCTTGGCGGCGCCCAGACCACCGGGCGCGGCACGGATCAGTTCGGTTTCCGCCCACAGGCGCTGCGACTTCGGCAGCGGATCGGAGCACGGCGTGACGGCGACCGCGAGACGATGCCGCGTCGCCGGGCGAAAGCCCAGGGCGTCCTCTTCGGCGTACAGCGTCGGGCGCAGATACAGCGAGCCGCGACCGAACGGCGGCACGTAACGCGCGTGGACCTGCACCGCCAGCTGGCACAGCGTCATGAACACTTCTTCCGGCGGTTCCGGCATCACCAGCCGCTGCGCGCTCTGCTGCAGGCGACGGGCGTGGTCGCGCGGCCGGAACAGGTGGATGCGGCCGTCCGCATCACGGTAGGCCTTCAGGCCCTCGAATACCGAGAAGCCGTATTGCAGGCCGCCGCCGGCAACCGGCACGCTCAGGGCGCTGCGCGCGCTGACGGTCGGCGCGTGCCAGCCGCTGTCCTCGCCATGTTGCGCGTGCGCGAGATAGGGGCCGAGGATACGGCCGAAACCGAGGGCTTCCGGTTCCGGCCAGTCGGCCGGCAAGGGCGCTTCGTAAAGCCCGGTTGGAGGTGTGTGCATCGTCGGATTCCGTTGTGCGTTGGCAAGATTAGCGAATCGGGATGAAGGTTTCTCTTCGGCGTGGCTGCGCGGCGACCGAGGCCTGTCGACGTTATGGACGATCGCTGCGTTGCTGCCCGGAATGGCGCCAGGCAAGGCGCGAACCGCAGCACTCCGTCGCAGCGATTGCCATGGCGTCAACGGAGGCCCTAGCCGAGCGCCTCGACATTGGCGCCACCCGGGACCACCACCGGCAGCACCATTTCTTCGACGGCAATCGGCGCACGGATCAGCATCGGTCCGGGCTGCGCGAACGCGCTGCGCAGGGCCTGCAGCGGATCGCGCGCGAAGCCGAGATCGATGGCGGGCACGCCGAAGGCCTCGGCGACCGCGCAGCAGGATGGCGGGTGACGATACAGCGAAGCGCTGTAGCGTCCGTCCCAGAACTGGTTCTGCTGCTGGCGCACCATGCCCAGCGCGCCATTGTCCATGACGATGATCTTCACGTTCGCTTGGAGTTCGGCCAGCGTGGCGAGTTCCTGCACGCTCATCATCAGGCTGCCATCGCCGGAAAAGCAGATCGCACCGGCCTGCGGGTTCACCAGCGCCGCGCCGATCGCGGCGGGCACGCCGAAGCCCATGGTGCCGAGTCCGCCGGAGGTCAGCCAGCGGTGCGGCGTGGAGAGGGAATCCGCCATCGTTTCGCCCGTCGCCCGGTGTGTCAGCGGATAGCTTTGTGCGACCCACATCTGGTGCTGGCCGACGTCGGTCGTGATCGCGGCATCCGGATCGGCGATCGCGGCGACTGCGCGCATCAGTCCGTGCGGCTTGCGCGGATCGTCGGCACCCGGCCGCGGCATCGGCGATTCGCGGTGCAGGCTGCCGACGCGTGCGAGCCAGTCGGTGCGCAGTTGCGGCGTCACCGCCTTGATCAGCGCGCGCAGCGCGGCGCCGGCATCGGCTTCGATCGCCAGTTGCGGCTTGCGCAGCTTGCCGAGTTCACGGCGGTCGGCGTCGATGTGAATCACCCTGGCGTTTGGCGCGAAGCGATCGAGGCGGCCGGTCGCGCGATCGTCGAAACGACAGCCGATCGCGATCAGCAGATCGCATTCGTCGATCACGCGGTTGGTGTAGCGCGCGCCATGCAGGCCGAGCATGCCGAGCGCCAGCGGATGGTCCGGTGGCATCGTGCCGAGCGCCATCAACGTGGTCGTGGTCGGCAGACCGGCGCGTTCGGCGAAGGTCTGCGCCAGATGCTGAGCGCGCGCCTGCACCACGCCGCCGCCCAGATACAGCACAGGACGCCGCGCCCGCGCGATCATCGCCGCAGCGCGGGCAATGGCGTCGGCGCCCGGCTCTCCGGCGCGTGCCACGGCGCACGGCAGCGGCAGCTTGTCGAGCTGCAACGCCTCCGTCTGCACATCCTTCGGCAGTTCGATCAGCACCGGTCCCGGTCGGCCGCTTTCGGCGATGCGGAAGGCTTCCGGCAACAAATGCACGAGATCCGCGGCGGCGCGCAACTCGAAATGCGCCTTGGTGATCGAGTCGACAATGTGGCCCGTGCGCACCTCCTGGAAGGCGTCGCTGCCGATCAGTGCCCGCGGCACCTGCCCGGCGAAGCAGACCAGCGGCACCGAATCGGCCTTGGCATCGGCCAGCGCGGTCACGGTATTGGTCAGCCCCGGCCCGGAGGTCGCGAGGCAGACACCGGCATGGCCGCTGACGCGGGCGATGCCTTGCGCGATGAAGCCGGCACCCTGCTCATGGCGCGCGAGTACATGTGTCAGGCGCGAGTCGGCGAGCGCGCGATACAGCGGCAGCAGCGCGCCGCCGGGAATGCCGGCAACGATGCCCGCCGACGCGCCGAGCGCGTCCATGCGGGCTTCGAGAAAACGGGTGATCAGGTTTGCACCGTTGATGTCCATGTCGGTTCCGTGTGAATGGCGGAAACCCTTGGAGGCGATGGACCGGTGGCGAACCCTCAGAAAACAGAAAACCCCCGCCGGTCGTGTGCGCCGGCGGGGGTTCTTGATGTCGAACAGCCCCTACGGCGCGTCGCTAACGACGACCGCTACAACGAGAAGGGCGAGCTGCTTGAACAGGTTCATTGCTTTGGTTTTGCGAAAAAGCGCCGCGAGTCTAGCGGGATGGATCGTCCGTGCGCAAGTCGCGAGCACCGCCCGCGCGCGAGATGTCGAGCGCAGCAGCTTATCGTGCGTTCCGCTCGATGAATTCGATCTTGTAGCCATCCGGATCTTCAACGAAGGCAATCACGGTCGTGCCGTGCTTCATCGGCCCGGCTTCGCGCGTGACCTTGCCGCCCCGCTGGCGCACGAGATCGCAGGTTTGCGCGGCGTTGTCGACTTCCAGTGCGATGTGACCGTACGCGGTGCCGAGTTCATAGCGATCGGTGCCCCAGTTGTAGGTCAACTCGATCACCGCACCCTCGGCCTCGCTCTGATAGCCGACGAACGCGAGCGTGAACTTGCCTTCCGGATAGTCCTGGCGGCGCAGCACTTTCATGCCGAGCACGTCGCGATAGAACGCGATCGAGCGATCGAGGTCGCCGACGCGAAGCATGGTGTGAAGAACGCGCATGGGGACTCCCGAAAGGAAAGGGCGCCAAAGTGCCAGCGCGCCCCCGGGAGTGCAAGCCTGGTCCGTGCCGCGGCCCCGCTCAGAACGACAGCGTGAAGCCGTGCCGATGTGCGTGCGCATCGCCACCGGCGTCGTGCTGGGTGATGGCGTCGATGCCGATCAGCGGCTCCAGTGCGTCGAGCCGCGCGAACTCCTCGCACAGCGGTTCTGCACGCGCCTCGAGCGCGTCCGCCTTCGGCTGGATGCGCTGTTCGACGAGGCGCTCGGTTGCATCGGCGCGCGCTTCGATGCGGCCCGGATGGATCAATGCAGTGAATACCAGCGACGTCACGCTGCCGCTGATGTCGGCCGCGAAGTCTTCGGCCATGTCGGAAATCTCGGCGTCGAGCTCGTTGTCGTCGCCATATGCACCGAGGCGGTCGCGCCGCAGTTCACGGCCGTTGAAGCGCGCGTGGATCTTCTCGCCGAGTTTCTCGCTGCGGCGCTCGTACTTGTGCAGATCGTCGGGATCGTTGCCCAGTGCGGCGAAGGTCATCGTCATCGCTTCCAGGCCGAGCATCGCGCCATCGAGAGCGATGCCGCTGACCTGCGGCACCAGGCTCTGCATGCCGCGCCGATAGTCGGCCACCGCGGCGTGCTGCCGGGCGTCGAGACGGACCTCGCGGCCATCGTGGATCAGGCGGTCGCCTTCCAGACGGTAGACGCCGTCGTCACCGCGCAGCTCGACAGCGTCGCCGTCGAGGGCGACATCGGCACGCAGGCCACAGTGACATTCGCGGTCCGCCGCTCTCGCGCTCAGCGGCAGCAGGGCGGCCACGAAAATGGTGACGATCAGTGGCTTGTACATGCGAGGGGCTCCCGGTTTTTGAATCTGTGCCGGGAGTGGAGCAAGGCCTTTGCCAGGTTTCGAGCCTTTTTGAATCAAAGCCTTACGGAATCTGTCGATTCCGAAGTGGCGAGAATGGCGAAGCGTTTGGTCGCCCTCGCTGGAAATCGGCGAGCAATCGCAGCCGGCTTGCGTGTCTGCAGGCGCGGCGCGAGTCGCGAACCCTGCCTGGGTTCGAAAAGCTTTCGCGACTCGCGTCGCTCCCACAAAAACGACGAGTCGTCTAGCTGATCTGCAAGGGTCCGGAGCCCGGCAGTTTCTGTACGAGGTCGGCACCGCACAGTTTCGATGGGGTGTAGCTGCCGCCGGCCGGACGGTGTTCGCGGAGAAAATCGACGACCGCCAGCGAGCCGGTGACGGTCAGCGCATAGCCGTTGGCAACCCGGATTCTTGCGGTCCGCGTGACGCCCGCGGCGTTGCGGACTTCGCCCCAGACGTGGGTCACGAGCTTGGCGCGTTGCGACTCGCTGGGTCCTTTCACGGTTTTGGCGATACGGTTCTTCATCAGGCGCTGGACCGGCGCCAGACCGAGCAGCCAGCGAAAGTAGTTGGCACGTCTGGCATTGGCGATCATCGCCGGCGAGCCGGGAATGAAGACCTCGATGTTCGGGATGCCGGTGCTTGCGTACGCGGTCGAGACGTCGCCCCAGGGAATCGTCATCGCCAGCTTCTCGCCGTCGCCGAAGTCGATCTTGCGGACGTGGTAGGCCAGCGGCACCGCGCGGATCTTGCCGTTCTCGCGAACCTTGCCGCCCTGCGCCAGACCTTCGACCGAGGTTTTCGCCGTGCCCGGTGAAAAGCCCGAACGCGAATCGAAGCCGAGCACCAGATGTGTCGCGTCTGGCAGCGCCGCCTTCAGCGAGGCCGCGACGCAATCGGTCGGGATCACGTCGAAGCCGACACCAGGGCAGACCACGACGCCGGCCTGTTGCGCGCGCGCGTTCTGCGCCTGCGCATGTTCGAACACCGAAATCTCGCCGGTGATGTCGAGATAGTGCGCCTTGGCCTGCAGACAGGCCTCGATCATCGGCGCGCTGGTGGCCGAGAACGGGCCGGCGCAATGCAGGACCAGCTCGATGCCCTGCAGGCCCTTGGCCAGCTGCCCGGCATCGTCGAGTCCGAACGCGCGCGACTCGAGTTTCAGTTCACGCGCCAGTGCCGCGAGCTTGTCGGCGTTGCGGCCGGCAAGGATCGGCGTTTGCCCGCGCTTGACCGCTTCGCGGGCAATCAGTTCGCCGGTGTAGCCGTTGGCGCCGTAGATCATCCAGTTCATCGTCATCTCCATCACGTTTGTTGCGGTCGCGCGCAGCGCGCGCTCCGGCAATTTGACATCAACCCATCTTCGCGACGACGCGGAGCGGCAGATGCCGCATCGCGAAGCCGAGCGGGATCCAGGGCCAGCCCGGCACGCTGGCGTTCGCCGGTTCGCGTTCGATCGCGCGCACCAGCGCGCGGCAGCCGGTTTCCGTGTCGACCATGAACGGCGTCTTTTTCACTTTCTCGTTGATCTCCGAGCGGATGTAGCCCGGATAGATCGTGCTGACCTTGATCGGCTTGCCGAGCAGGTCGGCGCGTATGCCTTCGGCGAGCGCGGCGACGCCGGCCTTAGTCGCGGCGTAGGTCGTCAGATTGCGCGGCATGCCGCGCATGGCGCTGATCGACGAGATCATCACCAGATGACCATCGTTCTGCGCGCGGAAGATCTCGAGGGCCGCTTCGCATTGCGCCAGCGCCGCGACGAAATTGGTTTCCGCGGTCTTGCGATTGGCGTGAAAGTAGCCGGTGCCGAGCGGCTGCCCCTTGCCGAGTCCGGCGTTGACGATGATGCGGTCCACGCGGCCGAAGTCATCGCGGAACGCGCGAAAGACTTCGAACACCTGCTCGTAGTTCAGCACATCGAGTGCGCGCAACGAGACCTTGATGTCCGGGTTGGCCGCGAGCAGCTCGGTTTTCAGTTCTTCCAGCCGTTCGGTGCGGCGCGCACACAGTGCGAGATCGTGGCCGCGACCGGCAAACTCGCGTGCCATGCCGCGGCCGAGGCCGGAGCTGGCACCTGTGATCAGGATGGTCTTGCGCATGATGAGGTCCTAGCGATAGGTGATGAGCGAGCTGTCGTGCTCGAAGTGCGCGTGCTCGTTGAGCGTCGACAGATAGATGCCGCGCTCGCTGTAGATCAGTTTGGTGACGGCGGCATTCGCCAGCGTCCAGTTCAGGCGGATCGCGCGCTCGCTGGACAAGCCGAGCAGATGCCGCGCGACTGCCGAGATCGGTCCGCCGGAAGTGAAGACCAGCGCCGTCTTCGAACGGCCGAGCGCAGTTTGCAGGCGCAGCGCCGCGTCTTCGCAGCGCGCGCAGAACGCAACCCAGCTCTCCGGGTAATCGGCATCGTGTTCGCCGCCGATCCAGCGCTTCATCGCCTCCGCGAACACGTCCTGGAATGCGCGCCGCGGATTCAGCGATGCCGCCAGTTCGGCCGCCATCACCGCCTTGTTGCGAAAGCGCGGCCGGTAGGCCTCGACCATGTTCTCGTGATCGTATTCGTTCCAGGCCGGATCTTCCTGCCAGTTCGCCGCAAGCTTCATCGCATCCAGGCAGGCCTGCGCGGTTTCGCGATGACGCAGCATGCCGCCGCAGACAACGCGGTCCGGGGTCACGCCACGCGCCGCGAGCGCGCGACCGAGTACGGTGCCCTGTTCGACGCCTCGTTTCGAGAGTTTGTCGTAGTCGCCGGCGCCGAACGACGCCTGGCCATGCCGGATCAGGTAGATCGCGCCCATCAGTTGCCCCTGCCACTTTGTTTGATCAGTTTGCGGCTGCGCCAGATCAGGTAATTGGCCAGCAGCCAGAATTGCCTGAAGGCCGGATTGCGGGTCTGCTTGTGGTGATATCGGTAGTAGATCTGCTGGATGATGACGGCGAGACGGAACAGGCCATAGACCTCGTAGAACGCCCAGTTGCCGGGGCCGAGATTCATCTTGTCGCAGTAGTACTCGACGATCTCGCGACGCGTCAGCATGCCCGGCAGATGCGTCGGCTGGCGGCGCATGCTCAGGATGAAACGATCGTCGTCCGCCTGCGCCCAGTACGCCAGCGTGGTGCCGAGTTCCATCAGTGGATCGCCGAGCGTCGCCATCTCCCAGTCGAGCACACCGATCACCTGCGTCGGATCACGGGCGTCGAAGACGATGTTGTCGAGCCGCCAGTCGTTGTGGATCACGCAGGTCGCGACATCGTCCGGCGTGTTGGCCTTGAGCCAGCGCATCACGTCGCGACCCGGCATCACGTTCCAGGTCCGTGCCTTGTCCCAGCGATCGCACCAGCCGTCGATCTGCCGCTTCGCATAACCCTGGCCCTTGCCGAGCTTGTCGAGACCGGCGGCCCGCCAGTCGACGCGATGCAGTTCGATCAGCTTGTCGATCACGTTGACACACAACTGGCGTGCCTGTTCGGGGCCCAGTTCGACGCCCGCCGGCAGATTCCGGCGCGGGATCAGGCCGGCGATGCGGTCCATCACGTAGAACTCGCAGCCGATCACGGTCTCGTCGTGGCACAGCGCGACCATGTTGGCGACCGCCGGGTAGACCGGCTTCAGTGCCTTCTGCACTGCATACTCGCGATTCATGTCGTGCGCGGATTTGGCCTTGGTGCCGGCCGGCGGCCGACGCAGGATCAGATCGCGATTTGCGTATTCGAGCCGATAGGTCCAGTTCGATGCGCCGCCGGCGAACTGCGTCACCGTCGGTTCGCCGTCGAGTGTCACGCCCTGGGCGCGCAGCCAATGGCTGACGGCCGCGGCGTCGAGTTCCTCGCCGGCGCGAACGCTGCCGGCGCGATCAGTGCTGGGAGTTTCGGTCATGGTTCGCAATCATCTGGTCGATCAGTGCATTGACGATGTCCGGGCATTCCAGCCCGGCAAGGTGTGCCGCGTTCTGCAGCAGCTCGAAGCGCGCGCCGGGAATGGCCCGGGCCATGGTGCGCGCCTCGGCGACCGGAAATACCCGATCTTCGGCGCCTGCCACCACCAACACCGGCGTGCGGATCGTCGTGAGCAGCGGACGCTGATCGGGGCGTCGCGGCACGACACTGTTGACGGCCCAGTAGCTCGAACGCGTGTTCACCGTCGCCAGCGATTCGCGAATCGCCTGCACGACCTGCGGCCGTTCGCGGCGCGTGCTGGGGCCGACGAAAGCGTCGACGACGCGCTCGGTCAGCGGACCGCGAATGCCGCCGAGTGCGCGGGCGGCGTGCGCGAGCAGCGGAAATTCGAGACGGTGGCGCCAGCCTGCCGCGGATGCCGTGGCATTCATGAGCACGGCAACGCCGACTCGTTGCGGATGTCGCGCGGCGAACGTGCCGCCGATCATGCCACCCCAGGAATTGCCGACCCAGTGCGCGCGATCGATTTGCAGTGCGTCGAGAATCTGCACGATGCACTGTACGCATTCGTCGAACGTGAAATGACGTGTCAGCGCTTCGCTGGCGCCGGCGCCCGGCGGATCGATCAGCACGACGCGAAATCCGCGTTCGGTGAAGTGCGCCGCCTGCGCCCGCCACATCGTGCCGTCCATCAGCAGGCTCGGCCAGAACAGGATCGCCGGTCCGGTGCCGGCAACGCGGACCTGCAGCGCGCCGAGCACGCTCGGCACGCGATGCGGGATCAGCTGCGCATCGATGCGCTTCAGCACCGGCCGCTCACGATCCGTCGCGTGCGCGCTGCGCGGCCTTGCCCATCATCTGCCGCGTCGCCTTCAGCATCATGCGCGAGAACATCGGATATGGCAGCAGACGTTTGAGCCGCCAGATACGTGCCTCGCGCTTGTGCGTGAGGATATGGAAGTCGCCGCGCTCGATGCCATCATGGACCAGCGCGGCGATCTCGTCGGCACCGCGCCGTGCCTTGGTGACCAGCTTGTTCATCATGCGGCTGGAATCCGCGTCGCCGGCGCGCGCGGTTTCCGTCAGGTTCGTGCGGAAGAATGCCGGGCAGACGACGGAGACGCCGATGTTGTCGTCCGCCAGTTCGACCTTGAGCGTCTCCGACAGGGCGACGACCGCGGCCTTGGTCGCGTTGTATGCCGACATCAGCGGCGGATGAATCAGGCCGGCCATCGACGCAACGTTGACGATGTGACCGCTCTTCTGCTTTTTCAGCAGCGGTGCGAACGCCTTGCAGCCGCGTACGACGCCCAGCACATTGATGTCGACGATCCACTGCCAGTCGGCGAGCGACAGTTCGGTGATGCCGCCGCTGGCGGCAACACCGGCATTGTTGACGACGATGTCGACACCGCCCCAATGGGTCTGCATCCACTGCGCGGCGTTGTCGAGATCGGCTTCCTGCGTGACATCGCAATGCAGGTAATGCGTCTCGACGCCTGCGGCGCGCAGCGCCTGCAGCGTTTCCGATCCGCGCTGATCGTTGACGTCGCCGATGCAAATGCGCGCGCCGTCGCGCGCGTAACGTTCGGCCAGCGCGCGCCCGAGGCCGGAAGCGCCGCCGGTAATGAAAACGCGTTTGCCGTTCATCAGTGCTTTCCCGTGCCGAGTTGCGCCATCAGCTTGGCGTACTTGCCGAGTTCGACGCGGGCGATCATGCCGCGATGCACGGCGTCCGGACCATCGGCCAGTCGCAGCACGCGCGCGGTGGCGTACAACGCCGCGAGCGGGAAGTCATGCGACAGGCCGGCCGCGCCGTGGATCTGGATGGCCTCGCTGACCACCTGTTCGAGCACGCCCGGCGCGACGACCTTGATCGCCGAGATCTCGGTCAGCGCCGCGTGCACGCCGATCTTGTCGATCTTCCAGGCCGCGAACAGTGTCAGCAGCCGTGCCTGGTCGATGGCGATGCGCAGGTCGGCGATGCGCTCGCGGTTGCCGCCCAGGTTGATCAGCGGCTTGCCGAAGGCGACGCGGCGCAGGCCACGCTCGATCATCAGTTCGAGCGCGCGCTCGGCGGCGCCGATGCAGCGCATGCAGTGGTGGATGCGACCCGGTCCGAGGCGGCCCTGGGCAATCTCGAAGCCCTTGCCGACGCCCTTGATGAGATTCGCTTTCGGCACGCGCACCTTGTTGAAGTGCACCTCGCCGTGACCGTAAGGCTCGTCGTATTCGCCGAACACCGGCAGCATGCGTTCGATCGTCACGCCCGGGGTGTCGAGCGGCACGATCACCATGCTGTGCTGCTGGTGGCGATGCGCGCCGGTGTCGGAGAGGCCCATGAAGATGACGAAGCGGCAGTTCGGATGGCCGATGCCGGTCGACCACCACTTCTTGCCGTCGATGACGACCTCGTCGCCGTCGAGCACGGCGGTCGCCTGCATGTTGGTGGCATCACTGGATGCGACGTCCGGCTCGGTCATGCAGAACGCCGAACGGATCTCGCCGGCCAGCAGCGGCTGCAGCCAGCGCTGCTTGTGCTCGTCGCTGCCGTACTTCCACAGCACTTCCATGTTGCCGGTGTCCGGCGCATTGCAGTTGAACACCTCCGGTGCCAGGAAGCTGCGGCCCATTTCCTCGGCGAGCGGTGCGTATTCGACGTGACTGAGGCCGGCGCCCAGTTCGGCATCGGGCAGGAACAGGTTCCACAGGCCGGCTTCGCGGGCCTGCGCCTTCAGCGACTCGACCTGCGGCGAGACCTGCCATTGCGTCCAGTCGCCACCACGCCTGGCGGCCATCTGTTCGCGCAACAGGGCTTCTTCGACCGGCTGGATGTGGTCGCGCATGAACGCGCGGATGCGCTTGATCAGGTCCTGCGCGCGGGCGCTGTGGGCAAAGTCCATTGCCGGTCTCCTCCGGTGGTCAGGCGCACACCATAAGCCTGTCCTATCATTCGGTCGACTAATATTTCTGAATCAAATGACATTCACATGGTGAATCAATGAAACCGGATGTCGAGCGTGCGACAAGCCGCGTCGATCTCAATCTGTTTCGCGTCTTCGATGCGGTGTTCCGTGCCGGCAGCCTGACGCAGGCGGCCGCCCAGCTGCATCTGACGCAGCCGGCGATCAGCAATGCGATCGCAAGGCTGCGCCTGCAGTTCGGCGACCCGCTGTTCGTGCGTGACGGCCGCCGTGTCGCGCCGACACCGCGCGCGCGCGCCGCCGCCCCGGAAATCAGCGCTGCCCTGCAGGTCCTGCAGCAGACCCTGGCGACACCGCAGGTGTTCGATGCCGCGTCCAGTTCGCGCCGCTTCGTGCTTGGCATGCGGGACGTGCTCGAGTTCGCGATGATGCCGCGCCTGACACAGGAACTGCTGGCCGAGGGGCCGCGTCTGCAGCTGCAAAGCGCGCGCATCGAGCGCCGGCGCCTTGATCGCGAGCTGGCCGCCGGCGCGCTGGACCTGTCGATCGACATTCCGGTGCCGGTCGGCGAAGGCATCGTCCAGGAAGCGCTGTTCGAGGAGACGCTGTGTGTCGCGATGCGGCCGGATCATCCGCTGGCGCGTGGCCGGCTGAGTGTCAAGCAGTGGCTGGCCGCCCGGCATGTCGCGGTGTCTTCACGCCGGCTCGGTCTGGTGCTGGAAGACGTGGTGTTGCAGCGGGAGGGCCTGCGCCGCGACGTCGCCGTGCGCTGCCAGTACTACTACGCGGCCTGCCACGTTGCCGCGACCAGCGATCTGCTGCTGGTCCTGCCGCGCTACTACGGCGAGTGGTTCACCGCACATCTGCCATTGAAACTCGTGCATCTGCCGTTGGAACTGCCGAGCCTGCAGGTGATGCTGTACTGGCACCGCAACGCCGAACACGACCCCGGCCATGCGTGGCTGCGCGAGCGGGTTCGCACATTGACGCGCCGCGGCGCCCCGCGGCCCTGAGCAGGGCGTGCCGACGGCGGGCGTCAGTTGCTGAAGGTGACGGTGCTGGTCGTTGATGCCGAGACCGTGACCGTCTCACTGTCCTGGAACGTCAGCCCGTCGTCGACGTCCGGCTGCTCGGCATCGGCCTGGCAGGTCCAGGCGATGGTGTAGGTGTCCGGCGCCAGATTGTCGATCTCGAAATCGTAGGCGTCATCGCTGGCACTGTAGTGGACGAAGGCCGCGGCGACCGGCTGCTTGACGTTGATGACCGTGTCGGTGCGGAAATAGTCGCTCGGCGTCACGCCACTGCCGGTGTAGAGATAAGCCGCGACCCCCGTGCCGGCCGTGCGGCCGTTGCGGCAGCCGCTGGCCTGGACGAGGCCGGTAGCGATGGTGCCGGCAATGGTCCCGGCGGTGTCGACCCGGGCGACGCGGATCACCGGCTGCAGCTCGTAACTGCCGCTGCTGCTGACCTGGTTGATCAGCGAGAACGGCAGTTCCAGGGTCAACACCAGATTCGCCGAATCATTGTTGCCGATGTCGAGCGCATAGCTCTGGTAGTCCGGCTGCGCCGCCAGGCTCAGCGGATATTGGGCGCCGCTGCTGTCGGTGATGCTGGCGTTGCTGACGTCGAAGCGTGGCCGCACCGACACATAGTTGCCCTTGGCGCTGTTGTCGCTGAACAGCTTGTAGGTGTCGGCATCGTTGCTGCTGTCCGAATCGCTGTAGTGCTGCAGCGTGTCGAAGGCGTCGCCGCGTTCGGTGTCGAAGCTGTGGATGGCGCCGTCGCTGTCTTCGAAGTCGACATACGGAATTGCCAGGGTGACGGCCTTGATCGTCGCGGCGGGCTGGCTGACGCCGAGGTCGGCGCCGAGTTTGGCTTCACAGCCGGTCAGCAGGACCGCGCCGGCCAGCAGGGGCAGGGCGAAAAGGAGGCGGGTCGAGGCGGCAAAACGGATCGAAAAGGACATGAGCCGGGCGGGTTCTGGGGTGGCGCCACGGTAGTGGCGATCGGCCGCCCGTGCGGTGTCGGCGTTTTCGAGAATTGTTTCGAAATGTATCGAGATGGAACGACCCGCAAGGACTTGGGTCAGACTGCCGGTGTCATTGCGGGGTCCCCCAATCATGAAAGCGAAAGTCCTGCTGGTCGACGACGACGTGCGGCTGCGTCAGATGACGGCCGAATATCTGTTGCGTCACGGCATCGATTCCGACGGGGTGTCGACCGCCGCCGCCGCCGTGCGCGCGCTGACGCGGACCCGCTTCGATCTGATCGTGCTCGATCTGATGCTGCCGGACGAAGACGGCATTGCGCTGTGCCGGCGCTTGCGCAGTGCCGCCTCGCCGATCCCGATCATCATCCTGTCGGCAAAGGGCGATGACGTCGACCGCATCGTCGGCCTCGAGGTCGGCGCCGACGACTATCTGGCCAAGCCCTGCAATCTGCGCGAGCTGGTCGCCCGCATCTTCACGGTGCTGCGCCGCATCGGCCAGACCGCCCGTGCCGAAACCGTCAGCACGCCGAAGACCGCGCGCATCGGCGACTTCGAACTCGATCTGTGGGCGCGGACGCTGAGCCGGCACGGCGAGGCGGTGCATATCACGACACGCGAATACCAGCTGCTGGAAGCGTTGGTGTTGCACGCACGGCGGGTGCTGAACCGCGACGAGCTGATGACCCTGACCAGCGGCCGCCCCAGCGATGCGCTGTCGCGTTCGATCGACATCCTGATTTCGCGTCTGCGACAGGTGCTGGAGCCGGACCCGGCCACCCCGCGCTATATCCAGACGGTCTGGGGTCGCGGCTACATGTTCGTGCCCGATCAGCCTGCATGAGCCTGCGCGTTCTGCTCGGCCTGCTGGTGGCCGCCGCGGTGGTGATGGTGCCGACCATCAATCTTGCATTGCTGCAGCTTTTCCCTCCGCCGGAAGTGGCGATCCACATTCGCAGCTGCGGGCCGGACGAGCTGCCGCAGGACGAGCGCGGCGGTTGCGTGCACGTCAATCCGGACGGCAGCGTCGATCGCGTGCTGCGCATGCGGCCGGGCGGCGGCGATCATCTGTTCGCGTTCTCCACGCACCGCCTGCCCCCCGACGATCCTCGCGTCGTGACGCCCGATGGCGGACCGCCGCCGATCGAGCACCGGCCGGGCGAGCATCACGGGCCGTCGACGTTCGGCGCCGCGCCGTTCGAATTCGGCGAAATCCGTGCGCACTTCCTGTGGATCAACTTCGCGAGCCTCGGCATCGTCGTGCTGCTCGCGGTGCTGGCATTCAGTCTGATCGTGCGCTGGCCGATTCGCGGGCTGCTCAGCGCCATCGAGGACATCGAACACGGCAGCGTGCCGGCGGCGGGCGGCATGGCGGCGCCCAGCGAACTGCGGCAGATCGGTGCGGCGCTGCACCGGCTCGCGCGCCAGTTGCGTGGCAGCACGCAGGAGCGCGAGATGATGCTGGCCGGCATGTCGCATGATCTGCGCTCGCCGCTGGCGCGAATCCAGGCCGCGATCGAACTGCGGGCGCGCCCCGGCGACGACTGGACGCCCGTGTTGCGCGACGTTCGCGAAATCGATCACATCATCGGCCAGTGCATCGACTACGTGCGCGATGGTCAGGACGAAGCGACAACCCTGATCTCGCTCGACGAAGTCGTGCGCGCCGTGCTGCACGATCCCGACGACGCCGTCGTCGAATGCGATCTCGCCGCACCGCAGCTGCTGCCCTTGCGCAGGCAGTCGCTGATGCGTGCGCTGCGCAATCTGATCGACAATGCCAACGCGCACGGTGCCTCGCCGATCCGGCTCGGGACACGCAGTGACGGCCAGGCGGTAACGGTGACGATCGAAGATCACGGACCCGGTATCGACGCGGCGCATTGGGAGCGCCTGCTCAAGCCGTTCGCGCAGGGTTCGCGTGCGCGCAATCCGGGTGGTGCCGGTCTGGGTCTGGCGATCGTGCAGCGTGTCGCACAGCAGCACGGCGGCGCGCTCACCATGCGTGCGGCGAAAGACGGCCAGCCGTTCGCAATCGAACTTCGCCTGCCACTTCCCTAGGAATTTCCTTCGCTGCGCTGCCGCCGCTCCCCGGCGTGGCGGGACGCGACGTGTTGCCGCGGGCACGACTGTCGCCAGCGCGGTCCGCAACGGCCTCCTGTGCGTCGTCATTGTTACAACTACATACAAACTGTTTCAGCGCCTTGCACGCCTTCCCGGCACCATCGCTGCCTTGGCGGCCCCGCCGGTCGCATCATTCCCCGTTTTGCGTCAAGGAGTCTTCATGCGTCTTCGTCGTGCCTTCGCGGCTTCTTCGTTGTCCGTCCGGCGCCTGATGCCGAAATCCGCGCTGGCGCTGATCGCCTCGGCCTCGCTGCTGACGGCCTGCGGCGGTGGCGGCGGCAGCGGCAAGATCGACTGGCAGACCGCATTCCAGGTGATCGGCCACACGGACTTCATGAAGACGAGCACCAATGACGGCCAGTCGACGCCGCAGGGCTACACGCTCGCGACGCCGTTCGGCAATGTCGGCACTGACGGAACCAAGCTGTACGTCGCCGATACGGCCAACAACCGCGTTCTGGTCTGGCCCAGCATTCCGAACACCAACGGTCAGGCGGCGACCGTCGTCATCGGCCAGACCGATCTGACCAGCAAGTCCAGCGGCACCACAAGCACCAAGCTGTCGAGCCCGTCGACGGCGTTCCTCAGTGCGTCCGGCCAGCTTGTCGTCGCCGACACCGGCAACAATCGCGTGCTGATCTGGAACACCGCGCCGACCACGCAGGCGCAGGCCAACACGGCGCCGGACGTCATCGTCGGTGACGGCGGCAGTGGCGTGACCGGCCACACCCTCAATGGCCCGACGTCGGCGATCATCGTCAACAACAAGCTGATCGTTTGCGACACCTACAACAACCGCGTGCTGGTCTGGAACAGCGTGCCGACGTCGACGACGCAGGATGCGAGCATCGTGCTCGGCCAGGCGAGCTTCACCACCAACGGCGACGATGACGACGCCAAGAGCATGTTCCAGCCGAACTCGGTCTGGAGCGACGGCGCGCAGCTGCTGGTTGCCGATACCGGCAACTATCGCGTTTTGTACTGGAGAACGTTCCCGCAGGTGACGGCGGGCCCGGCGACCAATGTCGTTGGCCAGACCGACTTCTCGCGCTCGACGTACAGCACCTCGGCTTCGACTTTCGTGTCGCCGACCGGCGTCACCTCCGACGGTGCGCAGTTCTGGGTCGCGGATCGCGGCAGCAATCGCGTCCTGAAGTTCGATTCGATGCCGGCTTCGAACGGCCTCAGCGCGTCGCTGGTCTACGGGCAGGGCGACCTCAGCTTCACCTCGTCGGCCGCCAATGACGACAACCAGGACGGCAAGACCGACAACGACGATAGCGACCAGAAGAACGGTGCAGCCACCGAGCACACGCTCAACGGCCCGACGGGCGTCTACGTCGAAGGTGGCGTCCTCTACATTACCGATCGCAGTAACAGCCGCGTGGAGATGTACATCCCGTGACGGCAATTCGCCTGTGCTGCGGCGCCTTTCTGGGCGCCGCAGTCTTTTTGGCCGCATGCAGCAACGGTTCACCGATCGGTTCCGGCAAAGGCCCGCAGGCGCTGGCGGTGACCTACAACGGCAACACGGCGGCGGTCGACATGGTCGAATGCCAGACGACGTCGCTGACGGCCACGGCGACGTTCGCTGACGACAATGGCGATCACGCCAGCACGTCGGTCGTCACCTCGCGCGTCGTCTGGAGCAGCAGCGCACCCGGCATCATCGACGTCAGCAATGGCGATGTCGAAACCTATGCAGGCTCCGGGGCCTATTACCCGGTCGGCACGGTGATCGCGCGCGCCACCGGCAACGCCGTGATCACGGCCACCTACGCCGACGCGATGACGGCTTCGATCAGCGTCAGCGCGGTCGATATTTCGAGCATGCGGATCTCTCCGGTATTGACCAGGATGGCGCCGGACTCGACAACGACCTTCCATCTCTATGTCCAGCCACAACTCGATCAGATCGAGCAGGACCTCACGGCCAATGTGAACTGGATGATCACCGACTCCGGCGCGCCGGCGGTGGTATCCGGCACGTCGACGGTGGTCGCGTCGCGGACTCCGGTCGATCAGAACTTCACGCTCGAAGCGCGATTGCCGACCTGCAATCTGAACCTGTCGCAGACCATGAGCATCGGCACGGTCGCGAATCTGCAACTGAGTTACGAGCAGCCGCAGAACCAGCCGGTGCCGGTCACGCTCGGCGATCGCGTGCGGGTCGATGCCGTATTCGACGACGCCAGCGCACCGCCTCAGGATCTTTCCGATCAGGTCGAAGTCGACGCTGCCGACGGATACAACAAGGCCAACGCCAGCGCGCTGTCGGCTGCCGCGTCGACCGTGACGGACGTCAACGGCAATACATATCTCGAATCGACGCCCTATCTGGTCGTGTCGGGAGATGCCGATCGCCTTGATCGCGAGATCGCATTCAAGCTGACCTATGACAAGGCCGGCATCGACTTGACGACGACGACGCGGGTCTACACATTCTCGGATGCCGACATTCTCAGCATGAGAATCGATCCCACGCAGACCGACCTGACCTATCCGAATCTGGGTCACTTGCAGGCCTATGGCGTGTTCGACGACGGCGTCGAGCGTCCGGTGAGCCGCGCCGTCAGCTGGAGCCTGATCGACACCGGCGATTCCGATCTGCTGTCAGTGAATGGCTCGGGTCTGGACGGCGGCTTGCTGGTTCCCTTCAACGTCGGCGGCAACGCCCGTGTATTCGCGACGATCGACAGCACGTCGGTCGGTCAGATTCAGGAACACGCAACCGTCAGTGTTCATCGGCAGCACAACGATTGAAGCGATTCTCGTGCGGCCTGGCGCGGTCCGTCCCGGCGCGCCGGCAGCACGAACAGCAGTACGCACCATGCTGCGGCAACTTGGTGTGCGCCGATCAGGACCCGAACGCGTGACAGGCAAGGCGAATCCAGGACGCGTCGCCCTTGTCGGAGGACCGGCCTGCGACGACGTTTCCGGCGTGAAACTTCGGCGCGCGCGACGTTAGACGACGTGCCAAATGTCGGTGTAAATTCACTGCTGCAGGCGTGTCTCAGGCAAGGTTGCTGCGGCGGGACGCAGTATTTTTCTTGGTGTCGGCCCCGGCTACGGTTCTTGAACACTGTTTGCACCGGAAGGGTGTGAGCCCGTTTTTCAATTGACGTCAGAGGGGATGTTGCATGTCCAATGTATCGACCGGCACCGTCAAGTGGTTCAACGATGCCAAAGGGTTCGGTTTCATCACGCCGGAAGGCGGGGGCGAAGATCTGTTTGCGCACTTCCGCGAAATCCAGGGCACCGGGTTCAAGACACTGAAGGAAGGACAGAAAGTGCAGTACGAAGTGCGGCGTGGCCCCAAGGGTCTGCAGGCCGCGGCGATCCAGCCGCTCTGAGCCTCCCGCTTTCGGCGCCGTTGCCGGACCAGCCGCGGCCGATGCCGCGGCTTTTTCATGACTGCTGAACGGGCTTCTGCTTCGCCGAAGCTCGCCGCCCGGCCCCTCGACGCGCCGCGCCGTCGTTCGCGATCAGGCCTGCCGGCGCATCGACGGGGATCGTGGCGGCAGCGCATGGCACCACGCTTGCTTGCGGTGTGCGTCGATCCGCATATGCTGATGTGCCGCGGCAGGTCGCTGCGGCTGGGGGTACACGCCATGGTGCGGAGCGACGCGCCATGCCGTTCAGGGATGAAAGCCGCGGGACCGGCGCAGGTCAGTTCCGTGCGGCACGCCGGGAGGCGTCATGAAAGGGATGGGCGGGATTCGCTTTTTCGCATTGCTCGATGTCTTGATCACGGCACCGCTGGCAGTACCGGGCCTGACACACGCGTGGGCCCTGCTGCTGCTGTCGGCGGCTGGCCTGTTGCCGGTGCCCGAGCGGTGGTCGCAATTCACGCCGGCGACGCTCCTGTTCGCACAGCTGCTTGGCGTGCTGGGGGCCTGCTGGAACGGTGCGCGCCTGTTCCGGCCCGATGATCGTCGACTGCTCGGGATCGATGCGGTCGCACGTCTGGCCGTGGCGGTATTGCTGGTGATCCAGCTGGTCGTCGGCGCGCCGCCGGCGCTCGGCTTTTTCGTCGTCACGGAACTGGTCGGTGCGACGCTCGCGTTCCTGTATTTGAGGCGTCGTCGCGCTGCAGGCTGGTAAGCCGTTTCCGGCGATGCCGGTCAGGGCTCGCGCAAGATGATCACGAGTGCCGCCTGAAGCGCTATGTCCGGTGTCCCGGCGAGCAGGCACGGGCGGCGCTTCAGGCCGCGGCGCGCTTGCGCTTGGGACGCAGCATCGTGCCCGTGCACTTGCGGGCACCACAGCGGCAGGCCCAGATCTTGCGCAGCTTCGGCGTGTGCGGCTCGTCCAGCGTGATGCCGTAGTCGTAGGTCAACTCGGTACCGGCCGGTATTGCCTTGATCGTTTCGATGAAGATGCGATCGCGCTTCGGATTGCCCTTCGGGTCTTCGACGATCACGGCTTCGCAATTCGGCGCGCAGCTGGTGTTGATCCAGCGCGCGACATTGCCGCCGACATTGGCGTCGATCACGTAGTGCTCGTTGAGCGTGAACAGGAAGGTGTGGCCGGAGTCGTACTCGCCGCCGTAGCAGTCGTCGACTTCCTCGTGGGGGCGCAAGGTGCCGCGGTACTGGACGAGACGGGTGCCGGCCGGCAGGTCGCGGGCGGCGAAGACGCCATTGCCGTGAATCGGCGAGCGGCGGAGAGCGATATTGCGAGGCATGAACGGAAACGCGTGGACGAGGTCGTCTATTGTCACGCAAATACTGTGCACGCTGAAACTCTCGGTACGATTGCGCGGTGCGCCGCCGGCCCCGACGCCCCCGTTTTCAGCATTCGTTCAGTGCTGCCGGGCGAGCGTACGGTCCACGCCAAAGGGCGTTTCACCGGATCACGCAAGGAGAGAACCATGGAAGGACTAGCTCGTGGGGCGTTCATCGGCATGCTGTGTCTTGGCGTGACGGTGACGATGACACCTGCGCCGGCGCGCGCCAGCATGATCGGAACCGAACAGATGGTGGC
This sequence comes from Solimonas terrae, assembly GCF_011067135.1. Lineage (GTDB taxonomy): Bacteria > Pseudomonadota > Gammaproteobacteria > Nevskiales > Nevskiaceae > Solimonas > Solimonas terrae. Next base: position 38,219 of record NZ_JAAMOW010000012.1, read on the forward strand.
TGCGCACACGCGCGCCGACGATCTCAGTACGGTGACGGCGTTCATGTCCCGTGACCAGGTGGCCAGTGAATTCGAGAAGATGGGCGTCGATCCGGTCGACGCACAGAACCGGGTCGCATCGCTCAGTGACGAGGAGCTGAGCCAGCTCGCGCAGCATGTCCGCGAGCAACCTGCGGGCGGCGATGCCTTGCTCGCGGTCATCGGTCTGGTGTTCGTGATCCTGATCATCCTCGAGCTGGTGGGTGTCACGCACATCTTCAACGGCATTTGAAGCGCTGGGTCGCGGTCGTCGCAGCCTGCTTCCTGGCAGGCTGTGCGGCCGTGCCTGCTCCACAGCTGAAGCTGCCCGGCGGCAATGAAGCGATCGAGTTGAGCGGGACGCCGTTTTTCCCGCAGAAGCGCTATCAGTGCGGGCCGGCAGCGCTGGCGACCGCGCTCGGCGCAAGCGGCGTGGACGTCACGCCGGATGACCTGGTCGCCGATGTTTACCTGCCGGGCCGGCACGGCAGCCTGCAGGCGGAACTGATCGCGGCGACGCGACGGTATCAGCGCGTCGCCACGCAGATCGAGCCTGATCTCGAAGGCCTCGTGCAGGAGTTGCGGGCTGGCCATCCGCCGTTGTTGCTGCTCAATCTCGGCTTCTCCTGGCTGCCGGTCTGGCACTACGCGGTAGTCGTCGGCTACGAGCCGCAGAGCAGCAGCTTCATCCTGCGATCCGGCACCCGGAAGCGCGCACGCATGTCGGCCGCGGAGCTGATGCGCAGCTGGGCATACAGTGATCGCTGGGCGGTTATCGTGTCCGGGTTGCAGACGCCCCCCGCGACCGCCACGGCCGTGCAGTGGCTGACGGCTGTGGCACCGTACGAATCGCTGGGGAAGCTTGACGATGCCGAGCGAGGTTATCGTGCCGCCACGATGCGCTGGCCCGACTCCGCGCTGGCCTGGACCGCGCTCGGCAACATCGACGCGCGGCGCGCAGAGTGGATTGCGGCAATTGCGGCGTACAACCGTGCGCTCGAACTGGGCGACGACATCGTCACGCTCAACAACCGCGCCAGTGCACTCGGTTCCCTGCAATGCCGCAGGCTCGCGCTCGGCGATCTCGATCGCGCGGCCGCGCTCGATGTCGATCGACGTTATGCGGCGGCGTTGGGCGATACGCGCACGGAGTTGCCGCCGCTCGATCATTGTTCTGCCGACAGCGTCGACCGGCTGGCCGAATCGGCACCGTAGCGCGGTGCGACGGCACTGCTGACGGCGTCGTGCCGCCAAGGCATCATGCCGGCTGGCCCGGATCGCAACCCTACGCATGCCGCAAGCTGCCAGCAACGGACTGACCCTGCATTATGAAACGGCAGGTGATCCCGGCAACCCGCCCGTGCTGCTGGTGATGGGCCTGGGCGGCCAGCTGATCACCTGGCCGCAATCGCTGTGCGACGCGCTGGTCGCGGCAGGTCATTATCTGATCCGCTTCGACAATCGCGACGCCGGTCTGTCGACACAGATGAGCGAACTGGGCAAACCGAATCTGCTGCGCGCCGGCATTGCCAGCACCCTGCGCTTGCCGGTGCGCGCGCCCTATCAGCTTGAGGACATGGCCGACGACGCGCTCGGGCTGCTCGACACGCTGCAAATCCCGTCGGCGCATGTTGTCGGCGTGTCGATGGGCGGCATGATTGCGCAACTGATGGCGATGCGGCAGCCGGCGCGTGTCCGCCGCCTCGTGCTGTTGATGACGCATTCCGGCAATCCGCGTCTGCCCGGCGCGCGCTGGCCCATCCGGCTGCGCATGGTGCGGCGTCCGCAATTGCGCGTGCGTGATGACATCATCCGCTACTCCATGCAGACCATGCGCCTGATCGGCAGTCCGCAATTCGTGACGCCACACGATGAGTTGCAAGCGCAGAGCGCCGCGCAATTCGATCGCAGCCACCGCCCGGCCGGTGTTGCGCGACAGACCGCAGCGATTCTCGCCGCGCCGAATCGTGTCGCGTCGCTGCGCAGGCTGCAGCAAGCCACGCTAATCGTTCACGGAACCGATGACCCCCTGATTCCGGTGGCGGCAGGGCGCGAGTTGCAGCGCGTGATTCCGGGCGCAAGGCTCGAAACGATCACGGGCATGGGCCACGACCTGCCCAGGATGCTGATGCCGAAAATCGCCGACATGATCGCGCAGCACCTTGGGTCGACGTGATATCGCGGGGCATCGGAATGTCCTGAATTCAGCCGGGATAAAGCCGTCGGCCTTCACGCTCTGCGCCGCAATGAACATCATCCAGCGGAGTACAACGATGAAAAAAGCGACCCGATCCCATCTGCTGAAGGCCGGCGCGGCTGCGCTGTTGCTGGCACCCGCGCTCGCGTTCGCGCACAACTACAACTATCTCGAGGGCGGCTATGTCCACCGCGATCAGGCTGGTGACGAGGACGGTTTTCGCGCCAACGGTTCGTTCGACGTGCTGTCGCCGGTCGCGGTTTTCGGCGAGTACGACGATGTCGGTCACTTCGAGCAGCTCAGCGTCGGCGGTCTCTGGCACACACCGCTGACCCGCAACGTCGACCTCGACCTCGGCGGTTCGTACGAGCACTACGACTACAACCACGGTGGCAGCGACAGCGGATTCGGCTTGCGTGGCGGCGTGCGCTGGATGGTGCCGAACACGCGCCTTGAACTTGATCCTGGCCTTCGCTACGTCGACCTCGGCCACGGACACAGTGATACGTCTGCACGGCTCGACGGCCTGTATCAGCTCACCGCCGCGCTCGATCTGCAGGCCGCGGTTCAGTCCGGTGACGATGATCGCTTCGAAGCCGGCGTGCGCTACAACTTCGGTCCGCGTCTGACCGGACGCTGAGCGGCGCCGAACTGGACCAGCCCTCGTTCCGCATGGAGCGAGGGCTTGGTCTGCAGGCGCGGCGCGAGCTGCGACCGTTTGCGAGGAGAACATCGCGGCTCACGCCGCGCCTGCCTGGAGACGAGTCTGGCGGTGGGCACCGAGCCGTCTTTATTTGTTTCATGCACAGCGCAGGAGCCGTTATCGGGCCTGCCCGGTTTCGCGAGCAGATCCAGCGCTCCCGCAGAGGGCACGTCAAAAAATCCCGCTCGCCAATCCGGCTGCCAGAGCCTCGCCAAGATCGCGACACCGCTGCAAACCGGCCTCGCCGACATCACCCTTCAGGATCAGGGGCTCGGCGATCGCTTTCCAGCCGTAGCCAGTGGCGATCCGCTCGACTGCGCGCGCGGCGCCGCTGCCATCGTTGCCGGCACTGACGAACAGTGCGTACGGCAATCCCAGTGTCTTGCCTTCGGCCGGGTAGTAGGTGCGATCAAAAAAATCCTTGAGCAGACCGCTCATGTACCCGAAGTTTTCCGGAGTCCCCAGCAGCAGGGCGTCGGCCCAGAGCAGATCGTCGAGAATTGCTTCGGATGCCTGCCGGCAACGTGTTTCAACACCGGCAGCTTCGGCCGCGGCGCCTGCACACACGGCGTCGCACATTGCCTGCGTATGTCCGGACTGACCGCTGTAGATGACGAGCAGATGCTTCACGGGTCGATCGTGCCACGTTTGGCGCAATAAAAAACGGGCGGAAGATCCGCCCGTTCTTCACCTCAAAATTGCCGGTACTACTTCGCGGACTTGCCGGCTGTCACCGTGACTTCCGGTTCGAGAACCTTGTAGGTCTTGTCACCGATGCCGTCGACCTTCTTGAGGTCTTCCTTGGTCTTGTAAGGCCGATGCGCAATGATCGCCTTGGCCTTCGCCGGGCCAACACCCGGCAGCTTCTCCAAGGCCTTCTGGTCGGCGGTATTGATGTCGACCGCCGCAAACGACGGCGTTGCGAGTGCGAGACCCAGGCCGAGCAGTACGGCTGAAAGGGTTGTTTTCATCTTCAGGCTCCCTGTCAGCACGGGACGTTCCGTGCCAGGCGAGTATCCGAACCACACACCGCGATTTCCGCGACGACGATCACATTTTGATCAATCACTTGCCGTAAGCGGGCATCAACTGTGTGCCAGGTCACAGGGATGGCAGGCTGGGGAATGTGCCGGCATACTGCCGCCCGGGACGAGGGGGATGAATCGCAGGGTGATCTCGGCCGCGGTGCCTCGTGCTGATCGCGCCACGTGAGCCCACGACGAAAGGCTCAATGGCACCGCTGGCTGCACTCGAAAGTTGACGACCCTGGCTTGGCAATAGCAGGCGATGAGCGTGTCTTCCGGATCGCCGCAATCACGAAACAGGACCAAATTTGAGCGACGTCAGCATTATTCTGCCGGCCAAGAACGAAGCCGCAGCGTTGAAGGGCTTGTTGCCTCGGTTGCTGGCGGCGCAACCGGACGCCGAAATCATCGTGGTCGACGATGGTTCAACCGACGACACTCGTGCACTTTGCCTGCAAGCCGGTGTGCAGTGCCTGTCATCGCCGTATTCGATGGGCAACGGCGCCGCGATCAAGCGAGGCGCTCGCGCTGCGACCGGCAACATCCTGGTCTTCATGGACGCCGACGGCCAACATGATCCGGCCGATATCGAACGTCTCAGAACGAAACTCGAAGAGGGCTACGACATGGTCGTCGGTGCCCGGAACTGGGAAGGTCAGGCCGGGGTCGGTCGCGGTCTGGCCAACACGCTCTACAACTGGCTGGCGTCACGGATGACCAACTGCCAGGTTGCAGACCTGACCTCGGGCTTTCGCATCGCCAGAGCCGACAAGTTCAAGGAATTCCTGCATCTGCTGCCCAACGGATTTTCGTATCCGACGACCAGCACGATGGCGTTTTTCCGCAGCGCCTACGCGGTCGCCTACCTGCCGATCGCCGTCAGCCAGCGTGTCGGCAAAAGCCACATCAGGCCGATCCGCGATGGCATGCGCTTCCTGCTGATCATCTTCAAGATCGCAACACTCTATTCGCCATTGAAACTCTTTGTTCCTGCCAGCGTGATGTTTTTCCTGCTCGGCTTCGGGCACTACATGTTCACGTTTGTCACCGAACATCGCCTCACCAACATGAGCGTGCTGCTGTTCTCCGCGGCCGTGGTCGTGTTTCTGATCGGATTGATCTCGGAGCAGATCACGGCACTGACCTATCGGCGCGCCGACTGAGCAATGGCGAGAAGGAAGCGGGTTCTGATTGTTGCTCGAAATCTTCCCCCTTATTGGGGCGGCATGGAGCGACTGAACTGGCATATCGCCGAAGAACTATCTCGAGAAGCCGAGGTGCGCATAGTTGGACCTTCGGGTTCGGCGGCATGTGCACCGGCAGCGGTTGCAGTCAGTGAAATTCCGCTCAAGCCACTGCCATGGTTCCTGCTGAAGTCCATGTGGCGGGCGCTCCAGCTTGCGCAAAAATGGCAACCCGACATTGTGCTCGCGGGAAGCGGACTGACGGCGCCTTTGTGCTGGATCGCGGCACGAGTGTGCGGTGCGTCATCTGTCGTTTACGTGCATGGACTGGATGTTGCGGTTTCGCACCCGATCTATCGCGCCATCTGGTTTCCGACATTACGGAGAATGGATCGCGTTGTTGCCAATAGCCGCGCTACGGCGGCTCTGGCTGCTGAACTGGGCATTCGCGCAGCGCGCATCAGCATCATTCATCCGGGCTCTGATATTTCGTCGCGATCACCGGATGTTGCCGCCGCGGGAATATTCAGGAGCCGGAGCGACATTCGCGACAGGCCCTTGCTGCTATCAGTTGGCCGGCTCACGCGACGCAAGGGATTGCGCGAATTCGTGAGCGACGTCTTGCCGAAGATCGTTGCGCGGCGACCCGAAGTTCTGCTGGTCATCGTCGGCGATGCGCCGACGCATTCGTTGCATGCTGAAGTTCAGACACGACAGAGCATTCAGGATGCTGCCGACGCGGCAGGCGTCGGCGCGAATATCCTGTTTCTGGGTGTCATCACGGATCAGCAGCGACTCGACGAAGTCTATCGATCGGCTGATTTGCACGTTTTTCCGGTGCGCGAGATTCCTGGCGATCCCGAAGGTTTCGGGATGGTTGCGCTGGAGGCTGCCGCGCGCGGAGTACCTACCGTTGCATATTCGACCGGGGGCATCCCCGACGCGGTTGCAGATGGCGTTTCGGGTGTTTTGGTCCAGCCGGGAGATCATGAACGGTTCGCTGCGGAAGTCGTTCGTCTCATGGCGGACCCGGCGGCCGACGAATTCCGACGGACAACCTATCAATTCGCCCGGCAGTTCGGGTGGGGCGAATTTGGGGCGAAGCTGCGCGCTACCATTCTTGAGAGGTAAGTCTGGCGCTTTTCGATTTTCGGCTAACAGCCCTCGAGCCGGATGGCATTGTTGGCACGCGATGGGACGGAACGCTGGTTCGGTATCGCGTCACGCAAGCAGTTCTTCAAGACGCAGCGCACTGGTATCCCATGATGGCGGCAGCTTGTATTCGGGCGTGCGCATGCTGCGGTTCTCCATCATCCGTTGCGCGTGGCCGGCGGAATCGCCTATGCGAGCAAGGAAGTGTGCATTGTCGCTCAGCATCCAGGACACGGCGGCGGTCGCCGAAGCGGCAACGGCTACGCCGCACGCCATGGCTTCACAAAGCTTTACGGGATAGCTGTATCGCCCGAACGAAGTGTCTGCAAGCACGACGCAGCACAGGTCGACTGCGTTCGTCACCACGGGCATCGCTGCATCGTCAACGTAGCCGAGGCTGATTACACCTGGTGCCGAGATGGCGTGCGCTGGCGGCCTGCCCGTAAGGACCATGTGCGATTCCGGAAGTTGTTTGCGAACGGCTGCGAATGCATCGAGGATCAGATTTGATCCGCGGCTCTTCGACCATCCTCCCGCGTAGCCGAACAGCGTGGCACGCTCTGGCAATCCTAGCCGCCTGCGACATTCGCCACGATCCATCCGAAAGAAGTTCGGGTCGGCACACATCGGCAGGATATGCACGTCGGATGGATTCTGCCGCGAGCGACCGAGCTTTTCCGCAAGCTGTGGACCGGCTGCGATGACGAGATCGGCGGCCCGCACCGCACGACGCCACAACCAGTGCAGCGGCAGGTTGGCTGGCAGATAGGCTTCATAGTTGTCATAAGCGTCGATCGCCAGCCTGCAATCTGCGGAGCGCGATAAACGATGGGCCAGCCATCCCGCCCAGGCGTCCGAGCAACCGACGATCCAGTCTGGTCTGAAAGCGCGGACTTCCGACTCTACAGTGCGCCATAGCTTCGGAATGCCGAGCGTAAGGAAATCGTGGCTCGACCAGACAATGCCGTCGCGATCGATTTCCAGTGAAGGCTGTTTCTGGTATCCGCACAACTGTACGCGCACGTCGTGACCGAGCGCGGCCAGCGCGACCGGCAGATGGTAGAAACGACCATAGGGGCGGGCGATCAGATCCCTTTGCTGGGGATGTCGCTTGCAGACGAAGAGTACTCGCAAGAATGTCTCACTTCAGTTTGCTATGTGAAGGCTATACGTCGTCACGGGCTCGGCAGCCATCAAGGTATGTGACGATGGTGCGAGCCAGATGTTTCAGTCGCTGGTCTCCCAGCCAGAGGAGTTCGTCGCGCTGCGGGCGCTCGTGTGGTGTGGCTATCATCTCGGCAGCGGCCGTGGCCAAGCTTCGGTGGTCTCCCGCCGCGAAGAAACTTATATTTCCGCAATCGATCTCCCTGTTGACGGGAATGTCCGACACCACGGTTCGAACGCCTAGACCGACCGCTTCGTAGACTGAGCCGCCTCCAGGGCCTCCCTCGAACAAGGTGGGCTGCAGTAGCGCTTCGCATCCGCGTAGAAGTGCTAGCTGATCGCGCTTGGGGATGAGTCCAAGGTACTTTACGTCGGCGTTGATCTGAAGCGACCGTGCAAGGTCAAGCAGTCGCCCGTAGTGAGCTGGATCGCGATGATCTATCGGATCGCCAGTCAGTACTAAACGTAGATTTGACCACTTTGAATCCTCTTTCATGAGGGCGAAGGCTCGCAATGCCGTTGCATGATCCTTGTGTTTCCAGAAATGGTTGCATACAAGAAGGTACGGACCGCTGATGTCGTAACGCTTTTCTATAACCGCAGGATCAGCGTCAAACCACCACGGCATCGCATAGGGCGTGAATGGCATTGCCAATATGCGAGAAGCATCAACGTGAAGGAACTTTGAAACATCTCGTGCCGTATCTTTCGAGTTGACGACAACGCCGTCCGATGCTGCGGCAATGGCGCGGAATCGCCGGTCGCGACGGTATCGGGTATGCGGGGCAAAGAGGTGCGGCATGTGACGATGCTGGAAGTCGAAAATGTATCCGATACGGATTGCACTCTCCCTAGCTAATGGGAGCATGGTTGGAAACACGATATCCGCCCCAATTTTTTCGGCAGCTTGCAGTATCCCGCTCCCGCTGTTGGCACATCTCACGAGGCAGTGATCACCGGCTATGCTGCGAGCGATACCTGCCAGCGAAGGTGCACTAGAGCCTGTCGTGGATTTCGAACGTATTGATCGCCATTTTCGCATTGTCCTTTGCCACGCCCGCTGAGATAGCGAAGGCTCCGGAAGCGCGCAGTGAAGGGAAACGTCGGCAGCCACTGAATGGTGGCTCAGCGCTGCGACCAGCATTCGTGAGAAGTCCAAGCCGCCGTTCCACGCAATGAATCCATGCAGTGGTAGTAGAACCCTCACGTCTTCGGCCTCGCCGGTGTTCCAATATAAACGCCTGGCGCGAGAATGGATCTGATCACCGTTGCGCCCGCGCCAATCGTGCAGCCGTCGATAATTGAGAGGCTGTCTTTGACTACCGCGCCGGCTCCGACGAAACAATCCGAACCAAGGCTTACGCGCCCAGATATTATTCCGCCGGGGCACACTGTAGAAAAGTCGCCTACTCGGCTATGGTGCGCTATGGCGACTCTCGGATTGATATGTACAAAATTGCCGATTGCGACCTCAGTGCTCAGCGACGCTCCGGGATAGACGATTGCGCCATGGCCAAACGTCACCTTGCCTGGTCGCCTGTCCATTACGACCGACGGATGGATCAGCGGCGGGTAGCGCCTGTTCGGTAGTTTCTCGGCCGCCGTCAGTGCTCGCCGTTTCGCCGCACTGTCACCGATCCCAATGTACACGTCGACTAGTTGTTTTCCGCACAAGTCCTGAAGCTGGCCCTCGGCTGTCACCGGGATACCGTCGATTACTTCGCCCGGGCGCCAATCAGAGTCGGAGACGACGAACGCGGCAACGCGCTCCGATCCATCTCGTGGGTTCATTTCGTCGAGAAGCCACGCGATTTCGAGCGCTACACCGCCGGCGCCAAATACCAAGATCATGCGGTTTCCCCGAAGTGCGCCAAGATCAGATCGATGATGATTTCGAACCCATCTTCGGACAAGCTCTGCCAGCTTGGAAAGTTCAGGCCGCGCGACGCAATGTTGACGGCCACGGGATACTGCTCCGAGTCTTCACGGTACATTGGCATCGTGTGCACTGGATGGAATATCGGTCGCGTTTCAACTCCACCGGCCGACAGAGCCGAGCGTAGCTGGTCACGCTGCCTTTCACTTGGTGTCAGAGCAGTTACCATCCAGTACGAGGACTCCTCTCCGCTGCGCACTCCTTGGAAAGTAAGAGGTGTACCGGAAAGACGGGTGCGGTAACGCGTGGCGAGTTCAATCTTGCCATTCAGAATGGCATCAACCCGTTCGAGCTGCGCCACCCCGAGTGCGGCGCATATATTGGTCATGCGGTAGTTGTAGCCCACCTCGTCATGCCAGTATTCGCGATGTGCTACCAAGCCTTGACCGCGCAGGTGACGCAAGCGAGCGTCGAGCTCTGCGTTCCGACAGACGATCATACCGCCTTCGCCTGTTGTAATCGTCTTGTTCCCGAAAAAGCTAAAAGTGGCGACATCTCCGAAGGTGCCGACATGCCGTCCGAAAAGTCGGGTGCCGATCGCTTCTGCGCAATCCTCCACTAGTAGCAAGCGGTGGCGCGCGCAGGTTGCTGCGAGCCTCTCCATTTCGCATGCGCCGCCGTATAGATGTACGGCCATTACTGCTCGTGTACGCGGTCCAATCTTGCGCTCGACGTCGTCAGGATCGACCTGCCAAGTATCGGCGAGGGAATCCACGAAAACGGGCACCGCGCCAACGTAGCGGATCGCATTTACGGACGCGACGTACGTCAGTGTCGGAACGATAACCTCGTCACCTGGTCCAATACCGAGTGCTAACAAGGCCAAATGCAAGGCGACTGTGCCGTTGCACACGGTTGCTGCGTAGGGCGCATCGACATAGTTCGCGAAATTCCTCTCGAATATTTCTATAAAGCGTCCCTTGGACGAAATCCAGGTGCTGTCCAAGCACTCGGCGACGTAGGCCTTCTCGTTACCCGAGAGATCAGGTTGGTAGACTGGTATTCGGTATTGCATCGCGACTCCGCGAATCAGTACGTCTTTGCGAGAACGTCAGTCAGGATCCGACGGCTAAACAGTATCAGGGGAAGAAGGCTGCATCCTATATAGCTAATCAGCGTAGTCCACGGCATCGCCACGACGCCAATATTGGCTAGCGCCCAGATTTTTGCAGAGAAGCAAACCGCAGCGAATGTGCAGCCGACGATGATTTGGTAGCGCATCACACTGGCGGCGTTCAGGAAGGTGCCAATTGCGGAGCCGACAGATTCAAATATCGACCAGAGCGCAAATCCCGTCAGCAACGCGCTTGGCACGTCTATTGGGTGATGCATCCAGAACCGCAGGATGTACTTGAACCCGAGCACAAGCACAGAAGCGAACAAGATCGAGAAGATGCCCGCCAGCGCTAGCGAATTTCTAAGCGTCTTTAGCACCCAATGCTGGTCTTTAGCTGCAAGCGCGTTGCGATAGGCCGGCCACAATGGTGCCCATATTAGGCTGAGGGCCAGGGGAATAACTGAGAAGAGCCGCTGTACGATAGCGTAAACACCAGCTTGTGTTGGATCCTGCAGGGCTGAAATCAACGGCAGGTCCGCCGAAAAGGCAAGTGCTGCTGCCAGCTGCATTACGAAGAACAGCGAACCTTCGCGGCGAATCTGCGTGGCGATTCTGGCTTGATATGGAACAATCTCTGAGGTTTGCGTCGCTGGATCGTGTGCGAGCGAAAATGTATTGCCTATTGACGCGAGCAGCGGTGTGCCGACTGCGGCCAGAGTAAGCCAGGGCAGAGTGGCTCCCAGAACGGAAGCTGCCATCACGACCGCAAGCGCCAGCAGCTGCCCCGCAGTTTGCCAGCGGAACGCGCGCGCGCCATGGCCGAGGCCAAGCTGTACGCGGTTTGCCAGATTTAGCGGTACTGCGGCTACTATTGAAAAAAGAACCGCTGCGAACGCGAAACGGCAATCCGTCGACATGGTCTCGGGAAGTCCGAGTAACCGGTGCCACGGCGCCAGCGGGAGCGCAATCAGCACGGTAAGTGCCAGACACGCGGCGACCTTAAAAAGAGTGCGCCGGCCTTCACGTAGAATTATCGGAATTTCGCTGCTCTGACCACGACCGCGCGCCGCGGCGACGAGGTTCATCGTTCCGCTGCCAAAACCGAAATCTAGGAAGCCCGCAAAATATACGAGCGACACAAGTGTCGCCCAAGCGCCAAATTCCTTCGGCCCCAGCGAGCTGAGTACGAATGGCACCGCAACGAATAGATTTGCGGCGGCGGCCAGCTTGGCCGCCAGCGCCCAACTGGCGGTGTTGGCAATGTTGCGTCCACGATGCCCTATCAAAGAGGATGGGCGCGGTGAGGTCAGAATGCGCGCCAAGCGGGCAGCCATCAGGATGACCTGATCTGACGGGCCCTGATGTTGCCCAGAGGTAATTCCCGATCGGCGACAACCGCAGCGTAGGTGCTTACGATGCCAGCTTGGAGTCTGATGCCGGCTTTCCAGCCGAGCGCGTCCATCCTTGATGTATCGAGGCGCTTGCGTGGCGTTCCGTCCGGGCGCGATGGATCGAATTCCATGCGTCCACGGAATCCCGTCGCTTCCGCGATCAGTTGTGCCAGTTCGGCAATGCTGACCTCGTCGCCGGAGCCGATATTGACAATTTCCTCGCTGCTGTAACGCTGCATCAGCAGCAATGCAGCGTCAGCGAGGTCATCCACATGCATGAATTCGCGCAATGGCGTGCCGGTGCCCCAGATCGTCACCGTGTCGTCTCCGCGTTGCACGGCCTCATGAAAACGTCGGATCAGGCCGGGGAGAACGTGCGAATCCAGCGGATCGAAGTTGTCGCCCGGGCCGTAGAGATTGGTCGGCATCGCGCAGATCGCGTCAAAGCCGTATTGGCGACGATAGGCCTGGCAGGTCTTGATGCCGGCGATTTTGGCGATCGCATACCACTCGTTGGATGATTCCAGAGGGGCTGTCAGCAGCGAATCTTCACGCAGCGGTTGCGGCGCCAGCTTGGGATAAATGCACGACGAGCCGAGGAACAGCAGCTTGCGGGTTCCGTTCCGCCAGGCCGAATGGATGATGTTGTTCTGGATCGCGAGGTTGTCGTGGACGAATTCGGCTGGATACGTGCTGTTGGCGCGAATGCCGCCGACCCGCGCGGCTGCGAGGAACACATAGTCGGGGCGGTGTTCGGCAAAGAAGTGTTCGACGGCGGCCTGATTGGTCAGATCAAGCTCGTCGTGACGGCGCAGTATGAGATGCTCGGCGCCGGCCTGACGGAGTCTGCGCACCAGAGCAGCCCCCGCCAGACCGCGATGACCCGCGACATAGATTCGGGCCGAAGCATCAAAACCTGTTTCACTCATGCTGTCTGGGTACATGGTAGCCCGCAGAATTGACCAGGGCGTCGCGGCGTGCAAGCTCCAGGTCGCTGCGCGTCATTTCACTCACCAATTCGGCAAAGCTCGTTTTCGGCGTCCAACCCAGCTTCTCGCGTGCCTTCGTCGAATCGCCCAGCAGGGTTTCCACCTCCGCCGGGCGGAAATAGCGAGGGTCGACCTCGACGACGCGCTGCCCCGGCTTTACCGCCGAATCAGAAGGCGCCATCACCGCGACGGCATGCTCATGTCGGCCCTTCTCGCGCCATTCCAGGGTGATACCAAGTTCGCACGCGACGGCAGTGACAAAGTCACGAACCGAATATTGTGTTCCGGTTGCGATGACAAAATCTTCAGCGGCAGCCTGCTGCAGCATCAGCCACTGTGCCTCCACGAAATCGCGGGCATGACCCCAATCGCGGCGTGCATCCAAATTGCCCAGATACAGGCAATTCTCCAGTCCCAGGTGAATCCTCGAGAGTGCCCGGGTGACCTTGCGAGTAACGAAGGTTTCACCGCGAACCGGCGATTCGTGGTTGAACAGGATGCCATTGCAGGCATACAAACCGTAGGCCTCACGATAGTTAACCGTAATCCAGTACGCATATAGCTTGGCTACGCCATAAGGCGAACGCGGATAGAACGGCGTTGTCTCGCGTTGTGGGGTCTCCTGAACCTTTCCGAACAATTCGGAAGTGGAGGCTTGGTAAAAACGCGTTTTGGATCCCAGGTCCAATATCCGGATCGCCTCGAGCATGCGCAGCGTGCCGATCGCGTCGGCGTTTGCGGTGTACTCGGGCGTTTCGAACGAAACCTGCACATGGCTCTGGGCGCCTAGATTGTAGATTTCGTCCGGCTGGATCTGCTGGATGATGCGGATAAGATTGGTCGCATCGGTGAGATCACCGTAGTGCAAGGTGAACCGGCGCCCGGAGGCATGTGGATCTTCGTAAAGATGGTCAATGCGCTCGGTATTGAAAGACGAGGCGCGGCGTTTGATCCCATGAACCGCGTAGCCCTTGGACAGCAGGAACTCCGCAAGGTAAGAGCCGTCCTGTCCGGTGACTCCGGAAATTAATGCGCACTTCGCCATCGGGCCCTCAAGGAAGATTTGACGAATTCTGTGACGAGGAAGGTAGCGACAATTCGAGCTTTCGAATCCGCCATTCGATGCGCTCCAGGAGGCGTCGATTTGTTGCGATCAGGTCGGCAAGGAAGCCGAGCATAAATAGCAGGAAGCCGAGCGTCACGCAAAGCGTGGACAGGATCACCGACTGGACGTGACCGGCCCCATGCCCCGTTGCCATGTACGCAAGAAATCGTACCCCTGACACCAGACCCGCAAGCGTGAACAGACCGCCGAGTATCCAGAAGAACAGCATTGGCCGATAGGTTGCGAAGATGCGCACGATGGTGCCCAGCGAACGCATCACATACTGAGCGATATTCTTTACCAGGCGGGATGGCCGCATGTCCTGGTTGGTACGAATTGCGACGGACGCTACCCTGATGTTGCTGCGGCCGGCCTGAATGATGGTCTCCAGCGTATAGGTGTAGGTATTGAACACATTCAGGCGCAGTGCCACGTTGCGTGTCATGGCGCGGAAGCCGCTCGGCGCATCCGCGACAGTCGTTCGCGAAGCGATGCGGACCACCGTGCTTCCTAGCTTCTGCAGCGCGCGCTTGATCCAGGAGAAATGCCGGATGGTTGCAATCGGCCGCGCGCCAATCACGAATTCCGCCTCGCCCTTGATGATGGGTTGCACGAGGGTTTCGATATCGCGCGCGTCATACTGATTGTCCGCGTCGGTATTGACGATGATGTCTGCTCCTCGCGCCACCGCTGCGTCGAGCCCAGTCATGAAAGCCGCTGCCAGACCGCGATTGACGGGATGGCGTACGACATGCTCCACGCCGCACCGATGTGCCACGGCCGAGGTGTCATCGCTGGAGCCGTCGTCAATGACCAGCCATTCAACTGAACTGCACCCCGCAATGCTGCGCGGCAGCGCCGCAAGAGTCACGGGCAGCGATTCGGCTTCATTGAGACACGGAATCTGGATGATTAACTTCATGAACTGTGTCAATGAACTTGGGCAGGGGAGCCGGCAACCGCCGCTGCATCAGCGTCGGGAGTCGGCATTTCGGGTGACGGTGTCGTCGGCTTTGCCATTGCTGCGGCTTTCCCATTTGCAACTTCATTGCGCAGCGTCGCGATCAAGCCGTCCAACGCCCCGCCATGGTTCAGCGGCGCGATGCCGGAAATCTCGGATTCGGCTGCGTCGAAATGGCCGATATCGATCAGCAAGCGAACAAGATTGGCGCGGTAGATCGGCACATCCGGCTTTGCGTCCACGACTGCGCGCGACATTCTTTCCGCCAATTCGCTGTCCCCGAGACTGTTGAGCGCGAAGTCCGCGTATGCGCTCATCAAATAGACGTTGCCATCCGAGGATTCCAGTCCGGCGGCAAACACGGACAGCAATTCCGATGTCTGCTTCGGACATTCGCCGCGATACTGGCAGTGATACAGCGAGATAATCGCGCTGACATCGGTCGAATCCGGAGGGCGGCTGCGAAGCTTCTCGGACATTGCCTGCCACCATCGCGGATCGATCTTCTCTGGCTCGTGGCGCCTGGCGAAGATCAGGGCTTGCAGCGGCGCGATCCCGCTGTCCGGCCGCATGGCGATGCGCTCGAGAATGCCGATCGCCTTGGGAATCAATGGCGAGTTCTCGTCTTTTCCGGCCGCGACGACCAGCGTGCGTGCGAGCTCGTATTGCGCGCGCGGAGAGTCGGGGCGCTTGAGCGCTTCGGAATAGGCCAGGCGCAGCGGATCAGACCATTCCTCTGAACGCAAGAGGGTCGTGAACGCGCACGCCGCAATGAATGCGCCCGCAATCGCGGCGCGTGCGCTCGGAAGACGCAATCCGGGTTCGATGGCGAGCAGCGATGCCACGGCGAGCAAAAGACCGGCTGACGCAAAATAGTTGCGATGCTCGAAAACCAGCTCGAGCATGATGACCGTACCCGTCAGGACGTGGCCGGCGAAGAACCAGAGCACGCCTAGACAGAACAGGGGCTTGCTTCGTCGCCACCGCAGCGCGAGCCCCAGCAGGGCAAACAGGGCAATTATCGCGACCAGCGTGGTCGGCGGGTCAAAAAGGGTATGCGAAGCTTTGATGTCGTCGTGATAAAACGACAGCGCATTGAGATTCGGCGCGAGTGACCAGCCGATGTAATCCATGATCACGCGCGGCTCGGTCAGCAGGCGCTCCCCGACGGTGAACGTGCGGGAATGTGCCATGCTGCGGAAGATCCAGGTGGAGATCCATGCGCAGCCCGCAATGAGGGGCGGCCCGAGAAAAATCCCGTGCAGCCACAATGCCGGGCGACTGAGCGCTCCATCGGCTTTTCGGAAGCGGGTGATCGAGAATTCTGCGCACGCGGTATAGAGCGGCAGCATGGCGCCGGTTTCCTTTGCGCCGAGCGCCAACGCCGTGCTGACCAGCATGCAAACGAACAGCATCGGACCGGAGCCTCCCTGCGCATCGGTAGCGTAGCCGCGCCGACGCACCCGGAAGTACCAGAACAGTCCCAGGAAGATGAAGACATTGGCGAGGGACTCCATCCGCTGCGCGACATACGCCACGCCGGTGAAATTGATCGGCAGCAATAGCCAGACCGCCGCGATGACGGCTGCGATCACGTCGCCGGGCATTGCGTCCGAGTCGAGTCGCGCTACGGTCAGTCGAAGGCGAAACAGCTCGCGCATCAACAGGAAAAGCAAAAAACCGTTGAGCAGGTGGATCGCGACATTGGTGAGTTTCGGCCAGAACGGATCCAGCCCCGTAAAGTAGTAGTTCGCGGCAAAGCTCAGCATGCTCAGTGCGCGGAACTGATTGGTGCCGCCGTGGAATTGCTGCAACGCGGCCTTGATCCAGTCGCTGCTGTTCAACGTGGTGACGTGCACGTCGGTGTTGTCGACGAAATAGATGTAGTCGTCGAAGATGTAGCCGCCATGCAGCATCGGCCAATAGACCAGCACGGTCAGTACCATCGCGGCGGCAACAAGCCCCCAGGCGAGGTGTTGCGGTTTGAGGCTGCGTACGGATGCTGGCGAGATCAACATTTGTTCGTTCCGGGACGGGCCGCACCGGCTGCGGGGCGAGCATGCCGCCATTTATGGGTAGACCATTCGAGATCAATCTTGCCGTTTCGCATCGTGTTCGTCTTGTTCCAGAACAGTACGCAGGTGCGAGAGTTCGTTGTCCGTGTATTGCTGCTTTTGCAGTACCAGTTCGTGCAGTCGTGGCATGCCCCAGCCCGGCTGGTACGCGCGCTCCTTGATCGTTGCGTAATAGTCGAGGTGCTCCAGGCCCAGTTTCGGGTAGCCCGCGGATCCCAGCAGCGCAGCGTAGCGCATGGCTGCCCCGCTGCGGACCTGCAGGGCGAGGGCACGATCGAATTCGGCCAATGCAGCGTCGCCGTCCTTGCGTTTGATGGCGAGCGAGCCGCGCAGATAATGAAGATCCTGCAGCCGCCCTGGCTGATTCGCGGTGAAAGGATTGGCAAACGCCGCGGAGATCAGGCGATCCGCTTCGTGCAGATCGAGGCCCGGGCACGAATCCTCGGCAGCGTTGATAATCATGCGTTCGAACCAGCCAACCAGCAAGGTGCCGCCTTCGCGGGCCGTGCGTAGTGCGTTCTCCGCAGAGTGAAGCGAGCCTGAGTCGGCGCCACCGAGCATGCAACGTGCGGCGATCAGATTGAGCGCGAGCTGGGTCTCGTCCGGATGCGCTGCGAGTGCGCGCAGCAGCCGCGCCTGGGCGCGGTCCGGCATGCCGGCGGACATTTCGATCTGGGCGGCATTGGCCTGCGCACGGGGTGAGGCGGGGTTCATCTGCGCCCACAAGATCGCCTGATCCCGGACATTGCCCCAGAGGCTGGAGCGGGCGTGCGTCATCAGTGTCAGACCGGCGAGGATCGCAACGGCGAGGGGGAGCCGTACTCTTGCAAATGCGCCTGGACTGGCGAGAGACATGCCGCTTGGCGCACGAAGCTCAAGTCCACAGATCCACCATGCCAGCGGCCAGAACAGCAGCACGGCCGGAATGTAATTCCGGTGCTCGTAATAGAGTTCAAGCGGGATTGTAGTGGACTCGAGCAGCTGGCCGGCAAAAAAGAACAGCAGCGCGGCAGCGACAATCGGATAGCGCTTTCTGGCAAAGCAGGCGAACGCCAGCAACCCGGACACGATCAGGATCGAGAGTGCGGTGCCAGGAGGGGACAGCAAGCTGCGCGACGCCGCAATCTGGTCGTTGAACAAACCGGTCGTAAATGGCTGTGGCAGCAGGAGCAGTCGCAGATATTCAAGGACAACCCGGGGCTCGGTCAGCAGACGTTGCGTCAGCGTCCAGGGACGCAGGGTTCCAATGCCGGATGCGATGCCGCGATAGCCTTCCCAGCCGAGGTATGCCAGAAGTGCGATGGTCGGCAACCCCGCCAGCAAGCCGAGCCAGCGGTAGTAGCGCGCTTGGATCGGCGACGGAAGTGGCTGGGCGGCGCGCAGGATGCTCCGCTCCAGTAGCAGTACATAGACCGGCAGCAATGCGCCATTGGCTTTGCTCAACACGCCGAAGCACGTCCCGGCGCCGATGCCGACGAGTATCCAGGCCAAGCCCGGACCGGGCCTTGCTGCAGCAAAATGCGTTCGTCCGTGTAGCCACGCGAGCAGGCCCAGCATGACGCAGGTTGCAGGGAGCATCGCTTCGCGTTGCACGACATACAGCGTTGTGGAAACGAATAGCGGATGCAGCAACCACAGCGCTGTGCCGAATACGGCGGCCATTTCGACGCGCTGTGCGGCGGTGGGTGGGGAGGGCTTGGCCAGCAAGAAACCCAGTTGTCTCAGCAGGTGCCATAGCAGGACGCCATTCAGCATGTGCAGCAACAGATTCGTGCGCTTGAAGGCAAAGGGGTCTGCGGGCCAGTCGCGCGCGTCCAGCAGAAAGCTCAACAGCGTCAGCGGCCGACCCGTCGGATCGGCAGTTCCCGATGTGATGTAGCGCCAGAATGCCGGCCAGTTGTCGACCGGGCCGGTCGCGCCGATCGCCGGCAGATTGGCGAAATCATCGAAAAGAAAAGCGCCATGCAGGCCGGGCGCGTACACGAGCCACACTGTCGCCAGCGTAACGGCCATCAGACCGCAACCCAGAAGCGCGTATCGGCCCTGGGGGCGTAAATGAGTCGTGATGTTGAACACCGGGCTGCGTGGCTTGGAAGAGCGCGTGAATTTTCACCGATTACAAATAAAGAAGGGCCGCACGTAGCGGCCCTTCTTGCGCAGCTGAAAAACTTAACGGCAGGACGACGGCAGATACTTGGACGGAAGGTCAGTTGACTTGCAGGTCCAGGCGATGCTGCCGCCATTCGGGATCGCCGAAATCAGCAGCGTGTCATCCGTAATCTTCGCGTTCGCTTTGACGCCGTAGGTGACGGTGATCACGCCGGTCGTGGCCGACACGTCGAGGCTCTTCACGTAGTTGCCCGTGATCGAGGTGGCCGAGGCCAGGCCCGCCGACGCGTTGTCTGCCGGCATGACGCCCTTGTTCGAGTAGAACTCGGCGAGCGCCGTCTTGGCGCCATCGGCCAGCGACAGACCTTCCGACACCTGCGAACGGATGGTGTAGTCCTGGTAGGCCGGGATGGCGATGGCAGCGAGGATGCCGATGATCGCGACCACGATCATCAGTTCGATCAGCGTAAAGCCCTGTTGCATCTTCTTCATTTGTCTCTCCATGGATGGTTCAAAACCCCGCTGGGACGTCCCCCGCGTAGCGGTTTTTTCCGCAAGCCCTGTGCCACTAAAGCCCTTTTTTCCGAACCGTCGTCCGGATCAGGCGCGAGACGCCGGTTACAGGATCAATTCCGGACAGAAGCAGTTGCCTGCCCGTGTCCATTTCGTCAGTTATTGACAAAAATGGTCAGTCCGTCATCAGTCGATTCGGACTGAAATTCCGGATGAAAGTCTTTGATCAGTCGAGTCTGCACGCATGGGCGCGTCGTCACAGGCGGCACGTCGTCGGCCGATACTTGGACGAAAGGTCGCCGCCCGTGCATTGCCAGATGATGCTGCCAGCTTGCGTCGTGGCCGACATCAGCAAGGTGCTGCCATTGATCCTGGCATTTGCCTTGTTGCCGAAGGTAATGGTCACATTCCCGCCGGCAACATTTACTGAAGAGACGTAAGTGCCGGAAATCGATTGTGGTGATGCGAGACCTGCGCTGGCGTTGTTGATCGGCATGCTGCCGCGATTGGAAATGAAATCCCAGAGCGCCGCCTTTGACCCGGTGGCGAGGCTCAAACCTTCCGCAACCTGGGCACGAATCGTGTAGTCCTGGTACGCCGGAATCGCAATGGCGGCCAGGATGCCGATGATCGCGACAACGATCATCAATTCAATCAGAGTGAAGCCGGAAACCGGCTTGCGGCGTGTCATTTTTCTAGTCCCCTGAGTCTGTGACGACTGAGTTACGGGCATTGTTCATGCCAGCCGCCTCGGGGCCCGCCCCCCCAATTGGTCGTGCCGGGTATTTGACGCGCTGCGGTCGCGGTTCATGGCCGCTGTTAAACTGACAATCTTTATCTCGATTCCAGTTCCCGTTCCATGTCCGAGCCGTATCAGCCGTCCGTTGTCGAGCAGGCCGCCCAGGCGTTCTGGGCCGACCGGCATTCGTTTGAAGTCAGGGAGCAAGCGGGGCAGGAGAAGTACTACTGCCTGTCGATGTTTCCGTATCCGAGCGGCAAGCTGCACATGGGGCACGTTCGCAATTACACGATCGGCGACGTGATCTCGCGTTATCAGCGCATGCTCGGCAAGAATGTGCTGCAGCCGATCGGCTTCGACGCCTTCGGTCTGCCGGCCGAGAACGCCGCGATCGCCAACAACACTCAGCCGGCGAAGTGGACGTACGCGAACATGGCGTACATGCGCGAGCAGCTCAAGCATCTGGGCTTTGCCTACGACTGGTCACGCGAGCTGGCGACCTGCGATCCGAAGTACTACCGCTGGGAACAGCAGCTGTTCACGCGCCTGATGAAGAAAGGCCTGGTTTACCGCCGGAACGCGGTCGTCAACTGGGACCCGGTCGATCAGACGGTGCTGGCCAATGAGCAGGTCGTCGACGGCCGCGGCTGGCGGTCCGGTGCGCTGGTTGAGCGCAAGGAAATCCCGCAGTGGTTCCTGAAAATCACGGCGTATGCGCAGGAACTGCTGGATGACCTGGACAAGCTGGAAGGCTGGCCGGAGTCGGTCAAGACCATGCAGCGCAACTGGATCGGTCGTTCGGAAGGTCTGCAGCTGCAGTTCCCGATCGAGAACGAGGCGCCGCTGACGGTCTACACGACGCGTCCGGATACCTTGATGGGCGTCACCTACGTGGCGGTCGCGGCCGAACATCCGCTGGCGCAGCAGGCGGCTGCGGGCAATCCGGAGCTCGCGGCGTTTCTGAAGGACGCCAATCGCAGCGGCGTCGCCGAAGCGGAAATGGAGACGATGGAAAAGCGCGGCATGCCGCTCGGCATTGCCGCAATCCACCCGATCACCGGTGAGAAGGTGCCGGTCTGGGCGGCGAACTTCGTGCTGATGGGCTACGGCACCGGCGCGGTGATGGCCGTGCCGGCGCACGACGAACGCGATTTCGAATTTGCGAGCAAGTACGGTCTGCCGATCAAGCAGGTCATTCGCGGCGCCCGTGAGAGCGAACTGATGCAGCGGCTCGCGGCGGTCGGCGACTTGTCCGACGAGGACGATTTTGTCGACGCCCCGGCCAATCAGCCATTGATGAAAGAACTGGAGTCCGTGCGCGCCGGCTGCATGACCGAGCACGGCACGCTCATCAATTCCGGTGAATACGACGGCCTGGATTTCGAGCAGGCGTTCGAGGCGATCACCGCTCGCTTCGAGAAAGCCGGAACCGGCAGCCGCCGCGTCAATTTCCGCCTGCGCGACTGGGGCGTTTCGCGCCAGCGTTACTGGGGTTGCCCGATTCCGGTGATCTACTGTGCCCACTGCGATGCCGTGCCGGTGCCGGAAGAGCAGCTGCCGGTGGTGTTGCCGGAAGATGTCGCCTTCAGCGGCGTGCAGTCGCCGATCAAGGCCGATCCGGAGTGGCGCAAATGCGCTTGTCCGCAGTGCGGCGGCCCCGCGGAGCGCGAGACCGATACTTTCGATACCTTCATGGAGTCGAGCTGGTATTTCGCGCGCTACACCGGCCCGGACAACACGCAGTCCATGCTGGACAAGCGTGCCGACTACTGGTTGCCCGCGGACCAGTACATCGGCGGCGTCGAACACGCGATCCTGCATCTGCTGTACGCGCGCTTCTTCCACAAGCTGATGCGCGATGAAGGCCTGGTTGCGTCGGACGAGCCGTTCACGAACCTGCTGACGCAGGGCATGGTCGTGAAGGAGACGTACTACCGCGAGGACGCGTCGGGCAAGAAGCTGTGGATCAGTCCGGCCGATGTCGAACTCGAGCTCGATGCCAAGGCTCAGCCCATCCTCGCCAGGCTCAAGCGCGATGGCCAGCCCGTGACGATCGGCGGCGTCGAGAAGATGTCCAAGTCGAAGAACAACGGCATCGATCCGCAGGCTTTGATCGACCAGTACGGTGCCGACACCGTGCGCCTGTTCGCGATGTTCGCGGCGCCGCCGGAGCAGTCGCTGGAATGGCGTGATGACGGCGTCGAAGGGGCGTCACGCTTCCTCAAGCGCTTGTGGCGCGCGGTGCAGGGACATGTCGAGGCCGGCCCCGCGTCGGCGCTCGACAAGACGGCGCTCAACGGCGAGCAGAAGGCGCTGCGTCGCAAGCTGCACGAAACGATCGCCAAGGTCGGTGACGACTACGGTCGGCGCAAGACGTTCAACACCGCGATCGCCGCGGTGATGGAACTCATGAACGAAGCGACGCGCGGCGACGATACGAGTGCGCAGGGTCGCGCGCTGCAGCAGGAAATCTGGGAGACGATCGCGCTGTTGCTGCAGCCGATCGTGCCGCACATCTCGCACGCGCTGTGGCAGGTTCTGTGCGGGCGCGACGACATTCTTGCGCAACGCTGGCCGAAGGTCGACGACGACGCGCTGGTGCGCGATCAGATCACGCTGGTGGTGCAGGTCAACGGCAAACTGCGCGGCAATGTTTCCGTGGCGGCGAGTGCCGACAAGGACGCCATCATCGCCGCGGCGATGGCGGACACCAACGTCGCCAGGTTCATTGCCGGTCAGGCGATCAAGAAGCAGATTGTCGTGCCGGGCAAGCTGGTCAATCTGGTGGTGTAAGCACCTGTCCATGGCAAAAAATCCGCAGGAGCGGCGTTTGGTGCCCCTTGCGGCTTGCGCCGCTCCTACAATGGCGTTCACTCGTGATATGGAACGGCCGTGCGCGCATTCCTGATTCTTCCCGTGCTTTTGCTGCTGTCGGCCTGCGGCTTCCACCTTGCTGGCGGCAAGCCGTTGTCGGACGATCTGAAGAAGGTCTATCTCGACACGACGATTCCGTATTCCGTCACTGAACCGCCGATCGAGACGCAGCTGCGCGCGATTCTGCAGCGCCGCGGCGCCGAGGTTGCGAAAGACCCGTCGGCGGATGTGACGACGATCCGTTTGTCGAGCCTGCGCGAGAGTCGCGAGGTGTTGTCGCTCGGCACCGATGGCAAGGCGGTGGAATTCCGACTGCTGACGCGGGTGCACTACGAAGTGTTTCGCGGTCCGCACACTCTGGTCACGCCGGGCGATCTCGTCGCCACGCGCGACTACAGCTTTGAACCGGAACAGGTGCTCGCGAAGGAGGCGGAAGAACAGCGCCTTCGAGAATTCATTCAGAGCCAGCTGGCGGAACTGCTGATGCTGCGCATTGATGCCGCGCTCACATATCACTCGGCCACTGTTGCGCCAGCAACGCCAGAGGGTGCAGCACCGGTACCCTGAGGCCTCGCCGGCGCAGGCCGGCGGCAATGTGCAGGCTGCAGCCGATGTTGCTGCTCACGAGGATGTCGGGTTGCGCCGCAGCCAGTGCGTCGAGCTTGTGCTCGAGCAGGCGATCGGCCATCTCGGGCTGCGACACGAAGTAGGTGCCGGCGGCGCCGCAGCAATTGTGCTGCAGATCCAGAGGCTCTACGCGCGCTCCGGGAATCTTGCGCAAAAGCGCGCTCACCGCTTCGCCGTCACCCGTGACATTGCGCTGTGTGCATGGCAGATGCACGGCGATTTTCGCGTCGAGCTCGCGCAAGGAGACAGCGGACGGCCAGTGATCCAGCAGAAAACGATGCGGGTCCGCGACACGCCCGGCCATCGCTGCTGCTTCGCCGTCGCCCTGGGCGATCAGTGCATATTCCTTGAGCGTTGCGCCGCAACCGCTGGCTGCGTAGAGAATCGGCGCGTTGCCGGAAAACGCCCTGACATTCCGCGCGACCAGCTGTCTGGCTTGATCTTGCACGCCGGCGTGCTGGTGCAGCGCCCCGCAGCAGGTTTGCGACGACGGTGTCTGCACCTCGAAACCGCATCGTTCGAGCAGCTCTTTGATGAGCTTCAGTGTCGCGCTGTCGGCGATATCGCCGACGCAACCGCCGAACAACTGCACGGGTTGCCGCCGAGCCTGCACTCGCCAGTTGCCGACGGCGATCGCCTGCGAGCGCTGCGGTATCAGCGAAGCCAAACGGCCGACGCGACCCATCCGCCACGGCTTGCCGAGGGCCACGAGGCCTTGCAGGCCGCTGCGCTGATAGATCGCCAGCAGCGTGCGGGCGACGCGGCGCAAGCCTGCCGATGTCAGCCACGGTGCGAGCCAGCGCGTCAGACGCGGCGCGGAGCCGCGGCGCGCGACCAGCATCGCCCGACCGGCATCGATCAATTCCCCATACGGGACCTTGGCCGGACAGACCCGCTCGCAGCTGCGGCAGCCAAGGCACCGATCAAGGTGCGCCTGCAGCGGTGCCGAGTCTTCGATCATGCCGCTGGCCAGACCCTGCATCAGCATGATGCGGCCGCGCGGCGACTCGGCTTCGTGGCGGGTTTCCTGATAGGTCGGACAATGCGGCAGGCACAGCCCGCACTTCACGCAAAGGTCCGCCTTGGCGAGTGGAAACAGGGCAGCAGCTTGCGATTCAGGCATCGGCGCCAATAATAGTCGCTTCCCTTTTGTCCCCCAATCGGAGTTAGTACCCAGTGATGAATGTGAAAGGTTTCACCGTGCTCGCAGTTCTTGGCTTGTTGCCGGCAATGGCGCGGGCCGCCCCGTGGTCCGGCGACGTTGCCGTCGGCTATCTCGCAACCACCGGCAATTCGAAAACGAGTTCGTTGAACGGCAAATTCAGTCTGGTCTACGCACAGGAGCGGTGGAAGAACACGTTCGGCGCGTCGGCGATCAATACCTATGCGGACAACGAGAGTTCGGCGGAAAGCTATACCGCCAACGAGCAGCTCGACTACAACTTCACGCCGCGCGATTACGCATTCGGCGCGGTCGAATGGAACAAGGATCTGTTTGCCGCGATTCGCGAGCGGACCTCGGAGACCACGGGTTACGGCCGTCATCTGCTGATCGGCCCCGTACATTTTCTTGATCTGGAAGTCGGCCTCGGTGCGCGCCAGCAGCAGACCAACGACGTTCCCCGACAACGCGACGACGAATTCATCGGGCGCGGTGCGCTCAAATATCGCTGGGCGATCACGCAGACGACCTCGTTGACCGAGGCGCTGAAGATCGAATCCGGAAACAGCAACACCTACAGCGAATCGGCTACCGCACTGAAACTGCAGATCGTCGGCAGCTTGTTCACGAACCTGTCGTATACGATCAAGAACAACACGCAGTCCGCACCGGACACGAGGAAGACCGACACCGAGGCCGCGGTGACCGTCAGCTACGAATTCGGCAAGGACAAGACCTGAGGCGGGCGGTCGGAGTCGGCTTTATGGCACGTATCAATCCCATGTTCGCGGTGCCTTCACTTCTGATTGATCACCCGGATCATGGAGAGCTGAATCGTGCGTTGAGGCAGCTTTTCCTTGCTCGTGAAGGTCAGGAGCACTACGGAAATCCGGGCGCGACGATGAAGATCAATCCCGGGCTGTTCGAGAGCACGTTCCGACTTTTCGACTGGAGTGAGCCCTGCATTGCCCGGCTGCGCGATTTCTGCTGGTCAACGCTGTACGGCCTGATCGGTGAGCTGAACGGATATGACACTGAAGTGCTGCGTCGTCTGCACATCAACGCCGACGCGTGGTTTCACGTCACTCGAAAGGGAGGTTACTTCGGGATACACAACCATCCGATGGCGTCATGGTCGGGCGTTTACTGCGTCGACGACGGTGGCGACTCGGAGGCGCACCCGGAAAGCGGCATGCTCAATTTCCAGCATCCGAACCCCATGTCTGCGATGTACCTCGACATGGCGGCCGCGAACCTTCGCCCTCCGTACAGTACGGCAGGCAGGATGTTTCGGCTCCGGCCGGGGCAGCTGATCATTTTCCCGTCGTGGCTCTTGCATCAGGTGATGCCGTTCCACGGCCCTGGGGAGCGGATCACAGTTGCGTTCAACGCCTGGTTTCGTCTGGAGGGGGCGATGCCCTCGAAGAAATGAGCGACTCGGATATGTCCACGTACTACCAGCATCACGTGTTCTTCTGCTGCAACCGCCGCCCGCCGGGCGAGCGCACTTGTTGCGCCGACAAGGGCGCAGACCGGGTTCGCGACTACGCCAAGCAGCGCGTCAAGGCGCTCGGGCTGGCGGGCCCGGGCAAGGTGCGCATCAACCAGTCCGGGTGCCTCGACCGCTGCGAAGAAGGCCCCTGTGTCGTCGTCTATCCGGCAGGTGTCTGGTACACCTATGTGGATGAAGAAGACGTCGACGAGATCGTCGAGCAGCATCTGCAGCAGGGCCGGATCGTCGAGCGTCTGCGGCTCAAGGATCGCGCGTGATTCGCGACGTGCTGAAGATGGGGGATCCGCGCCTGCTGCGCATTGCGCAAGCGGTGCAGGACTTCGGCACGCCAGAGCTGCAGGCGTTGATTGCCGATCTGTTCGACACCATGCGCCATCTCCACGGTGCGGGACTTGCGGCGCCGCAGATCGGCGTCGATCTGCGCGTTGTGATCTTCGGCTTCCAGCACAGCGAGCGCTATCCGGACGCGCCACCCGTGCCCGAAACCGTGTTGATCAACCCGCAGTTGACGCCCCTGTCCGACGAAATGGAGGAGGGATGGGAGGGCTGTCTGTCGGTGCCGGGCCTGCGTGGTGTGGTGCCGCGCTACCGGCAACTCCACTACCGCGGGTTTGATCCGGCGGGCAAGCTGATCGAACGGCATGCGGACGGATTTCATGCCCGTGTGGTCCAGCACGAATGCGACCACCTCGATGGCGTGCTGTATCCGATGCGCGTGCGCGACTTCACGCGTTTCGGATATACCGACGTGCTGTTTCCGGGATTGACGGCGCGAGGCGACGACTGAAGCGCGATGCTGGCAGTGATTTGTGGGACGTGAAGCTGTCGCCGTGCCTGTTGCCGGCCGGATGCCGGCTGCTGTCGCTGGTCGGATCGCGGGGCCTGGCGCCGGTGCCGACGCTTGGCAAAAGCCTTCTGCACGTCCGTCTTTGCGAGGCCGCAGCCATGGCGAACGCCAGGACTCCGCCAAGGTGTGCTCCGGCGGCCGCTAGAGCACCGGCGAATTGATGTTCAGCGGGCTGCTGTCGTCCGGCTTGTCATCATCCGGCTCGGTCTCCTGCTTTTGTTCTTCGGCGGCTTCCAGCGCGGTCTTGGGTGTCGCGTCCTTGTCGCGCGTGATCCACACCAGCATGTCGTAATACGAGCGAATGTTGCCGACGTAGATCACGGCCTGATGGCCGCGTGCATAGCCATGGCGGGTTTGCGCGTACCACCGGCTCTGTGACAGCAACGGCAGCGTGCGGCGCACGTCGAGCCAGCGGTTCGGGTTGCCTCCCAGCTTTTCGGTCAGTGCGCGTGCGTCGATCAGATGGCCGACGCCCATGTTGTACGCCGCCAGCGCCATCCAGGTGCGGTCGGGCTCCGGAATGTCGACCGGAAGCTGGTCGGCAATCTGCTTGAAATACCGCGCGCCGCCGGAAATGCTCTGCGCCGGATCTTCGCGATCATCAACCTTGAGGAACGCAGCCGTGTCGTTGGTCAGCATCATGATGCCGCGCACGCCGGTCGGACTGGTGGCGTCGGCGTCCCAGTGCGATTCCTGATAGCCGATGGCCGCCAGCAGGCGCCAGTCCAGATCGTTCTTGTCGCCGGCCTGCTCGAAAGCCGCGCGATAACGCTTGAGGCGAGTATCGACGTGCGTCGCCAGCGCCAGCGCGCCCTGCGAATCGACCTGATCGACGTGACCGAAATAGCGGTCCTTGATCCGCGCCAACTCCTCGTTGCCCAAGGCGTCGAAGAATTTGGCGGCGGCATTGGTCAGGCTGGTGTCCTTGCCGGCGCGGAATGCCCACGCCACATCGAGCGCATCGGAAACCGTGAACGCGGTGCGCAGATTCGGGTAGTAACGCTGGTTGATTTCGAGCAGGTCGGAATTGACGATGGTGTAGTCCAGCGTGCCCTGCGAGACCTGGTACAGCAGTTCTTCGGCAACGTCTTCGTTGGTCTCCGCCCATTTCAGTTGCGGGTAGCGCGAGGCCTGCAGCGATTGCAGGGTCTCGACCGGTGTACTGTCCTTGACGACACGCAGGACGCCATGCAGATCCCCCAGGTTTTCGGGCCTTGGCTGGCCAAGCCGGTAAACCAGTTCGGGAACCACCTTCAGCAGCGGGCGTGAGAAGCGCACCAGTTTCTTGCGGCCGGCCGTTTCGGTGATGCTTGCCGCCGCCATGTGGACCACGCCGGCACGCACCATTTCCACTGCGGCCGGCGGATTGGCCGCGACCACCAGTTCGAGCTTGACCCCGAGCTGGTCGGCAAAAGCCTTCGCCAGGTCATACTCGAAACCGGTCGGATCGCCGTCCTGGCCGATGTAGTACGCCGTCGGGCTGTTGACCGTCGCCACGCGCAGCACGCCGAGCGCACGCACTTCAGCGAGCGTCGACTGTCGCGGCGAGCAGGTGCCTAGCACCGAAAACAGCCCGAACAGGCCGATCAGAAACAGCAGCCTCGCCCGTCCCACCCGGGTTGGGCGGTTTTCTTTGTCACGGGGAGTAGGCGTCGCGGCCAGGTTCATCTAAAATAGCGGTCTTGGCACAGCGGCCCTTGGACGCCAAGCTAGCACAACAGTTTCGTCACCGCCGCGCGCAAGGCCGGCCGGACACCGTTGGGCCGGTCCGCAGCCAGACAGTCCACGGAGAGGTGGCAGAGTGGTTGAATGTACCTGACTCGAAATCAGGCGTACGTGAAAACGTACCGGGGGTTCGAATCCCTCCCTCTCCGCCAACAAGTGGTCGCCAGGTGAAAATCTGGAGGACTTCGGCAAAAAAGCCCGCCATGTGCGGGCTTTTTACGTCCAAAGAAACAGAAGATATCTGCGGCGAGCTTTTCTGCGATGCGCCGCTTGGCCGCTGTTCGGGCTTCGGACAACATCACGCGAGAGAGTATTCGCGGACTGCAGCCTGGCGACGAGGCGGTAGTGAGATCTCCCAGCGAAGCTGAAATTGCAGCCGAGCTGGAAACGATGGATGTCTCGCCGCTACTTCGGTCTATTCCGGAGCTGCGCAACAATCTCGGCCACGGATCGACGACCTTGTCGAGTAGCAGTGTCGGAACACTGCAGATCGTTGCGGAGATCATTAATCAGATATTCGCCGATCAAAGATAATTCTCCCGGCGCCTCACTTCCGCTCTATCGTCGCGCTGATGCGCTGATGCGCTGATCGGGTCTGCGACATCGAAGCGTACCGACGATAAGCAGCCCTTATAGTGTCTGCCGCAAGGATGCACAGTTGGCTACTTCCCGCTACACAGGCCGAGTATCGAATGGAGAGGCTAGGCTGCCGTCAATCTGGCGTGGCGCCGCCGTTTCGAGGATCCGCCAAAAGGTGCAACCATTACCCTTATAGGGTATATTGAAGCATGGAGAAGCGTAGGCCTCATTACCGCCTAGAGCTGATCAGGACCGCCGTGGCTCAGCATCGCGAATTGGCGTTCACAGCCAGTGCGCGCACGGGTGTCATGGAGATGGGCCTGAGTTTGGAACAGGCGCTGCTGGTCATCGCTGACCTGGAGTCTCGTGCGTTCTACAAGAGCATGACGACCCTGGTGGACCACAAGCTCTGGCAGGACGTCTATCACGCGCCGACGCCTGCGGGCATGGCCTACGTGAAGTTCACCTTGCGTGACGGCAGTGTCGTCATTTCGTTCAAGAGATTGTAGCCATGAGCAAGAAAGTCACTCGGCATCCGTGCCTGAACTGCGAGCAGGCGGACATGAAATTCGCGACGCAGACGGCGACGGCGCGGCTGTACGGCCTGTCGGAGTCCGTTCCGGACGTCACTGGTTGGCATTGCCCTCACTGCGGCGAGGTGGAATTCATAGACAAGGACAGTGCCGCGCGTTTCGACGCTGCGCTTCAAAAGCTGGACGCGCGCAATCGCCAGTCCCTGACCCGCGTCCGCAAGAAGTTGAGGCTGACGCAAGCCGATGCCGCCAAACTGACGGGAGGTGGGCATAACGCGTTTTCGCGTTACGAGCGCGGCGAAGCCAAGCCGATGGCGGCAGTCGTCAATCTGTTCCGACTGCTCGACAAGCATCCTGAACTGCTTAAGGAGCTTCGCCTGGGCTGATGTGCGCCGTACGGGTGCGGATGCGCATGGCTTGCGGCCCCGCCATTAGACGATCTGCTCGCATGAGCATCTGGCGATGCTCGTGGGTCGTATATTCGATCGATCCAACAGGGATGTGGTTGGGAGAATGAATGATGAAATCGCCAGTCTTCGAGCGGAAAATGCTCGATTGATGGCGCTTCTGGAAGCGAATGGAATCGCGTGGAAGCTGCCGCCCGTCCCCGTTGCGCCGAAGGCCACCGAAACGCAGTCGCTTTCCACTCAGGAGAAGGTGGCACTATTTCGCAGGCTTTTTCGGGGGCGGACGGATGTCTATCCCATCCGCTGGGAAGGAAAGACGAGCGGGAAGTCCGGCTACGCGCCGGCCTGTGCAAACGAATGGCGCGCCGGCATCTGCGAGAAGCCGCGCATCAAGTGCAGCGATTGCGGGCATCGATCGCTGCTGCCGCTGAGTGACGGGGTCATCTTCAAGCACTTGGCGGGGGATCATACGGTCGGTGTCTATCCCTTGCTTGAGGACGACACCTGCCATTTCCTCGCCGTCGATTTCGACGAAGCCGAGTGGCGTGACGACGCGCGCGCCTTCGCCCAGTCCTGCAGTGAACTGACCATTCCTGTAGCGCTGGAGATTTCGAGATCGGGCAAGGGCGCACACGCATGGCTTTTCTTCTCCACCAGGGTGCCTGCGCGAGATGCCCGTCGACTGGGGGCAGCCATCATCAGCCATACCTGCGCACGCACGCGCCAGTTGAAGCTGGGGTCGTACGATCGCTTGTTTCCCAACCAAGACACCATGCCCAAGGGTGGCTTTGGCAATCTGATTGCCCTGCCGCTGCAGAAGCGACCCCGTGAGGATGGCTTCAGCGTCTTCGTCGACCAGGAGTTGCGACCATACCCGGATCAATGGGCGTTTCTGGCGAGCATCGAGTCGATTCGGGTCGCCGATCTGGAGTCCGCTATTCTGAGAGCGACCGGGGGAACGCACCCGCTGGACGTCACCTTCATTGATGACGAGGATCTGGCAACACCGTGGAAGCGCGATAGCACGTCCGCCCAGCGACTGAAGGGTGAGATGCCGTCGGCACTGACGGTGACCCTGGCGAATCAGGTCTACTTCGAGAAGGCGCAGCTGCCGCAGTCGCTGGCGAATCGGCTGATTCGATTGGCGGCGTTTCAGAATCCTGAGTTTTATCGTGCGCAGGCGATGCGGATGTCTGTCTGGAACAAGCCGCGCGTTATTGGTTGTGCGGAAAATTATCCGCAGCATATCGCGCTACCTCGCGGCTGCTTCGATGCTGCCGCTGAATTGCTGGACAGCTACCGTATCCGTATGGACGTGCGCGAGGAGCGAATCGACGGCGGTGCGATCGATCTACACTTCGTCGGCACACTTCGTCCCGATCAAGAGGCCGCCGCGGTTGCGATGCTGCACCATGATGCCGGTGTCCTATGCGCGCCGACGGCGTTCGGGAAAACCATCACTGCCGCGGCGATGATCGCCCGGCGCGGTGTGAACACCTTGATTCTGGTCCATCGAACAGAGCTGCTCAAGCAGTGGCAGGAACGTCTTGTCGCATTCCTAGGCGCAGGCAAGGACATGATTGGGGTCATTGGCGGAGGCAAGTCCAAGCGAACGGGGAAGATCGACATCGCGGTGATGCAGGCCTTGTCCAGAAAAGGCGAAATCAATCCGCTCGTTGAGGGCTACGGACAGGTGATCGTGGACGAATGCCACCACGTCGGCGCCTCGTCGTTCGACGCAATCCTGCGGCGCGTGAAAGCCAGATACGTTATGGGGCTGACCGCGACTCCCATGCGCCGCGACGGTCAACAGCCGATCATCTTTATGCAGTGCGGTCCGATTCGGCACATGGCGGCTCAGCCGATCAATGCGCCGCGTGATCTGGCAATCGTTCCCCGCCTGCGCGAGGCTCGTATCGATCTGCCCGATGCGGGTATCCAGGATGTGTTTCGCCATCTTGCCAGCGATCAATCCAGAACGGACGCCATTGCGCGCGAGATTTGCGATGCATTCCGCCAAGGCCGCAAGGTCCTCGTGCTTACGGAGAGAACCGAGCATCTCGATGTCCTTCAGAGCGCGATCAGGGCCGATGTCCCGGACGCGTTTCTGTTGCACGGGCGCATGTCGAAGAGGCAGCGCGCTACCCTGATTGCGACATTAGACGCGCTGCCGCCCGCCACACCTCGCGTGTTGCTGGCGACCGGAAAGCTGGTGGGCGAGGGGTTCGATCATCCGCCGCTGGATACACTGGTTCTTGCGATGCCGGTATCGTGGAAGGGAACTCTCCAGCAGTATGCCGGCCGTCTTCACCGCGAGCACAGCGACAAGGTCAACGTGCGAATCATCGACTTTGTGGATGTTGGCCATCCGGCGCTGCTGAGAATGTGGGGAAAGCGGCAACGCGGATATCGAGCGATGGGATATCGGATCGGTAATGCAGATTCAGGCGGTATGGGTTAGCAGGCTGGTGAAAAACTCCGGCCCACTGATCTGACACGAGAAGTGCATCGGTAGTGCATCGAAATTCTTTACGAGTTTGATCATCACGATGCGTGGCCCCGACAGCAGCCAGTTTGCGATGTTCAGCTACGTGAGCCTTGAGAAGCGAATCCCGGAAGACCATCCGCTGCGCCTGATGCGGCCGCTGGTGGACGGGATTTTGTCGAGCATGAGCGCGCAGTTCGACGCGCGGTACTCGCATACCGGGCGTCCGTCGATTCCGCCGGAGCAGTTGCTGCGTGCGCTGCTGCTGCAGGTGCTGTTCACGATCCGCAGCGAGCGGATGCTGATGGAGCAGCTCGACTACAACCTGCTGTTCCGCTGGTTCGTTGGCTTGCAGATGGATGATGCGATCTGGGATCGCGCGGTGTTCAGCGCCAACCGGGACCGGCTGCTGGATACGGACATGGCGCGGGCGTTCTTCCAGCGCGTGCTGGTCCTGGCCCAGTGGCAAAAACTGACGTCGGACGAGCACTTCAGCGTCGATGGCTCGATGATCGAGGCGTGGGCCAGCCACAAGAGTTTTGTACGCAAGGACGACGACGGCTCGGGCCGGCCCGGTGGGCGCAATGCGCCGGTTGACTTCAAGGGCGAGAAGCGCAGCAACCAAACGCACCGCAGCCTCACCGATCCCGAAGCCCGGCTCTACAAGAAGGGCGAATACGCCGAAGCCAGGCTGCGCTATCTGGTCCACGCGCTGGCCGAGAATCGCCACGGCCTGATCGTCGATGTCGAGACCACGCAGGCCGATGGTCGTGCCGAGTGGGTCGCGGCCGAGCGCATGATCGTGCGCAGCCGCCTCAAGCCGGGCGCTACCGTTGCTGGTGACAAGGGCTATGACGTGCCGGATTTCATCCAGATGCTCGACCGCCGCCGGATCAAGGGCCACATCGCCCGCAAGGACAAAGGCAGTGCCGTCGATGGCCGCACGGCGCGTGGCAAGGGCTACGCCCTGAGCCTGCGCCGCAGGAAGATGATCGAGGAAGCCTTCGGCTGGATCGAAACCGTCGGCGGTCTGCGCAAAACGCGGCACAAGGGTCTGGCCCGCCTGTCCGGGCAGGCGCTGCTCGCCTTTGCCGCATACAACCTCACGCGCATGGTGAATCTGGTGCCGATATACGCCGTAGCGCGGTAGTCGATGCGGCCGGACAGCCGCACGGCGGCGAGCCTTCGGAAAGCCCCGCTCCCCGAGCTCGCCAGCCACGACGTTTGATCCGGCGTCGAAAATCATCGGATCGGGAAAATCTCAGAGGACGCGGAGTTTTTCACCGGCCTGCTAACCGCTCCTGATGGTGAGGTGCTGGTTGCTCCATTGCTTTGTAACTTATATAGTACATACTAAAGTTCAGGCCGAAGGAGAGAAACAGTGAACGCAACGGATCATTCTGCTTGTTACCAACTGCCCGGCCCGGTGGCGGCATTTTCCGGGCAGATCAACGACGTCGACAGCCACGAGTGCACACCGATCGGTTGTTGGGTCGACGAGTTTGGCTCGGCGATTGCGCCCCTGCGAGACGCCTGCGCGCGCATTGCCGCAGTGCAGGCTGGGCGCGAGGTGGGCGACGTGGTGGAAGTTCCCCCGCCGCAGCTCGATGACGCGCCCATCGACGCGCATAGCGTCTGGAACCTGAAGATGGAAAGCGCACCCGGCGCTGCGGATCTCGGCCGCCGGATCGAAGTGCTCGACTTCATTGGCGTGAAACGTCAGATCATGTTCCCTGGCGCCGCGCCGATCTTCGCGCACGCGCTGCTCAACAAAGCCGACGATCCGACGGTCTTTGCGTCAATCACGGATGATCGCAAGGGATATGCGATTCGGATGGTCGACGTCTACAACGACTGGTGTGCGCGCAAATCGCGCGAACAGGACCGAGTCAGGCCGACCGCCATTTTGATCGGTGACACCCCAGACGAACTGTATGCGCGCATGAAGCGGCTGATCGATGCCGGCGTACGCCAGTTCATGATTTCACCCGACACACCGCCGGGCGGCGTCTCGCCTGCAGACCCCGTACTCGATCGCGTCTGGGCGCTGGCCGCCGCAGCGCGCACGCCCATCCTCGCGCACATCGCGATCAGCGAGAACTTCCTGAAGACCTTGGTCTGGCGCGACGCGCCGGCGTTCAAGGGCTGGATGCTCGGTGGCGAATTCTCGCTTGATCCGTGGACGCTCTCGAATATTCATCTCGCGGTGCAGAACTACGTCATGACGATGGTTCTCGGCGGCGTGTTCGAGCGGCACCCAAATCTGAAGTTCGGCACCGCGGAATTCACCGCACACTGGGTCGGCCCGCTGGCCGAGAACATGGACCGCTGGTACAAGAACGCGCCGTTCCAGGGAAACAAGGGGGATCGACCTCTCAAGAAGGATCCCTCCGAATACCTGCGGCAGAACCTGCGGGTCATGGCGTTCGAATTCGAGCCGGTGGGCAAGTACATCGATCAGTTCGGTCTCGAGGAGGTCTACTGTTACGCCAGTGACTTCCCGCATCACGAGGGCGGCAAGGATCCGATCGGGAACTTCCTGAAGAGCCTCGAAGGTCACTCTGAGGCAACGCTGCGGAAATTCTTCGTCGAAAACGGCAAGGCCGTGCTTCCGGACTGAAGGGCCAACAATGTCCACGAGTCCCTACAAAGCCCTCGATCTCGGGGGCAAGGTCGTCGTCGTCACCGGCGGCGGAAGCGGAATCGGCGAGTCAAGTGCAAGGCTGCTGGCTGCACGAGGTGCCGCTGTTGTTGTCGGCGACATCGACGAGGCCGGAGGTCTGCGAGTTGTCCAGGCGATCGGCGACGAGGGCGGCAAAGCGGCTTTCGTGCACACGGACGTCTCCGACGAAGCACAAGTGCGACGCATGGTCGAGTTTGCGATATCAGAGTTTGACGGCCTGCACGGCGCACTGAATAACGCGGGCATGAGCAGCCGGGGAGCGTCGCTGATCGATCTGGCGGTCGAGCAGTGGCAGACGATGATCGACGTCAATCTCACAAGTGTCTTCTTGTGCATGAAATGGCAGGTTCGCCACATGCTGGCCCAAGGCGGCGGCTCGATCGTCAACGTATCGTCGGGGGCCGGCATCGTGGGATTCCCCAATAGCATCGACTACGTCGCAAGCAAGCACGGTGTCGTGGGACTTACGCGCGCGGCTGCGGTCGACTTCAGTGCCCGCGGCATCAGGATTAACGCAATTGTGCCGGGCGGCATCGAGACCCCGATGCTCCTTGGCGCCATGGGCAACGATCCGGTCGTGCGCGGAGCGGTTGAGCGCGGCCATCCCATCGGTCGTCTGGGCCAGCCAATCGAGATTGCGGAAGCGGCCGGCTGGCTGCTGTCTGATGCGTCAACGTTCGTGACAGGCGCAACCGTGGCAGTGGATGGGGGCTATACCTGCATGTAGGGCCGCGGACCGACACGATGGGTGACCAGCCGCCACCGACCCACGCCGATGCCGGGGATAAAATCCCCGGCGACGTCGGCATTTGGGTATTCGTGCTGGGCGACATGTCAGTCTTCAGCGTGTTGTTTTGCCTGTATCTCTACTACCGTGGTCAGCAGCCGTTGCTCTACGCCGCGGCGCAGGCCTCGTTGTCGACGGGCTTCGGCCTGGTCGACACCGTGACCTTGCTGACCAGCTCGTGGTGCGTGGCGCAGGCGGTTCACGCGCTCCACCGGCAATTCACCGCAAGAGCGCGTCGCTTCCTTCTATTCGGGATCGGTTGTGGCGCGCTCTTCGTCTGCTGCAAGCTGCTGGAGTACACGCTCAAGCTTAATGCCGGCATCACGCCGGCCACGAGCGAGTTCTACTCCTTCTACTACGTATTGACGGGGCTGCACTTCGTGCACACCGTCATCGGAATGATCGTTCTGGCGTTTATGGCGAGGGCCAGCCGAACGCCCGGCCAAAGCACGCTGATCGCTATCGATAGCGGCGCCACTTACTGGCACATGGTCGACGTCCTGTGGATCATGATTTTTACCTTGCTCTATCTCCTGCGATAGTCGACACGATGATCGAGGGGCGACTGACATTTGCATGGCTGATCCTGATCGTGATGACCGCCTTCTACGGTTGGTACGGTCACGAACTACGTGCCGGAATGACACCGCCGCAGGGCGCCGCAATTCTCTGCGTGGCATTTCTGAAGGTGAGGATCGTCGTGCACGAATTTATGGGCGTTCGGAACGCTCCCCACCTATTGCGACACGTTTGCGATATCTGGTTGGCGGCGACAGCAATAGCGCTGATAAGCCTGCTCTTTGTCGAGCCCGGGTTCAGCCAGGCGTAGCGGTGATACAAGATCGTCGAGACCGCATCAGGCTTTTTCGAGGATGTGAACGGCGCACGCCGATCCGCGCCCCGAGGTGCCCCCGCACACATGTGTGAGACCGATGCGCGCACCGTGTACCTGCCGGGAGCCTGCGTTCCCGCGCAGGTGCAGCGTGACTTCGTAGAGATTCGCAATGCCAGTGGCGCCAAGCGGATGGCCCTTGGAAAGCAGTCCGCCGGACATGTTCACTGGGATGCGCCCGCCGAGTGTCGTCTCGCCGCGGTCAATCAAGTCGCCCGCCTCACCATTTGCGCAAAGCCCGAGATTCTCGTAGTGAACGATCTCGGCGGTAGCGAAACAGTCGTGGAGCTCGACGAGATCGAGATCGTTGGGGCCGAGTCCCGCGCGCTCATAGGCGGCCTGTGCGCAGTTCTGCGAAACGAGGTTGAAGTCTGGGAGAGCCGATTCGGACGGCGTGTAAGGTCCGGACGTCAACTCCGAAGCCCGGATACGCACTGCTCGGTCCATGAGGCCAAGGCGCCGTACTGCTCGCTCGGACGCGATCACGGCGGCGGCCGCGCCGTCAACGTTAATTGAGCACATTAGCTTGGTGTTCGGCCACGAGATCATCTCGGACGACATCACCTCCTCAAGCGGCGTTTCACGTCGGCTCATGGCCTTCGGATTCATGGTTGAGTGGTGATGATTTTTTACGGCCACCTTTGCAAACTGCTCGAAGGTGGTTCCGTATTTGCGCGAGTGATCCATGCCAATCTGCGCAAAAATTGCCGGCAGCGTCGACGAGCCCAGGACGCCTTCCTCGACAAAGCCATCTGCGCGCGTTCCGCCGCCCAACAAGCCTCGCCCCATCTGCTCCACGCCGACCGCAAGGACGAGATCATAGAAGCCGGCCTTGATGGCAATCACGCCCTCGCGGAACGCGGTCGCACCGGTGGCGCAAGCATTCGCAGCGTTCACGACCGGGATGCCAGTCAGCCCGATCTCGCGCAAGATGCGTTGGCCAACCATGAGATGCGCTTCAAGCAGATTCCCACAATAGAGCGCCTGCATGTCGCGGATGGAAAGCCCGGCGTCATCCAGCGCAAGCAGTGCCGCTTCGGTGCCAAGATCGACAACGGTCCGCGAGGGGTAACGGCCAAAGGGAATCATGTCGATTCCGACGATATACGCGTCCGTCATGATGGGCTGGCCGCCAGTGAGAAATAGTAGGAGATAAAGGTTCGACCGTCAGGGGCTCGCTGTCCGGTGTCGCGGAACACGATCTGCACTGGCATATCGAAAGCCAGCGCTTCCCAGCGTGGCTCGATGTCAACCAACGTTCCCTTCAACATCGCGCCGCCGTCGAGCTCAACGACCGCCGCAACGAACGGCGTCGTGACGCCAGGAAAGCTACGGTGGACGATCGTGAAGCTATGCAAACGGCCTCGCTCCGCGAGGCGAATCGATTTCATGCTGCCGCGTGCGCAGCAGGCGGCGCACGCCATTCGCGGACCCGGTGCAACACAGCCGCAATCTGCGCAGAGACTGCCGACCAGGTGGGGGGTGCCGTCGGCGGCGAACGCTAGGTATGACGTGGCAGCGAGCGGCGTGATTGGAATCTCTGCATTCATGCCGCGGCCGCCTTTTGCTGCGGATTGCCGTAGTGCGCGCGCAGGGCCTTTTTGTCGGGTTTGCCGACTGGCGTAAGGGGTAGGGCATCAACAAAGAAGATGGACTTTGGGGTCTGCACGGAACCTTTGCGTTCGCGGACGAGGGCGCGCAGTTCGTCGGCACAAGGCTCCATGCCGTGACGGAGTACGACAACGGCCGTCACGGCCTCCCCCCAGTGTGCATCAGGGATGCCGATGACGGCATTTGCCGACACGGCGGGATGTGAGCCGAGCACATCCTCGACTTCTCGTGGGTATACGTTGAATCCGCCGGTAACGATCATGTCTTTTTTTCGATCGACGATACGAAGAAAGCCTTGCGGGTCCCGTATGGCGACGTCCCCGGTGTGTAGCCATCCGCCGGCAAATGCCTCGGCCGTCTGTTCCGGGCGCTGGTGATAGCCCGACATGACCAGCGTGCCACGCACACAGATTTCACCGGGCTCGCCGTGGGGCACAGGCCGCATTTCATCGTCAAGCAGATCGACTTGTACCCAAGGCACGGGCCTGCCGCATGAAGCCAGACGCTCTGGGCTATCGACATCGTGCTCGGCACGTCGGAGTACGCAGACGGTCATCGGTGCCTCCACTTGGCCGTAGAACTGGAAGAAGATTGGGCCAAGCCGCTGAATGCCTTCACGCAGACGTGTTGGCGACATTGCGGAGGCACCGTAAAAGATGGTCTCGAGACTGGAAAGATCAAAGTCGCCGAGTCTCGGATGATCAAGCAGCGCATAGATCATCGTGGGCACGAGCAGCGCGCAGGTGATGCGGTGCTTCTGAATGGCCTCCATCACGCGGATGGGATCAAAGCCGGGAAGAATGACAAGGGAGCCACCACGCAAAAGCGTCGGCAAAAACATGGCCGCGCCGGCATGGGAGAGCGGGGCGCACATCAACTGGCGAATCTGTGACGGCCACTCCCACTCCGCCAGTTGGATGTTGAGGACCGCAATGCCGATGCGATGGGTTCCAACGACCGCTTTGGGCTTGCCGGTCGTGCCGCCCGAGTAGGAGAGGCGGTAGGGCTCATCGCCGTTCGTTTGCGGCGCGATCAGCGGTGCAGGTTGCATGCGTGTGGCGAGCGCTGCGAGGTCGGTGCCGGATCTTGCGGGGCCAAGGGTCAGCAGCTTCAGCGTCGGCGCCAGCTCGGCGAGGGCAGCCCCCCGTTCGGCGAACGCTGGGGCATCGATGACGAGGGCGTCCATCGCTGAATCGGCGATCAGGTAGCTGTGGTCGTCAAGCGAGCCCAGCGGATGCAAGGGGACGAGCACGAATTCGCCGAGTAAGCAGGCCGAGGTGATGCAGAGCACCTCCGGGCGGTTGGAGGCCAAAACGCCAATCTTTGCGCCACGTCCCAGGCCAAGCGATTGCAATGCCTGTAGGTACTGGCTGACCAAATCGCGAAAAGCCCTCGCGGAGATGACCTGTTCGCCGACGTAGATCAGCGGTCGGTCGAGGTCATAGCTCAAGGCGTGGACAAGGATCTGGGGCTGATATGCCCCCTGGTAGAGCTCCGTGCCGGCCGCGGTCATTGACGAGTTCTCCTAAGTTGATCGATATTGCAAATATAAAATAATAATTCGACAAAAAGAACCATAAATCCTGTCGGTCAGCGCGGGTGCTCAGGCTTGATCGAGCAGGGCGGCGTACCGCTGGACGTGGTGGTCCACCGTGCCAAGTTGCAGATTGAACATCTCAATGCGCCGAAAATGATGGCTCACATCAAGCTCGTCGGTGGTGCCGATGCCGCCATGGATCTGAACCGCCGACTGCATGACGAATCGTCCATGTCGACCGACGAGTGATTTCGCCGCCGATACGGCGCGGTGTCTCGCCGGCAGCGCGTCGTCGAGCGCGAGTGCGGCGCGGTGAGTAATGGCCGCGGACTGTTCCCGGGCCAGCAGCATGTCCACCATGCGGTGCTGCAACACCTGGAATGACCCGATCGGCTTGCCAAATTGCTTTCGTGTTCGCGCGTACTGCACGGTGGCCGAGAGGGCAGCCTCCATGGAGCCGGTCGCGTCCGCGCATAAGGCGACCGTTGCTTCATCCCAGATGCGTTCGAGGGCGTCGCGCAGGTCGATTCCGCCACCGATGCGGGCGGAGGCTGGAACAAAAAGCTTGCGGAAGCGGATGTCGGAAGCGCTCGCGCCATCGATGGTTTGGTAGTGGCGTGCCTCGATCCCTTCTGAGTCCATCGGGGTGATGAAGGCGCCCACTGTGGCGCGACCCGCATCGGCCTGCTCGTCCGATATGCGGGCCACGACCACGAGATGCCGACTCCAACGCGCACCAAGCACGAGCGACTTCCGCCCCTCGATTTCGTAGCCGTCTGCTTTCCGGTGCGCGACGGTCTGGATGTGCTCAGTGTCCGAATCGTCCTCGCCTTCGCCGTAGCCCAGCGCGAATATGTCGTCGCCGTCGAGAATGGGGGGCAGATACTGCTGCTGCTGGCTTTGCGTGCCCGCGCGCGCGAGCAGTGCGGCCGCCCACACGACCGTCGATACGTACGGCGAGAGAACCAGGTGCCGGCCGAAGGCCGCCATGATGAGCATGGTTGCTACGGGGCCGGCGTCCAAGCCGCCGCAGCTCTCCGGAAGTGTGGCGGCCAGGAGCCCGACATCTGCCAGTTCTCGCCAAAAGCAGGCATTGAAGCCACCGATCGCAGCCATCGTCCGACTCGGGTCCGACCGGTTTTGCTCGCCAGCGATCCGTTCGACCAAGTCCCGCAGCATGCGCTGCTCGTCCGTCAGCGTGAAGTCCACCTCACTCCTCCCTTTTGCGGTGCTGCAGGCCGATGTCCCGCCTCGCCATGCAAAATAAGAAATAGACATTTCCTATACGGAATGCATACTACACCGAGTTGCGGCTCAAATCAGGGGTGCGACCAATGGAGAGCGGGATGAACACAGCGGTTTATAGCGATATCACCTGCGAGGTACTGGGTCCGGTGGTGCGGATTTCGCACAACCGCCCCGATCGCCGGAATGCCGAGGGCTCGAAGTTGCTGGACGAGCTCGATCATGCCCTTTCATGGGCTGGAGCCGAGGACTCGGTCCGCGTGGTCATCGTTGGCGGCGTGGGAGATCACTTTTCCGCGGGGCACGATGTAAAAGAAGCGACGGGCAGGCCAGATGTCGTCGAGCTGCGCTACGCCTATGAGGAAAAGCGCTATTTGGGCTACTGCCTCAGGTTGTGGGATTTTCCGAAGCCGACCATTGCGCAGGTGCAGGGTGCCTGCATCTCGGGAGGCTTCATGGTGGCGAATATGTGCGATCTCGTCGTGGCCGCCGATGATGCATTTTTTTGCGATCCGGTCTGCGGAACACTGGCAGCTGCAGCTACGGAAGTCCTGGTCCATCCTTGGGTGCTTGGACTGCGAGCGGCCAAGGACTTTCTATATACCGGCAGAAAGATGTACGCCGACGAGGCGCTGCGCATGGGGATGGTCAATCGAGTCTATGCGCGTGCCGAACTCGAACGCGAGACGCTGGCGCTCGCCGTCGATATCGCCAAGGCACCGCCATTTGCCATGAAGATGCTGAAGCGCTCCCTCAACCGGACGGCGGACATGCAAGGCTTTCGCAACGCCATCCAGGCGCATTTCGACACGCACGAGCTTTGCCACACGACGCAGGAATACAAGGACGTGCGTGCGCTCGGCCTTGGCGCCACCATCGCTCGGACCAAGGAGATGGCGGCCTCCTCCTGAACGCTAGAGGTGCAGCGCCGTTTTCGCGAGGATGTTGCGCTGCACCTCGCTTGATCCTCCGTAAATCGTCGCTGCGCGCATATTTAAGTAGCGCGCCATCGCAACGCCGGCCTCGCGATGATGATCATCACATCTTGTCGACTCGTGCGTGTAGGCGGCACTCGTGCCTGCGGCTAGTACGCACAACTCGCTGACACGCTGCAAGGTCTCCGTGCCGGCGAGCTTGAGTTGCGAACTCGTCACGTTCGAGGCATCGCTCGCAGCTGCCAGCAGCCGCAGCTCTCCGGCCTCGAGCGCATCGGCCTCGATGCTCAATTCCGCATAGCGTTGCCGGAACAACGGATGATGCCAGCGCGCCCCGTCCGACTCTGCCAATCGCCTTGCCTGGGCAAGGAGCCGGCGAACACGGGGACCATAGACACCGCTGCGTTCGAACTCTAGGAGCCGCTTTGCGATCGTCCAGCCGTCGCCCTCCGCGCCGACTCGATTCTCGATCGGAACGCGCAGGGCGTCGAAGAAGACCTGGTTTACTTCGTGCTCGCCGGACATGCTGATGATCGGCTGGATCGTCACGCCGGGGGAGTGCAGGTTGGCCAGCAGGAATGTGATGCCCTGCTGTGGTCGCTCGTGCTGGCTGGTGCGGACCAACAGGAAAATCCAATCGGCGTGGTGCGCGTGGGTAGTCCACAGCTTGCTGCCGTCGACAATGTAGGCGTCGCGTTCGCGCCTCGCCCTGCACGAGAGCGCGG
Source organism: Solimonas terrae (assembly GCF_011067135.1). Taxonomy (GTDB): domain Bacteria; phylum Pseudomonadota; class Gammaproteobacteria; order Nevskiales; family Nevskiaceae; genus Solimonas; species Solimonas terrae. The sequence continues at coordinate 81,704 of NZ_JAAMOW010000012.1, forward strand.
CGAGATCGGAGCCAGCGCCCGGTTCCGAATATCCCTGACACCAGTAATCCTCCCCGGAGCGCAATCTCGGCAGAAAGCGAGCTTGCTGATCGGGGGTCCCGAAGTGAATCAGGATCGGCCCGCACATCAGAAGGCCTGCCGATGAGAGTGTTGGCGCGTTCGCGAGCGCGCACTCTTGCTCGAAGATGTACTTCTGCAGGGGTGTCCAGCCGCAGCCCCCGTGTTCGACGGGCCAAGTTGGCGTGATCCAGCCGCGCTCGTACAGCTTGCGGTGCCAGGCCTTGCCAATTGACGCAGGTGAAAAGACACCAATCTGCTCAAGTCCGGCGGTCTGAAGCTCGGCTGTCAGCGCCTGTGCCAGAAATTCGCGGACCTGCGCTCTGAAGCGCACGGGATCGCTGCTGTCGGGATCGGGCATGGCTATTCGGTTTGGCATTTCATATAAACAATAGCAAATTCATATATGGAATAATATACCGAGCGCTCTGGCCGCACTTGTGGCTACTTCCTGCGCTCGCGGTTCGTGCGGTAATTGCTAAGCTCGCCAATGAACATCCACCGCCACGGACGCCGGAGTGCCTAAATCGCAGCTTCAGGATTCGACAAGAGAAAGATCAAGCGCTCCCCGACGGCGGTTGACGCCGGAAGCGCGACGCGCGCAGATCATCGAAGTGGCGAGGGAGGTGTTCAGCAAAGCGGGGGCTGGGCGAACCAGGATGCGCGACGTGGCCAAGGCCGCCGGCGTCACCGAGCAGCTTCTCTATCAGCACTTCGATTCACGCGAGGAGCTGTTCAAGCTGTCGGTTCTGGATCCGCTTGAGGAGATCGTCGAGAGACTCGCTGCGCGACTGCGGGCACTCGTCAAGCGGACGCCGTCTGATCTCGAGATGCTCCATCGGCAATTGCACGAGGCATTTCTCGACAACGTGATCGCGATGATTCCGCTGCTTGCGGCCGCGCAGTTCTCCGATCCTGAGAAGGGTCCGCAGTACTTCAGCGGGCATCTGATTCCAAGGATTCGCCGGAGCGTCGTAGGTCTCGTGCAGAGGTTGACCGGGATTGCACCACGGTCGGTTGCCATGGAAGTCGCGATGCGCGCGTTGCTCGGTGCGCACTTTGGCATCGCCCTCGAAACCGTGCTGAGCCGCGCGCGTCTCGATGTCGATCGTACAGCGGAGCGGTTGTCGTCTCTTTTCGGCCCGGGTCTTGCCCGCGCGCATCTCGACAACATCTCGACTGCGACGCGCAAGGGCGCCGTCAGGCGGAGGGCGCCTGCTGCGGCTGCTGGCGGGCGCAAACGTCTCCGGCGGGCCGAGCGTGAGGACGCCATCCTCGCGGCGGCGCGCGAAGTTTTTCTTCAGCACGGTCTCGCGGGGGCAAGAAGCAAGACCATCGCAGAACGGGCGGCGATTACTGAGGCTTTCATGTTTCGCTTGTTCGCCACCAAGGAAGAGATCTATGAAGCCGCGGTTCTGGTGCCAGTGACGCTGGGGCTTACGGAGCTTGCAGAAGGGGCTAGTCAAATCGTCGACGGTGAAACGGACGCAGCATTTCTTGAGCGCCTGAACCGTATTGCCTCAGCTTTTTTTTCGGAGTACGGCCGGCTTTGTATCGTTGCCTTGTTTGCCGAGCTCGGAGAGGGCCAAAAGTTTTACCGCAGATCGGTGGCGCCGAAACTGGTTCGGTTGCGCACGATCCTCGGTGAGCGATTCGACGTCGGCGAAGATCCCGACGGCGCCGAAATTCTGCGACGTGTGATTACCGGTGCAAACTGGGGGCTGAGCTTTGGTCCGCGCTGGCCGCGCCATGATCCCGACGATATCGTCGCCATCCTGACGCGCCTGTTTACCGCCGGGATGCAGGTTCAGGTACGCGCGTAAGTCTTGCTTCCATGGGGCCTTGTCGTCATTGGCTCAGACGGCCGGCTGCATGTGGGCGTCGTGCCGAGTGACGCCAGGTAGATCGAGGATGAAATCCGCGCCGTAAGCGCTTGAAGCGGTCTGCATGCCCGGTTTGCGTTGACCGGCAAGGATGCGGCGAGCGATTTCGACTGCGGTCATGGCCGACAGCCGATACACCTCTGGCGTGTGCAGACTGGCGCGCATGGTGCGGCCAGCTGCGTCTCGTGCTTCGGCGACCAGTGTCGTGCGCAGCGTGCTGCGGACTTGTTCGGAAGGACCAGGCGGCAGACGCGCCAGCTGTCGCTGCAGCAACGCCTGACCGATGCGGGTTCCGAGCAGCCGGCGAAGCCAGCGCCACATGGATGCCTGCTGCTCCAAGGCGGGCGACGATTCAAAGAATACCTCGATGTTCGGGATGCGGCAGGACCACCAAGTTGTCGACACATCGCCCAGACTGATGGCGACCGCCGTGCGCGGACCATCGCCGAAATCGCACTGCAAGCGTAGCGGAGCGCTCAGTTCGATGAGTGTGCCGTCGTATCGTACGATCGTGCCGCGCGCAATGTTCTGCAGCAGCGTCTTCATGCTGCCGCGGCTCAGTCCTTCTATGCCCTTGATGAATAGCCGGATACCGATAGCCTCGGGCAGATGAAGGTTCAGATGTGCCGCCAGGCAGTCGCTCGGCACGACGTCGAAGCCCGCACCCGGTAGCAGCATGACATCACGGGCGATCGCTTCGGCGTTGCGTGCCTGCAAGGCTTCGAGCACATCGACTTCGCCACAGAGATCAACGTAATCGGTGCCAGCAGCGAGGCACGCATCAACCATCGCCTCGCCTGTCTGCGCGTAAGGGCCAGCGACATGCAGCACCGCTGCCGCCTCAGCCACCAAGGCCTGCATGCGGGTTGTATCGTGCAGATCGATGGCGACCGTGCGCAGGCCATAGAAATGCGCAAGCGGCAACAGGCGTGCCTCTGAGCGACCGGCGAGGATGGGCTGGAGGCCTTGGCGTACGGCTTCCTCTACGATCAACCTCCCGGTGTAGCCGTTCGCACCGTAGATCAGCAGCGGCTTCACGAATCCGCCTGTCGCCGTGTCAGAACGATCTTGCCCATCGTTTCGCCGGCCAGCATGCGGCGCAGACCCTCGACCGCATCAGTCATAAGCAGGACGTGCCCGACGTGGGGCTTGATCCCGGCTTGCGCGACGAAATCCAACAGTTCCAGGAATTCATGCAAGGTGCCGTCGAAGCTGCCCACGATCGTGATCTGCTCGATGAACACCCTGGCGAGGTCGAGCGTCGCTTCGAGGCCGGATGCACCGCCGGCGACGACGACGACGCCACCGGCCTTCACGTGCTTGATCGAGTGTGCGAACGTCGCAGTTCCCACCAAGTCGAATACCGCATCGACCGGGGCCGGCAGGGATTCGCCCGATTCAAAGCAGCGCTGTGCTCCGAGCCGAAGCGCGAGTTCGCGCTTGGTGGCGCCTCGACCCGTCGCCCAGACCCGTAGGCCAGCGGCGTGGCCGAGTTGGATGAGCGCAGTTGCCACACCGCCTGAGGCACCTTGCACGAGCACGGTTTGGCCTGGACGCACGCGCGCTTTCGTGAACAGCATACGGTAGGCGGTGAGCCAGGTCGCGCCGAGGATCGCCGCGGTGTCACGCGCGATGCCCGCCGGCAACGGTACCGCGTTGCGCGTCGGCACTGCCACGAAATCTGCAAAAGTGCCTTGAACCTCTTCGGCAAGCACGGTTCGTCGTGGATCGAGCGTCTCGTCGCCGCGCCAGTCCGGGTCCCCCATCAGCGGATAGAGGGCCACCGGCGTTCCGTCATCGAGCGTACCGGCGCCGTCACTGCCAAGAATCATGGGGAAGGCTTCGGGGCGCCCATTCATGCCGCCCAGACCGCGCAGCGTCCACAGGTCGTGCCAATTCAGGCTGGCGGCCTCGAGCTTGACTCGAACCCAGCCAACACGAGGTGATGGTGCCGGGCGCTCGCCCACCACCACGGCCGACAGAGGGTCGTTGAAGTTCGGCGCTTCAGCATAAACCGCGAACATTTTTTCTCCTCGTTGTACAAGTCGTATTGATTTTCGACGGGAACAATACTAGCCTCGTACTATGTATAGTACAAACTATAGTAATAGAGGTGAGCCATGAGCACGTCGAGTCAGATTTCAGCGCCGCAGCCCTATCCGGCCGCGCTTGCGCCGTTTGCGGGTCAGATCAACGACATCGACAGTCACGAGTGCACGCCGATCCAGAACTGGACGGAGGAGTTTGGTGCGGCGATTGGTCCGTTGCGTGATGCGTGTCTGCCGATCGCCAATCAACACGCTGGTCGACCGGCCGGTGCGGCGATGCCGCCACCACTGATTGACGACCAGCCGATCGATGCGCAAACGGTGTGGCAGCGAAAGATGGAGTACGCGCCCGGTGCGTTCGAATTCCGCCGTCGTCTGCGCGTGCTTGATCTTACGGGCGTGAGGCGTCAGATCCTGTTTCCGGGTGCGGCGGGTGTGTTTGCACATGGCCTCATTAACAAGGCAGACGATCCGACGGTCTTCAAGTCGATCACGAGCGACCGCAGGGGGTACGGAACGCGCATGGTCGACCTCTACAACGACTGGTGCGCCCGGCAGTCCCGCGAGCAGGACCGGGTCCGTCCTGCGGCGATCCTTGTCGGAGACAACCCGGCAGAACTCCACGAGCGTCTGAGGCGCATCGTTGACAGCGGCGTGCGCGCCGTCATGATCTCACCCGACACGCCGCCCGGCGGCATGTCGCCCGCGCATCCCGATCTCGATCCGGTCTGGGCGCTGGCAGCTAGTGCGGGATGCCCGATCCTTGCCCACATCGCGATCAGTGAGAATTTCCTGCGCACGATGACCTGGCGGGAGGCTCCGGACTTCGAAGGATGGAAGGTCGGCGGGGAGTTTTCCCTCGATCCATGGACGCTGTCGACGATTCATTTCGCCGTGCAGAACTACGTGACGACAATGGTGATGGGCGGGGTCTTTCAGCGCCATCCGAAACTTGCTTTCGGCTGTGCGGAATTCACCGGGCATTGGGTTGGCCCAATGGCCGAAAACCTTGACCGCTGGCATCTGAACTCGCCGTTCCCCAGCAACAAGGCGGAGCGGCCGCTCAAGCGAATGCCCTCCGAATTTCTGCGCGAAAACCTGCGCGTCATGTCGTTCGACTTCGAGCCTGTCGGGGACTACATCAAGCGCTACGGGCTTGAAGAAGTCTATTGCTACGCAAGCGATTTCCCCCATCACGAAGGCGGCAAGGACCCGATGAACCGATTCCTTGTGAGCCTGGAGGGACATTCGCCCGATACGGTCCGGCGCTTCTTTGTCGAAAACGGCAAGACCTTGCTGCCGGATTGATGCCATGGGTCGTCTGCAAGACAAGGTGGCCATCGTTACCGGGGCGGGGCGTGGTATCGGGCGGGGCATCGCGCTGGCATATGCCAAAGAGGGCGCGCGCGTCGTTGTGAGTTCGCGGTCGAGCGCGGCCGTTGAACGGGTCGTCGCTGAGATTTGCGCAGACAAGGGCAAGGCGATCGGCATGGCCGTCGATGTCGGGGATCGCGAGGCGGTGTTTCGGATGGTGGAAGAGGCCGTACAGGCCTATGGCGCGGTCGACATCCTCGTCAACAACGCGCAGGGATTTGGCCCGGCGCGAAGCCCGGCGCCTGCGCCGGTGATCCAGCCGCTTGAGACGCTCGACGAAGACGAATGGGAGCACACGTTCCGGACCGGCGTCCAGGCGACGCTTTGGGGCATGAAGGCGGTTTTCCCGTACATGAAGACGCGGGGCGGCAAGATCATCAATTTCGCATCGGAGTTCGGCATCGCCGGCAATCCGGGTTCTGCGGCTTACAACAGCAACAAGGAGGCGGTGCGCGGCCTGTCTCGTACCGCAGCTCGCGAATGGGGGCCATACGGCATCAACGTCAATTTGATCATCCCGATGGTTCGCACTGATGCGATGGAGGCGTTGGAGCGGGCGGATCCGGACGGCATGCGCGCGATCACGCAGCAGATTCCCCTGCGTCGCTTCGGTGATTCGCTAAAGGACGCCGGGCCGGTTGCGGTCTTTCTCGCATGCGCGGATTCCGACTATCTGACCGGCATGAACGTGATGCTCGACGGTGGGCACTGCCTCCTCACCTAAGCGGAAGGGATCAGTCATGCAATTTCATCACATGTGCATCGTGACACGGCAGCTCGATCGGCAGATCGACTTCTGGCGCGAGATTATGGGGTTCACGCTGGCAGTCAGAACGTCGATCCCGGACGGCGACGCTGCCGGACCGACCGTATTCGCGCCGCGTTCGCTGATGCGAGACACCTTTGGCGATGAGAGCGCTCGCGCCACGGTGGCGCTGATGACGTCTGCCGACGGCGCCATGATCGAACTCCTGGCGCCGGAGCACCCGTCGGTTGAATCCACACCAGCGGCGCAGCTGCTGTATCGCCATACGGGGATCCATGAGCTGGCACTTGCCGTCAGTGACATCGATGTCTTCTTCGACAAAGTGCGCCGCGCAGGCCATCGACTGCAGACGGATTACGTGTGGTCATGCGCAAACCTCGGACGTTCCTTCATCTTCTACGATCCGGAGGGCAACATGATCCAGATATGGGAGCCGACCGCCGTATGAGCACCGGGCCTGCGCCAGCGCGTCGCCGGCTCAGCGCATCGGCGCGGCGCGAGCAAATCATCGACTCGGCGCGCGCGGTCTGGTGCCGCGCGGGGGCACAACGCACCACCGTGCGGGAAATCGCCAGCGAAGCGGGCATCACGGAACATTTCGTCTACCAGCACTTTGCCTCGCGCGAGGAAATATTTCAGTTGGCCGTGCTGGCGCCGCGCAACGAAGCGCTCCGCCGTCTGCGCGGGCGCCTACGGGATGTCGTGCCGGGACGCGTTGGGGCTCTTCACGATATTCATTGCGCGTTTCTGGCTGAGCTGCCGGCATTGATCCCGTTGCTGTCGGCTGCTCAGTTCGCTGACCCGGTCGACGGGCCGCGCTTCTACGGTTCGGTCTTGCTGCCCATGCTGGGCGACAGCATGCAGGCATCACTTGCCGCAATGAGCGGACTGGCGCCTGGATCTTTGCAGATGGGCCTTGCGATACGTGCGCTCGTCGGCATGCATTTCGGCATTGCGCTGGAGAGTGTGCTTGAAGAGGAGAGCGTCAATGTCGCGCGCGTCGCGGCCTCGCTCAAGTGGATTACCGGCAGTGATCTCGGGCACGTCCGCCGGGATGGGTTACCGGCCTTGCCTGCTGCCCGCACCGTGCGTCCCCGCGTCGTCCCCATGCGCCTGGACGATATGCCGATCGTGGGGCGCAAACAGTTGCCCCGCGCCGAACGCACAGCGGTGATTCTGGAGGCTGCGCGAGCGGTATTTCTCGCGCGTGGACTGCGCGGTGCTCGTAGCCGCGATCTGGCGCAGCGCGCGGGTATCACGGAAGCGTTTCTCCTGCGCATCTACAGATCGAAGCAGCAACTGTACGACGACGCGGTCTTGAAGCCGCTGTCGTCTGCGTTCGCAAGCCTGGCCATGCAGACCAAGGCGCTGCGCAGTACGACGGTGCGTGCCGATATCCCAGAGGCTTACCTGCGCCTTGCAGTTCCATTCTTCGCTTCGTATGGCGCTCTGTTCGTTGGTGCGCTGTTCTCGGAACTCGGAGAGGCGAGGCGCTATTTCCATGCTGCGCTTGTACCGCACCTGCGCGAAATCGAAACGACACTTGCGGTGGCGTTGCCAGGCGGAGTTGATCCGAGGGTCATACGTCGTGCGATTTCGGGTGCGTGCTGGGCGGTGAATTTCGGCGAAGGCGAGTGCGGTGGCGACCGCATCGTCGAAATGCTCACGGTTCTGTTGAAGGGATGTGCCGCGGGTGGTCGTAGCCGCCTCTCGGCGCGCGCGCGATCAGGGGCATGATCTTCTTGATGCGGGGAGGAGGCGGCTGTGAATAGCTTGCAACAGCGTATCTGCTTGTGGTGTGCACCGGTCTTTCTGCTACTGGTTGGCGTCGGTTTTGCCGGCCTTGCCGGATTCCTGCCGCCGCCGTCGCCGGATTTGACCGCAGAAGCGGTCGCCAAGCTCTATGGCGACCACGCAGTCCGCATCAAGGCGGGCATGCTGCTCTGCCTGGCGGCGTCCGGGCTCGTCGTGCCGTTTGCCGCCGTTCTCGCGCAGCAGATGCGGCGCATGCCCGGCTGTGACGCCGCACTTGCCAGTACGCAGTTGGTAGCAGGCGCGGCAACATCACTGCTGGTCTGCTTTCCAAGTCTCATTCTCGCGTGTGCGGCGTATCGACCCGGGCGCAGCCCGGAGCTCACGCAGCTTCTCAACGATCTGGGCTGGTTCACCTTCATTTTTCCGTTCCCGCTGGTGACTATCCAGGCGCTGGCCGTAGGGCTCGCGATCCTGCTGAGCAGGCAAGCTCAGAGCGTGTTTCCGCGCTGGTCCGGGTATCTCAACCTCTGGTTTGCATTTCTTGCGGTACCGGGCGGGATCGGGATGTTCTTCAAATCCGGGCCATTCGCGTGGGATGGAGTGTTCGTTTTCTGGATTCCGTTGACCGCCTATTTTCTGTGGTATGCGATGACGTTCCTGCTCCTGCGTGGCGCGATTGCCCGCCAGCCACAAAGTGATGCTGCGGGCGCCGACTCGTTGACGTCCTAGTCCTGGGCCGGCCAGATGTGCCGGATGCGTGTGCCTTCGCTGATCATGCGCATCGACTCGTCGGTACGCTGATAGAAATCGAAGCGATCGCTGCTGCCGCGGTCGAAGATCAGGTCGATGTCGAAGTCGTGCGCCGGCGTCCAAAGCTCGTGTTCGGGAACTTCGCTGCGCTCATACCACCCAGCTTCTAGCACCTCCGGCGGTGACGGTCGCAGCGGCAGGCGCTTTTCGATTTTCGCGATGAAGACGACGTGGACTTGATTCATCGAAGGCAGACTGAGCATGCCGAAGGGAATCAGCGTGGCTCGATCGAGCACGAGACCGACTTCCTCCTCGATTTCGCGCACGGCTGCCGCCTCCAGCGATTCGTGGGCCTCGACGTAGCCCCCGGGCACAGACAGCATGCCTGCATAGGGATCCTGACCGCGGCGCATCATCAGCATACGTCCTTCAGCGAAGACGGCGGTCAGCACGAGCAGCTGAGGCCCCTGATAACGCACAAAGCCACAGCGTGTGCACACACAGCGATCGACGTGGTCGTTCTCGAGGCGACGCATCTCTGCGGGAGCTCCGCACTTGCTGCAGAAGCGCTCAGGTTCTGCGTTCATCCGCTGAAGGTCCTCGTGGGGCGCACAGATGGTATCGCTGGCAATGGCTAAGGAGTTATTGTTACTATATTGAATGTAAATTGCACATATCGAATATGAACATCGAGCAACCATATATCGTAGGTCTCGGGGGCACGACACGTGCCGGCTCCTCCTCGGAAGTCGCTTTGCGCTATGCCCTGTCTGCAGCCGAGCGCGCGGGCGCCAGAACGCGGCTGCTCGCGGGCCCGGACATCGAGCTTCCGATGTATGCACCCGAACGCTCCGAGCGCTCGCCCGCCGCCGCTGCCGTGGTGGCAGAGCTGCGCGAATGCGACGGGGTCATCGTCGCATCGCCGGGCTATCACGGCTCCATCTCCGGGCTCGTGAAGAACGCGCTTGATTACGTCGAAGATCTGCGTAGTGACCCGGCCCCATACTTCGACGGACGAGCGGTCGGCTGCATCGCCTGCGCGTTCGGCTGGCAGGCGACAGGCAGCACCTTGGCCGCTCTGCGGTCGATTGTCCATGCGCTTCGCGGCTGGCCGACACCAATCGGTGTTGCGATTAACACGAGCGCGAAGATCTTTGACGTCGACGGGGTTTGCCTGGATGCCGGGATTTCAAAGCAGCTGGAATTGATGGCGACACAGGTCGTGGACTTCGCCCGGATGCGGGCGAATCACGCGTCATGCAGATCGGCGAATGCAGCCTAGGCACCGCCTCTCGACATGCCTTACAGTCGCCCTCGTCGCCATCAGGCGATTGATTTGGCGAGGCGAAATTGAAAAAAGGGGCAGGGAGAGCCGGGGCGACCGCCGCGGAGTCGGCCGTGGATAAAGAGAATGCCAACGGCAACCGAGCGCCAGCGGTTTCGCGTGCCGCGGCCGCTCTTAGGCTGCTGGCCGGTGAGCGCGCTGGTCTTGGCGTGACCGAAATTGCTCGACGCATCGAGCTTGTGCCGAGCACATGCTTGCACGTCCTGCGAGCGCTCGTCGATGAGGGCCTGATCGCATTCGATCCGGTGACCAAGACGTACAGCACCGGCGTCGGACTGTTGACGCTGGTTCGCGAGGCAATGGCCTTGCGCGAGTTCCCCCGTCTCGTCCAGCCGGTGCTGGACCGTCTGGCCGCCGAGCATCAGGTAACGGCCGTTGCGGTGGAGCTCGATAGTCGTGAGCGCCTGGTCGTCGTGGCGACATCCCGCTCAAGTGGCATGGTAAGCCTGCATATCAACGTTGGCAGTCGATTCCCGGCCTTGATCAGTGCCACGGGACGTTGTGTTGCCGCAATGCGCGATCTTGGCCGTGACGCTCTGAGGAAAAAGTTTGAAGCCTTGAATTGGGAAAAGGCCCCTCGATTTGAGGACTGGTGCGCCGAAATTGATCGCGTCAAAGTTGAGAAGGTGGCCGTCGATCGAGGCGGCTATATCCGCGGCGTCACCGTCGTGGCGGCACTACTGCCTCAGGGTGCGGATCGTGTCACACGCGGCATCGCTCTTGTCGGATTCGACCATCACATGGCGACGGAGCGCACGATGCGTCAGATCAAGGACGATCTGCGCAACTCGGTCGAGGACCTCGCCGCGCAATTTCATTGATTGATGATGCCGGACGGCGGCATGTCGCCGTCCGGACATGACGGAACTACAGCCAAAACGCGAAGAAGCGTGCTTCGATACTTTCACGAGGCGACGCATTCGGGTGCAGCGCGGTGTTGTCGAAGCCGGTGTGTAGCACCGTCTGGGTATCGTTGTAACGGCTGTCGTACCCTTTGAACACGAGCAACTCACTTTCTCGCATGTTCGAGAAGTAGTACCACCGCTGCGCCGGGTCATAGAGCCCGAGGCGCGTTTCGACGGTGTGATCATCGGTCTCGAGGCTGGTGATGTTATCCATCACGACGTACTGCCCGGTTTTCGTGTGCCGGGCGTCGGCGAGCGTGAGTGGATAGTCATGCGGAGGCTCGGAGACGGCGCGCCAGGTTTGATACAGCGCCGCACGCTTGAAGCTCGGCACCTTGGTGTTCTCATCATCCTGAACCCACCGCACCCAATCGTGAAAGGTCTTCTCCGTGATATCCGCATGGGCAAAGCCAGCGGGCCGAGTAGTGGCGTCGCCATTCTCGCCAGGGGCTCGCTGCGAGAGGCGACACTGCAGGTAAATACGGTAGGGCAGCACCACATCAGCGCCCGAGAGTGACTTGATGAACGAGCCGACCTCCTCGTGATAGGTCGCGTCAAGCTTCTTCGGCTCGCGCAGATGGGTGACCGAGCTCTTGTGGTCGAACAGGGCAAAGCCCTGAACATCCAGGTCAAACTGGTCGCGAATCGGGCGCGCATCACGGATCGTGATCTCGTGCGATTCCAGCGGCATGTAGGTTTGCGACGGATCCAGAACGCTTGAGCGCGCTCGCGGGATGTTCTGACTGAAGTTGAGAGCAACGTTGACCGAAGGAAGAACGTGTTCGGTATCCGCGGCTCTCACGGCGGTTGAGGTGGGCATGGCTTCTTGCTCTGCAGGTCTTTGGACGGTTCAGGCCGGTGCCAGGGAGCGCATCTGAACGGCGGCAATTGCCTCCGGCGTCTCCCATTGGCTTTTCCAGCCCTCTGGCGGTGGGGCGATATGCCCGGCTGCGTTGTTGCGCAGCGCCATCTCGTAGACTGCCCTGCACCCGACGATGACGGACAGATCTGGACTTCCGTCGGGCTTCACGCCACACAGTCCGCCGAACAGGATGGAGTACTGGAGAACGCTGTCTGGCCCGATGACGGCGCTGTGCGCGATCGATGCGCCTTCGCCAATGTAGTTGTTGGCGACAATCTTGCCGTACTCATAGTCAAAGCTGCCGGACAGGATGAAGCCATAAGCCTCTCCAAGGTGGTAGTGCGGCTCGACCTTCATGCCGCCGGGCACGTCGAGGATCATCACGAACATGTCGCGTTCCCAGTTGACAGTCATCAGTTTGAAGACCGGACCTTCCGCGCTGCCGATCAGATTGAAGGGCGACCAGGGAATCTTGTCGAACCGCGCGACGTGTGCGCCGTCGATGAAGTAGCCACTTTTGTCGATCGGCAGCGGCGTGATGTGGGCCAGGCGTTCTTTTTCGGAGAGGAACATAGGAGATCTCAAGAGAATGTGGTGGGGCCGAAGGTTGGCTCAGTCCGGGAGCAGGGACCGGCCGTTCTCGATAAAGACCTTCTTCAGGGTTTCGTGGCTTTTGCCGTCGAGGTTGCGCACGAAGCTGCCCATGGGGTCTTTGCCGCCCTCGTGATGAGGGTAGTCGCTGGCGTAGCAGAACACTTCTTCGAAGCCATAGCGATCGATGTACTTGCCCACCGGTTCGAAGTCGAAACAGGCCACACGAAGATTTCTGCGGATATAGTCAGACGGCCGCAGTTTCAGTTTCGTGTGCTGCTGGCCGGATGGAAACGGCGTGCTGCCATAGAACCGATCCATGTTTTCGGCGAGCGGGCCGACCCAGTGACCGGTGAACTCCGCGCACCCGAAGACGAGGTCGGGATGGCGATCGAATACGCCGCCCAGAACCATCGTCATGACATAGTTCTGAATCTGCAGATGGATGTTGGACAATGTCCACGGGTCGAGCGAGAACTCGGCGCCAAGCATCCAGCCCTGGAAGGCAGGAGCATTGCGCCATTCCATGGTGGCGAACAGCTTCTCGCTGATGGAGATGTGTCCTAACACTGGACATTTCGCCTTCGACAGCAGATCCCAAAGCGGACCGAGGCGTGGGCTGGCTGGCGAGACGCCACCCGGCGGCTCATCTGTCGCCAGCATGAACAGCCGGACGCCCTTATCAACGAGCTTCTTGGCCTTTTCGTACATCAGCTCCGGCGTCTCGGCAATCAGCAACGCCGTCGGACGTACGCGATCCTGTTCACGCGAAACGCGTGCGCACCAGTCGTTGTAGAGGTCCATCAGGCGATGGGCATAGGCCTTGCGATCGCCAGTGATATTTCTGAAGACCTTGCTGTCGTCGGCCTTGTTGTATAGCGCGTGGGCGTAGATTGCGGCGATCCCGGGGTACATGATCTGCCGGTACACACCCGTGTAGTCCATGACCTCGATGCGACGCTTGATGTCATAGGAGCCCGGTGCCTTCTCCATCTTCCACTTCCAGACGGTCTCGTCGTTGATTTCGGCGGAGTCGCCTTCGAGGTCGGGGTTCTGGATGATCGCTACGCCATCCTTGCCTGCCTGCAGCAGCGCATCCGCGAGCGGCTTGATCTCATCGCCGAAAGTGTCCGCCCACCGCTTGATCGGCATGGCCTCATGCCCGTCGGTGTCATTGATTTGCCCAGCGAATTCGGCGATTGCGTCAGGGAGCTTCCATTTCGCGGAAGCGGTCGTTTGTGACTGTGCCATCTCGTGCTCCTCGATGTGCCTGCATCATGATTCGCTTTATAGAATTATCATTTCTTTAAAGCAATACGAGGATGAGCCGAAGCCCTGCCTTTGTCAACAGCTTCCACACGTGTCGATTGATGTTTCGGCGTGGGGCGGCGACGTCAATCGTCGTCGCCGATCGGGCCCGTCAACGAGGCTCGCTGTGACAACTCCAGCCAATTGCCATCCATGTCACGAACGAATGCATATCGCGCCGTGTCCCCCAAGCGTTTGGGCGGTATTCCTTCGCGTACTCCGCGTGAGAGCAGCGTGGTGTACAAGTTGCGCACATCAAAGACGGGAAGCGTCACGAAGCGCAGTCCTGGGCCCTGCAGCGGGGCGTCACGCGATATAGCCCGATCTTCGCGCAGCAACAGGCGATTGGCGCCGATTCGAATCGATGCTACGCCGTCGACGTGCTCAACGGGCAGGCCGATGAGGTCGCGGAAGAATCGCTCGCTTGCCAAAGCGTTGGTGACGTGGAGCCAGAGCCCAATGCTATCGACGCCGTAGGTGCCTGGCGGCACGATCAAGAGGCGGTTCCCATCGGGGTCCGTGTGGAAGGCGATCTGACCGCAGCCCGGCTTGGAGATCACCAGTTCACGCAGGCCGCCGGCGGGATTTTCGGGAAGCTGCGCCTCCATGTGTCCCAGCTTGACGAAAGTGTGCTCGAGCCTGTGACGATACTGGGTGTATCCCTCGCGAATCTGCTGCGTCTCTTCCAGGCGTGCGCCGGCGACATCACGCCAAAAGGCCAGCATGGGCGCGATCCGGTTTGTGAAGAGCGCGATGTCGAATGCGGGCTTCGACAATTGCAATGGGGGTGCAAGACTCACCGCCATTCCTCCTCGATCTGAAGGCGAGTCACACGGCTCTTCCGAATCTTCCAGCGCCCTTCGCGCTTTTCGTATTCCTCATGGTAATGACCCCAGCCGCGAAACACGCAGGCGGGTAGCTTGACCACATCGTGCATGGCCCAGATGCCTGTCGCCGTCTCTGGGCCCGTGATGACAATTTCACTGGAATAGAGGTGGTGAACGGTGAGGCTATCGGCCAACATGACCGAGAAGGCCTGCAGGAACATCTCAAGCCCCTGAATCCCGCCACTGGTCGGCGCGTCTGGGCTGCTTCGCGGCATGCCTTCAATGTAGGCCTCGAAGTCATCAGTCAGAAGGTCTCGAAAGCCCTCCCAGTTCTTCGTGTCGCCATACCGCACATAACGGGCCTTCACCCGGCGAATGGCTTCTATGTCTTGCAGATCGGCTGCGGATGGCACGGTCGACATCGGTTCTCCAAAGTAAGTGTCTGCGAGGGTGCTCACTGCAGGGGCCCGGCGAAGGCATGAAAGCTATCAGCCGTTCGAGATTGAAGTCCTGGCTCCGGCATTTGTCGTTGTTAGTATGAAATTAATATTGCATATTGACAATGACTCAGCTTATCTGGTCTCATTCGACTGGTCGATCGAGCATTGCCTTTGTGAAGTGTCTCGGCCGCTCGCTGGGGGCGCGATGCAGCAGTGAATCTCCTGGCGCGAGGCGGCAACCTCGTCACCGTGCAAGCGATCGGCAGCTCTGCGGCGCCCAGGCCTTTCAGGCCACTGTAGGGGCGCTCGCGATAAAGACTAAAGAGGAGAGAGTGGACATGCAGAAGGCGGCAATGAAGAAGGCGATTGCGAGCGCTTTTCTGTCGATCGTGGGGGTCGTGGGCGTCGCACACGCGCAGGATGATGCGGCGGCGGAGGCGACAACCCCGGCGGATTCCAACGGCGCCGATGGTTTGAATGGGGGCGCATCAGCGCCTGTATCTGATCCGACCAGCGGTGCCGACCCCAAGGACGCCACATCGCCGGACGCCGCCGCAGGTTCTTCGCAAGATGCCCAGTCGTCGGCAGATCTGCCGACGATTCCGGTCAACACGACGGAGGACAAATCAGTTCCGACCGGCGACTCGGCGGTCCACAATCGTGTCATTGAAGAAATCGTCGTAACAGCACAGAAGAGAGAGGAGAACATTCAGGATGTTCCCATCTCGATACAAGCCTTCAGTGCGGAAGCGTTGGACGCGCGTGGCGTGCAGGACACCTCCCAGCTCGCACAGAGCGTTCCTAGCCTGCAGTTCATCAATGCCGCGGGCTTCCAGCTGATCTTCATGCGAGGGATCGGCACCGACAATCCCATCCCATCTGCCGATCGGAGTATCGCGACGTATATTGATGGCATCTATTTGCCAGTCGGCCAGTCCGTCGTGCAGGGCATCAGCACGGTCGAACGTGTGGAAGTTCTCAAGGGACCTCAGGGCACGCTGTTTGGGCGAAACGCTACCGGCGGCGCAATTAACATTATTACAGCCGACCCCGGTAACCAGTTTACCGGCGAGGTTTCGAGTGAAGTCGGTAACTACAACGATCATCAGCTGAAGGCGAATGTCACGATCCCGGTTGCGGATTGGCTCTCATTCAGTCTGTCCGGCTCGTATTCGAAGATCGACAGCTTCTATACGAACATCAACTACGAAGAGCAGCCAGAGACCAATCGCGCTGCGCGACTGAAGGTGCACCTCCAACCATTCGATGATCTGTCGGTCAATCTGACCGCATTTCACTCGGACTATACGGGCGCCTCCGCGGAGATTGCCGAGAACACCAATCCGAGCCCGCTCGGACGTCTGCTCCTGATCAGCCCGCAACCAGACGATTACGTGGCAGAAAGCGACTTCAAGGTCCAGGGACAGTCCAATCAGAACTTCTACTACGGAACAGCGGCGTATAACACCCCGTGGTTCGACATCAAGTTCCTCGGCAGCGATATCCAGGCGCGGACGCCGTATACGAGCTACGACTTCGACGGCTCGTCGCGCCCGTACGTAGGCTTTGATGGGAGTCACGAGTTTACCGATCAAAAGACCGGTGAACTGCAACTGGTGTCGAACGCCGATAGCTGGCTCTCGGACAAACTGAAGTGGACGGTCGGCCTGTACTATCTGGAGTCGAAGATCGGCCTGCATCCGGCGCATATCCATGTTGCTCCGGACGTGATCAACGCATTCACGGGGATCGACACCTCCGGCATCAACGACCTTTTGAGCGCGCTCGGTCTTGAGAACACGCCGTTCGGGCCAGAGGGCGTGAATCTGTCGTTCTTCGGCACCCTGGGAACCAAGAGCTATTCGGGCTACGCGCAAGCAACGTATTCGTTTACCGACTGGCTCGATCTCACGCTCGGCGGTCGCGATCAGCACGAAAAGCGCTACCTCATCGAGTCCCACACGGACCTGACGAACCTCAACAACTCCGGTTCAACCAGACTGCTGTCCTTCCCGCTGGATAGCGCGACCGCGAGCAATTTTTCGCCGAAGGCCGTTCTGGGCTTCCACCCGGCGGACAACTCGCTGATCTATCTTTCGTACGCAACAGGATTCAAGAGCGGAACGTACAACATCGTCAACATCTACCGCGCACCGAACTACATCGTTCCCGAGAAGATCACGACCTACGAGCTCGGAACCAAGACGGATTTTCTGGGTGGGCGCCTGCGCCTCAATGGCGCATTGTTCTGGAACGACATCAAGAACCTGCAGACCGCCTACATCTCGTTACTTGCCGGTGGCACCTTGCGCTTCCAGACCGCTGGCGCGGCTCGCACGCGCGGGGCGGAGTTTGATGGAACCTTCTTGCCGTTCCCGCACTGGAATCCCGGTCTGGCGCTGACAGCAAACGGTGCCTATGTCGATGCAAAGTACACCGACTTCAAGCACGCCAGCGGCTACAACAAGGAGGGCCTGTTCCTCTCCGGGGTGTTCGACTTCAGCGGAAATCACATGGTCTACGCGCCGAAGCTGTCGGGCAGCCTGGGTGTCGTGCAGACCATCGAGGTTCCAACCGGAAATTTCGAAGTCGCGCTCGACGAATACTACAACGGCGGATTTTATGCGGACTCTCCGAATCTGATTCACGAGCATGCGTACAGCGTTTTGAATGCGCGGCTCAGCTACTTTCACCTGCCGTGGGATATGAGGGCTACGGTCTTCGGACGTAACGTCCTTGATCGTCGGTATCACATGCAGCGTTTCCAAAACGACTTCGGCGTGATGAATGCGTTGGCGCCGCCACGCACATACGGTCTGATGCTTGACTGGAATTTCTGAGCTCAAGATCACACGGAGATCGATCATGCGGACAGCAGGAAAAATTCTACTGACGGCTGTGGTGCTGTGCTGCGCAGCAAAGGCCGATGCTCAGGACGAATCGGCGGTAGCGACGTCGCCACTTTACGACGGCGCGTATGTGGCACCAATGGCTTCCTACATATTCAACGAAAAGGGTGGAGATGCCTTTGATGGTGGCTATGGGGGCACCTTCGCCGTCGGTTACCGGAACGGGTGGTGGGCATTCGAAGGCAGTCTTGTCGTCGACAGCGAGAAGGCAAAAAAGAGCGGCGCTGGCGGCAGTGATACTAGTGTCTGGGGTGCGACGCTGAACGGGCTCGTGTTCCCGTTTGACAGCCTTCCTGGTTTATTTGCACTGGTTGGCGCGGGTGGCCTCGATGTTAATCGCTACCCGACGATCGGCAGAGAATATTCGCTGACGACCGTAGAGACTGGCGCTGGCTATCTGGTGCCGATGCGGGTCGGTCGTTATGCCTTCGGCATACGCATGGATGCGCGCTACCGCTACGGCCTTCGTGGGAAAAGTGTTGGTCCGAACGGAAGTGGTGATTACGACATTCCTCGCCACTTCGGCGATGTCCTGCTCAATGTCGGTCTGCAATTGCCGGTCGGCTTGATGCCGATACCAGTGGCGCCAAAGGCTGAGCCGGTTGCGGTGGTGCCTGTAGCGGCGCCGGTCGACAGCGATGGGGATGGTGTGACAGACGACAAGGACCAGTGCCCGAATACGCCAGCCGGTACGCAGGTCAACGATGTCGGCTGTCCGTTGCCGCCGCCGTGCAAGCCGCCCGAGGCGGGGCAGAAGGTTGATCTGTCCGGCTGCGCCGTCGGCGACAGCATTGTCCTGCGCGGCGTCAATTTCGAGTACGACCAGGCCAAGCTCACGGTCAACGCGCAGACCATACTCGACGGTGTCGCGGATGCCCTGACCGCCGCACCCGGCATCGCCGTTGAAGTCGATGGGCATACGGATTCGCGTGGCAGCGATGCGTACAACCAGGCGCTGTCGGAGCGTCGCGCGCAGTCGGTCATGCAATACCTGGCGGATCACGGTGTTGCTGCAGACCGCATGTCGGCAAAGGGATTTGGTGAGACTCAGCCGGTGGCTGACAACGACACGGAAGACGGTCGCGAGCTCAATCGCCGCGTCGAGCTCAAGATCGTCGGAGTGGGTTCGGCGGATGCGGCGGCGGCGACCGAATCGTCCGCCGATGTCGGGCAGAGCGTCGATGGGGCACCGGCTGGCTCCGCGGCGTCGCCTTCATCGAGTGATGCGGGCGATGCGGGTTCGGTTCCGGACAGCAGCGGCCCGAGTTCGGCGCTCGAACCGGCTGGTGTTTCCGGTAGCGACGTCAGCGAGCCGCAGCCGGATCAATAACATGCAGCTCGGTCAGCATCAGGAGGATCCGCGCCGGCGCATGATGGGCATCGGCGCCGTGGTCGCGTTCCACGCGCTGCTGATCTGGGCACTGGCAGCGGGTCTGGCGCACAAGATGATCGAGATCCTGCCGGCGCCGATCGAGACCAAGCTGATCGAAGAGATCAAGCCACCGGACGAGCCGC
>NZ_JAAMOW010000013.1 GCF_011067135.1 Solimonas terrae
GCGGCGGCGGCTCGTCCGGTGGCTTGATCTCTTCGATCAGCTTGGTCTCGATCGGCGCCGGCAGGATCTCGATCATCTTGTGCGCCAGACCCGCTGCCAGTGCCCAGATCAGCAGCGCGTGAAACGCGACCACGGCGCCGATGCCCATCATGCGCCGCTTCGATTCCTGCTGTGTCGTTCCAAATTCCATGTCACTGTCCGATCGTGAACGCCGCCTTCGCAAAGGCGGCGATGCTCAACGAAGCTTCTTCAAATTTGCCAGTACCACCGGCATCCGCCGCGCGCTAGCCGAACAAGGCCCGCACTTCGCGCCGCAGCAGTTTGCCCATCTCGTTGTAGGGCAGACTCGCCAATACCGCAATTCGTTCCGGCGAGCGCGACGAACGCAGGCGTCCGCGAATCAGCGTACGCAATTCCTCGTCATTCGGCGCGACGTGATCCGGACGGATCACGATCGCGACACCGACCGCTTCGCCCCACTCGACCGACGGTACGCCGACGGCCGCGGCATCGGCGATCGCCGGATGCGAGAGCAGCACATCCTCGATTTCGCCCGGCGAGATGTTTTCGCCGCCGCGGACAATAACATCGTCGGCCCGTCCTGCGAGAAACAGATAACCGTCGCGATCCAGCCAGCCGGCATCGCGGGTCGGAAACCAGCCGTCGGCGTCCAGCGCCTTGCGCTCCCGGTACTCGCCGGAAACCTGTTCGCCGCGCACGTAGATTTCACCGCGCTCGCCGGCCGGCAAGGGCCGACCCTCGTCGTCGCGGATTTCGAGCTCGACCGTCGGCAGCGGCCGCCCGACCGAACCGAGCCGTGCACGAATCTCCGGCTCCGCAGATTGCTGCGCGGCGCGATGATCTTCCGGCCCCAGCAAGGCGATCGTCGAACTGGTTTCGGTCAGCCCGTAGGCATTGGTGAAGTCCGTTCCCGGAAACAGCTGCAGGGCACGCTCGACCAGTTCCAGCGGCATGCGACCACCGCCGTAGGCAATCGCCTTCAACGCCGACAGGTCGGCCTGTGCACCGGCATCCATGCGCGCGATGATGCGCGACAACATGGTCGGAACGACAAATGCGTTGCTTGCGCGTTCCTTCGCCGCCAGCTTCAGCCATGCGTCCGGCTCGAACGCCGGCAGCATGACGATGCGGCGCATCGCGTAGATCGAGCTGAGCAGCGCGGCGATCCCGGCAATGTGATACGGCGGCACGCAGACCAGCGCGGCTTCGTCCTCGGATGCCGACGCGAACTCGACCGTGCCGAGAATGTACGACAGCAGATTGGCGTGTCGCAGCAGCGCCGCCTTCGGTGCCGCGGTGGTGCCGCTCGTGAAAATCTGCGCGGCGATGCCCTCGCCCTCCCGTTCCTCGCCCGACGCCGGATTCGCAGATCGCTCCGCGGCGGCGACGAAATCCGCCCGGCTCAGAACGGCATGCCCGCGGTCCGGGTTCAGACGCGAGACTCGGGCCGCGTCACCGATGACGCAGGCCGGCGCGATGCGCGCGAGCAGGGCGGAGAGGTCGGCATCGGCGAGACGATAGTTGAGCGGTACGTAGGGAACGCCGGCAATGGCCGCAGCGAACAGCGCGATCGGCGCCGCCTCGCTGCTTTCGTCAAGCAGCGCGACGTGGGCACAGCCACTTTCCATGATGTGAAGTGCCGCGCCCCGCGCAGCATTCAGAAGCGCACCGTACGACCAGCACCGACCGTCGCAGACCAGCGCGACACGGTCGGGCTCGGCGTCCGCCGCCATCTGCAGCGTCAAAAGAATATTCATCGACAGCGCTTCAATCGGATGAAGGCAGCGGCTTGGCATCCTTCAATTGCAGCGCCACACCGGCGACCGCCAGCGCACCCTGCCCGGACTTCACGCACAGCAGCTCCAGCGCGTCGCTCGCGTCGACGTAGCGCTTGCCGATCTTGGCACCGCCGGCAAATGCCGGATCGATCGCTGCGCGTTCGGCAGGGCGCTCCTCGCTCATCGGCAAGCCACCGCATTCGACGACCACGTCGCTCGCGCGAATCACCATCACTTCGGTGTCACAGACCACACTCTTCAGCTTGCTTCCCGCTTTCATTGATTCCTCACCAACTTGTGCCGCCTTCCCGAGAATTGGCACGCCAGCGTGATCCACATCATCGGCAATTGCAGAAATCCAGTCGACCAGAATACAGACTCCGGCTTAGTAGTCAACGCTGATGATTGTAAGCAAATTCCGGCTTGCCGATCGCGGCGATGCCGGCACGCCGCTCTCGGCAAAGTGCCGGCGCAGGCGGATGCCGAGGCAAACGCACCGAGAGGCAGTCGCGGTCGGCGTCGGTGTCGCGAACGTACGGCAGCGTACGCAGACTAGGTGATGCACGGCAGCGGTGCAGTCCGGGGCAAGCCGGGTCACCGCGCCAATACATTCCTGAACGATCGTTTCGGAAAAAGCGCAGGAAACACTGCGTCCGCGAGTGCGCCTCCGTGGGCGAAAGTCGATTGCCGCTGGCCGAGCTGCGTGCATACAATGTGATCAACACAGCTGTTAGAAGAAGGCGCGCCGGCAGATGTCCGGTCGAAGCCCGGGGCACGCACTGCGGCAAGGGGGAGGAAGACATGGCGCTGTCAAGAATGGCATCGGGCGGATACAGCCCGGAGCCTCTGTTCCGTTTGCCACAACTGTCTCTGCGCAATCTTGCATTGCTGGTTGCCGCCACACTTGCGATCGGACTGCTGGCTTCGCTGCTGCGGATGAGCTGGGGCCATGCCATCGATCCGACCCAGCAACTGCGTGGGCTCGAACAACTGGCGACGGCCGCACGGCTGGACGCGGCACTGGATCAGAGTTTCGAAAGCGCGCGACTGGCGCTGGATGCCGAACCCGCCGAACTGCCTGATCTCGTGCAACGCATCGATGCGACGCGACAGGGCCTGCAGGACAGCTTCACCCGCTCCGGCGTCGATGCGTCGGTCAGTGTTCCGCTACGGAACTACATCAACGCCGCTCGCGACAAGACCGCGGCGACGACCGAACTCAAACGCAGCCTCGGCACTTTCGTCACGGCGTTCAAGGCCATGCAGCAGCAGGGCGACAGCACGCTGGCAGCCTTGCAGTCAGCGGATGACGCGCCCCTGCGTCGCCCGGTGATGGCGCTGGTCAGCGCGGCGACGAGCTACGGCATCCAGTCGGTGCCGGGCAACGGCGCCGACATCGACCAGCTGCTGGCAACCATCGACGCGGCAAGCAGCCGCGACCACGCCGTGCTGAGCAAACTCACGGCAGCCGTGCGCACCATGCGCAGCGCCAAGGACAGCCTGCAGCGTCAGCTCGCCGCCTTCCGCGCGATGCCGACGGCCAGCAGCCTGCAGCAGCTTCGCAATGCCTCGCTCGACTACAGCCGCAACGAGGAACTGCGCCGTGAGCGTGGCCGCACCATGCTCGGCGTGTACACCGCGGCACTGTTCGTCGCGTTCGGCGCACTGGCGCTCTGGTTGCGCAAGAGCTTCAGCGACCTCGATCGCGCCAATGCCAACCTGCAGCAGGCGAACGAAGGCCTGGAACAGGGCATTGCAGAACGCACGCGGGATCTCAGCGAAGCTCTCGACAATCTGCGCATGCAGCAGGCACAGCTGATCCAGTCGGAGAAGATGGCGTCGCTCGGTCAGATGGTGGCCGGCGTCGCGCACGAGATCAATACGCCGCTCGGCTATGCGCAGAGCAATGTGCAGACGGTGCGCGAAGTGCTGTCCGGCATGGAGGAGCCCGATGCCGGCAAGCGCGAGTCACTGGACGAAGCGGGCATGCTGCTCGCCGACGCCGAGCACGGCATGGAGCGCATTTCCGAGCTGGTGCTGACGCTCAAGGACTTCAGCCGCGTCGATCGTTCGAGAACCGAGCCGTTCAATGTCAACGAAGCGCTGGAGTCGGCGCTCAAGATCTGCAACAACCAGCTCAAGGGACGCATCGATGTCGAACGCGACTACGCTGAACTGCCGCAGGTCCCTTGCGCACCATCCGAGCTCAATCAGGTATTCCTCAATCTGATGACCAATGCGGCGCAGGCGATCGAAGGACCGGGGCTGCTGAAGATTTCGACCTGCGCGGTCGACAATCGCGTCGAAGTCCGCATACGCGACAACGGCTGCGGCATGGACCCCGATGTCCAGGCACATATCTTCGAGCCGTTCTTCACGACCAAGCCGATCGGCCAGGGCACCGGCCTCGGCCTGTCGATCGTGTTCCGCATCATCGAAAACCATCAAGGCCAGATCAAGGTTCAGTCGACGCCGGGCGAAGGAACCGAATTCCTCATTTCGCTGCCGGCCGTGCCGAAGCGGGCAGCTTCCCCCGCAGGCAGCACGATGGAGCAAGCCGGCTCATGAACATTGCCAACCCGATCAGCAAGCCGCGCGTGCTGTTCGTCGACGACGAACCGCGCGTGCTGGTCGCCCTGAAAGTGATTTTTCGCGATCACTACGACGTGCAGACGGCGACCAGCGGCGCCGCCGCGATCGAGGCGCTGCAGGCGCAGACCTTCGACGTCGTGGTCAGCGATCAGCGCATGCCCGGCATGACCGGCATCGAAGTGCTGCGCTCGGCCAAGCAGCTGCAACCGAAGTCGATGCGCATCCTGTTGACCGGCTATTCGGACCTCAATGCCACCGTTGACGCGATCAACGAGGGTGAAGTGTTCCGCTTCGTGACCAAGCCGTGGTCGAACGACAAGCTGCGGGCGACACTGGCGTCCGCCGTCGAAGCCGCAACCACCGATGTTCCGCCGGAAGCCGCCGCGCCGATCGAAGCGCTGCCGGACGCACAGCTGCGCGAAGGTTCGCAATCGGCAGTCGGCGTTCTGGTACTGGACCCGGACGCGGAGACCCGCACGGCGCTGAAGAACACACTGGGTCGCGAACGCCCGGTTTACTGCGCGGCGTCGCTCGACGAAGGTCTGGGCCTGCTCGCCAGCCACCGCATCGGCGTGATCGTCGCGGAATTGATGCTGGAAGGCGAGGATCTGTCGCTGGCGCTTGGCGCACTGCGTCTGCACGACCCCTCGCTGGTGGCGATTGTCCTCACCAGCCAGGCCGACGCACAACGCGCGATCACGCTGATCAACCAGAGTCAGGTCTATCGCCTGCTGCGCAAGCCGGTCAGCGATCCGCTGCTGCGCGGCACGGTCAACCTCGCCAGCCAACGCTTCACGACGCTCTCCAAACACCCCGAGCTGGTCCGCCGCAACGAAACGGAGATGCCTGCGGAACCCGCCGCGCGCACCGCCAGCATTGGTATGCTGGCGCGCATCAAGCGCCTGCTGCTGCGCTGATCCATAAAAAAGGCGGAGGGGGAGTCTGCATTGTCGAATCCGGAATCATCGAAAAGCGGGCCGTCGGCCGAGGCGATCGTTGCCGTCGTCCTGCTGGCCGTCTGCGTGGTAGTCGGCATCGCCTACTGGCTGCTGTCACCGAAAAGCCCGCCCGCCAGCGCGGGCGCGACGAGCACCCCCGGAGCGGCCGCCGGCAGCAGCAAGACCGCTGGCCAGACCGCAGCCGAGCAGGACGCCCTGAACGCCTGGAACCACAAGCTGCAGAACAACTTCGCGGAACTGGACCAGCAACGGCAGCAGAGTGCCGAGCGCGAGGCCGAACAGAAGCGGCAGGAACAGGAACTGGCGGCCGCGGAGGCAGCGCGCAAGGCAGCCGAAGAGGCCGCCGCAAAGGCCGCGAAGGCGGCCGCCGCCAAGGCGTCGAGCGTGGAAGCCGCCGCTGCGCCGCCGCCGGCGAGCGCCGCACCCGCAACGCACGTTCCGCAGCGTGTCGACGCCTCGGTCGACTGGACCTCCTGTCGCCAACCCGACTATCCGAGCCGCTCGAAGGATCGCGGCGAACAGGGCACCGTGACCCTGCGCTTCGCACTGTCCGTCAGCGGCGCCGTGCAAAGCAGCAGCGTCGTCAACAGCAGCGGCTTCAGTCGTCTCGACGATGCGGCGCTGCACGCGCTGACACGCTGCCAGTTCAAGCCGATCACGGTGGACGGCAAACCGGTGGCCGGCAGCACCGATGTTCGTTTCCAGTGGAAGTTGAACGGCTTCTGAGCGTCGCCGCGATCGTCATGGCGGTCGGCACGCCTGCGTTATGATCGCGGCGAAGGGGCAGCCGGCGTTCGCCACCATGGCGATCGTGCGCTGCGGCCGGCAACGGCGCGGTGGCAGGCGCCCGGCATGCTGCCCGCGGCGACCCGCACCCCATTGCCACAGCTGAGCACGAGACCTTGATGCGGCAACCCTCGGACACCAAAGACAAGCGCGAAGCCGCACAGCGACGACGTTACGAAAGCCCGCTGCGCCAGCAGCAGACGGCGCAAACCCGGGACAGCATCATCGGCGCCGGCGCCGAAATCGCCCATCGTCTCGGCAGCTGGGACTGGCGCGAGCTCACCTTCAAGGCCGTCGGTGAAGGCGCCGGTGTCAGCGAGCGCACCGTGCATCGCCACTTCTCGAACGAACGCCAGTTGCGCGATGCCATCCTGCAGCGGCTGGTCGAGGAATCCGGCGTCACGCTGGCAGGACTGAAGCTCGGCGATTTTGCCGGCGTTGCCACGCGCGTCTACCAGTATCTGTCGTCGTTTTCGAACAACACCGTCGCGATCACGGACCCGAGCTTCGCCGTGCTCGACCAGCAGCGCCGCGCCGTGCTGCTCGATGCAGTGGTGCAGGCAACAAACGGCTGGTCGGACGATGATCGCGAGATCGCCGCCGCCACGCTGGACATGCTCTGGAACCCGTCGCTGCATGAGCGGCTGAACGCCGCCTGGCAGCTCGATGCGGAACGCGCCACGCGCTCGATCGGCTGGGTCATCGGCCTTGTCGAACAGGCCATCCGCAACGGGCACAGGCCCGGATCGCGCAACTGATCGAAGCGCGTCGCGCAGACGCGTCTGCCGGTCGCGTCTAGTCCTTGACGCCCGTGAACGGGAACGAGCCCATGAACCCGGCCTTGACCTTGCCGGTCATGGCGTTGTTCTCGATCTCCGCGGTGAACGTCAGCTTCATCTTCATCGGCTTGCTGATCTGGTTGATCCAGCTCAGCTGGTTGCCGTCGAGCTTGCCGTCGAGGATCGGCGAGCTTTCACCCTGACCGGACTGCGAACCGGTGACCACGCCCTTGTCGTGCGCGATCGTCAGTGTCGTGCTTTGCGGACCGGTCGGCCCTTTGACCGTCACCTTCCAGGTACCGTCGATCGTGAACGGTCCGGCAGCTGCACCCGGCTGCGCCGCGGCCGCGGCACTGGCAGCGGGCCGTGACGCCGAGCCGGTGAAGATCGGCATCGTTTCCCAGCCGCGCACCGTGGAGGTCGGCGACAGGCGCGCATTGCCGTAATCGACTTCCCAGTTCGGGAAGCGCCTGATCAGGGCTTCGAGCGCGACGCGGCCCTCGAGCCGCGCCAGCACGCGACCGATGCAGGCATGAATTCCGTAGCCGAAACTCAGATGCGGACGCGGCTCGCGACGGATGTCGAAACGGTCGCCGTCGGTGAAGCGCCGATCATCGCGGTTCGCGGAGCCGGGCAGGAACATCATGACACTGCCCTTCGGCACACCGCGACCGTAGAGTTCGACATCGCGCGTCACGTAGCGCGCCATGTGCGGTGCCGGCGGCTCGAAGCGCAGGATCTCCTCGATCGCCTGCGGAATCAGCGACAGGTCTTCGGCGATCATCCGCCGCTGCTCGGGATGCTCGGCGAGCACCTTGCCGGTCCAGCCGATCAGGCGTGTCGTGGTCTCGTTGCCGGCGCCGGCCAGCACGTTGACCATCGTCAGGATTTCCTCGCGTGTCAGCTTGCGCGTGATGCCGGTCTCGTCCTTGAACTCGGCATTCATCAGCTCGGTCATGACGTCGTCCGCCGGATGCTTCGCACGCCAGTCGATGTATTCCTCGAAGCCTTCGCCGGTGTAGTTGCTTTCGTTGAACGCCATCGGCTTGCCGACTTCGGTGCGCAGGCTCTGATCGACGCGGTCGCGAACCGACCCGTGATCCTGCTCGGGGATGCCCAGCAGCTCGCCGATCACCCGCATCGGCATGTGCGCGCCGTAGTCTTCGATCAGATCGAAGCCGGCGCTGCGGCTCAGCGGATCGAGGCATTGCGCGCAGATCCGGTGAATCCTGGCTTCGAGCGCATTCATCCGCTTCGGCGTGAACAGGCGCTGGAGCAGATTGCGGTGCATGGTGTGGACCGGCGGATCCTCGAAGATAAGGACGCCCGGCGGAAACTCGGCACCCGACTTGATGATCTCGAGAATCGCGCCGCGCCCCGAGCTGTAGGTCTCGCGGTCGTTCAGCCCACGCTCGACATCGTCGAAGCGACTGACCGCGTAGAAGTCGAATTCCTCGTTGTAGTAGAGCGGCGCTTCTTCGCGCAGGCGCCGGAAGACCGGATACGGATCGGTGGTGATCTCGGGCTTGTACGGATCGTAATAAACCGCATCGACAGTCTGTGTGCTCATCACCATGGATTCCTTGCGAGGGCCGCACTTAATTGATGTCATAACGCTGACGCCGATTTGAAGCAGGGTCAAGCGCGGCGGATGCCGGTTGCGGAAGAACGGATTGACCGTGGACGCCAGATCGCGAAGCGCACCGCCGGCCGGCGCGCAAACGAAAACGCCGGCGCTTGCGGGCGCCGGCGTTTTTCATCGTGTCATGCCGCCGGCAGAAAGTGCCGGACAGTTCGCCGCCGCTACCGCTTCGGCAATTCGATCTCCGCCGTCGCCGTCGCCATCGTCGCGCCGAGCTGGTTCTTCATCTTGAAGTCGGCCTTGATCACCGCGCGGCCCTGCTCGTCGATGAGCTTGTCGGTGACGCTGCCATCCATGATCGAAATGTCGCCGCACAGTGCCGGCCCGCGATACGAGCAATTGGTATGCAGCAGGCTGCCCCACTCGCCCGCCCAGCCGGCGAAGTAGTCGAGGATCCACGCGCCCATCGACGCACCGTAGCCGTAGGCGCGCGGCATGCCGATGCGGCGCGCCCAGCGCGGAAACAGGTGCCCGCGCGACGGGCCGATGTAGGCGCCGTCGGTCATTTCCGGATTCTCCAGCTCCAGCACCGGGTCCTGCTCCTTGCCGGCGAAGTCGTCGGTGAAGCCGAGCGCTTCCATGTCGAGATCGGTACGACGGATCACGCCGCACCAGATCGTGAACAGATAGGCACGCCACTCGGTCGTGAAGCTGGCAATGCTGTGCGGGCCGATCACGCGCGTCGGCAGCTTGTCGCCGACCTTGACGTCGTCCCACCAGCGCTTGCCGTGGCCGAGATCGTGCAGGCTCTTGATCCACTCGAACTTGCGGTCTTCGAGCGCACGCAGCTCGTCGTCCGTCCATTCCGGATCGTCCTGCGGGTCTTTCGAACCGCCCATTTCGCGTGCGAGATCGGCGCGATAGCGGATCGAGGTCGAGCGCTGCGTGGCGATCTTGTCGCCGCGGTCGTTGTAGTAGAAGTTGTCGCCGCGCTGGAAGCAGGTCGGCCCGGCGAACTTGGTGTCCTTGACGACGTAGTCGAGCGGGATGCGCTCGTTGTGGATGCGATCACCGGCAAAGATGCGCGGGCCGTGGAACCACCATTCGTCGCCGCCGAAGATCAGGTGCGAATTCGGAATCAGGCCGACACAGGCCGGCGCCGTGCCGTGGCCGTCGTCGCAGGCAACCGGAAACGACAGCGGCGCGACGATACGGCTGTAGCGGCCCTCGGCCGCAAACCCGTCGTCGTAGTGCAGACGGTTCGGATAATGCATGCCCTGCACCCAGCGGCGGATGTCGTTGCCGGCAATCGGCTCGCGCGTGCGGCCCGGCTGGATGGGCTTGCCGAGGAAACGGTCGATATCGGAACAGTCCAGGGTTTTGTCGTTCATTTGATCGTCGCGGATGGAAAGAGATCACGGCGCGGGTGCCATAATCGTGCAATGTGCACCACATCGGCACCGCAAATCAACATCTATGTTGATCATCGTCCGATCGGATCAGGACGCCGCGAAGGACGAAGCAGGGCTGCTGCCGCACTGCCGAACCACTGCAATGGTCGCGCCATTACTCAACAGTCATGTTGACCATCGCGTCTGCCGCAAGCTAGCTTAGACGGATCGTCACCTCATGCAGAATCTGTCGGGAACAGGAAAATGATGGAGCTGAAAGGCAAGGTCGTCGTTGTCACCGGGGCGCTCGGCGTGCTGGGCCGTACCGTGGCCGAAGCGGCCGTTGACGCCGGCGCGAGCGTGATCGCGGTGGACCGTGTCGATGGCAGCCCGCCGCGTGGCGCGCAGTCCTCGCCTGCGCTTGATCTGGGAGACGCCGAGGCAACGAAGAAGGCTTTTTCGGCGATCGCCGGGCAGCACGGCCGCATCGATGCCCTGATCAACATCGCCGGCGGTTTTCGCTGGGAGACCGTCGCCGACGGCGCGCTCGACAGCTGGGATCTGCTGTACCGGATCAACCTGCGCACGGCGGTCAGCGCCTGCCAGGCCACACTGCCGCACTTTCCGTCGGCTGGCGGCCGCATCGTCAACATCGGCGCGGCCGGCGCCGTCAAAGCCGCGACCGGCATGGGCGCCTACGCCGCCTCGAAGGCGGGTGTCGCGCGCCTCACCGAAGCCCTCGCGGAGGAATTGAAGGCGCGCAACGTCACCGTCAACGCCGTCCTGCCGAGCATCATCGACACGCCGACCAATCGCAAGGACATGCCGGACGCGAACCACGCGCAGTGGGTGACGCCGGGCGCGCTGGCCGAGGTGATCCTGTTCCTGCTCAGCGAGCGCGCGGCCGCCGTGACCGGTGCGCTGATCCCGGTCACCGGCCGCGTCTGAAACTGCGCGGCGATCGCCGGGCATGAACACCGACAGCAGCGCGCAGCCGCAGGCCGGCTGCGGACCGCTGGTGGTCGTCACCGGTGCATCGCAAGGCATTGGCGCGGCGATCGCCCGGCGTTTCGCGACAGACGTCACCGGCGCGCGCCTCGCGCTGGTCGCACGCGACCGCAAGCGGCTCGATGCCATCGCCGAAACCTGCCTGCGCAGCGGTGCCGCCGCGGCCGCCAGCTTCATCGCCGACTTGAGCAGCCCGGCCGAAGTCGAGCGCATGGTCGACAAGGTTCACAGGCAATTCGGCGGCGTCGATGTCCTGATCAACAACGCCGGCCGCTGGCGCGGTGGCGCCGCACACGAAATGCCGGTCGCGGACTTCACGCTGTCACTGCAGGAAAACCTGGTGAGCATGTTCGCCGTCACGCGCGGCTTCCTGCCAGACATGCTCGGTCGCTGCACCGGCGACATCTACTTTGTCTCGTCGACTTCCGGTCTGGAGGGCGTCGCGAACAATGCCGCGTACTGTGCCGCCAAGCACGGCGTCGCCGGCCTCGCCAAGGCGTTGCGCGCCGAAGTCGCGAGCCACGGCATCCGCGTCTGTTGCGTCTATCCGGGCGCCACCGACACCGCCACCTGGGACGGCAGCGACATTGACCGCAGCACTCTGATGCCCGCCGACGATGTCGCGCGGGTTTTCGTCGACAGTCATCGCCTCTCGCGACTGACCAGGCTCGACGACATCGTGCTGCGGCCGGCGACTCCGCTCCGCCGACTGGAGTAAACGGTCCGCCACTTCAGAAAAGCGGCATTTCTCTGTCAGGTCGTCGCATGCCGCGGCGACGGCGACGGCAGACGCCGATCTCAATTCGCGCTGCGCAGATCGATTCGATCGGCACAGACGCGTTTCCGATCGGCAGGACAGGTAGCAGCATTCAGATCATCGTCGAAACACAGATCAAGCTGCGTCAGAAACGTGCCGCCGCAGTGCAGAACGGTCGCATCGGGGCGCAGGCCGCGATTGACGTCGAGCAAATCGCGCTCAAGCTGCGGACCCGACGTCCGGGCTGGCTGTCGCGGCGCCTCGCGCAATGACTGCGGCACTTCGATCCGGTCCATCATGAGACTGATGAAATCGAAATATTCCCTGTCGGTCTTGCCGCTGCAGCCACCATCCCGTCGCCACATCTGCTGCACCCAGCGCCGACTGACTATGAACCTGACCGCACTGTCGATCGTCGCGTCGCTGAGTGTGCCGCCGCACTTGCGATCACCTGGTGGGCGTAGCCGTCGCAACACCAATCCGTAGGCCTGATTGCAGGCTTCGCTGCTGCGCTCGTCGGCATTGTCGCGGCAGTACTGCGGCGCCCAGACCAATTCGGCAATCCAGACGTTGCCGCTCGCGGCATGTAACGGCCCGGCCGCAAATCCGGTGACCAGGCAGACCACCGCGAGCAGCACCCTCAGACCGCCGCGGTTCGGCAGGCGCGGAATCGCCATCTCGGCGCCACAAGTGGCATCGCTTGCGACTGTCGGCTCGATCTTCGTCGACACGACCGTGTTCATCTGCCCCTCCATGCCCGCGTTCGAACTGCTGCACGACCGACGACACCGCCGGCCTGCGCGATCGGACCTGCTCGTCACCGCTACTCGATGTAGACGGGGCCGCTCAGGCTCCTCGGCAGCGTCTTGCCGCTCGCGCTGGCCAGCTTCGCATCGATCTTCAACGTATAGCGCCCGGGCGCAAGACCATCGTGCAACAGCACGAAGCCGTTTGCACCCGACTGCCAGCGGCCGGACACCGGCGTGCCGTTTTCCGAAATCAGCTCGATGTGCTGTGACAACTGATCCGGGTGCGCGACGCCCTGCGACAACCGGACCACCAGCGTCGGCTGCGTCGCCGCCTGACCGACGTACTGAACCGAGAATGCGTCCGACGAAGATGAACGCCACCATGCGCTCAGCGTGTCGACGGCCGGCGGCGGCGGCGGACGCACGGCTGTCCGGTTCCGCTCCTCGTGGGCATTGACCTGATCGGTCGGCGACGCGAGATCGTCGAGCGTATCGGCTTGCGTATCGCTGTACGGTTCGTCCGCCGTCGGCGCCCTGGTCTGCGCAAGCGCCAGGCTGTCGTCCTCGACCGGGCGCTGCGCGCCGGCCGTCGCCGGCGCTGCCGTCTCATCGCTCGCCACGCTCGCCGGTGCGTCCGCCTCGGGCATCGTGTCTTGCGCAGCCACGGGGGCCGGTGCACTCGTATCGGCGCCGGGAGCGGCAGCCGGCACCGGTGCGGGCGCAGGTGCCGGCGCAGCAGCAATATGCGCCTTCGGTGGCGGACTGTCCTTGCCGATCAAGGCGTAGGCACCGGCGGCGAACACCAACGCGACCGCACCAAGCACGATGTACTTGGTCTTGCCGCCATCCGATTCCAGCTGAAAATCGTTTCGCATCGTGATTTCTCCTGAATGTGCGTGATGAAGGCGCCCACGCCAGCGCTTTCAAATGAGTCAAGGCATCGCAAGCGATGACGCGATCGCGAATTCCGCCTCGGTCTTCGACTTCAAGGCTTCGAGCGTGACCCCAGGGGCCAGCTCGATCAGGGTCGCAGCGCCGCCGCGCTTGTCGATCTCGAATACCGCAAGATCAGTGATCAGCAGATCGACGACACCCTTCCCGGTCAGGGGCAGCACGCATTCGCGCCTGAATTTCGGGGCGCCGGACTTCTCGCAGTGCTCCATCACGACGACCACGCGGCGCACGCCGGCGACCAGATCCATCGCACCGCCCATGCCCTTGATCATCTTGCCGGGCACCATCCAGTTCGCCAGATCGCCAGCTTGCGATACCTGCATGCCGCCGAGGATCGACAGATTGATGTGGCCACCGCGGATCATGCCGAACGAGTCGGCGCTGGAGAAATAGCTGGTCTGCGTCAACTCGGTAATGGTCTGCTTGCCGGCATTGATCAGGTCCGCATCGGCCTCGCCTTCATACGGAAACGGCCCCATGCCGAGCATGCCGTTCTCGCTGTGCAGCATGACCCGCATGCCGTCCGGAATCAGGTTCGCGACCTGGGTCGGGATGCCGACACCGAGGTTCACGTAGTAACCGTCGCGCAGTTCCTTCGCGGCGCGCGCCGCCATCTCGTCTCGCGTCCAGACCATCAGAACTGCTCCCCTGCTGCGGCGGCAACGGCGCGCGGGCGCGTGGTCAGCCGCTCGATATGTTTGCTGTACCCGGAGCCGAGCACGATGCGGTCGACGAAGATGCCCGGCGTGTGAATTGCGTCGGCGGCCAGTTCGCCGATCTCGACGATCTCTTCGACCTCGGCGATCACCAACTTGCCGGCAGTCGCCATCATCGGATTGAAGTTTCGCGCGGTCTTGCGGTAGATCAGATTGCCTTCGGCGTCAGCCTTCCAGGCCTTCACGAACGCGATGTCGGCGGTCAGGCCGGTCTCCATCACGTACCACTCTGGAACACCATCCTGCCCCGGAAACTGCCGCGTCTCCTTGCCTTCGGCGACCTTGGTGCCGTAACCGGTGCGCGTGTAGAACGCCGGGATGCCGGCGCCGCCAGCGCGAATGCGCTCGGCCAGCGTGCCCTGCGGATTGAATTCGATCTCGATCTCACCGCTCATGTAGCGGCTTTCGAGAATCTTGTTTTCACCGACGTATGAGGCGAGAACCTTGCGAATCTGGTTATTGGCCAGGACATGCCACATGCCGTGATCGTCGCAGCCGACGTTGTTGCCGATCACGGTCAGATCCTTCGCGCCCGATGCCTTGAGCGCCATGATCAGGTCCGACGGCACGCCGCACAGGCCGAAGCCGCCCGACATGATCGTCATGCCGTCGCGTACTTCGCCGCTGAGCGCAAGGGCGGCGCTGCTGTATATCTTCGAATTCATAATGACTCCGCTTTCCTGTCCCGAATGCGTCCCGCTAGTTCTGGAATCCGGCATCGCGCAGCACGCGCTGCGCGCCCTTCAGGTGAGGCATGTCGAGCATCCTGCCGTCGAGGGAGACGGCGCCATTTCCCTCGGCAAAGGCAGCGACGACGCGTCGCGCATGGGCGATGTCGTCCGCGCCGGGCGTGAAGGCTGCGTTGATGATCGCCACCTGATCAGGATGCACGGCGATCTTGCCGGTGAAGCCGTCGTAGCGCGCCAGCTCGCAATTGCTGCGACACCCGTCGCCGTTGCGAAAGTCGACGTAGACCGTGTCGATCGCCTCGATGCCGAGCGCATGCGCGGCAAGCAGGCATTGCAGGCGCGCGTGCGCATAGACCGGACGCCAGCCGCCACCTTCACTGCGCGGATCGCCTGCGCCTAGCGCACTGCTGAGATCCTCGGCACCCCAGATCAGCCCGGCGAGACGCGGCAGCTGAGATCTCGACAGCTCTCCCATGCGCAGCACGGCAGCCGGTGTCTCCGTGCACACCGCGAGTATGCGGATGCTGCCGGCAACACACCCGCGCAGCGATTCCGCGGCGTCGAGATAGTGCGCCACGACCGCCAGATCTTCGGGGCCCTGGATCTTCGGCAGCACGATGCCGCTGACACGCGGATCGACGGCGACCGAGAGATCGCGCAGCAACTCGCCGCTGGCCAGGTCGTTGACCCGCACCCAGGCCTGCGCCGGCCCCTGATCGTTCTTCAGGAATTCGCCGAGCATGGCGCGCGCCGCCGCCTTGCGGGGCGGCAGCACCGCATCCTCGAGATCGAAGATCAGGGCGTCGGCGCCGAGCGCCGCTGACTTCACCAGCTTGCGTTCGTTGTCGGCCGGCACGAACAGCAAGGAACGCAGTGGTCGATCGCCCGCTATCGGCCCGGCGCTGCTCATGCGGCCTGCACCTCGGCGTCCACGGTCGCGCACGCCGGCTCACGCAGCATCAGGGCCTGGCGCAGCGTCGTGCAGACCAGTTCGCCACGCTGGTTGTAGCCTTCGTGGCGGAAGGTGACGATGCCGGCGTTGGGACGCGACTTGCTCTCGCGGATCTCGACGACCGTCGTCACCGAACGCAGGGTGTCGCCGGCAAATACCGGCTTCGGAAAGCGCGTATCGGTCATGCCGAGATTGGCGACCGTCGTGCCGAGTGTCGTGTCCTGGATCGACAGGCCCAGCACCAGGCCGAGCGTGAAGATCGAATTGACGAGCGGCTTGCCGAATTCTGTCTTCGCGCAGTAATCGGCGTCGATGTGAATCTGCGCCGGGTTGTAGGTCGCGCTGCAGAACCAGACATTGTCGGATTCAGTGACCGTGCGACGAACCTCGTGGTGAAAGGCCTGGTCGACCTTGAACTGTTCCAGATAAAGACCTGCCATATCCTGCCTCTCGTGTTGCGGTTGGCGCTCGCGCCATCAGGCGCCGAGCAACTCGCCGGCGATGATCATCTTTCGGACTTCGGTGGTACCGGCGCCGATTTCCATAAGCTTGTTGGCGCGATAGAGCCGGTTGATCTCGGACTCCCAGATATAGCCGCTGCCGCCGTGTACCTGCACCGCGTTGTTGAGCACCTTGTTCACGGTCTCGGCGGCGTACATCACGCTCGCGGCGGTCAGCTTGTGGATGTCGCCGCGTCCGCCGGCCTCTTCATCCACGACATTGCAGGCGCGCAGGGTCTGATAGACGAGCGTGCGCATCGACTCCACCCAGACATACATGTCGGCGATCATCGACTGCACCATCTGGAATTCGGCTATCGGCTTGCCGAACTGCTTGCGCTGCTTGGCGTAGTCGATCGACAGCTGCAGTGCGCGCTCGGCGATACCCAGGCACAGCGGCGCGATCACCGCACGCTCCAGGTCGAGGCCGGACATCACGATCTTGACACCGCGATTCTCCTCGCCGACCAGGTTCTCGACCGGCACGCGGCAGTCCTCGAACACCAGCTCCGCGGTCTGGCTGCCGCGATAACCCATCTTGGTCAACTTCTGGGCGACCTTGAACCCGGGAAAATCCTTCTCGACGATGAAGGCCGAGATGCCGTGCTGGCCGCGATCCCTGTCGGTCTTGGCATACACCAGCAACACGTCCGCAACCGGTCCGTTGGTGATGTAGATCTTGCTGCCGTTGAGAACGTAGTGGCCGCCGTCGCGACGTGCCGTCGTGCGCATCGAGCCGAGCGCATCGGAGCCGGCACCCGGTTCGGTCAGGCCGAGTGCGCCTATCAGCTCGCCGCGACACATCGCCGGCAGGTAGCGCGCGCGTTGCTCGTCGTTGGCATTGCGCAGGATGTTGTTCATGCACAGGTTCTCATGCACGATCCAGGCGAGCGCCAGTGCGTGGTTCCAGCGCGCGAAGGCCTGCACGATCAGACCTGACGTGAACACATTCATGCCCGAACCGCCGAAGCGCTCCGGCGTGGTGATGCCGAAGTAGCCGGTTTCGCCGAGCTTTGGGAAGATCTCCGTCGGCCACCACTCCTCGTCGTCCATGCGCTGCGCCAGCGGATGGAACTCGGCCTGCGCGAAACGATCGGCCTGATCGAGAATTTGCTGCTCGTCGTCGGACAGGCCCATGAAGGCCTGCATGACGTCGATACCCGGCTTTTCTGTGAAATCGTTCATGAGCTTACTGTTGCGTGGCAAAAGTCCCGCAGCCGAATTTGCATCCGGTGCGTGGAGTGGAGAGATTCACGTTCATCGCGAATCGGCTCGGACCAGGCTCGCAGCTCGCGCCGGCCCGCGATCCGCTTGCGCAGGCGCTGCCCTGTACGGCTGCGGCGGTGCTGCCGAACCCAGCGCAACCAGCCACAGCGCGATCGCTGCGAACACGACGCTGAGCAGCGCCGCCAGCGCGATCAACAACGGCGACGGCGAGTTGGTGTTGATGGCGATGAGTCCCGGAAAGCCCGCACCGAGATTGCTGAAGCAGAAGTTCGCCGGAAACAGTACGAACAACCCGAGCAGTGGCAGCTCGCCGCGCGTGCGGGCGCGCAGCTGCACGGCGACGATGGTGAACGTCGTGATCTGATCTGCTTCAAGCACGGCGATCCACAACGGATATTCGAACAGGCGCAAAGGCTGCGGTCCGTAATACATGTAGGTTCCGCCCTGGATCGCGATGATCTCGAACGCGGCCGTCGTCAGCGCCGTGATACCCGCCAGCCGGAACAGCTGCACGAGGTTGATGCCGCGCTCGATCTTCGGATACAGCAGCAGCGCCGGGCCGGCGAACACCACGATGTAGGCGCTCATCACCCAGATCGGCTGCGGAAGACCGAATGACGTGAACAGCGTCCACTGTCCCGGCACGAACCACAGCAGGT
This sequence comes from Solimonas terrae, assembly GCF_011067135.1. Taxonomy (GTDB): domain Bacteria; phylum Pseudomonadota; class Gammaproteobacteria; order Nevskiales; family Nevskiaceae; genus Solimonas; species Solimonas terrae. Next base: position 18,100 of record NZ_JAAMOW010000013.1, read on the forward strand.
GGTAGGCAATGTCATACAGGGGTTCGATCAGACTGCCGAATGCCACTGCCGCGACGATCAGCAGCGCAAACCAGCTGCGCTCGCGGCGAACTCGCACAACGGCCAGCATGACGAAGGCGATGGCGGCCGACCACAGACAGACGGTCATCACCGTCTGCATCAACAGGTTCAGGGGGTGATCGTACGGCGGTATCGGCACGTCTTTCTCCTTTCCAATGCGACTTCGTCGAGCCGCTGCGTCATAGCATATCATGTCGCGTCGACACTGTTTTACTATTTCACTGTCGACGATATAACATATTCACCGTCCAACGGGTCCGCGCCGGTCGCGGCCACCGAGGTCACAGAAAAGGATGCCGGTACGACCGGCCATGCATGCGGAATTGCGGCGGAGAAGCGGCAACGGTGCGCGTTGCCCCGAGAGATTTGAAACATGAACAAGAAACTGAATAGCGAGCCGCCACAGGCTGGCGAGCCCTGGCCATTCCATACCGTACTGGTCGCCAACCGCGGCGAGATCGCGGTGCGCGTGCTGCGCACGGTGCAGAAGCTCGGTCTGAAAGGCGCGGTGGTCTACCACGCCGCCGACCGCGGCACGCTGGCCGTGAAGATGGCGGACGTCGCGATCGAGATCAGCGGCAGCACGCCGGTGGCCTCGTATCTCGACGGCGCGCAGATCATTGCCGCGGCCACGTCCTGCGGCGCCG
>NZ_JAAMOW010000014.1 GCF_011067135.1 Solimonas terrae
AAATGGTGATGCCGGGTGACAACGTGCAGATGACGGTGGAGCTGATCAACCCGATCGCGATGGAAGACGGTGTGCGCTTCGCGATCCGCGAAGGCGGCCGCACCGTCGGCGCCGGCGTCGTTACGAAGATTCTGGCCTAAGTCGCCTTTGACTTGTGGGCGCGGATTGCCTAGAATCCGCGCCCCTTTTTGGCTTTGCCGCGGTAAATACAGGGCGGTAGCTCAACTGGTAGAGCGGCGGTCTCCAAAACCGCAGGTTGGGGGTTCGAAACCCTCCCGCCCTGCCACGCAGCGTTGCCTGAAAAACTGCGGGGCCTAAGAACGAGTTCATGGAAGCCCAAAATACTGAAAAAGCTGGTTCCTCGTACAAGGACGCAGCTTTTCTGCTCATTGCTGCCGTAGCTCTGCTCGGCGGCATGTTTGCGTTTTATTACTTCGAGGGCCAGTTCAATTCGCTGGTCCGCACCCTGATCCTGCTCGCCAGTTTCGCGGTCACGCTGACGCTCGCCTACCAGACCGAGCTCGGGCGCGAGCTCTGGGGGTACGTCAGCGGCGCGCGCACCGAAATGCGCAAGGTCGTCTGGCCGACCCGCCAGCAGAGCGTGCAGACGACGCTGATGATTGCCGTGGTCGTCCTGATCATGGCGCTGCTGCTGTGGGGACTGGACTCGGCCCTGCTCAAGGGCGTCGAAACTCTCACCGGCCGCGGAGCGTAGAAGATGACGATGCGTTGGTACGTCGTGCACGCCTATTCGCAGTACGAGAATTCGGTGATGAAGGCGCTCAAGGAGCGCATCAACCGCGCCGGCCTGCAGGAGCAGTTCGGCGACATCCTGGTGCCGACCGAGGAAGTGGTCGAGATCAAGGAAGGCGTCAAGCGCACCACCGAGCGCAAGTTCTTCCCGGGCTACGTTCTGGTCCAGATGGACATGAACGAGGACACCTGGCATCTGGTGAAGTCGACGCCGAAGGTCATGGGCTTCATCGGCGGCACGCCGGACAAGCCGGCGCCGATTTCCGACAAGGAAGCCGAGAAGATCCTCAACCGTGTCACCGAGTCGGTCGAAAAGCCGCGGCCGAAGACGCTGTTCGAGCCGGGCGAGTCGGTACGCGTCAAGGAAGGCCCGTTCGCGGACTTCCAGGGCGTCGTCGAAGAGGTCAACTACGAGAAGAACCGCCTGCGTGTGGCGGTCCTCATCTTTGGCCGTTCCACCCCGGTCGACCTCGAGTTCTCTCAGGTCGAGAAGGGGTGAGCCAAAGCGGATTGCCTTGAATGGCAATCCGCTTTGGCGAACGCACGGCCAGGGACGGCAGCGCTGAAGCACTCGTTGCCCGGCGCCGCGCAGTTTTCAGGACGAACCCGCCCGAAGGGCGGATTCGAAACACCGGGGAGCCGCAAGGCGTTTGCACCCACTCAGGAGTAAGTTATGGCAAAGAAGGTCACGGCCTATATCAAACTGCAGATTCCTGCAGGCAAGGCCAATCCGGCGCCGCCGGTCGGTCCGGCGCTCGGTCAGAACGGCGTGAACATCATGGAGTTCTGCAAGCAGTTCAATGCTGCGACGCAGAAGCTCGAGCCGGGCATCGCGACCCCGGTCGTGATCACGGTCTACTCGGACCGTTCGTTCACGTTCATCACCAAGACGCCGCCGGCGACGACGCTGATCAAGAAGGCGGCCGGGATCGAATCCGGTTCGCCGACGCCGCACACCAAGAAGGTCGGCAAGATCACCAAGAAGCAGGTCGAGGAAATCGCCACGCTGAAAATGCCGGACCTCAACGCCGGCAGCATGGAATCCGCGATGCGCCTGATCGCCGGCTCTGCCCGCTCGATGGGCATTGAAGTGGTGGAGAAGTAAGTCATGGCGAAGATCACCAAGAAGCAGAAAGCGCTGGCCGGCAAGGTGCAGGCGACCAAGAATTACGGCCTCGACGAAGCGATCACGCTGCTCAAGGCCTGCGCGACGGCCAAGTTCAAGGAATCGATCGACATGTCGATCAACCTCGGCGTCGATGCCAAGAAGTCGGATCAGAACGTTCGCGGTTCGACCGTCCTGCCGCACGGCAACGGCAAGTCCGTGCGCGTCGCGGTATTCGCGCAGGGCGCCAAGGCCGAAGAAGCCAGGGCCGCCGGTGCCGACGCCGTCGGCATGGACGAGCTTGCGGCCAAGATGAAGGAAGGCGATCTGAACTATCAGGTCGTCATCGCCGAACCGGCCGCAATGCGCGTCGTCGGCTCGCTCGGTCAGGTGCTCGGCCCGCGCGGCCTGATGCCGAACCCGAAGACGGGCACGGTGACCGCCGATGTCGCCACCGCCGTGAAGAATGCGAAGGCCGGTATGGCCAAGTTCCGTACCGACAAGGCCGGCATCGTGCATTGCGCGATCGCGGCGGTCGATTTCGACGCGGACAAGATCAAGGACAACCTGATCGCCGTCGTCCGCGACGTGCGCAAGGCCAAGCCCTCGTCGTCGAAGGGCGTCTACATCAAGAAGGTCACGCTGTCGACGACCATGGGTCCCGGCGTGCGCGTGGACCTGGGCTCGCTGCCCGAGTAGCGAGCCGCGATTTCGTCGATGTCCTGTGGACATCGGCGCCGGCGAGCCGGCTGGCCTTCGGGCCGGCCGGAGACGATGGAAATGATGTTCGTGCTTTGGTGGCAGTGCCGTCAAAGCGACAAAGACTTTGGAGTGTGGCGTCAAGCCTCACATCGAAGACCGTCAGTGGCTCCGAGCGGTTGCAAGGAGCATTAAAGGTCGCAAGGCCGCTGTCGTAGATAGGCCGGTTCGAAGCCATTCGGCGAGAACCGTATTTGAGGCAACTAGGAGTTCTGATGGCTCTCAGGCTGAATGACAAGAAGGCCCTGGTTGCGGAAGTGAACGAAGTCGCCAAGCGCGCGCTGTCGGCAGTGGCTGCCGAATATCGCGGGCTGTCGGCCGGTGCGTTCGATGAACTGCGTGCAAAGGCCCGTGCCAACGGCGTCTACCTGCACGTGGTCAAGAACTCGCTGGCGACGCGCGCCGTCGAAGGTACTGAATTCGAGTGCCTGAAGAACGCGCTGGTCGGCCCGCTGGTGCTCGGTTTCTCGCTCGAGGATCCGGGTTCGGTGGGTCGCGTGATCAAGGACTTCGCCAAGGACAACGACAAACTGGTCGTCAAGGCGGTTGCAGTCGGCGGCACCCTGTACGGGGCCAAGGACATCGAACGTCTGGCGTCGCTGCCGACCAAGGAGCAGGCCCTCGCGATTCTGGCGGGCACGATCCAGGCACCGATCACCAAGTTCGTCCGCACCCTGGCGGAACCCGCAGCGAAGGTCACCCGCGCCGTCAAGGCCGTGGCCGACGCCAAGGGCTGAGTCCGCGAAGCGTTCATTTTCCGATACAGGCTTTCCCACACTTTTTTTGGAGTTTTGAAGATGGCAACGAAGGAAGAAATCCTCGACGCGATCGCCGGCATGTCCGTGATGGACGTCGTCGAGCTCGTCAAGATGATGGAAGACAAGTTCGGCGTCAGCGCCGCCGCCCCGGTCGCCGTTGCAGCCGGTCCGGCTGCCGGCCCGGCTGCTGCTGCTGAAGAAAAGACCGAGTTCACGGTCGTTCTCGCCGGCATCGACGCGGCCAAGAAGGTCAACGTCATCAAGGTCGTGCGCGAAATCACCGGTCTGGGCCTCAAGGAAGCCAAGGACCTGGTCGAAGGTGCGCCGCAGACCGTCAAGGAAGGCGTCGACAAGAAGACCGCCGACGACATCAAGAAGAAGCTGGAAGAGGGCGGCGGCAAGGTCGAGCTGAAGTAAGCCGATCGAACCCTTGCTTTTCAAGGCAACTTCGAAGCGTTAAGCGAAGGCTGGGAGCCGGAAAAATCTTTTCCGGGCTCCCGGCCTTTCGCCGCTGAAGCGAGAACCCAAACCTTTGGCTGCCGTGCACTAGCCAAATGTTTGGATTTTTTGAGGCGCGCAAGCGCATCTGACGACAGAGGTAACCGATGGCCTACTCGTTCACCGAGAAGAAGCGTATCCGCAAGGACTTCAGCAAGCTGAAGGAGACGCTGGAAATCCCCTATCTGCTGGCAACGCAGATCGACTCCTACCGCCACTTCCTGCAGGCGGAGACGCAACCCGCCAAGCGCAAGGACAGCGGCTTGCAGGCCTCGTTCAAGTCCGTTTTCCCGATGGCCTCGTACAACGGCGCCGCGGCGCTGGAGTTCGTCAAGTATCGCTTCGATGAGCCGGCCTTCGACGAGAAGGAATGTCGCGTTCGCGGCATGACCTACGCCGCGCCGTTGAAGGTGACGGTGCGTCTGGTGATCTTCGATCGCGAGTCGAAGGAAAAGCGCGTCAAGGACGTCCGTGAGCAGGAGGTCTATCTCGGCGAAGTGCCGCTGATGACCGACCACGGCACCTTCATCATCAACGGCACCGAGCGTGTCGTCGTCTCGCAGCTGCATCGTTCGCCCGGCGTGTTCTTCGATCACGACAAGGGCAAGACGCACAGTTCGGGCAAGCTGCTGTACAGCGCCCGCATCATTCCGTATCGCGGTTCCTGGCTGGACTTCGAGTTCGATCCGAAGGACAACCTGTTCGCCCGTATCGACCGTCGTCGCAAGCTGCCGGTGACGATCCTGCTGCGCGCGCTCGGCTACAACAACGAGCAGATGCTGGCGATGTTCCACGAGCAGAACGTCTTCAAGCTCGAGAAGGACGGCGCAACCATCGACCTGATTCCGGAGCGCCTGAAGGGCGAGAAGGCACAGTTCGACATCGTCGCCGACGGCAAGACCCTGGTCGAGGAAGGCAAGCTGATCACCGCCCGCCACATCAAGCTGATCGGTGAGGCCAATCTCAAGAAGCTGACGGTGCCGGACACCTATCTGGTCGGCAAGGTCGTCGCCAAGGATCTGGTGGCCGAAGGCACCGGCGAGATCATCGCCGCCGCCAACACCGAGCTGACGCAGAACCTGCTGGCCAAGGCGCGCGAATCCGGTATCAAGGTGCTGCCGACGCTCTACATCAACGACGTCGACAAGGGGCCGTACATCTCGACGACGCTGAACATCGACCCGAGCAAGACCAAGCTCGAAGCGCTGGTCGAAATCTATCGCATGATGCGCCCCGGCGAGCCGCCCACCAAGGACGCTGCCGAGGGTCTGTTCCACGGCATGTTCTTCTCGCCCGAGAAGTACGACCTGTCGGCCGTCGGCCGCATGAAGTTCAATCGCCGTCTGCGTCGCGATGACGTGGAAGGCCCGGGCGTGGTTTACGACGGCGAGCTGTTCAGCAAGTTCAACGACGAGTTCTCGAAGGGCCTGTTTGCCAAGTTCGGCAAGGAGCATTCGGACATCATCGAAGTCGTGCGCGAGATCATCGCGATCCGCAACGGCGAACAGCAGACCGATGACATCGACCATCTGGGCAACCGTCGCATTCGTGCGGTCGGCGAAATGGCCGAGAACGTGTTCCGCACCGGCCTGGTCCGTGTCGAACGCGCCGTGCGCGAGCGCCTGGCGCTGGCCGAAGCCGAGAATCTGACGCCGCAGGACCTGATCAATGCCAAGCCGGTGTCGGCGGCGATCAAGGAGTTCTTCGGTTCGTCGCAGCTGTCGCAGTTCATGGACCAGAACAATCCGTTGTCGGAAGTGACGCACAAGCGTCGCGTGTCGGCGCTCGGACCGGGTGGTCTGACGCGTGAGCGTGCGGGCTTCGAAGTCCGCGACGTGCATCCGACGCACTACGGTCGTGTCTGCCCGATCGAAACGCCGGAAGGCCCGAACATCGGCCTGATCAACTCGCTGGCCTGCTACGCGCGCACCAACGAGTACGGCTTCCTCGAAACGGCCTATCGCAAGGTCGTCGACGGCAAGGTCACCGATCAGGTGGAATACCTGTCGGCGATCGAAGAGGGCCGCTACGTGATCGCGCAGGCGAACTCGGAGCTCAACGCCAAGAACCAGTTCACGGCGGACCTCGTATCGGTTCGTTTCCAGAACGAATTCACGATGATGACGGGCGACAAGGTCCAGTACATGGACGTCTCGCCGCGCCAGATCGTGTCGGTTGCGGCCGCTCTGATTCCGTTCCTCGAGCACGACGACGCCAACCGCGCGCTGATGGGTTCGAACATGCAGCGCCAGGCGGTGCCGACGCTGCGCGCCGACAAGCCGCTGGTCGGCACCGGCATCGAGCGTCGCGTCGCCGTCGACTCCGGCAACGCGATCCAGGCCAAGCGTGGCGGTGTGGTCGAGAAGGTCGACGCCGCGCGCATCGTCATCCGCGTCCACGACGAGGAGACGGTGGCCGGTGAAGCGGGTGTCGACATCTACAACCTGGTCAAGTACATCCGCTCGAACCAGAACACCTGCATCAACCAGAAGCCGATCGTCACGCCGGGCGACAAGGTCGCCCGCGGCGACGTGATCGCTGACGGCCCGTCGACGGACCTGGGCGAGCTCGCGCTCGGCCAGAACATGCTGATCGCGTTCATGCCGTGGAACGGCTACAACTTCGAAGACTCGATCCTGATCTCGGAGCGCGTCGTCGAAGAGGATCGTTTCACGACGATCCACATCGAGGAAATGACCTGCGTCGCGCGTGAAACCAAGCTCGGCGCCGAGGAAATCACCGCCGACATCCCGAACGTCAACGAGGCGGCGCTGCGCAAGCTCGACGAGTCGGGCATCGTCTACATCGGCGCCGAAGTGAAGGCGGGTGATCTGCTCTGCGGCAAGGTCACGCCGAAGGGCGAGACCCAGCTGACGCCGGAAGAAAAGCTGCTGCGCGCGATCTTCGGCGAGAAGGCGTCCGACGTGAAGGACACCTCGCTGCGCGTGCCGGCCGGCATGGACGGCACCGTCATCGACGTGCGCGTGTTCACCCGTGAAGGCGTGAAGAAGGACAAGCGCGCGCTGGCGATCGAAGAGGCCGAGCTGGCGCAGGTCCGCAAGGACCTGGCCGATCAGCAGCGCATCTTCGAGGACGACATCTATGATCGTCTGCGCAAGATCCTGCTCGGCAAGACCGCCGACGGCGGCCCGAACAAGCTGAAGAAGGGCGCCAAGGTCGATGCCGAGTATCTCGACTCGATCGAGCGCGACAAGTGGTTCGAAATCCGCCTCGCGGACGACGACACCCAGAACCAGCTCGAAGCCGCCAACAAGCAGCTGCGCGACATGCGTTCGGAGTTCGACAAGCGCTTCGAGAACAAGAAGCGCAAGATCCAGTCGGGCGACGAACTCTCGCCGGGCGTGCTGAAGATGGTCAAGGTCTACCTGGCCGTGAAGCGCCGCATCCAGCCGGGCGACAAGATGGCCGGCCGTCACGGCAACAAGGGCGTCATCTCGCAGATCGTGCCGGTCGAAGACATGCCGCACATGGACGACGGTACGCCGGTCGACATCGTGCTCAACCCGCTGGGCGTGCCGTCGCGCATGAACATCGGTCAGCTGCTCGAAGTCCATCTCGGCTGGGCCGCGAAGGGCATCGGCCGCAAGATCGACGACATGATCAAGCAGCAGAAGTCGGTCGCCGAACTGCGCAAGTATCTCGACAAGGTCTACAACAAGTCGGGCGGCAAGTCGGACGTCAATCTCGACGAGCTGAACGATGTCGAAATCGTCAATCTCGCCAGGAACCTGACCGGCGGTCTGCCGGTGTCGAGCCCGGTGTTCGACGGCGCCGCCGAAGAGGAGCTCAAGGAGCTGCTCGAACTCGCCGGTCTGCCGCGCAGCGGCCAGGCACAGTTGACCGACGGTCGTACCGGCGAACAATTCTCGCGTCCGATCACGGTCGGCTACATGTACTACCTGAAGCTCAACCATCTGGTCGACGACAAGATGCACGCGCGTTCGACCGGTCCGTACTCGCTCGTCACCCAGCAGCCGCTGGGCGGCAAGGCGCAGTTCGGCGGCCAGCGCTTCGGTGAGATGGAAGTCTGGGCGCTCGAGGCCTACGGCGCGGCTTACACGCTGCAGGAAATGCTGACGGTGAAGTCGGACGACACCAACGGCCGCACGCGCATGTACAAGTCGATCGTCGATGGCGATCACCGCATGGTTGCGGGCATGCCCGAGTCGTTCAACGTGCTGGTCAAGGAAATCCGCTCGATCGGTCTCAACATCGAGCTGGAACAGAACCAGTAGCGCTTGGCGAACGAATTCAGGAGTAACTGATGAAAGATTTATTCAATCTGATCCGCAACCCCGAGGAAGCGGAAGACTTCGACGCCATCAAGATCGGCCTGTCGTCGCCGGAAGTGGTGCGTTCGTGGTCGTACGGCGAAGTGAAGAAGCCGGAAACGATCAACTACCGCACGTTCAAGCCGGAACGCGATGGTCTGTTCTGCGCGAAGATCTTCGGGCCGATCAAGGACTACGAGTGCCTGTGCGGCAAGTACAAGCGCCTCAAGCATCGCGGCGTGGTCTGCGAGAAGTGCGGCGTCGAAGTGACGGTCGCCAAGGTTCGTCGCGAGCGCATGGGTCACATCGACCTGGCCTCGCCGGTCGCGCACATCTGGTTCCTCAAGTCGCTGCCGAGCCGCATCGGCCTGCTGCTCGACATGCCGCTGCGCGCGATCGAACGCGTGCTGTATTTCGAAGCCCACATCGTCGTCGATCCGGGTCTCACCCCGCTCGAACGCGGCCAGCTGCTGACCGAAGAGGATTACCTCAATTCGGTCGAACAGTACGGTGACGACTTCGACGCGCGCATGGGCGCCGAGGCCGTGCGCGATCTGCTGCGCGGCATCGATCTGCAGACCGAAGCGGCGAAGCTGCGCGAAGAGCTGAACACCACGACTTCGGAAACGAAGATCAAGAAGTTCGCCAAGCGCCTCAAGCTGATCGAGTACTTCATCCAGTCCAACAACAAGCCGGAATGGATGATCCTCACGGTGCTGCCGGTGCTGCCGCCGGATCTGCGCCCGCTGGTGCCGCTCGACGGCGGCCGCTTCGCGACCTCGGATCTCAACGATCTGTACCGCCGCGTCATCAACCGCAACAACCGTCTCAAGCGCCTGCTTGAGCTGAGCGCGCCGGACATCATCGTGCGCAACGAAAAGCGCATGCTGCAGGAATCGGTGGACGCGCTGATCGACAACGGCCGCCGCGGCCGTGCGATCACCGGCACCAACAAGCGCCCGCTCAAGTCGCTGGCCGACATGATCAAGGGCAAGCAGGGTCGCTTCCGCCAGAACCTGCTCGGCAAGCGCGTCGACTACTCGGGCCGTTCGGTCATCGTCGTCGGCCCGACGCTGAAGCTGCACCAGTGCGGCCTGCCGAAGAAGATGGCGCTCGAGCTGTTCAAGCCGTTCGTGTTCTCGCGCCTGCAGCGTCTCGGCATCGCGACCACGATCAAGGCGGCGAAGAAGATGGTCGAGCGCGAAGAGTCCCAGGTCTGGGACGCGCTCGAAGAGTGCATCAAGGAGCACCCGGTGCTGCTGAACCGCGCACCGACGCTGCACCGTCTCGGCATCCAGGCGTTCGAGCCGCTGCTGATCGAAGGCAAGGCCATCAACCTGCATCCGCTGGTCTGCACGGCGTTCAACGCCGACTTCGACGGCGACCAGATGGCCGTGCACGTGCCGCTGTCGCTGGAAGCGCAGCTCGAAGCGCGCGTGCTGATGATGTCGACCAACAACATCCTGTCGCCGGCCTCGGGGGACCCGATCATCGTGCCGTCGCAGGACGTCGTGCTCGGCCTTTACTGGATGTCGCGCGAGCGCATCGGTGCCAAGGGCGAGGGCATGGTGTTCTCGGACGTCGCCGAAGTGCATCGCGCGTACGAAAACGGCATCGTCGACCTGCAGGCCAGGATCAAGGTGCGCCTGTTCGACTACACCGAGGAAGGCGGCGAAGAGCTGTACCACCTCGTCGACACGACGACCGGCCGTGCGCTGCTGTCGGAAGTGCTGCCGAAGGGTGTGCCGCTGGCGGTCATCAACAAGACGCTGACCAAGAAGGAAATCAGCCGCGTCATCAACTACGTGTACCGCCGCTGCGGCACGAAGGACACGGTGATCTTCGCCGATCAGATGATGTACACGGGCTTCCGCATGTCGACCAAGGCCGGCATCTCGTTCTGCCTCGACGACATCATGATCCCGGCCGAGAAGGCGACGATCCTCGAGCAGGCGGAAGCCAAGGTCAAGGACGTCGACACCGAGTACAACCAGGGTCTGACCACCGGCGGTGAGCGCAAGAACCGCGTCATCGACATCTGGTCGCGCGCCAACGACGACATCTCCAAGGCGATGATGGTGCAGATCGGCTCGGAAACGGCGGTCGGCGCCGACGGCAAGGAAGTCAAGCAGCCGTCGTTCAACTCGGTGTTCATGATGGCCGACTCCGGCGCCCGTGGTAGCCAGGCGCAGATCCGTCAGCTGGCCGGCATGCGTGGCCTGATGGCCAAGCCGGACGGCTCGATCATCGAGACGCCGATCACCGCGAACTTCCGCGAAGGCCTGAACGTCCTGCAGTACTTCATCTCGACGCACGGCGCCCGCAAGGGTCTGGCCGACACCGCACTGAAGACCGCGAACTCGGGCTACCTGACCCGCCGTCTGGTCGACGTCGCACAGGACATGGTCGTCACCGCGGAAGACTGCGGCGGCGAACAGGGCCTACTGATGATGCCGATCGTCGAGGGCGGTGACGTGCTCGAGCCGCTGCGCGATCGCGTGCTGGGCCGCGTCACGCTGCGTGACGCGTACAAGCCGGGCAGCGACGAGATCGCGATTCCGGCCGGCACGATGATCGACGAGAAGTGGGCCGATACGCTGGAGCGCAACTCGGTCGACGAGATCTGGGTGCGTTCGCCGATCACCTGCGAACTGCCGTTCGGTGTCTGCGCCAACTGCTACGGCCGCGATCTGGCCCGTGGCCATCGCGTCAACATCGGCGAAGCGGTCGGTGTCATCGCCGCCCAGTCGATCGGCGAGCCGGGTACCCAGCTCACCATGCGTACCTTCCACGTCGGCGGCGCGGCTTCGCGTGCGGCCTCGGCGGACGGTGTCGACTCGCGTGCGGCCGGTACGGCGCGTGTGCACAATCTGAAGACCGTCACCAACAAGGACGGACTGCTGGTCGCCGTCTCGCGTTCGGGTGAAATCGGCGTCGTCGATGCCAATGGCCGCGAGCGCGAGCGCTACAAGATTCCGTACGGCGCGACCATCCTGGTCCGCGACGGCGACGAGCTGAAGGCCGGCGCCCGGCTGGCCAAGTGGGATCCGCACACCCATCCGATCGTCACCGAGCTGGCCGGTTTCGTGAAACTGCAGGACTTCACCGAAGGCCTGACCGTGACCCGCGAGACCGATCCGCTGACCGGCGTCGCGACCCGCGTCGTGACCGAGGCCAAGGCGCGCGGCTCCGCGGCCAAGGATCTCAAGCCGACCATCATCCTGGTCGACGCCAAGGGCAAGCAGCTGACGTTCCCGGGCACCGACATTCCGGCCGCGTATACGCTGCCGCCGAAGTCGATCATCGCGGTCGAGGACGGCGACGAAGTCGGCGTCGGCGGCACGATCGCCCGCATTCCGCAGGAAGCGTCGAAGTCGCGCGACATCACCGGCGGTCTGCCGCGCGTCGCCGACCTGTTCGAGGCGCGCAAGCCGAAGGAGCCGGCGGTCCTCGCCGAAACCACCGGCACGATCAAGTTCGGGCCGGGCACCAAGGGCAAGCAGCGCATCAAGATCGTCCGCGCCGATGGTTCCGAGGCGGAAATCCTGGTGCCGAAGTGGGTGGAAATCCGCGTGTTCGAAGGTGAAACCGTCGAACAGGGCGAAGTCATGTCCGACGGCGAGCCGAGCCCGCACGACATCCTGCGTCTGCAGGGCGTCACGGCGCTGGCGAACTACCTCGTCAAGGAAATCCAGGACGTCTACCGCCTGCAGGGTGTGAAGATCAACGACAAGCACATCGAAACGATCGTTCGTCAGATGCTGCGCAAGGTCGAGATTGCCGAGCCGGGGGACAGCAAGTTCCTGCAGGGCGAGCAGATCGAGATCTTCCAGGTGCTGGCCGAGAACAAGCGGCTCGAGGCCAAGGGCGAGCGCGGCGCGAAGTTCGAACGTCAGCTGCTGGGCATCACCAAGGCCTCGCTGTCGACCGAGTCGTTCATCTCGGCGGCGTCGTTCCAGGAGACCACGCGCGTGCTCACCGAAGCCTCGGTGCGCGGTTCGCGCGACGAGCTGCGTGGCCTCAAGGAAAACGTCATCGTCGGCCGCCTGATCCCCGCCGGCACCGGCTTGGCCTACCACGAGCAGCGCCGCAAGGCGCGCGGTGGCAGCCTGCTGGCCGACCTGCAGGCTTCGGCGCTGAACTCGACCGGCAGCTTCGACGCCACCAGCGGCGACCGTCTGTCGTCGATCCGCCCGACCGCCTCGGCCACCGCCGAGGACGATGGTGGTGACCGCGAAGAAGCCGGTGGCGACGAGGGCGGCGACGAATAGCCGTCAGGCAATACCGAAAACCCCGGCCTGGGCCGGGGTTTTTTGTCGGTTCCGCCGCGTATGGGCGACGCGGCGATGCCGCAGCAGGGTTTGACACACGATTGTCGTTGACTCCGCTGCGGCTCACCTTTATGATTCGCGCCCTTTCCCGACGGCCGCCCCTGTGGCGGGTCGTCTTTTCTTTGTCAAGCCGGGAAGTTCCAACGTGCCAACAGTCAACCAGTTAGTGCGCAGCGGCCGCGCCGTCGAAGTCACCAAGAGCAAGGTGCCTGCGCTCACCGGTTCGCCGCAGAAGCGCGGCGTCTGCACCCGTGTCTACACCACGACGCCCAAGAAGCCGAACTCGGCACTGCGCAAGGTCTGCAAGGTGCGCCTGACCAACGGTTTCGAAGTGATCTCCTACATCGGTGGCGAAGGCCACAATCTGCAGGAGCACTCGGTCGTCATGATTCGCGGCGGCCGTGTCAAGGATCTTCCCGGTGTCCGTTACCACACCGTCCGTGGTGCGCTCGACTGCGCCGGCATCGACAAGCGTCGCCAGAGCCGCTCGAAGTACGGTGCCAAGCGTCCCAAGGCAGGCGGTGCGCCCGCTGCTGCCGGCAAGAAGAAGTAAGCCCGGATCAACCCCGGAGTAAGGCGTGACCGGATTCCTCGCGGGTCCGGTGCATGCCTGAAGACCACATTTAGGATCAAGCCATGTCCCGTCGTCGCAAACCCGAAATCCGCAAGGTTCTTCCCGACCCGAAGTTCAAGAGCGAACTCGTCTCCAAGTTCGTCAACATGGTGATGCAGGACGGCAAGAAGGCCGTTGCCGAGAAGATCGTCTACGGCGCGCTCGATCAGGTCGTGGCCAAGAAGGGCGTCGAAGCGCCGGCGGAGTTCCTGCAGGCCGCGTTCGATGCCGTGGCGCCGACCGTCGAGGTCAAGTCGCGCCGCGTCGGCGGTGCCACCTATCAGGTGCCGGTCGAAGTCCGCGCCTCGCGCCGCACGACACTGGCGATGCGCTGGGTGATCGATGCCGCCGGCAAGCGCGGCGAGCAGGGCATGGAAAACCGCCTGGCCGGCGAGCTGCTGGATGCTTCCGAGCATCGCGGCGCCGCGGTCAAGAAGCGCGAAGATACGCACAAGATGGCCGAAGCCAACAAGGCTTTCGCACATTTCCGCTGGTAAGACAGTCCCCATTGCATAGCGGGCTTTCCGACCTCATATCGGGAGCCCGTTTCCAGACGAGTTCCTGACATGCCCCGCACGACGCCCATCGAGCGTTACCGCAACATCGGTATTTCCGCTCACATCGACGCCGGCAAGACCACCACCACCGAGCGCGTCCTGTTCTACACGGGCGTCAACCACAAGCTCGGCGAAGTCCATGACGGCGCTGCCACCATGGACTGGATGGAGCAGGAGCAGGAGCGCGGCATCACGATCACGTCGGCCGCGACGACCACGTTCTGGACCGGCATGGGCGGCCAGTTCGAACAGCACCGCATCAACATCATCGACACGCCGGGACACGTCGACTTCACGATCGAGGTCGAGCGTTCGATGCGCGTGCTCGACGGTGCCTGCATGCTGTACTGCGCAGTCGGCGGCGTGCAGCCGCAGTCCGAGACCGTGTGGCGTCAGGCCACCAAGTACGGCGTGCCGCGTCTGGCCTTCGTCAACAAGATGGACCGCACCGGCGCCGACTTCTTCAAGGTCTACCGCCAGATGAAGGAAAAGCTGCGGGCCAATCCGGTGCCGATCGTCATCCCGATCGGCGCCGAGGACAAGTTCCAGGGCGTCGTCGACCTCATCAAGATGAAGGCCATCATCTGGGACGAAGCGTCGCAGGGCATGAAGTTCGAGTACGGCGAGATTCCGGCCGAGCTGGCTGCCGATGCCAAGAAATGGCGCGAGAACATGGTCGAGGCCGCTGCCGAAGCGTCCGAAGAGCTGATGAACAAGTATCTCGAAGAGGGCGACCTCTCCGAGGCGGAAATCAAGGCGGCGATCCGCCAGCGCACGATCGCGCTCGAGATCTTCCCGATGCTCTGCGGCTCGGCGTTCAAGAACAAGGGCGTGCAGGCCATGCTCGATGCCGTCATCGAGTACCTGCCGTCGCCGACCGAAGTGGTCGCGATCAAGGGCGAGGATGCGGAGACCGGCGAGCCGGTCGAGCGCCATGCCGACGACAAGGAGCCGTTCTCGGCCCTCGGGTTCAAGATCATGACCGACCCATTCGTCGGCCAGTTGACCTTCATCCGCGTTTATTCCGGCGTGCTGAAGAAAGGTGACAGCGTCTACAACTCGCGCAGCGGCAAGACCGAGCGCATCGGCCGTCTGGTGCAGATGCATGCCAACGACCGCCAGGAAATCGACGAAGTGCGCGCCGGCGATATCGCCGCCTGCGTCGGCCTGAAAGAGGTCTACACGGGCACCACGCTGGCTGCGCAGGACAAGCCGGTCATCCTCGAGCGCATGGAGTTCCCGGAGCCGGTCATCAGCCAGGCCGTCGAGCCGAAGACCAAGGTCGACCAGGAAAAGATGGGCATCGCGCTGAGCAAGCTCGCGCAGGAAGACCCCTCGTTCCGCGTCAAGACCGACGAGGAGACCGGCCAGACCATCATTTCCGGCATGGGCGAGCTGCACCTCGAAATCCTTGTGGACCGCATGAAGCGCGAGTTCAAGGTCGAGGCCAATGTCGGCGCGCCGCAGGTGGCCTACCGCGAGACGATCCGCAAGACCGTCGAGCAGGAAGGCAAGTACGCCAAGCAGTCCGGCGGTAAGGGCCAGTTCGGCCACGTGTGGCTGCGCATCGAGCCGCAGGAAGCCGGCAAGGGCTACGAATTCGTCAATGCCATCGTCGGCGGCGTGATTCCCAAGGAATTCATTCCGGGCGTCGACAAGGGCCTGAAGGACGCGATCAAGAGCGGTGTCATGGCCGGCTATCCGGTCGTCGACATCAAGATCACCCTGTTCGACGGTTCGTACCATGACGTCGACTCCAGCGAAATCGCGTTCCGCGTCGCCTCGTCGATGGCGTTCAAGGACGGCTGCCAGAAGGCCAATCCGGTCATTCTCGAGCCGATCATGGGCGTCGAAGTCGAAACGCCGGAAGACTACATGGGCGATGTCATGGGCGATCTCAACCGTCGTCGCGGCATGATCCTCGGCATGGACGACAACTACGGCGCCAAGATCATCCGCGCCGAAGTGCCGCTGTCGGAAATGTTCGGCTACTCGACCTCGCTGCGCTCGCAGAGCCAGGGCCGTGCGACGTACACCATGGAATTCAAGAAGTACCAGGAAGCGCCGGCGAACGTCATCGCCGCTCTGACCAAGAAGTAATCACCGCGGCGCCGTCGGGCGTCTGATCACGCATTTTGTAGAGGAAGCGATCATGGCAAAGGGTAAGTTTGAACGCACGAAGCCGCACGTGAACGTGGGCACGATTGGCCACGTTGACCACGGCAAGACGACGACGACGGCGGCGCTGACGAAGGTGTCGGCGGACAAGTACG
>NZ_JAAMOW010000015.1 GCF_011067135.1 Solimonas terrae
AAGCGGCCAAAGGGATCGCCCTGATGCAGCAGGGCATCGCCAAGGGCGGTCTGAAAAATCCGGACGTGGCCAGGCTCCATCTCGGCTATGCGCAGCTGCTCGCCGGCAAAAAGGCGGATGCAGTCCGGACGCTGTCGTCGGTCAGGGGCAAGGATGGCTCAGCGAGCCTCGCGCGGCTCTGGTTGATCAAGAGTCGCCACTGAACGCGCTGCACGTTTCCATCTCATCACATCGCCGTCGCTCCAGAGAACCGAATGTCCGAAGCCTATATCTACGATCACGTTCGCAGTCCGCGTGGGAAGGGCCGCAGCGACGGATCGCTGCACGAGATCACGCCTTTGCAGCTGGCTACGCAGGTGCTTCAGGCTCTGCGTGATCGCAGTCAGCTGGATACGGCACTGCTCGACGATGTCGTAATGGGCGTAGTGTCGCCGATCGGCGAACAGGGGTCGGTGCTGCCGCGTTCCGCCGTGCTGAATGCGGGCTATGCCGAGACCGTATCCGGCGTGCAGATCAATCGCTTCTGCGCTTCAGGCCTGGAGGCCTTCAATATCGCCACGGCGAAAGTGATGTCGGGTCAGTCGCAGGCTGTCGTCGCCGGTGGCATCGAATCGATGTCGCGCGTGCCGATCGGCGCGGACGGCGGCGCCTGGGCCACGGATCCGGCATTTGCCGCGAAGGTCAGCTTTGTGCCGCAGGGCATCAGTGCCGATCTGATTGCGGCAATCGACGGTTATCGGCGCGAGGACGTCGACGCGTTCGCACTGGAGAGTCAGCGCCGTGCCGCACTGGCCTGGCAGGAAGGCCGGTTCGCGAAGTCGGTAATCGGCATTCGCGACGTGATCGGCGAGGTCGTTCTCGATCGCGACGAATATCTGCGGCCGGGCACGACGATCGCCGATCTTGCGAAGCTCAAGCCGGCGTTCGAGCAGATGGGCACGCAGGGCGGTTTTGACGTGGTTGCCCAACGTCGCTATCCGCAGGTCGAAACGATCCATCACGTTCACACCGCCGGCAACTCGAGCGGCATCGTCGATGGGGCCTGTTCGGTATTGATCGGATCGAAGGCATATGGCGAGGCCAGCGGCCTCAAGCCGCGCGCACGCGTCCGCAGCTTTGCATCGATCGGCTCCGAACCCTGCATCATGCTGACCGGCCCGGTGCCGGTCACCGAGAAGGCCTTGAAGCTGGCCGGCATGAAGGTCGGCGACATCGATCTGTTCGAGGTCAACGAGGCTTTTGCGTCGGTGGTCATGCGCTTCATGCGCGTGCTCGATGTGCCCCACGACAAGGTCAACGTCAACGGCGGGGCGATCGCGCTCGGTCACCCGCTGGGCGCAACCGGCGCGATTCTGATCGGCACCGTGCTCGACGAGCTTGAGCGACGCGGCCTGTCGACCGGCCTGTGCACCCTGTGTGTCGGTGCCGGCATGGGTACGGCCACCATCATCGAGCGGCTCTGAGTTTTGCGTTCGCCGCCCTTCCATCAGTCCGCCTCCACGAGCATGACCAACACGATTCGATTCGAACTGTCCGACGACGGCATCGCGCTGCTGAGCATCGATGTGCCCGATCGTCCGATGAATGTGCTGACGCCGGACTTGCAGGCCGAATTGGCCGCGCTGGTCGAACGCGTCGCCAGCAGCGACAGCATCAAGGGTGCCATCCTCACTTCCGGCAAGGTCGGCGGCTTTGTGGCCGGAGCAGATCTCAAGGATTTCGTCGGTGCCTACGATCGCGGCATCACCGCCGCGCAGGCGGCCGCGATTTCTCGCGACATGTCGGCGTCCCTGCGGCGCTTGGAGAGCTGCGGCAAGCCATTCGTGGCGGCAATCAATGGACTTGCGCTGGGCGGCGGTCTGGAACTCTGTCTCGCCTGCCATTACCGCGTTCTGGTGGACGATGCCAAGGCGGTGGTCGGCCTGCCGGAGGTGAACGTCGGGCTGCTGCCGGGCGCTGGCGGCACACAGCGCCTGCCGAGACTGATCGGCATTCAGGCCGCGCTGCCTTTGCTGCTGCAGGGCAGGTCAGTGAAGCCGGCGGAAGCACTGAAGCTCGGGATCGTGCACGAACTGGCGGATGCCGATCAGCTCATCGCGCGGGCTTACGCATGGCTGCGCGGCACGCCGAGCGCCGAGCAGCCATGGGATCGCAAGGGCTATCGCGTTCCCGGCGGCGCCGGTCCGCTGGCCGCGCATGCCGGCGTCTCGTTCACGTCCGGGACCGCGCTGGCGACGGGCTCGACGCAAGGCAACTATCCGGCACCGCTGGCGATTCTTTCCTGCGTCTTCGAAGGCACGCAGCTGGCGATGGATGTCGGCCTGCGCATCGAGTCCAAATACTTCGGCAAGCTGTTGTCGGGCCCGGTTGCGCGCAATCTGATGCGCACGCTGTTCGTCAACAAGGGCGCGGCGGAAAAGCTGGCGAGTCGTCCGAGCGGAATTCCGAAGTCGAGGGTCGGCAAGCTCGGCATCCTCGGTGCCGGCATGATGGGCGCGGGAATTGCGCACGTCGCCGCGCAGGTCGGGATGCAGGTCGTGCTGCTGGATTCCACCCTGGAACTGGCGCAGAAGGGACGAGACTATTCGGCCAGGCTGCTCGCCAGGGAGTTGAAGAAAGGACGTACGACAGGCGAGCGCATTGAAGCGCAGCTGGCACGGATCAAGGCGACGGCGGACTATGCGGATCTCGATGCCTGTGATCTCGTCGTCGAGGCAGTGTTCGAGCAACGCGACATCAAGGCTGCCGTCACGGCTAGCGCGGAGGCCGTGCTGCCGGCATCGGCGACGTTTGCCTCGAACACGTCGACCTTGCCGATCACCGGACTGGCAAAGGCCTCGAAGCGACCGCAGCAATTCATCGGCCTGCATTTCTTCTCGCCGGTCGAGCGCATGCCGCTGGTCGAAGTCATCGTCGGAGAGCAGACCAGCGACGAGACGATCGCCAAGGCGCTCGACTTCGTCGGGCAGTTGCGCAAGACGCCGATCATCGTTCACGACTCGCCCGGCTTCTTCACGAGTCGCGTGATCATGACCTACACGCATGAGGGCATGCGCATGCTCGAGGACGGCGTTGCACCGGCTCTGATCGAAAGCGCAGGACGCCGCGCCGGATTCCCGGTCGGACCGCTGGCCCTGTCCGACGAAGTCACGATGGCCTTGATGCAGAGCATCATCAAGCAGCAGGAAGCGGACGCCTTGCCCGAGCATCATCGCAGCACGACTGGCCGCTCCGTGATCTTCCGCATGGTCGACGAGCTCAAGCGCGCCGGACGGCGCTACGGCGGCGGCTTCTACGACTACCCGGAGCAAGAGCCGAAGCGACTCTGGTCAGGGCTCGCCGCGGCCTATCCGACGAGCGCCGAGCAAGCCGATATCGATGAACTGAGCCGGCGCTTCCTCTCGATCATGGCGCTCGAATCCGCTCGCTGCTTCGAGGAAGGCGTCATCACCAATCCCGCCGATGCCGATCTCGGTTCCGTGCTCGGCATCGGTTATCCGACATGGACCGGCGGTGTGCTTTCGTACATCGATACCGTGGGCGTGGCGAACTTCGTCGAGCAATGCCGACGGTTGGCCGAACGTTGCGGGCCGCGCTTTCTGCCGTCGACCTGGCTGCAGGAACGTGCCCGGGCCGCGACGAATTTCCATCCGACCGCTTCGACGGGCTGAGTACAGACGCTCGTCGATGACCATCTCCCCTCCGCTTTACGAGCGGATTTTTCCCTCCGCGAACCCGCGGGGGGATTTTTTTGGACGCTGACATGAACTTCAAGGAACTGCAGGTCGATCGGGACGGCTCCGTCCTTTGCATCCGCTTCAATCGGGCGCGCGCATTCAATGCCATGAATTTCGCTCTGCTCGCAGAGCTGGCGCAGGCGATCGACCTCGCCGCGGCCGACAGCGGGCTGCGCGTCGTCGTGCTGACCGGCAACGGTCGCGCCTTCAGTGCCGGTGCCGATCTGACGGCGACGATGGCGCAGCCACCGCTCGACGCCGACGGCCGGATCGATCTGGGATACGCATTGGCCCATTACTACAACCCGATCGTGCGGCGGATGCAGGCGCTTCCGCAGCCGGTCATCGCGGCCGTCAATGGCGTTGCGGCCGGTGGTGCCGCTTCGCTGGCCCTGGGCGCCGATCTCACGGTCGCGGCGCGCTCGGCCAGTTTCGTGCAGGCCTTCATTCATGTCGGCCTGGTGCCGGATGCCGGGGGCAGCTGGTTTCTGCCGCGGCTCGTCGGTCGGCAGCGCGCGATGGGCATGAGCCTGCTGGGTCAGACGGTTTCAGCCGAGCGCGCGCTCGAGCTCGGCATGATCTGGGATGTGGTCGACGATGACGATTTGCTGCCGGCGTCGATGCGGCTCGCGCAGAAACTAGCTAGTGGTCCGCGCACCGGCATCGCCGCGATGAAGCGGGCGCTGCACGCGGCAGCGGACAATACGCTCGATCAGCAACTCGATCTCGAGGAGCATCTGCAGCGCGAATGCGGGCTGTGCCCGGACTTCGCGGAAGGTGCGAACGCCTTTATCGAGAAACGGCGTCCGGTGTTCGCCGCTTGAGCAGCGTCGCGACGGAGGGCGGCGCCGCCTTCATTCGAGACCGAGCGCCTTGCGGATATGCGCACTGACGTCGGGACGCGCCGCCAGACCCACGAGCATTGATTGCTCGCGCCGCAGATGTTCACCAAGCGAGGCGTGCTCGCCTTCGCGAAGCAGGCGGCGGGTCGCAGCCACCGCGGGGCCCGAAGCGATCAGTGCCTGCACACGCAGCAGGACCTCGTCCACGAACAGCTCGTTTTCCTGATCGATCAGCTCGCAGTAGATGCCGAGTTGCAGCGCGGCGTCGGCGGTGACGGCGTCGCCACGCAGCAGCATCTCGAGTGACCGGCGATAGCCGATGATGCGCGGGAGATAATAGGAGGTTGCAGTGTCCGGCGAGAGCCGGAGTCTGGAGAACCCGGCGCGCAGCGTTGCACCGGGCCGCGCATAGGCGAGATCGCAGGCGCACAGCAGGCCGAGACCGGCGCCGGTCGCCGGGCCGTTGACGGCCGCGATAAGCAGCGGGCCGGCATTGGCGATGCGTTCCAGCGCGGCGTGGACGCGGCTCGCGAGCACGTCGAGCAGCGCAGGCAGCTGTGCTGCGCCGTCGGCTTGCGCCAGCGCGCTCTTGAACGCACCGACGTCGCCGCCGGAGCAGAACACGCGGCCTTTGCCCGTCAGCACCAGCGCCTGAATGCCGTCTTCCCGTTCGAGGTGCCCGGCCAGGCCTTCAAGCGCCGCAGCCATATCGGCATTGATGCCGTTTGCGGCCTCTGGTCGATTCAGGGTCGCGATCAGAACGCGGCCTTCGAGACGCTGTTCGATAAGCGGGACGCTGCCGGCGCTGAACGTGCTCATGGCGAGACGAAATTTCCGTGGCGCATGCCGCCGTCGCAGTCGAGCACGGTGCCGGTGACATAGCCCGCCTGCGAACTGCAGAGGAATGCGGCGGCTTGCGCGATGTCGCCGACCTCGCCGAAGTGCTTCAGCGCGGTTGCGTCGCGCACGAAGCGTTCGACCTCCGGTGTCGCCGAGAGACGCGTCAGTCCCTCGGTGCCGGCAATCGGGCCCGGCGAAACCGCATTGACGCGTATCCCTTGCGCGCCCCATTCCATCGCCAGACATTTCACGAGCATGTCGATGCCGGCCTTGGCGGCGCAGGCGTGCGCCTGATTCGCCATCGGTCTTTGCGCCTGCGGTGCGGTGATCGCCAGCATTGCGGCACCGGGCTTGTTCAGCGCGGGGAACGCCGCGGCGAACAGGTTGAAGGTGCCGACCAGATCGATCTCGACGACCGTCTTGAAGGCGTTGGCCGACATGCGTTCGGCCGGCACGAAGAAGTTTCCGGCCGCTGCGGCGATCACGACATCGATGCCGCCGAAGCGCGATTTGCAGTCCGCCATGTGCTCGGCGAGTTTCGCGGATTCGCGGACGTCGACCGCATACGCGATGGCCCGCCCGCCGGCGGCGCTGATTTGCGCGACGGCATGGTCGAGCTTCGACTGGGTGCGGCCGATGATGACGAGCTGCGCGCCGAGCGCTGCCAGATGCCTGGAAATGCCGAGGCCGATGCCGGACGAGCCGCCGGAAATGACAACCACGCGGTCCTGGTAGTCGAGCTGCGATACGGGAGTCGTCACGCCGAAGCTCCCTGATCGCCGTCAGAGCCGGCGGGTGACAAGGTTCGGGGGCCTTCATGGGGACTGGGGACGCGCAGGCTGAAATGCCGCATGACGCTGTTCTCGCTCGGTCGATTGTCGGGCGCCGCTCTCGGGCAGCTGTCGCAAGGCTAAAGTAAATAATGTCGTAGTGCAAGTATGTCGAAAGTGCACGATAATGCACGCATGCCCTGCTGCCGCGCAGCCGTGGCGCATGCGGGTTCTTGGCAAGGCGGGCTTGTCCGCCGGATTCGATGGAGGATGGAGATGTCGTCAGAAATCGCCGCCGAGGCGGCAGCAGTCACTTTCCTGGTCGGCGATCGTCGGATCGAGATCGAGGCGCAGGACGGTGAATCGCTGATGGAGATCGCGACGCATAACGATGTGCCGGGCATCACCGGCGACTGTGGCGGAGGCTGTGCCTGCGGGACCTGCCAGATCGCCATCGCCCCCGAGTGGCGCGAGGCGGCGGGTGAGGCGTCGGAGATGGAGATGGCGATGCTGGAAGCAGAAGGAGAGGCGCCCTGCGGTGCGCGACTCGCGTGTCAGGTGATGATGGCGCCACGGCTCAGGGGTATCGTCGTCTCGGTGTTGCAGCGTTAGCGGCGCGATCGACGGACCTGCCGCGGCTTGTCGTCTCAGGGCCGGGGCGGCGTGGGTGCGGCGTGGCACGGCCCGACGACACGAAAGGCCTGGCTGGCGGAGTGGCGCCCGTCCGGATTGACGACCTCCGCCGTCCAGTTTGCGCCGCAGCCGACGTCCGCCCAGACCCAGATACTCGCGTCTTCGACCAGCACGGGTTGGCGATCGGGAAAATCCATGTCATGCGTCCGATCGTGCAGATTGACGAGGGCGCCGTCGACAAAGTGCCGGCCAGTGATCGTCAGCGCCTGCGGTCCCCTGCTGCCCGGCACCGGCTCCGGCGTGATCGACGTAATGACCGGTGGACCGCTCGGAGGAAGGTCGACGGGCGTCCGCGGCACGGTCGTCGGTGCTGCCGGTGCTTGCAGAATCACCGATCGTGGCGCGCCCTGCGCCGGTGGCGACATTGCCTGGCCATCCTGCAGCGACGACAGATTCAGCTCGCCGAGGCCGGCGGCCAGCTGCAGGCGCGCGAGTTGCCATCGGCTGCGCGACTGTGCGTCGGATTCGCGTGCCGAGGCGAGATCGGACTGCGCCTTGAGCAGTTCGACAATGCTGCCGACGCCGGACTGATAGCGGCCGACGGCCAACGCAAACGACTGACTCGCATTGTCGAGCAGGATCTTGCAGGCCTGCAGATCCTCGCCGCTGGCATGTACTGCCACGTAGCTGTTCCAGACATCCTCTGCGACCTGTTGCTGCGCCGCGAACAGCGTGGCCTCGCGGCCCTCGAGCTCGGCCCGGGCCTGGCGGACCCGATAACGGTGGGCGTAGCCATCGAACAGCGGGATCGTCAGTTGCAGACCGATGCTCGAGGTCTCTATGGTCTGTGCGGTCGACACGCGATCGACCGGATTGGCGCTGCGATCACCGAGTGCCGTCAACGCGATACTCGGTCGACCAGCAGCTTGTGCCGCCGATACGGCGTCGCGTGCCGCGCCCAGCTGCGCGCGCGCATCGGCGATGCGCGGATTCGAACGCAGAGTCTGATCGATCAGGTGATCAGCCAGTGCCGTGACGCCCGGAATTTCGGCCGAGTGCGGATCGCTTTCCTGTAGGGCCGACAGCGTGCCCGGCCGTACGCCGACGACGACGGCCAACGCCCCCATCGCGTTCTCGAGGTTCTGCCTGCCATGAATGCGATTCAGGGTGGCCAGGGCACTGGCGGTATTGGCCTGCAGTCTGTCGGCCTCGGAGCCGACGCCGGCATCGACCTTGGCATCGACGACTTCGACGCTGCGGCGCGCACGCTGTTCCGCTTCGATCTGCGCCGCCAGCGTGTCGCGGGCTTCGATCGCCGTGAAGTAGGCCTGCACGGTTTCGATGAACACCGAGCGAACGATTTCGTCGCGGCTGGCGGCGGCGGCGTCGAGCAGCGCCCGTTCGCGTCGCAGGCTGGCGGCGCGCAGTCCGAAGTCGTAGAGCACCCAGTTCAGCGCCAGGGACTGCTCGTTGCTGCCACCGCGCAGGGAAGCGTCGAATTCCGGCGCGTTCCTTGAACTGACATCTTCGCCGACACGACCGACCGATGCACTCGCGCTGACGCCTGGGAGGTAGGCGGATCGCCCGATCCCGACGGCGGCTGCCTGTGCGACGATGGCCGACCAGGCCTGCCGGGTCTGCGGGTTGAAACACAGGGCACGGCTGATCGCGTCGGAAAGACCGAGTGGCGCCGGCAGCTCGCCGGACGTACAGGGCGACAGACCGGCCTGCGCGATCTGCTGTTCATTGGATGCCGGCATATCGTTCGACGTGCCCAGAGGATCGTCGAACCATGCAGCCTGTGCGCAGACCGGAAGCAGGATCAGCACCGCGGCCGCGAACCGTCGGGCCGGTTTTCGGGAGCGATGCGCGCTGCTGCTCATGAAACGCTCCGCGCCGTCGCCGGATCGACGGTGGGGGCGGGCGTCGAGGCGAAACGGTCGGCCACGATCCTGCCGCTTTCCAGCGTGATGATGCGGTCGGCGGACGCGATCGTCTCCGCGCGATGCGCCACGATGATTCTCGTCATCCCCAGTGCGCGGATGGCGTCGCTGACCTCACGCTCGCGCGCGATGTCCAGATGGCTGGTCGCCTCGTCCAGAATCAGGATCTTCGGCCGCTTGTAGAAGGCACGCGCCAGCAGCACGCGCTGTTTCTGGCCGCCCGACAGCGCGGCGCCCATGTCGCCGATCATCGTGTTGTAGGTCATCGGCATCGCCAGGATGTCGGTTTCGATCGCGGCCAGGCGAGCGCACTGTTCGATCCACGCTCTGTCGGGTCTGGGGTCGAAGAAGCTGATGTTGTCGGCGATCGAGCCGGCGAACAGGACATCGTCCTGCAGAACCGCGCTCGTGATCCGGCGCTGCGCCCGCAAGCCGATGTGATCGGTACGGTGGCCGCCGATCAGCACTTCGCCCGACGCGGGTGGCAGCAGTCCCAGCAGCACGTGCACCAGCGAACTCTTGCCGCTTCCGGACGGGCCGGTGATGGCAACGCATTCGCCGGCCGCGATGCTCACGGAGATGCCGTCGAGCACATCGGCTTCCTGAGGCGCATAGCGTGCATGCAGCGCCCGTATTTCGATGGAAGCGGCCAGTTCGGCCTGGCGCCCGTCATCGAAGCTCGCACCGCGGTCCGGTTCGACCGGACTGAGCAGGATGTCGGCCAGCCGTTCGCCCTGCAGGCGCAGCATGCCGACCTCGATCAGCTTGTCGATCAGGGCGCTGACGCGTGTGTCGAATTGCGTCTTGTAGGCGATGAACGCCAGCAGCATGCCGATCGTGAAGCCCTGTCCGAGTACCAGCCGGGCGCCGAGCCAGACCACCAGAATGTGCTCCGCTCCGAACAGCAGGCCATTGAGGACCTGGTGCAGCAGGGCGATCCTTTTGGTACGCAGGCCGGCATTGACCTGCTCGACCAGCAGGCTCAACCAGCTGGAGCGACGTTCATCCTCACGCTCGAACAGCTTGATCGCCTGAACGCCGCGCACGGTTTCGAGGAAATGGCTCTGCTGCCTCGCGGCGTGCACGATCTGCTCCTCGGTCGCCGTGCGCAGCGGCTTGTACCAGAGCCAGCGTCCCAGTCCGTACAGTACCATCGCGGCAATCGCGATCAGGCAGAGCCGCGGGCTGTAGATCAACATCAGGACCAGCGTTGCGGTCGACATCAGACCATCGAGAATCGCCTCCAGAAAGGAGGTCGTCAGCGTATTCTGAATCGCATCGATCGAGCCGAAGCGCGACAGCACGTCGCCGAGATGGCGCTTCTGGAAGTATTGCGACGGCAGTCGCAGCAGATGCGTGAACGCATTGGCGTGCCATTGCATGCTCAGCGTGGTGCCGAGATACATCAGGACCCAGCCTCGCACCAGGACGACGAACTGTTGCATCAACAGCATCAGCCCGAATCCGATCGCGAGCAGGTTCAGGAGATTGCGATCGGCGCTGACCAGCACATCGTCGGCCACCCACTGCAGCAGGAACGGGCCGACCAGAAAGAACACCTCGAGTGCGAGCGCCAGCAGCAGCGCCTGTCCGAACGAGCGATAGAGCCCGGACACCTCGCCCATGAGCTGGCGCAGCTTCACACCCGGTTGCCGCTCGGAGCGCGTGAAGCCGCTTCCCGGCCACAGCTCAAGCGCGACACCGGTGAACGAAGCCGAAAGTTCCTTCGTCGAAATCCGGCGCACGCCGGAGGCCGGATCGAATATCGTCGCCTCGCGCGCGCCCGTGCTCTTCAGGACGACGAAGTGATTGAAGTTCCAGTGCAGGATGCACGGCGTGCGCAGCTGCGCGAGATCGTCGAGCGCCAGCTTGACCGGACGTGTCGCCAGGCCCAGCTCACTGGCGATCCGCATCATGGTGTCGAGCGTGGTGCCCTTGAGCGAGACGGAAAAGCGCCGGCGCAAGCTCGGCAGATCCGTGTGGTGCCCGAAATATCCGGCCACCATGGCAAGGCAGGCAAGCCCGCATTCCGCCGCTTCGGTCTGCAGTACCAGCGGCAGCTTGCGACCGAAGCCGAAGGACAGGCGCTCGAACATGACGTCAGGTCTGACCGTTCAGGCTGAGCAGCGGATCGAGCACCCACTCGTAAAGCCGTCGACGATCCTGCAGCAGGTCGGCTTCAAGCGTCATGCCGGATCGCAGCGGCTGCGCCCGGCCGTAAGCGTCGACCGATTGTCGGTCGAGCTTGACGCGGATTTCATACGCGGGTTCGCCGGTCGCCGGGCTCTGGCCATAGAGGGACGATTCACCGGATGGCAGCGAGGTCTTGGAGACGAACGACACGGTGCCGCCATAACGCCCGAACTTCTGGTACGGATATGCCGGATAGCGCAGCGACACGCGATCGCCCGGACGGACGAATCCGACCGCCCGACTCGGCGCCATCAGTTCGGCGTGCAGTTCCGAGTTTGCTGGCACGATGCACAGCAGCGGTCTGTCACTCTCCGCGGTCTGGCCGACGTCGGCCGTCACCGTCGTCGCGGTTCCGGCCTGCGTGGCCGTGATCACCAGATATTGCAGATCCAGCTCGTGCGACAGCGAGATGCGCTCACGCTCGAGAATCTGCAGCTGCGATTCCTGTTCGAGAAATCCCGCCTGCTTTTCCTGCAGTTGCTCGCGCGAAACGTATCGCTTGGCAACGAGTCCGGCGTACGCCTGAATGGCGTTCCGACCTATGTCCAGGCGCTTGCGCTGCGTCTCGATCTGCTGATCGAGAAGATCGAGCTGGCGGCTCAGCTCGGCGGACTTCGAAGCCGCCGGAACGTTGCTGCCGATTCCGTCGGTGCGCTCAGCCTGGGCACCGGAATCGCGAACGCCGAGCGAGCGCTCGCCCGATACGACGAACAGCACGTCGCCCGGCTTGACCTGCTGGTTTTCCTGAACGTGACGTTCCAGAACCACACCGGTAATCGGCGAATAGATCTTGATGAGGCCGGCATCGGGCAGCAGTTGTCCGCTGACCGTGTTGTGCCGTGTATAACTGCCGAAGATCAGGAACAGGACGACGACGATCGCGAACGCGATGGCCACCGCGCCGAGCAGGCGCAGGGATGGCGGCTGAATCAGGACGATTCTTCCGTACGGCGCCGCGTTGCGCGCGGCGAGCGCCTCGCGTCGATAGAGCGATGACATCGTGATGCCGACAATCGAGGACGACGACCGCTCTCAGGATGGTTCGCCATGTGATCACGCCGGCGCGCGGCCGGCGTTCGCGTCGTCGGCCAACAGCCTGGTCAGTGATCGTCGTGTACCGACAGGGCGGACCGTCCCGTCAGGGAGGCAGTCCGCCATGCGATACCAGGCTCGCCGTGCGTCAGCGCGGACTGTCCGGGAGGGTGGTGGCCAGCTCAATGGCGGTGATTGATGCTCGCGAGCAGCTTGCTCAGCGAGCCGCCGCCAACTTCAACGAGCCCGGAAAGGAACTGGTTCTTGAACACATTGCCGAGCGCGGTAAAGCCGGCACCGACGAATGCCTGCGCGATGTTGCTGGAAACCAGCGGCGTGATCAGGGGCAGGGTGCGGTTGCTGTCGGCACCCGAAACGCTGGCTACTTCTTCGCGGCTGAGAGTCTGGATCGTCATGTTGCTCCTCGTGTTTCTTTTGCTGGTGCTGTATGGGTGTCGCGGCTCTTAATGTTTCCATTATAGATATTACACATTGGAAACAATGTCTATGTATCACGATGTGACGAGGCGCGCAAGCCGCTTCGCACTGCGGCTCGTGCCTGCCTCGCCACGGCGTCGGGCTGGCGCCCGGTCCGGACGTCGGCGAGCGCACTCGACTCCGATCGGGGCGCTGCAGGTGGCTTTCAGGTGCGTCGGCCGAGCAGAAGCCGGTCGAAACGGCCTTCGGCCTTGAACGTGGCGATGAAAATGTAGGCCAGCGAATACGCGCCACCGAACATGATCGCGAACAGGCCGAGGGGTATGCCCAGCAGCCGGTTCTCGCGGTAGGCGATCCAGGCCGCCATCAGCAACAGATGCATCGAGAAGTCGGCGTTGTACTGCGCACGCCAGGGATGCGCAAAATCCTGGAAAAAGACGATGCCGCCCGGCGCCAGCCCCATCGTCTCGACCGCGTGGACGCTGACCGTGATGACCGACAGCCAGGCCAGAGTGATACAGATTCTGAACATCAGCATGAGAAACTCCTGGCTTGCTATATCGTTGGTGATGGCGATGCGGGGCGGTCGGTGCTTGCCGGTGGCAATGTGTCCATGTGCGCCGCCGCATCGCCTACATCCGGAACACCCCGTAGCGCGGCTCTTCGATCGGCGTGTTGAGCGCGGCGGAGATGGCCATGCCGAGGGCATTGCGGGTGTCGACCGGATCGAGGATGCCGTCGTCCCAGATTTCCGACGTGGACCAGTAGGCGCTCTGCTTGCGCTTGAATTCGCCGAGCACCGGATCGCGGATCGCGTCGATGTCGGCCTGCGTCAGCTTCCTGCCCTGCTTGGCGAGCTGGCGGATCTTGACGTCGGCGAGGGTATTGGCGGCCTGCTCGGCGCCCATCACGCTGATCTGACTCTGCGGCCATGCGAACATGA
>NZ_JAAMOW010000016.1 GCF_011067135.1 Solimonas terrae
TCCACGCGCTGCTGATCTGGGCACTGGCAGCGGGTCTGGCGCACAAGATGATCGAGATCCTGCCGGCGCCGATCGAGACCAAGCTGATCGAAGAGATCAAGCCACCGGACGAGCCGCCGCCGCCTCCGCCGCCACCGACGCTGGACGTGCCGCCGCCGCCGTTCGTTCCGCCGCCGGAGATCAACATCCAGACGCCGCCGCAGCAGCACGCGATCACGGTGCAGGACAAGGCACCGCCGCCGCCGGTGGTGCACCAGGCGCCGCCGACGATCGCGCTCAAGGTCAGCGGCCGCGGCTGCCGTCCGCCGGAATACCCGGCGATCTCCAACCGTCTGGGCGAAACCGGCTCGGTGGTGCTGCGCATGCTGGTCGGCCCGGACGGGCGGGTCAGCGACAGCAAGATCCAGAGCTCGAGCGGCTACCCGCGGCTCGACGAAGCGGCGCGGCGGGCCCTGAGCCTGTGCAAGTTCGAGCCGGCGATCGTCGACGGCGTGCCGACCTCGGCGTGGGGCCTGCTCAAGTACACGTTCAGGCCCGCCGACTGAACGATCGCGGCGATGGACGTCGCGGCCGACGCACGACGTTCTTTGTCATTCACTCATGTTCCGTCCTTGATTCGGAGATGTTCGATGTCGTTGAAACACACGTGCAAGGCGCTGGCTGTCGCGGCCGCGCTGGTCCTGACGATCGCGCTGCCGGCGCATGCCCAGGACAGCGGTACGCCGGCTGCCGACGCAGGCGCGGCCGACGCCCTGCCGAGCGCGCCGGCGGAGAACCCGGCGCTGGCCGAAGCGGCGCACACCGAAGAAGTGAACAACCCGTACGGGCTGTCGGCGCTGTGGGCACAGGGCGACCTGGTGGCGCGGGCGGTGCTGGTGATCATGCTGATCATGTCGGCGTCGACCTGGTACATCATGGTGATGAAGCTGATCGAACAGCAGAAGCTGTACGGCCAGAGCAAGGATGCCAACGCCAAGTTCTGGACGAGCAAGAGCGTGGGCGAGGGTGTGGGGGCACTGAAGACGGGGACCCCGTTCTGGTACATCGCCGACCGGGGCGTCAACGCCAGCCAGCACCACGAAGGCACGATGGTCGAACAGATCGACCTGAACAGCTGGGTGACGATGACCGTCAACCGGGCCGTTGAAGAAATCCAGAGCCGCCTGCAGGGCGGGCTGTCGGTGCTGGCGACGGTGGGCTCGACGGCGCCGTTCGTGGGGTTGTTCGGCACCGTGTGGGGCATCTACCACGCGCTGACGGCGATCGGCATCAGCGGGCAGGCGTCGATCGACAAGGTGGCCGGACCGGTGGGTGAAGCGCTGATCATGACCGCGATCGGTCTGGCGGTCGCCGTGCCGGCGGTGATGGGCTACAACTGGCTGGTGCGGCGCAACAAGACCGCGATGGAACAGGTGCGCGCGTTCTCGGCCGACCTGCACAGCGTACTGCTGTCGGGTTCGCGCGTCGGGCACAACGGCTAAGCGACGTGCCACTGGCATGTCGCCCGTTGTGCGCCCGGGCCGGGATGCCCGGGCCGGGGTTTCATCAAGCGATGAAGCCGCGCCACGGACGGCACCCCTGAGCTAACGAGAGAACATACACATGGCGATGCAAATCGGTGGCGAAGGCGGAGACGACGAACCGGTCTCCGCGATCAACACCACCCCGCTGGTGGACGTCATGCTGGTGCTGCTGATCATCTTCCTGATCACCATCCCGGTAGTGACGCACACCGTCCCGGTGAAGCTGCCGGAAGAGCGCAACCAGCCGTCGCAGACCAAGCCCAAGGACATCGTGATCGCGGTGGACAAGGAAGGGCAGATCTACTGGTCGAACGCGCCGGTGCCGGACCTGCCGACACTGCTGAGCAAGCTCAAGGCCGAAGCGGTGAAGGTGCCGCAGCCGGAAGTGCACATCCGCGGCGACCAGGAAGCGCGCTACCAGACGATCGGGCAGGTGGTGTTCACCTGCCAGCGCGCGGGCATCGCCAAGATCGGCTTCATCACCGAACCGCCGCCGAGAAACTGATCATGGGCATGAATGTAGGAAGTGGCAGCGGCGGCGGCGATCCGGAAGTGATGCTGGACGTCAACACCACCCCGCTGATCGACGTGATGCTGGTGCTGCTGGTGATGCTGATCATCACCATTCCGGTGCAGACGCATGCGGTGAAGCTGGACATGCCGCAGGCGACGCCGCCGCAGGAGAACGTGCAGCCGCCGCCGGTGGTGGATCTGGAGATCGACTTCGACGGCACGGTGATCTGGAACGGCGAGACGATCCCGAACCGGCAGGTGCTGGAAGCACGCCTGGTGCAGGCGGCCAATGCCGTGCAGCAGCCGGAGTTTCACATCCGGCCGAACAAGCTGGTCGAATACAAGTACGTCGCCGCCGTGCTGGCCAGCGCCCAGCGTCTCGGTGTCACCAACATCGGACTCGTCGGCAACGAGGCGATGTAGCACCGCATCACGCTTTGTCATGAACGCCGAAATTTTCCTTCGTCTGGCTGCAACCCCTCTCCTCCCCTCCTTACGGGCCAGACGTTCCTTCTTCCCCATCACGATCGCTCGTGCTGCCGGCCCGTCGCCGCGCCGAGCCACGTGGAGGACATCATGAAACCACGCAGCATCCAGCTCACCGCCGCCGCCCTGTTGTTGCTCGCGGCGCAGGCGCCGGCACTGGCCGCCGGGGGCAAGACCATCCGGCCGGAAGTCGGCAAGCCGCTGCAGGACGCCCAGAAGGCCCTGCAGGCCAAGAACTACGCCGAAGCCAGGGCCGACATCGCCAAGGCCGAAGGGGTCGGCAAGCTGAGCTCCTACGAGCGCTACATCATCGAGCGCCTGAAGGCGTCGGCCGCGATCGGTGTCGGCGACTACAAATCGGCACTGGCGTCGTACGAGAAGGTGGTCGCGTCCCCGGACCTGCCGCCGGAAGAAAAGGTGGG
>NZ_JAAMOW010000017.1 GCF_011067135.1 Solimonas terrae
GCGTGTTGCATGTCAGCTCCCTAAGGCCGCTACGCAGTGATTTGTATTCCCGTTCATCCCGAGTGCCGCGCCGCCATGCGGCGCGGTGTATCGAGGGACGTGCCGAGCGTGGCTCGATACACCACATCGCCACGCGATGCGGCACTCGCCATGAACGGTTGGGAGAAGCGTCATGCTCAATTCCTCCAGCCGCCGATCGCCGCATGCAGATCGGGCACGGCATCGGCGATGTCGCGCATCGGCCGGGTGCTGACGGCAGCCGCGGCAAGCAGGACCTGCAGCGTTTCTGCCGGCAGCTCCGGTTCGGCGGCGATCTGCGGATTGGCGTCGAGAAAGCCGGTGTGCACGTCGCCGGACACGAAGGCCGGATGCGCGATCAGCCGGCGCAGGAACGCGGTATTGGTCTTGCAGCCGAGCAATACCGTGTCCTTCAGCGCCTTGTCGGCCTTTCGAATCGCGTCATTGCGATCGGCTCCGCGAATGATCAGCTTGGCGATCATCGGGTCGAATGCGGACGTGACCTCGCCGCCCTGCAAGACGCCGCTGTCCCAGCGCACGCCGTCGCCGGTCGGCGGATGCAGGACCAGAATCGGCCCGGTGGTCGGCGTGTAGCCGCGTGCGGCGTCTTCGGCGTAGATGCGGAATTCGATCGCGTGGCCCGATGACTGCACGGCGCGCTGGTCGTAGCCAAGGGTTTCGCCGGCGGCGATACGCAGCTGCTCGTGGACCAGGTCGATGCCGGTGATTTCTTCGGTCACCGGATGCTCGACCTGCAGGCGGGTGTTCATTTCCAGGAAATAGAACTCGCCGCCCTGGCCGAAGATGAACTCGACGGTACCGGCATTGCGGTAGTCGAGCGAGCGGGCGATGCCGGCCGCGGTCTCGCAGATCTTCTCGCGCAGCTCGGGCGACAGTGCCGGCGACGGGGTTTCCTCGACGATCTTCTGGAAACGGCGCTGCACCGAGCACTCGCGCTCGAAGACATGGACGACTCCGCCCTGACCGTCGCCGAGCACCTGCACTTCGATGTGGCGCGGGCTTTCGATATAGCGTTCGACGTAGAGTCGGCCGTCACCGAAGTAGCGCTGGCCTTCCGAGCGGGCGCGCTCGATCTCGGCGTCGAGCACGGCCAGATCACGAACGATGCGCATGCCCTTGCCGCCGCCGCCGGCGCTGGGCTTGATCAGCAGCGGCAGCGCGACCTGGCGGGCGCGTGCATTGAAGGTCGCAGGATCGTCATCCTCGATCGCCGACGGCGCGACCGGGAAGCCGGCCTTCTCGACGAAGTTGCGCGCGCGCACCTTGTCGCCCATCAGGTCGATCTGCTGCGGTGTCGGGCCGATGAAGCGGATGCCGGC
>NZ_JAAMOW010000018.1 GCF_011067135.1 Solimonas terrae
CTGACCTATCCCCCCGAAAGTCACTCAATGATGAGCACAGATTGCGTGTACTGTCTGACGATTCGAGCGACATCGTCCAGACAGCTGAGCGGTAATCGGTTGCGGGTGAATTGGACAAGCAATCGAGCGAGGAAGACCGGCGAATAGGGCGGCGACGTGCTCGACGAATTGACGCTCACCATTCGGCGCCAATCGCGCGCTTCGGCCAGGCATCCGATCATCCACAGCAGAAAGCTGGCGAGCGCTGCGATCAGCAGTAGGTTGGCGGCGCGCATGAATGTCGTGTGCCGTCCATTGGCGATACCCAGGCCATAAGCCACCGACTTGGTATCGCGAAACCCCTCCTCGATCTGCATGCGGCTCTTGTACAGGCGCACGATTTGTTTGGCGCTCAAGTCCTGAAGACTGTGGGAAGCAATCAGCAGCCACGGCTCGCGGGCGCTTGCCGCATGCTTGCGACTCAGACGACTGCGCCGCGCGGATCCCGCCAGTGAGCGATGCTTGCGTCCGCGCAGATGCTGCATGATCAACACCAGACGACCCGCCAGCGGGTGGTCGCGCACCCACAGCGCATCGCCCAAGTCTTGCGCACGGATGCTGGCAATGCCATGCAATGACTTGGCGCTGATCCAATCTGACGGCGCGCCATTCCACTGTACAAAGTCGCGGTTGCGAATACGCCCCAGCCAGTGCCAGCCCAAGGATTCAACATAGCGGTAGAACGGCACTCGAAAGCCTGCGTCGGCAATGAGGATCGGCGTGCAGTAGACAGGAACCATCCGCTGCAACTGATCGACAAAGCGATGCTGGACCTTCCGATTGGCCAGCTTGCGATACGGGTGCAGCTCCTCATACAGCGTGATCGCCCGGCTGCCCACGGCCAGTGACGCGCGCAACAGCTGTTGCTGGCGGTCCGCGCTGAAATCCGACCAGTCGATCAGAATCATCGGCTGCGGGCAGCTTGCCAAAAGCCGTAAGGCGATGGCGCGGTAAAACGCTTTGCGCTGCCCGCTCAGCAAGCGATTGCCGATCAGGCGATCCATCCGTTTCACGCGATGTTTGATGCGTGTGCCGGTATCGGCAAGCGAGCGTCCCAAGCCGGTAATCGAGACCCGTGCGCCGCGCGCCACGGCATCCACTGCCACGATCAGCGCCTGACTTCGCGTCTGATGAACCTCAGGCAGTGATTCACGAAAAAACTTCTGCAATACTGGCTGCGTGTGCATGGACTTCTCCCGAAGATGTGGTGTCCTCGGAAGATAAAAAGTCCATGCACACGCCGTTTACATCACAGCCTACCTCCTACATCGCTGAAATCAATGGCTGTTTTGTGGGGATAGGTCAG
>NZ_JAAMOW010000019.1 GCF_011067135.1 Solimonas terrae
TCGGCCTGCGTCAGCTTCCTGCCCTGCTTGGCGAGCTGGCGGATCTTGACGTCGGCGAGGGTATTGGCGGCCTGCTCGGCGCCCATCACGCTGATCTGACTCTGCGGCCATGCGAACATGAAGCGCGAGTCGAAGGCCCTGCCGCTCATGCCGTAGTTGCCGGCACCGAAGGAGCCGTGGCACATCACCGTGAACTTCGGCACCTCGCAGTTCGACACCGCCATGATCATCTTGGCGCCGTCCTTGGTGATGCCGCGACGCTCGTATTCCTTGCCGACCATGAAGCCGGTGATGTTCTGCAGGAACACGATCGGCGTGCGCGCCTGATTGCAGAGTTCGATGAAGTGCGCGCCCTTGAGTGCCGAGTCGTTGAACAGCACGCCGTTGTTGGCGAGGAT
The DNA here is from genome assembly GCF_011067135.1 of Solimonas terrae. Classification (GTDB taxonomy): domain Bacteria; phylum Pseudomonadota; class Gammaproteobacteria; order Nevskiales; family Nevskiaceae; genus Solimonas; species Solimonas terrae. The sequence goes on from NZ_JAAMOW010000019.1 coordinate 399, forward strand.
GCCGATCTTGTAGCCCCACAGATGCGCGTAACCGCAGATCAGGGTCTTGCCGTAGGCCGGCTGGTATTCGTGGAAGCGCGAGCCGTCGACGAGGCGCGCGATCACCTCGTGCATGTCGAAACCCTGCTTGATGTCCTGCGGCAGGATGCCGTACAGCTCGGCCGGGTCGTAGTGCGGCGCTTCCGGCGGCTGCCATTCGGTATGCGCTTTCTGTGGCCGCTTGAACTGCGCGACGATGTCGCGGGCGATGGCGATCGCCTCTTCTTCCGATGACGCCGGATAGTCGGCGGTGCCGGAGACACTGGTGTGCATGTCGCAGCCGCCCAGCTCGTCGACCGACACGTCCTCACCGGTCGCCGCCTTCACCAGCGGCGGGCCGGCGAGGAAGATCGCGCCCGTGCCGCGGACGATGACGTTGTAGTCGGAAAGACCCGGCACATAGGCCCCACCTGCCGTGCAGTGGCCCAGCACCACCGACACCTGCTGGATGCCCATCTTGGACAGCAGGCACTGGTTGCGGAAGATGCGACCCGCGTAGTACTTGTCGGCGAACAGCTCGGCCTGCAGCGGCAGGAAGCCGCCGGCCGAATCGCAGAGATGCACGACCGGCAGACGGTTCTCGATCGCGATGTCGAGCGCGCGTACGGTCTTCTTCACCGTCAGCGGGTACCAGGCGCCACCTTTGACCGACGCATCGCCAGCATTGATGACGACCTCACGGCCGGAGACGATGCCGATGCCGGTCACGCAGCCCGCACCCGGTACCTCGCCGTCATAGGCTTCATTGGCCGCCAGCGACGAGAACTCCAGGAACGGCGTGCCCGGATCGAGCAGCTGGGCCAGACGCTCGCGCACCAGCAGCTTGTTCTGCGAACGCAGGCGGTCGATATCGCGCTGCGGCCGGTCGTCGCGG
>NZ_JAAMOW010000001.1 GCF_011067135.1 Solimonas terrae
ACCAGCACCAGCACCAGCACCAGCACCAGCACCAGCACCAGCACCAGCACCAGCACCAGCACCAGCACCAGCACCAGCACCAGCACCAGCACCAGCACCAGCACCAGCACCAGCACCAGCACCAGCACCGGACACGCCGACAGCGGCGCTCGCGACGCCAGTGGTACAAACAAGGGATCGGATCGTGGCACCGGAGACGACGGCGCCCACGTCGAATCCGGTCATGCCGCAGGCGCCGCGTGCCGCGCCAACCGGCTCGATGCTGGGCTCCACCGAGGCGACGACGCTGATCCACGACGGCGTGGTCCGCGCATCGCCGACCGACCACGCGCAAATCATCGCGAGTCTGCCAGCGGGGACCGCCGTGACCGTGGCGTCCGCTGCCATACACAACAAGTCAGGCGACTGGTACTTCGTCAAGAATGCAAGCGTCACGGGCTGGATCAATGTGCTGGCGCTGCAGCCCTGAGTACTGCGGGCTGGTCTGATGCTTTCCCGTGCAGTTGCGGCGGACGGCCGACTCGTGATCGAGTCGCCCGTCCGCTAGCATGATCGGGTTGCATACCTGATCCGACGATGTCCGAGCGTTTCGACCACCGCAGTTTCCTCCAGCAGCTGACCACGCAGCCCGGCGTCTACCGCATGTACGGTGCGGCGGACGAGCTGTTGTACGTCGGCAAGGCGCGCAATCTGAAGAAGCGCGTCAGCACCTACTTCCTGCGCGCGAGCGGCAATCCGCGCATCGAGTCCATGGTCTCGCAGATCGGTCGCGTCGAGGTCACGGTGACGCGTACCGAGGACGAGGCGCTGCTGTTGGAAGCGAACCTGATCAAGGAGTTCGGGCCGCGGTACAACGTCATGTACCGCGACGACAAGAGCTATCCGTATGTGCGCTTTTCCGCGCATCGCTATCCGCGCATCAGTTACTACCGTGGCGCCAAGACCGGCAGCGATCGCTATTTCGGGCCATTCCCGTCGGCAATCGCGGTTCGAGAGACGCTCAGCACCTTGCAGAAGCTGTTTCAGCTGCGGCCTTGCCGCGACAGTTTCTTCGCGCATCGCGACCGACCTTGCCTGCAGCACCAGATCAAGCGCTGCTCGGCGCCATGCGTGAATCTGATCGGCGAGGACGACTACGCGAAGGAGCTGCACAATGCCGCGCGCCTCCTGGAAGGCAAGGCCGATGAACTCGCCGACGAGCTCGGCGTTGCCATGCAGGCCGCGGCCGACAAGCTCGATTTCGAACTCGCGGCACGCGTCCGCGATCAGATCGCCGCACTCAAGCGCGTGCGCGAAAGCCGGGTCATCAGCGGCGGCGCCGACGATCTCGATCTGATCGTCGTTGCGCTGCATCCGTCGAGCAGCTGCGTGGTCGTGATGAGCGTGCGCGATGGCGTCAATCTCGGCCATCGCAGCCATTTTCCCCGGCATCCGGCGCACGCTTCGGCCGAGGAGTTGCTGGACAGCTTCATCAGCCAGCACTATCTCGAACAGCCGGCACCACCGGAAATCCTCGTCAGCCACGCGGTCGACGAGCGCGAGCTGCTGGAGCAGGCACTGGGCCAGCGCGCCGGACGCAAGGTCGGCATCGCGCTGCCGCAGCGCGGCACCAAGCGGCGTCTGCTCGACATGGCGATGAACAGCGCCACGCAGGCGCTGTCCACGCGTCTGGTCGAAGCGGCGAGCATGGATGAACGCCTGCTCGAACTGCAGCGCGCGCTCGATCTCGATGCCGTGCCGCGCCGGCTCGAATGCTTCGACATTTCGCATACCGGCGGCGAGAAGGCGGTCGCGTCCTGCGTGGTGTTCAACGAGGCCGGGCCGTTGAAGAGCGCATACCGAAAATTCAACATCGAGGGCATCACGCCCGGCGACGACTACGCGGCGATCAGGCAGGCCGTCGCGCGGCGCTTCGCGCGCGTGAAGAGCGGCGAGGTGCAGATGCCGGACGTATTGTTCATCGATGGCGGCCTCGGCCAGCTCAATTCGGCTTTGGAAGCGCTGGAAGAACTGGAGATCAGCGAGCTGCGTGTCGTCGGCATCGCCAAGGGACCGACGCGCAGGCCGGGCCTGGAAGAGTTGATCGTCGCCGAACGCGAACTGCCGCTGAGCCTGCCGCCGGACTCGCCGGCCCTGCATCTGATCCAGCGTATCCGCGACGAGGCCCATCGCTTCGCGATCACCGGTCATCGCGGCCGGCGCGACAAGGCGCGCCTGAGTTCCGGGCTGGAAGCGGTCGAAGGTCTCGGTCCGGCGCGCCGGCGAGCGCTGCTCAAGGCGTTCGGCGGACTTGCGCAGATCAAGCGCGCCAATGTCGACGAACTGGCGCGGGTCGAAGGCCTGTCGCGCACTTTGGCCGAGCGGGTTTACGCTCACTTCCACTGATCGCTACTATCAGCGCCACGATCGCCCCTGGCGACGAAAAGGAAGCCATGGATTGCGCCTGAATCTGCCGCTGATACTGACCATGCTGCGTGTGGCCGTCATTCCGGTCGTGCTCGGCCTGTTCTATGTGCCCTGGGCGCACGCGCGCCAGATCGCCACCGTCCTGTATGCCGCGGCGGCGGTCACCGACTGGCTCGACGGCTATCTCGCGCGACGCTGGGGCCAGACCACGCGCTTCGGCGCGTTTCTCGACCCGGTGGCCGACAAACTGCTGGTCGCGGTCTGTCTGGTGATGCTGTTGCGCGACGCCTACGTGCAGAACACACCTGCCGATCTGCTCGGCGTCTTGGTCGCGATCATCATCGGCCGCGAGATCACGATCTCCGCGCTGCGCGAATGGATGGCCGAACTCGGACAGCGCACCAGCGTTGCCGTCAGCTGGGTCGGCAAATGGAAGACCGGTTTCCAGATGACCGCGATCGGCATGATGATCTGGAAGATTCCCACCTTCGGCCTGCCGTGGTATTCGATGGGTTACTGGCTGCTGTTCGTCGCCGCCGCGCTGACCATCTGGAGCATGGTCAACTATCTGCGCGCGGCGTGGCCGATGATGCGCGAGTCGGGCGAGTGATCGCCGCTGTGCGCATGTCTAAAAAATGACCTAATGAAATGCTTGACTTAGCGCTGCCGACCACTAGAATACGCGTCCTCGATGCGGGAATAGCTCAGTTGGTAGAGCGCAACCTTGCCAAGGTTGAGGTCGCGAGTTCGAGCCTCGTTTCCCGCTCCAAATCGAACAAGCCCCGGCGGTGCAGACCACGGGGTTTTTTAGTCTGAGCCGCTGTTACAATCCCGCGGCTGTCCGACTTCCGAAGGCTAGGTGGCAGAGTGGTCATGCAGCGGACTGCAAATCCGCGTACGCCGGTTCAATTCCGACCCTAGCCTCCATTTCCATTCGGCCCGAGTGGCGAAATTGGTAGACGCAAGGGACTTAAAATCCCTCGACCTCACGGTCATGCCGGTTCAAGCCCGGCCTCGGGTACCAGAACGTTCTGCCGGTCCTGTTCGATCGTGAGCGGCGCTAGCCGCTGAGCACGCGCACGGCCTTGGCCGCCGCCGCCGCGCGGTTCTCGACACCGAGCTTCTCGAAGACCTGTTCGAGATGCTTGTTCACGGTGCGATGGCTGATGCCGAGGATTTCGCTCATGTCGCGATTGGACTTTCCGCGGCTGACCCACAGCAGGACCTCGGCTTCGCGCGCGGTCAGCGACATCGTCTGCTGCAGTGCCTCGGCCTGCTGGCGCAGTGCGCCTTCGCTGTCGGTGCTGGTCTCGGTGAGGCGAAACAGGAATTCGTCGGCACCGGTGGCGCTGACGAAGGCGAATTCGAGACGGCGCTGATCGGCGTCGATCACGGTCGCGCCACCTTCGCGGCAGTGGCGTGCGAGCTGCGCCGCCAGTGCCTCCGGAATCTGCGGCGTCGTGCCTTCCCCCGCGGAAAATGCATTGCGCAGCAGCTGTTCGGCGCGCGGCGTGCACCACAGCAGATTGCCGGCGTGGTCGGTCGACAGCAGGAAGCGGCCGGTGGCGTCGAGCGCCACGCGTGAAGCCTGGGCGGTACGCGCATTGGCGAGGTGCACGCGAATGCGCGCCAGCAGCTCCTCGACGACGATGGGCTTGGTCACGTAGTCGACGCCGCCGGCTTCGAGGCCGCGCAGCACGTGTTCGGTTTCCGACAGGCCGGTCATGAAGATCACCGGCACGTGCGCAAGCTTCTTTTCGTTTTTCAGGCGTCGGCAGGTTTCGAAGCCGTCGATGCCCGGCATCAGCGCGTCCATCAGGATCAGGTCCGGCGTGATCTCGTCGACCAGCGCCAGCGCGCTCTCGCCGTCGGTCGCGACCAGCACCGTGACGCCGGCACTGTCCAGCGTATCCGTGAGAAAACTGAGACTGTCCGGGGTGTCGTCCACCACCAGCAGGGTGTCGCGGCGGCGATTCGGAGCGGAATTCACGAGCCGGCCTCCGGCGGGACGTCGTCGAGCAGATTCATGTAGGCCTTGAGATCGAAGTTCGCGACCAGACGCTGCAGCCGCGAAATGAAGGCGGAGTGCGCGGGATCGGTTTGCGCCAGTTCCCGCAGCCGCGCTTCGATCGCTCGTACGTGCCCGATGCGGCCGAGCTGGCGCAGCTCGTCACGGTAGCGCGCAAAGCCCTGCGGCATGGCGGCCACCGGCGACGGTACGTCGTCGGCCGCCCCCGGTTCTTCGGCGTACAGCCATTCGACACGCAGCAGTTCACCGAGGCGTTCGATCAGGAAGTCGAAGTCCCAGGGCTTCATCAGGAAGGCGTCGTGCGGTGCATCGCCGTCGCCGCCGCTGCGATAGTCGTGCGCATTGGCCGACACCATCATGATTCTTGCCGGCGTGTCTGCGGCGCGCAGCCGGCGCGCGACTTCCCAGCCGTCGATGCCCGGCATCGCGATATCGAGCGTGATCAGATCCGGTTGGCATTGCGCAGCGAGTTGCAGTGCACCTTCGCCTTCGCGCGCGGTGTAGACCTCGAAGCCGAGCCGGCGCAGCGGATGCAGCAGCAGATCCAGATGCGTGGGATCGTCGTCGACCAGCAGCAGGCGGCGACGGCGGCCGGCATAGCCGGTCACGCGACGGCGCCGGGCGGCATCGTCGAGCGTCTGCTGCGCTTCCGAGAGCAGCAGGCGCACCGTGAACACGCTGCCGCTGCCCGGCGTGCTGCGTACCGTGATCTCGCCACCCATGATCTGTACCAGCACCTTGGTGATCGCCAGGCCCAGACCGGCGCCGGGCGCCGCACGCGCAGCGGGCATGCCGCCGCGCTCGAAAGGTTTGAAGATGTCGTCGAGATCTTCTTCGCGTATGCCCATGCCGGTGTCGGCAATCTCGAACTCGGCGACCTGGCTGCGATAGCGCAGGCTGAAGCTGACCTCGCCGTGGTCGGTGAACTTGATGGCGTTCGACAGCAGATTGATCAGCAGCTGGCGCAGCCGCTTCTGGTCGCTGTGCACGAACAGCGGCAGTCGCGCCGGCCGGTGATAGTGGAAGTCGACGCCCTTGGCGACCGCCTGTGGGCGGAACATGTCGACGATCTGCTCGAGAAAATCCGCAAGACGAATGCGGTCGCGCGACAGGCGCAGCAGACCGCTCTCGATCTTGGAAATGTCGAGCAGGCCGTCGACGAGGTTCGACAGATGCTCGGCGCTGCGGCGAATGATGCGCACCGCGTTCTGCGGTGGCGTGGCGCTGTCGCGCTCGAGCAGCTGTGCGTAACCGAAGATCGAATTGAGCGGCGAGCGGATTTCGTGGCTGATGCCGATCACGTAACGGCTCTTGGCCTCGTTTGCCGACTCGGCGATTTCCTTGGCTTTCTGCAGCGCCGCGTCGGTGCGTTCATGCGCGTCGATTTCGTCCATCAGCATCGCCGTCTGGCGCACGGTTTCCTGCTGGGCGTTGTTGCGGCTTTCGTGCGCCAGCGCCATCAGCCACGCGGCGACGCCGGACAGCATGAACAGGCTGAAGAACACGATCCACAGCGTCGTGCCGATGACCGTGCGCGACGCCGGCGCCAGCGCGCTGTACTGCAGATAAATCAATGACAGCAGCGCGCCGATGACGATCGTGAACACCAGCAGGATGCCGATGAAATGGCCGATGCTGGTATTGACGTAGCTGGCAAGCCTGCGCGGCGCGATGCGCGCCAGCAGCGCGGTGATCTGCTGACCGAAGCGGCTGTCGTCCTTGCAGACGTCGTGACAGCGCGCTTCCAGCGTGCAGCACAGCGAGCAGATCGGACCATCGTAGGCCGGGCACATCGCCATGTCGGCGCGCTCGAACACGTTCTCGCAGATCACGCAGCGGATTTCCGCTTCGTTCGCCGGCAACCCGGTCGCCTCACGCGCCAGATACCAGCGGCCGCGCGTCGCCCAGGCCAGCAGCGGCGCGGCGGCGAACGCGGTGACCAGACCGATGAACGGCGACAGCGCTTGCGGCAGCGCGCCGAACAGACCGATGAACGCGGCGGTCGAGGTGGCGATCGACAAGGCCATCGCGCCGACGCCGACCGGATTGATGTCGTACAGATGCGCGCGTTTGAATTCGATGTACGACGGCGACAGGCCGAGTGGTTTGTTGATGACCAGATCCGCCGTCAGCGCGCCGATCCAGCTCACGGCGAAATTGGCATACAGCACCAGCACCGCCTCGATCACCTGGAAGATGCCGAGTTCCATCAGCAGCAGCGCGAGCAGCACGTTGAACACCAGCCAGACCACGCGGCCGGGGTGCGCGTGTGTCAGGCGCGAAAAGAAATTCGACCAGGCGATCGAACCGGCGTAGGCATTGGTGACGTTGATCTTCAGCTGGCAGGTGACGATGAAGATGCCGGTGATCGCCAGCGCGAAGCCCGGTGAGCCGAACATCTCGCGAAACGCGACGAAGAACATCTGCATCGGCTGCGTCGCGTCGGTAGCCGGTACGCCGTGACGCAGCGCGAAGTAGGCCAAGAACGAACCGGCCACCAGCTTGAGTCCACCCATGAACACCCAGCCCGGACCGCTGCTGATCAGCGCGCCCCACCAGGCGAAACGGCTGCTGCGGCGACGGTCGGGCAGAAAGCGCAGATAGTCCGCCTGTTCGCCGATCTGTGGCAGCAGCGACAATAGCGTCGAGGCGGCGAGCGCGAACAGCAGCACATCCATCGAGCCGTCGGCGTGGCCGTGCGCACCGGCGAAGTGTCGCCAGTCATGCAGCTCGGTGTGACCGCCGAACAGCGTCTGCCAGATGATGTAGGCGATCGGTGCGAGCTGCAGCAGCAGCCAGATCGGCTGCGTCGCGATCTGCATGCGGTTGATCAGCGTGATGCCGTAGATCGCGATCGGGATCACCACCAGCGCGCTGATCAGGTGCGCGATCCACAGCGGGATGCCGAGCACCATCTGCAGCGCCGCCGACATGATGCTGGCTTCGATCGAGAACAGCAGGAAGGTGAACGAGGCGTAGATCAGCGAGGTGATCGTCGAACCCATGTAGCCGAAGCCGGCGCCGCGCGTCAGCAGATCGATGTCGAGCCCGTACTTGGCCGCGTAGTGCGCGATCGGCAAGCCAATGAAGAACATCAGCACGCAGACGGCGATGATCGCCGGCACCGCGTTGGCGAAACCGTACTGCAAGGTCAGGCCGCCGCCGATCGCCTCGCACGCCAGAAACGAGATCGCGCCGAGCGCGGTGTTGGCGATGCGGAAGCTCGACCAGCGCCGTGCCTTGTCGGCGGTATAGCGCAGCGCGTAGTCCTCCAGCGTCTGCGTCGCTGCCCATTTGTTGTACTGGCGGCGTTCGCGAACGATGCGCTGGTGGCGGCCGCGCACCGCCGCCGCGCGCGGGCCGGCGCTTGGTGGCAGCGCATCGAGCCTGAGCGGCGCGTCAGCCGACATCGCCGCTCATCCCCGCACCACGGTTCCGGGCATCACGCGAATGCAAAGGCGAGCCCGGCCGCCGCGGTCAGTGCGCCAGCGACGCGGGCGAGCGTCCCGGCACCGCGCTGTGATACACGGCCCAATGCAATGCCGGCGACATGCAGCGAAGCCGTGGTGGTCACGAAGCCGATTGCGTACAGCCCCGGATTGGCCAGACTCGGCAATTCCTGACCATGCGCCGCGCCATGGAACAGCGCGAACAACGCGACCAACCCCATCGCCGCCGGCATCGGCAGGCGACGGCGCAGCGCGACCAGCAGACCCAGTACCAGCAGCGACGCGGCGATGCCGGCTTCGACATGCGGCGGCACGTAGCCCTGTGTCGCGGCGAGGCCACCGATCGCCATCAGCGCGACGAAGCTGCAAGGCACCAGCCAAGTCGCACGCCCGCCGAGCTGGGCGGCCCAGACGCCGACCACGGTCATCGCCAGCAGATGGTCGAGACCCAGCAGAGGATGCAGGAAGCCGGCGACGAAACCGGCGCTCGCGCCGTCGTGGCCGGGATGCGCGAGCGCGGGCAGGGCGGTCGTCAACAGGATCAGGGCGGCGAGGGAAGTCAGGCGACGCATCAGATGCTCTCCGGCAGCGGGCGGCTTTCGAGACCGCCGGTTTCGACGATGAAGCCTGCGATCTTGTGCAGGCCGAAATTTTCCTTGAGATTGCTGAACAGGAAGGGCCGTTCGCCGCGCATTTTCTTCGCGTCGCGATCCATCACCTCCAGCGAGGCGCCGACCAGCGGTGCCAGATCGATCTTGTTGATCACCAGCAGATCGGAGCGGGTGATGCCGGGGCCGCCCTTGCGCGGAATCTTGTCGCCGGCCGACACGTCGATCACGTAGATCGTGATGTCGGCCAGCTCGGGCGAGAAGGTCGCGGCGAGATTGTCGCCGCCGCTTTCGATGAAGATCACTTCCAGCGTCGGGAAGCGCGCGACCATGTCGTCGATCGCGGCGAGATTGATGCTGGCATCCTCGCGGATCGCCGTGTGCGGGCAGCCACCGGTCTCGACGCCCATGATGCGGTCCGGCACCAGCGCGCCGGTGCGCGTCAGGATCTCGGCATCTTCCTTGGTGTAGATGTCGTTGGTGATCGCGGCGATGTCGTACTGATCGCGCAGCAGCTTGCACAGGCGCTCGGTCAGCGAGGTCTTGCCGGAGCCGACCGGGCCGCCGATGCCGACGCGCAGCGGCCCATGGCCGCGACGCGGTTTGTTCTGAAGTGGAAGGTTCATGAGCGGAACAACCTCGTGTACTGGGTTTCGTGTTGCATCGAAAAAAGATCGAGACGCGGTGCCGCGCTGCCGAGCTCGTCGAGCTCGCAGTTCGGTGCGCGCGCGGCGACGTCGGCGACCACCGCGGCCAGCTGCGCCGTGGCGATCTGGCCGTCGGTCTGGCCCAGCGGCACCAGGCGCACGCCGGCCGACACCAGATTGGCGGCGAACGCGTGCAGGTAAGCGTGCAACGCCGGGGCGAGGGCGATGCCATGCGCGGCGCAGGCCAGCGCCATCACCGCCGCATGCGACAGGGGCTGCCCGCGCCGGCGTTCGGCGAACGCATCGAGCCTTGCGTGCGGCCAGGCACGGCGTGTCACTTGCAGAAAAGCCTGCCCCTGCTGGCGGCTTTCCAGTGCGGTCTCGGCGGTGCCGCGCATCGCTGCGGCAAGTTCGGCGATTTCATCGAACGCGTCATCGTCATCGGCGCTGCGCCATGCATGTGCGAACAGCACCGCGTCGATCCAGCCGCCACCGTGCCGCAGCACGGTGTCGATGTACTCGACCAGATCGTCGACATCGCGCACGTCGCCGCATTCGACAGCCCACTCCAGACCATGGCTGTAGCTGAACGCGCCGGTCGGATAACCCGGCGAGGTCCAGGCCAGCAGCTGGTAGAGCGTGGTGCCGTCACTCATGTCAGTGGCCGTGATGTGCGACGAAGACGAATGACGGATCGCCCGAACCGCCATGCGCGTGCGCGCCGGCATAGGCCCCGGATTCCGGCGTGAAGGCGGCCGACACCGCACGCGTGGTCGCGCCCAGACCGTGCAGCATCGCGACGATGACGTGGTCCTCGCGTATCAGGATGCGATCGTCGGAGAGTTGCGCCGGCAAATGGCGATTGCCGATGTGCCAGGCCAGCCGCACGAGCGCTGCGGGACTGGTCGCCGTCACTTCGATCAATGCTTCCGGCGCGGCGACGACCAGCACGATGCGTCCGTCGTCGAGCCGCAGACCGTCGCCATCATGAATTACCGCGGCGCGCGGCAGGTCAAGCAGGAACTCGGTGCCGGCGTCGGCGGTGTAGCGGAAGCGGCGACGATGGCGTGCGTCGTAGTCGAGGGCGATGCGATCGGCGGCGCTGGCGAGGGGCCAGGTGCCGGCGGGGAGGATGGCGTGGGCGTGGTTCATCGTGCGACCAGCCCGGTGGCGGCGTCGACATGGCCGCGAAAGCGGCGATCCGCTTTGGTATGAGATGCGGATCGCAGCTTGATATCTGGCCTTTGGTTTCGCCCTGTCGGGCGAGTTCCTTTTCTTTGCTTGTCCAAAGAAAAGGAACCAAAAGAAACGACACCCTGGCTTTCGCGTCGGTGCTGCGCACCGATACCCTGCGATGCTTGCCACGCCGGCCGCCGCTGAAACTCGCGCCGCTGCGCAGCGCTCAAACAGTCAGCGACGGACAGCCCCGGCGCGTCTGTGCTTCTCGGCGCTTCGCAAAGGGGCCCGGACGTCAAAAGCGGGAACGGCCGCCCGCTGTTGCGTCTGCTTTTGACTTTCGGGGTCCCCTCAGGGCCGCACCGAGCAGCGCAGCGCGCGCAGGGGGCGGCGTGCCAGGACGGCACGCCGAGTCGCCGTCGCGGCAGGGACGCCGCGTCGGTGACGACCCCGAGCACGGGAGCAGCGCAGGCTCCGCTCGCACAGCGAGCGGTGCGGCTCTCAGGGGTATGCTTTCTCTTGCCTACTTCTCTTTGCACAAGCAAAGAGAAGTAGGTCGCGCCGCAGCGCGAAACAGAAGGGCCAATCAAGTGACAGCCGTTCGTCATCAGCCAGGTACTCAAAACAGAAAATACCGCTGTGCCATCGGCAACACATCCGCCGGCTCGCAAATCAACAACTCGCCATCCGCCCGCACGTCATACGTCTCCGGATCGACCTCGATATGCGGCATCGTGTCGTTCAGCACCATGCTGCGCTTGCCGATGCCGCTGCGTGTGTTGCGCACGGCGGCGAGCGGGCGGCTGAGGCCGACGCGACTCGCGCCGCCGACGTCGATGAACGCCTGGCTGACGAACAGCAGCGACGAGTCGATGCCGGCGCGGCCGAGCTGACCGAACATCGGCCGGTAGTGCACCGGCTGCGGCGTCGGGATGCTGGCGTTCGGATCGCCCATCGGCGCGACCGCGATGCTGCCGGATTTCAGCACCATGTCCGGCTTGACGCCGAAGAACGCCGGCGACCACAGCACCAGATCGGCGAGCTTGCCGACTTCGACCGAGCCGACGTGTTCGCTGATGCCGTGCGCGATCGCCGGATTGATCGTGTACTTGGCGATGTAGCGGCGCGCACGGAAATTGTCGGCGCCGTTGCCGTCGCTGCCGAGACTGCCGCGCTGGACTTTCATCTTGTGCGCGGTCTGCCAGCAGCGGATCACGGTTTCGCCGACGCGGCCCATCGCCTGGCTGTCGCTGCTCATCATCGAGAACGCGCCGAGATCGTGGAGGATGTCCTCGGCGGCGATCGTCTCCTTGCGGATGCGGCTCTCGGCAAAGGCCACGTCCTCGGCGATCTTCGGATCGAGGTGATGGCAGACCATCAGCATGTCGAGATGTTCGTCGAGCGTGTTGACGGTATACGGCCGTGTCGGGTTGGTGCTCGACGGCAGCACGTTGGGCAGACCGGCGACGCGGATGATGTCGGGCGCATGGCCGCCGCCGGCTCCTTCGGTGTGGAAGGCGTGAATGGTGCGGCCCTTGAATGCCGCGATCGTCGATTCGACGAAACCGGATTCATTGAGCGTGTCGGTGTGCAGTGTTGCCTGCACGTCGAGTGCATCGCAGACGCTCATGCAGCAGTCGATCGCGGCCGGTGTCGTGCCCCAGTCCTCGTGCAGCTTCAGACCGCAGGCACCGGCCAGCACCATTTCCTCCAGCGCCGCCGGCCGGCTGGCGTTGCCCTTGCCGAAGAAGCCGAGATTCATCGGCAGGCTTTCCGCGGCTTGCAGCATGCGCGCCAGGTGAAAGGCGCCGGGCGTGCAGGTCGTTGCCAGCGTGCCGTGGGCCGGCCCCGTGCCGCCGCCGAGCATGGTTGTGATGCCGGCGCACAGCGCCTCGTCGATCTGCTGCGGGCAGATGAAGTGGATGTGGGCATCGATGCCGCCGGCGGTGACGATCTTGCCTTCCGCCGCAATCACTTCGGTGCCGGGGCCGACGACGATGTCGACGCCGGGCTGCACATCCGGATTGCCGGCCTTGCCGATCTTGACGATACGGCCGTCGCGCAGGCCGATGTCGGCCTTGATGATGCCCCAGTGATCGAGGATCACCGCGTTGGTGATCACGGTGTCGACGGCGCCTTCGGCGCGGCTGACCTGCGACTGGCCCATGCCGTCGCGGATCACCTTGCCGCCGCCGAATTTCACTTCCTCGCCGTAGATCGTGCGGTCTTCGTCGATGCGGATGAACAGCTCGGTATCGGCGAGGCGGATGCGGTCGCCGGTGGTGGGGCCATACATGCCGGCATAGGCGCGGCGACTGATCGTGGTCGGCATTTATTCCTCCTCGTCCAGTGCACCCATGGTCGCGCCGCGGAAGCCGACCACGATGCGGTTGCCGGCGTAGGGCACCAGCTGCACCTCGCGGGTCTGGCCGGGCTCGAAGCGCATGGCGGTGCCGGCGGCGATGTCGAGGCGCATGCCGCGCGCGGCGTCGCGATCGAAGATCAGCGCCGGATTGGTTTCCGAGAAGTGATAGTGGCTGCCGACCTGGATCGGACGGTCGCCGCTGTTGGCGACGCGCAGGCGCAGCGCGCGACGCCCCGCGTTGAGAGTGATATCGCCGTCTTGCGTGAGGATTTCGCCGGGGATCATCGGCCTTACCTGATGGGTTGGTGGACAGTGACGAGCTTGGTGCCGTCGGGGAAGGTCGCTTCGACCTGGATTTCGTGAATCATCTCGGCGACGCCGTCCATGACCTGTGCGCGGCCGATCACCTGTGCGCCGGCCTGCATCAGCTCGGCGACCGTGCGGCCGTCGCGCGCACCTTCGACGACGGCATCGGTGATCAGCGCAATGGCCTCCGGATGATTGAGTTTGACGCCGCGCTCGAGGCGACGGCGCGCGACGATCGCGGCCATCGCGACCAGCAGCTTGTCTTTTTCACGGGGCGTCAGATTCACGGCGGAGTCCTCGTTCAACAATGCCAGACCCGCGGCAGGCGCGCCGGCAGGTCGCCGACGGCTGCGCGCAGTGTGGCGGTAATGGCGACCGTCGCCGCGCGCAGGCTCAGCGCGTCGGCGGCCAGCAGGCGCACGATCAGGATGCCGTCGATGACCGTCGCGGCCGCCTCGACCTGGTGTTCGGCGAGCAAGCGGCGCGCCATCGTCAGCTGCGACGCGGCGCGCGGGCCGACGCAGACCAGGGTCGCGCCGGCGGCGGCGCCGCCGAAACCGAAGCGGGCGGACAACAGCGGGCGCAGCTCGCCGCGCAGGTGCTGGGCGTCCGCCCAGGCCAGACGGCCGTCGCGGCGAATGCGCCAGACATCGCGCAACAGGCCGTGTTCGCAGTGCTCGTTCATCGCGCGCCGGCCGAACACGACGCTTTCCGTCGCCAGCAGGTGCGCGTCGGCGGCGATGTCGATGGTCAGCCGGCGCCGCAGCCGGGCGCGATCGAACAGGATGGTTTCCTGCGCCAGCCATTCGGCCCAGGCCAGTGTGCCGACCCGCAGCCGCACGTCGATGACGGTATCGGCTTCGTCCGCCAGCGCGCGATAGATCTTCTCGGCCGCCTGCGTGGTCAAGGTCAGCTGCGCACCGGCGCCGACCTCGGCTTCGATGCGCAGGCGATCGCCACCGGTCAGGCCGCCGCTGGTGGTCAGCAGCACGGCCTGCGTCGGTTCCGGCGCATCGGTGTCCGGAAACAGCGCACGGCAAGGTGCGCGTTGATAGAGGTTGGACAGGCGCGTGCTGCCCTGCGCATCGCGGCGATACGCCAGGCGCAGCGCGCCATCGACACGCTGGCGGCGCGTGCCGTGCATCTCCTCGCGGGCCAGGTGCAGCGGCGGCGGGCTCGCAGTCATGTCGAAATCGTCGTTGATGCGGACATCGTCGCGATCTTCGGCGGCGGCCGCAATCGCGCACATACGTCAAATACCCCATGGCGCAGTCGGCAACCGGCAGGACCGGAAGCGGGCGGCCGCGGGCCTACGTCAAATACCCCATACCTCGCATCGCCGCCGCCGCCTAACTTCGATTCGCCGACACGCACGACCACTCCGGTCACAGGCATCGGCATTCGAGACGGGACTACGCAATGGGCAAACGGGAGACGGACATGAATACGGGACCTGCGGCGCGCAATCGGCGTCGCATGATGGCGCTGGCCTGCACGCCGGCACTGATGGCAGCAACGATCGCTGCGCCGGCGTTTGCGGGTGATGTGACCTTGCCGCCGATATCGGTCGGTGCCGGTCTGCGCACCAGCTTCACGCACACCGACATCGACGGCAGCTCGCCGAAGGCCAACGACTTTTCGCTGGACAGCGCGCGCATCTACATCAGCGGCGCGGCACTGCCGTTCCTCAAGTTCAGCTTCGACACCGACTACGACGGCGGCGACAGCAAGCTGACCGTGATCGACGCGATCGCACGCTTCGAGTTCTCGCCGACGATGAACATCTGGGCCGGCCGCTTCCTGCCACCGAGCGACCGCGCCAACCTCAACGGTCCGTACTATTCGAATGAATGGGGCTTCGCGACCGAAGGCATCGAAGACGGCTTTCCGTTCTATGCCGCCGGCCGCGACAACGGCGTCGCGTACTGGGGCGACTTCGGCAAGCTGAAGGTTTCGGTCGGCGGCTTCGACGTGCCGGCCACCGACGCCTCGTCGGCCGACAGCAACCACATCGTCACCGCCGGGCGCATCCAGTACGACTTCTGGGATGCCGAACCGGGCTACTACCTCAACGGCACCTACTACGGCGACAAGGACATCCTGGCGCTCGGCGTTGCCGCACAGCACGCCAACGGCGACACCGCGCTCACTGCCGACGGCCTGATGGAAAAGAAGATCGGCGGTGGTGGCGTGGTCAGCCTCGAAGGCGAATATGCCCATTACGACGCGCCGTTCTCCGGCTATGGCTATGCCGGCCAGAAGTCCAGCGACGGCGGCTTCGGTCTCGCGGCCTACCTGTTCCCGCAGAAGATCGGCATCGGCCAGATCCAGCTGCTCGGCAAATATGCC
Organism: Solimonas terrae; assembly: GCF_011067135.1. GTDB lineage: Bacteria > Pseudomonadota > Gammaproteobacteria > Nevskiales > Nevskiaceae > Solimonas > Solimonas terrae. The sequence continues at coordinate 15,336 of NZ_JAAMOW010000001.1, forward strand.
TCGAACAGCTACGACGTGCCGGGTCCGGACGTGAAGCGCAGCACCACCGAAGGCGACATCAACTACGTCATCAAGAGCTTCAACGCGCGCCTGAGCCTGTTCTTCATGGACGTCAACTACACGCACGCGCCGGGCGACTACACCCAGGTCGGGCTCGGTCTGCAAGTGCAGATCTGAGCCACCCCACACACCGAATACGGGAGTAATTCATGCAACGCAGAAACCTGATCCGCACGATGGCTGCCGCCATCGCCGCGCCGATGCTGCTGGCTTCGAGCCTGCAGGCTTTCGCCGCCGACGACACCATCAAGGTCGGCGTGCTGCACTCGCTGTCCGGCACCATGGCGATCTCCGAGACCACGCTGAAGGACACCGTCCTGATGATGATCGACGAGCAGAACAAGAAGGGCGGCGTGCTCGGCAAGAAACTGGAGCCGGTGGTCGTCGATCCGGCCTCGAACTGGCCGCTGTTCGCCGAAAAGGCCACCGAGCTGCTCGAGAAGGACAAGGTCGCCGTCGTCTTCGGCTGCTGGACCTCGGTGTCGCGCAAGAGCGTGCTGCCGGTGTTCGAGAAGGACAACGGCCTGCTGTTCTATCCGGTGCAGTATGAAGGCGAGGAGTCTTCGAAGAACGTCTTCTACACCGGCGCCGCGCCGAACCAGCAGGCCATTCCGGCCGTCGATTACCTGATGAAGGATGTCGGCGTGAAGCGCTGGGTCCTGGAAGGCACGGACTACGTCTATCCGCGCACGACCAACAAGATTCTCGAAGCCTATCTGAAGGCCAAGGGCGTCGCCGCGGACGACATCATGATCAACTACACGCCGTTCGGTTTCTCCGACTGGCAGAGCGAGGTCGCCAAGATCAAGACCTTCGGCTCGGCCGGCAAGAAGACCGCGGTGGTTTCGACGATCAATGGCGACGCCAACGTGCCGTTCTACAAGGAACTCGGCAACCAGAAGATCTCGGCCGAAGACATTCCGGTCGTGGCGTTCTCCGTGGGCGAAGAAGAGCTCGCTGGTCTGGACACCAAGCCGCTGGTCGGCCATCTCGCGGCCTGGAACTACTTCGAGAGCGTGAAGTCGCCGGCCAACGACGCCTTCATCAAGCAGTGGCACGAGTTCACCAAGAACCCGAAGCGCACGACCAATGACCCGATGGAAGCCACCTACATCGGCTTCAACCTCTGGGTGAAGGCGGTCGAGAAGGCCGGCACCACCGATACCACCAAGGTCATCGCGACCCTGCCGGGTCTGGAAACGCCGAATCTGACCGGCGGCGTCGCCAAGGTCCTGCCGAACCACCACATCACCAAGCCGGTGTACATCGGCGAGATTCGCGATGACGGCCAGTTCGACGTGGTCTGGCAGACCAAGAAGGAAGTGCCGGGCGACGCCTGGTCCGACTTCCTGCCGGGCAGCAAGGATCTGGAATCGGACTGGGTGACGCTCAAGTGCGGCAACTACAACACGAAGACCAAGAAGTGCTCGGGTCAGAACTTCTGAAATCGGGAATGACCGACTTGCTCCAAGTGGCAGTCTTGACCCCGGGCGCGACCACGCCCGGGGTCTTCCTTGGCGGACGGGGATGGCGGCGCTGGGTGGTGCTGCTCGCCACCGTTTTGCTGGTCACGGTCAACGTTCCGGCGTGGGCGCAGGACACGGCTGCCGACGAGACGCCGGCCGCAACCGGCGGGGCGCCTGCCGCCGCACCGGCCGATTTCGCGACGCTGGTCGACAGCCTGGTCGACGCCGGTTACGCCGACAAGGACCACATCGCCGGAGAGATCGTCGAGTCCGGCAATCCGCGGGCGCGGATCGTCCTGCAGGCGCTGCTCGACGGCAAGCTGTACGCGGACGGCAACAAGCAGGTCTACATCGTCGGCGACGCGCCGGACGATGCCAGCGAACTTCCGGTCAGCGACGCCGTCAGTGGCGATGCGCATGCGCCGGTCGCCGCCGATCAGCTCGACCGGATCGGCACCAACAACGGTTTGCGCAAAGGACTCAAGGGTCTGATCGCGCAACTCAAGCTCAATGATCCGGACGCCGGCGTACGCCAGCGGGCGGTCAAGGAAATGCTGCGCGATCTCGACGAGTCGACGATCGCCGCGCTGCGCGCACGGCGCGCACATGAAGACAATGCCAGGGTGCTCGCCAAGATCGATGTCGGCCTCGCGCTCGGCGATCTCGAAAGCAGCGACGTTGCCACGCAGCTGAGCGCGGCGAATTCGCTCTACGGCGAACTCGACGACGATGTCTACAACCGCCTGAAGCCCCTGGCCGACGCCGGCGACGGCGATCCCCGCGTGCGCGCGGCCGCGAGCAAGGCGGTCAAGCACATCGAGTTCTGGCGCGAGATCTACGACGGTCTGCAGACCCTGTTCTTCGGGTTGTCGCTGGGCTCCGTGCTGGTGCTGTCGGCGATCGGCCTGGCCATCACCTTCGGCGTGATGGGCGTGATCAACATGGCGCATGGCGAGCTGATGATGCTCGGCGCGTACACCGCCTACGTCATGCAACTGCTGATGCCGAATCATCTGGCACTGTCGCTGCTGCTGTCGATTCCCGCCGCGTTCGTCGTCTCCGGACTGATGGGCGTGGCGATCGAACGCGGCGTCGTGCGCTTTCTCTACGGTCGGCCGCTGGAAACGCTGCTCGCCACATTCGGCCTGTCGCTGGTCCTGCAGCAGCTGGTGCGTTCGATCTTCTCGCCGCTGAACCGCTCGGTTGCCACGCCGGAATTCATGAGTGGCGTCTGGCAGCTCAACGATCTGTTCGCGCTGACCTGGAATCGCCTGTACATCGTCGTCTTCGCGCTGATCGTGTTCGCCGTCCTGCAGCTGGTGCTCAAGCGCACCTCGCTCGGCCTCAAGGTTCGCGCCGTGTCGATGAATCGTGCGATGGCGCGCGCGATGGGCGTGCGCAGCCAGTGGGTCGACGCCGCGACCTTCGGTCTGGGCTCCGGCATCGCCGGCATCGCCGGTGTCGCGCTGTCGCAGCTCACCAATGTCGGTCCCAACCTCGGTCAGTCGTACATCATCGATTCGTTCATGGTGGTCGTGTTCGGGGGCGTCGGCAATCTCTGGGGCACGCTGATCAGCGGCATGTCGCTCGGCGTCGCGAGCAAGCTGCTGGAACCCTGGGCCGGCGCGGTGATGGCGAAGATCTTCGTACTCGTCTTCCTGATCCTCTTCATTCAGCGTCGCCCCCGGGGCCTGTTCCCGCAGAAGGGCCGGGCGGCGGAGGGCTAGGGCAATGAGTGCGATCCCCGAGCAGACGGTTCACGCCGTGCCCCCACCTCACCCAACCCTCTCCGCCCCGAGGGGCAGAGAGGGCTCGATGGTGAGAGCAACCCCGATGGCTGGAATCGGTTCGATGGTGATGCCGACCCCGATGGGTGGAATCAGTTCGATGGTGACACCGACCTTGATGGGTGGAATCGGTTCGATGGTGACGCCGATCCCGATGGGTGGAATCAGTTCGATGGTGACACCGACCTTGATGGGTGAAATCGGTTCGATGGTGATGCCGACCCCGATGGGTGGACCCCGCTCGATGGTGACACCGACCCCGATGGGTGGAGTCAGTTCGATGGTGACTCCGACCTTGATGGGTGGAATCGGTTCGATGGTGATGCCGACCCCTATGAGTGGAATCCGATCGATCGTCGTGCCCGTCCCCGTGAGCGGAGCGCCGTTCAGACGCACGGTTTTGCAAATGACCACCACTGGCCGCAAGCCACCGTCCCGATTCCCCTCCGCCCGCTCGCGGGGGGAGGGGTCAGGGGAGGTGGGCGCTTGCGTCTGGAACCGTCCTTTCGGCCGAGAGCCGCACGCTCATGAATAAGTCTTTCATCAGTCGCCTCATGCTCAACGACAGCGGCAGTCGCCTGTTTCTCGGCGCGCTGCTGATCGCCGCGCTTGTCGTGCCCTTGCTGAATCTGGTCGTGCCGGCGGGGTCGGCGCTGCATCTGCCGACCTATGCGGTGACGCTGCTCGGCAAATACCTGTGCTACGCGCTGCTGGCGATCGCGGTCGATCTGGTATGGGGTTACTGCGGCATCCTCAGCCTCGGCCATACCGCGTTCTTCGCGCTCGGCGGCTACGCGATGGGCATGTATCTGATGCGGCAGATCGGCACGCGTGGTGTCTATGGCGACCCGATCCTGCCGGACTTCATGGTGTTCCTGAACTGGAAGGAACTGCCGTGGTTCTGGCATGGCATGAATCTGTTTCCGGTCGCGATGCTGATGGTGGTGCTGGCGCCGGCGCTGCTGGCCTACGCGTTCGGCTGGCTGGCATTTCGTTCGCGCGTCACCGGCGTCTATCTGTCGATCATCACGCAGGCCCTGACCTATGCGCTGCTGCTCGCTTTCTTCCGCAATGAAATGGGCTTCGGCGGCAACAACGGGCTGACCGACTTCAAGGAGCTGCTCGGCTTCGATCTGCAAAAAGGCTCGACGCATGTCGGCCTGTTCCTGATCACAGTGCTGGCGCTGGCGCTCGGCTATCTGGCCTGCCGCTACATCGTCAATTCGCGTTTCGGCCGGGTCATCGAAGCGGTACGCGATGCCGAGAGCCGCGCGCGCTTCATCGGCTACAAGGTCGAGTCGTACAAGCTCTGGCTGTGGGTGTTCTCGGCGATCCTGTCCGGCATCGCCGGCGCGCTGTACGTGCCGCAGATCGGCATCATCAATCCGGGCGAATTCGCGCCGATCAATTCGATCGAAGTCGTGGTCTGGGTCGCGGTCGGCGGGCGCGGCACGCTGTACGGCGCGGCGCTGGGCGCGGTGCTCGTCAACTACGCCAAGACCTATCTGACGGCGGCCCTGCCGGAAGTCTGGCTGTACGCGCTCGGCGCTCTGTTCGTCGGCGTCACGCTGCTGTTGCCGCAGGGCATCGTCGGCCTGCTGCGCCAGCTGCGGAGCAAGAAATCATGAGGGGCAGCAGCATCGTCGACCGCGCGCTCGGCCGCGGCCATCGCTCGAATCCGCCGCGGCCGGATCTGTCGCACAACATCATCCTGTACCTGGAGGGGATCACCGTCAGCTTCGACGGCTTCCGCGCGCTCAACGCGCTGAACCTGTACATCGAAGCCGGTGAGCTGCGTTGCATCATCGGTCCGAACGGCGCCGGCAAGACGACGATGATGGACGTCATCACCGGCAAGACGCGGCCGGACGAAGGCTCGGCCTGGTTCGGTCAGACCATCGATCTGCTGGCGATGAAGGAGCCTGAGATCGCTGCCGCCGGCATTGGCCGCAAGTTCCAGAAGCCGACCGTGTTCGGCAGCCACACCGTGTTCGAGAATCTCGAACTGGCGATGGCCGGCGACAAGTCGGTCTGGAAAATCCTGTTCGCGAAGCTCAGTGCCGAGCAGCTGGCGCGCATCGACTCGGTGCTGGAGACGATCGGCCTCAAGGATCTGCGCTCGCAGCTGGCCGGCTCGCTCTCGCACGGCCAGAAGCAGTGGCTGGAAATCGGCATGCTGCTGATGCAGGACCCGCAACTGCTGCTGGTCGACGAACCGGTCGCCGGCATGACGCCGCAGGAAACCGAGAAGACCGCCGAGCTGTTGGTCTCGCTCGCCGGGCAACGCTCGGTCGTCGTCGTCGAACACGACATGGATTTCGTGCGTTCGATCGCGCGCACCGTCACCGTTCTGCACGAGGGCAGTGTGCTCGCCGAAGGCCCGATCGATCAGGTGCAGAACGACCCCAAGGTCGTCGAGGTGTATCTCGGTGAATGACATGAGCCCCGCCGCGCTGCTCGACGTTCGCGGCCTGAACCAGTTCTACGGCGGCAGCCACACGCTGTGGGACGTCGATCTCGCGGTCAAGGCCGGCTCGCGCACCTGCCTGATGGGTCGCAACGGCATGGGCAAGACCACGCTGCTGCGCGCGGTGATGGGTCTGGTCGCGACGCGCAGCGGCGAGATCCGCTACGACGGGCGCGACCTCGGCAAGGTGCCGGCCGAAGCGCGCGCCGGCCTGCGCATCGGCTACGTGCCGCAGGGCCGCGAGATCTTCTCGCAGCTGTCGGTCGAGGAGAACCTGCGCATCGGCATCTACGCACGCGCCGACAAGGCCAGATTCGCCGATGTCATCGACCGCATCTACGCGATCTTCCCGGTGCTCAAGCAGATGTCGCGTCGCCGCGGCGGTGATCTGTCCGGCGGCCAGCAACAGCAACTGGCGATCGGTCGCGCGCTGGTCCTCGATCCGCAGCTGCTGATCCTCGACGAGCCCTGCGAAGGCATCCAGCCGAACATCGTCCACGAGATCGGTGATCTGATCCTGAGGCTGAATCAGGAACATGGCCTGACGGTGCTGCTCGTCGAACAGAAATTGCCGTTCGCGCGACGCGTCGCCAGCGAATTCCGCATCATCGACAAGGGGCGCATGGTGGCCGGCGGCGAGATCGCCGCGCTCAGCGACGAGCTGATCCGCGCACATCTCACGGTCTAGGCCTGCAGCGGTGCGGACTGTACCGCGTGTCGTCGACGATTCCGCCGGGCGGGTGTCACGGATTTGATTGTCGGCGGTCGGTTCGCTGTTAGGATCGCGCCATGAACAACAAGCAAGCGATGGCGGCACTGGTGCTGGCGACGGCGGCCGGTCTCACGATCCCTGCACCGGCGCGCGCGTTCGGTGCGTCCGACGTGGCCGGGACCTGGACGATTGCAGCCAGGAAGCTGGTGTATTCGGCCGTGATGTACACGACCCTGGAGAAGGACGGCAGCTGTTCGCAGGCGCTCAAGGTGTCCGGCATGGGCATGACCAAATGGGCATTCGACCGCTGCGCCTGGTCGCTGCAGAAGTCGGAGCTTTCGATCCGGATCATCAGTTCGCCGACCTTGCCGGACCAGGTCGGCAAGACCAGCGTGACGACGATCAGGAGCCTCACGCCGGACGCCCTGCAGACCGAAGACCAGAAGCACGAGGCGCAGACCTGGACGCGCACGGCCGAGTGGCCGACCGAATTCACCAAGCAGTTCGACGATGCCTACGCCGCGGCCACGAAGGTCGATTGAGAGGCGCGGCCGCCGCGTCAGGCATCGGCGCGCTCGAGAAACGCGAGCACCTCGCGGTTGGCGGTTTCCGCCGCCGCGACGTAGTAGTTGTGGCCCGCGCCCTCGAGGGTGACCAGGCGGGCGTTCGGCAAGGTCGTGGCGAGTTCGACGCCGTGTTCGTGTGCCACCACCGGGTCCTCGTCGCCGTGCAGGACCAGGGCCGGCATCGTCAGGCCCGCGATCCGTTCGCGGTCGGCGACATGCCTGATCATCGCGCCGGCCTGTGCCGCCAGACCGAGCATGGCGTGCGGGTCGGCATCGATCATCCGCTGATCGCGTTCGATCGCCGCAGGCCGGGCGGCGCGGCCGTAAACCAGGTCGCCACCGCGGCGCTGCGCCATCACCGCGCGCAGCAACGGCGGCGGCAGGTAATAGAGCAACTGCACCGACTTCGGCATCCGCAGTTTTTCGAACGACCACAACGCGGTGCAGCCGAGGATCAGCGAGCGCACGCGCGTCGGCTGCTGCACGGCGAGTTCCTGGGCGATGCCGCCGCCCATCGACACGCCGTACACATGCGCGGATTCGACACCGGCCGCATCCATGACCGCCAGCGCATCGCGCGCCATCTGCGGGATCGTCACACGCAGGCTGTAGCCGCTGTCGCCGGTGCCGCGATTGTCGAAGCTGATGACGCGATGCGAGGCGGCGAGCGCGTCCAGCGCCGGATACCACATCCGCGCGCTGTAGCGGTGCCCCATGATCAGCAGCAGGGGGCTGCCGGCGCCGCGCGCCTCCCAGTGCAGCCGCACCCCGTCGTTTGTCAGCATCGGCATCGCGTCGACCTCAGAATGAAAGACTCAGGCGCGCGGAATACGTGCGCGGCATGTTGAGCTGGTACGAGGTAGCCGAAGTCTGGATGATGGAAGTGCCCGTGCCGCCGGCGACCACCGCAGTCCTGTCGAGGATGTTGGAGACGTTGAGCGCCAGCATAGGTTGCAGGGCCCACGCGCTGGTGCCGAAGGTGATGCCGGCGTTGAGCGTACCGTAGTCGTTGATGGCGACGCTGTGCACGATATCGCTGTAGCCCTTGCCGATATAGACGTAGTTGACGCGGGTTCCCAGGTCGAATACGCCGACCGGCACGAAGTAGCTGGCTTCCGCCGAGTACTGCGACTTCGCTGCGCCCGGCATCTGCGTGCCCGGCGATACCTCATCGCCGTTCGACGCCGTGAACGGCTTGGTGGTCCGCGAATCGGTCAGCGCCCCGTCCAGCGCCAGTGTCAGGCCGTGGATCGGCGTCAGCCACAGCATGTTCGCCTCGAGACCCTTGCTGCGTGCACCGCCGACGTTGTCGGTGTAGTTGAACGGCAGGCCGGTCGTGGTCTGGCCGAGCTGCGGGTCCTTGTATTCGATGTCGAACACGGTGAGATCGGCGTGCAGACGATTCTCCAGCCAGGCGGTGCGCAGACCGATTTCGTAGTTCCACAGCGAATCCGACTTGTAGACCGGCGGCACATGATTGGTCGGTGTCGACGGCACGCTCTGCAGACCGCCGAAGCGGAAGCCGCGCGCGGCCTGCGTGTAGACGGAGATGTCATGCGAGAAGTGCCAGGTCGCCGTGAACTTGGGGCTGACGCCGTTCTCCTTGATCGCATTGTTCTCGTAGTGGATGTCCTGGCCGCCGTTCTCGGCAAGCGCCAGCACGCCGGTGCCGTAGAAACCGCCCTTGACCTGCGTCGAATAGACGCGCGCACCGGCCTCCAGTTCGAGGTGATCCCAGAACGTGTCGCTGATGTCGAAGAACAGCGCGCGCTCCTGCGCCTTCGGCTTGCTCTCCGCGTACAGCAGCGAGGTCTTGTCGTAGAGGGTGCTGGCATCGAGGCTGAGCCCGGACAGCAGCGTGTCGAGCACGCTGTCGTGGCCGAGCAGCGTCTGGTGCGCGATGGTGTCGGCCAGCAGGTCGAAGTTCACCGAGTAGTCGTAGAAGTAGGCGCCGACCAGCCAGTCGAGCGGACCGCCACCGTTCGATTGCAGACGCAACTCCTGTGCGAAGGCCCTGGAGTTGTCGTCGAAGGTTTCGAATGCCCCGAGTGCGGCCGGATAGCCGGGCGGCGGCTGACCGATCAGCGCTGCCGTGGCATCGGCCAGGACCGTGGCGTCCTTGGTCGTGTACGAGCTCAGCGATACCGCGCGAACGCTGTCGCTGATGTCCCAGTTGATCTGCAGGCTGTCGAGCTGGAACTTGTTGTCGACCGGCGCCGGCAGCACCTGGTGGCTGTTTTCGCGGCGATCCGGATTGTCGGAGACGGGGGAGGCGTTCGGCGCGCTGTAGGTCTGGCTCAGATGCGTCAGCTTGAACTCCAGGGCATCGATCGGCTGCCAGGCGAGGATCGCGCGGTACTGGTTGCCGCCGCCGTGATCGACATTCTTCTCCGGCGTCGGATCGGTCAGATCGAGCACGCCCGGGTAGTTGCGTCGCACATAGCCGACGCGCAGCGCGAGACGGTCGCTGTACAGCGGCAGGTTGGCCATGACGCCGCTGCTCAGGGCCGAGCTGCCACCCTGGGGGCGTTCGTACTGCGTGAACGCACGCGCCTGCCATTCACCCATGACGGGATCGTTGAGCACGTAGCGAATGGCGCCAGCCAGTGCCGCGCCGCCGAACAGCGTGCCTTGTGGCCCCTTGAGGACGTCGACGCTCGCCAGATCGAAGGCGGCGAGGTCGGGCTGGACGTTGGAAATGTACGGATCGCTGAACGCCACGTCGCCGATGAAGATGCCGGTCGGCGAAGGCAGCGGCGACAGGCCGCTGGTATCGGTGCTGATGCCGCGCATCGAGATGCGCGGAAAGCTCGGTGCGATCGAGGTCAGCGTCACGCCCGGCGCCTGCTGCAGGTAATCGGTGAGATTCTGCTTGCCCTGTTCTTCGAGCTTGCTGCCGTCGAACTCGGTGATCGATGCCGGAATGTCGCGCAGCGACTTCTTGCGCTTGGTTGCTGTCACCACGACTTCGGCGATCTGGTCGCCGGCCGGCGCCGAGTCCGGAGGGGGCACCGGCGCCGGCGCGCTCGCGCTCGGTACCGGAATCGTGTCGAGCCGGTCGGCAACCGCCGGTGTGGCCGCCGCGCCAGCTTCTGCAGACGGCGCTTCGGGTGATGCGGGCGTCTCGTCCGGCGTCGGGTCCGGCGAGGCCGTATCGCTCTGCTCGGCCTGCGGGCCGGCCGGGCTCTGTGCCGTCGGCGCCTCGTCGACGGCCTGCGCCGCGGCGTTCTGCGTGCCGATCGTCGCGCAGGCCAGAATCAGCAGCGTTGCGGAATGTCCCAGCGTTCTCTCTATGCTCTTTGGCATGGTGCTCTCCTCGTTGTGAGGCGAGTGTGTGCGCTCCGCGCCGGCCGCGCTGTCTCTGTTGTGACACCGGGTGCCGATGCCGCGGGGCATACTGCGCGCACCGATCAACGGGGAGAGCGCGCGTGCCGAAAAGCAGCGCATCACGTGGCATGCGTATCGTTCTGAAGCTGTTCGCCGGGCTGCTGCTGATTTTCCTGTTGCTGGTCGTCTGCTGGAACTGGCGTCCGGCGAGCGTGCCGGTCGTCGCGGTTCAGGGTCCGATGCCGGCAGGCTTCATCTGGGGCGTGTCGTCGTCCGCGTTCCAGAGCGAGGGCGGCGATGTGGATTCCAACTGGAATCGCTACAACGACAGGACGCCGGGCCAGGATCGCTACGGCCGATCGGTGGACTTCCGGCATCGCTATCGCGACGACATCGAGCTGGCCCGGACGCTGGGCATCAACACCTATCGCATCGGCATCAGCTGGGCGCGCATCGAGCCGAAGAAGGGGCAGTACGACGAGACCGAGCTGGCGTACTACGACGACCTGATCCTGGCGCTCAAGCAGGCCGGCATCGCGCCGCTGATCACGCTCGATCACTTCACCTATCCGGGGTGGGTGCTGGAGCAGGGAGCGTGGAGCAACCCGCAGACGACGGCCGACTTCGTGGCGTACACGCGTCTGATCGCGCAGCGCTACCACGCCGACGTCCACCTGTGGATCACGTTCAACGAGGCAGCCTTCTTCATGGCCGGCGAAGCCGGCGCACGCAAGCTCGGTCTGCACGGGATTCTCGACATGCGGCGCAATCTGATCCGCGCCCATCGCCAGGCCTATGGCGTGATCCACGCGCTCGATGCGCAGGCGAGGGTGACGTCGAACATCGTCTGGATGGGCGACCACCTGCGTGACGCTCCCTTGCGCTGGCTGACCGACTGGATGTTTCTCGACGCCGTCGAAGACAAGTGCGATGTCATCGCCATCGACTACTACGCCTCGGACGTCGTCGCGGTGCTGAAGGTCGGCAAGCACTGGAAATGGCCGCCGGACCCGCCCGGCCTGTATCGCGCGCTGAAAATGCTCAAGGCGCAGTATCCCGGCAAGCCACTGCTGATCGCCGAGACCGGCATGGCGACCGAGAACGGCAAGCCGCGCGAAGACGGGATCAAGCGCGAAGACGTGCTGCGCGACGGTGTCTACTGGACGCAACACGCGCGGGAGGACGGCGTCAAGGTGATCGGCTACATGGTGTGGTCGCTGACCGACAACTTCGAGTGGGGCAGTTACACGCCGCGCTTCGGCCTCTACACGGTGAATGCGCTGACCGACCCGACGCTGGCCCGCATTCCGACCGCCGCCGTGCCGGCCTACCAGCAGATCATCCGCGACGGTGGCGTCGGCGCCGACTACCGACCGGTGCTTGCGCAATGAATCCGACCCTTGCCACCGTGCAGGCCGATGCGCCGGCTGCGCAGAGCGGGCAGCCGCGCGTGCTGTCGCTGGTCTTTCTCATGTTCTTTGCATGGGGTTTCTGCACGGTGCTGGTCGACACCCTGATTCCCAAGCTGAAGGCGGTGTTCGCACTGAGTTATGTCGAAGTGATGCTGACGCAGTTCTGTTTCTTTCTGGCGTATTTCGTCATCTCGCTGCCGGCCGGCTGGTTGCTCGGGCGTCTGGGCTATCTGCGTACGATCATGACCGGTCTGCTGATCATGGCCGGCGGCTGCATGCTGTTCACGCCGGCTGCGGCGCTCGGCGTCTACCCGGCGTTTCTCGGCGCGCTGTTCATTCTCGCCACCGGCATCACCATCGTGCAGGTCGCCGCCAATCCGCTGGCCGCGATGCTCGGCAACCCACTGCGCGCGCACGCGCGCCTGACGCTGGCGCAGGGCTTCAATTCGGTCGGCACCATGCTCGCGCCGCTGTTCGGTTCGGCCCTGATCCTGGCCGGCGGTGTCGCGCTCGCCGATCCCGGCTCGCTGAGCGCCGTCGCACTCAGCGCCTTGCGCGGGCACGAGGCGCACGTCTTCCAGCTGCCGTTCACGCTCGTGGCCGTGGTGCTGGGCGCACTCGCGCTGCTGTGCTGGATCGTCAAGCGCGCGCCGGCGCCGGCCGCCGCGCCGGCATCGACGGAAGCGTATCGGCGCGTGCTCCGGCATCCGCGCCTGTCGCTCGGCGCGCTGTCGATCTTTCTCTACGTCGGTGCCGAAGTGTCGATCGGCAGCGCGATGGTCAATTTCCTGATGGCCGGCTCCAGCCTGGATGCGCATCACGCCGGCAAGCTCGTCTCCGTGTACTGGGGGCTGGCGATGCTGGGCCGCTTCATCGGGGCAAGGCTGCTGCGGCACATGCCGGCGGCAGCGCTGCTCGGCAGCTGCGCCATGATCGCCGCGCTGATGGTCAGCGGCTCGACGATGTTCACCGGCACCACGGCCGCCGTCATGGTGCTTGCCATCGGTCTGTTCAATTCCGTGATGTTCCCCAACATCTTCTCGCTCGCGATCGAAGGCCTTGGCGAACAGGCCGCCAGCGGTTCGGGCGTGCTCTGCCTGGCGATCGTCGGCGGCGCGATCGTGCCGCTGATCTTCGGCTACGTTGCCGACCACGCCGGCCTGGTGTCCGCGTACTTCGTCCCGGCCGTCTGCTACCTCTGGATCGCCGCGTACGGATTGATGCTGGGCAAAGGGCCCTTGCGCTTGCGCACGGCGCAATAGCGGCACCTGTTTCTTCGATCGCGCGCAGACAGCTGAAAGCGCAGTCCGCGCTCGTTGTTCGCAATCGGGGTAGACACGACAGCGCCGCCCGATCCTTCGTCGCCAGCCGACGCCACGCGGCCGAATTCGAACTGCCGATTCGCGTGTCCCGACTTGCTTGTGAGCGGTATGCGGACCCCGTAGCATCGATTCCGGAGGCAAGCAGGGGCTTCGTGCGAATTTCGGACGCTTTGCCAGAATGCATATGCGGACGCCAGCGTCCGGCTATCGGCTGTTGGGCTTCACCGTAAAGGTTCGTCAGGATGCCTACCCTTCATTTCTTCTGCGGCAAGGCAGGCGCCGGTAAAACAACCGTCGCGGCGAAGCTCTCAAAAGACCATTCCGCCGTGCTCTTATCTGAAGATATATGGATGCTGCGATTGTATGGCGATCAGATGAAAACCTTTGATGACTACATCCATTACTCCCAGAAGCTAAAGGGCGTCATCGGCCCTCACGTCGCCCAGTTGTTAAGGGCCGGATGCAACGTCGTAATGGACTTTCAAGCAAACACAAGAACAGGTCGCAGCTTTTTCAGATCAATATTCGAGCAAGCCGATGCCTCCCACGTGCTGCACTACCTTGCAACGCCTGATCAAGTCTGTCTTGAGCGCGTTGCCAAGCGTAATGTCGAGCGGCCTGATGGCTCTCATCACCTTACGGAGGAGGATTTTGTCCGCATCTCGTCCTACTTCCAGGCGCCCGAGGAAGCCGAGGGGTTCAACGTCCTGGTTCACGAGTCTGGCGTGTGAAGCGCCCAGCCATGCCGTCCGGTCGCGGATTTGCCGTCGCTTCGCTCCGTAAGGTCCGCGGCTGAATGCAGGCATTGGCCCGGAAGATCATGACGATGTCTGAACCTACTGACCCTCATTTCTATGACCGAGCCGATGCGGTCATCAATCTTGCCAATGATGAGAGCAAAGGCATCGGAAGTGGCAAGGTGAGTGCGTCACTGATGTATGCCACGTCTCCTTCAACGCTTGAATTAGTGTTTGCGGCTTTGACGGCGCCGACGAGATGAAGAGCACAAAGCCGGAAACCATCGAATGGTCCGCTCCGAAGGGGAGCCTGTCCTCGTGGAGATGCACCAGCGACCCGGATACGCAGCGGACAACAGAGGAAGCTTTGCAATGAACGCTCCATTCTCCGGTGGTTGTGCCTGCGGCGCGATCCGCTATGTGTGCCTGCGCGCACCGCTGGCAATGCTCAATTGCCATTGCCTGGACTGCCAGCGCTCCAGCGGTGCTCCTTTTGCCTCGGGCTTCATCGTTGCGGATTCGGACATGCAGGTCACGGGTACGCCACAGACGTATTCGGTGCACGGCAACAGCGGCAGTCTGGCGATTCGCAGCTTCTGCGGCCGCTGCGGTTCACCGCTGTTCACGCGCGGCGAGGTCAACCCGGGTGTCATGTCCGTTCGTTTTCCGACGCTGGATGACGCGTCGGACTTTCAGCCGATGCTGGATATCTGGACGGCCAGCGCACAGCCGTGGGTCTGCCTCAGTCAGATCATTCCTCACTATCCCGAGTCGCCCCAGGTTTGATCCGCCGCCGCGGCCGACGCGCGCCTGGTGTGGTGAGCGGAGGGATTGCGGCGCGCCGCCGGCGCGCTTGAGGTGATTGGCGAGCCCAAGTTAGAGTTCCGAAATTGCTCGGGGTTGGTTCGGTCGACGCAAGTTGCGAGGAGAACACGCTCGTGAACTTCGGAATCTGTGTGTCCCAGGGCGACCGCTCGACCTTGAGTCTGGCGGCGTCCGAGACAAGTTGCCCGGCAACGAGGTCGAGGCTTGCGATCTGCTGCTGGCTCGCAATGCCCAGTCTCGTCTTGTTGCCTGCTTTGCTCGCGGGATGTGATTCTGAAAATGGAGCGGCTGCGGACGGTCGCTTCCATATCAACAGCGATCTGATGGTGGTTCCTGTTGTCGGCACCACGGCGAGTACGGAAACGGTCACCTATGTGCCAGACGCGGCAGATGCTGAATCGGCTGCCTTGTCGATCAGTGGCCTGCCGAGCGGAGTGCACGCTACATTTGCGCCCGCGTCGGTGGATGCCTCATCGCCCAGCAGCACCCTGCACCTTGGTGCCGATGCCGGGGTTGCCGACGGCGCATATCCAGTGGTCATCGTTGCCACATCGCGCACGCAGAACGCTTCTGTTCCGGTGACCGTCTGGGTCGTGAGAAACCCGGGGATGACCCTTGGCTTCGGTGCCGAACTGCAGACTCCCACGGCCGGTTCCTATCTGGCTCCGTTTTATGTCGGAGTTGTCGATGGCGCCGGAAATCCGCCGCCGGCGGGGACGTCGGTAACGCTCGCCGTTCGACCGCAGGCGTATCAGAAAGGGCGGATGACGTTCAACGGATCGCAGTGGGCGCCGACATATGCCATTTCCAGCAGCGATGCAGACTTCGATTCGTTCGGCTGCATGAACGAAGATACGAACTCAAACGGAAATTTGGATCCGGGCGAGGACTACAACAACAATATGCAGCTCGATCCGGTCAGCAGTGTTTCATTGCCGACGTCGACCGTCATCGCCGACACGTCCG
This sequence comes from Solimonas terrae, assembly GCF_011067135.1. Classification (GTDB taxonomy): domain Bacteria; phylum Pseudomonadota; class Gammaproteobacteria; order Nevskiales; family Nevskiaceae; genus Solimonas; species Solimonas terrae. Next base: position 30,983 of record NZ_JAAMOW010000001.1, read on the forward strand.
GATATGCCGAGTCCGGAATGACTTACAGCCGGCAAGAGGCGCGCTGGCTCAGCGCAAGCCTTACCGCAACTTTGTCCGGCACCACACTGTCGCTTGTCGAAACACTTGTATTGCCGGCACTTGGAGACGACGAAACAGGCTCCGATCCTCCGCCTGATGCGATCAGTCCTTTCGGGACGGCTTCGAACTGCGGCACTCCGAACTGATGTGCGTGCGGATGTCAGACATTGGGACAGATGCCTGCACCATGAACGTACCTGCGATCGGGACGCTCGGACTCGCTCTCCTCATGAGATTCGCTCGCGATGAAGTTGGCCGCCCTGTCTACCCGGAACCCGAGCCGCCGGCCCTCGAGCCGCGCGATCGAGCGGCAAATGATTGAGTCGATTTTCATTGCGCGGGGAAAGACAGAACCTCAGGTCGAGGTCGCAGAGATCGAGCTTGTGGCGGGCAAGGGCATTGTCGGGGATCGCAATTTCAGCCGCGAACAGTGGCCGGGGCAAAACGTCACGTTCATCGAGCTGGAGGAGATCGAAAACTTCAACGCGAACTACGGGCGCGCAATCGGTGCCGGCGACACGCGGCGCAACATCGTCACGCGTTCGGTTCGGCTCGACGCGCTGGTCGGCAGGGATTTCCGGATCGGCGAGGTCGTGTTTCATGGTGTCGAGCTTTGCGAACCCTGCAAGACGCTCGGCAGCCTGCTTGCCTCGGACGGAATGGCGGTGCACGAAGTGGTCAGAGCCTGGGTACACAAGGCCGGCCTGCGTGCCAATGTCCTGACTGGCGGCGTGATCCGGGTTGGCATGCGCTTCACGGGCGGCGCGCAAGCTCAGGACCGAATGCTCTGATCCCCGTGCGGGTCGCCGCCGCCCTTTTTGTCCTGCTGCCTCGATGAGGCTGGCGCGAGGTTCACAACGGAAGTGAAGGATTGAGGTCCGTGCCCGGTGACGGCGCGATTCGTACTTGGAGAGCACCCGAAGTGCACAAGAGCAAATTGGCCGGCTTCATCATCGACTGCCAGACGGATGACAGCAGGCTGCGGCAAACTTCTGGGGTGGCGCGCCCGGGATGGATGTTCGGCAGCTGCCGCCGGACGAGGCCGGGAAATGTGTCGAACTCGTCGATCCCGGCAATCATCTGCACATCGACGTGCAAGCCGTGATGCATCCGAGCCGCGTGCATCCGGACATCGAAACCGACAGCATCGAAGCGGAGGTCGCTCGGCTGGAATCGCCGGGCGCCAGGCGTCTCCGGCATGCGTCGGTCGCATGATTCGTCCTGCGAGCCATTCAAACGACAAACGAGGGAAGGGTGGAAATGGTGACGATCGAGCCGATCGGTGAACAGCATCTCGCGTTCGTGCAGTTGCACGCGTCGCACCCGTCGATCGGTGCGGCGAGCATGGTTCCATACCCTTATCCGGCGGACGGCGCGGCGCGCTGGTACGACGGCGTTCGCGCACGGCAGGCTGACGGACTTGCCCGCGTTTTCGCCATTCAGCGGCATGGCCAGTTCAGTGGCGTGATGTCGATCAACGGCATTGCTGCCGAGAGCTGGAGTGCGGAACTCGATTATTGGGTGGCGTTCGCTTTTCAGGGCAGGGGCGTGGCGACGCAGGCCGCCGCGCTCGCGATGTCGTTCGCGCGCGAGTCGCTCGGCACACGACATCTGCACAGTGCGTGTCTGGCACGCAACGTCGCGTCCGGCCGCGTGCTGGAGAAGTGCGGCTTCCGGGAAATTGGCCGGATCACGTTGCCCGACGGCAGGTTCAAGGGCGAGGAGGTTCGGCGCTTCCTGTGCGAGCTGTCCGGTTAGCGGCAGGAGGCGCGCCGACGTCCGGCGCTGGCGTGGTTCCACGAGGCGCAGGCGGCGCCCCGAGTTGCGTGCTGGCTGCGGTCGCCGGGCGGTGACGCCGGGGCGTATTCTTGCGCGGCAAGTTCGAGGACCTCATGAGCACTTCCATCCGGAATCAGGAATATCTCGTCATCTCCCGCGGCCAGTGGGATCGCGACGCCTCGCCGGAGCGCATCCAGCAGGCGATCGACGATTTCTATGTCTGGCACGATGAGATGGTCGCGGTCGGCAAGATGAAAGCCGGGCAGCGGCTGGCGCCGGAGCGGCGGCTCGTGTCGCGCGGTGCGATCGTCGACGGACCGTTCAGCGAGGCCAAGGAAGTGGTCGGCGGTTACTGGTTCATTTACGCGGACAGCCTTGACGATGCTGCGCGACTTGCAGCGGGCAATCCTTGCCTGGCCTGCGGTCTTTCGTTCGAGATCCGGCCGATCGAACCGGAGCGCGCCAGCGCGTATGTGCACGCCACGGAAACGCCGCCCGTCTGAGAACTTGCCAATGAAAATCCGACATGCAGCCTGCAACTGCGGACGGCTGCGACTCAGCACGCATGCGGAGCCGACGCGCATCTCCATCTGCCACTGTCTCGCCTGTCAGCAGCGCACCGGCAGTGCGTTCGGCATCCAGGCCCGGTTCGCCGAGGCGGATGTGCAGGTCGAAGGGCAGAGCACCGAGTATCTGCGTATCGCGGAAAGCGGCGACGCCGTGCGCTACGGCTTCTGCCCGATTTGCGGTTCGACGCTGTTTTACCGGCTGCTGGGCGTGCCGGGCACGATCAGCGTGCCGGTCGGCGGTTTCGCCGATCCGGATTTTCCGGCGCCGACGGTTTCCATCTACGAGGAGCACCGGCACCGCTGGCTGGTTCTGCCGGATGGCATTCAACACGAGTATTGAAACGGTGCGTCGCCTGCGGTGCGACGGGGATTGCGGAGATGAGACCGTGTCGTGGTGCGAGCCGCGACACGGGGCTGCGCAACGCATGCAATTTGCAGGAACAGCGCGAGCCGTGATCGGCACCCCGGTTCAGTCGTTGGCCGGCACCAGCCGCAGGCGCGTGATTTCGGACGGCGCGCCGAAGCGCAGCGGTGGCCCCCAGTAGCCGGTGCCGCGACTGGTGTAGACCCAGAGATTCTTCAGGCGATGCAGGCCGGCGACGAAGGGTTGCTGCATCGGCACGAACAGATTCCAGGGCCAGAACTGGCCGCCGTGGGTGTGGCCGGAAAGCTGGACGTCGAAGCCGGCGTCGGCGGCGGCCTTCGCGGAACGCGGCTGGTGGGCCAGCAGCAGCTTGAGGGCGACCGTGTCGCTGCTGCTGGCGGCGGCGAGCGGATCGCTGCGATGCGCGTCGCCGAACTGATGTCCGTTGTAGTCGGTGACGCCACCGACCAGCAGACGCTCGCCGTCGTGTTCGAGCACCTCGTTTTCGTTGAGCAGTACGCGCAGGCCGAGGCGGCGCCCCTCGTGCAGCCAGGCATCGACGCCGTGGTAATACTCGTGATTGCCGGTGACGTAGTAGCTGCCGTGCCGCGATCGCAGTTCGGACAGCGGCGCGACATGCCGGCGCAGGCGGTCGATATGGCCGTCGACGATGTCGCCGGTCAGTGCGACCAGATCGGCATCGAGACTGTTGACGCGGCGGACGATGGCATCGAGATAGCCGTGCTTGATCGTCGGCCCGACATGAATGTCGCTGAGCTGGACGATGGTGAAGCCGGACAGCGCCGGCGGCAGGCCGGCGATCGGCAGGTCCACGTCGACGACTTTCGCGAGCCGGCGTGCGTTCCAGAAGCCGACGAGACTGACGAACGCCGTCAGCACGATCACCGCGACTGCGGAGTCGCGATGCAGGGCATCGATGTCGATGCTGCCGGGGCGCAGCCACTGCAGGATCATTGCCAGCATCAGCACGACATCGCGCGCGAACGTCAGCACCAGCAGGCCGGAGAACACGCCCATCGCCAGATAGCCGGTCCAGGCCAGGGTGTCGGAGGCGCGTTCGGAAAGATGGCGAAGGCGGATCAGCAGCGGCGCCGGTGTCAGCACGGCGGACGCCAACAGCAGCAGGAGGGCGAGGGCAAAGCCGTGCGGCGGCAAGGCCAGCGCCGGCAACAGGCGCCATGCAATGTATCCGTGCAGCAGCAGGCTGACGGCGATGGCGATCAACAGGGGATTTCGGCGCATCGCCAGTGTCTGGGAGCGGCCGCGCCGAATTCAAGAGCGGCCGCCAGTGGCGGCTGGCGATGCGCCATACTTCGGCCACCACAGGGGGAATCATGATCCGTGCCAGCGAGCTGGTCTACGAATATCCGGGCAAGCGTGCGCTGGACGCCGTCAGTTTCACGCTGGCGGCAGCCTCGATCACCGCGCTGGTCGGCCCGAACGGCGCCGGCAAGACCACGCTGCTGCGTTGCCTGGCCGGCCTCGACGAGCCGTATTCCGGCACCGTCGAGATCGCCGGCATCGATGTCCTGAAACATCCGCGCGACGCGCATCGCCACATCGGCTATCTGCCGGACGACTTCGGGCTCTATGCGGAATTGAGCGTGCGGCGCTGCCTGCTGTACGCCGGCCGCGCGCGCGGGTTGGCCGACGCGACCCTGGACGCACGGGTCGACGAAGTCGCCGCGCAGCTGGAGATCGGCGACAAGCTCGCCGACAAGGCCGGTTCGCTGTCGCGCGGTCAGCGGCAACGTCTGGCGATCGCGCAGTCGATCATTCACCGGCCCAGCGTGCTGCTGCTCGACGAACCGGCATCCGGCCTCGATCCGGAATCGCGTGCGGCCTTGTCCGGCCTGATGCGCAAGCTGCGCGGCGAGGGCATGACGCTGGTCGTGTCCTCGCACATCCTCGCCGAGCTGGAGGAGTACTGCACCGGCATGCTGGTGCTGCAGCAGGCGCGCATCGTCGAACACCGGCTGATCGAACAGGCCGATGCTGCCGCCGTGCGCCAGGTGCGTCTGCGGCTGGCACAACACAGCGAGGCACTGGCCGATGTGCTCGGCGGCCTGCCGCTGTCCGAGCTGCAGATCGACGGCAGTGTCGCGAACTTCGACTACGCCGGCGACGATGCTGCGCTGGCGGGTCTGCTGGCAACCCTGGTCAACGCCGGGCTGCCGGTCTGCGAACTGCAGATCGAACATGCCAGCCTGCAGGATCAGTACCTGCTGGCAGTCGACGTCAATCGTGGAGGCCGCGCATGAACCTGTATCGCAATCCGGAATTCCTGCGTCACGCCTGGCTGGAACTGACCGCGCAGCGCCTGATCGCGATGCCGGCGATCATCGGCCTGATCGCGTTGATCGGCGCGCAGCTCGACGAGCGCGTCGGCGGCCTGCGCATGATCGGCCTGCTGCTGTTCGTGCTGATCACCGTGCTGTGGGGCGCGAAGCTCGCCGGCGATTCGCTGAATCAGGAGCTGGTGCAGGGCACCTGGGATCAGCAGCGCCTGTCCGGCATGGGCGCCTGGCAGATGACGCTCGGCAAGCTGCTCGGCGGGCCGGTGTTCGCCTGGTACGGCGGACTGTTCTGCCTCGCGCTCTACGCGATGACAGCGACACCGAGCTGGGCGACGATCCGCCCGCTGCTCACCGCCCTGAGTGCGGCGTTTGCCTTGCATGCGCTGATGCTGCTGTCGACGCTGGTGGCATGGCGCAAGCAGCCGCGGGCTGCCGTCGCCACGCCGCGTGCGCGCGGCTCGACCCTGCTGCTGGTGTTCATCGTCGCACCGCAGCTGATGAGCCTGATGTTCGGGCGTCACGCTGTCGGCACCGTCCTGTGGTACGGACACACGATCGCGATGGCCGATTTCGTGTTGCTGTGCGCGCTGCTGGCGATGGTCTGGAGCGTCACCGGTCTGTATCGCGCGATGCGTGAGGAGCTGGCGTTCCGCGATCCGCCCAGCGTCTGGGCCGGCTTCCTGCTGTTCCTGTTCGTCTTCAGTGGCGGCTGGTTCTACGGCCGTCCGCTTGCCGACCTGTCGGTGTTCCTGAAGATGGCGCCGTTCACCGCGCACCTCGCGCTGTGCGCGCTGATCGCGATGATCGCGGCCTACGTGATGCTGTTCAGCGAGCGCAAGGACTGGGTGCGTCTGCGCCGGCTCGTCGCCTTGTGGCAGTCCGGTCAGCGTCGCCGCGCCTGGGAGCTGGCGCCCAAATGGCTGGCATCGGCGGTGATTGCCGTGCTCATGTCCGCGGCGTTCGCGCTGGCGGGACTCGTGACCGAGCCCTGGCTCGATGGCATTGCCGGCGCCTGCACGGCAGCGGCGCTGCTCGCGTTCCTGATCCGCGATGGCGCGATCGTGCTCGGCCTCAATTTCACGCGCGATCAGCGTCGTGCCGACGCGGCCGCCGGCCTGTATCTGGCGGTGCTCTATGCGCTCCTGCCCGGCGTGCTGTACGCGTTCGGCCTGCGTCTGCTCGCAACGATGTTCTGGCCGGTGCTGGTCGCGCATCAGCCGTTCTGGCTGATCCCGATCCTGTTGCAGACGGCGGTCGCGCTCGATTTCGTGCTGCGCCGCTGGCGACAGCTGCCGGCCTGAGTGCGCAACGCGGACGCCGGCATCTGGCGGCGCAGCGGTGGAGTGTCGCGCTCGCGAGGCGGGAGATGCGCTGCGTCGGCAGCGGCCAGCGTCAGCCGGCTGACGCAGATCGGCGCCGAGCGCGTCGCGCCGTGCTCAGCGCGCGTTGCCCTGCCAGCCGTAGTGCCATGCGGCGAGATAGCCGTCGAGATCGAAGCCGGTCTTGCAGGCTTCGCCGCGCAGTGCAGCCACGTCGCGCAGATGGATGCCGTCCTTGGTTACTTCGATGATGCCGCGCCGCGTCCACGCCGCGATCACGCCGTTGACACGCTGACGGGTGGCGCCGATGCGCGAACCGATCTCGGACTGGCTTTCGTCGTGGTCGATGCGCACGCCGCCGTCGGCAGCGGGGCGACCGCGCAGGCGTGCCATGCGCAGCAGATAGACGGCGAAGCGCACCTGGGTGTTGTGCAGGCTGAGCAGCTCCAGCCGCGCAAACACGGCAACTGCGCGCGCGGTGAATTCGTCGTAAAGACCCTTGTAGTACTGCGGCCAGCGTTCGGCGAACTCGAGCAGCACCGCGTAGGGCACCGCCACCACGCGCGCCGCCTGCTGGCAGACGCAGTGCAGCAGATAGGTGGACGGCGGACGCGGCGAGTGGTGACTGAACCAGCCGCCGGCGACGACTTCCTCCATGGTGATCTCGTCGCCGCGATGATTGATGAGGTAGATGCGGAACGAGCCACTGATCACGCCGAACACGGCTTCGACCGGGTCACCGGGCGAGAAGATCATCCTGCCCCTGGCGATCTCGCGCACGCTGGCGCGTTCGGCCAGCCACTGCCGCGCCTCGGGCGGCACGTAGGCGAACCACTGCCATCCCTCGATGGTCTTGAGCACGATGTCGTCGGACATAGCGGGCGCGATGCTAGCCCACTTCCCGCGTCGTGGACATCCGGCCCGGCATTCCTGCGCGCCGCTAGAGTTCGGTGCGCAGATCCCAGAGTTCGGGGAACAGGGTGATGTCGGTGACTTTCTTCAGGTAGCCGACACCGGCGGTACCGCCGGTTCCGCGCTTGAAGCCGATGATGCGCTTGACGGTCGTCATGTGGCGGAAGCGCCACTGCTGGAACCAGTCGTCGACATCGACCAGCTTTTCGCCGAGCTGATAGAGATCCCACCAGTGTTCCGGGTCGCGATAGACCTGCAGCCAGGCGGCTCGAACGCTGGCGCTGGCCTGATACGGCTGGCGGAAATCGCGCGTCAGCACCTCGGCATCGATTGCCAGGCTGCGGCGGGCGAGCAGGGCGATCGCCTCGTCGTACAGGCTCGGTGCCGCGAGCGCGGCGTCGAGCGCGGTGCTGCGCACCGCGTCGTGGCGGAACGGCTCGATCATCTCCGCCTGCTTGTTGCCGAGCATGAACTCGATGCGGCGGTTCTGGAACGACTGGAAACCGGACGAGCGACCGAGCGCATCGCGGAAGCCGGAATACTCGGCCGGCGTCATCGTCGACAGCACATCCCAGGACTGGATCATCTGCGCCTGGATGCGACCGACGCGCGCGAGGTTCTTCAAGGCCGGCTGCAGGCGATCCTCGCGCACACCGGCCATCGCCAGTTCGAGTTCGTGCAGGACCAGCTTCATCCACAGCTCGGTGGACTGGTGGATGACGATGAACAGCAACTCGTCGTTCTTGTCGCTGCGCGGCTTTTGCGCGGTGAGCAGGGTGTCGAGCTGCAGGTAGTCGCCGTAGCTCATCGCCCGGCCGAAATCCGTGTAGGCGCCGAGCGCGTTGCGTTCGGCTTGGTCCGCGTCGTCTTTCGGGCCGGTGCTCACGGCAACTCAGAGTACCTTGCCGGGATTGAGGATGTTCTTCGGGTCCATGGTCTTCTTCAGCAATTGCATCAATGCGATTTCGTCGTCGGAGCGCGAGATCGACAGATGAAGGCGTTTCTCGGTGCCGATGCCATGCTCGGCCGAGATCGAGCCGCCGATCGGCTTGAGCGGCGCATAGACGTCCTCGTCCGACTGCGCATGCTGATGTTCACCCTCGCAGCCCGGATTGACGAAGAAGTGCAGGTTGCCGTCGCCGATGTGGCCGATCACATCGCAGCGGCTGTCCGGCCACCGACGCCTGAGGCGCGCCTGGACTTCGCTGACGTACGCCGGCATTTCGCGAATCGGCAGGCTGACGTCGTAGAGGAAGATCGGCTTGCGGCGATACAGCGCCATGAAATCCTCGCGGATTTCCCAGAGTGCCCGCAGCTCGGTGTCGGACTGCGGGATGACCGCGTCGGCGACCAGTCCGTCGGACAGGGCCTGTTCCATCACCGTCATGAACAGTGCGTTGTCGGCGTCGGCGTTCGCGCCTTCGGCTTCCAGCATCACGTAGTACGGATAATGACGATCCATCGGCGCGCGGTGATAGCCGGGTTCGGTGACATCGCGGAAGTAGTCGCCCCACATGACCTCGAACGCGCTGAGCTGGCCACCCAGCGAGCGCTGCAGCAGCTTCAGCAGCTGCGTGACCTCGTCGAAACCGGCGAGCGCGACGAGCGCGCTGTTGCGACTGCTGGTGGCTTCCTCGAGCCGCACGACGACGCGGGTGACGACGCCGAGCGTGCCTTCGCTGCCGATGAACAGCTGCTTGAGGTCGTAGCCGGCGTTGTTCTTCAGCATGTGATTCATCGACGAGATCACCGTGCCGTCGGCCAGTACCGCTTCGAGCCCGAGCACGCGCGAACGCATCATCCCGTAGCGGATCACATTGATGCCGCCGGCATTGGTAGCGACATTGCCGCCGACCGTGCACGAGCCGCGCGCGCCGAGATCGACCGGGAAGATCAGGCCGTGTTCGCGCGCCGCCTCCTGCAGGACCTGCAGCGCGACGCCGGCCTGCACCGTCGCCGTGCGGCCGACCGTGTCGATCTCCTCGATCGCGTTCATCTTCTCGAGCGAGACGATCACGGTGTCCGCATCGCTGGTCGCACCCTGCACGCAGCCGGTCAGTCCGCCCTGCGTGACGATCTTCTGACCCGCGTCATGACAGATCTTCAGCGTCGCCGACAGTTCCGCCGTCGTGCGTGGCCGCACCAGTGCCGCGGCGCGCATCGGCGACGGATCCCAGTAGCTGCTCGCGCGTTCGGACACGCGGCTGGCATCGATGACGATGTCGGCGCCGAGCGCCGCCTGCAGGGTTTCGAAGATGTTCGGCATGGTTACTCGATGAACAGCGTGGCGGGGTGTTCGAGCAGGGCCTTGACGCGCTGGATGAAGGACGCGGCATCGAAGCCGTCGACGATGCGGTGATCGAACGACGACGACAGGTTCATCATCGAGCGCACGACGATCTGGCCGTTCTTCACGACCGGCCGCTCGACGAGCTTGTTGACGCCGACGATCGCGACTTCCGGTGCGTTGATCACCGGCGTCGTGACGATGCCGCCGAGCGCACCGAGGCTGGTGATCGTGATCGTCGAGCCGGACAGTTCGTCGCGCGTCGCCTTGCCGGTGCGCGCGGCTTCGGCGAGACGACGGATCTCGGTGGCGCGCGACCACATGTCGAGCCGCTGCGCGTGCTTCAGCACCGGCACGATCAGGCCGTTCGGCGTCTGCGCGGCGATGCCGACGTGCAGCGCACGATGGCGCGTGACGATGCCGGCTTCGTCGTCGTAGGTCGCGTTGACCTGCGGGAATTCCGGGATCGCCCTGGCCAGTGCCTGGATCAGCAACGGCAGCAGGGTCAGCTTGCCGCGCTCCTTGTGCGTCGCATTCAGGTGCTGGCGCAGCGCTTCGAGTTCGGTGACGTCGACTTCCTCGACGTACGCGAAGTGCGGAATCCGCTGCTTGGAGCGCTGCATCGCCTCGGCGATCTTGCGGCGCAGGCCGATGACCTTGATCTGCTCGATGGCGTCGTCGTCGCCGTGGCTGCGCGCAGCGGGCGCCGGTCGCGTTGCCACGGCGCCGCCGCTGGCGTGGCGTTCGACATCATCGCGGCTGACCCGACCGGACGCGCCGGTCGGTGTGACCATTGCGATATCGACGCCGAGCTCGCGCGCACGCTTGCGCGTCGCCGGCGAGGCGGCGACCGAATCACGCGGCGAGGAACTGGCGGGGCTGTCGCCTTTGCTCGCGACGGCTGCGCTCGTGGTCTGGGTCGGGGCGCCGGTGGCCGCCCCGGTTTCGGCTGCTGCCGGTGCCGCGGGTGCCGCTTCGGCAGCGGCGATTTCGCCGGCCGATGTGTCGGTTTCCAGCGTCACCAGCGCGCCACCGACGGCGATCTTGTCGCCGGCGGCGCCGTGTATGGTCAGCACGCGACCGGCAACCGGCGACGACAGTTCGACGGCTGCCTTGTCGGTCAGCATGTCGACCAGCTGCTGGTCTTCCTCGACCGTGTCACCGACCGCGACATGCCACTGCGCGATTTCGGATTCGGCGATGCCTTCGCCGATGTCCGGCAGCTTGAAGATGTACTGGTTGCTCCGGGTGCTCATGCGGCCTCCATGGCGCTCTTCAGCGCGGCGACGACGCGGGCCGGGCCGGGGAAATACTCCCATTCCAGCGCGTGCGGGTAGGGCGTGTCCCAGCCGGTGACGCGCGTGATCGGCGCTTGCAGATGCCAGAAGCAGTGCTCCTGCACGATCGCCGACAGCTCGGCACCGTAGCCGCCGGTGCGTGTTGCCTCGTGGACGATGACGCAGCGGCCGGTGCGTCTCACCGAGGCCTCGATGGCGTCGATGTCGACCGGCAGCAAGGTGCGCAGATCGATCACTTCGGCGTCGACGCCGGACTCCTCGGCAGCGGCGAGACAGACATGGACCATGGTGCCGTAGCACAGCACCGTGACGTCCTGGCCGGGCCGCACGATCGACGCCTTGCCGAGCTCGATGCGGTAATGACCGTCCGGCACCTCGGCCGAAGGATGGCCGGCCCAGGATTTCAGCGGCCGGTCGTGATGCCCGTCGAACGGACCGTTGTAGAGCCGCTTGGGCTCGAAGAAGATCACCGGATCGTCGTCTTCGATCGCGGCGATCAGCAAGCCCTTGGCGTCGTGGGGATTGCTCGGCATCACGGTCTTCAGGCCGCAGACGTGCGTGAAGATGCCTTCCGGACTCTGGCTGTGCGTCTGGCCACCGAAGATGCCGCCGCCGCAGGGCGAGCGCACGGTCAGCGGTGCCCAGAACTCGCCGGCCGAGCGATGACGCAGGCGGGCGGCTTCGGACACGAGCTGGTCGAAAGCCGGATAGATGTAGTCGGCGAACTGCACCTCGACGACCGGGCGCAGGCCGTAGGCGCCCATGCCGATCGCCGTGCCGAGAATGCCGCCCTCGGCGATCGGCGTGTCGAACACCCGCGTCTTGCCGTATTTCTTCTGCAGGTTCGCGGTGGCGCGGAACACGCCGCCGAAGTAGCCGACGTCCTCGCCGAAGATCACGACCTTGTCGTCGCGCTGCATCATCACATCCATCGCCGAGTTCAGCGCCTGGATCATGTTCATGGTCGGCATGTCAGGCTCCCATCGCGCCGAGCAGCTCGTCGCGCTGGCGCTGCAGATGCACCGGCAGCTCCTTGAACACGTCGTCGAACATCGTTGCCGGATCGGCCTTGGTGCTGCCGAGCGTGCCGATCGCCTCGGCCTCGCGCAGGGCTTTCTTCACTTCCGCGTCGACCTCCGCGACCAGCGCCTTGTGCTGTTCGTCGCTCCATTTGCCGAGCGCGATCAGGTGCTGCTTGAGGCGTGCGATCGGATCGCCGAGCGGCCAGTGCTCGGCCTCGTCGCCGGGCCGGTAGGCGGACGGATCGTCGCTGGTCGAATGTGCGGCGGCGCGATACGTGTATAACTCGATCAGCGTCGGGCCGTGATTGTGGCGGGCACGTTCGGCCGCCCACTGCGTGGCCGCGTAAACGGCGAGAAAGTCATTGCCGTCGACGCGCAGACCGGGAATGCCGTAGCCGATCGCACGGGCCGCGAAAGTCGCGCATTCGCCGCCGGCGATGCCCTGGAAACTGGAGATCGCCCACTGGTTGTTGACGACATTGAGGATGACCGGCGCGCGGTAGACGGCGGCAAAGGTCAGCGCGTGATGGAAGTCGGCCTCGGCGGTCGTGCCGTCGCCGATCCAGCTTGCGGCGATGCGCGTGTCCCCCTGGATCGCCGAGGCCATCGCCCAGCCGACCGCCTGCGGATACTGCGTACCGAGATTGCCGGAGATCGAGAAGAAGTTCTTGTCACGCACCGAGTACATCACCGGCAGCTGCCGGCCCTTGAGGCGGTCCGCGGAATTGCTGAACAGCTGGCACATCATGTCGAGGATCGACCAGTCGCGGGCGATCAGCAGGCCCTGCTGGCGATAGCTCGGAAACAGCATGTCGTCCGGGTCCAGCGCCATCGCCTGCGCGACCGACACGGCTTCTTCGCCGGTCGATTTCACGTAGAAGCTGGTCTTGCCCTGACGCTGGGCGCGTTGCATGCGCTCGTCGAACGCGCGCGTCAGTGCCATCGCGCGCAGGCCCTTGAGCAGCACGTCGACTTTCAGCGCGGGCGTCCATTCGCCGACCGCCTTGCCGCTGTCGTCGAGCACGCGGATCAGGCCGTAGGGAAACTCGCGCAGCGAGGCTTCCGGCGCGTCCGTCGCCGGACGCGGCATCGCGCCGGGCGTGGCGATCTGCAGGCCGTCGAAATTGCCGGCGTCACCCGGCCGGTGCTTGGGCTCCGGGACATGCAGCTGCAGGCGCTGGGGGGCTTTCGCCTTCTTGCTCATCTGTTCTTTCTCCGTCCAGTTGGCGGCACTCACGATACCGGCTTGTGGATGACAAAGAATGAGGAAAGTGCCTGAGTGACGGCGCGGGGGAAAATGCTGCTATGGGTCTCGCCGTCGAAGCAGCGATAGCGCACCGCGAGGCCGGACTGCCTGCGGACTTGTTCGGCGAAGGCGCCGGTCAGCGGAATGCCGGCGATGCCGTTGAACAGGTTGCGCATTTCCGCTTCGCCAACGGCCAGAAACACGTTCGCACCGGATTCGACGATCGCCTTGTCGGCGAACGACCGGCGCATCAGCCAGTTGCCGCAGATGCCGACACCCGGACTGATGCCGGCGTAGTGATGGAACAGGTCCGGACGCTGCGACAGCACGTAGCCGACAAAGGTGCCACCAGCCGAATGGCCGAGCAGGCCGAGACGCGACTTGTCGATCGGCAGGGCATCGGCAAGCTGCGGGAGCAGCTCGTTGCCGATGAAGTCCAGCAGCTTCGGTGCCTGGCCAAGACGCCGGCGCGCATCCTCGCCACGCATCGCGAACAGCGAGCGGAAGATGCGGCCGAGATCATCGTCGAACGCGTAGCCGTCGGCCGGCGGCGAGAATTCCTCGAAGCGGCGATAGCCGAAGCTGACCGGTCCCTCGGCGCGCGGCGCGCCGAGGCCGACGACGATGAGCTCCTCGATGATGCCGGCCTTCGCCATGCGCGCCGCCGTTTCGGCGACAGTGGCGAACTCGATGTTGGCGTCGAGCACGAGCAGCGTCGGATAGCGGCGCGCCGGGTCCTGGCCAGCGGAGGCGGGCAGGCAGGTGAAGACCTCGTAGTCCCGCCCGACCGCGGCGGCGTGCACCAGAAACCGGTTGTTGGCCGGCGACTTGCCGGGCCTGGGCAGCAGACGCCTGGCGACCGGCGAGACCAGTCGCAGCAGGGGCGGCATGTAGGGCTTGCGCAGCGATTCGACCTTGCGACCGTAGGCGATGCCGCTCTCCAGCAGCGTCTGCAGGCCGTGGCTCAGCGCCGCGACCTTGATGTCCGCGTGCGGTTCGTCGTCGAGCGCGCGCCGCAGGATCTGCAGCGAGTCGTTCGCCAGCGGTTGCAGCGCAGCTTCGATCGCCTGCAATGGCGCCGCTTCGGCAGCGCCGGGGCCGGACACCAGCACGAGGCGTCGGCGCTGCGGGGTCGAGGAAGCACCGACCTGCGCGATGGGTTCGAGCGCGGCGGGGTTGGCGGCGATCGCGTGATGCCAGCCGTCCTTGCCTGCGAGCACGCTGCGCAGGGCGTGCGCGCCGGCCAGGCCTGCGCCGGACAGCAGGGTCTGCGTCGTGTCGATGCGGTAGCGCTGCGTGCATTCGGCGAGCAGAGACGCCATCAGCTTGGCGGCCGCGCCATCCGGCGCTGCGAAATCCTCCGGCGAGCCGTCGATGCCGGCGACGATGCATTCCCGGATTTCCTGGGTTTCCGCCATCAGGCGGCTCATTTCGACGGCCGAACCGAAGCAGTCGCCGGCGTCGAGCACCAGCAGCAGCGGATAGCGCGTCCTGGCCGCTTTTCTGGTCTTGTACGAAAAGGGCAGGGCGATGCGCGCCTCGCGCGTGAGCCCGCCGCTTGCCGGGCCGAGCGTGAAGCGCTCGATGTCGTCGAGGCGGCCGCTGCCGACCTCGCGCAGTCCAAGCACGCCGGACAGTGGCGTTCTAGAAGTCATAGCTGAGCCGAATGCCATAGGTCCTCGGAGTGATGATGGTGTACTGCGGCGTCGGCGCCGAGATGTTGATGATCGAATGCTTGTTGGCGAGATTGTTGCCGTACAGCTGCACCTGCCAGTTTTCGCCACCGATCGCGGCGCTCGCCTTGATGGAATCGTAGCTGGCGATCGGAAAGCCGTCGGTGCCGCCGGATTGCAGCGTCATCAGCTGATCGCCGATGTACGAATAGCCTGCGGACAGGGTCGCCAGCAACGACGAGAACACCGGCCAGTCGTAGCTGCCGGTCGCGCTCCAGGTATAGCGCGGCGTGCTCGGCACGCGTGAGCCTTTGGGCGTCTCGCTGTTGGCGGCGGGCTTGGTGATGTTGCCGTCACTGTAGCCACCGTTGAGCGACAGCAGCATGCCGGTGAACGGCGCCCAGGTGATCGATGCTTCGGTGCCGAGCACGACCGCGTCACCGGCATTGTCCAGATGCGCGAACTGGGTCGAGACGGCGCCGAGCCTGGCGGTGCCGACGACCGTCGCCTGCAGATTCTGCCAGTCGATGCGATAGGCCGAGAGATTCGTGATCAGGTGGCCGTGGAACCAGCTGAGCTTGGCGCCGATTTCCTCGTTCCAGACGTAGTCCGGCTTGACGACCGGCGGACCGCTGTCGAGCGCCGAGTACACGTTCGGCGTACCGGAGCGAAAGCCGCGGCTGAGGGTCGCGTACAGCATGTGATCGTCGGTGATGTGCCAGGACAGCGATAGCTTCGGCAGCGCGCCGCTGGTCTTCACCGACTGCGAGAAGTACTTCGTCACCGCGCCGGTTTGCGGATCGACATTGCTCGGGTCGGTCGCGAGCAGATAGGCCTCGATGCCATAGAACTGCGTATCGATGAAGAACGAAACATCTTCGCTGAACAGACGCAGGCCGCCGGTCAGTTCCAGCGACGGCAGGATCTCGTAGTTGAGTTCGCCGTAGGCCGCGATCTGCTTGAACTTCTCGTCGCCGTGTCCGTTTTCCTGCTGGCCCTGGACCGGATTGAAGGGGCCGAGCAGGGCTTCGAGTATGCCGGTCGGATCGTCCGGTATGGCGTTCTCGTATTTCTGCTCGTCAAAGCTCTGGCTGCGGTTGCGATAGAACAATCCGGCGATCCAGTCGAGGCGCTCGTCGCCGTTGGAGACCAGGCGCAGTTCCTGCGAGAACGACTGCAGGCCGGTCACGACATGCGTCGGCGAATTGCTGAAGATCGGCGGCGCCGTGATGCCGAGCGGATTCACCTGGGTCTGCACCAGACCCTGCAGTACCGGCACGCGGCGCTGCGAGTCGCGATCGGTGTTGTATACCGCGCTGACCGACGTGAGTTGCGCGAACGGCAGGCTCCAGCGTGCGGTCAGGGCGTTGATCGTGAACCTGGTCTTTGCGTACTGATCCTCGGGGCCGCTGTTGGTCAGCTCGTTCTCGGCCCCGGCGTCGACCACCGGAAACTGCTTGCGGTCGTCGTTGTCGTACAGGAAGGTGTATTCGAGCAGCATGCTGTCCCAGGCTTGCCAGTCGACGATGGCCCGCGCGGACTGATGGTTGTCGGCATCGGCGTCCTTGCGGTCGAGCGTGGTGTAGTCGACGAAGCCGCCGTTGTGCCGCAGATTGCCGACCACGCGCGCCGCGAGGCGATCCTGGACGATCGGCACGTTGACGGCGATGCGTTCGTCATTGCTGGGCGCGCCGTCGCTGGTGTTGGAAAGCGAGGCCTGCGTGCGCACGATCCACTGGCTCATGTCCGGCGCGTTGGTCACCATCTTCAGCGAGCCGCCCATCGAACCCTCGCCGTACAGGGTGCCCTGCGGCCCCTTCAGGACCTCGATGCGCTGCAGATCGAAGATGTCGAGGTCGGGAAACACGCCCGAGCCCTGGATGCCGACGTCGTTGAGATAGACGCCCGTGGTCGGCGAGCCGTCGCCGTAGCCGAGGTCCGACGAGTTGACGTTGGAGATGCCGCGCATCGAAATCTTCTGCGAACCGTTGCCCGACGACTGCAGCGACACGTTCGGCACGTCCAGCAAGTAATCCTTGAGGCCGGCGGCACCTTTCTTGTCGAGGTCCGCGCCGCTGAACACCTGCGTGCTGCCGACCACGTCCTGGTTGCTTTGCTCGCGATACGAGGCGGTGACGACGATTTCGGCGATCGGCTGCGATTCCGGCGGCGGCACCGCGACCGGCGGCGGCGCCGTGTTGCCGACCGGGATGACCGGCAACGGGCTCGCAGCGGCGGGGTCGGTATCTGCGTTGGTGGCGGACGAGCTGTCGGCTGCGTCCGATGCCGCGCTCGATGTTTCGTCCGCCGAGGCCGGATCCTGCTGTGCCCGGGCGATCGGACAAAACGTTGCCGCGACCATCGCCGCGCCGATCAATTGCGCGCTCCTGCCTGCCTTCATCATGCTCCTCCGCCTGCCATTCACTATTCATGGCGTTTAGTAATACATTCTGTTTAGAAATATATGGTACATTCACGACTCGTGCAAGTCGGAAAAAGGCGCAGTGAGCGATGGCCAAGGCGAGCCCCGCAAAGAAGGTGAGGCTGTCACGCGCAGAACAGAATGCACAGCGTTCCGAGGAGTTGCTGGCCGCGGCGTGGACCATGTTCTGCCAGAAGGGTTACGAGGCCGTCACGATCGACGACGTGGCTGCACAGGCTGGCTATTCGCGAATGCCGATCTATTCGCTGTTCGGCGACAAGCAGACGCTGTTCTTCGAACTCTGGCAGGTGTCGCTGCGACGACTGGCCGACCAGCTGCTCGCGGAAATGAACCTCAAGGGTCCGCTGCGCCGCAACCTCAAGCGCCTGGCCGAAATGATCGCGGACGGCCGGAATACCGAGCCGGATGGCGCGGGAGAGAGCCTGTTCTTCGTGGTGCAGACGATCGCACTCAGCCGGCCGGACCTCGAGGTGCGGCTGCAGGCGCTCGCGCGCGACGTGGTCACGCGCTTCACCGAGATGATCCGCAGCTCCACGCTCGCCGACGGCGAAGTGCTGCGCAGCGATGCGGGCACGATCGCGGCGCACCTGATCGCCCACATCAATGGTCTGTCAACGGTCCAGTTCCAGACCGGCCACGGCTATGCACGCAGCCGTGAGCTGATTCCGATTTTCAACGCCATCGCGTTCAAGTCGGCGGACGAGTAGACACCGCACCGACGGCGGGTCGGGCCGCTGTGCTCCCGCCGCCGTCATCGCGCCGCCTCTCGACCGTTGACGACGGCCGGCGCGGCATGATGGCGGCGGCGTTCCGCCCTTGCGTTCAGAAGCGGTAACCGATGCTCAGGCCGTAGCCCATCGGATCGATCTTGACGGTCCCGATCGACGTGCCGTCCAGCCGTGCCTTGGTGTCGATCTTGAAGTAGCGCAGATCGGCGACCACGCTCCAGGCCTTGTTCAGATCCAGCGCCAGGCCGCCGACCGCCGCCACACCGACCGAGTCCTTCAGCGACAGCTTGCTGCCGTCCAGTGCGCCGTGCGTCTTCTCGTCGAAGAACATCGTGTAGTTGACGCCGGCACCGACGAAGGGATGCCAGCTTTCGCTGACCGCGGGATACCAGACCAGCGACAAGGTCGGCGGCAGATGGCGCGTGCTGGCGACCTTGTCGCCGCCGTTCACGAGTTCGATGTCGTGCCGGTAAGGCACCGCGAGCAGCAGGTCGACGGCGAGGCTGGGGGTCGCGAAGTATTCGACGCTGCCGGTGACGCCGAAGGCGCCGTCGACCTTGACGACATCGTGATTGTGGTGCTTCGGATCGATGTAGTGCGAACCACCGCGGACGATCCAGTCACCGCTGTCATACGCCGGTGCCAGCCCCGCGTGGCCCAGACCGACGGCGGCAGCGAACGCCCAAGAAATTCCCTTGTTGATCTTGTTCATGAAGATGCTCCTGGCGGCACATGCCGCGGCCGGCACCTTGGCGCTGCGCGATGCCAACGGCATTGATGGCGGTCATTGCATCGCCGGACGTCGCGCCGTCGCCGGCGTCGCCATGATTCAGGTCAAGGGACTGGCGCGCATCGGGTCCGACAATGTGGTCACTGCCGGAGAACCCGCATGCCGACTGTCATCGATTCCGACGCCGATCTGATCCGCCGCTACGGCGGTTCGGTGCCGCGCTATACCTCGTATCCCACGGCGCTGCAGTTCACCGAAAGTTTCGGCCCGGAACAACTGCGTGAGGCGCTGGCGCGCCGCCGCGCCGACGCGCCGCCGTCCCTGTATCTGCATGTGCCGTTCTGCCGCAGTCCCTGCTTCTACTGCGCCTGCACGCGCGTGATCTCGCGTCGGCCCGAAATCGGCGAGCGCTATGTCCAGCGTCTGCTGGCCGAGATCGCCTCGTGGGCGGCGCTGTGGCGGGGCGCGCAGCGTGGCGTCCGGCAGCTGCATTTCGGCGGCGGTACGCCGACCGCGCTCGACGACCGGCAGCTCGCCGAACTGATGACCGCCCTCGACCAGCATTTCGGCCTGATCGACGACGCCGATCGCGAGTACTCGATCGAGATCGATCCGCGCACCGTCGATGCCGAGCGGCTGCGGGTGCTTGCCGGGATCGGCTTCAATCGCGTCAGCTTCGGCGTCCAGGACCTTGATCCTCGTGTACAGGAAGCGATCAACCGCGAGCAGGCGCCGACGCTGACGGTGGCCGCGGTCGACGGTGCGCGGCGCGCCGGGTTTCGTTCGGTGGCGGTCGATCTCATTTACGGGCTGCCGCGCCAGACCGTCACGAGCTTCGCCACCACCGTGCGGCGGATCGCCGAGCTGCGCCCCGATCGCGTCGCGGTCTATGCCTATGCGCACATGCCGGCGCAGTTCGCGGCGCAGCGCCAGATCGTCGCCGGCGAGCTGCCGGATGCGGCCACGCGTCTGCAGTTGCTGCAGATCGCGGTCGAGGCATTCGTTGCGGCCGGCTATGAGCGTATCGGCATGGATCACTTCGCGCTGGCCGGCGACGATCTGGCGCGCGCGCAGGCGGCCGGCACCCTGCAACGCAACTTCCAGGGCTATTCGACGCATGCCGGCAGCGACCTGATCGGCATCGGCATGAGCGCGATCAGCCGCATCGGCGACTGCTACGTGCAGAACGCCAAGACCCTGCAGTCCTACGCCGCGCGCATCGACGCCGGTTCGCTGCCGGTGCAGCGCGGCCTGCACCTGGATGCCGACGATCTGCTGCGGCGGGCGGTGATCGAGACGGTCATGTGCGGCACGCAGGTCGATTGCGCCCGCATCGGTCGCGAGCACGGCATCGATTTCTGGCCTTACTTCGCCGATTGCAAACCGGCGCTGCAGGCGCTGGCGGAAGACGGCCTGATCGAACTGGCCGGCGACCGCATTCGCATCACGTCGCGCGGTCGGCCGCTGGTCCGCAACATCGCGCGCGTCTTCGACCGCTACGCCGTCGATGCGGCGACACCGCGCCATTCGGCGGCGATCTGAGGCGCGGCTCGCGCCGATATTGATGCCGGTCAATGCCGGCCGCAGGGCGGAACGGGACACTGCCATCACCCGAACGAACAGGGCAGGGGACCGTCCAATGAGTACCGAAGCTGTTGCCGCGCCGCACTACCACGACAAGGTCGTGCGCCAATTCACCGTGATGACCGTGGTCTGGGGCCTGGTCGGCATGAGCGTCGGCGCCTATATCGCCGCCGAGCTGCTGTGGCCGCTGCTCAACTTCGACATTCCGTATCTCACCTACAGCCGCCTGCGGCCACTGCACACCAATGCGGTGATCTTCGCGTTCGGCGGTTCGGGGTTGATCGCGACCTCGTACTGGGTCGTGCAGCGCACCTGCCGCGCGCCGCTGTTTCTGCCGAAGCTGGCCGCGTTCACGTTCTGGGGCTGGCAGACGGTCATCGTGCTGGCGGCGATCACGCTGCCGATGGGCATCACCCAGGGCAAGGAATACGCCGAACTCGAATGGCCGATCGACATCCTGATCGCGATCGTCTGGGTCGCCTATGCGATCGTCTTCTTCGGCACCATCGCCAGGCGCACGGTCAGCCACATCTATGTCGCCAACTGGTTCTACGGCGCGTTCATCATCGCCGTGGCGCTGCTGCACATCGTCAACAGCGCGGCGATTCCGATCTCGCTGACCAAGTCGTACTCGGCCTACGGCGGCGCCGTCGATGCGATGGTCGAGTGGTGGTACGGACACAACGCCGTCGGCTTTTTCCTCACCGCCGGCTTCCTCGGCATGATGTATTACTTCGTGCCCAAGCAGGCCGGCCGGCCGATCTACTCGTATCGGCTGTCGGTCGTGCACTTCTGGGCGCTGATCAGCATCTACATGTGGGCCGGCCCGCATCACCTGCAGTACACGGCGCTGCCGGACTGGGTGCAGTCGCTCGGCATGGTGTTCTCGCTGATCCTGTTCGCGCCGAGCTGGGGCGGCATGATCAACGGCATCATGACCCTGTCGGGTGCCTGGCATAAGCTGCGCGACGACCCGATCCTCAAGTTCCTGATCGTCTCGCTGAGCTTCTACGGCATGTCGACCTTCGAAGGTCCGATGATGTCGATCAAGACGGTCAACGCGCTCAGCCACTACACCGACTGGACCATCGGCCACGTGCATTCCGGCGCGCTCGGCTGGGTGGCGATGATCACCTTCGGTTCGATCTATGCGCTGGTGCCGAAGCTGTGGAACAAGCCGGCGATGTACAGCGTGCCGGCGATCAATCTGCACTTCTGGCTGGCCACCATCGGCACCGTGCTCTACATCGTCGCGATGTGGATCGCCGGCGTCATGCAGGGACTGATGTGGCGCGCCGCCGAAGCCGACGGCTCGCTGACCTACAGCTTCATCGAAAGCCTGAAAGCGACCTATCCCTTCTACGCGATGCGCCTCGGCGGCGGCCTGATTTTCCTGTCGGGCATGGTGATCATGGCCTGGAACACCTGGAAAACCATCATGCCGTCGGCGCACGACGCCCAGGCTGCGGTCGGCACGGCGGAGGCCCACGCATGAACCACGAACGAATCGAGAAGAGCGTCGGCTGGCTGGCCGTGCTCACCGCGCTGGCGATCAGCTTCGGCGGTTTCGTCGAGATCGTGCCGCTGATGGTGCAGCAGTCGAAGACGCAGCCGGCGCCGGGCATGAAACCGCGCTCGCCGCTGGAAGTCGCCGGCCGTGACGTCTATCTGCGCGAGGGCTGCTACAACTGCCATTCGCAGATGGTGCGCTCGCTGGCCGAGGAAGTGCTGCGCTACGGGCCGGCCGGGCAGGCGTCGGAATCGGTCTGGGATCATCCGTTCCAGTGGGGCAGCAAGCGCACCGGCCCCGACCTGTCGCGGGTCGGCGGTCGCTACTCGGACGACTGGCATCGCATCCATCTGCTGAATCCGCGCGATGTCGTGCCGGAGTCGAACATGCCCGGCTATCCGTGGCTGGCCGAAGAGTCGCTCAAGGGCGAGGACGTGCAGGCCGAGATGCGCGCGCTGTCGCGGGTCGGCGTGCCGTACAGCAAAGCCGACATCGCCGCCGCGCCCGAAGCCGTGCTCGGCAAGACCAAGCTCGACGCACTGATCGCATTCCTGCAGTCGCTGCGTGCGCCGCCGGCGGCGCCGCAAGCGGCGGCCGCAACCACGAGCGCTACCGGAGAAGGATCATGATCAGCGGTCTCGTCACCGCGACCCTGCTGCTGGCGTTCGTCGCCATGGCGGTCTGGGCCTGGTCGCCGCGCAGTCGCGTGCGCTTCGCCGAGGCGGCGCGCCTGCCGCTCGAGGATGACGTGCCGCCCGTTGGCGAAGCGCATGACGGCGGGTCTGCGGCGCGCGCCGGAGATCGGCCATGAGCAACTTCTGGCACTGGGTGGTCGTCGCCATCGTCGTCGGCTCGTTCATCGGCACCATGTGGCTGCTGTTCGCCAATGCGCGCGGCAAGGCCGGCGAGGGCGATACCGGACACGTCTGGGACGATGATCTGCGCGAGTACAACAATCCGCTGCCGCGCTGGTGGCTCAACGTGTTCGTCGCCACCACCGTGTTCGGCGCGCTCTATCTGACGTTCTATCCGGGCCTCGGCAATTTCGCCGGCAGGCTCGGCTGGACCGAACAGAAGCAGCTGCATGAACGACTCGACGCGCTGAAGGCGCAGCGTGACCGGCAGCTCGCGAAATTCCATGATCGCGATGTCGCGTCGCTGGCCACCGATCCGGCGGCGCGCACGCTCGGCCGCAATGTCTTCCTCAACAATTGCGCCGGCTGCCACGGCGCGGATGCCCACGGCGCGCTCGGCTTTCCGAACCTGAGCGACAAGGACTGGCTGTACGGCGGCACGCCGGAGGCGATCGTCGCGTCGGTGACGCATGGCCGCAACGGCCAGATGCCGGCATTCAACGGTGCGATCGACGCGCCGACCTTCGACGCGCTGGTGCGCTACGTTCAGCACTGGAATGATCCCAAGCTCGATGCATCGGTGCGCGAGCAGGCGCAGAAGCAGTTCGCGATCACCTGCGCCGCCTGCCACGGCCCGGACGGGCACGGCAATCAGGTGATCGGCGCGCCGAATCTCACCGACACGATCTGGTTGCACGGCGGCACGCGTGAACGCATACGCGAAACCATCCTGTTCGGTCGCCGCAGCGCGATGCCGGCCCACGAGAAGATTCTCAGCCCGGACGAGATCAAGCTGGTGTCGGCCTACGTCTACAGTCTGTCGCAGCAGCCGGGCGAGTAGCGATGCGCGAGCCCTGGGATCTCGATCTGGAAGCGGGCAGCGACATCGACGCGCATGCGATCGTCGGCGCCACGCAGCGCCGCGCGCTCGGCAGTCGTCGCCGCTGGCGCCAGTTCGGCGCCGTGCTCTGGGCCTCGTTCCTGGGCGCGACGATCGCGCTGCTGTTCGTCGTGCTGCTGCCGGCCGAGGGCTGGTTGCCGCTCGATACCGCGACGCGCGCCGCCCTGGCGTTCGCGGTGCTCTGGCTGCTGGCGTTCATCCCGGCGCTGATCGCCGCGGTGCTCGCGGTGCCGCCGACCGCGGAGGCAGACGATGCCGCACGGTGATCGCAAGCCGGTGACCGAGCAGCCGATCCTGATGTATCAGTCGGCCGGCAAGGTCTATCCGCGCGACGCGCACGGCCGCTACGCGCGCCTGCGGCGGATCGCGATGATCGCGCTGCTCGGCCTGTTCTACCTGATTCCATGGCTGCGCATCGGCGGCGCGCCGCTGGTGCTGTTCGATCTGCCGGCGCGGCGCTTCCACGTGTTCGGCCTGACGCTGGTGCCGCAGGATCTCTACCTGCTGTCGGCGCTGTTGCTGGCTGCCGCGCTGACGCTGTTCTTCTTCACCACCGTGGCCGGCCGCCTGTGGTGCGGCTACGCCTGCCCGCAGACCGTCTGGACCGAAGCCTTCCTGTGGATGGAGCGCCGGTTCGAGGGCGACCGGCATCTGCGCCTGAAACTCGACCGCGGCCCCTGGAACGGCAACAAGATCCTGCGCAAGGGCGGCAAGCACCTGGCCTGGATCGCGTTCGCGTTCGCCACCGGCCTGAGCTTCGTCGGCTACTTCGTGCCGGTACGCGAGCTGGTCGGCGAGCTGCTGCACGGCACGCTCGCCGGCTGGTCGCTGTTCTGGGTGCTGTTCTACGGTTTCGCGACCTGGGGCAACGCCGGCTTCATGCGCGAGCAGGTCTGCAAGTACATGTGTCCCTACGCGCGCTTCCAGAGCGCGATGTTCGATCGCGACACGCTGATCATCGCCTACGACGAAAAGCGCGGCGAACCGCGCAAGAGCCTGTACCGGAAACTGCTGCAGCAGCGCGCGCCGAGTGCCGCCGCCCTGCTGGCCGGCGAACGTCGCGAAGACGACGACGGCGCCGCGACGCTCAAGGCCGGCGATTGCGTCGATTGCTCGCTGTGCGTGCAGGTCTGCCCGGTCGGCATCGACATCCGCAAGGGTCTGCAATACGAATGCATTGCCTGCGCCGCCTGCATCGACGCCTGCAACGAAGTCATGGATCAGGTCGGCAAGCCGCACGGCCTGATCCGCTACAGCAGTGCGCGTCACGACGCCGGCGGTCGCTTCCGGGTATTGCGGCCGCGCGCCGTCGGCTACGGCGCCGTCTGGCTGCTGGTACTCGCCGCGACCGCCTGGCTGATCGTCGCGCGCAGTCCCTTCGATCTCGATGTGGTGCGCGATCGCAAGCAGCTGTATCGCGAGCTCGACGATGGCCGCATCGAAAATGTCTACGCGCTGAAGTTGTCCAACAAGCAGACGCAGCAGCGTCACTACAGGATCGCCGCCGCGTTCACCGACGGCAGCGCGGTCACGGTCGAGCCGGACGCGCTGGACGCCGGCCCGGGCGAACACGTGTCGCTGACGGTGGCGGCCAGCGCGCAGGGCCAGCATCCAAGCGTGGCGCGGCTGCGCTTCGTGGTGACCGCCGACGACGGCTCGCACACGACACAGAGCCGCATCGCCACTTTTCTGTCCGACGGCCGTGCGCACGGTGACGAAACGCGCGACACCGACGACGACCACTGATATCACCGGGAGCAAAACCATGAACACGACCCCTCGACGCTCGAGCTTCGGCATCGAGATCCTGTTGCTGATCGTGTTGCCCGCGGCCGTGCTGATCGCCGGCGCGTTCACCGCGACGCTGGCCTTCCGCGGCGGCTTCACGCCGCTGCCGGAACCGGCCGGCTTCGTCGTGCAGGCGCACTGAGCACAACGCTCGTGGCTGCCGTCGGCCTGTCACCGTGGTCGGTCTACGATCGGCCCGAGCTGCGCGACAGCGTCAGCCAGCCGAGCGCCGGCAACAGCCGCGAGGCCCTGCTCGGCGTCGACGGCGTGCATTGCGCCGCGTGCGTCAGCCGCGTCGAGCGCCTGCTCGCGCCGCTGGTCACGCAGGTCCACGTCAATCTCGCGGCGCGCACGCTGCAGTTCCGCTTCGACCCGGAACGGGTCAGCTTGTCGAGCGTGTTGGCGGCGCTCGATGCCGCCGGCTTCGAGCCGCAGGTGCTGGCCCAGGACGCGCGCCTGACGGCGCGCCGCGCTGCCGCACGCGAGCAGCTGGCGCGGATCGGCGTCGCGGCGCTGTGCGCGATGCAGGTGATGATGCTGGCCTGGCCGTTCTACGGCAACGATGGCAGTGTCATCGAGCCGGCGATGGCACAACTGCTGCGATCGACGCAATGGCTGCTGGCGACGCCGGCCGTGTTCTACGCGGGCTGGCCGTTTCTCGCCGGTGCCGCACGCACATTGCGCGCCGGACGCGTCGACATGGACGTGCCGATCGCCCTGTCGCTGCTGATCGCCTACGGCGCCTCCGCGGCAAACGTGCTGCGCGGCGAGGGCATTCTGTATTTCGATTCGGCGACCATGTTCGTGCTGCTGCTGTCGGGAGCACGCTACCTCGAAAGCCGCTCGCGCATTGCCGCCGGCG
Source organism: Solimonas terrae (assembly GCF_011067135.1). Classification (GTDB taxonomy): domain Bacteria; phylum Pseudomonadota; class Gammaproteobacteria; order Nevskiales; family Nevskiaceae; genus Solimonas; species Solimonas terrae. Next base: position 57,230 of record NZ_JAAMOW010000001.1, read on the forward strand.
GCCATCTGCGGCGCCTGGTCGGTGCGCGCAAGCTGACCGCGGTGCGGGTCGGCGAGCACGGTGACGAGACCCTGCCGCTGGCCAGCATCGCGATCGGCGATGTGCTGCGTGTCGTGCCCGGCGAGGCGGTGCCGGTCGACGGTGAACTGCTCGACGTCGCCGCCGAACTCGACGAGGCGCTGCTCAGCGGCGAGTCGCGGCCGGTCGTGCGCTGCGCCGGCGAGCGCCTGCTGGCCGGCAGTCTCAATGTCGGCGGCAGTGCCTTGTGTCTGCGCGCCGAATCGCTGGGCGCCGATACCTGGCTGGCGCAGATCACGCACATCCTCGCCGCCGCGCAGCAGGAGCGACCCGCCTACCAGCGCCGGCTGGACCGCTGGGCGGGCATCTTCATCGTCGCTGTCCTGCTGCTTGCCGCGGCCACCGCGCTGTTGTGGTGGCACCTGGATTCCGCGCATGCCTTGTCCGCGGCACTGTCGGTGCTGGTCGCGAGCTGTCCCTGCGCATTGTCGCTGGCGGCGCCGCTGGCGCTCGCGGCCGGCAGCGGACGTCTGGCCGCCGCCGGCGTGCTGGTGGCGAGACCGCAGGCGCTGAGCCGGCTCGCCGCGCTCGACACCGTGGTGTTCGACAAGACCGGCACGCTGACCGAGACCAGCCTCACGGTTGGCGAGGTCGAAGCACTGGCCGAAGTCGATCGCGGGCGCTGCCTGGCGATCTGCGCGGCGCTCGAACGCGGCCTGCTGCATCCGATCGCGCTTGCCTTCCAGTCGCACGATCGAGGTCTGCTCGCCGAGCAGGTCAGCAGCCAGCCGGGACAGGGCGTGGCCGGCGTCATCGACGGCCGGCGCTACTGGCTCGGCGCCGCCGAGAGTGCCCCCGGCGGCCGCTTGCTGCCACAGGCCGATGCCGCGGCGACGCCGCTGTTGCTGCGCCGCGACGAGCAGATGCTGGCGTACATCGAAGTGCTGGCGCCGGTGCGTGCCGATGCCGCGCCGCTGATCGCCGCGCTGCACGAGCAGGACATCGGCGTGCAACTGCTGACCGGCGACGGTGTGCTGCCGGCGAACGCGCTGGCCGACCGGCTCGGCATCGACAAGGTCGACGCCCGCATGCAGCCGGAGGCCAAGCTGGCGCATGTGCGCGAGCTGCAGCGCCAGGGTCATGTGGTGCTCGCGGTCGGCGACGGCATCAACGATGCGCCGCTGCTGGCCGGCGCCGACATCGGCTGTGCCATGCCCGACGGCGCGGCGCTCACCCAGGCGCGCGCCGATCTGCTGCTGGTCGGCAACCGGCTCGGCAGCCTCGCCGCGCTGCGGCACATGGCGCGCATGATCCGTCGCCGCACGATGCAGAACGTCGGCTGGGCGCTGGCGTACAACGCCTTCGTGCTGCCGCTGGCGATCGGTGGCGCGCTGACGCCGTGGCTGGCGGCGCTGGGCATGTCGCTGTCGTCTCTGGTGGTGGTCGTCAACGCGCAGCGCCTGCCGCGTCTGCGTGCGGACTGAGCCGTGGAAATCCTGTTCCTGCTGATTCCGCTCGGCACCGTCTTGCTGGCCGCCGCCGCGTTCGTGCTGGTCTGGGCTGTGCGCAGCGGTCAGTACGACGACCTCGACGAGATCGCGCGCCGCATGCCCGACGACGAGCCGGACTGACCGGGATCAATGCCGCGGCGCCACGCTGCCGCGACACTGTTCCGGCAACGGAGAGCGACCATGAAACACATTGCCATGCCGCAGGATCTGCGCCGCCAGCTCGAAGCGCAGCAGGTGCAATACCGCACGCGCCTGGAACAGCTCGAGCGCGACCGCCGCCGTCAGGGTGTCGCGCTGTCGGCCGACTTCGCCGAGCAGGCCGGTGAACGCGAGAACGATGAAGTGGTCGACGCGCTGAGCGTCGGCACGCAGGTCGCGCTGACGCAGGTCGACCGTGCGCTGCAGCGCGCCGATGCCGGTCTCTGGGGCGTTTGCGAGCGCTGCGGTCGGGCGATCGCCGACGCTCGCCTGCGCAAGATGCCGGAAGCGACACGCTGCACGCGTTGCGCCAGCCGCGACTGAGATGATCGAGCTTGGCATGCCCGCGATGTTTGCCGCCGGTCTGGCGGCGTCCCCGCATTGCAGCCTGATGTGCGGCGCCGTCCAGCAATTGCCTTTGCGCGGTGCCGGTCGCGGCGATGCGCTGCGGGCACTGCTGCCGCTGCACGGCGGACGGATCGGCATGTATGCGGTGCTGGGGGCGCTCGCCGGCGCCGGCGGCCTGAGCCTGCTGCACCTGTTGCCGCCGGCACACGGCGGCGTCCTGCTGCAGCTCGCCGCGGCGACAGCGTTGATCACGATCGGGATTCGTCTCTGGCGTCGACCCACTGCCGCCTGCTGCGTGCCGCGTGCGAACGGTCCCGCCTGGCGACGGTTTCTGCAGGGCGCGCTGTGGGGCTTGATGCCCTGCGCCTGGCTCTATTTCGCGCTCGCCGGCGCCGCGCTCGCGGCCTCGCCGCTGCAGGGGGCCGGTCTGCTGGCGGCGTTCGGCTTCGGCACCACGCCGCTGCTGGCCGCGTCCGGATGGACCTTCGCCGGATTTGGCCGGCTGCGCAGTTCGCCACGGCTGGCCGCCGGCTTGATGCTCGGCGTCGGACTCGCCGGCTTCGCGGTGACGGCGGCGATGCCGGCCATGGGTGCGTTCTGGTGCCAGCCGCAATGAATGTCGCCGGCAGTCCATCGCCGATCGCCGAACTGCGTGTCGACGACTTCAGCGTGCAGAGCGCCGATGCGGAAGCGCCGCTGGTCGTGCATTTCTGGGCGCCATGGTGCGCGCCGTGCGCGATGCTCAAGCCGGTGTTCGAACAGGCCGCGGCGATGCGCGGCGATCTGCGCTTCGCGAGTTGCGACATCGACGAGCAGCCCGAGCTGGCACGCGAGCTGGCGATCCGGAACCTGCCGACCCTGGCGATCTACCACCGCGGTCTGGAACGTGCACGGATCAGCGGCACGATGCGGCTCGGCTCGCTGCTCGACTGGTTCGACCGTCATCGCGTGAGCGCGCAAGCCGGCTGAGCGGTGACGCGGTGCCGCCGCCGATCGCGGCCACGCTAAGATGCGCGCAGCCCGGAACCGTCATGCCCGAAAGCACACCGCCCGCGATTGCCCACGACCCGCTGCGTGCCTTGCTGCAGGCGGCGGTCGATGCCATCGTGCTGATCGACGAGCGTGGCCGCATCACCGCGTTCAGCCGCTCGGCGGAAAAACTGTTCGGCTATCGCGCCGCCGAGGTCGTCGGCGAGAACGTCAACGTGCTGATGCCCGAACCCTATCGCGGCGAGCACGACGGCTACATCGAGAGCTACGAGAACACCGGCAAGCGCCGCATCATCGGCATCGGCCGCGAGGTCGTGGCGCGGCGCAAGGACGGCAGCACGTTTCCCATCGATCTGTCGGTCGGCGAATACGCGACCGAAGGCCTGCGCGGCTTCGTCGGCATCCTGCGTGACATCACCGAACGCAAACATCAGGAAGCACTGCAGCGACGCAACAGCGAGGAGCTGCGCCTGATCTTCGAGTTCGCGCCGACGGCGATGACGACCACCGATCTGCAAGGCCACATCCTGCGAGCCAATCGCGCCTGTGCGGAGCTGCTCGGTCGCGACATCGATGCCTTGCGCGGCCATCGCCATGTCGACCTCATGCACGCCGACGACCGGCCGCGCGCGATCGCCGGACTCAGCCTGATCAGCGACCAGGGCGGCGAGTGGCGGCAGGAGCTGCGCTATCGCTGCGCCGACGGTTCGGAACTGACGGTGCTGCACTACAGCGCCGCGGTCACCGACGGCGACGGTCGGCCGCAGCAGATCATCAGCGAACTGGTCGACCGCAGCGCCCTGCTGGCCGCCAATCGCGAAGCCGATGCGCTGCGCGAGCGTCTGATGCATGCCAGCCGCATCGGCCAGCTCGGCGAGATGGTCAGCGGCATCGCACACGAAGTGAACCAGCCGCTGACCGCGATCGCCAACTACGCCAGTGCCTGCCGGCGCCTGCTGCAGAGCGGGCAGGCGACACCCGCAGAACTGGCGACGCCGCTCGACAGGATCGCCGCGCAGGCCGAACGTGCCGGCCAGGTGATTCGGGGGCTGCGCACGCTGGCGCGCCGGCAGGACAGCCAGCGCCGACCGCTCGACGTCAATCAGCTGGTGCGCGAAGTCCTGCCGCTCGTGGAATTCGAGGCGCGCCAGTCCGGTGTCCGTCTGCGTTCCTGGCTGGGCGAGAAACTGCCGCCGGTGGGCGGTGACGCCGTGCAGATCCAGCAGGTGCTGCTGAACCTGATCCGCAATGCCGTCGAGGCCGTGGCCGCTGCCGGGCCCGGCGACATCGTCGATGTCGTGACCGTCTGCAACGAGGCGCAGCGCGTCGAGATCCAGGTTGCCGATCGCGGGCCGGGCATTGCCGCCGAAGCCGTGGCGCGATTGTTCGAGCCGTTCTACACGACCAAGCCGCAAGGCATGGGCCTGGGGTTGTCGATCTGCGAATCGATCGCCAACGCGCATGGCGGCGAACTGAGCTATTACTGCAACGAGTACGGCGGCGCGACCTTCGCACTGCGCCTGCCGGCCATGGTCGCCAGCCAGGAGGACATGCGATGAGCGAGGCGCTGGTGTACGTCGTCGACGACGAAGAGGCGATCTGCGACAGCGTCGGCCTGCTGCTGAAGAGCGTGCGGATCGCCTGCCGCAGCTACAGCGATCCCGGCGAGTTTCTTGCGCAGTGGCGCGCCGGCTGGCGCGGCTGTCTGCTGCTCGACGTGCGCATGCCGCGCATGAGCGGCATGGAGGTACATCGCGTGCTCAAGGAGCGCGGCAACCGTCTGCCGGTGATCTTCATGACTGGTCACGGCGATGTGCCGATGGCGGTCGAGGCGATGCGCGCGGGGGCGCTCGATTTCCTGCAGAAGCCGTTCAAGGACGACGAGCTGATCAGCCGCGTGCAGCGCGCACTGGCCCAGGATGCCGAGCAGGCCGCCTCGGCACAGCAGCATTCGGACGTCGAGCGTCGCTACGCCAGCCTGACGCCGCGCGAGCGCGAGATCGCGCGGTGCCTGGTCGACGGCGCGTCGAACAAGGTCATCGCCATCGATCTGGGTCTGTCGGAGCGCACCGTCGAACTGCATCGCGCCCACATCATGCAGAAGATGAATGTCCGCTCGCTCGCGCAACTCGTGCAGCTGCTGATCAGCGTGCAGCCGGACGCCGAATAGAGGGCTTGCGGCTGCAGGCGTCCGGCCTTCAGGTTCCGGGCCGAGGCGCGGGGCGAATCGCGAGCGGACAGTCGGGCTGGGTCGAGCAGGGTGCCGAACCGGCGACACAGACTGCGCCCGGATGATCCGGACAACCCCGCAGCTGGTTCGGCAGTTTCAGCATCTCGTCCGGCAGACCGCCCTGCGACCAGCGGCACAGCATGTCCGGCGAATGCGATTCGATGCTGCCGAGCGGACGCAGGGTTTCGACCGATGCAGCGGTGTCGTCGGTCGGGGTCCGGCGGGCATCATTCATGGCAGGGTTCCGGGTCGCATCGCGGTCTCATGATGCGGCGCGGCGGCGAACGGGGCCTTGACCCCGATCAAGAACGGGGTGCAACCGCGCCGCGAAGCGCAGGTGCACCGGGCTCAGGCCACGCGCGCCAGCGGCTGGAAGCTCTCGGCGACGTCGGCGAGCCGGGCGAGCATCGTGCTGTCGAGCACCTGCACGCTGTTGCCCTCGCAGGCGATCACGCCATCCGTCTGCAGGCGCGTGAACATTCGCGACACCGTTTCGGTTGCCAGGCCCAGGAAACGGCCCACGTCGATGCGGGTCATCGGCAGCGTGAAGCGGTCGATCTGCGCGCCGAACAGACGCCGGCGACGCTGCAGTTGCGCGAGCAGGAACGCGGCGATGCGCACCTGCGCCGTGCGCCGTTCGTCGCGCAGATGTTCCTGCAGTTGGCCGATTTCGCGGCCGAGATCGTCAAGCAGGTGGCTGGCGACGGCCGGCGAGGCGTGCACCTCGCGGCGCAGTGTCGTCAGCGGCACCTGGCAGACCCGTGTCGAGCACAGCGCCACCGCTTCGGTGCCGTGTTCGCGGTTGCCGATCGCGTCGAGGCCGACGCTGTCGCCGGGCAGGCGGAAGGCGACGATTTCCTCTTCGCCGTTGTAGGAGTGACGGCGCGATTTCAAGGCGCCGCTCTGCACGATGTAGACGGCGTCGACCGCATCGCCGGCGCGGAACAGCGGCTGGCCGCGCTGCAGCGTCATGGTCGTGATGCAGGCGTTCTCGCCCTCGGCGCCGACGGCATCCTGGACGCAGGCGCCGAGACAGGCGCTGTGCCGCAGGCAGCTGGTGCACGGCAGCGCAGCGACGGTGTTCGAAACGTTCTGGTTCAGCATGTGGCGGCTCCGGTCCTGATCTGATGTCACTGTAGGCAGGCGCCGAAACAGCCGGTATTCGGGGATTCGCGTAGGCCGATTGCGGCAACTACGTATTGCATCGCGGGCCGGCGCGGTGCGTCGTGCGAGCCGCGCTCGCGGCCGGCCGGCGGCAATCGGCAAGGCGATCCGCGCTGCGCGCGTCGTGCCGCCGGCCGCTGCAGCGCCGACGCTGCGGTCGTTTGACGGATCGGCGGCGCGCGGCCGTCAGCGTCGATCTCCGGCGGCGGTCGCGGCGCCGTGCTCGGCGAGCACGCGGACGGCGACGAATTCGTGCAGCGGCCGGGGCTCGCGGTCGACCGCGTCCGCGGGTTTCAGCAGACCGATGTGGTTGATCACTTCGCGTACACCCTGCAGTTTGCGGACGTCGCGTTCGGCGTCACGTCGCTGATGTTCCCATTCGACCGTGCCGGCCAGCTCGACGACGCCGTGCTCGACGGTGACGTGCACCGTGCCCGGCGACACCATCAGATCCCAGGCGAGCAGGCGCGCCGCGCGGTCGGCGATTTCATCGTCGGCCGTCTTCGGCAGGTCTGCGGGCCGCACGTCGATCTGCTGTGCGATCGCGCGTACGCCCGGCACGCCGCGCGCGGTCATGGCGGCCGCGAGCTTGTCGCGATGGTGATGGACGTGGCCGCTCAGGGTGACCACGCCGTCGCGAACGGCGACACCCAGCACCGACGCGTCGAGATCGGTGCGTGTTCCCAGTGCAGCGAGCACGTTCTGCTGGAGCTTGCGGTCATCGAGTTTCATCGCGGTCCCCGTCTGGCATGGCGCCAGTGTGCCGGCACGGCCACGCCTGTCCCTTGATCCGGATCAAGTTGCCGGCCACCGCCGCTCAGGGTTCGTCGTCGTCGCCGGCCTCGATCAGTCCCCAGCGGACGCGGCCATCGTGACCGATGCGTTCGCGTTGCAGAACGGCCTCGAAGCCGCACTGCGGACAACGGACCGCGGCGCCGTCATGGCGCGCTCCGGCCGACAGCACGATGTCGGCATTGCAGGCAGGGCAGCTCAGGACTTCGGATGGCCGGGTGAGAGGCATGCGGGTTCTCGTTGCGGGCGCGGCTGGCGCGCTGTGTCGATACCCTGGCACCCGGCGATGGCAGCCGCCTTGACCGCGATCAATGCCGGCCGACGCGGCGCAGACGACGCTGCGTATCGGTCCAACTCGTCTGGAAAATACCCGTGAGCAACACATTGCTGGTGTTCTATTCGCGCAGCGGAACGACGCGTGCACTGGCGTGCCGGCTGGCGCGCGAGCTCGATGCCGATCTCGAGGAAATCCGCGAGCGGCATGATCGCAAGGGCTGGCGCGGCTTTCTGCGCAGCCTGTTCGAATCGCTGTCCGGCCGCGATCCGGCCATCGTCCCGTGTCGCTTCAAGCCCGCCGACTACGCACTGGTTGTCGTCGGTACGCCGGTCTGGGCGGAACGACCGGCCGGTCCGGTGCGTCGCTATCTGCTCGATCACGAAGCCGAGCTCAATCATGTGGCGTTTTTCTGCACCTACAGCCACAACGGCGCCGCGGCGCTGGCCGAGATGGCCGACATCGTCGACTGCGAGCCGATCGCGACCCTGATGCTGAGCGGTCCCGAAGTCGAGGCCGGCGACAGCGGACAGTCCGCGCGCTTCGTGTCCGAGGTCTTCGGCAGTGTGCGCTGGGGGATCGAGAATCGGCGGTTCGAGCGCATCATGCCGGTCGCGCCGGCGCGATGCGCCTGACCGCGATCACGCGCTCGCCATCAGGTCCGCGTGTGCCTGTTCGGCGAGCAGCGTCGCCAGACCTTGCGGTTTGACCGCCAGCACGTCGCAGGGCAGGTGCTGGAGGATGGTTTCGGCCGTGCTGCCCATCAGCAGACGTTCGAGACGGCTGCGATGCGTCGTGCCCAGCACGATCACGTCGGCACTGCTCTCGGTCGCGAAATCGAACAGCGCCAGCCCCGGCGGGCCGTGCAGGAAGTGCCGGCGCTCTGTCGGCACGCCGTAGCGCTGTGCGAAGGCATCGAAGGCGTCGTGATGCAGGCGATACAGCGTGTCGTACAGGTCACCGGACAGCGCCGGCACCATCGCGGGCGCCATGGTTTCGAGCGGTGCGATGGCCTGGAACGCGTAGGCCAGGTGCAATTCGGCGTTGCTGGCATAGGCCAGGGCCAGGGCCTGTTCGACGATGCGGGCGTTGAGGGGATCGTCGCCGCCGGCCAGCGCGTCGATCGCGACGATGATGCGCTTCGGAGCGATGTGCTCGGTGTTGACCAGCAGCAGCGGCGCCGGACAGCGGCGCAGCAGGGTCCAGTCGAGCGGTGTCATCAGCACGCGGCGGATGCCGCCGTGCAGGTCGATGTCCTTGACCACGAGGTCGGCGTGCCACTCCACCGCGTGCAGGATGATTTCCTCGGCCGGACGCTTGGTCCAGACCGCTTCGCTGGTGACTTTCAGGCCGGTTTCGCAAAGCTCGGCGGCCTGTTCGCCCAACCAGTCGCGGCGTTCGCGCAGGAACGCCTCGTGCAGCATCGCGACATCGTCATGGCGCAGATGGCCGACCATGTCGAGCGTGCTGTTGTGGTCGAGCAGCAGCAGATGCAGGGCCGCGCCGGTTTCACGCGCCAGCCACACCGCCTGTTCCATCGCCGGTGAGCGCTTCATGTCCCTGCCGGCGATCAGCAATATGCGTTGATAGGTTTTCATCGTCGCTCTCCTTCGCTTCCCGTTCCAGACCGGTCGTGGACGCAGCATGCGGGTGCCTCGGGCACCGCGCGTTGACGCCGGTCAAACCCGCGCAAGCGGGTGCCGGTGCCGGCCGGCTTTCAGGCGTTTTCCGGCTGCCGTCCGGCCGGCGCCGCCGTCGGTACCGTGGGCTCCGAGGCATCGTGCAGCATGCGCGCGACCGCCTCCGCGAGTTGCGGATGCAGATCGATGACGTTGGACGCATGGGCAACGGTGTTGCAGCTGAGTACGCGGCCGGCCCCGGCGGCGATCAGATCGTGGTAGGCGTCGCCGACAAACAGCGCGTGCACGGCGATGCAGACCGGATCGAGGTAGTCGTGCCGCTGCAGCAATTTCAGTGCGCCGATCATCGTCGCCGCGGTCGACGCGATGTCGTCGACGATGATGGCGCGCCGGTCCGTGTGCGTGGCGAGCTGGCGTACGGTCTGGCGGACCTCGGCATCGCCGAGACGTGATTTGTCGAGACACACGAACGGGCAGTCGAGACGCGCGGCGACGGTCGCCAGCCATTGCCCGCTCTCGGCGTCGGGCCCGATCAGCAGCGGCCGCTCGACAAGATGTGCCGCAATCCAGTCGGCGATCTGCGGCGCGGCGTCGACGATGCGCGTCGGTATCGCGAAGATCTCGCGCAGTTCGCGAATGCGGTGCAGATGGGGATCGACCGTGATCAGACCGTCGAACAGCGTGCCGAGCCAGTGCGCATATTGCCGCGCCAGGACACCGGTCCCCGGTTCGAACGCAAGATCCTGGCGCATGTAGGCGAGGTACGGCGCGAGCAGCAGGATGCGCCGCGCGCCCTGTTCTCGCAGCGTGGCGGCGGCAAACTGCAGCAGCGCCATCTGCTCGTCCGGGTGCGCGAGCGTCGCCGCCAGCACGATGTCGCGGCCGGCGACGGGCGTCAGCACGCGCAGGCTCGTTTCGCCATCGGCGAAGCGGCGGATCGCCAACCTGCCGCTGTCCAGATGCAGTTCGGCGGCGATGGCCCGCGCCAGCACCGCATTGCCGGGCAGTGCGAAAATCAAGGGTGTGCCGTTCATGTGGATTCCGTATCGAAAGTGAAGACGTCGCCGTGACTGTCCGCGTAGGCGCTGGCATAAGCCAGTTCACCCGGCGATTCGGCGTGCAGCGTGAACAGCGGCTCCCCGCGCTCGACGCGGCTTCCGAGATGTCGATGCAACTCGACGCCGGCGGCCGGCGCGCGCGGTGCGCCGGCGAGCTTGGCGATACGGGCCAGGCGTCGGTTGTCGATGGCCGTGATCGCGCCGCCCTGCGCTGCGACGAAGACCTTGCGGTAGCTCGCCATCGGCGGCTGACGCATGGCGGCGCCGCTGCCCAATGTCGCGCGTGCCAGTGCGACGCCATCTCCGGCTGCGCTGCGGCCGCCCATTTCGAGCAGGGCGCCGGCGAGGCGCAAGGCGCGTTCGCGCAGATCGGCCGGCGCGTCGGCGGCGTTGCGCAGGACGGCGAGCACGTCGATTGCCTCGAGTGCGGGACCGATGCCGCGACCGACCGGCTGCAGGCCGTCGGTCTGCATGATCCGCGTTGCCAGACCCAGCGCGTCGCCGACTGCCTGCAGGCGTTGCGCGATCTCGTCGGCCGCCTGCGTCGACCGCAGCTTCGCGGTCGGGCCTACCGGAATCTCCACCAGCAGGCTGTTCGAACCGGCCGCCAGCTTTTTCGACAGGATCGAAGCCACCAACTGGCCGGCACTGTCGAAGTCGAGTGGACGTTCGACCCGGATCAGCATGTCGTCCACCGGGCTCAGCGCCATGCCGCCGCCCCAGACCACGCAACCGCCCTCGCGCTCGACGACGCGTCGCATGCTGGCCACGTCGAGTGCAACCGGCGCCAGCATCTCCATGGTGTCGGCGGTGCCGGCCGGCGAGGTGATCGCCCGCGATGACGTCTTGGGAATCATCAGACCGCAGGCCGCGACGATCGCGACCACGATCGGGGTCGTCCGATTGCCTGGCAGGCCGCCGACACAATGCTTGTCGAGCACCAGCGGCGCCGCCCAGCGCAGGCGTTGTCCGCTGTCGGTCATCGCGCGCGTCAGGGCGATTGTTTCGTCGTGCGACAGCTTGCTGCCGCCGCAGGCCGTGATGAAGGCGGCGAGTTCGAGCCCGGAATAGCGGCCGGCGCTGATGTCGCGAATGATCGCGTCGATGCCGTCATCGCTGAAGGACCGGCCATACACCTTGCCGCGGACCGCGGCGAAGGACTCCACCGGCTCGGGATGCGAGATCACGACTTCGGCGCCCTCGTGGGCCGCCAGCGCGTTCCATGCAGCCTCCGAGAGTCCGGCCTGCGTGTCGTCGAGCAAAGGGGCGTCCACGGTGTACAGCGTTGCCACCAGCGACCGCGCGCCGATTTCGAGCTTGACCCGCGATTGCGACTCGAAACCTTCGGAGCGACAGATCGGCGCATCGGCGCGCAGGAAGACCACCGGTTCCTGATAGGTGTCGACGCCGAAGCGATGGGCGCGCAGGCGGTTGGCGAACGGAGCCTGCACGGCGTTCGCGGATGCGGCGCGCTTCAGCTCCACGGTCTGCAGATGCTCCGGCACCGAAACTCGCCAGCCATACCGGTGCTCGATCTGCTGTCGCAGCGCGTCGGCTGCCGACGGCTCGCCATGCGTCACGAACACGGCCTGCGGCGCGCGTTCGAAATGGCTGAGCCAGTCGAGAATCTCACTGGCGTCGGCGTGTGCCGACAGATTGTCGATGCTCGCGATCTCGGCGCGCACCGCGACGTATTGGCCGTGGATGCGGATCGACCTGGCACCGCCCAGCAGGGCGGCGCCGCGGGTGCCGCCGGCCTGGAAACCGACCAGCAGGATGGTGTTCGCGGCGTCGCCGGCGAATGCCTTGAGGTGATGGACGACGCGGCCGCCGGTTGCCATGCCGCTGCCGGCAATGATGATCATCGGGCCGCCGCGTTCGTTGAGGCGCTTCGATTCCTCGACGGTGTTGACGATGTGCGCGACCTTGCCGAGCGCGGCGCACTGCGCGGCATCGAGGCGGTGCTCGCCGAGGTGCGTCCGGTACAGCGTCGTGACGTCGGCCGCCATCGGGCTGTTGAGGTAGACCGGCAGATCGGCCGGGATCGCGCCGCTGCGCCTGAGGCGGTCGATGCCGAACAGCAGCTCCTGGGCGCGGCCGACCGCGAACGACGGAATCACCAGCACGCCGCCGCGCGCGGCAGTACGGCGTATGACCTCGGCGAGCTGCGCGAACGGATCGACAATTTCGTGATGGCGGTTGCCGTAGGTCGATTCGACGACCAGCCAGTCGGTTTCGGAGACCGCCGCGGGCGCGTGCAGCAGGGGATCATGCGGTCGCCCGAGGTCGCCGCTGAACAGGATCGTGCCGTCGGCATGGCCGAGCCGCAGCATCGACGCACCGAGGATGTGGCCGGCCGGCAGCAGACGCGCCAGGAAGCCCGGCGCCGGCCGGAAATCGGTATCGAATGCCTGCGGCGTGAAGTGTTCGAGCGCCGTCATGGCGTCGGCTTCGGTGTAGAGGGGCAGCGCCGGTTTGTGCCGGGACAGATGATGGCGGTTCGCGAAGTCCGCCTCTTCCTCCTGCAGTCGACCGCTGTCCGGCAGCATGATCCGGCACAGGTCGTAGGTCGCCTCGCTGCACAGGATGCGGCCGCGATAGCCGTAGCGAACCAGAATGGGCAGATAACCGGAGTGATCGATGTGTGCGTGCGTCAGCAGCACCGCGTCGAGCTCCGCCGGTGGTGTCGGCAGCGGTGCCCGGTTGCGCAGGCGCAGCTGCTTGTAGCCCTGAAACAGACCGCAGTCGACCAGCAGACGGCTGTGCGCATCGCTGACCAGATACTTCGAGCCGGTGACGGTGCCGGCCGCACCCAGAAACTGCAGTTGCATGATCGCTCCCGGAGTCGTCGGCACAGCGTGCATCCGGCGCGCCTGCGACATGTTGATGAGGATCAAGTCCGATCCGGCTTTGACCGGCATCAATGCACGGCCGCGGCGCGGCTGTTGCACTGACGCCGCTGTCAGCCGGCGGATCGCGTCATGCAAGGCGTCGATGCGAAACCGCAAGGCGTGCGTGCGGCCCGACGAAGGCCTGCGTCAACAGCTTGCCGTGCGTGCCGTCAGCCCGCACCGAAGCATGCGGGCGCGGCATCCGGATGGCGCAGCGCGACGTCGGTGGACGGCTCCATTGCCGCGACCAGGAATGCATCGACATGAGCAAGAACTATCCCGACATCATTCGTTCGACATCGGCGCAGATGGCCGAATTGCGGACCGGCATTCCCGAGGTCAGCAAGGGATTCACGTCGCTCGCGCAGGCGGCGACCCGCGACGGAGCGCTGGATCGCAAGACCAAGGAGCTGATCGCGCTCGCGCTCGGCGTCGCGGCACATTGCGACGCCTGCATCGGGTTCCACGTACAGGCGCTGGTGCGTGCGAACGTCACTCGCGCCGAGCTTGAAGAAGCACTCGGTGTGGCGATCTACATGGGCGGCGGACCGTCGCTGATGTACGCCGCCGACGCGCTTGCTGCCTACGAACAGTTCGCACCGACGGCGTCGGACACCTGAGTGCCACCGGCACGCACCGGGCCGCGCGGTGTGATGCTCAGCGCATCAGACGCCGCTGCAGCCACATGCCGGCGACCATGGCGACGCAGAACAGCAGGGTCGCCGGATGCAGGGCCGACAGTGCCGCGATCGCGGGGCCGGGGCAGTAGCCGGCGATGCCCCAGCCGACGCCGAACAGCACGGCGCCGACGATCAGCCGCTTGTCGATGTCATTGCGCGTCGGAATCTGGAATGCGAGATCGAACAGCGGTCGGTCGCGGCGGCGCGCCAGCGCGAACGCCGGGAATGCCACCAGCAGGCCGCCGCCCATGACGAATGCCAGGCTGGGATCCCAGACGCCGGCGAGATCGAGAAAGCCGAGCACTTTCTGCGGCTGCACCATGCCGCCGATCGTCAGGCCGGCACCGAACAGCAGACCCGCCAGCAGGCCGATGAGATTTTTCATGCGAGCCCCGGCAGATGGCGGATCAGATAGACGGTGACGAAGCCGGCGGCCATGAAGGTCGCCGTCGCCAGCAGGGAGCGTGGTGACAGGCGGCTGATGCCGCAGATGCCGTGACCGGAAGTGCAGCCGCTGCCGAGCCGGGTGCCGAAGCCGACCAGCAGGCCGGCGACCACGATCATCCCGGCATTGACGGTCGGGGCTGCAGCGCGAAGTTCGGGTCGCAGCCAGCCGACGATCAGCGGCGCGAGTATCAGGCCCAGCACGAACAGCGCGCGCCAGCCGCGGTCGGGGCCGCGCTCGAACAGCAGATTGCCGGCGATGCCGCTGATGCCGGCGATGCGCCCGCTGCCGATCAGCAGCAGCGCGGCCGACAGGCCGATCAGCAGTCCGCCGGCAAGGCCGAGCAGCCAGCTGTAAGGGTCGATGATGATCTGCATTCGCGGTTCTCCGGAGCCGGCGCCAGTATGGGGCTCAACGAGGGGTGAGGAACAGGCGCAGCGCGGCCATCGACAGTGCCAGTGCACAGGCGCGGCCCGAGAGCAGAACGCGCGCCGGACGATACCGGGGCACGAAGCCGACGCCACGCACGATGCCGGCCGCCATGGCCCAGCCCGCCAGAGTCGCCCCCAGATGATCGGCGCGTCCGTCGCCGTCGATCAGCACGCGCGGATCGGCGGTCAGACCGAACATCAGGGCCAGACCGACGAGCAGGGGCAGCCATGCCAGCGTGGTGGGCGTGGCCGAAGGCGGCAATGCCGTCTTCATGGCGCGGCGGAATCCTCGTCGGCTGCGCGGCGCGCAACTTCGTTCTCGCCCCAGATGGCATTGAGGATCGCGAGCAGAACCGCGAAGCCGACACCCAGTACCCAGGTCAGATACCACATGCTTGTTCTCCGGTTTTCAGTACGCGCTGTGCGTATTGCGTTCGATGTCGGTCGCCGTCACCTTGCCGCGCATCACGCGGTAGGCCCAGGCGGTATAGAACACGATCAGCGGCATGAAGATCAGCACTGCCCACAGCATGATGGACAGCGTCAGCCGGCTCGAGGTGCTGTCCCAGACCGTCAGACTCGCATCCGGCTGTGACGACGACGGCATCAGGAACGGGAACATCGAAACGCCGGCGGTGCCGATCACGCCGGCCAAAGCCAGAGCCGAGGCCACGAACGCGATGCCGCTGCGGCCGGCGCGCAACAGCAGCAGCGCGGCAATCGTGCCCAGATAGGCGAGCATCGGCACCAGCATCGTCGCCGGCACGAGCCGGTAGTTGGCGAACCAGCCGCCGCTGCGTCGCACGACGGTCTTGGCGAGCGGATCGGGCAGGGCCGACGGATCGACGATCGACGTGATGGCATAGCCGTCGATGCGCAGCAGGCACAGGCCGGCGGCCGTGAACCCGAGCAGCAGCACGAGACCGGCGCCACAGGCGGCGCGGCGTGCACGTGCGGCGATCACGCCTTCCGTGCGATGCGTCAGATAGATCGCGCCGTGCAGCAGGATCATCGCACTGCTGACCACGCCGCAGAGCAGGGCAAACGGGTTCAGCAGCTGCCAGAACGAACCGGTATAGGTGGACACGAGATTGTCGTCGAACCGGAACGGCACGCCCTGCAGCAGATTGCCGAACGCCACGCCGAAGATCAGCGGCGGCACCGTGCCGCCGACGAACAGGCCCCAGTCCCAGGTCGAGCGCCAGCGTGGATCGTGGATCTTGCTGCGGTAGTCGAAGCCGACCGGGCGGAAGAACAGCGCCCAGAGCACCGCCAGCATCGCCCAGTAGAAGCCGGAGAACGCGGTCGCGTAGATCAGTGGCCAGGCGGCGAAGATCGCGCCGCCGCCGGTGATGAACCAGACCTGGTTGCCGTCCCAGTGGGGGCCGACGGTATTGATCACCACACGGCGCTCGATGTCGTTGCGGCCGACAAAGGGCAGCAGGCTGCCGACGCCCATGTCGTGTCCGTCCATCACCGCGAAGCCGACCAGCAGGACGCCGACCAGCAGCCACCAGATCAGTTTGAGAACTTCGTAGTCGAGCATGGTTTCAGTCCTTCAATGTTGCGCGGCGGCTTCGTCGGCGTAGCGGCCGGTGCCGAGACTGCCCGGACCCCGGCGAGCGAAACGCACCATCAGGTACATCTCGACGATCAGCAGCGCGGTATAGAAACCGACGAAGCCGGCCAGCGAGCCGTAAAGGCTCGACACGCTCAGGGTCGAGACCGACAGATTGGTCGGCAGCACGCCGTAGATCGTCCAGGGCTGGCGACCATATTCGGCAACGAACCAGCCGAGCTCGCAGGCAAGCCACGGCAGCGGCAGCGACCACAGCGCCCACTTCAGCAACCAGCGCCGACGCTCGCACTGCATGCGCAGCGTCGACAGCGAGGCCAGTGCGAACAGCGCCAGCATCAGGAAGCCGATGCCGACCATCGCGCGAAATCCCCAGAACATCGGTGTCACGCGCGGGATGGTGTCGTTGACGGCGCGCTCGATCAGCTCCGGCGTGACCTGATCGAAATCGGTGACGTACTTGCGCAGCAGCAGGCCGAAGCCGAGATCGGCCTTGTGCTGTTCGAAGATCGTCCGCGCATCGGCATCCTGGCGATTCGCACGCAGGCGGCCGAGCGCCTTCGCCGCCTCGATGCCGGACACGATGCGCACCCGGTTCTTCGCCTTGATTTCGAGAATGCCGGGAATCTGCAGGCTCACCGAGCGCGTGCCGATCAGACCCATGACCCAGGGAATCTCGACGGCCCAGTCATTCTTCTGTTGTGCTTCGTTCGGCCAGGCGAGCAGATTGAACGAGGCCGGCGCCGGCTCCGTTTCCCACATGGACTCGATCGCCGCCATCTTGGTCTGCTGCGCCTCGCCCACCGTGTAGCCGGACTCGTCGCCGAGCACGATCACGGAACAGACCGATGCCAGGCCAAAGGCGGCGGCGATGCGGAAGCTGCGCCTGGCGAACTCGACATCGCGGCCGCGAAGCAGATACCAGGCCGAGATCGACAGCACGAACATCGCGCCGGTCACGTAACCGGCGGACACGGTGTGCACGAACTTCGCCTGCGCGATCGGATTGAAGATCACCGACCAGAAGTCGGTCAGTTCCATGCGCATGGTTTCGTAGTTGAACTCGGCGCCGACCGGGTTCTGCATCCAGCCGTTGGCGATCAGGATCCACAGTGCCGACAGATTGGTGCCGATCGCCATCAGGATGGTCACCAGCAGGTGTTGCTGCCTGGAGAGCCGGTCCCAGGCAAAGAAGAACAGGCCGATGAAGGTGGATTCGAGAAAGAACGCCATCAGCCCCTCGATTGCCAGGGGTGCACCGAAGATGTCGCCGACGTAATGCGAGTAGTACGCCCAGTTCGTGCCGAACTGGAATTCCAGCGTGATGCCGGTGGTGACGCCCAGCGCGAAGTTGATGCCGAACAGCTTGCCCCAGAAGCGGGTCATGTCCTTGTAGACGAGCTTGCCGGTCATCACGTAAACCGACTCCATGATGACCAGCAGCCAGACCATGCCCAGCGTCAGCGGCACGAACAGGAAGTGGTACATCGCGGTCGCGGCGAACTGCAGGCGCGAAAGGTCGACGAGGTGGGTGCTGATCATGGCTGAGGCTCGGTAAGGGGCGCAGGAGAAGCCGGTCCGCCGAGCACGCTTTCGCCGGCGCGGTGACCGTCGATCCGGATCCCGTGAGGGCGCACGAACGCGAACCACAGCAGGACGATGGCGAGCAACTTGACGAGCAGGACGACGGTGATGCCGCGCCGCAGCCGATCGCTGCGATGGGTCCGTGCGGCCGGGCATGGTGGAGAGGGGGTGTTCACGGCGCGGACGAGGGTGGCGGGCAGGCCTGCATCGTCGGACAGCGGCCGCCCGTACGCCTTGACGACGGTCAAGCCCTGGTCCGTGAGGAGCGGCAATCGGGTTTTGCGGGTGCTTGGCGGCATGGCATCTGGATCGCGTGACGCCACGGCTTGATCAGGTTCCGTGCCAAGCCGGAATTATTGAAATTAAACTTTATAATTCAAATAATTAAATTTGATACTTTAAGTGAATTCAAAAGCCTTGAGGCTGCCATTGGCAGAGTTTGGCAGACGACTGCCAGTACGCTGGCAGCAATGTCGATCTCAGGCGAGGCCGAGCTCGCGCAAGCGCCGGTACAGGGTCCGCTCGCTGAGTCCGAGATGATGAGCGAGTTCGCTGCGCGTGCCTTTGAACACCGCCAGCGCGTGCGCGAGTTGCGCGCGTTCGTCGCGCCGCTGCCGGCGACCGCCAGGCGCGGCAGGCGGACCGGCGGCCGCGCTGTGCAGCTCGGCTGGCAGGTGGCCGGCATGAATCACGCCGTCGTCGGCGAACAGCCGCGCGCGTTCCAGAATGTTGCGCAGTTCGCGGACGTTGCCGGGATAGCGGTACTGAGCCAGCAGGCGCATTGCTTCGTCGTCGACGCGTGGCGCCTGATTGCCGGCGATGCGCTGCAGCAGACTCTCGACCAGCAGCGGCAAATCATCGGCCCGTTCGCGCAGCGCCGGCAAATGCACCGGAAAGGCGCTGATGCGGTAGTAGAGATCCTGGCGAAAGCTGCCCTCGGCAACCATCGCTGCCAGCGGTTTGTGGGTTGCCGAGACGAGGCGGAAGTCGGCTCGCAGCGGTTCGACGCCGCCGACCCGCCGAAACGTGCCGGATTCGATCAGGCGCAGCAGCTTGACCTGCATCGCCAGCGGCACGTCGCCGATTTCGTCGAGAAACAGCGTGCCGCCGTGCGCGGTCTCGGCGAGGCCGATCTTGCGCTGCGTGGCGCCGGTGAACGCGCCTTTCTCGTAGCCGAACAGCTCGCTTTCGAACAGGGTTTCCGTGAGGCCGGTGCAGTCGACCACGACCAGCGGTCCGCGCGCGCGCGGGCTGCTCTCGTGCAGCGCGCGCGCGAACAGTTCCTTGCCGGTGCCGGATTCGCCCTGCAGCAGTACCGGAATCTGCGCCGGCGCCGCGCGTTGCAATGCGGCCAGCGCTGCCTTGAAGGCAGGAGCCCGGCCGACCAGGCCCTGGCGCTGCGGCTGCGCCGCCGCCGCCGTGACACTGCTCAGCCGCTCGACGTAGGCCGCCACCTCGCCGTGTTCGTCGAGGATCGGTCGCAGTTCGACATCGACGTGCTCGGGGCCGCGTGGCGTGTGGTGGATGTGCAGCACGCGATCGGGTGCACGGGTTTCGCTGGCCTTGCGCATCGGGCAGTGCTCGCCGGCCTGATCGCAGGGCACGGCGTATTGATGCGAAACGCGATAGCACTTGCTGCCGATCGGCGCCTGCTCGGCCGCACCGAACTGCCGACGGTACGCGTTGTTGGCGGCGAGGATGTTGTAGTCGGTGTCGAGCACGATGGTCGGCTGGACTTCGTGTTCGAGATACGAGATCAGCGCCTGCACCTGTGCCGAGGAAGGAAGGGTCATCGCGTCGTGCTCCGGAGTCTGCGGGACAGCTTAGTCGCCCCCGACGGCGCTGCCAAATGCTGCCATGTGCTGCCATCGTCGCCGCCATTGTCAGTCACGGCGGATCGGTCTTCCAAAGATAAATATCATTAAAACAAGGTCTTGAATTTCTCTTCCGGACGAGTTCCGGCTGGCACGCGTCTTGAGTGTGGACTGTCATCACTGGCAGCCGGATGGCGCGCCGGATTCATTCAGCGGAGCCAACGAGATGTCCGAGACCAGTCAGATCCAGCTCGAAGCCTTTTTCGATCCGGCGACGTGGACGATCAGCTACCTGTTGCTCGATCGCGGCAGCATGCAATGCGCCTTGATCGACAGCGTGCTTGATTACGACCCGAAGTCCGGGCGCACGCGGCATGATTCGGCGGACCGCCTGATCACGCGCGTCCGCGAACTCGGTGCCAGCGTGCAATGGCTGCTCGAAACGCATGTGCATGCCGATCACCTGTCGGCGGCCGGGTATCTCAAGGAGCAGGTCGGCGGCAAGCTCGCGATCGGCGCGCACATCACGGCCGTGCAGGACGTGTTCGGCAAGCTGTTCAATGCCGGCGCCGGATTCGCCCACGACGGCAGCCAGTTCGACACGCTGCTCGCGGACGGCGAGACCTTCAGCATCGGTCATCTCGAGGCGCGCGCCCTGCATACACCCGGTCATACACCGGCCTGCATGACCTACGTGGTCGAGGACGGCGACGAGACGATCGCCTTCGTCGGCGACACGCTGTTCATGCCGGATTACGGCACCGCACGCTGCGATTTTCCCGGTGGCGACGCGCGCACCCTGTATCGCTCGATCAACAAGGTGCTCAGCCTGCCGCCGCAGACGCGGCTGTACATGTGCCACGACTATCAGCCGGGCGGCCGCGATGTGGCCTACGAAACCACCGTCGCCGAGCAGCGCGCGAACAACATCCATGTGCGCGACGGCATCAGCGAGGAAGGCTTCGTGACCATGCGCCGGGCGCGCGACGCGACGCTGGAAATGCCGGTACTGATCCTGCCGTCCGTGCAGGTCAACATGCGTGCCGGCCATCTGCCGGACCCCGATGACAACGGCGTCCGCTATCTGAAGATTCCGCTCAACGCGATTTGAGCGCTGGAGATCCGCATGCAGGTTCGCAAGCTTGGCGACGATCTGTCGGTCGCCCCGCAGATTGCCGTCGCCGATATTGCCGCACTCGCGGCGCAGGGGTATCGCAGTCTGATCTGCAATCGTCCGGACGGCGAGGGGGCCGACCAGCCGCTGTATGAAGAGATCGCCCGCGCCGCGGAGGCAGCGGGACTGAAGCCTGTCTATCTGCCGATCGAGTCCGGCAAGGTCGACGACGCCGCTGCGCAGCGCTTCGGCGAGTTGCTGTGCGAACTGCCGAAACCGGTGTTCGCGTATTGCCGCACGGGTACGCGGTCGGCAACGCTGTGGGCGCTGGCGCAAGTGCAACGCCGGCCGCTGCCGGAAATCCTCGACATCGCGCGCGTCGCCGGCTACGACCTCGCCGCCGTTGCGCGCCGCATCGCCAACGGCGGACGTACACCAGTCGATCGTGTCGATGCCCGCCACCAGATCGTCATCATCGGTGGTGGCGCGGCCGGCATCGCGACCGCGGCGAGCCTGCTGTCGCGCGACGCGAAGCTGGACATCGCCATCATCGATCCGGCGGACGTGCACTACTACCAGCCGGGCTGGACGCTGGTCGGCGCCGGTGTGTTCAAACCGTCGCATACGGCGCGCACGATGGCTTCCCTGATTCCGCGCGGCGTGCACTGGATCAAGGCCGCGGTCGCCGCCTTCGAGCCGCGCGCCAACGCCGTCGTGCTCGATGGCTGCCGTGTCGTCGGCTACGATCAGCTCGTCATCTGCCCCGGACTCAAGCTCAACTGGGCCGGCATCGAAGGACTCGACGAAACGCTCGGTCGCAACGGCGTGACTTCGAACTACCGCTACGATCTCGCGCCATACACCTGGGATCTGGTGCAGAAGCTGCGCGAAGGGCGGGCGTTGTTTACCCAGCCGCCGATGCCGATCAAATGTGCCGGGGCGCCGCAGAAGGCGATGTATCTGTCGTGCGATCACTGGCGTCGGGAGGGTGTGCTCGCGAAGATCGAGCCGGAGTTCTACAACGCCGGCGGCGTGCTGTTCGGCGTCGCCGACTACGTGCCCGCATTGATGCACTACGTCGAGCGCTATGGCATCGATCTGAACTTCGGGCACACCTTGGTGAAGGTCGACGGCGCGCGCCGGATCGCGAGTTTTGCACGCAACCGGACTGACGGGACTCGCGAGACCGTCGAACGCGAATTCGATTTCCTGCATGTGGTGCCGCCGCAGGTCGCGCCGGATTTCCTGCGTGTCAGCCCGTTTGCCGACGCGGCCGGCTGGGTCGACGTCGATCCGGCCAGCTTGCGGCATCGTCAGTTCGGCAACGTGCATGCGCTGGGCGATTGCACCAATACCAGCAATGCCAAGACCGCCGCCGCCGCTCGCAAGCAGGCGCCCGTCGTTGCGCACAATGTGCTGGCCGCGCTTGGCCGCGCACGCACCGAGGCGCGCTACGACGGTTACGGTTCATGCCCGCTGACTGTCGAGCGCGGCAAGATCGTGCTGGCCGAATTCACCTACGGCGGCAAGCTGGCGCCGAGCTTCCCGAGTTGGTTGCTCGACGGCCGCAAGCCGACCCGTGCCGCCTGGTGGCTGAAGGAACGCGTCCTGCCGCCGCTGTACTGGCAGGCCATGCTCAAGGGTCGCGAGTGGATGGCGCAGCCGGAACTGGCGGACTGAAGCCATGAACGAACACCTGCTGCTCGGTTCCGCGCTCGGCGCCGTGGTCGGCGCCATCCTCGCGTTGACCGGTGCCGGCGGCGGCATCCTCGCGGTGCCGCTGCTGGTGTTCGGACTCGGTCTGTCGATGGCGCAGGCGGCGCCGGTCGGCCTGCTCGCCGTCGGCCTCAGTGCCGCGCTCGGTGCCGTGCTCGGCCTGCGCGAAGGCATCGTGCGCTATCGCGCGGCCGGTTTCATTGCCGGCATCGGCATCGTGTTCGCGCCGCTCGGTTTGTGGATCGCGCATCGCGTGCCGAATGCGCCGCTGGCGCTGGCCTTCGCGGCCTTGCTGATCTACGCGATGCAGCGCATGTACCGCCAGGCCCGCCGCGAACTGCGCGAAGGTCCGCAGCCGCCGCGCACCGAAGTCCTGCCCTGCGTGATCAATCCCGGCCGCGGCCGCCTGCGCTGGACCTTGCCGTGCGCGCGCTCGCTGGCGCTGACCGGCGTCATATCCGGCGTGTTGTCCGGTCTGCTCGGCGTCGGCGGCGGCTTCGTCATCGTGCCGGCGCTGAGCCGCTATACCGATCTCGACATGAAGAGCATCGTCGCGACTTCGCTCGCCGTCATCGCCCTGGTGTCGGCCGGCAGCGTCGCCGCCGCGAGTATCGGCGGTGTCATGCACTGGGCGGTCGGCGTGCCGTTTGCCGGTGGTGCGGTCGCCGGCGTGCTCGGTGGGCGTCTGTTCGCGGCGCGGCTCGCCGGGCCGCGGCTGCAGCAGGCATTCGCCGGCGTCGGTTCGATCGCCGCGCTGCTGCTGATCGTGCGCGGCGTGCACGGCGCCTTCTGATCGACGCCGGTGGCGCGCACCCTGCGGTATTGACGCAGATCATCGCCGCAGTGGCAGGCCTCGCGGAGACTCGCTGCATCTCCACAGCAGAGGATGCACACATGCCGCGAATGAAGACCGCCCTGCGCAACGACCTGCGCGCCTTGCAGCTCGTGCGTGACGAGCTGCTGCTGCATCTGCATCTGCTGGGCGCGGACGTGAACGATCGCTGGCAGGTCCTCGAACGGCAGTGGGACAGCCTGAAAGAACACGCGCATCGCGCACAGACGGCTGCCGAATCGGCGCGACCGGAAATCGAGACCGCCGCCGGTCTGCTCGCCGAAGCGCTGAGACGCGGCTACGCCGAGATCGGCAACGCCTTGAAGCGCTGAGGCAGTCGGCGTGCAGGAGGCCGCGGCGTCTGCCGCGGCCTTTCTGTTTCCCGGTCTCGGATGCCGTGGACTCATGACGCAGGTCAATGCAGTGCCGAGCCGGCATCCCTAATTTGCGTGCACCCCTTCGGCGTTCCCGCAAGGAACGCGCAAATTGGAGAGTCTCATGAACAAGCCCGAACCCTGCACTGCCGCCACGCTGCGCCATCCGTTCAAGGCGCGCTATGAAAACTTCATCGGTGGCCGATGGCTGGCGCCTGCGGCCGGGCGCTACTTCGCCAATGTATCGCCGGTCAACGGCGACGTGGTTTGTGAAATCCCGCGCTCCGATGCACAGGACGTCGAACGCGCGCTCGACGCCGCGCACAAGGCGCGACGCGCCTGGGGGCGCACAGCGGTTGCCGAAAGAGCACGGCTGCTCAATCGCATCGCCGACCGCATGGAGGACAAGCTGGACCTGCTGGCACGGGCCGAGACCTGGGACAACGGCAAGCCGATCCGCGAGACCATGGCGGCAGACGTGCCGCTGGCGATCGATCACTTCCGCTATTTCGCCGGCTGCATTCGCGGTCAGGAAGGATCGATCGGCGAGATCGATCACGACATGGTCGCGTATCACTTCCACGAGCCGCTCGGTGTCGTCGGCCAGATCATTCCCTGGAATTTTCCGCTGCTGATGGCAGCATGGAAGATGGCGCCGGCGCTGGCCGCCGGCAATTGCGTTGTCATCAAGCCGTCGAAGAACACGCCGGCCAGCATCCTCGTGTTCGCCGAGCTGATCGCCGACGTGTTGCCGCCTGGCGTGCTCAATATCGTCAACGGCAGCGGCGCGGAAGCCGGTGAAGCGCTGGCGGCGAGCAAGCGCATTGCCAAGATCGCGTTCACCGGCTCGACCGAAACCGGCCGCGACATCGCGCGTCACGCCGCCGAGAGCCTGATCCCGGCGACTCTGGAACTCGGCGGCAAATCGCCGAACGTGTTCTTCGAAGACGTGATGCGCGCCGACGATGCGTATCTCGACAAGGCCATCGAAGGCCTGGTGCTGTTCGCGTTCAACAAGGGTGAGGTCTGCACCTGCCCGAGCCGCGCGCTGGTGCAGGAGTCGATCTACGAGCGCTTCATGGAGCGTGCGATCGCGCGTATCGAAAGGATTCGCGTCGGCAATCCGCTCGACATGGCGACCCAGATGGGTCCGCAGAACTCGAAGGAGCAGGAGAGCAAGATCCTGCGCTACATCGCCATCGGCAAGGACGAAGGCGCCTCCCTGCTGACCGGTGGTGCGCGCGCGACCGTCGAGTCGGCGCTGTCCGGCGGCTACTACCTGCAGCCCACCGTGTTTCGCGGCGACAACCGGATGCGCATCTTCCAGGAGGAAATCTTCGGGCCGGTGCTCTCGGTCACGACCTTCAAGGATGTCGACGAAGCGATCGAGATCGCCAACGACACGATCTACGGGCTGGGCGCCGGCGTCTGGAGCCGCGACGCGAATACCTGCTATCGCATGGGTCGCGCGATCGAGGCCGGCCGGGTATGGGTCAACCAGTACCACGCCTATCCGGCTCATGCCGCGTTCGGCGGGTACAAGGAATCCGGCATCGGCCGCGAGACGCACAAGATGATGCTCGATCACTACCAGCAGACCAAGAACATGCTGGTCAGCTACAGCGAGCAGGCCCTGGGCCTGTTCTGAACCGCGACGATCCACGGAGCACGAGATGAAGACCATGAAAGCCGCGGTCGTCCGCGAATTCCATCAGCCGCTGCAGATCGAGGAGGTCGCGATCCCGACGCCGGGTCCCGGCCAGATCCAGGTCAAGATCCAGGCATCCGGCGTCTGCCATACCGATCTGCACGCTGCGGAAGGTGACTGGCCGGTGAAACCGTCGCCGCCGTTCATTCCCGGCCATGAAGGCGTCGGCTACGTATCGGCGGTTGGTGCCGGCGTGCACCACGTGAGGGAAGGCGACCGTGTCGGCGTGCCATGGCTGTACAGCGCCTGCGGGCACTGCGAGCACTGCCTCGGCGGCTGGGAGACGCTGTGCGAGAGTCAGCAGAACACCGGCTACTCCGTCAACGGCGGCTTCGCCGAATACGTGATCGCCGATCCGGACTATGTCGGCCATTTGCCGCCCAACATCGGCTTCGTCGACATCGCGCCGGTGCTGTGTGCCGGTGTCACCGTCTACAAGGGACTCAAGGTCACCGATACGCGGCCGGGCCAGTGGGTGGTGATTTCCGGCATCGGCGGACTCGGCCACATGGCCGTGCAGTACGCCAGGGCCATGGGTCTCAATGTCGCGGCGGTCGATGTCGATGACGACAAACTGGATCTCGCGCGCCAGCTCGGCGCCACGGTCGTCGTCAATGCGATGAAGACCGATCCCGCCGTCTATCTGAAGAAGGAGATCGGCGGCGCCCACGGTGCGCTGGTGACGGCGGTGTCGCCCAGGGCGTTCGAGCAGGCGCTCGGCATGGTGCGACGCGGCGGTACCGTTTCGCTCAACGGTCTGCCGCCCGGCAGCTTTCCGTTGCCGATCTTCGATGTCGTGCTCAGCGGCATCACCGTGCGCGGCTCGATTGTCGGCACACGCCAGGATCTTCAGGAATCGCTGCAGTTCGCCGGCGAGGGCAAGGTGCGCGCAATCGTGTCGACGGAAAGACTCGAGAACATCAATGATGTCTTCCGCCGCATGCACGAAGGCCAGATCGAAGGGCGGGTAGTGCTCGATTTCCGGCAATGAGTCCGGAACCGTGGCGCTGAGCTGAACGGCGCGGCTAGTGCGACACATGCGATCGTCCGCGATCGGTGTCGTCATGCCCGGCACGCCCGGCCTGCTGGCTGCCGCGGCCGAGCCGGTCTACTGGCTGACCGTCGCCGCGACGCTGATGCTGGTCGCGGCGGCAGTGGTGCTGCATTACGAAGGTCTGGAGCGACTCAATCGCGCCATCTCCCGCTGGCAGATGCCGCCGCGCCTGCGCATCCTCGGGCTGATCTTCTGCATCATCACCCTGCACACCGCCGAGATCTGGATCTTCGGTCTGGGCATTTACGCGGTCGCGTCGCATCCGGCATTCGGTGCGATCGGTGGCGCCGACACGCCGCAGTTGCTCGACGCCGTCTACCTGTCGACGACGACCTACACGACCGTGGGCTATGGCGATCTCGTGCCGCACGGCCCTCTGCGGCTGATCCTCGGCAGCGAGGCGTTGACCGGTTTCGTACTGTTGACCTGGTCGGCGTCATTCGCCTACATCGAAATGCAGCGTTACTGGCACGGCGAACGCTGAACCGTCGCGGCAGCGCGAACGCGTCACCGTCGCTTGACGCAAATCAAGTGATCCCGGTCGCCGCCGCCGTATCGTGCACCGACATCCGGGGAGCGCGGGAATGCGGCGCAGCGACGGCATCGGGAAGCGGTTGGTACCGCGCACACATGCGCGATGGGCGGGACGCGATGTCGGCATTCGTGCTGCCGGCCGCGTCACGCGCGGGCGTTGCCCGGATGCTGATGTTCGTCGCGTGGCTGGCCCGTCTGTATCTGTGGCTTCCGCTGCCGGCGCTGGCGACATGGTGGCTCGCAAGGCGCGACGTGCGCCGCAGCCGCAGATCGGGTCGGCCGACGCCGCGGCGATCTTCGGCGTCGCACCGGCAGCGGCCAGCCGGCTTCGTGCGGCGCGCCACGCGTGCATCAACACCGCCGATCACAACCTGGCCGATCTGGTCGTCGAAACGGAGGCCTGAGTGATCGCGCGCCTGCCTCGCTGCGGTTCTCGCCCCGGCGCCGCCTCAGTACTTCCACTCCAGTCGCAGCCCGGCGAGCACGCTGCGGCCGGGGCCCGGCTCGTAGTAGCGGCCGTTGCCGTCGTTGACGATCACCGAGCCGACGTAGTCGCGATCGAGCAGATTGTCGACACGCACGAAGCTGCGCACGCGCAGTGTCGGCAGGTCGAAGACATAGCCGGCACTGGCATCGAGCAGGCCGTACGAGGGTGCGGCTTCGCTGTCGATGTCGTTGACCTGGACCTTCGAGACGTAGCGGCCGTCGAGCGCCGCATTCCAGCCGCTGTCGCGTCCCCAGCGCAGTTCGGCGTAGAGATTGGATTCGGGAACACCGGGAATGCGACTGCCGGCGGCGACCGTGCCGAGGTTGGTGCCGCTCGGATTGCTGTTGCTCGGCTGCGCGCAGGGGCTGCCGGTGCAGGTCGTGTAGGCCGCGCGCGTGGTGGCGTCGAGCAGGGTGTAGGCGAGTTGCAGCTTGAAGTCGTGCGGCAGACGCGCCAGCGCCGAGGCTTCGATGCCGCGCCGGCGTGTACGGCCGGCGTTGTCGTAGGTGGAACGGCCACCGCTGTTGGTCGCGGTCACGAGTTCGTCGCGCGTCAGGGTCTGGAACAGCGCGAGTTCGGTCTGCACGCGTTGGCGCGGATGCCACTTGGCGCCGATTTCGGCATTGTCCGAGCGCGCGGCGTCGAGGTCGAAATTGAGGCCGGCCTGGCCGTCGGGGCGATAGGCGAGTTCGGCAAAGGTCGGCGTCTCGAAGCCCTGCCCGTAGGCGGCGTACAGATTGAGCGTCGGGCTGTAGTGAAAGCTCAGGCCGGCGACCGGCGTGGTCGCGCCGTAGTGCGTGCTGCCGCTGTCGTCGGGATTGCTGCTGGTGATGTAGTGGTCTTCGGATTTGAACCTGACCTTGCTGTGGCGCAGGCCGGCGAGCAGCGACCAGCGCTCGGCGAAATCCCAGTTCGCCTGCAGATACTGGTCGAAATCGTGGACGTCGTCGTTCTCGTCGCGTCGCAGCGCGCCGCGTACACCGAGCGTATCGCCGACGAAATTCTCGTAGCCGCGACGCTGCTGGGCGAGCGCGTCGTAACTCAGACCGGCGATCACTTCCAGCGGTTGTCGTGCCAGCGCGCCGTGCCAGCTCCAGCGCAGATCGCCGCCGCCGTAGCCGGTGCCGAGATCGACGACGCCGCCGGAATGTCGCGGGTTGGCCTGTGCCGAAGGCGGGATGGAAAGAAACTGCTCGACGTTGCGATGGCCGCCGTAGACCAGCACGCGCAGGGCCTGCGCCGGACTCAGCGCGCAGTCGTAGATCGCGCCGATCTGTTTCTGGTCGGCGCTCTTGCGCGTGTCGTACTGCGTGGCGACCGCGGTAGCCTGGCGCGGATCGGCTTCGAACTGATCGCGTGTGAGGCCCAGCGGGTCCTGGGCGTGCGGCGAGTTGAAGTAATTGAGCAGCAGCGTGAGCTTGCCGCCGTCCGAGAAGTCGAGGCCCAGCTTGCCGTTGAACGAATCGCGCGTCGCCGCACTGTGATCGCGAACGCCGTCGGTCGTGAAGTGCAGGTAGTCGAAGTTGTAGTCGGCGATGCCCAGCCGGCCGCTGGCACCGACATCGCCGCGGCGCGTGCCGTAACTGCCGAGCGCGACGCCGCCGAACAGTTCCGGCTGTGCGCTGCCATCGGCCGTGAACAACTGGATGACGCCGCCGGACGAATTGCCGTACAGGGTCGAGAACGGCCCGCGCAGCACTTCGACGCGATCGGCCGATTCGAGATTGAAGTGCGAGACCTGGCCCTGGCCATCGGGCTGTGTTGCCGGAATGCCGTCGAGGTAGAGACGCACGCCGCGCACGCCGAAGGTCGAACGCGCGCCGAAGCCGCGAACCGAGATCTGCGTGTCCTGTGCGTAGTTCTGGCGATCGCGCGCGAGCAGGCCCGGCACCGCCGGCAGCACTTCGGAGAGATTGACGCCGAGCGCGGTGTCGGCGAGCTCGTCGCTCGATACGGTGCTGATCGACGCCGGCACGTCGAACGACGGCGCCGGCAGGCGCGTCGCCGTCACGGTGATCGTGTCCGGGGCATCGTCGGCGGCCGCATGGACGCAGACCGCGGCGATCGCAATCGCCAGGACGCTGGGCGGCAGAGGCCGGCATGAGTGGCGCATCGTGACTCCTCGTTCATTGTGCAAGCCGATCTGGATGCCGGCGCTTGGCGCGGCGAAGAGCAAGCCTCGTGCCACGGTGCGCTACCGCCGCCGGCGTCCGCGGCGCGGGTCGACGGCAGCGGCCCAGGCACGACAGCGTGTCAGCCACGACACAGCTGCAGCGGGACAGTCCGTCACGAATCCGGCCCGAGCAGTGCAAACCGTCGGAGGCGGTCGCTCGTCGTCGCCTGTCGGCGCGAGGCTTTTGCCGCTCGCCAGCCGCCATGGCATCGGACTTGCTCTGTGGCGCCCACTTCAGATCGCGACATTCACGAAGGAGTGATGAACGCATGAAAATCGTATTGCTCGGAGCGCCGGGTTGCGGCAAGGGCACGCAGGGCGAAATGCTGTCGGCGCATTACGGCATCCCGCGCCTGTCGACCGGCGACGCCCTGCGCGCCGCGGTACGCCTGCGTACCGCACTCGGCCTTGAAGCCAAGGCCGCCATGGATGCCGGCCAGCTGGTCGAGGATCGCATCGTCATCGGCATCGTCGAGGAACGGCTGGCGGAGGACGATGTCACCGCCGGCTTCATCCTCGACGGCTTCCCGCGCAATGTGCGGCAGGCGCAGACGCTGGACGCCATGCTTGCGCGACAGGGACAGGCCGGCATCGACGCCGTGCTGCATCTCGAAGTGCCGTGCGAGGAACTGCTGCGACGCATGCTCCTGCGCGGCATCGAGGAAGGCCGCAGCGACGACACGGAGCAGACCATCCGCCGACGCCTTGCGGTGTATCGGACTGAAACCGGCCCGCTGCTCGCGTACTACCGCGAGCAGGGCAAGCTGCTGACGCGCAGCGGCTGCGGTTCGGTGATCGAGGTGTTCGGCAGCGCGGTGAGCGCAGTCGACGGTTTCGTGGCGGCGCTGCCGCTGTGAGTTTGTTGTCCCGCCGCGCGCCGGCAGCGGGACCGTCCGTGTCGTCGCCGTCGCGGCACGGGACTACGACGACGGCGGATGCACGGTCGGTGGCGCATGGCATCGGCTTTGCTAAGCGCCGCCGGTCCGCGCGCTGCGGGCCCTGCCGGCAAGAACCAGAGGAGAGCCGTACATGAGTGCCACTGCACCGGAGATCGAATCCGTCCTGCACGAGGAGCGCAGCTTCGCGCCGTCGCCGGCGTTCGCTGCGTCCGCGAACTTCAACGGCGAGCGCCTGGCGGCGCTGCGTGCGCACGCAGCCGCCGATCACGAGGGCTTCTGGGCTGCACAGGCGCGTACGCAGCTGTGCTGGCAACAGCCATTCGGACAGACGCTCGACGACAGCCACGCGCCGCTGTATCGCTGGTTCGGCGGCGGCCGCCTGAATGCCTCGGTGAACTGCCTCGACCGGCACCTGCCGACGCGCGCGCAGGACACCGCCATCATCTTCGAGCGCGACGACGGTGAGGTGCAGCGCTGGACGTACGCCGCGCTGCACGAAGAGGTATGCAGGCTCGGCAACGCACTGCGCCTGCTCGGCATCGGCAAGGGCGACCGTGTCGTGCTGTACCTGCCGATGGGCGTGCAGGCCGTGATCGCCATGCAGGCCTGCGCGCGCATCGGCGCCGTGCACTCCGCGGTGTTCGGTGGCTTCTCCGCCGAATCGCTGAAGGACCGCATCGAGGACGCCGGCGCCAGCGTCGTCATCACCGCCGATGCCGCCCCGCGCGGCGGCAAGCGCGTGGAGCTGAAGGCGACTGTCGATCGTGCCCTGTCAGCCGGCTGCGGGAGCGTCGAGCATGTGCTGGTGTTCCAGCGCCTCGACGGCTGTGCGATGCAAGCCGGTCGCGATCTCTGGTGGCAGACGCTGGTGCCGCAACAGGCCACGCACTGCGAACCGGAATGGGTGGAGTCGGAGCATCCGCTGTTCCTGCTGTACACGTCGGGTTCCACCGGCAAACCCAAGGGCGTGCAGCACTCCACCGCCGGCTATCTGCTCGGCGCGACGGTCACCATGCAATGGGTTTTCGACCTGCAGCCCGGCGATGTGTTCTGGTGCACCGCCGACATCGGCTGGATCACCGGCCACTCATACGTCGCCTACGGGCCGCTCGCCAATGCCGCGACGCAGGTGATCTTCGAAGGCGTGCCGACCTGGCCGGACGGCGAGCGCTTCTGGCGCATGATAGCGGCGCACAAGGTCAGCATTTTCTACACCGCACCGACCGCGATCCGCTCGTTGATGCGTCTCGGCGACGAGCTGCCGGCGCGGCACGATCTGTCGTCGCTGCGTCTGCTCGGCAGCGTCGGCGAGCCGATCAATCCGGCGGCCTGGCTGTGGTACCAGCGCGTGATCGGCGGCGGTCGTTGCCCGGTGGTCGATACCTGGTGGCAGACCGAAACCGGCGCCATCATGATCGCGCCGGTGCCGGGCGCCATGCCGACCAAGCCCGGCTCCTGCACGCTGCCGCTGCCCGGCATCTGCGCCGAGATCGTCGACGAGGACGGCCATCCGCTGAGCAAGCCCGGACACGGCGGCCTGCTGGTTGTCGGCAAGCCCTGGCCGTCGATGCTGAGCACGATCTGGGGCGATGACGCGCGCTACTGCAGCACGTATTTCGGACGCTTCGGCAAAACCATCTACGTCGCCGGTGATGGCGCGCAGCGCGACGAGGATGGCTATTTCTGGATCCTCGGCCGCATCGACGACGTGCTCAATGTCTCCGGCCATCGTCTCGGTACGGCGGAAGTCGAATCGGCGCTGGTCGCGCATCCGCGCGTGACCGAAGCGGCGGTCGTCGGCCGTTCGCATCCGGTCAAGGGCGAGGCGATCCTCGCGTTCGTCGTCGTCAACGGCGCGCGCGAAGCCGCCATCGCAGCCGGGCTGGCACAGGAACTCTGTCAGTGGGTTGCCACCCAGCTCGGCGCAATCGCCAGACCCGACGAAGTGCGCATCGTCGAACAGTTGCCGAAGACACGCTCCGGCAAGATCATGCGCCGCCTGCTGCGTTCGATCGGCCGTGGTGAAGCGGTGACGCAGGACGTCAGCACGCTGGAGAATCCGGCGATCATCGAACAGCTGCGGGGCGAGCCGGCGTTCGGTGCGTAGGCGGCTCCACGGGTCGTCACGGCCGACTGTCTCAATGTCGTGACACTTTGTCACCGCGCTGGTCGCCGACGGCGATGCCGTGTCGCGCCAGTTTGCGATACAGGGTGTTGCGGCTCATGGCGAGTGCTCGCGCGGTGAGCGTCATGTTCCAGCGATTCTGTTCGATGGCCTGCAGGATCGCCTTGCGCTCGGCGGCTTCCAGCGGGTTGCCGCTCGCCCCCGTTGTTTCCGTCGGGAGCGCCGGCGCTGCCGGCAGGTTGTTCGCGACCGGTGCTGCTGCGGCCGGTTTGTCGCCGCCGTTGCGCAGTTCCGACGGCAGGTCCTCGCGGCGGATGACATCGCCGTCGCAGATGGCCAGCGCGGTGCGCACCACGTTGCGCAGCTCGCGGATGTTGCCGGGCCATGGATAGGCGAGCAGGCAGGCGAAGGCGTCGCCATCTATCGTCACCGGCCGGTCGGTTTCCATGGCGATGAAACGGCGCACGAGCCGCTCGATGTCACCGCGCTGGCGCAGCGCCGGCAGTTCGAGCGTGATGCCGTTCAGGCGGTAGTAGAGATCCTCGCGGAATTCGCCGCGCTGGATCATCTCGCGCAGCGGCCGGTGCGAGGCGCTGATGACGCGCAGGTCGACCTTGATCGCGGTGTCGCCGCCGAGCGGCACGACCTCCTGTTCCTCCAGTACGCGCAGCAGGCGCGTCTGCAGATTCAGCGGCATGTCGCCGATCTCGTCGAGAAACAGGGTGCCGCCGCTGGCCTGCAGGATGCGGCCTCTGGAGCCTTCCTTGCGTGCGCCGGTGAAGGCGCCGCCCTTGTAGCCGAACAGTTCGGCTTCGATCAGCGATTCGGGAATCGCGCCGCAGTTGACGGCGACGAAGGTCTGCGACGCGCGTTCGCTCGCCAGATGCAGCGCCTTGGAGAACGCTTCCTTGCCGGAACCGGTCGGACCCTGGATCAGGATCGGTACCGGCGAGTTGGCGACCCGGCTGGCCGAGCGCGTGTTGCGCAGCATCATCGGGTCGTCGCCGGCAAGCTCGGACAGCGTCATGGCCTCCGGCTTGCCGAGCGGTTCGATCCGTACGCTCTCGCTGGCCGCGGCAACGCGGCGCAGCGGCTGCGCGCTGATGTAGGGCGTGCTGTTCTGCGGCGGCACCAGACTCAGGAAGTAGCGTCGGCCGTAGCGGCGATCGCGGACCGGGAACAGGGCGTGACGTGCCGATTCGAGTTGGCGCAGATCGCTGTCGTCGATCTCGAACAGGTCGCTGAAGCGGCTGCCGACCAGCGCGCGACGGCTTTGCGCCGACAGCAGCGACACGGCCATGTCGTCGGCGGCCACCACGGTGCCGTCCTCGGCCAGCGCCAGTGCGGCATCGTGCAGCAGGTTGACGAACTCCGGGCGGCTGTGGAAACGCAGCACGCGGAATGGCTGGCTGCGGCGCAGGAACAGGCATTTCTCGATCAGGCGCGCCGAGGTGTTGACCAGCGCCATGGTGTGCATCTGGCTGCTGCGCGTGTCGTGCGAGCCGACTACCGAGGCGTCGAGCACGGCGATCATGTCGCCCTGCGGATCGCGGATCGGCGAGCCGGAGCACGACAGCGCGATGTGCCGTGCGCGGAAATGGTCGGCGCGATGGATCATCACCGGCCGGGCTTCGGCGATGCAGGTGCCGATGCCGTTGGTGCCTTCGGACTGTTCGCTCCAGTTGGCGCCGACGATCAGGCCGGCACCGCGGAACATGCGCGTCAGGGTGGGATCGACCTTCTCGCTGAGGATGACGCCCTTGGCGTCGGTCAGCAGCAGCGCATAGCCCGAGCCGCTGATCTGGTCGTAGAGCGTGTCCATCTCGGCGCGTGCGATGTCGACCAGTTCGTCGTGCCGCGTCTGCAGATCCTTGAGGTTGGCACCGTCGACGATATCCGGCGCATGGGGCCGCGCCGGATCGAGCTGGTAGGCATTGACGCAGCGCTCCCAGGACACGCGTACCGCGTCGTTGACACCGCCGCGCGGGGGCGCGCCGAGGCCATTGACCAGACCCATCACGCCGCGGGCGTGTTGTACCAGCGCTGTGTCACCCATCTCTCCACCTTCTGTTCTGTGTACGGCTTCGACCGCGACGGCCCGCGCTGCACTGCGAGGTCTGTCGTGTGGCCGCCGGCTAGCAAGTCGGATGCCATCGCCTTGTTTCTGTTCAATGACGCTATGCCCCAGTGTGGCGGACGTCAATCGCGACGCATTGACGCAGATCAATCTGTCCCATCGGCGTGACAGTGCAAACGACGGGCGCGCGCCGCTGCCGTGACAGCAGGCGCCGCTGCGGCGGGTGGCCTTTTCCGAATTCCCCGCAAATTCAGCGTGATTGCCGCTTGGCCTGCTTCTTGCCATCGCGCCGGCCGTCGCGGGTGCAGGGCATCCGCAAGGCCGCTGGCGTCGCTGTGACGGCACGACCTGCAACACATCACGAACCGCATCAATCGAGGAGATCCAATGAACGCAGTCACTTCCGTCCGGCCGCAGGCCAACGATCCGTCCGCCATCTTCAAGGCCCGCTACGAGAACTTCATCGGCGGCAAGTGGGTCGCGCCGGTGGGCGGCCAGTACATCGAGAACGTCAGCCCGGTGACCGGCAAGGTCTTTACCAGGGTTGCGCGTTCGCAGGCGGCGGATGTCGAACTGGCGCTCGATGCTGCGCACGCGGCCAAGGACGCCTGGGGCCGCACCTCGCCGGCGCAGCGCTCGAACGTGCTGCTGAAGATCGCCGACCGCATCGACCAGAACCTCGAACTGCTCGCGCACGCCGAGACCTGGGACAACGGCAAGCCGATCCGCGAGACGCTGAATGCCGACATCCCGCTCGCCGCCGATCACTTCCGCTACTTCGCCGGCGTGCTGCGCGCACAGGAAGGCAGCATCAGCGAGATCGACGACAACACCATCGCCTATCACTTCCACGAACCACTCGGCGTCGTCGGCCAGATCATCCCGTGGAATTTCCCGATCCTGATGGCGGCGTGGAAACTCGCCCCGGCGATCGCCGCCGGCAATGCCGTCGTGCTCAAGCCGGCCGAGCAGACGCCGGCCAGCATTCTCGTGCTCGCCGAACTGATCCACGATCTGCTGCCGGCCGGTGTACTCAACATCGTCAACGGTCTCGGCCATGAAGCGGGCAAGGCGCTCGCCACCAGCACCCGCATTGCCAAGATCGCGTTCACCGGCTCGACCTCGGTCGGCAAGTTGATCGCGGGCTATGCCGCCGAGAACCTGATTCCGGCGACGCTCGAACTCGGCGGCAAGTCGCCGAACATCTTCTTCGAGGACATCATGGCGGCCGACGACGATCTGCTCGACAAGGCCATCGAAGGCTTCGTGCTGTTCGCCTTCAACCAGGGCGAAGTCTGCACCTCGCCGAGCCGTGCGCTGGTGCAGGAGAGCATCTACGAGAAGTTCATCGAGCGTGCGCTCAAGCGCGTTGCGGCGATCAAGCAGTCCAATCCGTTCGATCACAACACGCAGATCGGTGCGCAGGCCTCGACCGAGCAGATGGAAAAGATCCTCGGCTATATCGAGATCGGCAAGCAGGAAGGCGCGGAGCTGCTGATCGGTGGCGAGCGCAACACCGATACCGCCGATCTGGCCAGCGGCTACTTCATCAAGCCGACCGTGTTCAAGGGCCACAACAAGCAGCGCATCTTCCAGGAAGAAATCTTCGGGCCGGTGCTCGCGGTGACTACCTTCAAGGACGAGGCCGAAGCGCTGGCGATCGCCAACGACACGCCGTACGGCCTGGGGGCCGGTGTCTGGACGCGTGACGGTTCGCGGGTCTACCGCTTCGGTCGCGGCATCCAGGCGGGACGCGTCTGGGTCAACAACTACCACGCGTATCCGGCGCATGCGGCCTTCGGTGGCTACAAGCAGTCGGGCATCGGCCGCGAGACGCACAAGCAGATGCTCGATCACTACCAGCAGACCAAGAACATGCTGGTGAGCTACTCGCCGAAGGCGCTCGGGTTCTTCTGAGTCCGGAGCTGCGGTCGATGAAAGCTTCGCGCGCTCTCCCCATCGTGCAAACGATGGGGAGAGGCGGCGCGAAGACCCGAGCGTTTCCACGACGAAACGCCGCGCGCGACGCCGAAGGGCGGGCGCACAGCATGAGGAGGGCAGCAGGATGCGGACGCCGACGCGCATGTTGGTGCCGGTCGCACTGACCGTTGCGGCCATGCAGCCTGCGTGGGGCGAGGAGCCGTTCGCTGCGTCACCGTCTGAAGCAGTACCGGTTTCGGCGCTTGCGCCGATCGCCGAAGTCGTGGTCGTCGGCACGACGCCGATGCCCGGCAGCGGCATCGACATCGACAAGGTGCCGAGCAATGTGCAGACGATGTCGGCGCGCGATCTCGATCGTCCGGGCGGCGCCGGGCTGGTGCCGGATGCGGCGTCCGATCGCATGGGCAGCGTCAGCCTCGAAAGCGAGCAGGGCAACCCTTACCAACCGGATTTCGTCTATCGCGGCTTCGCGGCATCGCCGATTTCCGGTGTTGCCCAGGGTTTGGCGGTCTATCAGGACGGCACGCGCATCAACGAGGCCTTCGGCGACTCGGTGAACTGGGATCTCGTGCCGATGTTCGCGGTCGATCGCCTGAGCGTGCAGGGCAACAACCCGGTATTCGGCCTCAACGCGCTCGGCGGCGCGGTGACGCTGGACATGAAGGACGGGTTCAACAGCGCTGGTAGCGAGCTGCAGATATCCGGCGGCACCTGGCATCAGCGCGCCGGCTACGCGGGCAGTGCAGCGCGCTCCGGCAACTTCGGCTTCTACGCCGGTGTCGGTGGTTTCGACGACGACGGCTTTCGCGATCGTTCGCACACGATCATCCGCCAGGCCTACGCCGATGCCGGCTACGAGGACGACACGCGCACCTTGCACCTGACGTTCTCCGGTGCCGACAACGCGATCGGCGCGGTCGGCCCGACGCCGATCGAAATGCTGGCCGCCGATCCGAAGTCGGTGTTCACGTATCCACAATCGATGCACAACGAAGCCGCGCTCGTGCAGCTGCGCGGCAGCCTGAAGTGGAGCCAGACGCAGAGCCTGGCGGCGCAGGCCTACTACCGGCGCTTCGAGCAGCGCCTGATCGATGGCAACACCACCGATGTCGAAGCCTGCCAGAACGATGCCGGCTGGTTCTGCCTCGAAGGCGGGGCGCAGTATCCGGACGATGCGCTGTACGACGACAGCGGTCGCCGCGTGCCCACGTCGGTACTGGCCGACGGCGCGACCGCCGGCGAACTCGACCGCACGCATACGAAAACCGACGGCCTGGGCATTTCAGTGCAATGGACGCTGACCGCACCGCTGTTCGGCCTGCCGAATCACTTCGTCGCCGGCGCATCCGAAGATCGCGGCAGCACCGGTTACGGCGCCGATGGCGAACTGGGCATGCTGGCCGACGATCTCGGCGTTACCGGCGCCGGCGTGATCATCGATCAGGGTCGGAGCGCGACTGCCGCGCCACCGATCGTCGCGCCAGTGCGCTTGCGGGCGCGCAACGTCTACAGCGGCGTCTACCTCACGAACACGCTGGATCTGACACCTGAACTGGCCTGGTCGCTGAGCGGCCGTTACAACCGTGCCGACATCAGCCTGCGCGACCGTCGCGGCGACACGCTGGACAGCGACAATCACTTCGAGCGTTTCGATCCAGGTAGCGGCGTCACCTACCGGATCAGCGAAACCGCGACGGCCTATGCCGGCTGGTCGCAGGCCAATCGCGCGCCGACCGCGGGCGAGCTGAATTGCGCAGACCCGGAATCGCCGTGTCTGCTTGGTGCTTTCCTGGTGGACGATCCGCCGCTCAAACAGGTTGTTTCCAACACCTGCGAAGCCGGCTTGCGCGGCCATGTCGCAAGCGGCCTGCCGGGCCGGCTGAGCTGGAAGGCCGGCCTGTTCCGCACCGACAATCGCGACGACATCCTGCTGCTTGCCACCGCGATCAACGGCTTCGGCTATTTCAGCAATGCCGGCAAGACGCGCCGCCAGGGCGTCGAAACGGCTATCGGCTACGAACTCGCACACTGGGAATTCCACGCCAGCTACAGTTTCATCGACGCGACGTTCCGCAACGCGCTGACGATCGCGTCCAACAGCCCGTCGGCCGATGACGACGGCAACATCACCGTTCAGCGCGGCGACCACATTCCGCTGATGCCGCGTCATCGCTTCACGCTGCAGGCCGATTACAAGCGCCGGCGCTGGAGCGTCGGCAGTGAACTGCGCGCGGTCGGCAGGCAGTATTACGCCGGCGATGCGTCGAACCAGCAGAAACCGCTCGGCGGCTATGCGACCGTCGATCTGCACGGCGAATTCGCCGTGACGAAAAAGCTGCGGTTGTTCGCCGACGTCGAAAACCTGCTGGACCGGAGCTACTACACCTACGCAACCTACGCCGAACTCGACGGCCTGCCGGACCGCGTCGATCTGAGCGACCCGCGCACGCTGAGCCCGTCGCCGGGACGTGCGATCTACGGCGGCCTGCGTTTGAGTTTCTGAGCGCGAGGCAACGTTCGCAGAATGCGGAGCGTTCCGTCGTCCGCAATCGACGGGATGCTCAGCTGCCCCCGTCCTACAATCCGTCCTGGCTGGGGATGCGTTGCGCTGCCCCTGCCTTGCGATGCCGCAAATCTTGTCTCACACGAAAATGAGCGCCCGATGCGGAAATGGATTGGAATATGCGTCCTCGACATTTTGCTGCTGGTCTGCAGTTCCCCTTCCGCGCTCGGCGTAACGCTGCGCTTCACTTATGCGCCGCTCAACTATGCGGCATTCGCTTTGATGCTCGGCTTTCTGCCTGTCGCCGTCATTGCCGCTGGCTCAAAGGCAAGCGGTCGCTTGCTTACCTGGTTGCTTTGCACCGCTGGCTTCCTGCTTCTGCTCCCGGCGCTGGCACTGAGCGGCATAGCCTGCCTCATGCTCGCCGATGTGGCCTGGTCGGGTGCGGACGATTCGTCGGTGAAGATTGCCGAGCTGAAAACTGCCAGCGCCGATTTTCGTGCCTATAGAACGGACTATGGTGCGACGACTGATTTTGGCGTTGTGCTGCAACGAGAGGCGCCGATCATGCTGGGATTGTCTCTGGTCTCCGTCGAGTGTGCCTACTACCATGCCGCCGCGGCGTCTCTGCGCCGGCTGTCTGATGCTCGTGGCGT
This sequence comes from Solimonas terrae, assembly GCF_011067135.1. GTDB lineage: Bacteria > Pseudomonadota > Gammaproteobacteria > Nevskiales > Nevskiaceae > Solimonas > Solimonas terrae. The sequence goes on from NZ_JAAMOW010000001.1 coordinate 97,067, forward strand.
GATGACGGTAGAGGCCTATGGCAACGGCTACCCGCAACGAATTTGCGAATTCGATATCTAGCAAGGTCTAGGGCGGGCGTATCATGCCATTCGTGGTGTCGGACGCGTGTGACAGGCGAGGTACGCTGTGCTGCTCCCGCCCTTGGTCTGCAGCGTTTGCAACGGATTCCATGTCGAATCGCGACAACGAAAAAGGCGACCTTGCAGTCGCCTTTTTCGTTGTCGCGCGGGTTTCAGTTCGACGCTTGTTGCGTGTGTTCGCGATAGACGAGCCTGACGGTGGACTTCAAGGCGCTGTCGAAGGTCAATGCGGTGCTGCCGGCGGGGTAGCCGTTCTGCTGCAGGATGTAGGCCATGACGTTGACGTAGTCTTCGTGCGGCAGCGTGCCGGGCGCCGGTGCCGGCATGTTTTCCGAAACGATCTTGAAGATGTCGCCGACGTGGAAATTGGCTTCAGGGTTGGCGAAGGTCGCCCCTTTCAGCGCCGGTCCGGCGCGGCCCTCCAGATCGGGACCGTGGCAGATCGCGCAGTTGCTGCGGAACGTGGCGCGTCCGGTTTCCGCCTGCTGGACGGTGTACAGACCGACATCGCCGTTGTGCGCGACCGCATCGGAGACCTTGATCAGACGGCCGGGCATGGACGCCTGGCTGCGCAGCGCGACCTTGTGCGGCGTCGCCACTTGCGCACCGCCGGCCACTTCGCCGTACGGCATCAGTAGTTTCTGCAGGCGACCGTCACGACGCAAGGCGTCGACACCCTGTTCGAACTGCTGCGCGACCGCCTCGGAATCCGCGCTGTACAGCGCCACCAGATTCCACTGGGCATGCGGTTCGGCCAGCGGCGACACCTGCAGCTTGCGGCCGGCGGTCTTGTCGAGATGACCGGCGACGTAGGGCATCCACAGCATCGCAGCGGCAACATCGCCGTGCGCGACGGCCTTCAGGGTTTCGTCGTCGGTCGTGAAGATCTGCGCCGTGATGCGCGGATGCGCGGAGAAGTACAGGTTCGGCGTGGTCATGTAGGTCACGGCGACTTCACTGCCTTTCGGCAATTGATCGAGCGTGGTTGCCGCATTCCGCGGCGTCACGAGCACGAAACCGGTGTGCGCATAGGCATCGGTCGCGTGCGTGCCGTCCGGCGCAACGCCGCCTTGCGCGTCGAGCGGAAAGCCCATGACGAGCTGGCAGCGGCTGGCGAGCAGCTTCGGGAAGGTCGACAGTGCGAGGCCGTCGTCGTCGTCGCCACTGCCGTCGAACGGCACGATGCTGGCCTGCAGACCTTGCTGCTTTGCCACCGCCTGCGCGATGCCGGCATCCATGGCCTTGACCGGGCTGCTCTGATCGACACAGACGCGCAGTTCCGCCGCCTCCGCGCTGCGGTGCGTGAGCACCGCAGCGAAGAAGGCCGCCGGAATCAGCCGCAGGACGATGCGATTGATGGGCGTGGGCATGGCGATTTCACTCCAGCGCGAACACGTAGAGATGACCGCCGACCGGGATGTCCATCACGTCCGGCACCATGTCGCCGCCCCAGATCGGCACGCCGCCGCCCCAGCCAGCCCAGATCGCGACGTACTGCTTGTCGTCGACGCGGTAGGTGGTCGGTACGCCGATGATGCCGGAGGAGAGCTGCTCGCTCTTCCACAACACCTTGCCGGTCTTCGCGTCGAATGCCATGAAGTAGCCGTCCGCGGAACCGGAGAACACCAGGCCGCCGGCCGTTGCCAGCGTGCCGTCACTCCACGGCAGGGCGCTCTCGTAGTTCCAGACCTGCTTGCCGGTATCGAGGTCGATGGCCTGCACCGCGCCCCAGTTCTTGTTGTCCGGATCGTGGACCACCTTGAACGACTCGCCGAGGAACGGCAGGCCGGCCTTGTAGTTGACGGTGCCGCCCTTCATCGTCATGCACGAGTGCAGCGTCGGCACGTAGGCCATGTGCGTCTGCGGGCTGATCGAGATCGGCCACCAGTTCTTGCCGCCGAGGAAGCTCGGGCAAGTGAACACTTCCTTGTCGACGGTCGGACGCAGATCGTTGTCGGTGTACGGCTTGCCATCCTTGAAGCCGGCCACAGAGGTGGCATGCGCGAACTTCTCGGCATAGATCAGCTTGCCGTTGGTGCGATCGATCGCGTAGAACCAGCCGTTGCGGCTGGCGCTGACGACAGCCTTGTACGGCTTGCCCTGATAGTTGATGTCGGTGACGACGGTTTCGTTGGTGCCGTCGTAGTCCCAGGTGTCGTTCGGCGTGTACTGGTAGTGCCACTTGACCTTGCCGTCGGCCGGGTTCATCGCGATCACCGAATCCGTGTACAGGTTGTCGCCCGGACGCAGCGTCGCCAGCCACGGTCCCGGATTGCCGACGCCCCACAGCAGCGTGTCGGTTTCCGGATCGTAGGTGCCGGTCAGCCAGGCCGCGCCGCCGCCGGTCTTGTAGGCGCCCTTCGGCCAGGTGTCGCCACCCGGCTCGTTCGGCGCCGGAATCGTGTAGGTCTTCCAGGCCATCTTGCCGGTCCCGGCATCCAGTGCCTCGACGAAGCCGCGCGCGCCGTACTCGCCGCCGGACACGCCGACCACGACCTTGCCCTTGACGATCAGCGGCGCGAGCGTCATCGCATAACCGACGTCGGGCGCGTTGAGCTTCTCCTGCCACTGGACCTTGCCGGTCTTGGCATCGAGGGCGACGACATGGTTGTCGAGCGTCGCCATGTAGACCTTGTCCTCGTAGAGGGCGACACCGCGATTGACGACATCGCAGCAGACCGTCTTCAGGCCGACCTTGGACAGGTCGTGCTCATACTTCCAGATCAACTTGCCGGTGGTCGCGTCGAGCGCGATCAGGCGGTTCTTCGGCGTGGTGACGAACATCATGTTGCCGTTGACGATCGGCGCGGCCTCGTGGCCGGTTTTCAGATCGCTCGTGTAATCGAACACGACCTTGAGTCTGGCGACGTTGCCGGTATTGATGTTGTCGAACGGCGCGTAGCCGTCGCTCGCGTAGTCACGGCGGTACATCAGCCAGCCGTCATCGCTTGCCGCCTTGGCGAGCCGTTCGCTCGTCACGCTCGGGTAATCGGCCGCCTGGGCCACGCTGGCGATGGCCGGTGCCAGCACCGACGCCAGCGCCGCGCCGCACAGCAGCAGCCGGCGTCTGGCCGGGCTGGTCGGTGAACCCCATGTTGTCGCACGCATCTTGTTCTCCTCTCGGGTGTTGCCCATTCGGGCCTGTTGAATCGCTTGCCTGGATGCGACTGCAGGAGCATCCGGCAGCGCACGGGCGCGGCGAAAAGCAACTTCGATGCCACCGTGAGAAAGGCCGCGAGCGCCAGTGAAAACCGTCCCTTGGCGGTGTTTTCCGCGTACTGCACGGACGACGAGGCGTGACGTGACGGACAGGCTGTCATCGCCGCGGGTCACTGTGTCACGCCGATGCCACGGCGCCGCGAACGCCGTCGGCGAGGTCCGGTTGCGCAGCTGATCGGGCCAGTGTCACCAGGCTGTCCCGCAGACGACGCGGTGATCGTCACCAGCCTGCAACAACCGCCGGCGGCATCGTCGTTCCTGGCGGCCGATCGTCGCAAAACCCCGGCAGAAACAGCTGCCGCAGCGGCAATTCGCGGTTGGCATGTCGCTTGCTCCACGGCGCGCCGCCGTTGCGAGCGCGACGTCCGGCGACAGCCGTGGCGACAGGCGCGCAGGGCTTGTCGCCAGCCGGGCGGGTGCCCGGCGGCGTCGATCATTCCACAAGAGAGGAGAGCGTTTCGATGAAACATCTGAGTCCGCGTCACGCGGCGGCGCTGGCAGCGGTATCGCTGCTCGCCACGGGGAGCGCACAGGCGGTCGAACTGCAGGCCGGCGACTGGACGTTCACGGCCAACGGCAACGTCAATGTCCATTACATCCATTCGAGCTGCGAAAGCCACCCGCAAAGCATCGTCACGGTCGGCGGCGCCTGCTCGGTCGATGCCGGCGGCGAGAAGAACAGTTCGTCGATCAGCAACGGCCTGCTGCCGGCAGCACTGGTGTTCGGCGCCAGGACACAGCAGTCCGGTTACGACATCGCCGTGACCTTCGGCTTCTATCCGGGCATCAGCACCAACGACGGTGGCAGTCCGAACCTGCAGCAGAGCGGTTCGCTCGGCACCAATACCGCGCTGGGCACCACCGGTCTCGACGTGCGTCAGGTGTTCATGACGGTCGGCAATGCCGACATCGGCAGCTTCACGCTCGGCCGCAACTTCGGCCTGTTCGGCTTCGACGCGATCATCAACGACATGACGCTGCCGGGTGTCGGGGTCGCCGGCAGTGCATCGGGCGGTGCGCCATCGAACACCACATTGGGCTCGATCGGTTTCGGTTACATCTACACCGACACGCTGGCACAGATGAACTACACGACGCCCGACTTCCACGGCCTGACGCTGACGGCCGGCATCTTCGATCCGGTCGAGCCCTTGCTGCAGGGGGCGGCCACGGCCGAATCAGCGCCCGGCTTCCACGGCAAGCTCGCGTACAAGTCCGGCAACTACTACCTGTCGTCGAGCTTCATCAGCCAGTCGCAGCACCTGCCGAACGGCAGCAGCTATCAGGCATTCGGCGCCGACGTGACCGGCAAGGCCAAGCTGGGGCCCGTCGATCTGCTGGCCAGCTATTACCGCGGCAGCGGCATCGGCACCACCGGTCTGTTCGTGCTCGGCGACGACGGGCTCGGCAACAAGCGTGATTCCGATGGCTATCTGGTGCAGGGCACCTGGACGCTGGGCGCCACCAAGCTCGGCGTCAACTACGGTGTCAGCAAGCTGGACTTCGCCAATGACGGCGACCGTCTGGCAACGCCGAACCTGCTCGACAAGAACAGCAAGATCACGGCCGGCGTCTATCACGCTCTGACCAAGAACCTGACGGTGCTCGCCGAGTTCAGCGACGTCAAAACCGAAGGACACGACGGCAGCGACAACCGCAGCAACAACTTCAACGTCGGCGCCTACCTGGCGTTCTGATCCGTTTCTCCCCGCTGCAACGCAAGAACTGGCCGGGCATTTGCCCGGCCTTTTTTGCGGGTGTCGGATTGCGGGGCGCTTGCCTGGCCGCGCGCCTGTTCAGGCGGATCAAGGACGTCGGCGAGCGCAGCGCGCTTCAGCCGGCGTGTGTCGGCTTCAGGCGGACTGGAACTGCGCCCGCATCATCTGCTTGCTCTGCTTGCGCAGGCGGTGTGCGTGACCGAACAGCAGACTGGCCAGCAAGCACAGCAGCGCGAAAACCCGGAACGACGATTCGACGAATTCCGCGTCCGGACCGGCGGCGCGAGCCCTGGCGATGCGCGGGTCGAGTGCGCTGACCGGCATCGCCGGCGAGCCGACGGGCAGGGGCGCAGCGGCCGCGATATGGCTTGCTTCCGTTCGCGGCGCGGCAACCGTCGTCGACAGGGCGAGCGCCGGTGTTGCGGCTGCGGCCGATTCCCGGTCATCGGATGCCGCCGCGGGTTCGCTGTCGACACTGCCGGCGTCATCGGATACCGCCGCACCGTCGAGCAGGGCAAGGCTGGCGACCGACAGGTGGCTGCTGATCTGCAGGCCGTGCTGCGTGCCGTCGCCCTGCGTGGTCGGCGTCGACGGGCTTGCGCGCCGTGCGTGCCGGCCGGCGTGTCCTGCGGCCTTGCGATGCACCGGCGCCGGCTCGGTCGCCGGTGCCACCGCCGCGACCGCGGTTTCGGCTGCGACGGCCGGTTCGCTGTCGTCGCTCGCCGGCGAGGCCGGCGGGTTCGCAGCCGCGAGTCCGGCAGGCGGCGCGGTCTTGCCCGGTGGATCGAGCAGCACGGTGACGGTCCGTTGCAGATGGGTAGGGCCCTGCGAGACCTCGACGTCGAAGTCGAGCGCCGGTTCACGCATCGGGTGCAGTGAACGGACGTGCAGCAGCCAGACCTGCGGCGTGGCCGTTTCTTCCAGCTCGGTATCCAGTTCGTCGGCCGCGATCTGGCCGAGCGTGCCGACGCGGACGACCGCGCGCGGCGCTTCGCCGCCTTCGCCGACCACCGTCATCTTCAGGTCGAGCGCCTGTCCGAGTGCCGACTCGACGCGGGCATCGGAGACCGACAAGGCGAATGCCGGCGGGCAGGTCAAGATTGCGAGCAGACTGCCGACAACAAGCACGGAGGAAACCTGCTTTTGCGTCAGAACCTGCGAACCGGCGATCATTTCGTTCCGTAAAAATTACACATTGTAAATCAGAGTGTAGAATCCGGCCCGCTCGGCACCAGTGGTAAAAACATCCCACGCGGATGGGGATCGAACATGAAGAACGAGAGTCGATGAAAGTCCTCGAACGCCTGCGGGACTGGCTGGATGATCGGCGTGCCGTCTGGGGCGAACTCAATTACCAGATCTATGTCGCGCTGCTGATCTTCACCCTGGCGTTCATGGTCATCGGCATCGTGCTGACCTGCATGCTGATCCCGGCCGGCGGCGTATTCGTCTACGGCGAGCACATCCTGAGTGGCGCGCAAATGCGGCGGCAGGTGCTGTGGCCGTATCTGGGTGTCGTGGTGCTGATGACGGCGCTGATCTACATGCATCTCGTGCGGGTGCTGATCACGCCGGTCGAACGCATGCGTCGCCAGCTGCAGCAGCGGCGCGGCGTGAACGCGCCCGCGCAGGCCAACGCGCCGTATGACCGTCACGAAGTGCAGCTGCTTGAAGTCGCCGTGCAGAATGCACAGCGTCAGTTGCAGGATCGCCAGGCGCTGTTGCTGCAGCAGGCGGATTCGATCGGGCAGCTCGAGCAGAGTCGCAACCAGTCCGAGCTGCGGCATCGCGCGCTGCTCGATGCAGTCGGCGATGCCGTGCTTGAAGTCGACGCCGAGCTGCGCATCAGCGCCGCGTCGGCCGCTGCCGCGCAGCTGCTGATCGCCAACCGCAACGCCCTGATCGACAAGCCTCTGAAGGCGGCGGTGCGCCTGTTCGATGTCGGGCAGAAAGACTGGCTCAATCATCCGCTCGACGGCGCGATCGAACGTGTGCTGCGCAGCGACGCGGCCGTCCCTTGTCTGTTCGAGGCCTTGCTGCTGAACGATCGCAGCGAGGAAACGCGACTGACGATCATGGTCACGCCCTACGGCGGCGCCGCGCGCCAGGACGGTGGCGTGATCAGCCTGCGCGTCGAAGGCGACAGCGGACCGGCGATGGCGCCGCTGTCCGTCGCCGCCGCGGCGAGCGACCTCGAACACGGGCTGCCGAACAATCTTGCGTTCCGTCGCCGCGCGATGGCGCTGATCGAGTCGGCGCGGCATGACGCGCGCGAGCATACGGCGGCGATCTTCCTGATCGGCGGATTGCGCGACGAGGACGATCCCACCGATCAGCAGCGCCACACCCTGGCCGAGGTGCTGGCGCGCAATCTGCGCCGCAGCCTCGACGGCGACGCCGAGCTGTACCGGATCGGCGGCATCGCGTTCGGCATCCTCAAGCCCGATGCGCGTCCGGCTGCCATGCTCGACCTGTTCGAGACGATTCGCGCCCTCTGCCAGCTCGAGCTGTCGCGCCAGGTGTCCGGCGACGTCACGCTGACCGTGCGCTACGCGGCGAGCGGCCTCGATGCCAAGAGCGAAGGCATCGACGTGCTGATGAGCGAACTCGTCGCCCAGATCACCAATCGCATCGCCGTCGGCGTGCAGCCGCGTCAGTCCGACAGCATCGAGGGCGAGGGCGACCTGCTGGCGCGACGCGCGCAGTGGGTGTCCGAGCGCCTGCTCGATCGGCGCCTGCACCTGGTATCGCAGTCCGTGTTGCCGGCGGTGCCCAGCCACGACACGCTGCCGTGGCTGGAAGTGTTCGCGCGCATCGAGGACGACGACGGCCACTGGCTGGAACCCGCGCACTTCCTGAAAGCCGTCGAGCACGCCGGCGAAGCGGGCCGGCTCGATGCCGCCGTCTTTCAGCGCGTTCTCGAGACCTGCAGCAGCGCACCCGATCTGCTGACGCGTTACGCAGGCATCAGCCTCAACATCAGCGCGCAATCGCTGGGCGATGATTTCTTCCTCAATGAAGTGATCGGCCGGGCACGAGCCTCGGGCATCGCCGCGTCACGTTTCGCGGTCGAGATCGATCACGGTGCGATCCAGCTGTCGGCCGGCGCGCTGGCCGGGCTCGAGCTGTTGCGGGCGTCCGGCATTCGCACCATCGTCGACGGCTGCAACGATCTGCGCAGCCTGCGCCTGATGGCCAGCATCCAGCCGTTCCTGATCAAGCTCAGCGGCGACTTCATCGCCGCAGCCGAGCACGACTCGGTGATCGGCGCCGAGCTGCAGGCCATCATCTCGTCGGCCAAGGTCATGGGCGTGCTGCTGTCCGCCAAGAACGTTTCCGGGGCCGGACAATTCCGCAAGCTGGCGGAACTCGGCATCAGCTATGCGCAGGGCTCCGGCCTCGAGACCCTGGGGCCGATACTGGGCTGACACGCGGGCGCGGGCCGCTCGCCGCGTGGCGGCCGACGATCGACTCGCTTGACGACGATCAATGCCCGCGCGGCGTCGCGGTGCAATGCTGATTCCGTATGATCGATACGCAAGCCGACCGTGATCGTCCGATCGCCGCAGGAGACCGATGAGCGCGCCCCCCAGCTACTGGCTGTCGCATCCGAGCAGTCGCCTGCACCGGATGGAGGAAGGCCATCCCGAGTGTCCGGAACGGCTGGCCGCGATCGAGGACCGGCTGCTGGCCGGCGGTCTCGACTTTTTCCTGCGCCGGCTCGACGCTCCCGAGGCGCCGGTCGAAGCCCTGCTGCGGGTTCACGAAGCCGACCATGTCGAGTCGGTGCTGCGTACGCGGCCCGCCGAAGGCCTGGTGCACGTCGATCCGGACACCGCCATGAACGCGCATACCGCCGATGCGGCCCTGCATGCGGCCGGTGCCGGCGTGCTGGCGGTCGAACTCGTGCTGAGCTGCCGCGCCGGTTTCGTCTTCTGCGGCGTGCGACCGCCGGGCCATCACGCGGAGCGGCATCGCGCGATGGGGTTCTGTTTCTTCAACAACATCGCGGTCGCCGCCGCCGAAGCCCTGGCACGCGGCATCGGCCGTGTCGCCGTGCTCGATTTCGATGTGCACTACGGCAACGGCACCGCCGACATCTTTCGCGCCGAACCGCGCGTGCTGCTGTGCTCGACCTACCAGCACCCGCTTTATCCGGACTGGGCCGGAGATCCGGACGCACCGGGCCTCGTCGACGTCCCGCTGGCGCAGGGCGACGGCAGCGTCGCCTATCGCGCGGCGATCAGCGAGCACTGGCTGCCGGCGCTGCAGGAATTCGCGCCGGAGCTGCTGTTGGTCTCGGCTGGCTTCGATGCGCATATCCGCGATCCGCTCGGTGGCCTGCGCCTCAGCGACGAGGATTTCTACTGGACCGGACAGCAGATCCGCGACTTCGCCGCCGAGCACTGCGAGCATCGGGTGATCGCGATGCTCGAAGGCGGTTATGAGCCGCATGCGCTGGCGCGCTGTGTCGAGGCCTTCGTGCGGCCGTTCGTCGACGCCTGAGCTTCGCCGTGAGCGCGCAGAATCTGCAGACCCTGCTGCGCAGCCGGAAGGTGCTGGCGATCGGCATGCCCTGCAGTGCCCTGGAACGCGGCCTGCTGGATCGCTTCGCGGCCGGCGGCGGCGAGCTGATCCGGGCGCCCGATGATCAATCCCTGCACCGTTGCCTGACGCCGCCCGCCGCTGCCGATGATGGCGTCGCCGTGGTCTTCGAACCGGCGCTGCTGAGCACGCACGCGATCGACCTGCTGGCGGCGGCCGGCTGTCGCGGCATCGTCTGGACCGGTGCCGAGCCGGTTCCTGCGGTGCTGCTGCAGGCGGCGCGGCCGCACCGCCTGCGCTTTCTCGGCTCGCGCAGCGCCGGTTTCTTTCACGCCGCGGGGATGAGCTGCGGCGCCTTTCCCGGCGATCTTCCCGCCGGCGATCTGGCGCTGATCATGCAGTCGGGCTCGATTGCCGCCGCCGCAGTCGACTGGGCGGCCGGTCGCGGCATCGGTTTTTCGTGGGCGGTCACGACCGGTGCCGAATGCGATGCCGATCTCGCCGATTTTCTCGATCTGGCGGCACTCGATCCTTCGACGCGGGCCGTCATCCTGCAGCTCAGCCAGCTGCGCGCCGGCCGCAAGTTCATGTCGGCCGCGCGGGCCTGTGCGCGCCTCAAACCCGTGGTCGTGCTGCAGAGTCGCGGCGGCGGCGGGACGGCGCCGGCGGCCGATCCGGTGCGCAGCGCGGCCTTTGCACGCGCCGGCCTGATCGAATGCGAGACGCTCGACGGTCTGTTCGATGCGCTGTCGGCGCTGGCGCGGATTCCGGCGCGACGCGACATGCAGGTCCTGACGCTGGGCAATGGTGCCGGCGTCTGCGCGCTCGGCGTCGATGCCGTGCTGCGCCATGAACTGACGCCGTTCCGCTGCAGCGATGCGCAGCTCGATCGCCTGCGACAACTGGCGCCGCGCGCGCGACGGCTCGACGGGGCGGTCGATCTCGGACCGGTCGACGCACCGGCAATGGCGCAGATCTGCGACGAGCTGCTGGCCGGATCGTCGCCCGACTATCTGCTGCTGATGCACAGTCCCTCGATCGATGCGCCGCATGCGGCGTTCGTCGACGCGCTGTGCGCCGTGCGTGCGCAACCGCGTCTGGTGACCGTCTGGCTGGGCTTGAGCACGGCGACGATCGCAAGGCAGCGTTCGGCCGCCGCTGGCCTGGCGACCTTCGCCACTGCCGGTCAGGCCGCGCGCGCCCTGCGCTTTCGCTGGCTGCACGGGCGAACCCGCGAGCTGCTGATGCAGACGCCACCTCTGCGACGCCGGAGCAGCGTCGATCGCACATCGGCCGGCCGTCTGCTCGACGCCGCGCTGCAGCGTGGCGCCGGCACGCTCGAAGACGGCGCCGCCGCCGCGTTCCTGCAGTGCTACGGCCTGCCGTCGCCGGCCTCGCAGTCGTTTGCGAACCTGCCGCACTTCGAACTGCAGCTGCAGCGCCATCGCGAACTCGGCATGGTGCTGGCGATCACCGCGGTGGCCGGACCGCTGCGTTCGAATACCGCGCGCGGCTTCGCGCCGCTCGACGCGCTGCTTGCGCAGCGCATGGTCGAGTCGATGGCACTGCCGGCATCGCCGACGCCGGATCGCGATGCCACGCTCGTCGCGGCACTGCTGGCACTGTCCGACATCGCGCTCGAAGTGCCGGTCGTCAGCGGTCTGCGTCTGTGCCTGCATCTGCCGGCGGGCGTCGGCGCTGACCCGCACCGTGCCGAACTCGGTGCGGCCCGCGTCGAACTGGAACGCCGTCCGCCGAGCGAGCGGCAGCGCCTGGTGCTGGCGCCGTATCCGGATGCATTGCGGCGGACGCTGGCGACCCGCAGCGGGCACCGCTATCAGCTGCGTCCGGTGCGGCCCGAAGACGAACCCGCGCTGGTCGAGCTGCTGCAACGCACGCGGCCGGACGATATCCGTCTGCGCTTCTTTGCGTCGATCCGGCACTTCTCGCACGAGATGGCAGCGCGCATGAGCCAGATCGACTACGACCGTGAACTGGTGCTGGTCGCCGAGGCTGCCGGCGAGCCCGGACTTTGTGCGCTCGCGCAGCTGGTCATCGATCCCTACGGGGAAGACGGCGAATTCGCGGTGCTCGTGCATCACCTGCACGCCGGTGCGGGTCTGGGTCATCAATTGATGGACGAGCTGCTTGCCTATGGTCGGCGCCACGGCCTGCACCGCATCCACGGCGATGTCCTGAGCGAGAACCTGGCGATGCTGGCGCTGGCGCGGCGGCTCGGCTTTGTCGTGGTTGCGCACGAGGACCCGGGCTGTCGGCGCGTCGTGCTCGATCTGGCAGGCCGCACGAGCGGCGACAAGCCGGACTGAGCAAGGCCGCGAGCGGGCAATGACGCCGGCATGAACGGCGTCCGGCAGATCGATTCCCGGATCTGGTCTGACCACCAAAGTGTGCCGGCAAGCACCTCCCCATACTCGCGCCGGGAAGGAGGAGGCCTCACATGGTCAGCCGGGCGCAGACCACTCTGGCGGTACGCGAAGGTTGCGTCGAGCACGACGGCGCACGTCTGGCCTGGCGGCTGGTCGGGCAGGCGCGTCGCTTGCCGATGCTCGTTTTCGAGAACGGCTGGTCGGCTTCGTTCCAGCAGTGGACGCTGCTGCAGCCCTTGCTCGCGCCGCACACCCAGCTGCTGTTCTACGATCGTGCCGGCATCGGCGGCAGCGCGCACGGTCGCGGCCCGGTGGCGAACCGCATCAGCAGCGACCTCGACGCGCTGTGCCGCTCGCTGAATCTGTCGCGCCCGATGGTCGTTGTCGGCCAATCCTATGGCGGGCTGATCGCGGGTCTGCACGGCGCGCAGATTCCGTCGCGGGTCTGCGGCATGGTGCAGCTCGATCCGACGCCGGAACTCGACGATCCGTTGATCGACGGACAGCTGGCCCTGTTCCGGACAATCGGCGCCGCGTCGGTGCTCATCGCCCGACTCGGTCTTCCGAATCCCTTGTTTGCGCCACTCTGGGAGCACTTTCCGAAAGCCGAGGCCGAGCAACTGGAACGGCTCAGCTATCGCTCGGCGGCTTCGCTGCGCGCGGCGCTGGCCGAACTTCAGCTGCTGGCTTCGATCCGACAGGCGATCCGCAGCCAGCTCGGTCAGCGTCGCCAGCCGCGGCTGGTGATCAGTGCCGGCAGCCCCAGTGCGGCGAGTGGTTGGCTCGCCCGGCGTCTGCACAACGAGAACAAGCTGCGCCGAACCCTGGCCGCGATGCAGGCGCAGCATCGCAAGCAGGTCGAACGTGGCCTCGGCGGCAGCTGGGAGCTGGCCGCGGCTCATACCCACGGCGGACTGGTGTCGTCGCCGGACGGCGCCGCCTTCAGCGCCACACGAATCCTCGCGTTCCTGCAGACACTCGCAAGCCCGGCATGAGTGGACGCCGCGTCAGCGTCCGCCGTCGGCGGCTCGCGCCGGCCGAGCCGCCGACGATTGCGATGCCGGCAAAGCCCGACCATTTCCCCTTGCGCCCGCGCTCGATCGTGCCGCGTCGGGGCCTGCGTTTCCGAAACCGATCGCATGTCGCTGCAAACCCGCTTCGACATGCGCATCGCAAAGCCATGGAGTTCGTCACGATGAAGGCGCCACTGATTCCAATTGATCGACTGCAGAAGTTCGATGTCGCACCGGCGGCACGCAAGGCCGCGCCGCTGCGTGTCGCGCTGGTCGATCATCATCTGCAGTCCTTGTCGGTCTTGAGTGATCGTCGGCAGCTGCCGAGCCTGCCCGCGCATTTCCGCGGGTTGCCCGGTGAACGCTGGACGGCGGACGACGTGCTGGTGATCGGCTGCGGCGCGGTGCCGGCGGCCGACGCCGCGGCACTGTACTGGCATGGCGTGGCCTGGCAGGTCGGCCAGGCCTTGCAGGCCGGCAAGATCGCGGTCGCGGAACTGCTGGGCGTCCTGCCGAAACCGATCGCGCAGGACTTCGCGACCGGGTTCCTGCTGGCCGGTTACGACAACGATCTCTACCGAAGCGTGCCGGCCAGGAACGCCCTGAAGTCTTGCGTGCTGCGCATGCCGGGCCTGGACCGCAGGGAACTGGCCCGCGCCCGTGCCACCGCCGAGGCCGTGAACTGGGCGAGGGCGCTGGTCGACGCGCCGGCCAACTACCTGACGCCGGCCGCGTTCGCCGACGAGGCCCTCGCGCTGGCGCCACTGGGCATCAAGGTCAAGGTGCTGAACGAGGCTGCGCTGCGCAAGCTCGGCGCACACGGCCTGCTGGCGGTCGGTTCGTCCAGTCCGCACAAACCATGCATGGTGGTCGCGCAGTGGAAAGGGCGTGCCGCGGCGGCGACCGATCTCGCGATCGTCGGCAAGGGCCTGACCTTCGACGGCGGCGGGCTCAACCTCAAGATGATGCTCATCGAGAAGATGAAATTCGACATGGGCGGTGCCGCCGCCGCGCTCGCCGCACTGCGTCTGATCGCCAGCCGCAAGCTCGCCGTGAACGTGGCGATCGTGCTGCCGCTGTGCGAGAACATCATCGCCGGCGACGCCTATCGGCCAGGCGACGTGATCGGCTCGCTCGAAGGGTTGACGATCGAGGTCGCGAACACGGATGCCGAGGGACGCATCGTCCTGGCCGACGGGCTCAGCTACGCGAAGCGCTTCAAGCCCGGCGTGCTGGTCGACATCGCGACCCTGACCGGCAGCATTTCGATGACCCTGCATCAGGAGTTCGCCGGCCTCTACGCCAACGACGAAGCGCTTGCGCAGCAGATCTCGCAGGCCGCAGAGCAAAGCGGCGATCTGGTCTGGAGAATGCCGTTGTCGCCGCTGCAGGATTATCTGGTCGACTCGGACATCGCCGATGTCCGCAACCTCGGTGCCGGCAACGGTCTCGGACTTCCGGCCGGCAGCTCGTCGATCGCCGGTGCCAAGTTCCTGCAGCGCTTCGTCGGCGAGCAGCGCTGGGCGCATCTGGACATGGCCAGCACCGTGCTGTCCTCGCGCCAGCGCGGCGCCGTGCGGCCCGGTCCGACGGGCTGGGGTGTCCGGCTGCTCGTCGAGTTGTCGCAGTCGCTGTCGAACAAGCCGGCGCGCGGCGCTTGATGCCGGTTGCTCGCGATCCGCGTCGGCGAATCGCGAGCGTTCAGCCGGCGAACGGCGTCACGGTCTGCGGCGAGCGCGACAGCGGCCGGCGAATGCCGGTGACGTGCTGCGCACCGAGTTCGGCAATCGAGCGGCAGCCGAGCAGGCCGAGCCCGCGTTCGATCTCGGCACGCAGCAGGCTCAGGGCACGGTCGACGCCGGCTTCGCCGCCGGCGGCAAGGCCATACAGGTACGGGCGGCCGATCGAGCAGGCGTTTGCGCCCAGCGCCAGCGCCTTCAGCACCTGTGTGCCGCGGCGGATGCCGCCGTCGATGATCAGTTCCAGGTCATTGCCGATCGCGTCGCGGATCGGCGCCAGCGTTTCGATCGGAGCCGGCACGCTGTCGAGCTGACGGCCGCCGTGATTGGACAGCATCGCCGCGGTCGCGCCGATCGCGACCGCGCGTCTGGCGTCCTCGACCGAACTCATGCCCTTGATCACGAACGGCCCGTCCCACTGCGACGCCAGCCACGCCGCGTCGTCCCAGGTGACGCTGCGGTCGAACTGGCTGTTCACGTAGTCGATCAAGGCCATTGCGCCGCCGCCGAGCGCGTCGACGCGATGCGCGACATTGGCGAGCCGGAAGTCCGGGTTCAGCGCGAGATGGAACGTCCAGTCGAAGCTCGTCGCGTAGCTGAAGAGCGATTGCAGCGAGACGCTGGGCGGCATGGTCATGCCGTGGCGCCGGTCGCGTTCGCGATTGCCGGCGATCATGGTGTCGACCGTCAGGCACAGCGCCCGATAGCCGGCCTGCCGGCAGCGTTGCAGCAGCTCCTTCGTCAGTTCGCGGTCCTTGAAGATGTAGACCTGAAACATCTTCGGGCCGCTCGTGGCGGCGGCGACATCCTCGATGCTGGTGGTCGCCATCGTCGACAGCGAATACAGCGTGCCGTGCCGGGCGGCGGCGCGCGCCGCGCCCAGCTCCTTGTGATGATGGAACAGCCGCGACATGCCGGTCGGGCTGAGCATCAGCGGCATCTTCAGGTCGCAACCGAGCACGCGGGTCGACAGGTCGAGCGACGACACATCGTGCAGATAGTGCGGCAGCAGCTGGTAGTCGTCGAACGCGCTGCTGTTGCGCCGCATCGTCCATTCGTCGTCGGCGCCGCCGTCGATGTAGTGGAACATCGGCGCCGGCAGCTTGCGGCGTGCCCGCGCCCGCAGGTCCTCGATGTTGTAACAGTTCTTCAGGCTCACCCGCGCTCCACCTCGCCGTGCCGATGCGTGCAATTTGAACGGGGCGCCGCGAGCCTGATACGGTGGTCTGACCAGAACAGGAGCAGCCGACATGGGCGCCATACAGGGTGCGAGCGGGCCGGAAGCCGTCGCGCGCCGGCTCGACCGGGCGATCAAGAAGGGCGAATTCAAGGCACACGAAGCCGTGCCGTCCGAGCGTGTGCTGGCAGAACGCTGGGGTGTCTCGCGACCGATCGTCCGCGAAGGCATCGGCATGCTGGTCGCCAAAGGCATCCTGACGCGGCGCCACGGCCGCGGAACCTTCGTCAACGACATCGAGGAGCAGCTCGGCAGCGAGGTCTGGGCCGACATGTCGCGCAGTCATCCGTACATCCAGGGTGACCTGCTGGAGTTCCGCCACATGCTCGAACGGCACGCTGCCGAACTTGCTGCCGAACGCCACACTGCGAAGGACGCGACGCGTCTCCGGGAAACCGAGGAAGCGGTGTACGCCGCGTTCCTGAACGACGACCGCCGGCAGCGCATGATTGCCGACCTTGCGTTCCACCACAGCATTGCCGAAGCCACGCACAACCCGGTCTACGCCTACCTGATGAAGTCGATGCACAAGGTGCTGTACGAGCACATGCAGCTGACCTTGATCGGCACCGAATCGAACGCGCGCGAATTCCGGCAGGTGCAGGCGCAGCATCGTGCGCTGGTGCAGGCGATCCTCGCGCGTGACGCGCACGGCGCCGGCCGGATTGCGGCCGAGCATATCGACTTTGTGCGTGTGCGTCTCAATCACCTGGCGCCCAGCCGCGCGCCGACGCGCGCCGATACCTGAAGCCGGCGCTCTCAGCGCCGCTTCGCAGCCGGCGCCTTGCGCGTCTCGGCAGGGCGCGATTCGAAGGCCACCAGATTCATCGGCAGCGCCGTCGCGGCCTTGATTTCGGTCAGCGCGATCATCGAGTGGACTTCCTGCACCATCGGCAATCGTGACAGGCGGTCGAAGAAGAAGCGCTCGTACGACTCCATGTCGCGGGTGACGATCCGCAACATGAAGTCCACGGCGCCGAGCAGCACGTGGCAATCCAGCACTTCGGGAAAGCGTTTGATCGCGGCGAAGAAGTCGGGCAGGGCTTCCTTGCCATGACCGATGAGCTTGACGTGCGCAAAGATCATGACGTTCAAGCCCAGCTTCTTGCGGTCCACGACGGCGACGCGTTTGACGATGACGCCGTCCGATTCGAGGCGCTCGATCCGTCGCCAGCACTGCGACTGCGACAGGCCGATGCGGTCGCCGATGTCGGCCGCCGACAGTGAGGCGTCTTCCTGCAGAAGGGAGAGAATCTTGTGATCGAACTTGTCCAGTTGCATTGTTTTGACATGCGCTATCTGAATGTGGCGCATTAATTATGCACATATGGCAGCGCCGGAACCGGAAAATGCAAGAACTCCACCGCGCGGCGCTCGCATACTTTTTCCACCGCAAGTCGCGTGGAGGATGCGCCGATGTTCGATGCAAAGATGGATGCTGAAGGCTTCTTCGGTCTGCCGACCGACCATGAATCCCTGGCTGCGGTCTCGGACCGGGCGTCCGGTCTCGAGGCGATCGTTGCCATTCACAGCACGGCGCGCGGGCCGGCCTTCGGCGGATGTCGCTACTGGCACTACGAGAACCGCGACGCCGCGATTCGCGATGCGCGGCGACTGGCGGAAGGCATGAGCCTGAAGAACGCGCTCGCCGATCTGCCGTTCGGCGGCGGCAAGGCGGTGATCATCCGCAACCCGCGGCAAACCGATCGCCAGGCGCTGTTTTCACGCTTCGGACGTTTCGTCGAGTCGCTCGAAGGCCGCTATGTCACGGCCGAGGATGTCGGTACCACCGAAGCCGACATGGCCGCCATTGCCGCGCAGACCCCTTACGTCAGCGGCCTGAAAACGGCGAAGACCTACGGCGGCAATCCGTCGCCCAAGACCGCGCTCGGCGTGTTTGTCGCCATTCGCAGTGGTGTCAGGCAGGTCCTGAATCGCCGCGATCTGGACGGTCTCGTGGTGGCCGTGCAGGGCCTCGGGTCGGTGGGCTGGGATCTGTGCCGCCTGCTTGCCGGTGCCGGCTGCAAACTGATCGTCGCCGATATCAATCCGGCGGTTGCCGCGAAGGCCGTCGAGCAGTTCGGCGCGAACACCTGCGAGCCCGACGCGATCCTGTTCCAGGACGCCGATGTGCTGGCGCCTTGCGCGCTCGGCGGTGTCCTGAACGTCGATTCCATTCCGAAGATCCGCGCGAAGCTGATCGCCGGTGCCGCGAACAACCAGCTGCAGTCGATCACCGACGGCGACAGCCTGCACAAGGCCGGTATCTACTATCTGCCGGATTTTCTGGTGAACGCCGGTGGCATCGTCAGTGCGGTCCGCGAGTATCAGGGCAAGCTCGGCGAGCAGCAGGTGATCGAAGAAGTCGAGCGGATCGGGCAGCGGGTCGAAGAGCTGGTGGCGCGAGTCGCCCGCCTGGATCTGGCGCCGGCGCGGGCAGCCGACGCCTGGGCGCGTTCGCTGCTGGTGCCGACGCGCTGAATCCGGCGCGGCTGCTGGTCAGAGCTTCTGTCGGGCCGCATTTTGCGGAATGCAGACTGCGGCCGGCATGTTCCAGTGTCGTCCATCCTTGCAGCAGAACCGTTGTGGTGCTCGGCATGAAAACGGATAACGTCATCTATCAGGATTCCGGCAGCATCCACGGCGGCCTGCTGTCGGAGATCAAGCCGGAGCAGCGCGCCGGCGCGCTGAAGGGCGCGCAGCTGCTGGCCCGCTGCCTGCAGCTCGAAGGCGTGGAGGTCGTGTTCGGCTATCCGGGCGGCGCCAATCTCGAAATCTTCGATGCGCTGCATGCTTCGGGCATTCGCTGCGTGCGTGTCGAACATGAGCAGGGCGCGGCGCATGCGGCGCAAGGCTACGCCCGCGCGACCGGCAAGGTCGGCGTTTGTCTGGCGACCTCCGGCCCCGGCGCGACCAATCTGGTCACCGGCATCGCCGATGCCAACAGCGACTCGACGCCGATCGTCGCGATCACCGGCAACGTGCCGACACGCCTGCTGGGACGCAATGCGTTCCAGGAAGTCGACATCGTCTCGATCGTCAGGCCGATCACCAAGCGTGCCTGGCTGGTCGATCGCGTCGCGCGGATTCCCGAAGTCGTGCGTGAAGCCTTCGCGCTGGCCGGCGGCAACCGGCCGGGGCCGGTGCTGATCGATCTTCCCAAGGACATCCAGCAGCACTATCCGCGCGATGTCGAAGGCAACTACGTGCTGCCGCGGATGCCGGCGGTGATCGAGGTGCCGGAACCGAAGCCGCTTGCCATGACGCCGGAAGTGGTCGGCGAATGCCTGCGCATGATCCGCGAGGCGCGCCGGCCGATCCTCTACGTCGGCGGCGGCATCATCAGCGCCGCCGCCGAAGCGGCCTTGCTTGCATTCGCCGAGCGCACCGGAATTCCGGTCGTGACCACGGTGATGGGCGTCGGTGCCTTTCCGCCGACGCATCCGTTGTGTCTGGATGTGCTCGGCATGCACGGCGCCAAGTACGCCAACATCGCCGTCAACGAAGCCGATCTGGTGATCGCGCTTGGCGTGCGCTTCGACGACCGCGTGACCGGCAACGTCGCCGAGTTCATCAAGAGCGGTCACATCATCCACGTCGACATCGACCGTCGCGAGCTCAACAAGAACAAGACGGTGACGCTGCCGATCTGCGCGGACGTCCGCGAAGCACTGACGCAGCTCGCCGCTGCGCAGGCTGGCGAGACCGATGCGTGGCGCGGGTATTGCGCGCGGCTCAAGTGCGACTATCCGTACCCGATCGCGGAAACCGCCGGCATCGCCGCGCCGCGCGCGATCGCGCTGCTGAGCGAGATGACGCAGGGCAGGGCGATCGTCAGCCTCGGCGTCGGCCAGCATCAGATGTGGGCGATGCAGCACTATCGCGTCGCGCACACGCGTTCGCTGCTGTCGAGTTCCGGCTTCGGCACCATGGGTTACGGCCTGCCGGCGGCGATCGGCGCGAAGCTCGGTTGCCCCGAGCGCACGGTCATCGACATCGATGGCGATGGCAGCTTCAACATGTCGATCCACGAGCTGAGCACCTGCCGTCGCGAACGCATCGGCGTGAAGATCGTCGTCATCAACAACCAGTGGCTGGGCATGGTGCGCCAGTGGCAGGACATGATCTACGACGGTCGCCGCGCCTGCTCGGATCTCTCGGATCCGATGTCCGCGGTGAAGGCCGGCGAGGAGCCCGAAATCTATCCCGACTTCGTGACGATCGCGCGCGGCTATCGCGTCAAGGCCGAACGCGTCAGCTCGATGGCCGAGCTGGCTGATGCCTACGTGCGCATGCTGGCCGATCCGGGCGAACCCTATCTGCTCGACGTGATCGTCGATCCGGAGGTCAACGTGTATCCGATGATTCCGGCCGGCGCGACCTATCGCGACATCATCATGTGCGATGCCGATGTCGCCCGGCTGCAGAAGGACGCGCAGGGGGCGAACGTCTGATGGACCTGCCGATCCTGACGAATGCGGGCTCCGGCGTGCCTGATGATCGCGACCGCGATCGCATCGGCAGCGCTGCGAACGGCCGGAAGATCGGCGTGGCGATGGCAGACGGTGCCGATCGCGGGAGCGCGAAATGAGCGTGCATTCGACCGCGATGCGCGAGAGCCTGCCGCCGTCGCTGCGCTACCGGCACGGCGCGACGCGGCAGACCGAAGTGCGCAATCCGGTTTTCACGCCGCGCGAGATGCAGACGCTCTATCTGATGATCATCGGTCGCACCCGCAAGCAGATCGCCGCACAGCTGCATTTGTCGGTGCACACGATCGACGTCTATCGCCGCAAGCTGTTCGAGAAAGTCCGGGTCCGGAATTCGACCTGCCTGGTGCGTCATGCGCTCGCCGCCGGCTGGGTCGGGCCGCAGGCGATCGGCGGCTCGGGCCGTCGCTGAGGACGGGCCGCTCGGCTGCGGCGGTACCGCCGGCGACGGCTGAGAGCTGCATACAGAAAGCAAACGAACGTTAGGTTGTTTTTTGTGTTTCCAGCAGATACGATGCATGCATTCTGCTAACGGTCGTTTGCATGCCCAAGTTTCTCAGCACTCACCGCCGGTTGGCCGCTGTCGATACCCTGCTGCCGCCAGCCGCCATCCAGGACGGGTCGCGCGGCGTGATCCTCGGCGAGTCGCTGCGGCTGTTCGCCGAGCGCGGCTACGGCAGCGCGTCGATGCGCGACATCGCCCAGCTGGTCGGCATCAAGGCCGCATCGGTGTATTCGCATTTCCCGTCGAAGGCGCATGTCCTGGCGGAACTGATCCGGGTCGGCCATGAGGAACACCTGCGACGCATGCGCGCGGCACTGATGGCGGCCGAACCCGATCCGACGACGCAACTGAAGGCAGTGGTTCGCGCGCACGTCCTCGCCCATGCCGACTATCCGATGCTGGCGGTGGTTGCCAACGCCGAACTGCACGCCCTGCCGGGTGAATTCGCCGCCCCGATTCTCGAAATCCGCCGGCAGTCCGAGATGCTGCTGGTCGACGTGATCCAGCGCGGCGTCGACATGGGTACGTTCAACGTGCCCGACGTGCAGCTTGCGATGCCGGCGATCGGCGCCATGGGTCTGCGCGTTGCGCATTGGTATGCGCCCGATCTCGGCAAGGACCCGGAGCACATTGCCGACACTTTTGCCCAGTTTGCATGCCGGATGGTCGGTGTCATGACCTGAGGCGGTACCACGCCGCGGCGACAGACCGCGCAGCGACATTTAAACGAGAGGAGAGAACACGATGCTCAACACATCGAGCGCGACGAGGACGGCTGCGCTGCTGGCCGCGCTGTCGGTGTCTGCCGGCGCGACACCGGCGCTCGCGCAGGACGCCGCCGCGAACGGTGCGCAGCCACCAGCCACCGCTGACGATTCCGCTGCTGCCGTTGGCGCCGACGCGCCGGCAGCAGCGACGGCTGAAGCGGCCGCCGACGGCAGCGCATCCCCCGCCGATGCGGGCGCCGCCACGGCGGCCGCGCCGCTCGACACGATTCCGGTGAAAGTGCCGCCGCCGCGGCAGGCGCCGGCAGCGGCCGTCGACGTGCAGGGGCCTGCGCAGATCGCCGAGATCATCGTCACCGCGACCAAGCGGACGCAGTCCATTCGCGACATTCCGGCGTCGATCACCGCCTTCACGGGTGAGGATCTGGAGAACACCGGCAAGCTCAATCTCAACGACTTCGTTCAGGAGTCGCCCGGTGTGACCGCGGCGCAGGGTTCGCCGGGGTTCACGCGCCTGACGTTCCGCGGCATCTCGACCGACACCAATCCGTACTCCGGCAACGCGCAGCCGGTCGGCATCTTCATCGGCGACGTGCCGTTCACCGATCCGTATGTCGCCAACATCATTCCGGATCTCAGCGCCTTCGACCTTTCCGACGTCGAAGTGCTGAAGGGACCGCAGGGAACCCTGTTCGGCGGCGCAGCACTGTCCGGCGCGATCCGCTACCAGCTGCAGGAACCGCAGCTCGACACCTGGCAGGCGCGCGGCTTCTCGCAATACGCCAAACCGAAGGACGGCAGCTCCGCCTTCACCGAAGGTCTGTCCGTCAACGCGCCGCTGTTTCGTGACGACCTGGCCGTTCGCCTGGCCTACGTGCGCCGCGAATATCCGGGCACGATGGACAACCTGCGCACGGGCGAGAAGGACGTCGACGCCTCGTCGGGCAACCAGTATCGCGGCCAGCTGCTGTGGCAGCCCGGCAACTGGAAGTTCAAGTACACCCACCTGCAGCAGGACTTCCAGGGCGACGACCAGCTGCTGTTCACCGATTCGCCGCGGGGACCGCGCGCCAGCGATGTGGCCATCACGCCGCAGCCGTCGCAGAACGAATTCCACCTCGACAGCCTGGAAAGCGCCTACGACTTCGATGGCGTGCGCGCCGTCTCGCTGAGCTCCTGGGTCAAGCGCGATGCGAACTACACCAAGGACTACACCAGTGTGCTGATCGGCACGCCGCCGCCGGGGTATCCGGCGGAGGCGGGCGTGTTCACCCACGTCGTCGACAACTCGAAGAGTTTCTCGCAGGAGCTGCGCCTGCAGTCGGACGACGGCGGGCCGTTCACCTGGCTGGTCGGTGCGTACTACTTCGATTACCGGATGTACTTCAACATCCTGATCGACACTCAGCTCAACCAGGACCTGCTCGGCCAGGACAGCGTGCTCGGCAGCAACCCGGCCGTGGCGGCGTTGTTCGCGCTGCTCGGTGCGCCGTCGGCCGCCGCGACCACCTCGCTGCTCGACGGCACCTCGAACGCCAAGTCGACCGAGAAGGCACTGTTTGCCGATCTGTCCTACGAAATCGCCGATGCGCTGACACTATCCGCCGGCGGCCGTTTCTATCGCACCGAAGTCACCGGCGGTTTCGTCGGCAGCGGCCTGCTGATTGCCGGCAACGAGAACGACGGTCCGCAGTCGAACTCGGTGGCCACGCTGAAAGAATCCGGATTCAATCCCAAGCTGTCGGCGACCTGGCGTTTCGCCGACAACGCGTCGATCTATGCGACCGCCGCGAAGGGCTTCCGCTTCGGCGGCCTGCAGGACCTGCCGTCGACGCCGACCAACGGCGTGCCGCCGACCTACAAGTCGGACACACTCTGGAACTACGAGATCGGCCTGCGCACCGACTGGTTGCACAAGACGCTGCAGGCTGACCTGACGGCGTTCTACATCGACTACAAGAACCCGATCATCACGCAGTCGACGCAGGGCATCCCGATTGCCTACAACACCAATGTGTCGGCGGCGATCAGCCGCGGCTTCGAAAGCAGCCTGCTGTGGAACACGCCGCTGCGCGGACTGACCTGGTCGCTGTCCGGCGCCGTGACCGACGCCCACATCACCAAGTCGTTCACGGCGTCCGACGGCCAGGTCGTCGAACCGGGCCAGGAGATGCCCGGCGCGGCCAAGTACCAGTTCAACTCCTCCCTGCAGTATCTGCACGCGTGGAAATTCCTCACGCTCGCGCCGATCGCCAGCTACACCTATGTCGGCAAGGGCTACAGCGACATCACGCACCAGGTGGAAATCAACGGCTACGGTTCGTTCAACGCCGGCCTGTTGATCGGCGCCGACGGCCTGTGGGGCAGCCCGAAGCTCGCCCTCAACGTCAACAACATTCTCGACGTCACGCGGCCGGTGGCAGGTGGAACCGGCACGACGCTGGTGACGCGCCAGCCGACCGAAACCTATCTGCTCAATCAGCCGCGGACGATCACCGCGCGCTTCTCGTTCGAGTTCTGAGATGACCACGATTTCCGTCACCGAAGCCCTGCATCGCCACGCGATCGCCGATGCCGATCGTCCGGCCCTGACCGTCGACGGGCAGACGCTGACGCGCGGCGAACTCGAAAGCCGCACGAACCGTCTCGCGCGCGAGTTCGAGCGTCTCGGCGTGCGCGAAGGCAGCTTCGTGACGATCGCACTGCCCAATTCGCTGGCTTTCGTCGAGAGCGCCCTCGCGGCGCTCAAGCTCGGCGCGACGCCGCAGCCGGTCTCGAGCCGTCTGCCGCAGGCCGAGCTGGCGGCGATCGTCGCACTCGCCGCGCCGGCGCTGCTCGTCGGTGCCGATGCCGCGGCCTTTCCCGGCACCGCAGTGATCGGCGCGGATTTCGCGGCGGCCGCCGCGTGGTCGGACGCGCCGCTGCCGCTGCGCACCGCCAAGTACTGGAAAGCGCCGACATCCGGCGGCAGCACCGGTCGGCCGAAACTGATCGTCGCCGGCAGCCCCGCGGTCGTCGACGAGCAGCCGACACCCTACGCGATGCCGCTGATGCTGCCGCTCGAGGGCGCGGTGCTGGTGCCCGGCCCGCTGTATCACAACGCGCCGTTCACGACCTGCCTGCAGGCGCTGTTCCGCGGCAATCACGTCGTCGTCATGCGTCGTTTCGATCCGCTGCAGACGCTGCAGCTGATCGAGCAGCATCGCGTCAACTCGGTGCTGATGGTCCCGACCATGATGTCGAGAATCTGGAAGCTGAGCGATGCCGAACGCGCGCAATTCGATCTGTCGTCGCTGCGCGTCGTCTATCACATGGCCTCGCACTGTCCGGCGTGGCTCAAGGCGGCGTGGATCGACTGGCTCGGCGCCGAGCGCATCTACGAACTGTACGGTGGCACCGAGATGCAGGCGCTGACGGTGATTCGCGGCGACGAGTGGCTGCAGCGACGCGGCTCGGTCGGCCGTTGCGTGCTCGGCGAAATCAAGGTGGTCGGCGAGGGCGGTCAGGCGCTGCCCCCCGGCGAAGTCGGCGAAATCCTCGTGCGCTCGCCGGTCGGTGCGCCTCCCAGCTACTTCTACATCGGTGCCGAAGCCAGACGGGTGGGGGACTGGGACAGCCTCGGCGACATCGGCCATCTCGATGCCGACGGCTATCTCTATCTCGCCGACCGCCGCACCGACCTGATCCTGCGCGGCGGCGCCAACATTTATCCGGCGGAGGTCGAAGCCGCGATCGACGAACATCCTGCCGTGCATTCGAGTGCGGTCATCGGCCTGCCGGACGACGATCTCGGCCAGCGCGTGCACGCCATCGTCCACGCACGCACGCCGATCGGCGCCGACGAGCTCGGCCGCCACCTGGCGGCGCGCCTCGTGAACTACAAGATTCCCGCGTCCTTCGAGTTCGTCGCCGAGCCGGTGCGCGGCGACGACGGCAAGGTCCGCCGCTCGGCGCTGCGCGATGCGCGCCTGGTGCCGGCCGCCGTTTCGCAGCGTTGATCGGGGTTCGACATCGAATGAACAACAAGCTCGATGGCAGGGTCGCGCCGATCACCGGCTCCGGCCGCGGCATCGGTCGGGCGACCGCGCTCGAGCTCGCCGAGGAAGGCGCACGCATGGTCGTCAACGACCTCGATGCCGGGCCGGCCGAGGCGGTCGTTCGCGAGATCCGCGATCGCGGCGGCGAGGCCGTGGCCTGCGTCGGCGGCGTCACCGGCATCTGATGAACGGCGCAATTCGAATGCAAACAACGGAAAACGGAATGTCCGAGCTCACCGTGGAGCGCACGACCCGACTCGGGACGCTGCGCGGCATCAGCCGCATCGGCGTCGAAACCTACCGCGGGCTGCGCTTCGCCGAACCGGTGCAACGCTTTCGCGCCGCCACCGTGGCGCGGTCGCCGTGGTCCGGCGTGCGCGATGCCACGCGGCACGCGGCGATGGCGGTGCAACCGGTCGTGACCACCGACGTCTACGGGCGGATTCCCGACGCGCCGTTTTCCGAGGATTGTCTGTTCCTGAACATCCATGTGCCGGCCGCCGCTTCCGCAAGTCCCCGGCCGGTGATCGTCTTCATCCACGGCGGCAGCTTCACGTCCGGCAGTGGCAGTTTCTACGACGGCAGCGCGCTGGCGCTCGGCGCGGACGCGGTGGTTGCCTGCATCAACTACCGGCTCGGCGTATTCGCGGCGCTCGATCTCGACTGGCTGGGCACGCAACGCGACGGCGGCGGCCAGCTCTGGCTCGGCGACCAGATCGTCGCGTTGCGCTGGCTGCGCGAGAACATTGCCGACTACGGCGGCGATCCGGATTGCGTGACGGTCATCGGCGAGTCCGCCGGCGCGGTTTCGGTCGCGGCGCTGTGCGCCGCGCCGCAGGCCGAAGGACTGCTGCATCGCGCGGTCGCCTGCAGCACGGGCTACCTCGTGCGCGAGCCGTCGAAGGATGTGGTCGGTACCATCGCGCGCACGCGGTGCATCGACCGCGCCGCCGCACTCGACTTGCTGAAATCCTGCACGACCGAACAGCTGCTCAAGTTCCAGGGCCGCAAGGGACTCTCGCCGCGACCCGTCGCCAACACGCCGCTGCTGCCGGGAAAGATGGAAGACCTGATCGCGGCGCGCCGGTCGCCGGTGCCGCTGATCGCCGGCTACGCCACCCACGAAGGCGCGTCTCTGGAAATCATGCTGAAACTCGGAACCGGCCTGCCGACGCCGGTGCTGTGGGTCGTCGCCCATCTGATATCGCTCGGCATTGCCGTGCACGGCGCCAAGGGCGAGGCGAACGTCAAGACCTATCTGCGCCGCCTGAAGCGCGCGACGCGCAACCCCGGGTTCGGCAAGACCTTCAACGATCTGGTGTGGACGGACGGATTCCGTCGCGCGGCGGCCGACTATGCCGAGACGACGACGCGCGCCGGCAGCCGCGGCTACCTGTACGTCATGGATGTGCCCATGCGTTTCGCCGGCAAATCGCTGCCGTCGAGCCACGGCATCGATCTGGCGCTGACGTTCAATGTCGGCGACGACCCCGGGCACACCGTGCCGGCCTTCGCCGATCACCCCCGCGCCGACGCCCTGGCGCGGCGCTGGGTGGCGATGCTCGGGCATTTCGCGCGGCACGGAGAACCCGGTCCGTCGCTCGGCGAATGGCCGGTCTACGCGCCGGGCCGACGCGCATCCAAGCGCGTCGACTGCGACGACTGCCGCGTGCAGGACGACGCCGAGGCGCTGTTCCGCGAGGCGGTCTGGGTGCACGCGCCGGAGGCATCGGGCATGCCCGAGCTGCCGGTCTCCGCCACATCCTGAATCGACGGGTCACGTCATCATGCAGATCAGTCACGACAAGCTGTCGTTTCGCACGAAGTTTTCGTACGGGCTCGGCACGCTCGCTTTCGGCATCAAGGACCACGGCTTCAACGTGCTCCTGATGCTCTACTACAACCAGGTCATCGGCCTGCCGGCCGCGTCGGTCGGGCTGATGATCATGCTGGCGATGATCGTCGATGCCGTGGCCGATCCGCTGATCGGGCATCTGTCGGACCGCACCCGCACGCGCTGGGGGCGACGTCACCCGTTCATGTACGGCTCGGCGATTCCGGTGGCCGTGGCCTACTTCCTGCTGTGGCTGCCTCCGCACGGCAGCCAGGCGCTGCAGCTCACGTATCTGCTGATCCTCTCGGTTGCCGTACGGGTCGCGATCAGCTGTTACGAGATTCCCTCGTCGGCGCTGATGTCCGAGTTCTCGTCCGATTACGAGGAGCGCACCAGCCTCTCGACGTACCGCACCGTGTTCTTCGCCCTCGGTACCGTCATCATGTCGCTGCTGGTGTTCAAGGTGTTGCTGCTGCCGACTGCCGAGCAGCCGGTCGGTCAGCTCAATGCCGCCGGGTATGCGCGCTACGCCACGGTCTCGGCGGTGCTGATGGCGTTCGCCATCCTGATTTCGGCACTCGGTACGCACAAGCGGATTCCGACCCTGAGCAAGCCCTTGCCCGTGAGTGAGCACAGCGGCCTGTTCGGTGGCCTGCGCGCCTTGCTGACCGACCGCCCCTACGTCAGCGTGCTGCTTTGCGGCTTCATGTTCGCCGTGGCTGCGGGTCTGGCGGCGACGCTGGGGGTCTACATCTCGACCTACTTCTGGCGCCTCGGCGCAGCCGATCTGGGGACCATCGGTGCCAGCGCCGGCGGCGGCCTGATCCTGGCGCTCGCGATCCTGCAGTTCACGCGCCGGTACAGCAAGAAGCACATCGCCGTGAGTCTGTTTTCCGTTGCCCTGGTGGCCATCGTCCTGCCGGTCGCTCTGGGCTTGCCGGGATGGATGCCGCGGGACCCGGGCCGGCTGGTGCCGATTCTGATCGCCAGCACGCTCGTCACCACTGCCGCCGTGCTCGCCGCCGCGGTGGTCAGCCTGTCGATGGTCGCCGACGTGGCCGATCACCTCGATCTCAAGACCGGCCGGCGCATGGAAGGTCTCATGTTCGCGGCATCGGTGATGGTCAACAAGGCCGTGTCCGGGGTCGGCGTGTTCCTGTCCGGCGTGGTGCTGTCGGCGATCCACTTTCCCGAAAAGGCCGATCCCGCGACCGTCGACCCGGCGATCGTCAATGAAATGACCCTGGTCGCCGCGGTCTGCATGGGCGTGTTCGCGACCCTCGCGATTCTCATCCTGCAGTTCTATCCGATCACGCGCGAGAGCCACCAACGCACGATCGAGGCACTGAAGTTGCGGCGCGCGCCGGCCTGATCCGGCGCCGCCGGAGCGGGCCGAAAAATCCACTGACTGAATCCGGCGTCGCGAGTCCGCGCGCCGATGGCGAGACGACATGCACGACGTACCATCCGACCATTCGCTCACTCACTGGGAGATCCTCGACTGCGATCCCGGCAAGGGACAACCGCAGGCTCTGCAGCGCGGCGGCGCCGGGTGGATCGCCGCGACCGCGCCGGGCGACACCTATCTCGCGCTGCATCAGGCCGGGCGCCTGCCGCATCCGTACGCCGACGGTGGCGAGGCGCAGTGCGCCTGGGTGCGCGATCGCGAATGGTGGTGGCGGACTTCGTTCGAGACTGCCGCAGTCGGCGCGGGTGAGCGCCTGCAACTGTGTTTCGAAGGGCTCGACACCTACGCGACGATCTGGCTCGACGGCGTCGAGATCGCGCGCTCCGACAACATGTTCGTGCCCGTGACGATCGACATGAAAGCGCACGCCAGGGCAGACGGCGTGCACGTGTTGCTGCTGCGATTCGATCCGCCGGCCTTGCGGGTTGCCGACCGCGAGCCGCCGAGCTGGCCGATCGCATCGGAAGCGACGCGGGCCTCGAAGCGGGCGCTGCATCGCAAGGCGCAGTACGGCTGGGGCTGGGACTGGGGCCCCGATCTGCCGACCGTCGGCATCTGGCGGCCGGT
This sequence comes from Solimonas terrae, assembly GCF_011067135.1. Taxonomy (GTDB): domain Bacteria; phylum Pseudomonadota; class Gammaproteobacteria; order Nevskiales; family Nevskiaceae; genus Solimonas; species Solimonas terrae. The sequence continues at coordinate 126,632 of NZ_JAAMOW010000001.1, forward strand.
GACGCTGCGGCGACGCACGCAGGCCGCGCTCGAAGACCTGCGCTTCTCGACGCTGGCGATCGCGCCGTCGGCGATGGTCGAGATCGAAACATCGATCGCGGTATTCGATGCGTCGCAGCCCGGCGAGCTGACGCTGCGCCTGCTTGCCCCGTCCGGTGCCTGCGTGGCGTCCGAGCGCAAGCCGGTCGCGGCGGACGGGCGAGGCGTGATCACCACGCGCTTCGGGATTGCCGATCCGCAACTCTGGTGGACGCCGGAGCTCGGCGAGGCGCCGCTGTACCGGGTCGACGCCAGCCTGCGCGTCGGCGCGAACGTCGTCGATCGCAAGACGCTCGACGTCGGCCTGCGCACGATCGAACTCGACACGTCGGCCGATCCCGACGAGCCCGGTTGCGACTACTTCCGTTTCATCCTCAACGGCGTGCCGATCTTCTGTCGCGGCATGAACTGGATTCCGGCAAGCGCCTTCATCGGTGCGGTCGAACCCGCAGACTACGAACGATCGCTGCGCGCCGCCGCCGACGCCAACATGAACATGGTGCGCGTCTGGGGCGGGGGCGTATACGAGCCGGATGCGTTCTACCGGATCTGCGATCGCCTCGGTCTGCTGGTCTGGCAGGACTTCATGTTCGCGTGCTCGCCGTATCCGGACGACGATCCGCATTTCACCGCGAGTGTGCAGCATGAAGTCGAGGAACAGGTGCGGCGGCTGCGCAACCATCCGTCGCTGGCGCTGTGGTGTGGCAACAACGAAGGGCAGGTCCTGCACCAGTTCGTCAATCTGCGCACCGGTGGCGACGCGCCGTATCCGGGCGACCGCCTGTTCGAGTCGCTGATTCCGGCCGTGCTGCAGCGTCTCGATCCGGAAACTCCATATCGGCCGGGCAGTCCGTACGGCAAGCCGGTCCACAACAGCATGCGCGCCGGCGACGTCCACAACTGGACGGTCTGGCACGGTGCACCGCCGATTCCGGATGACAAGCCGGTCGGCGCCTTCGGTGTCACCCCGGAGGGCGTGGCCTACATGCGCTACAGCGAAGACCGCGCGCGCTTCGTCAGTGAATTCGGCATCCAGGCTTCGCCGGATCGCGCGACGCTTGAAGCCTGGTCCGGTGAAGGACTGACGCTGGATTCGGATCGCTTTCTCGATCGCATCAAGGATCACCCCAAGGACAAGGTCAACGCGATGCTGGTGACGACCACCGGCCTGCCGACGACGCTGGATCAGTACATCGGCTATACGCAGCTCGTGCAGGCCGAAGGCCTGAAGTTCGGCATCGAGCATTACCGGCGCCGCAAGCCGCATTGCGCCGGCACCCTGATCTGGCAGCACAACGACAGCTGGCCCGGCATCAGCTGGAGCCTCGTCGACTACGAAGGGCGGCCCAAGCCGGCCTGGCACTACGTGAGGCGCGCGTACGCGCCGCTGCTGGCGTCGTTCCGCCAGCGCGACGACGGCAGCGTCGAGCTGTGGCTGAGCAATGACTTCAATCGTCCGGTGACGGTCAAGGCCAGGCTGCGGCTGATGTCGCTGCAGGGCCAGAGCCTGTGGCATGAGGACCTTGCCGGCACGGCGGCGGCCAACAGCTCGGCGATCGTCTGGTCGGCACCGGCGGCACGGCTCGGAACCGGCAATGACCGCGTGCTGCTCGTGCGTTCCGATGATTTCCACGGCAACGAGCTGCTGTTCGCGCCATTCAGGGAACTGGCGCTGCCGGCGCGCGCGCCGGCTTTCGAGGTCAGGTGCCTGGACGACGGCGCGCTCGACATCACGCTGTCGGCGTCCTGCTACCAGCATTTCGTGCAGCTGCGCCTTGCCGCAGCCAAGGCCAGTCTGTCCGACAACTGCTTTGCGATGCATGCCGGCGAACAGCGACGCGTGATCGCCCGCGCCGATCGCCCATTGAGCGCGGACGAGCTGGCGGTCGACTGTTTCAATCTTCGGGAGCAATCGCAATGACGCGCGCCGAACTGCCACCGCAGCCCATGACGTGTCTGAAGGGCGAGATCGAGCGGATCATGTCGTTCTATCACCCGCGCTGCATCGACCCGGCGGGTGGATATTTCCAGTTCTTCAACCCGGACGGCTCGGTGCACGATGCCGGTACCCGGCATCTGGTCAGCAGCGCGCGCATGAGCTTCAACCATGCCGTCGCGTTCGAACATCTGCAGCAGGCGCAGCATGCCGATGCGGTGCGCCACGGCCTGACATTCCTGCGGCGTGCGCATCGCCGGCCGCGGCCCGGCGGTTATGCCTGGATCCTGCGCGATGGCCGCATCCACGATGCAAGCAACCACTGCTACGGCCTGGCGTTCGTGATGCTGGCCTATGCGAAGGCGATGGCGGTCGGCATCGAAGACACGCGCGCCGACCTCGCCGACACCTGGAACCTGCTGGAGGCGCATTTCTGGGAACCGCGGCACGGCCTCTACGCCGACGAAGCGACGGCCGACTGGGTCGTCTCGCCGTATCGTGGCCAGAACGCCAACATGCATCTGTGCGAAGCGTTCATCGCAGCCTGGCGCGCGAGTGGCGAATCGCGTTTTCTGGACCGCGCCGCGCTGCTGGCGCACAACATGGTGCTGCGGCAGGCCGAGCAGTGCCGCGGTCAGATCTGGGAACACTATCGCCGCGACTGGCACATCGACTGGGACTACAACCGCAACGATCGCTCCAACATCTTCCGTCCATGGGGGCTGCAGCCCGGTCATCAGATCGAATGGGCGAAACTGCTGCTGCAGCTGGATCGGCATGCACCCGAGGCCTGGCGTCTCGAACGCGCATGCAGGCTTTTCACGACCGCGGTCGAACTGGCCTGGGACCCGCTGCACGGCGGACTCATCTACGGCTACGACCCGGACGGCAAACCGTACGACTGCGACAAGTACAGCTGGGTGCAGGCCGAAGCGATGACCACGGCCGCGCTGTTGCACGTCCGCACCGGCGAATCGGCGTTCGGCGACTGGCACGAGCGCATCGCCGCGTACTGCCGGCAGAACTTCGTCGATCCGGCGACCGGTTGCTGGTATCGCATCCGCCATCCAGACAACAGCGAAAAACCGGAGCCCGGCGCGTTCTCCGGGCTGACCGACTATCACACGCTGAGCGCCTATTCGGATCTGATCCAGAGCGGATGCGAACCGGCCGGCACCGACATCCCGATCAAGACTGGAGCAAAGCCGTGAAGAGATTGCTGCGCGCGCTGACTGAACGCCTGGGCCGGAAATTCCTCGCGGCGTGCCGAAGCGGCATCGACGTGATCGCGCAAGCGAACGGCGGCGGCGTCGTGTTTCTCGGCGACAGCCTCACGCATCTGGGGCGCTTCGATCTGATGTTCCCACGCACCATGACCCGCAACCTCGGCATCGGCGGCGAATGCAGCCATCACATCCTCGCGCGCCTCGATCCGGTCGTCCGTATCAATCCGGAAAAGCTGTTTCTCCTGATCGGAACCAATGATCTCGGCTCGGACGTGCCGGCGTCCGCAATCGCCGCCAATGTCGGCGCGATTCTCGACCGCCTGAAGCGGGAGCTGCCCGGCTGTACCCTGCATCTGCAAGGCCTCATGCCGCGCCAGAGGAAGTTCGCGCCGCGCATCCAGGCGCTCAACGCGGCATACGAGCGGCTCGCGGCCGAGCGGGGCATTGCCTACATCGACCTCTATCCGTCCTTCGACGACGGCAGCGGCGAGCTGGTGGCCGATTACAGCTACGACAGGCTGCATCTCAGCGGCGCCGGCTACGCGATCTGGCGCGATCTCCTGCGCCCTTTCGTGGAAGCGCCGTAGCGGCGCGTGCAGACGCCGGCGCCGGGCCGGCTGGCCGGCCGGCCGACGCCACCCATGCGTCTGCCCGATCAGGGAAGCCGGGAGATGCGGCCTTCCGGCAATTCGATCAGCTCATCCAGCGTCAGGCCTTTTTCCTGCAGCAGGGCCTCGAGCAGCGGCTGCAGCTTGCCCAGCGATTCACGCACCGTGTCGCGCACGGTGTCGACCACGACCTGCGTGCCTCGTTCGATTTCGATGTTCAGGCTGTCGCCGACCTGCTTGCCGTCCAGCGTCGTGACCCGGCGCGTTTCGGGAATCAGCCAGACCTCGAACCAGCCTTGCCGCTTGTCGCATTCGGATACCGTCAGGCTCGCGCCGTTGACGGCGATATAGCCCTTCGCGAACACGTAGCGACGGAAGGTTTCCGGGATCGCGATTCTCAGCGACTTGTTGCCGCCGGCCTCATTGATGGTTTCGATGACGGCCGAGAAGTCGACATGCCCGGACAGCGGATGACCGCCGATCTCGGCGCCGTCACGCGCCGCGCGTTCGACATTGACGAGGTCGCCCACCGCGTAGCGGCCGAGTGTGGTCACGACCAGGCTTTGCAGCACCACGTCGAAGGCCGCGCGTGTCGGCGAGTGGATGTGCGTGACGGTCAGACAGGTGCCGTCGACCGACACGCTGGCGCCGATCGCCAGGCCCTCGCAGAAGCCGTCGGGAAAATCGAGCACGAAAGAGCGGATGCCGTCGCGATCCTGCACGGACGTGATGCGGGCGACGCCGCCGACGATGCCGGTGAACATGCTGGAGTTCCTGATCGAAAAAATGTGTGGCGCGGCGCCTTGTCTGCCGTGACCGCCGCGTTCACTTTCGCACGAAAATACCGGCGCCGCGATTCGCGCCGGATACGTCGGCCCTAGCGATCGCGGCCGGCGAGAAAAGCCTTGAGCGCGCTCAGGCTGGCCTGCCGCGCCGCCACGGCGATCCTGGCGCTCGGATGATAGTCAAAGCCATGCACGGCGCCGGCAAACACATGCAGCTCGGTCGGCACGCCGTCGCGCATCAGGCGTTTCGCGAATTCCAGATTTTCGTCGACGAAAAGATCCAGCGATCCGGTGCAGATGAATGTCGGTGGCAGACCGCGCAGATGCGCGGCGCGTGCTGCGGCCGCGTACGGCGAGACGGCGTCGCTGCCGGGCGGCACACCGAGCAGGGATGACCAGCCGAAGTGGTTGCTCTCTCGGTTCCAGATGTAGTCGCCACTGTGGGGATGCGGCTCGCTGGCGCTGCAAGTGCGATCGTCGAGCATCGGATACATCATGTGCAGGAACGCCGGCTTGAGTTTTCCGCGATCGCGTGCCGCGAGGCAGAGGCAGGCCGCGAGGCCACCTCCGGCGCTTTCGCCGACCACGCCGATACGCGCCGGATCGACGGACAGCGATGCAGCGTGCTCGACGATCCACGACAGGGCGCTCATGCAGTCGTCAAGATTGCCGGGAAACCGGGTTTCCGGTGCCAGACGATAGTCGACCGACACCACGACGCAGCCCAGCATCGCCGCGAGCTGGCGATGCTGGTTCTGGTGGGCGGCAGCGCCGCCACGAACAAAACCGCCACCGTGGATGTGCAGCAGGCAGCCCATGGCCGCCGTCACCGAGGCGGGCCGATAAACCCGCAAGCCCACCGCGGGAGCGTTGCCGTCGGCCGACGCGTGCTCGATCGTGCAGCGGACATTGTCCGCTGCGGCGGCCGTCTCGATCGGATACTCCGGCATCGGCGCTTCGCGAAGCGCGCCGAGAATGTCCGCGCTGAACGTCGTCGTCGGCAGGGCATCCAGAAGGTCCAGAAGTTCCGGGTCGACCAGGTGCCGGCTGTTGCTGCTCATGATTCAGTCTCCGTCCATATCGGGGTGGCATTCGACACGAGGGTGGCCGTGCCGTGCCTGCCCACCGATCGCGATTGTAATTCGCGATCATATTTGTCAGTATGTCCTAACATAATAATATGTCCTGACAAGACAAGTCGCGGTGAGCGCCGCTGCGGGGCGTGCTTGTCATGCAATGAGACGCTCGCAATTGCCGGACGTCGAGGAGAGATTTGTCGATGAAAACAGAAATGTCCGCAGCACTGCTGCTGCTGCTGGCCGCGACCGCACCGATTGCCGCGCAGGCACAGGGGGCTGGCACCGATCAGGCTCGGCAGGGCGCACCGGCATTGCAGTCGTCGGCAGACCCGAGCGCAAACGCGGCGCCAGACACCGGCACATCGGCGACGATCACGGACGTCGATGCCGGCGAAATCCTGCCGACGCTTCCGGTCCCGCAGACGCCGGACTCCGTGCCGGTCTCGGCCGACGCGCAGCCTGGTGCGAAGATCGAGGAGATCATAGTCACGGCGACCAAGCGCGAGCAGTCGCTCAGGGAGATTCCGGCAAGTATCGCGGTGCTCAAAGGCGACGAGCTGGAGCGCAGCGGTGCCGCGGGCATCGACGACATCGCGCGGCGTGTGCCGGGCCTGAACGTCGCCACCGAGAACGGCGTGCAGCGCGTGACCATTCGTGGCATCTCCGCCGCAAACAACACCAATGCGACGACCGGCACGCTGTTCGGCAACGTCTCGTTTACCGATGCCTATCTGCCGGTGGTCTCGCTGGACCCGCAGCCTTTCGATCTCAAGACGGTGGAGGTCCTGAAGGGGCCACAGGGCACGCTGTTCGGCGCCGGTGCCTTGAACGGCGCGGTCCGCTATGTCCCGGAGCCGGCGATGCTCGGCATGTTCTCGGCGAAGTACTTCGCGCAATACGAGAACGTCGAACACGGTGCCGACGGCGTGACGTACGGCGCGGCGGTCAACCTGCCGATCGGCGACACACTGGCGGTACGCATCGTCGGTTTCGACCGCGCGTCGCCCGGCTGGATCGACAACCTCAGCGCGGGCATCGACGATGCAAATCGCACCAGGCAGAAAGGCCTGCGCACGATGGTCGAGTGGCAGCCTGACGAACTGTGGAACGTCTCGTTGATCTACGGACTGCAGGACACCTCGATCCGGGACGAGCCGCTGACCGACAACCTCGACGGCGAGCTGACGACCCGGGACCGTCCGCGCACCAGCCCGACGGACAAGTCCTATCGACTGGCCGGCGTCAACATCGAGCGCACGTTCGATTGGGCACGACTGGTTTCGGAAACCGACTGGGTCGGCAAGGATTCGCATACCTTCCTCGGCAACACACGCACCTTGCTGCCGTCGTCGCCGGTCGGGTTGCTCGGCGTCCAGGGTGGCGGCAACTCGGATACCTGGAGTCAGGAACTGCGTCTGGTGTCGCCCGACGACACGGACTCGCGCTGGCGCTGGATCGGCGGCGTGTTCGGGTCGCGGCAAAAGATCGACAATGTCGTCGATCTGTTCGCGGGGAATGCCGACATCATCCCGCCGGGGCTGTTCGAGCTGCTCGACGCGGTGCTGCCGCCGCTGGATTCGCTGGTCGACGGCGACGGCGTCCATCTGATCAACCTCAATCCGAAGGTCAAGGTCGAGGAGCTCGCGCTGTTCGGCAGCGTCACGCGCGAACTGGGCGATTCCTGGGAGCTGACCCTGGGCGGACGCCTGTACAAGACCCGCTCGTTCGGCACGAATCTGCAGCGCGGCCTTGTTTTCGCGGCACTCAACGGCAGCCTCGAATACACCGACAAGGGCGGTATCAAGGACACCGGCTTCAATCCGCAGGCATCGCTGAGCTGGCACATTACCGACGACATCCTGAGCTACGTGGCCGTGTCGAAGGGCTTCCGCGTCGGCGGTCTGCAGCCGGGCATCACGCTGCCCACTTCCAGCACGCAGGCGCCGCACACCTTCAAGTCGGACACGATCTGGAATTACGAAGGCGGCGTGCGCACGCAGTGGTTCGATCGCACCCTGAGCGTCGACCTCACCGGCTTCTACATCGACTGGAAGAATCCGCAGCTGCAGCAGCACGACAGCACCTTGAACATCGTCTACCTCGACAACGTCGGCGGTGTCGAAAGCAAGGGGGCCGATTTCGCACTGCAATGGATCACCCCGTTCCGCCTGCAGTTGAGTGCGAACGCCAGCTATGCGAAGACCGTGACGACGAAGGCCTTCCAGAGCGGATCGGGCGAAGTGTCGATGCCGGGTGACGACTGGCCATACGCACCGCGCTGGCAGACCTCGACGACGCTGAGCCTGCCGCTGGAAATCGGCAACTGGCTGCTGTCGAGTTCGGTCACGCACTCCTATATCGGCAAGACGGTCAACGACATCGCCGAACAGATGCCGATCTTCAACTACCAGCAGCTCGACGCGCAGCTCGACCTGCTGAGCAGGAGCTGGACGTGGTTCCCGGAAATCACGCTGACCGTGAACAACATCATGGACAAGCGTGCCGTCGTGACGAGCGTCTCGCAGGGGCTGATCACCCCGGTCTCGCGCGATGTCGCTTATATCCAGCCACGCACTTTCATCCTGCGTTTCGGTGGCTCGTTCTGAGCGACATGAGCGGGAGCGCAGGCAGCTTGCAGCACGCGCTCTTGCCCGCTGTTGAAATCGTCATGCGTATTTGTAAGTATGTCAGGACAAAGTGTCGCCACGGCAATTCCGGGCGGCGTGGGAGGAACATTGAATCCGTCGATCGACACCGACGCATCGGTCGCTGATCTGTCTGCCAGACCCCGGCAGGCAAGGCTTGCGCGCGGTGCGCAGGGTCTGGTCCGGCTGATGATCGGCATGTTGTGCGCGGCTGCCGCCATGACCGCCGGCTTCAACGGCATCCAGCAGGTTCTGGTGCCCGGGCGGATCGAGGCACTGGACCCGGCGGGGAAGGTCGCCACACTCGCGGTACTGACCACACTGGCCGCGCTCGCGTCGATGATCGGTATTCCGCTCGGTGGCGCCCTGTCCGACCGTACGCGTACGCGCTTCGGCAAACGCACGCCGTGGATTGTCGCCCTGTCGGGTCTGTCCGCCGTGCTGATGATGCTGATGAGCGACGGAAACGATCTGATCACGCTGGGTCTCGCGTACGCGTCGCTGTGGCTGATCCTGAACATGTACCAGGGTGCGCTCGTCGCGATCCTGCCGGACCGCGTTCCCGAGGACCGGCGTGGCCTCGCGTCCGCGGTCATCGGTCTGGGCACACCGCTGGGCGCGCTCATTGGCGTCAACACCGCGAGTCATGTCGGCGCCGGCACCAGCTACATCGCACTTGCAGTGTTGCTGGTTGCCGCCAGCCTGGCGCTGGTGCTGCTGGCGCCGGAGGCGTCGTCGCGAACGGCTGCAGTCGGCGTGCCGGAAACGGCGAGGCCGGATCGCCACCTGCTCGGATTCTTCGACGCGTTTCGTTCGCGCGATTTCGCGCTGGCCTTCGCCAGCCGCTTTCTGCTGTGCCTGTCGTACTTCACCGTCAGCGGCTATCTGTACTACACGCTCAGCGATCACATCGGCATCGATCAGATACCGGATCGCAACGTGCCGGTCGCGGTCAGCACCCTGCTGTCGATCAGCGTGCTGGCCTGGGTCGGCATTGCCGCGTTCTGCGGCTGGCTCGCCGACCGCATCGACCGGCGCAAGCTGTTCGTCGGCATTTCCGCCGTCGGGCTCGGCGCGACGATGTTCGTGCCCATCCTCAGTCCGGACTGGAACGGGATGATCATCTACTCGGCATTGGCGGGCGCCTTCATCGGCATCTATTTCGCGGTCGATCTCGCCGTGATGTCGCTGGTGCTGCCGGACCCGAAGCGGGTCGGGCGCGACTTCGGCATCCTCGCCGTCGCGACCGGTCTGCCGCAGATCATGTCCGCAGCGCTGGCCGGCGCGTTGATCGATCATGCCGGCGGCTACAACGCCCTGTACCTGTTCGGTGCATGCTGCGCAGCCGTGGCCGGCGTCACCGCACTCTTCATTCGCAAGGTTCGCTAGAACATGAGTATTGCAAGCACGGCGTCTGGGGCTCGCATCGCCTGGGACGCGTTCGGCGATCCGCGACTGCCGCCCATGGTCCTGATCCAGGGGCTGGGCGCGCAGATGATCGGCTGGCGTCCGGGCTTCTGCGAACGGCTCGCGCGGGAAGGGCTGTACGTGATCCGCTTCGACAATCGCGACGTCGGACAGTCGCAGCGTTATCCGCAGGGCGGCTACACGCTGGCGGCGCTCGCCGATGACACGGCCGCGCTGCTTGATGCCCTGGCGATGGAATCGGCGCACATCGTCGGCCAGTCGATGGGCGGCATCGTCGCCCAGCTGCTCTGGCAGCGACACCCGCAGCGACTGCGCTCGCTCGGTCTGATCTACACCGCGACGTCCAAGCGCCATGCGCGTGGCATCGATGCAATTGCCGCGCGCGAGGCGCGCAAGCCGCCCACCACGCGCGAGGCGTACGCCGCCTACTATCTTGAAGGCGAAGCCATCTGCGCGTCGCCGGGATATCCGCAGGACCTGGCGTGGCTCACCGAACTCGGCGGCCGGATCTGGGATCGTGGCTGGGATGCGAGCGGCGGCGAGCGGCAGATGCAGGCGGTGTTGGCACAGGACGACCTCGACGACAACGCGCGCAGCATCCGCCTGGCCTGCACGATCATCGCCGGCGATGGCGACCAGTTGGTCGATCCCGCCGCATCGACCGAACTGCATCGCTTGATTCCCGGCTCGACGCTCCGGATATTCCCGGGCATGGGACATGAATTGCCGCAGCCCCTGTGGGGCGACATCGCCGGCCTGCTCGCTGCCAGCGCGCGCGCCGCATCAGCAGGAGCCTGAGTTTGCCGACATCAGCCAAAACCGCAGCGGTGGCCGAAGCAGTGGCCGAGTATGCCTTGCCGACCGCGTTGTTTCTGAGCGTCGATAGAGCCGGGCCGGTACCGCTCTATCACCAGGTCGCGAACTGCATCGAAGCAGCGATCGTCGATGGACGCGTACCGCGCGGCGCGCGCATCGACAACGAGATCGCGCTTGCCGGACGCCTGCGACTTTCGCGGCCGACGATCCGTCAGGCGATACAGGCGCTGGTCGACAAGGGATTGCTGGTCCGGCGTCGCGGCATCGGCACCCAGGTCGTGCGCGGCGGCGTGACGCGCAAGCTGGAACTGACCTCGCTGCATGAGGATCTGCGCTCGGCGGCGCGCGCACCAAGTACGCGCGTGCTCGATCATCGCCACGGCCGCGCCGACGAGGCGATCGCCGGCCATCTCGGCGTACCGGTCGGCGCGCCGGTCCTGCATATCCGTCGTCTGCGACTGGCCGACGAGGTGCCGCTCGCAATCCTCGAGAACGTCCTGCCGTCGGCGTTCGCGGACATCAGCCGCAGCGATCTCGAACGCTTCGGTCTGTATCAGCTGCTCGGTGCGCGCGGCGTCGACATGCGTGTCGCCAGACAGCGCATCGGGGCACGAATCGCGACCGCGGAGGAATCGCGGATACTCGACGTCGAGCGTCGTTCCGCGGTGCTGACGATGGAGCGCGTTGCCTTCGACAGCGATGGCCACGCCGTCGAGTTCGGTCATCACGCCTATCGTCCGGACCTGTATTCGTTCGAAGTCACGCTGGTCGGCAAGTAGGAACGAGTCGGCAATGACGGATTCCGTTTCTCCTGCAACCGACGCGCGTGCGCTGGATCTCATCTGCCTCGGTCGGCTGGCGGTCGATCTCTATGCGCAGCAGCTCGGTGCGCGGCTGGAAGACGTCGACAGCTTCGCCAAGTATCTCGGTGGTTCGTCGGCGAACGTCGCGTTCGGCAGTGCGCGTCTGGGCCTTCGGTCCGCGATGCTCAGCCGGGTCGGTGACGACCACATGGGGCGATTCCTGGTCGAAACCCTGCGCAAGGAGGGTTGCGATACCCGCGGCATCGCGGTGGACGCCGAGCGGCTGACCGCGCTGGTACTGCTCGGCATCAAGGATCGCAGCACGTTTCCACTGCTGTTCTATCGCGAGAATTGCGCCGACATGGCGCTGACGGCCGACGACATCGACGAGGCCTATGTCGCGTCGAGCCACGCGCTGCTGATCACCGGCACGCACTTTTCGGCGGCAGGTGTCTACGCCGCCAGCATGCGGGCACTGGAATACGCTGCGCGACACGGCGTGCAGCGCATTCTCGATATCGATTACCGGCCGGTGCTCTGGGGTCTCACCGGCAAGGCCGACGGCGAGACGCGTTTCATCGCCAGTGCGGAAGTCAGCCGTCATCTGCAGAGCATCCTGCCGCACTTCGATCTGATCGTCGGTACCGAGGAAGAGTTCGCGATCGCCGGCGGCAATGCGGACCTCGCGCAGTCTCTGGCGAACGTCCGTCGGCACACCGACGCGGTGCTGGTCGTGAAGCTGGGGGCACAAGGCTGCATGGTGTTGCGCGGCGAGATTCCGGCGAGCCTGTCGAGCGTGCCGAAGCACAGCGGCCGGCGCGTCGAGGTCCTGAATGTGCTCGGTGCCGGCGACGCGTTCATGGCCGGCTTCCTGAGCGGCTGGTTGCGCGGCGAATCCGAGACGCGCTGCTGCGAACTCGGCAATGCCTGTGGCGCGCTCGTCGTGTCGCGCCATGGCTGCGCACCGGCGATGCCGACACCGGCGGAACTCGATTATTTTCTCGGCAGCAAGCAGGCCATTGTCCGTCCCGATCAGGACCCGCATCTCAATCGCCTGCACCGTGCCGGCGTCGGTCGCAAAGCATGGGGACCGCTGTTCATTTTCGCGTTCGATCATCGCCAGCAGTTCTTCGAGCTTGCGCAGCAGGCCGGCTGCGATATCGAGCGCGTTCCGCAACTCAAGCGCCTGTTCGTCGACGCCGTGCGCCAGACGCAGGCGTCGCTGAGAGAGCAGGGACAGGCCGGCGATGTCGGCATCCTCGCCGACGACAGCCACGGTCTGGACGTGCTCAACGCCGTCACCGGGCGCGGCTGGTGGATCGGACGCCCGGTGGAAATGCAGTTTTCGCGGCCACTGCTGTTCGAAACCGGCCGCTCGATCGGCAGTGCGCTGCTGCAATGGCCGCGCGAGCACATCGTCAAGTGCCTGGTGCAATACCACCCGGACGATCCGCCGCTGCTGAGACTGGAGCAGGAAGCGCAGATCAAGGCACTGTACGAGGCGACGCAGGGCAGCGGCCATGAACTGCTGATCGAGCTGATTCCGCCGAAGATCGAAGCCTCGACCGACGAGAACGTGCTGCTGCGCGCGATCAAGCGGTTCTACAACCTCGGCATCCATCCGGACTGGTGGAAGCTGGAGTCGCAGACGCGCGAAGTCTGGCAGCAGATCGATGCCCTGATTCAGGCGCGGGACCCTTGCTGCCGGGGCGTCGTGTTGCTGGGACGCAACGCGCCGCTCGACGAACTCGGGCAGGGCTTCGCCGACGCAAGCGGAATTCCCGTGTGCAAGGGCTTCGCGGTCGGCCGCAGCATCTTCCAGGAGCCGAGCCGCGCGTGGCTGGCAGGGCAGATCGACGACGCGACACTGACGGCCCGCATTCGCAATGCGTTCGAGTCGCTGATCCACGCCTGGCTGCAGGCCGCGCGGAGCTGAGCCGATGCCGACCATCACGCACGACGACGCGATCAGGATCGGCATCAATCCGATTTCCTGGAGCAACGACGATCTGCCGGCACTCGGCGGCGAGACGCCGTTGGCGACGGCCTTGAGCGAGGGTGCGCGCATCGGCTATCGCGGCTTCGAACTCAACGGCAAATTTCCGCCGGATTCGGCCGGCGTCGGTCGCGTGCTCGCCGAACACGGCCTGCAACTCGTCTCCGGCTGGTACTCCGGCGAGCTGGCCACGCGCAGCGCAGAAGACGAGATCGCGGCGATTGCATCCCACGTCCGCAAGATGGCGGACAACGGCGCCGACCGGCTCGTCTACGGTGAAGTGGCGAATGCCATCCAGGGCAAGCGCGTTCCGCTTCTGCAACGACCGCGGTTTCACACCGACGCGGCGTGGCGAACCTATGCAGGAAAGCTCGACCGCCTGGCCGCCTACACGGCCTCGCAGGGCGTCAAGCTCTGCTATCACCACCACATGGGCGCTTACATCGAATCACCGGCTGATATCGATCGCCTGATGGCGCTGACGACTGATGACGTCGGCCTGCTGTTTGATTCGGGGCATTGCTGTCTGGGCGGCGGCGACCCGCTCACGGTGCTCAGCCGGCACATCGATCGGGTCGCGCACGTGCATTTCAAGGACGTGCGGCGCGACGTGGCGGCAATGGCGAGAAACGCGCAGTGGAGCTTTCCGGATTGCATCGTCAACGGCGCCTTCACCGTGCCCGGCGACGGCGACCTCGATTTCGCGGCAATGCTGGAGGTTCTGATCCGTCACGACTACCGCGGCTGGCTGGTGGTCGAAGCGGAGCAGGATCCCGCGGTCGCGCCGAGCTACCTTTACGCCAGGAAGGGCTTCGACACCGTGCAGCGCCTGCTGCATGCGGCGCGGGCCCGGATTGCCTCGAGCTGAGGGACGCGACATGACGAGCACGATCCGCCTGACGATGGCGCAAGCGCTGGTGAAGTTCATGGATGCGCAGTATCTGTCCGTGGACGGTGTCGAGAGCCGCCTGATCAAGGGCGTGTTCACGATCTTCGGGCACGGCAATGTGCTGGGCATCGGCCAGGCCCTGCAGCAGGACCCGGGCGGCCTGATCGTGCATCAGGGTCGCAACGAGCAGGGCATGGCGCACGCCGCCATCGGCTACGCCAAGCAGATGCGGCGGCGCCAGATCTATGCCTGCACATCGTCGGTCGGCCCCGGCGCGGCGAACATGGTGACGGCGGCGGCCACCGCGACTGCCAATCGCATTCCCGTTCTGTTGCTGCCGGGCGATGTCTACGCCTCGCGGCAACCCGATCCGGTGCTGCAGCAGATCGAGCAGCCACACAATCTGTCGATCAGCACCAACGACGCGTTTCGCCCGGTCAGCCGATACTGGGATCGCATCACCCGGCCCGAGCAGATCATGAGCGCCGTGATCAACGCGATGCGCGTGCTGACCGATCCTGCCGGAACCGGTGCGGTCACGTTGTGCCTGCCGCAGGACGTGCAGGCCGAGAGCTGGGACTATCCGGACTATTTCTTCGCCAGACGCGTGCATCGTCTCGATCGGCGCATCCCGGTGCCCGCGGCGATCGACGAAGCGGTCGCGCTGCTGCGTTCGAAGAACAGACCGCTGCTGATCTGCGGCGGCGGTGTGCGCTACTCGGACGCCGCCGAGGCGCTGCAGGAATTCGCCGAGCGTTTCGCCATTCCGTTCGCGGAGACCCAGGCCGGCAAGAGTGCGCTGGTGTCGGCCCACCCGCTGAATCTCGGCGGCATCGGCGAAACCGGCGGGCCCGCCGCCAACGAGATTGCGAAGCAGGCCGATGTCGTGATCGGCGTCGGTACGCGCTACAGCGATTTCACGACCAGTTCGAAGTGGCTGTTCCAGAACCCGGACGTGCGCTTCATCAACCTCAATGTCAGCAGCTTCGATGCCGGCAAGCTCGACGGCGTGCCGCTGGTCGCCGACGCGAAGCTCGCGCTCGAAGCGCTGCATGCTGCGCTGGCAGCCACCGGATACCGCAACGAATGGGGTGATGTTCCAGCGCAGGCGCAGACCCGCATGGCCGCCGAGATCGATCGTGTCCACGCGATCGAGTACGGCGGCGCGGATTTCGTGCCGGAAGTCGACGACGGACTCGATCGTGCCGCACTCGAGGACTACAGCCGGCTGACCGGTTCGCGGCTCGCGCAAAGCCAGGTACTGGGCGTGCTCAATCGGCTCCTGCCGGCTGATGCGGTCATCGTCGCGGCGGCCGGCAGTCTGCCGGGCGATCTGCAGCGAATCTGGCGCAGCAGGTGCAGCGAGACTTATCACGTCGAATACGGATATTCCTGCATGGGTTACGAGATCAACGCAGCGCTCGGCGTGAAGCTCGCGCAGCCGGCGCGCGAGGTCTTCGCGCTGGTCGGCGACGGCTCCTACCAGATGCTGCATTCCGAGCTGGTCACGTCGATTCAGGAACGCAGGAAGATCAACGTGCTGCTGTTCGACAACATGGGCTTCGGCTGCATCAACAATCTGCAGATCGGCAACGGCATGGACAGTTTCGGCACCGAGTTCCGCTTTCGCGACGAACGCGGAGGACAGCTCGATGGTGCCTACATGCCGATCGATTACGCCGCCGGTGCCGCGGCCTACGGCTGCAAGACCTATCGCGTCACGAGTGTCGACGAACTGCGCGACGCGCTCGCCGATGCGGCGATGCAGACGGTGTCGACGCTGATCGACATCAAGGTGCTGCCCAAGACCATGGTGCACGGGTACGCGTCGTGGTGGCGTTGCGGCGTCGCCGAGACCTCCGGCAGTCAGCGGACCGCCGAAGCGCATGCGCGCATGCAGACGCAGCTGCGCCGCGCCCGGCCTTATTGAGCCATCCATCAGTCCATGAGCATCGACATTCCATGACACTCAAGCTCGGCGTCATCGGTGCCGGCGCGATCGGCCAGGACCACATCCGGCGTTGCATGCAGACGCTGTCCGGCAGCCGCATCACGGCCGTCAACGACATCAACCCCGACAATGCCGGTAGCGCGGTAGCGCGGTACGCCGCCGATGCGAGGATCTTCGATGACCCGCATGCGCTGATCCGGTCGGATGATGTCGATGCCGTGATCGTGACGTCCTGGGGTGCCACGCACGAGGCGTTCGTGCTCGCGACGATCGCCGCGGGAAAACCGGTGTTCTGCGAAAAGCCGCTCGCCACTACCGCCGAGGCCTGCCGACGCATCGTCGAGGCCGAGATGAAACACGGCAGGCGTCTCGTCCAGGTCGGCTTCATGCGCCCGTACGACGCCGGTTATCGGGCGCTCAAGGCGACGCTGGACAGCGGCCGGATCGGCGAGCCCCTGATGCTGCATTGCGCACACCGCAATCCGCGCGTCGGCAAGAACTACACGACCGACATGGCCATTACCGACACGCTGATCCACGAGCTGCATGTGCTGCGCTGGATGCTGGACGACGACTATGTCTCGGCGCAGGTGCTCTATCCGCGCAAGTCTGGCAAGGCGCTCGAGCACCTGCGCGATCCGCAGATCGTGCTGCTGGAGACGGCGAGGGGAACGCGCATCGACGTGGAAATCTTCGTCAACTGCCAGTACGGCTACGACGTTCAGTGCGAAGTGATCGGCGAGCTCGGCATCGCCAGACTGCCGGAGCCGTCCGCCGTGCCGCTGCGCAGCGAGGCAGCACGCTCGGAGGCCATCCTCATGGACTGGAAGGAACGTTTCATCGGCGCCTACGACGTCGAGCTGCAGGACTTCATCGATGGCGTCCGTGCGGGTGTCCTGCGTGGTCCGGATGCCTGGTCCGGCTATTGCGCGGCGGTGGCGGCCGATGCCTGCGTTGCCGCGCAGACAAGCGGCGCGGTGACGCCGATCTCGCTGCCCGCCGCGCCGGCGTTCTACCGCTGAGCGGAGCATCGTCATGAGCCTTCTCGTCAAGGCCGCGCGCAGCGGCCGGAAGATCGTCGAAGTCACGCCGGCGTCGGCGAAGTGGCAGCACGTCGGTTTCGCGGCGTTCCGTTTCGAGCCCGGCGAGCGCATGACGTTCGCGGCCAGCGACCGCGAGCGGTGTCTGGTCGTGCTGCAGGGCAGGCTGGACATCGCGGCCGGCGCCGCAGCCTGGTCTGAAGTCGGCCGGCGCGACAGCGTGTTCGACGACGTGCCGCCGCATGCCGTGTATGTACCGCCCGGCCTGTCGGTGACAGTCGGCGCGCATGGCCATGCCGAGCTGGCGATTGCCAGTGCGCCCGGCCGGGGCAGCGCACGCGGGCCGCGCCTGATCGGCCCCGACGACATGACACGTTCGGTACGCGGCAAGGGCAGCAATACCCGCTACATCTGCGACATCCTGCCGCAGACCGCGGCGGCCGACAGCCTGCTGGTGGTCGAGGTGCGCACGCCGGCCGGCCATTCGTCGAGCTATCCGCCGCACAAGCACGATCGGGACCTGATTCCCGAAGAGAGCGTGCTCGAGGAAACCTACTACCACCGGATCAATCCGCCGCAGGGTTTCGCATTCCAGCGCGTCTATACCGACGATCGCGAGCTGGACGAGACCATGAGCGTGGAGGATCACGACGTGGTGATGGTGCCACGCGGATACCACCCGGTCGTGATGCCGCACGGCTACGACGGCTACTACCTCAATGTCATGGCCGGCCCGCGGCGGCAATGGCATTTCCGGAACGATCCGGCGCACGAGTGGATGCTCGAGGATTGAAGCTGTACGTCGTGCGATGGCCGGCATGACGACGGGACCGGTCCGGACGGTCCGGATGCCTGCGGTCCGTCATGGAAATCCGGGAACACAAAATTTAAGGAGAAATGGCGATGACGATCATGCAGGACCCCGAATGGTATGAAGCGGGCAGTGGTACACCGTTGGTGCTGGTGCATGGCTTCACCGTGTCGTGGCGCATCTGGAAACCGGTCCTGCCGCTGCTGGAAAAGCATCATCGCGTCATCGCGCCGACGCTGCCGGGCCACGTCGGCGGACTGCCGCTGAAGGAACGCGCCAGCCCGCTGAGCATCGCCCGCGCGCTTGCCGAACAACTGCGCGAACGCGGTATCGGCGATGCCCACTTCGCCGGTCAGTCGCTGGGTGGCTGGATGGTGTTTGAAATGGCCCGCTTCGGCCTCGCGCGCTCCGCGCTGGGACTGTGCTCGGCCGGCGCCTGGCGCGATCCGGCGGTGATCGAGAAATTCGTGCGCGACGGCAGGTCGGCGCTCAGGTTGCTGCCGTATCTCGCGCCCGTCATGAAGCTCGCGGTGAATTTCACGCCCCTGCGCAGACTGGCGCTGGCCAGGGAAATGCAGCACGGCGATCGCATGGAGGTCGAGGACGCCCGAGAGCATTTCGCCCGATTTTCGAAAATGACGATCCTCGAAGAGTTCCTCGACGAGAAGCTCGAACCGCTGCAGCCCCTGCCGGCCGACAACAAGGTGCCGCTCCGCGTCGTCTGGGGCGCCAGGGATCGCATCCTGCCGTTCGACGACTTCGGTCAACCGCTGCTCGACGTGCTCGGTCTGGACGCCTGCACGGTGCTCGAAGACTGCGGCCACAATCCCATGTTCGACGACCCGCAGCGCGTCGCGAACGAGATCCTCGACTTCACGCGTGAGGTTGAAAGCGGCCGGTAGAATCCAAGGCCGACCCGAATCCGCCGCAGACGGTTGGCCCGGCACCTCGACACTCGATCCGGCCGGCCGAACAGCCCGCCTTGGGGATTTCCGGATGAAAACTGCGTACCGGTCATCAGCAGCTCTGCTCGCGTCCGTCCTGCTGACCAGCTGCGTCGTCAGCTTCGCATCGACCACCCAGCTTGTGCGCGAAGCGGCACCCGAGCCTGCCGCGCTGACCGGCGCCGACGCCTACTGGCAGCTGCTCCGCTACAGCGCGATCGGCCTGCATCGCAGCGGCACCGACGGCGGCGAGCGCGTGGTGAATTTTCTCGATCAAAGCCTGCGCGGCTTCGGTCTGGAGCCGCAGATCGAGCCGTTCGACTTCCCGCAGTTCGTGCCGCGCACGGTCGCGCTGCAGCTCGATGACGGCAGTGACGTGAAAGTATTTCCGTACTGGTATTCGGGACGTACCGGCAGCGACGGTGTCCGCGCGCCCCTGGTCGATGTCGGCAGCGGCACGCAGGCGGAATTCGATGCGGCGAAGGTGTCCGGCAGGATCGTGCTCGCCGGCACGCCGCTGCAGCTGCGCGCATTCATGCCGACCCTGCCCGCTGTCATGAAGCGCGCGCAGGCGGCCGGCGCACTGGGTGTCGTCGCGGCGACGACGAATGCACCGGGCAATCTGATCGTCGCGGCGAACGCCGATTCGGCAGCCGGGCTGTGCGGCCTTCCGGTCCTGTTCGTCGGCGCCGAGGACGGCGCGCGACTGCGCGCGATGTCCGGCAGGATCGTGCGCTTCACGCTCGACGCCGAGCTGCGCGGCGGGCAGTCCGCGAATGTGGTCGCGACGATTCCGGGCAAGAGCACCGACACGCTGGTGATCGGCACGCCGACCAACGGCTGGTTCACGAGCGCATCCGAACGCGGTGCCGGTGTCGGCGTGCTGCTGACACTGGCGCGCCACTACGCGGCGCGCCGTGCGGAGGCCGGTGCCGCACCGGACAAGACCCTGGTGTTTGTGTTCAGCGGCGGTCACGAGGTCGGCTATCTCGGTCTCGAACGCTACATCGAGGCGCACCCCGAGGTCATCGCGAAGACCTACACGTACGTTCACCTCGGTGCCGGCGTCGCCGGACGCTATTACTTCCAGCAGCCCGACGGCGCGATCACGGCAGCGCCGATCGCAGACCCGTCGCGCTTTCTGTTCGTGTCGGAAAATCCCTTGCTGCAGCAAATGGTCTCGAAGCATCAGCTGAGCAGCGGCCTGATGCCCGCGCAAAGCATCTTGCCGTCGGTCCTGAATCCGGGCGAACAGCAGCGCATGTACGCGCGCGGTGTGCCGATCATCTCGATCTCCGGCACGACGCTGTTCTTCCATACCGAGGCCGACACGGCCGACACCAGCTCGGCCGAACTGCTCGATCCCGCCGTGCGCTTCTACGCGTCGGTGATCGACGACCTGCTGGCGGCCGACCCGGCCGAGGTCCTGCGCAACAACAAGCTCGCGGTCGGTTACGCGAAGCCGGTACCGGCACCGGCCTGTGTCGTTCCGGGCGTGCAGGGGGCCCGATGAGCTTGCGTTGAAGTGGGCACTGACGGTACGCCCGCCGCGGACCGATGCAACGCATGCCTGCGCGAGCGCGCTTACAGGCAGGCGTAGAGCGCGGCGAGTGCAGCTTGCTGGAGGGCGGCGTCGACGCCGGGAGTGAAGTCGGTCATCAGGCTTGCCAGCGACAGCTGCGCATCCGGATCGCCCATCGCCAGCTGGCCGCCGAAACCCATGGACGCAAAGGACGCCGGGTTCGGGCCGAGTTGCAGCCTGCCTCTGAGCTTGCGATTGGGGAACAGACCGTAGGTCATCGTCGTTTTCGGCAGCAGCGGCCTGAGGAGTGCCGGTACCGGTTCGCTCATCACGGAATCGACAGCCCGTCCGCGCGCCTCGCGCATGATGTCGATGGTCGCCGGCTCGAGGATGCGCACGCCGTCGAGCTTGCCGCCGCCGGCCAGCATGGCAAACAGGCGCGCCAGCGAGCGGGCGCTCGCGGTGCCGTTGCTCGCCGGCACCTCGGCTTCCAGCCACGCCGGCGTCTTGATGTAGGCCGGTGCGCGATCAAGGATCGTCGTGCTGCCGTCGCCCAGCAACGCCCGGCCGATCAGCGTGTGCGGATCGGAACCCTTGCGCCGCGCGTAGGACAAGAGTCGCCGCTGCAGCCACGGCCCTTTGCCGGGATCGGCCGACATCGGGAAGGCGACACGCTGCTGGTCGGCAATCGAGGTTCCGAGATGCAGGTCGAGATCGAGCGGCCGGCTCACGTCGCGATCGAACAGCTCGCCGATGGTCCGGCCCGACACGCGGCGAACCAGCTCGTTGAGCAGCCAGCCGTACGAGATCGCGTGGTAGCCGTTGCGCGTTCCCGGTGTCCACGAGGGCGCTGACGCGGCGAGGTGGGCGGCGATGCCATCGAGGTCCTGCCAGCCCTTGCAGCCGTCGGCATCGAGAAATTCGCGCGCGCCAGTGAAGCCGAGCACGCCCGACGAGTGGGTGAACAGCTGGTGGAGCGTGACCTGGTCCTTGCCGTTGGCGGCGAACTCGGGCCACCAGGTGCTGACCGGGCTCGTGTGGTCGAGCAGGCCTTGTTCGACGAGCCGCTCGATGATGATGGCGGCCCAGGATTTGGTGACCGACGCGACGCAGGCAAGCGTGTGCTCCTGCCAGCCCAGGCCGGGCCGCGCCTGACCGCCCCACAGGTCGACGACCAGCCGGCCGCCGACGCAGGCGGCAAGGCTGCCGCCGCCGCGTGCCCAGGGCGCCGGCATCGCCTCGATCGTCCTGCGTACACGTTCGAAGCCCGGTGCAACCCACCCCTGGACTTGGCCCATTCCCTGGTCTCCTTGTGATTTGCGTGCCGCGGTTCGCGATGGTGCCGATTCGGGGCCGGGTGCGAAAGCATCGACCGCCCGGATTCAGAACTCCAGGCTGAGCCGCATCGTCAGGGTGCGCGGCGGAATCAGGTTGTAGGTCCTGAAATCGCCGACCGGAACGACAGGTCCGACCACCGCTCCCGAGTTCGGGCGGGCCACGTCCAGGATGTTGCTGAGATTGATCGCCAGCTTCGGGCTGAGGAACAGGGCCTCGCTGCCCAGGATCAGGCCGGCATCCCAGGTTCCGTAGCCGTTGATGTCGATGTCGTGCTGGATGTTGCTGTAGCCCTTGCTGACATAGTTGTAGCCGGTGTTGATCTCGACTTCGAAGTTGCCGATCGGCCGCAGATATTGCATCGATGCGTTGTACTGCTGCGGCGCGGTGCCCGGCATTTCCTGCCCCGATTCGATCTGCACGTTGCCGGAAGCCGTGAACGGCGCAGTGATGTAGGCGTCGGTCAGTGCGCCGGTCAGCGACACGCTGAAGCCGCGCAGGGGCGTGTTCCAGACCACGGCCGATTCCAGACCGCGGCTGATGGCGCCGGACACATTGTCGTTGTAGCCGAGCGGAATGCCTTGCGTGCTCTGCGAAATGATCGGGTTCTTGTAGCGGATGTAGAACGCGGTGAGATCGGCGGTAAGCGTGCGATGCAGCCAGCTCGTCCGCAAACCGATCTCGTGGTTCCAGAGCGTGTCCGACTTGAAGGTCGGCGGCACACCGTTGGTCGGTGTCGACGGCGTGACCTGGATGCCGCCGAAGCGGAAGCCCTTGGCCACCTGCAGATAGACCGAAATGTCGTCGCTGAATTCGTAGGTTGCGGTGAACTTCGGATTGATTCCGTGCTCGGTGAGCCGGGCCCGGCTGTCGGCATCCATGCCGTTGTTCTCGGCCCGGACCAGCAGGCCGGTGCCGATGAAGCCGCCGGCCACGGCGGTCTGGTAGAGGCGCGCGCCGGCGCTCAGCTTGAGGTGATCCCAGAGCGTGTAGCTGAGGTCGGCGAACAAGGCCTTCTCGGTCGACTTCACATGCGAGGTGCCGTCGAGCAGGCCGGTGTCGTCGTAGAGCGTTCCGATCGGCAGGCCGAGATTCGCGGCAAGCTGATAGAGCGGACTGTCCGGCCCGATCAGACCCTCGGTCAGCGGATCGATCAGATGGATCCGGTAGTCCATCGTGTAGCGGTAGTAGTAGCCGCCGACCAGCCATTCGAACGGCGTGCCGTCGGCCGACTGCAGACGCAGCTCCTGTGCGTAGGCGTCCGAGGTCTCGGTGACGACCAGCGGAAATCCGAGCGCGGACGGATAGCCGGCCGGCGGCGGACCGATGATCGCGTTCGTGCCATCGGCGCTCGCCAGTCCGTCCTTGAACACGCGCGAGGTCAGCGAGACGACCTTGAACGCGTCGAAATCGTGGTCGACTTCCAGCGAATCCAGTCCGAATTTGTTGTGTGCCGGCACGGGGATGACATTGATGTCCGTCTCGCGCGGTCCGGTCGGACTGTCGACCGAAAAAACCGCGTTCGGCGCCGCATAGTCCTGCGACAGGTGCGTGAGTCTGAGTCTCCAGTCGTCCGGCTCCCACGCCAGGATTGCGCGATATTGATTGCCGCCGCCGTGATCGATGTCCTTCTCGCCGCTGCGGGTATCGTCGATCACGCCGGGATAGTTGTGGCGCACGTAGGCGAGGCGCAGTGCGAGATTGTCATCGGGCAGAACCGGAATGTTCACCGCGGCGCCGCCGGTGACCGCGAGCGAGCCGTCGCGCGGCTGTATCGTCTGCGCAAAACCGCGCACCTGCCATTCGCCCTGCACGGGCTGCTGCAACTCGTAACGGATGGCGCCCGACAGCGCCGCACCGCCGAACAACGTGCCCTGCGGTCCCTTGAGTACCTGCACGCCGGCCAGATCGAAAGCGCTGAGATCGGGAACGATGCCGCCGAGGTAGGGATCGGAAAACGCGGTATCGCCGATGAAGAAGCCGACGGGCGAGGGCGGTGACGATGACGGCGAGGTGTCCGTGCTGATGCCGCGGATGCTGAAGTGCGTGAGTCCGGGGCTCGCCTGCGTGACGGTGACGCCCGGCGTGTCCTGAACGAAATCGACCAGATTCAGATGGCCGTGATCTTCGAGCGACTGGCCGCTGATCGCGGTGATCGATTCCGGGATGTTGCGAATCGACTCCTTGCGCTTGGTTGCGGTGACGACGATTTCCGGGATCTGATCCACCGCGACCGGCGCCGGCGTCGACGGAATCGGGGCGGCTTTCTCCGCAAGCGGAATCGTGGCCAGCGGTGCATCGCCCGACGGCGTCGCGTCCGCCGGCTGATCGACATCCTGCTGGCCGTCGGCCGCCGGCGGCGTGACGGCGGAGGACGCCGCGTTTTCGTCGGGCGTCGCCGGCTGAGCATGCAGCACCGTGCTGTCGAAGGCGGCAAGGGAACCGGCCACCGCCAACGCGGAAAGACGGACGACCGTTCTTGTGTCCAGTTGCATCTGACTCCTCCTCTTGCGTCGGTACCTTGCAGTTGCACCGCGCTGGTTCGAATATTTTCTGGTTCAGCTGCCGCGCCGCCCGAATGCCATCGGCGCCGCGCTTGAAAACGGTGTGATGCCCGGCTCCGGATCGCGATCGACCTGTGGCGAAGTCGTCGTGTCCTGCATCGCCCACGCGCACCGCGTCGGCGATGCCGTCTGCGCTCCCCGGCGGTTGTCGACGCTGCTTCGTCTCCTCGCGTCGGCTCGCTGGCCGGCGTCATGTTATTCACTCTTTGTTGAATCAACATTATTGGAAGCTCATAATTCCTGTCAACAGCAGCGGCACTCCGTCGCGCTTCACTTAAGATTCGTCCATGACCTTCTACAAAGATAAGCCGATGATTCGGCGCGACATTGCGAAGACGGCGCGCCGTCTGCCGCGCCCGGCCAAGACCAAGTCCGAACGCCGCGAGGAAGCGATGACGCGCATCCTGGATTCCGCCGAGAAGCTGTTTGCGCAGGACGGTCGCAACGGCGTCACCGTGCGGGCGCTGGCCAAGGAGGCGGCGGTCGATCCCGGCCTCGTGCATTACTACTTCGAAAACATGGATGGTGTGTTCCGCGCCGTGTTCCGGCGCAAGTCGGTGATCGTCAACGCCATCCGCAACGAGGCGATGGATGCTTATCTCGCGGAACATGGCGATGCGCCGACCGTGGACGGCGCCTTCGAGGTCTTCCTGCGGCCGATGTTCGAGACGATCTGGAAGGACCCGACGTACTGGACCAATTACGTGGCGATCGTCAGCCATGCCAATTCGTCGCCGTTCGGCGGAGCCGAAGCGATGCGCGAGGCTTTCGATTTCACGGTCGGCCGTTTCATCGACCTGCTGAAGCGGGTGGCGCCACATGTGCCGCCGCAGGAGATCTACTGGTTCTATCACCTGATGTCGGGCAGCGTGACACTCACGCTTGCGCAGACCGGACGCATCGACGTCCTGTCCGGCGGCCTTTGCAAATCGACGGACATGAAATCGGCGTTCGACTCCATGAAGCAGGTCTTCAGCGGCGGATTCGAGACGGTGATGGCGCGGCACGCGAAGACCGCGAAGGTCCGCGCGCCGCGCTCGGTGCGGAAGAAGTGACGCGGCCATGGTGACCGTAAACCTGTCTGCCATGCCGGACTGCAGCGCCGATGCGGCTGCGCCCGCGATGCATGCAGTGGCGGGCGGGAGCCTGAAACCCGGGAACGCGGCGCGCCGATCGTGGCCATGCGACGCGGCGCAGCGTGCCGGCTGGCGCAAGCTTCTCGACCCGTTCGTGGCGCGGCGTTCGCGCAGGCAGCTGCAGGCACTGATGCTTGCCGCATGTCTGCTGCCGTCCGAAGCATGGGCATCCGCGCCGCTCGCGGGTGCGGCAGGCGACGAGGTTGTCAACAAGGTGGAGCAGGGCACCATTCGCGGTCAGCGGCTCGACGGGGTCGATCGCTACCTCGGGCTGCCGTTCGCAAAGCCGCCGGTCGGAGCGCTGCGCTGGCAGCCGCCGCAGGCACCCGATCATTGGGACGGCACTCGCGATGCGAGGCACTTCGGGCCGGCCTGCGCCCAGATCGGCAACTTCTACACCAGCAATCAGGCGGATACGTTCGACCGTCCCTACGGCCGGGAAGACTGCCTCTATCTCAACGTCTGGGCGCCGCAGAAGCGCGGTCCTGCGAAGCCGGTCATCGTCTTCATTCATGGCGGCGGTTCGATCAGCGGCGCCGCGTCGCTGCCCCTGTACGACGGTCGACGACTGGCCACCGAGCTGGACGTCGTGTTCGTCAGCATCAATTACCGGCTCGGGTTCTTCGGCATCGTCGATCTGCCGGCGCTGAAGACCGGCGATCCGCGCACGGATTCCGGAAGCTTTGCCTTGCTCGATCAGATCAGGGCGCTCGAGTGGGTGCAGCAGAACATCGCCAGCTTTGGCGGCGACGCAAGCAAGGTCGTCGTCATGGGCCACTCCGCGGGCTGCACCAGCATCTGGAACCTGATGAGTTCGCCGCTGGCAAGCGGCAAGTTCGGGAAGGTGGTCTGTCTGTCCGGCATGCCGCGGCAAAGCAGCGACGAGGAGCGGTCTGCTTCCAGCAAGAAGCTGCTCGCGCATCTGCTGTTGTCCGACGGGCGCATCGCATCCGAAGACCAGGCCGATGCCTATCTGCGGACGACCAGCCCCGCCGCGTTGCGAACGTATCTCTACGCGAAGCCCGCTTCGGACATCGTGATCGCGGCCAGGGGCGTTCGGCCGGTGCGCGAACGTGTCGACGGCCATGTCCTGACCGCCGGCAAGGACGGGCCGCTGGTCAATCCGGTGCCCGCCATCCTCGGCACGACCCGCGATGAAGCGCAGTTGCTGCTGATCAGCCACTTCGGCCCCCGCGACTTCGGCGCGATGTGGAAGCTGATGCAGTCGCCGAAAGCCCTCACCGAGAGCGACTTCTTCGCAAGCCGCATCGACAGGATCGAATTCAAGCTGACGTCCTGGGTCGTCAATCGCGTCCTTCACCGGTATCTCGACCGCGCGACCCGGCTGCTGGCCGCCACGTCGGTGCCGGTCTATCGCTACGAATTCGAGTGGGACCACAGTCCCGAGCCCTGGCGGTCGCTGCTGGGCGCGTACCACGGAATCGATGTCTCGTTCCTGTTCGGCAACTTCAGCACCGACGCGCCCGACTTCGCGAGCTTTGCCTGGCGCGGCCGCGATCCCGGCGAACTGGAGCGCGTTCACCGCGAGATGGTTGCAGCGCTCCGTGGATTCATCGACGCCGACGACCCGGATCGGTATGAGCCCGATCTGCGCTGGCAGCGCTGGTCCGGGCCGGACAACGACAAGATTTTCCGCTGACGGCGCGAACCGGAAGGGCGCGGTGCCTTGCGGCACGCCGCCCGCTTCGCCCGCAGCTGCTCAGGTTCGTGAAGGCTCGCCGGCGGCAGGATCGCGGGCCAGCGAGCTGTAGCGCTCGCGCAGCAGTTTCTTGTCGATCTTGCCGGTCGCGGTCAATGGCACATCGGCAAAGACAACGTCGTCCGGCAGCCACCATCTGGCGACGCGCGGTGCCATGAACGCCAGTACCGCATCGCGCGTCAGCGCGGCGTCCGGCAGGGCTTCGATGACCAGCACCGGGCGTTCGTCCCATTTCGGATGGGGTACGCCGATCACGCCGGCGAACTTCACGCCGGGGCAGCCGGCAGCAACATTCTCCAGGTCGATGGAACTGATCCACTCGCCGCCGGACTTGATCACGTCCTTCTTGCGATCCGTGATGCGCAGGAATCCGTCCTCGTCGAGCGTGGCGACATCGCCGGTATCGAACCAGCCGTCGCGATCGGTCGCGTCTTCGTCCCGAAGGTAGTAGCGCTGCACGACCCAGGGACCGCGTACCTGGAGCGCACCTGAGGAGACGCCGTCCTGCGGCACTTCGTTTCCGGATTCGTCGACGCAGCGAATCTCGATGCCGAATTGCAGACGTCCCTGACGAGTCCAGATGATGTCCCGCATTTGCTCGTCGCCGCGGGCCGCCAGAGAAGGCGTCGGTGTGGCGACGACGCCGAGCGGACAAGTCTCGGTCATGCCCCAGATCTGCAGGACCTCGACGCCGTATCGCGCGTGAAAGGTTTCCGCCATCACGCGTGGCACCGCCGAGCCGCCGATCGTGAGCCGCTTCAGCGCGCCCGGCGTCGCGCCGTGTTTCTCCAGCCAGTTCAGGTACGCGGTCCAGATCGTCGGCACGCCCCCGGTGAAGGTGACGCCCTCGCTGACGATGAGCTCGTGCAGGCTGGCGGCATCCATCCTGTCGCCGGGCAGCACGAACTTCGCGCCGCAGATCAGCGTCGCGAACGGCAGGCCCCAGGCCGTGGCGTGATACAGCGACGAGCACGGCATGATCACGTCGAAGGCGGTGAAGCCGAACGCGGACGCCAGACTTTCCGCCATCGCGTGCAGGACGATCGCGCGATGGCTGTAGAGCACGCCTTTGGGATGGCCGGTGGTGCCGGAGGTGTAGCAGAGGATCGCGCCTGCGTTCTCGTCGAATGACGGCCAGGCATGCACGCCGGACTCGGCCGCGATCAGGGCTTCGTAGCAGAGCGCATCCAGGCCGCCGCCGTCGTGACGCTCGATGTCGGTGAGCATCACGAAGGTCTTGATGCGACGCAGCTGTGGCGCGATGCGCTGCACCAGCGGCAGCAGATTGCGATCGAACAGCAGGATCGTGCTGTCGGCGTGCTCGAGCGTGTAGACGATCTGCTCGTCGTGCAAGCGCGGATTGGCGGTATGCAGGACCGCGCCCAGGCCCGGCACCGCATAGAACAGTTCAAGGTGGCGATGGGTGTTCCAGGCCAGCGAACTGACCGTGTCACCGGCGTTCACGCCGAGCCGCTGCAGTGCCTGTGCGGCCTTGCGCGCGCGCAGGCCGAGGCCGGCGAAGTCGTAACGCCAAAGCGGCTCGTCGACCAGACGCGAAACGATTTCGCGACGCCCGTGGGCGCGCTCCGCGAAGCTCAGTATCGACGGGATCGACAACGGGGTGGCTTGCATCTGGCCGGCTTTCATCAGTCGTGTCTCTCGGTTGGCTGGGGGCGCTGCCGTCGCGGCGTTGCGGTGCCGGCTCAGCGCGCCAGACCGGCGATCGCGCGGGCGATCTCGGCGATGCCATCGGCGGCCGACGCGCAGATGCGCGGCATGAAGAAGAAGCCGTGCGGCATGCCCTCGTAGTTGACGTACTTCGCGTGCACGCCGGCTTCGGCCAGCTTGCGCGCATAGCGCGCACCGTCGTCGCGCAGCGGATCGATGTCGGCGGTCAGGATCAGCGCCGGCGGCAGGGCCGACAGGTTTTCCGCGAACATCGGCGACAGCAAGGGATCGGTCAGTTCGGCCGCGCCGCGATACAGATCCATGAGGCGATGCGCGTTGTCCTTTTCCAGACCGGGCTGGTCGATGTTCCAGGATTCCGACGCCAGCGTGGCATCCAGCGCCGGATAGATCAGGGTCTGGTGCCTGATCACGGTGTCGCCGCGCCGCGCACGCAGCACGCACAGTGCCGCAGCGAGGTTGCCGCCGGCGCTTTCACCCATGACGGCGATGCCGGCGGCCGGCATGGCGCCCAGGGACTCGGCGCCGGCCAGCCAGCCGAGCGCGTCATCGCAATCCTCGAGCCCGCCGGGAAACGGCGTTTCGGGCGCCAGCCGATATTCGACCGACACGATCAGGCACCGTGCCTGCTGGCTGACGGCCGCGCAGAGGTAGTCGAGCGTTTCGAGCCCGCCATGGATCCAGCCGCCGCCGTGCAGGAACAGCACGCGCGGGCAGCGCGGATTCAGATTCGCAGGAACGTATTGCTTGATGGCGATCGGCCCGGCGCGGCCGGGAATCGTCTCGTACGTGGTGCGGACATCCGCTGGCGCTGCCAGCGTGGTCCATCCCGGCGCGCGCATGGCCTTGCGCACGGCAAGCGGTTGCGAGACCGCCTTTTCCGGCGTGATGCCGAGGCCCAGGCTGCGCACCAGCCGGTGTATCCCGTACATCAAGCGCAGGCGCCGGCCCTTGAGCTTCGTGTTCCGTTTCATGCCGGTTTCCCCCTGCTGGCTGCGGTGCGAGCGGCAGCTTTCATCGAAATGTTCATCGCGTTCACCACGCCTCAGTCGCCGAAGCGACCCATGAGGCGAATGCCGATCGCCCGCGGCGTGATGTAGTAATACTCCTCGGCGGCGAGCGCCGGCGACGGAACGCCGGACGTGAAGGCGTTGGTGATGCCCCGCTCGTCGGTGAGATTGTTGACGATCAGCGCGATCTCCGGCAGCCACTCGATGCGCGCGTTGGCGACGCTGAACTGAAGATCGAGCTGGTGGTAGCCGAAGATCTTGTGGGCACCGAACGTCGGCACGGTCTTGCCGATCGTGGTGTATGTGGCATAACCGCCCAGAAGCCAGTCGCCCGCCGGCTGCAGGAACGACAAGGTCGACGCGGTCTGCCACTTCGGTGCCAGTGGCCAGTTCGTGCCGCTCGGGTAGATGTCGCCGGCTGCGGTCGTGAACGGCTTCGTCGTCACGGTGTCGGCGTACGACACGGAGTTGGTCAATCTCAGGCCGGCCCAGGGAAACAGGTACTGCAGCGACAAGTCGGCGCCCTTGCTGCGTACACCGCCGACGTTGTCGATGTAGACCGAAAGGCCCGACGCGTCCGGCTGCAGGCTTTGCGGGTTCTTCCAGTCGACGAGAAAGCCGGTCAGATCCAGGCGCAGGGTGTTGTGGAGGAACTGGGTGCGAATGCCCGCTTCATAGTTCCACAGCGTGTCCGACTTGAAGGTTTCCGGTGCGGCGCTGCGGCCGAACGACGAGGTCAGGCCGGTCTGGATGCCGCCGACGCGAAAACCTTTCGACACCAGGCCGTAGGTGAGAATGTCGTCGTTGAGGTGCCAGACGATCGATGCCTTCGGGTTGAAGCCCTGCTGTTTCACTTCACCGTCGATCACGTAAGGCGAGCTGCCCTGCTGGGCCAGCACATAGACGCCGGACTGCGCGTTCTGACCGCCGGATTGCGTACGGTACAGGCGTCCGCCCAGCGAAAGCTCGACGCTGTCACCGAGGCGGCGGGTCAGTTCGCCGAAGGCCGCCAACTCGCGAATGCGTACGTCGCCGACGGTCTGCAGGACCACGGGTGAGCCGCTGCCGTTGAACAGCGAGCTGAGCGGGCCGAGGTTCAGGGCGTCGATGATGGTCGCCAACGGCGTCACGTCGACCGCCAGTGGCACGGACAGGGTGTTCTTGACGTCCTGCTGCCAGCCGAAGATGCCGGTGACCCACTTCCAGCGCTTCTGCGGATCGTCGACCGACACCAGGCGGAATTCCTGGCCGACGGTGCTGGAGTCGCCGGCGTAGTACTGCGCGGTCAGCGACAATGCGCCGTTGCCGGTGATGCGCGAACTGGCGTCGAAGAAGTTGTGGCCACCCTTGTCGATGTACGAGGTATCGGAAACGAACTGTGCCCAGTCGCCGTTCCAGGTCACCGCCAGATCGGCCATCGAGTACTGCGTGTGGTTCGGACTGGCACGCGGACGATCGTTGGTTTCGAGGCGGCCCTGGTCGTTGTCGGCAATGCCGACATCGCGCAAATCCGTCTCCTGCCAGGCGGTCGTCAGCAGGATGTCCCAGGCATCGCCCGGTCGCCAGCCGAGCAGCGCACGTGCGCCCTTCTGGTCGGTGCGGTTGACGTCCTTCTTGCCGGTGCGCAGGTTGTCGATATAGCCCGGGCTGTCACGATCGAACGCCATCACGCGCAGTGCCAGCGTGTCACCGAACGGCAGGTTCACCGCCGCACCATAGCTGGGGCCGGCGTCGCCTTCGTGGATCGAGGTGTACTGGCCGAACCATTTCAGTTCGTACTCGCCGAATTTCGGCGGGGTTGGTACGTAACGCACCGCGCCGTTCAGTGCGGAGGCGCCGAACAGCGTGCCCTGCGGACCCTTGAGGACCTCCACCGAGCCCATGTCGAACGGATTCGGATCGAGCGAGACGACCGGCGCCCAGGCCTCGGTGAACGAGACGTTGCCGAACAGGATGCCGGTCGTCGAGCTGGTCCCGATGTCCGACGAAATGCCTCGCAGCGTCACCCGTTGCGGGCTGTCGCCGGTCGAGGTGACGTTGGCGCCGGGCACGAGCTTGACGATGTCGGCCGTGTCTTGTGCGCCGCGCCGTTCCAGGTCTTCGCCGGACAGCACCGCGATGCTGGCCGGAATGTCGCGCACGTTCTCGGAACGCTTGGTGGCCGTGACGATGACCTCGGCGATCTGCGGCGACGATGCCGTCTGCTCGGTGGCCGGCACCGGCGCAGGCTGCTGCGGCACGGCAATGGTGGGGACAACTTGTGCATCGTCCGCGCTCGGGGCGGTCGACTGTACGGCCTCGGCGGTTTGCGGTCCGGCGGCAGATGGCGCTTCGGCAGGGTTCATCGTGCCGGCATCACCCGCATCGGCATCGGCATCCGGGGCTGCGGTGCTGTCCTGCGTGGCCGACGGCTGGGGCGCCCCCTGGGCGGCCGCCAATGGCGGCAGGCTCGCACACAGGAAACTGCCCAGGCCCAGCGCCATCAGGCGTGCAAATCCACCCGCGCGGCGAGCATCCTCGCCGGCTGGGGTCAATGGCCGGGTGACGGTAGATTTCTTTGACACGATTCTCTCCTCATGAATCAAGATGCGGCCGCTGACGCATGGCCGGTATGCGGAGTACTTGGCTCCACGATCGGTTTCAGTGGATGACCGAGGACCTCGGTGGCCATCCACGCAAAGCTGGAATTGGTCCAGAGAAAGCCTTCCTGGACCGGATACTGGTGACCCTTGCGGACTGGCAGATCGAGGGTCGCGACATTGATGCGCTCGAAAAAACTGCCGTGCTTTGCGAACACCGCCGTCAGCGCCGCGATCCAGCGTTGCGCGATATCGCGTGCGGCCGCTTCGAAGCCATGGCGCCGCAGGCCGCTGACCGCCATCAGCTGTGCCGGCGCCCAGCCGTTGTCGCCATCCCACTGCTGAAGTGATTCGAAGCGATTGGAGCCGGCGATGCCGCCGCGCCGCAGCAGCGGCCGGGCGGCCTGCAGGACGCGTTGTGCCTGGCCGGGCGAGGCGATGCCGGCGAACAGCGGTGCGAAGACAGTGAAGCCGATACCCTGGCTGGGCTGGCGGGTTTCGAGATGAAGGCTGCGGTAGTAGCCGCCGGCGTCGTCCCAGAGATGACGATCGATCGCCGTGCGACGTTCGGCAGCGAGCCGGGCGTAGCGATGTTGCGGCTCGGCGAGGCCGCCGAATTCGGCCAGCCACGCGACATCGGCGGCGAACTGCGCGAGCAGCGCATTGAGCATCACCGGCGCGAAGGCCGACATCTCGTTCCGGCCGGAAGCGCCGCTGTACAGCACCGTGAAATCGAGACCGGATTCCGCCATCGCGCGGACATCGCGCAAGCTCTTGCCGAGCGCGGTTTCGTCGTCTTCGGAATAGCGTTCGGGGCGCTTCACGTCGAGGGCGTCCCAATGATGATGCAGGCCCGTCGCCGCGTCGTAGCGCGTCTGCGGATCGGACCAGAAATCGAGGAATTCGCTGGCAAGCAGCGGCACCGCGCGCTCGCGTACCCAGCGCAGCAGGTTCGCGGAACGTTCGGCATCGCCGTGCCGGCGATACTCGGCGGCGCTGGCAGCGACAACGGTCCGGATCAGGCGGCTCGACAACGGCGGTTGCGAGCGGCTCAGGTAGTAGTCGCGGTTGCCGTTGGGCACGAAGCCGAAGCGGCGGATCAACTCGAGGAAGTTGTCGGCCTGCATCTGCGCCAGTTCCAGGCGGCCGGTCGCGATCAGGCCGTCGATGCCGAAAGCCGTGTCCCAGTAATACGCTTCGCGGAAGCGGCCGGCGGGAATCAGGAACGGGTAGGGCGTGTGCAGCAGCGAACTGCCGCGGGCACCGACACTGGTTTTCACCAGCTTGCCCCATTGGGTTTCGATATGTGCGAAGGCCGCGCGCATGCCGGCGTCCGGATGCTCGAGCACCCACAACGGCCGCACCCGTTCCGGTTCGATGCCGGCCAGATCGTCCTCCGCCTGATAGGCCGAGGCGAGATAACGCTGCAGCAGTTCGCGTCGCGCCGCGAGCCGCTGTTGCGGCGCGATCGTGTTGAGACCGGCGAACGCCGATTGCCAGTGCGCGATCCAGTCGCTGTCGTGATCACGCCGGTGCAGGTCGGACAATGACTTGAAGTCATCGTGCAGGCGCAGGATGCGCGCTTCCTCGATCAGCGGGCTCGCGAGTCCGGGCGACGGATCGGACCGCCCGTTCACCGGGGTCGGCGCGGATCGCGGCAGGTGCAGCTGCGTGGCGGCCGGGACCGACGGATGGCGGACGCGATTGAGCAGGCCCCGGGCCCAGTCCGCGCGTGCCTGGATCTCGGCGCGATCGGCGGCGCCGAGCACGCCGTCGTCGGCGACGCTCCACTCGAACGCGTGCGCGACATCGACGCTCACGCCTGCAGTTCCCCGACCAGCATGTCGATGCACAGCGGCGCGGCCGAGCACAGGCTCGCCAGTGAAAGAAAGGCGTGCGGCATGCCGCGATAATTTTCCAGGCGTACCGGAATGCCGGCTTCGCGCAGACGATCGGCGTAGCGGAAACCGTCGTCCCGCAGCGGATCGGCGTCGGCCGTGACGATGATGGCAGGCGGAAGTCCGTCGAGATCCGGGGCAAGCAGCGGCGACACGAATGGATCGTCGATGGCGGCCGCACCGCGGTATTTCTCGATGATCACGGTCGCGTCGCGCCGCGACATGCCTTGCCGCGGCGGATCGATCGACGGCGACGCCATGGTCAGATCGAGGAAGGCGTAGATCAGCACTTGGCGGCGGATCACGCCGAGCCCGCGACGACGCAGGCTCAGGGCCGCCGTCAGGTTGCCGCCGGCACTGTCGCCGACCACATCGACGCAGGGCGATCGGGCCAGCAGGGCGTCGAGCGCATCCTCGCAGTCTTCCAGTCCCGCCGGAAACGGATGCTCCGGGGCGAGCCGATAGCCGACCGCGGTCACTTCCGTGCCGAGCCGGTCGCAGAGATGAGTGCACAGGTAGTCCAGCGAATCGACGCCGCCGGCAATCCAGCCACCGCCATGAATGAACAGGATCGGCACCGCGGACGGCTTGCGCGCACGTGGCAGGAATCGCTTGAGGGGAATCGCGCCGCCGCGCGCCGGCAGCGTCGAACGCTCGATGCCGACCTCCGGCATCGGCAGCAACATCCAGCTTGCCGGCACGACGGCCGCGCGCCGCTCGATCGGCATCTTCATCGCCTTCGCCGATGCGCCGCCGAGACCGAGCTTCGACAGCAGATGCGTGAGGTTCATCAGCCAGCGCAGCTTCCAGCCATCGAGTCTTGCAATCGTTTTCATATGAGGTCGTGCCTGCAGGTGTACGGGCGGTCTCAGCAGACGCCGAGCCGTTGCAGCAGGAATTTTCCGGTCGAGCGGCGGGCAGCGACCGCCTCCGGCGATTCGACCGGCTTGAACTGGAACACATGCCAGAGGCCGTCGTGGATCTCCAGTCGTGCGTCGACGCCGGCGTCCAGCATGCGCCGCTGCAGGCGCACCGCGTCGCTGAGCAGCAGTTCGCGCGTGCCGCACTGGATCAAGGTCGGCAGATAGCCCGCGTGATAGTCCGCGAACAACACCGAAACCAGTGGATCGGTGAGCGCACTGCTGCCGGCGTAGCAACGCGCGGTGGCGCCGAGGAAGTCGTCCGAGGTGTAGAACGGTTCCGCATCGTGCAGCGTGCGATAGCTGTCGCCGCTGCACGAGAGATCGGCCCACGGCGACCACAGCACCAGCCCGGCCGGCAGTGGCATGGCCCTGGCGCGTGCACGCAGCATCGCCGAGGCGGCGATCGCGGCGCCGGCCGAGTCCCCGTAGATGCCGATGTCGCCCGGTGCAAAGCCGTCCGCGTAGAGCGCAGCCAGTACCGCCAGAACCTGCTCGCCGATGCGTGCATGATCGGCCTCCGGCGCCAGCGTGTAGTCGACCGACAGGATGCGCAGGCCGGTTTCCTCGGCCAGCGGCAAGGTGCTGTCGAGGGCGTCGTGCGCGGCGCCGCCGACAAAGCCGCCGCCGTGCGTGTACAGCAGCAGTTTGCCGGCAACGGCACCGCGTGCGGGGCGGATGTCGGTGACCGCGACGCCGCCGAGGTGCATCTGCCGGATGTCCGGGCGGTAGCGTTCGAGCAGGGCCATGTTCATGGCTTCGCGTTTGCGCAGTTCCTGCCGATTGCGACGCCGCCAGGCGTCGGTGTCGCTCGCTGCCGGTGCGCGCAGGGCATCGCGTTCCATTCGCGAGAATGTCTCGTGAAAGTAGCGCCGAGCCTCCTCCGACAGATGAGGAGCCGGCTCTGGAAATCCGGGGACGGCGACAGGGGCGGGATTCAGCATGCGGCGAATGTAGTCAATTTTGAAATCGATTGCAAAGACTGGTAGATTGCATGCCGTTGATCCGGCAGGGCAGCGATCGATGACGACAAGTGTGTTGAAATCGGACACCGTCGCGAACCGACTGCGGCGCCGTCCCGGTGCCGCAGCGGGCCTGCGGCCCGTTGCCGTCATCCCTGAAAGTCCCGGAAGCATCCGCGAATCGGACCCGAGCCCTTGAAGAAGAACACTGGCCCCAAGCGGATGGACGACATTGCACGCCTCGCCGGCGTGTCCAAGCCGACCGTGTCCCGGGCCCTGCAGGACAGTCCGCTGGTATCCGACGAGACCAAGAAGCGGATTCTCGAGATTGCCAGACGACACGGCTATGTCGTCAATCGCAACGCGCAGAACCTGCGCCGCCGTCGCACCGACACGATTGCGGTGGTCATCGACTTTCCGCATCTGCCGGACAACCGGCTCACCGATCCCTTTCACTTCGAACTGCTCGGCAACATCACGAATGCCCTGGCGGTGCGCCAGCAGGATGTGCTGCTCTGCTCGTCGCAGTCCGCCCATTCCGGCGGCTTCGAACACCTGCTGTCCAACAAGGGCGTGGACGGCATCATCTTCCTCGGACAAAGCGGGCATCACGAGGAGTTCCGGGCGCTGGCCAGAACCGCGGTGCCGTTCGTGGTCTGGGGCGCCCATCGTGATGATGCGACGTACTGCGTGCTCGGCAGCGACAATCCGCTGGGCGGACGGCTGGTCGCGGAGCGATTCCGCAGCCTGAAACGCAAGCGGGCGATGTTCCTCGGGCCGCGCGGCCACATCGAAATCGAACAGCGACACCGGAGCTTTGCCGAGTCCTGGGGCAGGGCGTTCGAGGAACTCGAAGTGCCGGACCTTTCCTTCGTTGCCAGCCGCGACGCGATGCTCGAACGACTGGACTCGGGAAAGCCCGCGCCGGACGCCGTGTTTGCCGGCAGCGACACGATGGCCATGGGCGCGCTGGCAGCCCTGCGCGAACGCGGCATCGAGGTGCCGGCGGACTGCAGCGTCTGCGGCTATGACGACAGTCCGTCCGCCGTCCATCACTCGCCGCCGCTGACCACGATCAGGCAGGACACCCGCATGGCCGGCGCGATTCTCGTCGAGCGTCTGATGCAGGCCATTCAGGGAACGCCGGCCGCATCGGTGCTCCTGCCGACCGACCTGATCGTCAGGGCAACCTGAGCTGCGGGGCGACGCGCTCCGCCAGCTCGGCCGCTGCCGTCGCATGCGCGCCGTCGGCAGCCGCTACCGCGATCGATCATCGGACTGGTGCACGACAGGCGCGCCGGCGTCAGGCCCTGGCGCGACGTGGTTCGGCACTCACGCCGGAACGGGATCGCCGAAGACCTTGTCGAGGTGCCACTCCAGCGCCGGCAGCGGCAGTGCGCCGGCATCGAGAATCGCGCTGTGGAAGTCGCGATGGTCGAATTGGTCGCCCAGTCGTGCACGCACCTTGTCGCGCATGCGCAGGATATCCTCGTCGCCGAGTTTGTAGGCCAGTGACTGCGCCGGAATGCCGCAGGAATAGCGCAGGGTTTCGGACTCGATCTCCGCGTCGGCGCACAGGGTATGTTCGCGCAGATAGTCCTTTGCCCGTGCCCAGCTCCAGCCCATTGCGTTCATGCCGGTATCGACCACCAGGCGGCTGGTGAGAAACGCGTCCATGCACAGGCGGCCATAGCGATCGTAGGGGTTGTCGTAGAGGCCCATCTCGCCGGTCAGCGTCGCGGCGTACTCTGCCCAGGCTTCGTTGAACGCGTTGACCGATGCGTTGCGCCGCAGCGGCGACTGGGCTTCGTTGTTGCCCTGCAGGGTCAGGTGCAGATGATGTCCCGGCACCAGCTCATGAAACACCAGCGACGCGGCCGCGATCACGGCGAGGCTGTCCAGCTTGCCGCCGTTGTAGTGGTAGAGGCCGCGTTGCTCGGCACCGCTTGGCGGTTCGTAGTAGCCCCAGGTCATGCTGCCTTCGAGCGCGGGCGCGAGCCGGACCAGATCGTATTCGGCCGGTGAGCGCTGATGAAAGAATTCGTCGAAGCGCTGTTCGATGCGATCCTTGTGCTGGCGCATGCGGGCACCGATGTCGTCCGCCGAGGTGGCTTTCGCGCCGGGTTGCTCGCGTGCGTGCACGGCGAACTCGGCGGCGGAACCGCTGAAGCCGAGTTGCCTGCGCAGCTCGGCCATTTCCGATTCGATGCGCGTCATGCGTGCATGACCGGCGCCGTGTACCTGCTCGATCGTCAGTTCGCGCGTGACGTGCAGCTTGAGCAGCCATGCGTACGCGTCCCGGCCGCCGGGCAGCTTGTCGAGACCGACGCCATCGGGCGCCTGCCGCTCGTAGTCATCGTCCAGCTGGTCGATCAACGCCGTGAACGCAGGCATCACGCGATGCGTGACGCGACGCTGGATTTCCGCGCGCAGTGCCTCCGCGTCGCTCAGGCCTTGCAGTCGCGATGCGGAAACCGGGTAGACAGTTTCGGCCGTCGCCCGCAATCGCTCCAGCAGGCTGCGCACGGCGGGCAGCTGCGGCTTGTGAACGCGAATGCCGCGCTGCGCCTGACCCGCGGTGCGCTCGTGGATCTGCTGCAGCATGCGCGTGATGTCCGACAGCAGCAGCAGATAGCGATCGCCGTCGCTGTCGTTCGTGAACGCATGGCCGGCCAGCAGCGCGTTGATCGAGCCCAGCAGGTAGCCGCCGGTGTAGGCGGTCTGTGCGAACGGGCCATAGAACAGACTGCCGGTCGGATCGATCGCCAGCCAGTATTGCTCGGCTTCGCGGCTCCAGCCGCTCGCGTAGTGACGCAGCAGCTTGCTGGTCAGCGCCGCATCGTGCGGCAGTTGCTCGTCGTCGACGCCGTCCAGCAACCTGAGAATCTGCGCGCCCATTTCCGCGCGGCGTGTCGCGCCTTCGAAGCTCAGGTCGGGAATCAGGCCCTCCGGTATGACACCGGCCTCGCGCTTCGCGAATACGGTCCTGCCGAGGTGGTTCATCGCCAGGTCCGCGGCGCGGTTCACGGCGCACAGGGCCTGCTCGATACGGCTCATTTCATGGCGTGACATAAGTGCTCCGCTGAGATTTCAGAATTCCGGAAATTCGCTGGCGATCGTCGCCGCGCGGCCGGCCGCAGCGAAGGCCGGCCCGATGACGGCCATCACGCCGGGGTCGCCGTGCGTGGTGACAGGCTCCTCACCGTCGCCGCCCTGCTTGGCGCGTTGCGTGGCCTTGACGACCGCGCGGTAGTCGCCGCGATACAGCAGATCGGGCGCATCGGTGTCCGGCTCCTGCAGACTGAAGCGGACGCCGCGGTTCGGATTGAATTCGACCGACCACCAGACGGTCCGCCCGCCATCGTTCAGTTCGTAAACCATCCAGTAGCTGCGCGCGAGCTGCGCGCACTCGGCCTTGCTGTCGGCGTCCGCCGCGAGGATGCGGTTCATGATGTCGACGTGCTGCTGCGACATGAACAGAGGCGCGGTCATGCCGTGGCACCGGGCACGCGGCGTGTCCGTCTGGCCCGTTGTCCGTCGCGTCGGCCGTTGGTGGCGCCAGCCGGGCGTCGGGCAGGTTCCGGCAGGATGGACACCAGCCAGCGCAGGGAATGCACGAGAAGTTCGTGCGAGTCGCTAGTGCCTCTGGCCCGGGTGAACGCCAGCAGACGCGCCCGCTCGCCGGTCGCATCCTCGCGCTGCGCGGCAATCGCGGCACGCGGGGCCACGGCGTCCTTTTGCGCCGGGGCATCGTGCAGCAGCCGCGCACCGAGATAGGCATGTCCGGATACCACGCCCCAGGTCTCGATGGCGGCGACCGTATCGAAGCCTGCGTTTTCGAGCGTGCTGTAGGCGGCATCCAGCAATCGGTTGCCCATGCTTTCCACGTAAGACCAGTCCGGCACGGCAAGAATCACCGGGTTGTCCACCAGGAAGCGGAACAGGGCGATGTTGGTTTCAAGCAGCCATTCGCGCCAGTGCGCCGGGTCCGCTGCGCGCACCTCGAAGGTTTCCGCAAGCCGGGCGCCGAGCGCCGCAAGCAGCGCGTCGCGCGAGTCGAAGTGCCGATACAGCGCCGCGGCGCTGACGTCGAGGCGTCGCGCGACGATCGGCATGGTCAGTTCGCGCGCCGGAATCTGCCGCGCCACATCGAGGATGCGTTCACGCGAGAGAACGGCGGGGCGTCCGCCGCGGCGCGTTGCGTCGACCTGCTCTGTCCGTGTGATTCGGGTGCCGGCATTCCGGGGCATTCGTTCGTCCTCGTGCATTTGACAACATCGTTTGTTACGTGCTTAACATACAGACATGCATTGTATGTGACAAGCCTCCGGAGAATTTGATGAGCGCAGCGGTTCTTGAAGCCTACCGTGATTTGCCGAAGCTGGTTCGCGACGCAAACCTGATCCCGGCATGGAGTAGCGACGGCAAGACGCTGGGCTTCGTTGCCGGTGCGCCCGACGCGCGTCAGGCGTGGCGAGTGGATCTGACCAGCGGTGACAAGACGCCGTTGCTCGATGTGCAGCGCGTTCGCGACGCGCTCAAGGCGGCGACCGGCGTGACGCCGCCGGGAGCCGGACTGCCGTTCGAGGCTTTCGGTTTTGTCGGGCCGGACATGATTGCCTTTGCCATCGGCGCCGATCGATTCATGCTGGATCTCAACCGCTTTCTCGTGATTCGTCCGCCGGCGCCGAACATGATCGACACCATGTTCGGTCAGTCGGCCGAGGCGCGCATGACGCCGCGCACGTTCAAGCGATCGCTGCCGATGGTCGGACAGGTCGATGCCTACGAGGTGATGTCGCCGGACGGCCGGAACCTGCTCTCGATCCAGGACTACAACGTGTCGCTGCGTTCCGCCTACGACGGTCGCACGCAGGCGCTCACGACCGACGGCACGCGCGAAGTCGAGTGGACGATCGACTGGGCGTTCCCGGGCATGCCGCCGGTGACGAACTGGTCGCCGCAGGGCACGCACGTCGCGGCCTACATGGTTGACAACCGCGGCGTGCCGGAGGTTTTGTCCATGCACAACCTCGGCAACTTCGAGCACAGCAGCCGCTACTACTTTCCGAAGGCAGGCGGCGTCCTCGAAAGTCACCGCCTGTTCGTGCTCGACGTGATGGGCAATCCACCCGTGGAAATCCAGCTCGGCGATACGCGCGACCACTATCCGGTATTCGTCGGCTGGCTGCCGGATGGCTCGGAACTGGTCGTGCTGCAGATGAGCCGCGATTGTCGGCGGATCGACGTGTTCGCCGCCAGTGCGATCACCGGCGCGGTACGCAAGCTGTTCAGCGAAGAAGGCAAAACCTTCGTGCGCATTCACCACGACATCTATTTCAACCGCAAGCTCGGCTGCAGCTTGACGCCGGACGGTCGCCATCTCCTCTGGCAGTCGGAGCGCGACGGCTGGAATCACCTCTATCAGTACGATCTCGATGGCCGCCTCGAAGCGCAGCTGACGTCCGGCGACTGGCCGGTGACCGCGGTCGAACGCGTCATCGGCGGTCACGTCTACTTCAGCGCGCACTGCGATCGGAAGCGTCCTTACGATCTGCATCTCTGTCGCGTTGCGCTCGGCGGTGGAACGGTCGAGCAGCTGACCGAAGGCGAGGGCGTGCATCGCGTCAGCTTCGCGCCGAATGGCGAAACCTTTCTCGACACGTACTCGTCGGTCAGTGCGCCGCCGGTGACGGCGCTGCGTCGCGTCGACGGCAGCGTGCTGAACGCCGAACTGCTGCGTGCCGACATCACGCCGCTCGTCGATGTGGGCTACACCGCGTCGGAAGAGTTCTGCGTCAAGGCGGCGGACGGCGAGACCGAGCTCTGGGGCGTGATGTACAAGCCGCATGATTTCGATGCCGGCAAGCGCTATCCGGTGATCGAATGGATCTACGGCGGTCCGCAGATCACGATCGCCGAGCACGGCTTCCCGGCGCTGCCCGGGCGCGCCAACATCGGCATGCGTCTGGCGCAGCTGGGCTGCATCGCGATCATGCTGGACGCGCGCGGCACGCCGGAGCGCAACAAGGCTTTCCACGATACCGCTGCCGAGGATTTCCAGGGCACGGTGACTGCCGATCACGCCGCGGCGCTGCGTCAGCTCGCGGAGCGGCATGCCTACATCGACCTCGATCGCGTCGGTGTGACCGGCGGCAGCTGGGGCGCTTACTTCGGGTTTCGCTGCCTCATCGATCAGCCGGAGGTCTACAAGGCCGCGACGGTCTTTGCGCCCGGCTTCGATCCGCTGTCCTGCGTGCTCTACGAGTGCTATCTCGGCTTTCCGCAGACCAATCCGGACGGATACCGCAAGGCCGACATCTTCGCGATGGCGCCGCGGCTCGATCGGCCGCTGATGATCGCCGGCGGCACCGCCGACCACGCGACCTGGCCCGACGCCATCAAGATGACCGAAGCGCTGATCCGCGCCGGCAAGGACCACGAATTCGTCGTGTTGCCGGATCAGGTTCATGGCTTCGGCTCCGTGCACCAGGACTATCTGGACAACAAGCAGGCAGCGTTCTTCCGACGCCATCTCGGCTTCTGAGCACGACACGACCACGGCATTCCAGGCTACGGAACATGAAGATCATCAGTCGCGCAGCATCCATGCTCGCCGTTCTCGTTCTCTCCTTTTTCTGCGTCCTGGACCCGGTCCTTGCGCAGGAGCCGGCACCCACCGGCGACGCACCGAACCGCGATGCCGCCATGGCAGTGCCAGCGTCGGCGAATGCGGCGCAGGAATCGCAAGGCGACACGGCGGCGTCCCCTGCGCCGCTGCCGACGATTCC
The DNA here is from genome assembly GCF_011067135.1 of Solimonas terrae. Classification (GTDB taxonomy): domain Bacteria; phylum Pseudomonadota; class Gammaproteobacteria; order Nevskiales; family Nevskiaceae; genus Solimonas; species Solimonas terrae. Next base: position 169,751 of record NZ_JAAMOW010000001.1, read on the forward strand.
GGTGCCGTCTTCCGCGCCGGAGACGCCGCCTGAAACGGCCGATTCCGGTGATGCGTCGGCCGGACCGATCACGGAGATCATCGTGACCGCGACCAAGCGAGCCAGATCGGTACGCGACGTTCCCGTGTCGATCAATGCGATCGCCGGCGACACGCTGGAAAAGACCGGCGCACGCGACATCCAGGATTACATCGCGACGGTTCCCGGCATCACCATGCAGGACGGCAGCAATGGCGATGCCGGCGGGCGCAAGATCACCGTGCGCGGTGTCGGCCCGAGCGAGGTCAACGGGGTGTCCGGCAACCAGACCGTCGGGCAATTCATCGGCGACATTCCGATGACCGACCCTTACTCCAATTTCGTGACGCCGGATCTCGATCCTTTCGATCTGCAGACCGTGGAAATCCTGAAGGGCCCGCAGGGAACCTACTTCGGTGCGTCGGCGCTGAATGGCGCCATCCGCTACGTGCCGAACAAGCCGCAGCTTGACCAGTGGGAGCTGCACGGCTTCAGCGAAGCCCTGAGCATCACCGACGGCGGCATGAACGGCACCTATGCTGCGGCCGCCAACCTGCCGATCGGCGACAGCCTCGCCGTTCGCGCGACCGGCGTGCTGCAGAACACGCCCGGCTACATCGACAATCTTCAACGCGACCAGAAGGACGCCGACAGTCGCCGCAAGTGGAGCGGCCGTGGCGCCCTGCGCTGGCAGCCGACTGACCGGCTCGACGTGAACCTGATGTACCTCAAGCAGCACAGCAAAAAGGACGACGTGCTCGATGTCGACAACTCGAACGGCGAGCTGACCAACAACGAGCATCCGGGCCCGAGCAGCATCGAGACCGGTTTCGATCTGGCGAGCATCGATGCCCGCTACGACACCGGCGCTGCCGGTACCGTCGTCCTGCAGAGTTCCCTGCAGCACAAGGACGCACTTTCCGATCTGGACAGCACGCTCTTCACCGGTTCCGCGGGTTTGCAGAATTTGCGGGCCTACTCGAAAACCAAGGTCAAGGGAACCACTCACGAGCTGCGTCTGGTTTCGCCGGACGATGGCAACTGGAGCTGGATCGTGGGCGCCTTCTATCAGAACTACCACGCCGATGTTTCGACGGACGCGTATTTTCTGGGGACTGCGCTGCCGCTGCCGCCGCTGCCCATACTCGATCAGATCCTGGGGCCGCGGGGCCTGTCGTACGGTACCGTCCAGATCGCGCCCGAAGCCCGGGAAACGTCGCTGTACGGCGAGTTGACGCGCACCCTGTTCGACGACTGGGAGCTGACTGCCGGCGCGCGTTTCTACAAGACCCGGATTTCCGGCACCGCCGTGGCGGGTGGCCTGGTCGGCACCATCGTCCCGGATGCCGAAATCGATCAACACGACAAAGGCATCAGCCCCAAAATATCGCTGTCCTACAAGCCGTCCAGGTCATTCATGGTCTATGCGACACTTGCGCGCGGCTTCCAGTTCGGCGGCATCAACACCAACGTCTCGGGTCTGCCGTTCGACAATCCGCTGACCGGCCCGCCAGTGCCGCCGTCGTTCAAGTCCAGCAGCCTGTGGAACCGGGAAATCGGCATCCGCACCGACTGGCTGCATCGCAGCCTGCAGGCCGATGTGGTCTTCTATGACCTGGACTGGAACAACGCGCAGTTCGTGGAAAAGAACGACAATCTGGTCATCGACACCACCTACGTCTCGAATGTCGGCAAGGTCCGCAGCCGCGGTGTGGAAAGCTCGCTGATCTATGCGACACCGCTGGACGGCCTGATTCTGAATCTCGCCGCCGGCTACTCGAGCGCCCTGACCGCGACGCCGTACACGGCAGAGGACGGTTCGGAAGTGCCGTCCGGCACCGTGATGCCGAACAGCCCGCACTGGCAGCTCGCCGGCACCGTGTCGTACGAGCACCCGTTCGGTTCCTGGCTGGTCGGCGGTTCGATCGCCGACACCTATACCAGCCGCGCCTACGACACGATTCTTCACGACCACACGATATTCGACTACAGCGCACTCAATCTCGGGCTCAGTCTCGCGCGCCCCGACCTCGCCGGATCGCCGGCACTCAGCTTCGACGTGACCAATGTGCTCGACAGGCGCGGCGTCGTCGGCCGCGGCACGTTCACGGGCGTTTCCGGCCTGACCGGCGGCCCGGAAACACCGTCGTACATTTTCATCCGTCCACGCACGTTCGCCCTGCGCCTGTCCTTCGACTTCCAGTGAGCACGCCGGTGACCGATGTACTCCGCCGCAGCATCGTCTGGGACAACCATGCCTGCATGCCGCTGCGTCCGGACGATCATGATTTTCTGCCGCAGCTCGAGCGGCACAGGGCAGGGGGTGCCACCGTCGTCGTGCTCAACGTGAGCTGCGATTGCGACGCCATCCTGCGACCTTTCGAGATGCTGGCGGCGTTCCGCAGCTGGCTGGCGTGCCGACCGGACGCGTATCTGATCGGCAGCAGCGTCGCCGACATCCTGCAGGCAAAACGCGAAGGCAAGCTGGCCGTGTTCTTCGACATGGAAGGCGGCATTCCGGTACAGGACGATCCGGAAGCCGTGGCACGGCTCTACGCACTCGGCGTGCGCTGGATGTTGCTGGCCTACAACGTCGGCAATCGCCTGGGTGGCGGCTGCCAGGAGGAGGACACCGGGCTTACCGCACAGGGGCGCCGCGTGCTCGATGTGATGAAGCGCGTCGGCATGGTGCTCTGCTGCACCCATACCGGCGCCCGCACCGTACGCGAGGCCATGGCGTACATGGAACAACCGGTGATCTTTTCACACTCCAATCCGCGCGCCCTGCATGATCACCCCCGCAATATCCCGGATGAACTGATCCGCGCCTGCGCCGCCACCGGCGGCGTGATCAACATCAATGGCATCGGCCTGTTCCTCGGTGGCAACGACAACTCCACCGACACCTACGTGCGTCATGTGCGCTACGTCGCCGACCTCGTCGGTGCGGAGCACGTCGGCATCGGGCTCGACTACGTTTTCGATCGCAGGGAACTGGACGACTTCGTGACCGGCAATCCGCAGATCTTCCCGCCGGCACTGGGATACGCGGCCGGCATCAGGATGATCGAGCCCGATCGCATCCCGGCGATTGCCGAGGCCCTGCTGGCCGGCGGCTGGAGCGATGCCGAGCTGGAAGGCTTTCTCGGCGGCAACAACCTGCGGGTTGCGCGCGCGGTCTGGAAATGAAAAGCCCCAGCGAAGCCGCGCTTCGGCGCCGGTTCGCGGGGGTGTGTTTCGCCGTCGTGCAGCCGGTTTTTCCGGCAGCTCAGTCTTCGCTCACGCTGATCGCGCCCGACGGACATTGCGCGGCTGCCTGACGCACCGCCTCTTCGAGTTCCTTCGGCACGTCGCCGACCCGCGCCACGGCATAACCTTCGTCGTGCAACTCGAACACCTCTGGGCAGACGCCCAGACAGGCGCTGAAGCCGGCACAGACCCCGGCGTCGACACGGACTTTCACTTCGCGCCTCCCGATACCGGATCGAATTCCAGTGCGAGGTGCGTCAAGCCGCGCAGGATGAAGGTCGGCAGATAACCGTAGCGGCGCGCGCCGGCCGGTCCGTGGACTTTCTCGTTGATGCGGATGTCGCGGGTGCGGTCGAACATGCGGTTCAGCGCGACGACCGCTTCGGCGCGGGCCAGCGGTGCGCCCGGGCAGGTGTGGCGGCCGCGGCCGAAGGCGACGTTCAGGCGCGCGTCGGCACGATTGAGCTGGAACTCGCCCGGGTTTTCGAACTTGCGCGCATCGCGGTTGGCGGCGCTGTTGGCGATGTACAGGAAGCTGCCGGCCGGAATGTCGACGCCGCCGACCTGCGTCGGTTTCTTCGCCAGACGGAAGTCGCCCTTGACCGGGCCTTCGAAGCGCAGGCATTCCTCGACGAAATTTGGAATGAGACTGCGATCTTCGCGCAGGCGCTTCTGCAGGTCGGGGCGATCACCGACAACCTGGAAGGCGTAGCTGAGCAGTCGCACCGTGGTTTCCTGCCCGGCGGCGAACAGGTTGGCGGCGATGCGCGCGACATCGAGCGGCGTCGGCACCGACTTGTCGGGGAAGGTGGCCTTCGCCAGACCCGTCAGCACATCGCTGGTCGGGTGGACGCGACGGTCTTCGATGTACGCCGAGAAGGTGCTGTACAGCCACTCCAGCGGCGAGTGGTGAGCGTCGCGATCCTCGGTGCCGCCGATGGTGGCCTGTTCGCGTTCGTTGCGGATCAGCTGCTGGCGGAACTTGATGCGATCCTCGGCCGGCACGCCGAGCAGGTCGGAGACCACGAGTACGGCGAAAGGCTGGGCGAAGGCGTCCATGATTTCGCACTCGCCCTTGTCGATGAAGGTGTCGATCTGCTGATCGGCCAGCTTCCACATGAACTCCTCGTTTTCCTTGAGGCGCTTGGGCGTGATCAGCGCCATCAGCAGGGCGCGATGATTCGTGTGCGTCGGCGGGTCCATCGTCGGCAGCTGATCGTAGAACGGCGTCTTGTCGCGCCAGGCCTCGATCAGCCCGGAAATGTCCTCGTTTTCCTTGCCCTTCAGCGGAATCGGGCAGCCGGCGAACGGACCGGTGGTCGACATGCACGAGGAGAAGCGATCGGGATCGTTGTAGATCTCGAGGGCTTCGTCGTAGCCGGTGACCATGAAGATGCCCTGATGCGGCTCGCGCAGCACCGGCGACTGCGCCCGGAGGTAATCGAAATAGGGGTAAGGATCGTTCACGAAGCGATCGCTGCGGAAGAAATCGTGCTTTTCAAACTCGTGCTGCTTATCGTTCATGTCGACTCCGTATTCGCGCTTCTGTTTGCGGCGTGAGCGTTCTTCGCCAATGGCCGGGCTTGCCCGAGGTGGCCGCGGCGTGTGCAGCATGAGCACCATGAGGGTGCCCGCTGTTCACCAATCACCGGTGGCCAGGCAGGCCGCCGCGAAGTATAAATGAACAGCGGTGTCGTCCAACAGCGACCGGCGCAGCAGCGCGAAAGCCGGCCGGTGTCCTGACCGATGCGGCCGCGATGTCGTCCTGATTTCCGGCGGAACTGCCATGTGACCGTGCTGGTCGGTGGACCGTGTACTCGATCGGATGCGCCGAAGCTGCCGGGCCCGCGCGGAGTCGTGATCGATCCGCTGGCGTGCGCAGGCGCCGATCAATTGGCCGCGGCCTGCTCCAGAGTCCGCGCGGCGAGCCGTGACCTCATGGCGACGGCGCCCCCCGAAACCGCCACGATCATCATTCCCAGAACGCCGGGGCCATCGGGGATGTGACCGAACACCAGCCATCCGAGAAAGCTGGCCCACACCAGCTGGGCGTACTGCAAGGGAGCCAGCGCCGAGGCTGCGGTATGGCGATGCGCCGCGGTGAACAGGAAATGGCCGACGCCCCCGAGGACACCGGTGCTGCAGAACAGCGCCAGATGCGTGAGCGGCGGCAGCGGGCCCGTCCAGAACCACGGCAACAAGGCGCCGTAGCCGACGGCACCGACCAGAGCCGTATAGAACAGCAAGGCGATCGTGCGCTCGGTCGTGGCCAGCACACGCGACAGCAACTGGTAGACCGCGTTGGCGGTCGCAGCGCAAATGGCCAGCAGCACGCCCACCGCATCGAGGCCGGCGCCCGGGCGTGCGATCAGCAACACGCCGACAAAGCCGGCGACCGCGGCCATCAGGCCGAACCGGGTCACGTATTCCCGCAATACCGGGCCGGCCATGAGCACGACCAGCATCGGCGACAGAAACACGATGGCCGTGCTCTCGGCCACCGGCATTCGTTGCAGTGCCAAAGTCAGGCACATCGAGGCGACGGCGAGACAGCCGGCCCGGATCAGGACGAGGTCGGTGCGTTGCGTCTGGAACAGCCTGCGCCCCTGCGAGGGATACAGGAGCACAAGCATCAGCAGGCATTGCACGATATAGCGAAGCGCCACGACCATCGGTGCCGGATAGCGCGCCGCAAGGTACTTGGTGGTCGTGTCCATGCAGGCGAACAGCAGGACACCGAAGCAGAACAGTGCGATGCCGCCGAGCGTGTTTTTCGACGTGGACCTCAATGCGCGATTCCCGATGCGCCGGCCTCGTCGATCAGGGCGCCGGAACTGAAACGTTCGAGTCCGAACGGCTCGATCAGCGGGTGGCACTTGCCGGTCGCCAGGGTGTGGGCCATCGTGTACCCGCCGGCCGGCGTCGCCTTGAAGCCGCCGGTGCCGAACCCGCAGTTGAGATAGAGACCATCGATCGGCGAGGGGCCCAGGATCGGCGAGGAGTCCTTCACCACGTCGCAAATCCCGGCCCACTGACGCATGAAGCGCAGGCGGGAGAATGCCGGGAACAGTGCCAGCATGCCGGCCGTGACGGTTTCGATCGTATGAAAGTTGCCTCGCTGCGCATACGACGGATACAGGTCGAGCGCGCCCCCGATCAGCACTTCGCCCTTGTCGGTCTGGCTGATGTAGATGCCGGTGGACGGCGACAGCACCAGCGTGTTGAGCGAAGGTTTGATCGGTTCCGAAACGAAGGCCTGAAGCGCATAGCTGGTGATCGGCAGGCGCAGCCCGGCCATCGCCGCCAACCGGCTCGTGTGTCCGGCAACCGAAAGGCAGACGCGGGCCGCAGCGATGTCGCCGCGGCTGCTGCGCACGCCGCTGACGCGGTTGCCGTTCATGATGAAGCCCGTCACGGCGCAGCCCTGGATGATGTCGACGCCGTGCCGGTCCGCGCCGCGTGCATATCCCCAGGCAACGGCATCGTGACGTGCCGATCCGGCGCGGTTCTGCACCAGTCCGCCAAGAACCGGAAAGCGGCCATCCATTCGCAACAGGGGCTCGCGTCGACGCACCTCGTCGGGCGACAGCCACTCGCCGTCGATGCCGTTGAGCTTCATCGCGTTCAGCAGGCGACGCGACATCTCGACCTGATGGCGGTCGTGCGCGAGCGTCACTTGTCCGCGCTGCGACAGCATGACGTTGTAATTCAGCTCCCGGCTCAGACCTTCCCACAACTGCAGCGACTTCTCGTAGAACGCGGCAGACTCCGGGTAAAAGTAGTTGGAGCGCACGACAGTCGTGTTGCGACCGGTGTTGCCGCCGCCGATCCAGCCCTTTTCGAGCACTGCGACATTGGTGATCCCGTGATTCTTCGCGAGGTAGTACGCGGTGGCGAGGCCGTGGCCGCCACCGCCGACGATGACGACGTCGTAGGACGACTTCGGGCTGGGATTGCGCCACAGGGGCCGCCAATGGCGATGTCCGCTCAGGGCGTTGATCGCAAGTGAAAGTGCGGAGTAGCGCAAGGCTCTATCTCAAATCCGGTTACGAACGAAGTCGCCGCCCTTCATGATCATCGAGAAGTGCTCGTCGGGCCTGGCCATGACGTGAATGTCGCGCAGCGGATTCCGGTCGACGGCGATGAGGTCGGCATAGGCGCCCGGCGCAATGCTGCCGACCACGCCGCTTTTCTGCATGATCTCGGCGTTGATGCTGGTCGCCGAGCGCAGCAGTTCGATCGGCTTGAAGATTTCCGAGCGGAAACTGAATTCCAGACTCTGCATTGGATGGAATCGCTCCTCGAACAGATCCGTGCCCATGCCGACGCGTGCGCCGGCGCGCTGCAGGTACTCCAGCGATCGATAGGCGCCGGCATGGGCGATCCCGAGCTTCTCCAGGCTCTCGCCGAACAGGCCCAGCTCCGGGCCATGGCGCATGACCTGCTCCAGCACGGCGATCGTCGGCACCGCGTAGGTTCTGCCGTCCGCTGCCGCGATCAGCCTGGCGGTGTCCTCGGTGATGAGCGTGCAGTGATCGATGGAGCGGATGCCGTGCTGCAGGCATCGGCGCGCGCCGTCGTCGGTGTGGCAGTGCGCCATCACGTACTTGCGCCGGCTGCCGGCCTCGTGGACTGCTGCCTCGATTTCCGCGTCGGTGTACTGCGGCATCCAGATCGGATCGGTGGGCGAGGAGACGCCGCCGGAAATGAACAGCTTGATGTGGTCGGCACCCTTGCGCAGTTCATTGCGGCAGAACTTGCGCACATTGTCGACGCCATCGACGACCTCGGAGAACGTGTTGTTCGCGGAGCAGCCGCAGGGGCTCTCGGCGTGGTCGGCCTGACGCATGTCGCCGTGGCCGCCGGTCTGCGACAGGGCCTTGCCGCCGTAGTAGAGGCGCGGGCCTTCGAACAAGCCCTGGCTGATGGCCAGATGCAGGCCGACCTCGCCGCCGCCCGGGTCGCGCACCGTTGTATAGCCGCGGTGCAGGGTGCCCCTGAGCAGACGCGCGGCGTGGGCAACCTTCAGCGGCATCGTCATGTTGTCGACGAGGGACATGTTCAGCGAGATGCTGTAGGCGTGGAAGTGCGCGTCGAGCAGCCCGGGCATGACGAAACGGCCGCCCATGTCGATCACCGCGGCGTCCGGAATCTTCGCTTCGCCGGCGGCGACCTCACGAATCCGGTCTCCTTCGATCACGACGCTGCCCCCTTCGATCAGCGCCTCGTTGCTGCCATCGAAGATGACGCAGTTTTTCAGGATCTTGATGCTCATGCCGGCTCCCTCGAAAACCTGTGACGCCTTGATCAAGGCGACGTGATCACGCACGCACGACGGTGACAGCGATCCGCTCCGGACGCTGCGGCTCGGTGCCGCCGAAGCGAAGACGGGTCCCGAGCACGGCGCAGCCAATCCGGTGCCGGTTCACGCCTTGGTCCGACCTCGATTCGCCTACCTGCACGCCATCCGGGCTTTCACGTGTTGCCATCATACACATCTGTATGTACATTACATGAAATACAGACCACTTGGAAAGTAAATGTCTTCCAATGGACTGCCGGGATGATTTCGGACGGGAGAGCGGAGTGGGAACTCAGCGCGAGCGGGCAGACGTTTCGATGCAGCGAAATCCGCGGGGACGGCCGCGCAAGTACTCCGACGAGCTGCTCGTCGAAGCCGCGTTGCGCGTCATGGGACGCGACGGCTACAAGGCGCTGACGATCCGCGCGCTCGCCGACGAGCTGGGCATCACGCACTCGGCGCTGTACACCTATGTCGGCGCGGTCGAGGACATCGAGAAAATGGCGGTGCACCGTCTGACGAGCCAGTTGCCGCTGCCGCATTCCTCGTCGGTGCCGGCGCTGCGCCAGGAACTGCTGGCCTATCTGCACGCCGCGCAGCGCCTGTTGCGCCTGCACCCGGGCGTGGTGCTGTCCAGGCCGGGATCCGCGGCGTCCGGAATTTTTCGCGAGATTTCCGATGCGTGGAACCGGGCTTTGCTGCCGCACGTGCCGAACCAGCGGACGCTGCATCTCGCGCTCGGCGCCCTTGTCGGGACGGTACTTCTGATCGTCGAAGGCGAACGGCTGCTCGAACCGGACTCCGCCGGCAAACGGCGCAAGTCGTCGACCGGCAAACCCTCGGCCAATGCCGCCATGCAGCCGATAGCCGATCGCTGGCTCGACGACCTCGTCGATCTGGTGTTGCCGGAGCTTTCGATCGCGAAAAAGGGCCGCAAGCCGGCCAGCAGCAGGAGCAGGAAGTGATGAAATCGCACCGCTTTGCAGGATCGAGCCTGTTGCTCGTCGCCGTGATGCTGTCGTCGGTGGCCTGGGCACAGGACGCCGCGCCTGCGCCAGTCGCCGAACAGGGGCCGCAGCCGGGGCCCGCGACCGCGGACGATGGCGGTGCAGCAGCGTCGACCGGCGCCGCTTCGACTGCGGCCGCACCGACGGCGCCCGATGCGAACCTGGACGTGATTGCCGTGCCGTCGGCGCAGACCGTCACCACGCCCGCAACGGAGGAGCCGGCGACAAACGATGCGCAGATTGCCGAGGTCGTGGTCACCGCCACCAAGCGCGCGCAGCCGGTGCGCGAGATCCCCGCGACGATCGCCGTGCTGTCCGGCGAAAAGCTGGAACGCGAAGGCGTGCAGAACATCGAGCAGATCGTCGCGATGGTGCCGGGCGTCAACCTCACCGACGAGGGCACCGGCGGCACGCCGAAACGCGTGACGATCCGCGGCATCTCGGCGGGGACGGGCACGAACCTCACCACCGGCACGCTGATCGGCGACATTCCGTTCTCCGATCCGTTTGCGCCGAAGGTGCAGCTCGATCCGAATCCCTTCGACATCGCGACCGTCGAGGTGCTCAAGGGACCGCAGGGAACCTTGTTCGGCGGCACCGGCCTCAACGGCATGATCCGCTATGTGCCGGAAGCGCCGGAGCTGGATCGCTTCCACGTCAAGTACTACACCCAGTTCGCCTCTTATCCGGGCAATGGCGACAGCGGCTGGAACTACGGCGCGATGATCAATGTCCCGTTCGCCGACAACACCGCGGCGCTGCGCCTGGTCGGCTTTCACCGTGACCAGCCGGGCTATGTCGACGATACCTACAATGATCGGCGCGACGTGAATTCGGCCTTGCAGTACGGCTTGCGCGGCATCCTGGCATGGCAGCCGGACGAGCGCTGGAAAATCTCGCTGATGGGCGCCATGCAGCGCACCGACGACTACGACCTGAGCTACGCGGACAATCCGGACGGGCGGCTGGAACACGGCAATTCGCCCAGGCCCAGCCCCGGCGAATCGCGCTACGTGCTCGGCAATCTGGCCATCGAGCGCGACTTCGACTGGGGCGACGTGATCTCCCAGACCTCGTATGTGCAGAAGAACTTCAACATCTTCCTCGAGGCGTCCAGGGCGGTTGGTGGTCAACTGCCGCTGCTGTCCGGTGCCGACGATAACCACAGCAAGAGCGTGATCCAGGAACTGCGTGCCGTCTCGGCGCCCGACGACGGTCCGTGGAAGTGGCTCGCCGGCGCGTTCTACTACGACATGAATCTCTACGACTGTGCCGAGGCCGGGGCTGCCCAGGATCTGCCGACGCTCCCGGTCCCGGAAATCCTCAATGGCCTGCTTGCGAATCCGTGCCCGGGCAACGCCGGCAAGTTGAGCGGCCAGCTCGATATCGCACAACTGCTCGGCGATCTCGAACTTCAGGAGCAGGCGCTGTTCGGCGAACTGACGCGCGAATTCGGCGAGCATTGGGAAGCGACGCTGGGCGCGCGCGCCTATCGCATTCGTACCACCGGCACGGTGTCGTTCGCCGGCTTGATCTACGCCCTGCAGAACAACCTGATGGCCGGGGAGCATTCCGGCGACGCGTCCGAAAACGGCATCAGTCCGAAGGCATCGATCGTGTATCACCCGAGCAAGGACCTGCGCTTCTATTTCACGGCGTCGCGCGGTTTCCGCTTCGGCGGTCCGCAGCTGGCGTCGTCGACGCCGACCACGAAAATTCCCGAGACCTACAAGTCCGATTCGCTGTGGAACTACGAGTTGGGCGTGCGCAGCGACTGGTTCCGGCATGCGCTGATCGCCGACGCGTCGATCTACCTGCTCGACTGGAAGAACGCACAGGTTTACCAGATGACATCGCCGCCGGTCTCGATCGGCTACCTGGACAACGTCGGCGGCGCGCGCGGCAAGGGCGCGGAAGTGTCGTTGAGCTATCTGCCGCCGTTCCTCGACGGCTTGTCGCTCGATGTCGCGGCCAGCTGGAACCGCACTCGGACGACCGCAGCGTTCACCGCCGGTGACGGCACTGTGGTGCCGGTCGGCTCGCCCTGGCCGCTCGCGCCACGCTGGCAGACCTCGACCACACTGGCTTATGTGCAGCCGGTGCTGTCCTGGCAGCTCGGTGCCTCGGTGCGCCACACCTATCTCGGTGATGCCTGCAACACCATCACCTGCACGGCGCGGGTGTTCGGCTACCAGACCTGGGACGTGAACCTGTTTGCCACGCCGGATGAGGGCAGTTACTGGCCGCAGCTGAGCGTCACGCTGGCGAACCTCACGGACAAGCGCGGCTTCAGCAACATCACCACCAATCCGGCACCGGCCGGCGACACGTACGACTACATCGCGCCGCGGTCGCTGGTGCTGCGCCTGAGCGGCAATTTCTAGCACGCATTTCATTCCATGCTTTCACAAAGGCCCATTCGATGACGGATCCGATTGCCACGCCGCAACCCGACGCTGCCGATTACGCTGCCGCCGCCGGCCTGATTGAAGCGAACGCCGCCGGCCTGATCAGAAACGCCGACATCAATCCGCATTGGCTGGGCGACAGCGGCCGCTTCTGGTACCAGCAGCAGACCGTCGACGGTTCACGCTTTGTCGTGGTCGACACCAGCGACGGCAGCACCCGGCCGCTGTTCGATCATCCGGCCGTCGCCGACGCCCTGAATGCGGCGCTGCAGCCTGAGACGCCGCCGACGGCCGAAAGGCTCGGCCTGCAGAATGTTCGCATCGACGCCGACGAGCGGACCCTGACGGCGATCGCCAACGGCAAGCCGCTGCGCGTGGATCTGCGCCGGCATGCGGTCGAGATCACCAACCCGAAATCATCCGGGGCAGGCATGCTGATTTCGCCTGCGGGCACGCGCGGGGTGCGCCGCGACGGCGACAATCTCGTGCTCGTCGAAATCGCCACGGGGCGCGAATACCGGATGACCGACGACGGCGAACCGTATTTCAGCTACGGCAAGCTGCCGGACGCGTCGCTGCAGAACATTCCGCTGAAGAAGAGTCGCGCCGTGCTGCCGCCCTACGGCGCGGCGTTTTCGCCGGATGGCCGTTACTTCATCTGTCCGCGATTCGACGAGCGGCGGCTGGGTATCGAACCCTTCATCGAGCAGGTACCAACCGATGGCAGCCTGCGTCCTATCGTGCATGAAATCCGTCGCGCGTTCGCCGGCGACCCGGCGCAGATGGTCACCGACTGGTTTGCGTTCGATCTCGACAGCGGCGAACGCTGCCGACTGCAGCTGCCGCTCGGCAGCTCGCCGGCCTTTCTGCTCGGCAACGGCATCGTCGGCTGGTCGGTCGTGCGCAAGCAGGTGTTCATCCTCGTCGCGACCGAGGGCTGGACCAGCGGCATGCTGCTGCGGGTGGATCTGACCAATGGCGCCGTGACGGTCGTGATCGAGGAGCAGGGCACGACCTGTCGCTACGAGCCGAACACGCTGATGTACAACCTGCCGAACGTGCAGGTCATCGGCGATGGCGCGGAAGCCATCTGGTATTCCGATCGTTCCGGCTGGGGGCATCTGTATCGCTACGATGCGCAGTCCGGCGAATTGCTCGGGCAGATCACGGGCGGCGACTGGATGCTGTTCGATATCCACCATGTCGATGAAACGCGGCGCACGCTCTACTTCACCGCGGGCGGACGCGAGCCCGGTGTCGATCCGTACTACCGTCATCTGTACCGCGTCGGCCTCGACGGCTCGGACCTGCGCCTGCTCACCGGCGGCGAGCTGCACGCGGATCACACGTTCGCCCCCGATGCCGCGCCGATGTTCAAGATGCTGTTCGGCGTGCCGGACGCGCCGGCGAAGATCAGACCGCAGGCCGGCGTGTTCATCGATACCTGCTCGACCGTATCCGCTTCGCCGGTGACGCTGCTGCGTTCGCTGACCGACGGTACGCTGATCGCCGAGCTGCAGCGCGCCGATGTGTCGTCCCTGCTCGAAGCCGGCTACGTTCCGCCAACGCGGCGCCTGCTCAAGGCCGACGACGGCGAAACCGGCATTCCGGTCGTGTACTACCCGCCGGTCCACATCCGCGGCGATGGCGTGCATCCGATCGTCGACGCCTGCTACGGCGGACCGCAGGTTTACGTGGCGCCGCGCAACTATGTCGATGCCGCAACCGCCTCGAATCCGACCAATCGCATGGCGATGGCGCGGCTCGGTTTCGGCGTCGTGATCGTTGACGGCCGTGGCACGCCGGGCCGCGGCAATGCTTTTCGCGATGCCGGCGTGCCGCGCTTTACCGAGATCGGCATTGCCGATCACGTCGCGGCGATCCGCCAGCTCGCGGCGCAGAAGCCCGAACTCGACCTGCGCCGCGTCGGCATTCACGGCTGGTCGTGGGGCGGCACCTTCAGTGCGCAGGCCATTCTCACGCATGGCGAGTTCTACAAGGTCTGCGTCTCCGGCGCCGGCGTCTACGACTACGGCGCGCTGTATTCGGGCTTCGAATCGTCCATCGGCCTCGGAATCTATGCCGACGGCAGCGTCATTCGCTCCCGGCCCGGCGACAAGCCGGAGTCATGGGCGTCGCTCGATGTGACGCAGATGGCCAAGGGCCTGGGCGGCAAGCTGCTGATCGTCTGGGGCGATGCCGACGAGAACGTGCCGCCGGCGCAGGCGTATCGGCTGATCGAAGCGCTGATCCAGGCTGGCAAGCCCTACGACGCGCTGATGCTGCCGAACAAGACGCATCCGACCGCGAGCCAGTCGCTCAATCCGTACACCGCGGTACGCACCTGGGATTATTTCGTCGCGCATTTGATGTCGGCGGCGGTACCTGTCGCCGCGCCATTTCCGATCACGCCGCGCCGGGTGATGCAGTAGTGGAGTCCGTCGCCCTGATCGATCCACCGCGCCAGTCGATGCTGCTGGACGACGGCAGGACCTTGTCCTGGCAGGAATTCGGCGTGCCCGACGGCAGGCCGGTCCTGTACTTTCATGGCGGCGGCAGCTTCAGCCTCGAAGCCGGACTCTTTCATCGCGAGGCCGTCGCCAACGGCATCCGCTTGATCGCGACCGATCGCCCGGGCGCCGGTGCATCGACCTTGCGGCCGGGCCGCAAGGTCGCGGCCTACGCGGACGACTTGCGCGAACTGCTGGCGCACCTGCGGGTGGACCGGTTCGCGTGCCTCGGTGAATCCAACGGCGGCATGGTGACGCTGGCCGTCGCCGCGGCAATGCCGGAACGGGTGCTCGGCGCGGTGCCGATCAACCCGACCGTGCCCTGGTTCGATCCGCTGGCCAGGAGCGTGAGTTCGCGCACCGTCGCCTGGGGCTATCGCGCCATGAGGTACGCTCCCTGGGCGCTGCCCGGGCTGGCGAAGAGGTCGATCGCCAGGATTCGCAGACTGAAGGCGCAGCACGTCGCGGACGCCGGCCGCTTCAGCCGCCTGGACCTGATGGGACCGCCGCCGGGCATCGAGGCCGACGTCGGTGATCTTCAATGGCAGGTGATGGAACGCTCGCAGAAGCGCGCGCTCCTGGCCGAACTCGAGTGGGCCGTTTCCGACTGGGGCGTCGACTACTACGCGATCCCGGTGCCGCTGGACTTCTTCTGCGGCGTCTACGACGCCCAGGCGCCGTTTGCCCTGGTGCTGGCGGATCGCAATCCGGATGCGCGCTTCCACTACTTCTCGTACGGGCACTCGGCCTACTCGCACCCCGACGCCCGGCGCCGCATCTTCGACACCATTTCGGCGTACTTCAGCCGCTGATGCGGCGATTCCAATCCGCAGCAGGAGTGGTGTGATGCCGCTGTACGAACCCGGGATTCTGGAACAGTCGCTGGTCGCGGTCGACAAGGCTGCCGTGCTCGCTACCTCCGTCATCTCCAACTGCATTTTCTGGCGAAGCGCGCATGGCAAGCCGATCGACGGATGCCTGCCGGATGTCAGCTTCGAAGGCGCGCAGCGGCGGGCCGCCATGGGCCGTGACATTCTCGATCTGCTTCGCGATGTCGATGACGGGCGACTGCCACACGAGTACGCGCTGACCGCAAAGCTCGCGCGGTTTTTCGCACAGGCCTGGAGCCAGGATGCCGACCGCTACTGGCTCGCGATCGACGTGATGGAAAACACCTTCTACGGTCCCTTCGTGCAGACCGCCTACACCGGCGGCTTTGTCTTCAACGAGCTCAGGGCCGCCTTGAGCGAGTTCGCATTTCGACGCGATGGCGACGGCGATCGCTATCTGCTGCTGCTGAGCGATGTGGCGCATTTCCTCGCACAGATTCATGCGCGCACGGCAGGTCAGGCCGCGCGCGGCATTCGCATCCACAAACCGCAGCTGCCCGGCGTGCGCACGCTGCTGGCGGGCTTGCGGGATACGGCGGCCGCGAGCTATCCGGTCAACGCGGCGCGACTGGCCGCGCTGTCGAACGCCGACGCGCTCGCCGCGGAAATCCGGCGCCGCATGGACCACCTGATCCTGCCGGCCTTCGATGCACTGATCGTCCAGCTCGACGAGCGCTACGAATCGCTGGCGCCGGACGGCGTCGGCATGGACAAGCTGCCGGGCGGGGCGGCGGTTTACGCCGATCTGTTGCGCATGCACACGACCCTGGATCTGACCGCGGAGCAGGTTCATGCGGCGGGGCACGCGCGCATGGCACGCATCCAGGCCGAGATGGGGGAGGTTCGAAAGCAGCTCGGGTTTACCGGCACCGAAGCCGCGTTCGCCGTGCACCTGCGCCGGCAGCCCGGCGCGATTGCGACTTCGGCCGACGACATCGGCGCGAAGATGCGAAGACACAAGGATCGCGTCGAGGCGCGCTTCGACGAATTTTTCGCCCGGCGTTCGGATTGGCAATGCGACCTCGAGCGGCTGCCGGCGGCGCTGGAGAGCGGCATGACCTGGGGTTACTACTCGCGTCCGGTCGGCAACGAAAAGCGCGGCTTGTACTACTACAACGGTTCCAAGCTCGACAGCCAGGCGGTCATCGCGGCGGCCTCGCTGGTGTTCCACGAACTGGTGCCGGGGCATCATCTGCATCTGACCTCGCAGATGAGCAATCCGCACCTGTCCGAGTTTCGACGCACCTGCGTGGTCAACGCGTTCAACGAAGGCTGGGCGGAATACGCCGCGACACTGGCTGGCGAAATGGGCCTCTACGATGATCCGTACGATCGCTACGGGCGCCTGTCGCAAGACGCGTTTCTCACCTGTCGCCTCGTCGTCGATACCGGCATGAACGTGCTGGGCTGGAGCTGGGAGCAAGCCCGGCAGTACATGCGCGAGCACACGATGTGCGCGGAGGGCGAGATCGAATCCGACACCTTGCGCTACGCCTGCGGAATTCCCGCGCAGTCGCTGGCGTACAAGCTCGGCGACGAGGAAATTCTGCGCATGCGACAGCAGGTGCAGACCCGACTCAAGGAACAGTTCAGCTTCCGCGATTTCCACAGCGCCGTCCTGGGCTGCGGCGCGCTGCCGCTGCCGACGCTCGAATGGCATCTGCAAAGGGTATTTCCGGAAGCGGCGGCCTGAAATCGCAGACATTCGCCATCGGCCTGAACCAGCATCGCGATCGATCGGCGCCGCAGCGGCATTCACATCCTGCGCATCATCGCCGGGCCGCCGCTGCGCGCGAAGACGATCGCCAGCGTCAGACCGGCGCCGCCGAGCAGCAGGTTGAGCACGGCGGTGTAGTCGAGCTCGATCGCGGTCTGTGCGACCTTCACATGACCGGGCTCGGGAATCGCGCCGAGCAGGCTGAACAGACCCTCGACGATCAGCGCCGCCAGCACCATCGCCAGATAGAACACCACGAGCAGCCGCCAGGTCGTGCGGCCGCCGTAGTACTTGCGATAGATGTTCAGCAGCGGCGGGATGATGAGGTCGCCGAAGATGAAGGCGATGACGCCGCCGAAACCGATGCCGCCGTTCCACAACACCGCCGCCAGCGGCACATTGCCGACCGAACAGGTGAACGCGACCAGTGCGATCAGCGGCCCGATCGCGGCGCCCCAGACGGCGGTCAGCCAGCCGTGATCCTGGAGAAACACGAGTTGCCAGGCATCCTTCGGCACCCAGCTGCCGAGCGCGCCGGCGACCAGCAGACCGATCGCGATGTCCTTCCAGACCATGCTCCAGTTCATCACGTAATTGTGACTGACGGCGATCCAGCCTTGCCGCGAACCCAGCCGGTCGCGCCAGCTGCCTTGCTGCTTGCCCATCGCCATCGCCGCGTGGCCTTCCATCGCCCCGCGCGCGTCGCCCTTGGCGTGATGGACGGCGTCACGCCGCAAGCGCTCGGAGACGAACAGGCGCAGGCCGCCGGCGACCAGCACGATCATGACGATGCCGCCGGCAAAGTCGGCGGCGGCGAACGGCCAACCGAGCATGACCCACATCAGCACGCCGAGCTCGATGACGAGATTGGTCGCCGCGAACTGGAAGCACATCGCCGCCGTGAAGTCGCCGCCCTTGCGCACCACCGCGCGCGCCATCGCGACCGCCGCGTACGAGCACGACGACGACACGGCGCCGAACAGGCTGGCGCGCGCGATGCTCGCCGCGCCGGCGTCGGGCATCAGGCGCGACATCTGGTCCTTGGAGATCATCACTTCGATGACGGCCGACAGCGCGAAGCCGAGATTCAGGCCCCAGAACATCTGCCAGAACATGCGTCCGGACAGTGACAGTGCGTCGAGCACCGCGTGCAGGAGGTCCACTACGCCTCCGCACCGAAGGCGAGGGTGCTGAGCAGCGCGCGCTCGCCGGGCCTTGCGTCGAGGCGCGTGTGCTGGATGACGACTGGCACGTCGGCCTCGAACACGCTCGCGTAGTCGGTGTTGCGCGGGATCGCCTCGGGCTCGCGCAGGTCGTCGAAGCGCAGGTGCAAGGTACGCCGCGCCGGCACCGTGATGCGGTACGGGCCGGCCGGCTCGCGGTCGCCGAAGAAGATCGTCAGCGTCACGTGCGCGTCGCAAGCATTGGCATTGAGGATGCAGGCCGCCTCGTGGCTGCGCAGCTTGCGGTCGTCCGGATGCGGCCCGAAGTCGGGCAGGAAGCCCTCGGGAATCGCCCAGGCCGTCTTGCCGATGCTCATTGCGTTGCTCCTCTCGTTCGGGTTTCCGGCATCTGCTCGCGCAGGGCGAGATCGAGAACCTCGGCGAAACCGAGTGCGACACGGCCGGTGCCCTGCAGGATCTGCTCACGGCAGGAAAAGCCGTTGGCGACGATCACGGTGTCGGCGTCGGCCGCACGAATTGCCGGCAGTAGCTGCTGCTCGCCGATCGTCTGCGACAAGACATGGCTGCTGGCGCGAAAGCCGAAACTGCCGGCCATGCCGCAGCAGCCGGCATCGAGCCAGTCGACCGTCGCGCCGAGCTTCTGCAACTGCCGCTTCTCGGCCTCGACATCGAGCGACGCGTGATGATGGCAGTGCGCCTGCACGATCAGGCGCCGCGGCAACGGCGGCGGTTGGTAATGCGCACGATCGAGAAACTCGCTGAGGAGGAAGCTGTTGTCGGCCAAGCGGCGCGCGCGACCGTCGCCGGGGAACAGCTGCGGCAATTCGTCACGGAAGCTGGCGATGCAGGACGGTTCGAGGCCGACGACGGCAACGCCGCGCGCGAGATCATCGGCCAAGGTGTCGAGCACGCGCGTCAGTTCGCGCCGGGCGAGATCGAGCATGCCCTCGGCGTACAGCGGTCGCTGGCAGCACAGCGACCGGGACGGCAGCCGCACCCGGCACCCGGCCGCTTCGAGCACGCGTACTGCGGCGCGCAGCGGTTCGGGATGGAAGTAGTTGTTCCAGGTGTCCGGCCAGAGCACGACTTCACGGGCGTCGGCCGGCAGTGGCGGTGCTTCACGCCGGGCGAACCAGTGCGCGAAGGTTTCCTGGGCGTAGCGCGGCATCGTGCGTTGCGGCGCAATGCCGGCCAGCCCCTTGGCGAGGCGGCCGACGAGCGGTGCGTGCAAGAGGAAGTTCGCGAGTCGCGGCAGCTTTGCCGCCGCACGGCTCCACCACCAGATCAGGCCCATCGCGTAGGCCGCGCGTGGCCGCAGGCGGCGGCGATAGTGACGCGACATGAATTCGGCCTTGTACGTGGCCATGTCCACGTTGACCGGGCAGTCGCGCTTGCAGCCCTTGCAGGCGAGGCAGAGGTCGAGCGCGTCGTGCACGGCCCGGCTGCGGAAGCCGTCGGCGATCGGTCCGCCGCGAATCATCTCGAACAACAGGCGTGCGCGGCCACGCGTCGAATACTGCTCGTCGCGCGTGCCGCGATAGCTCGGACACATGACGCCGCCGCGCGGATTGCGGCAGTTGCCGACGCCGACGCAGCGATTCACCGCATGACCGAAGCTGTGCGCGTCGTCCGGATAGGCGAACTGTGTCGCGGGCAGCGGCAGATGCAGGTCCGGCCCGTTGCGAAGGTCGGCATCGACGGGGTAGGCGTCGATCTTCTTGCCGGGGTTCATCCGCTGCCGGGGATCCCAGATTGCCTTGAACTCGCGGAACGCCTGCATCAGTTCCGGGCCGTACATCTTCGGCAGCAGATTGGCGCGAACCTGGCCGTCGCCGTGCTCGCCGGACAGCGAACCGCCGTAGCCGACGACCAGATCGGCGGCGTCGTTCATGAACGCGCGCCAGGTGGCGACGCCGTTCGTCGATGCAAGATCGAAATCGATACGGCAATGAATGCAGCCGTCGCCGAAGTGGCCGTACAGCGCGGCGCGGTAGCCGTAGCGCGACAGCAGCGCCTTGAAGTCGCGCAGGTAGGCGCCGACCTGCGCCGGTGGCACGGCGGCATCCTCCCAGCCGGGATGGGTGTCGGGTTCGCCGGGTACGAAGGCCGTTGCGCCGAGTCCGGACTCGCGGACTTTCCACAGCAGTTCTTCCTCGCGCAGATCGTCGAACAATTTCATAGCCGGCGCATCGCCGTCGCCTTCGAGACGTGCCATCAGCCTGCGGGCCTTGGCATCCGACTCCTGCTTGTCGACACCGCCGAACTCGACCAGCAACCAGCCGTCGCCGGGCGGCAGCAGCGCGCGGTTGCGCGGATGCAGGTGCTTGCGTTTCATGAATTCGACGAGCAGGCCGTCGATGCCTTCGAGGCCGATCGGACCGTGCTCGAGAATCACTGGCACGTGATCGCCGGCATGAAAGACGTCCGGATAGCCGAGCACCAGCAGGCTGCGCGCGCGTGGCGATTCGACCAGCCGCAGTTCGGCTTCGAGCACGGTCACACAACTGCCTTCGGCGCCGACCAGCGCGCGCGCGACGTTGAAGCCGTTTTCGGGCAGCAGTTCGTCGAGCGCATAGCCGGAGACACGGCGCGGGATCTGCGGATAGCGCGCCCGGATCAGCGCGGCGTAGCGGTCTCCCAGCGCGCGCAAGGCCTGATAGATCTCCGCACGCCGACCGCCGCCGGCGACGATCGTCTCGTATTCGGCGTCGGAGGTCGGGCCGACGGTCATGCGCAGACCGTCGTAGGTGACGATGTCGAGGGTGTGGACGTTGTCGACGGTGCGGCCCGCCATCACCGAATGCACGCCGCAGGAGTCGTTACCGACCATGCCGCCGAGCGTGTTGTGCGCGTGCGTGGCCGGATCAGGTCCGAACGTCAGATGGTAGCGCTCGGCGGCATCGCGCAGCGTGTCGAGCACGCAGCCCGGCTGTACGCGCGCGCGACGCGTCTGCGGATCGAGGGCGACGATGCCGTTCAGATGTTTCGAGCAGTCGATGACGACCGCGACATTGCAGCACTGGCCGGCGAGGCTGGTGCCGCCGCCACGCATCAGCACCGGTGCGTCGTGCGCGCTGCAGGCCGCGACCGTGGCGATGACGTCTTCGACTGTGCGCGGCACGACGACACCGATCGGCACCTGCCGGTAGATCGAACCGTCGGCGGCATACAGTGCGCGGCTGCCGCCATCGAAGCGGACATCGGCGCCGGTCGTGCGACGCAGTTCGGCCGCCAGTGCCACGGCCTGCGCGCGGGCGAAAGCCGGCGGTGCCGGTCGCGATGCGACGGCGGCAGACGCGTCAGCAGCCATGACGGGCGATCTCCGCGGTGCGCAGGTGCAGGCCGTGGCCGGGCGCATCGGGGTCGGGCCACAGCGCGCCATCGCGCAGCGGCGGCAGGCCGTCGAACAGCATCTGCTCGATGCGGCTGTGGTCGTGGAAATATTCAAGATGCCGCAGGCGCGGCACCGCAGCGCAGACCGGCACATGCAGCGCTGGCGCACAGTGCGCGGACAGCGGTACCAGAAAGCTGTCGCACAGCGCCGCCGCCTGCAGAAAACCGGTATAGCCGCAGCGCGTCGCATCGGCCTGCAAGGTGCCCACGGCACGATTCTCGAGCAGATGCCGGAAATAGCGGCAGTCCCAGCCATACTCGCCGGCCGCGACGGCCATGCCGACCGGCAGGCGCAAGCCGAGCCAGTGCAGGCCATCGACATCGTCCGACGACACCGGTTCTTCGAACCAGCAGACATTGGACGCGGCCAGCTCATGCGCGATCGCCAGCGCGGCGTAGCGGTCGAACGCGCCATTGGCATCGACCATCAGCTCGACGTCCGAGCCGACCGTCTCGCGTGCCAACGCAACACGACGCGGATCATCGTCGGGCCGGCTGCCGATCTTCAGCTTGACGGCACGCAGGCCGGCATCGACCCAGCCGCCGAGTTGCGCGCGCAATTGCGCATCGTCCTCGTTGGTAAAGCCGCCGCTGCCGTAGACGGGCACCGATTCACGCATGCGGCCGAACAGCTGCGCCAGCGAGATACCGAGCAGGCGCGCCTTCAGATCCCAGAGCGCGATGTCGACCGCTGCCAGCGCCATCATGCCGAGCCCGGGGCGGCCCAGATTGCGCAGCGCCGCATTCATCGCCTTCCAGAGTTGCGGCAGGTCGAGGGCGTCGGCGCCGCGCACGAGCTCGGCGAGTTTTTCGACGATCAGCGTTGCCGCCGGCCGCGCCTGCGTATAGCTGTAGCCGAAGCCGGTCGTCGTCCCCGCCCGCAGCTCGACGATGACCAGCTCGGTCGCCGACCAGCACAGCGTGCCGTCGCACTCCTCAGCGTCGGTCGGCACGCGGCAGGCGTGGACGCGGACGTCGTCGATACGGGCAGCGCGGTTCACGCGCGCCACCGTCAGTCGACGGTCGTGCCGAGCGAGGCGAGCAGCTGTTTGGCGCTCTGCTTGATGATGCCGCCTTCGTCCGGGTCACCCTTGGTCAGCGTGCCCATCAGCGCCTTGGCCTGCTCCCAGGTGATGTGCGGCGGCAGCGGCGGTACGTCCGGATCGGTGATGAACTCGATGACGACGGGCCGGTCGGCGCTCAGCGCACGCTGCCAGGCGCCGGCGATGTCGTCCGGCTTGTCGACACGAATGCCGTGGAAGCCGAGCATCTCGCCGTAGCGCGAATACGGGAAGTCGATGACGTCCTGCGCGGTCTCGAACTTCGGATCGCCGGCCAGTGCGCGCTGCTCCCAAGTCACCTGGTTCAGATCGTGATTGACCATCACCATGACGACGAAGCGCGGGTCCTGCCAGCGCTTCCAGTACTGCTTGACGGTCAGCAGTTCGGCGTTGCCGTTCATCTGCATCGCGCCATCGCCGACCATTGCGATCACCGGCCTGTCCGGATGTGCCATCTTGGCGGCAATCGCGTACGGCACGCCGCTGCCCATGCTGGCGAGCTTGCCCGACAGCGAGCCCATCATGCCGCGACGCAGCTTGACGTCGCGCGCATACCAGTTGGTGTGCGAGCCGCAGTCGCCGCAGAGAATCGCCCGGTCCGGCAGCAGCGGCGACAGCTCCCAGAACACGCGCTGCGGATTGATCGGGTCGGCGGACGCCATCGCCCGCGCCTCCGAGTCTTTCCACCACGTCGCAACCCGTTTCTCGACGCTCTCGCGCCAGCCGCGATCCTGTTTGCGCTTGAGCAACGGCATCAATCGCCGCAAAGTCTCGGCGGCATCGCCGATCAGATTGACCTCGGTCGGATAGCGCATGCCGACATTGCGCGGCGACAGATCGATCTGCACGGCGCGCGCCTGACCGTCCTTCGGCAGGAACTCGGCATACGGGAAGGTGGTGCCGATCATCAGCAGCGTGTCGCAGCGATTCATCATCCAGTAGCTCGGCTCGGTGCCGAGCAGGCCGATCGAACCGGTCACGAACGGTAGATCGTCCGGCACCGCGGCCTTGCCGAGCAGCGGCTTGGCGACACCGGCACCGAGCAGTTCGCAAACCTCGATGACTTCATCGGTCGCGCCGAGCGCGCCGGCGCCCGCCAGCACCGCGACCTTCTCGCCGCTGTTCAGCAGCTCCGCCGCATGCTGCAGCGCCTCGGCCGACGGCACCGGATGATCCGGCGCATAGCCGACACTCGAATAGTTGTTGCCGTGCGCGCGCGGCGGACTCGGCACGGCGTCCATCAGCTGCACGTCGTTCGGCACGATGACGCAGGTCACGGTGCGCTCGGCGGCGGCGATGCGCAGCGCGCGGTCGATCACATGCCGGGCCTGCGCCGGCGTCGCGATCGATTGCGTGTAGTCGGAGACGTCCTCGAAGACCGCCGCGAGATTGACCTCCTGCTGGAAGTCGCTGCCGAGCGCCGATACGGCCTGCTGGCCGACGATGGCGACGACCGGCATGTGATCCATCTTGGCGTCGTACAAACCGGCGAGCAGATGCAGGGCGCCCGGGCCGGAGGTTGCCATGCAGACGCCGATCTCGCCGGTGTATTTGGCGTGCGCGCCGGCCATGAATGCGGCCATTTCCTCGTGTCGCACGCGTACATAGTCGAAACGTTCGGCAGCGCGGCCCATCGCGCCCATCAGGCCGTTGATGCCGTCGCCCGGGTATCCGAAGATCCGCTTGATGCCCCATTCACTGAGGCGCTGGAGAATGAAATCTCCCACTGTTGCAGTTGCCATGGCACGTCCTTGTGCTGGATGGATTTCAAAGCGCGTCCTGCGCTCCCTCTGATTTGCGACCGCGTTGCGCCTGGCAAGTTCCTCTCGGGAAGTCCGGCGTCTGACACTGCGGCGCCATACGCCTCGAGGTTCAGCTGACCGTCAGCAAGCGAGCCGCGAAAAGGTGTCCAAGGTATTGGCGGTGACACCAATTACGGCATCCGAAGGAGTCGGGGATTTGACGCCTGTTCCACTGCATCCGGAACGTCGCTGTTTCACGGCGTCGCGGCCCCCGCCGAAAGTGCACTGAGCACGCGGATTCGCGTTTGAACTTCACATGGGAGGGATAGTCGTAAATGTCATGGCGACCGATGTTCCGTATCCGCGCCGGCGCAGTCGGGCAGCGAAATGCCTCAACGAAGAGCAAGAGGGATGACGTGAAAATTTCCGAAGCCATGAGCGGCGACGCCTGTACGATTCAGGGCGCTTGATGAATGTGAAAACTCTACCTGGCCGACCGGTTCCGCCCGTGGAATGCGCGCCGTTGTTCGTGACGCTCGCGTCGCGGCAATCGAGCTGCGTTACCGATGAGGTCCACGGTGTCACCGGCGGCAATCCAATGTCTTGAAACCGATGCCATCGGGAGGAAACCAGCATGGCCACGACCAGGAAGTCCAGCGGCAAATCTGCTTCGTCCGGCAAGCGCAAGTATGGCAAGGCGGCCTCGAAGTCGGTCGCATCGGCGCTGCGGCGCAAGAGGCGCGGCACGCTGAAGAGCGGCTCGGGTCGTCATGTCCGAAGCCGCAAGCAGGCGATCGCCATCGGCCTGTCGGAAGCGCGCAAGAAGGGCGGCAAGGTGCCATCGAAGAAATCGCCAACATAGCCTGCCGAAAGCCGCACGCCGCCAATGCAGCGACGGTGCTCCGTGTCGCACAACCGGCGCGAACAAGATTTTGCATCGAGCCAGGCGATTCCTGCGATTTGATCGACAATCATTCAGGAGTCCGCAAATGCCGATGCCAGCCCCGAGAATGACGTATCGCAATAGCCCACAATTCACAGCCACCGCGATCGGCTTGAGTCAGTTGCCGGGAGTAGCGGTCGTAGATGCCGAGGATTCGCATTACTTCCATCCATTCATGTTGTCCTCGTTCCCGGCTGTCGGGGTTGGGCACCGCGGACCTCACGGTTGCATCGCGCGGACAGTCTCGAGCGGCGGTGCCACGCAACTGAAGGTCTCAGCATCATCACTGGAGCCCCGACCGGTCCAGCGAGCAAATTCCGGATAGGGACAAAGCGGTCTCGTGCGAATCAAGGTCGCCCTGTCGGGCGCCAGCAAAGGTTTGAGGTCGCCGTCGTATCGACTCGCAATGATGGCACCTGGGGCGACACCTTTTTCCACCCAGTCGAACAACGCCGCACTGATGTTGTGTCGAGCGTCCCCGCTTCCGGGTGCCAGTTGACCGAAGACGTTGGCCCCGGGCCCGCCGACGCCGTGCTGCAGGCCAGGCACCATGTAGAGACGCACAAATCCATCGACGGAATCAGTGCCCATCGTGGCCCGCATGCGTTCGTAATAATCGACGGTAAGCCGGGGCGGAATTGCGGGATCGCTCCAGCCGTGAAATAGGATCAGTTTGCCGCCGCGCGACTTGAAAGCGGTCAAGTCCGGATCATCGGTGCTGTAGATCTGACCGAGTGCGTGTTCGGCATCTGCGTGAAATTTCTCGACATCGAAGTGATCCAGCGTCCACTGCGGATCCTTGTAGATCAGGAAGCGCGGAAATTCGAGCGAATAGCGATACAGCACGCCTTTTCCGGGTCCGGAGCCCAACAGATACTTCGCCCAGCCGCCGAAGCTGCCGAGCTCGCCGCCGGGCTCGTAACCGCGGCGGCGGTGACCATCAAACACACCGCCGTCACCACTGTAGATCGCACGCAGGCTTTCGATCTGCGGCGCCGTCAGGCAGGCATTGGTTTCCTTCCCGGCACAACGCAGCGATTCCGGATGGAAATTGCAATGGCGAGGGTCGTCGATGACGCCATCTTTGACGCCGTCCAGGGCGTCGCAGGCAGCGACCGTAGCGGCCGCAATCGCGGGCAACTTGCGCTTGGGAATGTAGGCGGCCGGGCTGCGGTTGAGTTGCTTCTGTATCCAGATGGAAGATGCCATCGCCGTGGCACCGTCTGCGGGCGGGCAACCGACGAGGATGCCGTCGTAATCCTCCGGATAGCGCTGCGCTTCCATCAGGGCCTGCCGCCCCCCGTTCGAAGCCCCCGAGAAATAGGAATACGAAGGCGGGCGACCGTAATACGCCGCGATCAGCGTTTTTGCCTTCTGCGCCGTTTCATGAATTGCGCGATAACCGTAGTCGAGCAGTTTCTCCGGATGTCCAAGCGCCCAGGATCCGTCGAGATCGCTGGCCACATGGCCTGTATCCGTTGCGGCAACGGCATAGCCATGCTGTAGCGCGAAGCTCAGCCCGATTTTCTCGATGCTGCCGCCAAACCCGCCGTTGCCAAGGCCCAGAAAGCGACCATTCCAATCGCGCGCCGGCATCCATACCGTGAAGCCGATATGCGAATCGGACGTCGGTTGAATCACACCATCGACGCGGCACGAGGCTGGAAGCTTCAACCACGGGACGCCGATGAATGCTGTCTTCCAGGACAAGCTGTAACCCCCACGATCAGCATCCACCGACGAGATCAGGGTCTGGTCGAGCGTGAGGTTCTTCAGTGCGTCGCACTTCGAATCGCCGGCACCTAGCGCACAACCGCTGCACAGCAGTCCAAGCATGACGACAAAGCCGACAAGACAGCCTTTCATGGATCACTCCTGCAAGAGATCGAGACGGCAGCCTTGCCGTCAAGTACGCAGTATCCAAGTCGGAGGGCTCATTCGAAGCCTCTCCGATCGGGAGGGTTGTCCGGCGCTGGGAGGCACCATGTTCCCGCCTGGACCGACGCCAAATCGTTGCCGGCGCTGGTCGGCAGAACCCCGTTCACGCGAAAGCGGCAAGCGTTCAGCTGATCGGCTGCCTCAAGCATGGAGTCCAGCTGTTCAGAACTTCAATCTCGTCGCATTGGGCAAGACGACGCGCGAAATACATCGCGGAACGGGCGCCTCTTCTGGCTCGTGGCCGTACTCCAGCCGGCAACGATGCTCAGACCAGAATGTGCAGCTTTCTGGCCTTCGCGAGCGCATCTTCGCGCGAGACGGCGTTGAGCTTTCCGTAGATATTCTTGAGATGCCACTTCACGGTTCCGGCCGAAAGATCGAGCGAGCGCGCAATGCTCTTTGTCGACAGCGCACGGCTGAGCAGCTCAAGCACTTCGCGCTCACGTCGTGACAGCACCTCGACGCCAGCGACTTCGGTAACTGTTGGCGCTGCCGGCGTCATTGCCAGAACCGCTGCATCAAGGAATGTCTGTTCTTGCGTACTCAGCTCAAGCGATTGCAACACGCCCAGCAAGGCGGCAGCGGCCGAGCCGATATCAAGAAGCAGGCGGCGCATGCCGAGTTCCGCTGCAGCGCTGAGGCTGGCCCTGGCTTGCAGCGTCGCCTGCGACGAATCCCCGCCACGCAAGAGGATGATGGCGCGCATGAATCCAAGACGCGCTGCAAGTTGATGGCGGCCGTTGATCGCCGCAGCCTTGTCGCCCTGATCCAGCAGAGCCAGACAGACTGCATCGTCGGACTCGTCGAATGCGATGTCGGCGCGAGCGAGCAGGGCAGCCAGCGGAATCTCCGCCCACGCGCAGTTCTGCTTCCCCTCGTATCGCTGCGCGAGCAAATCGAGGCGCTGCAGGAGTTCGCGAACGGAGAGACTGCGCTGCGCGCGCAGCGCCATGCGTATCTGCTCATACAGACTCCAGGCCACAAGCCTGTCGGCACCTTCCTGGTAACCGAAGTCCTCAAGTCGCTGCAGCGTTTTTGCGGCTGCTTCCGGATTGCCGTCAAGCTGTTCAAGACGTGCTCTTACCCGATAGCTGAACAGCACGCTGTCGGCGGCCCCCACCGCGTCGATCAGCTCGGCGTGCTGGTCCAGCAAGGTGCGCGCGAGATCCAGACGGTCCTGCTGGAACCGTGCTTCGATCAGATAGCCGACGATGATGCCGCTGGCGTCGGCGCCGAGCGCTGCCGTGCGGACTGCATCGTCGAGCACCGAGGCCAGCAATTCCGCCGCCTGATCGATATGTCCTTGAATCAGATAGCTCAAGCCCTGGATCATCTCGAGAAATGGTTTGGGGTGGTCGCCGCGGCCAGATCCGTGGCGGCTTCTTACGGCGTCCCGAGCGGCTTCGAAGCGGTTGGCATAAACGCGGCCGATCCCGGCGAGATATGCCGCCAGTACCGCTTGAAATGCACTGGCGGGGGGCGCGTCGCTCAGCATCGGTTCGACAATACGCAGCTGCGAACCAGTGTCGTCCTTTCGCATGAAGCGGTAGGCTTTCATCAGTTCCACTTCGGTACGGACGTCCGGGTGCGAACTGTCGGGGTGCAGGGCGATGTCCCCCAGCGAACGCTCGAACTCATCGGTGCGGCCGACGGACACCTGAGCCCAGGCCGTACACAGGCACGCATCGAGTCGGGTTCGCAGTCGCTCGCGGGGCACGATCGCGTACCAGGCCAACAGCTGCGTGAATTCAGCGCCCGCGATCATTCGCCTTGCGACCCGATCGATCAGGTCCATGAGCAAATCCATGTCGGACGCCAGCCGTGCATGCCGCAAGGCTTCGCGATGCAGGCCTTTGCCCGCAAACCAGTGGCTAGCAAGCTGATGCAACTTCTGCAGCTCCGGTTCGCCGAGCTTTTCCAGACGCTTGTTGAGAAAGTTGGCGAACAGGCGGTGCAGGCGGTACCAGGGCTCGATGTCGGTGGTGTCGATCGGCAGCAGGAACAGGTTCTCGGCTTCGAACTTGCGCAAATGCGTGGCGGCCTGCGGATCACTGGTCAGCAGTTCGCAAAGCTCGCGATTGAAGCGCCGACACGCCGAGATCCGCGTCAGGAAAGAAAGCTCGGCCGCGCTGAGATGCTCGAGCGCGGCCCGCTGCAGATAGTGTTCGAGCGATTCTTCCTGTGCGAGTGACAGACGTGCCTGTCCCTCCAGGAAATCGTCTGGCAGCCTTTGCTTGCGCAGGGAAAAGGCGAGCAACTGCAGGCCGGCGGCCCAGCCGTCGGTGATGTCGTGGAGCGCGCCGATCTGCTTCTGTGCAAGGCGATCCAGACCCTGCACTTTCGCAAACTCGCGAGTCTCGTCGAGACTGAAACGCAAATCCTTGAAGTCGATCTCGGTCAATTGGTCTTCGCTGCGCAATCGTCCAAGGTCGATCGGCGGACGGATTCTCGACGCCATGGCCAGGTGAAAGCGCGGTGGTGCCAGGGCCAGCCAATGATCGACAAGTTTCAGAATCGTGAAGGAGGCGATGTATTGGAAGTCATCAATGAAGAAATAGATCTCGCTCGGGTGCTCGCCGAGTTCGTTGATAAGAGATGTCAGAAACAGCTTCCACGCCTTGCCGCCCGACCGGGCGAACAGCTTGAGTCCGTCGCTGCTGATTGCCAGCCCAGCTGCACGAAAACTTTCGGCGATGTAAGCGGCGATGTAGACGTCGTCGTCGTCGGCACTGACGTTGTACCAGGCGACGGTTGCGCCGCGCTGGATGAGCCGCTTCCGCCACTGCGTCAGCAACATCGTCTTACCGCTGCCGGCTGGCCCGAGCACGAGACTGAGCTTGCGATCGCAACGTGCTTCGAGCTGATCAAGCAAGGCACCACGCGCGACGGGCGCGCTGCCGATGCGCGGAGGCGCCAGCTTGGTGCGGATAAGCGAAAGTTCGCTCTGGCTGTTCTCGATCATGATTCTGGCGCCGGCCGACATTGCGCGGGGGCTCGGCCACGCGCTCTGCCTCAGGGTAGCGCAGAAATGTAGGGCGCTCGTCGCCCTGCCAGACCTCCCGATCCGGGAGGGTAGCCGAGGCCTGCGGCCCGCTATCCTGCCGCGACATCGAATCGATGTCCTACAACCGTGTCGCCGACGAGAAGACCGGGGAGAGCGCGATGTCCATCATGAATCTGACGCAGGCGCTGCATCGCGCGCGGCGCCATTATCCGAGCCGCCTCGCGACGGTATTCGGCTCGCGCCGGCACGATTTCGACACCTTTGCCGATCGCGTCGCACGAATGGCGGGCGCGTTGTGCCAACTCGGCATGAAACCGGGCGAGCGGGTTGGCATCCTCGCGCTGAACTCCGACCGTTTCCTCGAACTGTACTTTGCGGTGTGGTGGGGCGGGGGCGCCGTCAATCCGGTGAACATCCGCTGGAGCGCTCGTGAAATTGCATATTCTCTTGACGACTGCGACACGCACATCCTCGTTGTCGACGATGCTTTCGCGGCGATCGTCGGTGAACTTTGCGAACGCTCACGATCGCTCCGCACGCTGATTCATGCCGGCGACGGCGCGGCGCCGTCTGGTATGTTCGACTACGAACAGCTGATCGCCGACCACACGCCGGTCAGCGACGCGATGCGCGCGAACAGTGACCTCGCCGGCGTTTTCTACACGGGTGGTACGACGGGCTTTCCCAAAGGCGTGATGCTGTCGCATGCCAATCTGGTATCGAACGCATTGAACGGGCTCGCCGAGCGTGTCGTCGAAGAGGACGACGTTGCTTTGCACGTGGCGCCGATGTTTCATCTCGCCGATGGATTTTTCGGCATCATGCTGTTCTTGCGCGGCTGTACCCAGGTCATCCTGCCGGCATTTCAGCCGGAGACCGTATTGCAGACAGTCGAACGCGAACGCGTGAACGCGATCCTGCTGGTGCCGACGATGATCCAGATGCTCGTCGACCATCCGCGTCTGTCCGACTACAAGCTGGATTCCCTGCGCAAGCTGATCTACGGCGCCTCGCCGATCAGCGAAGCGCTGCTCGACCGCGCCATCGAGCGACTGCCCGGAGCACGGTTCACGCAGGCGTATGGGCAGACCGAAATGTCGCCCGCAGTGAGCCTGCTCGGCCCCGACTACCACGACGCGCAGGGGCGCAAGCTCGGCAAGTTCCGCTCTGCGGGCCGGCCGATGCTGGGCGTCGAGATCAGGATCGTCGATCAAGAAGGCCGAGAGTTGCCATTCAGCTCGGTGGGTGAAATCACGGCTCGTGGCGCCGGCGTCATGCAAGGCTACTGGAACCGGCCGGAGCAGACTGCCGAAGCCATACGCGACGGCTGGATGTACACGGGCGACAGCGGCTATCTCGACCAGGACGGTTTTCTTTTCATCGTCGATCGCGTCAAGGACATGATCATCAGTGGTGGCGAAAACATCTATTCAGCTGAAGTCGAAAACGCGATTGCCCAGCATCCCGCGGTTGCGTCTTGCGCCGTGATTGGCATCCCCGACGATCACTGGGGGGAAGCGGTGCATGCGGTGATCGTGCGAAAGCCGGGCGCCGTCGATTTCGGCATCGATGAACTCCGAGATCACTGCCGCGCGCTCATTGCGGGCTACAAGTGTCCGCGCAGCCTCGAGATGCGCGACGCGCTGCCGTTATCCGGCGCTGGCAAGGTGCTGAAGATCACCTTGCGGGAACCGTACTGGCAGCAGCGACAACGGCGCGTGGGTTAGTTTCCGGCGATGCGCCTGAGTGGATTCATAACGTGCATCGTGTTGGCGCTATGCGGCAGCACTGCCGCTGCAGCACCAGCCACGCCACCATCACCGCTGGATGTCTACCAGGAACTGTTCGTACGCGTTGAGTCGCAATCACTGTTTTCAGACGACAAGACCTTTGCCGACGCCGAGCCGCGCCAGAATCCCGCTGCGATCCTCGCGGCGTATCGAGCCCACGTGCCGCGTGATCGCGCCGAGCTAGCGGCATTTGTCGCGGCGCATTTCGACCTTCCGCACGATGGAGCGGTGCAGCCGGCCGAGCCGTCTGCGTCATGTGCGTTGAAGGAGCACATCGCCAGGCTATGGACGGCGCTGCAGCGTCCTCCGACCGTGCCAGCGCCGGGTTCCTCGGCGCTGGCATTCGCATTTCCGCACGTGATTCCCGGCGGACGCTTCCGCGAGCTGTACTACTGGGATTCGTACTTCACGGCGCTGGGCCTGGTGCGCGACGGGCACACCGACATCGTGCAGGACATGGTGGCCGGCTTCGCGGCGCTGATTGCCCGATATGGGCACATCCCGAACGGCACGCGCACGTATTACCTGAGCCGTTCGCAACCGCCCGTGTTCTTCCTGATGGTGGGACTGCTCGATCCGACGGATCCGGCGCAGGCCTACGCTGCCTGGCTGCCTGCATTGCGCGCCGAACATGCCTACTGGATGTCGGGCGAACGCTCGCTCGCGGTCGGCACGGCCGCGGCGCACGTCGTCCGGCTGGCCGATGGCGCGCTGCTGAACCGGTACTGGGATGCACGCGACACACCACGCGACGAGGCCTATCGCAAGGATGTGGCCGTCGCGCAGCGGACGCAGCGACCTGCCGCCGAAGTTTATCGAGATATCCGCGCCGCGGCCGAAAGCGGTTGGGATTTCAGCTCGCGCTGGTTCGCCGACGGCCGGCACTTGCAGACGATCGAGACCACGGCAATTGTGCCAGTTGACCTCAACAGTCTGTTGTATGGGCTGGAACAGGCCATTGCGCTGGGCTGCGCGCGTGTCCACGACAGCGGCTGCGAAACCGAATTCACGCAGCGCATGGCGGCGCGGCGCGCCGCCATAGAGCGTTACCTCTGGAACGTGAAGGCCCATTGCTATTTCGACTACCAATGGCGCCGCGGCGAACCGACGCGAAGACTGAGCGCGGCAACGCTGTATCCGTTGTTCGTCGGCGCTGCAGTGCCGCAGCATGCGGCGGCCGTCGCGGAGGTTGTCGAACGTCGCCTGGTCAAGTCCGGCGGCCTGGTGACGACTGCCCGTCACACCGGCCAGCAGTGGGACGCACCGAACGGCTGGGCGCCGCTGCAATGGATCGCGGTCGACGCCCTGTCGCGCTACGGCCTGCGCGACGACGCCCGGTCGCTGGCCTGTCGCTGGCTGCTTACCGTGGAACGCACCTACGACGTCGAGCACCGCCTGGTCGAGAAATACGATGTCGAAACTCGCCGGCCAGGCGGTGGCGGCGAGTATCCGCTGCAGGACGGCTTCGGCTGGACCAACGGCGTGACGCGCGCGCTGCTTGACCAGTACCCGGATTGCAAATGAAGCGCCGACCCGGCGCGCCAGCAGGGAGCTTCGTCCGATGAATCCCGCTTCAAGGTCTTCGCATTCGCTTGCGACCCGTCTCACGCTGATCGCCAATCTCGGCGGCCTGATGTTCGGCTACGACACTGCCGTGATCTCCGGAGCGGTCGATTCCATCGACCGCTACTTCATCGCCCCGCTGGCATTGTCCGAAACCGCCCGCGATACCCTTTCCGGCTTCACGATCTCGAGCGCGCTGATCGGTTGCGTGATCGGCGCTGCGATGGCGGGTTGGGCCGCCGACCGCTCGGGGCGGCGCAAGACCCTGATGCTGGCCGCCGTGCTGTTCATCGTCTCGTCGATCGGCGCCGCGCTGCCGGAGATCGGATTCGGCGCGATCGGCGCTGCCGGGCCGGCCGCGCTGCCGGCCTTCATCCTCTACCGGATACTCGGCGGTGTCGGCATCGGCATCGCCTCGATGGTGTCGCCGATGTACATCGCCGAAATTGCGCCCGGCGCGATCCGTGGCCGTCTGGTGTCGTACAACCAGATGGCGATCGTCGTCGGCATCGTCGGCGTCTATTTCGTCAACTGGGCGATCGCCGGTGCCGGCGATGATGCCTGGGTGCATGCCGTCGGCTGGCGCCTGATGCTGGCGTCCGCGGCGTTGCCGGCTGCGCTCCTGTTGCTGCTGTTGCTGCGCGCCGACGACAGCCCGCGCTGGCTGGTGCTCAAGGCGCGCGACGACGAGGCGCGCTCGCTGCTCGTCCGCCTGGCCGGCGAGGTCGAAGCCGACCGTGCGCTCGCCGAGATCCGCCAGAGCCTCGTGCAACACACGCAGCCGCTGCTGCATTTCGGTGCGGGCGTCGTGATCATCGGCGTACTGCTGTCGGTGTTCCAGCAGGCGGTCGGCATCAATGCCGTGCTGTATTACGCACCGTTGATCTTCCGCAACATGGGCGCCGGCGGGCAGACCGCGCTGCTGCAGACGGTGCTGGTCGGCGTCGTCAATCTGCTGGCCACGGTGCTGGCGATCTTCACGGTCGATCGCTGGGGCCGCAAACCACTGCTGGTGCTGGGCGGCTTCGTGATGGCAGCGGCGATGGCGGCGCTGTCGATCTGCTTCGCATCGCAGGCGCTCGGCATTGGCGCGCTGCTCGCCATGCTGGTCTACGTCGCCGGCTTCGCCCTGTCCTGGGGTCCGGTCACCTGGGTGCTGCTCGCCGAGATCTTCCCGAATTCGATCAAGGGCAGGGCACTGTCGCTGGCCGTGGCCGCACAGTGGCTCGCCAATATCGCCGTGTCGTGGTCATTCCGCCTGTTCGACGGCAATTCGCGGCTGATCGCGCATTTCCACCACGGCTTCCCATATGCGCTGTACGCGGCCATCAGCCTGTTCGCGGCCATCTTCGTGCTGCGCTGCGTGCCGGAAACCAAGGGTCGCTCGCTGGAATCCGTCGCTTCGCTGTGGAAGCGCCGCGACTGAATGGCCTGAGCCTCCCGATCCGGGAGGGTTGCCGATGCCTCGGCTGTCCTAGCCTGCACATCGAGCTTCGCCAGCGATGGCGCGGACAGAACTAGAGACGACGCGATGACGTCGACGGGAGGAGTGAATGCGTAGCCATCGATGGAGTACCGGACGCAGCTTTGCGACCACGGCAAGTGTTGCCGCAGCGGTGCTGACGACCCTGGGCGTGAGCGTTTGCATGGCGGATGCCTGGGCACAGGCGGACGCCGATGCCTCGGCAGCGCCAGTTTCGGCCGACACCGCACCTGCAGCGCTCGCCGACAACGGCGCGAATGCCGCCGCCGCGGACGCCACGACTCCGGCTTCGCAGACGGAAGCCGCATCGTCGGGCGCGAGCGGGCAGATCGCCGAAGTCATCGTCACCGCGACCAAGCGCCGCAAGAATCTGCGCGACATTCCGGCGAGCATCGCGTCGATTCCCGGCGACGAACTCGAACAGCGCAATGCGCAGACCGCGCAGGACATCGTCAAGCTGGTGCCGGGCGTGAACTACACGGAAGCGCCGGACAGCCCGCCGCGCATCACGGTGCGCGGCATCTCGGCGCAGCCGGCGACCAGCTTCACGACCGGCGTGATGTTTGGCGACGTCTCGTTCACGGACGAGTATGTTCCGCTCGTGGCGCTGGATCCGAATCCGTTCGATCTGCAGAGCGTCGACGTCCTGAAAGGGCCGCAGGGCACGCTGTTCGGTGCCTCCGGTTTCAACGGCGCGATCCGTTACGTTCCAAAGGCGCCGGAGTTCGGCGTCTGGCGGATCAAGTATTTCGGCGAATACACCGATCTCAGCGACGGCGGCCTGAAGCCGACCTACGGCGGCGCCGTGAACGCACCGATCGGCGAAGACCTGGCCTTGCGCGTCACCGGCTTCCACCGCGATTCGCCGGGCTATGTCGACAACCTGCGCACCGGCAAGAACGATGCGAACGAAGTCACGCAGGACGGCGTGCGCGGCATTCTCGGCTGGCAACCGTCCGATCCGTTCATGGCGCGCCTGACCTACGCCTGGCAGGGCACCCAAATCGATGATGCCTCGACGACCGACAACGGCGACGGCAATCTGAGCAGCAACGTGCGCCCGCGCAGCAGTCCGCAGCAGAACCGTTACCAGCTGGCCGACCTGAATCTTGCCTACGACTTCGGCGGGGCGCGCCTGGTCTCGGAAAGCTCCTATGTCTACAAGAAGCTCGACAACTACTTCGATGCCTCGCGCACCTTGCTGGGCGGTGCGCTGCCGCTGCTCGCGCAGGTCTATGCGGCGCACTCCGACACGTACGCTCAGGAGTTGCGGCTGGTATCGCCCGACGACAAGAACGCCGCCTGGCAATGGGTGACGGGCGCATTCTGGTCGCGGCAGAAGGTCTACGACCGCCTCGACATCACGCTCGGCGATCCGTCGGTACCGGTCGACGTGCTGCTGCCGGTACTCGACGCGCTGCTGCCGGGTCTCGGCGGCCTGGCCGGACCGGACGGCCAGTTGGATGCCGTCAGTACGGTGTCCGACGTCACGGTCGAGGAGAAGGCGATCTTCGGCGAAGTCACGCGGCGGCTGTGGACCGATCTCGAGCTGACGCTTGGCGGTCGCTACTACTGGACGAATTCCGGCGGCAGCAACACGCTTGGCGGCGCCATCACCCTGGCGACGACCGGTTCGCCGACCTCGGTGACGCAGGCGGAAATCCACGAACAGGGATTCAATCCCAAGGCTTCGCTGCTCTGGCATCTGACGCCGGACGTACTGGCCTACACGACTGCGGCCAAGGGCTTCCGTGTCGGCGGTGTGCAAGCCGGTGCGACACTGCCACCATCCCCGCCACCGCCGGCAACCTTCAAATCCGACACAATCTGGAATTACGAAGCGGGTCTGCGCACGCAGTGGTTCGATCGCAAGCTGCATGCCGACATCGCCGGCTTCTACGAACGCTGGCATCACCCGCAATACCTGCAGCCGGACTCGACCGGACTGCTCAGCTTCATCAGCAATGTCGGCGGCGTGAAGAGCGTCGGCGGCGAAGCGACGCTGCAGGCCCTGCTGCCGGTTCCCGGCCTGATGCTGACGGTTTCCGCGGCCTACGCGGATACCGTGACCACGGAGCCGTTCACCGCATCCGACGGCTCCGAGGTGCCGGTCGGCGCGCGCTGGCCGTTCTCGCCGCATTGGCAGACCGCGACGACGCTGGCCTACGCCGTCGATCTCTCGCCGTGGAATCTCAACGGTGCCGTCACGCATACCTACATGGGCAAGGCCACCAACAACCTCGCTCAGGAAGCGCCGGTGTTCGACTACCAGCAATGGGACGTTCAGCTCAGCATCGACAACGAGCGCCTGCTCTGGTTGCCCGAGATCACGCTGTCAGCCAACAACCTCCTCGACGAGCGCGGTGTCGTCAACCACGTCTACGCCGGCGGTGCCACGCCGTACAGCGACTACACCTATATCCAGCCGCGCGCGATCACCGTGCGTCTGAGCGGGCATTTCTGAGGCGGCACCGATGAGGGCATCGCCACTGCGGGGAGAATCGATGAAAGACGTGCACGCGGGTTTCGTTTCACGATGGCTGCAGCTGGCCGCGATCGCAATGCTGCTGCTGTGCGCCGGCGGGGCGCAGGCCGGCTTCGATCTCAAGGATCGGCCGCTGGCCGGCATCGAGCGCGAGTTCGGCTACTTCAAGGCCGCGGACGGCACGCCGCTGGCGTACGTCGTCTATCGCCCCGAAGGTGCAGGGCCGCTGCCGACGATCGCGTGGTACGACGTCTACGGCGCCGGCTCGATGCCGCCCCTGGGCATGGTGCGTGCGTGGGTTGCGCGCGGCTATGCCTTCGTCGCCGCCAGTGTGCGCGGCACCGGGTGCTCGGACGGCGACTACGTTCCATTCGGTGCACAGGACGCGCGCGACGGGGCAGTCTTCGTCGACTGGGCCGGCTCGCAGGCCTGGAGCAACGGCAAGATCGGCCTCGTCGGTAACTCGCAACCCGGCATCGTGCAGTTCGGCATTGCCGCGCTGCATCCCACGCACCTGGTCGCGATCGCGCCTGGCGGCACGATCAGTCGGATCTATGCCGACGGTTGGTATCTCGGCGGCATCTACAACGCCAGCTTCGCGGCGCACTGGAGCCGCTACGACCAGCCGGGTGCATCGCTGAAATTCGCGCAACTGCGTGCAGGTCTTGGCGACAAGGACTGCGAGGCACGCGTCGCGCGCATCGGGCCGAACTCGCTGGTCGCCCGTGTGCGTGCGCAGCCGTACGATGGCGAGTACTACCAACGCTATTCGCCCTACGATCGGGCGCCTGACGTGACGGTGCCGACGCTGATGGTGCAAAGCTGGACCGATCCAGCCGTCGGCAGCAGCGCGCTGAACGTATTTGCGCGACTGACCGCGAAGAGCAAACGTCTCTTCGTCCTCAGCGGTGGTCACGATTCGTATCTCGATTCGACAGCGCAGGAAGAAGTGGGGCGCTGGATGGATCACTGGCTCAAGGGCGATGACAACGGGGTCGACGGCGAGCCGCGTGTGCGCATCGACTTCGGCACGACGCCGACAGCGGCTGCGAACTATGGCGATGTCGTGCCGGTGCACGCGACCGCCACGCAGGCCCTGGCGGACTGGCCGGCGCCCGAGACGAAATGGCAGAGCTGGTTCATGACGGCAGGCGGCGCTTTGCAGGACAAGCCGGCGAACGGTGAGGCCGCCGGTACGCGCGAATATTTTTATCCCGCGGGCACCGAGTTGCCGGGCGATGCGGTGCAGTTCGCTATGACCGCACTCGACTGGGGTTCTCTGCGCTATCGCACACCGCCCGTCGCGCACGACACGGCCATTTTCGGGGCGCCAGAAGTCGTGCTGTACGCGGCGAGCGAGCAGGTCAACACGGATTTCATGGTGAACCTGCATGACGTGTCGCCGTCCGGCGACGTGACCTTCATCCAGCGCGGCTATCTGCGAGCCTCGCGGCGCGCCGTCGATTCGTCGCGGTCGACCGCGCAATATGTGTTTCATCCGCACCTCAAGGACGAGCCGCTGCAGGCCGGCCATGTCTACCGCTTCGACTTTTCGTTGCTGCCGGTGGTTTACATCCTGCGCGCCGGCCATTCGCTTGAGCTGCTGCTTGCGGCGCCGTCTCCCATCCCGTCACCGGGCTGGGGGCTGACGCCGTTGATGCTGCCGGGGTTCAATACGGTCTATCACGATTCCACGCATCCATCGTTGCTGAAAATTCCGGTCGTTCCGGGGATCAAGGCGCAGGGCCCGGAACCTCAGTGCGGCAGTCTGCCGTTCCAGCCCTGCCGGCATGAAAACGGGAGCACGTCTTGATCCGGAAGGTTCTGCCGGTTCTGGTTCTGCTCGCGATCGGCGCCTGCGCCGACCGGCAGATCGCCGGGCCTTGCAAGCAGCTGCGCGATCTGCAGTTCGAGCACGCGCACGTGGTGTCGGCAACGGCGGACTCCGGCGGCAGAGAGTTTTCGTTGATCGGCTTGTTCATCGGTCTGCCGTTCTTTCATGAGCCACCGTCGTGTCGCGTCGAACTGGAAATCACGCCGGTGCCTGATTCGACGATCCGCGCCGACGTCTGGCTGCCGGCCAAAGCCTGGAACGGCAAGTTGCAGGGCATCGGCAATGGCGGCTTTGCCGGATCGATCGACAAGCTCAGCCTGCGCTACGCACTGCAGCAGGGCTATGCGGCGGCGGCGACCGACACCGGCCACGAAGCCAATGATCGTGATGGTCGCTGGGCGCTCGGTCATCCCGAGAAAATCCGCGACTATGGCGATCGCGCCATTCACGAAACCGCACTCCACGCGAAGGAACTCATCACCGCCTACTACGGCCGCCAGCCCGAGCACGCTTATTTCGGCAGCTGCTCGAACGGCGGCCGCGAGGGACTGATGGAGGCGCAGCGCTATCCGGATGACTATGACGGCATCCTTGCTGGTGCACCGGCAATGTTGCCGACGGTCCAGCTTCCGGCCTGGGCCTGGACTCAGCAACAGCTGCAGAAACCCGGGGCCTATATTCCGAGCGGCAAGTGGCCGGCGATTGCCGCCGCCACCCTTGCGGCCTGCGACACGCTCGACGGCGTGAAGGACGGCGTCATCGACGATCCGCGGCGCTGCCACTTCGATCCGGCAGCGCTTCAATGCAAGGGGCCGGAAACCGACTCGTGCCTGACAACGCCGCAGCAACGGGCCTTGCGTGCAATCTATTCCGGCCCCGACGAACGGCATCATGGCTTCATGCCGGGTGGTGAACTCGGCAAGAAGGGTGGCGCGGCGGAATGGTTCAGCGGCGACAAGCCGCACAAGAGCATCGAGTATGGCTACGCACAGGATTTCTATCGTTACCTTGTGTACGACGATCCTCGCTGGAGCCTCGACAGTTTCGATATAAAGCGCGATGAAGCGGCGATGTACGATCGCCTGCATGCGGCACTCGATGCGGATGATCCCGATCTGACGCGTTTCGCCGCACATGGCGGCAAGCTGATCCTGTTTCACGGCTGGAACGATCCGGCACTGCAGCCTCAGATCACGATCGATTATTACGAAAACCTGCGTGCCCGCATGGGCGGCGCAAAGACTGACGACTTCGTAAGGCTATACATGGTGCCTGGTCTGCAGCACTGCATCGGCGGCCCTGGCCCCAACGTCTTCGGTGGTTTGCCGCCTGGCGGCCACGCCGATCCTCGCCACAACATCAGTGCGGCCCTGGAGGCCTGGGTCGAACAGGCGCGCGAGCCGGGGCCGATCATTGCGACAAAATACGACAGCGACTTGAAGCCGCTGCTCGCCCCTGAAAAGGCAAAGGCGATCCGTTCACGCCCTCTGTGTCCTTACCCTCAAGCAGCGCGCTGGAACGGAAACAGCTCCCCCGATGACGCGAGCAGTTTCAGCTGCGCGCTCGAAGTTGGCGACTCCGACGGAGCGATTGGTGGCAATTAGAGACCCGCTGCACATCGGATCGGCAAAGGATGCCGAACCGCTATTGGCTGAGAATCACGCAGGATCACGATTCGGCAACGATTCTGTTGCGCTGTACACCGAGATCCATGCTGCCGTCCGTGCTGCGAATTGAGGCTTCGACGACATCGCCAACCTTCAGATACTGAGCGCGTCCGGCTTGAACCTTCTGGAAGATCTGCCACTTCTTCCGTTCAGGGAGAAGCGCGGCGAGTCGCTGCTTTCCGGGCGACGGTACGGACAATGCGCAACCAGCTGGCGTCCCCGTCGCCAGGAGATCGCCGGCTTCGAAATCCTGCACCTTTGAAAGCTCGGTCAGGGTCTCCGCCGGCTTGTAGACCAGATTTGCCGAGTTGTCGTTCTGGCGTACTTCGCCGTTGACAGTCAGCTTGAGCTGAAGCTTGTCAAGCATCGCGATATTCGAAGCATCCAGCAAGGTCAACCAAGGGCCGACCGGTCCGAAAGTCCGGAACGATTTTCCCTTGTAGAACTGCATTTGCGGAATTTGCACGTCGCGGGCGGAATAGTCGTTGACGACAACGGCGCCGGCCACGAACTCGTGCAGATTGGCGCCCGTCACGGTAACGGACTCCCGAATCGACTTGCGCAATATCAACCCAAGTTCAACTTCGTAGTCGAGAAACTGCACACCATTCGGCTTGATCACATCGCTGTTTGCAGGACAAATGCAGCTCTGCGCTTTGGTGAAGATCATGTTGAATGCCTTGACATCCGGATCGACCCCGGACTCG
Source organism: Solimonas terrae (assembly GCF_011067135.1). GTDB lineage: Bacteria > Pseudomonadota > Gammaproteobacteria > Nevskiales > Nevskiaceae > Solimonas > Solimonas terrae. The sequence goes on from NZ_JAAMOW010000001.1 coordinate 211,646, forward strand.
ATCATATGCTGGCGATAGTTGGCACCCTGGCAAACGAACTGCTGATTGGATGTCACTGGAGAAAGCAGACTTACTGCGGCCAAGTCGATCGTCGGACCGTCCAGCTTGAGCAGGTCACCGATATTTGTACTGCGAAGCAGATCACCGGTCGTGACGAAAGGGCCCGGGATGCAGGTGACCTTGCCGGAGCGGAGTACGCCCCAATGCTTGAGACCTTCGTGTTGATAGCGGATGACATTGACGGTCATGTGATTGACTCGATTCTGGTGAAGTGATCGAAAGTGTGTTGAGACGTTCCAGCGGCGTCAGCGCGACCAGGGTCTCGCCTTGGTCGACATCGCTTTCTTGAGAAGGCCCAATTGCCTTGCCGTCATTTTTCCGCTGCGCAGGGATCGAACGACCGACATGATGAATGACGGCGTCGGCTTCGGAGCGATGTTCGGTACTTCAGCTCCCCATGCGTACAGGCCGCCAAGATCCATCGGGTGATAGCGGGTTTCCCTGGCCGAATCGAACACATCGCCGTCGGCATAGTGTTCGAGCTCTTCACCTTCGGGGTCCTTCCAGTAGTCGAAGATCTGGCTTCCCAGGATATGGCGACCGATCCCCCAGTGATGACTCCAGCCTCTGGAGGCGAGGTACTGGTGGCCTTGGCCGATACTGTCTAGGTCGAGCGTTTCGTAAGCACTGTGCATGTACTGCGCCATCACGTTCTGGGTCAGCACAAGCGAATGATGATCTGCGAGTTCCGCGCCGCGATTCAGGCGATTGAAGGCCAGAACCGGGGATCCGTCCTCGATACACTGCACATCGGACGGAATGAGCCCAAGGTGCCGCATATACCACCGCTGCGAAACCTCCAGCGACGTCACCGACAGGACCGCGTGCCCCAGACGTTCAATGGGCGAGGGCAGGATGGGTGTGCGTATGGCTTCGTTGACACGCCTTTTTTCCAGCGGTGTGTTCACGGCAATGGGCGCTCGACTGTCCAGGCGTTCGAGCATTTGCCGGCCGTGACAGACATCGACAATGAATCCATCCGGATCAGACAAGCGGACGCGGTTGCCTGCTCCCGGGCCGTCGATGGGCTCGATGGTCACGCCGGTCGCTTTGCTCAGCGTATCCAGTTCGCCCGCTGTCTTGACCGAGAAGCCGATTCCGAGGAAGCCGTGCCGCTTTGGCCGCGGCTTCATTTTCTGAGCATCAAATGCCACGTAGAAATAGGGTAGCGGGCCGGTACCGCGCATGTAGATTGCTTCGGGTGTCTCGGCGGAGATCACCATTCCGAAGTCAAGCAAAAACGCCTTCTGCCGTTCGAGGCTCTTCTTGCAGAACATGATGTAAGCAACGTCGTCAGCCTTGACGATGGGCTCCGGTCTTGGGATGCGGACCGTCCCGGGATTCTCCACAGCTGCGGCTGACAGCTTCTCGACCCCGATGTAGTTCATGTCCGACTTCATGCTTCTCTCCACGTGGCAACAACGACTGGGAACTTCCCGAACGCTTCCGGACGACTGACGTCTCCAGCGAAGACCGTTACGAATGACGCATGAGATTCAGCGATTGCCTGGCCAACTCGGAAGCGTCCGCCGCAGGGCCATCATGCAAAACGATCCGATCCGGTCTGATCACGGCGCACCATCCATCGAGATGGCTGAATTCAGCCTGCGCCGGAATGGACACGATCGTTCCATGTGCCTGACTCCACAGCGCGTCCACCTCGGAATCCAGCCGGCACTCGGAGCCGAAGCTCATCAACGTCAAGTGAGGCCCCAGGAATTGATCGGAAAGCAAAGACCCATTCGAGTCCCGCAAACGCGCTTGCGGCAAAAGGCCTCCGCGTTTCAGCCTGCCCTTGCCCGGAACAAACAGGCCGTTCGGGTATTCGCTTTTCGGTTTTGGCCCTGCCGACTCAAGGAAGCGTCGGACAGGTGGAATCAGTCGCAGCACTTTGATGAATCCGTGAATGATCACCGCCTTGAACGCGTTGCCTGGCATGATCATGGAGCCGAGCCCCTTGGCCAGCCGTATCATCGCAAGCGCATGTGGACGCCGCTCGGAATCGTAGGAATCCAGGATGCCGACTGCGGCGCGATTTGAAATCACCGCCGCGAGTTTCCAGGCGAGATTCTGCGCATCGCGCAGTCCGCTGATCAGACCCTGGCCGGCAAATGGCGGCGTGACGTGCGCCGCGTCGCCCGCCAGGAAAACTCTGCCCTTCCGGTATTTTTCGCAGGACCGCGCCTGGAATTGATAGACGGCCTTTCGCTCTATCGTCGCCTTGTCAGTGCCCGGCCAAGGGGCCAGCAGTCTGCGAATGGATTCCGCTGTCTCCATTTGCTCCCGTGATTCGCCTGGCGCCAGCATGAATTCCCAGCGCGTCCGATTTCCCGGTGCGACCATGTGCGGTACCGGTCGCCGCGGGTCGCAGATGAATTCAACGTGGTCAATGTTGTCCGGAACTCCGACCGCATCGACAATCAACCAGTCTTGCTTGTAGGACTTGCCGCGAAACTCCTGGCCGATGGCCTTGCGCACTGCCGAGTTTGCGCCGTCGACACCGATCAGGAATTTGCAGGTCACCTCCGCTCGCGTGCCCCGCGCGTCTTGCAGTGTCGCGCGGACCTGCACCCCTTCATCGGAGAAACCGAGCAGCGTCGTGGAACACGCGACCGTCACGGACGCCGAACCTTCCGCCTTGCGCCGCAACGCCGCCTCCAACTGAGGCTGGTAGAACGTCACCAGCATCGGATGCCCGTTGATCGAGGCCGACGTATCCATCGTGCCGAAATGACCGAAATACGGGCTCCTCATCGTGACCTGTGGAATTTCGCAGCGATCGAATCCCTCCAGGACGCCGACATCCTGAAGAATCCGCAGCGCATCATTGTCGAGCGCGATCGCCCTCGGAGCCGTGTAAATGCCCGGCGCCTTGTCGATGACCAGAACACCAACACCGTATCGACCCAGCAACGCTGTCAATGCGGCGCCAACAGGTCCGTAGCCCACCACGAGGACATCCACGCTGTCGGGCAACATCGCCGGGGCTACCTCCTGGCGGACCCTTGGATCACGAGGGAAAGCACGTCAGGTTGCCATCGCTGGCCGCGCCACGAAACATGTTGATCGGGGCGAATCAGGGCAAGTCTGGCCTGATACAGGGCTTCGACGTCCAGTCCTTCCGGGCGTACCACCTTCAACGGGATTCGCGCTTGCCGTGCATCGAGCTCGGCCTGCGTGACTTCAGCGGCTGAAGCATCAGCCGCAACGAGCAACGTGAACCCCTGACCGAACAGATCGTAGATCGAGCTGCCGTCGGCAAGCCACGCATGAGGTGCCAGATATCCGGGTCGTGCGGTCGGTGTGTAGTTGCCGTTGTCGTGCATCGGCGCCGTGCCGCCTTCATCGGCGACCCATGGAGACCCTTCATATCCGAGCCCGAGGACGGTACCCAAGGTGTGGAACTCACGCGCCTTGGTCTTCTGGATCTTGCGCCCAATCAGGGCGCGCAGGCCGCGGCCGATGAATCCGTCCCGCTCGATGATGGCAGGCGGTACCGGCGCCGCGGCAAAGTTCGCAACGGCCTCTTCAATCACGATCCTGTGCAACGGCTGTCGTTCCGACTGATAGCTGTCCAGAAAAGCTGCATCGGCCCAGCCCTGCAGCACGGCTGCCAGTTTCCAGCCAAGATCGACACCATCACCAATGCCCATGTTCATTCCGTATCCGCCCGTGGGCGGATGCAAGTGACAGGCATCGCCTGCGAGCAGCATGCGGTGATCCCGATAGCGATCTGCCAGCCAGACACTCGCCACCCATGAATCGGCGCTCAGAATTTCGATGGGGCTGCGCAGACCACTGCGCTCGCGGATCAAGGCGATCGCTTCCTGGTCGCTGAGATGTTTTCCTTCCGGCACTCCCATCGGCATGAAGAACCACCGGTCGTCGGTATCCATGGGGCCGATGGCGCTCACTCCATGTTTGCCGATCTGCAGATACATCACGCCTTTCTCGTGCTTGTGCTCGCGCGCAAATTCCGGTGCACGAAATATGATGTTGTAGCTGTTGCCGAGCTTGCGCAGAGCGTCCGACTTGATGCCCATGACTTCACGCGCAGTGCTGCGTGCGCCATCCGCAGCAATCAGATAGCGGGCGCCGACTTCCAGACTTTTTCCGGACGCATCCTCCAATGTGGCGACAACCTGATCCTGATTCTGACGCGCGGTCACAAAGCGGGTATTGAACCGGATCTCGACGCTGGGAAGCGTCCGCGTGTGCTCCAGCAACACCTTTTCGAGCTTGTATTGCGGCACCCACTGCGCATGCTCGGGGTAGAGTGGATTGCGCCCCGGCGCCGCGTTGAATGCATCACGAAAATGAGCGAGTTTGTGCCCTGACAGGCTGGTGACAAAAATCATGTCGTTTGGAAAGTCGATGCCAAACGGCGCTTCGGCGGCTAGCTTGCCAGCAATGCCCCAGCGCCTCAGGTGCGTGCGCGTACGAACATTGGTGGTTTTGGCGCGAGGTGCTTGTCCGCCGCGGGCATTGCGATCGATGACCAACACGTCAATTCCGCGCATGCCCAGCTCAATGGCGGCTGCAAGGCCCGTTGGGCCTGCCCCCACGATCAAAACTTGCGTTGCAATAGCTGAGCTTGGCACGCGCCACTCCTGGACCTGACTGTCGCCGATCAGTCTAGAAAACGCGTCCCTGGCTCATAAGAGAGCAAAATCAGCGAGCTGATACCTGATTTGTATCGTCAGCCGTGACGGTTCAATCGAGGTGTCATGCCGTCGAATTGGTAATTTGTCTCCGCGAACTCGTTGCAGACTGTGATCCCGGCCGGACCAGGACGTACAGCTGTCAGGAATGCCGCCGCATCCCCCATTTCTGATGCGATACGAAGCCTGCTATCGCATCCGCGCAAGCCGGCTTTTTTTTGCGCCGCCGAGAGCCGGTGTTGCAGGTGCGGCATATTTATTCACCGCAACGCGACGCATCATGTCGCAGAAGTACTCGGCAGCGGGGGTCAAGGGCAGGGCACTGCGACGGACAATCCGGATGGGTGGCGCCGGCAGCAGTTCCTTCACCGGAATCGTCTGCACGGCATCGGTCCAGAGCTGAGACTCAACCCATTGAATGGGAAGCAGCACCAGCAGATCCGTTTTCGCGATCAATACCAGAGTCGTGAGGGCGGAATGCATCTGCATGACCGGCCGCGGGGTCGGCAAGCCGTATTGCTCGAACAGCGGAGCCAGTTCGGCATCTGCCCTGTGCGTCAGCGTCGTGCTCGCCCACTCGGCATCGACGAGATCCCGCAGTGACTTTGCCTTGCTGAGGGGATGCCCCTTGCGGCCAACGACCACTCGAGTATTTTCGAACAGCGTTTCCGTCCGGAATTCCGAACCGATATCCTCGGGTGCCGGCCCGATGTAGCAGTCGATGCTGCCGCTGCGAAGATCGCTGTCGATACGCGGAAACAGGGCATCCATGATGTTCAGGCGTACGTCGGGATACTTTCTGCGAAAAGGCCCGATCGCGTCAGGCAGCAATGCGAATTGCGCTACTGTCGAAAGTGCCATCGTCACGTTGCCATGCGTCTCTCCGCGCAGTTGCGCCAATTCCTCCTCGGCCCGCAACAGTTCACCCTGCGCGGCCCTGGCTCTCGAGTAGAACACTTTGCCGAGAGGCGTGAGCTGGGCACCTTTTGCGCTGCGCTCGAACAGCACGACGCCAAGACGACGCTCGAGTTCTCTGATATTGCGGCTCACGGTTGGCTGTGCACCGCCCTGATGCCGCGCGGCTGCATGCACGCTGCCGCGTTCCACGACTGCAAGAAAGTCTCTGAGAGCCGAAAATTTGACCACTGTCAGGTTATTCATTTCTGATATCACAAACCATTTATTGGCATCTTATCCCATTGCCTGCCTGTCCCTAGACTCGATTCGAGCATTGTGCGTGTGCGTGGAAATCGGAGTCCTTCGATGCTTCCAGACACCACGCGCATGGGCGCATCGGAAGTCGAGGCGACCAGAGATAAGCCGACAAAGGCAAGCACCGTCAGGCGAGTGGACATGATTCGCCTCATGAGTCAGAGCGACCACGGGGAGAAGATTTCAGTGTTGAAGACTGAGGAAGAAGTGCTCGGCAGGGGCCGCAAGGCGCTGGCGGTGCTGATCGTTGTCTTGGCGCTCGGTTTTGAGTCCGAGCCGGCCTTGGCCCAGCAAGCGGCCCCCGGCGATAGCGGGCATGCGAGCCCTTCCGAGCATGGTGATCATTCTGCAGCCGATCCGGTGCAAAGCGGGAATGACGCCGCCGTTGCTGGCGACGGCAACGGCACCGTCAACGAAGCGCCGGTGGCCGCGTCTGCGGACAGCATGCCGCCACAGACTGAACTCAAGACGATCACGCTTGGTGCAGAAGACCCTGGTGCGGTGCCACTGGCGGTGCCCGACAAGGCAAAAGAGACGCCGTTGGAGGAGGTGATCGTCACAGCGCAGCGACGCACTCAGGATTTGCAGAAAACGCCGGTCGCGGTGACCGCGCTGAGCGAAAAGACGCTGACGGAACGGAATATTCAATCGACGCAGGACTTGATGCAGGTGGCGCCCAGCTTGCAGGTCAGCACCGAAACTGCGGGGCCAGGTGGTGGTTCGGCGGTGTTTTTCCTGCGTGGCATGGGTCAGCAACGATCGGGCAACGGCACGGAGCCTGCCGTGGGCGTTTATGTCGACGGGGTTTATTACCCGTCTCCGCAAGGCGCGATTTTCAGCATTCTGGATTTGCAACAGGTCGAGGTCCTGCGTGGTCCGCAAGGCACCTTGTTCGGCCGCAACACGATCGGCGGTGCCATTCGCTATACCAGCAAGGCGCCTGAGTTCGACGACAACGGTTATGTGCAAGGCACCGCGGGAAGTTACGATCGCCGGGACCTGGTGGGAGCGGTCAATCTCGCCTACCAGGATCTCGTCGCCATGCGGTTATCGGGCGGACGACTGCAGCGCGACGGATACGTCAGGCAGCAGGATGGCGGCAAAGACGCCGGCGCTCAGGACGACAAGGTGGCGCGGGCGCAAATCCGCTTCGCTCCCATGCAAACGCTGGAGGTCAACCTCGAAGGGCAATACAGCAGGACACTTCTTGACGGTTTGACCTACAACCAACCCGGACCCATCAAACCCACGCCGAACACGGTCCCCTGGTATTACAACCTGACGGCAACCGGTGGACTGCTCTATCCGCCTTACGATGACCGCTTTGCCTCGACCTGTGACTACTGTCAGGCTGGAACCAACATCCGCGAGTTTGCAAAGAGCGACGGCGATGGTGCCAACATGAGCGTGATCTGGACCGGGCTCGATTCGGTCGAAGTGAAATCGCTGACTGCGTGGCAGCGGGTCGACAGCAATTTTGCGCTGGATCTGGATGGTTCGCCCGCTCCCGTATACAGCGCGGCCGCACATCTCCAGGACGAGATTTATTCGCAGGAGTTTCAATTCAGCGGCAAGGCGTTCGACGAGAAGCTCGATTGGGTCGGCGGACTTTATGGTGCGCAGCAAACGTCCGATGTGCTGCCCGGCGGGACTCAGTTGCTGTTCGGTGTGATCCCCAACGATCCGGCGCCGTTGAGCCGGAAGACCGACACCGGGGCGGCATTCATCGATATGACGTACGAGCTGTTCGACAATGCTCACGTCCTGGGCGGTTATCGCATCAGTCAGGACAACAAGAAGGCGACGCTCTACGACAAGAATTCTGGGGACGAGACGGAGCAGGAGCGCAAGAAGTTCACGAGCAACACCGGCCGTGTCGGATTGCAGTACCAATGGACAAGCGAGATCATGAGTTACGCCACGGTGTCCACCGGGTTTCGTGCCGGCGGCTTCAATCTGGACGTGAACACGCCGCTGATCTTCACGCCGGCGCTCTACCAATACACGCTCGCTCCATACAAGCCGGAAAACGTGACGAGCTACGAGATTGGCGCGCGCAGCGAATTTTTCGGAGGACTCGTCCGGGTCAATCCGACCATTTTCTACGCGAAGTGGAAGGACATCCAGGTCCAATCCGTGAACGTCAATGCGTCGGCGCTGGAAATTTTCGTGGACAACGCAGCCAGTGCGCACTCGGAGGGTCTGGAACTGGAAATGCAGGCCGTGGCATCGCGTCACCTGATGTTCTTCGGGAATCTGGCCTTGCTGAAGATGAAGTACGACGCGATCGGCAATGCCACCGGCATCACGACCGACAGCAGGTTCATGCGTGCACCGAAGGTGACGTACACGCTGGGCGGGCGATACCAGAACGACATCGAAGGCTGGTTCCAGTACGTGCTGTCGGCAAACTGGAACTGGCAGGACGATCAAGCCAGCTCCGCGACGGATGATGATTCGCTGTCGCTGCCTTCATACGGGCTGCTGTCGATGCGGCTGGACCTGAAAAGCCCGAACGATGTGCTCGAGTTCTCGGTGTTCATGACCAATGTGACCGACCAGACCTACTACGTCGGCGGTGCGAATTACGCATCATCGACCGGTACCGCGCGTTACGACCTGGGCCGCCCGAGAGAGACCGGCGTCAGCCTGCGGTACAACTTCTAGCCCGACAACGCTGCGGATCGATTCACGCGCTTGCCGATCGGCGATCGCGATCATCCGGATTTGAGAGTGAATCAGATGAACGAGAAATACGAAAAGCTGCGCGAAGCACGGCTCGCCAAGGTCAACCAGGATTATCGGGGGATGATCGAGGCAATCCCGCCGCTGCGCACGCTCGGTATCACCGGCATGCGCGCCGCTTTCGAAGGGCTGGGGGCATCGCGGGAAGTGACGCCCGGCGTCTCGCAGCGCGACGTCGAGATTCCGGGACCGCATGGCCCGGTCCCGACGCGTATCTACACCCCCGATGGCTACACTGGTCCCAAACTTGGCGTCTACGTGCACACGCACGCAGGCGGCTTCGTTTCGGGCGGCGGACTCGACACCTGGAACTGGATGAACACGATGCTGGCCGCGCGCGTGCCGTGCATCGTCGTCGCACCCGATTTCCGGCTGCCGCCTGAGCACCGATTTCCGACCGGTCTCGACGACTGCTGGGCGGTCGTCAACTGGGTCGCCGCGCAAGGCGAGGCGCATGGCTGGGATGCCGGCAGGATCGCGGTCGGCGGTGGCTGCACCGGCGGCAATTTTGCAGCGGTGCTGTCGCTGATGGCGCGCGACGCCGGGCGGCCGAAGATTTCGCTGCAGATCCTCGAATCCTGGCTGGCCGATGCGCACGGCACCGCGCCATCGCATGAGGAATTTGCGGACGGCTACGGCCTGCGCCACGAGGACAACGAATTTGTCGTCGGCAACTACATTGCCAGGGAGGCCGATCGCGACGACTGGCGCGTCTCGCCACTGCAGGTGACGTCAGTCGCGAACGTCGCACCGGCGCTGATCACGGTCGGCGAATGGGACATCCTTCGGGACGAGGATATCCAATACGGTGAACGCCTGAAGGCAGCCGGCGTGCCGGTCGATGTGCATGTCATTCCGGAGACCGGCCACTTTCCGAATCCGGACCACGCCGAGCACGTCCACGAGCTGCATATCAAGGGGCTGACCGCGGCAATCGGACCGAAAGGCACGTACTCGATTGCGCCGATCGCCGCAGTACAGGCCGCCACCGACGAGTCGGCCGGCACGGCGCCTTCGCGGCCGGACGGCAAATGGATGCTGACGGTACGAACCCCGATGGGCATCAAGACCGACGAACTGGAACTCAGGACGGTCGCCGGAAAACTGACGGGTACGCAGTCCAGCCCGGAAATCGGCACGCACGCCGATCTGGTGATCAAGGTCGATCGCGGCACGATCAGCTGGTCGATTCCAGTCACCAGGCCGGTCAAGCTGACGCTGCAGTTCACGGCGCAGATCGACGGCGATGCGATGACGGGTACCGTCAAGGCCGGCTTCTTCGGCAAGGCGCCGTTGAACGGCAGGCGCGTCTGAGCGTTCGCGCCGATACCGCATCGGGAGCGCACGGACATGTTCGTCGGCAACGCGTGTTGCGTCGCTGCATGGCTGCGCGAAAGCGATGTCCGGTCGATGATGTGGACGCCGGCGCGCCGCGCGCGAATCGGGTGAGCGATGACACAACGCAGTCGCTATGACGCCATCGTGATCGGCGCCGGACATAATGGTCTGGCGCTGGCCAGCTATCTGCAGCGCGCCGGTCGCCGGACGCTGCTGGTCGAGCAGGCAAGCCGCGTCGGCGGCATGACCAGCACTTGCGAGCCGATGTTGCCCGGTTACCGCCACAATCCGCACGCGAACTTTCTTGCCTACCAGTCCGTCTCGCCGATCATGGCGGACCTGCGCCTGCGCGAGCGCGGTTTGCTGACACTGACCCCCGAAGTCCAGCATGCGATCGCCTTCGCCGACGGGCGACCGCCGGTCGTCGTGCACCGCAAGGACCGTGATGCGTGCACCGCAAGAAGCATGGCCGCACACAGCGCACGCGATGCGGCAGCCTTTCTCGATCTGCGTCGTCGCGTCGACGGCCTGACACCATCCTTGCGCGATGTTCTGTTCCGGCCCCTGTCCGAAATCGGAATTGCGGCACACCGGGATGCGGTCTTGCAGGCGTTTCGTGGCGTGAGCGGCATCGAGCAGACGGGGACGCGCGGCGGCGCGGCCGTCATCGATGCGCTTTTCGAGTCGCCCGAAGTCCGCACACTGTTCTATCTGCTGGCGATCGAATACGGCGCCTCGCTGACGCAGCCGGGCAATGACCTGGCCTTCCTCGGTCTGGTGCTGTGGATGATTGGCGGACGTGAAGTGCCGCTGGGCGGGATGCAGCGTTTCGCCGACGCATTGCATGCCGCAGCGCGCGAACACGGTGTCGATGTGCGGACTTCGTCGCCGGTCACGCGCATCATCGTCGAATCCGGACGCGTCAGCGGCGTCGAGATGGCGGGCAAGCGTGTCGGCGCGCCGTTGGTCGTCTCCAGTCTCGGCCTCCGGCAGACCTTCAACGAGCTGCTGGATGCGCAGGCGCTGGGTACAGGTGATCGACAGGCGGCGGCGACGACGGGCGCACAACCGACGCCCAGCATCGCCAGTCAGGCTTTCGCACTGCGCGAACCGCCGGCCTATCGATCCGCGCGCTGGGATCCGGATCTCGATCGTTGCGTGCAGACCTTCATCGGCTTCGACACGCCCGCCGATGTGCTCGCACAGGAGCGCGACCTGGCGATGGGCGTTCTGCCACCTCCGCGCGCGTCGGTACGAGTGCCGAGCCTCTGGGATCCGGGCATGGCGCCGCGCGGCTGCCACGTCGCGGGCGCGGACAGTCATTTCCCGCATGCCGCTTCACTCAGCGACGACGAATGGGGCGAGATCGAAGCCATTTACAACGACGCGCTGCTCGACACCTGGCGCGAAGCCGCGCCGAACATGCACCGCGACAACGTCATCGCCAGTCATTTCGCACGGCCACAAGCGGGCGATCGGCAAGTGGTACTGCGCTGCGGCAGCCAGTATCGCACCTCGATCGACGGCCTCTGGTTGTGCGGCACCGCGACCTATCCCGGCGGCGGCGTGCACGGCGCCTGCGCCATCAATGCCTTTCAGGACATCACCGGACAAAGTCTGCAATGAATCTGCTCAAGACAAGAAGCACCATGATCGCCGTCGCATCGCGGCATCGCCGGCGCAGGATCATGGCGGCGATGGTGGTGGCTGCCTGTGCCTGGTCCGGTACGCTGGCGGCGCAGTCGACGCTGCCGGCCAAAGGCATCGTGCAATGGGTGACGCTCGGCACCAATTCCGGTCCGCTGGCATTCAGCGATCGCGCGCAGCCGGCGAACCTGCTGGTCGCCGACGGTCAGTACATTGTCGTCGATGCCGGTGACGGCGCCAGCGAATCGCTGTTGCGCAAGGGCGTGTTTCTCGATGATGTCCACGCCGTCTTCATTTCGCACCTGCATTTCGATCACACCGGCGGCCTGTTTGCCCTGCTTGGCCGGCGCTACCAGGCACGCGGCGTTTCGCCGCTGACGATCTACGGCCCACCCGGCACGAAACGCACGGTCGATGCGCTGATCGCGGCGATGCAACCGATGGCGGAGGCCGAGGGCGAGGGTGGCGTATTCTCCGCGCTGGCCAAGTCGAAGCCCGGCGACAACATCAAAGTGGTCGAGCTGGTCGACGGCTCGCGCGTCAAGCTCGGCAACGTGAATGTCAGCGCGGCAGTCAACACCCATTACGTGCTGTCCGACGAAACAGGCAAGGGCAATCACTCGCTGGCGTTCCGCTTCGACGCCCCCGGCCGTTCGATCGCCTACACCGGCGATACCGGACCGAGCAAGAAGGTCGAGGCTCTGGCGAAGAATGCCGATCTGCTGGTTTCCGAAATCATGGATCCGGACGAGTCGCTCGACCGGCTCAGCGAGATGGCCAAGGATCTCAACTTCGTGGTGCTCGCGGTCGCGAAACACGCACTCCGCAGTCACTTCGTCGAGGAGCATCTGTCGCCGGACGAAGTAGGTCTGATGGCGAAGCGCGCCAATGTGAAATCGCTGCTGCTGACGCACAACGCCCTGGCCGCTAGCTCGCTCGACGGCGCGCACGCGCGTATCGCGAAGAACTACTCAGGCCCGATCACCTTCGCCGAGGACATGCACGCCTACTGAGGTTCGCGGATGCTGGCCAGCCGCCGGGCAAGGGCGTGCGCCGGGTCCGGCGAAGCGCCGCGAACATGATCCCGGTGCGGCACGGCGGCGGGCGAGGCTGGCTCAGTTGCGTTGGTAGTCGCGCGATTCCGCTGCGAAGCGCACGAACCAGTCGATCGCATCCGGATTCATCATGGCGTCGCGGCTGGCCGCCTTCTCCGGCGGCCAGCCCATCAGGATCTTGCGCACCGGCACTTCCATCTTCTTGCCGGTCAGCGTGTACGGAATCTGCTCGACCGCGTAGACGCGGTCCGGGACGTGACGCGGGCTGCAATCTTCGCGCAGTCGGGCCGCGATTTTCCCGAGCAGGCTGTCGCCGAGCACCTGGTCCGGTTTCAGCTTGACGAACAGCGGCATGAAGAACCGGCCGCCGGGCAGTTCGCAGCAGACGATGAGACTGTCGGCCACTTCAGGCACCTGCTCGACCGCGCGATAGATTTCCGCCGTGCCGATGCGCACGCCATGGCGATTCAGCGTGGAGTCCGAGCGCCCGTAGATGTAGCATCCGCCGCGTGCGTTGATCTTGATGAAATCACCGTGGCGCCAGACACCGGGCCAGGAGTCGAAATAGCTTTCGTGATAGCGCCTGCCGCCTTCGTCGTTCCAGAAATACAGCGGCATCGAAGGAAACGGGGTCGTGCAGACCAGCTCGCCGACTTCGTCGACAACAGCCTGACCGTCGTCATTCCAGGCCTGCACATTCATGCCGAGCAGGCGTGTCTGAATCTCGCCGGCGTGAACCGGCAGCGTCGGCGATGCACCGACGAAGCCGCTGCAGATCTCGGTGCCACCGGATTGCGAGGTGACCCAGAGATCCGCCTTCACGCAACGGTAGAACCAGGCGAAGGTTTCCGGCGTACTCGGCGCGCCGGACACGAGTATGGCTTCGAGCGCCGACAGGTCGAACGCAGTGCCCGGCTTCAGCTGCGCTTTCTCCATCATCTGCACGAAGGTCGGACTGGCGCCGAAGTTTGTCGCGCGCGTGCGCGCGGCGAGGGCCCACAGAAAATCGGGGCCCGGATGAACCGGTGAGCCGTCGTAGAGCACGACGCTTGCACCCTGCAACAGCGAGCCGAGCAGGGCATTCCACATCATCCAGCCGGTTGTGCTGTAGAAGAACATCATGCTGCCGGGTTTCAGGTTGACGTGAAAGCAGGTGCTCTTCAGTTGTTCGATCAGGATGCCGACATGCGAGTGGACGATGGCCTTCGGCAAGCCGGTCGTCCCGGACGAGAACAGCACCCACAGCGGATGATCGTGCGCGACGCGTTCGTAGCGGAACTGCTCGCGCGGGATGTCTTCGTGATCGAGCAGCTGACGCCAGCTCACGAGCTTCGGCTCGTCGGGCAGGGTTGCGGTCGCCTCGAGATAAGGCAGCCAGACCAGATGTTCCAGTGTCGGCAATGCATCGACGATCTGCCGGACTTCGTTGCTCCGACCGAAGTCCTTGCCGCCGAAGCGATAGCCGTCGCAGGCGAACAGAACCTTGGGCGCAATTTGCGAAAAACGCTCGATGACAGTCCGCACGCCGAACTCGGGCGCCGCCGATGACCAGACCCCGCCGATCGCGGTCGTTGCCATCATCGCGATCGCCGTTTCCGGAACGTTGGGCATGTAGGACACGACACTGTCGCCGGGGCGAACCCCGATTCGGCGCAGCTGCGTGGCGAGTATGCGAACCTGCCGCCCGAGCTCGGCCCAGCTCATGGTCGCCAGCGGGCGCGTTTCGGTCAGATGCTGGAAGACAATGGCGTCGGGAGCAATACGTTCGCGGCGCAGCAGATGTTCGGCGTAATTGACGCGAGCACCTTCGAACCAGGTCGCGCCGGGCATCACCCGACGATCGAGCACCTGACGATACGGCGTGTCTGATTCGACCGTGAAGTAGTCCCAGAGCGAACCCCAGAATGCTTCCGGCTCATTGACCGACCATTGCCAAAGCCGCTCGTAGCTGTCTATCGACAACTTGCGCTCGCGGGCCAGCCATTCGATGTAGCGCGAAACATTCGAGTCCGCGACGAACTCAGCCCCCGGCGTCCACAGCAGCGCGCCCTCCGTGGTCATGGCTGGTTCTGCACGCCGTTGACCAGCGTACCAACACCGGAGACTTCCACCTCGACGGTGTCGCCGGCTTTCAGCAGTACCGGCGGCTTGCGCAGCGCGCCAATGCCTGCCGGCGAACCGGTGACGATGACATCGCCCGGCACCAGCCAGGTGAATTCGGAGATGAAGCTGACCAGCTCGGCAAACCCGAAGATCAGGTCGTCGATCTTCATCCTTTGCATTTCGGTGCCGTTGAGCCGGCAGACCATGGTCATGCTGGCGAGATCGACCTCGTCGGGCGTGACGAGGCAAGGCCCGAAGCCGCCGCTGCGCCAGGCGTTCTTGCCGGCGGTGATCTGGTTCGACGACAGCTGATAGGCGCGAGCGCTGGCATCGTTGAAGCAGGCGTAGCCGGCGATGCAGGCCATCGCCTGGTCGACCGCGACATTGCGCACGTGCGCGCCGATGACGATCGCGATCTCCCCTTCGTAGTCGAAATACGGGTCCAGCTTCGGCTTCTCGAGATTCCGGCCCGAGCCGACCAGCGTTGCCGTGCTGCGGATGAACAGGATCGGCTTGGCCGGCTTGTCGTGGAGCTTCATGTGCTCCCGGGCCTCGTCGTAGTGCGAGTGCGTGTTCATGCCCGCGCACCAGATCGTTCCCGGGTTGGGGATTGGGGGCAGCAGTTCGACGTGCGCCAGGGCGATCGGTCCGGTGCTCTGTGCCGCCTCCTTTTCGGCAGCTTGCAAGGCAGCAGGCCCGGCGGCGAGCAAGGACTTCAGATCGGCGTCTTCGCTCAGCGGGACGATCGCATCCTTCTTGAATACGCCGAACCGATCAGCGCCACCGTGACGGAAGCTGACGAATTTCATTTCCATTCCGTGATTGCGTTGTCGCCGCACTCTGATGCCTGGTGCTCGCGCCGTTAAGATCGCAAGACTTCCGCGGTGATGCGAAAACCGAATCGCCTGACATGCCGACGCGACGCGCATCCGGGCAGTTGGATACCGAGCCCGACGGCAGCGCCAGTCGGGGAGGCGTCATTGATTGACAAGTCGTCGTGCGCCCAGGTTCGACTCTTCGGCCATCGCGTCGCCCCGAACCGTCGGCACCGGCGCCGGCGTGATGGCGGGTGCCCGGCGCTCCGACTGCAGACGATCAAACGCCGGTATGCCCGATGCCCGGTTCGCACCAGGTTCGGGAAGGCGCGGCCGGCGCATGTGATCGCGGCAATGGCGTCATGCGCGTTTTCACGCACAGTCCCGGATCTGCCACGGATTCAGGCCCATCGCATTTTGCGCGTGGGCTTGCAGTTTTACGATCAGGTGATCATTATTATTAACGAGCACCTGATCGTAAATAGTCCATGGCCGCTTCCCGCCGAAATTCCGCAGTACCGGTCAAACCGGTGGTCGTGCGCGCAGACCCCGCAAGACCGGGGCGTCCGCGCAAGCTCACGCACGAGCAGATCATCAGAGCCGCGCTGACGCTGATCGAGCGCGACGGCTTCGCGGCGCTGAGCACGCGCTCGCTGGCACGCGAGCTGGGCATTACCGGCTCCACGCTGTACAACTACGTCGAGCGTGTCGAGGACATCGAGGTCGAGGTCCTACGGATCATCACGTCCGACATTCCGCTGCCGACCGCGAAAACCGGGCCAGCGTTGCGCGCCGAATTCCTGAACCACTTGCTGGCCGTGCGTCGTCTGGTGCTGAAGCATCCGCGTGTGCCGTTTCCGGAATACGACTCGCCGTCGTGGAACCTGCTCAACGAAATCAACGCGAAGTGGTACGCCGCACTGGCGCCGTTCGTGCCGCAGCCGCATCTGGTGGTGCTGGCCTACAGCGCGCTGATCTCGAATGTCGTCGCATCGGCCGAGCGCGAACGCATCTCCGGCCCTGTCGTCCGGCAACCGAAAAGCGCGCAGCCATACCTGCGCGATGTGAAGCTGGAAACCGTGGAGGTCGTGCTCGGCCTCCTGATCGATCAGCTTTTGCCTGGTCTTGGCGCGTCGCGATGACGGCGACGCATTGCTTTCGACCTGATGACACCCGACGGAATCCTGGAGGCAGCGTGAACGCGACAAACAACGGTAGCCGGTTGCAGGTTCAGTACCCGCACGCCGCCAGCATGAACAAGACCGCCATCGCCGCCTGTCTGGCACTGATGGCGGGCCTGGTGACGGGCGAGGCGCGCGCCCAGGACGCAGGTGTGCAGGACGATGCCGCACAAGGGGCGGCCGCTCCGCCGCTGGCGACGATTCCGGTGCCGGTGGCGGAGGCGCCCCAGCCGACAGCCGACGACAGCGCGTCGACCGTGCCGGACGGCATCGCCGAGATCGTCGTCACCGCCAACAAGCGCAGCGAGAACATCTCCAAGCTGGCCGGCGCCGTCACGGCGATCGACAGCGCCATGCTCAAGGAGACCGGTTCGAGCCAGCTGGGCGAATATCTGTCGCTGTCGCCGGGTGTGAACTTCGACAGCAGCACACCGGGCTACTCGGTCATCACGATTCGCGGCGTGTCGTCGGACACCATCAATACGCTCGCGCAGACCGCAGTCGGCGTGTACTACGACGACATCCCGCTGACCGATCCGGCGGCGCCGATGGTGGTGCCCGACATCGATGCCTTCGATGCGCAACGCATCGAGGTGCTGCGCGGGCCGCAGGGCGCGTTGTACGGATCGGCTTCGCTCGGCGGCGCCGTCAACTACATCCCCAACGCGCCGGACACTCATGACTTCGACTTTGCCTTGCAGGGCACGGGCTCGAAAGCGGTCAATGCTGCGATCGGTGGCAGCGCGAAAGCGATGATCAATCTGCCGCTGATCGACGACACGCTCGCGTGGCGCACCGTCGGGCATTACACCCGCACGCCGGGATACATCGACAACGTCGGTACCGGTGTCGATGGTGCGAACAATGTCGTGACCCGTGGCGGACGTTCGACGCTGGGCTGGAATCCCACCGACCTGACGCGCGTCCGCCTGACCGGCCTGTATCAGAAGACCCAGGTCGACGATGCCGCGTACATCGATCCGCGCGAGGGCGATCTCAAGAAGAACACGCTGACGCCGGAACCCAGCGACAACGAGATCAAGCTGCTCAATCTGCGTGTCGAGCAGGAACTGGGCGATGCCGGCACGCTGTCGCTGATCGGCGGCTATCAGAACAAGAACAGCGCGCTGGAATACGACGGCGCCACCTCGCTCGGTCTGCAGGCGGCCGGCCAGAAGATCCTGCTGCAGCAGTCCGGCAACGTGAAGGGCTACAGCGTCGAATTGCGCTTCGTCTCGGCGGCGAACGAAACCTTCGAATACCTCGCCGGCCTGTCGTACGCCAACCGCGACGAACGGTTCGATGTCGGGCTCAATCTGGCGACGCTGCAGCAAAGCGCGGACGCGGTGACGGCGTTCCTGAACCAGCTTGGCTTGCCGGCACCGGCCGTGATCGGCGACGTGACGACGCTGTTCGACGAAACCGCGAAGATCAACGCGCCCGAAAAGGCTGCGTTCGCGGAAATGACCTGGCGCTTTCTCGACGGTTTCAAGCTGACGGCCGGCGGACGCTACTACGACAACCAGGTCAACAGCGATGTCAGCGGCCGCGGTCTGTTGCTTGCGGCGGCGGGTGGTGTCGAGTTCCACGAGGCGCGCAGCATCGGCGCCAAGGGCTTCAATCCCAAGGTGTCGCTGTCGTGGGAGGCCACCGACCACGCGCTGCTGTACGCGCTGTTCTCGCGCGGGTATCGGCTTGGCGGTCCCAACCTCGTGCCGAGCACGCCGATCTTCGTGACCAAGCGCAACTACGGTCCGGATGAAGTGAACAACTACGAGGTCGGCGCCAAGACCTCCTGGTTCCGGCGCCGGCTGACCGCCGACATCGCCGCGTTCTGGATCGACTGGAAGGACATCCAGCTCGTCACCACCGAAAGCACCGGCACGTTCAAGTATCTCGACAACGCCGGCAACGCACGCATCAAGGGTGTGGAGCTGGCACTGGCGGTGCAACCGTTCGACTTCCTGACGGAGCGCACGTCGCTGACCTATCTCGACGCGCGGCTGGAAGAAGACTACGACCCGAACAATGGTCGTCCGCCGGCGCAGAAGGGCGATCGTCTGCCGGGTTCACCGGAGTGGTCCGCGAGCAACACGCTGACCGCCAGCTGGCCGGAACTCTGGGGCGCGCCGACGCTGACCTTCATTCACCGCTACGAAGGTCGGTCGTCGACGAACCTGTCGTTTCAGGACATCAAGAAGGGCGGCTACAACCTGTTCGATGCGCGGGCAGGGCTCACGTTCGGCGCTTTCAGCCTGACGGCGTTCGGCAAGAACCTCACGGACGAGCGGGGTATTACCGCGGCCAACAACTACGCCCAGCTGAGCGGCGACGTCCTGTCGCTGAAGTTCATCACGCCGCCGCGCGTGGTGGGTCTGGAACTCGGCTACAGCTTCGCGAACTGAATGGCGTGCGGGTCTGGGGGGACGACTGGCACCCCAAGCCGAGTAGCGTGTTGAGGTGGGTCGAGCCGTTTGGGTGCGAACCCTTACCGAAGTCGCGGACGGCTGAGTTCGATATTCAAGCCAACGATAAGAAGAGAAAAGCCCTTTCGCCTGGGCAAGTGAACGGCGCACGAAAGTCTGATTCGAATGCCGCGGGGTCACTATTCAAGTGGCCCCCTACGTTATGCATGGGTCTCTGGAAGGATTAGCGCCGGCACAATCGCTCCTATCGACCTTCTTCCGTTGGAGTTTCGTATGCCCAGTCGCGTCATCGTTGCCGGTGTTGGCATGATCCCCTTTACCAAACCCGGTGCGTGCGAACCCTACGATGTGATGGGTGCGACCGCGGCTGTCAAGGCGCTCGATGACGCCGGCCTGCATCATTCTGATATCCAGCAGGCGATCGTCGGATATGTTTACGGCGACTCGACCTGCGGTCAGGCCGCCGTCTATCGGGTCGGCATGAGCGGCATTCCGATCATCAACGTCAACAACAATTGCTCGACCGGTTCGTCGGCGCTCTTCATGGCACGTCAACTCGTCGAATCGGGTGCGGCGGAATGCGTCCTGGCGCTCGGCTTCGAGCAGATGCGCCCTGGCGCACTCGAGATTTTCTGGAACGATCGGCCATCACCGTTCAGTCGTTTTGACAGCATCGTGGCCGACCTGCTCGGGCAGGACGCACCGCTGGCCCTGAAGTATTTCGGCGGCGCCGGCAAGGAATACATGGACCGGTACGGTGCCAAGCCGGAGCTGTTCGCCAAGGTTCGCGCCAAGGCCAGCCGCCACGCCGCCAATAACCCGCTGGCGCTGTTCCGCAAGGTCGTCACCGATGACGAGGTGATGGCCTCGCCGATGGTCTTCCCGCACGTTGGCATGACCCGGCTGATGGCATGCCCGCCGACCTGCGGCGCAGCCGCTGCGATCCTCGTTTCCGAGGAATTCGCACGCAAGCGCGGGCTCGATCATCGCGTCGCCATTGTCGCCCAGGCGATGACCACCGATCGTGCCGAGGTGGTGGAGCAGCCCAGCCTCATCGGGCTCGTCGGCGCCGGCATGACCCGTGACGCGGCCCGGCAGGTCTATCAGCGTGCCGGCGTCGGCCCGGAAGACATCGATGTCATCGAACTGCACGACTGCTTTGCACAGAACGAAGTCCTCACCTACGAAGCACTCGGTCTGTGCCCGGAAGGCGGCGCCGAGAAGTTTGTTGCCGATGGCGACAACACCTACGGCGGCCGCTACGTCACCAATCCTTCCGGCGGCTTGCTGTCCAAGGGCCATCCGCTCGGCGCCACCGGCCTTGCGCAATGCACCGAGCTGGTCCAGCAGCTGCGCGGGCGAGCGGAGGCGCGCCAAGTCGAAGGCGCGAAGCTTGCGCTTCAGCACAACCTCGGCCTAGGCGGGGCCTGTGTCGTCACGCTCTATCAGCGCGCAGCCTGAGACCTGAGTCCCTTCATGATCGACACGAAATGGATCGGCCACCGCTTTGCGACGCTGCGATGGGAAGTGGAGAAGGGCCGGCTGCGCTTCTTCGCCAAGGCGATCGGCGAGACGCGCCCCGAATACACGGATGAGGAGGCCGCGCGGGCCGCCGGCCATCCGTCGCTGCTGGCGCCGCCGACCATCCTGTTCAGCGGCCCGCTCGACCACGACGACGTGCCGAAGCTGCTCGAGCTGCTGGGCATCAACATGAACAACATCCTGCACGGCGAGCAGGGCTTCGAGTACCACGCGCCGATCCACGCCGGTGACGTGCTCGAGTTCGACGGCCGGATCACCGACATCACGGCGAAGAAGGGCGGGGCGCTGGAGCTGATCACGCGCGAGACCCGGGTGACGAACCAGCGCGGCGAACTCGTCGGCGTGGTTCGCAACGTCATCGCCGTCGTCAATCGCTGATACGCCGGGAATCACGACATGACCAAAGACTTCAAGAACGTACAGGTCGGCGAGCCACTGCCGGAGCTGCGCCTGCCGCCGGTCGATCGCACGATGCTGGCGCTGTTCGCCGGCGCATCGGGCGATCACGTGCCCCTGCACATCGATACCGACTTCGCACGACGCGCCGGCATGCCCGACGTCTTCGCGCACGGCATGCTCGGCATGGCCTGGGTCGGCCGCCTCGTCACCCAGTGGGCGCCGCAGCGTGCGCTGCGCAGTTTCACCGTGCGTTTCGTCGCCATCACGCACCTCGGCAATGCGCCCGTCCTCTCCGGCAAGGTCGTCGAGATCCTCGAACGCAATGGCGAGCGCTGCGCGCGACTGGACGTGCAGATGGCCAACCAGTTCGGACAACTCAAGATCCAGGGCGACGCCATCGTCGCCCTCGATTGAAACCCGCTTCAGTCAACCAAAATGGACACGCACACCATGGGCAAGCTGCAAGGCAAGGTCGCACTCATCACCGGCTCGGGACGCGGCATCGGCCGTGAAGTCGCACTCAAGCTCGCGTCGGAAGGCGCGGCCGTTGTCGTCAACGACCTCGATCCGGCGCCGGCGCAGGAAACCGTCGCGGCCATCGAGACGGCGGGCGGCAAGGCCGTGGCCTGTGTCGGCAGCGTCACGGCGGTCGACTTCGCCGAGCGCTTCGTCAAGACCGCGATCGACCAGTTCCGTGGCCTCGACATCATCGTCAACAACGCCGGCTACACCTGGGACAGCGTCGTCCAGAAGATGACCGACGAGCAGTGGTACGCGATGATCGACGTCCATCTCACGGCGCCGTTCCGCATCCTGCGCGCAGCGGCCGGCTTCATCCGCGAAGCCTCCAAGAAGGAAGCCGAAGCCGGCATCGAGAACTTCCGCAAGGTCGTCAACATCTCGTCGATCGCCGGAACGGGCGGCAATGCCGGGCAGATCAACTACTCGGCCGGCAAGGCCGGCATCCTCGGCATGACCAAGACCATGGCCAAGGAGTGGGGACGCTTCAAGGTCAACGTCAACGCGGTCGCTTTCGGCCTGATCAAGACGCGCCTGACCGAGGCGCAGGCCGGGACCGGCGCTGCGGTCGACATCGAGGGCCGCAAGATCAAGGTCGGCATCGGCGCCGATCTGATGAGGGCACTCGAGACGCAGATCCCGCTCGGCCGCGGCGGTACGCCGACCGAGGCCGCCGGCGCGGTGGCGCTGTTCTGCTACCCGGAATCGAACTACATCAGCGGCGAAACCGTCGTCTGCGGCGGCGGCTTCCGCTAGCAGGGGGAGGTAGACGCCGACGAGCGTGCCCTGCAACGCCCGTCTCGCACTCTGACGCGAGCGTGCCGAGCAAGCCGCAGGCACAGGGTCAATTGGAGGCGACGTTCCAAAGCCCCTGATAGCGCTGACGCAGGAGCTTCTTGTCGATCTTGCCGGTCGCCGTCAGCGGGATCGGTGCGAAGACCACATCGTCCGGCGTCCACCACTTGGCGATGCGGGGGGCGAGGTACGCCAGCACCTCGGCCCTGGTCGGCGTCCGGTCCGGCATCGCCTCGATGACGAGCAGCGGGCGTTCGTCCCACTTCGGGTGCGGCAGGCCGATGACGCCGGCAATCCTGACGCCGGGGCAGCCGGCGGCGATGTTTTCGAGGTCGATGGAGCTGATCCATTCGCCGCCGGACTTGATGACGTCCTTCTTGCGGTCGGTAAGACGCAGAAAGCCGTGCTCGTCGAGCGTCGCGACATCGCCGGTATCGAACCAGCCGTCGCCATCGGTCGCCGACTCGGCGCGCCGATAGTACTGCTGCACGACCCACGGGCCGCGTACCTGCAGCGAGCCGGACGAGACGCCGTCGCGCGGCACCTCGTTGCCGGCATCATCCACGCAGCGTGCTTCGACGCCGAACTGCAGGCGCCCCTGGCGCGTCCACAGCGTGTCCCACATCGGCTCGTCGCCGAGCGCCGCGAGCGCCGGTGTCGGCGTCGCGACGACGCCGAGCGGACAGGTTTCCGTCATTCCCCAGATCTGCAGCACCTGCACGCCGTAGCGTCGGTGGAAGGTTTCGGCCATGACGCGGGGCACGGCCGAGCCGCCGATCATGATGCGCTTCAGGCTGCCCGGCGTGGCGTCGTTCTCCGCCAGCCAGTTCAGATAGCCGGTCCAGACCGTCGGCACGCCGCCGGTGAAGGTCACGCCTTCGTTGCGGATCAGTTCGTGCAGGGTCGCACCATCCATGCGGTCCGCGGACAGCACGAACTTGGCGCCGCAGATCGCCGCGGCAAACGGCAGGCCCCAGGCGGTGGCGTGATACATCGAGGAGCACGGCATGATGACGTCGAACGCCGTGATGCCGAATGCGGACGCCAGGCTCTCGGCCATGGCGTGCAGGACGATGGCGCGATGGCTGTAGAGAACGCCCTTGGGATCGCCGGTAGTACCCGAGGTGTAGCAGAGAACGGCACCTGCGTTTTCATCGAGGCTCGGCCAGCGGTGCTCGCCGGTTTCGGCCGCGATCAGCGTCTCGTAGCACAGCGCGCCGACGCGACCGCTCTCGTGACGCTCGGCGTCGCTGAGCATGACGTAGCGCTTGATGTGGCGCAGCTGCGGGGCAATACGCTCGACCAACGACAACAGATTGCGATCGAACAGCAGGATGCTGCTCTCGGCGTGGTCGAGCGTGTAGATGATCTGTTCGTCGTGCAGCCGCGGATTCGCGGTATGCAGGACCGCGCCGGTGCCCGGCACGGCGTAGAACAGCTCCAGATGCCGATGCGTATTCCAGGCCAGTGTGCTGACCGCACCGCCGGCATTGACGCCCAGACCTTGCAGCGCCTGCGCGGCCTGGCGCGCGCGCTGGGCGAGCCCGGCATAGTCGTAACGCCACAGCGGCTCGTCGATGAGTCGCGAGACGATCTCACGACGCCCATGCGCGCGTGCGGCAAAGTTCAGGATGGACGATATCAGCAGCGGTGCAGGCTGCATCAGGCCGGCTTTCATCGAGGTTCCTCCGCTTTGGTCAGTGCGATTCGCGGCTGACTTGACGCTTTGCGAGCGCCAGGAGTTCCCCGCCGATCCCGGCGATGCCGTCGCCTGCCATCGCGCAGACGCGATACGGGAATTTTGTGAGTGTTGTCAGAATTGCATCGATAAATGCGCCGCAATTCATCGGCACGATGGTTCGGTGACTTCAACCACTCGAGGCGCGTCTCTCCGAGAGACTCTTGAAAGTGACATCACGGTCAACCCGAATGTCCGCCGGCATGCCCAGCACACGCTCGGAAATGATGTTCTTCAGGATCTCGTCGGTTCCGCCGGCAATTCGCATCGCCGCGCCCCAGAAGAAGTTCCACTGGAAACGGCCTGGCAAGGAGTGCGAGCCCATCTCGTTCACCATTCCGTACTGGTCGAGGATGTCGAGGGCTTCGTAGGCAACGACTTGCATCTGCCGCGCGGCGACGACTTTGCCGATCGAATTCTCAGGACCCGGCGTCTGGCCGCGACTCAAGGCCGTAAGGGCACGCAAGCGGGTCAGCCGCAGTCCTTCGGACATGACATAGCCTTCCGCGAGTCTCGCGCGAAATGCGCCGTCGCCGGCAGCGGTGCCCGTCCCGCCAAGTCCTGGCAATCCTTGCGCAAGCTTGAGCAGGTCACGCCAGCCCGCACCCATGGCGCCGCCAACCGTCACACGCTCGTTCATGAGTGTGAACAGCGCCACTTTCCAGCCGCCGTCGATTTCGCCAAGACGTTGACTGTCCGGGATGCGCACGCCGTTGAAGTAGACCTCGTTGAAATCCCGCTGGTCAGATGCCTGACGGATCGGGACCACGGAGATACCTTGGGCCTTCATGTCGACCCAGAACATCGTCAAGCCCTTATGTTTCGGAACGTCCGGGTTGGTTCGCACCAGAACAATTCCGAAGTCGGAATAGTGGGCGCCGGAGGTCCATACCTTCTGGCCATCGACGATCCAATCCCCCGAACCATCGTCGGCCAGCACGGCGCGAGTTCGGACGCCCGCCACATCCGATCCCGCGGAAGGTTCGGAAAACAACTGACACCAGATTTGTTCACCTCGGAGCGCAGGCGCCACCAGGCGTGCCTTGGTTGCCTTGTCGGCGAACGCCATGACGGTCGGGACACACATTCCCAGGCCGATGGTGAACACGCCGGTGTCCAGGCCCAACTTTTCTTCTTCTTCGTCGAAAATCGCTTGCTCGATCAGGCGGCCGCCTCGTCCGCCCCAGGCTTCGGGCCAGGTGATGCAGGCGTATCGCGCATCCGCCTTTTTTGCCTGCCATGCCTTGGAGTACTCCAGCAACGCCGACTCGTTCGTTCTCAAGTCTTCATCGTCACGCCGACGAAGTGCGTTGGCCGCGAGCCACTCGCGGACCTGCTGACGGAACGCCGCATCCTGATCACTATCCTTGAAATCCATCGTTTACGCTCCGCTCTCGATCAGGTCGGCTTGTTCCAGACAGGAAATCAGCTGCTCACGCCAGAGGGGTAATGCACCCAGGCACAGGGCGAGCTGTCGTGATCGCCGAAGATGCAGATGACAGTCCATCTCCCAGGTGAAGCCCATACCGCCATGGGTCTGCAGACTTTCCTGCGCCGCGAATTCATAAGCCATCGTGCCGGCAATGCGGGCCGCGGCGGCGGCACGCGGGAGATCCTCTGCGTTCGTGGACAGAGCCCATGCGCCGAAATACGCGTTCGAGCGCGCGATCTCCTTCTTGATATAGAGGTCAGCGAGCTTGTGCTTGATCGCCTGGTAGCTGTTGATCGTTCTGCCGAATGCGTAACGTTCGGACGAAAACGTCAAGGCTGCTTCCAGGCAGCGCTCGGCGCCACCGACCTGTTCGAAGGCGACCACCACAGCGGCCCGGTTGAGAAGGACTGCCAATCGATCGCCTGCGTTCCGACCTCCGTCGAGCGGCTGACAGGGTGCATCCTCAAAGGCGATCTTCGCCAAGTTGCGCGTCGGATCCAGAGCGTCGAGCGTCGTCCGGCTGACGCCTTCGCCCTCGAGATTCACGACGAACAATCCGGGACCACTTTCGCTGCGTGCAGCAACGATCGCGTGAGTCGCCGTGCCGCCGTCGGTAACCGGAAATTTCGTGCCGGTCATCCTTCCTTTGACGACGCGAGTCTCCGCCTTGCCGGGGGAGAAGTATCCGGGCCCCTCGGCTGTCGCGAGACAGCCGATCAGCTCCCCATGCGCGATCCTGGGCAGCAACTCGCGCTTCTGTGCTTCGCTGCCGAACTGCAGAATCGCCTCAGCAAAAAGATAGACCGTCGATACAAAGGGAATAGGGGCCACCACACGTCCCAGTTCCTCGGCGATCGCACAGAGATCGGTGTGGCCCATACCTGTACCACCGAACTCCTCGGGAATGGCGATGCCCGTCCAACCCAACTCGACGACGTGCTTCCAGAGGCTTTTATCGAATCCGAGATGAGGGGCCTCCAGCACCTTTCGCGTCACGCTACTCGGGCACTCCGCTTCCAGAAGGCGCCGAGCGTGCTCCTTCAGGAGCACCTGTTCCTCAGAGAAATCGAAATTCAAGGTCCAACACTCCCTTGCTGCATATCCTGGAAAAGCCAGGCTTCTAGGACGCCAGTCCCAGCCGCTGGATCGCGGAGTCCCGCACCGCGCTGCGACGGACCTTTCCTGCGTCATCGCGCAGTGCGTAGTCGACGAATTCAACCGAGCGCGGGACTTTGTAGCGCGCCAGCTTTTCGCCCAGATACTTCAGGAGATCCTCGGATTGAAGTCCCGGGTCGGCATGGACAACGGCATGCACACGTTTCCCGAGATCGGCATCCGGCAGGCCGACGACCGCGCACGACCTGACGAGGGGATGCGAATCAATGGCCGCCTCTACCTCTGCCGGGTAAATGTTGGCGCCGCCAACCACGATCATGTCAGTGCGACGATCGCTGATATACAGGAACCCATCCTCGTCCATCCAGCCCAGATCACCGAGGGATTCCCAACCGTCTTTTTCTTTCTTCTCGGCCCCGACGTAGCGATAGCTGGGCGGCGCTCCCTCCGGGCCTCTCATGTAGATTTCGCCCACTTCGCCCGGCTTGGCCACTTCGCCAGCATCGGTGAGGACTTTCATCTGCCCACCTGCGATGGGCTTGCCAACCGAACCACGGTGATCGAGCCACTCGCTGCCGTTGATGGCCGTGACCGAGATGGTTTCGGTTCCGCCATACATCTCCCACACTTTTTCCGGTCCGATGAGATCGATCCAGGCCTGCTTGAGCCATTCAGGGCAGGGCGCCGCCATGTGCCAAAGCACGCGGATCGACGACAGGTCGTATTTTTCGGGCTGCTCCTGGATCACCTTCAGCATGCGGGACAGCATGGTCGGCACGAAATTCACGAAGGTGATCCGGTACCGCTGGATCATTTCCAGTGCCTTGAGCGCGTCGAAGGCCGGCATTACGACAATGTGCTGCCCCTCGAGAAGCCCGTTGACGGAAAGCACGAATGGCGTGTTGTGATAGAGCGGCCCGGGTATGAGCTGGCAGTCGTCCGGCTGCATGCCCATGTTCAGAGGTCCGCTTCCGGCCCCGACCATGTTGACGGCCGGGATGCCGGCAAGGATCAGCTTGGGGCGCCCGGTACTGCCACCCGATGTAGCGGCCTTGAGTATGGGAGAAATACGTTCTTCGAGCGGCTCATCGCTCAGGGATGGATCCGGCAGAAAGCCCAGGGGGAAGCAGCGACGCCCCGGATGAGCCGCCGGATCGACACCGACGATCAGCGCCGGATTGGCCAATTCGACGATGGCCTCTCGCTCGACGTTGGGCAGACGATGAGAGACCGTCTGCGGCACCGCTCCGATCTTCCAGCACGCGAAGAGCGCCACGTAAAAATCGATGGAATTGGGAAGTGCGAGCGTGACGAAGTCACCCAATTTGACCCCAGCTGATTCGAAGGCGCGTGCCATCCGGTTGCTGGCCCGATCCAGTTCATGCCGTGTGACCGTAACGCCCTCGCATGTGATGGCCTTCGCGTCCGGGGCAGCCGCCACGAGATCGCGAATGGTTCGGACAATCGGCTGGAATTTCATTGTGGACACAGGGCTCAAACCTCAGACCTTCGACGAGCGCTTTGCGTCGGCCCGGATCACCTCGAGGCCGGCAGGATCGACGGGGTAGTTGAACTGAACGCGCGCATGCGCGTGTCCGACGTGATGCATGGCCAGCGCCGCATTGATCGCGTGATGTTGCCCCTGCAGGTCCATGCTGTGGTTGATCGCCTGCTTGGCCAGCTTGAGACCGATCGCCGGACGTGTCGCAATGCGACGGGCCAGATCCAGCGTGAACTCTGCGAGCTGATCACGCGGAACGACGTGATTGACCATGCCCAGCTGCTGGCAGTCCTGCGCACTGAGGGTCTCGCCTGTGAAAAGCATCTCCTTTGCTCGACGGGGTCCCAGATCCCAGGCATGCAGGAAATATTCGTGGCCGTTGACGCCAAAGGCGACGACCGGGTCTGAAAACTGCGCATCGTCGGAAGCGATGATGATGTCCATGGGCATGGCGAGCATCATGCCGCCCGCGATCGCCTTGCCTTGAACCTGCGCGATCGTCGGCTTGCCCACGTTGCGCCACTTCCAGTGCAGGCCGACAAAGTATTCCTCTTCGCCAGCGTAGTGCCCTGCCACGCCGGGTTCGTCGAGCCCTGCGGCCTGCACCACAGGCGAAAAGTCCGTCGTGGGCGCCGTCGCCTTCAGATCGTGACCGGACGAGAAATGGGGTCCGTCGGCGGCGAGAATGATCACTTTGACCGCGGGATCCCGGGCCGCAACATCGAAGGCGGCGTTGATCTCGTACAGCATCTGCATGTCTTGAGCGTTACGCGTGTCCGGCCGCGCCAGAACGATTCGCGCAATATTGGGCTCCGGCATCTCGTACCGGATCTGGAGATATTCAGGGTTCGCTTTTTTGTCAGTCATTTGATGCCCTCAGGGGCGTCGCCTAGTCGTGGGGCCAGAATAGCCAAGCCCGTTGACTTGCCCCCCCCTCACATTCGAAGGGGGAAGTCTGTGCTGGTCCGCATCACGATGGAGACATGTCTACAAATCAGATCGATGTACCGATCCAGGCGGCCGCCATCGATTCGGCGATGGCTGCGAACGAGATCAACACGTCCGGCGCGCCTTTGCCGCTGAGGCAAAAGATCGGCTATGCCTTTGGCCAGCTGATCGAAATCACGATCAGCAGCATGCTGACCCTCTTCGCGCTCTACTACACAACGGCAGTGTGCGGGCTTCCCGGCGCGCTCGCCGGTGTCGCCTTGGGTGCGGGTCTGGTCATTGATGCGGTTGCCGACCCCTTGATCGGTTCGCTGTCGGACGCCTGGAAATCCAGATTCGGTCGCAGGGTTCCCTTCATGTTCGTCGGCGTGATTCCCCTGCTTGTGAGCTTCAATCTCCTGTTCGCCCTGCCATCCTCGCTCGGAAACACGGCGCTGTTCCTGTGGGTGATGCTGCTCTCCGTCACCATCCGCGTCTCGACGTCCTTGTTTGCTCTGCCTTATCAGGCGCTCGGCGTCGACTTGAGTGACGATTACGCCGAGCGTTCCTCGATGGCCTCGTGGCGCTGGGGCATCGGCATCATGGGAACTTTCGCGGTAATCGGCCTGGGCTACGGTGTGTTCCTCAAGGGACCCGGTGGCGTCTCTCACCGCGATGGGTACTTGTCCCTGACGCTGGCGCTATCCGTGCTGGTCATCGTGGCCGCCGCCATTTCGATCGCAACAGGCCTGAGCGCCCGGCGCCCGCATCAAGAAGATCCGCAAATCGAGCAGCAGCTTTATCGCCGCCTCGTCGCCGAGCTCCGCGAAGTGTTTCGCAATGCCACCTTTCGAATGCTGTTCGCGGCCATCGTGCTCCTTCAGCTTTCCCAAGGCATCAATCAGGCCTTGGCGATGCACATGAGCCTGTATTTCTGGAAGTTCGATACGACGCAGCTGCAGATGGTTTCATTTGCCGCGGTCCTGGGATTGGTCGTCGCCGCTCCGATCGCGGGTCCGCTGCTAAAACGTTCGGAGAAGCGCACGGTTCTTATCCTGGGCCTGCTCGGAATGGCGGTTTTCACGTCGGTGCCGGTCTTTCTTTCCTTGGCTGGTCTGCTGCCGGACGGCACGAACGTCGCTGCAGGTCTCATTACCGCGAGCGTCTTCGTCAGCGCGGTGGCTTTCGCGCTCTCGACCATCGCATTCATTGCGATCGTGCCCGACGCTGTCGACGAGCATGAGCATTTGTTCAGCACGCGCCGCGAAGGGCTCTTTTTTGCGGGATGGTCATTTGCATCGAAGGCGGCCATGGGCATGGGCCTTCTGGTCGGCGGCGTGGTTTTGCAGGTGATTCATTTTCCGTCTGTATCGGCGGGGCAGACCATTGACGTTGCTTCCATCTCGGAGACAACTCGCATGTGGCTGGGTCTGGCGGCAGGCCCGGGCTCTGCGCTGCTCGCACTGCTCGCGGTCGCATTGACGACGCGCTACAGGATCGACAAGGCAGCCCATGCCCGCATCATGCACGATCTGAATTCCCGCAGACGCGGGTGACGGAGGATGCTTCTGAACGGAGTGAAAGCCGATCGAGCCGGGCAGGCTAGCTGATGATCCGGTGGTGTCTTGCCTTGCTCAGGGCCTCTTCCCGGAAGTTAGCGCCGAGCTTTGCGTAGGCATTCTTTAGATGCCACTTGACCGTCGTCGGTGAGATATCGAGTACTCGACCGATGCTTTTCGCGGAATAGCCCTTTCCAAGTTGTTCCAGAACATCGCGCTCGCGATCGGTGAGGGTTTCGAGCGGTTCTTGAGCGCCGCCGAGCTTCGAAGGAGCGCTCGCGCCGTGCGGGCCGTCGACGGGTACTACGTCCAGGACTGCACGAGCGGCGTCGCTGCGCTCCCGGCTCCCGAGCAGTACGGCGAGGGGGTGAGCGATTTCGCCGAGGTCCGCAAGAACGCGGAGTGCCCCCATTTCTTCGGCGCGGCACAGGAGATCCGACGCCGCATTCAGGGATTGCGCCTGCTTTCCATCGTTGAGCAAAACGATGCATCGCATGTATCCCAGCTGGATCTGCATCGCGCCTCGACCGAGATTGCGGCAATGGTTCTCGGCAATGTCGATTCGTTCGAGGCAGTCGCGGGGAGACGCTTTTTCGTAAAGCAGCTTCTCGGCAGTTGCCAGCGCACAAAGCATGGGAATCTCCGCAATGGCGCAGTGGCTGAAGTCTGCATATTTTTCTGCAAGCTGCACGAGGCGATGATAGATCTCGTCGCGAGAGGTCAGATGATGCGTGCGCAGGGCGAGGCCGAACTGATCGTAGAGGCTCCAGGCGATCAGGCGATCCAACCTGCGCTGAAGTCCGATTTCCTCCAGTCTTTGCAGGGTCTGGAAGGCTGACTGAACTCGCCCTGCGACCGACTCCAGACGAGCACGAATTCGATACCCTGTCAGGATTCCACCGGGCAGTTCCGCGGCATCGACCATTTCGCCGTAGGTTTCGCTCAGCTCTGTCGCTTCATCCAGCAGGTTGAATTGGTAGAGCGCCTCGCAAAGCGACCCGATCAGATTGCCAAGAACGTCGGGCCCGACCTTTCCGCGCAAGACGATGTTGTCCTTGAACGGAATCAGGTGCGCCAGCGCATCCCGGATACGTCCTTCGGCCAGATACGACGATCCAATCATCGCGTCGGCCACATAGTTCCGGTGCTGTGGCTGCTCCTGGGGAAGGTGCTTATGGAAGATCCGGATCGCCTCCCTTCCCAGTGCGAACCGTCCGGAGAACGTGTATCCCGTCAATGCAAGCGAGCTGATCTGCGAGAGCAGAAACGGATCGGCGGGAAGTGCCGCCTGCAGCATGGGCTCGACAATCCCGACAATGCCTGCCGAGTCGTCCAGCGAAGCGCAACCGTAGGCGCGCAATAACTGAATCTCGAACTCGACAAGTGGCGTCTCATGTTCGGGGAGTACGAGAATTCCCTCGATATTTTCCCGAAAGTCATCGAAATGGCCGCAGGAGATCTGCGCCCAGGCCAGGTTCAGGCGGATATTCAAGCGTTCGCGGTAGAGTGCCGCTGGCAACTGCGCGCACCACCTGATCAGCTGGCGAAACTGGCCAGCGGCGGACATGCGCCTGGCTGAGCGATCAATCAGCTCCACCATCAATTCTTCGTCACCTGCTTCACCGGCATAACGCAGCGCTTCGACGATCAAGCGCTGCCCGGCAAACCAGCGGGCCGCGCTCCGACGAAGCGTTCGGATGGCGTCTTCACCTCTGCGTTGCAGCCGGCTGTGCAGGAAGGTCTCGAACAGGCGATGGAATCGGTACCAGGTGTCGACGTCGGGCGTGTCGATGGGCAGCAGGAACAGCTGCTCACCCTCGATCTTCCGGAGAATTTCATGGGCGCTCGGATTGCCGGTCAAGACCTCACACAACTCGGCATTGAACCTTCTGCAGACTGAAATCGAGCAGAGAAAGTCCAGCGCCTCCGCATCCAGGCTGTCTGCCACGTTGGAGTCAAGATAGCTGGCCAGCGCAGCTTCCTGCGACAAGGCCGGCTTGCTTTCGTGTCGCTCGAAAAACCGTTCGACCTGACCTTCCTTTCGCAGCGAAAACAAGAGCAGCTGAAGGCCTGCTGCCCAACCTTCGCTCATTTCGTGCAGGCGACGAATATGGTCCGGCGTCAAGTCGGGCAGGCCTTGCGTCCGTACGAACGTTTGCGTCTCGTCGAGATCGAACCGCAGGTCGCTGAAATCGAGCTCGGCCAGCTGATCTTGCATCTGAAGCTTGCCGAGATTCAGAAGAGGTCGAAGCCGGGTACCGCATACCAGATGCACCTTGGCCGGAAGGACATCGAGCAGGGCATCGAGCAACTGCAGGATGCCGAAAGCGGTGCTGTGATGAAGATCATCGATGATCAGATAGATCTCATCGTCACAGTCGGTCAGGTCGTCAATCAGGGAGGCGAGAAAGCTGTTTCTGGATTTGCCACCTGACCGGTTGAAGAGCACCAGCTCCTCGGTACGGATGTCGAGATCGGCAGAGCGCAGGCTTTCGACGAGATATGCGGCAACCAGCGTCACATCGTCGTCGGATCCGAGGTTGAACCAGGCGACCCTTGCTCCCGCTTCTGCGAGCCGCTTGCGCCACTGCGCAAGCAACATGGTCTTTCCGCTGCCGGCGGGGCCGAGAATCAGCGTCAGCTTTCGATCACGGTGCGCATCAAGGCGCTGCAGCAGCTTGTCCCGATTCACCGGGGCATTGCCTACGCGCGGCGGTGCAAGCCGAGTCCGGATCACCGCCCCTTCCAGAGCTCTTGTTTTGCTCATGGCGCCCATCATAGTCAGTGATGGGGCTCCCGGCAGGAATCCCCTCCGAATATGAGGGGGAGGGTGCATCACCTGCCCGGTACGATGAGGTTCACACTTCCAAGCGTGGGACCAGAATGACCGACGTCGCAGGACGGACTGCGTTCATCACAGGAGGCGCGAACGGAATCGGCCTGGGCATCGCCAGGCGCTTGGCCCGTGCCGGCGCCAGGCTGGCACTCGTCGATATGGACGTGGCGGCTCTGGATCGCGCAAGGCAGGAGCTGAAAGATCTGACGGAAGTCGAGGTCTATCGGCTCGACGTCCGGGATCGGGCCGCGTATGCATCGGTCGCGACCGAGGTAGAGAGTGCGCTCGGACCGGTCTCGCTGCTGTTCAATAATGCCGGTGTCGTCACCACGACGCCCGTCACAAAGCTGAGTTACGCACTTTGGGACTGGTCGACCGGCGTCAATCTCTACGGCGTCATCAACGGCATTCAGATCTTCCTGCGTGGCATGGTCGAGCGCGGCGCCGGCGGACATATCGTCAATACGGCCTCTGGCGCTGGCCTGGCAGCGGTGGGTTCCGGCGTCCTCTACAGCACGGCGAAGTTCGGGGTGGTGGGTATGTCGGAGTCCCTCCACGGGGAGTTGAAGTGCACGGGCATTGGCGTCAGCGTGCTGTGTCCGGGAAGCGTTGCGACGGGAATAATCGAGCGCTCTGCGAACGACGCGCCCCCGCCAGACGCACCCCTGTCGGCCGAGCAGGAGCAGCGGGTGGCGAAGCGCCGCAGGTTGATCGACGAAGTGCTTCAGCAGGGAACGAGCGCAGACAAGGTCGGGGAGCTTGTCTTGCGGGCGGTTCTGGACAACGAGCTGTACATCCATACGGATCGCATGATGGAAGAGCCGATCAAGGCCAGAGCGGCAGCGATTCTCGATGCCATGCCACTCTGTCAGCTGCCATGACCGACATCGCAAATCGCACCGCCTTCATCACGGGCGGAGCCAACGGCATCGGACTGGGAATTGCGCGTGCATTTGCTCGTGCCGGCGCCCGAGTCGCCTTGGCAGATATCGATGGCGCCGCTTTGGAAAAGGCAGGTGCCGAGCTTCGCGACATGACGACGGTTCACTCGGCAGTTCTGGATATTCGCGACCGGAATGCATATGCCAGAGTCGCGGACGAGATCGAGGCCGAACTGGGCCCCGTGTCGATTCTGGTCAACAACGCTGGAGTGGCCGGGGGTGCGCCATCGGATCGAATGACATTCGAGCTCTGGGACTGGGGCATGGGCATCAATCTGGAAGGGGTCATCAATGGCATCCAGACGTTCCTCCCGAGAATGCTCGAACGCCGCGCCGGCGGACACATCATCAATACCGCATCCGGAGCAGGACTCGTTGCCGGGGCGGGGAACACGCTCTACTGCACGGCAAAATTTGCAGTCGTCGGCATGAGCGAATCCCTGAACCTCGAACTCAAACCCCATGACATCGGCGTTTCCCTGCTGTGCCCGGGCCCCGTGGCGACGGGCATTATCGAGCGGACACGCGCTGCTCAACCCAAGGTCACAAGATCGATGTCCGAGCAGCAGCGCAGTGAGGTCTTCGAGGCGTTCGAAAAATCAAAGAAATATCTGTCCAACGGAACCCATCCCGATGATGTCGGCGACATGGTGGTATCTGCTGTACGCGAAAATCGGCTCTACGTGCATACCGATCGATCCATGATCGAAGGCCTCGAGCGGCGCACGAAGGCGCTGCTTGCAGCATTGCCGGATTAGGGAGAACAGATGAACGTTCCGATCTTGCTGGACTGCCACGGCCCGGTTGCCTATCTGACCCTCAACCGGCCAGAAGCCGGCAATGCTGTCGATGCTCCTTTCGCAAGGTGTCTGCTGGAAAGGGTGAAGGCTGTCGCCGAAGACCCAGCGATCGGCTGCGTGGTCATTCGCGGCAATGGCCGCATGTTCTGTGCCGGCGGCGACGTGAAGGCACTGCATGCCGCCGGGGAAGTGCTGCCTGACCTGTTACGCGAGATTCTCGAAGCTCTGCACCCTGCCATCGAATTGCTTTGCGGTATGGACAAACCGCTCATCGCTGCCATTCACGGACCGGCTGCCGGTGTGGGACTTGGGTTGACCGCAGCAGCGGACATCGCACTTGCAGAGCCCAAGGCGCACTTCACGATGGCCTACTCACGTATCGGGCTGACGCCGGACGGCGGCACTTCCTGGCTGATACCGCGCCTCATCGGCCTGCGACGCGCCCAGGAACTTTCCCTTACCAACCGTCGCGTAACGGCCCACGAAGCCGCAGAGATGGGGCTTATCACACGTGTCGTGGCCGAAGGGACGCTACCGCAGGAGACCGAAGCGCTGGCGCAGATGTTGGCCACAAAAGTCCCTGGCGCCCTGGGGCGCACAAAAGAACTGCTTCACTCCAGCAGCACGTTCACATTGGGTCAGCAACTGGAATCCGAAATCCAGGCCATCGAGAAACAGGCGCAATGTGCTGAGGCCAGGGCGGCGATCGCTGATCTGGTCTTGCGCCGATAACGGCAATAACGGCCTCGATCCGGAGCGGGCTCGGCCCCTTCGAATCTGAGGGGGATCACCTGCACATCCGGGACTACGATCGAAGCGTCGGTCGGAAATCGGCAACTTCAGCTGTTGTATCCATGAAATCGGGAGCATTCGCATGACAGATGTACAAGGGCGAACGGCCTTCATCACCGGAGGCGGCAACGGTATCGGCCTTGGCATCGCGCGCGTCTTCGCGCGCGCCGGCGTCAAACTGGCGCTGGCCGATCTGGATGAGGCCGCGCTGGCGCGGGCAAAGGCGGAGCTGCAGGATATTACGGCGGTCGAGACCTATCGGCTCGACGTACGTGATCGAGAAGCCTACGCGGAGACTGCCGAAGCGGTGGAGGGCGCCCTTGGGCCTGTCAGCCTGCTCTTCAACAACGCCGGTGTTGCCGGCAGTGTCCCACTCAGCAAGCTGTCCTATGAGCTCTGGGACTTCAATCTGGGGATCAATCTTCAGGGTGTGATCAACGGAATTCAGACGTTCCTTCCCAGAATGTTGAAGCAAGGTCTCGGTGGTCACGTCGTGAATACGTCATCGGGCGCTGGGCTGGCGGTTACGGCATCGGGGCTTCTGTACACGACTGCCAAGTTTGCGGTCGTCGGACTGTCGGAATCGCTGCGTCAGGAGCTTGTGAAGACTGACATTGGATGCAGTGTTCTGTGCCCCGGAATGGTTGCAACAAACATCGTCCAGCGTTCTGCCGATGCCTCTCCAAAGCCTGCCGGCGCGATGACGAAGGAAGCCGAACAGGCCGTTGCTGACCGGGTCAAGATGGTTGGCCAGGCACTGCTTCAGCAGGGTGTCGGCATCGACACGGTCGGTGAGCTCGTGTTGAAGGGTGTCCAGGAAAACCGCATGTACATCCACACCGACGCCATGATGCGGAGCCTCGTCAAGGCCCGGAGCCAGGCGCTGCTCGAATCATTTCCAAGCTGACACCGGACGACGCGAGGCTGGCATATGTGCGTTGGCATTGCTGGTCTCTTGAAAGAGCCTTCGCTGCCCTGCGTAATCGACGCACTGACACCTGTGTTCCCCCTCTGAATGGAAGGGGGACGCATCGTGACTGAAAGCCTAAGGTCGATAACGGACGCTGCATCTCGGTAGATATCGAAGTGCGGTGTGTTCCCCGAGGCAACGCATCCAAATCAAGTCTGTTCGCACGAGCCTCGAGTGCAACAGAAAAAGGTCTGTCACTACTCGACTATGAAATTCAGTTCGACGATGTCCGTTTTCCTGTTCACCCTCGCAATGTCCGGCATTGCGCTGGGCAATCAGACCGATGGAGAAAACGGCGCTCAACAAGGTTTGGCTGATGACACGACGAAAGTTCAGCCCGATGTGGGTGCGGAATCGCAAGCTTCGGACGGTCAGCCTGCCGCAGCGCCGGATTCGCAAACTTCGGATGCTCAGCCAGCTGTAAGTCCGGACACGCAAGCTTCGGATGATCAGCCCGTCGCGGGTGCGGATGCGCATGCTTCGGTGCCAGTTGCGCCTGGCGAGGCTGAGGTTTTGCCGACAATTGCAGTCAATTCGCCGGACGACGACAGCAAGTTGGACACGGCACCGAGCGAGGAAGGACCGCAGCAGCTCGAAGAGATCATCGTGACCGCAACGAAGACCGAGGCGTCCGCTCGGGATATTCCGGTGAGCATCAACGCGATGAAGGGCGATGACCTGGTCCAGCAAGGCGCCACGACGCTGGAGCAGATGCTGAAGAACCAACCGTCCGTGAACGTCTCGCAGGAGGCCGTGACCATTCGCGGCGTCGGCCTCACGGTCTTCCAGACCAACAGTCAGGGCAAGGAAGCCGGTTTTTTCCTGGGCGAGGCAAACATGATTCCGCCGTCGACGGGCGGCGGAAACATCGATTTCGATCCATATGACCTCAGCACTGTCGAAGTTCTGGAGGGCCCGCAGTCCACGCTGTTCGGCGGCACAGCGCTTTCCGGCGCTATTCGCTACATCCCGAACAAGCCGCGGATGGGCGAATTCGAGGGTGGCTTGCGAATGGGCTACGGAAGCTTGAGCCACGCAGACAAACCCCTGGAGGATGTCTCGGCGATGCTGAACGTCCCCGTCGGCGACCACTTTGCGATGCGCGCGGCCGGCACCTTTCGCCGCAAGCCCAGCGTTGGAACGGATACAAACGGCAAGTTCGACAATCTCGATAACGTAGATACAGGCCAGGCGCGCATTCTGGCCCGGTGGGAGATTACTGACCGCTTCTCTGCCGACCTTCTCTACAGCGACATGCGAAAGGACGGCTTCCTGAACCTGCTCGACAAGCCGGATAGTCGCAATACTTCGATTCACCGAGTCGACCAACCAGACAACGCGCGCGTCCACATCGGCTCACTCAATCTCACCTACGCATTTGACGCATTTTCAATCGTGGGCGTCGTCAACACTCTGAAGAACCATCGATACAGCATTCTGGACGCCGGCCCGATCATCGGTGTCCCAGGTGCACTCATCCAGATGCCCTCCCTCACGGAGGCGGATGCCGATGTGCCCAGCTACGAGCTGCGAATGGTGTCCGCCCATCCGACCGAAAGTGCCTGGTGGATCTTCGACCGCTGGGATTACATCGCGGGCCTGTACTACATGAAGGCGGACCAGGATACGGCCACAACCCTTTCGGTGAGAACGGCCGGAATCGAGACCGATGCCACTGACACCCAGGCGTCGGTGCAAGTCTCGGAAAAAGCCTTCTATCTCAACCTCAATCGACATCTCCTGGACGATCGTCTCGAAGCGAACATCGGTGCGCGACTGGCCGCGACGACCTTGGATGCCGACATTGCGGAACAGGCATCAGGCATCCCGATCATGCATCAGACGTTCAGTGACGACGGTCATCGAGTCAATCCGAAATATGCGCTTACGTGGCACTTTACGGATGACGTGAACGTGCGGGTCAGCATGTCGGAAGGGTTCCGATTCGGTGGCGCCAATTCATCGCCCACCGGAATTGCCGAGGGTATTCCACCCACATTCCATTCCGACTCGTTGAAAAACTATGAATTGGGACTGCGCAGCGACTGGTTCGATAGAACCGTTCGATTCGATCTGACGGGCTATCACATTGCGTGGAGCAATCTGCAGGTGACACAACTTTCGCCGCTTGCTTCCAGCTACACCGACAATATCGGCGCGGCGACCATTGACGGCCTGGAGGCGCAATTCACGTGGCGACTTCCCTACACATGGAAATTCGTCCCGAAAGGGTTGACGCTCAATACCAGCGTATCGCTGCTCAATTCGAAGACCAGCGAATCCTTCGATTCCGCTAACGGCAGCGTCGATAAGGGGACTCGACTGCCGCTCTCCCCAAAAGTGGCCGCAACCTTCGGACTTTCCTGGATCGGAGCGTGGGAAAACTGGGTCTTCAACGCCAACGCGCAAGCATCCTACGCCGGCGAGCGGACCAACGCGCTGATCGAAACAAGCCGGTTCGATCCGTACACGGTTATTGACGCGTCATTCCGGATTCAGAATTCCGTCTGGCTGGGAACGCCGTCGATCACGCTGAGCGGCACCAACCTGACCGACGAGTTCATCTTGAACTTCGCCAATCCTACGACGACGGATCCGCAGGTGAGTGTCTACTCAGCTCAGTCGCCTCGCGCGGTTAAGCTAAGCCTCGAATTTGCATTCTGAGCGGAACCAGGAGATTCAAACGATGCCAGTCGCGAAGACGCAAGATGGTTGCGAGATCCACTTTGAAGTTATGGGTCAATCAAATGCACCAGCAGTGATGGTTGGTTATCCCTGGTGCAATGGGTGGGCAAGAATCCAGAATGCGATGTTCAACGGAAATCAGGCTTCTCTGGACACGATGCTGGAGATGAATCGCCAGTTGGTCGGTACACTGGCCAGCAAGTACCGCGTGGTAAATATCGAGTATCCACGCGGCAGTGCTCCAACTACCGGGCCCTTCGAAGGTGACCTCAAGGCAGAGACCGTCGCCGGCGATTACCTTGCTGTGGCGGATGCAGCCGGCATTCAGAAGTTCGTCGCCATCGGTTATTCGTGGAGTGCGAGCTTCGGAATCCAGGTTGCGAGCCGAACTCCCCGTTGTGCGGGCCTGGCGGTCGGTGCATGGCCTGTTCTCGATGCGCCGCATGAGCAACTGAGGGGCCAGGTGGATGCCTTTGCCAGGATGTCGCCAGCGGGGTCTCCCGCGCAAATCATCATGCAGAGCAACGCGAACTATTACACCTCGATTCTGGAGGGCTGGGATCAGGAGAGTGCGCTGTCCAGTATGGCGGCGCAGGCGGGTCGCCTTTACCTATTCGTCGGCAGCAACGATCAGGGTGTGCCCGGAATGAGCGTGCCGATCGCGCAGGCAATCGTCAGCTCACGCACACGCCTGGAACAACACGGCTGGACCGTTGATGTCATCGACGGTCATGACCACGTATCGCTGGCCACCCAGCAGAACGTCTGGCTTGGTCGTGTCATGAACTTTTTCGAGAACAAAACCTGGTAGGCGGCCGTCATGCAAGATCTCAAAGACCGGGTTGTTCGGGCCGTCGACGAACTTGGTGCGGAACTACTGGACGTGGCACGCCAGATTCATGCGCGTCCGGAACTCGCATTCGAAGAACGATTTGCGTCAGATCTCCTCTGCAGAACGCTTGAGCGACATGGTCTGAGTCCAGAGCGCGCAGCCTACGGTCTCGAGACGAGCTTTCGCTGCGACATTGGAGACGAAGGCCCCGTCGTCGCCATTCTCTCCGAATACGATGCGCTGCCCGAGATGGGACACGCCTGCGGCCACAACCTGATTGCGGCGATGGGGCTCGGTGCGGCACTTGCACTCGCCAAGGTTGGCGGATTTCGCGGCCGGATCCGGTACTTGGGAACGCCTGCAGAGGAATATGGCGCCGGCAAAGCGGTTATGGCCGCCCGGGGTGCTTTTGATGGCCTGGATGCCGCTTTGATGGTGCATCCTGCAAACGTTGATCTCGAGTCCTATCCCACATTCTGTGTGACGGCCGTCAAGGCGACGTTTCGGGGCAAGCCGGCGCACGCATCCTTGTCCCCGGAGCAAGGGATCAACGCCCTTGATGCATGTGTGAGTGCCTACCAAAGCATCGCGCAGCTCCGACAGCACATCGATTCACTCGCACGCGTGCACGGCATCATCACGTACGGGGGCGCGGCGCCAAATATCGTCCCCGAACGTGCCGAAGCGGAATACTTCATTCGAGCGAAGAGCGAATCGGCGCTCGAGAACTTGAAGGCGAGAGTGAGAGCGTGCCTTGAAGCCGGCGCTGCAGGAGCGGGCGCCACGGTCGAACTCAAGTGGTGGGACCATCCGTATCTCGACCTTCGCAGCAATCAAAGCCTCGCGACGT
The DNA here is from genome assembly GCF_011067135.1 of Solimonas terrae. Lineage (GTDB taxonomy): Bacteria > Pseudomonadota > Gammaproteobacteria > Nevskiales > Nevskiaceae > Solimonas > Solimonas terrae. The sequence goes on from NZ_JAAMOW010000001.1 coordinate 253,123, forward strand.
CATACCGCAAGAACGCTGAAGCACTCGGTCGCACGTTCTTTCCCGTGGCGATGATTCCTGCACACATACGGGGCTCAACGGACATGGGCAACGTCAGTCATCTGGTTCCGTCCATTCATCCCACGATCACGGTCGCTCCGCCGGAAACGGGAATTCACACCGCCTGTTTTGCCCATTGCGCTGCGTCGGAGACGGGGGACAAGGGCACTCTGGATGGCGCCAAAGCCATGGCGATGACCGTCATTGATTTCTTCCTGAACGAGGATTTGCGCTCAGCTGTGGCGAAAGATTTCAAAAAGTCAGCCGCCGCCGCGTAGAGCCATCTATTGACTGGCTACTTTTCGAAGAGCGTCGACGACAACTTGCCCTTGTCTGAGTGGGGAATGGCAAAAAGTGCCGCAAACGAATCCAATCTGCCAGCGCCAGCTTTCGGGTAATGAATCTAACAAGCTAGGGAGGGCGACAACTCAGGAGCTTCCTCACATGCTGATGAATGGAATACTTAACATAATATACATTATGCCTACTAGGTCGACACCGAAGGACGAGCGTAAGCTTCCCCGTCAAGGCGACAGTTCAAAACCAGAGTTTCTGGCGAGTTTGACGTAGTCCCCGTTTTCGTAGCGATCAAAAGTGGAGGCCGGCCACTTCTGACGTAGTCCCCGTTTTCGTAGCGATCAAAAGTGGAGGCCGGCCACTTCGGGAACTGGTGACTGACCTCGTTCGGCGAACTCACTCGGGGTCAGATGACCGAGTGCACCATGGGGACGGAATCGATTGTAATCCTGTCGCCAGGCTTCGAGCAGCAGCTGCGCGTGAGCGATTGAAGCGAACTCGTAGACGTTCAGGCACTCGTCTCGCAGGCGACCGTTAAAACTTTCGATAAACGCGTTCTCAACGGGCTTTCCGGGCCGGATGAAGTCGAGCTGGACACCACGCTGATAGGCCCACTCGTCGAGCGCCTTGGACGTAAATTCCGTGCCGTGATCCACCGTGATGGCCTTGGGTAAAGCACGATGCTTTGAGACGGCTTCAAGGGCATCCACGACGCTCTGTCCCGTCAACGAAACATTGGCCTCCAGCAAGACACTCTCGCGACTCCACTGATCGATGACGGTCAGCACGCGAAACGACCGGCTGTTGACGAGCTGATCGTGCACGAAGTCCATGCTCCAATACTGATTACGACCGGTCGCTGGCGGCACGGCACCGCGATGAAGTGACAGCCGCTTCTTGCGGCGATTGCGCATCCGCACCTGCAAGCCTTCAAGACGGTACAGGCGATGGATTCGCTTCTTGTTGTCCTTCCAGCCTTCTCGCCTCAGCATGATCCAGATTCGCAAATAGCCGAATCGAGGTCTTGCCTGTGCGATCTCGCGGATGCGCATCCGAAGCGCCGTAGCATCACGGGCTCTCGGTTTGTAATACCAAGTGTTCGGGCACACGTCGCTCAGCGCGCAGGCACGACGGCAGCTCACGCCGTACTGATCCTGGATCCACTGCGCCAGCTCGCGTCGGCGAGCTGGCTTCAGGCCTTTTTTCGGACCACCTCCGAGAGGATCTGCTTGTCCAGCGTCAGATCCGCCACCACGCGCTTGAGCCGCGCGTTCTCTTCACGGAGCTGCCGGATCTCCCGGACCTCGGCCACGCCCAGGCTGCCGTATCGCTTCTTCCAGTTGTAGAACGTCGCTTCCGCAATGCCCATCTGCCGGCAGACGTCGGAAATCGGCATGCCGCCGTCGGCCTGCCGCAGCGCGTATGCCACTTGCTCTTCGGTGTATCGGGACTTCTTCATCGCTTCTCTCCTGACCCCTACTGGGGTGCCCCGAAGCGACCTTACCTCCACTTATGACCTGTCGAGAAAAATTGGGACTACGTCAGATGCCAGAAAGCTCTGGTTACGAATTGTCGCTCAGGCGGGGAAGCTTACGGGAGCTCATGGACATACCTCTATATTATTCATCGCCTGCTTGCTGCGCTTTAACTTCGTACTCACAGATAGGGGTTGTTTTCCCGTCTCTCCTCAAGAATACCGCCAGCGTGTTAGCGAGGCCGGATGAGAAAGGCGCGTTTTTGTTGTTGCTCTGTCGCGCGCGATTTCCCTCTAGATCACCATGCACCTCTTCTTGGGCGTCATAAAATCCAGCAAAATAGAAAAGCTCTCTGTATTTGAAAATATCAGTTGTCAAAGTAATGGGAACAAAGTCCGTATCGACCTTGCCATTTTTATAATGATAGTTATAAGGCGGACGATAAAAGAGGGACCGTGTCCGTCCTTCATCAACATAGAGTCCATCTCCTCGCATCACAAATGCCTGCTGGCCCACCCTCCAGTAATCACCGATGCCGGTAGAAAGGCGTACGCCGCAAGTGTTTGTCATCGTGCGAGCTGCTTCTTGCCACACTACGATATCGTCGGAATGACCATCGTTATCGATATCCACGGGCGGGTCGTAGCGCCAAGCTGGAGTTGAGTAAAATCCGCCCGCACCTCGATACCTTGTATCAAAGAGGTCATCATCCCTTTTGTCTCCTGGCGTTCCCTGTGATTGAGCGCCTGTGCTAGAGAACCAGTGGATCTGTGAAAACAGCAGACGTGCTTCTTTGAAAGAAAGCATTCTCCTATTCAACTTGAGAAAGCCGGAAACTGAATCATCTTCTGGAATTCCGCAATATGGTGGATATTGAAAATAAGTCTTATTTAGTCTTTTCAGAAAGGCATCGCAAACCGGCGTGCCGCGCCCCCGAGTAAGAGCAAAGTAGTAATTGTTCTGGTCCCTTTGGAGGTCGGGAGATGAGTACAACCCCGAGGAACTTACCCAGCCTGTAGTGCTTTTTTTATCGCCTCTGTATTTTATGTAAGTCCATTTTCCGCAGGTCTTTCCAACAGCGACGGCATTGCCGGAGATAATGTAGGATTTGTGTTCGCATGCGACATCATCGGATGACGCGCACAGCGAAGAGGGCTTTTTGTAGATATAAAGCCGATCGCCTTGAGGTATTTGGACAATGGCGGTTTGGGGTGGCGGAGTCTGGACACCTTCAAAGCCTGTGTGTTGCGCACAAGCAGACAACGCATCTGCAAGCACGGTCGGAGCATGTAGAAGCGCGACCCACCATAGCGCAAAAGGAACGCCAGCTCGGATTTTGAAGAGCCTCACACAGTTGCTCCATATAGGGCGGACGCTTTATCTACCTTCGTTGCAGGCGCGTTGCCATCGTTGCCAATTCTGACAACCTCATCCACCTGCAAACTCTTTGGCAGCGCGTGAGTGATAAACAGCATTGTCACCTTTCCCTTGAATTAATCAGCCCGGCTTGAGAGAACCAGAATCGCGTATTCTCATCTATCGATGTCGGATTTTCTTTTATGATTCCATCGATGTACTTATAGGCTTCCCCAAAAATGTCGGATCGCGGGGCATTCGCGAACTTCGAGTCCGGCGCTGCCATATCGTAAATTTCACTATGATCGACATCCCAAACACCAGCTGACGTCAATAGCGCGACGATATGATCGATCTGTTCTTGAGTAAATGGCAGCTGCAGCGAACCAGACATATAGTGACCCCTCGAGCTTTATGCTGCTATTTATTTCCCGGACCAGAGCGCGATCATTTTATCAATAGCCCTGACCAAATCACCCGTATGCGAAACGGATTCTGAGGAAAAATAAACACGGTATTGCAATTGATATTGACTGTTGTAGACGAAGGCATCGCACTCTATAGACATACAACTCATAAAAAGTTCGTCTGGAAATCTTTTGTTTGCGAAATAAACATTCTTATCTGGATGACGAAGATCCTCTTCAGCTAAGTTTGGATTTTTCTCCGCCCAATCTCTGCTTAACAACGCGTCCAATCCATCGATGCCAGAATCGAAGCGCTCCATTTCGTCGACGCATTTCTTATCGGCAGAAGAGGAACAGCGCACGTAACGGTTTATCTCGACGCGAGCAGGTCGAGGCTCCGGAGCCGGACCATTCGGAGATCTTTCAGGCGAGAGATCGTCCCATTCAGGGTTTGCATAAAACATGGGGAAAACATGAACGCGGAATCGATCTTTTTCCGGAACATATTTTCCATCCTGCTGCTCAAAGAACTTTGTCATTGTTCCCTTCCAGTCGGATGGCGTCATGTCGGGATACCAGAACGAAAACTCCAACTGTTCTGCTTTTATCGCCTTCTGTGGGTCGTTCGGAATAACGGTCAGAGGGAATATGACCCTGGGCAACCGCATCGTCGGGCCGCCATTGCCGAATGTGAATAGCACCGAGTTCTCAGGTGTCGGATGCGCATCAAGCCGGACATGCGAGATATCTTGAATTTTAGCGGACGGGGCTGCCTGCCCATATGCTGCGCTTGCCGCAAACAGCAGAAGACCTCCCACATAACTGCCTTTCATTCCGAGCATGGGCAAATAGCAATTTGAATTGTTGGGATTCATGATGTCTCCTTGATGGCAATCCGTATTTCAGGTGACTGCTTCTCTTGCTGCTGCGCACCTATCCTCACGATTTCATCCACCTGCAAGCTCTTTGGCAGGCCGTGGGCGATGAATAGCATCGTTACCTTGCCCTTGAGTTGATTGATCGTGGCGCAGAAGTGCTCAGCAGTAGCCGGATCGAGGCTGCTAGTGGCTTCGTCGAAGATCAGAATCTTGGGTTGCTTGAGAATTGCGCGGGCGATTGCAATGCGTTGCTTCTGTCCGCCTGAAAGTCCCGCGCCGCGTTCGCCAATCTCGGTTTGGTAGCCGCGCGGCAGCTGTTCGATGACGTCGTGTATTTCCGCTACCTTGCAGGCGTGGACGATCTTTTCGAACGTCGCATGGGGGTTCGCCATCATTAGGTTGTCGTACAGGGTGCCGGAGAACAGGATGGTTTCCTGAGGTACTACGCCAAAAGCGTTGCGCAATTCGTTCGCGGAGAAGTGCCGGATATCGGTTCCGTCGAGATGGATGAGGCCGCCGGTGGGGAGGTAGAAGCCGAGCAGCAACTTGGCCAGGGTGCTCTTGCCGGAGCCAGACGGGCCCATGACGGCGACGATCCTGCCCGGCTCGACACGCAGATCGAAGCCCTGATATAGGTAGGGTAGATTGTCAGCGTAGCGGAAGCTCAGGTCCCGCACTTCGATGAGACCTTTGGCCTGACGCAGGCGGCTTGGCGTGAGTGCGTAATGACGTTGCGCCCCACCAATGCGCTCTGGACTTGAAACAAGGGAACGCTCGCTGCGCCGCCGCCGCCGGCGAGCGCTCCCCGGTACGCCAAGATCAATCCGTGGGCTTAACCTCCCTACCCGCCCGCTTGGTCGTGCGGGGGTGTCGTGCCGCCGGTGTTCGGGCTTGATCCGGACGAGAAGGTGAAGCTGAACATCAAGACGTGGCCAATCTCGTCGTGCTTGCGGTAGTAAGGGACCTCCACGCCGGACGGCAGCGGCTGACCCTCCTCCAGACCATCGCCCAGACGCTTGACCGACGTGCTCACCCAACCGTAGCCGACGTTGAATCCCAGGTTCGTGAACGGGCCAGTCTTGCCCGACCGGTTCATTGCGATCATAAAGCCGCCGGCCACGGAGTCGAAAAGGCCGCCGTTCTGGCCATCGAGCTGGACCGCGAGAAACGGGCCGAACCCGTACGTCTGGTGGCTCCACTGATATATCTGATAGTGCGTTTCCAGCCAGAGTGCGCGCTGGTTCTTCGTCTCGTCAGTGACCCGCACCACGCCGTTTTCGAGGGTGGCGTCGTTGACGTTGGCGTGCTTGAGGAAAGTGACCCCGATACCGGCGGCGAAGCCCAGGGCGCCGAAGTTGGTACCGTCCGCAGAGCTCTTTCCCCCGGGGGGCGGTGTCTGGGCCTGGGCGTCCCCTGTGGCGGCCGCGTCCGTGTGCGCAGGCTCGGCGGCTGGCGTGGCGGCAGCTTCTTGCGCGAATGCGGCAGGAGCGCAGCTTGCCGCGACGAACAACAGTGCGAATCGGTATTTGAACATGGGACATCCTTTCTGGGACGCGTCGTTGAGGGGCGCCGCTACTGGTCTGGTAGCAGCGGGTGCAGCGCGGAAAGCTGGTGGGCTCTGATGTATTTGGCCTTCAGCCCGGCAATGTCGAGCGGGCTGAGCTCGTCGCGGGTGCCGATTTGCGACACCGGCGGCGCCGTGACGCCCGCCTTCACCACCAGAGTCGGTCGGCCGTTGGCGATCGCGAACTCGCTCAAGCGGTAGTGCATGATGGAAAGAAAGTCGTACTGGCCGATGTTTTCGGTCGGCAGCGGGTGGGTTTGGGAGAAGTCCGCCCACTCGTCATGAGGGATGTTGTCCCACTGCACGGTGACCCATTGGTCGCGATCGCTGCGGGTGTGCTCGTGGAGCATGCCCGCAGCGTGCGACAACTCGTGCAGAATGTTGCGAGCGTCGCACGATGGATGCAGCCAGACCCACTGCTCCTTGCCCACAATTCGGCCGACCTGCGCCTGACACACTTCTGCCTGCGTCCATGGGGCAATGCGCACACGCGAACGACTGGAGAGATCGCCGCCAGGGCACACCAGGCGGTCCGCACCGGTTCCATCGGGCTGAAATTTCACGACGTCGCCGACCGCTGCGTTGAAGATCGCGATCTGCGCGAGAATCAGCTGCTGCTGGGTTTCGGAGAAGCCGTTCTGGAAGCAGAACGGAATCGATCCGTCGTACCACACCGAAGTGTCGATCCAGTAGAACTGCGCGAACGGCTGGTTGTACGATCGGCTGATTGTGAAATCTGAGTCCAGCTGGTGACTGGCGGCCTCGGTCACGTCGCCGAGGACCATGTCGCCTTCGAACACGGCGTATCCGTTGCGGTTCTGGTAGGTGACTTCGCGCAGTCCGACTGCCGCGGCGTTGAGGGTCGTGCGCCCGAAGCCACCTTCCGGCGGCGGTACCGGGAACGACTCGGACGGCGCCAACGCTGGTAGCCGCGTGAGCACGACATCCCGCGAGAGCGGTGCCAGGCCGGCGCTGCGATCGAACACGCCTTGGAGGCGATCGAGCCGGACCGATGCCAGGTCGGACTCGGCGGCGAAGGTCGATACTGCGGTGCAGGCAAGGCCCAGCAAGACGAGGACGCGACTCGCCCGATGCAGAACTTCTGCTGCCCCCTGTATCCCCCGACCTTGTGTCGCCCCCATTTGCCATCCCCCGATGGCGCGCCTCCCCAAGCGCTGGCGCTAGATTCGACCCGTCAGAACGCGCCGTCAAGACACGCAATTTCGTCGAGACAGGCGGCGCCGTGACTCAAATCACAACTTTCAGTGATTTGCTCTCTGGTCGAGGGTAGAAGTCGAGTCTATTACCGCAGGCGCCGACACGCCGAGCCGTGCGCCGGCCAGCTGTCGCAGGGCGTCGGACTTGAGCTTGCCGCTGCCGGTGATCGCGAGTTCCTGTTCGTCGAAGAACAGGATGCGGCGCGGCACCTTGAAGCTTGCCAGGCGCTCCTTGAGGAACGCGCGAATCTGTTCGACGTCGAGGCTCGCACCATCCTGCGGCACGACGCAGCCGACGACGATCTCGCCGAGCGTGTCATGCGGCACGCCGACGGTCTGCGTGCGGCGCACGCCGGGATACGTCGACAGCACGGCATCGATCTCCAGCGGCGAAACATTGGCGCCGCCGGTCTTGATGATCTCGGTCAGACGACCTTCCCAGTAGAGACGACCAACCTCGTCGACATAGCCGCCGTCGCCGGTGCAGTAGTAACCCTCGCCGTCGAACACCGCCTCCACGCCCTTGCCGATGTAGCCGAGCATCAGCGTTGGCCCTTTGACGCAGATTTCGCCGCGTGCGCCGCGCGGCACGACCGCACCCGTCTGCGGATCGACGATCTTCAGCGTGTTGCCCGGCAACGGTACGCCCGCGCTACCGGCGTATTGCTCCGGTGACGTGTCGGCCGAATACGAGGTGTTGATCGTCATCGTCTCGGTCGTACCGAACGACATCGGCAGGCGCCAATCGGTCTTCACTGTCGGGTGCGTCAGCATCAGCGCCGAATTGGTGATGTAGCGCAGGCTCGACAGATCGACGCGGCTCCAGTTCTCCGCTTCCTGGAGACGCGCCCACTGATGCGGGCGACCGGACAGGAAGGTGACGCGCTCGCGCTCCATCAGCGTCAGCGCCATTTCCGGCTCGAAAGTCGGCTGCAGCACGACCGCGCCGCCGGTCGACAGCGCAACGCCGACGATCATCGTGATGTTCGCCGACCAGAAAAATCCGTTGCCGGTCCAGCTGCGCACCGCGCCCTCGACGCTCATCACGCGCGGCCAACGCCACCACTGGATCGCAAACGCCTGCTGTGCGTGCAGGATGCCCTTGGGCAAGCTGGTCGTGCCGGACGAGAAGAACAGGCCGCCGGCATCCGACGGCGCGACGGCCGCCGCCCTCGCCTCCACGACCGCAGCGTCGACGTCCACGCCGTGTGCCAGGAACGTCTCCCAGGCTTCGAACGACACTGCGTCGGCGCGCACGGCGTCGCGCGCATCGGCGACGCTCGCCAGCCGCACGAGACGTTGCAGGTACGGAAATTTCGCCGAACGCAGGCAGCCGGGCGCGGCAGTGCGGATCTGCGGCTCGAGATCGGCCAGCATCGCGCCAAAGTCCTTCTTCAGCACCAGTCCGTCGAACAGCACGATCGAAACGCCGGAGACGCCAAGCAGGTACTCGAGCTCGGCAGGGGTCGAGAACGTGCTGAGCGCCACCGACACGCCACCGGCGAGCGCCGTGCCGAACACCGCCGAGAGATATTCGGGACGATTGGCCATCAGGATGCCGACACGGCTGTCCTTGCCGATCCCGCAGGCGACCAGTGCCCTGGCGACCTCGATCGACCTGTCCCACAGCATCCGGTACGACCAGCGCTCGACGCCGTGCTCGCTGTGCATGACCAGCGCTTCACGCTCGCCATGGCGGGACGTGACCTCGCGCAGGTAGGCGGGAATCGTCAGCGGCCCCATGCCGGGCTCGTCGGCGAGCGGCATGCCGTGGACGACGGACACGCTCTGCGAAACGCTGGAAGTATCCATCTGTCTGTCCGCTGCGATGGTGCCCCCGTCAATAAGGGAGCTGGACCTCGGCGATGCCCTTGAGAATCGTCTCGCCGGTCTGCGTCGTCATCTTCACCTGCACCTTGACCACCGGGCAGCCGAACGGCGAATGATCGAGCTTCTCGATGACTTCGCCGTCGATATAGGTGATGTCGCCCTCGAACGCCGGGCTGCGGAACTGCGTCTGCGAGTGCCAGATGAAACCGTTGTGACCGGCCCAGTAGGCGACGTAGTCGACATGCCAGGCGTTCATCGACGCGCCGTAGCCATACATGCCGCCCATGCCGATGTTCGAGGCCTTCTCCAGATTGAGATGGCCGCTAGACGGGCCGTGGTAGAGGCCGTCGCCCTGGCGCGGATCGATGCGGCGCGCATCGTGATCGTAGGTCATGTCGGACGCGAAGCCGGCGTCTTCCTTGGCCGGATCGACGGCACCCTCCGGCACGTTCCAGCGCCAGGTGCCCCAGATGTTCTGGCGGAACGCGCGGTATTCGGTCACGAAGGTGGTGATCGTGTGCGGGCCGATGACGCGGCGCGGCAGCTTGTCGCCGACCTTCACGTCGCCGTAGGCCGGCGATTTGCCCTCGCGATTGGACAGAATCCACTCGTAGCGCAGCTTGTGGATCGCCGCGAGTTCGTCCTTGGTCCACAGCTTGGGCGACGCCTTTTCCTTGCCGTAGACCGCGCGCTTGTTGGCTTCGTCGCGCAGGTAGCGGATCGCCGTTGCACGTTCGCGGGCGACCAGCACGCCGTGCTGGTTGCGATGCTCGGTATCGCCGCGCGTGAACACGGTCGGGCCGGCGAAGCCGGTGTCCTTGACGTCGTAGCCGTCGAAACGGCGCTGCTGGAACAGCTTGTCGCCCGGGCGGATCGGTGCATCGAAGAACCACCATTCCTCGCCGCCGAAGATCAGGTGGCTGCCGGGAATCTTGCCGACGCAGGCCGGATGGCAGCCGTGGCCGTAATCCATCGCCACCGCGAACGACTGCGGCGCGACGATGCCGCCGAACTTCGACTTGCGTGCGAACTCCTCGTCCCAGTGGATCGGGTTCGCGTAGTCCATCGCCATCACCCAGCGACGGATGTCCGTCGCATTGCACGGGTCCCAGAGCTCGGCGAAGATCACCGGCTTGCCGACCCACTTGTCGACATCGCTCATGTCGAGCTGCACGTCGCTCGCCGGCGCTGGATTTGCGGACATCCGGATCTCTCCCCTTGATTCGATATGTCGGGATCTTAGCCCGCAGCGACGGGCCCGATCCCGGCATCCCGTGCCGGTGCATCGACATTTGGCGCATGGCACAGCCGCCCGCCTTCAGTCGCCCCTGAAGCGCGGCGGCCGTTTCTCGGCGAAGGCCTTCGCGCCTTCCCGGAAATCGCCGGTCAGCATGGCCACGGTCTGCACATGATTTTCCAGTTCCAGCGCGGCATCCAGACTCTGCGCCTCGAGATTGGCCCACATCAGCTGCTTGGTGTGCTTGACCGAGTACGGGCTGTTGGCGGTAATCGCGGCGGCGGTCTCCAGCGCCGCGTCGAGCAGCCGGGCATCGTCGACGATGCGCGTTGCCAGCCCGATCGCCATGGCTTCCTCGGCCGCGATCGGACGACCCGTCAGCATGATCTCGAACGCGCGACCGGCGCCGATCAGGCGTGGCAGGTGATAGCTGATCCCGCATTCGCCGGCGCTGAGACCGATTTTGACGGCGCCGATGATGAAGTTCGCGGAATGTCCGGCAATGCGGATGTCGGCGGCCAAGGCGATGCCGAAGCCGGCGCCGACCGCAGCGCCCTGCACTGCCGCAACGATCGGCTGCGGCAACCGGCGCAGTTGCGCGATCGTGCCGGCAAACAGCTCCTGCAGCGCCATCGCCTCGGTCGTGTTGCGCGCCGCCTCGTCGCCGAATACCGCAATCTTGAGATCGAGCCCCGCGCAGAAGCCGCGCCCCTCGCCCGCCAGCACGATGACGCGACAGTCGCGATCGCTGGCGAGTTCGTCGAGCACACCGCGCAGTTCCCGCACCATAGCCAGCGTCAAGGCATTGCGCGCGTCGGGGCGATTCAAGGTCAACAGCGCGATGCCGTCGGCCCGTCGTTCAAGCGAAATGCATGTCATGGGGCCCTCGCTGATCGTGCAGCAGTGCGGCTGTCGTCGTTGCGGGATGGGTGGCGACGAAACAAAACCGGCGACGGTACCGATCCGCACTCAGACCGGAACCGCGACCTCGATCCAGTCGTCGACCACGCGCACGTCGTACACGGCAATCGGCTGCGTCGCCGGCAGACACATCGCCTTGCCGGTTACCAGATCGAAGCGCGCGCCATGCGTCGGACAGGCGATCCAGCCGTTGCCGACGCGCCCGCGTTCCAGCGGCTTCTCGTTGTGCGAACAGACATTGGCGATCGCATGCAGCTTGCCGTTGGCATTGCACAGCAGCAGCGGCCTGCCGTCGATGCTGAGCGGCTTCTTCGCGCCGGCCGGCAGATCGGCCACCGGCAGCACACGCTGGAATGAACTGGACTCCGTCATCTGTTTTCCGTTTCTGTGGCCGCGCAGAAAGACGGGGCGACGATCAAGGGACCGTCGCCCGGCGGTTGGCGATCCGGGCGTTTACGCCACGTATTTGCTGACGGCGTTCTCGAAATGCCGGACGCGGATTTCCTGGTAGTTGCCGAGCGTCAGGCCGGACTTGGCGCTGGCCTCCAGACCCTGCTGCTGCAGGATCAGGTTGTCGGTGTCCTGGTCCAGGATCGCGCCGAAACCCGGGTCCATGCCCTCGGCTTCCTTGAACGACTGGTGATCCTCCAGATGGATCGGCTCGGCCGGCATCGGCCGCGTGCCATCCTTCGGCACCGGCCGCAGGAACAGCACTTCGTACAGGCAGCGACGATGATCCTGCGGGTCCGGCCGGAAGCGGTAGACCATCGGCAGCGAGATGCCCGGGAACAGGAACACGTTCGGGAACACCGTGTACGAGAAGCAGTCGAGTAGCTCCGAATCGGACACCTTGGACAGATCGGTATTGGTCGCCTGCTCGAACATGCCGCGGAACATCTCCGCCATCACGCTGCGCGCCGTTCCGCCGTCCTTGAGCGTGAACTTGGTATCGCCGAGCGCACTGCTGTCGCCGAGCGTGAACTGGTTGAGCACGTCCTGCTCGCTGACCTTGCCGTACAGATGCGGGCTGACCACGCCGAGCGGCGAGATGAAGCGGTTGACGTGCTCGCCGTAGACGTCGTACTGCGTGTTGGCATCACCATTCGACGGCGCGACCTGCGGATGCGTCTCGATGACGTGATACGCCTCGAGGAAGGCGTCGATCGCCAGCTTCCAGTTGCACGGCAGGTGCTTGGCGACGTGCAGGTAGACGTAGCGGTTTTCCAGCTTCCAGGCGTCGATGTGTGCCTTCGCTTCCTTGCCGAAATAGTCGGCCAGCGTCGGCGCCTGCGGGTCCATGTTGATGAACACGAAACCACCCAGTCGCTCCACTTTGGCCTGCGGCAGCGTCAGCTTCTTGAAGTCGACGTGCGGGAAATCCCAGGAGCACAGCGTTTCCTTGTGGCTGCCATCGAGATTCCACGTCCAGCCGTGGAAGCTGCACTTGAATTCTTCGGCGTTGCCCTCGGTGCCGGACGCGCGCAGCTTGGTGCCGCGATGCAGACAGGCGTTGTAGTACGCGCGAATGTCGTCCTGCGCGACGCGCGTGATGATGAACGAGTACGGACCGAGGTCGTAGACGTGATAGTCGCCGACTTCCGGGATGTGCTCCTCGCGGCAGGCGAACTGCCAGGTCTTCTTCCACAGCGTGTCGATTTCACGCTGCGCGTACGCCGCATCGATGTAGCGATCCTTGGAAATGTCCTCGTCGCCGAGAAACCGGTAGGACTCCGAGCGCACCCAGCCCGGCGCCGCGACCTTGTCGGCGGCGATGATTTCCTGCGTGCTCGGGGCTCCCGGGCAACGCGCTTCACCTTTGCTGGCCGCGGCGGCCTGGCGCTGGTCTTCTTTGACTTCCGACATCAGATGTTCTCCAGAAACCTTGCGACGGTGTCGCTCAGGCGGCGACGCGGCGTTCGACCGCGCTGACGCTGTTCTTGTAGATCTCGCCGTTCTTCATGATCAGCGCGAGACGGCCGGCATCAAGCAGCACCGAGAAATCGGTCAGCGGGTCACCGTCGACCAACAGCAGGTCGGCAAGATGGCCTTCCCTGATCTCGCCCATCTGCTCGCCGCTGTCGATCATCATCGCCGCACCGCCGTTGGCAGTCGCGCAGCGCAGAGCCTCGGAGCGTGTGTAGCCGTAGTACTTGACGAAGAAATCGAGGTCGCGCGCATTGGTGCCGTTGGGGCTCCACTTGAAGCCGTAGTCGCCGCCGATCAGATGGCGGATGCCGCGCTTGCGCAGTTCGGTGTGTGTCTTTGCCGAGGCTTCGAGCAGGCCGGGAATGCCCATGTAACCGCCGATCTCCGAGGTCAGGCCGATGCCGGCCGCTTCGTTGTTCTGGATCGTGTGGAACAGGCTCACCGTCGGCGCGACGAACACGCGGTCCTTGTTCGCCTCGAACAGGTCGAGCAGTTCGGTATCCGAATATTCGACGTGATAAATCATGTCGACGCCGGCCTTCAGACAGTCCTTGCTGCCCTTGATCGAGCGCGTGTGTGCATTGACGCGGCGGCCGTACGCGTGCGCCACGTCGACCGCCATCTTGATTTCCTCGAACGACATCGGCGTCGTGTGCGCCGGCGTGTTCGGATAGAACGGATCACCGGACACGTCGAGCTTGATGTTGTCGCAGCCTTCGCGGCAGCTCAGACGTACGGCCTTGCGCATCTCTTCGGGGCCATCGACGATGATCGACGGACCCTTGCGCGGATTGTGTTCGCGGCTTTCGTCGCCCATGCCACCGGTGACGCTGATTTCCAGCGACCCGGCACGGATGCGCGGCCCCGGCAGCTGGCCGGCGTTGACCGCGTCGCGGACGGCGACGCCGAGCCGCAGCTTGGCCTCGGACGCGCCCCAGGCGCTGGTGAAGCCGTGATCGAGCAGCACCTTGGCAACCCGTGCGGTCAGCAGCGTGTGCGCTTCCGGCGACGGCGTGATCAGGTCTTCGGTCGCGGTCACCGCCTCGAACGAGAGGTGCGCATGGCCTTCGGTCATGCCCGGCATCAGGAACAGGCCCTTGGCGTCAATGACCTGGCAGCCGGCCTGCGGCAACTGGCCGCGGCCGCGGGCGACGGTCTTGACCCGGTTGCCCTCGATCAGCACGTCACCGTCGAACGGCACGGCTCCGGACGCATCCCAGATCTTCGCGCCGGCAATGATCGTCTTGTTCATCCAGCTCTCTCCTCGCGGTTCTCGAATCATGCCGCTACCGGCAATTATGCCGGCCGGCTCCGCTGCCTCGAATGACCCTGCACGCAGCGCAACTTGCCTGCGCTCGCCAGCAGCTTCAATGCGCTTGTCCGGCACCGCTACACTCGCCGGCGACCGTCCGCGTCCAGAACAAGCAGCATCGGGAGGAAAACCGCGTGATCAAGGGCATACACCACGTCGCCGTTCATGTGCACGACATGGACCGGATGATCCGGTTCTACAAGGATGCCTTCGGCTTCGAGGTCGTCGGCGAGCCGTTCAGCTGGCAGGAAAGCGAGTTCATCGACCGCATCGTCGACGTGCCGAATTCCGCCGCCAAGGGTGCCATGCTGCGCTGCGGAACCTGCTATCTGGAAATGTTCCAGTACCAGGCACCGGCGCCGACCGTGACGCGTGCCCTGAACCCGTACGACAAGGGCTACACGCATTTCTGCGTCGACGCGACCGATATCGAGTACGAAGTCGAGCGCCTGCGCGGCCTGGGCATGAGCTTCGGCCAGCCCGGCCCGATCGACGTCGGCCACGTCAAATCCATCTACGGCCGCGATCCGGAAGGCAATCTGATCGAGGTCCAGCAGACCGCCGATCACTGCGACTTCCGCCTCGACAAGCTGCCGCCTCGCTGATGCGGTCCGTCGACCGCTCATCAACCACCGATCTCACGCATCGCGCAGAACGTACCCGCTGCTGAATTCGTGAGGTCCGTGGTCAAGTGCTTTCCGTTTTCCTGAAAACCCGATGACCAAGTCCGTCACCACGCTCGACGACAAGTACCTGCAGGACGGCGGACGGGTCTTCATCTCGTCGAACCAGGCGCTGGTGCGCCTGCCGCTCGATCAGATCCGCCGTGATCGCGCGCTGGGGCTGAAGACCGCCGGCTACATCTCCGGCTATCGCGGCTCGCCGCTCGGCGTCTACGACTCGGCGCTGTGGGGCGCACAGAAGCTGCTCGATGCGCACGATATCCGCTTCGTGCCCGGCCTCAACGAGGAGCTGGCGGTCAGCGCCATCCGCGGCACGCAGCAGCTCGACTGGTTCGGCGCCTCGCAGTTCGAAGGTGTGTTCGGACTCTGGTACGGCAAGGGCATCGGCGTCGATCGCGCCTGCGAATCGCTGAAGCTCGGCAACCTCGAAGGCAGTGCCGCCAAGGGCGGCTTCCTGGCGATCGCCGGAGACGATCACGGCGGCAAGTCCTCGGACAGCGCGCACCAGTCCGAGCACACCCTGATCGCGGCGATGCTGCCGGTGCTGTATCCGGCGACGATCGACGAGATCATGGAGTTCGGCCTGTTCGGCATCGCCATGTCGCGCTACAGCGGTTGCTACGTCGGCCTCAAGTGCATCACCGACACCCTGGACCTGTCCGGCACCGCGGAGCTGCCGGATCTGCAGCGCGCCTACCGGCTGCCAAGCGATTTCCCGCTGCCGGCGGACGGCTTGAATCTCAAGCAGAACCAGCCGGCACTGGTCGAGGAAGACCGCCTCGTCAACCAGCGCCTGCCGGCGGCGACCGCGTTCGCGCGCGCCAACGGCATCGACCGCGTCGTCATCGACGGCGAGCGCCGTACGCTCGGCATCGTCAGCGCCGGCAAGGCCTATCTCGATCTGCGCCAGGCACTGGCCGATCTCGGCCTCGACGAAGCCGCCTGCGCACGGCTCGGCATCCGCGTCTACAAGCCGGGCCTGATCTGGCCGATGGACCGCGAGCAGCTCGTCGCCTTCGCGCAGGGTCATCGCGCGCTGCTGGTCGTCGAGGAAAAGCGGCCGGTGATGGAAGACCAGATCGCCCGCCACCTGTACGCCCTCGCCGATCACCGCCCGGCACTGGCCGGCAAGCGCGATCTTCAGGACGCACCGCTGCTGCCGGCGAGCGGCGAGCTGACCGTGCCGCAGGTGCGTCGCGCCGTCGCCGCCGTGCTGGAACAGCTCGGCATCCGCGACGCCCACGTGCAGGCACACGCCGACGGCTGGCGCGAGCTCGAATCGCGACCGCTGGAGACCGGCGGCACGATCCGCCCGGCGTATTTCTGCTCGGGCTGTCCGCACAACACCAGCACCAAGACCCCGGACGGCGCGCTGGCGCTCGGCGGCATCGGCTGTCACGGCCTCGCCGCCGTGGTCATGGATCGCAACACCATGCAGTTCGTGCCGATGGGGCATGAGGGTTCGCCGTTCGTCGGCGTCGGCCCGTTCACGCAGGGCACGCAGCACGTCTTCCAGAACATGGGCGACGGCACCTACTCGCATTCCGGCGTGCTGGCGATCCGCGCCGCCGTCGCCGCCAAGGCCAACATCACCTACAAGGTCCTGTACAACGACGCCGTGGCGATGACGGGCGGCCAGCCGGTCGAGCAGCAGATCACGCCGATCGACATGGTCAATCAGTTGCTCTCGGAAGGCGTGCGGCCGGTGCATCTGGTGTCCGATCATCCCGAGCAGTACGCCGGCCTGACGCTGCCGCCGAACACCGCCCTGCATCATCGCGACGCGCTCGACCGCGTGCAGCGCGAGCTGCAGAAGACACCGGGCGTCACCGGCATCGTCTACGAACAGACCTGCGCCGCCGAGAAGCGCCGCCGCCGCAAGCGCAAGCTGATGGTCGATCCGCCGCAGCGCCTGTTCATCAACCCGGACGTCTGCGAAGGCTGCGGCGACTGCTCGGTGCAGTCCAACTGTATCAGCATCCTGCCGCTCGAAACCGAGTTCGGCCGCAAGCGGCAGATCGACCAGTCGACCTGCAACAAGGACTACAGCTGCGCCAAGGGCTTCTGCCCGTCGTTCGTCACCGTCACCGGTGCGAAAATCGCGGTGCGCGCCAGCGGCGACGCACAACGCCTGCAGCAGCTGATTGCCGCGCTGCCGGCACCGGCACTGGCGCCGCTCGATGCGCGCGGCTGCAACATCCTCGTCGGTGGCATCGGCGGCACCGGCGTGCTGACCGTCGGCGCCCTGCTTGGCATGGCCGCACACCTCGACGGCAAGGGCTGCACGATCCTCGACATGACCGGCATGGCGCAGAAGGGCGGCGCCGTCGCCAGCCATATCCGCATCGGTCCCGATCCGGCCGGCATCTACACCTCGCGCCTGTCGGATGGCATGTGCGATGTGCTGATCGCCTGCGACATGATCGTCGCCTCCGGCGCGCCGATGCTGAAAACCCTGCGTCCCGGTCACAGTGCCGCGATCGTCAACCGCGACGTCGCGCCGACCGGCGAGTTCCAGCGCAACAAGCATTTCGATCTCGGCGAGAAGCGCATGCGCGATGCGATCGCCGCCGCACTCGGCGACGGTGCGCTGTTCGAACTCAACGCCAGCCAGCTCGCCACCGACCTGACCGGCGACAGCATCGCCACCAACATCCTCATGCTCGGCTACGCCGCGCAGAAAGGTCTGCTGCCGGTGACCACCACCGCGCTGGAACAGGCGATCCGCCTCAACGGCACCTTCGTCGAAGGCAACCTGCGCACCTTCGCGCTCGGCCGCCTCGCCGCGCACGACCCGGAGGCGCTGGCCCGCGAACTGGCACCGAAGCCGCAGACCGTCGTGCCGCTCGCCACCGTCGACGACGTGCTCGCCAGCCGCACCCGCCTGCTCGCGGCGTATCAGAACCAAGCCTATGCCGAGCGCTACCGCGACGACATCGCCGATATCCGCACGCGCGTCGCCGCGCTGAAGCTCGACGGCGGCGAGGCCTTCGTGCGCGAGGTCGCACTGACGCTGGCACGACTGATGGCCTACAAGGACGAATACGAGGTCGCGCGCCTGTACGCCGACCCGAAATTCCTGCAGCGCCTGCGCGACCAGTTCAGCGGTGACTACACGCTGCGCTTCAACCTGGCGCCGCCGATGCTGCCGGGTCGCGATGCGTCGGGCCGTCCGAAGAAGCGCAGCTTCGGCGCCTGGATGCTGCCGGCCTTCCGCCTGCTCGCGAAACTCAAGGGCCTGCGCGGCACGGTCTTCGATCCGTTCGGCTACTTCCCGGAACGTCGTCTCGAACGGCGCCTGATCGGCGAGTACCGCACCCTGATCGACGGCCTCATTGACCGCCTCGACACGGCGACGATCGCGACGGGTACCGAGATTGCCTGCGCCGCCAGCGAGATCGGCGGCTACGGCCTGATCAAGGACGCCGCCGTCGCGCAGTACGAGACGCGCCTGAAGGCGCTGCTCGCCAGTTTCGAGCGGGCTTGCGCACAGCAGCGCGACCGCGCTGCATAGCGCCGCGATCGATTCCTTTCCTCTCCCACGCGCGGGGAGGTGGTTCGAGGTAGAGGGCCGCGGCGAACGCCGCGGGACTTCCGCACGTTGAGCACATCACAAAATGAACTCCCTCGCCCCTCGTAGAGGGGAGAGGGTTGGGGAGAGGGGTTGTCGGATCGAGCACCGCGGCGAGTGAGCACCTCCCCTCCCCAACACTCTCCCCATCGCTGCGCGATGAGGAGATGGAATTCATTTTGATAGTCGCTCCTGGAACACCGCGACGCGCCGGCCCAGGCGATCCCGGAACGCTTGGGCCACGCGCCAAGCCCGGTTAACATCAAGGCTTCTATTCAACAGAGTTGTTCATGACCGAATCCAGCGAAAAGCCGGTCCTCGTCTGCGGCGGCAGCGGTTTCGTCGGCAGCCACACCGTGCGCCTGCTCTGCGAGCGCGGCCGCAAGGTGCGCGTGCTGCTGCGCAAGACCAGCAAGACCGCGGCGCTCGCCGGCCTGCCGGTCGAGATCGTCCACGGCGACGTGCTCGAACCCGAATCGCTGCAGGCGGCGATGCGCGGCTGCAGCAGCGTGTTCTACAGCGTCGTCGATCCGCGCTTCTGGCTGACGGACCCGACGCCGATCTACCGCAACAACGTCGAAGGCGTCGTCAATGCGATGGAAGCCGCACTGGCCTGCGGCATCGAGCGCTTCATCTTCACCAGCTCGATGGGCACGCTGGGCCTGAACCCGGACGGCCCGGTCACCGAGGACATCCCGTTCAACTGGCGGGACCGCGCCTCGCCGTACATTCTCGCGCGGCTCGAAGCGGAAACGCAGGTGCTCAAGTACTGCCGCGAACGCGGTCTGCCCGGCATCGCGCTGTGCATCGCCAACACCTACGGCCCCGAGGACTACGGTCCGACGCCGCACGGCAAGGCGCTCTGGGACACCGCGCGCGGTGCCAGCAAGCATGCGCTCGACGCCGGCGCACCGACCGTCGACATCCGCGACGCCGCCGAAGCGGCGCTGCTCGCCGAAACCAGGGGCCGGGTCGGCGAGCGCTACATCATCGCCAACGAGTTCATCAGCAATCGCGACTTCTACACGCTCGCGACCCGCGAATGCGGCAAGCCGCCGCCGAAGCTCATCCCGCTGCGTACGGCGTACGCGATCGCCTGGATCACGGAGCGCGTGTTCAAGCTGCTCGGCCGCAAGGACTTCATCGTCAGCACCGACGCGGTCTTCCTGTCCAATGCCTTCCAGCAGATGGACCACAGCAAGGCCACGCGCGAACTCGGCTGGCAGCCGCGGCCGATCGCCGAGACGGTGCGCGATGCCGTGGCCTGGTACGCGAAGCACGAACAGGAAAGCGCGGCACAGACGTAGGCGCGGCGCGAGCCGCGATCACGCGTTTGTTTACGGCAAAGGCCGCGCGCTCGCGCCTTGCGCCGCGCGTGCAAAACGCCCGTTCTGTCATTGCAAGCAAGCGCAGCCGCGCCTCGATACACCGCGCTGACGCGCGGCACTCGGCATGAACGGTTGCAGACGGAGCCGGTGTCCTTTTCGTCCCCGCTCGCCCCGGGTGTTTCGCGCAGCGATATGTATCGAGGGGCAGCATCTCGATCCGTCATTGCGAGCAACTGCAGCCGCGCCTCGATACACCGCGCTGACGCGCGGCACTCGGCATGAACGGTTGCAGACGGAGCCGGTGTCCTTTTCATCGCCGTTCGCCCCGAGTGTTTCGCGCAGCGAAATGTATCGAGTAGCCGCACCTCGATCCGTCATTGCAAGCAAGCGCAGCCGCGCCTCGATACACCGCGCTGACGCGCGGCACTCGGCATGAACGGTTGCAGACGGAGCCGGTGTCCTTTTCATCGCCGCTCGCCCCGAGTGTTTCGCGCAGCGAAATGTATCGAGGGGCAGCACCTCGATCCGTCAGCCGCCTCGGCGTGCCATCTCGAAACTGCGCTGCAGATGCTCGCCGAAGCCTGAGGGCAAAACCGGCAGCGTCCACTGCCGTGCCGGGTCGCGGATCGCAGCGATCTGCGCGCCGACGTCGTCGATCGTCCAGGACGGACGGTAGACGCCTTCCGTCTCGGCAACGAACGCCCGCGCGATTCGGCCGGCCATCGACACGTACAGCTCGCCGCTGACCGAGCAGGATTCGTGCGCCAGCCAGCCGACGACCGGCGCGACCAGATCCGCGCCCATCGGCGGATACTGTGCCGTGTCCAGGCCTTCGGCCATGCGCGTCACCGCGCCGGGCAGGATGATGTTGCTCTTGATGCCGTGTTCGGCGCCTTCGAGCGCGACGACGTTGTTGAGGCCGATGATCCCGGATTTCGAAACGGCGTACGGCACGCCGTTGGGAATGCTGTAGAGCCCCCCGATCGACGAGGTCAGCACGACGCGGCCGTAGCCCGCCTTGCGCATGTGCGGGAACGCCGGCCGCACGACATGGAACGCGCCCATCAGGTGCACGTCGACCACCGCCTTGAAATCCTCGTAGCTGATCTCGGCCAGCGAGCCGTAGCGCACGTTGCCGGCGTTGTGGATCAGCACGTCGATGCGGCCGAACTGCGCGAGCGCCGTGGCGATGATCGCCTGCCCGCCCTCGCGCGTCGCGACCGAATCGGTCGACGCCACGGCCTCGCCGCCGGCGGCGCGAATCTCGCGCACCACATCCTGCGCCGGACCGTCGTCATGGCCCTCGCCTGCCATGCTGCCGCCGAGATCGTTGACGACGACCTTGGCGCCTTTCGACGCCAGCAGCAGCGCGTACTCGCGCCCGAGCCCGCGGCCGGCACCGGTGATCACGGCGACACGGCCGTCGAATCTGCGTTCTGTCATGGTGGCCATCCTCCAAACGCGACCAAACAATTCATTTCCTCTCCCGCATGAACATCGGGGAGAGCGCCAGGATGAGGGGCGCCGGTCAAAGAGAACATCGATGCCGGATCCGGCTGACGCCCCCTCACCCCAACCCTCCCCCCCCCCGACCTGCGTCGAGGGAGAGGGGGTTCTCCAGATCGCCGGCCGATTCAGACGCTTGCCGATATCGATCACCGATTCCGACTCGCTCCGGTGCCCATCCTTCTTTCTTTCGTCAGCACCACCGTTCCAGACGCGTCGACAAGTTCATTCCCTCTGCCCGATGACCGTGGAGAACAGTTTCAAGGTGAGGGGCGCCGGCCGAAGAGAACATCAATGCCGGATTCGGCCGACGCCCCCTCACCCCAACCCTCTCCCCCGATCGGCGTCGAGGGAGAGGGAGCTCTCCGGATCGCCGGCCGATTTCGACGCGAGTCGGCATGGACCGCTGTTTCCGATTCGCTTCGGCATCCATCCTGCGCTTTCCGTCAGCACCGCTGCTCTGAACGCGCCGCCGAACTCGTTCCCTCTCTCCCATGCATGGGGGAGAGGGTTAGGGAGAGGAGGCACGCCCTTCGCTGAAAGAACCGGCGCCAGATCCAGCCCGCATCCCTGTCTCGCCCTGACCCTCTCCGACTGTCGACAGGGAGATGGAATCCAGTGCCGTTCACCGTTCAACCCGCGGCCGACGGTTTCCGGGGCTTCCGTCGGTTCACCAGGGGCCGCTGATAACTCGGATCGTCCGGACTGCGTGACGACACGCCGTTGGCGGCGATGTCCGGCACATCGGCGAACGGCAGCGGCATCGCCGGCGGCACGCAGCCCCATTCGATGAGGTTCGTGCGCAGCGCGATCTTCCATTCGCCGTCACGGCGTTCGAAGCGATCGACGTAGCGGCCGCCGGCCATCCACAGCGATTCGTCACGGTTGCGCGCGACGAACAGGTAATAGGTTTCGCTGTGCGCGGTATCGCCGTCGATCTCGACCGTGTTGTTCAGCAGGCTGTGATGTGTCAGCCGCTGCCCTGCCTCGTGCATCGGCATCGCCCAGTCGTAGCAGTCGGCGGCGCTGCCGACGAACGGACCGGCCGCCATCACGGCATCGGCATGAAACGCCGACAGGTACAGCGCGCGATCGAAGCGGTCCATGCCGCGCGAGAAGCGCGTCAGGCAGTCGGCGATCTCCAGCTTGTCGGCGGCCTTTTCGAGCCGCGCCAGCCGCGCGCGATCGATGCTCACGCTGTCATTTGCCACGGTAGTCGACCTCCGCAATCGGTTTCCAGATCGGCGAACCGCGCGTCGCGCGCGCCGACGGAATCACCGTGCCATCGACATCGGTGATGCCGTATTCCTGCGCCAGTTCGGCGGTCACGAACTCGCCACCCGAGCGCTTCATGAGGTCCGGATCGACCGCCAGCGCGGCGATCACGCGGCCCGGATGCTCGACGCTGCTGCCGGTCATGTTGGTGATGGACTTCGTCATCCGGCCACCCATCTTCGCGAGATTGTCGCGAGCCTTCTCGGTCAGCGTCAGGCCCTGCCACAAGGTCAGCGAGGCAACGTTGTGCGGCTGCAGTTCGATCGCCATGTCGCGCGCCATGCGGTCGGCCGCCGACTTCGAGGTGCCGAAGATCACGCTGTAGGTGTAGGTCACGGCGGCGAAGCCGGAGATCGCGACGATCAGACCGGATTGTTGCGGCGCCATGATCTTCGCTGCGTGCCAGGCCGCGACGTAGTTGGACTTCACGCCGACGTCCCACATCTCCAGGTTCGACAGCGGCTTTTCCCAGAACGGTTTGCCGTCGAGCAGGTCCTCGGAAATGATGAAGGCGTTGTTGACGAGGATGTCGAGCCGACCCTGTTCGGCGCGAATCCGCTCGAACAGCGCCGCGACCTGCGCATCGTCGGCATGATCGCAGACCGCCGCGATGCCCTTGCCGCCGCTGGCCGCGCCACGCTCGTTGCACTCGGTGGCGGTGCCGCCGACCGTGCCCGGCAGATAGTAGTCGCCGGCATTGACAGTGCGACCGGTGACGTAGACCGTCGCGCCCTGCTCGGCCAGCACCAGCGCGATGCCCTTGCCGATGCCGCGACTGGCGCCGGTGACGAGCGCGACCTTTCCTGAAAGCAGGCCCATCAGCGTGCCTTGCCCTTGGCGAAGAAGCTTTCGCTGTGATCGCCGACCGCACGGCCGCTGAAGTGCGGCGCGCTGAACGGCATGCCCATCACGCCCTGCGACCAGTCGACCGACACGCCGGAATCCTGGAACCAGTCGTACAGCATCGTGCGCGCGGCAATGCGCCACTCGCCGTCGCGCCGCTCGAAGCGATCGAGGTAGCGACCACCGATCGTCGTGTCGCGGTGCTCGACACTGAAGTCGACGCGGTGATACGAGATCACCTGGGTCTCGACGCACGCGCGGTCGCCATCGAGTGCGCCGTCGAATTCAAAGTAGCTCTGGCCCAGCACATGCTGCGTGACCGGGATCGCCGGCGAGCCGGGCACGACCCACGCGAGGTATTCGTCGAAGTTGCCGGCGAACACGCCGTAGTCGCTCGTCGAATCCGGCCAGCAGCTCGCGCGGATCAGCGCGGCGTCGCGGCGGTCCTCGCCGCGCGCCAGACGCGCCAGACAATCGCGGATCTTCTCGCGATCGAGAAACAGCTTGAGTTCGCCGCTGACGGGGTCCATGCCTGCTCGCTCTCCTCTGGTCTTTTCGTGTCGGGTCCGCCGTGCGCCGCGCGGACCAAGACCATGTTTACTCCCGATGGCCGTTCCCTCACTTGACCGATTCGGACAAACGCGCATGATTGGCCGGCTGTCGACATCAGGGACCTCCGAAATCCCCATACGTCATTCCTTGATCGGAATGACGTGCGAGGAGCCGACGGCGACTACGCAATCCAGCGACGCGCTACGCAAGCGGCGCACCTGGATCGCCATGGCCGCCATGCGCCCTCGCGACGACGAACTTGTTCAGACCTTCCTCGGGAGCGGGCGGTGGGCCAGCGGTCATTCACGAAGCGGGAATCCGGCAAGGGCGCGGACTTCGACCTCGTGCACGCGCGGCTGCTGCGTCACTTCCCGGAACTGGTCGCGGAACTGGGCGGCGATCCGGCGGCCCTGATGCGCAAGGCCGGCGTCGATCCCGCCGACGATGCGGACAGCCTGCCGCGCGCCAGCTACCGGCAGGCCGTCGCGCTGCTGGAACACGCCGCCGCCGCGCTGCACTGTCCGGACTTCGGCATGCGCCTGGCAGCGCGCCAGAGCGACGGCATGTTCGGTCCGCTGGGCTCGGTGATGAAAAACTCCGCGACGCTGGGCGATGCGCTGGACTACGTCAGCACCCACAACTACGCGCACAGCCTCGCCGCGCGCGTCTGGCTCAAGCGGCTGCGCAGCGGCAACGCCGTGTTCGTCGGCCACGACATCCTGCTCGACCGCCTGCCCAACCGCAGCCAGGCGATGGAACAGCTGCTGCTCGTCGGTCACCTGTCGACGCTGGAGATCACCGGCGGTCGCGCCCGCGCGCGCCGCGTGCACTTCCGCCATCTCGCGATCTCGCCGCGCCGGACCTACCGCCGCTACTTCGGCTGCGAGGTGCGCTTCGGCCAGAACGAAGACGGCGTCGTCTATTCCGACCGCGATCTCGCCAGCCCCATCGTCCACTCCGACGCGCACGCCTACCGCAGCGCCATCGCCTTCATCGACCGCGAATTCACCGCACAGCGTCCGCCGCTGCATGCGCAGGCGCGCGGCCTGATCATGCAGCTGCTGGGCGGCGGCCAGTGCACGAACGAGAGGATCGCCGGCGAACTGAAGCTGCACCCGCGCACCCTGCACCGCCGCCTCGCGAGCGAGGGCACCAGCTTCCACCGCATCAAGGACGAAGTGCGCCGCGACCTGATGCTCTACTACAGCCAGCAGACCGACCTCGACTTCGCGCGCGTGTCCGAACGCCTCGGCTTCGCCGAACAGGCCGTGCTGAGCCGCAACTGCCAGCGCTGGTTCGGCGCGGCACCGACACGGCTGCGAGCAAGAGCGCCTTCCTAGCCGGAGCCCGGGCGCGGCGAAACCCGGAAGCCCACCCGAGCGAAGTCACGCCGGCACTCCGCGGCTGGCAAAGCCAGCAAGATCGGTCAGGCGCCCGCACCGATGATTCGGCAAAGTGCGTCCCATGAACGACGCGACACCCGATTCCGGCCCGAGCACGCACGCGCAGACCTATGCCCTGCGCTTCCGCCGCGTGCTGGACTTCATCGACGCGCATCTCGATGAAGCGCTGACGGTGCAGCGGCTGAGCCGCATCGCGCACTTCTCGAAGTTCCACTTCCACCGCCAGTTCTCGGACTACGTCGGCATGCCGCCGAGCCGCTACGTCGCCCAGGCACGCCTGCGCCGCGCCTCGTACCGGCTCGCGTTCAACCCGCTGGAGCCGATCACCGAGATCGCGTTGCAGGCCGGCTACGAACGGCCGGAATCGTTTTCCCGCGCGTTCAAGGACGCCTTCGGCCAGTCGCCGACCGCGTTCCGCCAGCAGCCCGACTGGGCAACGTGGAGCGCGCAGTTCCACTGGATATCCCATCAGGAGATCGACCACATGCAGGTCCGCATCATCACCACCGAACCGGCGCTGGTCGCCGCACTCGAACACCGCGACGACCCGGCGCTGCTCAACGCCTCCGTGCAGCGCTTCATCGCCTGGCGCAAGGCAAGCGGCCTGTCGCCCGTCAACAGCAGCGACAGCTACGGCATCGCCTACGACGACCCGAACACCACGCCCGCCGAGGATTTCCGCTTCGACATCTGCGGCGCCGTCGCCGCACCCGTGCCGGAAAACGAATACGGCGTCGTCACCAAGACCATCCCCGGCGGCCGCTGCGCCGTCGTCCGCCACCAGGGCTCACCCGATCACATCGGCGGCAGCGTCTATCACCTCTACCGCAACTGGCTGCCGCACAGCGGCGAGGAACCGCGCGATTTTCCGGTGTACTTCCGATACCTGAACCTGCGGTCGGATACGCCGGAGCATGAGTTGCAGACGGACGTGTGTTTGCCGTTGAGGTGATTGAGCGACTACCCAATCACAACAGTGGCGCTCGCTATTGAATCAGCGCTTGCGCAATTCTAGTTCTCGTTTAACCCATAGGGCTGACGACTGTGCAAGCGCTCCTTCCAAGTATTTTCCAGACGCACCACATCGCTCACCTCCATATCCGGAGAAACGCGCTGCAAGATGGTAAACCTGAAGGTTTTTGGGTCTCGGTCGCGAAGCAATTTGTTTCCGCCGTGGCCCGTTGAGCCATAGCCCATCCAGCGACCCAAAAGGTTGTCGCTTCCTGCAGCCGAGCCTACATATCCTTTTCCATCATGGGTGTCGAAAATGTAGTAGATGCCTCGCCAATGAGATAGCGCGTCCAACCAGCGCGTTGGCAGGACTCGTAGTTCATCCCAGGCAAGGTCAAGCTCATCCCAGGAGGGCATCGACGCGACCAGTGCAGAATCCTCCAGTATCGCTGCGACCGGGATGTCATTCCGTGAAGCCCAGCGATACCAAGATCGGTCGGGTGGCGGCCATACAACTACTAGCTTGCCTTGCCAATGCGCGTAGAAATCCGTAATCGCTAAATCGAACCAAAGAACGGAGGCACGTTCTTTCCGGAAACCCCGCATACCGAATTTCTGCATCTCCTGGTATGCAGGCACCGCCCAGTATTGCTTCGTGGATAGCGACTTAGACGCACCTATGGCATACAAACCGACAAAAAGGGCTTTCCCTGCAGAATGGCGGATGAACGACGCGACATATCCCTTTCCCTGCAGCTTTTGCATGGTCTTCTCCAGCCGTTCCCCCTGGGTCTGCTGGTAGGCGTTGAAGACCTCGGGCCGCTCTGCAGCCAGCCAAGGAAGCACTTTGTTGAGTGCCGGCTCAGAAGGCCGGTGGCGGAGTACGAGAACGTGCGAGGGATCAATCCCCTGTTGGTTTAACAAATCATTTAATTTCATTTGGCCTCATGGAAAGTTTGAAGCGCTAAATAGATTTGCTCAGAGAGGTCATCCGCCTTCAGGAAGTCACTTACATACGCTGCCAACACTGGACTGAAAGCCCCTCACTGAGCCGGCCGCGTCTCCACGCTGCTCGGCCGCGCCAGCAGCCGCTCACGCCATGCCGCCACTGCCGGTCCCGGCGTGATTTCCATTAGCGGCAAAAATTCGATGAACGGGATGTAGGCAATGTCGGCGAGGCTGTAGGTGTTGCCGACGAGGTAGTCGTTGTTGCCGAGCTGCTGTTCGACGATGGCGAGGTGTTTGATGATCGCCTTCTGCGCGGCTTCGATCGCGGCCATGTCCCAGCGTTCCTTCGGCATGAAGCGCTTGGGGAAGATGATGGTGCCGGTCGGTGACGCCATCTGCAGATCGCAGAGACGCAGGTGCATGTCGACCAGGGCGCGGCCCTTGGCATCCGGCGGCGTCAGCGCCGGCTGCGGGTGCGTGGCTTCGAGGTACTGCAGGATGGCGGACGACTCATAGAGGACGAGGCCGTCTTCTTCCAGCGTCGGCACGCGGCCGTAGGGGTTGAGTGCGAGGTATTCCGGGCTGCGGTGCTGGCGCGCGGCCATGTCGATGATGACGGCTTCGTGCTTCAGGCCCTTTTCCAGCAGCGTGATGAGCACGCGGCGCGCGTAGGTGGAAAACGGGTGGTAGTGCAGGCGGATCATGGTCAGCGCTCCTCGCTATGTGGCGCGGCTCCAATCTGCCGGCCGGCTCCTTGGGATCGGCCTATTGTTCCAGATTGGGGGCCGTGTGTGCGGGGTGTGAATGAGGGGCGTGGGCGGCCCCTCGATACGTTTTGCTGCGCAAAACACTCGGGGCGAACGGGGGGACAGAAACATTTGGCTTCCCTGCCCGAGCCGTTCGTGCCCGGTGCCGAGCGAAGTGCGGTTTGTCGAGGCACGAACGGCTGCGCTCTAGAATGCGCGGATGCCGGACCGACTGACGTGGCGATGAAACGAACGATGCGCCGGGTACGGATGCCTTGCCTGATGGCGCTGGCCGTGTGCCTGATGAGCGGCTGCACGCGGCATGTGGAGACGGGCGAGCAGCTGCCGACCAACCCGGAACCGATGCCGAGCCTGCAGCGGCCATCGACCGTGACGCTCAAGGCGTCCATTCCCCTGTCACGCCTGCAGACGCTGCTCAACGACACGACGCCGCAGTCCTGGGACATCAAGGACCGGCTCACCGCGTTCCGCATCAAGCTGCACGGCGCGCTGCAACGCGGCGAGATCGTGCTCAGCCCGGCCGGCCGCAACATCGGCTTCAGTTCCACCGTCACCGGGCACGGCAGCGCGCCCGTGTCCTGGGATGTTCGCGGCGTGCTGGACGGCACGCTGCTGCCGCAGGTGCGCGCCAACTACCGCATCGCGTCCAATCTCGATGCGCATGCGTCCCTGAGCGAGGCCAAGCTCAAGTTGAGCCTGCTGCCGGATATTTCGCTGCGCGGCCTGCTCGAAAAGAAACTCGCCGAACAGGCGCCTTCCGCACGCGAGCGGCTCGATGCCGCCGTGAACCGCGGCGACAAGCTGAAAGCCAAGGCCCAGCGCCTGTGGACGACGGCGTTCACGGTCGCGCCGCTGCACCATCAGGACGATGCCTATCTGGTCTCGCGACCGACGGCGCTGATCGTTTCCAACCCGGTGCTGGACACACGCAGTGCGGCACCGGCGATCACGCTGGGCCTGGGCATCACCGCGGAACTGCAGACGGTCTACAGCAAGACCGCACCGACGCTCGCGGTTGCGAAGCTGCCGCCGGCGACGATCCGCAACATCGACGCCGGCCGGATCGCGATTCATCTGCCGCTGATCGCGGAACCGGCCGTGCTCGCCGCGGTGTTCACCGAGCGGCTGAAAGCCCACAAGTTGAAGTTGCAGGCCAAGGGCGTGCGCATCCTCAAGATCGAGGCCGCGGGCGTGGGCACGCAACTGGTGCTGCGCTGCAAGGTCCGCAGCGAGCACTGGTGGCGCCCGCTGGAGGCGCATCTGTTCGTCACCGGCGAGCCTTACCTGGACGAAACGGACCGCTCCATCCGCCTGCGCAATCTCGATGTGACGGTGCAATCGCGCAACGCGCTGCTCGGCACGGCGGGTTATCTGCTGTCGCCATTGCTGACGCAGTACATCGGCGAGAAGGCGGTGTATCCGCTGGCCAGGCTGGAAGCGAAGGCAAAGCGCGATGTCGATCGCTGGGCGGCGGATCTGGCCGAGAAATCGCATGGCGCCGTGCAGGCGAACGTCACGCAGGTGCGCATCGATTCGGTCGGCATGCAGGCCGGCTACGTGGTCGTGGAAGCGTCGGCGCTGGGAACGGTGGCGAACGATCCGGAGCCTTGGTTGCCGGATCGGTAGGCGTTGTTGGCGGGGAGGCTCTGAAAAAGTCCGTCATCGCGAGGACGCGCAGCTGCTGGCGCTGAGCATGGCGCTGCTGGCGCGCAGCATCGCGCAACTGCACGACGATCAGCTGTGGCCGCTGCGTGTCGAGTTCGCGCTGCCGGCGCCGCGCGACACGCGGTCGTGGCAGCGCACGTTCGGCGTGCGGCCGGTCTTTGGCAGCGCGGCGACCCGACTGGTCTATCCGCTGGCGCAATTGAATCTGCCGGTGCACATCAGCGCCGAGGCGCGCGAACGCCTCGGCACGCAGTGGCGTGGCGACGAACGTCAGGCGCCGATCGCGCTGGAGCGGCAGGTGGAACGCGCGATCGTCGCCTTGCTGCCGACCGGCGACTGCAGCCTGGCGCGCGTCGCCAGCCTCGTCGATCTGCAGCCGCGCACGCTGCAGGCGCAGCTGCAGCAACAGCGCCTGAACTTCAGTCTGCTGCTGCAGCAGGCACGCGAGAAGCTGGCGCGCGAGCATCTGGCGCGCAGCGACATCGATCTGACGACGCTGGCGATGAATCCGGGCTTCGGCGAGCTGGCGTTTTCAGCCGCGCGTTCAAGAGCTGGACGGGAATGTCGCCGCGCAGCTGGCGCCGACGCGAAAACGCCCGGGGTGCCCCGGAGCAAGCGCGTCACCGCGAGATCGCGAAGCGGCCGCGGTGATCCGGATGCACCGCTTGCGCAGGAAGCCAGCGGATTGCGTCGTCACCTTCGGCTCGCCACGACAGCGCGGGTCGTGATTCAGACCGACCCGGGCGCCGGGCCCGTTTCTAGCGCAGTACGTCGTAGGACGGATCGAACTCGTCGCGGCGGCCCACGGCATGCGCCTGCATCGCCTTCACGTCGCGGACTTCATCGAAGTCGCGGATCGAGATGCGCCTGTCCAGGCCCCAGCGACCCTCGCGCCTCGACCATTGATCGACATAGCGGCCCCAGACCGTGATCTGCCGCAGCTGTTCGCCATGCCGCATGCGCAGGTTGGCCGTGACGTAGGCCTCGCTGGCGGCGCGATCACCGTCGAGCTCGATGATGAGATTCGAAACCTGGTGCGAGTGCTGCAGCGTGTGACGATGCTGTGCACAGATGTGGTCGATCACGCCACGGCCGGGGCCCTGGTAGACATCCGCGCCGTAGTCGGCGACACCGTCCTCGTGCCAGATCGAATGGCCAAGCGGAATGTCGAGACGGTCGACCGCACGGCAGTAGCGATGGATCAGATCGGCGATCGCCTGCCGATCGGCCAGCATCTGCAGCGTGTTCCTCTCGCTCATGACGGCTCACCGAAAATCTGTTTGCTGTAGCGGTCGATCATCAGGGTGCGTTCGCGCCGCGCGGCAGCGGAACTCGGCGCGAAGCCGGCACTGTCGTCGGTGACGCCCCAGTTGTGGACCGGCCCGTGCGCGAGCCGTTCCAGACCGACGCGCGCGACCTCGTCGACCGATGCGATGTTGTCTGGCAGCGGCTGGCCCTTGTCGGCGAGCAGCTGGCGGAATGCCGGGGTATCGGTGCGGCCGAGGATCAGGTTGAGCACGTCGACGCCCTGCGGCTGCAGCTCGGCCCACAGGCCTTCGCCGAAGCACAGCGTGAACGCCTTGCTCGCTGCATAGGTCGCCATGAAGCTCGATCCGCCGTAGCACGCGCCGGAGTTGACGAGCAGCAGGCCACCCCGCCCGCGCGCCGTCATCGGCGCGGCAAAGTGATGGCAGCACTGCAGGGTGATCAGGGTGTTGCGCTGCGCGAGCGCGAGCCAGTCGCCGACATCGCGATCGAGGAAGCGCGAGCCGTGCGGATCGGCGCCGGCATTGCTGACGAACAGGCCGACTTCGCGCGCGCCGACCGCGGCCTTGATCTGCGCGAACGCATCCGGCGCGGCGAGATCGACGCAGGCCGTCACGCAGTCGACGCCGCTTTCGGCGCGAATCTCGTCGGCCAGGGCCGCCAGCGGCGCCTGGCGGCGCGCGAGCAGAATGCAGCCCACGCCCAGCGACGCGATCTGCAGCGCGAACGCGCGGCCCGTGCCTTCGGACGCGCCGGCGATCACGGCCCAGGGTCCGTAGCGATCGGCAAAACTCATGCTGGCTCCTTCGCGCCCTTGCGGTGGCGGCGCGACGACAGGCTACGGCAAATGCGCGGTGTTCGGCACGACCGGCAGATCATCAAGCAGGCTGCCGAAGTCCCGGGTCTGCCAGAGATTGAGGAAGTTGGTCAGCATCTGCAATTGCACGCGCGCAACCTCATTGCCGCGCAGGCGCGGATCGAAACGATCGCGGACCTCATCGAGTTCCGGCACCTGAGCGCGGATATAAGGCGGCGCATCGAGCAGCCAGGCCAGACCCATGATCGCCACGTAGCGCAGCAGCTGCTGCCGCAGCCGCGCGACATCGAGCGCCGGTCCGCCGGCCGCACGGAATTCCGAGACGAACAGGGCCAGCAGCGCATCGAGATGATCGTCCCAGAGCTGCGTCCGGGCACCGCTGAGCGCGCCCCAGATCGCCATCGCCACGTTCATCAGGCTGACGCAGCCCCAGTCGAGCAAACCACATTCGAGATGCCCGTCGGCATGACGCCAGAACCAGGCGTTGTCGATATTGGCGTTCCAGTGGCACAGCGCGCTGGATTCCGCGTCGTCTTCCAGTTGCCTGCGGATCGCGGCCTCCTGTGCCGGAAAGCGCGCAACCTCGTCGCGCAGTTGCGCGATGAAGGCCGGCGCGCGGATGTTCGCCGGCAGCAGGCCCGGATGACGTTCGGCGAAGTCGGCATAGCGCGCGACGCGGTTCTGCAGCTGCTGCACCGTGTACGGCGCGCGTTGACCGACCGTGACCAGCGCCGGATCGTAGGCAAAGCGTTCGGCGACATCGGCGCCGAGACGTCCGGCGCGCTGCGCACCGGCCAGTCTCGCGACTGAAGTCAGCAGCGCCTCGTAGTGTGCGAGCGGGTCCGGCAATGCGTCGTCCAGGCACTTGTCGTAATGCGGCTCGATGCGCTCGCGACCGAAGGCGATGCGTTCGGTGATGAGGATGCCGGTGCCGGATTCGCGGTGGTAGTCGGCATACAGACAGACCGGCACGGCGATCGGAAAGCCCGGTGCACTGGCCAGCTGGGCGAAAGCGATCTCGCGCTCCATCTGCGTGCGCGCGCGATCGCGGATCGGGTCGTCGAAATCGCGCGAGAACTTCACGAACAGCTCGCGACGCAGGCCGGCCGCCGGCTGCGCGTAGTCGACGGCGAGCAGCAGCTTGCGCCCGGTACTGCCGCCCGGACATTCGCGGAACTCGGTGATGCGCGTGACGCGGTTGTCCGCCGCCAGCGCACCGAAGACGCGAAACGCTTCGTTCAGAAACGGCAGGCCGGCCGTGCGCAGGGCTTCGATGTCGGCGGGAATCGGCAGGCCGTGGCGGTCACCCATCACGGCGTCACGCCCTTGATGCGCGGCGGTGCCGGGCGCCGCCGGACCGCTCACGTCCGACCCAGCGCGCGCGCCACGCGCCGGTCCGGCGCCACCCAGTCGCTGCTCGGATAGAGCGGCATGATGGCGCTCGCGGCGTCGAGTTCGGCAAGGTCGGCCTCGCTCAGCTGCAGGTCGGCGGCGCCGAGGTTGTCGTCGAGCTGGGCGAGCTTGGTGGCGCCGAGCAGCACGCTGGTGACGCCGCGACGCGCCAGCACCCAGGCGATCGCCAACTGCGGCACGGTCACGCCGCGGCGCGCCGCAATGCCGCGCATCACGTCGAGCAGCGCGAAGCCCTTGTCCTTGTCGAACTGCAGCATGTCGAAGCTCGAGAAGCGGTTGTCCGGGCGCGTCAGGTCTTCCCGCGTGTACGCGCCGCTGAGGAAGCCGAACGCGAGCGGGCTCCAGACCGTCATGCCGAGGCCGTAGCGCTGCATCATCGGCAGCACGTCGCGCTCGACGTCGCGGCCGAGCAGCGAGTAGTACATCTGGCCGTGCGTGAACGGTGCATAGCCGCGCGCCTTCTGGATTTCCATCGCCGCCGCGACGGTCCACGCCGACCAGTTCGAGTAGCCGATGTAGCGCACCTTGCCGGCGCGCACGACGCTGTCGAAGGCTTCCAGGGTTTCTTCCAGCGGCGTGTACGGGTCTTCGCGATGCGCGACGTAGCAGTCGATCCAGTCCGTGCCGAGACGCCGCAGGCTCTGGTCGACCGACCAGAGGATGTGGCGTTTCGACAGGCCGGTGCGCAGCAGCTCGCGGTCGCCGCCGCGATTGCCGACCTTGGTGGTGATGACGACGCGATCGCGGTGCGGCTTCAGCGCCGCGCCGAGCAGGGTCTCCGATTCGCCGTCGGCGTAGACGTCGGCGGTATCGAAGAAATTGATGCCGGCGTCCAGCGCCCGGCCGACCAGCGTGTGCGCCAGCTGCTCGCCGACCTTGTAGACCGCGTCGAGCGAGCGGGCACCCTGGGAAAACGTCAGCGCGCCGAAACCGAGCCGCGAGACGACGAGACCGGTACTGCCGAGCGTGCGGTATTGCATCAGGCGTTCACTTCGTCGGCGATACCGGCGCCGTTCAGGCCGAGTGCCGCGCGGAACGCGCGGTGTATCGAGGCCCGGCGCGCGGTCTCGATACGCCCGCGTTGCGGGCTACTCGACCCGAACGGTTCGGAATTTTTCATCGGAATTTTTCATCGGCCACCGAGCCTGCACCGCCTTACTGCCTGGCCTTGCGGCCGGAGCGGCTGAGGCGGAAGTCCGGCGGATACTGGCTGTCGTTGTCCTTGACGGCGTTGTTGAGCCCCTTGCCGAAGGTCTCCGCGTCGAGCGTCAGCTCGTCGGCGTCGTTCTTCACCAGCGGCAGCATCGACTCCAGCCACGCCGTCATCATGCTGCCCATGTATTCGCCCTGCTGCTGCTTCATCAGCTCGAACATGGTCTTCTGCATGTAGACCACGTCGGTCGGACGCGTGCGGCTGCACGACAGCGCGTACTTCTCGATCTCCGCTTCCAGCCGGTCGCGCGGCACGACGCTGTTGACGAAGTTGCAGTCGTACATTTCCCTGGCGGTGAACGGCCGGCCGGTGAACACCATTTCCTGGAACTTGCGCAGGCCCATGGTCTGCGCCCACTGCCACATGCGCGGACCCCAGCCGACGTAGCGGAACGACGGATGACCGAACAGCGCGTCGTCGGACGAGATCACCAGATCGGCATCGGCGGCCTGGTAGAAGTGCCAGCCGTAGCAGTAGCCCTTCACTTCGAGAATGCTGATCTTCTTGAAGTCCTGCAGGCTGCGGCAGCCGTAGCTGGAATTCGCGTACAGCTGCGTGAGCTGCGCGAGATAGCGGTACGAACCCTTGGGCGGATACTTGACGTCCTCGTCCTCGCCGATGCGGAACTCGTGCAGCAGCGAGTATTCGCCCTCGCCGCTCAGCATCGCTTCCTGCTCGGGCAGGTCCGCACCACCGCCGAGATGGTTGCCGACGCCACGGATCAGCAGCACCTTGACGTCGTCGTCGACATTGGCGCGATGAATCAGGTCCGCGTAACGCAGGCGCGCAGCGATGGTCGGCGCGTTGAGATGATCGGGCCGGTTCAGCGTGATCGTCGCGATCCTGGTCTTCGGGTCCTTCTTGTAGAGGATGATCTCCTCGGGCGACGGCTGGGCCGGCTTCGACGCTTTCGCGGTCTTCTTTGCCGACACCTTCGCGGTTTTCTTCCTGCTCGCGGGCTGCTTTTTCTTGGCTGCCATGACGCTCTCCATTATGTGCAGTGGGTCATTGCGAGTCGCCGAAGGCGACGAAGCCATCCAGGGACGCCGCGCGATCCGGCCGCGCTGCTGGATGGCTTCGCCGCCGTGCGGCTCGCAATGAACGGGTTTTCGAATCAGGCCGCGGCGGCGACGCTCTCCTGGCGCGGCGCGGCGGCCTTGCCGGCGGCGGCGGCGATGTGATTCGCCGCGACGTAGCCGAAAGTCATCGCCGGTCCGATCGTGCCGCCGGCGCCCGGATACAGATTGCCGAACGGGCTCGCCGAGTTGTTGCCGGCGGCGTACAGATTGGGAATCGGCTGATCATGGGCGTCGAGCACGCGCGCCTGCGCGTCGCAGGCGAGACCGCCCTTGGTGCCGAGATCGCCGCAGTTGATCGCGACGGCGTAGTACGGCGCCTTGCCGATCGGCCCGAGGCAGGGATTCGGCTTGACGTTGGCGTCGCCGAACATCTGGTCGTACGGATTGGCGCCGCGGTTGAACTCGGCATCGACGCCGGCGGCCGCGTACTGGTTCATCTGCTCGACGGTCTTCTTCAGCGCGTCCGCCGGCACATGGATCTTGGCGGCCAGCGAATCGAGCGTGTCGGCGCGGAAGATGTACTGGTCCCACCAGTCCGGCGGGATGCGGCGATCCGGCATCAGGATCGTCGGCATGATGCCGCCGGCGGTGAATTTCTGGCGGAACGTCGCGTCGAACACCAGCCAGCACGGCGTGTTGGCACCGGTCTTGAGTTGGTCCTCGACCATCGCCGCACCGAATTCGTCGTAGCTGCAGGCCTCGTTGACGAAGCGCACGCCGTTGCGGTTGACGCAGACGCTGTGCGGACGGCCGACATCGAACGCGGCCTGCACGATGTCCTCGAAGTTGGAGCGGCTTTCCATGGGGATGTGCATGGTCGGAATCCACCAGCCGGCTTCCGTGTGCTCGGTGGCGGCACCGACCTTCATGCCGGCGATCAGGGTCTCGCCGCGGTTGGCATCCTCGGGTGTCGAGCTGTGGCGCGTCAGGCCCGGCACCTGGAAGAAGCGGTCGCGCAGCTCCTGGTTCCATTCGAAGCCGCCGGCGGCGAGCACGACACCGTGCCGCGCGGTGATGTCGTAGCGACGACCGAAGTTGCTGACCTTGACGCCGCCGATCCTGCCGTCGGTGAGGATCAGCTCGTCGAGTTTGGTCGCCAGCCGGACTTCGACGCCGTGATCGAACACGCGTTTGTACAGATGGCCCATCAGCGCCGCGCCCTGGGTGAAGCGCCGATCGCGCCGCGTCAGCAGGCGCGTCGAAAGATCCGACCAGTAGGTCCAGGCCATCTTCAGGAAGGTCTTGATCCAGCCCGGCCCGCGGGTCGAGATGGAGAAGAACTGCAGCACGTCCATCGCGTAGCGGTTGAGGATCTTGAAGCGCGCGTACTGCTCGCGCATCAGCGGGAACTGCGCGCCGAGTTCACGACCGTCGAAGGTCTCGCAGAGGATCGAACGGTCGACCCGCGCGTTCGGGGCGGTCGGAAAGTAGTCCGGATAGTACGGCGCCGGCGCGACCGGCAGACCCAGCGACTTGATGAAGCGCAGCATCTCCGGCGCCTGATCGACGTAGGCTTCGAGGCGATCGCGACGCACCGGCTTCCTGATCAGCGCGTCGAGGTAGGCCAGCGCCTTGTCGCGGCTGTCGTCGTTGGCGGTGAACTGATGGTTCGGCACCCAGATGACACCACCGGACGCGGCCGACGTGCCGCCGTACTTGTGCGCCTTTTCGACGATGAGCACCGACAGGCCGAGTGACCTGGCGCGCAGCGCCGCCGTCGCGCCGGCGGCGCCGGAGCCGACCACGACCACATCATAGATTTCGGTATCGCTCATCTCGTTTCCTCCGGAACCATCGCTTTCCTTGCCGCTGCGTGCCGTGAACGCCAGCGGCGACCGCGCCTCACATGCCGGGCGCGACCCGCATGCGCAAACCGTCCAGCTCGGGCCGCAGCGCGATCTGGCAGCACAGGCGGCTGTTCGGCTTCAG
Source organism: Solimonas terrae (assembly GCF_011067135.1). Taxonomy (GTDB): domain Bacteria; phylum Pseudomonadota; class Gammaproteobacteria; order Nevskiales; family Nevskiaceae; genus Solimonas; species Solimonas terrae. The sequence continues at coordinate 290,791 of NZ_JAAMOW010000001.1, forward strand.
CACGTCGCCGGCCATGTCCAGCGTCGCGGTCTCGACCTCGTCCGGCGCGCCAACCGCCGCCTGCCACTCGGGCTCGATGTAGACGTGGCAGGTTGCACAGGCGCAGCTGCCGCCGCAGTCGCCGAGGATGCCGTCGACGCCGTTGTTCCGGCCGACTTCCATCAGCGACTGTCCGGGCTCCAGGCCTTCGATTGTTTTCTCCACGCCGTCCTGCTGGACGAATGTCACCTTCAATGCCGCCATGAAGCCTCATCTCCTTGCCGAAGAAACTGCCGATACCGGATACGGATCAGCAGCTTGCATTGCATTTCTCGAAAATTTCCGGGTCGGTCAGCCCGCCAGCGCCCGGGCGCGTGCCGCCTGGATCTCGCGCAGGTGATTGACCGGATCGCCGGCCGTGATGCCGCCATCGACCGGCAGCACGACGCCGGTGATCTGCGCGGCGCGATCGCTGGCGAGGAACAGCACCACCTCGGCGACGTCTTCCGGACGGCCGGTGCGCTTGAGCGGCTGATTGACGTCGAACGCGGCACCGACCGCAACGCGAATGCGCTCGGCGACTTCGCTGCTGACGCCCGGCTCGGCATACGCGGTCAGCGGCGTGCGGATGTGACCGGGCGCGAGCACATTGACGCGGATGTTGTATTCGGCGAAGTCGATCGCGGTCGACTTGGTGAACATGATCACGGCCGCCTTGCTGGCGCGATAGCTCATCAGCGCCTGACCCGGCAGCAGGCCGGCGATCGAGGCGTTGTTGATGATCACGCCGCCGCCGTTCTGCGCCATGTGTCGCGCCGCGCACTGGCTGCCGGCCATCACGCCGAACAGGTTGATGCCGATGACGCGCTGGAAGTCCTGCAGGTCGTCGTCGAGAAAACGCGGATGCTGGGCGCCGGAGATGCCGGCGTTGTTGAACATGACGTGCAGGCCGCCGAAGCGGCTGACCGCGAAGTCGACCAGCGCGCGAACCTCGTCCATCTGCGACACGTCGGTACGCTTGAACAACGCCGCCGGGCCGAGCTTTGCCGCCAGCGCATCACCGGCCTCGGTGTCGATATCGGCAATGACCACCCTGGCGCCGTGTTTGACGAACAGCTCCGCCGTCGCGCGGCCGATGCCGCCGGTGCCGCCGGTGACGATCGCAACCTGGCCGGACAAATCCTGATGCACGCGGTTCTCCGTTGATGCCTCGATGCCATATGTCCGCAAGCGCGCGGACCGGCGCATTCTGGTGTCGCTCAGGCGCGTCGCGACAGGATCAGCGGCAGACGCTCGATGGTATGGGTGGCGACCGACTGCAGATACGGAAGCTCCTCGACCGGAATCGCCAGCTTGATCTCGCCGATGCGCCGCACGAATTCGCGCGCCGCGACCTTGATCTCCATGCGCGCCAGCGAGGCGCCGACACAGCGATGCACGCCGACGCCGAACGCGACGTGGCGGCCCAGATTGCCGCGGTTCAGATCGAAGTTGCGCGGGCATTCGAAGTGCTGTTCGTCATCATTGCCGGACGCGTACAGCACCAGCAGATGCGCGTCCTTGGGCAGCTTCTGGCCACCCAGCTCGACCTCGCGCGTGGTCATTTTCGCAAGACCGCGAACCGGCGGCGCGATGCGCAGCAGTTCCTCGACGAAGCGGTTCAGCAGGCGGTCGTCGTCGACCGAATCGCGCAAGGTCTGCGCGACTTCCGGCTGCGTCGCCAGCGTGTACAGCAGATTGCCGATCGCGGTGGCCGTGGTGTCGTTGCCGGCGATGATCATCGCGCGCACCAGCGACACGGCCTCGGCGAAGCTCAGCTTGCTGCCGTCCTCGAGCGTGGCGTGCACCAGATCGGAGAGCATGTCCTCGCTCGGCTGGGCCTCGCGTTCCTTCATCTTGGCGATGATGAAATTCTGCAGCTCGCAGATCTGCGCGGCGTTCTCGAGCATCTGCTCGCGGTTCTGCATGCGGCCGATCTGCGCGGTGACAGCGCCGGACCAGCGCTGGATCTTGTCGGCATTGAACTGGCCGATGCCCATCTGCTCGCAGATGATCGAGATGGTCAGCGGGATCGCGAATTCCTTGACGCCGTCGACGACCTCGCCCTTGGCGGCCTTGTCGGCCAGCTTTTCGATGAAGCCGACGATGACCCGGGTGATGGCCGGTTCGAGGGTCGCGACGCGATGCGCCGTGAAGGCCTTGTCGAGCAGGCGCCGCACGCGGGTGTGGGCCGGCGGATCGTCCTTGATTGCATCGGTGAAGAAGCCGCCACCGTCGCGCTCGAGAATCTGCTTGAACTCCTCGAAGTAGCCGCTCGCGTACTGCGCGGCGTAACCGTGCTTGTCCGAGTAGGTCAGCGGATCGCGCAGCACGGTGACGATGTCGTCGTAACGCGACACCAGATACATCTTCAGCTGCGGGTCGTAGTGCACCGGGTCCTGGCTGCGCATCGCCTGGTAGAAGGCGTTCGGGCGCGCAAGGATCTTCGGATCGGCGAGCGAAACCGTATCGAGCGAGATGCCGTGTCCTGCCACCGGGCAACCGCTTGCCTGCTTTTCCGCGTCACTCGAACCCATCGTCGAACCTCGTCCTGGAAATCACTAGTGTGGCAGTGCAACGCTGCCGGCGGCGCCGATATCGCGCACGGCGGTCGGTGCCGAGCCGCCCGCCATGCGGTACTGGCGCGGGCTGACGCTGAACGCCCGCTTGAACATGCGGCTGAAATGCGCCGAGCTCTTGAAGCCGACGCGGTAGGCAATCTCGCTGATCGACGCTTCGCTCGGCTTCGACGAGCTCAGCCACTGGCCGGCGATCTTCAGGCGGCTTTCCCAGACCAGCGTCGAGAACGGCGTGCCGTGCAGGCTCAGCAGGAACGACAGGTAGCGCGGCGAGATGCCGCAGCCCTTGGCGACCGTGGCGATGCTCAGCTTCGGATCCGACAGGTGAATCTCGATGTAGCGCAGCACGTCCTGCAAACGCTTGTCCGACAGGCTCTGGCGCGCCGGCACGGCGGCGTCGCGGCTCTTGATCGCGTCGCTCAGCACCGACAGCGCGCTGTCGACGAGGATCTGCACGACATGCTCCTTGAGCTCGCCGGCATCCTCGAAGATGTCGGTGAGGATGCGCTCGGCGATCGCGAATTCGCGGCCCTCGGCCGGCGTGCAGAAGCCGGTGCGGACGTCCTGCACGACGAAGCGGCGGAAGATGTGCGAAGGCACGATCACATGCAGCACCTCATGCACCGACTGTTCATCGGGCTGGCACTCGACCGCGAACGGCGTCATCGACTTGGTGATCGCGAAGTCGCCGGCCTTGACCACGCTGTAGCCGGACTGGTGCGAGATGCACAGGCGCCCGCGCTTGACGAACCAGAGCACGACCACGTCGGTCGCGTCTTCGCGAATGTGTTGCCAGGCACGCTTGAAGAACAGTCGCGTCTGCGAACGCAGGCGGATGATCGAGCAGGAGCCGACGGCCTTGCGCTCGGCGCGGACGTCGATCACCGAGCCGGCTTCGATCGAATAGTCGCCGAGATAGTATTCCTGGTTCTTGGCGCCGCGGAACGTGTTCTGGCAATCGCGATAGTTGCGCTTGTCGAATGCAAAAAGTGTTTCGGTCACCTCTTCTCCTCCGACTTGATCGTTACGCCCGGGTCACCGCGCCGCGCCGACTTCTGCCGGCAGTTCGAGCCGTGGCACGCGGCCCGGACGCGGTGGTCCCAAAATCTCAAGCTGCCCGAATCTTAGCGACGGGGTCCGGACACGTCCCCGCATTTTGTGCGGCCCCATATACATTTCGCGCATCGCCGGCGGCCGCTCCGCTTGCCCTGTCGGTCGGCCCCGGACGAAGACGACACCTCAGGGCCTTTTCCACCGATTCCGGACGCGGACTCAACGCGCGATGCTGCGCTCCACCAGCTCGCGCTGCGCGTCTTCGGAAAGCCCGAGAATCTCACCGAACACGTAGGCGTTGTGCTCGCCGAGGCGCGGCGCGCCGTCGCGGATCTCGGCGCCGCGCGTCATCGCCCACGGCGGACCGACGATCGGCCGGCTGCCACCTTCACCGTCGTTCACCTCGCGGAAGAAGCCGCGCGCCCACAGATGCGGGTCCGAGACCAGATCGACCGAACTGGCGCTCTTCGCAGCCGCGACTCCGCATTGCTGCAGCTGTTCGGCCAGGGCCGCGGCGTCGTGGCCGGCGGTCCACGCGGCGAGCATGCGATCGAGTTCGGCCTCGTTTGCCTTGCGCTCGGCGAGCGTCGGGAAGCGCGTCGACAAGTCCGCTTGCTGCATTGCGGCAGCGAGCTGCTGCCATGCGGCGTCCGACGACACGGCGATGCTGATCCACTCGCCGTCGCGGCACGGATAGGCGCCGTGCGGCGCCATGTCGGCGTGGCGGTTGGCATCGCTGCCCGGCACGCTGCCGTCGAGCGCGTGCTGCATCACCGCATCGCCGATCATGCTGGTCATGCACTCGACGGCGGAGACGTCGATGAACTGGCCTTCACCGCTGCGCCGCCGGTGCAGCAGCGCGACGGCGGCCGCGTAGGCGGCGGCGGTGCCGAAGGTCGAATCGGCATAGCGGACGTTCATGCCCGCCGGCGGTTCGCCGTCGCGACCGACCAGGGCGCTGACGCCGCCGAGCGCGGCGAAGCACGGCGCGTAACCGGTCTGGTAACTGAGCGGCCCTTCGCTGCCGTACATGCCCATCGACACGTAGACGATGTCCGGCTTGACGGCTTTCACGGCGTCATAGCCGAGGCCGAGGCGCTTTACCGCGCCCGGCCGCAGGTTCTCGATCAGCACGTCGCAGTGCTTGAGCAGATCGAGAATCAGGGCGATGCCCTCGCCGGTCTTCATGTCGATCTGCACGCTGAGCTTCTGCGGATTGACCGCGCGAAAACCCGGCGCCTTGTTGATGTCGGCGACGCCGAACGAGCGCGTCACGTCGAGCGAGCCTTCGCTCTCGACGCGGATCACCTCGGCGCCGAGAAAGCCCAGCAGCTTGCCGGCATAAGGCCCGGCCCAGACCTTGGTCAGTTCGAGGACGCGCACGCCCTGCAGCGGACCGCCGCGCGATGCGAGATTCATCGTGCCGTCTCCTGCAGCGACGCCAGCACGGCGTCGGTGTGCGCGCCGAGCAGCGGTGCCGCGGCGTCGATCCGTGCCGGCGTCGCAGCGAGCCGGTACGGCACGGTCGGATAGCGCGCGCGGCGCAGCTGCGGATGCTCGACCTCGGTGAAGTAGCCGCGGAACGCGAACTGCGCGGACGCATGCAGGTCGCGTACGTCGTTGACCGGCACCAGGGTCAGGCCCAGCTGCTGCGCTTGCGCGGCGACCTCCTCCTTGTCCTGGGTCTTCAGCCAGGCGGCGATGTGTTCGCGACACTGCGCGACGCGCTCCGGCGTGCAGGCGCGCTCCAGCCAGCGCTCCGGGAAGTCGTTCATCCAGGCGGGATCGCCGAGCAGCTTGCGCAGCGCGTCCCAGTGCGTCGGCGCCGACATCCAGATGTAGGCGTAACCATCGCGGCACGCGAAGATGCCGGCCGGTCCAAACAGGTCGAAGCTCGTGCGGCTGGTGCTGACGTCCATGTCGCCGGCCACCATCTGGCCGAGCACGTAGTCGACGCGCGACGCCAGCACTTCCTGCTTCGAGATGTCGATGAAGCGGCCGCGGCCGGAGGTTTCGCGCTCGTACAGCGCGGCGACGATGCACAGCGCCGCATCGAGCGCGGCTTCGTAACTGGCCATGAAGCGACCGGCCCCTTTCAGTGGCGGCGCATCGGGCGGCGAACCGCTCGGCGTGTGGTAGGCCCAGCCGCTGGCGTGCATGACGTTGAGGTCTTCGGCGTGCCGGCGCTCCGGCGGCGCCGACTGTCCGAACGGCGTGACCGTGCACAAGACCAGCGCCGGATGCCGTGTATCGAGCTGCGCGGGATCGAGACCGATCGCCGCCAGCCAGCCGGCCGGGTGATCATCGATCACGGCATCGACCCGATCGAGCAGCGGCGCCAGCGTCGCGCCGCTCGCGGCGCTGTCGAGATCGAGCGTCACCGAACGCTTGCCGGTATTCAGGTACGCGAACAGGCCGCTGCGCTCCGGGCCGGCGACGCCGGGTGCGAACGGCGCAAGATCGCGCGTCGCGCTGCCGCGGCCGGGTCGCTCGATCTTGATCACTTCGGCGCCGAAGTCGGCGAGCAGCTTGCCGCAGTATTCGCCGCCGACGCCGTCCGCCAGCTCGAGCACCCGGTATCCCTTCAGCGCAGACATGGGCGGTCTCAGCGCGCCTTGCCGGCGTCGGCCAGGCGGTTCAACTCGTAGTCGCCGGCATCGTCGACGACCGCCTTCCAGCCCGGATAGACGACGATGGTCGTGAAGGTTTCCTCGATGATGCCGGGGCCGGTGATTTCGTGTCCCGACTTCAGCTCGGTGCCGCGGTAGATCGGCGTTGCCGCGAAGCCCTGGCCGAGATTGGCGCGGCGCGTACCGGCGACCGGCGCCGGCGCCTTCGTTGCCGTGAAGCCCCTGGCGACGACCGGCGACGGTGTCTCCACCGTGGTCGCGAGGCGCACGCCGGTCACTTCCGGCATCTCGTCGTCGCGGATGTGGTGGTACTCCTCCATGTGCCGCTTGTTGAACAGCTCGATCGCGCGCTGGCCGATGTTGTCGTCGATGAACGACAGATCGCCGATGCCGCGGCCGGCGTGGATGTCGAAGCTCAGCGAGAAGTTCTGGCCGGGATAACGCATGTTCATCTGGTACTTCGCGGTGACGTCGTCCGGCGCGAAGTGCGCGTCCTTGAAGTAGCCCGCGGCGCGCGTGCCGAGATCGGTCCACAGCGCCTTGAGCCTGGCGGTGTCGAGCGTCGCGGCGGCCGAGACGTACGAGCGCTCCTCGTCGATGCTCGGATTGGCGACCAGGGTGCCGAGCGCCGAGAACGTCGGCGAGGCCTTCGGCACCAGCACGCGCGAGATGCCGAGATCGCCGGCCTGGATCGCCGCGAACGCCGGGCCGTTGCCGCCGTAGGCCAGCATCACCATGTCCTGCGGATCGATGCCCTTGCCGGCGGTGATGCGCCGCACGCCTTGGGACATGTTGGCGTTGACGACGCGCCAGCAGTCGAAGGCCGCGGCTTCGGCGTCATAGCCCATCTGCTTGCCGAGCGCGGCGAAGGCTTCGACGACGCCGTCCTTCGTCAGGCGGAAGCTGCCGCCGGCGAACTCGGATTCGGCCGACAGGATGCCGAGCATCAGCAGGGCGTCGGTGATGGTCGGCTGCGTGCCGCCGCGGCCGTAGCAGATCGGCCCCGGCACCGAGCCGGCCGACGCCGGACCGACGCGCACTTCGCCGTTCTCGACGTGGCAGATCGAACCACCGCCGGCACCGAGCGTCTCGACCTGCACCATCGGCACGCCGATCAGGTAGCGGTGATGCATGTTCCAGCCGGCGATCGCCGGCGCCGCACCATTGCGCACGACCGAGATGTCGTAGGACGTGCCGCCCATGTCGACGCAGAGAATGTCCGGGCAGCCTTTCGCGCTGCCGACGTGCGCCGAACCGACGACGCCGCCGGCCGGGCCGGACGCCAGCACGCGAATCGGCGCGCCCTCGATGTACTGCTTGGTCATCACGCCGCCGCTGGCCTGCATGACCATCAGCTGCTTCTTGTAACCGCCGTCGCGAACGCGTGTCACCAGCTTTTCCAGATAATGGTTCACGCGCGGTGCCACGTAGGCGTTGACGACCGTGGTGCTGGTGCGGTCGTACTCCGGCGCACGCGGCAGCACTTCATGCGACAGCGAGATCTCGACGCCCGGCAATTCCTCGCGGGCGATCTCGGCAACGCGCTTCTCGTGCGCCGGATTGACGAACGAGAACAGCAGCGAGATTGCCACCGATTCGACGTTCTGCTTCTTCAGGCGCCGGCAGGCTTCGCGCACGGCGTTCTCGTCGAGTTGCTTGTGCACCGAGCCGTCGTGCAGCACGCGTTCCGGCACCGTCAGGCGACGGCGGCGCGGCGTGATCTGCGCGGGCGGTTCAAGCCGCACGTCCCAGATGTTTTCCTTGTACCCGCGGCGGTATTCCATCTCGTCGCGAAAGCCCTCGGTGGTCAGCAGGCCGGTTAGCGCGCCGTTCATCTCGATCAGCGTGTTGTCGGCAACCGTGGTGCCGTGAACGACGGCGTCGCAGCGGCCGAGAAAATCCTCGAGCGACAGCGACTCCATCTCGGCCAGCTTGGCGAGCCCGCTCATCACGCCGAGCGAGCGGTCCTCCGGCGTGCTGAGGTTCTTGTAGAGCCTGACCTCGCTGCCCGCCGCGCCCTGCTTGAGCATCGCGAAATCGGTGAACGTGCCGCCGATGTCGATCCCTACCCGGTAAGTCATGCTGATTCCTGTTGATTCCCCTCTCCCGCTGGCGGGAGAGGGTGCCCGAAGGGCGGGAGAGGGCGGCGCGCCGCGCCGTCTCTGTTCGGTTCGGAAAGAACGCCCGATGCGCGGGCCCTCTTTCCTGACCCTCTCCCGCGAGCGGGAGAGGGAGAAAACAGCTCAGGCGGCCGCAGCCAGCTTCGCGCTGCGCAGCTTCTCGCGCAGCGCCTGCGTGGCGGCGACATCGACGGCAAGGTCGTAGTCCTCGACCGTGCCGGTGAAGACGACGCCATACTTGTCGCGCGCACGCTCGAGGCTGACGAGCTCGTCGAGCACGTCGTCCCTGACCTGTTCCGGATCGCGCTGCAGCGCCGGACCGAAGCCGCCGCCGCCACCGTGCTGGTAGGCGATCACCGCACCGGCCGGCAGCTGCGCGCGGGCAGTCAGGTCGATCTTGTATTCATTGGGCGTGCCGACCTCGAAGTGGTTGGCATAGGCACCGGCATCGTCGCCGCCGCACAGGCCGCTGAGCGGATGCGCGGACGACACCATCCAGGCCATCGCGAAGGTCGGCTCCAGCACCTGCTTGACGTTGAGGCTGCCCGGCAGGCCGCGCCACTGGCCGGCGCCTTCGGCGTCCTTGGTCATCTCGCGATTGACGTTGATGATCGGGAAACGGCTTTCCGCGTCCTCGGCTTCCGACAGCAGCAGGTTGCCGAGGCCGACACAGGACGAGCCCCAGCCGTCGATACCCTGCACCGCCGACGAGTCCATCGAACGCGCGTCGACACCCTGGTCCATCCACATCTGGCCGGTCTTGCTGAAACCGATGACGGCGTTCGGCATGCCGATCTTGTAGACCTGCGGGGCCGAGCGGTCGGGTGCGACCTGCGACAGGGCAATGCAGACCGCCTCGGTGATCTCGCAGGCCGGATGGAAAGAGCCGAGCGCGGCCGGCTTGTTCGGCGGCGGATGGGCGATCGTGCCTTCCGGGATGATCATCTCGACGCCGTTGAACATGCCCTCGTTCTTGATGATGCCGGGGTCTACCGACGCGGCGATCTGCGTCATGATGTAGCTGCGCGTATTGCCGAAGGTGTTCCACACGCCAACCAGGTTCTGGCGATCGTCGGTGCCGGTCAGGTCGACGGTCAGCTGGTCGCCCTTGACGATGCAGGCTACGTGCACCTTGATGTCCTTGGTGCCGAGCGTGTCGTGATCGATCAGCACGTCGGCCGAGTACGTGCCGTCGCGCCACTTCGCGACTTCCTCGCGCAGGCGCTTCTCGGTGTGCTCGATGTTGTAGTTGATCGCGGCCTTGACGCGATCGGCGCCCCACTTGCGGATCACGTTCTGCAGCAGGCCGACGGCGAGCTGCACGCCGCTGATCATCGCCGCGAGATCGCCGGAGAAGGTCGCGAAGCGGTTGTTGCGCTCGATCATCTTGATGATGTCGCGACGCTTCTCGCCGCGATGCACGAGCTTGACGCAGGGAATCGCCAGGCCTTCGGTGAAGATGTCGGTCGCTTCCAGCGTGAAGCCGCCCGGGTCCTTGCCGCCGGTGTCACCCTGATGCGCCTGCAGCGCCTGGATCAGCACCAGCTCGCCGTGGTCGTCGAACACCGGCGCGTAGACGTTGTAGTCCGGCAGATGGCCGCCGCCGTAATCGGGATCGTTGCCGACGAAGACGTCGCCCGGCCCCCAGTCGAAATCCTTGAACATCGCCAGGCCGTAACGCACGGTCAGCTGCGAGACGAAGGTCAGGTGCGGCGTGCCGATCGAGCAGGCGGCAAGCCGGCCATGCGCGTCGATGATCGCCGCATTGCGCTCGTTCGAAGAGTTGATGATCGGCGACGACGCGGCGCGACCGAGATGCGTCGCCGCCTCGAAGCAGACCGTTTCCATCGCGCCGCGGATGATGCTGGCCGTGACCGGATCGACGGATGCCGGCGTCGGCAGCGGATCGCGCCTGGCGGCGAGCTTCTTGTTCAACTCGAATGACATGTCGGCATCACTCCTGGCATGGAGAGGGTTTCATCCAGCGCACGGCCGGCACGACCGCCCGCGCTGACGCATGTTCGGCCAATCGGCAAGCGGAATCTCGATAAATCCCGCAAAGCTTTCGACAATCGCTGAGCGCCCGGCGCGCCGGAAAGCGGGCCGTCTCGAGCCTCGCGGCGCCGGCCGCCGGTGCGCATGCAGGCCGATCCGGGGCCGGCTTGCCCGCTGCGGCCAGCCTGTCAGCAGTGTTGATTATTGTTGCTGCTGTGCAGCAAAAGCTGCCGCCCCGACGACCCGCTGCGAAACGCCGCGATCCGCGCCCTGACATTTGCCGGCTGCGCCTCTACAATCAATCGCAATTGCCCAGCTCGGCACAGACCGGCGAGCGAGGAGAGGACATGAGCGACACTTTTTTCTACAGCCTGGAAGGACCGCTCGATTCGCTGCCCGTGGATCGGCAGATGCGGACCGCGAATTTCAACGGCTTCACGGACCTCGTCCGCAGCCGGGGCGCAGATCCGCGGCGCATTCTCGAACGCCACGACATCGATCCGCGCGCCGTACAGAACCCGGACTCCTACATCGACTGCAAGGCGCTGGTCGATGTCCTGCAGTACTGCAGCACGTCGTTCAACGACCCGCTGTTCGGCCTGCATCTCGCGCAGTTCCAGGACCCGGATGTCTATGGCTGCGTCGCGGCACTGTGCCGTGCGGCGTCGACCGTGCGCGAAGCGATCGCCGGCTTCGTCGACTACATGCCGGTGATTCATGCGCCGGTGATCATGCTGGAACTGGTCGAAGGTGAAGAGCTGGCCGAGCTGCGCTGGGACGAGCGCACCAATCTCGGCATGAACGACCAGGCCAACTACCAGGCGACGCTGCTCAATCTCAAGCTGCTGCGCCTGATCGGCGGTCGCAACTTCCAGCCGCAGTACGTGAACCTGGCGGTCGACACGCGCTCCCGCGACATCGGCCTGATCGAAGACCAGTTCGGCTGCAAGCTGAACACGCATGCGTCGTCGAACGCGATCGCGTTTCCGGTCGGCATGCTCAACCAGTCGGTCGCCACCTCCAACCGCCTGCTGTTCAAATTGCTCAGCGGCTATCTCGATCGCGTCAAGGCGGCGTCGCGGACCACGGTCGTCGAACGCGTCGAGGATTACGTGCGCGGCGCGCTGTCGCTCGGCAATTGCTCGATCGAACGCTGCGCCAAAAGGCTCGGCACGTCGGTGCGCACCCTGCAGGCCAATCTCAGCGAATCCGGCCTGCGCTTTTCCGACATCCTCGAGAAGCAGCGCATCGAGCTGGCCAAGGTGCATCTGCAGGAAGGTCGCCTGTCGCTCGACGAACTCGCGATTCTGCTCGGCTACTCGGAACAGTCGAGCTTCGGCCGCGCGTTCAAGCGCTGGACCGGTTCGACGCCGCAGCGTTACCGCCGCAACCTCGACAGCCCCCGAGCCGCCTGAGCGCCGCGGCTACGCCGCGAGGCCGGCCCGCCAGCCGTCGGCCGCGGCTGGTCGAACCCCACGCGCTGTATTGGTCTGCCCATGATCGGCGTACTGTCTGCGCCGGCAATCTGCCGCCCGGCTCCCCGAATGCAGGCGTTCGCCGCGGCCCGGCCTCGATAAGATTCGCGGCAATCAACGATCAGGTCGGCACCAGAGCCGGCCAGCACGCGAGGAGCGAACGCCAATGGTGGGAAAAACCGAAAAGCCCGTGGTCCTGATCACCGGTGCCAGCGCCGGCATCGGCGAGGCCGTCGCGCTGCGCTTTGCCGAAGGCGGCTTTCGGATCGTCGCCGTCGCGCGGCGCGCCGAAAAGCTCGCCGAGCTCGCGCAGAAGCTGTCGGCAACGACCGAGGTGGCAACGCTCGCGGTCGATGTCACCGCACGCGATGCCAGTCAACGCGCGGTCGACATGGCAATCAAGACCTTCGGCCGGCTGGACTGCCTGGTGAACAATGCCGGCTCCGGCAAATGGGCGCCGGTGCACGGCACTGACGACGACACCCTCGACGAAGTGATCGAAACCAGCCTGAAGGCGCCGTTCCGCTTCTGCCGCGCCGCGCTCGGCGTGATGAAGTCCGGCGCCTCGATCATCAATGTCGGCTCGACCTTCGGCCTGGTCGGCGGTCTCGACGGCGGCGCGTATTGCGCGGTCAAGGCCGGCCTCGTCGGTCTCACGCAGACGCTCGCGGCGCAGTACGGCGCCAGCGGCATCCGTTCGAATCTGGTGGCGCCGGGCGTGATCAAGACCGACATGACCAGGGACTACTGGGACGCGCCGTTCTTCCAGCGCATCAACCACGAGATGACCCCCTTCCATCGGGAAGGCACGGTGCAGGACGTCGCCAACACGATCTACTTCCTCGCGTCCGACCAGGGCAGCTACATCAATGGCCAGAGCATCGCGCTCGACGGTGGCTGGACCACGACCAAATACCTCGCGGCCGATGCCTTGATGGCCGAACGAGTCCCTGCGAAGTAGGCGGCAGTCACTCGCTGCCGGGCGCTCGCCGGACCTCGCGAGCGACCTTTTCCGGCCGCCGCGGCCGCCCTAGGGCGGCCCTAGGGAAAAATTTATTCGAAAAATGTTGGCATCCGGTCATCACTTACCGCTACGATACAGCGCCCACCGTGGGCGTTCAGTGTGGAGACTGTTAATGGCAAAGGCGAGTGCTAAGAAGGCGGCCAAGAAGGCCCCGGCAAAGAAGGCGGCCAAGAAGGCGCCCGTGAAGAAGGTTGCAGCGAAGAAGGCCGCTCCGAAGAAGGCGGTCAAGAAGGTCGTGAAGAAGGCTGTCAAGAAGAGCGCCCGCAAGCCAAGCGCCGCACTGATGAAGCCGATGACGCCGAGCGCGACGCTCGCGGAGATCGTGGGGACGAAGGCCATTCCGCGCGGCCAGATCACCAAGAACCTCTGGGCCTACATCAAGAAGCACAATCTGCAGGACCAGAAGAACAAGCGCCAGATCAATGCCGACGACAAACTGAAGAAGGTTTTCGGCGGCAAGGCCAGCGTGAACATGTTCGAAATGACCAAGCTGGTCAGCAAGCACATCAGCTGATAGCCGGTCCGACGCAGCGGCGCAGGCCTTGCGGCCCGCGCCGCTCTTTTTTTGCCTGTGTGAAAATCGCCGCCTTTCCAGGTACGCGGGAGCACAGACATGCAAGTGACCGGAGCGATCGATTTCACGATCGTGTCGCAGGATGATCAGGAAGTGCGCGGCGAAATGCCGGTGCAGGACGGCATCCTCAATCCCTTCGGCGTGGCCCATGCCGGCGCCATCCTCTGGTTCGCCGACGTCTGCGCGACCGTGCTCGCCTTCGGCGGCACCCGGATGTCGCCCGGCACCAGCGGCTTTCCGCTCGCGATCAATCTCAGTGCCGCCTTGCTCGGCAATCAGAAGGACGGCGTGTTCTCGGCGCGCTCGGTGTTCGTCAAACGCGGGCGACAGCTCAGCGTGGTGCGGACCATCGTCAGCGGCGAAAACGGACGGCTGATCGCCGATGTCACGACCAGCCATGTACCGGCGCGCTGACGCCCTGCCCTCTGCATACGCCGGCAGCCGGTGCGCGGGATGATCGAAGGGTCGATGCTTGATACATTGCCCGGCCACCCGGCGGGAACGCGCAAGGAGCGATCCGTGAACAAGCTGAAGAAAGTGCTGGCGGCGGTTGTCGAGGCATCGAGCCGGCCGGCCGAGAGTTGGCGCTTCCTGCGTCAGGCCGTCCGCGAACTGCATGTGGTGCTGCAAGGTGTCACCAGCATCGTCGCGGATTTCGAAGCGCGGCTCGATCGTCTGGAGAAAGCTGCAACCAGGGCGCCGCAGCCCGGGCCCCGGCCGAAGGCGAAAAAGCCGCGACGCACGACGGCCGCCAAAGCGCCGCAAGCGGCGCCCAAAAAGACAGCGCGCAAGAAGACGGCACGCAAGCGCAGCAGCAAGGCACGCTGAACTCCGCAGCTGTCGCTCGCGGCGCCAGCGCTGCAGGCTGCGCCCGCACGCAGCCGGCATCGACTGGTCACTTGATCGATCCGCGCGAAAGCGGCTTGCGGCCAGCGTGTCGGCTGCGCCGCCGGCGGATGTCCGTCACGGGCTTCGCCGGTGCCGCGAATATCGCCCGCGCACGAGGGGAAACATCATTGACCCCACTTGGGCAGCAGTGTATAACGCCCCACCTTGCGTCGCGTCGTGATAGATAAAGAGACGATGAAAGCCAAGAAAGCTCCTGCAAAAAAGCTCGTGAAGTCGAAGCCCGTTGCCAAGCCTGCTGCCAAGAAAGTGGTCGCGGGCAAGAAGCCTGCGCCGGCCAAGAGCGGCTTGATCAAGAAGCTGCAGAATGCCCTGAAGGGCAAGCCCGCCAAGGCTGCGCCGGCCGCAAAGAAGAAAACGGCGGCGGCCAAGCCGGCTGCCCGTCCCGCCCCCAAGAAAGTAGCGAAACCGCTCGCTGGAAAAGTCCAAGTGCCAAACAAGGGTAAGCCGCAGAAACCTGCGGCCGTCGCAACCGCCGCTACCGCAGCCGTGAAGACCGTCGCCGCAAAAGCTAAACCGGCCGCGGCGCCGAAACCGGCACGTGCCGCTACCAAGCGCGTCGCGCGTCCGCTGGGCACGCAGCTCAGTGAAGACGACATCCGCGACATGTCCGACGACGAGTACATGGACGATGCGCAGCTCAACTTCTTCCGCGCGCGCCTGATCCAGATGCGCGAAGAGGTCCTGCAGCGCGAGATGGATGTGAAGGAACGCCTGCATGAGCGCGAAGTGTTCGCCGATCCGGCCGACCGCGCCACCGCCGAAGAAGAGCACTGGCTCGACCTGCGTCTGCGCGAGCGCGAGTCCCTGCTGCTGAAGAAGATCGACGAAGCGCTGCGTCGCATCGAGGCCAAGGAATACGGCTACTGCGAAAAGACCGGCGATCCGATCGGCATTCCGCGCCTGCTGGCGCGGCCGACAGCGACCGTCTGCGTCGACGTCAAAGGCCAGGACGAGCGCGTCGAAGCCCAGTTCCGCGATCGCTGAAGCTTGTTGCGACCGCGCAAGAAAATGACCCGCCGTCGGCGGGTCTTTTCATTGGCCGCGGCAAAACGCCGGCTGCCTAGGGCCTGTCAACGCGATGGCAATCGCTGCGGCGGAGGTCGTTTTGGCGCAGGGCAAGGCGCCAGCCGCGCCGCCTGGTCGCGCCAGGCAAGCGGCTGGCAACGCCGCCCCGCGCCAAAACGTCCCCGCCCCATTCGGGTTGCGCCAGCAATCGTCCATGGCGTTGACAGGCCCTAGCCGGGCGCACCCGGCCGGAACAGCCCGACCATGATGCCGGCGATGCGAAAGCCCGGCAGTTCCTGTTCGTCGGCGTCACGTTTCAGATCGATCACCAGCGGCTCGTAGCGTGGATTCTCCGGCAGCAGGCTCACTTCGGAACCGCGCCGGCGATAGCGCTTGAGGGTGATGCTCTCCTCGCCGGTGCGGCGATCGAGCAGGCAGGCGGCAATGATGTCGCCGTTGCGCGCTTCGGCCTGATGATGAATGCCGACCAGATCGCCCTTGAGAATGCCGGCCTCGATCATCGAGTCGCCGTCGACGCGATGCAGGAAATCCGCGCGCGGCCGGAACAGATCGGGATCGATGCGCAGCCATTCCTGCGCGTTCTCCGGCGCCGTGATCGGCGCACCGGCGGCGATGTTGCCGAACAGCGGCAGTTCGAACTGTCGCGGCGCCGAATCCTTCAGCAGACGGATGCCACGCGCGTCGTTCGCCGACAGTTCGATCTCGCCCTTGCGCGCCAGTGCCAGCAGATGTTCGCGCGCCGCGTTGCGGTTGAAGCGGAAGTGTTCGGCAAGATCACCATGCGAAGGCGGAAAGCCGCGCTCGCGTATCCACTCCTGGATGAAGCTGAGAATTTCGAGCTGTCTGGATGTCAGTGACATGGCTTGCAATGATCCTCGGGTTCGATTACTGTGCAATTGCACAGTCCTGAGCGAGTGAACAGTATATGAGCCCGACAAGAACCGCAAGCAAGCGCAGCAAGACCGGCAGCTCCCGCCGTGGCGGTCGCAGCGTGAAAATGGCCGTCGACACCCGCTACGCGCAGGCGCGGCGCCGCGAACTCGCGGTGGCGCAACGCCACGACTGGCATGACTGGCTGATTCCGTCCGGCGTCGTCGGATTCCTCGCGACGATCACGGCCTATCATCACGGCGTCCTGTTCGGCATCGTCCACAGCTGGCTCTGATACGGCGCCAGCCACCGGCAAGGATGCGGTCGCTGCCGGGGCGCGGCATTCGCCGCAAGCCAGGCTTGAATGTCATCAGGCGAGAAGCCCGAGCGTCGACAGATCGCCGCAGGCAAGCCGCTCTCGCTCCGGGTCCGTACGCGCTTCCGGATTCCGCTTTCGCCATGCGACCCGCATCGCTGAAGCTTCCGCTCAAGACGAGGCATTCCGGCATTGACAGCGCAATCGTTATGTAGAACGCTACATAACGATGATCAACTCCCCGCTCTCCAAGACTGCGCCGCGGCTGGCCTGCACGTTCGCGCTGGCGCTGCTGCTCGGCACTACCGCTGCCCGTGCCGGCGAAATCCATGTCTATGCCGCCGCGAGTCTGACCGACGCCGTCGGTGAACTTGCCGACGACTATTCCCGCGCGCACCCCGGCGTCGAGGTCAAGCCGGTATTCGCCTCCTCGTCGACGCTTGCCAAGCAGATCGACGCCGGTGCGCCTGCGTCGATCTTCATTTCGGCCGATCGCAAGTGGATGGACTATCTGGTCCAGCGCAAACGCGTCGCGGCCGACGTGCCACACGACCTGCTCGGCAATGCGCTGGTGATGATTGCGCCGAAGGGCGAATCGTTCGCGCTGCGTTTCGATACCGGCTTCAAACCGGCCGACGCATTCCAGGGACGCCTGTGCATGGGTGATCCGGAAGTGGTTCCGGCCGGCATCTACGGCAAGGAGGCCCTGACGCATCTCGGCTGGTGGCCTGCGCTGCAGGACCGCGTCGTCGGCGCCGATGACGTGCGTGCTGCGCTGGCCTTCGTCGAACGCGGCGAGTGCGCGGCGGGCATCGTCTACAGCAGCGATGCGCAGATCAGCGACAAGGTCGAGATCGTCGGCCGCTTCCCCGAGGACTCCCATACGCCGATCATCTACCCCGCGGCGCTGCTCGACGGCGAATCGGGCGATGCCCGGGACTTCCTGCGCTATCTTCGGACGCCGACGGCGCGCGCCGTCTTCGCGCACTACGGTTTCACCCTGCTCGATCGCTGAACTTCCCGGCTACAGCCAATACTCATGCATCTGAGCGCGGACGAACTGACGGCGCTGTGGCTGTCGGCCAAGATCGCCCTGTGCTGCATGCTGGTCTGTCTGCCGGCGGGTGTCGCGGTTGCTTGGCTGCTCGCGCGCCACGAGTTCCGCGGCAAGCTGCTGATCGAGGCCTTCGTGCAATTGCCGATGGTGCTGCCGCCGGTGGTGCCCGGCTATCTGCTGCTGATCGTGTTCGGCAATCGCGGACTGATCGGCGGCTTTTTGCATCAGCAGTTCGGCCTGCAACTCGCATTCAACTGGAAGGGCGCGGTACTGGCGTCGGCGACGATGGCGTTTCCGCTGATGGTGCAACCGGTGCGCCTGGCGTTCCAGATGATCGACCAGCGTCTGGAACAGGCGGCGGCGACACTGGGCGCGAGTCCCTGGCGAGTGTTCGCGAGCGTGAGTCTGCCGCTGGCGATTCCCGGCATGGTGGCCGGGGCCATCCTCTGCTTCTCCCGTGCGCTCGGGGAATTCGGTGCGACGATGGCCTTCGTCGGCAACATTCCCGGCGAGACGCGCACGGTGCCGCTGGCGATCTACTCGGCCCTGCATCAGCCGGGCGGTGAAGCGGCCGCAGCGCGCCTGGCCATCCTGTCGATCGTGCTCGCCTTCGCCGCGATGCTGCTCAACCACGTGCTGACCCGGCGCAGCCAACGCAAACTCGGATACCGGCTGCGTGCTCAAGCTTGATTTCGAATTCACGCGCGACGCATTCACGCTGCGTGCCCGATGTGCGATCACCGCGCCGGTGACCGGCATCTGCGGACCGTCCGGCGCCGGCAAGAGCACCTTGCTCGCGCATGTCGCCGGCCTGCTGAAGCCGGCGCGCGGCACGATCAGCTTCGGCGAGCGGACGCTGTTCGACAGCCGGACGCGCGTGTTCGTGCCGGCGCATCATCGCCATTTCGGCCTGGTCTTCCAGGACGGCCAGCTGTTTCCGCATCTCAGCGTGCGCGCGAACCTGGTCTACGGACAGAAGCATCTCGCGCCGGCGCAGCAGCGCTTCGATCTGCAAACCGTGCTCGATCTGCTGGAGATCGGTCCATTGCTCGAACGCCGCCCCGGACAGTTGTCCGGCGGCGAACGCCAGCGTGTCGCCCTGGGCCGCGCCCTGCTCTATTCGCCGCGCCTGTTGCTGCTCGACGAACCGCTGTCGGCACTCGATCGCCGGCTCAAGGAACAGATCCTGCCGTTTCTCAGGCGCATCCGCGACGAAACCCGTATTCCCATGCTCTACGTCACGCACGCGCGCGAGGAAATCGTCGCGCTCGATGGCGAAATCGTCGAGATGGAGGCCGGCATGCTGCCGGCGGTCTGAGCCGACACCGCGCTTTTTGCTAGGCGGTCACTGCGAGGATCACGCTCGACGCCTTGAACAGGGCGACCGCGGGACTGCCCTCGCGCAGGCCGAGCGCCTCGGCGCTGGCATTGGTGATGATCGCGGTGACGACATTGCCGCCCTGCAGGCTGATGGCGATTTCGCTGTTGACGGCGCCGGGTCGCAGCGCCGAAACCGTGCCGCGCAACTGATTGCGCGCGGACACGCGCAGCGGCGTTCCGTCGTCGATCGCGACGATGATCGCCGACGCCTTGATCAGGGCGATTGCGTCGGCGCCCTTGCGCAAGCCCAGCGACTCGCTGCTGGTGTGGGTCACGGTTGCCACCAGCAACTCGCCGCCCGACAACGTCAGTTCGATCTCGTCGTTGATGGCGCCGCGCGTCACGCGCGTGACACGGCCGGCGAACTGGTTTCTGGCACTGGTCTGCATCGCCAATCTCCCGAGCACGCGCAGGTCGTCGCCGGCGCGCGCATGTGCTTCGTTCAGGGAATCGAGAAAGCGCCGATGCTCGGCCTCGAGGGCGCGAAAGCTCTGCACCAGATCGACGCCACGTTCAGTCAATCGCGTGCCGCCACCGTGCTTGCCGCCGACGCTGCCTTCGATCAGCGGGCGATCGGCAAGATTGTTCATCGCCGCGACGGCGTCCCAGGCGGCCTTGTAGCTGAGACCGACCGCCTTGGCGGCGGCGGTGATCGAGCCGGTCGCGCCAATCTGTTCGAGCAGCGCGACGCGCGATGCGTTGGCGCTCAGACCCGAGCGCAGCGTGAAGCCGAGATCGGCTTCGAGCTTCAGCGGCGATTTGCGCCGGGCGGCCATGTGCTCAGGGCAAGGCCAGCCACTGCACGACGGCGTGCGCGTCGAGCGCCGCAGCCGCCGGAATCCGCACGAGCGCGCCGGCACTGGCCAGATTGCTGAGCATGTGCGAGTCCTGACGGTCCAGACGCTCGAGCCAGATCCGGCCATCGCCATCGATGCGCACGCTCATGCGCAAGAGCTGCTCGCGGGCGTCGGCGCGCACGGCGGCGGCCAGCCGACCGGTGCGCCAGGCCGGTGCTGCTTCGGCGGCGTTCTGCAGGTGTGCCAGCACCGCCGCGACGTGCACGTGCAGGCCGATCAGCACCGCGCCCGGATTGCCCGGCAAACCGAGCATCAGCGGCCGCGCCTCATCATGGTCGCGCACGCCGAAATACAGGGGCTTGCCCGGCTTCTGCGCGACCTGCCAGAACACCTCGCGCACACCGAGCTCTGCCGCGACCGGCCGCACCAGATCGTGATCGCCGACCGACACCCCGCCCGTGGTCAGCAACAGGTCGCAGTTGCGCAGCGCGTCGTCGACCGCGTCACGCAAGCGGGCGCGATCGTCGATCACGTAATCGATCTGCGGCGCCGGATAGCCGCGCTCGAGAAACCAGCTGCGCAGCAAAGGCCCGTTCGCATCGAACACGCCGGCTTCGCCGGGCGTGCCCTGCGTCACTTCGTCGCCGGTCACCAGCACCCGCACCCGCGGCATGCGCGCGACCTCGACTTCGGCGACGCCGGCCATCGCCAGTGCCGCAATCAATCCGGCATGCAGACGCTGGCCGGCCTGCGCCAGCGGGCTGCCGGCACGCAGTTCCTCGCCCCGCATGCGGACATCGACGCCTGCCGCCAGGGCATGACGCAGCAGCGCATATTCGCCATCACGCTCGACGATCTCCTGACGGGCCACGGTGTCGGCACCGGCCGGTAGCCGGCCACCGGTGAAAATGCGCATGGCATGCCCGGCCGGCAGCGGCGCGTCCGGTGCCACCCCGGCCCGCACTTCGCCGGCGAGCGGCAAGCGCAACGGTGCCGGCTTGCCGGCCGTGGCCAGATCGGCGGAACGCAGGGCGTAACCGTCGACCGCGCTTTGCGTGAACATCGGCAGATCGACTGCCGCCGAGACCGGCGCTGCCAGTACGTGCTGCAAGGCGTCGGCCACCGGCAGGCGCTGCGCCGGCAGGCTGCGCACTTCGCGTGCGTAACACGCCAGCGCCGCGTCGAGCGGCAACAGCACGCCGTGTGCGCAGTCGTGAGCGCTCATGCGATCGCGACCACCGTCATTGATAGCCACCCGGATGCGGCAGGTCGCGACAGACTTCGAAGACGTGAATCAGCGACGGCAGGATCGCCGCCAGCGATTCCGATGCGCCGCCGCGGCTGCCCGGCAAGGTCACCAGCAGGGTGTCGCCGGCAAACCCGGCGACGCCGCGCGACATCGCCGCATACGGCGTGCGCCGCTGGCCGAAGGCGCGTGCCGCTTCCATCAGGCCCGGCAGCTCGCGCGTGATCAAGGGCTTCAGCGTATCGACGGTGATGTCGCGCCTGCCGATGCCGGTGCCGCCGACCGTGGCGATCAGGGCATGCTGCTTGCGCAGCTCGTTGACCGCGTCAAGCAGGGCCTGCGGTTCGTCCGGCAGCACCGCGTAGTGAATCGGCGCGAAGCCGGCGGCCTGCAGCTCACCCTCGACGGCGCGACCGGCGGTGTCGGGCTTGCGACCGGCCGCGACGGTGTCGGACAGCACCAGCACGGCTGCCGCCACCGGTGCCGGCAGCCGGCGCCTGTACTGCGACTTGCCGCCACGCTTCTCGTCGAGCCGGCATTCGCGAATGCACAACTCGGCCGGCTCGCAGTACGGCTTGAGCATGTCGTAAATCGTCAGGGCCGCGATGCTGGCCGCGGTCAGCGCTTCCATTTCGACACCGGTCGGCGCGATGGTCTCGACCTTGGCGATGATCCGGACGCGATCCTCGGCAAGCTCGAACAGCACATCGGCCTGGTAGATCGGCAGCGGGTGGCAGAGCGGGATGAGCTCGTCGGTGCGCTTGGCCGCGAGGATGCCGGCGACGCGGGCCGTCTTCAGCGGGTCGCCCTTCTCGGTGTCACCGCTGCGCAGTCGCGCGATGCAATGCGCCGGCGCCAGCAATTCGGCCGATGCACGCGCGCGGCGCAAGGACTCCGGCTTCATTCCCACGTCTTTCATGTCGTGTCCGTCGGCGCAGCGAATCAGTCGTGCGCGTGATGATGGTGATGGCGGTGATGATGATCAGCGGCTGCCGGCGCGCCGTCGTCGATATCCGGCGCGATGCAGCAGCCTTCGACAAAGGCGCTGCTGCCGTCGGCGTAGAACTCTTCCTTCCAGATCGGCACCTCGTGCTTGACGCGATCGACCGCCTCCTTGCACGCCGCGAACGCTTCGGCCCGGTGCGGTGCCCGCGCCACGCAGTAGATCGCGACCTCGCCGATCGCCAGCGCCCCGACCCGGTGCAGCACGCGCACGTAGGGCGCGCCGTGCCTGGCCGATACCGCGTGCTCGATGTCGCGGATCTGCTTCTCGGCGAGCGGAGCGTATGCGGTGTAGCTCAGGCTGAGCACCGTCTTGTCGTCGTGATGATCGCGCACGGTGCCGGCGAACATCGCCAGTCCGCCGCATTCGGGAAAGGCATGCCAGGCCAGCAGCGGCTCCAGCGCCAGCGGCTGGTCCTGGATGCGCTTCGGATCGTCGGATGAAATCATGTTGTGATCACTGCGGATTCGACGGCCGTCATGATACGCGGATGCGCCGCGCTGCCGGCATCACGATGGAAGTGACAACAGGCCGGCGGCGCCGCCCGGCAATGCGGCGAAGGCGCCCGGCGGCATCAGTCCGCGCATCCGCGCACGACGGACCGCCCGCGGCACACGCAGACCCGGCACGACAAAGCCCACGCCGACCGGCAGCAGCTGACAGCACACCGGATCGCAAATCAGCGCCCGACAGGATCGCGGCGCCGGCCACGGCAGCAGACCGAAGTGGACCGCGATCAGCAACAGTCCGCTGCCGCAAAGCACCAGCATCAGGGCGATGCGCACCGCGGCGCTTCGCAGGCGTCGACTCCATCGGATCGGGCGTCCGCTGCACGGTCCGGGCTGCGATGCCACGCGGCTGCGCGGGACGGCTCGGCGCGCGATCCGGGTGCGCCCGCCTTCGCGGCGGATCGTGGCTGGCAGACGGCGCCGGGCGTCGCCAGCGCGCCAGTTCAACCACCCGCTACCGGCGGCAGCAGCGCGATGCGGGTGTCGGCCTGCAGCAGCTCGCGGCGCAGGATCAGACGATCGCCGATCGCGCAGGCGCAGCGCGCCAATACCGGCGCCAGTTCCGGACGCAACTCGGCCAGCGCCTGCAATGCCGCGTCCAGCGTCAAGGGCGCCGACATTGGCAAGCGCTGTTCCGATGCACCGCCGAGGCGCAGCAGCTGGCCATGGAATTCGAAGGTGAGCGTCAATGCCATCTCTCAGCCGCCGATGGCGTGCATGGTCAGCGGACGTTCGACCGGTCCCTGGCGCGCGGCGTAGCCGCGATCCTTGTGCCAGACGGCATCGCGGATCGCATCGAGCAGATCTTCGTCGGTCACACCGGCGCGCAGGCGTTCGCGCAAGGGCAGCCCGCGTTCCGCAAACAGGCAGGTGTAGAGCTCGCCGGTGGCGGTGATGCGCAGACGATCGCAGCTCGCGCAGAACGGATTGCTGACTGTCGAGATCACGCCAATCTCGTAGCCGCCGTCGAGCCGGTAGCGCGTTGCCGGATCGTGGCTGCGCGGCAGCGCTTCGACCGCGAAGCGCTCACGCAGCGCATCGAGGATTTCCGCTTCACTGACGACCTGCTCACGCTGCCAGCGGCCCGGTGCATCGAGCGGCATGTATTCGATGAAGCGCAGCGGCAGGCCGCGCGCACGCGACCATTCGACGAGCGGCACGATCTGTTCGCCATTGTCCTCGCGCAACAGCACGGCATTGAGCTTGATCGGCAGACCGGCCGCCTGCGCTGCCTCGATGCCGTCGATCACCGGCGCGAGTTCACGACCGGTCATGTGGCGGAACGTGGCCGGCTCGACACTGTCGAGACTGATGTTGAGATCATCGAGCCCGGCCGCCTTCAGGGCCTGCGCCTGCGGTGCCAGCAGCGAAGCATTGCTGGTCATCGAAATGCGCTGCAGACCGAGCGGGCGCAGAGCATCGAGCGCCGCCACGCATTCCAGCAGGCCGCGGCGCAGCAGCGGCTCGCCACCGGTCAGGCGGATATGGGTGATGCCGTCGAGCACCATCACGCGCGCCAGCTGCGCGATCTCCTCGATCGTCAGCACCTGCGCCTTCGGCAGCCACTGCGGATGTTCCGGCATGCAGTAGCGGCAGCGGAAATTGCAGCGATCGGTCAGCGAAATCCGCAGCTTGCGCTTGCGGCGTCCGTGCTGGTCGATCAGGTTGGAGAGTTTGGCTTCCACGATTCGGCAGTATGCGCGTCGGCGAGGCGTTCCGGCGTGTTGAGATTGAGCAGCGGCCCGGGCCAGTTGTCGATCGCGACCGCGACCGCGCCCTGAGCCGCCAGCCAGCGCCCGACGGCATATTGTCCGTGCTCCAGCGCATCCTGCAAGGCGGCGAAGCGGCGGCGATGCAGCAGGCACAGCGGATACAGCGGTTCGCCGGCGATCACGGCGTAGGCGGCATCGGCCCCGGCGGTACGCGCGGCACACCACAGTCGGGCGGCCAGATCGCCCGGCAGGCCGGGTGTATCGCAGGGCGCCGCGAGCAGCCAGTCGTGCGTGACGAGCCGCGTGGCGGCGTGGATGCCCGCCAGCGGCCCGCGAAAGTCCGGCCAGGCGTCGCTGACCAGGGGCGCGTCGAATTGCGCATAGGCCTCGTGATTGCGATTCGCACTGATCATGCAGCTGGCGACCTGCGGCCGCAGCGCCTGCAGCACATGGCGGACCAGCGGGGTTCCGTGCAGCAGGCTCAGGCCCTTGTCGGCCCCCAGCATCCGCAGACCGCGGCCGCCGGCCAGGATGACGCCTTCGATGTCCGCACGCGCGGCGCCTGCCGCTGCATTCAAGGCGCGGCCTCGACCAGCGCACACTCGGCCAGCAGACCGCGGATTTCCGGCAGGCAGGAACCGCAGTTGCCGCCCGCGCGCAGGCAAGCGGTGACATCCTTCGGCGACTTCAGGTCGCGCTCGCGGATCGCCTGGACGATCGTGTTGCGGCCGACGCGAAAGCAGGAGCAGACCAGCGGACCACTGTCCTGCACGGGGCCGAGCGGAGCGCCGGCCAGCAGGCCGACGCGATCGCGTTCGGTCAGGCGCGCGCGGCCGAACAACTCCGCAAGCCAGCCGCGTGCGGGCAGCAGGTCCGGCGGTGCGACATAGAGGCAAGCCTGCAAGCGTCCATCCCGAAAATGCGCGGCGTGGTAGATGCCGCTGGCATCGTCACGATACTCGATCCAGTCGCCAGCCGACACGCCGAGCCTGAGCACGCTGCGGGCCCAGGCGCTGCGATCGTCGAGCTTGCCGCGACCGGAGAACTCGTACCGCTGCACGTCCGGCGCCTGCACCTTGGCCCACCACGCGAAAGGCTGAAGATCGACTTCGCCACGCGCGTAGAGCACGCCCTGCCACTCGGCGCGGAATTCGTCGACGCGCACCGGCGTGTGCTTGAACTCCGGCTCGCCGGACACCGGATCGACGACCGGGTTGACCAGTGCGCCGACACGCGCATCGGAGGCGAACTGGTCGTTCCAGTGAATCGGCACGAACACCTGGCCACGGCGCATCTCGCCGCTGCAGCGTACGCGCGCAACCAGCGTGCCCCAGCGCGAGGTGACCCGCGCCAGACCGCCTTCACGCAGACCGCAGGCCAGCACGTCGGCAGCGTGCAGGTCGACATACGGCTCCGGCAGATGGGCGCCCAGTGTCGGCGCCACGCCGGTGCGCGTCATCGTGTGCCACTGGTCGCGAATGCGTCCCGTGTTGAGGATGAACGGGAATTGCTCGCTGAGCGGATGCGCCGGTGCGACCGGCGTGACCGGCACGAACATCGCGCGACCGTCTTCGGTCGGAAAACGTCCGTCGCCGAACAGGCGCTCGCTGCCGATACCCGGGGCCGGTACCGGCCAGCGGATCGGCGCCAGGGCATCGTATTCGGAGTCCGACATGCCGGCGAGGCCGGCAAGATTGAAGACGCGCTCGCCGCCGTTCTCGAACGCCGACAGGCGCGCGTGCTCGTCGAAGATCTGCTGCGGTCCGGCGTAGTCGAATGCCTGCTCGTGGCCCAGCCGCCGGCCGACTTCCGCGAGTGCCCACCAGTCCGGCCGCGCCTCGCCCGGTGCCGCGCGAAAGGCGCGTTGCCGCGAGATCACGCGTTCGGAATTGGTCACCGTGCCGTCCTTTTCGCCCCAGGACAGCGCCGGCAGCAAGAGATGCGCAAGTTGTGCGGTATCGGTCGACGCGACGACATCGGACACGACCACGAAGTCGCAGCGTCGCAGGGCTTCACGCACGCGATCGGCGTCCGGCAGGCTGACCACCGGATTGGTGGCCATGATCCACAGCGCCTTGATCCGGCCGTCGTGCACGGCCTCGAACAGATCGACCGCCTTCGGACCCGGCGTCTCGGCAACGGTCGGACTGTTCCAGAAACGCTGCACGAGCGCCCGCTGCCGCGGATCGCCAAGTTCCAGATGTGCGGCAAGCGTGTTGGACAGGCCGCCGACCTCGCGACCGCCCATGGCATTGGGCTGGCCAGTCATCGAAAACGGCCCCATGCCGGGCTTGCCGATCCGGCCCGTGTACAGATGACAGTTGATGATCGCGTTGACCTTGTCGGTGCCCTGCCCCGACTGGTTGACGCCCTGCGAGAACAGCGTCACGACCTTGTCGGTCGCAGCGAACAGGTTGAAGAACGTTTCCAGCCTGTCGCGCTGCAGGCCGCAGCTGACCGCCAGCGCATCGAGATCACCCGCCGTTTCCGCGGCCGCGGCGAGCGCGGCATCGGCGTCGCGCGTGTGTGCCGCGATGAAGTCGCGATCGGCCGCGCCATGCGTGGCCAGCCAGGCCAGCAGACCATTGAACAGCGGCACATCGCTGCCCGGCGCCAGCGGCAGATGCAGATCGGCGATGTCGCAGGTCGGCGTGCGGCGCGGATCGACGACGACGACGCGCAGCTCTGGGCGGCGTTCCTTTTCGGCGACGATGCGTTGATACAGCACCGGATGGCACCAGGCCGTATTGGAGCCGACCAGCACGACCAGATCGGCAAGCTCGAAATCCTCGTAGCAGCCGGGCACCAGGTCTTCGCCGAATGCGCGCTTGTGTCCGGCCACCGCCGAGGACATGCACAGGCGCGAGTTGGTGTCGATGTTGGCCGAGCCGAGATAGCCCTTCATCAACTTGTTGGCGACGTAGTAGTCCTCGGTCAGCAGCTGACCGGAAACATAGAACGCGACGCTCTCCGGACCGTGGCGCGCGATCGTCCGTGCGAAGCGTGTCGCGATTTCGGACAGCGCATCGTCCCAGGCCAGCGCCTGCCAGCGTTCCGGGCCGCTTTCGGCGACGCGGCGCTGCGGCCGCAGCAGGCGGCCGTCGAGGCCCAGGGTTTCACCGAGCGCACTGCCTTTCACGCACAGGCGCCCGCCATTGGCAGGATGCTGTACATCGCCGCTGACCGTGAGCTTCCTGGTATCGACCCGTACGCCGCAACCGACGCCGCAATACGGACAGGTCGTGGCGAGGCCGCCGGCTGCCGCAACGGACTGCAGCGAAGCCGCGCTCATGCCACGGCCCCGCGGGACAGACCGGCGCGGACGGCGGCGGGTCGGATCATCGCCGCGCTCAGTTGCGCAGCGCGAATTCCCGGCCGAACAACAGCCGGTTTCGGATCGCGCCGATGTCGCGCTTCTCGCTGATCAGTTCGAAGTACCAGGCGCCATCGCGGGCATCGCCGTACAGCACCGCGCCCAGCACGCGGTTGTCGCGAATCACCAGACGCTTGTAGATCCCACGCTGCGCATCGTGCATGACCAGATCGTCGCTGCCGTCCGACGCATCGAACTCGCCGGCCGAGAACACCTCGATACCGGCGACCTTCAGCTGCGTCGCCAGCAGCGAGCCGCGATAGCGGGTGTGCCCGCGCTCGGCCAGCTGCGTCGCGCAGACGTGTGCCTGTCCCCATAGCGGATCAACGAGTCCATAAGTGCGTCCGCGATGCTGTACGCATTCGCCGACGGCATAGATGCGCGGATCGAAGGTCTGCATCGTGTCGTCGACCAGCACGCCGCGGTCGCAGCGCAGGCCACAAGCCTGCGCGAGTTCGACGTTCGGGCGGATGCCGACCGCCATCACCACCAGGCTGGCATCGATGATCGTGCCGTCCTTGAGGCGGATGCCGCTGACGCGGTCCTCGCCGAGAATTGCCTCGGTCTGAGCGTTCAGGTGCACGGTCATGCCGCGGCTTTCGAGCTTCTGCTTGAGCAGCGCCGCGGCCGGTGCGTCGAGCTGACGTTCCATCAGCCGGTCCATCAGATGCACGACCGTCACCTGCATGCCGCGCCTGGCCAGACCATGCGCCGCCTCCAGACCGAGCAGGCCGCCGCCGATCACGACCGCCTGACCGCGTTGCGCCGACGCGGCAATCATCGCGTCGACGTCGTCGAGATCGCGGAAGGTGGTGACGCCGGCCAGCTCGCGGCCCGGCAGCGGCAGCACCACGGGGTTCGAGCCGGTTGCCAGCAGCAGGCGGTCATAGCCGGTTTCGAGCCCGGACTTCGAACGCACGATACGCCTGGTGCGATTGATCGCGACCGCCGGATCGCCGGCGTGGAAGACGATGCCGCGTTCCGCGTACCAGGCCGGCGGATGCAGCATGATGTCGGCGCTGCGCTTCTCGCCGGCGAGCACCGGCGACAGCAGGATGCGATTGTAGTTGCCGTGCGTCTCCGCGCCGAACACCTCGATCTGGTAGAGATCGGGCGCGGCATCGAGCAGCTCCTCGACGACCCGCATGCCGGCCATGCCGTTGCCGACCACGACCAGCCGCGCTTTGTCCAGGCGCGGCCGCGCACCCGGCAGATAGGTGCGCAGTGGCTGCGCATCGACCCAGACCATGCCGTCCGAAACGCGCGCCGGATAAGCGTCGATGTTGCGTTCCGGATCTTCCAGACAGCGGCCGGTCGCGAGGCTGAAATGCTGCTTGTAGATCGGCGACGCGACGACCCGCTCGCCCTGCAGATCGCCGACCAGACCGCGCGCCAGCACGTTGGCGCCGGAGAACGGATCGCGGTTGGCGATCGCGTACACGCGATCGTCGGCACGCATGCGGAACACCGCGATCTGCCGGCCGTCGAGCAGCGCGGCGACGCCGGTGTCCGGCACGATCTCGTCCAGTGCGCAGATCGGCCGCCAGGTGACAGGCGTGTTCATCACGCTTCCTCCGCAACGACCGGAATCCGCTTGAACGTCGAGCGCTCCTCGTCACGTGCCGGACGGATCTGGCCGCGCTCCTCGACGAACACCACGTTGTCGTCACCCGATTCGCTGTTGACGAAGGTGCGGAAGCGCTTGAGCGTCTGCGGATCGTTGATCGCGGTGTTCCACTCGTCCTGATAGGTCGAGACGATCAGTGCCATCTCCGCTTCGAGTTCGGCGCCGAGACCGAGGCTGTCGTCAATGATGACTTCCTTGAGGTAGTCGAGACCGCCTTCGAGATTGTCGCGCCAGACGCTGGTGCGCTGCAGGCGATCGGCGGTGCGGACATAGAACATCAGGAAGCGGTCGATGTAGCGATACAGGGTTTCGGTGTCGAGATCCGACGCCAGCAGCTCGGCATGCCGCGGCTTCATGCCGCCGTTGCCGCAGACGTAGAGGTTCCAGCCCTTCTCGGTGGCGATGACGCCGACGTCCTTGCCCTGCGCCTCGGCACATTCGCGCGTGCACCCGGACACCGCGAACTTGATCTTGTGCGGCGAGCGCAGGCCCTTGTAGCGGTTCTCGAGGTCGATCGCCAGACCGACCGAATCCTGCACGCCGTAGCGGCACCAGGTGCTGCCGACGCAGGACTTCACCGTGCGCAACGCCTTGCCGTAGGCATGGCCGGACTCGAAACCGGCGTCGATCAGCTCTTTCCAGATCGCCGGCAGTTGATGGACTTCCGCGCCGAACAGGTCGATGCGCTGGCCGCCGGTGATCTTGGTGTAGAGACCGTACTTCTTCGCGACCGTGCCGATCGCGATCAGCTTGTCGGCGGTGATCTCGCCACCCGGCACGCGCGGCACGACCGAATACGTGCCGTTCTTCTGGATGTTGGCGAGGTAGTAGTCGTTCGAATCCTGCAGGCTGGCATGCTCCTTCTGCAGCACGAACGCGTTCCAGCAGCTGGCCAGCACCGACGCGACGGTCGGCTTGCAGATGTCGCAACCGAGGCCGCGTCCGTGTTTGTGCAGCACCTGCTCGAAGCTTTCCAGCTTGCCGACCCGCACCAGGTGATACAGCTCCTGCCGCGAATACGGGAAATGCTCGCAGAGGTGATTGTTGACGGTGACGCCCTGACGCTTGAGCTCGGCCTTCAGCACCTGCGTCACCAGCGGCGCACAACCTCCGCAGCTGGTCGCCGCCTTGGTGCCTTTCTTCAGGGCGGCGAGCGTCGTGCAACCGGCGGCGATCGACTCGCACAAAACCTGTTTGGAGACGTTGTTGCAGGAACAGATCTGTGCGGCCGGCGGCAGCGCGTCGACACCGCTGCCGCTCGACACGACAGCCCCGCCGCCGGCCAGCGGCAGGATCAGCGCTTCCGGCTGCTCGGGCAGCGCGATGCCGTTCAGCATCATCTGCAGCAGATCGCCGTACTCGCTGGCATCGCCGACCAGCACCGCACCCAGCAGTTGCCTGCGATCGGCGGACACCACCAGCTTCTTGTAGACCTCGCGCAACTCGTCGCTGAACAGATAGGCGAGTGCGCCCGGCGAGGCGGCGTGCGCGTCGCCGATCGATGCGACATCGACGCCCATGAGCTTCAGCTTGGTGCTCATGTCGGCGCCCTTGAACTGCAGCGTCGCATCGCCGGCAATGTGATCGGCCGCAACCCGCGCCATTTCGTAGCCCGGTGCGACCAGCCCGTAGATGCGGCCGTTCCACAGCGCGCATTCACCGATCGCGAAGATGTCCGGATCGGAGGTACGGCAGCTGTCGTCGACGACGATGCCGCCGCGCTCGCCGACCGCCAGACCGGCGCCGCGCGCCAGATCGTCGCGCGGACGGATGCCGGCCGAGAACACGATCATGTCGGCTTCCAGCTCGCTGCCGTCGGCGAATTTCATCTTGTGCCGCGCGCGGTCGCCGTCGACGATTTCGGTCGTACTCTTCTGCGTGTGCACGCTGACGCCGAGCGCTTCGATCTTGCGCCGCAGCAGGCGGCCGCCGCCTTCATCGACCTGCACCGCCATCAGGCGCGGTGCGAATTCGACGACATGCGTGGTCAGGCCCAGATCCTTGAGCGCCTTGGCCGCCTCCAGACCTAGCAGGCCGCCACCGACGACGACACCGACCTTGGCACCGCCTTCTGCGGCCGCGCGCATCGCTTCGAGATCCTCGATCGTGCGATAGACGAAGCAGTTCGGACGATCCTTGCCGGGAATCGGCGGCACGAACGGAAACGAACCGGTCGCCAGCACGAGCTGATCGTACGGCACGATTTCGCCGGCCGCGGTCGTCACGGTCCTGGCCTCACGGTCGATCGCGGTTGCCCGCGTGTTGAGCTGCAGACCGATGCCGTAGGCATCCGCGAAGTCCGGCCGGGCGAGCGCCAGATCCTCGGCGGTCCTGCCGGAGAAGAATTCGGTCAGATGGACGCGGTCGTAGGCCGCACGCGGCTCTTCGCAAATCACGCTCAGCTGCAGATCGACACGATCGGCCAGTGCCTCGACCAGCTTGTGCCCGACCATGCCATGGCCGACCACGACAACTTTTCGGTTATTCATCGTTTTAATTTTTATCGGTAAAGAATCGCGGCGCCGCTCAGCCGGCTTCCGGCATCGCGTCCGGCTGCATGCCGGCCGCATTGCGACGCTGTTCCATGGCCTGCTGATAGAGGGCTTCCTCGCGCGACTTGTGCTCGGCGCTGAAGCGCACGGCGATCGCACACAGCGAGGCAACCACGACGAAGCTGCCGAGGTAGGCGAAGGTCTGCTGCACGTCGCCGGTGCCCTTGAGCACGAAGCCGGCAGCGACCGCGCCGACATTGCCGCCGGCACCGATGATGCCGGCCACACCACCCAGCGACTTGCGATCGATGAAGGGCACCAGCGCGTAGGTCGATCCGCAGGCCATGTGCGTGCACAGGCCAAACGAGATCATCGCGATCACCGCCATCGTCACGGTCTGCGTGGTCGAGAACCACAGCAGGCCGATGCCTTCGCCGAGCATCAGCACGAACAGCAGCAGGGTGCGCGCATCGAGCCCCCTTATGCGTGCGACACGATCGGAGACGATGCCGCCGACGGCACGCGCGAACAGCGCCAGCAGGCCGAAGCTGCCGGCCGCGAGTCCGGCCTGTTCGATGTCGAGGTGGAACTTGTCGACGTAGTAACTGGCTGCAACGCCGTGCACGAACAGCTCGATGCCGAAGCAGCAGCCGTAGGTGACGAACAGCATCCACACGCGGTAGTTCGTCGACGCCGCCTTGAACACCGCCCAGCCGCCGTTCTTGCCGCTTTCGATTTCAACGCCCTTGGCGCGCAGATCCTTGTAATTGCCTTCCGGGCAGTCCTGCGTGTACTTCCAGTACAGCCAGGCGACGATCAGCATGGCGATGCCGGGCACCAGCATCGCGATGCGCCAGCCCAGCGCGTTGCCGACGCCGAAACCGAGGATCGCCGTCAGGATGATCGGCATCAGCGTCTGGGTGACGCCGCCACCGGCATTGCCCCAGCCCGCGGTCGCGGCGTTGGCGGTACCGACGACATTCGGCGCGAACATCACCGAGGTGTGGTACTGCGTGATGACGAAGCTCGCACCGATCACGCCGATCGCCAGACGCAACACCAGAAACGCGGCGTAACCGTGAACCAGGCCAATGCCGATCACCGGCACGGCGCCGAAACCGAGCAGGCAGGTGTAGACGATGCGGGGGCCGTATTTGTCGCACAGCGGACCGATCAGGATGCGGCCGAAGATCGTGACGCTGACGGCGGCGATCACGATGTTGGCGAGCTGATCCTTGCTGAGACCGAACTCGCCCTTGATCACCGGCATCAGCGGTGCAACGGCGAACCAGGCGAAGAAACAGATGAAGAACGCGAGCCAGCTGAGGTGAAACGCGCGCATCTGCGGGGTGCGCAGACTGAACAGGTTGATGGCGGTAGCCTTCGACATGCGAGCTCCAGACGAGAATGAACGTCGTGAAAGCGGGCGTCGTTGACCGCGAAAATGCCTGTACCCGATCGACATCGATCTGCAGCAGGCCAGAGTGAAACTGCAAAGCGCATGCCAAGCGCGTCGATCCCGGACACTCGATCGCGCGATATCGGCGCAAGCCTGCTGCAATCGGGCGGATCGGCTCTGCTTCGCGGCACCGATTTGTGACGTTTGAATGAACCAATGCCGCGACAACGCACCGAGGCGAGGCGTCAGGTTCGCGCATGGTGCAGATGCGGCGAACTTTCGGTGCAAGCATGCTCGAACGACAAGAGCCCGCCGATCGGATCGGCGGGCTCCCGGGGCACGACCGACCGTCTTACTTCACGACGATCTTGCCAGTCATCATCGGATGGATCGTGCACACGTACGGGTACTCGCCCGCCGCAGCGAAGGTCCGCGTCCAGGTCGCACCCAGACCCAGACGGCCGCTGTCGGCACCGTCCGCGAAGTGCACGATATGGGTCGAACCATCGTTGTTGACGAAGGTCACCGTCGTGCCGACCGGCACGGTGAGCGTCGCCGGACCGAACGCGAAGTTCTGGATCGACACGGTCGTGCCGCCGCCTGTCGCAGCCGGCGCCGTTCCGGAATCGGCAGGGGCCGGTGCCGCCGGCATCGCCATCGGTTCGGCGGCAGCCGGGGCCACCGGTGCCGGTGCAGCCTCGGGTGCCGGTGCGGCGTCGGTGGCCGGTGCAGGTGCCGCGGGTTCGGCTGCCGGCGCGGCCGGCGGGGCATCGTAGGTCTGCGCCGCACGTCCTTCCTGCTCCACCGTGACCGCGCCTGCCGCGGCTTCGGTGACCTTCAGCTCGACGCGACGGTTGAGCTCGCGGCCCTCGTCGGTCGCGTTGTCGGCAATCGGCATGCTTTCACCGAAGCCCTTCTCGGTCATCCGGTCGGCAGCGATGCCCTTGCTCTTCAGATAGGACATCACGGACGCGGCACGCCGGTCGGACAACTTGAGGTTGTAGGCGTCCGATCCCTTGCTGTCGGTATGGCCGTCGATCTCGACCTTGATGTCGGGACGCTTGTTCAGGGCGTCGACCACCTGGTCGAGCAGCGTCTTGGCGTTGACCGTCAGGTTCGACTTGTCGAATTCGAAGTTCACGCCACGCAACACCACGGTGTCGCCGGTCTTGCAGCCGCTGAAATCGACTGCGCCGTTTTCGCCGCTCATCGTGCACGGCGGCGGCGGCGGTGGAGGCGGCGGCGGCGGCGCGACCGGCGGCACGACCTTCACCGGCTCGGGAATTTCATGAACCACCGGCTCGCGATGCTGACCGAGCGGGATGCGGATGCCGAGGTTGAACACCGGCTCCTTGATGTCCCAATCCGACTTCGCCTGCAGCAGGGCTTCGGCGCGAATCGCGAAACCGTTGTCGCTCAGCGGCAGATCCCAGCCGAGACCCGCGTGATAGTAGGACGAGGACGTCTTCATCACGTCCGCATGAATGAAGGGACCGCCGAAGACCGTCTCGGCCAGGAACATGTTGCCGCCGAAGCCGCCGCCCGACAGGGTGTCGCTGCCGTAATCGCAGCGCGACAGATTCAGAAGGCCGCAGGGATAGTTGCCCTTGCCCTTGTACTTGAGATAAGTGCCGAGCGCTTCGAACTCGAGGCGGTTCGACAGCTTCCAGCCCGCTGCCAGCGTGCCGCCGAGGCCGTCCTTGGTGTGACGGTCGTCATCGGCGAGCGAATACGAGGCCATCGGCGCGATGTAGGTATCGTCTAGCCAGCTGTCGGCGTGGGCGACGCGACTGGTGAATGCCGAGGCCGCCACCAGCGGAATCAGCGCCAGACGAAAAACGCTTCCTGCACTCTTCATGCAAATCCCCTTGTTGCCTTGATCAAGATCAGCACGCATCGATCAGCCGGCACCGGCAGCCCCGGCGCGCGACCTGTCTTGCGCACAAAAAAAAATCCACGCCCCTCCCATCGGAGTTGCGCGGACTTCGTTGTCCTGCCGGCTATCGTGCCGACAAACGCGATATTGCCA
This sequence comes from Solimonas terrae, assembly GCF_011067135.1. Lineage (GTDB taxonomy): Bacteria > Pseudomonadota > Gammaproteobacteria > Nevskiales > Nevskiaceae > Solimonas > Solimonas terrae. The sequence goes on from NZ_JAAMOW010000001.1 coordinate 326,004, forward strand.
CGAGTTGGTGAGCAAGGCGTGTGCCATCGACATGATCAAGGTCATGTCGAGGATGAAGGCCCGTGTCTGTCCTCGAACAATTTCACGCCTTAATAAGGAGTACTTGAAGCGAGACGCCGATTCGTCGCGCTGCACCGCCAAGGTCGTTCATGCCTCCGGGCGTGCACGTTTTGCGCTCACCGTTCACGGCAATGGAACATGCTGGCGCGCCAACATGGATCACCGCCACGCTCCTCGCGATATCGACAGGCCTGTCGATCGGCTGATTCCGACGCCGCACTCGCGCACATCATCACGCCGGCTTTTTCGCGCGTGCGTCGTGCGTCTGCGCATACCCGGCAAACCCTTGTGGGACCTGCGATCCGGCTGCGCATGCGCATGCATCTTGCGTGGCGATGCCGAAGTGATCGACGAGCGCGACTCGAGCTTCACCTGTTGCAACGCCGCATAGTTGGCACAGGCTTTGCTCCAGTAATTTCGTGCACCAAGGATTAGTGCACGGACGCGTCAAGGGAGTCGGGCAAAGCCGCTCGAATCCAAAACCACGGACACCGACGTCCACGCAGCTGGCTGATTTCAGCCATTCGCGTGGACGTTTTTTTTGGGCCGATGTCCGGGGTGCGCCTCATCAGGACACGCACCGTGAGGTGCGGACTTCTCTTTCGGGGTTTTGTTGCATTCCATTCAGGTCAAAAGGAGTTGGGGCAGATGAAACGGTTACATAAGAGCGGCTTGCGTACCCTGCAGTGCGCGGCGATTCTCGCAGCCGGACTGGTGAGCAGTAGCGCCTGGGCCGGTATCTACAACGACGGCAAGGTTCTGCTGACGGGCGGTGTGTTCACGGTTGACGGTGCGGGTGGCGGCGGCGCCGTGCCGTGGGCAACCATCAGCGGCTACGAAACCCGTGACGGCATCAACGGCAGCGCCGGCTTTACCTATGTCAACCTTCCTGCCCTTCAGGTCTCGTTCTACGGCGTCAACGTCGGACTGTTCGATCGCGTCGAGCTGTCCTATGTCGACAGCCGCCTGTCGCTGAACCTGCCGAACCTGCAGACGGTCGCGCTGGTGGCCGATGCGGCCGGGCTCGATGTCGGTACCGATGCGTGGAACTCCACGCTCGGCATGCAGACCTACGGCGTCAAGGTCCGTCTGTTCGGCGATGCGGTGTACACGTCCGACAGCTGGATTCCGCAGGTGGCAGTCGGCGGCCTCTACAAGGACAACCGCAATGTCGCGCTGATTCATACCCTGGGTGCGGACAAGACCAAGGACTATGAAATCTACGTGGCGGCGACCAAGGTCCTGTTCCCGATCAGCACCCTGGTCAACGTCACGGCTCGTTACACGAGCGCCAACGAAGACGGCCTGACCGGCTTCGGCTATTGCAACGGCGGATCGCAGACCGATTGCCACAACAAGCGCAAGGTTCGCGCCGAAGTGTCGATCGCGCATCTGGTGGCCAAGAACACGGCGATCGGCGGCGAGTGGCAGCAGCACGGCAGCAATCTTGACGGTCGCAGCGTCAATGTCGCGGGCCTCGACCTCTCGGGTCTGACCGGTCTGCTCGGTTCCGCCGGGCTCGGCGGTCTGTCCGGCGCGCTGACGCAGAAGAAGGAAGGCGACTGGTACGACCTGTTCATGGCCTACGCCCCGAACAAGCACATCTCGTTCGTCGTGGCCTATCTGATGTTCGGCAACATCGCGGTGGCCCCGGCCCAGAACGGCTTCTACTTCGCGACGCACCTGACGTTCTGATCCATCACTACAGGATCAAGGAGACTTTCAATGAAACGCAGCAAGATTTCTCTCGCTCTGGCCACCGGCGTCACGCTGCTGGTTGCCGCCGCCGCGCAACCGGCGTTCGCTGGCGAATCGAAGACCAAGCCGATCATGGGCATTCCGAGCAGCGCCGTCGCCGATTTCGGCGGCGCCTACGGTGTCCACAACTGGGTCGAGTCGCTGTTCTACTACATCATGCTCGACAACCGCATCAACTACATTTTCAAGGAGTTCGGCAACGTCGATCGCCAGATCGCACTCAACACGCAGCTGGAGCAGATGGTCCTTGGTGGTCCCAACAACTACCAGGGCGCGAGCATGAGCGCGGCGCATGCCGACCTCGGGATCACGATGACGCAGTTCAACGCGGTCGTCGAAGCGGCCTACAACGCCTGCGAACGCAACGAGATCAAGTACTACGCCTGCAATGATCTGATCGCTGCGCTCGCCCCGTTCACCCGCGTGATCGTCACCAAGTAAGACGCTGTCTTTCCTCCGGAGTGCGCCTGTATCGGTGCTGGCCGATCGATACAGGCGCACAACGGTGCGGCAGCGGTTCCATTTCCTTGCAGGATTCGTCGTGACAATTAATAAAGCAGATTCCCGCAACGACGCAGGCAGCAATCGCGTCTCTCCTTCCAGCATTCATCTTGTCCCGGGCGATACGCTCGGCTCCCCCGAACGCCGTTCCCTGCTGCGTGGCCTGCTCGCACTGCCACTGATCGCGGTCGTGGCCCGCAAGGCCAATGCGCAGGACGACGTCGAGCTGTCGAAAACCTTCCAGACACCCGAAGCCTTCATCACCGAAGCCTTCGCACCGGCTGCCGCACCGCCGCCATCGATGTTGATGCTCGATGCCGGCAAGCAGTCGCAGATCAGTGCCGTACTCGGTCATCCGTACCCGCAGGCACGCCTGCGTTACTGGAAAGCGGCCGGCCGCAGCGCATGGATCTTCGATGACATCGGCAAGGAAGGCTACGTGCCGACCACTTGCGGATTCATCGTGTCCAACGCATCGATCGAACATGCCCGCGTGCTGATCTATCGCGAGTCGCGCGGCGAACAGATCGGCGATCCGTCGTTCCTGCGCCAGCTGATCGGCGCCAGGGCCGCCGGCAGCGGGCTCGACAAGCATGTCGACAACATCTCCGGCGCGACGCTGTCGGTCAACATGATGCAGCGCATGGCGCGTGCCGCGCTGGTCTTCGATTCGCTGACGGCGTGAGCATCATGCCGCCCGCCTCTTCTGCCGTCCTGCGCGAGAGTGTGACGATGCAACAGAGCAGCCGGCGTCGCTTCCTGCCACGACTGCGTCCCTTGCAGCGCGGCGCCACGGCCAAGCCCCCGAAGCCGAAACGCAACATCATCGCGGTGCTGCGCGAGTGGCACTCGCGCGCCGGCCTGGTGGCATTCGCCTTCCTGATCTGGCTGGCCAGCACCGGCATCCTGCTGACGCGCAGCAACGATCTGGGCCTGGACACCGCACGTGTCGACTGGCCGTGGCTGATGGACCTGTATGGCCTGCATGCGGCGCCGCCACAATCCGGCTTCGCCGCCGGCGGCCACTGGCTGGCATCGACCAACGACTACACGCTGGTCGACGGCAAGCCGCTGGCGACGCAGATCAGCGCGCCGCTCGGCATGGTCGCGGACGACAATCCGCAGATGCCGATGCTGTACATCGCCAGCCCGTCCAGCGTCGTGCTGATCACGCCGGACGGACAGCGCATCGACAATCTGATGCCGCCGATCCTGCCGATCTCGACCGTGCGCCGCATCGGCACGCTGAAGACCGATCCGCACACGGTTGTCGTTCAGGATCTCGATGCCTACCAGAGCCATGACGAGGGCAATACCTGGTCGCCGGTGTCACCAACCGAGGTCGCATGGTCGCGACCCGAAGCCCTGCCGCCGGCACAGAGCGACAAGGCGATGCCGTATTCGAAGCCGCGCGTGATCGTCGAGCAGGTGCTGATCGATCTGCACAGCGGTCGCCTGTTCGGACCGGTCGGAGCCTGGGCGATCACCATCGTCGGCGGCATCGCGATCGTCCTCGCGATCAGCGGCATCTGGATGTGGTGGCGCATCCGCCAGAACCGCAAGCGCATGACCTCACGTTGAGCACGGACGGTCACACAGCGGAGATTTTTTTTGCAGTAGACATCATCAACGCAGTACGGAAATGGGAGATGGGACATGGATAAGTCACGGTTGTTCGCGGTATGCACGCTCGCCTTCTGTGGCGCCGCCTTTGCGCAGACGCCGCTGCCGGGTCACTCGATGGACGCGCCCGGATCGGGCACCGTCGGTGCGCCCGAAGCAACGGCGCCCGCCGACCAGATGTGGGTCGACAAGAACGGCGACGGCATCATCCAGCGCGATGAAGTCACCCCCGGATCGCAGCTGGCAAAGCGCTTCGATACACGCGACGCCAATCATGACGGCCAGCTGACATCGGACGAGTACTACCTGCCGAAATGAGGCTGCAATGCCGGCAACGGGAGTGGCCACGCCACTCCCGTCTCCGCGCCGGCCGCCATTGCCAGGAAAGCCGAACCCCATGGGCTGGTTACGCAGACCGACACCGCTGCAGCGTCGTTTCATGGCGATGGGAACCTTCGTCACGGCGACGCTGATCGTCGAACCGCGAGGTCGTTTTTCCGCCGATCAGGTACTGAGCGAGATCGAGAGCGAACTGCTGGAGTTCGGTCGCGACGCCTGGGCCTGGGGCAATGGCCTGCTCGCGGACTTCAACCGGCGTCTCTCCGCCGGCATGCGCGTCGAAATTCCGGCCTCGCTGCGGCCGTTGTTCGAACAGGCCTGGGCCATTCATCGCGCCAGCGGGGGGCTGTTCGAACCGCGTATCGCTTCGCTGGTCCGACTCTGGGGCTTTGACGATGTCGCCCGCACGCGCAAGGAACCGCCGAGCACGATCGAGATCGACACCCTGTTCGCAGCCCTGCAGAGCGCCGCCGATTTCGACGGGGGCACGCACTACGGTCCGGCCCGCAATGTCGGCTGGGATTTCGGCGGCATCGCCAAAGGCTATATCGTCGACCACGTGCTCGACGGCCTGCGGCGACGCGGCTATCGCAATGTCAGCCTCGACGCCGGCGGCAATCTCGCCGTTCGCGGCCAGCGCAACGACCGCCCGTGGCGGATCGGCATCCGCGATCCGCGCAGCAGTCACACGCCGCGCCTGCTGGCTACACTGGACGCCACCGACGAAGCGATCATCACGCACGGCGATGACCAGCGCTATTTCGAATTCGGCAGCAAACGCTATTCACATCTGCTGGACCCGCGCAGCGGCTGGCCGGCGCAGGGCCTGCGCAGCCTCACCGTCGTGCATCGCAATGCCAGTGTCGCCGACGCCGCGGGCGGTGCCCTGTTTGTTGCCGGTGCGAGCGGCTGGCGTGCACTGGCGGCGAAGATGAAGATCGATCAGGTGCTGGTGCTGACCGATCGCGACGAGTTGGTGGCGACCGAAACCCTGGCCGCACGCCTGCGCGCCAGCGAAGACGGGCCGCGCCTGCGCGCGGTCGCCTGATTCACCCTGCCCTTTATTCCTACTTCGGTTCCAGACGCACGCGACGATACGCGGCATTGGCTTCATCGTCGGCGACACGCGCTGCAAAACGCGCCGGGTCGATGGGCGCATCGGCGACATCGAACTGTCGTGGCGGCAGATCGATGTCGCTCGGGGCTTCTTCTTTCCACGGCAGCAGATACAGCCCCACTGCCGCGTCACGCTGACCGATCAGGGTCGTGCCGGCATCGGCCGCTGCCGTCGGCGCCTTGCCGTCGGCCAAGGCGGCTTGCACGAAGCCGAAGCTCAGCATCAGCATCGTCGCTGCGTGCACGGCTTTCATTGCGACGCTCCCGCCGGCGGTGTCCCGCCGGCCGCGATGGTCTGTCCCTGCAGTTCGTGGATCCAGACCGCGACCATCGGCTGCGCGTCGGCACCGGCGAGCTTTTCGTAGGCCTGGTACTGCACGAGTGCCAGATCGGGCCGATGCATGGCGGCATCGTAGAGAATCGCGAGATTGAAGTGGGCCGGCGCGTAGCCCGCCTGCGCTGCGATCGCGCGCCGGTAGAACTGCTCGGCGTGCGGATAGTCGCCGCGCTCGCGACTGAGCTGACCGAGCCAATTCAGTGCCACGGCGTTGTCCGGCCTGGCCTTGATGGCGGCGTTGAACGCGCTCACGGCGGCGGCGTTCTTCTTCGCCTTCGCGTACAGGATGCCGAGGTCGGTGGACGGGCCTGAGAACTGCGGGAAATCCTGGCTGAGCACGAGCAGGGCGATCTCCGCCTCGTCATTGCGACCGTCGTGCATCAGCGCCAGCGCCGCGGCGAAGCGCGCCTGCGGATCGCCCTTGCCGGTATCGACGACGGCCTTGTGCACCGGCGTCTGACTTGCCATTCGTTGCGGGGCCGGCGGCGGCGGATTGCTCGCGCAGGCGCCGAGCGCAGCGTACACGACCAGGAGTGCGAGCCTATTGCAGCGATTCATAGTGATCATCGTGAATCTCGTTCTTGCCGTAACGGGCCGGCGCGAGCTCGGTCAGCGAATTGGCGCTGCGTCGCGTCCAGTCGTTCCAGATGCCCTGATGCACGCGCGCCAGGTTGACCGCATAGGCCGCAATGGCCTTTTCCTCGAAGGGATCGGCCTGTTCTTCGAGCAGGATCTGGTACTGCTCCAGCGCATCGCCCTGCAGCTTGCCGGGCCGCTCGGAATCCAGCAGCGCGCGCCCGAAATCCTGGTAGACGCTGCCGATTTCGTAGGTCGCGGCCGTGGTGATCTCGGCGTCGTTGCTCTGCGCGGCACGCATCAGGCTGTCGAGCGCCGATTCGACCGCCTGCTTGCGCTTCGGCAGGCTGTGCGCAACCGGCGCCGACAGCGCCAGCAGTCGCGCCGCCTCGGCATCCTGCTGGCCGATCTCCAGGCTCGCCTGCGCCGCCATCTGCTGCGACAGCGCCGATCGCGCACTGCCGGCCTGTGCATCGGCCGCCACGATCGCTTCGAGCCAGTGCCGCGAGGCGGCGGAATCGTGCAGGGTATCGCGCGTCAGATCGGCTAGCCGACGGCGTGCCTGCATGCCGCGATCAAGCGGCTGCGTGACGGCATCGTCGAGGCAGAATTCGTAGGCGCGTACCGCGGCGGCGGCCAATTGCGCACGATCGTATAGCTGTGCGGCCTGCCAGGCGGCGTCGCGGCGAATGTCCGGCGACTGATCGTCGCGCCGCGCGATGCGTGCGTAGACATCGGCGGCGTTGCCCGGCTTGCCGTCCTGTTCGTAGGCATAGGCGAGCTTCTTGTCGACATCGCCGGCCAGCGCGTCGGCCGGATGGCGCGAGCGGAAATCCTCGAGCGCACGTTCCGCCGCCGGCCAGTCTTTCAGGGCCATCAGCGCGGCCGTTGCGTCGTAGTCGGCCTTGCTGCGAATCGTCGCGTCCGGAACCAGCGCGCCGACGCGCTGGAAGGTCTGCGCCGCGCCGCGCAGATCGCCGGCATCACGCGCCTTCTCGCCCTGACGATAGATCGACACGGCGAGATGCTCGCTGGCCTGGGTGCGCGCTGCCGGCTCCGGTGATTGCCGCAGCAAGGCGACGTATGCCGTCTCGGCACCGGCGTAGTCCTCCTGCGCGTAATGCGCGTCGGCGACCACGGTCAGCAATTCGAGGCGCTGACCGGGTGTGATGTCGTTGTCGTGATCGAGCGCATCCTGTGCCAGCGCCATCGCCTGCGCGTCCTGATGCAGTTCGTAGAGATCGCCGGCGGCGCGCGTCTGCACCGCCGTGCGCTGCGCGTGATGCGGAAACTGCGCGGCCAGTCGCTGGCTGGCAGCCACTGATTGCTGCAACGCCGCCGGGCGCGCCGGGGCCGCGACTTCCTGCGCAAGCCGCTGATAGGCCTGCACGGCGGCGTAGGCGGCTTCCGCTGCCTGCGGGCTCGGCCTGTCATAAGCGACGTGCAGATAGGCCTCGGCCGCGTCCGCGGTCCGTCCGCCGTCGTACAGCGCATCGGCGTAGTGCATGGCAGTGACCGGCGACGGCGCGTCGGCGGGATCGAGCGCGAGCCGCTGCCGATACCAGTCGGCGGCGGCGAGGAAGCCGGCCGTGCGCGCCGGATCGCCAACCGCCGCCTGCTGCGCGCGCGACTGCTCGACGCGACCGAGCAGATCGAGATGATCGCGCAGATGCGCAACGACCGTCGCCGGCGGCGCGACGCTGCCCCAGTACGGCGTGCCGGGGCTGTAGCGCTGCACGTAGCGCCGCGTCGCCGCCATCGCCGGCTCGTCGAAGCCGCCGGCATCGAGCGCGGCGATTGCCGCCTGCTGGAAATCCGGATCGTGCGGGTCCTGCGGATGACGGTCGATGAAGGATTCGTAGACCTGCGCCGAATCGGTATAGCGACGCTGTTCCAGCAGCGCCTCGCCCAGCGCGCGGTACAGCAGCGTCGAGAAGCGCGGCTCGCCCTGCGCTTCGAAATAGCGGTTCATCGCCGGCCCGCCGCCGAGCTCGGCGAACGACAGCCCGGTGACGCGCAACGCATCGCCCGCGAATTCCGCGGAACGGCGATTGACCGACGTCAGCGCCAGTTGCGGATCGTCGGCCGTGGCGCCGGGCGGCAAATCGGCATCGAGAATGGCAATGAACACCTTGGCGGCATCCGCGTATTGCGCCTGCAGGTACAGCGTCCAGCCCAGCTTGTACTGCGCCGGCGCGAAGTACGGACCGTCCTTGCCCTGGGCAAGCACTGCTTCGTACAGCGGCTCGGCCTCGGCGTAGCGGCTGCGCGCATACAGAAGCTCGGCGGCGCGGAAGCGTGCGTCGCCGACCAGCGTCGAATCCGGATAGCGCTGACCGAGTTCGCGCAGGCTGGCGATCGCGGCGTCGTTGTCGCCGAGCAGCTGCTGGGCGCGCGCCAGCTGGTAGACCGCCAGATCGTTGGCCGGATCATCCGCCTGCTCGCGCAGCAGGCGCTGATAGATCGCGACGGCTTCGCGCAGCGCCGCGGTATCGGGGCCACCGGCATCGGCGTCGCGATCGGCGAGCTTGATGCGCAGATACGCGGCGCGACGCATCGCTTCGGCGCGAATCTGCGGGTCGGCGGCGTCGAGCGCGATGACCTGATCGTAGTGACGGATCGCGCGCTGCAGATCCGGCGTCACCGGCGGCGATATTTCGACGCGCAGGATGTCCGGCGTCTTGACGATCAGATAGCCGTTCTTCTGCATGCCGTTGTTGCGGGTCACCGAGCCAACGGTCGGCACATCATCGGCATGCGCCAACGGCAGCGCCATCGACAACGCGAGCAGCAAGGCGACGGCAAAACGGCGATTCATGGCGCGGACACTCCATGCGGCACACGGTCGTCGATCCGGGCCAGCGCAAATTCGGCTTCGGCCAGATAGCGGCTGGCGTCGCGGTCGCGCGCCTGCAGGCTGGCGTCGAGTGCCTGACGCGCGTCGGCGGCGACGGTGCCACGCGCAAGCGCGATGCGCGCACGCAGGGCATCGATCGCCGTCAGCAGCGACTCATCGTGATCGGCCAGGTGCGCGCGATCGGCGGCCAGCGCACGATCGATTGCCTGCAGTTGCCGGTAGTCGTGCAGCGGTGCCGCGACCTGCGGATCTTCGATCAGCACGCGCAGCGGCACCGCCGCACTGTCGCCATGCCGCTCGACCAGCAGGCGCGGCCAGCCGCTGCCGGTATCGGCGTCGCGGGCATCGAGTTCGGCCAGCATGCGTCCATCGTCGACTTCCTGGCGCGCGGCTGCCAGCGTCTGACGCGCGCCATGCAGGCGATCGACCGCGCGCTGGTAGTAGTCCTGCGCCTGCGCGTGGGCACCGAGATGATCGAGGGCATACGGAATCACCAGCATGCCCTCCTCGACCGCCGGATCGAGCGGGTCGCGGCCGATCAGTTCCGACCACGGCACCAGGGCGCGACGCAGATCGTCCGCGCGCTTGCCGTCGACGACCGCCTGCAGATAACGAAACGGCGTCTGCCGCCGCGTGACGGCCATTGCATCGGCCGACGCCGGGCGCAGCGAGACCGGGATCGGCGCAGCCTTGTCGGCCTGCGGCAGGAGACAGGACCAGCCGAGTCCGAGCATCGCCGCGCTCGAATACGGGCCGGGGCTGCGCACCTGTCTGAAACGGTCGGCGGCGAGATCGACCTGGCCGTCCTGCAGGGCGCGATAGCCCAGCGTCAGATTGCTCAGGTCGCGCACTGCCAGACCTTGCGCATCCGCAGCGCTGGCGTCGGCCAGTTGCTGCAGGGCGCTGTCCTGCGCTGCATCGACCTTGGCAACCGCGGCGTTGTAGTGCGACAGCACCGGCGCTGTCTCGCCGCTCTCCGCCAGACCCAGGGCCGCGCGCGCGGCCTGCACCCGCACGGGATCGCTGCGATTCGACGCCGAAAACAGCACCAGCGCTTCGAACGGCCGGCCGCCGGCCAGCAGCACCTCGGCTTCGTTCGGCAAGGGATCACTGCCGCCTGCCTGCAGGTCCATGGAGGCGCTGCTGACGAGACTGCCGGACTGCGCGGTGAGCACCAGCACGGCAGTCGCGGCGGCAGTGTTGAACGACCGATCGAGCTGTGCCGTCACCAGCGTCGCGTGCGGCTTGCCGGTATCGGCGCGCGCGCGAAACTCGGCGCGCAGGCGGTGAGCGCCCGCAGCCTCGGGCGGCAAGCTGCTCAGATACTTGAATCCGCCGCCATTGAGCGCGTGCGCTTCGTCTTCGCTGAATTGATACGTGATCGGCGCGTCGTCGTCGATCTGCACGCTGATGTCGCGCAACACGGCGTCATGCAGCGCCGAGCCCAGGACGAGCGTGGTGCCGCGGTCGGGGTTGGCCTGCCGCACCCGCAGCGACAGGTCCAGTGCCGAAGCGCTCAACTCGGCAAGCGAGGCGGTTTGCGCCCATGCCGATGACGTCAGCAGACATCCGGCCAGCAGCAGAACGCGCGTGGCGGCGTTCCGAACCGGCGTGCGCTGCCGCTCAGGGGCTGGAGCTGACGGCAATGCGTTCATGGTCCCCGGTACGACGCGCAAGCGTGCGAACGCGCACGGCGTCGCTCAGCGTAGAAAGAAAAAAAAGGAGGATGAATGCAGCGGCACAGATCGCGATGATCTGCATGGCCGGATCGACGAAGGCGAAAAGCACGGGATCAGACATGGCGACGACTCCTGGCAATTAGGCTGGGACAGTCGCGGACGTCATTGGCCGCTTTGCAAACCGAATCTTCAGCGATCCGGCCGTTCGCGCTTCATCACGAACGACGATGAAAATTTCGCAAGCGCCGTGCCAGATTATCCGGTGACGGCGCTGCGCGCGGCCTCGGGATTCCAGCCGCGTGCGGCCAGATACGCCGCCGGATTGGCAGGGTCGAGTTCGGAGCCATCGATGAAGCGCGATTCGATCGCGGCGCCGTCGGCCCCCAGTGCCACGACGCCCGCCCCTTCGCGCACCGAATCGACCGCCGGCCGCGGAAAGCCGAGCGCGGCCGCTGCGTCGCAATAGGCCGAGACATCGCAGACCGAGGCGGTCAGCGACGACAGACTGATCGGACCGTTCCACTGCCGACAACGCAGCATCTGCAAGGCGCACCACATCAGTTGCGAGCGACGCGGGAACGCGTGCAGGCCGCTGGCGAAGCGCGGCGGGATGCCGCTGCCCTGCCCGCGCAGCACCGCCTCGATCCAGGACTCGGGCACCGCCAGCACCTTCGCGCGGTGCAGCAGCATCGTCAGCTCGGCCGTCACGTCGCGACTGTCGAGTTCGTCGAGCGCGGCCATGACCGCCGACAGCAGGGCGCGATGCGTGTTCGGAAACTGCTGGGCCCATTCGCGCGTGACGCCGAGCACCTTGTCGGCACCGCCGTCCCAGATCGCGCTGGTCGGCGTCACGACAAAGCCAAGCCCTCCCTTCACGGCGGCCGTATTCCAGGGCTCGCCGACGCAGAAGCCGTCGACCGCACCGGTTTCGAGCAGGCGCACCATCTGCGGCGGCGGCGCGACCAGGAATTCGATGCTGCCGCTGTCGCTGCCCATGACATCGAGGCCGCCGCGTTCCAGCCACTCGCGCAGCAGGTAGTGATGCATGGAAAACGGAAACACGTGCGCAAGACGCAGGCGACCGCCGCCACGAACGTACTGGGCGACGGCGGTCGCGCTTTCGGTCGCCGTCATGCCGCTCGTCATGCCGAGGCGGTCGGCCATGGTCCGCGACAGGGTGATCGCCGAACCGCCGCGCGACAGGCACAGCCCGGTCATCATCGGCACGCCGACATGATCGGCGCCGAGTGTCGCCGCCACCGGCATCGGCGCCAGACACTGGGCGGCATCGAGCGCGCCATAGGCGAGCCGGTCGCGCAGGCTCGCCCACGACACTTCGCCGACCAGTTCGACATCGAGTCCGGCCGCACGGAAGTAGCCGCGATGTGCTGCCCACAACAGCGGCGCCGAATCGAGCAGCGGCATGTAACCGACGGTGAGATGGGCGATCTCCGGGCGAAACGGCAGTACCAGATTCATGAGCTTTCTCCACCAACATCGGCAGCGCCGGGGTCGAACAGCTCGGCGGCGGCCAGCACCGTGCGCGCGGCCTCGCCGATCGTGATCCGGCGCGCCATCGCACTGCGGCGGAGCAAGGCGTAGGCCTGGGCTTCGTCGAGCCGACGCACGCGGGCAAGCATCGACTTGGCGCGTTCGACATCGCGGCGATCGGCGAGCCGGGTGCGCATGTCGTCCAGTTCATTGCGCAGTTTCTGGTGCTCGCGGAAGCGCGCGATCGCGACATCGAGGATCGGCTTGATGCGATGCGCCGCCAGGCCGTCGACGATGTACGCGGAGACGCCGGCGCGCACGGCACGCGAGATCGTGTCCGGATCGGAGTCGCGTGCAAAGAAAATGATCGGCCGCGGTACTTGTTGGGTCACGGCCGCACAGTTATCGAGCACGTCGCGCGCCGGATTGTCCATGTCGACGAGGATCACGTCGGGCCGCAGGCGGCGTACCGCCGAGAGCAGGTCCTCGTTCGCCGACAGGCGGGCGACGACATCGTGACCGGCGACGCGCAATGCCTGGGTCACGAACGCGGCGCGATCGGCGTCGTCGTCCACCAGCACCATGCGCAGACTGGCTGCGGGACGTTCGGCAGCCGCATCGCGTCTGCTGCTTGAGTATTCCACTTCGTCCAAGGTCCGCATCCGCCATTCCCCGCTGGTCGTGTCGATGTTCCGAGTACGGTCAGCGTCCAAACCGGAGACGCCGACTGCCTGCGCAGCGGACGTCGTTGCCCTGCGATCATGCCGATGAGTCCGCGGGATCTGGGCCGGCCAACCGGCGCGGCAGCACTGCCGCAATCCCGCTGGATATGCACAGCCAGTTTCGTGCCACTTCGGGCGGGCACCCGGCAGCTAGGGCCTGTTAACGCTATGGACGATCGCTGCGTTGCTGCCAGCAATCACGCCAGGCAAGGCAGGAGCCGCAGGGCTTGGTGGCGCCAAGCGCAAGGCTCGTAACGCCGCATGGCGCGATTGCTGGCGCAACCCGAATGGGGCGGGGCCGTTTTGGCGCAGGGCGGCGTTGCCAGCCGCTTGCCTGGCGCCACCAGGCGGCGCGGCTGGCGCCTTGCCCTGCGCCAAAACGACCTCCGCCGCAGCGATTGCCATAGCGTCAACAGGCCCTAGGTGTAAAGGTTCGATAGGTTGTTCATCCGGCTGTGGAGATGGGAATCTGAGGTTGTCGAGACTTCAGATCATCGGCAGGGAGCCGGATGAACAGTCATGAGAATGCCCGACTGACGGCCAGAGGACGAGCGCGGCTGGTCGCTCGCATGGGTGAGATCGGCGTGAATGCGGCGGCCGCGGAGAGCGGAGTGTCGGTGCGCACGGCGTACAAGTGGCGTGCCCGATTCGAGCAGGAAGGTGACGCCGGGCTGGGCGATCGCTCCAGCCGGCCGCATCGGGTCCGCAGTGCCCTGTCGGCGGCGCAGCAGGATCGGGTCCTGGCGCTACGCCAGGATCGCCGGCCGATCCGCGAGATTGCCGAAGCACTGGGGTGTCCCTACGCGACGGTGCGTCGGTGCATCGTCCGGCACGGCTTGAGCCGCTTGCCGTCCGTCGAGGTCCGGCCACCGGTAGTGCGCTACGAGCATGAGCGGCCCGGGGAGATGCTGCACCTGGACACCAAGAAGCTCGGCCGGATCGAGAAGCTCGGACACCGTGTCACCGGCAATCCGCGGGACCACACGCGTGGCGCCGGCTGGGAAGTCCTGCATCTGGCCGTAGACGATCACAGCCGTCTGGCCTATACCGAAGTCCTCGCCGACGAGCGCAAAGACACCACGACGGGCTTTCTGAAGCGTGCCCTGGCCTGGTTCGCCGAGCACAGCGTCACGACGCGCCGCATCATGACCGACAACGGCATGGCCTATCGCTCCCAACCCTTCGCGGACGCCCTGCGGCAGCAAGGCATCCGCCACATCTTCACCAAGCCCTACACCCCGAGAACCAACGGCAAGGCCGAGCGCTTTGTGCAGACTGCGCTACGCGAATGGGCTTACGCCTACGCCTACCGCCACTCCAGCGAGCGAACCGAGCATCTCGCACGCTGGCAGCACCACTACAATCACCACCGACGACACTCAGCGCTCGGCTATCAACCGCCCATCAGCCGCATCCCGCTGAATAACGTATCGAACCTCAACACCTAGGCCGAATCGACATTCAATTGATCCAGAGAGGAATGGCGGCGAGGTAAAGGAAGGCAAGGAAGTGTTGGGGTTTGCGATCGAAACGCGTGGCGATGCGGCGGAACTGTTTGAGTCTGGCAAAGCATCGTTCGATCCGATTACGGAGCCGATAGCGCACCTTGTCGTAGGTTCGCGGCTGCTGGCAGCTGCGCGGCGGGATCACCGCTTTGCAGCCCTGACGCTGAATCAGATCGACCAGTTCCCGGCTGTCGTAGCCCTTGTCGGCCAGCACGTACTTGGCCTTCAGGTTCGCCAGCAGCGCCGGCGCTTGCGTGATGTCGTTGCGATGCCCGCCGGTCAGCAGAAAGCGAATCGGACGACCGTGACCATCGACCGCCAGATGAATCTTGGTGCTCAGACCGCCTCGGGATCGCCCCAAAGCCGCGTCCGGCGCCCCCCTTTTCCGGTCGCCGCCTGTGCGTGCGCCCGGACGATGCTGCTGTCGATCATCAGGTACTCATTGTCCCGGTCCCGGATCAAGGTCTGAAAGACGCGCTCCCAGACGCCGTTGGCGGCCCAGCGGGTAAAGCGCTTGTGCACGCTTTTGTAGGCACCGTAACGCGGCGGCAAATCACTCCAGCGTGCACCAGAGCGCAACACCCAGAGCACCGCATTGACGAAGGTCCGGTTATCCGCCGCCGTGCGCCCCGGATCACTGGCCTTGCCTGGAAGCAAGTCCTCGATCCGCGCCCATTGCGTATGGCTCAGCTCGTAGCGGCTTGGCCGCAGTGAACACTTCTTTTCGTTCGACATCCAGCAAGATTAAAAGCTGAATGTCGATTCGGCCTAGGGCACTACTCCTGATCGAGCAGCTTGTACTTGCGCAGCAGACCGCGGAACTGGTGGTAGGTCAGATGCAGCAGTTCGGCCGCCTTGCGCTGATTGTAGCGGCCGTCTTCCAGCGCCTGCCGCACCAGCCGCGTCTCGAATGCCGCTACCGCCTCCTCGAACACCAGGGGCAGGGCCGGCGCCGCATCAACAACCGATGGCGTCGGTTCCGGCATCGGTGCCGCCACGCTCGCGCCCGCCGCCGGCATCAGCTGCGACGCCATCGCCTTCGGACGATACGGGGACGCGAACGGATCGAGTTCGAGCGACTCGACCGTGCTGCGCTCGTGTTCGATGCGATAGACCGCGCGCTCGACGACATTGCGCAGCTCGCGGATGTTGCCGGGCCAGTCATGCGCCAGCAGCGCACGCTCGGCTGACGGCGAAAACCCGGCGAAGTACTCGCGCCCGAGTTCCTGCGCCATGCCTTCGGCAAATTTCTGCGCGAGCAGCAGGATGTCGTCGCGCCGCTCGCGCAGCGGCGGCACCGTGATGACATCGAACGACAGACGATCGAGCAGGTCTTCCCGGAACTTGCCGGCGCGCGCCATCGCCGGCAGATCGACGTTGGCGGCGCCGATCAGGCGGATGTTGACCTTGATCGTCTCGCTGGAGCCGACCCGCTCGAACTCGCCGTACTCGACGACGCGCAGCAGCTTTTCCTGCAGGCGCAGCGACATCGATGCCAGCTCGTCGAGAAAGATCGAGCCGTTGTTGGCGAGTTCGAAGCGTCCGATGCGCGCCTTGGCGGCGCCGGTGTAGGCGCCGGCGACGTGACCGAACAGTTCGGATTCCAGCAGCTCCTCGTTGAGCGCCGCACAGTTGAATTTCACGTAGGGCCGCGCCCAGCGTTCGGACAGATAGTGCACCCGCGCCGCGATCAATTCCTTGCCGGAGCCGCGCTCGCCGATAATGAGGACGGGCTTGGACAGCGGCGCGACGCGCGAGACCCGTTCCAGGACAGCAAGGAAATTATCGGCCTGGCCGAGTATGGGATCGGGGCTGTCGCGCAGTTCCATTGCGGCATTGTGCTAGAACTTGGTAAATATCACCATATGTCGGCGCATTGCCTCATCGCACTTTTGACCGGAGTCACATCGTCAGGATTTAAATTAAATACTTTCAATAAGTTACATGGCATGGCCGGCTTGGCACGGAGCTGGCAATAACAGACCCACACACCAGCAACAACGGGGAAACCGCCATGTTCTACCAGCATCTCGCCAGCGCCACTGTCGCCATCGCCATGACCGCCGCCACCGTCGGTGGCCTCAATGGCTACGCCGGCACGCTCGTGCAGGACAACCAGAATGTCGTCGCGCTGCAGACCGCCGCGACGGCACAGATCGACACCCAGCTGCAGGTCGCGTTGCAGCAGTCGCAACGCGAACTGCAGGACAATGTTGCCGGCACGGTGCTGGCGATGATGCCGGCCATGAACGTCGATGCGCCGACGACGATGGTCGCGCAGCGCTAGCAGCAAAGGCCGGACTGCAGTTTTCGAGGAACGATTGATGGGAATTTTTTCCAGAACGCGCGATGTCATCGATTCGAATCTGGGCGCCTTGCTCAACAAGGCCGAGGATCCGGAAAAGATGGCTCGCCTGATCATCCAGGAGATGGAGGACACGCTCGTGGAAGTACGCTCGATGGCGGTCCGCTTTCTCGCCCGCAAGAAAGAACTGCAGCGCGCGATCGACACGCTCGGCGTCGAAGCTGCGGACTGGGAAGCCAAGGCCGAGCTGGCCGTCAGCAAGGATCGTGACGATCTGGCGCGGGGCGCCCTGGCCGCCAAGCGGCGTGCCGGCGACCGCATCGACGACGCCCGGCGCGAGCTCAGGCAGGTCGATACGGAAGTCGGCAAGCTCGACGAGGACATCGCCAAGCTGCGCGCGAAGCTGTCGGAAGCCCGTCAGCGCCAGAAAACGATCAACCTGCGCAGCCAGTCGGCGGGCTCGCGCATCAAGCTGCGCGAACAGATGGATGACAAACGCTCGGCGGCAACGCAGGCCGCGCTGGATCATGCCGAACGCGCGGCCGACGAACTCGAATCGCGGGTCGATGCCTTCGACCTCGGCGCCGACCGTTTGCGTGATGAATTCGCCCGTCTGGCCGACGACAAGGTCGAAGCCGAACTGGCAAGATTGCGCGCCAAGGCAGGCAAGCCGGCAGCGGCCGCCGACAAAGACAAAGCGCAGGAGTAACGGGTGGAAAATTTTTTCGACAATCTGATTCCGCTGGTCGTCGTCACGGGAATTTTCGTCGTGTTCCCGGTGCTGCTGTTCCGCCACTTTGCACAGCGCAACGCCGGCAAATCGCAGACATCGAACGGCGACGCGGTCGGCAAGGATCTGATCGACCTGGCGGACCGCATGGAAAAACGCATCGATACGCTCGAGCGTCTGCTCGACGTGGAAGCCCCCGGCTGGAGAGAACGGCATCATGAGCAACACTAAAGCCCCACGCGACGACAGCGGCAGCCTGTCTTCGATGCGCCGCTACCCGGAAGACGGCTGGATCGCCGGCGTCTGTGCCGGCATCGCCGACTACTTCGGCTGGAGCGTCAAGCTGATCCGCGTGCTGGTGATCATCGCATTCGTGTTCAGCGGCTTCTTCCCGCTCGGCGTCGTCTACATCGCACTCTGGTACCTGATGGATCCGGCCGACGCCGGCATGACGATGTCGGCCACGCCGACGCGGCGCGCCGGCAGCAGCCCGGGTCACAGCCGCATGGAGCCCGGCGTCACCCCCGATGCTGCCAGGGCGCGCTTTGATCGCCTGGAGCGCCGCCTGCGCCAGATCGAAGCCTGCGTCACGCAGGAAGAACTGGAACTGCGCCGCGAGTTCAAGAACCTCGAAGCCTGAGGACCGGAGTCTCTTCACCGTGAAAACGCTGACCTTCCTGACCGCCTGGCTGTTGCTGCTGGTGCTGTGCTGGCCGCTCGCCCTGATGGCCCTGTTGCTGGCACCACTGGTCTGGCTGATCTGCCTGCCGCTGCGCCTGCTCGGCATCGCGATCGACGGCATGTTCGCGCTGGTCGCGGCGCTGTTCATGCTGCCGGCACGCCTGCTCGGATATCGCGGCGCGCATTGAACGCGGGCGCGGCTGCGGCTTCTGCATGAGTGCGTGACGATGTCGTTGCTGGCAAGCGGCGGCGACATCGTCGAGAATTCGCGCTCATCGCCGAAAGACCGCCATGCCGCGCAAGCCCGCTCACGAACAATTCGACACGATCAAGGCAATCGCCGATCAGGCTTTCGAACTGTTCGGTCGCTACGGCTACGAAGGCGTTTCGATCGGCGACATCGCCAAGGCCGCAAAGCTTTCCAAGGGCGCTCTCTACTGGCATTTCGACGGCAAGGAAGCGCTGTATCTCCAGTGCCTGCGGTGCCTGCACGCGATCTTCGATCAATACGTGTTCGAACCGATGCGCGCCGAGAGCGATCCGGTGCGGGCCATCCTGCACGTGTTCACCGGCCTGCAGAAGTTGCTGCAGGACTCGCGCGTCGAGAAAGGCGTGGCAGGCTACTGGCTGATCCCCTCGCGCCCCGAAACGGCGGCACTGACCGCCGCACAGCGGGCCTTTGAGGCCGCCTCGATCGAAACCCTGCGCCGCAACCTCCAGCTCGCCAGCGAGCACGGTCAGCTCGAACTGGGCGGCGAGGCGGACGAGATGGCGCGTGCGGTGATCGCGCTGATCGAGGCCTGCGTCGTGCCGCTGCGCCAATACAGCGTCGACGAAATGCATGGCATTCTTGCCGTGCTCGCGCGCACGCTGTTCCGTGCGTATGCAAAATCGGACGAGCTGCTGAAGCTCGCGTTGACGATCTGACGCGCAGCGCAGGTCGACACGGCTGGCGTCGACCACAACAAGAAACGGAGGACGAGGTGGGCCGCAACGCCGAACGCATTCTGCGCATCGTCGAACCGATCGTGTACGCGCGACGCTGGCTGACCTTCGGCGTCCTGCTCGCGTTCACGGCCGGCATGCTGGTGCTGGCCTTGCGCCTGCAGCCCGACGCCGGCTTCGAGAAGCAGATACCGCTCGATCATCCGTACATGAAGGTGTTCAAGCGCTACGAGCAGGCGTTCGGCGGCGCCAACCTGATCTCGATTGCGGTCATGCGCAAACCCGGCACGCCGGGCGACATCTACGACGCCGGTTTTCTCGATACGCTGCACAAGGTCACGGACGACGTCTTTTTCCTGCCGGGTGTCGATCGCTCGCGCGTGACGTCGCTGTTCACGCCCGGCGTGCGCTACATGGAAGTCGTCGAGGACGGCTTCAGCACCGGCGACGTCATCCCGCGCGACTATCGCCCGACGCCGGAAATGCTCGCACGCATCCGCTCGAACGTCGGCAAGGCCAACGTGATCGGCCGCCTCGTGTCGCTCGATCAACGCGGTGCGATGGTGGTCGCCGAACTGCTGGAACGCGATCCGTCGACCGGTGCCCGCCTCGACTATCGCGCGGTCGCGGCCAGACTCGAAGCGATACGCCAGCGCTACGAAAACGATCAGATCGACATCCGCATCATCGGCTTCGCCAAGGTGGTCGGCGATGTCAGCGACGCCAGCAGCGAAGTGCTGATGTTCTTCGCCATCGCGCTGCTGTCGACGCTGCTGCTGCTGTGGATGTTCTGCGGTTCCTGGCGACTGGCGCTGCTGCCGCTGTTCGCCGCGCTCGCGGCGGTGGTCTGGGAACTCGGCCTGCTGCGACTCGCCGGTTTCGGCCTCGATCCGTTCGCGATCCTGGTGCCGTTCCTGATCCTGTCGATCGGCGTTTCGCACGGCGTGCAGTACGTCAACGCCTGGCGTTACGAGGTGGCAGTCAACGGCCTTGATTCACGCGAGGCCTCGATCGCCACGTTCCGCCAGCTGTTCATTCCCGGCACGGTCGCGATCCTGACCGACGTGATCGGCTTCGCGACGCTGGCGTTCATCAAGATCGACATCGTTCGCGAGATGGCGATCAACGCGGCGATGGGCATGGCGGCGGTGATCATCAGCAACAAGCTGATGCTGCCGATCGTGCTGTCGTGGGTGCGCGTGCACGACGTCGAGGCGTTCCGAGCACGTCAGCGCCAGCGCGTCGCCCTGTCCGATCGCGTCTGGCAGCGCGTTGCCGCGTTCGCGACCGCGCAAGCGGCCATCCCGACGCTGATCGTCGCCGCCGTCGCGCTGGTGTGGGCGCTGGTGATGTATCCGAAACTGACCGTCGGCGATCAACAGGCCGGCGTGCCGGAGTTGCGACCGGACAGCCGCTACAACGTCGACTCGCGCGCGATCGGCGGCAGCTTCGCGATCGGTGTCGACGTACTCAAGGTGTTTGCGGTCGGTGCGCCATACAGCTGCGTCGATCCGCAGAAGATGGAGGAAATCGATCGCTTTGCCTGGCACATGCAGAACACCGACGGCGTGCGGTCGGTGCTGTCGCTGCCGCAGATTGCCAAACAGGTGCGCGCCGGCTGGTTCGAAGGCTCGCCGAAATGGCGAGTGCTGCCGCGCAACCAGAACCTCTCGCAGCTGGTGGCGCCGGTACCGAGCCAGCTCGGCCTGCAGAATCCGGACTGCAGTGTGATGCCGGTACTGATCTTCACGCGCGATCACCGCGCCAGCACGATCGATCGCGTGGTCAATGCAGTGAAAACCTTTGCGCGCGACAACGCCGGCCACGGCGTCGATTTCCAGCTGGCGTCCGGCAACGTCGGCGTCTGGGCGGCGACCAACGAAGAAATCCGCGCGCGCGAACTGCTGGTGATCATCTGGGTACATGCGACGCTGGCACTGTTTGCATGGCTGAGTTTTCGCAGCGGCGTCGCGGTGTTCTGCATTCTCACGCCGCTGGTGCTGTGCTCACTGCTGACCTACGGCCTGATGGCGACACTCGGCATCGGCATGAAACCGGCGACCCTGCCGGTTGCCGCCTTCGGCGTCGGCATCGGCGTCGACTACAGCATTTACCTGTGGAGCGTGTTCTCGCGCCATCTGGATCGCGCGACGCCTCTGCGCAAGGCCTACTACGAAGCACTGCGTCACACCGGCAAGGCCGTGATCTTCACGTCGGCCTCACTGGTGCTGAGTGTCTTCACCTGGCTGTTCTCGGGCCTGCAATTCCAGGCCGACATGGGCCTGCTGCTGCTGTTCATGTTCAGCACCAATCTGTTCGGTGCGATTTTCCTGTTGCCGGCCCTCGCCTGGCTGGCTTTGCGTCGACGTGACACGAACCCGACGCCGGTTCGTGCAGTCGAAACCTGAAGGAGGCGGTCGCGCTGCGACCGAAAACCGTCATGATGCCTCGTATCGCACGCTGTCTCGCCCTGCTGCTGCTGCCGCTGATGGGCTGCGCGTTCGCCAAGGTCACGGCCGACGAAGCCGCCAGACTCGGCAAGGATCTCACGCCGATGGGCGCCGAACGCGCCGGCAATGCCGCGGGCACGATCCCGGCGTGGACCGGCGGCCTGCCGAAACAGGATCTGCCGCGCGGCGCCAATCCGTTTGCCGCCGACAAGCCGCTGTACACGATCACGGCGCAGAACATGTCGCAGCACGCCGATGTGCTGACCGAGGGTTACAAGGCGCTGTTCAAGACCTTTCCCGATTACAAGATGATCGTCTACCCGACGCGGCGCAGCGCTTCGTACCCGCAGTGGTATTACGACGCGACCGAGAAGAACGCGACCGAAGTCTCGCTGACTGACGACGGCTACGGCTTCTGCTGCGCCGCACAGGGCGATCCGTTTCCGATCCCGAAGAACGGCACGGAAGTGATGTGGAACCACATCATGCGCTACAACACGCGCGGCTTTCGCGGCTTCGTCGACTCGGCAGCGACCGCCGCGGACGGCAGCTTCGTCGTGCAGCGCGACTACGTCGAACTCGCCTTCATGTACAACAATCCGGACGCGACCGTGAAATCGCTGGACGGCATGAACCTGTACGCATTCCAGAAGACCGTCGCGCCGCCGAACCTCGCCGGCGAGGCGCATCTGCTGCACGTGCCGATCGATCGCATCGCCAACCAGACCGGCGTCTGGGTCTACAACAACACGGTCGGCCGGCCGCGGCGCATCGGCGAGGTCGGCTACGACAATCCGCTGTACGACGGCCTGATGACGCACGACCAGATCGACATGTTCAACGGGCCGCTCGACCGCTACACGATCAAGCTGCTCGGCAAGAAGGAAATGCTGATCCCGTACAACAGCTACAAGCTCTACGACCCGAAACTCAAGTACAAGGACATCGTCACCAAGGGCCACATCAATCAGGATCTCGCCCGCTACGAGCTGCACCGCGTCTGGGTGATCGAGGCGAACGTGCGGCAGGGCTACGCCCATCGTTACAAGAAGCGCGTGTTCTATGTCGACGAGGACTCGTGGATCGTCCACGCCGAAGACATCTACGACGAGCGCGATCAGTTCTGGCGGACCGCCGAGTCGCATTCGATCACGTTTCCGAACGAGCCCGTTGTCGTCAACGGCGTGCAGGTTCACTACGACCTGCAGTCGCGACGCTACGTGATCATCAACATGACCAACGAGGAGCGGAACCTGATCGAATACGACTGGAACGCCAAGCCCTCGTACTTCACGCCGCAGGCGCTGAAACGCTTCGCAACCAGCGGACCCAATTGAATCCTCACCGGAAACTGTCGTGACTGACAGCTTAGTCGCTGAAATTCCAGAAAAAATTAAGGACGAATTCAGTTAGCAGGGCTAGTCTGCAAACTTCTCGGTTCTTCTCGCCGCAAGCCTCGGAGACGCGCCATGATCCTGCTGTCGACTGCCGCCGACCCGGTGCTTGATGCGAAGCGCCCGGGCGGGCGTGGCGTCGCTCCGTGCCTCGACGTGGACGTACGGGCGCGCGCCGACTAAATTGCCTGCGATGCGTATCTCTTTTTTCATCGTCGTTGGCTTGGCCGGCGTCGTCCTGCTGCAGCCGGCGAGCGCGGCGCTGGCCCGCCCGGCCAAGCACGATGGCGATCGCGGCACCGTCCTGCGGGCCCCGGTACAACCGCCGCCGGCGCCGGCGCCGGCGCAGGATCTGCGCGCAACGACCTTCACGCCCGACTCGGCAGCGCGCGAGATCCAGCGCATGCACGGTGGCCGGGTGCTGGCCGTGCAGCCGGACGGCGCCGGATATCGCGTCAAGATGCTCAAGGACGGCGAAGTCCGAATCTATCAAGTCGATCCATAGCGGACCTGCCGGTCCGCTCCGTTTTAACAGGGAGAAAGCAGGATGCGTGCCCTAGTCATTGAAGACGATCCGGACCTGCGCGAGCAGGTCGCCAAGTTTCTCAGCGACGACGGCTTTGCCGTCGACGTTGCCGCCGATGGCGACAACGGCGCCTACATGGCCGAGGAATATCCGGCCGACATCGCCATCATCGATCTCGGCCTGCCCGGCATGCCCGGCATCGACATCATCCGCCAGGTCCGCAAATCGGGACGCAAGTATCCGATCCTGATCCTGACCGCTCGCGACGGCTGGCAGACCAAGGTCGAGGGCCTGGAAGCCGGCGCCGACGATTATCTGGTGAAGCCCTTCCATCGCGAGGAGCTGATCGCCCGCGTGCGGGCTCTGGTGCGCCGCGTCGGCGGCTGGACGCAGGCAACGCTGAACTCCGGGCCGTACATTGTCGACACCAGCGCCAAGTCGGTGATGGTCGACGGCAAGCCGGTCGATCTGACCAGCTATGAATTCCGCGTGCTCGAATACCTGCTCACGCATGCCGGCAAGGTCATCTCCAAGAGCGAGCTGACCGAACACCTGTACACCGAAGACGAGGAACGCGACAGCAACGTCATCGAAGTCTTCATCCGCCGTCTGCGTTCCAAACTCGATTCGGACAGCCAGTACAACCCGATCACCACCTTGCGCGGTTCAGGCTACCGGTGGGACCTGCCGCGCGCCTGAAGGCGACTGCAGCGCGCCGCCCGCGCCTCACGTCCCTTCGCGCCCGTCTGCTGATTTCGACCGCGGTCGTGCTGCTGGCCTTTGTCGGACTCGGTGGCCTGGCGCTGGAGAAGGCCTTCGAGCGTTCGCTGCTGCAGGCACAGCAAGACAAGCTCGAAGGCCTGATCTACGCGCTGCTCGGTGCGGCGTCGACCACGCCGGACGGCGATCTGACGATCGCGCTCGACGCAATCCCGGATCGCCGTCTGCGCGAACCGATGTCCGGCCTGCAGGCGGCGCTGTTCAACGAGCTCGGCATCATGGTCTGGAGTTCGTCGCAGTCCCTGGACATGCCGCCGCCGCCGTCGATCAACGTCGGTCAATGGAGTTTCCAGCGGCTCGCCAGTCCGAACGCATTCCGTCTCAGCTTCGGTCTGCGCTGGATCGATTCCGAACGCAACCAGCCGCGCCTGTACACCGTGAGCGTGATCGACGACACCCGTTCCTTCGATCGCCAGCTGGTGATTTTCCGGCGTACCTTGTGGATCTGGCTGGGCGGTACCGTGATCGCCCTGGTCGCGATCCTGCTGCTGATCCTGCGCTGGAGCCTGGCGCCGTTGAAGCGTCTGGGGCGCGAGCTGCATCGCGTCGAATCCGGGCTGCAGCTGGAAATCGAAGGTTCCTATCCGGACGAGCTCAAGCCCCTGACCCGCGATCTCAACGCGATGATCGTCAGCGAGCACAGCCACCAGACACGCTACCGCAATGCGCTCGGCGATCTGGCGCATTCGCTGAAAACACCGCTCGCGGTACTGCGTGGCATCAGCAGCGAACCGCAGATTCCGGCAGCGCAGCAGAGCCAGCTCGACGAGCAGGTCAGTCGCATGCAACACATCGTCGATCACCAGCTGCGCCGTGCCGCGGCTGCCGGCAGCCGCACGCTCACCGAGCCGATCCTGCTCAAGCCGCTGATCGACAAGCTGACGTCGGCGCTGACCAAGGTCTATGCGAGCCGCGGCGTCGGCTTCTACAACCGCCTCGACCCGGAATTGCGACTGCGCGCCGATCAAGGTGATCTCTACGAACTGTTCGGCAATCTGCTCGACAATGCTGCCAAGTACGGCGACGAACACATCCGCATCTCGGCGCACACCGAGAAGAATCTGCTGCACATCGATGTCGACGACGATGGTCCGGGCTTCCCTGACGAGCCGGAAAAGCTGCTCGAGCGCGGCGCCAGGGCCGACACCAGAAAGCCCGGCCAGGGCATCGGGCTGGCCGCTGTCAACGAGATCGTGCAGGCCTATGGTGGCCGGCTGGAACTGGCGCGCTCGCCGCTCGGCGGCGCCCGTGTCGGCGTGATCATGCCGACACGCTGAAGGCGCCGCTCGATTTCCGTGGCGACGCTCGAACTGCAGTGCGGCGCCAATTCAGCCGCTTCTCTCAGACTGCCGGAAAACGCAGGAAGTGATTGCGGTAGTAGCGCAGCTCTTCGATCGATTCCTTGATGTCGTCGAGCGCCAGATGGCGGGACTGCTTGTTGTAGCCGCGCGCGATTTCCGGTGCCCAGCGCGTGCACAGCTCCTTGAGCGTGCTGACATCGATGTGCCGGTAATGGAAATGGCGTTCCAGTGCCGGCATCCAGCGGGCCAGAAAGCGGCGGTCCTGGCAGATCGAATTGCCGCACATCGGCGATTTGCCGGCCGGCACCCACTTTTCGAGAAACGCGAGCGTGCGACGTTCGGCGTCCGTGTCGTCGACGTCGCTGTCGCGTACACGTTGCGTCAGGCCCGAGCGGCCGTGCTGATTGACGTTCCAGTCATCCATGAGCGCCAGCTCGTCCTGCGTGCGACGCACGGCCAGCACCGGCCCTTCGGCCAGAACATTGAGGTGCGGGTCGGTGACGACCGTCGCGATCTCGATGATGCGATGCTGCTCGGGAATCAGACCGGTCATCTCCAGATCGATCCAGATCAGGTTCTGCGGGTTTTGCTCCGTCACGGGGTTTTCTTTCATTCGCGGTGAGGAACGCGATGTTATCGTGAAGCGATCGTGCATGACGCCGAGGAGACGGCCATGGCCCACGAAGGAGCGATCCTGCAGACGATCGGCAATACGCCGCTGGTCGAACTGAAGAACCTCGACACCGGCTGCTGCC
This sequence comes from Solimonas terrae, assembly GCF_011067135.1. Taxonomy (GTDB): domain Bacteria; phylum Pseudomonadota; class Gammaproteobacteria; order Nevskiales; family Nevskiaceae; genus Solimonas; species Solimonas terrae. Next base: position 352,435 of record NZ_JAAMOW010000001.1, read on the forward strand.
GGCTGTTTGCCAAGCTCGAGAACCAGAACCCCACCGGCTCGATCAAGGATCGCATCGGCCTGTCGATGATCGAAGCCGCCGAGCGCGAAGGTCGTATCCAGCCCGGCGGCACACTGATCGAAGCCACGGCCGGCAACACCGGCCTGGGCCTGGCGCTGGTTGCCAGCCAGAAGGGCTACAAGCTGATCCTGGTGATACCCGACAAGATGGCGCAGGAGAAGGTCCTGCATTTGCGCGCGCTCGGCGCCGACTGCCGCATCACGCGCAGCGACGTCGGCAAGGGTCATCCGGACTACTACCAGGATGTCGCCGAACGCCTGAGTCGCGAGAACCCCGGCAGTTTCTACGTCAACCAGTTCGCCAATCCCGCCAATCCGCTCGCGCATGAAGCCAGCACCGGCCCGGAGATCTGGGCGCAGATGCAGCAGATGCTCGATGCGGTCGTGGTCGGTGTCGGCAGCGGCGGCACGCTGACCGGCCTGTCGCGCTACTTCGCGCGCGTCGCGCCGCATGTCGAGATGCTGCTGGCCGACCCCGGCGGCTCGGTACTCGCCGACATCGTCAATACCGGCAGGATCCAGAAGGAAGCCGGCAGCTGGCTGATCGAAGGCATCGGCGAGGATTTCGTGCCACCGAACTGCAGGCTCGATGGCGTGAAGCAGGCCTTCGAGATCGACGACCGCGAGAGCTTCGAAGCAGCGCGCCTGCTGCTGCGTCGCGAGGGCATCCTCGGCGGTTCCAGCACCGGCACCCTGCTCGCCGCGGCGCTGCGCTACTGTCGAGCGCAGACCGCGCCGAAACGGGTCGTGACCCTGGTCTGCGACAGCGGCAACAAGTATCTGTCGAAGATGTACAACGACAGCTGGTTGTTCGAGCAGGGGCTGCTCGACCGACCGCAGGCCGGCAGCGTCGTCGACCTGATCGTGCGCCGCTACGCCGAAGGCTCGGCGGTCACGGTCACGCCCGAGGACTCCCTGCTGCACGCCTACCGGCGCATGAAACTGTTCGACGTCTCGCAATTGCCGGTGATGAACGGCGAGCAGATTGCCGGCATCGTCGACGAAACCGATCTGGTCCAGCACGTCGCACTCGATCCGGCGCGCTTTCACGACCCGATCGCGACGGCCATGGTTCGTGAACTGGAAACCGTCTCGCCGGATGCACCGATCGCCGAACTGATGCCGGTATTCGCCCGCGATCACGTCGCGATCGTGGCCGATGCGCAGGGTTTCGTCGGCTTGATCACGCGCATCGACCTGCTCAACTATCTGCGCAAGCAACTCGTGTAGCACCGGGGAATCCACCATGACCGATGACGCCAGGCCAGCCGCGTTCGCCACCCGCGTCATTCATGCCGGCCAGCATCCGGACCCGAGCACCGGCGCGATCATGCCGCCCATCTATCAGACTTCGACCTACGTGCAGACCTCGCCTGGCGTGCACCAGGGCTACGAGTACTCGCGCTCGCAGAATCCGACGCGTTTCGCCTACGAGCGCTGTGTGGCCGACCTTGAGGGCGGCCGCCACGGCTACGCGTTCGCATCCGGCCTGGCCTCGACCGCGACCCTGCTCGACAGTCTGCCGAGCGGCGCACACGTCATCGCCAGCGACGATCTGTACGGCGGCACCTATCGCCTGTTCGCGCGCGTACGGGAAAAATCGGCCGGCCTGCGTTTCAGCTTCGTCGACATGCGCGATCCGCAGAACATCGAAGCGGCCATCACCGCCGACACGCGGATGATCTGGGTCGAGACCCCGACCAACCCCATGCTCAAGCTGGTCGATCTCGACGCGGTGAGCGCCATCGCGCGACGGCACCGGCTGATTGCCGCCGCCGACAACACCTTCGCCAGCCCCTATCTGCAACGTCCGCTCGAACATGGCTTCGATGTCGTCATGCATTCCGCAACCAAGTACATCAGCGGCCACTCCGATGTGGTCGGCGGCATGCTCGTGGTCGGCGACAATTCCGAACTCGCCGAACAACTCGGCTTCCTGCAGAACGCGGTCGGCGCGGTCGCCGGTCCGTTCGACAGCTTCCTCGCCTTGCGCGGCGTCAAGACCCTGGCGCTGCGCATGCAGCGGCACTGCGAAAACGCCCTGCAGCTCGCGCAGTGGCTGGAATCGCATCCGAGCGTCGCACGCGTGCATTACCCCGGTCTGAGCTCGCATCCGCAACACGCGCTGGCGCAACGGCAGATGCCGCGCGGCAGCGGCGGCATGATCAGCATCGAGCTGCAAGGCACGCTCGCCGACGCACGGCGTTTTCTCGAACGCTGCCGGCTGTTCTCGCTGGCCGAATCGCTGGGCGGCGTCGAGAGCCTGATCGAACACCCGGCAATCATGACCCATGCCAGTGTGCCGGCGCCGGCGCGCGCGGCACTCGGCATCAGCGACACGCTGTGCCGCCTGTCGGTCGGCGTCGAAGCGCTCGACGACCTGCGTGCCGATCTCGCTGCCGCACTGCAAGGCTGAAGACTGCTTTAGAATCGCGGCCCAGCAATCCGGAACCGATGACATGAGCGAACTGGCAGAACGACGCTGCAAGCCCTGCGAGGGTGGCGTGCCGCCGCTCGACCTCGCTGCCGCCAGCAAACTCAAGGATCAGGTCAACGCGCGCTGGAAATGGAGCCGCGACGGCAAGGCGATCGAAGCCGCGTTCGAATTCGACAACTACTGGCAGACCACGGCGTTCGTCAACGCGGTCGCGTGGATCGCGCACACCACCGACCACCACCCGGACATCAGCTTCGGCTACAAGACCTGCACGATCTCGTACTGGACGCATGCGGTCGGCGGCCTGAGCGAGAACGATTTCATCTGCGCCGCCCGGATCGACGCGCTGCTCGATTGAGCAATACCGGTCGCACACATCGCGCTTCCGACCGAAATGCGTCAGACCGCGCGGCGCCCGCTCAAGGCATGCGTCAGCGTGCTGCCGTCGACGTATTCCAGCTCTCCGCCCATCGGCACCCCCTGGGCGATGCGCGTGACGCGCAGACCGCGCGCCTTGGCCATTTCGGCGAGGTAGTACGCAGTCGCCTCGCCTTCGACGGTGGGATTGGTGGCAATGATCATTTCCTGCATCGCGCCTTCGTCGAGCAGTTCCGCCAGGCGCGGCAGGCCAAGTTCGTCCGGGCCGATGCCGTCGAGCGGCGACAGCCGCCCCATCAGCACGAAATAGCGGCCGCGGTAGGCCGTTCCCTGCTCGATCGCGACCAGATCGGCCGGCCCTTCGACCACGCATAATTGTCCGCTCTGCGTCCGGTTGTCACTGCAATAGCGACAGGCCTCGTCCTCCTTGAACATGCGGCAATTCGGGCAGCGGCCGATGCCGGCCAGCGCCTCGCCGAGCGCGGTACCGAGCTGACCCGCGGCCTCGCGATCGCGATCAAGCAGATGGAAGGCCATGCGCTGCGCGGACTTCGGACCGACACCGGGCAGACGGCGCAGGGCATCGATCAGGCGGCTGAGACGGGGACTGTACTGGCTCACGGCCGATAGTCTAGCGGCCGGGCGATACGGCCGCGTCGCCTTCAGGGTGCAAAGGCAGGCGCGTCGCTGCGCGGCGAAGTCTGCTCGGCGGCGCTCATGTGGTTGTCGCCATCCGCCGTCTGATAGGCAGCGCCGAACGCCTCGGTCGTGCTCGGCTGGGTGATCGTGTCGACATACCAGTGCTCGCCGATCACGCGCTGCGGCGTGATATCGAGCAGCAGATACCCTTTCCTGGTGAAATCCGAGTACTTGATGTGCGGGTTCAGCACCGGGATCAGGGGCTTGATCGGCGCAAACGAATCCAGACCCGGCGAGGTGATCGAGGTGCAGACGAATTCGACCGCGACCGCACCGGCGCCGTCGAGCGGGTTGTAGCCGCCAAGCGGGGCCAGCGGATCGTTCGGATCGCGCGTCAGGTCCATGCACCAGGACGAATGAATGTCGCCGGTCAGCACCACGACGTTGTCGATCGCGGCGTCGGTGCCGCCACCGTCGATGATGTCGAAAACGCGGCCGCGCGCCGCCGGGTAGCCGTCCCATTGATCGGGATTGACGTAGACACCGCCGCTCAGGAGGTTCGGCAGCCCGGCGATCTTGAGCTGGCCGAACATCACACCCTGTCCGATCAGCTTCCACTTCGCAGGCGATTGGCGCAGCTGTCCGGACAGCCAGGCTTCCTGCTCGCTGCCGATCATCTGCCGGTCGGCGTTCTGCACCTCGCCGATCGGCAGCAGCAGGATTTCCGTATCGGCGAGATTGATGACGCCCGGCACCTGCTGATCACGCGCCAGCAGCCGCTCCTCCAGCATGGTCAGCTGCACCAGATCGCCGAACTGGAAACTGCGATAGTCCTTGCGCGGCTGGCCGGCGTCGAGTTCGCGGGTCGGCTGCCATTCGTAGAAGGCCTGCAGGGCACCGCTGACACGCACTGCCCAGTCGCCCTCCCCTTCGTTGTGGTTGTAGGCGCCGTCCTTCCAGGAATTGTCGGCCGTCTCGTGGTCGTCCCAGATGTTGATCAGCGCGTGCTGGCGGTGCATGGCCTGCAGTTCGGCCTCGCCGCGGTACTGGGCGTAACGCGTACGGTAGTCATCGAGCGTGAGGATCTCGTGCTCCGGCTCGTAGGCACGCAGGTTGCCGTACTGACCGCTGCCGTACTCGTAGATGTAGTCGCCGAGATGCACGATCAGGTCGAGATCCGCGCGCTCGGCCAGGCGCCCGTAGGCGTTGAAGTAGCCGTGCGCAAGACTCGCGCAGGACACGACACCGATGCGCAGGCGATCGACGCTGCCGACCGGCAGGGTGCGCGTGCGTCCGATCGGCGACTGCAGATCGCCGGCATGGAAGCGGTAGTAGTAGGTCGTCGCCGGCTGCAGCCCGGTTGCGTCCACCTTGACGGTGAAATCGCGCTGCGCGCTGGTCTGGACGGAGCCGTGCTTGACGACATCGCCCAGCTGCGGATCGCGCGCCACGACATAGTCGACGGTCGCCGTCGCGTCGCTGGCGACACCGCTGATGCGGGTCCAGAGCACGACCCGGTCGGAGAGCGGATCACCGCTGGCGACGCCATGCCGGAACTCGAGCGCGCCACCACTGCGCAGTCCGTCCGAATGCCCGCAGCCCGGCAGCATCGGCAGCAGGCCGACGGCGGCCGACGACAGACCGGCCTTCTTGAGAAATGCACGGCGCGAATAGCCGCGACGGCGCGGCTTGCGTGGTCCTGACATCGATTGCCCCCGGGAAAAGATTCCGTGCGCCGGTCTGGCGTCTGTTGCGTCGATCTTATGACAGTCATGTTGCCGTCGTTTGACGACCGACCGCCTGCGTCGGCCGACTAGAACGTCTGCCGGCGCAGGTTCTTCTCCTGCATGACGGTGGCCGCGATTTCCTCGACCGACATGTTCGACGAATCGACGAACGGGATGCCGAGCCGCTCGTAGAGCTTCTGCGCCTGACGCAGCTCGTACGAGCACTGCGCCAGCGACGCATATTTCGATCCCGGTCGACGCTCGTTGCGGATCTGCGCGAGGCGCTCGGCGTCGATGATCAGCCCGAAGCACAGCGCTTCACGGCCCTGCAGGGTCTTCGGCAGGTGCTGGCGTTCCAGATCATCCTCGGTCAGCGGAAAGTTGGCGGCGTAGATGCCGTGTTGCAGTGCAAGGTACAGACAGGTCGGCGTCTTGCCGCAGCGCGAGGGCGCGATCAGGATGACATTGGCCTTGGCGATCTCGCGCATCGAGGCGCCATCGTCGTGCTCCATGGTGTAGTTCATTGCCGCGATGCGCGCGTTGTAGCGCGCCGTATTGGCGCCGCCATGGGCGCGGCCGGTGGCATGCGAGGAGTCCTGCCCGACCTCGGCTTCCAGCACGTGGATGAAGTGATCGAACAGATCGAGAAACAGGCCGTTGACGTTGCGCAGGATCTCGCGGACCTCGTCGTTGACCGTGGTACTGAAGACCAGCGGGCGGATGCCGCTCTCGGTGGCGACGAAGTTGATGTAGTCGACGATGCTGCGCGCGCGTTCGGCGGAGTTGATGAACGGCAATGTGGTCTTTTCGACCTCCAGGCCATCGAACTGCGTCAACAGGGTATTGCCGAGCGTCTCGGCCGTGATTCCGGTGCCGTCCGAGACGAAGAACACAGATCTTTGGGTCATGGTTCGCAGTTTCCGGTCTTTTTCGCGGCCGCGCCAGCGGCCACGGTGAGGCGCCGGGGCGCCCGGTCCTTTATCATTGGCGCCCCGCGCGGCCAGCCGGACACGAGGCGACCCGCCGGCTTCAGCTTCAGGACAGCGTCAAGAAAAGATAGTCCGCAGGTTCGCCACCGGCCTGAGGGACAACGTGCACAACCCCTACCATCAACGAGATTCGATCGTGACCCGTAACGTCCTCTGGTACTCCGAACTTGGCATGCACGACGTGGAAATCGTCGGCGGCAAGAACGCCTCGCTTGGCGAAATGATCGCCAACCTTGCGCAGTCCGGCGTTCGTGTCCCGAACGGTTTCGCGACCACTGCCGATGCCTATCGCCAGTTCCTGACGTTCGAAGGTCTGGCCGATCGCATCAATGGCATGCTCGGCAAGCTCGATGTCGACGACGTCGCCGAACTGGCGCGTACCGGCAAGGCGATTCGCGAGGCGGTGCTGAAGGCACCCTTCCCGGCCGATCTCGAAAAGGACATCCGCTCCCACTACGAGCAGCTGGTCGCCGAATCCGGCCAGGAAATCTCGGTTGCGGTGCGCTCCTCGGCGACCGCCGAGGATCTGCCGGATGCCTCGTTCGCCGGTCAGCAGGAGACCTTCCTCAACGTCAACGGCATCGACAAGGTGCTGCATGCGATCAAGGAAGTGTTCGCCTCCTTGTACAACGACCGCGCGATCGCCTATCGCGTGCATCACAAGTTCGAGCATTCGACGGTTGCCCTGTCGGCCGGCGTACAGCGCATGGTCCGCTCCGACAAGGGCGCCGCCGGCGTGATGTTCACGATGGACACCGAGTCCGGCTTTCGCGACGCGGTCTTCATCACCTCCAGCTACGGCCTCGGCGAAGCCGTCGTGCAGGGCTCGGTCAATCCGGACGAGTTCTACGTCTACAAGCCGAACATTCGAGCGAAGAAGCCGGCGATTCTCAAGCGCGGCCTCGGCGAGAAGGCCAAGAAGCTGATCTATTCGGCCGACAAGACGATCGGCAAGACCATCGAGTTCGCGCCGGTCGCCCCGGACGATCGCAACCGCTTCTCGCTGACCGACGCCGAAGTCGAGGCGCTCGCCGCCCAGGCCCTCATTATCGAAGCGCATTACGGCCGGCCGATGGACATCGAATGGGGCAAGGACGGCGTCGACGGCCAGCTCCACATCCTCCAGGCGCGTCCGGAGACCGTGCAGTCGCGCGCGTCGGCCAACGTGCTGCGCCGCTACAAGCTCAAAGGCAGCAAGGGTGCACTGCTCGCCGAGGGCCGCGCGATCGGCCAGAAGATCGGCGCCGGGGCCGTGCGCCTGCTCAGCTCGATCGACGAAATGCACCGTGTGCAGGCCGGCGACGTGCTGGTCACCGACATGACCGATCCGGACTGGGAACCGATCATGAAGCGCGCCAGCGCCATCGTCACCAATCGCGGCGGTCGCACCTGTCACGCAGCCATCATCGCCCGCGAACTCGGCATTCCGGCCGTCGTCGGCTGCGGTGATGTCACCGAGAAGCTCAAGGACGGCAGCAAGGTCACGGTGTCCTGCGCCGAGGGCGATACCGGCTTCGTCTACGAAGGCGCCGTCGACTTCGCCGTCGACGAAATCGCGCTCGACAAGATGCCGGACATCCCGGTCAAGATCATGATGAACGTCGGCACGCCGGAACAGGCGTTCGACTTCGCGTCACTGCCGAACAAGGGGGTCGGCCTCGCCCGCCTCGAATTCATCATCAATCGCCAGATCGGCATCCACCCGCAGGCGTTGCTGGAACTCGACAAGCAGCCGGCCGAACTGCGTCGCATCATCGACCCGATGATCGCGCCGTACGGCGGACCGGTCGACTACTTCGTCAAGCGTCTCGCCGAAGGCGTGGCGACGATCGCCGCGGCGTTCGCGCCGGAGCCGGTGATCGTGCGCATGTCCGACTTCAAGTCGAACGAATACGCGAACCTGATCGCCGGCAAGCGCTACGAGCCGCACGAAGAGAATCCGATGATCGGCTTCCGTGGCGCCTCGCGCTACATCGCCGAATCGTTCCGGCCCTGCTTCGAGCTGGAATGCCGGGCGCTCAAGTACGTGCGCGACGAAATGGGCCTGACCAACGTCAAGATCATGATCCCGTTCGTGCGCACGCTCGACGAAGCGCGCCAGGTCAACGAGATTCTCGCCGCCAACGGCCTCAAGCGCGGTGACAACGGACTGCAGTTGATCATGATGTGCGAGCTGCCGAGCAACGCCGTGCTCGCCGACAAGTTCCTCGAACATTTCGACGGCTTCTCGATCGGTTCGAACGACATGACGCAGCTGACGCTGGGTCTCGATCGCGACTCGGGCCTGATCGCGCATCTGTTCGACGAACGCGACGAAGCGGTCAAGCGCATGTTGCACATGGCGATCGACGCCTGCCGCAAGCAGAACAAGTACATCGGCATCTGCGGCCAGGGGCCATCCGATCACCCGGACCTGGCACGCTGGCTGCTCGACGAGGGCATCGAGTCGATGTCGCTGAACCCGGACACGGTCGTCGAAACCTGGCTGTTCCTCGCCGGGCAGAAGGCCTAGGCCCGATGCGCACGCTCGGGTTTGCGGCAGCCGCGCTCTGCGCCCTGTTGTGCAGCCCGGGCGCCCCGGCCGGCGGCACGCCCGGACAGTTCGACTACTGGGTGCTGACGCTGTCGTGGTCGCCGGAGTACTGCACGGCGGACATCGGTGACGAGCAATGTCCGAAGCATCTCGATTTCGTCGTGCAGGGCCTGCAGCCGCAGAACGAACTCGGCCGCAGTCCGTCGAGCTGCGGCGACCGCACGCGGGTTCCCAAGGATCTGCTGGTCCGCATGCTGCCGATGATGGCCAGCGAAAAGCTGATCCAGCACGAGTGGAATACCCACGGAAGCTGTTCCGGCCTCGATCAGCAGAACTACTTCGAACTGGTCGAACGGGCTCGGCGCAAGCTCGAAATACCGGGAGCCTATGACGCTCCGGAACAGCGCATCGAAACCAGCCGCGACGCGGTGCTGCAGGCGTTCAAGTCGACCAACCCGGATTTCACCGGCGAGGACTTCGCGCTGGACTGCCGCGGTCACTGGCTGGACGAGATCCACGTCTGTTTCGATCGTGATCTCGATCCGCGCGCCTGCGCGTCGAACGTCGAGAACGACTGCGGCAACAAGGTGATGGTTCGCAGCAATCGATAGGCGACGTACGCCCGACGCCCTGCAATGCCCGTGCATGACCGGAGCAGTCGATTCGGCCGATGCGCCGGATCGACGCCATCATCGGAGAAATGATGGCGTCCCCACGGGAATGCACAAAAACGCCCTAACCGCTTGCTTTATAAGCTGATCGCGAAGCGTGCAGTTCCGACTTACTGCGATTCTTGTGCAGTTCGTGCAAAAGCGCCGCCTCTTTCAGGTCAAGAATCGGCACAGCTCGCGATAGGTGGCGAGCATTCTTCCCCGAACTGGCCGACGAACGGTCAAGACCGCACAGCCCACTTGCGCAACCTGTCATCGCCGGCACCTGCCTGGCGGAAATCCTCTACCCGAGAAACTCTTCGTAGCTTTCGAAAGGCGCCGCCTTCTGCGGCGTCGGGAATTACGCGAGTTGCGCCAGTCGCGATACACCCGCGCAATGCGGCATAGCAGGCTCAGAAATCGAAGGAGCTCGATTACGAGCTGGGGGTCAAAGTGTTCCATGCGTCGACTCCGGGAATGAAGGCGACAAACATCTTTCTGTCACGACGCGTCGAAGTCGACAAATCGGCGGATTGAGTGAGCCCGCTGGGCCGCACAGGTCTCTCAAAAACACCGATGTCTGCGCGGCCAATCGGCCTTTTCACGGTACGGCTGGCCGCTCACTGCCCGGTTCGCCGAATCCTTGATATTGGCATCGTCGTGACGAGCGCCTGAAGGCACCCTCCGCGCAATAGCAGGCTGCCACCCATTCTCTTGACTCGAGAACTCCGCTGGTTCACCGTATATGTGCGGCCACCGGCGCCGTTCCCGTTCTCAGCCAGAACCTGGCCATGGGGCAACCGGTATTCACACTAGATGAGCGCTTTCCTTTTGAGGAAACAGCCGTCGCAACGAGAACCCGAAGGCATCGTTTCCTCATCAATAGGAGCGACTCATGTTTGCTACTTCCTCTCCCTTTGTACGTCGTTACACCGCCCAAGCGCGCGCCGTTGCTGATGCCGTGCGGCTTGGCCACTTCCACCCCATTGCTTTTGATCAGGCAGCTGCCGAACTGATGCTGAAGATCGCGCGCGGCGGCGAGCTTCCGAATGCGCAGCAGGCTGCCCGAGTAGTCCGACGCGCAGCAGAGCTGAGCATCCCGCCGAAGCGCCTCGGCGCACAAGCTACGTTGGAATTGCTTGCGGCAGCGGACGGGTTCCGAAACTGGCCTACCCTGCGCGCCTCGCTGGAGAAATCCAGCAAACAGCAAGCGCCAGCATTGCCCACCCAGAGATCCGGGTCACCGGAATACACTGCCTTCCGTCGTGCAGTTCTGCAGCACCGCCTACATGGTTCGGTGGATAGTCCGACTGCGTTGCAACTCGGAAACCGGCGCGCCCTGGCCAGCGGCGGGATGAGCGGTGCTGACCTTCTGGAGTCCTTGGACGTGATCGGTCATGGCGTCAAGTTTTCGACCCTACCTGCGTCGACCGCGATTCTCATCGTAGAACTCGTTTCCGCGGCGGTTGAGGAACATCCAGCGCTCGCAGATCAGGATGCAGTCGGACTGGATCTCGCTTTAAGCCTCTCGGACTGCCTGACGCCTCAGGGGCTGTACCTCTACAGCGGCAAGGCGTGGGCGGCCGGAGAGGACGAGACCACTGATATTTCGCGCATGCGACGGCATATCTACGAGGTGGTGCGCGGCTCGGTGAACGACCATTTGGAGTCCGTGGGGAGCTTCTTTGCAATGGGACCGGTCGCGGGGTCAAAGCATCAACCGTTCAGTGATCTCGAATCGCTACACGCCCCAGTGATCGACGCTGTACGCGCAGCATTTGGCACGCAGCAGAATCGCCGGTACCGGTCCGTCGCGACGCAAACGTCTCTGAAATGGTCGCAGGCAAAGGCCGTCAATTCGACAACTCAACCTTAGCCGATTGTCGATCTGCGAATCGTGTCCGGCGCCGCAAGATGGCAGCGGCGCCGGACCACGACTACCGGATCGCATCCCAATTCGGTTCCGGGATAGCGGGCTTTGGCTTGCGCTTGGTGTCGGGATTCAGCAATGCCTCAACTGCAGAATGCAGCACAACGAGGGAACCGTCTCCACGCATGGCGTACTTCAATCCGATTGCATCCAGCGCGCGCGCCTGGGCAGCGTGCTGCTTCTTGCGCGTCAGTGATTCGATTTCTTCGTCAGTCAGGAACATCTGAGCACCTCCCCATTATTTTGATTACGAAGCTCACGGCTCTGACGCTGACCCAGAATCCATCCCGTCTTTTAGAAACGGCGGGGCCGGAGTCTCCTTCTGCGGAAAAGCAGCCGATTTGACCGGATACGGGGGCGGCGGCGTGAACGTTCCAATCTCCGGCGGCTCGCCTTGAGCACGAACGAACAGACCTTCCACCGGCTGAGGATAGAGCTGCGCCTTCGCGACCTTCTTGGCGTGCTGAACCCGGTCCGCTTCTTCGCGCGTCTTCGGTTTGCTGTCGGTGCTCATTGCCACACTCCTGCATACTGAAGCCGCGCCAGATGCACCGCAGACATCGCCTGCGTCCCCTGCTCCAACGTCCAAGACGTTCGGCCTCGATGCTCGCGCGCATCGCATGAGCAAGACAACCAGCGGCGAGAGGATCGGCGCCGCCGCTGGCGCTGAACGCGGATCTCTTCCGAGTCAGGAGGTCGTGCCGCTTCAAGCGTATCGTGCGAGTCCGACTGCAGCAATGTCCGGCGAATCAGCCCAAGCCTCGAATGCGTGTGCGTACTGTTCCGAAACGGGTACGCCCGTTTCGCTGGAAAGGGGCAGCCCCCACCTCGCGCGCGTACTGCTCGCTCAGGCCCGCGTCAGGGCACCTGAGCTGCGGGCGCCGTCTCGCTGGCATTGCCCGTGAGCGTCAATCCCAAGGCATCACTAGCGAGCTTCCGGTTCGGCCCCTTCAGCGTGTTGAGCTTCGCCGCTAGATCCATCAGATCCGCCTGCGGCGTGGCCACCAGATACTGCGACAGCTCCTGTGGCGTCGCATGCGGTCCGGCAAGCGTGGCGTACCGGTTCACGATGTAGCGCGGGTGAGCGCCGGCGGCGACGAGCCGCTGCAGTTCCTCGACGTTCCGCCTGGTGGCGCGCTGTGCTCCTTTCCGCGCCGCTTGCCCCAGCATCGGGACGACCACGGCACCGACGGGACCGCCCGCCGTGTAGCCGGCCGATGATCCGATCGCAGCGCCAACGACATTGGTCGCGGCATGAACGGCGATCTGGTTGGCAAGTGCGGTTTTGCCGATGCTCGTGCGCGCCGCGATGCCGATCAACTCGCCCGGCCGCATGCCGCCAGTGAGCGTATCGACGGCGGGAATGCCGAACGGTACGCCGAGCTCCCGGCCAGCCCGCCGGGCGGCAATCAGCGCCTCGGCCTGCTGCTCGGTCCGGTCGATGACCTCGCGAAAGCTCAGGGCGTTCGCGGTGCCGGTCGCGAGCACGGCGTCGAGCTTGCGCGTCAGCATGGCGATGGTGTCGCTGGCCGCCTCATGCTCGGCTGCCGTCATCGCCTCATGGCAGGCCGCGACGACGGCTCTGCGGTTCGCCAGGTCACGGAGATAGTGGGCGCGATGCTCGAGATTCGCCGTGCCGGTGGCGTACTGCGCCAAGCCAACGATGTCGGCGAACATGATGCCGTCTTCGCGCCCCTTCATCGCCTCGGCGACTGCCAAGCCGTCATGTGGCTGCTCGGCGCGCGCCAGGCGAAGCAGCTCGCCGTAGATCGCTCGATGATCCTCGCGGGCGAACGCGTCATCGCCGAGCACGCCAGCGAGCTCCACCGCCATAGGCTCACCCTGCAGGCTGGCGAGCATCAGGCCGCCAAGCACATCAGCTTCCGATTCGATGCTGACAAGGCTCATGACGGAAGCCCTTGGGCCCGAAGCACGTCCTCGGCGCTGTAGGTCGGCGCATCGTAGAAACCGCGCGGCGGCTGCCCTTCTTGCGGGGCACGTTCTGCCGCCTCGTCCTCCCACCGCCGGCCGTTGAGCCAGGTCGCCGGGTGCGGGATGTACTGCCCATTGTCGCGACGCCACTGATCCGACCGCCTGTCGCGCTCAAGGCCGGCGAGGATTGCCGGCAGCGCCTGCGTGTCGAGCCTCAGCTTCCGCCACGCGGCTTGCGCGTGGGGTTTGGAGGCTTTGCGGGGATAGGCGAGCCAGAACTCGGCGAAGCCGTCGGGCCGCGTGTCCGCCTTCCCGGCCGGCACGTCCCCCCGCCTGCGGGGGGTAAGGGGGGTATTGCTGTTATCTGCCTCTGCTTCTGCTTGGGCGACTTCGCGTGACAACCCGTGACTGTCACGCTTTGTCACGCCTTCACCGTGACATTCATCGGGCGGCGTGACAGCATGCGACTCACCGAGCGCAGCATCGCGCTGAGCTTCTCGGAGACGCCGCTGTCGTTCGGCGTCTGCTTCGCGCTTGGCCTCCTCATCGCGCATCTCGCGGTACTTGAGGTAGTTCAGCAGTCGCCAGCCGCCGTCGATGTTCTCAATGCGACGGCCTTCGTGATCGGGTGTGCGGCTGTATCGATCGGGCTGCCCGAATGTCTTGAGCGCGATCTCGCATTCTTCGAGCGTGATCCCGGCGCGGCGTGCCAAACCGGGGACGCTGGCGAACACCTCGCCTTTGCGATCCGCCATCGCGAGCATGGACACCCAGAGGATGCGCGTCGGGTACGGCTCGCACCAGACAGTGCTTTCGGTGATGCTCGAAAACAGTTTCGTGAACGTGCGGCTCATGTCAGACCCTGCATGCGCGCGCGATGCGCCGCATAGCCACCTGATACTCGTCAGCCGTTGCCCGTGGGTGAGCGGCTAGCCAGGCCGACTTCAGCGACTCGAAGCGGCCATAGTCGGCGCGGACGCGGCGCCTGCGGACGCGATTAGCGGCCTTCATAAGCCGTCTCCTTGCCCTCGGCGATCAACCGCGCGGCGTGCGCCTGGGCAAAGTGATGTGCCATCGTGAACAGGCCGACGCCGGTGCCGTACGACACGCCCGATGCCTGAATCGCTTCGCGCAGTCGACGTTTCGCGTCTTGCTCGCGATCGCGAAAGCTCTTTGGGCGAGTCGGCTGCTCAATCTCGACGTGCTCGGCCAAGTCGAGTTCATCGGCAACGCTGAGGCGTTGCATGGTGCTATGCTTTCGGCTCGAAACGCTGTCTTGAGCCGCTTGGACGTTGGCGCGTCCGGCGGCTTTTTCGCTGAGGGCGTCCATTAAGTGATCGCCTCCGCACACTGAATTCGGCGTGCCTTGCGCGCGGCAGCGCTCAGCTTCCCGAGTTCGATTCCGCGCTGCCTGTCGGCGATGCGTAGCTCGCGCTGCTCCGGCGTGTCGCGCTCCGCGATTTGACGACGAACGATCTCGCGGATTTCATCGTCGGCCGCCCCTCTCAGGCGGGCTTCGGCGATCTCGATGATTTCCGACTCAAGCCAGAACGAATTGCGGCCGTACTTGGCCGGCGGCGGCAGTAGGCCACGAGCCACATCCAAGGAAACAGTGGAGTCACCGCGACCGAGAATGTCACCTACGTCGCGGCGGCGAACAGCGCGGAAAGCTAGGGGTCGGCACGGCCCTTCGATGATTTCGTTCATTACCGTCTCGTTGCGGGTTACGAGACGAATCATCAGGCCAACTTTTTGGCCAACTTCCCTATTATTCAACCGCGAGTAACCAGCCTCCCTGTACTTCCGTGATGCGCCCCTCGCTCGATAGGGACGTAATCGCAGCTTCGCATGCGTCTGCTGTGATACCTGCGTTGGAGGCGATGAGGGCCACGTCGCTTGTAACGCAATTGTTGAGGCTGGCGAGCGACCGCATCGCTTTCAGAGTTTTTTCCTCGACTTCCGCGAAGGCATTCTCTTTAGCGGCGGGAACGACGATCTCTTTGAACTTCTGAAACGCATTTTGAGGCGTGTTCTTTGCGCCACCTTTGTAGGATGTTCTCACGGCCTTGCCGCCGCTTAATTGCCCCCTAGCAACCTCGAGCGCCAAGAGTGCATAGCTGACGAGCTTGGGGCGGCCACGGTTCCTCGGACCAAGTTCGGCGCGGTCTTCAGGCGTTATCAATTTGTCAGCGGAATAGCTGTATTGAAGGGGGAAACCTTCTACCCCTGTAATCGGATTTTTCGTGTAGCTGCATTCCAACTCCACGCTGGCAAGATCGTGCTCGAAATCTTCTACAAGCTTATTGACGCGCGACGATTCCGCAATGAGGGCACGGACATCGTCATCGGAAAGCTCCTCGCCAGCGGCTGCCCGCTTCTTCAACTCGGCAAGGTGTGCCGCGTCGTTCGCCCTCGCCTTACTCACGCGCAGTCACGGCTCTATCGGCGATCGGGCGATGAGCGGCTCATGGCAGGAACGCATCCGCCGTCATCTTGAACCGCTTGGCGAGGGCGCCGATCTGACGCGCGTTGAGCTGCCGTTTGCCGGCAAGGATCTGCGAGACGACGGACTGATTGCCGATCTCTGGAAGGTCGGATTGCCGAAGGCCGTGTTCCTTCATCAGGCCGCGCAGGATTTCGCCTGGCGGCATTGCCGCGACGGGATGCACTCGGGCTTCGTATTCCTCGATCGCCGGCGTCAGCAGATCGAGCAGGGCATTCATGGGGTGCTTCGCGTTTTCGCGCTCCGGCTTGCCGCGCGTGGCGTCCATGATCGCCTCGACAATCGCAAGCGCACGGTCGTAGTCAGCCTCGGTGCGGATCGCACCGAAGCCCGCGACTTCCACGAAGCCCTTGAACCCGCGCGTGATGCGAGTCAGTTCCGCTTTGTTCATGGCGCCCATTTGTCGTACTCCGCGTGTGTGAAAACGTACTTGATGAAGACCGTCTGCGAACGAAAGACCACATCACAAACGAGGCGATACTTGTTGCCGCCGACGTCGAAAACAACGTAGCCATCAACCCAATCCGACGACCCGAACAACGCCTTGAGCGTCGCGAAATCGGCGGGACTGGCCTTCTCCAAGATCGCGTGCCAGCGGGTCAGCGGTTCCTCGGCGTCAGGGTATTGATCCCAGAAAGCACGAAGCGTCCGCTTGGCGATGATGTGCATAGGAGAATATTATTGCGGAACGTAATAAATTGCAATACGCAATACAGGCGTATGTTCAAAAAGACCGCGCCCAGCCGGCGAAGACCGGGCGCGGTGGTGCGGATCAGCGGATACTCGTCGACCGGTAGACCGTCTCGACGTAGCCGACGACTTCGTAGCCGGCATCCTGAGCGGACAGATACGTCTCCCAGTCGCCGCGACCGGTCACGTCAATCCGCACGCCATCGCCACAGCAGGTCATGGGGCGAGCGCCGTAGTAAACGATCTCGCCGTCCTCCTTGATGACGTAGAGATAGATTCCGCCGCCGGTCGTGACCGTCCGCCTGTCGAAGTCAGCAACAACCAAATCAGCCGGCTGGATCAGGTCGCCGCACTGGCAGTACGAACCGCTGATGAGCGTGCGGCCACAGAACGCCGGCGCGCCGATGCGTACCACTTCCGGATAGTCGTCGAGGGCGGCGCTCATGACTGCACCTCCGCGAAGGTGTACGCCTGACAGGCATCCGTTATCGCCTTTGCGCACTCTGCCAGGAAATGCGCGGCGCACGCGTACTGTTCTGTCGAAACCGTCAGAGCCCCACCCGCGGTAAGTGCAAGGTCGCCCGCAAGATCAGAAAGATTGCTGGCCTGCTGAAGCGCCTCGCCGATCGGAACGCCGCCATTGACGGCCAGCAGGAATTTGAAACTCTGCCCTCTGACATCACCGCAATTGACGGTCCGAAACACTTGCGCCGTCGTAACCGGCTCAGGAGTAACATTCTTCACAGCTTGCGTCATGGGTTCTCTCCATGTTGCGAGTCAGGGCCGGCGACGTTCTCGTACAACGCCACCGGCCCGCCTCAGATCCGGTGTTCCGCACCGGCACGGTTTAAAATTGTCAGTCTGCAGCTCGACGGATCGCGGCCGCGGCATCTTCGGCACGCTCGCGCATGCGGCGAGCTTCGATGCGAATCACCGTGAGCACGTCGGGCGCGGCATGCGCAGCTTCGGCTTTGCGCGGAGACTCGAGCGCCGCGGCGAGCACGAGCGCCAGGGCGTCGATGCGACGGGCAACGTTGATCGCTGCGTCACAGCACACAGCGGGATCGGCGAGCGTGATTTCTTCGTTCATGTCGATCCCCTCAAGCTGCGCGCAGCGGCGTAACTTTGCTGTCGCCACGCTGCAGGCTGTCGAGATAGTCGGCCCATGCCTGCATCATCCTGCGGCGCTCATCGAGGAACGACGTGCGGTTGTAGGCGCGCCCGTTCGGGTCGAGCACTTCATGCGAAAGCTGGTGTTCGATGATGTCAGGCCGGAATCGCAGTATCTCGTCGAGCATCGTTCGCGCCATTGCGCGGAAGCCGTGCGGCGTCATCTCTTCGTTGGAAAATCCGAGCGTGCGCATCGCCTGCCGCAGCGCGTTCTCGGATAGCGGGCGCAGACGTGAGCGGGCGCCGGGGAACACGTAGCGCGGCGCATCAGGCTTCAAGCCAAGACCATGCCCCGTCAGCGGCTGCAGTTCGCGCAGGATCGCAATGGCCTGCTCCGACAATGGAACGAGGTGCGGCCGGCGCATCTTCATTTTCTCGATCGGGATGCTCCACTCGGCGGCGTCGAGGTCGAGTTCCGACCACTCCATGCGCCTGATTTCACCGGGGCGCTGAAACAGCAGTGCCGACAGAGCGAGTGCGCCGCGGACGATCGGCGAGCCCTTGTAACCGTGAATCGCCGTCATGAGCCTGGCTACGTCGTCCGGCTTCGTGAACGCGGCGTGGCTCTTGGCCTTTGCACGCTTCTCGCCACGCAGCGCATAGGTCGGATCGTGCTCCATAAGGCCGCGTCGGATCGCGAAGCGGCAGACCTGCCCGATGATGAGCTTGACGCGCCGGGCGGTGACATCGGCACCACGCTCGCGGATGCGATCCAGCATCAGCATCACGTCCGCGATCTTGATGCTGGCGATGGGGCGATCGCCAACGTAGGGCAGCACATTCAGTTCGAGCCGGCGCCAGACCAAAGCCGCCGTGTCCGGATTGGCGTGCTTCGCGAGCTCCAGCTCGCGCCAGCGCTCGGCGACAGCGCGGAAGGTCTGCTCTGAGGCCTCGGCCTGGGCGAGCTTCTCTTCCTTGCGCTGCAGGGCGGGATCAATGCCCTGGGCTATCAGCCGGCGGCCATCGTCGCGACGCAGGCGAGCACTCGCGAGCGAGACATCAGGGAAGACGCCGAGGCTCAGCGTGTTGCGCTTGCCGGCGAAGGTATACCGCAGACGCCAGTAGTGTCGGCCGTCCGGGTTGATGACGATGAACAACCCGCGCTCATCAGAGAGGTTGTACGGCTTGTCTTTGCGGGGCGCACGCTTGATGGTGGTGTCGGTCAGCACTGGCATAACTCCTTGGCGAAACTCTGGCCGACAGCCAAGTTATGCCAATTCTTATGCCAGTCAAGCAATGGCTGCCGGTGGACGCCGGTGGACAGCCAAAAACACGAAACCAACAAAAAACCGCGCATTAGCGCGGTTATCTGGTCGTTCTTGGACGTCTATGAACGAAGTTATGGCGTCCCCACGGGGATTCGAACCCCGGTACTTACCGTGAAAGGGTAATGTCCTAGGCCTCTAGACGATGGGGACGAGGCAATCCTGTTTTGGTGGAGCTAGTCGGGATCGAACCGACGACCTCTTGCATGCCATGCAAGCGCTCTCCCAGCTGAGCTATAGCCCCACTACAGGGGCGCGCATTATACCGAATGAAAGCGGGATGGGAAGCCTGTTCTCGATGGTCTTTTTCGCGAGTTCGTCGTCGTCGCGAAAGCAGCCGTTCAGACCGCGAACTGCGCCGTGAACTGACGCGCGAATTCACCGAACTGCGCCGCCGGCAGATCGTTGATGCCGGCCGCTGCCGCACGTCCGCCACCGGTCGGAAAGCGCCGGCACAACTCGTCCGCGCCCTTCTTGCGATTCAGCGGCGCACGCACGCTGATCAAGTAATTGCCGTTGGCTTTTTCGGTCAGCACGGCATGCGCGCGATCCGGGTACAGGTTGACCAGATCGTTGCTGTAGACGCCGCTGACGCGGCGCGCCCATGGCGCATCCGGCAGGATGAACAGCGCGGCGTGCGCGGTCGATGCCGCTTCCGGCTGGGTCGACTCAGCCCTCGCCATGTCGGTCTGGTAGCCGTCGGCGAGCTTTTCGAAATGCTCGCGGCCATCGCCGGCAATGAAATCGAACGGCGACGCGTGGCGGCTGACGAGGCGGAACAGCGCATCGGGCGCGAAGTGCAGATCGCCGACCGATTCGCCGTAACCGTTGTAGTTCAGATAGGTGCCAAGGTCTTCGAGCTGGCGCAGCTGCGCTTCGCTGACATCGAGACCCTTGGCGATCGTCTCGGCGCTCTTTTTCAGGTTGTCACCGAACGCACCGACGACGGCCCAGGCGAGAAAGCGGTTCTTCAGGTAACCGTTGACGAGCAGGCTCGTGCAGACATCCGGCGCCTCGTTGATGATCGTCTTCAGCTTGTCACCGGACGGCCCATCGTTGGGAATGGCTCCAGCGAAGTGGTGATCGACATAGAACACCTCGGCGCCGGCGGCGAGCAGACGCACGACGCCCTCGCGATTCTTGTCGAGCGAGACGTCGAGCACCGTCACGCGATCGCCGGCCCTGGCTTCGACCTGATCGAGCAGCTCGATATCGCGCTTCACGCCGGTGACAAGGCGCGCGTCGCGCGGTTCGGCGAGATGCAGCTGCGTCAGTGCGCAGATGCCGTCGGCATCGCCATTGAATACGTCGATAAAAGCCATCGGGGGAATCCTCGCTGCGTGCGTCGTCGCTGGTTCTTCGGCCTTTCACAAACAGAACGGGCCGGATTTGCGCAGCAAACCCGGCCCGCTTGACCGCTACGCTCAGGCCTTCCTGGCGTCTTCGATCTGGTAGTACTCCATCAGCACCTTGGCCACTTCCGGGCGCGAGAATTCCGGCGGCGGCGCGATGCCGGCGCCGAGCATCTGGCGCACCTTGGTGCCCGACAGCGCAACGAAGTCATCCGGCACGTGATCCGGCGCTTCGCGCATCATCACCACGCGGCCGAGCTTCTTGCTGAACGCGGTGTTGTCGGCGCGGAAGATCTCGATCTGCAGCGCACCCTTCGGCACCTTCTCGTCGAAGATGGCCTGCGCGTCGAACGGACCGTAGTAGTCGCCGACGCCGGCATGGTCGCGGCCGACGATCAGGTAATCGGCGCCCATGTTCTGACGGAACAGCGCATGCAGCACAGCCTCGCGCGGACCGGCGTAGAGCATGTCGAAACCGTAGCCGGTGATCATCACCGTGTTCTTCGGGAAGTAATGGTCGACCATCGTGCGGATGCACGCGTCACGCACCGGCGCCGGGATGTCGCCTTCCTTGAGCTTGCCGAGCAGCATGTGGATGACGATGCCGTCGGTGCCGAGGCGCTCGTGCGCCATGCGGCACAGCTCTTCATGCGCGCGGTGCATCGGGTTGCGCGTCTGGAACGCGACGACCTTCTTCCAGCCACGCTCGGCGATCTCGTTGCGGATTTCGACGGCGGTACGGAAGGTGTCCGGGAACTCGCTCTGGAAGTAGCTGAAGTTCAGCACATCGATCGGGCCCGACAGCACGGTGTTGCCGAGACCGAGGAAGGTCTTGACGCCAGGGTGCTTCTCGTCGAGGTTGCCGAAGATTTCCTTGGCCATCATGCGCAGCTGCTCGTCGCTGACCGCTTCGACGCCCTGCACGTCCATCACCGCGAGCACCGGGTTGCCTTCGACGTTCGGATCGCGCAGCGCGATGCGATCACCGGCCTTGATCCCCGACTCCTTCGTGATGTTGAGGATCGGCACCGGCCAGAACAGCCCCGACGTGGTCTTCAGGTCCTTGGCGACGCTGAGCGCGTCGGCCAGATTCATGTAGCCGGACAGCGGATTGAAATAGCCGGCGCCCAGCATCACGGCGTTGGCGGCGGCGGCCGAATTGAGCAGCAGGCTCGGCAATGACTGCGCTTCCTTGCTCAGCGCTTCGTGCCGGGCGGTGTCGTAGACAAAACGCGGCTGCAGGGAATCGGAACCGTGGGGCTTGATCATGTCGTCGTCTCTGTTGTCTGTTCGGGGATTCAGGCGGCCGGCAGGATGCCGCGCGCGCCCAGCAGCTTCAGCAGGGCTTCGACTTCTTCCTGCAGGCTCATCTGGTGGCTCGGCAGCACCAGCTCGGCCCGCTCGGGCGCTTCATACGGATCGCTGATGCCGGTGAAGTTCTTGATCTCGCCGGCGCGCGCCTTCTTGTACAGGCCCTTGGGATCGCGCTTCTCGGCTTCGGCCAGCGGCACGTCGACGTACACCTCGATGAAGTCGATGCCGGCGTCATCGTGCAGCTTGCGGACCAGATCGCGGTCGGCGCGGTACGGCGAGACGAAGCTCGACAGCACGATCACGCCGGCGTCGACGAACAGCTTCGCCACCTCACCGATGCGGCGGATGTTCTCCGCGCGGTCTTCGGCGGAAAAGCCGAGGTTCTTGTTGATGCCGAGACGCACATTGTCGCCGTCGAGCCGGTAGGCCAGACGTCCCTGCGACTGCAGCACCTTCTCCAGCGCAACGGCGACCGTGCTCTTGCCGGAACCGGACAGGCCGGTGAACCAGATCGTTGCGCCCTTCTGCCCGAGCAGGCGGTTGCGGTCGGCGCGGGTCACTTCACCTTCGTGCCAGGTGACGTTGGTAGCTTTCTGTTCGGTCATTGTTGCTCGGGAGATTTTGCGTGGGCGGTACGGCGTTACCGGCCAAACGCCGGAACGGCCGACATCATAGGCGCTTGCTTTCCATATTTAAAATGCAATATATGAAAATATGAGTTCTCTTTTATTCATGCATGAAAATTCGCCCGGCGTGAGCACATGAATCTCAATCACCTCGCGATCTTCCAGGCCGTTGCCGCCGGCAGCAGCGTCAGCGCCGGCGCGCGCCGACTCAACATCAGCCAGTCCGCCGTGTCCAAACAGCTCGCCGAATTCGAGCGCAGCGTCGGCGTCAGCCTGTTCCATCGTCTGCCACGCGGCATGCGCCTGACCGAAGCCGGCCGTGTGCTGCTGGGCTTCGCCAATCGGTTGTTCGCCATCGAGGCCGAGGCCGAACTGGCGCTGCGCGATCTGCGCCAGCTCGCGCGTGGCCGCATCGCGATCGGCGCCAGCCGCACGATCGGCGCCTACATGCTGCCGCAGGTGCTGGCCGCATTTCGCGAACAGCACCCGGGCGTCGAGCTGGCACTGCAGGTCGAGAACACGCAGGCGATCGAGGACAAGCTGGTTGCCGGCGAGATCGACATCGGCTTCGCCGAAGGCATCGTCCGCAGCGACGTGCTCGACTATCAGGTCTTCGCACAGGACGAGCTGGTGCTGATCGCCGCTCCGCACCATCAGGCTGCGGGCGCGGCAGCACTGAGCCTTCAACAATTGGCGAAGCTGCCGTTGCTGATGCACGAACCGGGTTCCGGCACGCGCGCCGTCACCGAACGGGCACTGCTGTCCAAAAAGCTCGATGTGCGGCCGGCGATGACGCTGGCGAGCACGGAGGCAATCAAGCACACGGTGGCGACCGGTGTCGGTCTCGCAATCCTGTCGGCGCTCGCCGTGCAGACCGAACTGCGCGCAAGAACGCTGGTCGTCGTACCGGTCAAGGACCTGCGCATCCGCCGCCCGCTGTATCGCGTGCAGCTGAAGAACATCTGGCCCAGCCCGTCGCTCGAGGCCTTCCTGCCGTTCCTGCGCTACGCGACCACGACGACCTCGTGACGATCAGTCCCTGCGCGGATGATCGCGACGCCATTGCCACGGCGGCTGCGGATCGGGGGCCGCCCAGAGACCGCGCCCGGCGGCGCGCGCCGCAGCCAGCGTCGTTCGACAGGCGCGCGTCGGTCGCATGCCGCACCAGGCCAGACCATCGGCGACCAGCTGCAGACCGATATCGCCGGCATCGTTGTCGATCTGCGCAACGGTACGGCCATAGCGATCGATCGCCCGGGACGTCACGGCGATCGGCCGTCCATGCACATGTTCGACCAGGGCCTCGCGCGCCGCCACGCCGTAAGCCTGCTGCAGTTCCGGGGCATCGATATCATCGACGCGCAGCGTCATGGCGGCGTGGTCGCCGCAGCGCACCGTCAGCGTATCGCCGTCATGAACCCGCAGCACGTCGGCCTGCCGACAATGCCAGGCGTATGCGGACGGTGCGCACAGCCACCCGAGCAACAGCCACGGCAGCGAGCGGCAGAACGAAAAAAGCCCCGCTTTGCGGGGCCTTTTGCCGTTCGCGGCGGCCGTGTCAGGCCGCCGAGCTTTCGCGCTTCGGCTCACTGTTTTCATAGACGATGAACGGCTTGGCTTCGCCCTTCACGACCGCTTCGTCGACGACCACCTTGCTGACGTTTTCCATCGACGGCAGGTCGTACATCACGTCCAGCAGCATGTTCTCCATGATCGTGCGCAGGCCGCGCGCGCCGGTCTTGCGCTCCTTGGCCTTGAGCGCGATCGCGCGCAGTGCATCCTCGCGTATTTCGAGCTGCACGCCTTCCATCGTGAACAGCTTGGCGTACTGCTTGACGAGTGCGTTCTTCGGTTCCTTGAGGATCGACATCAGCGCGGTTTCGTCGAGCTCCTCGAGCACGGCGCAGACCGGCAGACGACCGATGAATTCCGGAATCATGCCGAAGCGGATCAGATCATCCGGCTCGACCTTGGCCATCAGCTGATTGGCGTGCTTGCTGTCCTTGTCCGACTTCACCTCGGCCGAGAAGCCGATGCCGGTGCGCTCGGAACGCTGCTGGATGACCTTGTCGAGCCCTGCGAACGCACCGCCGCAGATGAACAGGATGCCGGCCGTGTTGACCTGCAGGAATTCCTGCTGCGGATGCTTGCGACCGCCCTGCGGCGGCACGCTGGCAACGGTGCCTTCGATCAGCTTCAGCAGCGCCTGCTGCACACCTTCGCCGGATACGTCGCGGGTAATGCTCGGGTTCTCGCTCTTGCGCGAGATCTTGTCGATTTCGTCGATATAGACGATGCCGCGCTGGGCCTTGTCGACGTCGTAATCGCACTTCTGCAGCAGGCGCGCGATGATGTTCTCGACGTCCTCGCCGACGTAGCCGGCTTCGGTCAGGGTCGTCGCATCGGCGATCGCGAACGGCACGTCGAGCAGGCGTGCCAGCGTTTCCGCGAGCAGGGTCTTGCCGGAACCGGTCGGACCGATCAGCAGGATGTTCGACTTGGCAATCTCGACGCCTTCACTGCCCTTCAGCGACAGGCGCTTGTAGTGGTTGTAGACGGCCACCGAGAGAATTTTCTTGGCGGTGTCCTGGCCGATGACGTACTCGTCCAGCACCGCACGGATTTCGTGCGGCTTCGGCAGACCCTTGGTCTGCGGCTTGGCGTGGACTTCCTCGCGGATGATGTCGTTGCACAGGTCAACGCATTCATCACAGATATAGACGGAAGGGCCCGCGATGAGCTTGCGCACTTCGTGCTCGCTCTTGCCGCAGAAGGAACAGTACAGGACGCGTCCGCTGTGGGCCGTCGTACCGCCCCGTGTTTCATTCGTCATCTCACATCCTCATCCGGTCGCTGATGCCCGGCGACCTCTGTATAGCACAGGGTCATTTTTCTGCAAAACTTGGCTCTCTGCCCATTCAAAGACGACCGTTCAGGTGGCCGAACCGCCCCGTTGGGTCAGAATCTGGTCGATCAGACCGTATTCCTTGGCCTGATCGGCATTCATGAAGTAATCGCGCTCGACATCGCGCTCGATCTTGTCGATCGCCTGACCGGTGTGTTCGGCCATCAGCCTGTTGAGTTTTTCGCGCAAATACAGGATCTCGCGCGCCTGGATTTCGATATCGCTGGCCTGCCCCTGCGCACCACCGGATGGCTGGTGAATCATCACACGCGCATTCGGCAGCGCGAAGCGCTTGCCCTTGGCGCCCGCCGACAGCAGGAATGCACCCATGCTCGCCGCCTGACCGATGCACATGGTCGAGACATCCGGCTTGATGAACTTCATCGTGTCGTAGATCGACATGCCGGCCGTGATCACACCGCCCGGCGAGTTGATGTAGATGTGGATGTCCTTGTCCGGATTTTCCGATTCAAGGAACAGCAGCTGCGCGACGACCAGGTTTGCCATGTGATCTTCAATGCCGCCGACGATGAAGATCACCCGCTCCTTCAGCAGGCGGGAGTAGATGTCGAACGCGCGCTCGCCACGGGCGGTCTGTTCAACCACCATCGGCACGAGGTGCTGGGCGCGGGTCACTATGTCGTTCATGGCGTTTCTGGATTCCTGGAGTGGAGGCGTGGCGCTGCGGTTCCCTGACCTGCAGCAGTGGAGGCGAAAGCGCGCCGTTCAAGCCGGCGCGCTTTCCGGCTCCGCCTACGCGCCCTGCGGCGCCTGCGGATTGAGCAGTGCTTCGAGCGCCAGCGGCTTTTCGCTGAGCGTGACGCCGTCGATCAGACTGTCGACGACCTGATCCTCGAGCACCATGGCGCGCAGGCCCTGCAGCATTTCCGGACGCGAGCGGTAGTAGGCCTTGACCTGTTCAGGCTGCTCGTAGTCGCCGGCGATGCCGTCGAGTGCGGTTTCGACACGTGCGCTGTCGAGCTTGATGTCACGCGCCTTGATCACTTCGCCGATCAGCAGGCCGAGCGCAACGCGCTGGCTTGCGGTCTGCTCGAACAGCGCATCCGGCAGCAGCTCGTCACGCTTCGCCGGATCGAGGTTCGCCATGTTCATGCGCGCGGCTGCCTCCTGGCGCAGGTTCGGGATTTCCTGCTTGATCAGTGCCTGCGGCAGTTCGATCGGGTTGGTCTTCAGCAGCTGTTCCAGCGCCTGGCTCTTGAGACGATTGCGAATCGCCTTGTCGCGCTCCTTCTCGAGCGCAAGCTTGCACTTCTCGCGCAGGCCCGCTTCGCCGGCCGCTGCGTCGACCTGATGAGCCTGCAGGAACTCGGCGTCGATTTCCGGCAGCTTCGGTTCGCGCAGTTCCTTGATGGTCACCTCGAACTGTGCGGTCTTGCCACGCAGATCCTCGGCGCGATAGTCCTCGGGGAAGTTGACGTCGACGACAAATGATTCGCCCGTCGCATGACCGGCGATTCCCGCTTCGAGATCCAGCAGGAAGCGGCCCTCGCCCAGCTCGAACTGCACGTCCTTGCCTTCACCGCCGGCGAACGGTGCACCGTCGACCTTGCCAAGGAAATCGACCTTGACCTGGTCGCCGTTCTGCGCGGCACGCGCCGCTTCGTTGAACTCGCGGCGTGCCTTGCGCAGATTGCCGATCAGGCGATCGATATCGGCATCGGTGATCTCGACGACCGGCTTTTCGATCTGCAGCGTGTCCAGGGCATTCAGCGTCACTTCGGGATAGACCTCGAAGTTGGCGACGTACTCGAAGGGCTCGCCCGCCTTTTCGGCGGTGATGTCGATCTGCGGCTGACCCGCCGGGCTGACGCCGGCCTGGCTCAGCGCCTGCGGATAGGTCTGCTGGACCAGATCGGAGATCGCTTCCATGCGCGCCGACTCACCGAACTGCTGTTCGATGACCTTGCGCGGCGCCTTGCCCGGACGGAAGCCCGGCAGCTTGGCACGGCTGGCCGCACGATTGAGCCTTGCGTCGATCGCCTTGGCGACCTGATCGGCAGGCACACGGACACGCATCTGCCGGCGCAGTCCGCCCGGCGAATCGACTTGAACTTCCATTTCTAACACTCTGAGGGCTATTGGTTATTTGAGGACAGCTTGGTGCGAAAGGCGAGACTCGAACTCGCACGCCTTGCGGCACGGGAACCTAAATCCCGGGCGTCTACCAATTCCGCCACTCTCGCAAAGGGGCCGAAGTATATCAGTCGCTTGCGCGACAGCATCGGCCGATCGTCGCGGTCGAATGGCAGAAATCGGACGCCTCGCATCGCTTGACTCGTTAATGAGAATCATTATTATCAAAGGCCAACACGCACGAGGGCCATGCCATGGATGAGTTCCGCACGATGCACCCGACGACCGCCCAGATCGAGCAGCGCGACGGTGCGGCGCCACGCGTGCGCAGCGACGAGCTCCTGCGCGGGGCGCGCGAAATCATCATCGAGCATCGCGGCCAGGAATATCGGCTGCTGCGCACCCGCAACGATCGGCTGATCCTCAACAAATGAGCTGAAGTTCTCAACGCGCTGTGCGCCGGCTGGCACAATGCCGGCGAATGAGCGATCCCGACCTGCGCCGCGTTCCCGTTTCCGTCTGCGCGGCTCTGCTGCTGATCGCACTGGCGTGCCTCGCGTTCTGGGCCGCGCTGGCCGGACCCTTCCCGCTGTCGTTCGCCGATCTGCAACATGCCGTCGGGTCCGGACCGGCCCTGAGCCCGGCGCAACACAGCGTACTCCTGCGCCTGCGCCTGCCGCGCCTGCTCGCCGCCGTCGCCATCGGCGGCGGTCTGGCGATCGCCGGCTGCAGCTTTCAGGCCGTGCTGCGCAATCCGCTCGCCGATCCCAGTTTCATCGGCGTCTCCGGTGGTGCCGCCGTCGCCGCTGCCGCCTGCCTGGCATCACTCAGCCATTTGCACTTCATCGCACTGCCACCGCAGATCCTGATCGCGATCTCGGCACTCGCCGGCGGCCTTGGCAGTGCGGCGCTGGTTCTGCGCATCGCGCGCGTCGATGGCGACGCGCAGCCGATCACCTTGCTGCTGGCGGGACTGGCGATCAATGCACTGGCCGGTGGCCTGCTCGGCCTGATCGCCTACAGCTCGAACGATCCGACGCTGCGCGCGATCACGCTCTGGCTGTTCGGTTCGCTGGACCGTGCAGGCTGGCCGGAACTCGCAGTCGCGGCGCCGGCGATCCTGCTCGCCGCACTGTCGCTGTGGCGCCTGGCACCGTCGCTGAACGCATTGCTGCTCGGCGAGGCCGAAGCGGCCCATGTCGGCGTCCACGTCGCCGCGGTCCGACGCGGCACCATCGCGCTCGCCGTGGTCTGCACGGCCTGCTCGGTCGCGCTTGCCGGCGTCGTCGGCTTCATCGGCCTGATGGTGCCGCACATGCTGCGCATGCTGATCGGCCCCGACCATCGCAGCCTGATGCCCTTGTCGTTCCTCGGTGGCGCCGCGCTGCTGACACTGGCCGACACGATTGCGCGTATCGCCGTGCAGCCTGCAGAAATTCCGGTCGGCATCCTCTGTGCGCTGCTAGGTGCGCCATTCTTTCTCGGCTTGCTGCTGCACTGGCGCCGCAGCCCGGTACTGAGCTGATGCTGCGTACCGACCAGCTCGCGTTCTCGATGCAGGGCCGGCTGTTGCTGGCGCCGCTGAGCGTGTCATTCCAGCCCGGCCGCCTGCATGCGATCTTCGGTCCGAACGGCGCCGGCAAGTCGACCCTGTTGCGGCTGCTGTCACGTGAATGGGGCACGGCGCGCGGACAGATCCTGCTCGACGATCGCCCGCTGAGCGACTGGGCCGCGGCGGACCTCGCCCGACACCGTGCGATCCTGCCGCAGCAGCATGCCCTGACGTTCGCGTTCAGCGCGGCGGAAGTCGTCGCGCTCGGCCGCCTGCACGCCGAGCGCCGCACGGCAACGCGCGAGCGGCAGATCGTCGCCGACGCCCTCGCCGCCTGCGGCGCCGGCACGCTCGCGGCACGCTCCTATGCACGACTGTCCGGCGGCGAACGGGCCCGCGTGCAGCTGGCGCGCGTACTGGCGCAGATCTGGGAAGCCCCGGCCGGCCGGGCGCGTTATCTGATGCTGGACGAGCCGACCGCGCACCTGGATCTGGCATTCCAGCATGCCTGCTTGCGGCTGGCGCGCGACTGGCTGCAGGCCGGGGTTTGCGTGATCGCCGTATTGCACGATCCGAATCTGGTTCTGGCCTATGCCGACGATGTGCTGGTGCTCGATCACGGCCGCCTGCGCGCGCAGGGTTCGCCATCGAGCGTGCTGAATGCCGAGCTGATGCAGGAGATCTACGGACTCGGTGCCGAGCGCCTGCAGACGCCGGATGGACAGCATTGGCTTGCGGTACGCGCAAATCGCGCGGCGACGCCCTGAACGAGGCCGAGCATCGCCGGGAAACAGCTCATATCGAGATCGTGCTGCAGCAGCCGGCTTTGCGGAGCGTGCCGCAGCGGCATGTGCTCGCTGCGTCGGCTTGCGGCACCGTCAACGCGAACCCGCTGGCATTACGGCCAGACTACCGGCTGGCCGCGCTTCTGCCACTCGGCGAACTGCGGCGCATAAGTCTTCTCGATCTCGTTGCGCTTGATTTTCATGGTCGGCGTGATGAACCCGTTCTCGACCGTCCACTGTTCGCGCACGACCGTCAGGAAATCGAGGCGCTCATGAGGGTCGACACGCGCATTGACCGCTTCGCGCAAGGCCCGCAGTTCGGCATCGACGGTCGCCCGCAGCGCCTGATCACGTGAGGTCGCGGCCGACAGCTCGGCCGGCAGCATCAGCAGGGCGAATGGCTGCGCATGATCGGCACCGGCCACGCAGACCGCTTCGATGCGCGAGTGCGCGCCGAGCAGATTCTCGATCGGCGCCGGCGCCACGTATTTGCCCTTGCTGGTCTTGAACTGCTCCTTGGCGCGGCCGGTGATGCGCAGCCGCCCGAGCTCGTCGATGTCGCCGAGATCGCCGGTGCGCAGCCAGCCGTCGGCGGTCAAGGCCTCGGCGCTGCGTTGCGGATCGCGGTAGTAGCCCTGCATCAGCCAGGGCGCCTTGACCAGCACCTCGCCGATCTCCGACAAGGTGCATTCGACATGCGGCCAGGGTGCGCCGACATAACCGACGCGCATCGTCTCCGGCCGCGAGGTGTGCGACAGGCCGAAGTTCTCGGTCATGCCGTAAACCTCGAGCAGATCGAGCCCCAGGCTGCGATACCACGCGATCACTTCGGCCGGCAGCGGCGCGGCGCCGGTCGCCGCAAAGCGCACGGCATCGAGCCCGAGCTGACGGACGATCTTGCGCTTCAGCGCCGCACCCAGAAACGGAATCCTGATCAGGCGATCGAGTTTCTTCTTCGGCAGTCTGGCGAACACCGCCTGCTGGAACTTGACCCACAGACGCGGCACGGAGAAGAAAACGGTCGGCCGCGCACGCTGCAGATCGTCGGCGAACGTATCGAGCGACTCGGCGAAATAGACGCGGAAGCCGTGATACAGCGAATTGGCCTCGACCCCGATGCGCTCGGCCACATGCGCCAGCGGCAGATACGACAGCACGCGCTCGTCCGCACCGAAGCGGAACACCTCGCCCATGGTCCTGGCCGTCGTCGCGATATTGGCAAAGCTGTGCATCACGCCCTTGGGCATGCCGGTCGTGCCGGAGGTGTAGATGATGGTCGCCAGTTCGTCGGCACCACGCACGGCCACGTCCTGCAGCGGCGCCACGCCGGCGATCACCGTATCCCAGTCGGGGTCGGCCGTCGGCGGCGCCAGCGGAAAACGGATGCGGACGATGTCATCCGGCACGCCCGACGCCATCGCCTCCCAGCCATCGAGCTTGCCGATGAAGATCGCGCGTGCCTGCGAGTGTTCGAGGATCTGCCGGATCGAAGCGGCGGCCAGGGTCGGATAGATCGGCACGCTGACGTGCCCGGCCATCCAGATCGCGAAGTCGGCGATCAGCCAGTGCGCGCAGTTCTTCGACAGGATCGCGATGCAGCTGCCGGCCGGCCATGCAAACGCGCGCAAGTGCGCCGCCATGCGCCGCGCCTCGTCGACGGTCTGCGCCCAGCTGAAATCACGTGTCACGCCGTCGCCCGTCGGTTGCGTCAGATAGATGCGCTGCGCGAACTCGCGCTCCCAGCGGAACAGGCGCTGCAACGGCAGGTCGTCATCGTCGAGCCGCGGCGTAAGCTCCATTACTTCACTCCTCGTTCTATAGTCGGCGCGCTGCCTGCAAGACCATCAGACAGCGTTTCGTTCTCCTGCGCAACGGGTAATGAATGTGACCGGACCGTCGCCCTTCTACACAGAAGACCACGCCAGTTTTCGCGAGCAGGTGCGGCGCTTCGTCGAACGCGAAATCACGCCGAACGTCGAGCGCTGGGAGGCCGCCGAGGAATTGCCGCGCGAGCTGCACCGACGCGCGGCCGAAGCCGGCCTGCTGCAGATCGGCTTCCCGGAACACTGTGGCGGCGTCAAAGTACCGGACCTTTTCTACATGATCGTGCTGACCGAGGAACTGGCACGCGCCGGCAGCGGCGGCGTGATCGCCAGCCTGCTGTCGCACGGCATCGCCTCGCCGCCGATCGCGCATGTCGGCAGCATCGAGCAGCAACAGCGCTTTGTCGCGCCGGTGTTGGCGGGCGAGAAGATCGCGGCGCTGGCGATCACCGAACCCGGCGGCGGTTCGGATGTCGCCAATCTCGGAACCCGCGCAGTCCGCGACGGCGATCACTACATCGTCGACGGCAGCAAGACCTTCATCACGTCCGGGATGCGCGCCGATTTCATCACCACGGCAGTGCGCACCGGCGGCGACGGCATGGGCGGTATTTCCCTGCTGGTCGTCGAAACCGATACGCCGGGCTTCTCGCGCTCGCCGCTGAAGAAGATGGGCTGGTGGTGCTCGGATACGGCAACGCTGTATTTCGACGGCTGTCGCGTGCCGGTGGCCAATCGCATCGGCCCGGAAAACCAAGGCTTCATCGCGATCATGATGAACTTCAACCAGGAGCGCCTGATGCTCGCCGCCCAGGCCTGCGGCTTCGCGATGGTCTGTTACGAGGAATCCCTGGCCTACGCCCGCGAGCGCCAGACCTTCGGCCGCCCGCTGATCCGCAATCAGGTGATCCGCCACAAGCTGGTCGACATGCAGATGAAGATCGCTGCAGTACGGGCCAATCTCGATCTGCTCGCGTGGCATGTTTCGTGCGGAAGAACTCCGGTTGCGGAAGTCTGCATGCTCAAAAACCTGGCGACGACGACGCTCGAGCAGGTTGCCAACGACGCGCTGCAGATATTCGGAGGGGCCGGCTATCTTCAAGGCACCAAGATCGAGCGTATCTACCGCGAGACCAAGGTGCTGACGATCGGTGGCGGTTCACTCGAAATCATGAAAGACCTTGCCGCCCGGCAACTCGGTCTCTGATCCAATGCGGCGGTGACTGCGCACCCCGATGGAACGCTCCATCGCGGTGCGACGCGAACAGCAAAGGCGCGGCAATCGCACTTCCATTGCCTGCCGATGCGACGAACGCTGCGCCCTGCAGGGCGCGTTCGGCCGGCGCGAACGGTCATCGGTGCGGCGGACCTGTCGTTCTCCTGCGTTTCTTCCGGCTGTTGCTTGCGGGCGTGTCTGTCTGCACGTTGCCGCCCGAGATCAGATCATTCGTCGACCACTAGCGGGACCCGGGGGTTTTCATGAACAAGTTGAAACGCGCGCAGCAAACGCTGCTGGCCGGTCTTGCGGGCCTGTGCGCCCTGTTGCAGATGCCGACGGCGGCGGCCTACACGCCGGGTTGGTATTTCGAGCTCGACGGCCTCTACAGCGACACGCGCGACTCGCACGGCACCACCACGCAGCCGGCCACGTCCGGCACTGCCGGCACGCCCGGCTCCAGCTGCGCGCTCGGCAATCTGCTGGGTCTGGGTTCGCTGCTGGATTCGCTCGGAGGTATCGGTGACAGTGGCTGTCTGCTCGGCCTGCTCGGGCCGGGCATCGCACCGGTCGATCCGACGGCCGGCACGCCGGCGGCCAGCTTCGACACCATCATTCGCTACAAGGGCGGCATCGGTGGCGGCGGCACCGTCGGCTACCTGTTCGACGGCGGCCTGCGTACCGAACTCGATTTCACGTACTCGCAGGCCGACTGGGACCGGATCACCCTGACCGATACCGTCGGCAACAGCGTCACCAGTTCCACCGACTCGGCGAAGCTCAAGGCCATGCGGGCGATGGCCAATGCCTGGTACGACATCGACTTCGGCAGCTGGGTCGTGCCCTATCTGGGCGGCGGCGTCGGCTACCAGCGCAGCGAAGTGTCGTCGAGCGGCAGCGATGACAGCGACAGCGGCTTTGCCTGGCAGCTCGGCGGCGGCCTCGGTTTCCTGCTCAGCGATCGCATCACGCTGTCGCTCGACTATCGCTACGTCGACGCCGGCAATCCGCAGTACGGCACCGCGGACGGCGGCAAGCTGAAGACCTCGTACCAGTCGCACAACGTCGGCCTCGGGCTGCGTTACGCGTTCGGCGCCAACATCAAGGACAGCGATGGTGACGGCGTGCCGGACCGCCTCGACAAATGCCCGAACACACCGGCCGGCGTCACCGTCTATTCGAACGGCTGTCCTGTCGATGTCGACGGCGACGGGGTCCCCGACTATCTCGACAAGTGCCCGAACACGCCGCCCGGCGTGCAGGTCGACGTCAGCGGCTGCCCGCTCGATTCCGACGGCGACGGCGTACCGGACTACCTCGACAAATGTCCGGGCACGCCGAAGGGCATCAAGGTCAGTGCCGACGGCTGCTCGACCGCCGATTCCGATGGCGACGGCATTCCGGACGATCTCGACAAATGTCCGAACACACCGGCCGGAGTCACCGTCGGTCCGGACGGCTGCCCGCTCGATTCGGACGGTGATGGCGTTCCGGACTACCTCGACGAGTGCCCGCATTCGCCGCCGGGCGCCAAGGTGCTGCCGAACGGTTGCGCGCTGGTCGGCGACTGCCGCAAGCCGCACCCGGGCGAGCAGGTCGACGCCAATGGCTGCGCGGTCGAACAGAACTTCATTCTGCGTGGCGTGAAGTTCGAGTTCGACTCCGACCGCCTGACGCCGGAAGCGCAGCGCATCCTCGATCAGGTGGCGATCACGCTGCAGTCCTATCCCAAGGTGCAGGTCGAGGTCGAAGGACACACCGACAACATCGGTTCCGATGCCTACAACCTCGGCCTGTCGGAACGCCGTGCAATCGCCGTCAAGAAATACCTGAGCGACGCGGCGGTGAGCGCTGCGCGCATGACGCCGGTCGGTTACGGCGAAACGCGTCCGATCGACACCAACGAGACCGACGCCGGCCGCGAAAACAACCGCCGCGTCGAACTGCACGTCGTCGACTAGCGTGAAACGCGCGCAGACCCGCCCCGTCTATGCGGGGTGGGTCTGCGCGCGCACAGGGGGTCGGCGCCGCGGCTCAGCCCGCGAGACGAAGATGCGCGAGCAGCTGGCGGCTCTTGACCTGCTGACCCGGCTGTACGCCGATCGTCTCGACCGTACCGCCGACCGGCAGCGCGAGCTGGAATTCCATCTTCATCGCTTCCAGCACGATCAAGGTCTGCCCTTTGCCGACGATATCGCCGGCTTGCACGTGCACGGCGACGATCTTGCCGTCGGAGTGCGCGAGCAGGCGGCCGTCCGACCCGGCCACGGCGGCCTCGGCAGGTGCCAGGGTGACATCACGATAGACACCCGCCCGGCCGTCGGCGTCGATCCAGATCAGATCGCCATCGCGCGCGCAGCGGGCCTGGTACTGCACGCCGTCGCAGCGATAACGGAATTCGCCGGCCGCGCTGTGCGTAACGACGATTTCGACACGCTGCTCCGCCGCGTCGATCACGAACTGCCGGCCGCCGCTCACCAGCACGGCAAGGCGATATTCGTGTTCGCCGTACTTCAGACGGTATTCGCCCGGCGTGTCGTGCGAACTGCGCCAGCCGATCAATTCCGGCACCAGCTGCCGCGTCTCGGCGAGCGTGGCAGCTGCGTCGAGATACAGTGCGACCACGGCCAGCGCCAGATGCCGAAGCGACGGCTGCTCGTCGGCGATACGCGTCTGCGGGAAATGGCGACCGACAAAGTCCGTGCTGAACTGGCCGGACGCAAAGTCCTCGTGCGCCAGCATTGCCGCAAGATGATCGCGGTTGTGGACGACGCCGAGCAGCGTGGTGTCACGCAGCGCGCTCAGCAGACGGGTGCGTGCGATTTCGCGATCTTCGCCCCAGGCGATGATCTTGGCCTGCATCGAATCGTAGAACGCACCGATCTGCTGACCCTGACGCAGATAGCTGTCGACGCGCACGCCGGCGCCCGCCGGCTCTCGCCAGCACAGGATCTGACCGGTCTGCGGCAGATAGCTTCGCCGCGGATCTTCGGCGCACAGGCGCACTTCGATCGCCCAGCCGTGCTTGCGCGAAAGGATCTGCTCCTGCGTCAGCGGCAAGGCCTCGCCCTGCGCCACGCGCAGCTGCCATTCGACGAGATCGACGCCATAGACCAGCTCGGTCACCGGATGCTCGACCTGCAGGCGCGTGTTCATTTCGAGGAAGTAGAACTGGCCGTCCTTGCCGAGCAGAAACTCGACCGTGCCGGCGCCGACATAATTGACGGCTCGCGCCGCCGCCACCGCCGCCGCGCCCATGCGCAGGCGCAGCGCCGCGTCGACCGCCGGACTCGGCGCTTCCTCGATCAGCTTCTGGTTGCGGCGTTGCACCGAGCAGTCGCGTTCGCCGAAGTGCACGACCTGGGCGTGACGATCACCGAAAACCTGGATCTCGACGTGGCGCGCGTCGATTACCGCCTTCTCGATCAGCAGCTGGCCACTGCCGAAGGCGTTGCTCGCCTCCGAACGTGCCGAGGCGATCGCGACCGCCAGCTCGCCATCGTCGTGCACCAGCCGCATGCCACGGCCGCCGCCGCCAGCCGCCGCCTTCACCATCACCGGCAGGCCGATCTTTCCGGCTTCTGCGATCAGCGTCGCATCGCGCTGATCCTCGCCCTGGTAACCGGGCACGCAGGGCACGCCGGCCGCAAGCATGCGGATCTTCGATGCCGACTTGTTGCCCATCGCCTCGATCGACGCCGGATCGGGACCAATGAAGATCAGTCCGGCTTCCTGCACGGCCTGCGCGAAGTCGGCACGCTCTGACAGGAAACCATAACCGGGATGGATCGCCTCGGCGCCGGACTGCTTCGCGGCAGCCAGGATCGCGTCGATCAGCAGATAGGAGTCCTTCGCCGGCGCCGGACCGATGCGCACGGCCTCGTCGGCTTCCAGCACATGCAGGGCACCGGCGTCAGCATCGCTGTAAACCGCGACCGTGCGATAGCCGAGACGGCGCGCACCGCGCAGCACGCGGACCGCGATCTCGCCGCGATTGGCAACCAGGACCTTGCTGAATCGTCTGTCTGTCATTGTTCTCGTTCCTGTCCGCACATCCCGGCCACCCGGCGCGACCGCGCTATCGGCTTCCGGACGATCAGGCACCGACGTCCAGTCACGTCCATCACGGCAAGCCCGACGCGCCTGCCCAGCGCGGCGCGCGCTTCTGCAGGAAGGCGGCAATGCCTTCCGGCGCTTCGCTGCCGCGCACGCTGGCTGCGAATTTCTGCGCAGCGTCATCGAGCACCGCGTCCATGTCGCGCCTGCCGACTTCGAGCAGGATCTGCTTGGTCACGGCAGTGGCCAGCGGCGCGCACTGCATCAGCTGTGCGAGCGTCGCGGCCAGCATGGCCTGCAGTTCATCCTCGCCGGAGAAGCACTCGTGGACCAGCCCGAGCCGCAAGGCTTGCTCGCCGCGAAACGAGGCGCCGGTCAGGCACAGCCGGCGCGCCTGCGTCAGACCGATGCGCTCGACGACGAACGGGGCGATCTGCGCCGGCGGCAGGCCGCGCGTCGTCTCCGGCATGCCGAACTTCGCATCGACATGCGTGAACGCGATGTCGGACACGCAGGCCAGACCGAAGCCGCCGCCGAGCACCGCGCCTTCGCAGATCGCGATCACCAGCTGCGGCGCCTGCGCCACCTTGCGAAGCATCGTGCCGAACGCGCGATTGACCGCCGCGATCGGGTCGGCACCGTTCGCTGCGGCGTCGCCGCCGCCGGCCGTCATCATCGACTTCAGATCACCGCCGGCGCAGAAGTGACCGCCGGCACCGCGCAGCACGATCGCGCGCACGGCGCGGTCGTCGCGCACCGTGTCGATCGCGTGTTCGATCTCGGCCAGCATCGGCGCGTTCATCGCATTGCGCGCTTCCGGCCGGTTCAGGGTCAGGTGCAGAACACCCCGCTCGCTGCGCACGCACACCGTACTGTCGCGATCCTTGTCCATCGCCGTTTCGCCTTGCATCGCCATCAGAGGCGCGCAACGCCGAAACTGCTGGCGAAGGTCTGCCGGGCCCTGGCTTCGCGACAGACCGACAGGCACAGACCCAGCACCTTGCGCGTGTCGCGCGGGTCGATCAGGCCGTCGTCGAACAGGCGTGCGGTCGCGGCAAACGCGTGCGACTCGCGATCGAACTGGTCGATGATGTTCTTGCGGATCATCGCCAGCATCTTCTCGTCCGTCTCGCCCATCTGCTTGCCCTGCTTCGCCCACTTCTCGCGGGTGATGATGTCCATCACGCCGGCAGCCTGCTCGCCACCCATCACCGAGGTGCGCGAATTCGGCCATGCAAAGATGAAATGCGGACCGAAACCACGCCCGCACATGCCGTAATTGCCGGCACCGAAGGAGCCGCCCATGACGATCGTCAGCTGCGGCACCGTCGCGTTGGCAACCGCCTGGATCATCTTCGAGCCGTGCTTGACGATGCCGCCCTGCTCGGATTCGGTGCCGACCATGTAGCCGGTCGTGTTCATCAGGTAGACGATCGGAATGTCGGCCTGGCAACAGAGCTGGATGAACTGACCGGCCTTGGTCGCGCCCTTGGACGTGATCGGCCCGTTGTTGGAGATGATGCCGATCGCATGGCCGTGCAGTACCGCGCGTCCGCAAATCGTCTGCTGGTCGTATTCGGTCTTGAAATCGAGAAACTCGGAGCCGTCGACCAGGCGTGCGATCACCTCGCGACAGTCAAAAGGCTTGCGGTAGTCCGGCGGCACCACGCCGCACAGCTCCTCGATGTCGTGGAGCGGTGCACGAATCGGCAGCAGCGCGGGCGCCACACGCTGCCGCGACGCCGCCGCGTTCCAGTTCAGGTTGCCGACGATCTCGCGCGCGATGCGCACACCGTCGGCATCGTTCTCGGCCACGAACTCGGTGGTGCCGGCGATCTGCGCATGCATCTGCGCGCCGCCCAGCGATTCCTCGTCGGCGATTTCGCCGGTCGCCGATTTCAGCAGCGGCGGCCCGGCGAGAAAAACCCTGGCACGCTTGCGTACCATCACGACGTAATCGGACAGGCCCGGCAGGTAGGCGCCACCGGCGGTCGACGAACCGTGCACGACCGTGACCTGCGGGATGCCGGCCGCCGACAGGCGCGCCTGATTGGCGAAGGTGCGACCGCCCGGGATGAACAGCTCGGCCTGATACATCAGATTGGCGCCGCCGGATTCGATCATCGAAACCATCGGCAGCTTCTGCTGCAAGGCGATCTCCTGCATCCGCAAACCCTTCTGCACGCCCCAGGGTGTCATCGTGCCGCCCTTGATCGCCGAGTTTGACGCACCGACGAGGCAGCGCACGCCGGACACGTAGCCGATGCCGGCAATCTGGTTGCCCCCGGCCAGCGCGCCGTCCTTGTCGTCGTGCATCCTGTAACCGGCGAGCGTCGACAACTCCAGCCATGGCGAACCGCGATCGAGCATCAGATGCACGCGCTCGCGCGGCAGCATCTGTCCGCGCCGGTGATAGTGCTCGCGCTTGCCGTCTTCCTCGCTGCGCCCCCTGGCCTCGATCGCGCGCCATTCGGCGATCAGCTTCAGCATGGCCTCGCGGTTCTGCTGGAACTGCGCGCTGCCGCTGTCGATCTGCGAGTCGATGATCGCCATTATCGTGATTACCGGAATTTGAGCTACAGACTCGATTCTAGGCTCGTTCTCCCAGCAAATTCACGAACAATATACATTTCCATGATGCGGGATTTCGGTCGCGGTACGGTGCGATCTCAGCCGCCGACCGCCTTCGGCTTCACGGCGCGGTGAAAGCCGCGATACGGCTTCGAGTTCTGGTGATCGAGCAAGGGGTATGCCGGGCTGCGGCCGAGGCTGGCGCCGCCATCGATCTTGATGCAGGTGCCGGACACGAATGCCGCACCTTCGCTGAGCAGCCAGACGATCGCCGAGCTGACCTCCGCCTCCTCGCCCAGCCGCTTGAGCGGTGCCTGTCCGGCCAACACCGGAATGACGTCCCGGGCAAATGTCGGGTCGTAGTGATCCATGCCGCTGGACTGCACGTAGCCCGGCGCCACGGCGTTGACCCGCACACCCGAAACGCCCCACTCGATCGCGGCGGTTTCCGTGAAATTGAGCATGCCGGCACGCGCAGCGCCGCTGTGCCCCATGCCCGGCATGCCACCCCACATGTCGGCGATCATGTTGACGATCGCACCGCCGTTTTTCTGCATCCACTGCGTGTAGGTCTCGCGCGCCACCAGGAAGCCGCCGGTCAGATTGCTCGCGACCACCGCATCCCAGCCCTTCTTGCCGATCGCCGCCAGCGGCATCGGATACTGGCCGCCGGCATTGTTGACGAGGCCGTCGATGCGGCCGCGTTCGGCGAGTACCGTGCCGATCGCCTGCCTGACCGCCTCCTCGTCGCGAATGTCGAACAGCAGCGACGAGACACTGCCGCCGTCCTCGCGAATTTCGGCGACGGTCTTGCCCAGCTTCTCCGCCTTGCGGCCGGTAACGACGACGTGCGCGCCGAGGCTAGCGAGTTCATGCGCCGTGCAGCGGCCGATGCCGGAACCGCCGCCGGTGACGATGATGGTCTGCCCTTCGAACAAGCGTGCACGAAAAACCGATTGGTAAGCCATATTCCTGCTCCCGGAAATGACGAAGGCCGGCAAGAGCCGGCCTTCGTTTCAACACTCAGACGCGGTGACGCATCAGACCTTG
This sequence comes from Solimonas terrae, assembly GCF_011067135.1. Classification (GTDB taxonomy): domain Bacteria; phylum Pseudomonadota; class Gammaproteobacteria; order Nevskiales; family Nevskiaceae; genus Solimonas; species Solimonas terrae. Next base: position 392,681 of record NZ_JAAMOW010000001.1, read on the forward strand.
CCCTGCAGCTCCGGCACGACCTGGAACAGATCGCCGACGAGGCCGTAATCGGCGACTTCGAAGATCGGCGCTTCGGCATCCTTGTTGATCGCGACAATGGTGCGCGCGTCCTTGATGCCGGCCAGATGCTGGATCGCGCCCGAGATACCGACCGCGAAGTACAGCTCCGGCGCGATGATCTTGCCGGTCTGGCCGACCTGCAGATCGTTCGGCACATAGCCCGAGTCGACCGCGGCGCGCGAAGCACCGACGGCGGCGCCGATCTTGTCGGCGAAGTCGTAGATGACCTTGAAGTTCTCGCTGGAGCCCAGTGCACGGCCGCCGGACACGACCTTGGCGGCCGCCTGCAGGTCGGGACGCTCGGATTTCTGCGCCTCCATCTTCACGAAGCGCGTGTGCGACGGCAGCGCCGCCGAGGTGCTGGCCGCTTCGATCGCAGCCGAGCCACCCTCGCCGACCGCTGTGAACGAAGCCAGACGCACCGTCGCGACGACCGTGCCCGCCGGCGCTTCGACGGTGGTGATCGCGTTGCCGGCATAGATCGGACGATCGAAGCTGCTCGCGCCATGCACATGCATGATGTCGCTGAGCTGCTGCACGTCGAGCTTGGCGGCGACGCGCGGTGCGATATCCTTGCCGAACGCGGTGCCGGCAAACAGCACGTGGCTGTAGTCCTTGGCGAGTTCGGCAATCTGCGGCGCGAAGGTCGCCGCGAGAATGTGCTCGTTCTCGGCGCGTTCGACCTTCAGCACCTTGGCAACGCCGTCGAGCTTGGCGGCGGCATCCGCCGCAACGCCGACATCCTTGCCGAGCAACGCAATGACGATGTCGCCGCCGATGCCCTTGGCGGCGGCCACGACCTTGGCGGTACCGGAATTCAGCTTGCCGTCGGCGATTTCGCCGATGATCAGAATCTTGCTCATGTCTTGATCTCTATCCTTCGTGCTCAGAGCAGGCCCTTGGCCTTCAGGGCGGCGACGAGTTCGTCGACGGTCTTCACCATGACGCCCTTGCTGCGCGTCGGCGGCGGTACGGTCTTGGTCACCTTGAAGCCGGCGCCCGGCGTGACACCGAGATCGGCAAACGTGGTCGCGTCGAGCGGCTTCTTCTTCGCCTTCATGATGTCCGGCAGCTTCAGATAGCGCGGCTCGTTGAGGCGCAGGTCGGTCGTGATGACCGCCGGCAGATCGACCTCGATGGTCTCCAGGCCGGCATCGACTTCGCGCGTCACTGTTGCCTTGTTGCCGTCGACCTCGACCTTCGACGCAAACGTCGCCTGCGCGATGTCGAGCAGCGCGGCGACCATCTGGCCGGTCTGGTTGGCGTCGTCGTCGATCGCCTGCTTGCCGGCGATGAACAGCTTGGCGTCTTCCTTCTTGAGCACGGCAGCGAACGCCTTGGCGGCCGTCAGCGGCTGCACTTCGCCTTCTTCCTTGATGTGGATCGCGCGGTCGGCACCGAAGGCCAGCGCGGTGCGCAGGGTCTCTTCGTTCTTGGCGCCGCCGATCGTCACGGCGACGATTTCGGTGAGCTTGCCTTTTTCCTTGAGGCGCACCGCTTCTTCCATCGCGATCTCGTCGAACGGATTCATCGAGTGCTTGACGCCGTCGGTGACGACACCCGAGCCATCGGACTTCACCTGGACGCGGACGTTGTAGTCCACCACGCGCTTGACGCTTACTAGGGCTTTCATTCGCTCTTTTCCTGATACCTACCGAGTGAAATGGTGTGCTGGAACCGGCACATTGATGCTTGAAGGGCGATGCCGCCTGCCCTCCGTGCCGGCTGCTTGCGGAACTTACATATTGGCGTAGTTCGGACCGCCGCCGCCTTCCGGCGCGACCCAATTGATGTTCTGCGCCGGATCCTTGATGTCGCAGGTCTTGCAGTGCACGCAGTTCTGCGCATTGATCTGGAAGCGCTTGTCCTTGGCTTCGCCGACGACCTCGTAGACACCCGCCGGGCAATAGCGCTGCGCCGGCTCGTCGTACATCGGCAGATTCTTCGCGATCGGGATCGATGGATCCTTGAGCTGCAGATGGACCGGCTGGTCTTCCTCGTGATTGGTGCTCGACAGGAACACCGACGAGAGCTTGTCGAAGCTCAGCTTGCCGTCCGGCTTCGGATAAATGATCTTCTCCGAATCCTTCGCCAGCTTGAGCGTCTCGTGATCCTTCTTGAGATCACGGAAGCTCCACGGCGCCTTGCCGCCGAAAATGTTCTGCTCGATCCAGTTGATGGTGCCGCCGATCAGCGCGCCGAACTTGTGGATCGCGGCACCGAAGCTGCGGCTCTTGTCGAGCTCGTCGAACAGCCAGCTCGCCTTGAACTTCTCGGGCAGGGCGGTCAGCACATCGCCGCCTTCGGAACCGGCCTTGAGTTTCTCGGCGACTGCCTCGGCGGCCAGCATGCCGGACTTCATCGCCGTATGGCTGCCCTTGATCTTGGCGAAGTTCAGATAGCCCGCATCGTCGCCGATCAGCGCGCCGCCCGGGAACACGGTCTTGGGCAGGGCATTCAGGCCGCCCTTGACGATGGCACGCGCGCCGTAGGACAGGCGCTTGCCGCCTTCCAGATACTTGGCTGCGACCGGATGGTGCTTGAAGCGCTGGAAATCATCGAACGGCGACAGATACGGATTGGTATACGACAGATCGACGATCAGGCCGACCACGACCTGGTTGTTCTCGAGGTGATAGAGGAACGAGCCGCCGGTGCTGTCCGTGCCGGTGACCGACAGCGGCCAGCCCGCACCATGCACCACGAGACCCTGCTCGTGGCGGCTCGGATCAATCTCCCACAACTCCTTCAGGCCGATCGCGTAATGCTGCGGATCGGCGCCTTCGGCGAGCTTGTAACGCTCGATCAGGCGCTTGCCGAGATGCCCGCGGCAGCCCTCGGAGAACAGCGTGTACTTGGCGCGCAGCTCCATGCCCGGCGTGTAGCCGTCCTTCGGCTGGCCGTCGTGACCGACGCCGAGATCACCGATCTGCACGCCGCGCACGACGTCGTCCTCGATGAGGATTTCCTGCGCAGCGAAGCCCGGATAGATCTCCACGCCCAGGCCTTCGGCCTGCGTTGCCAGCCAGCGGCAGAGATTGCCCAGCGAGATCACGTAGTTGCCGTGATTGTGCATGGGCTTGGGAATCATGAAGTCGAGGAAGCGGAACGACTTCTGCGGGCTGTAGAAAAAATGCAGTTCGTCGCGCTTGACCGGTGCATTGAGCGGCGCGTCGAGTTCCTTCCAGTTCGGGAACAGTTCGTTCAGGGCACGCGGCTCGAACACCGCGCCGGAGAGGATGTGCGCACCGACTTCCGAGCCCTTTTCGACGACGCAGACGCTGATTTCCTGGCCGGATTCGGCGGCAATCTGCTTCAGGCGGCAGGCGGCGGACAGACCGGCCGGGCCGGCACCCACCACCAACACGTCGTATTCCATGACATCGCGTTCGACGGACATGCGCTCTCTTTTCCTGGCAGCCTCGCGGCTGGCTTGGGCAGTCTGGACGGTTTAAAGGGCGCGTATTGTATTACGTGCAGGGCAATGACGCAGCGCCGCATTTACAGGAGCGTGCTGTCGCAGAAGTCAAAAATACCGAATGGACTAAAGCTGTTGCGCGAGCGCGGCCGGAATCGCGACTGGAATGTCGAGCAGCATCTGCGCAAAGGCCTTGCCCTGCGGATCGGTGCGCAGGCTCGCCGCACCGCCGCCGCCGAGGGCATGACGCAGCAGGATGTTGAACGAATCGCTGCCGGGCAGGCGCCAGCGCGCGACCGATCCGGGCCCGTCGTCGGCCAGCACATGCGCGAAATACCGGCGCAGCACCTCGGTGCCAAGCGCCGATTCGATCCAGGGCAGGTACTCCGGTTTGCGGGCGATGACGCCGATATTGGCATGGTCACCCTTGTCGCCGGAGCGCGCCAGCGCCAGCTTGATCAGCGGCACCCGCACCGCATCGAGCAGCTCGTGCGGCGCATCAGCGGCAAAATCATGGCCGGATGGCGGTACATGGCCACCAGCCAGCGGCACTTCGACGGCCAGGCGCTGATCGCCGATCGCGACCTCGATCGGCACGCGATCCTTGGCAACCAGCGTCGAAAAAAGCTTGGGCACCATGTGCGGTTCCGGACGTCCGGAGGCGAAATAACCGGTAAAGCCGGGGGCCATGCCGGTAGCGGCCTGCGCGACCTCGCGCGCGAACAGTTTCAGTGCCTTCGGGTTCGGATGCTGCACGGCGATCTTGACGACCACTTCGCGCGTCGCCGCAGCACCCGCCCGCGCATGCGGACCGTAGCTTTCCTCGGCACCGATGCAGTGAATATCGACACCACTGAAATCACCAAGCTTCTGCGCCAGCAGCTGACGCCGGACCTTGTCGACGATGGCGCCGGCCGATGCCCGTCCCTTTCGGGCCGCATCGATGCCGCCGATCATGAACAGCGCTGCGCAACGCAGGCCGGCTGGATAGGTGGCGCTGAGCTTGTACGACGCCGTCGGCGGCGAACCGCGCGCACCGCCGACACGAACCCGGTCCCCGGCTTCCTGTACCAGCTTCACCCGGGTGAAATCGCAGCTGACATCCGGCAGCAGGTAGGCACGCGGATCGCCGATTTCATACAGCATCTGTTCAAGCACCCCGTGAACGGTCACGCGACCGCCGGTGCCGGCCGGCTTGGTGACGACGAACCCGCCATCGGCTTCGACCTCGACGATCGGAAACCCCATGTTCGCGAACCCGTCGCGCATCGTTTCCCAGTCGGTGAAATTGCCGCCCGTGCACTGCGCGCCGCACTCGATGATGTGCCCGGCCAGCGACCCGGCGGCCAGCCGGTCGTAATCGTCGACACGCCAGCCGAACTCGTGCATCAAGGGCCCGAGCGCGAGCGCCGAGTCGACGCAGCGGCCGGTGACGACGACGTCGGCGCCTGCCGCCAGCGCGCGCGCGATCGGAATCGCGCCCAGGTAGGCATTCATCGAGATGGTTGTCGCCGGCAGCGTCGGCGCGCTGCCCGGCGCGGCATCGAGTTCGACGCAGTCCACGAACTCCTTGCGGCGCGCATTGAGATCGTCGCCGAGCACGACCGCTACACGCAGCGCGACGCCGGCCATTTCCGCAACTTTTTCGAGCGCGGCCTTGCAGGCCAGCGGATTGACGCCGCCGGCATTGGCAACCACCTTGAGGTTCTGCTCGCGCATGCGCGGCAGCAGCGGTGCCATGACGTGCTCGACGAAATCGCCCGCATACCCGTCGTTCGGATCGCGCATGCGCTTGGCGGCGAGTATCGACATCGTGATCTCGGCCAGATAGTCGAACACCAGATAATCAAGCGCGCCGTGCTCGACGAGTTGCGCCGCCGCGGTGTTGGTATCACCCCAGAATGCCGAAGCGCAGCCGATCCGAATTTTCTTCACCCGCGTCTCCGTCCCATGGCGTCTTTGCGCAGGAGAATGGGTGCAGCGGCGCGAGCGACGCAAGGACAATTTTCCTTACGCCGGACATGCGGATGACGCCGGGGAGGCGCTGCGCAGCTTGGCGCGCGGGCGCCTGCGCTGCCCGCCGGAGCGCAGGAATCGCAGTGCATGCAGCAGTACATGAGCGCATGTGGCGCATCGGGAAGTGACTCGATGTCACGCTCCGACCCGGCCAGATGCGAGCACCGCGGGGCGGCTTCAGGCGCACGCGCAGTCGCCGTGCAGTGCCGCCCTAGAACGGCAGCAGCCAGCGACGCAGCACGAACAGCACGGCGGCCGCGCCGATGCCGGCGACGATGTCGTCGATCATGATGCCGAAGCCGCCATGCACATGGCGATCGATGAGGCGGATCGGCCAGGGCTTGACGATGTCGAAGACGCGGAACAGCACGAACGCGATCACGATGCCGGCAATCCAGCCGCCGACGCTGGCCGGCGCCAGCCAGACCAGCGGTGCCGCGGCCACCAGATAGCCGACGATCTCGTCGAACACGATGCCGCCGTAATCATGCACGCCGAGCAGACGCGCACTGGCACCGCAGATGAAGCAGCCCGCGACGAACAGCAGCAGGCTCGCGGCCGCGAATACCGGCCACGGCAGCCACAGCAGCGCGAGGAAAAACAGGATGCCGACCAGGGTGCCGAACGTGCCCGGCGCCCGCGGCGCCAGTCCGGCGCCGAAACCGAAGGCGAGCACGTGTTCCGGCGTCGACCAGATCAGTTCGGCGGGCGGTCTCGGAAACGCGTCGGTCTTGGATTTCGGCTTCATGAAAAGTGGCGATAGGCCTGCGCTGGGGAGGTGACGATAGCACCCGCAGCATCGCGCAACCGGATGCCGGGTACCTCGACGATGCGGCCGATCACCGTCAGCGGCAGAGCGCCGTAGGCCTTGCGTACGGCTTCCAGTTGCGCCGGCGGCACGCACAGGCACAGTTCGTAGTCGTCGCCACCGGCAATCTGCAGACCCAGGCGCGCGTCCGTCGGCGCCAGTGCGGCGAAGGCCGGCGACGCCGGCAGCTCGCCGATCGCCAGCTCGGCGCCGACACCACTGGCCTGACAGATGTGCCCGAGATCACCGAGCAGGCCGTCCGACAGATCGATCGCGGCGTGGGCAAGCCCTCGCGAAGCCACACCGGCGGCGTTGCGCGGTGTCGGTCGATCGAGTCGCGCGCGCAGCATCCGTTCGTGCGCGCTTGCGGGTGCGCGTCCGTCCTGCCAGAAGCGCAGCGCCAGTGCCGCGTCGCCGAGCGTGCCACTGACGCAGATCAGATCGCCAGACCGTGCCGCGTCGCGTCGCAGTGCCGTTTCCGGCGGCAAATGGCCGAGCACCGTGATCGTGATCGACAGCGGGCCGCGCGTCGTGTCGCCACCGACCAGCGCGATACCTGCAGTCCGCGCGCATTCGCGCAGGCCATCGGCAAATCCGGCAAGCCAGGGTTCGTCGACGGCCGGCAGGCTCAGTGCCAGCGTGAAGGCGAATGGCTGCGCGCCCATGGCGGCCAGATCGGACAGGCTGACAGCCAGCGATTTCCAGCCGATGTCGGCGGCTGTCGTCTCCTGCGGAAAATGCCGGCCGGCGATCAGCGTATCGGTGCTGATCGCCAACTGCGCGCCCGGCGGCGGCACCAGCAAGGCGCAGTCGTCGCCGATCCCGAGCGCAATGCCCTCGCCCGGCGGCGTCAGCTCCGCGAACCAGCGCCGGATGAGGGAAAACTCATCCATGCCGCGTCATCGTCGGGTGCAAATCGCGGCGCTCAGAAGCCGCGCATTTCCTGCGGGCGCATGGCGTGCGCGAGCTTGTCGAGCACGCCGTTGACGAATTTGTAGCCGTCTTCGGCACCGAACATCTTGGCCAGATTGACCGACTCGTTGACGGCCACCTTCCAGGGCACGTCGCGACGATGTTCGAGCTCGTAGGCCGCCAGCAGCAGGATCGCGTGTTCGACCGGGTCGAGTTGCGTGATCGGACGATCGAGATGCGGCGCGATCGCCATCGTCAGTTCCGGTGCGTGCGCGACGATGCCGTTCAGCAGTTCCTCGAAATACTGCGGGTCGGCACGACCCAGGCCTTCGTCCTGCTCCCGGAACTGCTTGAGCAGCGCCGCCGGTTCGCCTTCGTTGAGCAGCCACTGGTACACGGCCTGCACGGTCACGCGGCGCGCCAGGCCGCGGCGGCTCTGTGGCAGGCTCTGCGCCTGCCCGGCACCCTGCACATTGCGCGCCTCGCTCATTTCAGCTCCTTGCCCAGCCGCAGCATTTCGAGCATCGCGGCAGCAGCCTCGTAGCCCTTGTTCGATGAACCCGGCCCCGCACGTTCGACGGCCTGCTTGACGGTATTGACCGTCAGCACGCCGAAACCGACCGGCTTGCCGGTCTGCAGTTGCACGTCGATCAGGCCGCGCGCGCACTCGCCGGCGACGAAATCGAAATGCGGCGTGTCGCCGCGAATCACCGCGCCCAGCGTCACGACCCCATCAAAGCCGCTGTCCAGCAGCAGTTTTGCCGCGAGCGGAATCTCGTAGGCGCCGGGCGCGCGATGAAAGCTGACGCGCTTGTCGGCAACGCCCCAGTCCTTGAGACAGGCGCGTGCGCCCGCCACCAGCGCATCGACGATCTCGACATTCCAGCGGGTCGCGACGATCGCGATCTTCGCCTTCGCGAATTCGCCCGCCGCCGGCTTGCCCGGCGCGGCGTATCCGGTCTTGGCGTCGGCCGGCGCGCCGGTCTTTGCTTTTCCTGCCGTCCTGGTCTTGCTCATCAATCGCAGGCCACGTATTCCACCACTTCGAGGCCGAAGCCGGAGATGCCCTGCATGCGCTTGGGCGCCGACAGCACGCGCATCCGTCGCACGCCCAGATCGGAAAGAATCTGTGCGCCGATGCCGTAGGTGCGCAGCAGCGGGCGGACGTCGTGCGGCGTCTCGTCCTGCATGTTCAGGGACACGATCTGCTGCACCAGTTCGCGCGAGTTCTCCGGCTTGCGCAGCAGCACGACGACACCGCTGCCTTCGTCGGCGATGCGCTTGAGCGCGCGCCGCAAGGGCCAGGCGAAGTCCTCGTGCTCGACGCCGAGCACGTCCTGCAGCGTATTGCGCAAGTGCACGCGCACCAGTGTCGGCGAGGCAGAATCCAGATTGCCCTTGACCATCGCCAGATGCACGGTGTTGTCGATCGTGTCCTGGTAGGTCACCAGGCGGAAATCGCCGAACTCGGTGTTCACATGCGTTTCGGCGACGCGCTCGACGGTATGTTCGTTGTCGAGGCGATAGCGGATCAGGTCGGCGATCGTGCCGAGCTTGAGATCGTGTTCGCGCGCGAACTTCTCGAGGTCGGGGCGGCGCGCCATCGTGCCGTCCTCGTTGAGAATCTCGACGATCACGGCCGCCGGCTCCAGACCGGCGAGACGCGCGAGATCGCAGCCGGCCTCGGTATGGCCGGCGCGCGTCAGCACGCCTCCGGGCTGCGCCATCAGCGGGAAGATATGCCCCGGCTGCACGACGTCCTCGGGGCGCGCGTCGTGCTTGACAGCGGCCTGCACGGTGCGCGCGCGGTCGTGCGCGGAAATGCCGGTCGTCACGCCCTGCGCCGCCTCGATCGACACCGTGAACGCGGTCTTGTGGTTCTCCTCGTTGCGCGAGACCATCTGCGGCAGACGCAATTGACGGCAGCGTTCCTGCGTCAGCGTCAGGCAGATCAGGCCACGGCCGTAGCGGGCCATGAAATTGATGTCCTCCGGCCGGATCAGGGAGGCCGCCATCAGGATGTCACCCTCGTTCTCGCGGTTCTCGTCGTCCATCAGGATGACCATCTTGCCGGCCTTGAAGTCGGCCAGGATGTCCTCGATGGAATCGAGCTTGCTCGAACGTGCTTCGTCGATGTTCGCAACTTTCGTCATGTTCATTCCTCGTGTGCATCCTGCACGGGATGGCGCCATCCATGACGCCGACTTTCAAAACAGGCAGATCGCTCTTCAGACCACATCATTTCTGCTGTCGAGCAGACGCTCCAGATAGCGGGCAAGCAGATCGACTTCCAGGTTGACCACTTGCCCCGGCTGCAAGCGACCCAGGGTCGTATGGGTCAGCGTATGGGGAATGATGTTAACGCCAAACCGGGCGCCTTCGACGTCGTTGACCGTGAGGCTGACGCCGTCGATGCAGATCGAGCCCTTGCGCGCGACATAGCGCGCAAGGCCTTGCGGCAGCTCGAAACGCATGCGCGTCGAGCGCGCGTCCCCGAAGCGTTCGAGCAGGGTGCCGGTGCCGTCGACGTGGCCGACAACCATGTGCCCGCCCAGGGGCTTGCTCGGTGTCAAGGCGCGTTCGAGATTGACTGCGGCGCCGGACTGCCAGCCGCCTGCCGTCGTCAGCTTCAAGGTCTCGGCCGACAGATCGGCGACAAAGCCGTCATCGACGAAGCGGGTCGCCGTCAGGCACACGCCGTTGACCGCGATGCTGTCGCCGATCTGTGTGCCGGCGAGCAGACCGGGCGCAGTAAAGCGCATGCGGCAGTCACCGCCGACGACCTCGATGTCGGCGATGCTGCCGAGCGCTTCGATGATGCCGGTGAACATGACTCAGGCGGCCTCGCGACGGCCGGGTCGCAGCGTGATGCGCAAATCGCTGCCAATCTGTCGGGTGTCGACGAATGTCAGCTCGATGCGCTGCGACAGCTGCTCCAGCCCGGGCAGATAAGCGAACGGTCGGGCCTCGTGACCCAGCAGCGTCGGCGCCAGATACGCCACCACCTCGTCGACCAGGCCGGCGGCAAGAAACGCGCCCGCCAGTCGCGGCCCGCACTCGAGCAATACTTCGTTGACGGCACGCGCCGCGAGCGCGGCCAGCGCGTCCAGCAGGCGAATGCTGCCGTCGTCGCCGCAGGCGACTTCAATGAGTTCGACCCCCTCAGGCCGGACCGCTGGCGGCCGACCGACCAGCCAGTAGCGCCGGGCATCGCCTTGCCAGACCCTTGCCGTCAGCGGTACGCGCGCCGACGAATCGAGCACGATACGGTCCGCCTGCCGAACCGCAAAGCCGGTATCGCGGGCGGTCAGCTGCGGATCGTCGGCCAGCACGGTGGCGCCGCCGGTCATCACGCTGCCAGCCGCTGCGCGCAGACGATGCACGTCGGCGCGTGCCGCCGCCCCGGTGATCCACTGGCTTTCGCCGCTCGCCATCGCGGTGCGGCCATCGAGGCTGGCGGCCAGCTTCAGCGTCAGCCACGGCCGACCGCGCGTCATGCGCGAAACGAAGCCGCGATTGAGTTTTCCCGCTTCGCCTTCCAGCAGCCCGGTTTCGACTTCGATACCGGCTGCGCGCAGGCGCGCGATTCCGCGGCCGCTGACTTGCGGATTCGGATCGACCATCGCGACCGTGACCTTGCGAACACCGGCGGCGATCAGCGCATCGGCGCAGGGCGGCGTACGACCATGATGCGAACAAGGTTCCAGCGTCACGAACAGCTCGGCGCCGCGCGCGCGTTCGCCCGCCATGCGCAGGGCATACACCTCGGCATGCGGCTCGCCTGCACGCAGATGCGCGCCTTCGCCCACGACCAGGCCATCGGCCACGATGACGCAGCCGACGCGTGGATTCGGTTGCGTCGTGTAAATGCCGCGCTCGGCCAGCCGCAGCGCATGCGCCATGAACCCCGCGGCGGCGGCCGGCGTCATCGGCAAAGCGCTCAGCCGTTCTTGCCGCGACGGCGCGTGGTCGTCTCGGCTTCCAGCAACGGCAACTGCGATTTGCGCTCCGCCGCGCTCGGCTGCGCTTGCAGGCGCTCGATCTCCTCGCGGAATGCATTGACGTCCTCGAACGCGCGGTAGATCGAAGCAAAACGCACGTAGGCAACGTGGTCGAGATCGCGCAGTTCTTCCATCACCCACTCGCCGACCTGTCGCGACGGCACTTCACGCTCGCCCGTGCCGCGCAGCTTGCGCATCACGCTGTCGATGGCGTGATCGACCATTTCCGGCGACACCGGCCGCTTGTAGATCGCATGGCCGATGCCTTCGCGCAGCTTGTCCTCGCGAAACGGTTCGGGATCACCGCTGCGCTTGACGATATTCGGCATCGTCAGCTGCGCGCGCTCGAAGGTCGTGAAGCGGCCACCGCATTTCTCGCATTCGCGGCGACGGCGAACCTGCGTACCGTCCTCGGCAAGCCGCGAATCGACGACGCGCGTATCCGGCGTCTTGCAGAAAGGACATTGCACCCGGGCCGCCCTCTAGCGAGCCGCCCTGAACGGCAGCCCGAGTCGCGAACCGCTGGCGCGTTGCGAACTCATCAGATCGCGCGCAGGCGGGCACCGTACACCGGGAACCGCGCACACAGGCCTTCGACTTCGCCGCGCACGCGCGCCAGCGCCGCCTCGACGTCGCCACCCGAACTCATGGTGTCGACGATGTCGGCAATCCAGCCGGCGACCTTGGCCATCTCGGCTTCCTTGAAGCCGCGCGTGGTCGACGCCGGCGACCCGAGACGCAGACCGGAAGTCACGAACGGCGACTTCGGATCGTTCGGCACCGAGTTCTTGTTGACGGTGATGTGCGCCTTGCCAAGCGCCGCTTCGGCGTCCTTGCCGGTGACGTTCTTGGCGATCAGGTCGAGCAGGAACAGGTGATTGTCGGTGCCGTCCGAAACGACCTTGTAGCCCCGGTCGAGGAAGACCCTGGCCATCGCGCGCGCATTCGCGACCACCTGCTTCTGGTAAACCTTGAAGCTCGGATCGAGGGCTTCCTTGAACGCCACGGCCTTGGCGGCGATCACGTGCATCAGCGGGCCACCCTGGATGCCCGGGAACACCGCCGACTGGAACTTCTTGTTGAAATCCTCGCCCTGGCCCTTGGTCAGGATGATGCCGCCGCGCGGGCCGCGCAGGGTCTTGTGCGTGGTGCTGGTGACGACGTGCGCGTAAGGCAGCGGGCTCGGATACTCACCGGCGGCGACGAGACCGGCGATGTGCGCCATGTCGACCCAGAAGTACGCGCCGACCTTGTCGGCGATCTCGCGCATGCGCTTCCAGTCCTTGACGCGGCTGTATGCCGAGAAACCGCCGATCAGCATCTTCGGCCTGGTTTCGAGCGCGATACGCTCCATCTCGTCGTAATTGATCAAGCCGGTCTCGGTATCGAGTCCGTACGGCACGATCTTGTATTGCTTGCCGGAGAAGTTCGCCGGGTTGCCGTGCGTGAGGTGGCCGCCCTGCGCGAGATTCATGCCCATCACGGTATCGCCGGGCGAGACCAGCGCAAGGAAGATCGCAGCGTTGGCCTGGGCGCCGGAATGCGGCTGCACATTGGCGTAGTCGCAGTCGAAGACTTTTTTGATGCGGTCGATCGCCAGCTGTTCGGCGATGTCGACGTATTCGCAGCCGCCGTAATAGCGCTTGCCCGGATAACCTTCGGCGTACTTGTTGGTCAGCTGCGAACCCTGCGCCTCCATCACTGCCGGGCTGCAGTAGTTCTCCGACGCGATCAGTTCGATATGCGCTTCCTGGCGACCAGCCTCCTGCTGCATCGCGGCGTTCAGTTCAGGATCGAAGTCGGCAAGGCGCGGGGCGCGTTCGAACATGGGCGAGAGTCCCTTTGGCGGAGATGGCGGGAAAAGCGGGCGCGTATTCTAGCCGAGACCCCAGAAATTGGGTCGATCTGCCGGCGCCGCTCTACTTCTTGTGTCGCACGTCCGGATCGGCGCGCCATTGTTCGGCGCCAAGGAACACCAGACGGATCTGGCTGATGAAGTTCTCTTCCAGTTCGCGGGTCAGCTGCGGCTGGTCGGCCGGCAGATCGAGAATGTCGCTGGCGGCGTTGAGCATGGTGTTGATGACCAGGCTGCAGATCATCTCCAGCGCTTCGGTCGGCAGATCGGAGCGGTACCCGATCAGGCGCAGGTCCTGCGCCATCTCGCGCACGAAATGACCGACTTCGTTGCGGATCGCCTGGCGCATCGCCGGCGAACCGCCGTTGCGCTCGCTGGCCGCCGTGCGGAAATGGCGCGGATGGGCGCGCACGTACTGCAGATAGATCGCCACCGAGTGGCGAATGATGTCGGTGGTGGGCACGCCGGCCTTGCGCACTTCGCGCAACAGGCGCCGCAGGGTCAGCCCGCATTCCTCGACCAGCGCCAGTCCCAGCTCGTCCATGTCGTGGAAATGCCGGTAGAAAGCGGTCGGCACGACACCCGCCTCGCGCGTCACCTCGCGCAGGCTCAGACTCGGAAAGCTGTTGCCGCCGCTCATCAGGGTCAGCGCCGCATCGAGCAGACGCTCGCGCGTCATCTGCTTGCGCGCACCACGGCCGGCGCCCGGAGCTTCCACTCCGGCAGCGGATTCCAGCTTTCGACGAGCAGACATGTTCACAATATAACATCAATCATGACAATGAGTTGAATATATAAGTAAAGCATTGGAAATTTTTCAGTGAACAAGTGTTGACATTCTGCTGCGGCGCAGCAACTATATGTGCACACTTGTTCACAGACAGCACGTCGATGCCCACACCGGTCCTGCCTCTCCGTCTCCGTGATCACGCCAGCCGCATGCTGCGTTCACCCTTGCTGCACCCGTTGAACGATGCCGACGCGATCAACGATCTGCTCGCCCTCGCCAACCCGCGCTGGTCGTTGACCGAGATCCGCGCCGAGGTCGTCGGCCGCGAGCAGCAGACCGCCGATACCCTCCGCTTCTGGCTGCGCCCGAACCGGCGCTGGAAAGGCTTTCGCGCCGGTCAGCATGTGGCGATCACGGCCGAGATCGACGGTGTCCGTCACACCCGCGTCTACAGCCTGTCCTGCGATCCGGCCGTGCCGGGCCTGCTGACGCTGACGGTCAAGCGCCAGGCCGACGGCCGGGTGTCGAACTGGCTGCACGATCAGCTGCGCGTCGGCAGCATCGTCACCCTTGGCGATGCCGACGGCGACTTCGTGCTGCCGACCCATGGCGGACCGCTGCTGCTGCTCAGCGCCGGCAGCGGCATCACGCCGATGCTCGCACTGCTGTACGAATTGCGGGCTCGCGTCCGCGCCGGCGATACCGAACAAGACATCGTGCTCGTGCACGTCTGCCGCGATGCCGGCGACCAGATCTTCGCCAACGAAGTGCGCGAACTCGCCGCCGACTGGCCGGCGCTGCGCATCGAGACCTGGCACAGCGCGAGCCGCGGCCGGCCTGCACCGGATGCCCTGCTCGCCGCCGTCCCCGATTACGCCACGCGCGACACCTTCCTGTGCGGACCATCTGCCTTCATGGCCGACATCGAAGCGCACTGGGCCGATCGCGGCATCACCGAACGCCTGCGCCTCGAACGCTTCGGCGCCGCGCCGCGCAGGCTCGAAACCGGCGATGCCTCGGAAGTGCGCTGCGCGCGCTCCGAACGCATTTTCACGACCGAAGCCGGCGAAGCCCTGCTGCCGGCCGCCGAGCGCGCGGGCCTGAAGCCCGCCTACGGCTGCCGCATCGGCGTCTGCCGCACCTGTCTCTGCCACAAGCGCGGCGGCACCGTCGAAAACCTCGTCACTGGCGAGCGCTCCGGCAACGGCGACGAATGGATTCGTCTCTGCGTCAGCACCCCGCGCAGCGACCTCGAACTGGAGATCTGAAGATGAGCACCCTGAACCGCAAACGCCTCAGTCGCGAAGACGCTGCCGCCCTGCAGACCGATCTCGACGCGGTCCGCGACAGCGTCATGAACACGCTGGGCGAAAAGGATGTCGCGCACATCCGCCGGATGATCCGTCGCGCCCGCGGCAGCGCGATCGCCGGCCGCGCGATGATCGGCCTGGGCTTCGACCCGGTCACGTTCGTCGTCGGTGTCGCCGCCCTGGCCCACGCCAAGATCGTCGAGAACATGGAGATCGGCCACAACGTCATGCACGGCCAGTACGACTGGACCAACGATCCGGCGCTGAACTCGCAGCGCTACGAATGGGACAACGTCTGCGATGCCGGCATGTGGCGTCATTTTCACAACTACGAACACCACACCTACACCAACATCCTGGGCAAGGATCGCGACTTCGGTTACACCATTCTGCGCATGTCCGATGAGCAGAAATGGCATCCGTTCTTCCTGTTCCAGCCGGTCTGGAACGCGATCCTCGCGCTGGCGTTCGAATGGGGCGTGGGCGGTCACGACATCGGCGCCGAGCGCCTGCTCGACGGCAAGATGAGCTGGAAGGAATTCAAGGAACGCTCACGTCCGTTCCACAAGAAAATCCGCAAGCAGCTGTTCAAGGACTACGTGCTGTTTCCGCTGCTGACGTTCTGGAACGCGCCGCGTGTGCTGCTCGCCAATCTGCTCGCCAACCTGATCCGCAACCTGTGGTCGTACGCGATCATCTTCTGCGGCCACTTCCCGGAGGGCACGCAGGTCTTCAGCGAAGCCGACAGTGACAACGAAACGCGCGGCGACTGGTACTACCGCCAGCTCTGCGGCTCGGCCAACATCGAAGGCAGCCGCGCGTTCCACGTGCTCAGCGGCCACCTGAGCCACCAGATCGAGCATCACCTGTTCCCCGACATGCCGGCCCACCGCTACGCCGAGATCGCGCCGCAGGTGCAGGCGATCTGCGCCAAGTACGGTATTGCCTACAACACCGCGAGCTTCGCGCGGCAGTACGGCACGGTGCTGGGCAAAGTGTTCCGCCATGCGCTACCGTCACGTCGGACCACCCCGGTTCTCGCCGAAACGTGAAACGACCGATGAAACCGCTGCAGCGACTCGAACTTCTCAAGGATCTGGTGCAGCAGGCCGTCGACCGCGGCGCGACCTCGGTCGAGGCCATCCACCAGCAGATCGCCGCGCTACCGTTCGAGATGCTGGAGAAATCCGGCCTGCTCGACGACGACAAGCTGCGCCTGCGCGACAAGCAGCAGCGCACGATCGGCACGGTCTACGACGCGATCCGCCGCATCAACCGCCAGGTCGGCGAACTGATCTCCGACCAGTTCGAGCTGGTCGAGGACAGTGCGCACATCAAAAAAGTGCTCGACGAGAAGGACGCCGCCAAGGCTGCGGCGCGTCCACGAAAGACAGCGACGAAAGCGGAACGCGCACCGGCGAAGAAGCCGCTGAAGGCGAAGAAGACAAAGACGTCCAGGTCTTAGCAGGCCGTGTCGTTCTCGATCTGACCTTTGCTTTCGCCCTATGGGGCGAGTTCCTTTTCTTTGCTTGTCCAAAGAAAAGGAACCAAAAGAAACGACACCCTGGCTACCGCGTCGGTGCTGCGCACCGATACCCTGCGATGCTCGCCACGCCGGCCGCCGCTGAAACTCGCGCTGCTGCGCAGCGCTCGAACAGTCAGCGACGGACAGCCCCGGCGTGCCTGTGCTTCTCGGCGCTTCGCAAAGGGGCCCGGACGTCAAAAGCGGGAACGGCCGCCCGCTGTTGCGTCTGCTTTTGACTTTCGGGGGCCCCTCAGGACCGCACCGAGCAGCGCAGCGCGCGCAGGGGGCGGCATGCCAGGACGGCACGCCGAGTCGCCGTCGCGGCAGGGACGCCGCGTCGGCGACGACCCCGAGCACGGGAGCAGCGCAGGCTCCGCTCGCACAGCGAGCGGTGCGGCTCTCAGGGGCGTGCTTTCTCTTGCCTACTTCTCTTTGCACAAGCAAAGAGAAGTAGGTCGCGCCGCAGCGCGAAACAAAATGCCAGACTGGAAAACGAAACGAGCAGCGACAGCGCTTCACGCACCTCTCCTGCAAACGGGAGAGGAAACTGTATGGATTAGTCGACCACTTCCAGCATCAGATTCAACGCCGCCCGCGCCGGCTCGGCAATCTCCTCCGGCACGCGGATGCGATTGACCGGCTGCCCGGCGACGATATTGTCGAGCGTCCACGCCAGATGCTGCGGGTCGGTACGGAACATCGTCGAGCACATGCACACGGTCGGCGACATGAACTCCACCGTCACACCCTTTTCCTTCATCTCGTCTGCAACGCGATTGACCAGATTCAGCTCGGTGCCGATCAGCCAGTGGTCGCCCGGCTGCGATGCGCGCACGGTTCGCAGGATGTATTCGGTCGAGCCCACATAGTCGCTGGCTTCGCAGACGGCGAGCGCGTTCTCCGGATGGCTGATGACCTTGCCGTTCGGCACGCGCTTGCGGAAATTCTCGATGTGCGACGGCTGGAACATCTGGTGCACCGAGCAGAAGCCGCGCCAGAGAATCATCTTGGCGGCCTTGATCTGCTCCGGCGTGTTGCCGCCGAGCGGTTTGGTGAAGTCCCAGACGATCATTTCGTCGAGACTGATGCCCATGTTCTTCGCGGTATTGCGGCCGAGATGCTGGTCGGGGAAGAACAGCACTTTCTCGCGACGCGCGAACGACCATTCAAGCACCGCGCGCGCATTGCTCGACGTGCAGACGATGCCGCCGTGGCTGCCGCAGAACGCTTTCAGGTCGGCCGCCGAGTTGATGTAGGTGACGGGCGTGACATGCTGATCGGGATCGAGCACTTCGGAAATCTCGGCCCAGCACCTGCGCACTTTGACAAGGTTCGCCATGTCGGCCATCGAACAGCCGGCGGCCAGATCCGGCAGGATCACGGTGCGCTTGCCGAAGGTCAGGATGTCGGCGACTTCCGCCATGAAATGCACGCCACAGAAGACGATGAACTCGGCGTCCGAGTTCGCCGCCAGCTGCGAGAGCTTCAGCGAATCGCCGGTGAAGTCGGCGTGCTTGAAGACCTCGTTGCGCTGATAGTGGTGGCCAAGGATACAGAGCCGGTCGCCGAGGACCTTCCTGGCGGCGACGATGCGCGCATCGCATTCGCCATCGTCGAGCAGATTGAATTCGTCGAGCTTCAGTACGGCAGCCATCGTCCTGTCCTTCCGGGCGCGAGCCCGGACCAAACCTAATCCAGAGCCTGAATCTTCAGCGGCACGGTGACCGTCGGCGCGTCCGAAGCGCTGCCCAATGCAGCCGTCACGTCCACCGACACCGGACCGTCGGTCGGTATCGTCAACGAGAACAGATCGCCGGACTTGATCGACAGATTGTTGCCGATCGTCGCCACCGACGCGTCGGACACCGACCAGATCACGTGCCGCGTGATGTCCTGCGTCGTGTTGTCGGTGAAGGTCGCGATACCCGAATACTGCAGATCGTCGAGCGCCGTCAGCGTCTGCTCGTCGGCCGGCGAGATTGCGAGGCTCTTGAACGTGCGCTCGCCACCTGTGACCGTCACCGGCGCCGAGGTGACCGGATCGACATCGTCATAGACCGGATTGCCGTCGGCATCGATCACCGGAAAACTCGCCGTGATGTTGGCGGTGCCGGCTTTCAGCACCGACACGTAACCGATCACCGGGGCAATGACCGTGCTGTCGCTCGACTGCAGCGTCACCTGCCCCGACAGATCCTGCGTATCGGACACACCGTCGCCGAAGCCGGCGATCGTCTTCATGGTTTCGGTCGTGTTCACCGTCTGCGTCTTGGTGTCGGCCGTATAGGTCATGACATTGATCGCCTGGCTCGCCGGAAACTCCGGCGTCAGGCTCAGTGTCTTGAGCTCGCGGACATTGACCGGAATCTGCAGCGCCGCCTGGGCCATCGCCGCCACGTCGCTGCCGTCCGGGCAGTTCAGCGCCATTTGCGCGGTGCGCGTGCCCAGGGTGTCACCGGCCACCAGCGTGACGCCACTGGAGGACGAGGCCAGCTGCACGACGCTGTCGAGCGGATTGTCGCTGCTGTCCGTCGAGGTCGTGCTGCCGGTGACCTCATCGGCAGGTTGATCGGTGAACGACCAGGTGCCGAAGCCAGTGACCGTTCGCGTGTAACCGTCGACGACGGTCTTGGCATTGATCGGCGTGCTGGTGTGCTTGACCATCGACACGCTGGACTGGTCGACACTGAACGAGGTCGGGGTTTCCACCGTCAGATCGTAGCTCACGTTCAAGGACGAAAAGCTGGCCGTGATCGTGGTCGTACCCGGCTGATTCGGAATCACGACACCGGCGCCGTACGCCAGCGTCGTGCTGCCCGGATACAGGATGTCGCCGTTGCTGACCGCGGCGACATCGGGATTCGACGACGCCCAGTGAGCGCGCGTCGCGAAACCGCTGTCGTAGTGTCCGTTGTCGAACACGATCGACAAGGTCAGCGCCTCCGGAAAACACAGGAACGACTTGCCCGAGTTCAGACCCAACAGACCGTTGGTCTGCGCGATGACCAGATGGTCAGGCTTCGAACCATGGCCCACACCACTGCACGCAGCGACCATGCAGCTCAACGCGGCGCACCAGCACAGCAACAAGCATTTCTGAAATTTCATGAGTCCGGCCCCCTGAGCGCCGGCTTTTTGAATTCGTGATCAGGCCACCTTGGGCTGGACCGTCGAACGGACATGGAGTTCCCGCAACTGCCGGGCATCAACCTCGCTCGGCGCCGCCGTCAGCGGGTCGTGCGCGGTCTGTGTTTTCGGAAACGCGATGACCTCGCGGATCGACTGGCCGCCGGCCATCAGCATCACCAGGCGATCGAGGCCGAGCGCCAGCCCGCCGTGCGGCGGTGCACCGAACGACAGGGCTTCGAGCAGGAAGCCGAACTTCTCCTGCTGCTCGTCGGCGCCGATGCCCAGCAGATCGAACACGGCCTGCTGCACATCGGGACGATGGATACGCACCGAGCCGCCGCCGACCTCGACGCCGTTGAGCACGATGTCATAGCCCTGCGACAGGGTCGCGCCCGGATCGGCGCGCAGCGCATCGGCATCGAAAGGCTTCGGCGCGGTGAACGGATGGTGCAGCGAGACCCAGCGACCGGCTTCATCATCGCGCTCGAACATCGGCCAGTCGACGACCCACAACGCACGCCAGCCGTCGGCGGTGAACTTCAGGTCATTGCCGATCTTCAGGCGCAGCGCGCCCAGTGCGTCGCTGACGACCTTGCTCTTGTCGGCGCCGAAGAAAATCACGTCGCCATCACCGGCGTCGGTGCGTTCCAGCAGGCCGGCCAAAGCAGCGTCGTGCAGATTCTTGACGATCGGCGACTTCAGACCCTCGCGGCCCCTGGCCTTGTCTTCGACGACGATGTACGCGAGCCCGCGCGCACCGTAGACCTTGACGAATTCCGTGTACTTGTCGATGTCGCCGCGCGACAGCTTGGCGCCGCCCGGCACGCGCAGCGCGGTGACGCGGCAGGCCGGATCCTGGGCTGGCGCCGAGAACACCTTGAAGTCGACGTCGGTGAGCAGATCCTTGACGTCGACGAGTTCGAGCGGATTGCGCAGGTCCGGCTTGTCGGAGCCGAAGCGACGCATCGCCTCTTCGTAGCTCATGTGCGGCAGCTCGCCGAGATCGACGCCGAGCACGCCCTGGAACAGGTCCTTCACCAGGCCTTCGATCAGCGCGACGATCTCGTCCTGCGTCATGAACGAGGTTTCGACGTCGAGCTGCGTGAACTCCGGCTGGCGATCGGCGCGCAGATCCTCGTCGCGGAAGCAGCGCGCGATCTGGTAGTAGCGGTCGAGGCCCGACATCATCAGCAACTGCTTGAACAGCTGCGGCGACTGCGGCAGTGCGAAGAACTTGCCCGGATGCGTGCGTGACGGCACCAGATAGTCGCGCGCGCCTTCCGGCGTCGCCTTGGTCAGGATCGGCGTCTCGACATCGACAAAGCCATTGGCATCCATGAAGTCGCGGATGCGCTTGATGACGTCATGCCGCAGGCGCAGGTTCTTCTGCATCTGCGGACGGCGCAGGTCGATGTAGCGGTACTTGAGGCGCGTGTCCTCGCCGACGGTCTCGTCGTCGAGATGGAACGGCGGCGTTTCGGCCTTGTTCAGCAGCTCGACCTCCTGCGCCAGCACTTCGATCCGGCCGGTCGCCAGATTGGCGTTTTCGGTACCGTTCGGACGCGGACGCACACGGCCGATGACCTTGACGACATATTCGGAGCGCAGCTTGTCGGCAGCCGCGAAGGCTTCCCGGGTGTCCGGATCGAACACGCACTGCAGCAGGCCTTCGCGGTCGCGCAGATCGATGAAGATCACGCCGCCATGATCGCGGCGGCGGTGTACCCAACCACAGACGGTGACGGTCTGGCCGGTCAGTGCTTCGGTGACCTGGCCGCAGTAATGACTACGCATTAATGAAGATTCGTGAGAAATCCGCCTGCGCGGATCGAATGACGGGGAGAGCCGGAAAACCTGGGTTCCGCTCCGGGCCGCGTAGTGTAACCGCGTGCCGGCGCCGCAGCCACGCAGCTCGCCGGCCGGGCATGGCGCCTCGGTTCAGGCCGAAGCTTCGCCCTTGCCCGATGCCGCCGGTTTGCTGTCGCCTGCCTTGGCCGCCGGCGCACTGGCGGGACTGTCGGCCTTCTTCGTTTCCGTCTTGGCGCTGTCGTCCGCCTTGGTCGCGGCCGGCTTGTCGCCACTTTGTTCGCCGGCCAGATTCTTCTTGCCGCCTGACTTGAAGTCGGTCTCGTACCAACCGCCACCGCTCAGGCGAAAACCGGCAGCCGAGACCTGCTTGACCAATGCCGGCTGGCCGCATTCCGGACAGATCGTTTCCGGCGGATCGGAAATCTTGTGCAGGATCTCGCTGTCGGCCTTGCAGGCCGTGCAGTGGTAGTCGTAAATCGGCATCGCGTTCCTCGAAACTGGTCATCCCCGCATGGGGTCGCGGCGCGTATTCTCAAGAACCGCGTTGCTGCGGTCCAGCACTATTCGCGGCTGCGCCCTGCGGCCGCGCGCGCGTCGGCAACAACAGGTGTATCTGTGCGCCGCCGTCGTGCGGCTCCGCCCAGATCTCGCCATCGTGATAGGCCGCGATCTTGCGGCAGATCGCCAGCCCCATGCCGGTACCACTGTAGTCGGCCTGCGCGTGCAGGCGATGAAACGGCGCGAAGACGTGATCGACCTGTTCTGCGGGAATGCCGATGCCGTTGTCGGTGAACGTGAAATGCCATTCGTCGCGCTCGGCACGGGCTCGCACCGCCAGGCGCGGCACACGCCCGGCCGGCTGGTATTTCAGCGCATTGGCGATCAGGTTCTGGAACAGTTGCGCCAGCAGCGCATGATCGGCCTCGATCACCGGCAGTTCGGGCACGATGATCTGCGCGTCCAGTTGTGCAATCTCGCTGGCCAGTTGCTCGCGCGCCTGGGCAAAAGCCTCGTCCAGGGGACGCATCTCGATACGGGCGTCGCGCCGACCGATCCGCGACAACTGCAGCAGGGCATCGACCAGCTTCTGTGTCTGCTGCACGCCTTGCCGGATCTGCGCGACAAAGCTGCGCGCGTCGCTGTCCAGCGTTTCGCCATAGCGCTGATCGAGCAGCCGCGCGAAGCCTTCGATGTTGTGCAATGGTGTCTGCAGGTCATGCGACGCCGCATAGGCAAACTGCTCGAAATCGGCCGCCGAGCGCTTGTACTGCTGCAATGCATTGCGCAAACGCTTTTCGCTGGCTTCGTGCAGCAGCAGTTCCTGACGCAGATGGTCCTGCGCAGCCGGGGATGGGTCGACTGCATTGCTCGTCACCTCGCGGCGCCACTGCCGCATCATGGCCAGCGCCGCCAGCAAGACGACGATCGTCATCGTCGCCGCCGCCATCTTCCAGCCGCTGCCGATCAGGACGACGGCAAGACCCAAGGCGATCAGCAAGGCGCAGCAGACGACGCGCTCGCGATGTCGTGGCCAGGCCAGCGGCCAGACGCGCGCCAGGCCGAAGCCGGCAAGCAGCCAGCAGATCGCGGCCAGCAATGCGGACATCAGCGGTGGCGACAGCAAGGCATTCATTCGATGTGGCGCAAGGATCGGGGCGGTCCGTTTCTGCGCGAATTCTGACTCAAAGCCCAGTACTTCTGGTCGCCGCCGGCCGGTGCAGGCACGCCGTTCAGTTGTCCGCCGCCGGGGCTGCCAGCGGCTCGATCGTCAGATCCGGAAAGCGCAGCAGACCCTCGGCAAAAGCGCGATAGGCCGCTGCCGCTACCGCGGCACGACCCTTGAAGCCGAACTCGATGTGCCGCGGCCCGCCCGCGATCGCGCGCGACGGCAGGCTCGACAGCTTCAGACCCGGGTGGCCGGCCAGGGTGTCGCGCATCAGATCGAGCAGATCGCCCTCGCCGCTGCTGCCGATCGCGCGCAGCCGGAACTCGACATCAGGCTCGGCACAGTGCAGGTAGCGCAGCTGCGTGTCGAGCACCCATTCGAGCATCGGCCAGGCCATCTCCGGAAAACCCGGCACGAAGTAGCAGTGCCCGAAACTGAAGCCGGGAACCTGATTGACCGGATTCGGGATCAGGCCGGCGCCGAGCGGAAAATCGGTCATCAACAAGCGATTCGGCGTCGCCGCCGCACCGTAGTGCTCGACCAGCATCTGCTCGGCTTCGCGATGCCGTTGCAGCGGCACGCCGAACGCCAATGCCGCCGCCTGCCGCGTGCAATCGTCCGGCGTGGCGCCGATGCCGCCGCAGGACAACAGCTCATCACCACGCGTCACGACCGCGCGAACGGCCTCGGCGATCGCCAGCTCGTCATCGCCGAGGAACTGCGCCCAGCCGAGTTCGATGCCGCGGGCGCGCAGCAGCTCCAGCACCTTCGCAAAATGCCGGTCCTGGCGTTTGCCGCTGAGAATTTCGTCGCCGATGACGAACAAACCGAGAGCCATGCGCGTTTCCGTGTGCCGATGCGATGAGGGCGGCTGACGCCGCCCCCGTATTCTGCCGCGTAACGGTGTGTGCCACTCGTCCGGCCAGCCGAATTTCCCTCAGGCCTCGGAGATGTCGGTCTCGGTGCCCTGCCTTTTTTCGCCATTCGCACGAAAGCCTGACGTGCCGCCACGGCATGGCATGCCTGAGCGGCAATTCGCCTTTTCGCATCGCGGAGTTTGTACGCGGAATTTTGCGGCCGTTATGCTGCAGCCGGCGAAACCGAAAACCCCACAAGCCCTGCGCTTCACGCATTGGAGAAGAGCGATGAATGTGCTGATCCCGATTGCCGACGGTTCCGAATCGCTGGAAACCGTCACCCTCACCAACGTCCTGCGACGTGGCGGCCTCAGCGTCACGCTCGCAGCGATCGGTCGCAAGACCGAAGTCAACGGCACACGCGACATCGGCCTGCGCGCCGACACGCTGTTCGATGCGGTTTCAGACCGCGATTTCGATGCCATCGTTCTGCCCGGCGGTGAAGCCGGCGCCAGCGCACTCGGCGCGCATCCGGCGCTGGTCGAGAAGCTGCATGCGCAGCGGCTCGCGCATCGCTGGTTCGGCGGCATCTGCGCCGCCCCGGCGCTGGCACTGGCGCCGCATGGCCTGCTCGATGGCAAGCAGGCAACCTGTTATCCGGCATTCCGCGACAAACTGCTGCACTGGGTCGACCAGCCGGTGGTCGCCGATGGTCATTGCCTGACCAGCCAGGGTCCGGCGACCGCCATCGCTTTCGGCCTTGCGCTGATCGAAAAGCTGGCAGGCCACAACACCCGGCAACGCGTCGCCGCCGATCTGCTGGCCGAGAGCTGATGCCGGCACAACGAAAAACGCCCGCTTGCAGCGGGCGTTTTTCGCTTCAGCAAGCGCGGGTTCAGGCCGCTTTCTTGTCGACGGCTTCGGTCAGCATCTTTTTCAGCTCGCCGCTCTGGTAGAGATCGAGGGTGATGTCGCAACCGCCGATCAGTTCGCCCTTCACGTACAGCTGCGGGAACGTCGGCCAGTTCGCGAACTTGGGCAGCGCGCGATAGACCTCTTCGTCCTCGAAAATGTTGACGTAGGCGAACGGCGCTTCGCAGGCCTTCAGTGCCTGCACCACACGGGCGGAAAACCCACACTGCGGAAAATCGGGCGTCCCCTTCATGTAGACGATGATCGGGTTGTCGGTAACCTGCTTCTTGATTCTTTCGAGTGCATCCATTACGTCTCTCCGGACGAGGGAGTTCAAACGGCGGCGGATTATACGCCGCCATTCACGGGAAGGTGATTCCTATTGAATTGTCTGGGGGTATTCGCCTATTTTGTCGATCCCCCGAGCCAGTACGTGCAGCTCGCACCGACACCAGCAGAAAAAGGAACACCGACATGGCATTGACGCTCCCCGAACTCCCGTACGCCCGCGACGCGCTGACACCGCACATGTCCGCGGAAACCCTCGATTATCACTATGGCAAGCACCACAAGGCCTATGTCGATAACGGCAACAAGCTGATCGCCGGCACTGAATTCGAAAGCATGCCGATCGAGGACATCATCAGGAAATCCTCCGGCAAGATCTTCAACAATGCCGCGCAGGTCTGGAATCACACGTTCTTCTGGAACTGCCTGACGCCGAAGCAAGGCGCGCCGGGCAAGAAGTTGACCGACGCTCTGGTCAAACAGTTCGGCGGAATCGACGATTTCAAGAAACAGTTCACTGAAACCGCGGTCGGCACCTTCGGTTCCGGCTGGGCCTGGCTGGTGCAGAACGCCGACGGCACGCTGGCCATCACCAGCACCGCGAATGCCGACAACCCGCTGACCAAGAACCAGAAGCCGCTGCTGACCTGCGACGTCTGGGAACACGCCTACTACGTCGACTACCGCAATGCCCGGCCGACCTTCCTCGAACACTTCTGGTCGCTGGTGAACTGGGATTTCGTCGAGAAGAATCTGGGTTAAAATCGGCCAATCCGATGAGTCGAGAGCCGCGCTTGCGCGGCTCTCGGCTTTCTGGGTTCCCGTTTTTCGAGGAAGCTGCACGATGCCGCGTCATTTTCTCAAGCTGTCCGATCTGAGCGCCGCCGAGGCACGCAGCCTCATCGAGCGCGCAATCGCGCTCAAGGCGCAGGCAGCGGACACCCGCTATCGTCCTTTCGTCGGCAAGACGCTGGCGATGATCTTCACCAAGAACTCGACGCGCACGCGAGTCAGCTTCGAAGCCGGCATGGCGCGTTACGGCGGCCACGCCCTGTTCCTGTCGGCCGGCGTCACCCAGATCGGCCGTGACGAACCGATCAGCGACACGGCCAAGGTGCTGTCGCGGATGTGCGACGCCATCATGATCCGCAACGATTCGCAGGCCGATCAGGCCGAGCTCGCGGCCAATTCGCGCGTGCCGGTCATCAACGGTCTGTCGGACCAGCATCACCCCTGCCAGCTGCTGGCCGACATGCAGACCTGGTTCGAGCACCGCGGCGACCCGCGCGGCAAGATCGCAGCCTGGATCGGCGACGGCAACAACAATGTCTGCCATTCGTTCATCGAGGCAGCCGTGATGTTCGGCTTCACGCTGCGCATCGCCGCGCCGGCCGGCTATGCGCCGGACGCGGATCTGGTGAAGGCGGCCGGCGCCGCCGTGCAGATCGTCGACGCAGCCGCGACGGCGGCAAAGGGCGCCGATCTGGTCGTCACCGATACCTGGACCAGCATGGGCCAGGAAGCCGAACAGAAGAAGCGGCTGGCGGCGTTTGCGGCCTATCAGGTCGATGCCGGATTGATGGCGAGCGCACATGCCGATGCGATCTTCCTGCACTGCCTGCCCGCCCATCGCGGCGAAGAGGTGACTGCGGAGGTGATCGACGGCGCGCAATCGGTCGTGTTCGACGAAGCCGAAAATCGCCTCTGGGCGCAGATGGCGCTGGTCGAATTCCTGCTGCAGCCGCAGCACTGACGGCCGGAGCCACGCGCATGAGCGGTCCGAGCATTCCGGCCGATGTCGCACTCAGCGTACGTCGCGCGCTCGACGAGGATATCGGCAGCGGCGACGTCACCGCGCAGCTGGTTCCGGCCGACGAGATGGCCGATGCCACCGTGATCTCGCGTGAGGCTGCGGTGATCTGCGGCCGGCCGTGGGTCGACGCGGTCTTTCACGCGCTCGACCCCGGCATCGCGGTCGGCTGGCAGGTCGACGAGGGCGAACGGGTCGAACCCGACCAGCCGCTCTATCTGCTGCGCGGCCCGGCACGCGCCCTGCTGACCGGCGAGCGCACAGCGCTCAATTTCCTGCAGACCCTGTCCGGGACCGCGACGGTCGTGCGCCAGTACGTCGACGCCGTGGCCGGCACCGCTTGCCGGATCGTCGACACGCGCAAGACGCTGCCCGGCCTGCGCACTGCACAGAAGTACGCCGTGCGGTGTGGCGGCGGCGACAATCATCGCATCGGGCTCTACGACGGCATCCTGATCAAGGAAAACCACATCGCCGCGGCCGGCGGCATCCGGCCGGCGATCGCCAACGCGCGCGCACTGAATGCCGACGTGCCGCTGATGACCGAGGCCGAGGATTTCGATGAAGTCGACGCCGCGCTCGCGGCCGATGTCGAGCTGCTGCTGATCGACGAATTCAGCGACGACGAAATTCGCGAGGCCGTGCGCCGCACCCACGCGCATCGCGCGCGCGGCGGCAAGACCGTCATCGAATATTCCGGCGGGGCGACGCTCGACACCGTACGCCGTATCGCCGAGTGCGGCGTCGATCGCATCTCGATCGGCGCGATCACCAAGCACGTGCGCGCCATCGATCTGTCGATGCGGTTCCGCTAGAAGCTTCTCCGGAATCCGGCGAAACTCGTCAGGTGTTCGCCGCGAGCAGACGCTCGATCACCGGCGCAACGCTTGCCCGGTCGCCACTGGTGCGCCATTCCAGCGTGCCGGCATGCGCGGCATCGGCCAGCAAGCCCTCGCGCTCGAGGACTCGCCGGGTCTGTCGTGCTACCGCCTCTCCGGTATCCAGCAGGCCGACCCGCGGCCCGACCAGCGCGGAAAGCGCGGGGCGCAGGAACGGATAGTGGGTACAGCCGAGGACCAGGGTGTCGGCGCCGTCCGCGAGCAGCGGAGTGACGTACCGCTCCAGCAGGACGCGCAGTGCCGGGCCCTCGAGCTCGCCGCGCTCGACGAATTCGACCAGCCCGGGACAGGGCTGGGTGATGACGCGGACCTGCGCACCGTGCTGCGCGCGCAGTTTCAGGAACTTGTCGCCGGCGAGTGCCGCGCCGGTCGCGAGCACGCCGACGACGCCGCTGCGGGTCTGCGCGACGGCAGGCTTGATCGCCGGTTCGATGCCGACGAAGCTCAGCGGATAGATGGCGCGCAGGCGCTCGATCGCCGCGATCGTCGCCGTGTTGCAGGCGACCACGATCAGCTTGACGCCAGCCGCCAGCAATTCATCAGTGATTGCCACCGCGCGCGCGCCGATCTCGTCGGCAGACTTGCCACCATAGGGGCAATGGCCGCTGTCCGCGTAATACAGCAGGTTCTCCTGCGGCATCAGGCGGCGGATCTCTCGCAGCACCGACAGTCCGCCGACACCGGAATCGAAAATGCCGATCGGCGCGGCGCGGTCGTCGGTGTTCACGACGGTCCGGCCACGTCCGGCATCGGCGCCGGTTCCGGCTCGCTGCTGGCCAGGGCTTCGGCCGCACGGGCTCGCATGCCGGCGTCGTGCGTCTCGCGTGGCGCATCGGCTGTGCGCAGGAAGCGCATGACGAGCCGGTTGAAAACCTCCGGCATTTCCGACGGCAGGGCGTGATGGGCACCGGCGACGATGTGCAGACGGCCACGCGGCAGCGCGTGCGCGAACCGCACTGTTTCCTCGCGGGTGTAGTAATCGTGCTCGGCGGCAAGGATCAGTACCGGCAGGCGCATCTCGCCGAGGCGCTCCAGCACCGACCAGCGGCCGAGCCCGGCAAGCGCGGCCAGATACGCATAGCGCGAGGTGTGCGCGCCGCGCGCCGCACTCTTCTCGCGCTCGGCGGCCTGGTCTTCGCGGGGATACATGCGCTGTGCACCGATCCGTGACAGGCGCGCCGGCCCGAGCAGGCCCATGACCAGCCAGCGATACGCGAACTCGGCGACATGCCGGCGGGTCTGCGGCCTGAACATCGGCATGCTGTTGGCGACCACCAGCCTTTGCACACGCTGCGGATGGTCGAGGCTCAGCTGCTGGACGATCGCACCGCCCATCGAATGGCCGATCAACTGACACTGCGCGATACCCAGCCGGTCGAGCAGCAACACCACGTCCTGCATCAGGCGCCGGATCGAAAACAGGCGCCGGCCCGTCCCGCTGCGGCCGAAGCCGCGCAGATCCGGCGCGATCACGCGAAAGCGCGTCGCCAGCACGCCGATCTGATGTTCCCAGTCGAGATGGCTGCCGCCGAGCCCGTGGATCAGTACGAGTGGCGGGCCGGAGCCCGCCTCCACGTAGTGCATGTCGATGTCATCGACGCGAACGACCGCCATCAATCAGTGTCCGCGACTGCCCTGCTGCGGCGTGCAGAAGCACTGCGCGTACATGCCGCGCGGATCGTTGAACGACGACAGCCAGCGTTCGATGTCGGTCTTCTCGCTGATCGTCTGCAGCCAGCTGCGGGCCGCACTCGGCATCCAGGCATAACGCGCTTCGCTGGAGAAGTGCGACAGTATTTCCATCGCGAAATCGCGCTTCGGACTCATTTCCTCGACGTCGTATTCGTCGAGCTTCAGACCGGCGAGTTTGGCCGCCGCATCCTCGGCCTGCTTGAGTCCGCCGATCTCGTCGATCAGGCCGAGCTGTCTGGCATGCTCACCGCTCCAGACGCGGCCACGGGCAATTTCGTTGACCTTGTCGACCGGGATGTTGCGCGCCTTCGATACGCCGCCGATGAAATCGCGATAGCCCTTGTCGATCTGCGCCTGGATGATCTGCCCGACTTCCGGCGACAAGGGCCGGTCCATCGCGAACGCGCCGGCCAGCGGCGTGGTGCCGACACCGTCGGTGTGGATGCCGAGCTTGGCCAGGCCGCGATCGATCGTCGGGATCATGCCGAAGATGCCGATCGAGCCGGTGATCGTCGAGTCGTGCGCGAAAATCTTGTCGGCGTCCATCGACACCCAGTAGCCGCCGCTCGCGGCGACCGTCGACATCGACGCGACGACCGGTTTGCCGGCCGCCTTCAGGTTGTCGACCGCGCGACGGATCTGCTCGGAGGCCCAGACGCTTCCGCCCGGTGAATTGACGCGCAGCACGACCGCCGAGACATCGTCGTCACGACGCGCCTGATCGAGCAGATCGGCGATCGCGTCGCCGCCGGCCTGGCCGATGTCGCCATCACCGTCGACGATCTCGCCTTGCACGAACACCAGCGCGACCGTGCCCTTGGCGGCGGCTTCCTTCTTCTTCTCGGCTTCGTTGCCGACGGCGGACAGGTAATCGAGGTAGTTGATCTGGCGGAAGCTGCCGATGTCGTCGTCCATGCCGACCTGCGCGCCCATGCGCTTGCGGAAGGCTTCCAGGGTTTCGACGCTGGTCACCAACCCGCTGGCTTTGGCATAGGCCGCAGCGTCGCCGCCATTGGCGACCAGGCCGCTGGCAAATTGCCTTACATAGCTGTCGGCTGCCGTCGCCGGCAGTTTGCGGCCCTCGCCGACGCCGGCGCCGTAGTCCTTCCACAGATCACCCAGCCAGTCGAGATCGGCAGTACGTGCGTCCGGCGACATGTCATTGCGCGTGAACGGCTCCACCGCCGACTTGTACTCGCCGACACGGAACACGTGCACGTCGACCCCGAGCTTGTCGAGACCGTCCTTGAAATAGTTGTTGTAGGCACTGAAGCCTTCGAGCGAGAGGCTGCCCATCGGATCCATCACGATCTCGTCGGACTGCGCCGCCGCGTAGTAAGTAGACTGCTCGTACGACGGACTCCAGGCAATGATCTTCTTGCCGCTGGCGCGGAAGTCCTTCATCGCCGCGACCAGTTCTTCGAGTTGCGGCAGCCCGGCGTCGCTGAGGCCGTCGAGCTTGAGCACCGCGAACGGAATCCGCGCATCCTTCTTGGCGTCTTCGATCGCATCGATCAGATCGCGCAGCGAGGACTGTGCGGGCGGCGCACCGTTGACGTTGTCGATGATGCGCTTGCCCGGATCTTCGTCGAGCTGATCGACCAGCACCCCGGTCGGCGCCAGGATCAGCGGAACGTTCTTCTCGACGGTCACGCCATGACCGCCGCGCAGGCCGATCCAGGCCAGCGCGAAGCCGCCGATCACGATCACCATGACGATCAGCTTGAGGAAGCCGCTGACCAGCATCCAGAGAAAGTTGAACAGCCGGCCAAACAGGGAACGCGGTTTTTCATTCATGGAATTTCTGCTTTCCTGCCAGTTCAGATACGACGCATCACGACCGAGCCTGCCGAGTAACCGGCACCGAAGGCGCACAGCACGGCGACATCGCCGCTGCGCAGATCATCGTGATACTTGTGGAATGCAATGACCGAGCCGGCCGAACTGGTGTTCGCGTACTCGTCGAGAATCACCGGCGCCTCCTCGGCCGAAGGATCGCGGCCCAGCACTTTACGGGCGATGAATTCGTTCATGCCCAGATTGGCCTGATGCAGGAAGAAGCGCCGCACGCTGTTCGGTTCGATCGCCAGCGCACCGAGATGTGCGATCAGCAGTTCGGACACCATCGGCACGACTTCCTTGAAAACCTTGCGCCCTTCCTGGCGGAACAGCACGTCGTCCCAGCGCCGCTGCGGCACTTCGCATTCGTTGAGAAAGCCGAAGTTGTTGCGGATGTTGTTCGAGAACTGCGTGGCCAGACGCGTGCCGAGCACTTCGAAACGGTCGTCGGAAACCGCACTGTCGAGCGGTTCGACCAGCACCGCGGTGGCGGCATCGCCGAAGATGAAATGGCAGTCGCGATTGCGCCAGTTCAGATGGCCGCTGCAAACCTCGGGATTGATCACCAGCACCGCGCGTGCGGTGCCGAGCCGCACCGCGTTGACCGCCGCCTGGATGCCGAACGCCGCCGACGCGCAGGCGACATTCATGTCGTAGGCGAAGCCCTGGATGCCGAGCGCGTTCTGGATCTCGACGCTCAGTGCCGGATAGCCGCGCGGCATGTTCGAGCAGGCCGCGATCACGAAGTCGACGTCGGCCGCCGTGCGGCCCGCGCTGGCCAGCGCCTGGTTCGCCGCCGCCACACCCATTTCCGCCAGCAGCGACAATTCGTCGTTGCCGCGCATCGGAATGCGCGGGCGCATGATGTCGACATCGAGCACGCCGGCCTTGTCGACCACGTAGCGCGCCTTGATCCCCGACGCCTTGACGATGAACTCGCTGCTCGACGGCGCCATCGCCGTCATCTCGCCGGCAGCGATCGCAGTGGCGTTGTCGGCGTTGAAACGCTCGACGTAGCGGTTGAAACAGGCCACCAGCTCGTCATTGGAAATCGACTGCTGCGGCGTGAACAGGCCGGTGCCGGTAATCGCGGCTGTTTTCATGAGAGGTTCGGTAGGGGCAAAGAAGCGCGATTCTACTCCAGCGCCCAGCTGGCCCTGGACATCGCCAGTTTCAGCGTATCGCGGACCTCGTGTTCGCTGCGGATCGACAGGTGCGAGCCCTGATACCACTGCACCGGCACATCCCAATGCCGGCTCAGCTGCAGCGGATGATCCGGCACCACGATGCGGTCGCCCGTCGCCGCGACGATGAACAGGCGTTCGCGATCGACCAGCGGCGCGCGTGTCAGCGGCGACACCGCTCTCAGCACATTGCGATAGCGATCTTCGTCGAGGCCGTGCTCGGCGTAGTAATGGCGATGCGCCGGCGGCGCGACACTCCACAGTGCCTGCGCCAGATCGATGACCGGAATGCCGGCGACCACGAAATCCAGCTCCTTGTCGTAGCCGGACAGCAGCGCCGCGTTGTAGCCGCCGAGCGAAATGCCGTAGACACCGACGCGCGCACCCGGCTCGTTGCTGCGCAGCCAGGCCAGCGTGCGACGCAGATCCCAGAGCGCCTGCGACTCGGCGTAAACCAGCTCGGTCAGGTCACCGTCGAGATAGTGGTCGCCGGACCGCCAGCCGCTGCTGCGCGGACCATGCAGCGGCAGCACCGGCTGGATGATGTTCAGCCCGAGCTTCTGATGCAGCCAGCGCGGCGAGAACAGATTGAGGTCCATCCACGGCGCGCCCATGCGGTAGCCGTGGATGCAGAGCAGCCAGGGCCGCGGCCGCCCGGCGTGACGCAGGATGCGGACATGGCACTCGGCGTTGTTGACGTGGCTTTTCCAGACCGCCGCGTTCGGCAGCCCGGCCGGCGGCACATAGCCGCTGTCGAAGCGCAGGATCTCGAACTCGGCACCGTAGATGCGGCCGCGATCGACATAGGTTTCCTCGGGTGCCGCTGGTGCGGCATGCAGACTGGCCGGGTCGCGATCCCAGCCCTGACCGCGCAGGGCATCGTCCATGCGCAAGGTGTCCTCGCAGGCGCGCAGCGCCTCGGCGCCACTCGGCACGCGCGCGGCGCCGACGAAGTACCCGAGCACGGTTTCGTCGAACGCGACCTTGATGTCCATGCGCGTCGAGATTTCCGGCGCGGTCGCGCCCAGATACAGCGGCGCGCGCCGGATGCTCGCGCGACCGGCGGCCAGAAAGCTGGCAAACGACCCGAGGCCTGCGAAGAACGCAGTGCCCAGGTCGCTGAGCATCCAGGCAGGCAGGGTCAGCAGCATGCCGAGCAATGCACCGACCGCCATCAGACTGATCGTGCGCGGATCACCCGGCGTGACCAGCAGGCTGACGCCGGCCGCCAGCATCAGCGCGCCCGGCAACACGGCAAACAGGAGCCAGCCCGCACCGTCGTGCGCCAGCAGCCAGTACAGTCCGGCGATGATCGGCACCCAGCTCAGCGGGTCCCATTGCCGGGGCTTGGGATGTTCCATGCCGTTTCTCTCGTTGCTCATGGTCGAAAATTGCAGGCGCGGCACCTAGCCGAGCGCGCGGACGATCCAGCCGGTGCCCGTCGCCAGACCGGCGAGCAACGTCACCTCGGCGAACCAGCGGCCGGCGCGCAGACGCCAATGACTCCAGAAAGCCCAGCCTGCGATCGCGGTCAATGCGGCAAACACCAGCGTCAGCTTCAGCACCGTGTACCATTCGCTGCGCATGCGCGGTGCCGCGTCCAGATGCGCGGCATACAGCACGCAGACCACCGCCAGTGTCAGCGCCACACTCGCCATCAGGGCGAGCATCGCCGCGTTGAACAGATTCAGTGCCTTCATCGTTTCGTTCAGCGTGAACGGCGCTGTCGGATCGGCAGCGCCAGCAAGGGAAAGATTTCGCGTGCCACGCGCGGCTGCTTCATCGCCGTGCGCAGCAGCAGGTTGACGAAACCGCGCAGTACGCGATCGCGATTGGCGATGATGCCACCGACCATCGGCACGCTGCGATTGTCGATCACCGTGACATGATCTTCGGGCTCGGCGCCGAAGTTGAAGCGCACGGTCAACTGCACGTCGAGCGGTTCCTTGCCGCGACGGCGCTTGCGTGGCGGCTTGCTGACCATGTCCGCATCCGGACTCTCTTTCGCTTTGCGTATCATGCGCCGACCTCATTCTCGGTGAATTCCATGACCGAAAACCTGATCGTTTTCGCGCACGGCAAGGAAAGCGGCCCCTGGGGCACCAAGATCACGCAGCTTGCGAAAACCGCCGAGCGGCGCGGCTTCGATGTGATCAGTCCGGATTATAGTCATTCGCAGGAGCCGCAAGACCGCATCGACCAGCTGCTGACGCTTGCCCCGCGCGCGCAGCGCCTGGTGCTCGCCGGCTCCAGCATGGGCGGCTATGTGTCGGCCATGGCCTGCGCCGCGCTGCAGCCGCAGGCCCTGTTCCTGATGGCGCCTGCCATCCATTTTCCGTTTCCGGGATGGGACGGCGAACCGCTCGGCATCCCGAAACGCTGCACGGTGGTGCACGGCTGGCACGACGACATCGTGCCGCTGGCCCAGGCGCAGCGCTTCGCCCGCGAGCACAACGCGGCGCTGCACATCCTCGACTCCGGCCACACGCTCAACGATCGGCTGCCGATGCTGGACCTGCTGCTCGACCAGTTACTGGCCGACGTCCTGCAGTCGTGAGCGCCGCGGCGGCGCCGGCGGACGCCTACGCGCAGGCGCGATTCGAGGTCCGCCTCGGTGGCGGAATCCGCGTGTTCCGCATCGGCGTCGGCAATGCCGGCAACGACCGCGCCCTGCAGCGCGCCGGCTGCAAACGACAGTGGCACATCCTGACACCCTGCAATCCACGCTCGCGACGCCTGGGCTCGGCACAGAACGGCGCGCGGCTGGCGTCATGCTGCAAGCCTCGCCTGCGCGGACGACGGCAGCTGGCCCGAACCCGGTTTCTGTCTGTTCGATGTCGAACGCCGCTCGGTGCTGGCGCTGGCGCGTCGTTACCGGCAACACGCCATCGTCGGCGCGAAACTCGGCGCGGTGCCGCGGCTGCTGTGGACCACGCCAGCGGCGCTCAGGCGCCCGGAGCGCGCCTGGCATCGCTGTGCCCGAGATCACGATCCGGCGCGATGCGATCGCGGATCGCCTGCTTGAGCAAGGGCAGATCGGGAAAGCCGCCATCGGCGGCACGATCGCTGAGGCGTTCCCCGTTGAGGTGGATCGCGAAGACACCGCCGCGGCCGGGTTTCAGGGCCACTTCATCGAGTTCATCGGCAAACGTCGTCAGCAGCTCCTGCGCCATCCAGCTCGCGCGCAAGAGCCAGCGACATTGCGTGCAGTAGTCGATTTCGATCCGATTCACTTATGACATCCCTGTCGCTGCGCCCCGGCCCGACATCCCTGTCGGGCGTTCGCCGGCACCGATTGCCATTCAAGGCGATCGGCGAAAGCCCGGCTCACCCAGCGACACTGCGTGCAGTATTCGATTTCGATGCGATGCCCGGCCTCGCTCACGACGCATCGCCTTCGCGCCGCGGCCAGGGTTTGTAGGCCTGGAACTCCGCCGGCATGCGCTTCGGCCGTCCGCTCTTCATGTCGACGCAAACCCACTGCGTCTGTCCGCGCAGCACGGTTTTGCGATCCGCAGCGCGGACAATCTGGTAGCGGCGCCACATGCTGAGACGGAAATCGTTGTCGTGCACCCAGGTCGCCAGCCACAGCTGCTCGCCGGCGAAGGTCGGCGCCAGGTAGTCCAGTTCGTGGCGGCGCGCGACACAGCCGGCGCCGAGCTTTTCGTACGCGGCGAAATCCAGACCGAGACTTTCCGAGTGCGACCAGGCGACACGTTCGAGCAGCGAGAGGTACACCACGTTGTTGGTGTGACCGAAGCGATCGACGTCGCCCGCCGCGATCGTCGCCAGTTCGACAAACGGTTTCGGCACGTCCCAGACCGCGTCGGTGGCAATGCTGTCGTTCATGCGCTGGCCAATCCTTGCGGATCGAAGCTGTGTGCGGATGCCATCGGCCAGTACATCTCGTAGACCGCATGCGCCGACGGATTGCGCAGCAGCTCGCCCGGCGCCAGGAACTTGAACAGCGTCGACACCAGACGGATTTCGTTGTGGACGACACGCCGCACGATGTGATGCGGCTTGAGATCGCCGGGATGCGACAGGCCGGCGGCGCCGACCAGTTCGGCAAGCGCGTGCAGGGTGTGGCGGTGAAAGCTGGCGACGCGCTGTGCCTTGTCCGGCACCACCAGCGCCCGCTGCCGGCTCTTGTCCTGGGTGGCAACGCCGGTCGGACACTTGTCGGTATGGCAGCTCTGCGATTGCACGCAGCCGAGTGCGAACATGAAGCCGCGCGCGGCGTTGCACCAGTCGGCGCCGAGCGCCAGAGTGCGCGCCATGTCGAATGCGGAGATGATCTTGCCGCTCGCGCCAATGCGGATCTTCTCGCGCAGGTTCAGGCCGACCAGCGTGTTGTGCACGAGCAGCAGCGCCTCCTGCAGCGGCGTGCCGATGTGATCGGCGAACTCCAGCGGTGCGGCGCCGGTGCCGCCCTCGCCGCCATCGACGACGATGAAGTCCGGCAGCAGGCCGGTTTCCAGCATCGCCTTGCAGATGCCGAAGAATTCCCAGGGATGGCCGAGCGCGAACTTGAAACCGGTCGGCTTGCCGCCCGACAGCTCGCGCAGCCTGGCGATGAACTCGAGCAGCTCGACCGGCGTCGAGAACGCCGAGTGGCCGGACGGCGAAATGCAGTCGACACCGACCGGCACGCCGCGCGCCTCTGCGATCTCGGCCGTCACCTTCGGCGCCGGCAGCATGCCCCCATGCCCCGGCTTGGCGCCCTGCGAAAGCTTGATCTCGATCATCTTCACCTGCGGCGTCTGTGCCTGCCGGGCGAATTTCTCGGCGTCGAAACGACCCGCGTCGTCGCGGCAACCGAAATAACCGCTGCCCAGTTCCCAGATCAGATCGCCGCCCGGCTCGCCCGGCTCCTCCGGGCGGTGATAGCGGCTGATCGAGCCTTCGCCGCTGTCGTGCGCGAAGCGGCCGAGTTGCGCGCCGCGGTTCAGGGCCCGGATCGCGTTCGCCGACAAGGCGCCGAAGCTCATCGCCGAAATGTTCAGCAGCGACGCCTGGTAAGGCTGCGTGCAACGGTCCCCGCCGATCGCGACGCGGAAGTCGGTATTGGCGATCTTGCGCGGACGCATTGAATGGTTCACCCATTCATAGCCGTTGCTGTAGACATCCAGCTCGGTGCCGAACGGTCGCGCGTCTTCGGCGCCCTTGGCGCGCTGGTAGACCAGCGAACGCTGCGCTCGCGAAAACGGCGCCGCCTCGGTTTCCGATTCGAACAGGTATTGACGCAGCTCCGGGCGGATCGCCTCGACCAGCCAGCGGATGTTGCCGACGATCGGGTAGTTGCGGCGGATCGCATGCGACTTCTGCAGCAGGTCGTAGACGCCGAGCGCACACAGCAGCGCCGCAATCGCGGCCAGCACCCACCAGTCCGGACTCAGGCTGCGCGCGGCGAGAACCGACGCAATCAGCACCAGCACCGCCAGCGCGGGCGCGTAGTGACGTGGCGAAATCAGCTGCGGAATCTGGCGCATCAGCATCCTTCGACGAAATGGCAGTGCGCCGCTTATACCCTCAGCGCGGCATGATCTTCAAATCGGCAGCAGGCAACCGACCCGCCGCTGCTATTCAAACCACCGCCCACATCCGCTAGACTGGCAATCCGTACTGATCTGGTCCTGATTCGTGTTGAAGCTGAGCAAACTCGCCGACTACGCCACCGTGCTGATGACGGCGGCCGCGCGCGAACCGGCCCGCACGCTGACCGGTCAGGAACTGGCGGAGCGCACGCACGTGCCGCTGCCGACGGTCGCCAAGCTGCTCAAGGTGCTGACGCGCGCCAAGCTGCTGGAGTCGCTGCGCGGCGCGCGCGGGGGCTATCGGCTGGCGCGTCCGGCGGAAAAGATCTCGGTCGCCGACATCATCAAGGCGCTCGAAGGTCCGTTGGCGGTCACCGCCTGCTCCGGCCACCACGGTGAATGCAGCATCGAAACCAACTGCGCGACACGCGCCAACTGGCGGCTGATCAACAGCGCCATTCGCCAGGCGCTGGAAGCGGTGACGCTGGCGCAGATGGCGCAGGGCGGCGTGCCCTCGGCACGCGCCAAGACCCCCAGGGAATTTCCGCTGATCCGGGCCTGACCCGGCAGCACGAACCGGATAGCGACCTCATGGCAGCCAATCCCTCAGAAATCGAAACACTGGTCCAGAACCGCAAGTATGCGGCGGGGTTCATCACCGACATCGAGTCGGACAGCGTGCCGCCCGGCCTGTCGGAAGACGTCGTGCGGCTGATCTCGGCCCGCAAGCAGGAGCCGGAATGGCTGCTCGAATTCCGTCTCAAGGCCTATCGTCGCTGGCTGACGATGCGCGAGCCGCGCTGGGCGCATGTGCAGTATCCGAAGATCGACTATCAGGCGATCTCGTACTACTCGGCGCCGAAGTCGATGAAGGACGCGCCGAAATCGCTCGATGACGTCGATCCGAAACTGATCGAGACCTACAACAAGCTCGGCATCCCGCTGCGCGAGCAGGAAATGCTGGCCGGCGTCGTTCCCGACCGGCCGCAGGTCGCGGTCGACGTCGTCTTCGACTCGGTGTCGGTCGGCACGACCTTCAAGAAAAAGCTCGCCGAGGCCGGCGTGATCTTCTGCTCGATCTCCGAGGCCGTGCGCGAACATCCGGCGCTGGTGAAGCAGTATCTCGGCACCGTCGTGCCGTTCGCCGACAACTTCTACGCGTCGCTGAACTCGGCCGTTTTCACCGACGGCTCGTTCGTGTTCGTGCCCCGGGGCGTGCGCTGCCCGATGGAACTGTCGACGTACTTCCGCATCAACGAACGCAACACCGGCCAGTTCGAGCGCACGCTGATCATCTGCGAGGACGACGCCCACGTTTCGTATCTGGAAGGCTGCACCGCGCCGCAACGCGACGAAAACCAGCTGCACGCGGCGGTCGTCGAGCTGGTCGCGCTCGATCGCGCCGAGATCAAGTACTCGACCGTGCAGAACTGGTATCCGGGCGACGAGAACGGCGTCGGCGGCATCTACAACTTCGTCACCAAGCGCGGCGACTGCCGCGGCGTCGCCAGCAAGATCTCGTGGACGCAGGTCGAGACCGGCTCGGCCGTGACCTGGAAATACCCGAGCTGCATCCTGCGCGGTGACGATTCGGTCGGCGAGTTCTATTCGGTTGCCCTCACCCATCATCGCCAGCAGGCCGATACCGGCACCAAGATGATCCACCTCGGCCGCAACACGAAGTCGACGATCGTCTCCAAGGGCATTTCCGCCGGCCACGGCCAGCAGGCCTACCGCGGTCTCGTGCGCGTCGGCGAAAAGGCCGAGGGCGCCCGCAATCACACGCAATGCGACTCGCTGCTGATCGGCTCGAACTGCGGCGCCCATACCTTCCCGTACACCGAAGTCCGCAACCCCACCGCGATCGTCGAACACGAAGCGACGACTTCGAAGATCGGCGAAGACCAGCTCTTCTATTGCCGCTCGCGCGGCATCGGCGAAGAAGACGCCGTGTCGATGATCGTCAACGGCTTCTGCAAGGATGTCTTCAAGGAACTGCCGATGGAGTTCGCGGTGGAAGCCCAGAAACTTCTGCAGGTTTCCCTGGAAGGGGCCGTGGGGTGAGCACCGATTTCCACAGGAAATTGAAAGCCACATTGCGTGGCTTTCAAAGGCGCGAACGCCCGGCCATGGATGGCCGGGCCGGGGGTTATTCATCGAGCAGCCGTCGCGCCATGGACGGCATCCCAGAACAAACCAATGACTGACATGACCAAGCTTCTCGAAATCGAAAATCTGCACGCCAGGATCGGCGACAACGAAATCCTCAAGGGTCTGGACCTGTCGGTCGGCGCCGGCGAGATACACGCGATCATGGGCCCGAACGGCGCGGGCAAGTCGACACTGTCGAAGGTGCTGGCCGGCGCCGAGGACTATGTCGTCACGTCGGGCACGATCCGCTACCAAGGCCAGGACATTGCCGAGCAGTCTGCCGAGCAACGCGCGGCACACGGCATCTTCATGGGCTTCCAGTATCCGGTCGAGATTCCCGGTGTCAGCAACATGATGTTCCTCAAGGCTGCGGTCAACGCGCAGCGCAAGGAGCGCGGCGAACCGGAAATGGCAGCCAACGATTTCCTCGCCTGGGTCCGCCATCGCGTCAAGCAGATGAAGATGGACCCGGCGATGCTGTCGCGCGGCGTCAATCAGGGTTTTTCGGGCGGCGAGAAGAAGCGCAACGAGATCCTGCAGATGCTGGTGCTGGAGCCGAAGCTGATGGTGCTCGACGAAACCGACTCCGGCCTCGACATCGATGCGCTGAAGATCGTCTCCGACGGCATCAACGCCATGCGCTCTCCGGAGCGCGCGACCATCCTCGTCACGCACTACCAGCGCCTGCTCGACTACGTGCAGCCGGACTTCGTGCACGTGCTGGCGGCGGGCCGCATCGTCAAGAGCGGCGGCCCGGAACTGGCACGCGAACTCGAAGAAAAAGGCTACGGCTGGCTGCAGGCGGCATGAGCGACATCCACGCATCCTGGGGCGAGGCGTTTGCGCGCTTCGCCGGTGGCCTGCCCGCCGTCGATCACGCGGCACGCAGCGCCGCGTTCGACGAGTTCATCCAGCACGGCATGCCGGACGACGCCATCGAGCGCTGGCATTACACCGATCTCAGCGCCTTCCCGAAAAAGCCCGTGCAGCTGGCGACAGCGGCAGCGCTCGGCGGCTATGCACGCTGGCAGTTGAGCGGTTGCGACGAACGGATCTGGCTCAACGCCCGAAACGTGGCCGGCGCGTCTTCCGCGACCGCTTCGCTGCCGAGCCTCGATGCGCACGCCGGCATCGCCGGATTGCACCGCGCTTTCGCGCAGCCCGGCCTGCAGCTCGACGTCGGCCCCGGTACGGCGCTCGCCCGCCCCGTTCATGCCCTGACGGTCACGACCGCCGATGCCGACGGCGAGATGACGCACCTCGCGCATCGCATCTCGCTGGCACGCGGTGCCGCGGCCACCGTGATCCTGCAGAACGTCGGCCTGCCGGGGGCAACGCGCTTCTCGACGCAAAGCCTCACGGTCGAGCTGGCCGAACAGGCGCAGCTGACGCTGATTCGCGTGCAGGACGAAAGCCGATCGACCACGCAGTGGCTGCAGACCGACGTCAACGTCGGCCGCGACGCCCGTTTCCAGCTGGTCAATGTCGATCTGGGCGGCAAGCTGATTCGCAACGACTGGCGCGTCAAGCTCACCGGCCCCGGCGCATCGACCGAACTCGCCGGCCTGTTCGCTGCCGACGCCCGTGTCCATCTCGACAACCAGTACGAGATCGACCACATCGCCCCGCACGGCACGAGCCATCAGTATTTCCGCGGCCTCGGCTTCGGGCCGAGCAAGGCGGTGCTGAACGGCCGCGTCGTCGTGCGGCCCGGCGCGCAGAAGACGGACTCCGAGCAACGCATCGCCAACCTGATGCTGGCCAAGGGCGCGGAAATCGATGCCAAACCCGAGTTGGAAATCTACGCCGACGACGTGAAGTGCGCGCACGGCGCGAGCTGCGGACAGCTCGACGATACGGCCGTGTTCTACCTGCGCACGCGCGGCGTCCCGGAAACCCAGGCACGCGCGCTGCTGACCTACAGCTTCATCAACAGCGTGCTTGAAAGAATTGCGCACGCCGGCTTGCGCACGCGTATCGCGCGACAGGTGACCGCGCTGCTGGGGGCCGACCTCGACTTCGACGCGATCGGAGATCTGTCGTGACCGCCGGTGTCGGAATCGAAAAGCCGGGCGACGTCGCACCGGCCACCCTCGACCTGCAGGCGATTCGCGCCCAGTTCCCGATCCTGGCCGAGCGCGTGCGCGGCAAGCGTCTTGCCTACCTCGACAACGCCGCGACCACGCAGAAACCCGAGGCAGTGCTGCAGGCGCTCGATCACTACTACCGCACGTCGAATGCCAATGTGCATCGCGCCGTGCACGAGCTGGCCGAGCGTGCGACCACCGCCTACGAAGGCGCGCGCGACCGCATCGCCGCGTTCATCGAGGCGCCGCGCGAGCAGATCGTCTTCACGCGCGGCACGACCGAAGGCATCAACCTCGTCGCACGCAGTTTCCTGCAGCCTCGCATCCAGCCAGGCGACGAAGTGCTGGTGACCGGCATGGAGCATCACTCGGACATCGTGCCCTGGCAGCTGGCTGGCGCGAGGACCGTCGCCGCACCGGTGCTCGACGACGGCTCGCTGGATTTC
The DNA here is from genome assembly GCF_011067135.1 of Solimonas terrae. Lineage (GTDB taxonomy): Bacteria > Pseudomonadota > Gammaproteobacteria > Nevskiales > Nevskiaceae > Solimonas > Solimonas terrae. The sequence goes on from NZ_JAAMOW010000001.1 coordinate 435,622, forward strand.
GACGCCTGGCTGAAACTGCTGAGCCCGCGCACGAAACTGGTTGCCGTCGCACAGATCTCGAACTCCCTCGGCACGATCAACCCGATCGCCGACATCATTCGCGAAGCGCATGCGCGCGGCATCCCGGTGCTGGTCGACGGCGCGCAGGGCATCGCTCATCTGCCGGTCGATGTGAAGGCGCTCGACGTCGATTTCTACGCGTTCTCGTCGCACAAGCTCTACGGACCGACCGGCTTCGGCGTGCTGTACGCGAAGCGCGAGCATCTCGAAGCGATGGAACCCTGGCAGGGCGGCGGCGACATGATCCGCACCGTCGCCTTTGAGGGCAGCACCTGGAACGAGGTGCCGTACAAGTTCGAAGCCGGCACGCCCGACATGGCCGGCGCGATCGGCTGCGCCGCAGCGATCGACTGGCTCGATGCGATCGGTGTCGAAGCCGCGGCTGCGCATGAACATGCGCTGCTGGAGTACGGCACGCAGCGCATGGCGGAAGTGCCAGGCCTGCGCATCATCGGCACTGCGCCGCACAAGGCCGGCATCCTGTCGTTCGTGATGGACGGCGCGCATCCGCAGGACATCGGTTCGATCCTCGACATGGAAGGCGTCGCGATCCGCACCGGCCATCACTGCACGATGCCGCTGATGGAACGCTTCGGCGTGCCGGCAACCGCGCGCGCGTCGCTGGCGATCTACAACGGCGAGGACGACATCGATCAGCTCGTCGCGGCGCTGCACAAGGTGCGCCGACTGTTCGGCTAGTCAGCGCACGTCACAGCTGTGCTCTCGAGCACCGATCCCGGACCATTATCGACAAATCGACGGCAAGGCCCCGCAACACATCGCGCCGCGACGCTCAGGTCGGCGCGAATGTCAGCGTGAAATTCGGCACATCGGTATCGATGATCGTCTGGCTGGAATCGATCTTTATCTTCTCGAAATATCGCCGCACGGCTTCGACAAATGCCGCATCGCTGAACGAACTGGAGACGATGCGGCAGTCCGTGACCCAACCGAACTGATCGACTGTGAACGACAGCGTGATGCTGCCGCCGTTCGACAGGTTTTCGATCGTGCGCCGTGCACGAAACATCGCGTGCAGCGTGATCAAGGCTCGCTCGCGAATACCCGTGAGAATGTCCGCCGAATCCCAGGCAGTCAGCGAATCGAAGCTGGGTGGCTGTGGCTGCATGTGCGCGACATTCCTGAAGGTCGGAAACGGCGCGACAGGAAAGTCGATTTGCTCGTGAGCAACGAATGCGCCGAGTGCAACATCGCTCATCGACGGTGCTGGCTGCGCGCCGTTCGAATCCTTGTAGGCCTGCAAGGATGCGATAACCCGGCGAGCATCCATGGCCCAGAGCACGTCATCAGGCAGTGGCGCCTGGTACATGTCGACGGTGCCGGATGCGTTCCAGGTCTGAATGGTGGTGCCGGGGACGTAGTAGTACGAGTAACCACCGCCGCGCACGGGCATCGCCGTCACTGGCGCCGCGCCATGAAGGGCCGCATCTCTGCGGATCGCCGGCGCCTCGCCAGGCGTAGCGACAGCGGGTGTCCATCGCCACTGCGAATCGATGCTCGAACTTTGCGCCGGCGGCTTCTCGCCGGGATGAATCACCAGATACTGAAAGCCTTTCTCGAGCGTCAGCTCTGCGCAGCGATACAGCCACAGATTGAGCACATGCTCCTTCTGGGCGTACCCATTGCCGTTGAAATACACCCAGTATTTGTGATCGGTGATCGCCTTTTCGCCAAATCCGCCTCCCGCCAGATTGAGAATGCCTTGCTTCTGGTAAGGCGTGGCGCAACTGCATAAGGCGAGCAACAGCGACAGAATCAACACGCGGACAGACAGCTTCATCGTTCCCCCCCGGTAACGAAGTCACACCTTGATATCGTAGCGGTACACCACGCTTCGCGCATCGGATTGCACGAGACCGATTTCATCTCGTATCCCGCAGCAGCGGATCCTCTGCCCGAGATCCGGCAATGAGCGCAAGCCCAGGTCGGGTTTGTGAATCCGGACTATCGATCGCCTTGCAGCTAAATGACCCGATTTCGCACCGCCGCCGAAGTCCGGAGTCGAACATCCGGCAGCCGCAGGTCGGGGGGAGTTTGCGAGTCCCGACGACCGGCCAGAGTCCACCGCACAGGAGTGCGGACCATTGCTAATGCAGATTCTGTCGCTCCGGATCGCCATTCACTTCGCGTGACAGGCGCTGCTGCGAATCGGCGCTGAGATCGTTCGGGCTGCGGTGCGTGTCGTAGTAGTCGCCGATCTTCTCGCCGACACTTTTCCTGACGGGCACTGCGTTGTCGGCACCGGGCAGACTCTTCAGCAGCTTGGCGAGCTTGTGATCGGATTCGCCGAACACATCGTCCGGCGTGACGATGACGGTGGGCACCGGCGCGTCGGCCTGATCCGGCGGTGATGCCGGATCGCTGGTCTGCGGCGCGGGCGCTGGCGTTGCGCCTGACGCCAGTGGCGCGAACGCGACCAGCAGCACCGCCGAGATGATGGCACGCTGTCCGGCGACACGCTCTGGCCTCGCGCGAACTCGCATCGATCACTGCCCTCCGTCAATACACCGGCCGCCCGAGCCGGACAGAAGCCGAGTGTGCGCTATGTCAGCGCTCCAGCGTCAAGACCATAGCCGACGCCGTAGACGCTGCGGATCGGATCGCCGCCTTCGAGGTGGTCGCGCAGTTTGCGACGCAGGTTCTTGATGTGGCCGTCGATGTTGCGCTCGTAGCCCGAGAAGTCGGTGCCGCGCACGCGCTCCAGCAGCTGGGCACGTGACCAGATGCGCTGCGGCTGCGACAGGAAGCTGGCGAGCAGCTCGAACTCGATCGGCGTCAGCGTCAGCAACTCGCCGGCCACGCGCGCCTGATGGGCCGCGGCATCGAGCTGCAGCGCGCCGACCACGAGCGCGCCGTTGCCGGGCGCCGACGGCAGCAGGCGACGCAGCACGGCGCGTGCGCGCGCCACCACCTCGCGTGGACTGAAGGGCTTGCAGATGTAATCGTCGGCGCCGAGTTCGAGGCCGATCAGGCGATCGATTTCGTCGACGCGGGCGGTGAGCATGATGATGGCCGGGTCCGGACCGCGGGCACGCAGCGCGCGACAGATATCGAGACCGTCGCGCCCCGGCAGCTGCAGATCGAGAATCAGCAGCTGCGGCGCAAAGCGTGCGATCGCCGCATCGGCTTCGTCGCCGCGATGGATCACCTCGACCGTGAAGTCGGCGTGCGCGAAATAGTCGCGCAGCAGCGCGGCGATCTTCGGATCGTCCTCGACGACCAGAACGCGCGCGCTCATGACCGCCCCAGCGGCAGCTCGAAACGGATTTCCAGGCCGCCGCCGTCGGCGCGTTGCGCGGCGATCTGCCCGCCATGCGCCTCGACGATCGAGCGGCAGATCGCCAGGCCCAACCCCGAGCCGCCGCGATCACGGCTGCGCGCCGCATCGACGCGATACAGACGATCGAACAGTTTCGACAGCGCCGCGTCCGGCACACCGGGACCGGCGTCGCGCACGCATACGACAACACGCCCGGACTCGACGTCGAGACGCACGCGGATCGGCCCCGGCGCCTGCGCATGGCGCAGCGCGTTTTCGAGCAGATTGACCAGCACCTGCTCGATCCGCTGCGCATCGATGTCGACCGGCACGGAGCGCGGCGGCGGCTGCCACTGCAGCGCGAAGCCGAGCTGACTGCAGCGGCCCTGCCAGCGCTGCACCAGATCGCCGACCAGCGCCGACAGCTCGCAGGCTTCGCGCTGCAGGTGCAGGCCGCTGGATTCGGCGAGCGCGAGCAGATGCAGATCGTCGACCAGGCCCTGCAGCCGCAGCACTTCCTGATGCAGCGAGCGCGTATTGGCCGCGTCCGGGCGGCGCACGCCATCGATCAGTGCCTCGATCTCGCCACGCAACACGGCAAGCGGCGTACGCAGTTCGTGGGCGATGTCGGCCAACCACTGGCGTTGGCGCAGGTCATAGCGCTCCAGCGCTTCGGCAAGGCGATTGAAGTCCTCGGCAAGGCGACCCAGCTCGTCGCCGGAGGTCACGGCGAGGCGCGTGTGGAATTCACGCTGGCGCAGCGCCGCAACGCCACCGGACAAGCGCCGCAGCGGACGCAGGATCAGCGTCGACAACAGCGCAGCCAGCAGCGCCGCGAGCAGCAACGCGCCACCACCGACCGCATACAGACCGCGCGCCTGCCGCCTGGAAAACTCGGCGTCGACATCGCCCTCGCCGAGCGGAATCGGCGGCCGCTGCACACGACCGACGAGTTCGCCGTCGACGACGATCGGTTCGACCAGCGCGTCCGGCACCAGCGCATTCGGTTCGCCGCGAATCATCGCGCCGTCGCGATCGACGATGGTCAGCGGTGGTGGCGGCCGTCGCAGGTGCTGCGCTCCCACACCCGGCGGCGGCATCGGCCGCGTGCGCGGATCGGTTTCGCGCACGGCCTCGCGCAGATCATGCGTGCGCCGGTAGGCCTCGGCGATCTCGCTGGCGACCTGGCGCAGATGATCGTGCTCGCGTTCTTCCAGATAGCGCGAAAAACTCTTCGTCGTGTACTGGCTCATCACCAGCAGCGTGCCGCCGAGCAGGGCCGCGGCCGCCACCAGCTGCAGCGCGAACAGCTTCCAGAAGAGCTGCGATTTCATCGCCATATCTTATCGACGAGTCGGCGCCGTAGTTGTCGATCACAGCGTATGCACGCAGTTTCCGCACGGTTTCCCCACATTTGCCGACTACGGTGTGCGCCATCGCTACGACAGGACAGGAGACCCACCGTGCCGACCCCGAGCTTGCCGCGCATATTCCCCGCGTCGGCCATGCTGCTCTGCGCCGTGCTTGCCGCCTGCGGCGGCGGTGCGGCCGACAGCGGCACCGCCGCGCAGGGCACGACACCGACCACACCGGCGACACCGACCCCACCCGCGCCGACGCCGACGGCCCTCGACCAGACCCTGCGCACCCGCATCGATGCGCTGCAACTGAGCGGCAATCCGGCAGCAAATCTCGGCGTCGAGAACATCGACGATCCGCTGCCGCAGCTCGGCATGCGCCTGTTCTACAGCAAGAGCCTCGGCGGCAACTTTGACAGCGCCTGCGTCAGCTGCCATCACCCGGACCTCGGCGGCGGCGATCGGCTGTCACTGCCGGTCGGCGTCGCCGCCATCGATGCCGATCTGCTCGGCCCCGGCCGCGAAGCCGCCGACGGCGTGCTGCGCGTCGGCCGCAACGCGCCGACCACGTTCAACGCCGCCCTCGCCGATCGCGCGCTGTTCGACGACGGCCGCGTCGAAAGCCTCAACCCGCAGCCCGGCGCCAACGGCGCCGGTGGCGGCATCCGCACACCGGACTCGGCCTTCGGCGTCGCCGACCCGAACGCCGGCAGCACGCTGCCAGCCGCACAGTCGCGCTTCCCCATCGTCACACCGGAGGAAATGCTCGGCACCCTGCTGCCGAACGCCGATCACGACACGGTGCGTACCCATCTGGCGCAGCGCATCGGCGGCTACGGCGCCGCCGCCGGCGAGCTCGCGCGCAACAACTGGCTGCCGCTGTTCCAGTCGGCGTTCGGTATCGCCGGCAACGCCCGCAGCCTGGTCACCGACGCCAGCATCGCCACTGCCATTGGCGCCTACGAGCGTTCGCAACTGTTCGTCGATACCGACTGGCGGCGCTATGTCGAAGGTGATCTGACGGCGATCTCCGACGCTGCCAAACGCGGCGCCACCCTGTTTCTGACGCCCGCCAATCAGGGCGGCGCCGGCTGCAACGCCTGCCACCGCGGTGACCTTTTCAGCGACCAGAATTTCCATACCGTCGCGTTCCCGCAGATCGGCCCGGGCAAGGGCGACGGCGCCAACGGTGACGACGACTTCGGCCGCGAACGCGAATCCGGCAATGCCACCGACCAGTACGCCTACCGCACGCCGTCACTGCTCAACGTCGCGCTGAGCGCGCCTTACGGCCACGCCGGCGCCTACGCGACACTGACCGACGTGGTGAACCACTACCGCAATCCGCGCGGCTCGGTCGCCAACTACGTCAACCAGCACGACTGGTGCGTGCTGTCGCAGTTTGCCGACCTGTCCACTGCCAGCTGCAACGCGTTGTTCCCGGATGCCGCCGCCAACAGCAATGCCGCACTCGCCAAGCTGCAGGCCGATCGCAATGCCGGCCGCCTGTCGATCCCGAACATCCAGATCAGCGATGGCGATGTCGCCGACATCGTCGCCTTCCTGAACACCCTGACCGACCGCTGCGCCGCCGACGCGAGCTGCCGCGCGCGCTGGATTCCGCCGCGCGACGGCGGCCCGGACGGCGAGCAGCTCGACGCGGTCGACGTCAACGGCAACCCCCTCTGAAACCTGCCACGGAGCACAACATGTCCGGAAAATTTCTCGCCCTCGCCGCCCTGTGTGTCGGCATCGTCATCAGCAGTGCTGCCTTCGCCGGGATGCCGCAGCCGCCACAAGGCACCACGCGCCACATGCAGGGCCCGCCGCCAAACCTCGATCGTATGGCGATGACCAACCTGATCATCACCGCGCTCGAGCTGCGCACCGGCCGCTCGGCCGATGAGATCAAGCGCATCATCGGCGATCGCCCGCCGCACGAAGCCGCTGACGAACTCGGTATCGACCGGGAAACGATGAAAGCGATCTGCGATCAGGCGCGCAGCACGCTGCTCGACAGGGCGGTGCAGGCGCAGATGATCACGACGGAGCAGGCGGCGACGTTGAAATCCATCCCGCCGCCACGGCCACGGTCCGGCACAAATTGAAGAACGCGCCTACGACGGAGCACACATATCCGCGACTCGTCGCGTCGATGACCATCGAGCAAACCGCAAATAGACCCAGTCAGTACATCCTCCCCTCAAAGGAGACCCCAGCGCCGGAGCGAGGCTTGCTTCGATCAGGAGGAGCGTCGCAATAGCCACAATCGCTTCCCGCGGTACAGTACTGACCGCTCGATTCGACAACGAACGCACCGACGATGCAGTTAGCTTCGGTGCGCACGGCACCGACACACGAAAGCCAGCTGCGTTCGTTGCCAAAGCCTTGATCGGACACAGCGGCGCGACGGGTCGTTCGCGAAAAGACGAGTACCTTCCAACCAAGATCGGCCACCAAATGCCGTCACTTCGAGCACGTTGCAGTGTTCGCCAACCACCGCCGTCACCACCGAACCTGTTGCGCAAGTCTGGACATCGCGTGCACATCGACATAAGTGCCGTCGCGGAACGCGTACTCGCGAAATGTGCCATCCACGACGAAGCCGAATTTCCTGTACAAGCCGATCGCGGCCTTATTGTCGGTATAGACCGACAACTCGATCCTGCGTATCGCAAGCCACCGCTCTGCCATGTCGATGGCAGCTGCCATCAACGCGCTGCCAACCCCGCGTCGCCGTGCATCGCCTTTGACACCCATGCCGATATTGGCAACATGCCTGCGGCGAGGTGAGGCCTCGACCAGCAGCGCCAGTTGTCCCAGCACCTCGCCTCCATCACAGGCAACGAAGCTGTAGGCTCCGTCCGGCAACACACCAAGCTTCCTGGTCCAGGCAGCAGCCGATGGCAATGGCAACTGCAAGGTATTGGCATAGACCGCGGGCTCGGCATAGATCTGCCGAATCTGCTCTATGTCCCGATCATCACTATGTCGAACTTCCAACGCTTTCATCGCGATCCCCTGACGTGAAGCCATTCGGCGGGACCAACAAAAAACCCGCCTGGTGGCGGGTTTTTTGGCAAGCAGCCAGCATTATCCCCACCAATCAATATTGGCGGCAGTAAGTCGGCTCGAGACAAAGGAAACTGGGCAAATCATTTGATGATGCTATCACCGGGCTGTCATTGATGTCCAAAAGTGCAGCAGCACCCCGCGTGCATTTGGAAATGAGAAAACAATTCAGCTCCGCCATACGTCGTCAACATACAACTCCAGACTCTCAGCATCGCGCCAGCGATTGATCCCCAGCCTGTAGGTCGCGTGCAGCCAGCCGCCATCGCAGAGCTGTTCGACGCCATCGAAGTGAATCGCGCCGAGTGCGCCGGAAGAGTGCGCGAGGCGGTATTTGACGTGGCGGTCCTTGAGCACGCGGTAGTCGAGAATGCGGAAGCGCCCTTCGAACAACGGTTCGGCGAAGCCCTGTCCCCAGGGGCCGGCGCGCTCAAGCGCATGGGCAGTTTCGAGGCTCAATTCGCTTTCACCGAGTTCGCCATCGGTGTGGACGATGCGGGCGAGCGTGTCGTCGTCGAGCAGTTCCATGCAGACGGCGTCGAAGGCTTGCGCGAAGGTCTCGTAGTCGGACTCCGCGATCGTCATGCCGGCCGCCATCGCATGGCCGCCGTAGCGATGCAGCAGGCCGGGCGTACGTGCGTCGAGCAGTACCAGCGCATCGCGCAGGTGCAGGCCGGGGATCGAACGACCCGAGCCTTTCAGCAAGCCACCGTCCTGCGCACGCGCGAAGGCGATGGTCGGGCGATGCAGTCTGTCTTTGACCTTTGAAGCAACGAGACCGACGACGCCTTCGTGCCAGCCGTCGTCGAACAGGCAGACGCCGGCGGCATCGCTGTCTTCGACCAGCACCAGCGCTTCGTCACGCATCTGCGCTTCGATCTCGCGGCGCTCGCGATTGAATTGGTCGAGCCGACGCGCCAACGACAAGGCCGTCTCGAAGTCGGTCGCCAGCAGGCAGTCGATGCCGGTGCGGATATCGTCGAGACGGCCGGCCGCGTTGATGCGCGGCCCGAGCACGAAACCGAGATCGCTGGCCGTCAGCTGCGCCGGATCGCGACCGGCGACCTGCAACAGCGCCTGCACACCGGGACGCGCACGACCTGCGCGGATGCGCGCGAGGCCCTGACTGACGAGAATGCGGTTGTTGTAGTCGAGCCTGACGACATCGGCGACGGTGCCGATCGCGACCAGATCCAGCAGCTCCGCGAGGTTCGGGCCGCCGTCGAACGCGCCGCGGGCACGCAGCAGTGCGCGCGTCGCCAACAGCACGTAGAACATCACGCCGACACCGGCAAGGTTCTTGGAGACAAAGGTGCAGCCGGGCTGGTTCGGATTGACGATGGCGTCGGCCGCGGGCAGTGCGTGACCCGGCAGGTGATGATCGGTTACCAGCACCTGCAGACCCAGTTCCCTCGCCCGCGCGACGCCGTCGACACTGGCAATGCCGTTGTCGACCGTGACGAGCAGCGTGGCGCCGGTCTGCGCCGCGAGTTCGGCGAGCCCCGGCGACAGTCCGTAGCCCATGCGGAAACGATCCGGCACGACGTAATGCACTTCGCGCGCGCCCAGCGCGCGCAAGCCGAGGATGGCGATGGCAGTGCCGGTCGCGCCGTCGCAGTCGTAGTCGCCGGCGATGACGATGCCGCGGCCGTCGGCGATCGCGTCCGCGAGCAAGGCCGCGGCGTTGTCGATGCCCCGCAGCGTCGTCGGGGCTTGCAGTCGGGCGGCTTCCAGTTGCAGCTGTTCGGCGGTGACGGCGCGTGCGGCGTAGAGACGTCGGACGACCGGGTGCAGCGTGTCGGGTAGCGCGTGGATGTCGCCCGGCGGGCGGCGCTCGAAACGGGGACTCACGGCGGTGCTTCTTTGCGGTTTCGGGTCGGCATGGGAAAACATGTGGCGCTATCTTGCCGGTTTATTGCGCGTGGCGAAGGTCCGTGTCCGGTTAGTCCTTCGGCTGACGGCTACCTGGCCCTCTCCTCCTGGGAGGAGCGGATTGGGTGAGGAGGGGCGGCGCGAGACGAACGTTCGGGGCGACGCGCTGGCACCCACTTCCCCCAAGCCCTCCACCCGCTCGCGGGCGGAGGGGGCCCACAACGGCTGAGACATCTCCCCTTGGTGGAGGAAAGGTTCGGATGCGGAGAAGGCCGTTGGCGCCTACAGGTGCGCGAGCAGCGCTTTTTCGACGGCGGCGCGTTCGGCGGGGACCTGGATCAGGCCCTTGAGTCCGTCCCTCATGACGATATCCGGGTCCTTGAGGCCGTTGCCGGTCAGGGTGCAGACCACGGTCGAGCCTTGCGCGATCTTGCCGGACTTGATGTCACGCAGCGCGCCGCACAGCGAAGCGGCCGATGCCGGTTCGCAGAACACACCCTCGCTGCCCGCCAGCAGCTTTTGCGTGGCGAGGATTTCGTCGTCCGTGCACTCGTCGAACCAGCCGTCGGATTCCTTCTGCAGCGCCCATGCGAGCTGCCAGGACTGCGGGTCGCCGATGCGGATCGCGGTGGCGACGGTTTCCGGATTCCTGACCGGACCGCCGCGCATGAACGGCGCGCTGCCTGCGGCCTGGTAACCGACCATGCGCGGACGCTTGCCGGTCAGCGGCTGATCGAGGAAGCGGCCGTCGCCGTGGTAGGCGCTGATCGACGTCGCAATGCCGGCCATTTCGCTGTAGCCGATCCAGTGCGCACTGATGTTGCCGGCGTTGCCGACCGGCAGGCAGTGGAAGTCCGGCGCGCGGCCGAGCGCTTCGACGATCTCGAACGAAGCCGTCTTCTGCCCCTGCAGGCGATACGGATTGATGGAATTGACGATGGCGACCGGCGTGGTTTCGCCGATCTCCTTGACCAGACGCATGCCGTCGTCGAAGTTGCCCTGGATCTGCAGCACGACGGCGCCGTGCACGACCGCCTGCGCGAGCTTGCCGAGCGCGATCTTGCCGTCCGGAATCAGCACGAACGCCGTGACGCCCGCACGCACGGCGTACGCCGCGGCGGCGGCCGAGGTATTGCCGGTCGACGCGCAGATGATTGCCTTCGCGCCTTCGTGCACGGCCTGCGTGACGGCCACCGTCATGCCGCGATCCTTGAACGAACCGGTCGGGTTCAAGCCCTCGAACTTCACGTACAGCTCGCCTTCGAAACCGACCTGCCGGGGCAGGTTCTCGAGCTTGATCAGCGGCGTGCGGCCTTCGCCGAGGGAAATCGCGCGGGCATCGGCAGCCAGCGGCAGGCGGTTGCGATAGTGTTCGATCAGGCCGGTATAACGGGTCACTTCGATTCTCGGTTTACGACTTCAAAAACGGGGCGCCAGCAGCGTTTCGAGATGCCGCTTCACATGCGGCCACTCGACGTCGACGACGCTGAAGTAGACGCTGTCGCGCACGCGGCCGGACTCGGTCAGCATGTGGCGGCGGAACACGCCTTCCTCGCTTGCGCCGATGCGCTTGAGCGCGCGCCGCGACTTTTCGTTCAGCACGTCGGTCTTGAACTCGACGCGCATCAGGCCCAGTGCCTCGAACGCGTGGCGCAACATCAGATATTTCGATTCGGTGTTGATCGGCGTGCGCTGATACGCCGGCGCCAGCCAGGTCCAGCCGATTTCGGCGCGACGATGCCGCTGATCGAACGCACCGAAACGCGTGCTGCCGATGATGCGGCCGCTGGCGGCATCGATCTGCACGAACGGCAGCGCCGTGCCGGCCGCGCGTGCGGCCAGCGATACCTCGACGAAGCGACGCATCCCGTCCGGCGTCGCTGCCGACTCCGGATACCAGGCCCAGATCGCCGGATCGCTGCCGACCGCGATCAGCGCGTCGAGATGCATCGCCTGCAGCGGTTCGAGGCGGACGTGCTCTCCGCTCAGGACCGGCAGGTCCGGTGCTGCGAAATCGCCGTGCATCAGTCGAACTTCTCGACGCGGAAACGCGCCGCATCTTCACGCACGAACGGCAGTGCGCGCATTTCGTTGACCGCGTGATCGAAGCGATGCTGCGGAATCACCGAGGTGATCAGCGCGACATTGGCATCCTCGTGACCGCGCGGCTCGCGCTGCAGGATCGCCTCGACGCTGATGTCGTGGCTGGCGAGGATGGCGGTCAGCTTCGACAGCACGCCCGGTTCGTCGGCCACTTTCAGGCGCAGATAGAACGCGCTCGCCACTTCGGCGGACGGCACGATCGGCAGGGCACGTACGGCATCCGGCTGGAACGCCAGCGCCGGCACCGCATGCCGCGCATCGGCGCCGAGTCCGCGCGCCAGATCGATCAGATCGGCAACCACCGCCGACGCCGTGGCATCGCCACCGGCGCCGCGGCCATAGAAGCCGACTTCGCCGACGGCATCGCCGCGCACCACCACCGAATTCAGGACGCCGTCGACCTTGGCAAGCAGCGTGTTGTCCGGCACCAGGGTCGGATGTACCCGCAACTCGATGCCCTGTTCGCTGCCCTTGCCGCTGCGCTTGGCAATGCCGAGCAGCTTGATGCGATACCCGAACACCTGCGCGATCTGGATGTCCTGCGGCGTCACGCGCGTGATGCCTTCGACCGCGACCGATCCGTAATCCAGCGGCGTGCCGAACGCGATGCTGGCGAGGATGGCCAGCTTGTGCGCGGAGTCCATGCCTTCGATGTCGAAAGTCGGATCGGCCTCGGCATAGCCAAGCCGCTGCGCGTCGCGCAGGGCATCGTCGAACGCGGTGCCGTTTTCCTGCATCTGCGTGAGGATGTAGTTGCAGGTGCCGTTGATGATGCCGGCGAGCCGTTCGACGCGATTGCCGGCCAGGCCCTCGCGCACCGCCTTGATGACCGGAATGCCACCGGCCACCGCGGCTTCGAACGCCACGCTCGCGCCGCTGGCCCGGGCCGCCGCGAACACGCGGTTGCCGTCTTCGGCGATCAGGGCCTTGTTGGCCGTCACCACCGACTTGCCGCGCGCGAGTGCGGCCAGGATCAGTTCGCGTGCCGGACTGATGCCGCCGACCGTCTCGACCAGCAGATCGACATCGGCTTCGCGCGCCAGCTGCATGGCATCGGCGAGCGTCGTGATGCCGGACAGATCGCAGTCGCGCGCCTTGCCGGCATCGCGCACCGACGCATGCGTGACGACCAGCGGCCGCCCGACGCGACGCGCTATCTCGTCGGCATTGTTCTTCAGGAGGCGGACCACACCCTGCCCGACCGTGCCGAGGCCGATGACCCCGACTTTTATCGCTGCACTCATTTCGCTTCTGTGTCCATGTTCATCAAAGCCATCCATGGCGAGACTGCGCTTGTCCGAATGACCCCAGGCCCGGGCTCCCCGCCCGGGCGCTCGGCGTCGCGAGTGCCATTCAAGGCAGCCGCGACGCCTCGCCCTTCAGCATCTTCTTGATCCCGCGAATCGCCTGACGCGTGCGGTGCTCGTTCTCGATCAGCGCGAAACGCACATGCGTGTCGCCGTATTCACCGAAGCCGATACCCGGCGAGACCGCAACCTTGGCCTCTTCCATCAGCTTCTTCGCGAACTCCAGCGAACCCATGGCCTTGAACGGCTCGGGAATCTCCGCCCAGACGAACATCGTCGCCTTCGGCTTTTCGACCTTCCAGCCGGCCGCGTTGAGGCCGTCGCACAACACATTGCGCCGGTGTTCATACATGTGGCGAATCTCGGCGACGCATTGCTGCGGACCTTCCAGCGCGGCGATCGCGGCGACCTGGATCGGCGTGAACATGCCGTAGTCCAGATAGCTCTTGATGCGCGCGAGCGCGGCAACCAGCGTCGGATTGCCGACCATGAAGCCGACGCGCCAGCCCGGCATGTTGTAGCTCTTGGACAGCGTGAAGAACTCGACGGCGACATCCTTGGCGCCCGGCACCTGCATCACGCTCGGCGCGGTGTAGCCGTCGAACACGATGTCGGCATAGGCCAGATCGTGGACCAGCCAGATTTCGTTTTCGCGGCAGATCGCGACGACCTTCTCGAAGAAGTCCAGCTCGACGCACTGCGTCGTCGGATTGCCCGGGAAGTTGAGGATCAGCATCTTCGGTGCCGGCCAGGATTCCTTGATGGCCTTCTGCAGCTCTTCGAAGAAGTCGACGTCCGGTGTCATCCGTACATGGCGTACGTCGGCACCGGCCAGCACCACGCCATACGGGTGGATCGGATAGGCCGGGTTCGGCACCAGCACGACATCGCCGGCGCCCAGTGTCGCGAACGCCAGATGCGCGAGCCCTTCCTTGGAGCCGATCGTTGCGATCACTTCGCTTTCCGGATCGAGATCGACGTCGTAGCGCTGCTTGTACCAGCGCGCCATCGCGCGACGCAGGCGCGGAATGCCCTTGGAGACCGAATAGCGGTGCGTGTGCACGCCTTCTTCGTCGTGCAGCTCCGGCTTGACGTAGTCGGAGTCGGTGCCGCGCACGGACGCCTCGACCAGCTTGTCGAGGATGTGCTTGGGCGTCGGCTGGTCCGGGTTGCCCATCGAGAAGTCGATGACATCGTCGCCGCGAGCTCGGGCCGCCTTCTTCAGATCACCAACGATATTGAAGACGTAGGGCGGCAGGCGCTGGATGCGCGGGAAGACGGTTTTCACGGGGACCTTGGACGGATGGAAACAGCGATTGGAATTTCGTTCCGGAGCGGACCGAAAAAGGGGCGGTATTAAATCAAGTTGGGGGTTTTCCCGCAACCGCGGTGACGTCGCGAAATCCTAGCTTTCACAAGGGTTTCGGCGGCATTTCGCGCCGCGGGCGTGCGGCCTGCACGGCGCCGCCCGAGCGATTCCGGCACGCCGTGCATTGACCACCGTCAATCGCCACGATGCCAGTGCACCGCAGGATCGGCGCCGGCCCCTCCCGCCGCCTGCCATCGCTCCGCCATGCCTGACTATACCGCCACACCGGATGCTGCCCTGCCGTCACGCAAGACGATCCGCGACTGGCTGCAGGGCGAGCGGCGTCGATCCACCGCACGGGCGCTGCTCCTGGCCGCCGTCGACAGCCTGCTGTTTGCCGCCGCGCTCGCGGCCGTCGTCATCGCGCCGTGGTGGCCGCTGAAGCTGCTGATCGGATTCACGCTCGGCCTGATCATCGGTCGTCTGTTCATCATCGGCCACGATGCCTGTCACCAGTCGCTGACGCGGCATCGCGGCCTCAACCGCTGGCTCGGCCGCCTGGTGTTCCTGCCGTCGCTGACGCCATACAGCCTCTGGGAAGTCGGCCACAACGTCGTCCATCACGGCTACACGAACCTCAAGGGTTTCGACTTCGTCTGGGCACCGCTGACGTTGGCGGAATTCCGTGCGCTGCCGGGCTGGCGGCGACGACTGGAGCGCGTCTATCGCAGCGGCTGGGCACCCGGCCTCTACTATCTGATCGAGGTCTGGGGCGGACACATGATGCTGGCCGGACGCGACTCGCCAGGCGGCGGTCGGCGCGCCTTCCTGTTCGATCGTCTGCTGGTCTGCAGCTTTGCCGCGCTGTGGATCGCGGGCCTGCTGATCGCCGCAGACCGCAGCGGGCAATCGCGATTCCTGCTGCTGGCCTGCGGCTTCGTCGTGCCGTTCCTGAGCTGGAACATGCTGATGGGTTTCGTCATCTATGCCCATCACACGCATCGGACGATCGTCTGGCACGTCGACAAGCGCGACTGGGCGGCCGCCGTGCCGTTCGTGTCGACCACCGTGCATCTGCGCTTCGGCCGCGGCATCGGCGGTCTGCTGCATCACATCATGGAACACACGGCCCATCATGTGGACATGGGCATCCCGCTGTACCGGCTGCGCCGCGCGCAGGCGCGCCTCGAAGCGGCACTGCCGGGCCGCATCGCAATCCAGGATTTCTCGTGGCGCTGGTACTTCGCGACGGCGCGCTGCTGCAAGCTGTTCGACTTCGAGCGCCGCCGCTGGACCGGCTTCGACGGCAGGCCGGCAAGCTGAGCGGGCGATTCAGTTGCGGGTTCGCGCCGGCAGCTTGCTCGCCGGGCTGATCGGTTCGCCCTTTTCGCGAATCTCGAAATGCAGCATGGGCTTGTTCTCGGGCCCCAGGCCCATCTCGCCGATCGGCTGGCCGGCGGTGACGACATCGCCTTCCTTGACGTAGCGCTTGCTGTTGTAGCCGTAGGCCGACAGGAAGACGTCGTCGTGCTTGATGATGATCAGCTCGCCATAACCCTTGAGCGCGTTGCCGCTGTAGACGACGCGACCGGGTGCGGCGGCGAGCACCGGCTGTCCGACCACACCGCCGAAATCGACGCCCTTGCTGCCCTGCTGACCGAAGCCGCGCACGACCGGCGCCTGATTGACCGGCCACACCCAGCTGTAGCCGCCGGCGCTGGCGTCGTCGTCGTCGTTGCCGGCGGGCGCCACCGACGCGACCACCGGCGGCGGCGTGTCGGCATTCACCACCTGCGCCTGCGAGGCATCCGCGTCATTGATCGGCCGCGTCTGCATCACGCCGATCTGCTGTCGCGGCGGTGCGGCCTCGACGCGCGGCGGCTTCAGCCGCAGCACTTCGCCGGGATGAATCAGATAGTCGGAACCGATGCCGTTCCAGCGCGCGAGCGCGCGAAAGTCGACGCTGTTGCGGAACGCGATCGCATACACCGTGTCGCCCGGCCGCACCACGTACTCGTTGGGACCCGGCATGCGATCGGGCACCACCCCGGCTTCGAGACCGGGACGGCGCCACGGCTTGTCCCAGGAAGCCCAGCCGGCGCAGCCCTGCAGCGTCAGCAAGGTCAGCAACAGCATCGGTACCGCGAGCGATGTCGGGCGGATCATTTGCAGATCGTTCTCGGCGCGGCGCACTACACGCCGGTTTGTTTTTTGCGGTCCTTCAGCAGGAATCTGACCACAAACAGCCCAACAAGCAAACTGGCGGCGATGCCGATCTCGTTCGACCAGTGCCGGATCAGCTGGGCCACCGAGTCGCCGAAATGGAAACCGACCGCGACCAGCACGCTGCACCACAGCGTCGCGCCGAGCAAGGTGATCGCCGCAAACGCCGGCACGCGCATGCCGAACACGCCGGGCGGCAGCGAAATCAGGTGGCGGATCACCGGGATGAAGCGGCCGAGAAAGGTCGCCCAGTGCGCATTGCGCAGGAACAGCTGCTCGGCCTCGTGATACTTGCGCTCGTCGATCAGCAGGTACTTGCCGTAGCGCAACAGGAACGCACGCCCGACGTAACGGGCGAACAGATAATTCACGCTCGCCCCGAGCAGTGAGCCGCAGCCGCCAACCAGCGCCGCCAGCACCGGATCGAGCGAACGCTGCGCCGCGAGATAGCCTGCCGGAATCATCACCAGTTCGGACGGGATCGGCACCAGACTCGACTCCAGCGCCATCAGGAAAAAGATTTCCGGATAGCCGAGATGCGCGACGTATTGTTCGACCCAGGCGACGATCATGCGGATCCAGCCCTCAGAGCTTGTGAAGAAATCGTGGCGAGCGATGACGGTTTGTGCGCCGCCGGAGCGGAACAAGCGCAGCGTCCTCGCGTCCGTGAGGATGGCGAGTACTGCCGGCGCGCACAATGCCGAGCGCAGTGGATCTATTCACGAGCTCTCAGACCTTGCCGGCCAGCAGCGGCACGAAGCTGACCCAGCCGAGATCCTGCTCGCGCACCGACGAACCGCGTCGTTCGACCAGCTTCAGCGACTGGCGTCCGGGCGGACCGACCGGGATCACCAGGCGCCCGCCGGGGCCGAGCTGTTCGATCAGCGCCGGCGGCACACTCTCGGCACCGGCGGTGACCAGAATGCCCTGATACGGCGCATACGGCAGCCAGCCTTTCATGCCGTCGGCGTAGCCGAAGTGCACGTTGCGATACCCCAGCGCCGACAGGCGCGTGCGCGCCAGTTCCGACAACGGCTTGATGCGTTCGACCGTGAACACGGTGCCGACCAGTTCGGCGAGCACTGCGGTCTGGTAGCCGCTGCCGGTGCCGACTTCGAGCACGCGCTCGAGCTTGCGGCCCTGGGTCAGGGCCTGGGTCATGAAGGCAACCACCACCGGCTGGGAGATCGTCTGCGCGTGACCGATCGGCAGGGCATTGTTCTCGTAGGCGCGGTTCTTCAGCGCATCGTCGACGAATTGATCGCGCGGCACCTTGGTGATCGCGGCCAGCACGGCCGCGTCGCTGACGCCGGCCTTGCGGATTTCCTCGAACAGACGCGCACGCGCGGCGCTGATCGAGTTCGGCGTCTGCCGCGTGCTGCCGCGCGAGATCACAGTTGCGTCGCCCACTGCGACAGGTGTTCCAGCATGTTGTGGCGGGTCAGGTCGACGAGCAGCGGCGTGATCGACACCTTGCCGGCGGCGACCGCGTGGAAATCGGTTCCGGGCCCGCAGTCGGCTTCCGCACCGGCGGCGCCGATCCAGTAGATCGTGCGGCCGCGCGGGTCGGTGGTCTTCATCGCCGCCTCGGCGCGATGGCGGTTGCCGGCGCGCGTCACGGCGAAGCCCTGCAATTCTTCCCAGGGCAGGTCCGGCACGTTGACGTTGAGGATGGTGTCGCCGGGAATCGGCTGCTGCTGGATCCGTTCCAGCAGATGCAGCGTCACGCGCGCCGCGGTTTCGTAGTGCTGCGGCTGGATCGACACCGTCGAGACCGCGATCGCGGCGTAACCGAGATGCCGACCTTCCATCGCCGCCGCGACCGTGCCGGAATACAGGGTGTCGTCGCCCAGATTGGCGCCGGCATTGATGCCGGAGACGACGATGTCCGGCTTCAGGTCGATCAGGCCGGTCAGCGCCAGATGTACGCAATCGGTTGGCGTGCCGTCGACGCACAGGCTGCCGTCGTCATGCCGCTGCACGCGCACGGGATTCATGATGGTCAGCGAATTGCTGGCACCGCTGCGATTGCGGTCCGGGGCCACCACCACCAGCTCATGGCGGCTGCGCAGCTGGTCGCGCAGGCAGCGCAAACCCGGCGCCTGGCAACCGTCGTCGTTCGAAAGCAGGATTTTCATGAGGGCAAAACGGAAAGTTCCGCAAGTTTACCGGATATGATTCGGCGGACCACGGAATCGAGCTGCGAATCCGCCGTGAGCGACGACCAGTCCAGCAAGGCACCCGACGACGACACGGACCTGTTCCGCCTCGCCATGCTCGGCGTGCGCCCGCACCGGCCGACCGCACGCGCGCTGGCCGACAAGCCGGAACCCGCGCCGATCCCGCGCCAGCGGCTACAGGACGAGCTTGAGGTGCTGCGCGAACTGCTCGCCGATACCGAGCCGGACGAGATCGAAAGCGGCGACACCCTGCTCTATCGCAGCGCCGGCGTGCAGGACGCCGTGCTGCGCCGCCTTCGGCGCGGCCATTACCGCATCGAAAGCGAGCTTGACCTGCACGGCCACAACCGCGATCGCGCCAGACTGGCGGTCGTGCAGTTTCTCGCGCGCTGTCACGAACGCGACCTGCGCTGCGTGCGCATCATCCACGGCAAGGGCAATGGCTCGCCGAACAGCGGCCCGGTACTCAAGGCCCTGCTCGGCAGCTGGCTGCGCCGACGCAAGGATGTCATCGCCTATTGCTCGGCGCGGGTCGTCGACGGCGGCACCGGCGCCATCTACGTGCTGTTGCGGGCCCGCTGAGAGCAACGGCAGACCGCGGCGTTCGGGGATCGAAACGCCCGGGCTTCAGTGCCTGCCCTGGATCGTCGCCGAGATCCGCGGTTCGGACGCGTTCACGGCAGCGGGCCGCTGTCCGGCTTGCGTCCCGTCAGTTCGAATTCGAGCTGCGCGAGCAGCTGCCGGAACCGATGCGCGCCGGCCAGGCGTGCGATCTGCAGGCCGCCCTGCAGCGCGGCGCCGACCACGACGGCCTTGTCGTAGGCATCGCCCTCGAAGCGCAGCGAACCCTCGCGCCTGCCTTCCTCCAGCGTCAGCACCAGCCAGGCATAGGTCTCGCGCATCAGCATCCGCGCCTCGATGCGCATTTCGTCGCAGAGCACGCCGAAATCCGCCCCGAACACGCCTCCCGGACACAAACGCCCATCCTCGGTTTCAAGATGCGTCAGGTAGGTACTGAAGTAGGCCTGCAATCGCGCCCAGGCGGCGGTTTCGAATTCGAGCTTGCGCACCCACTTCTGGAAGCTGTCGCGGTAGCGGCGCACGAGCGCGACGCCGAGATCGTCCTTGGCCGGAAAGTGGTAGTGGATCGCCGCCGTGCGCAGGCCCAGCTGGCTGGCGATGTGCTGATAGCTGAAGCCATTGAACCCGCGCTGCTGCAACAGTGTTTCGGCACAGGCCAGGATCGCCTCGCGGGTATCGGGTCGTCCGCACGGCCGACGTCGCGGCTTTTGATCTGCGTCTGCCATGGCGCAGTCTAGGTCGGCCGGCGGAAACGCCGCAAACCCGCTCAGCGCGCTTCGAGAAGAACCACGGCGTGCGCGGCGAGGCCCTGCTTTTCGCCGATGGCATCCATGCCTTCGTTGGTTGTCGCCTTGACGTTCACGCAATCGAGCGCGACGTCCAGTCCCTGCGCCAGCTGCTCGCACATCGCCGCGGTATGCGCCGAGACCCGCGGTGCCTGCGCGATCAGGCTGAGATCGGCGTTGACGACGCGATAGCCGGCCAGGTTCACGCGGCGCATGACTTCGGCGAGCAGGCGGCGGCTGTCGATGCCCCTGTACTGCGGATCATGGTCCGGAAACAGCTTGCCGATATCGCCCGCGGCGATCGCGCCGAGCAGCGCATCGCAGAGCGCGTGTATCAGCGCGTCGCCGTCCGAATGCGCGACGATGCGATAGGCGCAGGGAATGAACACGCCGCCGAGCTGGACGCCGTCGCCGGCTTCCAGGCGATGTGTATCGAAGCCATGACCGATGCGCAGCCCTCGTGCCTGGCCCGTCGGTGGATTCATGCCTGTCGCTCCTGCTGCTGCAGCCAGAACTGCGCGAGCTGCAGATCTTCCGGATAGGTGACCTTGATGTTGGCCTCGCTGCCGCGCACCAGGCGCGGCCGGTAACCGCGCCGTTCCATCGCACTGGCTTCGTCGGTGGCCTCGACGCCGCCGTCGCGGCAGTCCTGCAGCGCCTGCATGAGCAGGCTCATACGGAACAGCTGCGGCGTCTGCGCGCGCCAGAACGCGCTGCGATCGACGGTCTCGGCGATGCGGCTCTGGCGGGCTCGCTTGAGCGTGTCGTTGACCGGCAGCGCGAGAATGCCGCCATGCTCGTCATCGGCCTCCTCGCAGAGCCGGTCGATGTCGGCAGCCTGCACGCAGGGTCGCGCCGCGTCATGCACCAGCACATGGACGTCGCGAAAGGCGCGGGTGCGCGCCGCCACCACTTCGAGTCCGGCGAGTACCGACTCGGCGCGCGCGGCACCGCCGATCGTCGTGACGATGCGCGGATGGCGCGCGATCGGCAGCTGCGCAAAGCCGCTGTCGCTGCGCGCCAGCACCAGCACCACGCCGTCGATCCATTCGGCTTCGAGAAACGGCGCCAGCGACCACTCGATCAGGGCACGCCCGTGCAGCGGCAGATACTGTTTCGGCCGGCCGCTGGCCATGCGCGTGCCACCGCCGGCGGCCGGAATCACGGCCCAGTAACGCGCTGCAGGTGCGGACACGTACGCGCGCGGCTTCAGCGCTGGACGACCAGATAGAAGGTCTCGCCTTCCTTGATCATGCCCATGGTCGTGCGCGCGCGGCCCTCGATCGCGACGACGCCGGAGTTCAGATCCTGGACTTCGGCGTCGAGCGTCGCATTGCGTGCGCGCAGCCGATCGTTCTCGGCGGCCTGTTCGGCGACTTCGCCTTTCAGGCGATGCGTGTGCGCGATGCCACCCTTGGCGACCCACAGCCGCCACTGCAAACCGAGCAGCATCGCGGCGAGGACGACAAGAATGACGCGTTTGGCCATGTCGCAGTCTAGCGCCAGTCGAGCCGTTTGTTTACAGGGCGATCGGGAACGCGCCGGCACCCGGGTACCGGGCACGCTTGCCGAGCTTGCGCTCGATGCGCAGCAGCTGGTTGTACTTGGCCATGCGGTCCGAGCGGCACAGCGAGCCGGTCTTGATCTGCGTCGCGGTGGTGCCGACGGCGATGTCGGCGATCGTCGCATCCTCGGTCTCGCCGGAACGATGGCTGACGACACTGCTGTAGCCGGCGTCGGTCGCCATCTGGATCGCTTCCAGCGTCTCGGTCAGCGTGCCGATCTGATTCGGCTTGATCAGGATCGAGTTCGCGACGCCGCGGATGATGCCTTCGGCGAGGATCGTGGTGTTGGTGACGAACAGATCGTCGCCGACCAGCTGCACCTTGTTGCCGAGCTTCTCGGTCAGATACTTCCAGCCCTTCCAGTCGCCCTCGGCACAACCGTCCTCGATCGAGATCACCGGGTACTTCGCGCAGATGCCGGCGAGGTAATCGGCAAACTGTTCACTGGTGTAGCTCTTGCCCTCGCCATGCAGGTTGTACTTGCCCTTGGCGTAGAACTCGCTCGACGCCACATCGAGGCCCAGATAGATGTCCTTGCCCGCCTTGTAACCGGCCTTCTCGATGGCTTCGAGCAGGCAATCCAGCGCCGCGACATTCGACGGCAGGTTCGGCGCGAAGCCACCCTCGTCGCCGACCGAGGTGCTCAGCTTGCGGCCGTGCAGCACCTTCTTCAGCGAGTGGAAGATTTCCGCACCGTAGCGCAGCGCTTCGGAAAAGCTCGGCGCGCCGACCGGCAGGATCATGAATTCCTGGATGTCGACATTGTTGTCCGCATGCGCGCCGCCGTTGATGACGTTCATCATCGGCACCGGCAGCGTCACGCTGGAAATGCCGCCGAGATGCTGGAACAGCGGCAGGAAATTCTCTTCGGCGGCGGCCTTGGCGCTCGCCAGCGAGACGGCGAGGATGGCGTTGGCACCGAGCTTGGATTTGTTGGCGCTGCCGTCGGCGGCGACCATCGCGGCATCGACCACGGCCTGCTCCTGCGCATCGAGACCGGTGACGACCTTGGCCAGTAGCCCTTCGACATTGGCGACCGCCTTCTTCACGCCCTTGCCGAGATAGCGCGGATGCTTCGCGGTCTTGCCGCCCTTCTTGGCAGCCGGTGCGCCGTCACGCAGTTCCACCGCCTCGCGGGTTCCCGTCGACGCCCCGCTCGGTGCCGCCGCGCGGCCGACCGCACCGGATTCGAGTTCGACTTCGGCTTCCACGGTCGGGTTGCCGCGCGAATCGATGATTTCCAGGGCAGTGACTTTGACGATCTTCGACATGAGGGAAAACGCTCCGGATAGCGGGAAAGATCGCGAATTCTAGCGTGCGCGACCGGACCCGTCATACGCGAAGCACCGTCCCCGGGCATTTCTGCCGACCGGCATGGAGCACGCCCGCAACGCGAGGTGAACGTACGGCCGGCACGGCCGGCGGTGTGCGGCCGTGCGCCGTCGACGCCTGCGCCGCTCGTTCACGCTGAAACGAAAGGGGCGGTGATCGCCGGCCTCTTCGTTGACGCTGCGCAAGACGTCGCGGACACTGCCGCGAATTTGCCACCAGCCAGAACATGTCCACGACCCTCCACATTCAGAACATCGCCGTTGGAAATTCGGCGCCGTTCGTCCTCTTCGGCGGCATCAACGTCCTCGAATCGAAAGAGATCGCCCTGCAGGCCGCATCCGAATACGTGCGTGTCACGCAAAAACTGGGCATTCCGTACGTCTTCAAGGCCAGCTTCGACAAGGCCAACCGCTCGTCCATCCACTCCTATCGCGGCCCCGGCCTCGAGGAAGGCCTGCGCATCTTCGAGGCCGTGAAAGCCGAGTTCGGTGTGCCGCTGATCACCGACGTGCATGAGCCCTGGCAGGCCGCGCCGGTCGCCGAGGTCGTCGACGTCCTGCAGCTGCCGGCCTTTCTCGCGCGACAAACCGATCTGGTCGTCGCCATGGCCAGGACCGGCCGCATCATCAACATCAAGAAGCCGCAGTTTCTCAGCCCCTCGCAGGTCGGCAACATCGTCGAGAAGTTCCGTGAGGCCGGCAACGAAAGGATCATCCTCTGCGATCGCGGTACCTGCTTCGGCTACGACAACCTGGTGGTCGACATGCTCGGCTTCGGGGTCATGAAGAAGGCCACCGCCGGCCTGCCGGTGATCTTCGACGTCACCCATGCCCTGCAGCAACGCGATCCGGGCGCCGCGGCGTCCGGCGGGCGCCGCTCGCAGGTGCTCGATCTGGCACGCGCCGGCATCGCAACCGGCCTCGCCGGCCTGTTCCTCGAAGCGCATCCGAATCCCGACCAGGCCAAGTGCGACGGCCCCAGTGCGCTGCCGCTGGCTCAGCTGGAGCCGTTCCTCGCCCAGCTCAAGGCGCTGGACGAACTGGTGAAAGGCTTCGCGCCGCTGGAGATCCGCTGACGCGCATGACGATGCTGTGGCGCCGCACGGCGCCGAAGCCGTGCGTGGCAGCACGAAAAAGGCCGGCTTGCGCCGGCCTTTTTCATGTTTGCCCAGCCAGGTCGGCACGTCACGCCACTTTCACGCTCGTCGCAGCCGGAGCACTGGGAGCGACCTGCGTCGGCTGGTTGGCGCGATGATGCTCGCGCGCCGCCTTGACGAAGCCTTCGAACAGCGGATGGCCGTCACGCGGTGTCGACGTGAACTCCGGATGGAACTGGCAGCCGATGAAGAATGGATGCTTCGGCAACTCGACCATCTCGACCAGTTCGTTCTCGGCCGACTCGGCGACCAGATCCATGCCGTGCTCGGACAGGATCTTCTTGTAGTTATTGTTGAACTCGTAGCGGTGACGATGGCGTTCGCGAATGATCTCGGCGTTGTACAGCGCGCGTGACTTCGATCCGGCCTTGAGCCGGCAAGCCTGCGAACCGAGGCGCATGGTGCCGCCCTTGTCGGAGCCTTCGCTGCGCAGCTGCTTGCGGCCGGCTTCGTCCTGCCACTCGGTGATCAGGCCGATCACCGGGTCCGGCGATTTCGGATCGAATTCGGTCGAATGCGCGCGCGTCAGGCCGCAGACATTGCGCGCGTACTCGATCACCGCGACCTGCATGCCGAGGCAGATGCCGAGATACGGGATGTTGTTCTCGCGCGCATAACGCGCCGCCATGATCTTGCCTTCGATGCCGCGCTCGCCGAAACCGCCGGGCACCAGGATCGCATCCATGCCCTGCAGGATGCGCGCCGACTCGGTTTCGACCGCCTCCGATTCGATGTAGCGGATCTTGACGCGCGCGCCGGTGTGCAGACCGGCGTGATGCAGCGCCTCGTTCAAGGACTTGTAGGCGTCGGCGAGATCGACGTACTTGCCGACCATCGCCACCTGCACTTCGGTATCGGCGCTCTGCCGGGCCTCGACGACCCGCTCCCAGGCCGACAGGTCGGCAGGCCGCGCGTCCAGACCGAAATGGTCGATCACCAGCTGGTCGAGATTCTGCTGATGCAGCCAGCCCGGAATCTTGTAGATGTCGTCCATGTCGATCGCGGCGATCACCGCCTGATACGGCACGTTCGTGAACAGCGAGATCTTGCGGCGCTCGGCATCCGGGATCGGCCGCTCGGTGCGGCAGATCAGCACGTCCGGCTGGATGCCGATGCCACGCAGCTCCTTGACCGAATGCTGGGTCGGCTTGGTCTTCAGCTCGCCGGAAGCTTTCACGAACGGCAGCAGGGTCAGGTGCAGGAACATCGCGTGGCGGCGGCCGAGTTCGACCGCCATCTGGCGGATCGCCTCGAGGAACGGCAGCGACTCGATGTCGCCGACCGTGCCACCGATCTCGACCATGCAGATGTCGGCGCCGTTGACGCCGCGACGGATGCCGGCCTGGATTTCGTCGGTGATGTGCGGAATGACCTGCACGGTCTTGCCCAGATAATCGCCACGGCGCTCCTTGTCGAGCACGTTGCGATAGATCTGACCGGTGGTCATGTTCGAATAGCGCGTGGTCTTGCCACGCAGGAAGCGTTCGTAGTGACCGAGGTCGAGGTCGGTTTCGGCGCCGTCTTCGGTAACGAACACTTCACCGTGCTGGAAAGGGCTCATCGTGCCTGCATCGACATTGATGTAGGGATCGAGCTTGATCATGCTGACCTTGAGTCCGCGCGACTCGAGAACAGCACCCAGGGAAGCGGCGGAAATGCCTTTACCAAGCGAGGACACCACGCCCCCGGTGACAAAAACGAATCGCGTCTGATGCGGCGCGTCGGGCATGGGAATGGGCAGGCAATGGGTTTAGTGGATTTTACGCCGACGGCCGCGCGCACTCAAAGTGGGCATCAGCCCGTTTTGCCGGAAAAGCCCGTGCTGCCTGCGCCGGCGAGCGTCGTCTGCCATTCCGGATCAAGACCCAGTTCCACTGCTTTTGCGCTGCGCCAGTAGCCGGCGATCGCCAGCAACTCGTCGCCGGCAAGCAGCAAGGGCATGCGGACGCGCACCCAGGGCGGGATTCCGGCCTCCTGACAGAGCTGCTTGAGACTGCGGCTGTGGCGGCCGGCGGCCGGCTTCAGGCGCTCGCCGCCACGCGCAAAGCCGACCTGCAGCGGCAGTGGCGACGGCCTCGACAGCCGCAACTCGCCGAGCCCGGCCGGCAGCGTCAAGGCCCGGCGCCGCGCCGGCCACGCGAGAACCTGATCGGGGACAGGCGGCAGATGCGGCAGAAAGTGCAGAACGTCGCGAAAACGACGGACCTCGCCGCTTTCGTGGCGCAGCAGCGGCTGTGCGTCGCCGCGCGCACGGAGAATTTCCTCGTCGAGTCGTGCCAGCCGCGCCTCGGCCGGCGCCGGCCAACCCATCGCAACCCAGGCGTGGTACAGGGCGTTGCGACGACGCACGCGATCCAGCGCAAGCAGACCCGCGACCGACCAGCCGTCGCCAACACGCAGGGCAAGCAGATCCTGACTGGCCAGCGCAGCGACGAGCGCTTCGGCATCGGCGGCGCGCTGCGCCAGGCGCGCCAGACTCGCGGCGGCCTGCGGCCAGTGCGCCCCAAGCCTGGGCATCAGCTCCGTACGCAGGTACGAGCGCGCATAGCGCGCGTCCTGATTGTGCGGATCGTCGATCCATTGCAGGCCGCGCCGTTCGGCGAAACGATGCAGTTCCGCACGCGGCTGATCGAGCAGCGGCCGCCACAGCCGCCCGGCCCCGAACGCGGCAAGCACCGGCATCGCCGCCAATCCTGCAATGCCGGTGCCGCGCAGCGCGCGCAGCAGGACGGTTTCGGCCTGATCGTCGCGGTGATGCGCCGTCGCCAGCAGATCGCCGGCCTTCAGCATGGCCGCGAACGCGGCATAGCGCGCCTCGCGCGCCGCCGCCTCCGGCCCGCCGCCGTGTCGCGGATCGACCCGGACCCGGCGCACGCTGAGCGGCACGTCCAGCGCCCGGCACTGGCCGCGGACCTGCCGCGCCCAGCCGTCCGCCGCTGCCTGCAAACCATGATGGACATGCACTGCCCGCAGATTCGGCACGCCGCTTTCGTGAAGCAGATGCAGCAGGGCCGTCGAATCGAGCCCGCCGCTGAGCGCCACCCAGACCCGCGCGCGCGGCGCAAGCGGTGGCAAAACGATCTTCATGGCTTGGCTCTGGGCCAGCGCAGCAATGCCGCCGCAGGCGGCGAGCGAAGCGTGCCGATGATGTGAACGGGGCGTCGCGAGCAGGGCCGAGGTCGCGCTGGCCGCGCGCAGCTGTGCTGAAGCACAGCGAGCACGGCCGGCGCGAGATCGACCCGCACAGCAGCCCCGTTCACATCATCAGTGGAGGGTGTCGTAGGAACCGTATGCCATCAGCCGCTGGTAGCGAGCCGCCATCAGCTTGGTCATCGGGGTGTGGCGCAGACGTTCGAGATTGGCGGTCAGCTTCTGTCGCACGGTTGCCATCGTCGCGGCCATGTCGCGGTGCGCACCGCCGAGCGGCTCCGGCACGATTTCGTCGACCAGCTTGTGTTCGTAGAGGTCGGTCGCGGTGATGCGCATCGCCTCGGCTGCTTCCGGCGCCCGCGCCGCGTCCTTGAACAGGATCGATGCGCAGCCTTCCGGCGAGATCACCGAGTAGATGCTGTACTGGAGCATCATGATGTGATCGGCGACGCCGATCGCCAGTGCGCCACCCGAACCGCCCTCGCCGATCACCGTCGCCAGCACCGGCGTGCGCAGCTTCGACAGCTCGAACAGATTGCGTGCGATCGCTTCGGATTGATTGCGTTCCTCGGCGTCGATGCCCGGATACGCGCCCGGCGTATCGATGAAGGTCAGCACCGGCAGATTGAATTTCTCGGCGAGCTTCATCAGGCGCAGCGCCTTGCGGTAGCCCTCGGGCTTGGGCATGCCGAAGTTGCGGTAGACCCGCTCCTTGGCATCGCGACCTTTCTGCTGGCCGATGACGACGACGGCGCGACCTTCGAGGCGGGCCACGCCGCCGACGATGCTCGGATCATCGGAAAAGTGGCGGTCGCCGTGCAGCTCGTCCCACTCGGTGAACAGGGTCTTCACGTAGTCCAGCGCGTACGGCCGCTGCGGGTGACGCGCGACCTGCGCGACCTGCCAGGGCGTGAGCTTGGCGAAGACCTGCTCGGTCAACTGCCGGCTCTTGCCTTCGAGGCGCGAAATCTCTTCGGTCAGGTTGACGCCGCTGCCGGTGGTGGCAAAGCGCAACTCCTCGATCTTCTGCTGGAGTTCGGCGATCGGCTGTTCGAAATCGAGATAGTTCAGGTTCATTGGTTGGTCGTTCGTTTGCAGCGGGGGGTCGCGGCGGCCTGTTGCCAACTTTAGCGCAAATCGGCCGCGCGCCGTCCGGGCCGTCGCGTACCAGCGGGAATTCGGGCCCCCGTCATGGCGAACCGCGCAGAGGTGGCGCCATCCGGCAGCGTGGCCGGATCAGGCAGCGTGTCGCAATCGCCTCGTCGGCCTTTGCCCGCCTCGCAATGACAAGTTCCAGAGCGAGACGCCGCCGTCCGGGCCGGTTCAGCGATCAGCGCCCAGATAGCGATCCAGCGTGTCCTGCCACTGCGGCGCCTCGACGATGCGCAGCAAGGCCTGGTTGATCGGCTTGCGCCATTCGGAATCGCGCGGCACCGCCAGTGCGTAGTCTTCCTCGCGCACGAGTTCGGCAAGCACGGTCAGATGCTTGAGCTTGCCGTCATGAATCCGCGCCTGCAGCACCGGCGCGTCGTAGAGCACGGCATCGACCTGTCCGGCCGCCAGACGCCGCAGCGCTTCGGCCGGATCGACGACGTCGATCACCGTCAGCCGGTGGTGATCGGCCAGCGTGGCGCTGGTCGAACCGGAGGTCGACGCGACCCGCACATGCGGCAGATCGGCGACGCCATGCACTTCGGTCGACAAGCGCCCGATCGTGATCGACGAGGCGATCGCCGCGGTGAATCCGGAGATCGTGATCACGCTGACGAACATCCAGACCAGTCCGACGACACGCCCGCCGAGACTGGTTGGCGCCTTGTCGCCGTAACCGACGGTGGTCATCGTCACTGCCGACCACCACAGGCCGGAACCGATGCCGCGCGCAGGCGTGCCGCCGAACTGCGCGGGATTGCTGCGCCGCTCGAACCACCAGACCAGCACGCCCACCAGCAACAGGACCAGCACCAGCGCGCCGACCGCCTTGAGAAAGCTGGCCGAAATCATGCCGCCGAGCGCAGCCCGCCAACCGCCGCTGGCACGCGTGGCGATGCCGATGCCGCCGCGATAAAACGGCTGCGTGAAATCGACCTGCTCGGCGCGTTGTGCGGTGACCGTCAGCGCGCCAACCGCCACATCGAAATGACGATCCGCAACACCGGCAAGCAAGGTATCGACATCGTCGGCAGGCGCGTATCGCGTCCGCGCACCGATCGCTTGCGCGATGCCGCTCCACAGTTCGATCGCGATGCCGCTGTAGCGACCGTCGGCATCGCGCATCACGAACGGCGGATTCTCGCGCAGGCCGACGGTGAGGACATGCCCGCTGCCGCCGGCCGGCGCGACCGATGGCGCCTGGCTTGCCTGTGCTGCAGCGGACAGGCCACCCAGCAGCAGAACGAGCATCAGGCAGCTTCGAGCGAATGGCAGCATCGCGGACTCCTTGGTCGTCTGAGCGTCCGACCCACCTTAACGCAGCGGCCACGCCGATGCGCCTTGCGCATCACTCGTCGTCGAACGAGCCGGCGCCGGCGTTGGCAAACTTTCGCTGCGGAATCGGCGCCTGGAAGCGCTTGTACTGCACGCGCACCGCGGCGGCGCCGAGCCATTGCTGCAGATCGAGCAGGGTCTTGTCGTCGAGGCGCAGCCTCCACTCGGCGCCGAATTCCAGCTCGCAGGCCGCCTTGCTGCCGCGGTAGCGGATTTCGACCTCGGTCTTGCCGCCGCGCAACGCCATCACGCGCTTGCGCAGGGCAATGACGTCGTTGGCCGGACGCTGCCAGTCGAGGCTGAGACGCACGGCATAGTCCCGCAGCACGTCGTCCAGCGAATGGAATTCCGGCGCGTACAGCCGCGGCTCGGCGTCGCGATTTTCGCGCGCCGGCGACAAACCGATTTCGGCGATCGCGAACACCAGCTGATCGGGTTTCACGAACGGCGCGTACTTCGCCCACTTGTCGGCATCGATCCAGGTCGACAGCTGCGCGCTGCGATCGTCCAGCGTCAGCTTGTAGCTGGCGCCGCCGCGACCGTCGCCTTTGAAGAAACGCACATCGGCCACCCAGGCGGCAAACATCACTTTGACGCGCGGCTGCCAGACCGGCTTGCCGTTGGCGGCGACCGGCTGCGGCGTGGCGTGCTGGCGGATCAGCTCATGCAGGCGACCACTGCAGACCTGCTCGGTGATCTCGCCGTAGGCCTCGATCGGATGGCCGGACAGATAGAAGCCGAGCGTGTCGCGTTCACGCGCGAGCAGTTCGCGCTGCGACCAGTCGGCCTCGGTATCGGCTTCGATCTGCTGTTCGGCCTTCGCCATGCCGCCACCGAGACCGAACAGATCGTTCTGGCCCGAGTCGGCGCTGGCGGCGGCGGCCTCGGCGAGCTGCAGCGCCTTCGGCAGGGTCTTCATCAGCGACGGCCGGTTCAGGCCGAAGCCGTCCATCGCGCCGGAACAGATCAGGGCCTCGAGCACGCGCTTGTTGGCCTTGCGCGTGTCGACACGCTTGCAGAAGTCGAACAGATCCTTGAACGCGCCGTTCGCCGTGCGCTCGGCAATGATGCCTTCGAGAGCGGCTTCGCCGGCACCCTTGATCGCACCGAGTCCGTAGCGGATCGCGCCCGGCTGCGGCACCGTGAAACGGTAGTCGCTTTGATTGACGTCGGGGGAAAGCATCTTCAGGCCCATGCGCAGGCATTCCTCGCGCATCGTCACGATCGCGTCGGTGTGCTGCATTTCGCAGGACAGCACCGCTGCCATGAACTCAGCCGGATAGTGCGTCTTCAGCCACGCAGTCTGGTACGAGACCAGCGCATAGGCCGCGGCATGCGACTTGTTGAAGCCGTAGTTCGCGAACTTCTCCATCAGGTCGAAGACCTGGGTCGCGATCTCGCCGTCGACGCCGCGACCGGTCGCGCCGTCGGTGAAGATCTCGCGCTGCTTGGCCATTTCCGAAGCGATCTTCTTGCCCATCGCGCGGCGCAGCAGGTCGGCGCCACCGAGCGTGTAACCGGCCAGGCGCTGCGACATCTGCATGACCTGTTCCTGGTAGACGAAGATGCCGTAGGTCGGCTGCAGCACCGCTTCCATTTCCGGATGCAGATAGACCACCGGCGCATCGCCGCGCTTGCGGGCGCAATATTCGGGAATCAGGTCCATCGGCCCCGGCCGATACAGCGACACCAGCGCGACGATGTCCTCGAAGGTATCAGGCTTCAGGTCCTTGGACGCGCGCTGCATGCCCGGCGATTCCATCTGGAACACCGCGGTCGTCTCGCCGCTCGCATACAGCTCGTAGGTCCTGGCGTCGGTGATCGGCAGCTTCAGCACGTCGATCTCGGTCCCGGTGCTCTTGACGACATTGTTGACCGCCTCCTGGATCACGGTCAGCGTCTTCAGGCCCAGAAAGTCGAATTTCACGAGCCCGGCGGATTCGAGATCCTTCATGTCGAATTGCGTGCGCATGCCGCCGCCGCCGGCTTCGCAGTACATCGGCGCATAGTCGGTCAGCGGCTGCGGCGCGATCACGACACCGCCGGCGTGCACGCCGACACCACGCGTCGTACCTTCCAGTGCCAGACCGAGATCGATGACGGCGCGCGTGTCTTCCTCGCCGTCGTAACGCTGCTTGAGCTCCGGCACCTGTTCGAGTGCGTCGACCAGGGTTGCGCCCGGCGTGCCCGGCACCAGCTTGGCAATCGAGTCCGCGAAACCGTAGCCATGGCCCATGACGCGCGCGACATCGCGAATCACGCCGCGCGCCGCCATCGTCGCGTAGGTGATGATCTGGCCGACGCGGTCACGGCCGTATTTCTGCGCGACGTATTCGATCACGCGATCGCGATTGTCCATGCAGAAATCGATGTCGAAATCCGGCATCGAGACGCGCTCGGGATTGAGGAAACGCTCGAACAGCAGGTTGTACGGCAGCGGATCGAGATCGGTGATCTTGATCGCGTACGCGACCAGCGAGCCTGCGCCGGAACCACGGCCGGGCCCGACCGGACAGCCGTTGTTCTTCGCCCACTCGATGAAGTCGGAGACGACCAGGAAGTACCCGGCAAAGCCCATCTTCTCGATGATGCCGAGTTCGTAGTCCAGGCGTTGCCAGTAGACATCTTCCTCGGCCGCCAGCGTGATCAGCGTGAAGCGCTCCCGCAGACCTTCGCGCGCGCGTTCGCGCAACCAGCTGTCGGTCGTATAGCCGTCGGGAACCGGGAAGTTCGGCAGGTGATACGGTGGCGCGAACTTGAGCGTCAGCGAACAGCGGCGCGCGATCTCGACCGAGTTTGCCAGCGCTTCCGGCAGATCGGCGAACAGCGCACACATTTCGTCGGCGGACTTCAGATATTGCTGATCCGTGTAGTCGCGCGGGCGTTTCGGGTCGTTGAGCACGCGACCCTGCGCAATGCAGACGCGCGCCTCGTGGGTCTCGAAATCGTCCTGGGCAAGAAAGCGCACGTCGTTGGTCGCGACCAGCGGCAGCTGCTCGTGTCGCGACAGCGCGGCTGCGGCGTCAACCCATTCGTCGTCGCCGGCGCGGCCGCAACGCGCGATCTCCAGATACAGGCGATCGCCGAAACAGTCACGCAATTCGGCCAGTGCCTCGCGTGCCGCGTCGACGTTGTCGGACAATGCGGCGCGGAAGACCGCCCCGTCGCGGCCGCTCAGCGCGATCAGACCCTCGTTCCAGGCGTGCAGCGATTCGCGCGACACCAGCGGCTGCCCGGTGGTCTGCCCTTGCGTGTAGGCCGCCGAGATCAGCTTGGCGAGATTGCGATAGCCACCGTCGTTCTGCACCAGCAACGTCAGCCGCTCGGGGCTGTCGCCGGCCAGCCGCGGCGCAAGCCAGACATCGACACCGACGATCGGCTTGATGCCGGCGCCCTCGGCCGATTTGTAGAACTTCACCATCGCGAACAGATTGTTCTGGTCGGTGATCGCGACCGCCGGCATCCGCAACTCGGCCGCGCGCGAGGTCAGCGTCGCGCCGACACCGCCGCCCTTGCGTTTCGGCGGCTCGACGCGCACCACGCCATCGGTCAGCGAATACTCGGTATGCAGGCGCAGATGGACGAAGTCCGTCGTCATGCGCAATGCCCGGCCGCGGCGAGACGGAGGCGATCGTGTTCGCCTGCGAACAGGTCCTGCTGCTTGCAGGGCGCGAAACTCATCCGGTGAATCGCGCTGACGCCGAGCCGCCGCAAGGCATCGAGATGCTCCGGCGTGCCGTAGCCCTTGTGCTGCGCGAAGCCGTAGCCGGGATAGTCGGCATCGAGCTTCTGCATCTCGCGATCGCGCGCAACCTTGGCGAGAATCGACGCCGCCATGATCGGCGCGTGGATGGCATCGCCATCGACCACCGCTTCCGCGCTGTATGCCCAGACCGGCAGGCGATTGCCGTCGACCAGGCAGTGCTGCGGTGCGGGCTTCAGTGCATCGACTGCACGGCGCATCGCCAGCATCGTCGCGTGCAGGATGTTGAGGCGCTCGATCTCGTCGAGTTCGGCGCGGGCGATGGCGAACGCGACGGCGCGATCCTGGATCTGCTCGAACAGCGTCTCCCGTACGCCGGCCCTCAGCTTCTTCGAGTCGTCGAGGCCGCGGATGCCGTGCTGCGCGTCGAGAATCACGGCAGCCGCATAGACCGGCCCGGCCAGACATCCACGACCTGCCTCGTCGATTCCGGCGACAAGCGGTACGGGATAAGTCGCGATCGAGACACGGCGGGGCATCGGCCGATTTTAGGCGCCCGGCCGCAGAATCACAGTCTTGACGACGGCCGCAGTACGCGAATACGCGATCAGGGCTGACTCTGCAGCAAATCGCCGAGCACATCGGCGGCGCGGCGCGCCGCATCGCAGCGCAACCGACTCCGAACGCCATCGAATTGCTGCAACTGGACATCGCGCGCCGCCGGCTCGCGCAGCAGCGACAATACCGCCTCGGCCAGCAATTCCGGCTTTACCTCGCCCTGCAGAAACTCGGGCACCACGGGCCGATCGGTGAGCAGGTTCGGCAGGCTGACATAGGGGGTCTTCAGCATGCCGGCCGACAGCAGCAGCCAGGCCGTTATCGGCGCACCGCGATAGGCGACGATCATCGGCCTGCCCAACAGCAGACATTCGAGCGTCGCGGTACCGGAGGCGATCAGCACCGCGTCGGCCGCCCGCATGGCGTCGCGCGACTGGCCGTCGAGCAGCGTCCACGACAGCGTTGGCGCATGGCTTGCAATCGCCGCCTGCATCCGCGCACGCAAGGCCGGCTTGGCAATCGGCGTCACGAAGCGCGCGCCGGGCATCTGCGCCGCAATCAGCGCCGCCGCGCGAACCAGCGGCTCGGCGAGATACTTGAGTTCGGAGCCGCGACTGCCGGGCAGGACCGCGACCAGCGGTCCGGGCAACGGCAGGCCGAGTGCGGCACGCGCCTGCGTCGGCGTGACCCCGGCATCGAGCTCATCGGCCAGCGGATGGCCGATGTATACGGCCTTGTCCGGTGCACCATGCCGGGCGTAGAAGTCCGGCTCGAACGGAAACAGGCAGAGGATGCGTTCCACCGCGCGCGCGATCGTCTTGACGCGGCCGGCACGCCAGGCCCAGACCGTCGGACTGACGACGTGCACGGTGCGAATGCCGCGATCGCGCAGGCGCCGTTCGAGCCCAAGATTGAAATCCGGCGCATCGATGCCGATCACGAGGTCCGGCCGATCGGCGGAAAAGCGCGCGACCAGATCCCGCCGCAGCCGCAGGATGCGCGGCAGGGCCGGCAGCACTTCGGTAATGCCCATGACCGACAGTGCGTCGATCGAGGCAATCGACTCGCAGCCGGCCGCCGTCATGCGCGCACCGGTGACGCCGTAGAAGTGTGCAGCCGGAAAGCGCTCGCGCAAGGCCGCAACCAGGGCGCCGCCCAGCAGATCGCCGGACAGTTCGCCGGCGACCAGCGCAATCCTCAACATGCGATCTGCGCGGCTTGCCTGATCACGATCGCAGACGCTTCACGGACTCGCCGTCGGCGCGCTTTGCGCCTGCTTCCACTGCTTGATCGCGTTCAGCGTGTTGGCGACGTGTTCGCTCGGATCGAGCGCGCTGTAGGCGTAGATGATCTTGTGATCCGGCGCGATCACGTAGGAGATGCGTGTCGCGTAGTTCAGCAGCGGCATCTTGGCGTCGTACTCGTTGATGATCTTCTGATCCGGATCGGCCGCGACCGGAAACTTGCTGCCGCACTCGCTCAGCGAAAACCTGTGCAGGGTGCCGATGTCGTCGCTGGACACGCCGATCACGCTCGCACCCAGCGCCTTGTACTGGTCCATGGCCTGCGCGAACTGATGTGCTTCGATCGTGCAGCCCTTGGTAAAGGCCTTGGGATAGAAATAGACCACCACCGGCCCCTGTTTGAGCGCGTCTGCCAGCGAGAAGGCGTAGTCCTCGCCGCCCAGCGCGGACGGCGCCGAGAAGTCCGGCGCCTCGCTGCCAACGGCCAGGGCGGCCCAGGCCGGCGCTGCAGCGGCAAGACCCAACAGGGCGACAGCCAGGACTCTGATCGCACGCATGGCAAACTCCGGTGATGACATTCAGCGCTGCAGGGCGCGCTTCGACCCTTCGATGAACTTCAGCATGTACGCGACATGTGCGGAATCGGATGCCATCTTCGCCAGTTCCTGCTTGACCTCGTCCATCTTCAGACCCGACAAGTAGACGAGCTTGTACGCGTCCTTGATCTTCGCGACATCGTCTGCCGCGAAGCCACGTCGGCGCAGGCCCTCGCTGTTGATGCCGCGCGCCGCCGCCGGCGAGCCCTGCACGATGACGAACGGTGCCACATCGCGCGTGATCACGCTGCCGCCGCCGGTGAAGACGTGCGAGCCGATCTGGCAGTACTGGTGGATCAGCGTGTAGCCGCCGCAGCCGACGCAATCGCCCATCAGCACGTGGCCGGCCAGCGCCGTGTTGTTGGCGAGAATGTTGTGATTGCCGACGATGCTGTCGTGGCCGATGTGCACGCCATTCATGATCCAGTTGCGATCGCCGATCCGGGTCAGCGCCGCCGTTTCCTTGAGCGTACCGCGCTGGATCGTCACGTATTCGCGGATCGTGTTGCCGTCGCCGATTTCGACACGCGTCGCATCATCGGCTTTGGCGCTCATGTCCTGCGAGATCTCGCCGAGCGAGGCGAACTGGAATATCTTGTTGTCGCGGCCGATCGTCATCGGCCCGCGCAGCACCACGTGCGGACCGATCCAGGTCCCGGCGTCGATCGTGACGCCCGGCCCGATGATGCTGTACGGCCCGACCTCGACGGTCTCGTGCAACTCCGCGCCGGCATCGACGATCGCCGTCGGGTGAATGCGCGATACCGCGCTCATGCGCCCTTGTTTCCGTAGTCGACCGTGCGCAGCACGCACAGCAATTCGGCCTCGCATGAGACTTCGTCACCGACGCGCGCCTGGGTCTTGAACTTCCACAGATCGCGCTTGTGCTTGATCAGTTCGATGTCGAAGCTCAGCTGATCGCCAGGCACAACCGGCCGCTTGAAGCGGCAGTTGTCGATGCCGGCGAAGTACAGGACCAAGCCGTCACCGGCGCGCAGGCCGGATTTGTGGATCGCCAGCAGACCGGCGGCCTGCGCCAGTGCTTCGAGCTGCAGCACCCCGGGCATGGTCGGCATGCCGGGAAAATGGCCGGGGAAAAAGGGTTCGTTGAAGGTAACGTTCTTGATCGCCGTCAGTTTCATGCCGGCTTCGTCGATCATCGTGACACGATCGACCAGCAGGAACGGATAGCGATGCGGCAACAGCTTGAGGATTTCGCAGATATCAAATGCTTTCGCTGTGGTCATCGTCCTGGCTTCCAGCATTGAGGCTTAAATGTTTTTCGAGTCGCTGCAGCCGCGCTTCGAGCCGACCCAGACGGCGCACGCGGGCCACGGTCTTGCGCCATTCGCGCGCGTCGTCGAGTGGCAGTCCGGAGCCGTAGACACCGGCTTTCGGAATCGACCCGGTCACCATCGCCCGACCGAGCAGAATCACATCGTCGGCAATCTCGACATGACCGGCGATGCCGACTGCGCCGCCAATCATACAGCGGCGTCCTATGCGCGTACTGCCGGCGATCCCGGTGCAGGCCGCGATCGCGGTGTGCTCGCCGATCCGGACGTTGTGGGCGATCTGGATCAGGTTGTCGAGCCGCACGCCGTTGGCGATGACCGTATCGTCGATCGCACCACGATCGATGCAGGTATTGGCGCCGATCTCGACATCGTCGCCGATGATCAGCGAGCCCAGTTGCGGCACTTCTTCCCAGCCGCCCGGCCCGCGCGCATTGCCGAAACCACGCGAACCGAGCACGGCGCCAGCCTGCACCTGGCAGCGCGCTCCGATCACGACCCGCGCCGCGACGCTGACCCTCGCGATCAGACGCACACCGTCGCCGATCACGGCGCCGCGACCGATCGTGCAACCGGGCCCGATATAGACATCGGTACCGACACGGGCATCGGCATCGATCACCGCACCCGCCGCGACGCGGCAGCCGGCACCGATCTGCGCACTGTCGGCAACGAACGCGCCGGCGTGCACACCCGGCACGAAATCGCGCTCGGGATCGAACAGCCGGGCAATTCGCGCGTAGGCCAGGTAGGGATCGGCGGCAATCAGGGCAGCGCCGCGCGCCGCGTCGGCATGCCGCGGCGTGACGATGACGATCGCGGCCAGGCTGGTCGCCAGCTCATCGCGCAACCTGGGATTCGAAAGAAAGCCGATGCAACCCGGCTTGCCCGGGCTGAGGCTGCAGACGCCATGCACTGCAGTCGCTGCGTCGCCGCGCGCTTGCAGCCCGAAGCGTCGGGCCAGTTCATCGAGTGTGAAGGTGGGCATTGGTTGCCATCCCGGAGGACTGGCGCAAGCTTACGCGCACGCGCATCCCGCGAAAACGGCGACGGCCTGCATGCAGGCCGTCGCGAACTTCATTTTCGGGCATGCCGGCGCCGGCTGGCGCCACATGCCCGCCGAACTGCCTTACTTGGTGCCGGCTGCCTGCAGGCGCTTGAGCACTTCGTCGGTGACATCAAGCTCTGGCTTGGCGAACGGGGGGTTTTCGATGATCAAATCCAGCCCCTTGTCCTTGGCGACTGCGTCGATCACGGTTTTGATCGAATCCATCACCTTGGCATACTGCTGCTGGCGCGCCGAATTGAAGTCGTCCTGCAGCTGACGGCCCTTTGATTCGATATCTATTTTGCGCGTCGACAGATCCTTTTCCTTCTTGGCACGATCGGCCGGCGCGAGCATGTCGGCTTCCTTCTGGAAGGCCTGGGCGTCGTCCTGCAGCTTCTTGGCGTCGGCTTCCAGATCGTTCTGGCGGCGCTCGAACTGCGCCTTCAGCTGGTCCTGCATGGCCTTGATCTGCGGCGCCTTCTGCATCAAATCAGCAGAACTCAAAACTCCGATCTTGAGGTCGGCGAGTGCCGGCAGCGTCGTGAAGGCGAGGATGACGCCGGTGATGGCAATGAACTTACGAATCATGTCTCTCTCTCGTGTGTAGGTGTTGCAGCCTTGATGAATTTAGAAGCCCGAACCGAAGCTGATCTGGAAGCGGTTCTGAGAATCGCCCGGCTTCGCATTGAGCGGAACCGCGTAGCTCAGATCGAGCAGACCGAGGAACGGCGTGAACCAGGAGAACGCCACGCCTGCAGACTGCCGCAGTTCGTTGATGGCGAAATCGTTGGGTTCCGCGAACACGTTGCCGACGTCCCAGAACGCTTCGAGGCGCGTCGACTTGCCGTCGCTCGCGATCGGCAGCGGGATGATGACATTGGTCTGCGCGGTCGTGCGCAGCTTGCCGCCGTACGGATTGTTGAACAGATTGGTCGGATGGTCGCGCGGACCGAGGTAACCGTCCTTGTAACCGCGCACGGTCTGCGGACCGCCGGCGAAATAGTTTTCCCAGGGCGGCACATCGTTGTTGCCGTAGCTGTTGACGTAACCGACAGAGCCGTTGATCTCGGCCGTGAATTTCCAGAACAGCGGCACGTACTGCTGCGCGCGGTAGCTGATGTTGTAGTACTCGAGATCACCGCCCGGCAACGCGATGTCGGCGGTCAGCGCGTGCAGGGCGCCGCGCGTCGCGAAGAAGGTGCGATTGCGCGAGTCGTAGCTGATGCCGGTACGCGCCTGCCAGCTGAAGAACTGGGTGCCGTTGTCGATGACGTACTTGAGGATTTCGTCCGAACTGTTGGACGGGAAGGTTTCCACCGAGGTGTCTTCGACACCGATACCGGCTCGCAGGGCGATGAACTCCGACAGCGGAATGCCGTAGGTCAGGTTCGCACCGATCGTGTTGGTGTTGAAACCCGACGAATACCGGATCACGCCCTGCGACTTTCGATAGAACATCGAGATCGTCTGGCTGATGCCGTCTTCGGTGAAGTAAGGATCCGTCCACGACAGATTGATCGACCGCGAATAGACGTTGTTTTCCGCCTGCAGATCGATGCGGTTGCCGGTGCCGAGGAAGTTGGTGTGCGTCACCTGGCCGGTGATCAGGAAGCCCTGAGAGCCGGAGTAACCGACGCCGAACTGCACGGAGCCCGGCGGGCGCTCCTTGATCTTGAAATTGACGTCGACCAGATCGTCGGTGCCGGGTACCGGCTTGGTATCGACTTCGGCGCTCTCGATGAACGGCAGGCGCGTCAGGCGCACGCGCGAGCGCTCGACCGCCGACTTCGAAAACGGCGCAGCTTCCAGCTGGCGCATTTCGCGGCGCAGCGTCTCGTCGTTGGTGCCGCTGTTGCCGGTAAATCCGATGTGGCGCACATACGCGCGCTTGCCCGGATCGACCACGTAGTTCAGCGAAACCTCTTTGTGCTCCTCGTCGACTTCCGGCACCGGCGTGACTTTCGCGAACGCGTAGCCGATGTCGGACAGCGCGGCTTCGATGCGGTCGGACGAATCGGTCGCTTCCTTGCGCGAGAAGATGTCGCCGGCCTTGGTCGAGGTCAGGATTTCGAGATAGCGATCATTGAGTATCGTGTCGCCCGAGAAATGGCGATCCTTGACCTTGTAGACATCGCCTTCGCTGACATTGATCGTGATGTAGATCGACTTCTTGTCCGGTGTCAGCGCGACCTGCACCGAGTCGACGGAGAACTTCAGGTAACCGCGGTCCTGGTAGTACGACTGCAGCTTTTCGAGGTCGCCGGACAGCGACTGCTTGGAATAGCGGTCGCTCTTCTGGAACGGCATCCAGTTGGTGGTCTTCAGATCGAACTGCTTGAGCAGCTCGTCGGTCGGGAAGACATGATTGCCGATGATGTTGATGTCGGTGATCTTGGTGACGGACCCTTCCGTGACCTTGATGTTGATCGACACGCGATTGTTCGGCTCCGGCGTCACCTTGGAGTCGATGCCGACCGCGTAATAGCCGTTCGCATAGTACTGGCGCCGCAGTTCCTGCTCGACCTGATCGAGCAGGTCGCGGCGGAACAGTTCGCCGTCGGCCAGGCCGAGATCCTTCAGCGATTTCTTCAGTTCGTCACCACCGATCTTCTCGTTGCCTTCCAGCTTGAAGTTGGTGATCGCAGGACGTTCCTGCAATTTGACGACCAGCGCATTGCCGTCGCGTTCGAGTTGCACGTCCTGGAACAGGCCCGAGGCATACAGCGAGCGGATTGCCTGCTGCGAGGTCGCGTCATTCAGCGTGTCGCCGTTCGACAGCGGCAGATACGTCAGCACCGTGCCGATTTCGAGACGCTGCAGACCCTCGGCGCGGATTTCGGAAATTCGGAAGGGCTCGAATGCATGTGCCCGCGCGGTCAGCGCCAGCGCGGCCAGAGCCGTCGCAATGGCCGTCTTGGAAGTCTTGAGTCTTTTCACCGGCTCTATTTCTTTGGGGTCAGTTCAGCAGGCGCACGATATCGTTGTAAAAAGCGAGTCCCATCAGCAAGGCCAGCATCGTCAGACCGACACGCTGCCCCGCTTCCTGCGCGCGCTCCGAAAGCGGCGAACCTTTCAGAGCCTCCACGCCGTAATAAAACAGATGGCCGCCGTCCAGAACCGGCACCGGCAGCAGATTGAGCACGCCGAGACTGACACTGACCACCGCCATGAAACTCAGGAACGCAACGACGCCCATCTGCGCCGAATAACCGGCCACCTGCGCAATCTGCAGCGGCCCGCTGACGTTCTTGACCGACACCTCGCCGGTCACCATGCGCGCCAGCATGCGCAAGGTCAGCGACGACATCCGCCAGGTTTCCGACACCGCGCGTGGAATTGCCGCTAACGGACCGAATCTGCTGACGGCGCGCAAATCCTGCCACAAGTCCCCCGGTGACGCCACGCTGGCACCGAAGCGGCCGACGGTTTTGCCGTTCTCGTCGGCATGCGTGAGGATGACCGTGCGCTCCAGCTCCTGATCGCCACGACGCAGGCGCAGCTTGACGACTTCGTCCGCGTGCGCGCGCACCCACAGCGCCCATTGCTGCCAGGAATCGATCGGCGTTCCGTTATAACTGAGCAGCACATCGCCCGGCTCAAAGCCGGCAATCTGCGCAGGATCACCCGGCAGGATGCTGTCGATGCGGGC
Source organism: Solimonas terrae (assembly GCF_011067135.1). Taxonomy (GTDB): domain Bacteria; phylum Pseudomonadota; class Gammaproteobacteria; order Nevskiales; family Nevskiaceae; genus Solimonas; species Solimonas terrae. The sequence continues at coordinate 477,536 of NZ_JAAMOW010000001.1, forward strand.
CGGGATGACGGGCTGATATGGCTGCAGACCCAGATCGTCGAACAGGTACTCGGGGTCGATGCGCACGCCGGACAGCGGCAGGCTGACCAAGCGCAGGGCGCCATCGGCCGATTTCACGGTCAATCGCAGTGCGTCCTTGTCGAGCGCGTGCTCGATGATTTCGGTACGCAGCTCGGTCCAGGTCGGAATCGCCTCGTTGCCGACCGCCATGACCTGATCGCCGGCGACCAGATCGCTGTGCGCGGCCACCGATCCGGCCGGGGGCGTGCCGATCAGGGGCTTGAGTCCTTGCACGCCGACGACGAACACGCACCAGTACAGGACGATGGCGAGTGCGAAATTGAATAGCGGTCCGGCGGCGACGATCAGCATGCGCCGCGGCAGCGATGCGCGCGTGAACGCATACGGCAGCTCCGCCGGCGCCACCTCGCCTTCGCGCTCGTCGAGCATCTTCACGTAGCCACCGAGCGGCACTGCCGACAGCGCCCACTCGACGCCGTCGCGAGTGCGATGCGTCCACAAGGGCTTGCCGAAGCCGATCGAGAAGCGCAGCACCTTGACGCCGCAACGGCGCGCGACCCAGTAATGGCCGAATTCGTGGAACGCGACCAGCACGCCGATGGTGATGACGAAGCCGCCGAGCGACCATGCAAAATCAAACACCGATGGCCTCCTGCGCCTGCGCGCGGGCGGCCGCGTCGACCGCAAGGATCGCGTCGAGATCGCCCGCTGCCGCCGTTCGCCGCGTTGCTGCCGCCAGCGTTTTTTCGATCACCTGCGCAATCCCCGGGTAAGAAAGCCGTCCCTCCAGAAAGGCTTGGACAGCGACTTCGTTGGCCGCGTTCAATACATTCGGCAAGTCGCCGCCGTCGCGCAGGGCGCTGCGCGCCAGTTCGAGGCAGGGGAAACGCTGCGGATCGGCCGCCTCGAAACGGAAGCGGCCCAGCGCCACGAGATCAAGGCCGCCGACGCCGGATTCCCAGCGCTCGGGCCAGGCCAGCGCGTGGGCGATCGGCACGCGCATGTCGGCCTGCCCCAGCTGCGCCAGCATCGAGCCGTCGCTGTACTCGACCAGCGAGTGGATGGCGCTCTCCGGGTGGATGACCACCTCAAGTTGCGCGTCCGGCAGATCGTAGAGCACGGACGCCTCGATCAGCTCCAGGCCCTTGTTCATCATCGTTGCCGAGTCGACCGAGATCTTGGCGCCCATCACCCAGTTCGGATGACGGACCGCCTGCTGCGGCGTGACGTCCTTGAGCTGTTCCAGCGGCGTTTCGCGGAACGGCCCGCCGGACGCGGTCAGGATCAGCCGGCGCACATGCGCCGGCGCCTGTCCGCAACGGCTGTCCGGCGGCAGGCACTGGAAGATCGCATTGTGCTCGGAGTCGACCGGAATCAGCATCGCGCCGGCACGCGCCGCCTCCCGCATCAGCAGGGCGCCAGCCATGACCAGCGGCTCCTTGTTGGCGATCAGCACGCGCTTGCCGGCACGCACCGCCGACAGCGTCGGCAGCAGACCGACGGCACCGACGATCGCCGACATCACCTGATCGGCGTCGGGATGCGCAGCCAGCTCGTTGAGCGCCTCCGGACCGCCGAGCACGGTCGTGGCGGCGCCGAGACGGCGCTGCAGTTCGGCGGCCGCATCGGCATCCGCCATTGCCGCATGACGCGGCCGGAATTCGGCGCACAGCGCCACCATGCCGTCGACATCGCGATTGGCGGTCAGCGCCAGCACCTGAAGGCGCTGCGGATGACGGCGGACCAGATCGAGCGTGTTGCGACCGATCGTGCCGGTGGCACCGAGTATGACCAGCTGCTGCATCAGGACCCGCGCCTCATGCCAGACCACAGAGCCGCAGGCCCAGCAGCATGACCGGCGCGGCGGCGACGATGCTGTCGACGCGATCGAGAATCCCGCCGTGCCCCGGCAGGATATGGCCACTGTCCTTGAGACCGACGATGCGCTTGAGCATCGATTCGGTCAGGTCGCCGATGATCGAGACGATCGCGACGAGTACGGACAGCGCGATCAGCGTCGCGATTGCCGTGGCGGCGTGCAGACCGAAGGCGAAGCTGCCGGCCGTCGCGCCCCAGAGCGCACACAGCAGCAGGCCGCCGATTGCACCTTCGATGGTCTTGCCCGGTGAAATCTTCGGCGCCAGCTTGCGACGGCCGAAGCTGCGCCCGGCGAAGTACGCGCCGGTATCGGCCGCGAACACCAGGAACAGCACGAACAGCAGCTTGATCGGACCGTTCGGCAGCGCGTGCAAGGCTGCGACCGACAACAGCGTGCTGGCAATCATCAGCTGCCCGGCAATCGCCATCACCGGCGTCGCGATCGGTCCGCTGTCGCCGCCGCGCGAATACGCGCGAAAACGCAGCGGCATCAGCAGCCAGATCAGGGCGACCGGCGCCAGCGCCCAGTTCAGCGCCGGGCCGTTGACGGGACTGAACCAGACCGTCGCGAGTACCAGCGCCGTCAGTGCGAGATAGCCGACGCGCAGCGGCGTGTGGGCGCTCAGCCCCATGAACGCTGTCCATTCCCAGGCCATCACCAGCCCGATGCCGCCCAGCGCGGCGTACAGCCAGGGCGTCGGCGCAAACCAGACCAGGGCGAGCAGTACGGGCAGCAGCAACAGCGCGGTCAGAACTCTCTGCATCAGCATGGGGTTCGTGCTCCCGGCTCAGGTCTGGACATGCGGCACGGCGCCGAAACGCCGCTCGCGGCTGGCGTACCACTGCAGGGCGTCGCGCAAGAGTTGCACATCGGCATCGGGCCACAGCAGATCGGTGAAATACAGTTCGGTATAGGCCATCTGCCAGAGCATGAAATTGCTGATCCGGTATTCGCCGCCGGTCCGGATCAGCAGATCCGGCGCCGGCCAGTCGGCTGTCACCAGCTCGCGCTCCAGGCTCTCGGCGTCGATGGCCCTGCCCTGCGCCGCCAGACGCTGCGCCGCCTGCACGATATCCCATTGCCCGCCGTAGCCCACCGCGACCACCAGGGTCATGCCGGTATTGGCCGCAGTCTTGTCCTGCGCCTCGGCAATGCGCTGGCGCAAGGCGACACTGAGTCCGCTGTGTTCGCCGATCACCCGCAGACGCACGCCGTTCCTGTGCAGTTCCGGCAGCTCGCGTTCGAGCGTGCTCATCAACAGCTCCATCAGCAGCCGCACTTCCAGCGGCGGCCGCTTCCAGTTCTCCTGCGAGAACGCAAACAGCGTCAGCACCCGGATGTCGAGATCGCGCGCGGCGGTGACGATGCGGCGCACCGCCTTGACCCCTTCGCGATGACCGCTGGGCCGCAGCTGGCCGCGCGCCTGCGCCCAGCGGCCGTTGCCATCCATGATGATGGCGACATGCTGGGGAATCGGTACCTTGCCCATGGCGGGAGGAATGCTGGTCATCGCGCGGCGAACCGCAGATCGCGCGTCGGCGTCACATCGACAGCAGTTCTTTTTCCTTGGCGGCCGAGGCTTCATCGACCTTGGCGACGAACTGGTCGGTCAGCTTCTGGATCTCGGTTTCGCCGCGCTTCTCGTCGTCGGTCGAAATGTCCTTGTTCTTGACCAGCTCCTTGATCGCCTGATTGGCGTCGCGGCGCACGTTGCGGATCGCGACCTTGGCGTTCTCGGCCTCGCTCTTGACCACCTTGGCGAGTTCCTTGCGGCGCTGCTCGGTGAGCGGCGGAATGTTGATGCGGATGGTCTGGCCGGCGGTGTTCGGCGTCAGTCCGAGATCCGAGGTCATGATGGCCTTTTCGATGACGCTGACCAGACCCTTGTCCCAAGCCTGCACCTGGATCGTGCGGGCATCCTCGACGCTGACCTGCGCGGCCTGCGACAAGGGTACTTCGGAGCCGTAGTAGTCGACCCGGATATGGTCGAGCAAGGCGGCGCTGGCACGGCCGGTGCGCAACTTCATCAGTTCGCTCTTCAATACGTCGACGCACTTCTGCATGCGCGAACTTGCGTCGTTCTTGATGTTGTTCAGCATCTGCGGACTCCGGAACAGCTGGAAAATTTCAGTAAGAGGTTCGCCGGGTCGATCAGCGATTGACGCGCGTACCGATGCTGGCGTCACCGCTGACGATCTTCAGCAGCGCCCCCGGTGCGCTCATGTCGTACACGCACAGCTTCATGCCGTGGTCGCGGCAAAGCACCATTGCCGTCTGGTCCATCACGCCGAGGCGCTTGCCGAGCGCCTCGTCGTAAGTCACCTCGTCATAGCGCTTGGCGTGCGGATCTTTCTTCGGATCGGCGTTGTAGATGCCGTCGACCTTGGTGGCCTTGAGCATCAGATCGGCCTCGATTTCGACCGCGCGCAGCGCCGCCGCCGAATCGGTGGTGAAGAACGGATTGCCGGTGCCGGCCGCGAACACCAGCACCCGGCCCTTTTCGAGATGACGCATCGCCTTGCGGCGGATGAAGTCCTCGCAGACCTCGTTGATGCGGATCGCCGACTGCACGCGTGCCTGCATGCCGACGCGTTCGATCGCGTCCTGCAGCGCCAGTGCATTGATGACGGTCGCCAGCATGCCCATCTGGTCGCCGGTCACGCGGTCCATGCCGGCGCGCGCCAGACCTTCGCCGCGGAAGATGTTGCCGCCGCCGACGACCAGCGCGACCTGCACACCGATGTCGACGACCGCCTTGATCTCGCCGGCGAGAAAATTGGTGACTTCCGGCGAGATGCCGAACGCCTGTTCACCCATCAGCGCTTCACCGGACAGCTTGAGGAGGATTCTCTGGTAGGCAGGCTGGCTCATGGATTTCTGGCGACGGCTACGGGCGGAACGGCTCCGCGCGCATGGTACTTAAAAAGAAGCCCCGTTTCCGGGGCTTCTTCACATTCAAGCGCTTGGCGTCCGATCTTAAGCCTTGATGCCGGCCTGCGCCATGACTTCAGCGGCGAAATCGACCTGCTGCTTCTCGATGCCTTCGCCGACGCCGAAGCGCACGAAACGCGCAACCTTGGCCTTCCTTTCGGCAAGCAGCTTCTCGACCGTGAGGTCCGGATTCTTGACGAACGGCTGACCGAGCAGGGTGATCTCGCCGATGAACTTGGCGGTGCGGCCGTCGATCATCTTGGCGAGGATTTCCGCCGGCTTCGGTTTGAAGCCGCCGCCGAGCTTCTTCTTGATCATCGCGTAGTCGTCGTCCCAGCTCTTCTTCTCGTCGTCGGACAGTGCGGCGTAGGTGCCGTTCTGCTTCTCGGCATCCATTTCCTGCAGAGCGCTGGCAAACTTTTCGGAGTCGGCCCTGGCATCGGCCTGTTCCTGGGCGACCGTCGCCTCGATGATGCGGCGCTCGGTGGCGAGCACATCCGCCGAGATTTCACCGGCGTCGAGGAAGCGCGGACTCATCGCCGCGATGTGCATCGCCAGATCGCGCGCCAGTTCGACATCGCCGGCTTCCATGGCAATCACCACGCCGATCTTGTCGCCCGGATGCAGATAGGTCACCAGCGGGCCACCCGCCGATTCGACGATCTCGAAACGGCGGATCGTCATGTTCTCGCCGAGCTTGGCGATCAGCGTGCGACGATGCTCGTCGAGCGTGACATCGCCGGCCTTGAGCTGGCTCAGCGCCGCGGCATCGGCCGGCTTGTGCGCATGCGCCGCTTCGGCGGCCTTGCGCGCCAGCGTACGGAAATCGTCGCCCTTGGCGACAAAGTCGGTTTCGCTGTTGAGTTCGACGATCGCCACTGCGTCGTCGTTGCCGGCGATCGCCAGCACGCCCTCGGCGGCGGTGCGGCTGGCCTTCTTGTCGGCCTTGGCCGAACCGTCCATGCGCAGCTTTTCCGCCGCCTTGTCGAGGTCGCCACCGGTGGCTTCGAGCGCCTTCTTGCAGTCGCCCATGCCGGCGCCGGTACGTTCGCGCAGCTCTTTGACGAGGGCCGCAGTGATGGGAGTGCTCATGGGATTTCCTGAATTCTGGATGTGAGGGGGGCCGCAATGCGGCCCGCAAAAACTGGCCGTGCCGACGCGCGTGGCGCATCCAGGCCGGCCGGTGAAGCGGTGGACCGTGACCGGCATGCCTGCGGCAAGCGGTCACGGTCCACGAACGGCTTACTCGCGACGCGCGCCGGCGCCACGACCCGGGCGATCGCTGCCCGGCTTGCGCGGTGCGCGCGGCTTGCGCGGCGCCTCACGCTCTTCGGCCGCGGCGACGCTTTCTTCCGTGACGCGGAACGCCACCGGATTGGCACCGCGTGCTTCGATGATCGCGTCTGCCACGCACTGCGTGTAGACCTTGATCGCGCGGGTGGCGTCGTCATTGCCCGGGATCACGCAGTCGATCGGACCCGGATCGTTGTTCGAGTCGACGACGGCGATGACCGGGATGCCGAGCTTGCGTGCTTCGAGCACGGCGTTCTTCTCGTAACCGGTGTCGATGATGAACAGGCAGTCCGGCAGGCTCGGCATTTCCTTGATGCCGCCCAGCGACTTGCGCAGCTTTTCGATCTCGCGCGTGAAGGTCAGCTGCTCCTTCTTGTTGAGGCGCGCAATCGAACCGTCCTCGACCTGCTTTTCCATCTCGATCAGGCGCTTGATCGACGCCTTGACGGTCTTGAAATTGGTCAGCGTGCCGCCCAGCCAGCGCTGGTTGACGTACGGCATGCCGGCGCGACGGGCTTCTTCCTCGATCGTCTCGCGGGCCGCACGCTTGGTGCCGACGAACAGGATGCGACCGCCGTTGGCAGCCAGCTTGCCGGCGAAGGAACAGGCGTCCTTCAGCATCGGCAGGGTCTGCTCGAGGTTGATGATGTGAATGCGATTGCGGCTGCCGAAAATGTACTGGTCCATTTTCGGGTTCCAGTAGCGCGTGCGGTGGCCGAAATGGGCACCCGCTTCGAGCAACTGGCGCATGGTGATATCCGCCATTGTTGAAACTCCATAGGTTGTGGCAAATCGTGCCTGGGCAACGCCTCGTGAGGCGGGCACCTTGGAATGGCACGAATGAATTTCTCCAAATGCGGCCGGTCGACTGCGTTCCGATTGCCTTTGGAGGGCGCGCTTTATACCATAGCGCCCCTTTGAAAACAACGAGTTTTGCTGCTTCGGCGCATGGCTCGCACCCCACTCTCACGCGGGCACGCTGGCGTTATGGCCGTATCGATCAAGACTACCGAAGAACAACAGAAGATGCGTGAAGCCGGCGCCGCCGCCGCGTCCGTGCTCGTCATGCTCGAGCCCTACGTCAAGCCCGGCGTCTCCACCGACGAACTGAACCGCATCTGCCACGAATACATCGTCGGCACGCTCGACTGCATTCCGGCGCCGCTGCACTACGGTGGCGGCGGCGGTCGCCCGCCGTTTCCGAAGTCGATCTGCACCTCGGTCAACCACGTCGTCTGCCACGGCATTCCCGGCCCCAAGGTACTGAAGAAAGGCGATGTCGTGAACGTCGACATCACCGTCATCAAGGACGGCTTTCACGGCGACACCAGCCGCATGTTCTACGTCGGCGAGCCCAGCATCCTCGCCCGCCGCCTCGCCGAAACCACGCACGAGGCCATGATCGAAGGCATCAAGCTCGTGAAGCCCGGCACGCGACTGGGCGACATCGGCGCGGCGATCCAGAAATACGCGGAAACGCGCGGCTTCTCGGTGGTTCGCGAGTATTGCGGCCACGGCATCGGCCGCATCTTCCACGAGGATCCGCAGGTGCTGCACTACGGGCGCGCTGGCACGGGTCTTGAACTGGTCGAGGGCATGACGTTCACGATCGAACCGATGATCAACGGCGGCAAGGCGGACGTGAAGCTGCTGCCGGATGGCTGGACCGTGGTCACCAAGGATCATTCGCTGTCGGCACAGTGGGAGCACACCGTGCTCGTCACCGGCGACGGCTACGAGGTCATGACACTGCGCGACGGGGCAATGTGATGGGCGCCGAAATCGATCTGGCGGACGAAGAAGCCGCCGGCATCTTCAGCGCGCACCGCATCCGCTCGCGCCTGGCGCACGGCGGGCATTCGATCGCCGCCTTCCGCGAAACCCTGAAATGGGGCAGCGAGCGCCTGAACAGCCTGTTCCACGAAGGCATGCCGGCCGATTCGCTGGTGCATGCCCGCTCGCATCTGGTCGACGAGGTGCTGCGCACGTCCTGGCAGAAATTCCTGCCGGATTCGGCAAGCGGACTGGCACTGGTCGCGGTTGGTGGCTACGGTCGCGGCGAACTGCTGCCGCACTCGGACATCGACATCCTGCTGCTGCACCGCGATGGCGCGCTGGAACTGCACCGCACCGCACTGGAGCAGATGACCGCGTTCGGCTGGGATATCGGCCTGGAAGTCGGTCAAAGCGCACGCACCGTCGAGGAGTGCGTCGCCGAAGCCGAAAAAGACATCACCATCATCACCAACCTGCTGGAGGCACGCCTGCTGACCGGCGACGCCGACCTGTTCCGCGCCATGCAGGATGCGCTGACACCGGACAAGCTGTGGCCGGTCAAGGCGTTCTTCGAAGCCAAGAAGGCCGAGCAGCAGAACCGTCACCGCAAGTACGACGATACCGGCTACAAACTGGAACCGAACGTCAAGGAATCGCCGGGCGGCCTGCGCGACATCCACACCATCGGCTGGGTCACCAAGCGCTACTTCGGCGCACAGACCCTGGGCGAACTGCGCGAGCGCGGCTTCCTGACCAAGCAGGAATGCGACGAACTGTTTGCCGGCCAGGATTTCCTGTGGCGTGTGCGCTTTGCCCTGCACATGCTGACCGGCCGTCACGAGGACCGCCTGCTGTTCGACCACCAGATCAAGGTGGCAGCGCTGTTCGGCTACGAAGACGACGATCACAATCGTGCGGTCGAGCAGTTCATGCAGCTCTACTACCGCACGATCAAATCGCTGTCCTGTCTCAACGACATGCTGCTGCAGCTGTTCGAGGAAGCGATCATCCAGCCGCAGCCGGGTGTCGAGCCGATCGCGCTGAATCCGCGCTTCCAGGTTCGCGGCGGCTACATCGAGGCGCGCACCGATGACGTCTTCCAGCGCCACCCCTGGGCCCTGATCGAAATCTTCCTGCTGCTGCAGCAACATCCGAAGATCGAAGGCATCCGCGCCCAGACCTTGCGCCTGATCCTGCGCGACGGCCGCCTGATCAACGACCACGTGCGCCAGTCGGTACAGGCCCGCACGCTGTTCATCGAGATGTTCCGCGAAGGTCGCGGCCTGACACGCAATCTGCGGCGCATGAACCGCTACAACGTGCTCGGCCACTATCTGCCGGCGTTCGGCCACATCGTCGGCCTGATGCAGTACGACCTGTTCCACACGCTGACGGTGGACGAGCACATCCTGTACGTGGTGCGCAACGCGCGCCGTTTCGCGATGCAGCGCTTCCGCCAGGAATTGCCGTTCTGCAGCCAGGTCATGGATCGCCTCGCCAAGCCGGAGTTGCTGTACCTGGCCGCGTTCTGGCATGACATGGCCAAGGGCCGCGGCGGCGACCACTCCGACATCGGCGCCGACGAAGCCGAGCGTTTCTGTCTCGATCACGGCCTGTCGCACGGCGACGCGGCGCTGGTGCGCTGGCTGGTCAAGAGCCATCTGCTGATGTCGCTGACCGCGCAGAAGCAGGACCTCAGCGACGATGCGGTGATCGCCGAATTCACGCGCGCGGTCGGCAGCCGCCAGCGACTCGACTACCTCTACCTGCTGACCTGCGCCGACATCCGCGGCACCAATCCGGCGCTGTGGAACAACTGGCGCGATTCCCTGCTCAAGGAGTTGTACAACCTTGCGGCGCGCTCCTTCGAGCGCGGCATCGACAACCCGCTGCAGGCCGAGGAACGCGGCAGCGAAATCCGCAGCAAGGCGCTCGTCCTGCTGGCGGCCCAGGGGGTCGGCGCCGAACAGGCCGAAGCCGAATGGAAGCGCTTCGAGGACGACTACTTCGTCCGCCAGTCCGCCGAGGAGCTGGCCTGGCATCTGCCGCCGGTGATGGCGGTGCAGGAGCAGGATCTGCCGCTGGTACTGGTCGCGACCATCGGCGGCCGTGGCACCAGCGTGTTCATCTACACCCGTGATCGCGATCACCTGTTCGGCCTGTCGACCGGCGTGCTGGCGCGACTCGGCCTCAACATTCTCGACGCCCGCCTGCACACGACCGCCGACGGCTTCGTGCTCGACTCCTACGTCGTCATGGAAGGCGACAACACGCCGATCACGCAGCCGGTCCGCTTCGAGGAAATCCGTACCGCGTTGCGCAAGGTGCTGAGCGATCCGGAAGTCTCGACGATCGATGTCAACCGTCGCGTCTCGCAACGCCTCAAGCATTTCAACACACCGACCCACGTGCATTTCAGCCAGGACGACACGCGCGGCCGGACCATTCTCGAACTGGTCACCGCCGACCAGCCCGGCCTGCTGTCGATCATCGGCCGCGTGTTCCAGAAGCGCGGCATCCTGCTCAACGCCGCCAAGATCGGCACCATCGGCGAACGCGCCGAGGACGTCTTCTACGTTACCGATCGCATGCACCGGCCTATCGTCGATGACGGCACCCTGCACGATCTGCGGGAAGTCCTCGTCCGCACGCTGGACCGGGATACCGCATGAATCAATCTGCTGCGCGGGCCGATCCCGCAAGGGCGATGCTCGCCGTACCGTAGTGCGCCTGCGCGTCGCCCTTGCGACCTCGACCCTGCTCGCGACGATTGCTTCACGCGATATCAAGCGAGCAGATTCCCTCACTCAAATCAGAAAAACTAGAGACATGACCACTCTTCAGCAACAAATCGAAGCCGCCTGGGAAACCCGCGACAACTTCGACAAGAACAACGGCGAGACCCGTGCCGCGATTGAAAGCGCGGTCGCCTTGCTCGATTCCGGCGCCGCGCGCGTCGCCGAGCCGGGCGCGTCGGGCTGGCAGGTCAACGAGTGGCTGAAGAAGGCGGTGCTGCTGTATTTCCGCCTGCACGACAACGCACCGATCGCGATGGGCGGCCTGCTCGGCTACGACAAGGTGCCGCTGAAATTCGCGAGCTGGAGCGCCAGGGAATTCGTCGAACAGGGCGCGCGCGTGGTGCCGCCGGCGGCCGTACGCAAGGGCGCCTACATCGCGCCGAACGCGATCCTGATGCCGTCCTACGTCAACATCGGCGCCTACGTCGGCCGCGGCACCATGGTCGACACCTGGGCAACGGTCGGTTCCTGCGCGCAGATCGGCGCCAACTGCCACCTGTCGGGTGGTGTCGGCATCGGCGGCGTGCTCGAACCGCTGCAGGCGTCGCCGACGATCATCGAGGACGACTGCTTCGTCGGCGCACGCTCGGAGATCGTCGAAGGCGTGATCGTCGAGAAAGGCGCGGTGATCTCGATGGGCGTGTTCATCGGCCAGTCGACGCCGATCTACGATCGCGAGGCCGACACCGTCTCGTACGGACGGGTACCCGCCGGCGCCGTGGTCGTCGCCGGCTCGCTGCCGAAGAACGGCGGCAAGTACAACCTCAACTGCGCCGTGATCGTGAAGCGTGTCGACGAAGGCACGCGCAAGAAAGTCGGCATCAACGCCCTGCTGCGCGACCTGTAGGCCGCGGCGCGCAGCGCGATCAATCCGATGGCTGATCGCGCTGGGTCGTGACCGCGCGAGCAGCCGGCACGGCCTGCTCCGGCTCCAGCTCGCCGATGCGCAGATAGCGCGTCGCCAGCTGGATCTCGCGCAGGAAACACAACAAGCCGCAGATCAGCGACAGCACCGACAGAATGAACAGGCCGGCGATCACCGGCGCCAGGTTCCAGCGCGAGAACGTGCCGACGAACAGCACCACGATCACGCTGCTGATGAGCAAGGCACAGCCGATGCAGCAGGCGATGGCGGCACTGGTCAGGCGTGCACGCGCGGCCAGATGGCCGAGGCCCTTGCGCAGACCCGGTCCGCGGCCGGGTGCCGCCGCCCCCAGCTCGGCCTCGAGCTTGCGCGCACGATCGACGATGCGCGCAAGGCGGTTGGTCAGCACGCCGAGCATCGCCCCCACGCCGCCGAGCAGGAACACGGGGGCAACCGAAACCTGAATCGTGTGGGCAATCGCCGCGACCTGCGTTTCTTCCATGTCTGCCTTCCGCGTGGACCGGCCCATTATCCATGAGCGCATCCGCGCGCGGCGGTCACGCTCGCGGCCGGTTAAAATCACGACCTCGACCTGGATTTCCCGACATGGCTGACGATGCTGCGCCGCAAGCGGTGCTCGACCTCACCTGCGCGCTGATCGCGCGCAGATCCCTGACGCCGGACGACGCCGGCTGCTGCGCATTGATCGGCGAGCGCCTCGCCGCGCTGGGCTTCGCGCTGGAGTGGATCGACGCCGGTGGTGTCACCAATCTCTGGGCGACCTGCGGCAGCGGCGCGCCGCTGACCATCCTCGCCGGCCATACCGATGTCGTGCCGCCGGGATCGCGCAAGGACTGGCTCAGCGATCCTTTTGTCCCGGAAATCCGCGACGGCATGCTGTACGGGCGTGGTGCCGCCGACATGAAGTCGGGACTGGCGGCGATGGTGGTCGCCGTCGAACGCCTGCTTGCACAAGGCGAGCCGCGCGGCACCCTCGCCTTCCTGATCACCAGCGACGAAGAAGGCAGCGCCCTCCACGGTACGCGCCACGTGGTCGAAGTGCTGAAGGCGCGCGGCCTGGTTCCGGACTATGCGATCGTCGGCGAAGCCACTGCCGCGGAGTCCTTGGGCGATCGCATCACGATCGGCCGCCGCGGCTCGCTCGGCTGCAATCTGCGCGTGTTCGGCAAGCAGGGCCACGTCGCTTATCCGGAAAAGGCCGACAACCCGATTCACCGGCTCGCGCCGGTGCTGCTGGAACTGACGACCACGGTCTGGGATCAGGGCAACATGCATTTCCCGCCGACCTCGTTCCAGGTCTCGAACCTGCACGCCGGCACCGGCGCCAACAACGTGATTCCGGGCGATGCCGAGCTGGTCTTCAACTTCCGCTTCTGTACCGAATCCACCGCCGACGACCTCAAGGATCTGGTGCACGGCATACTCGACCGGCACGGCCTGCGCTACGAGGCCGACTGGTGGCTCAGCGGAGAACCGTTCCTGACCCGCGAAGGCGCGCTGATCAAGGCCGCGCAGGCGGCAGTGGCCGACGTCACCGGCCTGACGCCGGCGCTGTTCACAGGTGGCGGCACGTCCGATGCACGTTTCCTTGCGCCCTGGGGCGCGGAGACCATCGAAATCGGCCCGGTCAACGACAGCATTCACAAGATCAACGAACACGTGCTGGTGGCCGACCTCGATCGCCTGTCACGCATCTATCAGGGCGTGCTCGAGCGCCTGTCGTGAGCGACGGACTGCTGCCGCCCGAAACGCCAGCCGACGTTCCCGGACCGGACGCTTTCAAGCCGCATTGGCTGCTGCGCAATTCGCAACTGCAGTCGATCCTCGCAACCAAGAGTCCGCGCCGCCGTCGCTGGCTGAAACGCGACGCTCGCATGGAAGCCAGCGCCCGCCATCAGCTGCTCGATGCCGGCGATGGCGTGCGACTGGGCGGCTATCACTCGCCGCAGCCGGGCGGCAGCGCGGCGCGTGGCCTGGTCGTGCTGATTCACGGCTGGGAAGGCAGCCACGAGTCCAGCTATCTGTATTCGATGGCCTGCAGCGTCTACGCCGCCGGTTACAGCGTGCTGCGACTCAACCTGCGTGATCACGGCAGCAGCCATCATCTCAACCGCGAGTTCTTTCATTCCGCGCGCATCGACGAGGTACTTGGCGCGATCGCATCGGCGCAGCGCCTGGAAGCGGCACTGCCGCTGTACGTGCTCGGCTTTTCGCTGGGTGGCAATTTCGCGCTGCGCGTCGGCCTGCACGGCCCGGCCGCCGGCGTCCGGCCGCGACTGGCGATCGGCATCTCGCCGGCCATCAATCCGCGCGCGACGATGCAGGCGATCGACGACGGCCCCGCCATGTTCCGCTGGTACTTCTCGAACAAGTGGCGCAAGACCGTGCGTGCGAAAAAGGCGGCCTGGCCCGATACCGACATCAGCGGCCTGCTCGAGGGCGCCAATCTGATGGCGATCACGACGACGTTCGCCGAACGACACACCGAATATCGCGCGCTCGACCCTTACTTCGCGCAGTACACGCTCGATCACGAAGCCCTGTACGCGTCGCCGACGCCGCTGGCGATCATCACCGCGCGCGACGATGCCGTCGTGCCGATCGACGATTTCGTCGGTCTGCGCGCGCAGCGCTCACTGATTGCCTGCGAGCTGACACGCCATGGCGGACACTGCGGTTTCATCGAGGATTTCAGTCTCGGCTGCTGGACCGAGCGACGCGTGCTGCAATTGCTGGCGAACGATCGCGGCGTCTGAACATCGCCGATGCGTACGGCTCAAGGCATTGCCGTACAGGGATCGGGGTCGGCATTCACCAGCGCCGCGTTCTCCCGGGTGACACTCTGCCAGGCAATCTCCTGCAACTGCACGGCAAGATTCTGCGCGAGACCGAGGCTGGTCGCCGCCTGCTCGCCGCCACCCAGCGTCCGCACATCGACGGCAGTGATCTGCTGAAACAGCACCAGCGCCGCCAGATAGGCGCCTTCGACGCTGGGGTGATAGCGATCCGGCGAGCTGATCGCCGGGTCGTTGACCGATTTGATGCCGTACCACAAGGACGGCAGTCCGGAACTTCCGGTGTACGGATTGGCTTCCGCCACGCCCTGCGTCCAGGCGCGCTGCCAGGCCTCGCCGACCGGCGCGACGGCGCGGATTCCACCGGCCAGCGCCGCCGCACGATAGTAGGCGTCGTGATAGGCATTGTCGAGCCTCTCCAGCGCCGCCGCATAGTCGGTGTCGAAACCGGCCTGCGACGGATCGCCGGCCAGCGAGCGGGCGGCATCGGCGCGCGGCCAGGTCTCGTAGAGATAGATCGCGGCCGTCGGCGCGACAGCGTGCACGTCCCGCTCCAGCGTCTGGACCGAGTTGCAGAAGCCGGCCGGATTGCTGTTGCCGCCGTCGGCGAGTCCGGCCGGCAGGGGCTTGGTGCTCTGCTCCTGCAGTACCACGCTGTCCCACTTCGGATCGGCGATGACATCGAGCGCCGCGTTGATGTGCGTCTGCAGCGTCGCCGACGAGATCGTCTCGATATGCACGTCGTAGTCGAGACCCGCTTCCGCTGCGAACTCGGCAAACAGACCGGGAATGCCGCCGTAGGGACCAACCTCGTTGTCCTCGGCACGCGCGCCACGCGCCGCTTCGTTTTCGTCGACGACGAGCGTCGAGCCGCCGACCGGCGCCGCGCTGCCGCCACTGTTGTACTGGCGCACCGGTGCGTAGCGGCCGTGCGTGAAGCTGTTGCCGACGAACAGGATGTGCTGCTGAGCGGCGTCGACCACCGACGTGTCGCTGTTCTGGTCCGAAGCACCGCCGGTACAGGCGCCGAGCGCGAGGCTGAGCACCAACGGCAGCCCAGACGGGAGCCATCTGCAAGTCGGCATGATCGGAACGCAGGTGAGGGAGAGGCCTGCGATCCTAGAGGGCCGCCCGCCGCCGTCCTATAACACCTTGGAGTTATGCTTCCGTTCGAACCCGCCGCCGCCGCTCAGGCAAGCTTTGCACGCTTGACCGCCGCGGACACCAGCGACGGCACCCAGCGTTTGAGATAGATCGCGATCTTTTCACGGCCGACGTACAGCTCCTCGGCATCGCGCGCGACACCGGCCCAGATCTGCTCGGCACAGCGCATCGCGTCCATGCCCTTGTCCTGGGCCGCGTCCATGCGTCCGTGGCGGCCGCCGTCGGCGGTGATCGCGTTGCGCGACACGTCGGTGCGGATGAAGCCCGGACAGACCAGCGTGAAGCGGATGTCGTCGCGCCACAGCTCGGCGCGTGCCGAATCGAAGAACCCGTGCAAGGCGTGCTTGGCAGCCGCGTAGCCGGTGCGCAGCGGCGTGCCCATCTTGCCGACCACGCTGCTGATCACGACGATATGGCCGCTGCGGCGACGCTGCATGTCGCCGATCAGGGTCTTGGTCAGCGCCACCGGTGCAAAGAAGTCGAGTTCGAGGATGCGACGATAGACGTCCATCGAGGTATCGACCAGCAGACTGCGCTGCGAGATGCCGGCGTTGTTGACGAGCACGTCGATCGGCCCGAACGACGCTTCGGCATCACGCCGCGCCTGTTCGGCATCGAAGCAGGTCAGGTCGAGCGGCAATACCGCAACCCGATCCGGATGCGCGCAAGCCGCGCGTACGCGTTCGAGCTCGTCGGCCCGGCGCGCCGAGAGCACCAGCCTGGCTCCGCGCCGGCTCGCCGACAAGGCCATCGCCTCGCCGATGCCGCTCGAAGCGCCGGTGATCCAGATCGTTCTGCCCGCGATATCCGTCATGTGGCACCCCGGCGTTCCCTGCAATGGCGATGCGCGAGTCTGCCATGACGCCAGCCGGATCAGGCGCAAAACAAAGCGCCCGCTCCGTTGCGGGAGCGGGCGCCTGCGAGACCCTCGCGTCTCAGGCGGCGTTCTCGAGCGTGGCGCCGATGCGCAACGACGCCGCGCCACCGACTCCGATCTGTCAGCTCAGCGACGCCTGATAAATGCCTTCGATCGCAGCGTCCAGTGCCGTGTTGAACTCGGCGTCGGACATCTGCGCGGTGAGGCCTTCGGTCAGCGCGCGGCTGAAGCTGGCGATCACGCCCTTGTTCCTGGCGAGGATGGCGTTGGAGTCGGCACGCGAATAACCGCCGGACAGCGCGACCACGCGCGTCACCTTCGGATGCTTGACCAGCGCATCGAACTTGCCGACGACTTCCGGCAGCGTCAGCTTGAGCATGACCGAGACGCCGGCCGGCAACACGTCGAGGCGTTTGAGCAGGCCTTCCACCAGCAGGTCTTCGATCTTGGCCTTGTCGGCCGACTTGATCGAGACTTCCGGTTCGATGATCGGCATCAGGCCGGCATTGAAGATCTGCTGGCCGACCTCGAACTGCTGATCGAGAATGGCATCGATGCCCTTCGGATTGGCTTCGTCGATCACCGAACGCATCTTGGTGCCGAAGATACCCTTGGTGCTGGCGCGCTTCAGCAGCGCATCCAGGCCCGGGTTCGGCTTCATCAGCTGCACGCCGTCGGCGGCAGCGGCCAGACCCTTGTCGATCTTCAGGAACGGCACCACACCCTTCTTCTTCCACAGGTAGTCGGCAGCCGGCAGGCCGTCGAACTCGCGATCCATGGTCATCTCGAACAGGATGGCGCCGAGCACGCGCTGCCCGCTGAACGCCGGGCTGCCGACGATGCGGGCACGCATGGCATGGACGAGATCGAACATCTGCGCTTCACCGCTGTAAGCGGACTCTTCGACGCCGTAGAGCTTGAGCGCCTTCGGCGTGCTGCCGCCGCTCTGATCCAGCGCGGCAATGAAGCCCTGGCCCTTGGCGACTTTAGCCAGTTGTTCCTGATTCATTCATGCACTCCTGATGCGATGCGTGTGGGATTCGAGCAGTAATTTGGCGCGGGATGGTATCAGGATGTACGTCGCGACACACAGCTGCGCACAGCACTTTCCGGTAGAATCGCCGCCGCCCGGAGAGATGGCAGAGTGGTCGATTGCGGCGGTCTTGAAAACCGCTGAACCGCAAGGTTCCGGGGGTTCGAATCCCTCTCTCTCCGCCACAAAACAAAAAGGCCGACTCAATATCGGGCTGTCGTTTGCCGGATGGAGGCGGGAGCGCGATGCGCACGCGCGGCGACACCCGGCCCATCGGGGGAATCCCTGTCGGTCCGCCATCAGACACGAGAGCCTGGCCGGGTGACAACGCTCGCCGGTCCTGATTTTCGGAACAGCATTGTTCGCACGGAACGAGCACCCTATAATTCGCGCCCCTCGCCGGGATAGCTCAGTCGGTAGAGCGACTGATTCGTAATCAGTAGGTCGCAGGTTCGATTCCTGTTCCCGGCACCATCTCCGCCCACGGCGTGATGCAGAGAAAACAGAATGCCCCGCCTGCGCGGGGTTTTTTGTGGCCGCTCGAAGCCGAGCAATCCATCAGTCCGGCCAAACGGACAGCCGACGCCGGGGCCGGTCTTTCGTTTTGCGGCAGAGAGCCGGGTTCCCCTGACGGGCCGGACGCTGCCGCGCCTTCGAATCCCGCCCTCGCTTTGGCACCTCGCAAAACAAAAAAGCCGACATCGAGTCGGCTTTTCCGTTTTGTGGCGGAGAGAGCGGGATTCGAACCCGCGATACGGGGTAAGCCGTATACACGCTTTCCAGGCGTGCTCCTTAAACCGCTCGGACATCTCTCCGTAAATCGAAGGGCGGCGATTATAGCCGCGACCGCTCAGGACTTGCCCGCTTCGGTTGCCTGCTTCGGCGCAACTTCCTCGCTGGTCGCCGGGGATTCGGCCGGCGCCACCATGTGCGGCGGCACGTCGAGGCATTCGTAATGCGTACCGCCCTTGGCATCGGCCACCTTGACACCGAAAGGCACCGGCTGTGCCGGCTGCGGCGGAATGTGCAGTGCCGAAGGCGAGTCGGGCACGGTCAGTCCGGGAATCGCGCCGGGTGTCGGCAGAGTCTCCGCAGTCTGATAGGCCTGCTCGCCTTCGCAACGCTTGGTGTTGCTGCAGCCGGCGAGCAGAGCGCCCCCAACCAGAACGCTGGCAATGACGAGGCGCATCAGATCGCTCCGCCGGTGCGCAGGGCGGCGCGCACGACGTCCTGGTTTGCGGAGTCCATCGCGACCAGCGGCAGACGCAGACCGGCGGGAATCTTGTTCATTTCGTTGAGTGCCCACTTGACGGGAATTGGATTGGGTTCCACGAACAGATGCTTGTGCAGCGGCTGAAGTTCCGCATCGATGCGCTCGGCCCTGGCGCGGTCGCCGGCGAGCGCGGCCGCACAAAGCTCGTGCATCTTGCGCGGCGCGACATTGGCCGTCACCGAAATGTCGCCATGACAGCCGAGCAGGATCGATTCGCAGGCGGTCGCATCGTCGCCGCTGTAGATCGCGAAATCACGCGGCAGGCCGAGCGCCAGCAGCTCGTTGATGCGCTCGATCTCGCCCTTGGCTTCCTTGAGGCCGATGATGTTCTTCAGCTTCGCCAGCCGCGCGACGGTCGCGGGCTGCATGTCGCAGCCGGTACGGCCCGGCACGTTGTAGAGAATGATCGGAATGTCGACCGCTTCGGCCACCGCCTTGTAGTGGCGATACAGGCCTTCCTGCGGCGGCTTGTTGTAGTAAGGCGTTACCAGCAGCGCGGCATCGGCACCGGCTTCCTTGCCTGCCCGCGTCAGTTCGATGGCTTCGGAGGTCGAGTTCGCGCCGGTGCCGGCAATGACCGGTACGCGCTTCTTCGACAGCTTGACGACACGGCGGATGACTTCGATGTGCTCGTCGACATCGAGCGTCGCCGATTCGCCGGTCGTGCCGACCGCGACGATGCCGTCGGTGCCTTCCGAGATATGCCATTCGACGAGCGCCGACAGGCTGTCCCAGTCCACCGCACCGTCCGGGAACATGGGAGTAACGATGGCAACGATGCTGCCCTTGATCATGCGCTGTGCGAAAACCGGATTTGCGGGGGGCGCAAGTATAGCGGCTGCATCTGCCGTGGCGAACTGGCCGTCTCGCCAGCGGCTGACGCCGCCCGGCCGCGGCCACTACAATAGCGAGCTAATCCGCCGTGCAGCACTCATGTCCGCCAACGATAACCTGCTCACCGTCTCCGTCATCGGCAAGCCCAAGGGCAATGTGCCGCTGGAGCTTTTCAAGGCGATCCGCGAACGCGGCGGTGAAGTCGAGGACTGCCGGATCGCGCAGATCGGCGATCGGCTGACCGCCAACCTGCTGGTGTCCGGCAACTGGAGCACGCTCGGCCGGCTGGAGACGGCCCTGCCGGGAATCGCCGAGAAGCTCGAACTGCAGGTTCGTTTCGAGCGCTGCGAGCTGCGCCCGGTCAACCCGGAGTTCCGGCCCTACGCGGCGGAAGTGATTGCACCGCAGGACCCGAACCTGCTCGTCAACATCCTCGAGTTCTTCCAGCACCAGGATGTCGAGGTCGTCGAAATCTCGACGCAGAAGTACCAGTCCACCTACACCGGCGCCGACATGGCGAACGTGCAGATGGTGCTGCACGTGCCGGTCAACCAGCATCCGCAGGCACTGCGCGAGTCGTTCATGGACCTGTGCGACGACCTCAATGCCGACGGCATGCTCGATCCGATCAAGACCTGAGATCGCACCATGAAAGTCGGCGACAAGCTCCCGGACCTGCAACTGGCTGCCAGCGGCGGCCGGACCGTCGCGCTGCGTTCGCACAAGCAGCCGCTGGTGATCTATTTCTATCCGAAGGACAACACGCCGGGCTGCACGCAGGAAGGCCAGGATTTCCGCGACCTGCACGCGCAGTTCGTCAAGGCCGGTGCCGTGGTGTTCGGCGTTTCGCGCGACAGCGTGAAGTCGCACGACAATTTCGCCGCCAAATACGAATTTCCATTCGTGCTGCTGTCGGACGGCGACGAAGCGATGTGCAAGGCTTTCGACGTCATCAAGGAAAAGAGCCTGTACGGCCGCAAGTATCTGGGCGTCGATCGCAGCACGTTCCTGTTCGATGCCAGGGGTGTGCTGAAGCGCGAGTGGCGCGGTGTGAAGGTCAAGAACCACGCGGCCGAAGTGCTCGGGGCCCTGCGCGAAATCTGATTTTCCGGCGCTGCGAGCGTTCGTCACAGTAGCGGGAATCGGCGTCGCTGAAAAGCACTTTTTTCTGCAGCCCGGCTGCGCTAGATTGGGGTCGGTCGCCGGCAGCTCGGCGTGGCGTTTCCAGCCTCAGCAGCACCTCAAAATCATCAAGCACCGCTTCAGCGCAAGCCGATCCCGCCGGGTTCCCAACGGAGCCGGCCGGTCTTCCCTTACGACACCAGACAGCACCGTGAGCTCCGGTCACGCGTGCAGGGCCTCCCATTGCCGATGAGCAAGCGCAAGATCTTCGTCCTCGATACCAACGTCCTCCTTCACGATCCGTCCTCGCTGTTCCGTTTCGAAGAACACGATTTGTTCATTCCGATGGTGGTGCTCGAAGAACTCGATGCCGCCAAGAAGGGCACCAGCGAAATCGCCCGCAATGCGCGTCAGGTCAGCCGTTTCCTCGACGAGATGATGCATGACAAGAATCATGCGCAGATCGAAAAGGGACTGCCGCTGCCGGGCACACGCGCCAACGGCAACGGCCACGGGCATGGCAAGAGCGACGAGCCGGCCACCGGCAAGCTGTTCTTCCAGACCCGGCCGACGGAAGCCGTGCTGCCCGGCCTGATGCCCGGCAACAAGCCGGACAACAGCATTCTGATCAACGCACTGGATCTGCAGACCAAGCATCCGGGACGGCATGTCGCGCTGGTCAGCAAGGACATCAACCTTCGCATCAAGGCGGCGATCGTCGGCGTCCATACCGAGGACTATCACAACGATCAGGTCCTCGACGACCTCGATCTGCTGTACACCGGCTACAAGGAGCTGCCGGGGGACTTCTGGCAGACGCACGGCGAGAAGATGGACAGCTGGCAGGACGCGCGTGGCCGCGCCTGCTACCGGATCAGGGGTCCGCTCGCGAAGGACTGGTACGTCAACCAGTTTCTCTACATCCCGGACGACGACAACGACAAGGGCCTGGAACTGATCGTCAGCAAGGTCGAGGATTCGATGGCCGAGCTGCGCGTGGTACGCGACTACCGCGCCGCCAAGACCAGCGTCTGGGGCATCCACGCCAAGAATCGCGAACAGAACTTCGCGCTGAACCTGCTGCTCGATCCGGACGTCGATTTCGTCACCGTGCTCGGCACCGCCGGCACCGGCAAGACCTTGCTTACCCTGGCAGCGGGTCTCGCGCAGACCATGGACGAGCAGCGTTATCGCGAAATCATCATGACCCGTGTCACTGTGCCGGTCGGCGAAGACATCGGCTTCCTGCCGGGCACCGAAGAGGAAAAGATGGCGCCGTGGATGGGTGCGCTGATGGACAACCTCGAAGTGCTGACGCAGAACGGCTCGGGCGGCGACTGGGAGCGTCAGGCAACCAATGACATTCTCGCCAAGCGCATCAAGATCCGCTCGCTGAACTTCATGCGCGGCCGTACCTTCCTGAACCGCTACATCATCATCGACGAGGCGCAGAATCTGACCGCCAAGCAGATGAAGACGCTGATCACGCGCGTCGGCCCCGGCTCGAAGATGATCTGTCTCGGCAATCTCGGCCAGATCGACACGCCATATCTGTCGGAAACCACCTCCGGCCTGACCTACGTCGTCGACCGCTTCCAGGGTTGGCCGCACGGCGGTCACGTCACGCTGGCGCGCGGCGAACGTTCGCGCCTCGCCGCCTACGCTTCGGATATTCTCTAGGGCTGACCACACCATATTCGACGGAGACGCCGGGATGCTCGGACGCCTGGGGAAATCAATGAAGGAAGGCGCGCTTGCGGTGGCGCTGCGTGCCTACGTGAACGATCGCTTCAAGGAATACGGCGAGGTGCTCGATTGCCAGGTCGACACCAAGGAAAACCGCCTGACGTTCCGCGTCATGCTGCGCGGCGAGAAGGAGCCGGCGAGCGCGTCGATCGATCGCTACGAGATCGAGAACGAAGGTGACGATGTCTACCTGAAGCTGCGCAGCTTCTCCACGTCGCGCGAATGGATCACCTTGCTGTTGAACCAGCTGCTGGCCGGCAAGCGCTTCAAGATTCCGTCGAAGGTCGCCGGCCTGCTGTAAAGCGCAAACGCGACATGGCGATCAGCGAGGCGCAGTTCCGCAATCGGGTCGAAGCCTGGCCCGGCGTCACGCTCGACGTGAAGTGGGGCGACCATCTGGTTGCCTCGGTCGACGCGAAGATGTTCGCAATGTTCAACCGCGCCGACAGCGCGCGTGCCGGCCAGCTGCATTTCAAGGTCGAGGACGAGTTGTTTCTGGCGCTGACCGAGCAGCCGGGCATCGCGCCGGCGATGTACCTGGCGCGCGCGAAATGGGTCACGGTCGTCGAGCCGAAGCGCTATCCGATGAGCTGGTACGGCGAACGCCTGCGCGGCGCCTACGAGATCATCGCCGGCAAATTGTCGAAAAAGCGCCAGCGTGAACTCGGCCTGACAAGTTGAGGTGAGCGAGCTCCTGCCGACATTGGCGGCACTGTGCGGCTTCGCGTTCCTGGCCGGCTTCGTCGATTCGGTGGTCGGCGGCGGCGGCCTGGTGCAAGTGCCGGCGCTGTTCGTGCTGCTGCCGGATACCGCGCCGGTCACGATCCTCGGCACCAACAAGCTCGTCAGCAGTTGCGGCACGGCAGCCGCTGCGGTGCAGTACTCGCGGCGCGTCTCGATCGAATGGCGCGCCACGCTGCCGACGATCGGCGCGGCGTTGCTGTTCGGCTTCATCGGCGCCCGCACGGCCGCGCAGATTCCGAGCGACTGGTTCCGCCCCCTGGTCGTCGCCCTCCTGCTCGGCGTGCTCGCATACACGCTGTGGAAGAAAGATCTCGGCGCGCTGCACGCACCGCGCCTGAGCCGCGAACACACATTCTGGTTCGGCCTCGCGACCGGCAGCGCCGTCGGCTTCTACGACGGCTTCTTCGGTCCCGGCACTGGCTCCTTTCTGATCTTCGCGTTCGTCGGCCTGTTCGGTTTCAGCTTTCTCGCAGCGTCGGCGTCCGCGAAGCTGATCAACCTGACGACCAATCTCGCCGCCCTCGCCTACTTCGTCACGCATGCTTTCGTGCGCTATGAAATTGCCCTGCCGATGGCGATTTTCAACATCGCCGGCAGCCTGGTCGGTTCGCGGCTCGCGATCCGGCGGGGCAGCGGTTTCGTGCGGGCGCTGTTCATCGCCATCGTCAGCCTGCTGATTGCGCGCCTGCTATGGGACATCGTGCGGCCCGGCTGAGCGGTATTCAGGCGCGATCGGCGGGAAACGCCATGACCTCGTCGATACACGACTTGCCAAGCAACATCATCAACAGGCGCTCGACGCCGATCGCGACGCCGGCGCAGGCCGGCAAACCCGACTGCAGCGCGGCGATCAGTTCGCGATCATGGGGCGGCACGACGCGGCCACGCTGCCGGCGCCAGACCTGATCGGCCTCGAAGCGGTTCCGCTGCTCGACGGCGTCGGTCAATTCGTGAAAACCGTTGGCGAGTTCGATGCCGTGCCAGAACAGTTCGAAGCGTTCGGCGACCGGTGGCAGCTCGTCGCGCACGCGCGCCAGTGCGGCCTGCGAAGCCGGGAAGTCGTACAGAAATGCCGGGGCGCCCCGCCCGAGCTGCGGGCCGACGACATGCGACATCCACAGGTCCAGCCAGAAGTCGCGATCGGCGCCTTCGTCGGCCGACAAGTCGTCCGGTCCGGCGACGCCGCGCTCGCGCAGACGCGCGCGCAGAGCGGACGCATCGAGCGTGTGCGGATCAAAGCCGGCATGGAGTTCGAAGGCCTCGCGGTAGCTGAAACGGCGCCAGCCGGACTCCGGCGCATCGCAACTGCGCAGCAGTGATTCGACTTCGTCCATCAAGCGTCGATGATCGAATCCCGGACGGTACCACTCCAGCATCGTGAATTCGCAATTGTGATGACGGCCCTGCTCGTCGAGCCGGAACACCGGTGCGAGCTGCCAGATCGGTCCGCTGCCGGCGGCCAGCAGCCGTTTCATCGCAAATTCCGGCGAGGTCTGCAGCCAGCGACCGTCGACGGTCGCGAAGCTGTCGATATGCCGATCGACCGTCGCGTGGCGCGACAGTACCGGCGTCGTTACCTCCAGCACCTCGCGTTCGGCGAAGAATTGGCGAATCCTTGCCAGCAGCGCAGCGCGCGCGCGCAAAGTATCGAAGCTTGCGGTCGGCTTCCAGTTCATCGATGCGTTCATGTCGTGAAAATAACAAAGGCCGCACGAGGCGGCCTTTGTCCGGACCCGCGTCGGAACGCGGGCGATCGATATCGACTACTTGCCGGCGCGGTTCAGATACTCGCCGGTACGGGTATCCACCTTGATCTTCTCGCCTTCGGTGACGAACAGCGGCACCTTGACCACGGCGCCGGTTTCGAGCTTGGCCGGCTTGGTGCCGCCGGTCGCGGTGTCGCCGCGCAGTCCGGGATCGGTCTCGGTGATCGTCAGCTCGACCGTATTCGGCGCCGCGACGCTCAGCGGCACGCCGTTCCAGAGCGTGACGCGAACGGTCTCCTCGCCCTTGAGCCACTGCGCGGCATCGGCCATCGCCGCTTCGCCGGCCTGGATCTGTTCGTAGCTGCTCGGATCCATCAGGGTCCAGAACTGGCCGTCGTTGTACAGGTACTGCATATCGGTGTCTTCCACGTCGGCCGCTTCCCAGCTGTCGCCCGAACGCAGGGTCTTTTCCAGCACGCGGCCGGTCTTGAGGTTGCGGATCTTGATCGAGTTGGTCGCCTGCCCTTTGCCCGGCTTGCGATACTCGTTCTCGATCACGGAATACGGCTCGCCGTCGATCAGGACCTTGGTCCCGGATTTCATTTCATTGGTGCTGACAGACGCCATAACGGTCTCGCAGAAGGTCGGTTCAAATGGATGACTGGACTGAAGATTCCAGTTGCCGCGCCTTGAAGCAGCGGCGAAAATTGGCCGCGAATGATACCGCCCCAACCCCAAAACGGCCAGAGAGCCCCACTCTGGCAGCACGAGCTGCGCAAGGCCTTCAGCCGGCCGCTGGATCTGCTCGCCTATCTCGAACTCGATCCGACCACCGCCGGCCTGGACGCCGGGTCGTTGCGCGATTTTCCGCTGCGGGTCCCGCGCGGTTTTGCCGCCCGCATGCGCAAGGGCGACGCGCACGATCCGCTGTTCCTGCAGGTCTGGCCGTCGGCGCAGGAGCGCGCGGCGACGCCAGGTTATGTCGTCGATGCAGTCGGCGATCTGCAGCGCGTCCGAGAAGCGGGGCTGATCCACAAATACCAGGGTCGTGTCCTGCTGGTCGCAACCGGGGCCTGCGCGGTTCACTGCCGCTACTGTTTCCGGCGCCACTTCCCGTATTCGGAGCAGCTCGCCGCGCGCGATCGCTGGTCGCCGGCACTGTCCGACATTGCCGGCGACGCCAGCATCGAGGAAGTGATCCTGTCCGGTGGCGACCCCTTGTCATTGTCCGATGACAAGCTGGCGGAACTGGTGGCCGCGCTCGACGCCATCCCCCATCTGAAACGGCTGCGCCTCCACACGCGCCAGCCGATCGTGCTGCCGGAACGGATCGACGAACGCCTGCTGGCCTGGCTCGACCGCACGCGCCTGCAAACCGTATTCGTGCTGCATGCCAATCACGCCGCCGAGCTGGACGAACAGGTCCGCACCGCCCTGCTGCCGCTGCGCCAGCGTGGCATCATGCTGCTCAACCAGTCGGTCCTGCTGCGCGGCATCAACGATGACGCGCAGACGCTGGCCAGGCTGTCGGAACGGCTGTTTGCCTGCGGCATCCTGCCCTACTACCTGCATCTGCTGGATCGTGTGCAGGGCGCCGCGCATTTCGACCTGCCGGAGGACGAGGCGCAAGCCCTGATGCGCGTGCTATCGTCGCGTCTGCCCGGCTACCTGCTGCCGAAGCTGGTCCGGGAGGTTGCCGGGGCACCGGCCAAGACCTGGATCGCGTGGGAACGGTCCGCGCCGTCGTCATGAACCGGCGGACACCAGGCGCAACGACAGACGACAATGGAGGACCTGTGCCGGAACTGCCATCGCAATATCATGACGCCGGGTTTGCCGCCGCCGGTCGCCGATGCGGCCACGTCTGTTCCATGAACAAGGTTTCCGGCAGATGAACGGAGCATCCTGATGGCATCTGTTGCCGTAGCCTCGCAAATGCCGAACGAAGCCACCTTGATCACCCCCGCCGCCAATCAGGCGGCCGGTCATGTGGTGCTGGTTGTCGCCGACTCGGAAAGCATCACCAAACGCATTGAAAGCTATCTGCGCAACGCCGGCCATCCGGTCCGCACGGCGTGGGTGAACGACATCGAGGATGTCGAGGAAGCCCTGCGCCGCGGCGCACCTGACCTGGTCCTGTGCGCCGACAATCTGCCGGCCGCACCGCTGCGCGACGTCATCGATCTGTGCAAGCGGCTCGCCAAGGATCTGCCCGTCGTCCTCCTGAGCCCCCGCTTCGTGCCGGAAGACACCGTGTCCGCGATGGCCGGCGGCGCACGCGATCATGTCTCCTACGACGACCTGCGACACATGCGCCATCTGGAGCTGGTCGCCCTGCGCGAGTTCTCCGTGCACCAGCATCTGCGCGAGTTGCGTGCCACGCAGAAGCGTCTCGAGATCTTCGAATCGCGGCACCAGGAACTGATCAGCGGCACCAATGATGCCGTCGCGCACATCCAGGAAGGCATCCTGTCCGACGCCAACCCTGCGTTCGCGCATCTGCTCGGTTACGAGGATGCCGGTCCGCTGGTCGGCGTGCCGCTGATGGATCTGGTCGGGTCCGACTTCGTGCCCAAGGTCAAGGAGCAGCTCAAGCTGCTGCTGCGCGGCAAGACCGACAAGCGTGCCCTCGACTGCTGTCTGGTACATCAGGACGGACGGCCGGTCGCGATCAGTGCACGCCTGACGGTCACCGAAGTCGAAGGCGAACAGCTGATTGAAATGCTGATCCGCGCCGAGGCCGCGCAGGCGGCGCCTGCCAGCGGTTCCGCGGCACCCAGCGGCCGGCTGCAGTTCTTCGAAAGCCTGGGCGCGGCAATTGCCGGCGCCAGCCAGCAGAAGCAGCAGCGCACCGCCTTGCTGCTGGCGGTCGATGCCTATGCCGCACTCGAGGAACGGCTCGGCCTGCACGATGCCGAACAGGCTGTCCTGGAATTGTTGAAGTGGGCGCAGGAACGACTCCAGCCCGGCGACCAGATCTTCCGTTTTTCGACGCACGAACTGGCGGTGCTGGCGACGTTCAAGGACGGCGGCAGCGTGCAGAGCTGGGGCGAGGCCATCGTTGACGAGGCGCGCAAGCAGATCTTCAGTACCGCCGGCCATGAGGCACAGCTGAGCCTGACCGTCACGGCCTATCCATTCAGCGGCAGCGAACAGACGAGCGCAATTGTCGCCGAGCTCAGCAGCACCGCACGCCAGCTGTCGGCCAAGGGCGGCAAGCAGTTCGCCAATCTGGGCGCGACCGCCGAAACCTCGCTGCAGGAACGCGAAGACCAGCGGCGCGCGGAGATGGTCCGCAAGGCCATCGACGACAACCGACTGAAGCTCGCCTACCAGTCGATTGCCAGCCTCGAAGGCGATTCACGGCAGCACTTCGACGTGCTGCTGCGCATGATCGACGAGGAAGGCCACGAACAGCACGCATCCGAATTCCTGCGCGCCGCGGAAAAGGCCGGTCTGATGTGCGCGATCGATCGCTGGGTCACGGCGCGCGCCTTGAAGATGCAGGCCAAGCGCGACGGCGCGCAGCAGGCCTCGAGCCTGTTCGTCAAACTCTCGGAAGACACTCTCAAGGACAGCGAGAATTTCGTCGCCTGGCTGCAGGAACAGCTCAAGGCACGGCCGCTGCGCCCGGGCGAGATCGTCTTCGAAGCGCAGGAGCGCATCCTGCAGAATCATATTCGCAAGGCCAAGCTGCTGACCAAGAGCCTGGTCGATCTCGGCGCACAGGTGGCGATCGAGCACTTCGGCATCGGCTCGAACTCGGCGCAGATGATCGAGCACATTCCTGCGCAATTCGTGAAATTCCATCAGTCGTTCGCCAAGGACTTCGCGATCAAGGAAACCCAGAAGCACATGTCGTCGCTGATGGAAGTGGCCAAGCAACGCAACATCAAGGTGATCGTCAGCCACATCGAAGACGCCAACGTCATGGCGCGCCTCTGGCAGATGGGCGTCAACTTCATCCAGGGCTACCACGTGCAGGAGCCCGAGGTCGTGCTGCTGTCGGCGGAAGTCGGCACGCGCTGAGAACAGGGCGGCGGCGCGTGAAGCCGCAAGCGACTCGCCGCTTCGCCGTCGTGAAACATCCGGCGGGCGCTCGATGAGCCAGCTTGCCAACCTGGTCGTTGCGGCCGGCATGGTCGCCACCGCAACCGTGGTCCTGCGTCGACGACTGCGCGACGCGCCTTGGTGGCGCGCCTGTCTGACGCCCCTGGCGTCGATCATCGGCAGCGGCTTTCTGGTCCTTGCACCGATCCTGATGCGCGAGTTCGGGCGGGCGGCGCCGCTGGTGATGCTGGCGCTGTGCATCGTCGCCTACGGCTTCGGCGCCGTCATGCGCTACAACATCGCGCACTTCGAATCGCAGCCTTGCCCGCCGCGCATCGTGCGCGGCTTCGAGTCGCTGTCGAGCTGGGCGCTGTGCTTCGCCTATGTCATCTCGGTCTGCTACTACCTGAAACTGTTCGGTGCGTTCGCGATGGCCCTGACACCATGGCCCGGCGAAGCGAGCGGCCGCGTCGTCAGTACCGCGGTGCTGATCACGATCGGCGCGGTCGGCTGGCGCGGCGGCCTGCGCCGGCTCGAACACCTGGAAACGATCGCGGTCAGCTTCAAACTGATCGTGATCGGCGGCCTGCTCTGCGGTCTGGCACTGCACGCCGGCCAGACCGTACCGAAAACCGGCCTGGTCAGCGACGCCGCGCATTTCGATCGCTGGTCGCAACTGGCACTCGCCTTCGGGCTGATCATCACCGTCCAGGGCTTCGAGACGTCCCGCTACCTCGGCGCCGCCTACGATGCGCCGACGCGCATCCGCACGATGCGCTACGCACAGTGGATTTCGACACTGATCTACGTCGCCTATGTGGGTTTCGCCGCGGCGAGCATTCCGGCCGCCAATCTCGGCCACTCGGAAACGGCGGTCATCGACATGAGCGCTGTGGTGTCGAACTGGCTGCCTTCGCTGCTGGTCGCCGCCGCGCTGGCCGCCCAGTTCAGTGCCGCCGTCGCCGACGCGCTCGGTTGTGGCGGCCTCGCCGAAGAGATCAGCGGTCGACGCCTGCAGGACCGCATGGTCTATGTGCTGATCGCGGCCGCCGGCATCGCCCTGACCTGGGCCGTCGATGTTTTCGGCATCATCGCCTGGGCGTCACGCGCGTTCGCGCTCTACTACGCCCTGCAATCGGGGCTGGCCGCCCGCCTGGCCTGGAATGCCGGGACCACGGGCGAACGCTGGCGCAGCGTCGGCTTCTGCGCACTGGGCAGTCTGGGGGCACTGATCGTCCTCAGCGGGCAGCCGGCCGAATGAGCCTCGCCCGCGGCTGAACGAAAAAGGCGGCCCGTGGGCCGCCCTTTCCAACATCGTCAATCGCCCGGTCGATCGCTCAGGCCGTCTGTGCCTGCTGCAGCGCCGCGATGCGGACCTCCAGCGGCGGATGCGAAGCAAACAGCCTGGCGAGCTGACCGCCGGTAATGCCCATCGCCGTCATGTTCTGCGGCAGCGACGATTCACCGTGCGCGGCCTGCAGGCGCTGCAGGGCGGCAATCATCTTGCGCTTGCCGGCCAGATGCGCACCACCGGCGTCGGCGCGGAACTCACGCCGGCGCGAGAACCAGGCGACGATCATGCTGGCGAGAATGCCGAACACGAGTTGCAGGATCATCACCGTGAAGAAGTAGCCGATGCCCGGGCCACGATCGTCGGCACCGCGACGAAACACGGCCTGGTCGATGGCATAGCCGATCACGCGCGCGAGGAACATCACGAAGGTATTGAGCACGCCCTGGATCAGCGTCAGGGTCACCATGTCGCCGTTGGCGATGTGACTCATCTCGTGGCCGAGCACGGCTTCGACCTCGTCCTGACTCATGCTGTGCAGCAAGCCGGTCGACACGGCCACCAGCGAATTGTTGCGGCTCATGCCGGTGGCAAACGCATTGGGTTCCGGCGCATCGAAGATCGCGACCTCCGGCATGCCAACGCCGGCCGCGCGCGCCTGTCGTTCGACGGTCTGCAGCAGCCACATTTCCGAAGAGCTGCGCGGTTCCTTGAGCACCCTGGCGCCGGTCGTCCACTTGGCGATCGGCTTGGACAAGGCCAGCGAAATGAAGGCACCGCCCATGCCGAACACGAAACAGAACACCAGCAACGCGGAGTAGTTCAGGCCATTGGCCATCAGCCAGTGGTTGACGCCGAGCAGCGAGGTGACAACGCTGAGGATCAGAACGATCGCAAGGTTGGTTGCGAGAAACAGCAGGACGCGTTTCATGGACGTACGATTTGCCTTTTCGGTCGGGACTCAGCTCAGACAGCTGGGGACGGCCCTGGTTCTTTCAAGGCCGTACCGAAGTCATTTTCCTTCCGGATAAACGCTGTCGACGCGCTGGAACCCGCGCGGCAGATGGCTGCCGCGGCTGGCACGCGAGCCGACGTAGTGCGCCAGGTCGGCCGCCTTCAGCGTCAGCGTGCGCTTGCCGCAGACCAGCGTCAGGCTGGCGTCAGCCGGCAGTACGCAGGACGCCAGAATCCGGTCCTCGCCTTTCAAGGCCACCAGCTTGTTGCCCTTGCCTTTCGCCAGCTCCGGCAGCTCGGCGAGCGGGAACACGAGCAGGCGACCTTCGGCGGTGATCAGTGCGTAGCGATCATTGCCGACATCGCCGACGCGCGCCGGCACCAGCACGTTTGCCGTCGCCCCGACATTGATCACGGCCTTGCCGGCCTTCTGACGCGATTCCAGGTCGCCGAGCCGGGCGACGAAGCCGTAGCCCTCGTCGCTGCCGAGCACCAGACGTTCGCTGGGCTCGCCCATCATCACGCCGGTGATGCGGCCGCCATCCTGGATGTCGAGGCGCGTCGTGACCGGCTCGCCCTGCGAGCGCGCCGACGGCAGCTCGCGCGGATTGAGGGTGTAACAACGCCCCTTGTGATCGAGCAGCACCAGGAGCTGGTTGGTCTTGCCCTGCACCGCAAAACCGAATTCGTCGCCCGACTTGTAGCTCAGCGCGGTCGGGTCGAGTTCGTGGCCCTTGCCGGCGCGAATCCAGCCCGCCTTCGAGAGCACCACGGTGACCGGTTCCGCCGGCAGGATTTCGGTGGCCTCCATGGCTGCTGCCGGTGGTCGGGCATTGATCGCGCAGCGACGCTCGTCGCCGTACTTCTTCGCGTCTTCCTTGAGTTCCTCGCCGATCAGTTTCTTCATCTTGTCGTCGTCGCCGAGCAGCTCATCCAGCCGCGCGGCTTCGGCCGCGAGCTCTTCCTGCTCGCCCCTGATCTTCATTTCCTCGAGCTTCTGCAAGTGCCGCAGTTTGAGGTCGAGGATCCATTCGGCCTGCGCATCGGACAACGCGAAGGTGCTGATCAGCTTGGCCTTGGGATCATCTTCGAAGCGGATGATGCGAATCACCTCGTCGATGTTGAGGTAGGCGATCAACAGACCTTCGAGGATATGCAGGCGCTCGTTGACCTTGGCGAGCCGATGATTGACGCGCCTGGTGACCGTCGCAAAGCGATAGTCCAGCCATTCGCCGAGAATCTCCTTGAGATTCTTCACGCGCGGCCGGCCATCGAGGCCGATCATGTTGAGATTGACGCGGTAGCTGCGCTCGAGATCGGTGGTCGCGAACAGATGTGCCATCAGCGCGTCGGCATCGACGCGATTCGAGCGCGGCACGATCACCAGCCGCGTCGGGTTCTCGTGGTCGGATTCGTCGCGCAGATCCTCGACCAGCGGCAGCTTCTTTGCGCGCATCTGCTCGGCGATCTGCTCGAGGATTTTCGCCGGCGATACCTGATGCGCAAGATGCGTGACGATGATGTTGCCATCCTCGTCCCGTTCCCAGCGCGCGCGCGCGCGAACCTGGCCATAGCCGGTCTGGTAGATCTTCAGCAGATCGTGCGGCTCGGACACGATCTCGCAGCCGGTCGGATAGTCCGGCGCGGGCACGAACTCGCAAAGCTTTTCGATGTGTGCATTCGGGTGCTTGAGCAGATGCAGACAGGCCGCGACCAGCTCGCGCAGATTGTGAGGCGGCACGTCGGTTGCCATGCCGACCGCGATGCCGGTGGTGCCGTTGACGAGGATGTTCGGCAGACGGGCTGGCAGCAGGCGCGGCTCGTCGCGCGAACCGTCGAAGGTCGGCAGCCAGTCGACCGTGCCCAGACCCACTTCGGCGAGCAAGGTCTGCGCATACGGCGTCAGCCGCGACTCGGTATAGCGATAGGCGGCGAAGGACTTCGGATCGTCCTGCGAACCCCAGTTGCCCTGACCGTCGACCAGCGGATAGCGATACGAAAACGGCTGTGCCATCGTCACCATCGCCTCGTAGCAGGCGCTGTCGCCATGCGGATGGTATTTGCCGATCACGTCGCCGACCGTCAGCGCCGACTTGCGCGGCTTGGACGCGGCATTGATGCCGAGTTCCGACATCGCGTAGATGATGCGTCGCTGCACCGGCTTGAGGCCGTCGGCGACATGCGGCAGCGCGCGGTCGAGCACGACATACATCGAGTAGTCGAGATAGGCCTTCTCGGCGAACACGCGCAGTGGCACGCGCTCGCTGTCGAGATTTTCGGTCGGGCCGTTTTGCGTCGGTGTGTCGGTCATGGATTTCCTGCCAATGTTCGTCCGGGCCTGCGCCCGGTCATGAATTCAGATATTCGGCGTTCTCGGCATCGGCGTAAGTGCGGATCGCCGCGACGAACGCCTGACCGTATTGTTCGAGCTTGCGCACGCCGACGCCGGTGATCTCGGCGAAAGCATCGAGAGTGCGCGGCTGGCGTTCGGCCATCTCGCGCAGACTGGCGTCGTTGAACACCACATAAGGCGGCACATTCTGCGCGTCGGCG
Organism: Solimonas terrae; assembly: GCF_011067135.1. GTDB lineage: Bacteria > Pseudomonadota > Gammaproteobacteria > Nevskiales > Nevskiaceae > Solimonas > Solimonas terrae. The sequence goes on from NZ_JAAMOW010000001.1 coordinate 511,262, forward strand.
AGCTGTTTGCGCAGCGTTCGCAGCTGGCCGAACAGCGATTGGTCTCCGGGCCGCAGGCCGGCGCGCTCGGCACGCTTCTTCGCCTTGCGCATCGCCGCGGTCTCGCGCTTCGGCGGCGGCACGACCAGCACGCTCCGTTCACCCTTGAGTACCTCGCGACTGGCAGCCGCGAGCTTGAGTACCGGATAACCGTCGCTGGTTTCGTCGAGCAGGCCCTGATGCAACAGTGTGCGCACCAGCGTCCTCCATTCGTCGAGCGAACGTGCCTTGCCGATGCCGTAGGTCGACAATTGCTGATGGCCGCGGTCGATCAGTTTCTGGGCTTCGGAGCCGCGCAGGATATCGATGACATGGGCGCTACCGAAACGCTCGCCGCGCTGCGCGAGTCGCGCGACGCAGGACAGGAGCTGCTGCGCCTCCAGCGTCCAGTCCTCGGTGACCTTCGTTTCCAGGCAGTTGTCGCAGGCGCCGCAGTTGTCCTCGAAGACTTCGCCGAAATAGCGCAACTGGATCGCGCGACGACATTCGCCGGACTCGGCGTAGTCGACGACCTGGCGCAACTGCTGGCGCGCCAGCCGCTGCTCCTGCTCCAGCGGCAGATTCGTTTCCGGATGGGTCTTCTGGCCGATCAGGAATTCCGCCGTGCGAATGTCGCCGAGCCCGAAGAACAGGATACAGCGCGAGGCCTCGCCGTCACGGCCGGCGCGGCCGGCTTCCTGGTAATAGCCTTCCATGGTGCGCGGCAGATCGTAGTGCGCGACCCAGCGCACATCCGGCTTGTTGATGCCCATGCCGAATGCGACGGTGGCGACGATCACCTGCGCATCATCGCGTATGAAGCGCTCCTGATTGTCGCGCCGTGTATCGGCGTCGAGGCCGGCGTGATAGGGCGCGACGCGAACATCGTCGGCGGCCAGCTTCGCGGCAATCTCGTCGACGCGTTTGCGCGACAGGCAGTAGACGATCCCGGCCCCGCCTTCGCGCGCCAGCGCCAGCAACTGCGCGTAGGTCTGCTGGGTCTTCGGCCGTACCGCGTAATACAGGTTCGGGCGATTGAAACTGGCAATGTGGACAGACGCATCCTGCAGCCGCAGCTGCGCGACGATGTCGCCGCGCACGCGCGCCGTTGCGGTCGCCGTAAACGCCCAGAAAGGTATCCGGGCCGGCACGTCGGCAAACTGTTCGCGCAGGCTGCCGAGCTGGCGATACTCGGGGCGAAAATCATGCCCCCATTCGGACACGCAGTGCGCTTCGTCAACCGTGATCGCGGAAATGCCCGGGTCTTGCGCCAGACGTGCCAGCAGGCCGTCGCGAAACTCCGGCAGCAGCAGCCGCTCGGGCGCCAGGTACAGCAGGCGGTACTCGCCGCGCAGCAATGCCGCGCTGCGCGCCGACGCTTCGGCCGCACTCAATGACGAGTTCAGGAATGTCGCGGCAATGCCCATCTCGCCGAGCAGGCGCACCTGATCCTGCATCAGCGCGATCAGCGGCGAGACGACGATCATCAGGCCGGGCTTGAGCAGGGCCGGCAACTGGAAGCACAAGGACTTGCCACCACCGGTCGGCATGATCGCCAGCAGATCCCGACCTGCCAGCGCGTCGCGCACGACGGCCTCCTGACCCGGCCGGAAGTGATCGAAGCCGAACCAGCGCTTGAGGGCCTCCCTCAGATCGAGAGCCTGCGCCTTATCGTGCCCCATCATCCATTGCCTGAAGCTCGTGAAGTTTTCGTCGCGAGCGACGGCAGGTCGCGTTTTGCCCGAGCACAGCAACCGCAGCGTACTGAAGTACGTGAGGGTGAGGGCTGGTTCGGGCCAAGCAACGCTTCGGCAAGCCCGAACGAGCACCGCCAGAACGCGAGATGTCGAGCGCAGCAGGAAAATTCATGAGCTTTCAAACCTCGGCGCGATTGCCCTCGCGCTCCAGCCATTCCTTGCGATCGCCGGAACGCTTCTTCGCGAGCAGCATGTCCATCAGCAGATCGGCGGCGTTGATCTGATCGGGAATGTCGTCGTCGAGCGTCAGCTGCACGAGGCGCCGCGTGTCGCGCGCCATCGTCGTTTCGCGCAGCTGCAGCGGATTCATCTCGCCCAGACCCTTGAAGCGCGTGACCTGCGGCTTGGCGCGGCTGCCTTCGGCGATCAGGCGATCGAGGATGCCGTTCTTCTCGGCTTCGTCGAGTGCGTAGAACACCTGCTTGCCGGCGTCGATGCGGAACAGCGGCGGCATCGCGATGAAGATGTTGCCGGCGGCCACCAAAGGTCGGAAATGCTTGAGGAACAACGCGCACAGCAGCGTCGCGATATGCAGGCCGTCGGAATCGGCGTCGGCCAGTACGCAAACCTTGCCGTAGCGCAGGCTGGCGATCTCGGCACTGCCCGGATCGACGCCGATCGCCACCGAGATGTCGTGGATTTCCTGCGAGCCGAGCGCCTCGTTGGCGTCGACTTCCCAGCTGTTGAGGATCTTGCCGCGCAGCGGCATCACCGCCTGGTATTCGCGATCGCGCGCCTGCTTGGCCGAGCCGCCGGCCGAATCGCCTTCGACCAGAAACAATTCGGTGAGCTTGGCATCGCTGGACACGCAATCGGCGAGCTTGCCGGGCAGCGCCGGGCCACTGGTCACTTTCTTGCGGACCACCTGCTTGGCGAGCTTGAGCCGCGCATTGGCATTGGCGATCACCAGCTGTGCGATCTGCTCGCCGGCCTCGGTGTGCTGGTTCAGCCACAGGCTGAACGAGTCGTGCACGACACCCTGCACGAACGCGGCTGTCTCGCGCGACGACAGGCGCTCCTTGGTCTGGCCGGCGAACTGCGGATCCTGCATCTTGACGCTGAGCACGTAGGCGCAGCCATTCCAGACATCTTCCGGCGTCAGCTTCATGCCGCGTGGCAGCAGATTGCGGAATTCGCAGAATTCGCGAATCGCTTCGGTCAGGCCGGTGCGCAAGCCATTGACGTGCGTGCCGCCCTGCGCGGTGGGAATCAGGTTGACGTAGCTCTCGGCGACCGGCTCCAGGCGGCCGCCGTCGGCATTGAGCCAGACCAGCGCCCACTCGGCTTCCTCGCGCGTCGCCCGGAACTGGCCGACGAAGGGTTCGGCCGGCAAGGTTTCGGCGCCCTGCAGCGCATCCTTCAGATAATCCGTCAGGCCGTTTTCGTACTGCCACACGATCTCCTCACCATGAGCCTTGTCGAGCAAGGTCACGCGCAGGTTCGGGCACAGCACGGCCTTGGCACGCAGCACCTGCTTGAGGCGCGGCATCGAGAACTTCGGCGAGTCGAAATACCTGGGATCCGCCCAGAAGCGCACGGTCGTGCCGCGCTTGTTCTTCGCCACCGGGCCGACCGGCTTCAGCGGCTGCGTGACCTCGCCATTCTGGAACTCGATCAGATGTTCGGTGCCGTCGCGGAATACGCGGACTTCGAGCTTGCTCGACAGCGCGTTGACGACAGAGACGCCGACGCCGTGCAGGCCGCCCGAGAACTGATACTGCTTGTTCGAGAACTTGGCGCCGGAGTGCAGCTTGGTCAGGATCAGCTCGACGCCGGTGACCTTGTGCACCGGATGAATGTCGACCGGCATGCCGCGACCGTCGTCGCCGACTTCGAGCGAACCGTCTTCGTGAACCGTGACCAGAATGTTCTTGCAGTGACCGGCGAGCGCCTCGTCGACCGCGTTGTCGATCACTTCCTGCGCGAGATGATTCGGCCGGGTAGTGTCGGTATACATGCCCGGGCGCTTGCGCACCGGGTCGAGGCCCTGAAGAACTTCAATTGCTTCAGCGCTGTAGGAACTATTGTTTGAGTTTGCTGCCATCGTCGGGGTCGCTCTGCGGACGCGCGAAGGTAGCCAATGCATCGCCTGTCGGCAAGATTGCCGACAGCGCCGGATTCAGGCACGCAGGCGCGTGCCTTTGAATCGGCCACCGCGGATCAATCCTCGAGCAGGGTCGCACCCGCCAGATACAGGGCCAGCAGCGGCGCCAGCAGGCTCAACAGCGACCCCGGCGTCGGTTGCGCCAGAACCAGCGAAAAGTGCTCGACCGTGCGATCGGCCATACCGGCCAGTGGCGTCTGCAGCAGCCCGACGAGATACAACAGACCGGAGCCGAGCGCGGCGACAATGACCAGCCCGCTCAGGCCCTCCAGCCAGCGACGCCGAGGCGGCGGCAGTGCTTGCAGGACACGGGCGCTGAAACCCGCGTCGTCGAGATACGGCATCCGTTCGGCATCGTCGTGCAGCAGGCTCTGCAGCCATACCGCATCGGCAGCGTCGTCGTGAAGATCGGATTCGATGCGGCGGTTCATGGTGCAAGCTCCCAGGCCTGCAGACAGGCCTTGAGTTTCTGCTTGCCGCGCGCGATGTGCGACTTCAGCGTGCCGATCGGGCAGCGCAGCGCGGCGGCGGCTTCTTCGTGACTCATGTCGAGATGGTAGCACTGCAACAGCGCCGCTCTTTCCGCCGGCGAGAGCACGGCGAACGCGCGTGCCATATCGAGCTGCAGATCGGCATCCGGCACTTCGTCATCGACCGCATCGGCCGCGATCGCGGGGATTTCATCGAGCGACAACTCGATGCGGCGTGCGCGCAGATACTGCAGATACGCGTTGGTGGCGATGCGGTGCAGCCATGTCGAGAATTGCGCATCCGCCCGAAACTGGCCGAGCTTGCGCCAGGCCTGCAGGAAGGTTTCCTGCGCGAGGTCGTCGGCAAGGGCGTGCTGGCCGGCGGTCAATCGGCGCAGCAGATTGCGCACCGGCGACTGGTGGCGGCGCACGAGCGCGGCAAATGCCTGGCGATCGTCACCCGCGAGCACACGGGCGATCAGCACAGCGTCGGCAGGATCGGCGGAACTCGACAAGTGCGTGTCCGGCTAGCGGTCCTGCGGCTGCCTGCGGTCTTCGATCGCCCAGGCCACCAACCGCGCGACGCCGACGAATATCGGAATCAGCGCATAGGGCCAGGCGTGATTGCCGGTCAGGTAGAAGGCCAGGGTCAGCGCCACACCGACCGACAGCATGACGAGGCCGCGATTGAGGTTCGAGCGCCGGCACGACATGGCCTGGAACAACTCCGGCGGGATCGGCTGTCCCGCGGCGGCGAGCTTGGCAATGATCTCGTTCTGCAGACGCTGACGGCGCAGGCGGAAGATCATCACGGTGATGACGATCACCGCCGGCAGTGCGAACGCCATGATGATGGTGGTCAGACCGGTGATGTCCAGATGATGCGCATCGAGCGAATCGAGGCCGTCGACCTGAAAGCTGGCGGCGGCGGTGGAAAGCAGGTTCAGCATGGCAGTGGCTCCTTGAAACGTCCCGTGACGATCGGATTGACGATCGGCTCATGGACTTGGATGCGGCGACCACCCGTTTTGGATGCACGCGCCGGCGATTACACTACGCGCCCCAGCCGACGACCCGCCATGTCCCCGAAAAACCCGGTTGCCAAGCCCGATCCGAGCACGCCCTCGGCCGCAGATGCGGTCGGCCAGTTCGAAGACGCGATGAAGGAGCTTGAAACCATCGTCCAGTCGCTCGAACGCGGCGAGCTGCGGCTCGACGAGTCGCTGCGGCTGTTCGAGCGCGGTGTTGCGCTCGCGCGTCAGTGCCGCGGCTCGCTCGAAGGCGCCGAGCTGAAGGTCCACGAACTGCTGGCGACGGACGACGAGGACGACGCGGCGTGATGCCGCCATTTGCCGAGCGGGTCGACACCTACCAGCAACGCCTGCGCGCGAGTTTCGAGCGCTGGCTGCCGTCGGCGACCACCTACCCCGCCCGCCTCCACGAAGCGCTGCGCTATGCCTGCGACGGCGGCAAGCACCTGCGCCCGCTGCTGGTCTATGCCGCCGGCGAGGTGCTCGGTCTGCCGGCGCGGCGGCTCGACGCGGCGGCCTGCGCGGTCGAGATGATTCACGTCTATTCGCTGGTGCACGACGATCTGCCGGCGATGGACGACGACGATCTGCGCCGCGGGCGGCCGACCACGCACAGGGCCTTCGACGAAGCGACCGCGATTCTGGTCGGCGACGCACTGCAGGCGCTGGCGTTTCACGTCCTGGCCGCCGATCACGACTCGGGCCTCGACGCGAGTCGGCGTTTGCAGATGGTCGAACGCCTCGCCCAGGCGGCAGGCTCGCGCGGCATGGTCGGCGGCCAGGCCGTCGATCTCGCGGCCGAGGGCCAGCAGCTGACACTGGCCGAACTCGAAGCCCTGCACATTCACAAGACCGGCGCGATGATCCGCGCCTGCCTGCAGCTGGCCTGCCTCGCGGCGCCCGATCTGCCGGCCGAGCAGGCCGAGGCGCTCGATCACTACGGCAAGACCATCGGCCTGGCCTTCCAGATCCAGGACGACGTGCTCGACATCGAATCCAGTTCGGCAGCGCTCGGCAAGACCGCCGGCAAGGACGAGGCGCATCTGAAATCCACGTACCCGTCGGTGATGGGCCTGCCGGCCGCCAAGCTGCGGGCCGCCGAACTGTTCGCTTCGGCACGGGATGTGCTCGGCCCGTTCAATGACGCTGCAGAGCCGCTGTTGTGGCTGACGCGCCATATCGAAGGTCGCGACCACTGAGCCACAGTGCCGCCATGCACTGGTTCGGGGCGCGGCATTTCGCCGATAATCCCGGTTTAATCATTCCCTTGGTGCCGATGGCACCGGACATTTCATGACCGATATCCCCGGTTACGCCCTGCTCGGGCGGATCCAGACGCCGGATGACCTGCGCAAGCTGCCTGTCGGCGAATTGCCGGGTCTCGCCGTCGAAATGCGCCGCTATCTGATCGAAACCCTGGGCCGCATCGGCGGCCACTTCGCCGCGAATCTCGGCACCGTCGAGCTGTCACTGGCGTTGCACCACTGCTTCGAGACGCCGCGCGACCGCATCGTCTGGGACGTCGGTCATCAGGCCTATCCGCACAAGATTCTCACCGGCCGTCGTGCGCAGCTGGAGACGATCCGTCGGCTCGGGGGTCTGGCGCCGTTCTGCCTGCGGGCGGAAAGCGAATACGACAGCTTCGGCGTCGGGCATTCGTCGACATCGATCTCCGCCGCCGCCGGCATGGCGGCCGGTGCGCGCGTCAAGGGCGAGCCGCGACGCGTCGTCGCCGTCATCGGCGATGGCGGCATGACGGCCGGCATGGCGTTCGAAGCGCTCAATCACGCCGGCCACCTCGGCCTCGACATGCTCGTCATCTACAACGACAACGACATGTCGATCTCGGAAAACGTCGGCGCATTGCGCGACCATTCCGCGCGCCTGATGCAGAAGCTCGGGCTGAATACGCCGCACGCCGCGCGCGCGCCGCAGGCCGAACACAACGAGGCGCACCTCGATCACCCGGGGGCGATGTTCGAAACCTTCGGCTTCCGTTATTCCGGCCCGATCGACGGCCACGATCTGCCGGTGCTGATGGCGGAATTCGACCGCCTGAAGGACAGCAAGGGGCCGCAGCTGTTGCATGTGGTGACGACCAAGGGCAAGGGCTTCGAGCCGGCCGAGGCCGATCCGATCAAGTATCACGGCATCACCCAGTTCGACCCGGTCACCGGCGCGTTTCCCGCCAAGAAAGGCGGTGGCGCGCCAAGCTACACGCAGGTGTTCGGTGACTGGCTGTGTCGCGCCGCCGAACACGATCCGCTGATCGTCGGCATCACGCCGGCGATGCGTGAAGGTTCCGGCCTGGTCGAATTCTCGAAGCGCTTCCCCGATCGCTATTTCGATGTCGGCATTGCCGAACAGCATGCCGTCACGCTCGCCGCCGGCCTTGCCTGCGAAGGCCTGAAGCCGGTCTGCGCGATCTACTCGACCTTCCTGCAGCGCGGTTACGACCAGCTCATCCACGACGTCGCGATCCAGAACCTGCCGGTCGTGTTCGCGATCGATCGCGGCGGCCTGGTCGGCGCCGACGGCGCAACGCATCACGGCGCTTTCGATCTTTCGTATCTGCGCTGCATTCCGAACATGGTGGTGATGGCGCCATCCGACGAAAACGAATGCCGGCGCATGCTCGCCACCGGCGTCTCGCTGAACCAGCCCAGCGCCGTGCGCTATCCGCGCGGCAACGGCAACGGGCTGGCCGCCGAGCTCGATCCCAAACCGCTGCCGGTCGGGCGTGGTCGCATCGTTCGCGAAGCGCATGGCCGGCGGCGTCCGCGCGTCGCGATCCTCGCATTCGGGGCGATGGTGCAGCCGGCGATCGAAGCCGCCGAAATTCTCGACGCCGTGGTCGCCGACATGCGTTTCGTCAAGCCGCTGGACGCCGAGCTGATTCTCGATCTGGCCAATGAAAACGATCTGCTGGTGACGATCGAGGACAATGCCCGCCTCGGCGGCGCCGGCTCCGGCGTCAACGAAGTGCTGGTCGCCCAGCATCACACGGTCCCGGTGCTCAACCTTGGCCTGCCCGACCAGTTCGTCGAGCACGGCACGCGCGAGGAACTGCTTGCCCAGGTCGGCCTCGATACCGCCGGCATCCTGCGCGCGATCCAGAAACGCCTGCGCAGCCGCGATCTCGACGTATCGGCGCGCACCACCAATCGCGGTGCCTGAGAGCCACCGGCGATGATCTAGCCGCCGGCCGCGCCTTCAAACCAGGCCAGCTTGTCGCGCAGCTTCACGACTTCGCCGACGATCAGCAGGGTCGGCCCCTTGATGTTCGCCTCGATCACGCGCTGCGGCAGATCGTCGAGCGTGGCGCCGAGCACCCGCTGTCGCACCGACGTGCCGTCCTCGATCACGGCAGCCGGCCAATCGCGCGGCAGGCCGTGTTCGATCAGCGCCGTGCAGATCTGCGGCAGCGTCTGCAGGCCCATGTAGAACACCACGGTCTGGCCGCGTCGCGCGAGCTGGTCCCAGTGCAGTTCCAGCTGGCCGTCCTTGCGCGCATGACCGGTAACGAACACGCAGGCCTGCGCATAGTCGCGATGCGTCAGCGGAATGCCGGCGTAGGCGGCACAACCGCTCGCCGCGGTGACGCCCGGCACGACCTGGAACCTCACGCCGTGGGCCATCAAGGTTTCGATCTCTTCGCCGCCGCGGCCGAAAATGAAAGGGTCTCCGCCTTTCAGACGCAAGACGCGCTTGCCCGCCTGCGCGTGACGGACCAGCTCCTGATTGATCTCGTCCTGCGGCACCGCGTGGTCGCTGCGCGCCTTGCCGACGTAGAGCCGCTCGGCGTCGCGCCGCACCAGTTCCATGATCGCCGGCGACACCAGACGGTCGTAGAGCACGACATCGCACTGCTGCATCAAGCGCAACGCACGAAATGTCAGCAGATCCGGATCGCCGGGCCCGGCGCCGACCAGATAGACCTCGCCGCGTTGCGGCCCGTTCACCAGCAAGCCGGCCAGTGCCTGTGCTGCCGCGGCGTCGTCGCCACGCAATGCCGCTTCGGCGCCCGGGCCATCGATGAAGCGCTCCCAGATCGCCCGCGGCGAAACGCCGGCTTGCGCTTTCACCTGCTCGCGCAAACGATGCATGAATGCCGCCAGTCGCCCGTACGCGGCCGGCAACATGGCCTCGATGCGCTCGCGCACGCGGCGCGCCAGGACCGGCGCCGCCGCGCCGCTGGAAATCGCGACCAGCATCGGACTGCGATCGACGATGGCCGGCACGATGAAACTGCTGCGCTCGGCGTCGTCGACGACGTTGACGGGAATATTGGCGGTATGCGCCGCGGCCGCGATCCTTGCGTTGAGCACGGCGTCGTCGGTGGCCGCCACGATCAGGCGCTGCCGGTCGACGAGATCGGACGAGAACTCCGCGGCAAGGTGCGTGGCGGCGTTGTCATCCACCGCGGCACGAACTTCATCGTTCAACTCGCGCGCGACGATTTGCACGCGGGCACCGGCGCGCCGCAGCAGGCGCAGCTTGCGCGCGGCCACGTCGCCGGCGCCGACCAGCAACACCGGCTCATCACGCAGGCGCAGGAACAGCGGAAAGTAAGGCCACTCGCTCGTCATGACGCGCAGTTCAGCACGAACATCGCTCAGGACGCGAGCGCCCAGGCCTTGGCCGCCATCGTCACGCCGATGAAGACCAGGAAGCCGGCCACCAGTCGCTTGAGCAGACGCGGCGACAGGCGAAAGCCGAGACGGGTCCCGGCCCAGATGCCGGGCAAGGCGCCGATCAGCAACAGGATCAGCATGCGGTAGTCCACGGAGCCGATCCCGGCGTGGCCGAGACCGGCGATGCCGGTGATCAGCACCGCGTGCGCGAGATCGGAGCCGACCAGGGTCAGCGGTTTCTGCCGCGGATACAGCAGCAGCAGGATCATCATGCCGATCACACCGGCACCGACCGACGAGATCGTCACCAGCGTGCCGATCAGCAAGCCGGCCAGTACCGTCAACGGCCGCTGGATGCGATCGAGCAGATCGTCGCCGACATGCAAGCCGCGACGCGCCAGCAGGCGGCCGATCGGCTCCTGCAGCAGAGTGAAAGTCGCGGTCACGATGATCGCGATCGACAGGACCATCTGGATCAGGTGATCGAGATGGGGCCCGGTCTCGAGCCGGCGCAGGACCAGCAGGGTCACGACCGTCGCCGGCAGACTGCCCGCCGACAGCCACGCGACCAGCGGCCAGTCGACGCTGCCGTTGCGTCCGTGCAGGGTCACGCCGAATGCCTTGCTGATGCTGGCGTAAAGAAGGTCGGTGCCGACGGCAATGGCAGGTTTGACGCCGCAGAACAGGATGAGAATCGGCGTCATCAGTGATCCGCCGCCGACGCCGGTAGCGCCGACCGCGGTGCCGACGACGAGTCCCGCCACGATGAAGCCAAGCTCTTGCATGTTCAGGGTCTGGGTGAGTAGCCGGGAACTGCCCGCACGAAGGGGCAGCGCACTATACTTTTATTCTATCTGCGCATATGGAATGACCATGAAGCTGCGCCAACTGCATTACATCCACGAGATCAGCAAGCGCGGGCTCAATGTCACCGCCGCCGCCGAAGCCCTGTTCACCTCGCAGCCCGGGGTCAGCAAGCAGATCCGTCTGCTCGAGGAAGAACTCGGCGTCGACATCTTCGTGCGCAACGGCAAGCACCTGTCCGAGATCACGCCGGCCGGACAGCGCATTCTCGACTGCACCCAGCGCCTGCTCGGCGAGGTCGAGAACATCAAGCGTGTCGCCGAAGAGTTTCATGACGCCGACCGTGGCGATCTCGCGATCGCGACCACGCACACGCAGGCGCGTTATGCACTGCCGCCGGTGATTCACGCATTCCGGCAGCGTTATGCCAATGTCAGCCTGCATCTGCATCAGGGCTCACCGCCGCAGATCGCGCGCATGGCGGCGGAAGGCCAGACCGATTTCGCGATCGCGACCGAGGCCATGCATCACTTCGAAAACCTCGTCATGCTGCCGTGCTATCACTGGAACCGATCCGTGCTGGTGCGACCGGATCATCCGCTCGCCGTCAAATCGACGCTGTCGCTCGAGGACATCGCCGCCTATCCCATCGTCACCTACACCTTCGGCTTCACCGGCCGCTCCAAACTCGACCAGGCGTTCGCCGCGCATGGCCTGAAAGCCAATGTCGTGCTGACCGCCGTCGACGCCGACGTCATCAAGACCTATGTGCGGCTCGGGATGGGTATCGGCATCGTCGCCAGCATGGCTTATGACCACGATGCCGACGATGATCTGGTCCGTCTGCCGGCCGATCACCTGTTCGAAGGCAGCGTCACCCACATCGGTTTTCGCCGCAGCCTGTTCCTGCGTGGCTACATGTACGAATTCCTGCGCCTGTTCGCCCCGCATCTGACGCCGGACATCGTCGACGGAATTGCGGCGATCGCCGAGCCTGAGCAACGCCAGAAGCAGGCGCTAGCCTTGATCAGCGAGCTTCCGGAAGCAAAATAATCATTCGGCATGAGCTTAGAACCGGCGAAACGCTTCATTGCGTGAGGGAAAACCCGGATAATGACGCCCCCGCGCCAGTGACTGCCATGTACAAGTACGATTCCTACGACCAGAAGCTCGTCGACGAACGTGTCGCCCAATATCGCGATCAGACGCAGCGCTTTCTTGCCGGCCAGATCCCGGACGACGAGTTCCGCGCGCTGCGCCTGCGCAACGGGCTTTACATCCAGCGCTTCGCGCCGATGCTGCGCGTGTCGATCCCGTACGGGCTGCTTGCGAGCCGCCAGCTGCGCATGCTCGGCCACATCGCGCGCGAATACGACAAGGGTTTCGGTCATTTCACGACGCGCCAGAATATCCAGTACAACTGGCCGCAACTGGAGCGCGTGCCGGACATCCTCGCCGATCTCGCCAGCGTGCAGATGCACGCGATCCAGACCTCCGGCAACTGCATACGCAACATCACCTCCGATCACCTCGCCGGCGTCGCGCGCGACGAGCTGGTCGATCCGCGGCCGTACTGCGAACTGACGCGTCAGTGGGCGACCTTCCATCCGGAATTCAACTGGCTGCCGCGCAAGTTCAAGATCGCGTTCTCGGCCACGACCTCGGATCGCGCCGCGACCAAGGTGCATGACATCGGCGTCCACATCATCCGCAACGACAAGGGCGAACTCGGTTACGCGATCTACGTCGGCGGCGGCCTCGGCCGCATGCCGATGATCGCGCACCGCATCCGCGACTTCCTGCCGGAACTCGATCTGCTGTCGTACCTCGAAGCGGTGCTGCGCATCTACAACCGCCTCGGTCGCCGCGACAACATTCATCGTGCGCGCATCAAGGTGCTGGTCAAGGAAACCGGTCCGGCCAAATTCACCGAAATGGTCGAGGCCGAGTGGGCCCTGATTCGCGACGGCGATCTGCGCCTGCAGCCCGGCGACATCGACATCATCAAATCGCACTTCGACGAGCATCCGTACGAAAGCGATGCAGCGGCCGACACCAGCTTCGATGCGATGCTGAAATCCGATTCCGGATTCGCGAGCTTCGTGCGGCGCAACGTGCACCTGCATCGCGCCGACGGCTATCGCGTCGTGTTCGTTTCGCTCAAGCCGCTGGGCGGCGTGGCCGGCGACGCCTCGGCAGAGCAGCTCGACGTGCTCGCCGACCTCGCCGATCGCTACAGCTTCGGCGAAGCGCGTGTGACCCACGACCAGAACATCGTGCTCGCCGAAGTCAGACAGAAGGACGTGTACGCGCTCTGGCAGGCGCTCTGCGAACACGGGCTGGCGACGCCGAACATCGGCCTGCTGACCGATCTGATCTGCTGCCCCGGCCTCGACTACTGCTCGCTCGCCAACGCCGGCTCGATCGGCGTGTCGCAGGACATCGCCGACCGCTTCGAGTCGCTCGACTACCTCTACGACATCGGCGACATCAAGATCAAGATGTCCGGCTGCATGAACGGCTGCGGCCATCACAGCGTCGGTCATATCGGCATCCTCGGCGTCGACAAGCATGGCGAGGAGTGGTATCAGGTCACGCTCGGTGGCTCGGCCGAAAACGATGCCAGCCTCGGCGACCGCACCGGCCCGGCGATCAGCCGCGCCAATATCGCCGAAGCCGTCGAACGCATCATCAGCGTCTACATGGAGCAGCGTCAGTCCGAGGACGAATCGTTCCTTCGCTGCTATCGCCGCATCGGCATGCCGCCGTTCAAGGCCCGCATCTACGCCGAACCGGAAGTGACCGCATGAGCGCCCTGCTTCGCGGTCATCAGATTGCGACCGACGACTACGTCGCGCTGGCCGATGACGAAAGCGGCAGCGAGGGTTCTCGTGTCATCGTCTCGCTGGCGCGCTGGCTGGAACAGGGCGAAGCCCTGGCCGGTCGCTTTGACCAGGTCGGTGTCCGGCTGCCGAACACCGTGGAGCTGTCGACGATCTGGGCCGGACTGGCGAGCCGGCCCCTGATCGAGCTCGACTTTCCGGCGTTCGCCGATGGGCGTGCCTACAGTCAGGCGCGGCTGCTGCGCGACCGCTACGGCTTCAGCGGGGAAATTCGCGCATCCGGCATGGCCGTCGTACGAGATCAGATGCAGAGCATGGCGCGCGCCGGCATCGACAGTTTCGTCCTGCGCGCCGATCAGGACGCGAATTCGTGCCTGGCGGCGCTGCGCGATTTCAATCTCGCATATCAGCCGGCTGCCGACCGGCTGCCGATCGTGTCGGCCCTGCGCCGTTCCGCAGGTCCGTGAAGTGCGCTGGATCACGGTTTTCGAACCCGAACTGGCGTACAGTCGGCAAGTTGCCGCCAGTCGAATTCAGCCGGCGATTCGTCGCCCGTAGCGCCTTGTATTTGTAGAGATGAACTAATAGAGTGTTTCGCGGCGACGCAACATATTTCGGGCGTGCCGCACGAGCCAACCATAGGGGAATCACGGTATGAAGGGAAAGAACAAAGCGGTTCTGGTGACAGGCGCACTGATGTTGGCGAGCGCACCGGCCTGGGCCCAGAGCAACACGGCCGCCAGCACCGCCGCCAGCGACATGAAAGGCTTCGCCGCCCCCGCCCTGCAGGCCCCCGTCGCATATGGCGCTCGCTGGGGCACGGTTGGTGTCGGCGCCTACGGTCAGACCTGCAACTGCAACAAGCAGAATGAAGACGGCTCGGTCGGTCTCGCGTTCGGTCTCGGCGATCCGGACAAGTATGCGGCGCTCGAAGTCGCCGTTTCGTCGTCCTCGCTGTTCGGCGACACCGGCAGCGGCGACAGCTTCGGCGATGCCGGCTCGGTCGGTCTGAAGCTGCACACCAACGTTCCGGGTTATGCCTCGTTCGCGGTCGGTGTCAACGGCACCGGCAAGTGGGGCAGCGACAACTTCAAGAAGGCCAACCCTGCGAGCGTCTACGCGGTGGCCACCAAGATGGTGCCGGTCGGCCAGTACGCGGCGATCCTGAATCTCGGCATCGGCGACGAGCTCTACAACGAGCCGAACAAGGACGGCGCCGGCGTGTTCGGATCGGCCGCCTTCTACTTCACGCAGCAGATTTCGGTGCTCGCCGAATACACCGGCCGCTTCACGAACGCCGGCGTGTCGGTCGCGCCGTTCCGTTCATTCCCGTTGACGGTGACGCTCGGCGCCAGCAATCTCGGCAAGCGCTATGGTGGCGACGTCGAGTTTGCCGGATCGATCGGCATGGGCTTTGCGTTCAATTAATCGCGCCAACACTCAGTCAGGAGCACCACGATGCGTAATTTCATGATCAAGATGTCGCTAGCGGCGCTGGTCGTCGCGGTTTCCGCCCCGGTCGCGATGGCCGCACCGTCCGGCACCAGCGGCGTCAGCGGTAGCGCGGGCCTCGGCATCGATGTCGGCGCCAACATCGCCGCCAGCGGTTCCGGCGATCCGTATCTCTCGGTGCCGCCGGGCGGCCAGGCCGACGGCACCCTCGGTGGTCCGGTCGCAGGCCTGATCGACAAGTTCTCCAAGAAGGAAGACGACAAATAGTCGGACGCGCGTCGACGAAAATGCCCCCGGACATCGGGGGCATTTTTTTGTTCGTCTTCCGTGTCGATGCCGCGTCGCGTATTCGTCAGTTGCTGAACGCAGCGTCTTGCAAGCTTCCACCACCGGCCGAGGCGCTGACCTGCTGCAGGTGCGGCGCTTCCTTGTCGACGATCTGCTGCCGCGGCCGATAACCGTGGAAGTAGCCTTTGACCCCGTCGAGAATGCCCGACGCCAGCTTGCCCTGGTAGTCGTCGCTGCCCAGCAGCTTTTCTTCATGCGGATTGGTGATGAAGGCCGTCTCGACGAGCACCGACGGAATGTCCGGCGCCTTCAGGACGACAAAGGCAGCCTGCTGCACGTCGCGCCGTTGCAGCGTGTTGATCTCCCCCATCGAGTGCAGAATGCGCGAGCCGACGTCGAAGCTCGCCTCCATCGTCGCACTCTGTGACAGATCGAGCAGCACGGTGGCTAGATCATTGTCCTTGCCCTGCAGTTCCACGCCGCCGACCAGGTCGGCCGCGTTCTCGCGATTGGCCAGCCAGCGCGCCTGCTCGGTATTCACGCCGCGATCGCTGAGCACGTAGACGGCGGTGCCGTGCATGTCGCGCTTGGTAAACGCATTGCAGTGTATCGACACGAACATGTCGGCCTGCTGCTTGCGGGCGATCTCGACGCGCTGACGCAAGCCGACGTAGTAATCACCGTCACGCGTCAGCACGGCCCTCATGTTCGGCTGCGTGTTGATCAGCAGCGCCAGCTTGCGGGCGATGGCCAGCGACACGTTCTTTTCCAGCAGACCGGACGGACCGTGTGCGCCCGGATCCTCGCCGCCGTGCCCGGCATCGACGGCGATCACGATCTGCTTGTCCTGAAGACGCCCGGTGCCGGGCAGCACGGGGGCCGTTACCGACTGCGGCGCGGATTGCGGCGTGGCTGTGGCCGCACTGGCGCCGACGGCCGCGTTGTCGACCACTGTCTTGCGCCCGAGATCGACAACCACGCGGTTGCCGTAATCGTCGTTGGGCGCAAGATCGAAAGCATTGGTCGTCACCGGCTCGTCGACATCGAGCACGATGCGTACGCCGTCGCCGTGCACGCCGGCGCGCACGTTCCTGACGATACCCTTGGCTTCGGTCTGATTGGCTTTGCGGACACCAGCAGCATCGATGCCGTCGAGATCGATCACGACGCGATCGGGCTTCGTCAAAGTGAATACGTGCGACTTCGCCGCGTTGCTGACATCCAGCACGACACGCGTCGAGTCCGGTGCGTCCCAGACGCGCACGTCGCGCAATTCAGCCGCCTGCGCCAACGGCAATAGCAGCATCAAAATCAGGCCGATTCCCCAACGCATCGGTCATTCCCGAAGGAAAACGTGTCCGGACAGTAGCTCAATCTCAATGTCAATGCAAACTTTTTTTTCTCAAACAGGGAGATAGAGCGTACTTCTAAGGTTGATAGTGGCGATTGTGGACAAGCCCTTCCTCAAGCAGGGAAAACAGCCGTGAATATTCCGCTTCGCCCAAGCGACCGGCCTGCACTCGCAGACGGCGACCCTGGCCTTGCACCGAAGCCGACAGATGCAGCCACAAATCCGGCTTCGGTAGATAACCCTGCCCCCGCTCGGGCCACTCGACCAGCCACCACACCCGTCCCGTGCTGAAATCGCGAAGTCCGAGCCCGTCCAGCTCATCCGGATCGCGCAAGCGATAGAGATCCATGTGCAGCACCGATGCGCCGTCGCATTCGTAGGGTTCCACGAGGGTATAGCTCGGACTGCGCACCGGTCCGCCGACCCCCAGCGCGCGCAGCAAACCCCGTGCAAGACTGGTTTTGCCGGCACCGAGCGCGCCGGACAGGAAGATCACACCGCCCTGATGCTTCGTCATCCAGCAGGCGATCAAGGCACCGGCGCGTTCACTGGCGGCAAGATCGACCAGCTCGAACTCGGACGCCATCAGTGATCGCCCCGATTGACCAGCGCACGCAGGCGGTCGATGACGTCACTCGGCAGCAGGCCACGTTCGCCCTGCACTGCGGCGTGATCGGCAGCGAGTGCATGGACCAGCACCCCGATTTGCGCCGCTTCGCAGACATCGAGACCCTGCCCCCGCAGGGCCGCGACGATACCGGTCAGCGCGTCTCCCATGCCAGCCACGGCCATGCCGGGATTTCCATACGGACAGAGCACCGGCGTCTGCCGTCCGCTGATCAAGCTGCCAGCACCCTTGAGCACGACCGTCGCACCGTAGCGGCGCTCGATGGCGTGCAGCGCGGCGAGGCGATCTGCCTGCACTTCGGCCGTGCGGCAACCAAGCAACCGCGCCGCCTCGCCGGGATGCGGCGTCAGAATCGCGTCGGTCGGCGTCGTCGGTTCGATCGCCAGCAGGTTCAAGGCATCCGCATCGATCACCGATGGCTTGCAGCTGTCGAGCACACTCGACCACAGCGCCCGCGCCCAGCTGTCCGTCCCCAGACCCGGACCAATCGCGACCACATCGGCCGTGTGCAGCAGCGGGCGCAACGGCGTTGCATCGTCGCAGCCATGACACATCAGTTCCGGTTGCGCGGCCGTGATCGCGGCCACGTGCTCCTGGCGTGTCGCGACCATCACCAGGCCAGCACCGGCGCGCAGAGCGGCGCGCGCAGCGATCAGCACGGCGCCCATCATGCCGTGATTGCCACCGACGATCAGCACGCGGCCATGATCACCCTTGTGCGCCACGCGCGAGCGCGGCCTCAGCTGCGTCTGCAACTCCGATTCGGCCAGCAGTCGCGCAACAGGCTGGATATCGCCGTCCTGATTCTGCGGCTCCACCAGCGCATCGAAATGCCGCGCACCGCTGACCGCCGGCCCTTGCCCCGTGAACAACCCCAACTTCCGGGCAATGAAACTGACGGTGACGTCCGCCTGCACCGCCTCGCCGGACGGTACGTCGCCGGTGCTGGCGTCGAGCCCGCTCGGAACGTCGACCGCAAGCACACGCGCACCGTGTTGCCGGGCCGCACGAGTTGCAGCCACCGCGGCCAGCGCTTCCCCCGAGAGCTTGCGCGACAGTCCGGTGCCGAACAGGGCATCGACGACCCAGTCGCAGTCCGGCAGAACGCCCGCGAACGCGGCAACCGCTCCGCCATCTCCCAACCATGCGGCATGAGCATGCCCGGCATCGCCGCCCTGTGGCACTCCCTCGACCGCACAGACGTGCACGACGTGACCATCCGCCATCGCAAGACGCGCGATCTCGTAACCGTCACCACCGTTGTTGCCAGATCCGCAGAGGACGACGATCACGCTGGCGGGGCGGCAATGGCCGGCTATCTCGCGCCAGCAGGCCCGCGCCGCACGCTGCATCAAGTCGTACCCGCTGATGCCCATGCTCGCAACGGCACGCCGATCCAGCTCACGGACCTGGGCGGCGGTGTAGAGGAAAAGACTCGAATCAGGCATTCGACGAGTATAAGAGCCGGCGTTTGCGGAATGATGCCGGAGCAGCGATGTGCCTGGTGCCGAGACGGGCCTGCCTCGGTGCGCCGGCGTCATGCTGCCGAGCGAATCCGCTCAGCGTGCGTGGAACTGCACCTTGCGCATCAATTCATCGGTCGACGGATCAAGTGCGACGGCTTGCTGATCGTCGAGAATACGGTTGGCAAGCTGCTTGCCGAATTCGACGCCCCACTGGTCGAAGGCATTGATCCCCCACAGCACGCTTTCGACGAACGTGCGGTGCTCGTAGAGCGCCAGCAGCGCCCCGAGATGGAAAGCGTCGACACGCGGCAACAGCAGGGTATTGCTTGGCCGATCACCAGGAAACACGCGATGCGGAATCGCCGCCTGCAGCGCGTCGCCCTCCATGCCCTTGCTCTGCAGCTCGGCACGAACCTCGTCCGCCGTCTTGCCTCGCATCAAGGCGGAAGCCTGGGCGAGGCAGTTCGCCACCAGTTTGCGATGCATGTCGCGGAACGGATGATCGGCGAATACCGGCAGGATGAAGTCGACCGAGTGCACCGCCGGCCCCTGGTGCAACATCTGGAAATATGCATGCTGGGCATTGGTACCCACATGCCCCCACAACACCGGCGTGGTCCGGTAGTCGACGGCAAAGCCGTCGCGCGTGACGCCCTTGCCGTTCGATTCCATCTCCAGCTGTTGTGCCCAGCCGCCGAACAAGGACAGGCGCTGCGCGTACGGCGCCAGAACATGGCTCGCACAACCCATGAAATTGTTGTTCCAGATCGCGAGCAGCCCCATCAGCACCGGCAGATTGTGTTCGAGCGGCGCGCGTCGGAAGTGCGTATCCAGCGCGTGTGCGCCGCGCAACAGATCGTCGAAGCGCTGCGGGCCGAGCGCCAGCATTGCGATGAGACCCACCGCACCCCAGAGCGAATAGCGCCCGCCGACCCAGTCCCAGAAGCCGAACATGTGATCGGCCGCGATACCGAATGCCTCGACCGCTTCCCGATTGGTCGAAACCGCGACGAAGTGCTTCGACACCGCGTCGATATCGAGCGAAGAGATCAGCCAGGCCCGTGCGTGCAGGGCATTGGCCAGTGTCTCCTGGGTTGCGAAGGTCTTGCTGACAACCACGAACAGTGTGGTCTCGGGACGCAGACGCGCCAGCACGGCGTGAAGTTCGGCACCGTCGACATTGGCGACGAAATGCGGGCGCGGCCCGTCGATCTGCGGCGCGAGTGCCGTGCAAAGCAGTCGCGGCCCCAGGTCGGAACCGCCGATACCGATATTGACGACATCGGTGATCCGCTTGCCGGTCGCCCCACGCCAGTCGCCCTCACGCACCCGTTCGGCGAAGGCGCGCATGCGCTGTCGAACCTGATGAATCTCGTCACCGACACGGCGTCCGTCATCGCGGAAATCGGCCACTCTCGGTGCGCGCAAGGCCATGTGCAGCGCCGCGCGATTCTCCGTGTTGTTGACGTGCTCGCCCGAGAACAGCCGGTTGCGCCACTGATCGAGACCCTGCTGTCGCGCCAGCGACTGAAGCAGGCTCATGGTCTGTCCGTTGACGCGTTGCTTGGAGTAGTCCAGATAAAAGCCGACGTCCTCGCAGACAAAGCGCCTGTGCCGTTCGGCGTCGCGCTCGAACAGATCCATGATGCGCGTCGGCATCATTTCGGCCGCGTGCACGTTCAAGGCCCGCCAGGCCGGACTGGCGGTCAACGACTGAGGTATTGGAGCGTTCATGAGCCGACAAGACTAACGACTTGCCGCACGAACGAAAATAGCCAGGACGGCAGGTGGCAATCCCGGCGATCAACGCCAGTGATAGTTGAAGCTGATGCTCACCCGTTCGGCGTCGATGCGGCTGGCCGGCACCTCGTGACGCAACCAGCTTTCGAACAGGATCAAGTGCCCGGCTCTGGCCGGATACAGGATATGTGGGCGCATTCCCGGTGCCGCGCCGGCCTTGCGCGATGGCGCCGCCATCAGCCGCGACAAGCGCGGGTCTTCGAACTTCAGACCGCTGGCGCCACGCGGTGTCCGCACGTAGTACGTACCGCTGACCACCGACTGCGGGTGCAGATGAAAACTGTGGGCACAGCCCTTCGGCATGATGTTGATCCAGCAATCCGTCATCTGCAGGCGACCCCCTCGCAGATCCCAGTGCTGGGTGCGTGCGTAGCGCTTGACGTGGGTATCGATGCGGTGACGCAAGGCATCGAAGGTCGACGAAAACAGATGCAGGCGATCAAGAGAGCCGTAGCTGGTGTATCCCAGCGGATAGTTCGGCTCCGACCATTTGCGACCGGCGATGTCGTGGTCGCGAATCCGCAGGCATTCGTCCAGCAGTTCAGCGTTGAACGCCCGCAGGCCTTCGGCCTGCAGGCGTTCGCTGTAGATCAGCGTGGGAAACCACGCCTGCGTGCTCTTCACACGCTCAGGCGCCGACAGCCTGAACCGGAATCGTGTTGGCCGTGCGCTGCACGCGGTTTTTTTCGTCGAGATAGACCAGGTGCGGCTTGTACACTCGTGCCGCGGATGCGTCCATCGACGAATACGCACAGATGATCACGCGATCACCGACACCAGCCTTGTGCGCCGCCGCGCCGTTGACCGAGATGATGCCGGAACCCGGTTCCGCCCGGATCGCATAAGTCGTGAAACGTTCGCCGTTGGTGACGTTGTAGATCTGGATCTGTTCGAACTCGAGAATATTGGCCAGTTCGAGCAGCTTCGAATCGATCGCGCAGGACCCTTCGTAGTCGAGCTCAGCGTGGGTCACACAAGCACGATGCAGCTTGCATTTCAGCATGTGCAATTGCATGGATAGCCTCTTGGATTTTTAAGCAGTGCGCGGCCCAATAAGACATACGCGCAGGGCTTCTCAGGTCTGAAAAGGCGGGTGGCCCACTAAGACATGCACCCGGCGCCGGTGGCAAACCATCGGCAAGGGTCGAAGTTTAGCTGATTTCCGCGCTGGATCAAATCATTCAGGCAGAAGCCGGAATGTTGTCAATCAACCTCGTATTGCCGAGAAATGCCGCCAAAAGTATGCGAAATTCGTTATCGGCGATGTCGGCACGCTGCAGGTCCGGGCGCCTCACAACCAGATACTGCGGACGAAACCCCGAATCGCGGAGCACTGACAAGCCACGTTCGCAGAGCGGATCGAAATCGCGCGCGCCGGCACGCAACTCGGCGGCCAGCTGCACCAGTACCTGGTGCAGTACCGACGCCCGCTTGCGTTCCTCCGCGGAGAGGTACTGATTGCGTGATGACAAGGCCAGACCATTGACCTCGCGCTCGGTCGGCACGCCGAGAATGTCGACAGGCAGATGCAGATCGGCCGCCATCTGCCGGATCACCAGCAACTGCTGGTAATCCTTTTCGCCGAACAGGGCGACGTCCGGCCGCACGATGTTCAGCAGCAGATTGACGACCGTCGCCACGCCGTCGAAGTGCCCCGGACGGAACTCGCCCTCGAGGATGTGCGCGTAGCGCGGCACGCTGATGACCGTGAAGCCTTCCCGGCCATGCGGATACATTTCCGCCACCGAGGGCGCAAACAGAAGATCGCACCCGGCCTGTACCAGCTGCTCGGCGTCGGCATCGAGCGTGCGCGGATAACGATCGAAGTCTTCGTTCAAGCCGAATTGCAGGGGATTGACGAACACGCTGGTGACGACGCGCTGCGCCTGCGCATGCCCCGCCTCGACCAGACGCAGGTGGCCGCGATGCAGATTGCCCATCGTCGGCGTCAGCGCAACCCGTTCGCCAGCCTTGCGCCAGGCGGCAACCTGTTCCCGCACCTCGGCGATCGTGTGAACGGTCTTCATCGCGAGCGCGTTTTCTTCGGCGATCCCGTCTTCACGATCGGCTGCCGATCGGCTGGCGCGCCGATCGCGGCCGCCGATCCGGATTTCAGCGCCTTGGGCGCGGGCGCCGCATCCGCGAAGCCGTGCTCGGGGGCCGGATACGCACCGGACTTCACTTCGTCGACGTAGTTGCGAATGGCCGATTCGATGTCGGCCGCGCCCTGCATGTAGTTCTTCACGAAGCGCGGCGTGTGCCCCACCGTCACCATCGGTGAAATATTGAGGATGTCCTGGAGCACGAGAATCTGGCCGTCGGTATGTGGGCCGGCGCCGATGCCGATCACCGGCACCGACGAAATCTCGGTGATGCGCTGACCCAGCGACGACGGTATGCACTCCAGCACCAGCAGGTCGGCACCGGCGTCCGCGAGCACCTTGGCATCGTGCAGCATCGCCTCGGCTGCGAGATCATCGCGCCCCTGCACCTTGAACGCACCGAGCTTGTGGACGAACTGCGGCTGCAGCCCGAGATGCGCGCAAACCGGCACGCCCCGTACGGCCAGATACTCGACGATGCTCGCCTGCTCGCGTCCGCCTTCGAGCTTGACCATCTTCGCGCCGCCTTCCTGCATCAGGCGCTGCGAGGCATCGAGTGCGCGCTCGAGCGTCGCATACGAAAGAAACGGCAGATCGGCGACCAGAAAGGCGCGCTGCAGATGTGGCGCCACGCAGCGGCTGTGATAGGCAATGTCGGCCACTGTCACCGGCGTGGTGGTCGTGCCGCCCTGGATCACCATGCCCAGCGAATCGCCGACCAGAATCAGGTCGACGCCGGCACGATCCTCGAGCATCGCGAAGCTCGCGTCGTAACACGTCAGGCACGCAATCTTCTCGCCGGCAGCGCGCATGCGGCGCAGTTCGGCAACATTGACCGGTTTGGTCAGGTTCATATCAGGACTCCCGGAAAACGGCGCGGCCTCCATGTCGCACACGGAGGAAAGAGCACGTTTTCGATAGGAAAACGCCGGCGGCCCACCAAGACATACGCGCGACGTTCACGGGTCAGATAGAAAGGGCGGCCCACTAAGGCAGACACCCGCTGGCAGATGCCGGAAGCGGCCGACATCGGCGAAGTGCGGCGAAGTGTAGCCGTTCCCGGCGTACCGTCAATCCGCGTCCCGCCACGGCCACAAACCAGTGGCACCGATCAGCGCCGCGAGCTCGCCGATGCAGCCGACCCCCGGCACGACCAGGTCCGCCGCAATCTGTGCCCACGGCACCAGCACGAAATTGCGTTGGCCGATGCCGGGATGCGGCAGCTGCAATTCGGCCGTCTGCAAGGCGACGCCGTCGACATGCAGGAGATCGAGGTCGAGGGTGCGTGGCCCCCAACGCTGCTCGCGCACCCGACCAGCAGTCCGTTCGAGGTCGAGCAGGGCACGCATCAGCTCGAGCGGTGACAGCGCCGTGCGCAATATGCAGACGGCATTGCAGAAATCCGGCTGTTCGCGCGGCCCCATCGGTGCGCTGCGAAACAAGGCCGAACTCGCCTCGATTTCGCCCAGTCCGGACAAGGCCGCGAGCGCCCATCGCAATCGCCGGGCCGGCGCCTCGAGATTCGCGCCCAGGCCGATGTGGGCGCGAAAGTTCACGCGTTCGACGGTGAGGTCGGCTGATCGGCGCGACGACGGCCGCGGCCGCCACGACGACGGCGCCGCTTGCGCGGTTCGCCGCTCTCGCCATCCGGCGCGACCGGCGCCAGCGGCGGCAAACCTTCACCGATCTGTGCCTGCGTCCACCAGTCCGCCAGTTCCTGCGGCACCTCGCCAGCCTGGGCGCGCAGCAAGAGGAAGTCGTAGGCGGCGCGAAAGCGCGGATGCGTCAGCAAGCGCTGGGCACGTCCGCCGCGGCGCATGTCGAAACGTGGCTGCAGCGCCCAGATTTCGCGCATCGGCACCGAGAAGCGCTTGGGGATGACGATGTACTTTGCCGACTGCGCGAGGACTTCATCGGAAGCCTGCGCGATCGCCGCGTTGACCTGCACCACATCCTCGCCGCCCAGCTTCTTCTGCCGGGCATTGACCGCCGGCCACAACAGCGCGGCGTACAGAAACGCCGGGCTTACGGTTTGCTCGCCGGCGATGCGATCCGCCGTGTTGGCCAGTGCGGCTTCGATGAACACCCGTGTCTGCGGCTGCGCCAGCGCAGCATCGGTCTGCGGCAACAGCTGCGCAAGCAGACCATATTCATTCAGGCCATTGAGATTCGCGACCGCGTCGCGACACTGCAGCAGCTTGATGACCTCGTCGAACAGCCGCGCCGGCGGAATCTCCCGCAGCAGCGGCGCAAGCCTGCGGATCGGCGCCGCCGTGTCCTTGTCGATCCGGAACCTCAGCTTGTTGGCGATACGGACGGCGCGCAGCATGCGCACCGGGTCTTCGCGATAGCGCAACTCCGGGTCACCGATCATTCGCACGACGCCAGCCTTGACGTCTTCCAGCCCGCCGGCGAAATCGACGATCGAGAAGTCGCGGATGTCGTAGTACATCGCGTTGACCGTGAAATCGCGCCGGAATGCGTCGGATTCCAGGGTGCCGTACTCGTTGTCGGAGAGGATGCGTCCGGTCTCGTCACGCTCGTGACTGTCGGTGATCTGGCCGCGGAACGTCGTGACCTCGCTGATCTCGTCACCGAAGCGCACATGCGCAATGACGAAGCGACGACCGATCAGGCGGCAGGAGCGGAACACGCGGCGAATTTCCTCGGGCCGCGCATCGGTGGCGATGTCGAAGTCCTTGGGTTCCATGCCGGCGAGCAGATCGCGCACACCGCCGCCCACCACGTACGCCTGGAAACCGGCGTCCTTCAGGCCATAGAGGACCTTGAGCGTACCGCTCGGAAATTGTGAGCGCGAGATCGGATGTTCCGCGCGCGGCACCCTTCGGGTCGCTGGGATTTTCTTGTTGCGCGGAAACAGAGTCTTGAGCCAATTCATGGGCCGCGTATAATACGCGGCCTCTTGCGCTATCAAAAGCTCGGGAGGACACGCATTCAGCTCCTATCGTCTAGAGGCCTAGGACGGAGCCCTCTCAAGGCTTAAACCCGGGTTCGAATCCCGGTAGGAGCGCCAATCACCGGTTCGCCGCGATTGACGGTCGGCGTCTCGGCAGCAAGCCCGCCCGACGCGGGCTTTTTTGTTGACTCGACAACATCCGCACACGGCCACGCGCGCCGCGCGTCTAGCGTCCCGAAACGGACCGTGCCGGCTGCTCAGCCGCACCGGCCATCCAGGCCTGCGTTTGATCCCACAGTCGGGCGGCGACCTGCCGGTTGCCCGCTTCCGCGCCGGTCATCGCCGGCGCGCAGCGCCGGAAGTAACGCCCGCCACCGAGGGCCGGTTTCGTTGCGCAGTGAATCGACGTCTGCGCGCCCTCCTCCGCCGTCAACAGGAAGTAGCGCTCGACCGGCGCGAAGCGGTGGCGAATCGCTTCAAGTCGCGGATTGCCGGCAAGCCCTCTGGTGGCGATATTGCTGAATACCGCTCCGGGATGCAGACAGTACGCCTGCAATCCGGCGCCGGCGTGGTGACGCTGCAATTCGAAGCTGGCGTGCATCAGCGCCAGTTTCGAGGTGCCGTACGCCACCCACGAGTCGTAGGGTGCGATCGGCGCAAACAGGAATGCGTTGCGGCCGCGTGCGTGCAGCATCGAGACGACATTGACGATGCGGGCGTCGCCGCTGCGCCCGCCCGCCTCGAGCAGCAGCGGCAGCAGAACGTCGGTCAGCTGCATCGTGCCCAGATAGTTCGTTCGCCAATGAATCTCGGCGCCGTCGACCTGATGCGGCTCGCGCCACTGCGACAGCAGATCGAGATGAATGCCGGCATTGTTGATCAGGACGTCGAGCCGGCCGTGTCGTGACCCGTAGGCGTCCGCGAAACGCGACACGGAGCTGCGGTCGGCAAGATCGAGCGTGTCGGCGTCGATCTCGCCACTGCCGGCCGGCAGTGCGGCGCGCAAGGCTTGCGCCAGCAGTCGTGGATCGGATCGCGTGGTGACCGTGACATCGGCGCCCCAGCTCGCCAGCGTCGACGCCGTCGCAAAACCGATGGAGCCCGGCGCCGCACCGGTCACGATCATGCGGCGGCCGCGCAAATCGACCTTTTGCGCCTGCGGCGCGCGAACGATCAGGCGACGGAGTGCAGCCACTTCAGGCTCCAAGATCGAAGGTCTCGATGATCCGCGTCCGACCATCCCATTGCCGCGACGCCGCGACGCCGGTCGCGAATCCATCCAGCACTGCCGGCGACGCTTCGATCAACTCCAGCAGCAGGCCCGGCTCGCGCGCCGACTCCAGATAGGCAACCTGCACGACCCCGTTGCCGGCCGCGAATGCCGTGCACAGGCCGCGTGCCTGTGCAGCCGCGACATCCGCCTCGAGATTCGTCGAATGCCGCGCGACATGGTGCATGCCGATGAGCGGCTGCCCGGCTGCACCCTGATATGGCGACGGCGTGCGGCTGACGACCTGGATCAATTCGATCTGTAGTTCGTCCTGATAGGACAGCCCCACGTGCATGCTCACCGTGGTCGGCGTGCCGCGGTACCGGCCCTGCATGATCGTGTTGCGGTAAACCGTCCACGGACCGACGCCGACGAATCGGGTCCAGTGCTCGATGCTGGCGTCGAGATCCTCGACGACGTACGCGAGTTGCTTGATCGGACCGAATCCTGCTTGCATGGGCGCCTGCCGAACGAGGATGCAGGGCGCATGATCGCGGTCCGCGACGGCGCCGGCCTCGTCCATCGGAACGAGCCGGATGGCGGCCCGCCGCAGCTCAGGTGGCCGCTTTGCCGGCCGTTCCGCCCATGGCCTTTTCCAGATCGGCCAGCAGCGCGACCAGCTCGCCGGACATCAATGCAAATTCGGCGTCGAACTGCTCCTCGGGGCTTTCGGTCGCGACATCCTCGCGCGCCTTCTCGATGTCCTCGAAACGCAGTTTCTTGACCTCGAACTTGTCGGTCAGCACGAAACTCGCGCGGTTGTTCCAGCGCAGACCGAGCCGGGTCGCCAACTTGCCTTCAGCGATATGCTTGCGAACCTCGGCGCCTTCCAGCGAGTGCCGCAGGTAGCGCACGGTCGGCTTGCTCTGATCATTGCCGCGCAACTCGCACTCCTGATCGAGTTCGAAGGTGCCGGGTGCGTCACCGCCCGCCAGCCATGCCGTCATCGCCGTCGCCGGCGACTGCGCGAGTTCGGGCAGTTCGAGGCTGAGGCCTTCGACCTCGTCGCGCAGGACTTCCAGCAATTCCTCCGCCCGCGCCGGCGAGGCTGCATCAACGACAATCCAGCCGCTGACCGGGTCGATCCAGGCGCGCGTCGAACGGCGTTTGGCGAACGCGCGCGGCATCAACTCGGCGGTCACCTGATCCTTGAGGTCCCGCAACTGCTTGCGGCCGGGCTTGAAGCCCTGGCGCTGCTCCAGCTCGTCGGCACGTTCGTCGACGGTCTGCCTGACGACTGACGACGGCAGCAGCTTCTGTTCGACGCCAAGCGCGATCAGCATCTGCCGCCCCTGGGCATAGACCAGTTGCGCCGTATTCGTGCCGGGCCCGACCCAGCCGCGGCTCTGCGGATTGAGGCCGATGCAAGGGTGAAGCGGATGACGGGCGAGACGTTCTTCAAAGGCGCCTGGCGCGAGCGTCCACTCGCCTGCCAGACGATAGGTCTGCAGATTCTTGAACCACATATGGAGAAAAACCGGTTGTCGCGGCCAGCAGCGGCCGCCGATGGAATGACGTCCGCGCAAGTTTAGCAATTCACCCGCGCCTCCGATGTCGGGCGGGCGGTCGCTGCGGCCCGGCAAACGGCCTTCAGCGGATCGCCGTCCGATGACCGGCATCGGTCAACGGAGCAGCGGCATCGCGCAGCCCGGCGACGATGCCGCATGCTTGCAGCTGAACCCGCAGACAGAGAACTGCCTTGAGCATCCTTGCAGCCAGCGGCGGCCACGGCGTCGAGCTGATGATAGTTGCCGGCCTCGTCGTTGCCGCGCTTGCCGGGTATTACGCGAACGCTCGGCGGCAATCGCGGCAACGCGACGATCACAGCCAGCGAGAACAAGCCGACCGGGCACGTACACTGAACCTGCACGACCCCGAAACCATGCTGCGCAATCGGCCGTCGTTCCAGCAGGAAGCCGTGAGCTTCATCCAGCGCTGCTCGCGCAATCGCACGCGATTCGATCTGTTCTACGGCACGCTCCGCGTCGAAGGCGACGACACCCGGGCGATGATCGTCGTTGCCGGGCGCCTGCAGCAGCTGGTCCGGCCGCAGGACTTTCTCGCGCGCTACGGCCGTTTCGAGTTCGCGCTGCTGCGCATGCGCGAACCGATGGAAGGTGCGCCGCAACTCTTGCGCGACCAGTTGCTGTCCGCGTGCACACTGCCGATGGAGATCGACGGCAAGCGGATCAATCCGCAGGCGCACGTCGGCTGCGGCACGTTTCCCGACGACGGCCAGAGCCCGAGACAGCTGTTGATGGCCGCCGCCCGCACCGCCAACATCAGCCAGACCGCCGCAGCACCCGGCAAGCGCAGCATCCGCCACCTCGCGGCCTGATCCCGCGCACCCTCGCCGCCGCTCTTTCCTTTTGGCGTCGGCTGGCTATCCTGAGCGCCCCTTGCCGGCCGCGCTCATGATCGAATCGCTTCCTCCCGCCCCGTTGTGGCGACGCCTGATCGCCGCCACTTACGACGGCCTGCTGATGCTCGCGCTGTGGATGGTCACCGTTCTGATCGACGCCGTGCTGCGCGAACTGGCCGGCGCCTCGCGCAGCTGGGGCAGCCTGCAGCTGTATGTGTTTGTCGTCTGGCTCGGATTTTTCGGCTGGTTCTGGACGCATGGCGGGCAGACGCTCGGCATGCGCGTGTGGCGCCTGCGCGTCCTGCGCGACAACGGCGACACGCTCAACATGGTCAGCGCGGCGGTCCGCTATGCCGGCATGCTGCTGGTCTGGGGGGTGGCGCTGACGCCCTTGCTGGCGCTGACGCCGCCGCTGCGTGTCGAACCGCATGCGGCGATCGCTTCCATGATCTGCGGCGGACTGACCATGGCCATGCTGGCCTTGATGCTGTTCGATCGCCGGCTGCGGGCGCCGCACGACTGGCTCAGCGGCAGCCATCTGGTATTGCTGCCGAAGCCCGCCGCAAAATCAATCGGATGAACGCGCGGCGGCGCTAGCTTTTCGGGACCGGCCGCACAATCGACGGCTCGAGGTTCTTGCGTACTTCGCGCGCATCAAATGCCTGCACGTCGCTCTCCTTTTTCTGCCCCGTGAACATCACGACGTTGGCCTGCGCGACATACTGAGTCACCGGTGTCGCCGTCGACGCACCAAGGCCACCGAAGGCGCTGCGCGGCCCCCAATAGTAATGGCCCCAGCCGTAGAAACCGTCGAAGTTCTGAAGGTAGGTCGTGCTGGCATCGGTGCTGTCGGACGCCAGCACGAAGTAGTCGTAACCGGACTTCAGGGTCAACTCGGCGGCGCGGAACAGCAGATAGGTTTCAACCGTCTGCTTCGGCGTGTCGGAATTGCCGGCAAAGCTGACCCGGAAGCGGTTCTTTTCGATCTGCTGCTCCGAATAGCCGTAGCCCTTGTCGACCGGCTGATATGGCGTGACGCTGGCACATCCGGCGGCACCGGCCAGCAGGGCCAGAGCGGCGATTCGCGGGAGTCGTGACGGGATGTTGAACATGTAAAGTCCTCGGCGCAGATCCGGAACGGGCTCCGGCAGTACTTGGATCAAATTTAGCGGACAAAGTTTTCCGTGTCGCCTCAGCTCGCACGCCGCAGGCGCAAAATCGCCAGACCTGCCAGAGCCGCGGTCGGCGAACCCGCTGCCAGCAGCGGCGGCCAGTCGTAGATCTGCCCCATGCTGGCCGTCACCTCGTTGACCACGTAGAACACGAGGCCAACGAGAATACCGACCAGCAGTCGCTGTCCGGCACCGCCACCGCGCTGCGAGCCGAGTATGAACGGAACCGCGAACAGCATCATCGCCACCACGGTCAGCGGCGCCACCAGCTTGCGCCACAGCGACAGCCGGTAAGCGCTGGCGTCCAGGCCGTTACGTTCCAGATAGCGGATCAGACGCACGAGGCCCGGCGTCGTCAGGCTGTCGGCCTCCAGCACGAACAGGCGCAGGACCTCCGGCGACAGATGACCGTCCACATCCAGGGAGGGCAGCTTCTCGGCCAGCGTGCGATCGGTCTCGAAACGGGTGCGCGTGATGCCGCTCAGGTGCCAGTGGCCGTCGACGAACTCGCCACGATCCGCGTGCAGCGCGCTTTGCAGCGACAGATCGTCACCCAGTTCGTAGACCTCGACATTTTCGATCTGCCGCTCCGACTTCAGCGTGCCGATGTGCACGACCGACTGCCCGTCACGCAACCACAGCGGCCGCGCCACCAGTCCGGCCGGCACACCGTCGCGCGTTTCGCTGCGGAAGCTGCGGGCCGCCTGCGTGCCGGCCGGCGCCAGTACATCGCCGAGCACGATGTCCAGACCACCGAGAAGCACGCCGGCCATCAGTGTCGCCAGGCCGAGTTGCATGACGGTCATGCCGGCGGCGCGCATCGCCGTGACCTCGTTCTGCGCTGCCAGCGCACCCAGGCCCATCAAGGTCCCGAGCAGCGCGATGACCGGCATCAGCGTGTAGAGGCCGGTCGGGATCATCATCAGCGTGTAGTACAGCAACTGCGCAATGCCGAACTCGCCCTGCCCGGTCTGGTCGATGTCCGAGACAAAGCTGATGAAGGTGTAGATCGCCACAAGCGCCAGGCCGATGATGGCCGAGAAGCCGGCAATATGGGACACCAGATGCCGCGACAGGCGCCTCATGCGCGCACCCGGCGCAGCCAGTTCTGCTGGCGGGCAATCAACAGCAGCGCCCAGCCGAGCATCAGCACATGCACCCACCACAGGCCGTAGTGCCCCAGCGGCCTGTCCTTGGCGACCCAGCTTTGTGCGATGCCGAGCAGCTGTGAATAGACCAGATAGGCGAGGATGCCGATCACCAGTTTGCCGTAACGGCCCTGACGCGGACGGACGTACGACAGCGGTACGGCCAGCAGGGTCAGCACGAGCACGGCGATCGGCGCGCCGATCCGCCACTGCAACTCGGCACGATCCTGCGGATCACCGGTACCGAGCAGGCGACCGGTCGGCTCGATCTTGCGTTTCGACGAGCTGTACATGAATTGTGGCGGCTTCACGTTGGTGGTCAGCGTGTCGAAGCTGACGACGTCGAATTGCGCGGAACCCGGCTCACCGACATAGCGATGCCCCTGCCGCAGCACGATCGTGCGGTCGCCGGTTTGCGCATCGACCGACTGCGTGCCGCTGCGAGCGGTCACGAAGCTGGTCGCCTTGTTTTCGTGTATCTGCGCGACCACGTTCTCCAGCTGATCACCGCTGGCATTCATCTTTTCGGTGAACACGACCGCACGATCATCGCCGATCGACTTGAAGCGGCCTTCCTCGAACGGGTTGTACTTGATGAAGCGCGCGGCATCCTTGACCAGATAGTCCGACGTGCGGCCCGCCCAGGGGCCGATCTGGAACGCGAGCAGTGCGGTCAGCACCGCAAGCGCGGCGCCAAGCAGCAGGAACGGGCGATACAGCGTCCACAGGCTGACGCCGCAGCCGGTCATCGCCGCGACTTCGTTGTCCTGGTACAAGCGGCCGAGCGCCATCATGATGGCCAGCAGTAGCGAGACCGGAATCAGCAACACCAGATACTGCAGGCTCGACAGACCGGCCACCTGCAACAGCAGGTCCTGCGGCAGATCGCCGGCCGCGGCTTCGGCCAGAAAGCGCGCGAAACGCGTCGACACCATGATCGCCAGCAGCACCAGCGTCACGCCGAACCAGGCGACACCGGCTTCCCGCAGTAGATACCGTCCGAGTACGCCTCTCATTGTCCTTGTTCGTCATGTGCGGCGGATCGCGCGATCCGCTGCCGGGGGCGGCGATTATCGCGCGAACCGCCCTGAATATTTGCTTGCCCTGTCCGGCGCGCGCGAACCCGGGGTTTGTCGTGGCTTGTCGCGGCAGATCGAGCGGCTAGAATGTGAAATCCCCCGTACTCCTCGAGAATTGCCAGCCCGCATTGTTCGACGCCGCCCGGCGGACGGCCGCCGGCGACGGACGATTTCAGGAAAACCGGGGCATCTCCCACGCACGAGTACCTCATGGAATATTTCGTAAAAAGCGGAAGTCCCGAAAAACAGCGCGTTGCCTGCATCATTGTCGGCATTTTCGATCGACGCTCGCCGACCGAGGCCGCGGAAAAAATCGACAAGGTCAGCGACGGTGCGATCGGCGCGGTGATGCGTCGTGGCGACATGGACGGCAAGCTCGGCTCGACGCTGATCCTGCACAATGTCGCCGGCAGTTTCGCCGATCGCGTGATGCTCGTCGGGCTCGGCCGCGAGCGCAACTTCGACGAGGCAGCGTTCCGCAAGGTCCAGGCTGCCGCCGCACGGGCGCTGCGCCAGACCGGCGCGATCGACGCGGTGTCCTATCTGACGCACCTGGCGCTCAAAGGCCGCGATTACCAGTGGAATGTCGCGCAGGCGTTGCTCGCCACGGAAGATGTCTTCTACCGCTTCGATGACTGCCGCGGCGCCAAGGCGCGCGAGGACATCAGCGCGGCCAAGCTCGAGCGTTACACCTTCGATGTGCCGCGCCGTTCCGATCTGCCTGCCGGCGAACGCGGACTGAAGGAATCGCTGGCGACCGCCAAGGGCGTGAAGCTGGCCAAGGACCTCGGCAATCTGCCCGGCAACATCTGCACGCCCAGCTATCTTGCCGAACAGGCCAGGAAGCTGGCGACGCAGCTGCCGATCAAGACCCGGATTCTCGAAAAGGCCGACATGGAGAAGCTCGGCATGGGCTCGCTGCTGTCGGTCGCCAAGGGTTCCAGCGAGCCGCCGAAGCTGATCATCATGGAGTATCTGAAGGGGCCGAAAAACGAAAAGCCGATCGCCCTGGTCGGCAAGGGCCTGACTTTCGACGCCGGCGGCATCTCGATCAAGCCGGCAGCGAAGATGGACGAGATGAAGTTCGACATGTGCGGCGGCGCCTCGGTATTCGGCACCCTGACGGCGATCGCTGAACTCAAACTGCCGATCAATGTCGTCGGCGTAGTCGCCGCCAGCGAAAACCTGATCAACGGCGAAGCCAACAAGCCGGGCGACGTCGTCACCAGCATGTCCGGCATCACCATCGAAATACTCAACACCGACGCCGAGGGCCGCCTGATCCTCTGCGACGCACTCACCTACGTCGAACAGACCTACGAGCCCAGCTTCTGCGTCGACATGGCGACCCTGACCGGCGCCTGCGTCGTCGCGCTCGGCAGCGTCGCGACCGGCCTGTTCAGCAACACCCCGGCGCTCGCGCGAGCCTTGCTCGGCGCCGGCGAACAGAGCGGTGACCGGGCCTGGGAACTGCCGATGTGGTCGGATTACGACGACAACATCAAGAGCGAGTGCGCCGATATCGCCAACATCGCGACGCGCGGCGCCGGCGAAGCCGGGGCGACGATCGGCGCCGTGTTCCTGCACCGGTTCACGCGCAAGATGAAATGGGCGCATCTGGACATCGCCGGCACCGCCTGGGTCGGCAAGAAGTCGACCGGCCGACCGGTGCCGATGCTGGTTCAGTACCTGCTCAACGTCGCCGCGAAGAAGCACGATTGATCCGCCTTGCATGCGCGGCATTCGCATAGAATGCCGCGCATGACGCGTATCGATTTCTACATCCTGCCGGACGGCGCCGGTCCGGCAGCCGGCCCCGTGATGACGGCGTGCAAGCTCTGCGACAAGGCGACGGCCGGCGGCCATCGCGTCTACGTCAACTCGCCGGACGAAGCGATCGCCGAAGATCTCGACGGCGCGTTGTGGAGCTTTCAGCAGGGCGGCTTCCTGGCGCACGAACGCTATGACGGCGAACCGCTCGACGAGCCGCTGCCGTCGGTCTTGATCGGTGCGGTCGAACCGCCGGAGTCGCATCATGGCGTGATGCTCAATCTCGGCCTCGACGTACCGGACTGGTTCAGCCGCTTCGAACGCGTGCTCGAAATCGTCGCCGCCGACGCCGAAGCGCGCGCCAGATCGCGCGAGCGCTACAAGTTTTATCGTGACCGCGGCTACGAACTGAGTACACACAAACTGTGAACATCAAAACGCTTGCCGCCGCTTTTGCCACGGCCGCACTGCTCGGCGGCTGCAGCCTGTTCAGCCTGACCCCGGATGCCGATGTCGTCGCCCAGGTGCATCGGCAGGTTCCGGTCGGCGCCAGCCTCGACACCGCAGAAGCGAATCTCGCCAGCCTGGGTTTCAGCTGCAGTCCGCAGCGCGGTGCCTATACCGACGAGCGCGGCAACGACCACGAGAATGCGCACTTCCTGCAATGTGCGCGGCGCCCCGGCACGATCAGCTTCGCCTGCGAAAATCGCGATCAGGTCGTGGTCGTGCCCGGCGACACCGGCAAGGTGGCCGCCGTCGAAGTCAGCCACGGACCGGATTGCGGCGCCCGCCAGTAGCCACCCGCACGGGATTCGTCCCGTGCCCGTAAAATAGCCGCCCGCTCGCGCCCAGCCACGGCGCGCCAGCCCTGCAAGATCAAAAAACGCCATGGACAAGACATTCGAGCCGCGCGACGTTGAGGCGCGCTGGCGGGACCGCTGGGAACAAACAGGCTGCTACGCGCCATCGGGCAAGGGCGAGCCGTACAGCATCATGATCCCGCCGCCGAACGTCACCGGCACCTTGCACATGGGTCACGCCTTCCAGCACACGGTGATGGATGCGCTGACCCGCCACGCGCGCATGTCGGGCAAGGACACGCTGTGGCAGCCGGGCACCGATCACGCCGGCATCGCCACGCAGATGGTCGTCGAGCGCAATCTCAAGCTCGCCGGCGAACCGGCGCGGCTCGAGCTGGGGCGCGAGAAATTCGTCGAGAAGGTCTGGGAGTGGAAGCAATACTCGGCCGGCACGATCGGCGGGCAAATCCGCCGCATGGGTTCGAGCGTCGACTGGTCGCGTGAAGCATTCACGATGGACCCGTCGTATTCGAAGGCGGTCATCGAGCACTTCGTCAGACTCTACGACGCCGGCCTGATCTATCGCGGCAAGCGCCTCGTCAACTGGGACCCGGTGCTGCTGACGGCGATCTCCGATCTCGAAGTCGTCAGCGAGGAAGAGAACGGCAAGCTCTGGCACTTCCGCTATCCGCTCGCGAACGGGGCAAAAACCGCCGACGGCAAGGACTACATCGTCGTCGCGACCACGCGCCCGGAAACGATGCTCGGTGACACCGCCGTGGCGGTGCATCCGGACGACGAGCGCTACGCGCACCTCGTCGGCAAAAGCGTGCTGCTGCCGCTGACGAATCGCGGGATTCCGATCGTTGCCGACGATTACGTCGACCGCGAATTCGGCACCGGCTGCGTGAAAATCACGCCGGCTCACGACTTCAACGACTATGCGCTCGGCCAGCGCCACGGTCTGCCGATTTTCAATATTTTCACGAAGACAGCAACGATTATTTCGTCTGCCAATGACAGTCCGATCGTAGATGAAATTCGGCGAAGAGCTGAGGTGCGTCCAGGCGTTAAGTCAGTCACGATGTGGACGTCGGTCTATGACTACACGCTAATACCCGAGAAGTACCGGGGCCTAGACCGATTTGTCGCGCGCAGGCAGATCGTCGCCGACCTCGAAGCGCTGGGTCTCGTCGACAAGATCGACGATCACAAGCTGAAGGTGCCGCGCGGTGACCGTAGCGGCGCGGTCGTCGAGCCTTACCTGACCGATCAATGGTTCGTCGACCTGACGCGCGAGACACGCCACGACGGCCAGCCCGGTCCGGGCGGTCTGACGGCGATCACCAGGCCCGCGATCGACGCCGTCGAGTCCGGCCGCATCCGCTTCGTGCCGGACAACTGGAAGACCACCTACTTCCAGTGGCTGCACAACATCCAGGACTGGTGCATCAGCCGCCAGCTGTGGTGGGGTCACCGCATCCCGGCCTGGTTCGACGATGCGGGCAATGTCTATGTCGGCCGCGACGAGGCCGAAGTCCGTATCAAGCACGGGCTTGCTGCCGATCTGTCGCTGCGCCAGGACGAGGACGTGTTCGACACCTGGTTCTCGTCGGACATCTGGCCGATGGCAACGCTCGGCTGGCCCGAGCAGACCGAAGCGCTGAAGAAGTGGTATCCGTCGAGCGTGCTGGTGACCGGCTTCGACATCATCTTCTTCTGGGTCGCACGCATGGTGATGATGGGCCAGTACTTCCAGAATGATGTGCCGTTCCGCGAGGTCTACATCACCGGCCTGGTCCGCGATCCGGAAGGCAACAAGATGTCGAAGTCCAAGGGCAATGTCCTCGACCCGCTCGACGTCGTCGACGGCATCGCGCTCGAAGACCTGGTGAAGAAGCGCACGACCGGCCTGATGAAGCCGGAAACGGCGCCGAAGATCGAGGCCAAGACGCGCAAGGACTATCCGCAGGGCATCGCTGCAGTCGGTGTCGACGCGCTGCGCTTCACGTTCGCCGCGCTGGCGACACAGGGGCGCGATATCCGTTTCGATGCCGGCCGCGCCGCCGGTTACCGCAACTTCTGCAACAAGATCTGGAACGCGGCGCGTTACGTGCTGATGAGCTGTGAGGATCAGGATTGCGGGCGGGACGGCAAGCTGCCCGTCGAACTGTCCGACGCGGACCGCTGGATCATCTCGAAGCTGCAGAAGCTCGAAGCGGAAGCGGCCGAACACTTTGCGGGCTATCGCTTCGATCTGTTGTCGACCGCGCTCTACCAGTTCATCTGGAACGAGTACTGCGACTGGTATCTGGAGCTGTCGAAGCCGGCGCTGCAACAGGGCTCGGCCGCGCAGCAGCGCGGCACGCGCCGCACGCTGCTGCGCGTGCTGGAAGCCGCGCTGCGCCTGCTGCATCCGCTGATGCCATTCATCACCGAGGAAGTGTGGCAGCGCATCGCGCCGCTGGCCGGCATCACCGGCGACACGATCATGCTGCAGGTCTACCCGCGCGCCGAGCCGGCGAAGATCGACGAAGCCGCAGAGGCCGACATCGAGTGGCTCAAGGCCTTCATCCTCGGCGTGCGGCAGATCCGCGGCGAAATGAACATCGCGCCGGGCAAGCCGCTGCCGCTGCTGCTGCAGGAGGGCTCGGCCGAGGACATCGCCCGACTGGCACGCATGCGGAACGCCATCGAATTCCTTGCACGAGTCGAGACGCCACGCGTGCTCGAAGCCGGTGACAGCGCACCGCAGTCGGCGACGGCGCTGCTCGGCACCGCGCGCCTGCTGGTGCCGATGGCCGGCCTGATCGACAAGGATGCGGAACTCGCACGCCTCGGCAAGCAGATCGCCAAGCTCGAAACCGACGTGATGAAGACGCAGAGCCGCATCGACAACCCGAACTTCGGCAAGGCCCCCGCCAACGTCCAGGATCAGGCCCGCCAGCATCTGGCGAAGCTGCAGGCCGAGCTGCAAATCCTGCAGCGGCAATCCACCGACATCGCCGCGCTGTGATGCCCGGCACCGGCGATCGGGGCCGCTATACTCGCGCATGCGCCACGCCTTGCCGCGCGCCCTTCTATTCGTCATGACCGAGTCTCCCAAGCGCCACGGCGCAGCCCTGATCTGGCGCATCGTCACGACCGTGTCGGCCGGCCGCAATCTGCTCGTCGCGTTCGCCATCACGTTCGCCGGCGCCGCGGAAGGCATCGGCATCGCGACGATCCTGCCGCTGGTGGCCGTACTCGGTGACAACGCATCGAAAGCCAATGCGCTGAGCCGCACGATCCTGGGGGTGCTCGACAAGCTCGGCATGCCGCATGATCCGGTGCTGCTGCTGTTCATCATCGGCGGCGGGCTGCTGACCAAAGCCGCCGTGACCTTGCTGGCGCTGCGTCTGGTCGGCCGCACCGTTGCCGAAGTGGTCGCCCGGCTGCGGCTCGACATGATCGATGCCGTCATGCATGCCCGCTGGGGCTTTTACGTGCGGCAGCCGGTGGGGCGGTTTTCGAGCGCGTTGAGTGGCGAAGCGCAGAAGGCCGGTGAAGCCTACAACTCGATGACGCAGATGTTCTCGCAATCGATGCAGGCGCTGATCTATCTGGTGATCGCCGCGATCGCCAGCTGGCAACTGGCCGTGCTCGCCATCCTCGTCAGCGCCGTGATGATCGTGTCGCTGAACCGCCTGATCCTGGCGTCCAAGAACAGCGCGCGCATCCAGACCAACCGCATGCGCTCTTTGGTGTCACGCCTCACCGACGTGCTGGTCGGCATCAAGCCGATGAAGGCGATGGCGCGGCAGGCACGTTTCAACGCGCTGTTCACCGAAGATCTGAAAGCGATCAAGAAAGCCATCCGCCGCCAGGTTTTCGCAAAAAACACCAACAAGGCACTGCAGGAGCCGATCCTCGCGCTGTGCCTGCTGATCGGCATCTATTTCGCGCTGAAAGTCTTTGCGATGCCGGTCGGCGAAGTCATCGTCATGGGCCTGCTGCTGACCAAGACGGTCAACGTCGTCGGCAAGGCGCAGCAGGAACTGCAGACGATCTATGCCAACGAAAGCGGCTTCACCGCGGTCTACGAGGTCACCGACGAAGCACGCGCAGAACGCGAGACCGCGAGCGGCCGCGGCGCGCCGACCTTCGATCGCGGATTCGCATTCAGCGATGTCTCGTTTTCGTTCGGTGCGCACGACATTCTCAAACACGCCAGCTTCTCGGTGAACAGCGGCGAAATCGTCGCCTTGACCGGGGCTTCGGGAGCCGGCAAGACGACCCTGGTCGATCTGCTGCTCGGCCTGCAGGTTCCCGCGCACGGTGACATCCGCGTCGATGGCACCGCCTTGCGCGATATCGATCTGCTGCAGTGGCGCGGCCGTACCGGTTATGTACCGCAGGAACTGATGCTGTTCCACGATTCGATCTTCGCCAACATCACGCTCGGCCAGCCGGAATTTTCGCGGGACGACGCCGCACGCGCCCTGCGCCAGGCCGGCGCCTGGGACTTCATCGCCAGGCTCCCGGATGGCATCGACACCATTGCCGGCGAGCGGGGGGCACTGCTGTCAGGCGGTCAACGACAGCGCATCGCCGTGGCGCGCGCGCTCGTGCATCAACCCAAGCTGCTGATCCTCGACGAGGCGACCAGCGCACTCGATCCGCAAACCGAGCAGCTGATCGTGGGCAATGTCTGCAGGCTGGCGCGCGAGACGGGGCTGACCGTGCTGGCGATTTCGCACCACCCGGCCTGGATCGACGCGGCGGACCGTGTGCTGCGCCTGGAGGGCGGTTACGTTCAGGAGCGGCAGCAGGAAACGCGCCGCGAAGCGGTCTGATCGTGGCGACGGCGGTGATCAGCTGGCTGCAGTGGCAGCACCGACGCGCGTGCGCCTGATTTGCGCATCGAGGAAATCGGCTATCAGCTGCGCACGCCGATCCCAGGTGTAACGGGCAGACAGCTCGGCCTGCGCAGCGGTCGCCAGGCTGCGACGCAGATCCGCGTCGGCGGCCAGACGGCGAACCGCGGCAGCGAGGGACTCGGCATCATCCGGCGTACTGAGCAGGGCCGTACGACCATCGTCCAGAACTTCGCGCAGCACCGCCAGATCGGAGGTCACGATCGGCAGGCCGACCGCCATGTATTCGAAGATCTTGATCGGCGACATCCATTTCGCGAGATTCGCCCCGCCCGGCTTGCGTCGTGCGCCGTGCACGACCTGCCCGTACGGCGCCAGCGCGATGTCGAACTCGCGCAGCTTCTCCATGGCGCGCACGTGCGGCATCTGGCCATGCATCACGACGTTCGCGGGCAGCTCGCCCAGCGCGGCCAGCTGGGCGGGATTGCCACCGATGACGTGGAATTCGACCCCTGGCACCATCGTCGCCGCGCGCAGCAGCGTCTCGACGCCCTTGCCCGGCAGCACGCTGCCGCAATACACCGCGCGCACGCGGCTCCCCTCGCCGACGTGCACCGGCCGGATCGCCGTGCTCGGCGCGCCGTCATACGCCAGCAACAGATCGGCAGGATCGAGCTCCGGATAAAGCCTCAGGATCTCGTTGCGAAGCTCGCCCGAGATGGCGACGATGCCGCAGAATCCCGACGAGCGGATGAGGTCGCGAATCTGCTGGTACCGCTGGGCATTGCGGGGCGGTGAATGCAGCTCGATCGCGACCGGGTAGCGCGCCCGGGCCAGCAGCGCGAGCGCACTGATCTGGCGCCCGAAGAAAACCTCGTCCGTGCGTGCGCGCCGGCAGAGCCAGCGCCATGCCAGCCAGATCGCCGACTGCAGTTTCGTGTCGAATGCGATATGCAGCCGATGCCGCAGCGCGTAGTGCGCGTGCGGCGACGCTTCAACAGGGCCGCGGCGCGCGCGCAGCCTGATGTCGTAGCCTGCTTCGGCAAAGGCATCGCACATCATCATGACGTTGACCGCGCTGGCCTGGTGAGACGGAACACTGGCCTGGGAAATATAATGAATGCTCTTCAGCTGCTTCGGCGCCATGAGGTCTAGCGTGGAAATCGGGTAAGGGATCACAAGGGTCGTTGGTCACTGCCCGGCACGGGCACACGAAAAACATCCGCGAGCCATCTATGAATACCGTCTTCATTCATACTAATCCAAAGCAGCGGATCGGCGCCGAAGTCGCCCGCTTCTGCCTGAAGCGCAACAGCGGCAACCCCGACGCCTTCGACGTCCGCA
Source organism: Solimonas terrae (assembly GCF_011067135.1). GTDB lineage: Bacteria > Pseudomonadota > Gammaproteobacteria > Nevskiales > Nevskiaceae > Solimonas > Solimonas terrae. The sequence continues at coordinate 552,728 of NZ_JAAMOW010000001.1, forward strand.
TCATCAGCACTGCCGACACGCGCTTTCTGCTGGACTACGAAGGCCGCGAATATCTTCGCGAGGGTCGCCGTGCGGTCTGGCGCAACGACGATCTGCAGTCGTTCACGCCGCTGCGCTTCGCGGTACCGGAGCTGATGGACTACAGCGGCCGTGCGATCGTCATGGACCCGGACGTGTTCGCGATCGGCGACATCAACGAGCTTCTGAACACCGACATGGGCGGCGCCGCCATCATGGCGCGGCGCATGGAAGCCGATTTCCGGCGTCCCGGGCACTACGCATCGAGCGTGATGCTGCTCGACTGCGCGCGACTTCGGCACTGGCAGCTGGAGGCGGACTTCGCAAAGCTGTTCGCGTTCGAACGCGACTACCGGGACTGGATGTGGCTGCTGCTGGAGCCCGAAGGCAGCGTCGCCGCCTTCGCGTCGGTATGGAACGATTTCGATCGTCTTGCGGCGGACACCCGTCTGCTGCACAACACGCACCGCCGCACGCAACCCTGGAAAACCGGCCTGCCCGCCGACTTCACGCCGCGCGGCACGACGGTCCGCTCGAGGCTGGGCCTGCTCGGCCGGAGTATCGGCAAGCTCGTGACCGGCAAGGCCGGTCGCGGCCACTATCGCCGGCACCCGGATATCGCGCAGGAGCGCTTCTTCTTTGCGCGGCTTGGCGAATGCATGGAGAACGGCATCGTGTCGCCGGCACTGATCGAACAGGAGATCGGCCTCGGCCATCTGCGCAAGGATGCGCTGCAGCTCGCGTATCGGACAATGTCCGCCACGCCGCAGGCTTCGTCGACGACGACGTCACTCGGTCGCGCATCGACGCCGCTATAAAGTCATGGCGGCCGCTCCTGCACGGCTCGGGATTCGAGCCGGGCGGAAGCCGGTCCTGATCCACCTCACTCTCTGCGCACCCGTCACGGCAAGACCATGCTGCACGTCGAGCACAGCTCACCACGCTCATCGCGGCCCGTCTGGGTCTTGCTCGGCAAACACCATGGTGACAATCAGCAACTGATCGCGCTCGCCGAATCGCTGGAACGACCGGTGCTGACCATCCAGCTGCACTACGGCAAGCTCATCAGCCGCCTGCCCGCCGTCTTGCTTGGCCGCCGCCTCTTGCCCCTCAGTGAACCCGTCGCATGGCCGTCACCCTGGCCGGAAATCGTGCTGGCGTCCGGACGCCGTGTGGTACCGGTCGTGCGCTGGATCCAGGCCCGGGCGGCGCGCAGCGGCATCGCCACGCACCTGATTCACCTCGGGCGGCCGCGGGCACCACTGCGCTGGTTCGATCTGATCGTCACGACTGCTCAATACGGTCTGCCGGACCGCGACAACGTGATCCGCAATCTGCTGCCGCTGAGAAACGAACCGGCACCCGGCAGCGCGCCGCCCGACAGCTCTTCGCTGGCAGCGTTTTCCCGGCTACCGCGGCCCTGGACCGTGGCGCTGGTCGGCGGCAACAGTCGTCCGTACTGCTTCGATCGCGAGGCCGCGCAGCGGCTGGCGCTGGAGATCGACGGGCAAGTCCGCGCGAATGGCGGCAGCGCCATCATCCTCGGTGCGCCGAGAACCGTGCCCGAACGCCTTGACGAGATCGAGCGCGGGCTGCAGGTCGAGCACGTGATCTGGCGCTGGTCGGCGCGCGACAACCCGTATCGAGCTCTGCTGCGCCAGGGCGATCGATTCATCGTGACCAGCGACAGCCTTGCAATGCTCGGCGACGCCCTGTCCAGCGGCCGGCCCGTTCAATTGTTCGAACTGCCGCAGCGGCTCGACATCGCGGCACGGATCGCGATTTTCGCCAAACGGGCCGGTACCCGCTCGCCATGGCTGCACGCCGTCCACGCGTGGCTGATCGATGCCGGCCTGATCTTCTCGCTGCGCGATCTTGCCGAGTGCCATCGGCAACTGCGCGAGGCCGGCGTATTCGGCCAACCGGACCGCGCCCTGAGCTTTGTCGCACAGCAACGCGAACGGACGGTCGCGCGCGCGCGCGCACTGGTCGATCGCGCCGATCCGGCCGGTGAAATCGCGGCGGCGCCGGGTGGCGACGATTCGACTTCGAACTGAACGTGGCCGGGTGACGCGACGGAGTCGTGTCGTCACGAGCCGACGGTCGTCACAGTCCGGCGCCGCGGAAGTATCATAGATGGCTGGCGCGGGGGCGCAGGCAGGGACGCCAACCTACAAAATGAGCGATTTCAGATTGTCGATGACCAATATTGCTGCCGCGGCGAGCGGCGACACGCTTGTCGGCCCGCAAGGCTACTGCACTTTGACCGGTGCACTTGACTACGCGGCCGGCAGCGCGAACGCGATGAATTTCTACTCGGGCAAGGGCGAGCTGCAGGAAGCTCTCAGCTACCCGGACCTGCGCGAGCAGTCGATGACGCTGGCGCGGCACCTGCTCGCAAGCGGCCTGAAAGCGGGGGACCGGGTCGGCGTCGTCGCCGAGACCGACGGTGATTTCGCGCGCGCGTTCTTTGCCTGCCAGTACGCCGCTCTGGTGCCGGCGCCACTGCCGCTGCCGGCAGCGCTTGGTGGTCGCAGCCAGTACGTCGAGCATGTACACGGCATGCTCGCCAGCATCGGCGCGACCGCATTGCTGGCGCCAGCGACGCTGATCGACTGGCTGGAAGAGCCCTGCAGCGATCTGCCGCTGCGCTTCTGCGGGACCTTGGCGCAGCTGCGGACTTTGCCTGCCGGCAGTGACGATCTGCCGGAAGTGGACGCAAACGCCCTCGCCTACCTGCAATTTTCGTCCGGCAGCACCCGCTTTCCTCAGGGCGTCGCCGTCACGCATCGAGCCGTCATCGCCAACATCGGCGCCATCGCCCGGTACGGGCTTGAAATCGGCCCGGACGACCGCTGCGTATCCTGGCTGCCGTTCTATCACGACATGGGACTGGTCGGCTTCCTGCTGACACCGCTGTGCTGCGCGATCCCGGTCGATTTCATCGCCACCCGCGAGTTTGCGCGTCGGCCGCTGACCTGGCTGCAACTGATCAGCCGCAATCGCGGCACGCTGTCCTACAGTCCCAGCTTCGGCTACGAGCTTTGCGCGCGGCGTGCCGAAAACGGCGCGCCGGACGGCCTTGACCTGTCGAGCTGGCGTGCGGCCGGCATCGGCGGCGACATGGTGCGCCCGGCACCGCTGCACGCGTTTGCCGAGCGTTTCGCCGGCAGCGGTTTCCGTGCCGATGCCTTCGTGCCGAGCTACGGCATGGCGGAGGCGGCCCTGGCCCTGTCGTTTTCGCCGGCTGGCCGTGCGCTGCGCGTCGATGTGCTCGATATCGATGCGCTCGAGCGCAATGACCGCGCGGAACCGGCGGCTGCCGATGCCACCCGCAGTCGCAGCTTCGTATTCTGCGGGCCGATCCTGCCGGGCCACGCCGTCGAAGTGCGTGGTGAAAACGGCGAAGCCCTGGCGGAACGTCAGATCGGCCGCATCCTCGTGCGCGGACCGAGTCTGATGAAGGAATACTTCGCACGGCCCGATGAGACGGAACGGGTGATGCTGGCCGGTGGCTGGCTGGACACCGGCGATCTCGGCTATCTGGCCGACGGCGAGATCGTGATCACCGGTCGCGCCAAGGATCTGATCATCGTCAACGGCCGCAACATCCTGCCGCAGGACCTGGAGTGGACGGCGGAGGGCGAAGTCGCCGCACTGCGCAGCGGCGACGTCGCGGCGTTTTCCGTCAACGACGAGGCCGGCGAGCGCGTGGTCGTGCTGTTTGAATGCCGCAGCAACGACCCGGACTTGCGCGACGCCATCGGCGCCGAAGTCGCCGGCGTGCTGCGCACACGTCACGGCGTGCATGCCGATGTGGTGCCGGTGCCGCCACGCGCGCTGCCGCAGACCTCGAGCGGCAAACTCAGCCGCGCGAAGGCGCGTCAGCTTTATCTGAAAGGTGCGTTCGAGAGCGTGCGTGCCGCCTGAGGCGGGGCCCGCCGCGAATGCGCCGGTCGTCGCCGTCACCGGCGCCACCGGCTTCATCGGCCGGCATCTGGTTCCGGCGCTGGCCCGCGCCGGCTGGCAGGTCCGCATCCTGGTCAGGCGCGATCCGGCGGGCACCGACTGGCGCGATCTGGGGATCGAGTCCGTCGCCGGGGATCTGCGCGATCGAGAAGCCCGGCGACAGCTGGTGCGGGGCGCCGACGCGGTCGTCCATCTCGCCGGCTTGATCAAGGCCCCGGACACCGCGGGTTACATGGCGGTCAACCGCGACGCGACGCGTGCGCTCTGCGAATCGATCCGTGAACACACAGCGGACTGCCCGGCGTTCTACATCTCCAGCCTCGCTGCGCGCGAGCCGGCACTGTCGTCGTACGCCGCGAGCAAACGTGCCGGCGAAGACGAAATGCTGCACATCCTCGGCGCAAAGGCCGAGGTACTGCGACCCGCCGCGGTGTACGGCCCGGGCGACCGGGAAACCCTGATCTTCTTTCAACTGGCGCGTCTGGCCCGGGTCCCGCTGCTCGGCAGCGACCGTGCCCGGATCAGCGTCATCCAGGTCGAGGACCTCTGCGCCGCAATCGTCTCTGCCCTGCAACTCGGCCCGCACGGCCGCGTCAGCACGATTTGCGATGCGCGAGCCGAAGGCTATTGCTGGCGCGAATTGATGCAGGCGGCAGCGGCGGCGATCGGACGTGCGGATGCGGGTTACTTCCGCCTGCCGCCTGCCGTCCTGCAGGGCCTCGCCCTGATCGGCGACATTGGCCATCGCTTCGGCAGCCACCAGATGCTCGGCTCGGAAAAGCTCCGCGAACTCCTGTTCGAAGACTGGACGGTACCCGTCGAGCAGCGTTTCACCGCCCCCCGGTGGCAGGCCCGGTTCGCGCTGGCGGACGGCTTTGCCCACGCCGCTGCGTGGTATCGTCAGGCTGGTTGGCTGGCTGCTTGAAGGCGGAAAACGGCTTGCGCAAGGGGGCTTGGCGCTCGTGACAGCTTCGTTGCATATTTCTTGCAGCTTCCCTAATATTTAACAACGACTTACTCGCGATTCTCCGGCTCCCTCCCCCAAACGGCACCGCATTTGCAGCAGCGGTTCCGTGCCGAAGTGCCCGCGACACACTTGATCGATGGACCCACGATGCAGCTTTCCGAGATTCGCGAACAGATCATTGCCGGCCTGCATCAGGCCCGTCCCGATGTGCCGGACATCGGCGGCGCGACGCGCATCGTCCAGGATCTGGAACTGGATTCGGTCGCCGTCATGGACTTCATCCTTTCGGTCGAAGACCGCTTCGACATCTCGATTCCGCTCGATCGCGTCGCCGACATCGTTACCGTTGACGATCTCGCGCAGGTCGTGGAGCGCTTGGGGAACGCGGAACGCGCATGAGCATCTTCGACAAATTCGATCACCTTCGTCAGACCTATGACAGCCTTGGCGACAGGGCGCACAATCCGTTCTCGGTCAGTTTCGATCGCATCGAATCGGCGACCGAAGGCGTCCTCGGCGGCCGTCGCGTCATCCTGCTCGGCACCAACAACTATCTCGGCCTGACCTTCGATCAGCACGGCATCGACGAGGCCGTGCGCGCCGTGCAGACGCTGGGCACCGGCACCACCGGCTCGCGTGTCGCCAATGGCAGCTATGCCGGCCACGGCGCACTCGAACGCGATCTCGCGGCCTTCTTCGGACGCCGTCACTGCATGGTGTTCAGTACCGGCTATCAGGCCAACCTCGGCATGCTGTCGACGATCGTCGGCCGCGGCGATCACCTGATCCTCGATTCCGACAGCCACGCCAGCATCTACGACGGCGCGCGTCTCGGCCATGCCGAGGTGATCCGCTTCCGCCACAGCGATCCGGATGATCTGTACAAACGCCTGCGCCGTCTCAAGGACGTGCCGGGCAGCAAACTGATCGTCGCCGAAGGCATCTATTCGATGCTTGGCGATGTTGCGCCACTGCGCGAGATCGCGGCCGTGAAGCGCGAGATGGGCGCCTATCTGATGGTCGACGAGGCACACTCGATGGGCGTGCTCGGCGAGCACGGCCGCGGTCTGGCCGAAGCCGCAGGGGTCGAGGCCGACGTCGATTTCATCGTCGGCACCTTCTCGAAAAGCCTCGGCAGCGTCGGCGGCTTCTGCGTCGCCGATCTCGACGGCTTCGACATTCTGCGCGTCGCCTGCCGTCCGTACATGTTCACCGCCTCGTTGCCGCCATCGATCATCGCCTCGACACGCAGCGCGCTGCAGCGTCTCGATCGCGACAAGGGCCTGCGTACGCAACTGATGGCCAATGCCACGCAATTGCATGGCGGTCTGCGGGCGCTGGGGCTGGAAGTCGGCCCGCACATCAGTCCGGTCGTATCGGTCGCACTCGACGAACCGGAGGTTGCCGTCCGTTTCTGGAACGCACTGGTCGAAGGCGGCGTCTATCTCAATCTGGCGCTGCCGCCGGCAACACCTTCGAGCCGACCGTTGCTGCGCGCAAGCGTCAGCGCAGCGCACAGTCCGCGGCAGATTCAGAAGGCCGTCGACCTGTTCGGCGAGATCGGTCGCGAACTGGGCATCCTGCCGGCCGAACCGTTCGTCGAATTGCCGCGCATCGCGGTCGGCGCCGTCTGAAGCCGAGCGCAGCTGCGGGCTCGTTCTAGCGCAGCACACCACGACGCCAGAGTCGCCAGAGCAGACGTGGCGCGGCGATGACCGGGTGACGTCGCTGCCAATCGCTCAGTTCCAGGCGAAAGCCGGAATGCCGCTCGATCTTCCACGCCAGATAGTCGGCACCGTTGTCGAAGGTGAACGCGGCCTTTGCCAGCCGCAGTATATTCAGCGGCTTGCCGGCGAGACGGCGCAGCGACCAGGCCGCTTGTGCCGAACGCCTCGCGTCGGCGCTCAGGGCCGGCGTCAACAGTTCTCCCGCCTCGCGATAGGCGATCCCCGCCGCCCGCCACGCCAGGGGCAGCAGCTGCGCATACCTGCCGCCGCCGTACGCGAGCAGCGACTGCGCACGCGCGCCGCCCCGTTCGACGCGCAATTCCACCGCGTAAGTGTGCTGGTACAGCAGCTGCCAGTAGTCGGCGGCGGTGCCGGACTCGGGCCCCAGCAGCGCCGCCCATCGCGCCGCCGTCACCACCGCCTGCATCACATCGGCATCGATCGCGTCTTGTGCTGCCGCATCACGCACCCAGACACAGGCCGCCGGCTGTGAAAAGCGCGCCCAGATCGTCGTATCGATCGCGGCCGGCCGCATGCCGGCGCGCAGCTGCGCCGGACTGAGGACAGCCACCTTGGCGCGCAAGGTCTGTCCGTCGACGGTCAGCTCCTCGTACGAAACGTTGACCGGCAGCAGCTCGTTGGCGAGCGCCGCCGTACGGCTGCTGTGCCAGTCCCGCAGCGGCGACGCCACGACGTAAAAGTCGAGCAGGCCACTGAAATCCGCATCGCGCAGCGCGGAACCGTAGAACAGCACGGCATACGCAGCCGGGCTGCGCTGCGCAAGTGCACGGGCAAATGCGACGACGCGCGGATCGAGTTCGCGATGCAGCTCGGCGGCGATCAGACTGTGCAGCACGGTGCGCGTGCTCATGGCGTCACGAATTCCACGGTCGGGCCGCGACCGAATTCGACGATCGCAGCCGGTCCCGGCATGAAGACTTCACCGTCGATCACCATCGGCTCTTCGCAATGAATGCGGATGTGCTCGGCGCGACCGCTGCGATAACCATTGCTGAGGATCTGTGCCGTCGGCCGCCCGCGCAGCACGGCTCGCAGCGATCGCCAGAGCTTGCGCGGCGGCGAATCGATGTCGAGATAGCGCAGCGGTGCCGTGCGATCTTCGTCGCCCCAGAACGGCCACAGCCCCATCATCAGTTTGTTCAGCGTGGTCACCAGAAACAGAAACCGCGCCCCGTCCAGCGGTGCCGCATCGTCCACCGTTATGGCCATGGCCTCGGCCCCCAGCCACCCCGGCTGCCCCTTGACTGCACGCCATACCGCGACGGCGACCGTCACCAGCACGGACGCCTTGTGTGTCACACCCTGGGTCAGCACCTTTTCGTTGGCGTGGCGGGTGGCACGCGCAAGCACTGCCGCGCCGCCGAAGAAGCCGAGCACCGGCGACACATCGCGATCAGGCCAGCTGACACGCAGCATCGGCCGGCATTCGCTGCGACGGAAGCGATTCTCCTGTGCCGCGCGCAGTACACGCTGCAGCGCGTCGGCCCCGAAACCGGCGGACCCGACATCGGAGGCCACCGTGTTGGCATTGCCGGCCGCCAGCAGCGACAGGCGCGGCAGCCGCTCGCCGTAGGCCTGCGGCAACAGGGTGGTCACGTCGCGCAGCGTGCCGTCACCGCCGCTGACGATCAGCAGTTCGACCCCTTGCGACGCGAAGTCACGCAAGGTGTCGAGCAGTTCGGCTGGCGTGCCCGGGCTCGCCGACGGCAGCGTCGGTGGAATCCGCAGATCGACGCCACGGCGGTTGCGCTGACTGCGCGGATTGTGGATCAGCCCCGCGCGCATCAAGCGGCAAGCCAGGACGACAGCGGACCGCGGCGCCGGGCGATCATGCCCTGCACGATGCAGCTTGCATGAACGACGAAGCAGATCAGAACCCAGATCGCGACGATCTGCATGCCGATGTCCGGGCGCCCGAACAGAACGCTGATGCTCAGGATCACGAGGTTCGGATTGCGACGAGCCGTGATCATGCGGAAGAAACTGTCGAACGGACGCCAGACGTGCATCGCCATGCCGAACAGCAACTGGAAGATCCCCTCCTCCAGGCGCTGGGCGACGTATCCGACAAGAACGATCGCCAGAACCAGATCGTGATCCGGCAGGCTGCAGCCCGCAACGGAGAGGCCCGCGATCCAGGCCCACCACCAGAATGGCGGATGAATGAGATCGATGCCGTGATCGAAGACGTCTCCGAATTTCGACGATTGCAATGTGACGCGCGCGAGCTTGCCGTCGACGGTGTCGAGGAAGGTCATGATCCACGCCGCCAGCAGACCGCCCAGATAGTGGCCGTCGCGAAACTGGAAGAAGGCCACGATCACGAAGGCCAGGCTGGCCAGCGTCACCTGATTCGGGGAAATGCCGAATCGCGCGCAGAAGCGCGTGACATGCCGCGCCGGCCAAGGCCAGACATACTTGGTGACGATATCCGTCACGCCCTTGTACGAGGCAGCAAACGTGCGCTTCTCGATCGCGGAAACGGTGCTCGCATCCAGGGCGCCGAGAAACGCGGTTTCACGCTTGCGCAGACGCGCGTTGTAGGTGCCGACGAGCGTGGCGGGTGTCGCGACCCGAAACGCGGACGCGAGATTCGCCCCTGGCTCGCCGAGACGAGCAGCGACATCGCGGCACTGCGCCGCATCGACGACGGCGGCCACCAACCGGTCACTGCCTTCGTCCAGCAGCACCGTGCCGGCCGTTGCTGCCGCCAGCGCCACCACCAGCGACTCATCGAACACCCAGCCGCAATGCAGCAACAGCACGCGCCCGGACTGCGCAGCGGCGACCGCCGGCTCTTCGCCGACATCGCGGACACCGGCGCGCTGCAACTGCCGACGCAGTCGTTCGGCGCCGCTGAGCCCCCAGATCCGCACATCGCTGTCGCCGAGAAGAACGGCAATCGGGGGCGTCGCACCGGAAGTCTCGCCGGCGTTCCGGCCTTCGGCCGATGGTGCCTGTGTCATCATGGAGCCCTGAGTAAAGCCACGTATTATCCATGACCGCGTTCACGCTTGCGCACTTTTCCGATCCGCACCTGCCGTACGAACCGCGACTCGACTGGCGCCAGCGTTTTTCCAAGCGTCTGCTCAGCGCCTGGTCCTGGCATCGCAAGCGCCGTGAGGTGCAGCGCCACGACATCGTCACCGCCCTGACCGCCGACGTGCGCGCCGCCCGCCCCGATCACATCGGCGTCACCGGCGATATCACCAATTTCTCGCTGCCCGGCGAATTCACGCAGGCCGCCGCCTGGCTGGAAACGCTGGGCCGCGCCGACGATGTCAGCATCGTGCCCGGCAATCACGATGCGCTGGTCAAGCTCGATCCGGCGGAGGGCTGGAGCAAATGGCAGCATTGGATGCGCAGCGACGACGGTGACGTCGACAACTGGCCCTACGTGCGCGTGCGCGGCGAGATCGCGCTGATCGGCGTCAATTCCGCGGTGCCGACTGCACCGCTGCTGGCCGGCGGACGGATCGGCGACATCCAGCTCGCCGCCCTGGAAGCACGGCTGCAAGCGCAGCGTGGCCGCTTCCGCATCGTCCTGGTCCATCATCCGCTTGCGGATGCGGCGGTGTCGCGCCGCAAGGCGCTCGCCGACCGCGCCGCGCTGCGCGACGTGCTGCGCCGCGCCGGTTGCGAGCTGGTGCTGCACGGCCATGCACGCGACGCCCGCCTTGACCTGCTCGGCGGCGACGGCCAGCCCATCCTGTGTCTGGGCCTGCCGTCCGCGTCGGCGATGCCGAACGCACATGACGCCGGCGCGCGCTGGCATGCCTTGCGAATCGATGCCGACAGCGACGACAGCTGGCGACTGGACGTCGCGACCCGCATCTGGGACGAGCCCAGTGCCGCCTTCGTCTCCGGCGGCAGCTTCCGCTATCGCATTACCCGCCCGGAGCCTCGTCCATGAGCAATGCCACCGCACGCAAGTTCGGCTATCCGGACACCTTGATCGCGGAAGTCGGGCCCTGGCTGCTGCTGCTGCGCCCGAAGCAGCCGACGCTCGGCTCGCTGGTCCTGGTCTGCACTGAAGACGCAAGGGCCTTCGGTGATCTCAGCGGCGAGGCCTACGCGCAGTTGCGCGACGCCGTACGCGGTGCCGAACGCATGCTGAAAGGATTTGTCGGCTACGAGCGCATCAACTATCTGATGCTGATGATGATCGACCCGGACGTGCACTACCACGTCATTCCCCGCTATGCCGGCAGCCGCGAATTCGCCGCTGCGAGCTACGTCGATCACGGCTGGCCCGGGCCGCCGGCGCTGGGCGAAACCGTCGATCCAGGACCCGCGGCCCAGGCCGAACTGATCGCCGAATTGCGCAGGCGATGGGCGCAGCCCGATCCGGCTGCATGAGCAGGCCGGCTCCGTGAACGTACCGGCCCGCAACACGCGGATCGTCGACCGTTACCTGCTCGGCCTGCTGGTCCAGCCGCTGACGGTGTCGATTGGCGTCGTGCTGGTCGCACTGTTGCTGGAACGACTGCTGCGCCTGTTCAATCTGGTCGCAGCCAGTGGCTCGGCGCTCGATGCGGTGCTGTTGATGATCGCCAACCTGGTGCCCTATTACCTGGGCCTGGCGCTGCCGGCGGCTTTCTTCGCCAGCATTTTCATGGTCGTCGCCAAGCTCGGCGACGACAACGAACTCGACGCGCTGCTGGCGGCCGGCCGGTCGATCGTGCAGCTCGCGCTGCCGTTCGTGATGGTGGCCGTTGCACTGGCGGTGTTCGCGTTCTATCTCTACGGCTACCTGCAGCCGCACAGCCGCTACCGCTACCGCGCGGTCTTTTACGAAGCCCTGCACGAAGGCTGGAACGCGCGCGCCGAGGAGAACGTGTTTGCCGACGCCGGCCGCGGCTTCACGCTGACGGCCGACAAGGTCGACGCCAGCGGCCGGCAGATGAGCGGTGTCTTCATCCGCCGCCACACCACCGCTTACGACGAAATCATCACGTCCGAAACCGGCACCCTGCTGCCGACCGACGATGGCCGACACCTGCGGCTCGAACTCGGCATCGGCCGCATGGTCCGCGAACAGCGCGGCGGCGATGTGGACGACACGCACTTTGCACACGCCGTCGTCAACGAGGATTTCAATCCGCAGGCGCCACCGTTCCGCGCGCGCGGCGACAGCGAGCGCGAACTGACCTTGCCCGAACTCTGGTCGGCCATGCACGAAGCCAGTCCGGTGGTCTCGCATGCCGAACTTGCCGGCGAATTCCATGGTCGCCTGGCGCGCTCCGCGGCACTGCCGTTCCTGCCCTTGCTGGCCTTCGCGCTCGGCATGGCCGCCAAGCGCGGCCAGCGTGCGCCCAGCGTCGCGCTGGCCTGCCTGATGCTGCTGGCGCTGCACCACGGCGTGCAGTTCGGCGAAAGCCTGGCGCAGACCGGTCATGTGTCGGCGATCGTCGCGGTCTGGACGCCGGTCGTGGTGTTCGCGATCGTCAGCTGCTGGCTGTTCGGGGCCAGCCTGAAAAGCCCGGGCGACAATCCCCTGACGCGTGCGGTCGCCAGCGTCGAGCGCGCGCTGGAAGGCACCTCGCCGCTGCGGCGCAAGCCGCGGAGCGCGACGTGAAAGGCCCGCTGGCGTCCTATCTTCGGCGCATGCTTCTGGGCCAGACGGTCGGCCTACTGCTGGCGCTGGCGGCGCTGATGCAGGTACTGGATCTGCTCGACGCCACCACCGACATTCTCAAACGCCATCTCGGTCTGCGCGGTGTCCTGCACTACGCCGCCTTGCGCACACCGGCCGAACTGATGCTGGCCATGCCGCTCGCGGCCCTGCTCGGTGCACTGTTCACGTTCTACACACTGGCCAGGCGGCGCGAGCTGGTGGCGATCCGCGCCACCGGCGTCAATCTGCGCATGGTCCTGATCGCCATGCTGCCGGTGCCGCTGCTGTTCGCAAGCGCTCAGTTCTGGGTCGCCGACCAGTTGGTGCCGACAACCGAAACCGCGCTCGCCGCATGGTGGAATTCGACGACGCCCCCACCCGGCGACGACGACGCGCAGAGCTCCGGCAACACCCTTTGGGCGCACACCGGCGACGGCCTCGCCGCCTTCGACCGGATCAGCGCCGACGGCCGGCACATCGGCGGCCTGCATCTGTATCGACGCGGTGCGGACGGCCAGTTTGCAGTACGGCTGGAGGCTAGGCAGGCCGACTGGGACGGTAGCCGATGGCAGCTGGCGGGCGCTGATCGTCTGGAGCTGCGCGACGACAGCGTCGCGCGCACGCCACCGGACAGCGACATCTGGCAAACCAATCTGCGTCCGGACGATCTGCTGCGCATCGACTCGCCGCAGCCGCAGCTGTCGAGCACGGTGCTGATCGGCGTACTGGCCGGCGCCCGCGTCGGCGCGCGACCGGCCAGCTACTACCACACGGCGCTTTATCGCCGCTTCAGTGCACCGCTCGCCTCGCTGGTCATGCTGCTGCTCGCGCTGCCGGCGACCCGCGCCGCTGGCCGCAGTGGCGAGGGCGGCGGCCTGCTGCTGCTTTCCCTGGGCCTCGGGCTGCTGTTCGTGCTCGTCGACGGACTGCTGGCGGCGCTCGGCGATGGCGGCCGCGTGCCACCGCTGCTGGCCAGTGCCGGCGCGCCACTGGCCTTCGCCGCACTAGGCCTGACGATCCTGCACCGTTACGATTCGACCTGACCAAGAACCAGAACCGGCCGCAGCCGGAAGACCCTCACATGACTTCCTCCGTCGAAATGGTGCCCGTGCGCAGCGCAGCCGAGATGCGGCGCTTCATTCGCGTGCAGGCGCGTCTGCACGCACACGACCCCCTGTTCATCGCACCGCTCGAACTCGAGCGCAGCGAGGCCTTCTCCGCGAAGAAAAATCCGTTTTTCGCGCATGCCGACGTGCAGTTCTGGATTGCACAGCGCGATGGCGTCGATGTCGGCCGCATCAGCGCGCAAATCGATCACCTGTCGCCGATGCTGCGCGACGAGGGTGCGGGTCACTTCGGCCTGATCGAGGCGGAAGACGATCCGGCCATCTTTGCCGCCCTGTTCGAAACCGCAGAGGCCTGGCTGCGCGAGCGCGGCTGCCGGCGTGCGCTGGGCCCGTTCAATCTGTCGATCAACGAGGAAACCGGCCTGCTGGTGCGCGGCTTCGACACACCGCCGATGCTGATGATGGGTCACGATCAGCCGCATGTCGGCACCCGCATCGAGGCCCAGGGTTACGAGGGCGTCAAGGATCTGCTCGCCTACATCCTGGAAACCGCGCACGCGCCGCCAGCTGGCTTGCAGCGCATGCTGGCGCAGCCGCCGAAGAACCTGCGCGTGCGGCCCCTCGACAAGAAGCGCTACCGCGAGGACATCGGCACCATCACCGCGATCTTCAACGACGCCTGGTCGCAGAACTGGGGTTTTGTTCCGTATACGGAGGCGGAGGTCGAACACCTGGCACAGGCCCTCAAGCCGCTGCTCGATCCGCAACTGGTGCCGATCGCCGAGCTCGATGGTGAAGCGGTTGCCTTCGGCGTGCTGCTGCCCAATCTGAACGAAGCGATCCGCGACTTCGGCGGCAAGCTGCTGCCATTCAACTGGGCCAGGCTGCTGTGGCGCCTGAAAGTTCGTGGTGTCGGCACCGGCCGCGTGCCGCTGATGGGAGTGCGCCGCAGCCTCGGCGCCGATTTCACGGCGCGCGCCGTCCCCTTCTTCGTGATCGACGCGATGCGTCAGCGCTGTCTGCAGCTCGGCATCCGTCAGGTCGAGCTGTCGTGGATATTGGAAAACAATGCGCCGATGCGCCGCTTGCTGGAAATGATCGGCAGCCGCGACTACAAGACTTATCGCGTCTACGGCAAGGCCCTGTGAAGACAGCCGCCGGGCTGACGGCGCTGGTGCTCGCCGGTTCGCGTGGCCCGCACGAAGCACTCGCCGTCTACGCAGGCGTCAGTCACAAGGCCCTGATCGAGATCGGTGGCCGGACGATGGTCGAGCGCGTGGTCGAGGCGCTGGCCGGGCTGCCGGAGATTGCACGAATCGTCGTCATGATCGAGGAACCGGCGCTGCTCGATGGGCTCGCCGGTCTGCGTCGGCTTGGCACGCGCGTGCGGACGCTGCGCGCGGCTGGCAGCCCGAGCCTCAGCGTCAATGCGGCGCTCGAACAGCTCGGCACGCCGCTGCTGGTGACAACCGCAGATCACGCCCTGCTCGAAACCGCCTGGGTGCGACATTTTCTCGAGCACTGCCCGGCCGATCGCGACGTCTGCGTCGCGCTCGCGCGGCGCCAGGAGGTGGTGGCTGCGGTACCCGACACCCAGCGTACCTGGCTGCGCTTCGCAGACGGACAGTTTTCGGGCTGCAATCTGTTCTACCTCGCGACGCCGGCCGCCGGCCGCGTCGTCCGGTTCTGGCGCCAGCTGGAGAACGACCGCAAACAGCCGCTGAAGATGCTGCGCCGTGTCGGCTACGGCAGCGCGCTGCGTTACGTGCTGGGTCGACTGTCGCTGGTCAGTGCCCTGGACCGCATCGGGGAGCGCTGCGACGCGCGCGCGGCCATGGTCGAACTGCCGTTCGGTCGCGCAGCGGTCGATGTCGACAAGCCGTCCGACCTCGACCTCGTGCGCCGGCTGGTCGAACCGGGCGCGTGAAAATCAGGAACGGCCGCGACTGCGCAACACGATGTCCCAGAGCGGCGAGCTGACACCGTAGCGACGGTCCGGCTCGACGAAGTGGTGCTGCATGTGGTTGCGCTTGAGCCATGCGAACCATGGCATGCGCCAGCTCGCGTGATGCAGCGCGTAGTGCATGAGGTCGTAGGCGACGTAGCCGCTCATGAATCCGGCCACGAACGATTGCAGGCCACTCGCCGGCAGGACCAGATAGAACAGGCCGTAGAACATCATCGTGATCGGCAGGCTCGCCGACGGCGGCATCACCAGCCGATAGGCGTCGTTCGGATAATCGTGATGTACGCCATGAATGATGAAATGCAGGCGCTGGCTCCACTGTGCGCGCGGTTCGTAGTGAAAGGCCCAGCGGTGCAGCACGTATTCGGTAGGCGTCCACGTCAGCATGCCGCCGACGAACCAGAGCGCCATCGACCCCGGTGCGACATGCTCGATCGCTGCCGCATGAATCAGCAACAACACGACCAGCGGCGAGTACACCAGCGGCGGCACCCACCAGTAGACCTTGGACAGCGCCTCCATCCAGCCGAGCCGGAACATGCGTACCGACTCGCGCGAATTCGAGACGAAGCGCTTGCGTGGGACGGCGCCGGTCGACAGCACCGCTTGCATGCCGATCTCAGCCACTGGCAAACACCGCCCGCGACTTGGACGCAGGCGTCAGCCAGCGCGCCGCCCAGGACCCGGTCATCTCGCGATTGCGCTCGACATCCGGCAGGAAATCCATCTCCCCCCACTCGAGTCCTTCGATCGACACCGTACGGACGTCGCAACCCTCGTTGACGAGGCGGTTGATGGTCGACAGGTACCAGAGCTTGAGCCCCTCGCCGCTGCGCATCATGCCTTCCAGATCGGCAATGAAACGCTCGGCGCCGGCGGCATCGAAACGCAGAAAGCCGATCGATTCGCCGTCCACCGTCGACATCGGCAGCGACTTGCCGATCGCACGCAGGCGCAAGCCATCGGTCTCGACCTTCATGTCGTCGCTGTCATAGTGCGACTTGCGATCGATCGTGACCGTCACCGGCGCAGCCGGCGCGGCCAGCAGACGTTCGGCGATTTCCGGTTCGATCAGGGTGTCGCCGTTGAGGATGAGGCCGCCGCCACGCAGTTCCTCGCGAACCAGCCAGCAGGTCGCAAGATTGTCGCTGACGTTGTAGAACGGGTTGAAGACCGTACGCACGCGCATGCCGGCCGGGGCATGCAGCGCCAGCATCGCGTCCACCTGTTCGGCGGCAAAGCCGGTGACGATCACGGCCTCGCCGACACCGGCGCGGGCCAGCGCCAGCAGCTGCCATTCGAGCAGGCTGCGTCCGGACAATTCAATCAGGCACTTGGGACGACTTTCGGTCAGTGGCAGCAGGCGACTGCCCTGCCCCGCGCTGAGAATCAGCACCTTCATCGCGGACGGCTTGTCCGTCCCGCGCCCGGGAATTCCATCATCCATAGCATCCGCACCTGATTGATCACATGCGGCGCTGCCCCCCGGCTGCGCCGACCTATGTGACGCCTATGTTACGGCGCTGGCGACGAAGCTGCACGGATCATGCCGTTTCAGGCGCCGCGGTCTCGCACCACGCGGAGTTCGGGACGCCGGACCCGGTCGCCGGTGCCGGGCAATGGCCGGAGCTGCTCCAGCGCACGCACGCACTGGTCGAGCATCTGGCTGATCAGGGTCTGGTTGCGGATCATCTCGATTCTGGGCCAGGTCGCGCGTTCGCCTTCGAGCATGAAGCGCTTGATCGATTCCATCGATGGATTGGCGGTGACGTTCGCGTACCGCCACAGGCTGACGTCCGGCAGGATGTTGATGTTGCCGCGGTAATCCTGGTCGAGGATCGACGAGGCAGCGTCCAGGGTGCGCCGCACGCCGCTGACCGGCAGGTTCTGGCGCGCCAGATCGAGAATGCTCTTGCTCTGGCCGCGCACGGTCGAATAGAGGTAATCGCGTGCGGCATTGCGCAGGCCACGATCGCCCGGTTCGCGTTTGCCGGACACGAACGGCAACACGTGCGGATTGGTCTGGCTGACGATGAAGTGGTTGACGTTGTGCAGGCGGCGCATGCGCAGGATCGGCAGATCCGATTTCAGCGAGCCGTCATTCCAGCGCAGCAAGGGCATGTATGGCACGCGTTCGTCATGCTCGTCCTGGGTCATCAGCATGACCGGCGGAAACAGCAGCGGTACCGCGCAGGACGCCAGCACCGCCTCGCGGATGTACAGGTACGGGAAGGTCAGGTGATTGAGCAACCGCGGCTGCTGATTGGTGCCGGCCGGCGAGACGGTGATATTGGTGACGCGCCCGGAAAGATTCTGCGCCTGCTCGAAGGTCAGATCGCGGACGTTGGCGGCGATCGCCTTGCGCAACTGGTCCTGGTCCATCAACGCGCGGCGCCGGATCACGTCGCGCATGGGCAGCATGCGCCAGAAATGGTAGTACGCGGATTCCGGATCGAGCAGGTCCTCGACCTCGTGCGCGGCGCGTGTGCCGACGGTTGCGCAGACGACCGAGCCGGCGCTCGATCCGGACATCACCAGCGGCACGAGGCTTTCGCGGAACAACGCCTTGACAACGCCGACATGAAACAGGCCAAGCGTCGCGCCGCCGGACAGCATCAGCGCCGATCGTCCGTAGCTGAGCTCGATCTCCTTGAAGAATTTCAGCTTGGCGGCATGCGGCAGCTCGGCCAGTTCGGTTTCGCAGATCCACTGCAGCGCAGAGGCCACTTCACGCGTGTACTCGGCGACCAGCTGCTTGGTGCCGACACGGGCATGCGCATAAAGGCGCGGGTTGCCGATATTGCCGAGGTTCCAGTGCAGACCCTGCCGCAGATGGTGGATCAGCTTGAGGATGTCGTGCTGGTCCCGATACTGGCGGATCTGCCGCAGACGTGAGCGGATCAGGCGCCAGTCGTAATCATCCGATGCCTCGTCCGCCTGCCATTCGTCCCAGCCTTCGCGCCGGTCGAGTTCGTTCGCCGCATCGCGCCACTGCGAATAGCTCGTGGACGCTTCGACCTCGCGATGCAGTTGACGGCTTCTCGGATCCAAAACCAGCTCCGGTCGAAAATTGAATGATCGTTATGGTGGGGGCAAGCGCCCCGGCGTCGCAAGCACGCCGGCACCGTCCTTCGCCGGATTGCCGCCGCCGGTCCGCAAAGCCGGCCGATTACACTCGCTACATTCCGCTTCGCCTGAGAGATCGCCCGATCATGAGTTCTTCCGTCGCGCCCGTCCTGCAGGGCCTCAACCGCATCATTCTCGGCAAGGACGAGCAGCTCAAGCTGGTGCTCGCCTGTCTGCTGGCCCGCGGCCACCTGCTGATCGAGGACATTCCAGGCATGGGCAAGACCACGCTCGCGCTGGCTCTGGCGCGGGTGCTCGGCCTGCACTTCCAGCGCGTGCAATTCACCAGCGACCTGTTGCCGGCCGACATTCTCGGCGTGTCCGTGTTTGAGACCGCGACCAGCAGCTTTCGTTTCGTCCCCGGCGCGATTTTTTCGCAGCTGGTGCTTGCCGACGAGATCAATCGCGCCAGCCCGAAGACGCAGTCGGCGCTGCTGGAAGCGATGGAGGAGCGTCAGGTCACCGCCGAAGGGGAAACCCGGCCGCTGCCGCAGCCGTTCTTCGTCATCGCCACCCAGAATCCGGCCTATCAACTCGGCACCTTTCCGCTGCCCGAGTCGCAGCTCGACCGCTTTCTGATGCGCATCTCGCTCGGCTATCCATCGCCGGATGCGGAACGCCAGCTGCTGCTCGAACGCGAACGCCGCGATCTGCTCGCCGAAATCGAACCGGCACTGGCGCCCGCGCAGCTGATCGAACTGCAGCAACGGGTACGCGAGGTGCGCGCCGCGCCGGCG
Organism: Solimonas terrae; assembly: GCF_011067135.1. Classification (GTDB taxonomy): domain Bacteria; phylum Pseudomonadota; class Gammaproteobacteria; order Nevskiales; family Nevskiaceae; genus Solimonas; species Solimonas terrae. The sequence continues at coordinate 571,943 of NZ_JAAMOW010000001.1, forward strand.
CTGATCGACTACATCCTGGCGCTGGTGCAACGCACGCGCGAACTGCCCGGCCTGCGGCAGGGACTGTCGCCGCGCGCCGGACTCGGCCTGCGCCGCGCCGCGCAGGCCTGGGCCTTCATCGAAGGCCGCAGCGGCGTGATTCCGGAAGACGTGCAGGCCGTGTTCGCGGCCGTCGTCAACCACCGGCTGATCACGGCTGCCGAACGCGAAGGTGCGGCGACCAGCGCCGCGGAAATTCTCGCGCAGGTCGCGATTCCCTGAGCCGCCGGCCATGCGCCTCTGGCTGATTGCCAAGATGCTGCTGCATCCGCTGCGCTGGGCGCAGGATCGCATCGATGCCTGGGTGATGGCGCGCGTCAAGCGTCAGCCCGGACCGATCGCGATTCCGCGTGGCCGCGTCTACATCGTGCCGACGCGCTTCGGTTACGTGTTCGCCTTCATGCTGCTGGTGATGCTGCTCGGCGCGATGAACTACAGCAACAGCATGGCCTTCCTGCTGAGCTTCCTGCTGGCCGGGATCGGCCTGTTGTGCATGCACCACACGCACGCCAATCTGGCGAATCTGCAACTGCGGGCCGGTGTCATCTCGCCGGTCTTCGCCGGCGACACCGCCCACGTCGAAATCCGCATCGACAATCCGTCCGCACAGCAGCGCCTGTCGATCGGCCTGTCGTGGCCGAGACAGGACGTCAGCATGACGGCGATGGCCGACATCGCCGCGCTGCAGGGCGAGACCCGCAGCCTGCCGTTGCCGGCCGCCCGCCGTGGCTGGCTGCGCGCCGGGGTATTCAGCGTGTCCACCGAATATCCGCTCGGTCTTTTCCATGCCTGGACCTGGGCAGAACTCGACATCGCGACCCTGGTGTTTCCGCGACCGGCGACACCGGGACGGGTGCCGCCGGGCAGCGCCGGTCAGGGCAGCCTGGAAGCGAGCAACCGCGTCGGCCAGGACGAATTCAGCGGCCTGCGCAGCTATCAGCGCGGCGACACCGCACGCGCAATCCACTGGAAGAGCCTGCCGAAATCGCCGCAGCCGATGGTCAAGCAGTTCCAGGAAACGCTCGATCAGGATCTCTGGCTGGAATGGAACACGCTCGCCCACCTCGATCATGAGGCGCGCCTGTCGCAACTGACGCGCTGGGTGCTCGACGCCGACACCCTGCATCGCCGCTACGGACTGCGCCTGCCGGGCACGGTGATCGCACCCGGCCAGGGTGAAGCGCATCGCTTCCAGTGTCTGAAGGCGCTGGCGCTGTTCGACGCATGAGCATGAGCGAACGCGGCCTCAACGATTACCTGCCGGTCGCCACGCTGCTGCGCATGCTGGCCGTGCTGTTGCTGATCCTCGCGCCGCATGCATCGCACCTGCCGGTCTGGGAATCGGCGCTGATCGTGGCGCTCTTGTCCTGGCGTGGCATGGCCGCGCGCCGCCAGTGGCGCATGCCGCCGCGCATCCTGCGAGCGGCGCTGGTGTTCGCCGCCCTCGGCGGCGTCTACGCCAGCTTCGGCCACGTCTCCGGGCAGACCGCCGGCACCGCGCTGCTGTGCCTGATGGCGGCGCTCAAGCTCGTCGAACTGCGCGAGCGCCGCGACGTGATGGTGATGGTGTTCCTGATGTATTTCCTGCTGATCACGCACTTCTTCTATTCGCAGGAAATCTGGACCGCGATCTACCTGCTGGCGAGCTGTGTCGCGATCACCGCACTGTTGATCGAATGTCAGCACCTCGGTGCGCTGAGCCCGCGCCAGACCCTGCGCAAGGCCGGCGTGATGGTCGCGCAGGCATTGCCGCTGATGCTGATGATGTTCATCCTGTTTCCGCGCATTCCCGGACCGCTCTGGGGCCTGCCCTCCGATGCCGGCGCTGCGGCGCGCAGCGGCCTGTCGGATTCGATGTCGCCGGGTGACATCGCGGCGCTGATCCAGTCCGATGCCGTGGCCTTTCGCGTGCGCTTCGAGGGGGCGGCGCCGCCACCCGACCAACGTTACTGGCGCGGCCCCGTATTCGACCATTTCGACGGCCGCACCTGGAAGCACGGCTGGACGCCGCCGCGCGCGTTGAGCGCCGACGCGGTTCGCTACGAAGGCGCGGCCGTCCGCTACGAGCTGACGCTGGAGCCGACGCGCATGCCCTGGCTGCTGGCACTCGACCTGCCGCAGGCCCGGGATCTGCCGCCGGACAGCCAGCTCGATGACGACGGCGAACTGCTGGCGCGCCATCCGGTGAACGAACGCGTTCGCTACACCTTGACCTCGTATCCGCACTACCTGCTCGAACCCGAGCTCGATGTCCGCGAACGTGAACGCCTCACCAGCCTGCCGAAGGGCCGCGATCCACGCGCCGTGGCCCTGGCCCGCGGCTGGAAGGCGCAAGGCCTGTCCGACCCGGCGATCGTGGCCACCGCGCTGCAGATGATCCGCCGGCAGAATTTCGTCTACACGCTGCGCCCGCCGGCCCTCGGCACCGACAGCATCGACGAATTCCTGTTCGATACGCGCCGCGGCTTCTGCGAGCACTACAGCAGCAGCTTCACCTTCCTGATGCGAGCCGCGGGAATCCCGGCGCGCGTGGTGACCGGCTACCTGGGCGGCGAGCTGAACGAACTCGGCGGCTACTACATCGTCAGCCAGTCCGACGCCCATGCCTGGAGCGAGGTCTGGTACGGCGGCAGCTGGCATCGCGTCGATCCGACTGCGGCCGTCGCGCCGGAGCGCGTCGAGCGCGGTCTCGATGCGGCGATCGGCAGCGGCGAAGGTCTGCCTGCGTATCTGGCGCGGCGCACCGCCTGGCGCGATGCCGTCAAGCTGCGCTGGGACTGGCTCAATGCCCGCTGGAACGGCCTGGTGCTCGGCTACGGCCCGGAACTGCAGCAGCGCTTTCTCGAACGCTTCGGCCTCGACGATCTGCGTTCGATGATTCTGGCCTTGACGGTGTTGCTGACCACCAGCATGAGCATCGTCGGGCTGCTGCTGTTGCGCCGTGCCGCGCCGGCTCGCAGCGCGGACCGGGCGCTGCGCGAGTGGCAGCGTCTGCAGCATCGGCTGGCGGCGCGCGGCTACGTCCAGCGCGGCGACGAAGGTCCGCGCGACTTCGTTGCGCGCGTGCTGGGCGAGCGCCCGGACTGGCGCGCACCGCTGCAGACCGCCGCCGATCTGTACCTGCAGACCCGTTACCTGCAGGCGCCGGACGCGGGCCTGCTGACAGCCTTGCAGCAGGCGGTGCGCGCGGCCCGCCTGCCAGCCTGAGCGGCGCGGCCCTGGAGCCGGTCTCGGCGTTCGGCGATAATATCGGCGCCCGCGCAACGGACGCGGCCAACAGCCAGAAAACCTTCGCGTAACGAAGGTCGGGGAGTCAGGGAAACATGAAGGACCACACCGAAATCGGCGCCGCCGTGCCGCGTCGCCGCAGCCGCCTGCTGCGTGCCATCGGCTACGGCGTGCTGCGCGTCTTCGGCTGGCGCATCGACGTCTGCATGCCGAACGAACCGAAACTGGTCGTGATCGCCGCACCGCACACGTCGAACTGGGATTTCGTGTTCGGCATGGCGACCATCCTGGCGCTCGATCTGGACCTGCACTGGTTCGCCAAGCACAGCTTGTTCAGTGGCATCTGGGGGCGCCCCCTGCGCGCGATCGGCGGCATCCCGATCGACCGCAGCGCCCCGGGTGGCGTCGTGCGCCAGACGGCGCAGGCGTTCGAGAACAAGAACCAGCTGATCATCGGCCTTGCTCCGGAAGGCACACGGGCGCGCGTCGCGCAATGGAAGCGGGGCTTTTATCACCTCGCGATGAGCGCGCAGGTTCCGGTGCTGATCGCCTGGATCGACTACCGCACGAAGACCGTCGGTGCCGATCTCGTGTTCCGCCCGACCGGCGACTGGGACGCCGACATGCAGCCGGTGTTCGCCCGCTACCGCCGCGTCGGCGCCAGAAAGCCGGAAAACTTCGCGACCGGATGAATCAGCGCGACGCCGGTTCGCGGACGCGCGACAGCAGCAGGCCACCGATCACGAAGAACGGCAGCAGCGTGAGGATCGGCAGGCGCTGGTTGTCGACCAGCAGCGCGGTCTGGCCGACGACCAGCGGACCGAGCACGGCCGCGAACTTGCCGAGCATGTTGTAGAAGCCGAAGAACTGGCCAGACTGTTCGGACGGAATCAGGCGCGCGTAGTACGAGCGCGACAGCGACTGCACGCCGCCCTGCACGACGCCGATCGCGGCCGCGAGCAGATAGAAATCGGCTTCGGTCTGCAGCCAGTAGGAACCGACGGTGACCATGCCGTAGACCAGCAGACCGAGATAGATCATGCGCCGCGTGCCGACGCGATCGGCGAGCCAGCCGTAGGCGACCGCCGCCGGAAAGCCGATGAACTGCACCAGCAGCAGGGCCTTGATCAGCGCGCCCGGCTCGAAGCCCAGCTTCACGCCGTAGTCCACGGCCATGCGGATGATGGTGTCGACCGCGTCGATGTACAGCCAGTAACCGGCGAGAAACAGCAGCACCGGTTTCATCGTCAGGACCTGGCGGAAGGTGCGCACCAGTTCCTGCCAGTCGCTGCCGGACTGGTCGTGCATCGGTTCCTCGTGCACGAAGCGGAACAGCGGCAACGCGAACAGCATCCACCAGATGCCGACCATCAGGAACGACCACAGCACCGCCTGCGCACCGTCGGCGAGGCCGAAGGCCTGCGGCTTCTGGAACATGACGACGTTGATCGCGAACAGCAGTCCGCCGCCGAGATAGCCGAGGCCGTAGCCGAGCGCCGAGGTCCGGTCCATCTCGTCCGGCCTGGCAACCGCGACGATCAGCGAGTCGTAGAACGACGTCCCGGCAAAAAAACCGATCGAGCCCAGGGTGAACAAGCCGAGCGCAAGCGGCCAGTGCCCCTTGGCAACCCAGAACATCGCCGCGGTGGAGGCCGCGCCGAGCAGCGTCGCGAAGAACAGGAAGCGCTTCTTGTAGCCTTTGCGATCGGCGAGCCCGCCGAGCAGCGGGGCAAGGATCATGACGACGACGCTCGCCGCCGAACTGGCGATGCCGAGCCAGAACGTGCGCGTGCCCGGCGGCAGGCCGTCGGCCCAGTACGCGGCAAAGAACAGCGGAAAGAACCCCGCCATCACGGTGGTGGCGAATGACGAATTCGCCCAGTCGTAGAAAGCCCAGGACCAGCGTGCGCGAGACGATGTCACATCATGATCCTGTCAGTTCGAGCGCCAGCACCAGGGCGTCCTCGCGACCATCGAGCGCGGGATAGTAGTCGCGACGCTCGCCGATCCTGGCGAAGCCGAAGCCGTCGTAGAGTTTCTGCGCAGCCTTGTTCGACTTGCGCACTTCCAGCAGCAGCAGCGTCACGTCGGCGGCACGCGCGACCATCAGCAGATGCTTCAGCAGAAACGCGGCAAGCCCCTGCCGCTGCTGATCCGGCGCCACGCAGATATTGAGAATGTGCGCTTCGCCGACCGCCATGCTCATCAAGGTATAGGCCAGCACCTCGCCCAGCGTATTGGTCACGACCCAGGCGCTGTAGCCGACGCGCAGGCAGTCACTGAAAATGCCCTCGGTCCACGGGTGCGTGTAAGCCTCGCGCTCGATCGCCAGCACCTGCTGCAGATGCGAGGGATGCATCGGATACAGACGCCAGGCGCTCTGCAGCTGCGCGCTCATGGCACAGCACCCAGCTGCTGGTGAATCTTTTTCAGATCGGCCCAGCTCTTGGCTTTCTCGCGCGGACTGCGCAGCAGGTACGCCGGATGGTAGGTCACCAGCAGCGGCGTCCGCCTCGCTCCGTAGTGATACAGGGGCCCACGCAGCTTCGACAGCGGGGCGTCGCTGTTCAGCAGGCGCTGCGCGGCAATGCGGCCGAGCGCAACAATCAGTTTCGGCCTGACCAGCTCGATCTGGCGATCGAGATACGGCCGGCAGGCGTCGACCTCGTCCGCCTCGGGATCACGATTGCCGGGTGGCCGGCACTTGACGACATTGGCGATGAAGACCGCCTCGGCGGCATCCGCGCGCCGGCGATCGCGGCCGATGCTTTTCAGCATCTGGTCGAGCAGCTGGCCAGCACGACCGACGAAGGGCTCGCCGCGCGCATCCTCGTCGGCGCCGGGCCCTTCCCCGACAATCATCAGCGGCGCAGTTTCACTGCCGACGCCGAATACGGTGTTGCTGCGCGTCGCGCACAGCTTGCATGCCATGCAATCCTTGACGGCGGCACGCAGGCCGGGCCAGTCCGACGGGACGACGATCGCCGGCGACGCCGCCGGCCTGTGCTCCGCCGCGGGCGCGGCAGCGATCACGGGGGGCGCCGACCTGGCGCCGACGGCTAGACGCACGGGCGCAGCCGGCGGCGGCAGACGCGGTGCGGGCCGTTCGGGGCGCGCGGCTTTCGGCTGCGGCGCCTCGGCGGCGCCGGGCGCGACATCGACGAACGGCTCGGCCGCCTCGGCGCCGCGCAGACGCCAGACGTCGATGCCCATCAATCTGAGGTACCGCTGCCGGCGCGCCGAGTCCATGTCGGCCATTCTAGCCGCGGAGCACGACGCGCCGGCAGTGGATTTGCGCGTCCTTACGCGACGCGACGCTCGCCGACGCTGCCACGCAGCGCCAATGCGCGATTGACGCCGGACAGGATCGCCTTCAGCGATGCCGTGACGATGTTCGGATCGCGCGCGGCACCGAACAGCGCCTTGCTGTCGCCGAGCCTGAGCTCGATGTAAGTGGCCGCTGCCGCGTCCGCCCCGCTGCCGATCGCATGCTCGTGATAGTCGACAACGGCAATCTTCTCGCCGAGCAGCTGCGACAGGCCGGCAATGAAGGCATCGATCGGTCCGTTGCCGCGGCCGGAAAGCTTCTGGGCACGGCCGTCGATCTCGATCTCGGTCGACAACTCGACCTCGTTGCGCTTGGAATCCTCGACCAGATGATGGGCGACGTACGCGTACGGTTGCTGCGCGTCGAAATACTGCTGCGTGAAAATCCCGCCGATGTCCTCGGCCGTCATCTCGCGCCCGGATTCATCCATCGCTTCCTGCACGACCTGCGAGAACTCGATCTGCAGGCGACGCGGTAGCGACAGGCCGTACTCGTGCTCGAGCAGATACGAGATGCCGCCCTTGCCCGACTGCGAATTGACGCGAATCACCGCCTCGTAGCTGCGGCCGAGATCCTTGGGGTCGAGCGGCAGGTACGGCATCTCCCAGATATCGTCTTCCTTGCGCGCGGCGAACGCCTTCTTGATCGCGTCCTGATGCGAACCGGAAAACGACGTATAGACCAGATCGCCGACATACGGATGGCGCGGATGCACCGGTAGCTGGTTGCAGTATTCGACGACCTGGCGGATCGCGTCGATGTCGGAAAAATCGAGCTGCGGATCAACGCCCTGCGAATACAGGTTCAGCGCCAGATTGACGACGTCGAAATTGCCGGTGCGCTCGCCGTTGCCGAACAGCGTGCCTTCGATGCGGTCGGCGCCTGCCATCAGCGCGAACTCGCCGGCCGCGGTGCCGGTGCCACGGTCGTTGTGCGGATGGATCGACAGGATGATGGCTTCGCGTTTGGCGACGTTGCGATGCATCCATTCGACCATGTCGGCAAAGATGTTCGGCGTCGAATGCTCGACCGTCGACGGCAGGTTGATGATCAGCGGCTTTTCCCTGGTCGCGCCGAAGGCTTCGACCACGGCATCGACCACGCGCTTGGAGAAATCCAGTTCGGTGCCGGAGAACATCTCCGGGGAATATTCGAAACGCCAGTCGGTCCCCGGATTCTCGTCGGCGAGCTGCCGCGCCAGGCGCGCGTGCTTGACGGCCAGCTCGTTGAGCACCTGATCCTGGCTCATGTTGAAGACGACACGGCGCATGATCGGCGCCACCGCGTTGTAGACGTGGACGATCGCGCGCTTCGCGCCCTTCAGCGACTCGAAGCTGCGCCGGATCAGTTCCTCGCGCGCCGGCGTCAGCACCTGGATAGTGACGTCGTCCGGAATCATGTTCTTTTCGATCAGCTGGCGGACGAAGTCGAACTCGGTCTGCGACGCACTCGGGAATCCGACCTCGATTTCCTTGAAACCGATGCGGATCAGCTCGCGGAACATGCGCAGCTTGCGCTCGACGTTCATCGGCTCGATCAGCGCCTGGTTGCCGTCGCGGAGGTCGGTCGACAGCCAGATCGGCGCCCTGGTGAGCACGGTGTCCGGCCACTGCCGGTCGCGCAGGTGCACGGGTTTGAAGGAACGGTACTTGGTCGAAGGATCTTTGAGCATGGTCATGGCGGATTCCTGCCGGTGCGCGAACGAGGCTTTGAACCTGGATCGGCGGTTTTGTTCGTGAGGGTCTTGCTTGGCACGGTTTCGGCCCCGTGCGGGCGCGGTCTATGGTCTGCCTTACGGCAGAAGCTTGAGACCAAGAAGCGAGAACGCGCGCGCGGACCCGGCACTGAGCGTGCGGGCAGCGAAGTCGGAGTGACGGGCGCAATTCATGGCGTCGAACTATAGACCAATTCGCCGGCGACGAAAACCGCCGGCCGTCCGGCTCACGCCGCCGGCCGGCGCCGCATGCGGCGCCACAGCAGGATCGCCGGGCCGGACAGGGCGTAAGCGAAAAACACCAGGAACAGGATGCGCGGCGGATCGATCAGCACCAGCGCGAACACGCCGATCACCGCGGCCAGCGACATGAAGCGTGTGCGCGTCTTCAGGTTGACCTTCTTGAAACTGTTGTAGCGCACACTCGAGACCATCGACAACGCGGTTGCCAGCGTCAGCGGCGCGGCGAAGCCGAGCACCTCGCTGCCGGTCAGCGGCACATGACCCGACACCCAGGCGAACAGCGAACGGCTGTCGTCGACGCAGCTCCAGACGAAGAAAGTGATCACCGCCGCCGCCGCCGGGCTCGGCACCCCGAAGAAATCCTTGTTGGAACTGGCGATGGCCGCCAGCACGTTGAAGCGCGCCAGACGCAGGGCGGCGCAGGCGGCATAGGCGAACGCGATCACCCAGCCGAGCTTGCCGCCGATCCAGCGATAGTCGGCGAGATAGTGCAGCGAGAACGCCCAGATCAGCACCGCCGGCGCAATGCCGAACGCCACCATGTCGCACAGCGAATCGTATTCCTTGCCGAAGTCGGTCTGCGTATTGGTCAGCCGCGCGACCCGGCCGTCGAGTCCGTCGGCGATCATCGCGCCGAAAATGCCGAACACTGCGGCCTCGAAGTGCCCGGCAGTCGCCATCACGATCGCGTAGAAACCGCCGAACAAGGTGCCGGTCGTCAGCAGGTTCGGCACCAGATAAATGCCCTTGCGACGAGGCTTGAGCGCTTGCTTGTTTTCCATGAGCCCTGCGACAGTCTGTCTTGTCCGATTGGCCGGCATCTTAACTGACGGACTCCGTCACGATCCGGACCCGCAATGAAAAAGGCGCCCGCAGGCGCCTTTTTCGAAGCTGATTGGCGTCGCGATCAATTCTTCGACTTGTCGACCAGCTTGTTCTTGCCGATCCACGGCATCATCGCGCGCAGCTGGCCGCCGACCACTTCGATCGGATGTGCGGCGTTGAGACGGCGCATCGCGGTCATTTCCGGATAGCCGAGCTTGCCCTCGGAAACGAAGGCCTTGGCGTACTTGCCGGTCTGGATGTCGAGCAGGGCCTGCTTCATCGCCTTGCGCGACTCGTCGTTGATGACCTTCGGGCCGGTCACGTACTCGCCGTACTCGGCATTGTTCGAGATCGAGTAGTTCATCGTCGCGATGCCGCCTTCATACATCAGGTCGACGATCAGCTTGAGCTCATGCAGGCACTCGAAGTAGGCCATCTCCGGCTCGTAGCCGGCATCGACGAGCGTTTCAAACCCGGCCTTGACCAGTTCGACGGCGCCGCCGCAGAGCACGGCCTGTTCGCCGAACAGGTCGGTCTCGCATTCGTCCTTGAACGTGGTCTCGATGATGCCCGAGCGGCCGCCGCCGATCGCCGAGGCATAAGACAGCGCGAGCTTCTTGGCGCTGCCGCTGGCGTCCTGATAGACGGCGATCAAGTCCGGAATGCCGCCACCCTTGGTGTACTCGTTGCGGACCGTATGACCCGGCGCCTTCGGCGCGATCATGATCACGTCGAGGTCGGCACGCGGCACCACCTGGTTGAAGTGGATCGCGAAGCCGTGCGCGAACGCCAGCGTCGAACCCTTCCTGATGTTCGGTTCGATCTCGTTCTTGTACAGCTCGGACTGGAACTCGTCCGGGGTGAGGATCATCACCAGATCGGCCCAGGCGCAGGCATCGGCAACGCTCTTGACCTTGAGACCGCCGGCCTCGACCTTGGCGGCAGTCGCCGAGCCCGGGCGCAACGCCACGACGACGTCGACGCCACTGTCCTTGAGGTTCAGCGCATGGGCGTGGCCCTGCGAACCGTAGCCAACGATCGCGACTTTCTTCGACTGGATGATCGAAAGGTCGGCGTCTTTGTCGTAGTAAACGTTGATGCTCACGTGAAACTCCAGTTGCGTAGGCCGCTCTTGACGGCCCGGTCTTGCGGGATTTGCGAATGCTTCAGGCAGCGAGCGTGCCGGAGGTCACGGTCTGATGACCGATCGCGACGGCGGCGACACCGCTGCGTACCAGTTCGAGCACGGTCGAGAAGTTCGACAGCGCGGCGACGAACGCCTCGATCTGCGCGGCGGTACCGGCGAGTTGCACGGTGCGCGTGTTGTCGGTGCCGTCCAGCGCGATCGCGTGATGGTCGCGAACACAGTGGATGAAGGCATTGGCCTGCTGCAGCGGCAGATCGACCTTGACGATCACCAGTTCGGATTCGATGTGATCGGCGCTCGACAGATCGAAGATCTCGACAACGTCGATCAGCTTGCGGGTCTGCTTGATGATCTGCTCGATCACGGCGTCCGAACCGCTGGTGACGAGCGTCAGCCGCGACACGGCCGGATCGAGCGTCGGCGCCACCGACAGCGAGTCGATGTTGTAGCCGCGGGACGAAAACGTGCTGGCGACGCGCGCAAGCGCACCGGCCTCGTTTTGCAGCAGGATCGAGATGATGTGACGCATAGGGGCGCGAATGATAGAGGCTCGTCGCCGGAAAATCACCCGGAAAAGAGCCGGATATTGCCGTTTCGCTAGCACGGACCGGGCGCCGCGGCTATTGGGGCAGCCCCCCAAATGGCGCTAATATCGCGCCCCCGCAAGCAAGCCCCGGCCGCAAACGACATGAACGCTGTGCTGAAGACCCCGCATCCGCTCGCAGGCCGGACGATGACCGGCGCGGACATCGTCGTCCAGATCCTGGCGGACGAAGGCGTGGATGTCGTGTTCGGCTACAGCGGCGGCGCGATCCTGCCCAGCTACGACGCGATCTTCCGTTACAACGCCGCGCATGCGCCTGCCGGCGGCAGCGAGCCGATGCCCTTGATCGTGCCGGCCAACGAGCAGGCGGCCGGCTTCATGGCCGCCGGCTTTGCGCGTGCGTCCGGCAAGGTCGGCGTCTGCATGGTGACGTCCGGTCCCGGCGCAACCAATACGGTCACGCCGGTACGCGACTGCATGGCCGACTCGATCCCGATCGTCGTGATCTGCGGCCAGGTGCCGACCGCCGCGGTCGGCACCGACGCCTTCCAGGAAGCACCGATCAGCTCGATCATGGGCGCCGCCGCCAAGCATGTGTTCCTCGTCACCGATGCCAGCAAGCTTGAAGCGACGGTGCGCAGTGCATTCGAGATCGCGCGCACCGGTCGCCCCGGCCCGGTGGTCGTCGACATCCCCAAGGACGTGCAGAACTGGTCGGGCACGTTCCGCGGCGAGGGCCGCCTGCCCCTGCCCGGTTACCGCGCGCGTCTCCGCGAGGTTTACGAAAACCAGCTGCAGCCGGCCAGGGCCGCCTCGTTTCTCGAATTGCTGCGCGCCGCCAGACGCCCGCTGATCTATGCCGGCGGCGGCGTCATCCACGGCGAAGCCGCCGCCAGCCTGCGCGCGTTCGCGGCGAGCTTCGGCATTCCGGTGACGACGACGCTGATGGGCATCGGCGCGGTCGACACCACGGCACCGCTGTCGCTGCAGATGCTCGGCATGCACGGCACCGCATTCGCGAACTACGCGGTCGACGACTGCGACTTCCTGATCGCGGTCGGCGCGCGTTTCGACGATCGCGTCGCCGGCAATCCGGCGCGCTTCGCGCCCCGCGCCCAGGCGATCGCCCATTTCGACATCGACCCGTCGGAGATCAACAAGGTCAAGCGGGTGCACTGGCATCACGTCGGCGAACTGAACCACGCGCTGAACACGCTGCGCGACTACATCGGCGCGCAGGGCTTCAAGCCGGACTATCAGGCCTGGCATGCGCACATCGCCGAGCTCAAGCGGCGTTACGCAATGAACTACGAGCGCGGCGGCGAGCTGATCCAGCCGCACGCCGTGATCGAAGCGATCAACGACATCACCGGCGGCGAAGCGGTGGTGGCAACCGGCGTCGGCCAGCACCAGATGTGGGCCGCCCAGTACTTCGACTTCAAGCAGCCGCGTCTGTGGCTGACGTCCGGCTCCATGGGCACCATGGGTTTCGGCCTGCCGGCGGCGATCGGCGCCGCCTTCGCGCAAAAGAACCGCACGGTCATCGACATCGACGGTGACGCTTCGATCCGCATGAACCTCGGCGAGCTGGAAACGGCGACCACCTACAAGCTGCCGGTCAAGATCGTCGTGCTCAACAACAACGGCGACGGCATGGTCAAGCAGTGGCAGCGGCTGTTCTTCGAGTCGCGCTATGCCGGCTCGGACAAGACCCTGCACCAGAAAGACTTCATCAAGGCCGCCGAAGCCGATGGTTATAAGTTCGCCGTGCGGGTCGAGCGCAAGGATGACCTGGCGCGTGTCGTCAAGGACTTCATCGCCTTCGACGGCCCGGCCTTTCTCGAAGTGATGATCGATCCGATGGCGTCGGTCTACCCGATGGTCGGCCCGGGTCAGGCCTACGCGCAGATGATCACCGGCGACTGGATTGCCTCGCGCGATGCCGCGGCTCCGGACCGGGTCGATCCGCAGACCACACAGATGTTCTGAAGTGCGGCGAATGGCGGACACCCCTCTACCGGGCTCCGCCCGGTCCTCATCTCCCGGTGACCGCATTCGCTCGCAGCAACGCTGGCAGCGCCTGCGGAGTCGCGGCCGGGCGCTGGTCAAGGCACGCCTCGGCGATCACCACCAGACGCCGAGCCGGCGCTTCGGCCACGATCTGAGCGCCGGCGACGTACAGATTCTCGAGACGATCGCCGGCGGCGACAGCACGCGCTATCGATTCCCGGCACCGCTGGAACAGCGCTTTCTCGACTACTCGCGCCTGAGCAGCCGCAATGCGCGAATCAGCATTGCCGTGCTGGCTTTCGTGCTCTATGCCGGCGCACCGTTGTGGAGCCGCGTACTGGCGACGCCACCGGAAACCGCGCAGCTGATGCTGCTGCTGGAACTCGGGATCATGGCGCCGGTATTCGGCCTGCTTGCCGTGTTGCTGGCACGCAAACCGTTGTCGCCCGGTGTCGAATGGTTCCTGATCGCGGCGCTGATCATGGAACTGGTCGCGATCGAGATCGTGCGCTACATCAGCGCCGATTTCGGTTTTCACATCGAGCCGTCGATCACCATCGTCATTCCGGTCGCGGCGCTGGTGGTGGTGCGGCTGAGCTTCAATCGCAGCCTGGTATTCGTCGCCGCGTATCTCGTCGCGGTGCTGGGCGTACAGACGCTCTGGCCGGACAGCGATGCGCGCCGCAGCCAGACCGCCTGGGTCATGGAACTCATCCTGCTCGGACTGTCACTGCTTTCGGTGATCTGGTCGCGGCTATCGATGCGCCGGCAATGGGCGTCGGCCCTGTTGCTGGAAATCATGGCGTACCGCGACGGCCTGACCGGACTCGCCAATCGCCGCGCGTTCGAGGAGCACTACGAGAAGGTTGCGCGCGCCGTCGCGCGCGGCCAGAACAAGGTCCTGCTGTTCGCGCTGATCGATCTCGATCATTTCAAGAAACTCAACGACCATTACGGCCACGACTATGGCGACGGCGTACTCGCCGAAGTCGGTCTGGCGCTGGCGGGTTTGGCTCGCCGCTCGCTCGATCTGGCGTCGCGGCTCGGCGGCGAAGAATTCGCATTGCTGCTGTACGACTGCGATGCCGCTGCGGCCGAAGAGCGTCTGCGCGCGATGGTCGCGGCGATCGCCGATCTGCAGATCGAACATGTCGGCAATGACGCCGGTGTCGTCACCTGCAGTGTCGGTGGCGCACTGATCGGACCGAACGACGTGCTCTCGGACGCTTATCGGCTCGCCGACGCGCGCCTGTACGCCGTCAAGCGCAGCGGCCGCAACGGCTTCCGCATGAAGGACGACTGAGCGCCGGCACGCTGCAACAACCGGCTCGAAACGCCTGGCGACGCCGGCCTCAGCGCAGGCGCCCGCGACGAAACGCGGGATTGCGTATCGGCTGCGAATCGCGCGCGTCGACCAGATCACCGCTTTCGTTGACCAGCGACACCCGGATGCGCTCGCCGTTGCGGCGGTCCTTCAGCAGCAGGGGACCACCGCCGGGGCCGGCCACATGCAGATCACCCCACTGCAGCAGACCGACGATCACCGGCAGCAGATCGACCCCCTTTGCCGTCAGGCGATATTCGGCGCGCGGCCGCTCGCCGGGCGCCGAATACATCTGCTTGCGGAAAATACCGGCATCGACGAGTTTGCGCAGACGCACCGCCAGCACCGCGGTCGAGCAGCCGGTATGGCGCAGGAAGTCGTCGTATCGCCGCACGCCATTGAACGCCTCGCGCAGCAGCAAAAGACTCCAGCGATCGCCGATCGCCGCGACCGCCGCGGCCACCGAGCACGAGGCGGCGTCGAGCACGTCGCGCACCTGTGGCGCTTCATCTCTGGCTGGGACTCTGGCTTTCATTGACAAAGTCAGAATACCCGACTAGCTTCTGACTTCCAAATTGCAAGTCAGGTCGCGCCCGGCGCGGCAAGGAAGTCACTCATGTCCGCAGATTCCGTGCGTGCGCCACGCTATGGCGTCGTCGATCCCGCACAACGCAGCAGCGTCAGTGGCGTCGATTTTCTGAAAGCGATCATCGACGGGCGCGTGCCCCTGCCGCCGATCATGGAGACCATGGCGATCACGCCGATCAGCGTGACGCACGGCGAGGTCGTGATGCACGGTGCCCCGGAACAGCGGCATCTCAATCCGCTCGGCAGCGTGCACGGCGGCTACGGCTGCACCCTGCTCGACTCGGTCATGGGCTGCGCGGTGCATTCGACGCTGGAGATCGGCCAGGGCTACACGACGGTCGAACTGAAGGTGAATTTCACGCGTCCGATCCTGCCCGGCATGCGCGTGCGCGGCGTCGGCACGGTCGTCAATCGCGGCCGGCAGCTGGCGATCGCCGACGGCCGCATCCTCGCCGAGGGCGGCAAGCTGCTGGCGCACGCGACCACCACCTGTCTGCTGTTCGCGATGCCGGCACGGGCCGCGGCCTGAGGCCGCCGCGACTGCTGCATTGTGATGACGTCGCGCTGCAACAGGCCGATACAATGCACGCCATCCGAATCTTCCCTTCCGACCTTCAAGGACTCCGGCATGAGCACTGAACCCATCGTCACCGAAGTACGTGATCGCATCCTGACGATTCGCCTGAATCGCGCCGACAAGAAAAACGCCATCAACGGCGTCATGTACAAGGCCATGGCCGATGCCATGATCGCCGGCAACGCCGATCCCGAAGTGCGGGTGATCCTGTTCACCGGCACCGATGGTTGCTTCAGCAGCGGCAACGATCTCGCCGATTTCCTCAATTCGCCGATGGACGCCGGCGGTGGCGTCGTTGCGCAGTTCATGCAGTCGGTGGTCGACGCCGGCAAGCCGGTGGTCGCGGCTGTCGCCGGGCCGGCGGTCGGCATCGGCACCACGCTGCTGCTGCATTGCGATCTGATCTATGCCGCCGAGAAGACCCGTTTCCAGCTGCCATTCGTCAACATCGGCATCTGCCCGGAATTCGCGTCGAGCCTGATGATGCCGGTGATCATGGGCCATCCACGCGCTGCCGAACTGCTGCTGCTCGGCGAGCCGTTCACCGCCGCCAAGGCGCGCGAGTACGGACTGATCAACGAGGTGCTGCCGGAAGCCGATGTCGAAGCGCACGCCCGCGCGCAGGCCCTGAAGCTGGCCGCGCAGCCGCCGAATGCGATGCGCACCGCCAAGGCGCTGCTGAAGCGCTGGACGCGCGAGCAGGTCAAGGACGTGATCGGCATCGAGGTCAATCACTTCGTGCCGATGCTGCAGCAGCCGGAAGCGATCGAAGCGATCGGCGCTTTCGTGCAGAAGCGCAAGCCGGACTTCTCGAAGTTCAACTGAAGCAGGCTCCGAGCCGGAACAACGCGGCCTGCCGGCCGCGCTTTTCGTGGCGATCACCCCGAGTGCCGGAAATGGCGTAGCGTGGCCGGCACGAGAGGCGCGTCGCCAGACCGCTGCTCGCCAGCCGTCACGACGATCCGGTCCCCGAGACATGCCAGCCAGGCGCAGACAGAACGACAGCGGCGATCGCGCAGCCATCCTGGCAGCCGCCCGCCGCTGCTTCATCGAAACCGCGTACGAAAACCTGGCGATGGCCGATCTGATTCAGGCCAGCGAACTCGCGGCGGACCGCTTCGAACGTCACGTCGCGGACAAGGCGTCGCTGTTCCGCGCGCTGGTGGAAGAGAGTCTCGCGCCGCTGCAGGAGCACATCGACGCGTCGCGCCCACAGGCCGCGAGCTTCGAGGTGCTCTTGCGCAGCACCTGCATTCGCGCGTTGCAGGAAATCCGCAGCGAGCCGGAACTGTTCGGCATGATGCTGCGCAATGAATCCGCACTGCGCGCGATTTTCGAAGACGACATCGTCGGTCTGATGCTGCGCCCGCTGCACGATGATCTGCGCGAGGCGGTGCGAAACGGCGCCCTGCCGCCGATCGACGCGGACATGCTGATGACCATCATGATTCGCGCCGCTGACGTGCCTTGCCGTCTGATGGCGGAGCAGCCGAGCCACGATGCGCAGCCGATGGCCGCCGAAATCGGCCGTCAGTTCACCCACGCCATCGATGCGCTGCAGGCCGCGACGCAGACGCCGATGATCCGCATCGGCTCCCGCAAGCTGCGCGGTGCGGCGCGCTGAACCGGTGCCGCAGCGGCTTCAGGCTTCGAGGTAGACGCGACCGTCGCGTTCCCGCGCGACGAAGGTCTGCAGCGGCATCGGCTCGCGGCCCAGTGCGACGATGCGGCGGCTCCATTGCGGCAGCGGCAGGCCGGCGACGGCATTGACCCAGTCGAGATTGGCGCCGCTGCACAGATCGAAACTCGAACCGCGAAACGGACAGCGGATGACGCCGTCGACGATCCGGCCGCGTGCCAGCGGCAGGCCCAGATGCGGACAGCGGTTCTCGACGGCGCAGAGCGTGCCGGCAACGCGCGTCAGCACGATGGAACGGCCTGCCGCACGAACCGTCAGTGCGGCACCTTCACGCACATCGGCGACATTCGCCACGTCGATCTCGGCCATCGTCTTCCCCGCAGGCTGCGACACGCAGTGACTATACGCCGCGATCAGTCCTGCGCGCGCAACCGGCCGCCGCGCTGGTCCGGCAACAGCACGGTCAGCACGCCAAGCAGCGGGAAGAATGCGCACGCGCGATAGACCGCTTCGATGCCGTACAGGTCGGCGAACTTGCCGAGCACCGCGGCGGCGATGCCGCCCATGCCGAACGCGAACCCGAAGAACAGGCCCGACACGGCGCCGACCTTGTCCGGCGCCAGTTCCTGGGCGAAGACCAGAATTGCAGAGAACGCCGACGCCAGCACGAAGCCGATGATGACGCTGAGCACGCCGGTCGCGGCCAGGCCGACGTGCGGCAGCAGCAGCGTGAACGGCGCGACGCCGAGGATCGATACCCAGATCACCTGCTTGCGGCCGACGCGATCTCCGATCGGGCCGCCGAGCACGGTGCCGGCGGCGACGGCGAACAGGAACGCGAACAGGTACAGCTGCGCGGACTGTGCGCTCAGACCGAAGCGATGCATGAGATAGAACGTGTAGTAGCTGGTGATGCTGGCCAGGTAGAAATACTTGGAGAACACCAGCAGCATCAGCACCAGCATCGCGCGGAGCACGGTGCGGCGCGGCAGCTTCGACACGGGCACCGCTTTCGGCCGGGCCGCAGCGGCGCGATGCTGCCGGCGGTACCAGATGCCGATCTTCCACAGCACGCCGATCGCGATCAGCGCGGCGAGCGAAAACCACGCAAGGCTGCGCTGGCCGTGCGGCAGGACGATCAAGGCCGCCAGCAGCGGTCCGACTGCGCTGCCGGCATTGCCGCCGACCTGGAACAGCGACTGCGCGAGGCCGTGCTGCCCGCCGGAGGCCATGCGCGCGACGCGCGAGGATTCCGGATGAAAGATCGACGAGCCGGTACCGACCAGCGCCGCCGCCATCAGCACCACCGCGAAACTCGGCGCGAACGCCAGCAGCAGCAGACCGCAAAGCGTGAAACTCATGCCGACCGCCAGCGAGCTCGGTTGCGGACGCCTGTCGGTGTACAGGCCGATCAGCGGTTGCAGCAGCGAGGCACTGAACTGATAGGTCAGCGTGATCAAACCGATCTGCGCAAAGCTCAGCGCAAAGCTCGCCTTCAGCAGCGGATAGATCGCCAGGATCAGCGACTGGATCATGTCATTGAGAA
Source organism: Solimonas terrae (assembly GCF_011067135.1). Lineage (GTDB taxonomy): Bacteria > Pseudomonadota > Gammaproteobacteria > Nevskiales > Nevskiaceae > Solimonas > Solimonas terrae. The sequence goes on from NZ_JAAMOW010000001.1 coordinate 590,695, forward strand.
AGTGCGCGAAGCTGATCGCTCCGAGCACGCCGAAGCCGGTGCGCGACGCGCGCTCGCCGGCATTCACGATCGGTGGGCTCAAAGGCGCTTCCAGCGGATTTTTCAGCGGCGTTTCCATGTTTGCGGGTCGAGGTCGGCAGCCATCGGCGTCAAGGCTGCGCATCGTAAGCAGCGGCAATACGCCTGTCCTGCGAGAATAGGACGACATCCTTTGCAAATGCGACATGCCCAAGCTCAACGCCGACTTTCGCGATCACGACCACGGGCCGGCGCCGGTCACCGCGCTTGCCACCGATTATTCGCCCGGCCACGAGACCGCCGAGCACGACCATCCGTATGCGCAGCTGCTCTACGCCGTGCAGGGCGTGATGATGGTGCGCACCCATGCCGGCCACTGGGTCGTGCCGCCGACCCGCGCGATGTGGTTGCCGCCGAAAACCCGACATGCCGTGCGCATGATCGGCAGCGTTCACATGCGCTCGGCGTTCATCGATCCGCAGCGCGTACCGGATCTGCCGACCCGATGCGCAGTACTCGCGGTTTCGCCCTTGCTGCGCGAACTGCTGGTTGCCGCGGTCGCCTTGACGCCGCCGCACACACCCGATTCGCGCGGCGAACGCATCACCGAGCTGCTGCTCGACGAGCTGCGGACGGTGCCGGCGCTGGCCTTGCACCTGCCACAACCACGGGATGCACGTTTGCGCCGGATTTGCGATCGACTCGCCAGAGCGCCGCATGACAACACCACGGCAACGCAATGGGCGCAGACCCTGCACATCGATGCGAAAACCATCCAGCGCCTGTTCGCCCGCGAAACCGGCATGAGCTTCGGTCAATGGCGCCAGCAGGCGCGACTGCTGGCGGCACTCGAACAACTCGCGCAGGGCGAACGCGTGCTCGACGTCGCGCTGGCGCTCGGTTATGCCAGCCCCGGCGCGTTCGCGACCATGTTCAAGCGCCAGTTCGGCGTGACGCCAAGCGCGTATTTCAGCTGAAGCCTCGCGACATGCTCAGTGACAGATCCATTCCTTCGCGGCTTCCGTCTCGGCCATCGCAAAGCTGCGCACTTCGACGCCCGGCATCAGCTTGGCGGCCACCGACAGCACGTTCTGCACCCAGCTCTGATCGCTGACCACCGCCTCGCGCTCGAAGCGATCCCAGTTCTTCAGGCCGAACTTGAGGTCCTTGAAAAAGGCTTCCGCCGACATGCCGTCGAACGCCGGCACCTCGACGTAGATGCGCAGCTTGTCGTGCGTCGCCAGCTTCGCGTCGATGGTCTTGCGCACGGCATCGTATGCCTCGGTACCGATACGGCCGTCGACGCGCAGGCCGACGACATTGCCGGCCGGAAACGGAATCGATTCGATCATGTCATGTTCCTCCTGTATTCCATGGCGGGCGCTGGAGCCCGGTCTGCGGTTGCCGGCAATGAAATCGCACCGGCACAACACGGACGCCGATTGCGGATCGACGACAGACGGCCGCGACCGGCCCCGTTACTATCGCCGTTCTCCCCTTTTCCGAGCTGAATACCCATGAGCGTCCGCATTCCCGCCACCCTCATCCCCGGCGACGGCATCGGCCCCGAAATCGTCGACGCGACGCTGGCCGCGCTCGATGCGCTGGACGTGTCGTTCGACTGGGATATCCAGCAGGCCGGACTCGCCGGCGTCAAATCCGCCGGCGACCCGCTGCCCGATGCGGTGATCGAGAGCATCCGCCGCACGCGGCTTGCCTTGAAAGGACCGCTGGAAACGCCGTCCGGCAAGGGCTATCGCTCCAGCAACGTGCGCCTGCGCGAAGCGTTCAAGCTGTACGCCAACGTGCGTCCGGCACGCACGCTGATTCCCGGCGGCCGCTACGACAACATCGATCTGATGATCTATCGCGAGAATCTCGAAGGCCTGTACATGGGCTACGAGCACTACATCCCGATCGACGGCGATCCGGAGGCCGTCGCGATCGCCACCGGCGTCAACACGCGCCAGGGCTCGCGGCACCTGCTCGAATACGCGTTCGAGCACGCGATCGCGCTCGGCCGCAAGAAGATCGCCGTCGTGCACAAGGCCAACATCATGAAGGCGCTGACCGGCATCTTCCTCGACGAGGCGCGCAGGCTGTACAAGGCAAAGTACTCGGATCGCATCGAACTGCAGGAAGTCATCGTCGACGCCTGCGCCATGAAGCTGGTGCTCAATCCCTGGCAGTTCGACACCATCGTCACCACCAACCTGTTCGGCGACATCCTCTCCGATCTGGTCGCCGGCCTGGTCGGCGGTCTTGGCATGGCGCCGGGCGCCAACATCGGCGCCGACGCGGCGATCTTCGAAGCGGTACACGGTTCGGCGCCGGACATCGCCGGCCAGGGCATCGCCAATCCGGTCGCGCTGCTGCTGGCAGCGGCGATGATGCTCGACCACCTCAAGCTGCAGGACAAGGGCGATCGGCTGCGCAAGGCGATCGACGCCACCTTCAACCTCGATCAGGTCCGCACCGGCGATCTCGGCGGCAAGGCCGATACCAAGACGTTCACTGCCGCGCTCGTCGCGCGCATTCGCAACGAGGGTTGAGCCGCGGACCGTCAGAGGCTGCACTTTTAACCCGGGAAGCTTGCAGATGGATGAGTCAAGCAGCGAAGGCAAAAGATGAGTCGTCGCCGAAAGCAGAAATGGGGTGTCGGCGATGTCTTCGAAGTACCGCTGCGAGACGGAAGCGCGGCGATCGGCCAGGTGATTGCACTCGAGCCAGGTGCAATGAAATGCCCGATTTGCGCGTTTTACGCTGAAAAGTGGCGCGACGATGTGTCGCCGAAACTGATCGAGTCAGACCTGATCGCAGTCCTCTTCGTGACTCCAGATCTTTTGGATAGCGGCGTATGGACTATCGTAGGGAGTCGCCTCGCCATCAAGCCGGACCGTTTTGTTGCGCTCGACGAATTGCGGCGCTCGAATTTCGTCGGACTGCGAATCATTGGATCCGGCATCGTTCGTGAACTTGTGGAAGCCTTTGACGGCCTGATTCCTTGGGACAGGTACCACGATCCAAATTATTTGGATGGCCTGCTCGCGCCTGGGCGTAGTCGGCCAAGCTCTGCTCGTTTTTCAAGGCCACATTGAGTGTGCTCTCGTGACGTTGTCAGACTCCTTCTGCGAGAAAATACTGCGAATGGACATTGATGTTTGCGCAATGGACGTACCGCTTGCATGGAAGATGCATTTACGTGAAGTCATCCGCATCGGGCGAAATATCGATATTGGCATCCCTTATATCGACTTGCGCGGACCTCATCGGCCTTCGCAAAGCGCGCCGCCGACAAAAAACTCTCAATGCACGGCACGAACGTAGCCATCATGCCCACCATGCAAGCCTTCGGTTCTTACGACTACATCATCGTCGGTGGCGGCAGCGCCGGCTGCGTGCTGGCCAATCGCCTGTCGGCAGACCCGGATGTTTCGGTGCTGCTGCTCGAAGCCGGCGGCAAGGACGACTGGATCTGGATTCACATTCCGGTCGGCTATCTTTACTGCATCGGCAATCCGCGCACGGACTGGTGCTATCACACGCAGGACGAAGCCGGTCTCGGCGGCCGCTCGATTCTCTACGCGCGCGGCCGCGTGCTCGGCGGCTCGTCGTCGATCAACGCGATGATCTACATGCGCGGCCAGGCATGCGACTACGACCAGTGGGCCGAACTCGGCGGTGATCCGTCTTGGGCCTGGGACGCCGTGCTGCCCGTCTTCAAGCGCAGCGAAGATCATTGGCGCGGTGCCAGCGAGCACCATGGCAGCGGCGGCGAGCTGCGCGTCGAGCAGCAGCGCCTGCGCTGGGACATCCTCGATCGCTTTGCCGATGCCGCCGAGCAGGCCGGCATTCCGCGCACCGACGACTTCAATCGCGGTGACAACACCGGCTCCGGCAAGTTCGAAGTCACGCAGCGGCGCGGCCTGCGCTGGAGTGCGTCGCGCGCATTCCTGAGACCGGCCATGAAGCGCCCGAACCTGCAGGTCGTGACCGGCGCGCTCAGCGACCGCCTGTGTCTGGACGGCGCGCGCGTGACCGGCGTCGAGTTCGTCCGCGATGGCGAGCGCCATCGCGCCACGAGCCGGATCGAAACCGTGCTCGCCGCCGGTTCGATCGGCTCGCCGACCATCCTGCAGCGCTCCGGGATCGGCGATCCGCAACGACTGAGCGCGCTCGGTATCACGACGCATCACGCCCTGCCCGGCGTCGGACGCAATCTGCAGGATCATCTGCAACTGCGCTCGATCTACCGGATCAGCGGCATCCGCTCACTCAACCAGCTCGCGAACAACTGGTGGGGCCAGGCCATGATGGGCCTGGAATACGCGTGGCGGCGCGGCGGGCCCCTGAGCATGGCGCCCAGTCAGCTCGGGGTGTTCACCCGCTCGGGACCGGAGCAGACCCGTCCGAACCTCGAGTACCACGTGCAGCCCCTGTCGCTCGACAAGTTCGGCGATCCCCTGCACCGCTTCCCGGCGTTCACGGCTAGCGTCTGCAATCTGCGGCCGAGTTCCCGCGGCGAAGTGCATGTCGCGTCGGCCGATCCGCACGATGCGCCGGTCATCGCGCCACGCTACCTGTCCACCGAAGAGGATCGCCGCGTCGCCGCCGATGCCTTGCGCCTGACCCGTCACATCGTCTCGCAGCCGGCGCTGGCGCCGTACCGGCCCGAGGAATACCTGCCGGGCCCGCAGTACCGCAGCGACGACGAGCTGGCAGACGCCGCCGGCGCGATCGGCACCACGATCTTCCATCCGGTCGGCACTTGCCGGATGGGACGCGCCGACGACGGCTCGGTGGTCGACACCCGGCTGCGCGTGCACGGATTGCACGGCCTGCGCATCGCCGATGCGTCGATCATGCCGACCATCACCTCCGGCAACACCAATGCGCCGACCATGATGATTGCCGAACGGGCGGGCGCGATGATTCGGGAAGATCGCCGGCTCGGCCGCACCGGCGGGCCATCTGCATCCATCTGAGTGACGCCGACGTAAAGTTTCGTGTGTCGGCACGGAAACTTGTCTTCCGCAAGACCGTCCAACCAGGCAGCGGAATGTTCCGCTCCATCCGACCTCCGGGGAGATCACTCATGTCCGTTCGCCTGCTTGCCCCCGCCGCGGTCCTTGCCGCAGCCCTGTCCGCCTGCGCGAGCCAGAGCACTTACCAGCCGGCCGCGCAAGCCAACGCGGTGGGCTATACGCAGACTGCACTGGGCGACGGCCACTACCGCATCGTCTATGTCGGCGATACCCGGACCCGGGCCGAGACCGTGCGGGACTACGCCCTGCTGCGGGCTGCCGATTTCACGCTGGAGCAGGGTTACGACTGGTTCACGGTCACCCGGCAGGACACCGAACACCGCGACCGGTCGACGACCAATCTCGCGCCCGATTTCGCGGCACCGCCGCAGCCGGTCGTCTATCGCAGCTGCGGCCTGCTCGCCTGCACGTCCTCCGTCGCCTATGCTCCCGGCTACAACGATGGCGAAGGGAGCGCGACAACGACAAGCGAGCGCGCCTACACGTCACGACTGGAGATCGTCCTGCACAAGGGCCAGAAGCCGGGCGACAACGTCAACGCCTATGACGCGCGTGACGTCGCCCGCTCCCTGCGCCCGGGCAGCAGCGTCACGCCATGAGGTTTGTCGATGAACGAAAAGGCCGGGCCTTGCCCGGCCTTTTCGTTGCCGCGTCGACCCGCTGCGTTCGCTCAGCAGAGCTGCATCGCCGCACGGACGGTGAGCGCGAGCAGCACCAGCGAGGAGATGGCGAACAACCCGAAGCGCAGTTCGATCTTGTTGATCAGCGCCTGCACGAAGCTGTGCACGACCCGCAGCACGACATAGGCCCAGGCCAGCGCCACACTCAGCGTCGACGCGTCGCCGAGCGTCGCCAGCGCAATCGCGACCGCATAGAACAGGACCGGCTGCTCCAGCAGATGGTTGTAGTTGTCGGCCTTCCAGCGCACCGAGGCCGGCAGTTCGGCCATCTGCGCACCGTTGACCCGCTGAGGATCGAGCACCATCTTCATCCGTGTGATCGCCGGAATGCGCGTCGCATACATCCACGCCCACATCACGAACGTCCACAGCACCAGCACGACCACCGGCTGCAGCAGCAGCTTGGCGTTTTCCATGTTCCCTCCCCCTGATGGGCGCCGGTCGGCGCCGACCGAACTCTATTGCAGACTCGACACGACAATCCACAGCGGACACGCGCCATGGCCGGAGGCGGTACCGGAAGCCGGGGCTTGGACAGGAAACGGAGTTGCCGGCAACAAAAAGGGCCGGGCAAAGCCCGGCCCTCGTGATCGACTGCGGCTCCGGCCTCAGTTCACGCGCTGCAGCACCGTCGCAACGCCCTGTCCCATGCCGATGCACATCGTCGCCAGACCGAACTCGGCATTCTTGTCGTTCAGCACATGCGCGAGCGCGCCGGTGATGCGGGCACCCGAGCAGCCCAGCGGATGGCCGAGCGAGATCGCGCCGCCACGAACGTTGACGCGGTCCATGCGCTCGGTGAGCTTGAGATCCTTGAGCACGGCGATCGACTGCGCGGCAAACGCTTCATTGAGTTCGAAGTAGTCGATGTTGCTGATGTCCAGACCGGCGCGCTTCAGCGCCTTCTGCGACGCCGGCACCGGGCCGATACCCATGATCGACGGATTGCAGCCCGCCGAGGCCATGCTGACGATCTTCGCCATCGGCTTGAGCCCCAGAGCCTTGGCCTTGTCGGCCGACATGATCAGCGTGCACGACGCGCCGTCGGAAATTGCCGAACTGTTGCCGGCGGTGACACTGCCCTTGGGATTGAAAGCCGGCTTGAGCTTGCCGAGATCGGCGAGGTTGGCGTCCGCCCGAACGACTTCGTCGAAGTCGACCAGCAGCGGCGCGCCATCGGCGTCATGGCCTTCGACCGGCACCATTTCGTTCTTGAACTCGCCATTCTTCCAGGCGGCGTACGCGCGCTGGTGCGAGGCGAGCGCGAACTCGTCCTGCTGCTGGCGGCTGACCTGATGGGTCTGCGACAGCATCTCCGCGGTCAGGCCCATCATCGCCGAGGCCTTGGCGGTGTTGAGCGACAGTTCCGGATCACCGTCGAAGCCATGCGTCATAGGCACATGGCCCATGTGCTCGACACCGCCGGCGATGAAGATGTCGCCGACACCGGCCTTGATGCTGCCGACGGCGGCGTGGATCGCGGTCATCGACGAGCCGCAGAGGCGGTTGACGGTCTGGCCGGACACGGTCTGCGGCAGACCGGCGAGCAGCGCCGCGTTGCGCGCGATGTTGAAGCCCTGTTCGAGGGTCTGCATCACGCAGCCCCAGATCACGTCTTCGACGTCGGCCGCCTGCACGGCCGGATTGCGCTTGAGGATTTCCTGCATCAAATGCGCGGACAGGGCTTCCGCGCGGACGTTGCGAAACGCACCGCCCTTCGAACGACCCATCGGCGTACGGATCGCGTCAACAATCACGACATCAGTCATTGCAAATCTCCGTTTCGTCTTCCTCTCCCCATGTGCGGGGAGAGGATCGAGGTGAGAGGCGTTTCAATGAGACCCCTCACCCTGGCCCTCTCCCCGCGGGGAGAGGGAACTGTTGTTGAGAGCTTTACTTGGGGAAGTAGAGCTTGCCTTCGGCGGCCATCTTCTTCATCGACTCGGTCGGCTCGTAGAGCTTGCCGAGCTGCGCGTATCTGGCGCACTTGTCGAGGATGGTCTGCATGCCGATCGTGTCGGCGTACTTGAGCGCGCCGCCGCGGAACGGCGGGAAGCCGATGCCCATGATCAGGCCCATGTCGGCTTCGGTCGGCGTCTCGACGATACCGTCATCGAGGCAGCGCACCGTCTCGATGATCATCGGCAGCATGTGACGGTCGATGATCTCTTCGTCGCTCATGTCGACCTGGCCCTTCTGGGTCGGCTTGAGCAATTCGTAGGTCGCCGGATCGGCAATCTTCTTCGGCTTGCCCTTCGGATCGGTTTCGTACTTGTAGAAGCCGAGGCCGTTCTTCTGGCCGAAACGCTTCTGTTCGTACAGCACATCCAGCGCGGTCTTGTCGCCGGTGTCGTTTTTCATGCGATCCGGATAACCCTCGGCCAGCACATCGCCGACGTGGTGCGAGGTGTCGATGCCGACCACGTCCTGCAGGTAGGCCGGGCCCATCGGCCAGCCGAAGCCTTCCATGACCTTGTCGATCTTGACGAAATCGGCGCCGTCGCGCAGCGCACCGAGGAAGCCGTAGAAGTACGGGAACAGGATGCGGTTGACGAGAAAGCCCGGGCAGTTCTTGACGACGATCGGCGTCTTGCCCATCGCCGCGGCGTAGGCGGCGGTGGTCGCAATCGCTTCCTTCGAGGTCTTCTCGCCGTAGATCACTTCGACCAGCGGCATGCGATGCACCGGGTTGAAGAAGTGCATGCCGAGGAAGTTTTCCGGATGCTTCATCGCCGTCGCCAGCTCGTCGATCGAGATCGACGAAGTGTTGGACGCGATGATCGTACCTGACCGGACCTGACTCTCGACTTCGGCGAGCACCGACTTCTTGATCTTCGGATTCTCGACGACCGCCTCGACAACCATGTCCACGGTCTGGAAATCGCCGTAGTTCAGCGTCGAGCGAATCGTCGACAGGATGTGGCCGGCCTTTTCCGGCGTCAGCTTCTTGCGCTCGACCTGCTTGGACAGCAGCTTGTTGGCTTCTTCCATGCCGAGGTCCAGCGCCTTGTCGGCGATGTCCTTCATGATCACCGGCACGCCCTTGACGGCGGACTGGTACGAGATGCCGCCACCCATGATGCCGGCACCGAGCACAGCCGCGTGCTGCACCTTCTTGCCGGCCTTGACGTAGCCCTTGCCCTTCTTCTTGATGAGCTGGTCGTTGAGGAACAGGCCGATCAGCGCGTCTGCCTGCGGGGTCTTCGCGACCTTGGCGAACGCCTGGCCCTCGATCTTGAGTGCATCGTCGCGGGTCTTGCCGGCGGCCTTCTCGATCGCCGAAACCGCAGCCAGCGGCGCCGGATAGTTCTTGCCGGCCTGGCCGGCGATGAAGGCCTTCGAGGTGCTGAACACCATCATCGCTTCGATCGCATTGAGCTGGAGCTTGCCGGTCTTCTGGGCGCGGCGCGCCTTCCAGTCGTACTTGCCGTCGACAGCCTGCTGCAGCAGCTTGATCGCGGCGTCCTTGAGCTTGTCCGGCGCCACCACGGCATCGACCGCGTGCACCTTGAGCGCCGCTGCCGGCTTCTGCTGCTCGCCGCCGGCGATCCATTCGATCGCGTTGTCGGCACCGATCAGGCGCGGCAGGCGCACGGTGCCACCGAAGCCCGGGAACAGGCCGAGCTTGGCCTCCGGCAGGCCGACCTGGGCGGTCGCGCTCATCACGCGATAGTCCGTCGACAGCGCCATCTCGAAACCGCCGCCGAGGGCGATGCCATTGATCACCGTCACGCTGGGAAACGGCAGGTCCTCGATCGCACTGAACACCTTGTTGGACTCGAAGGTCCAGGCGGCGATCTCCTCCTCCGGGCGCTGGAAGCTGGCGCCGAATTCGGTGATGTCGGCACCGACGATGAACACGTCCTTGGCGCTGGTCACCAGCAGGCCCTTGATCGAACCGTCCTTCGCCAGCGCGGCACCGGCCTCGCCGAGTTCGGCCACGGTACGCGCGTCGAACTTGTTGATGACATCACCCTGGCGATCGAAGCGGAGTTCGGCAAAACCGTTCTCGAGCTTGTCGACCTGGATGGACTGCCCTTGATACAGGGGCGTGTTGGACATTACAGACACCTCGCTCAGCAGATGGAAAAGGGGGAGGCGCGGCCGCCTTGCGACAGCCTGGCGCGACGGAAATTTGAAGTCGGCCATCATAGCGGCGGCCCGGCAAACGTGAAACCTCGAAACCGGGCCGCGCCAGGTGTCCGCAAGCGCCCCGCCAGAGGCCGGCCGGACGCGCGCATGTGTTTCTTTTTTGACAATGTTTTGGGCCAGACCTACACTCGACGACAGCTTTTTGGGGGAAAAGTCAAGGGGAGTAGATGGCGCCATCGAATCGCCACTGTAAGGACATGAAAAAGCCGTTCGTTACCGGCCATCGCCATGCTGCGCGCGCCCCCGCCATGCCGGCATCTGTTGTCGCCCCGCCCCACGAATTCCCGGTATCCGGTCGCCACCTTGCGCGCCGGACCCTGCCGCGAATCGCGTCCTGCCTTCGCCACGCCCCGCAGCCGACGCGCCTGGTTCCACTGCTGCACGCATATTCCTGGCCGTCCTGGCCGCAACCCGTATGGAGCTTGTCACGCTTATGAAGAAGTCCGCGAAGAAGGGCCCGGCCAAGGCTGCCAAAGCTGCGAAGAAGGTCGTTGCCAAGAAGGCCGTGAAGACCAAGAAGGTCGTCGCGAAGAAAGCCGTCAAGGCCAAGAAGGTCGTTGCCAAGAAGGCAGCGCCGAAAAAGGCGGCAGCCAAGAAGCCGGCCGCGAAGAAGCTCGTGAAGAAGGCCGTCGCCAAGAAGAGCTCGGCCAAGAGCAAGATCGCCGCGCTGAAGAAGTCCGCGAAGAAGGTCGTGAAGAAGGCGCAGAACGGCGCCAAGAAGGCCGTCAAGCAGGCCAAGGCGGCGGTGAAGAAGAACACGGCCAAGGTCAAGAAAGTTCAGGCGACCGTCAAGAAGGACGTGAAGAAGGTTCAGGCGACCGTCAAGAAAGACGTCAAGAAGGCGCAGGCGGTCGTCAAGAAGGATGTCAAGAAAGCACAGGCAGCCGTCAAGAAGGTCGAAGTGCAGGCGAAGAAGGCCGTCGCTGCGGTGGAAAAGAAAGTCAGTGCCGTGACCGAGCCGGTCGTCGCCGCGGCCGTCAACATCACGCCGTCGCCGCTGTCGCGCGCCTTTCTGGCCACGTCGGCGGGCAAGAAGGAGATCGCCGAGCATCCGGAAATCGTCGCGACCATCAGCGACAGCACGCCGCCGGAATCATCGTCTTCCTGATCGGCACTTCGCTTCGTGCAAAGGCCCGCCATCCGGCGGGCCTTTGTCGTTTTGGCGCGCGCAGGCGACAATCCGCAAGCCGTCCCATTCATCCGTCCATCCGCATGAACTCATGAGCCTGACGCTGGAACAAAGCACGGCGCTGTGCAGTCTGCTGTCCGACATCAGCCGTCAACGCCTGCTGCTCCTGCTCGAGCGCTACGAGCTGTCGGTCGCGGAGCTGACCGAAGTCACCGACCTCGCGCAAAGCCGGGTATCGACGCATCTGGCCCGCCTCAAGCGCGCCGGCCTGGTCCAGGACAAGCGCGCCGGCAATGCGGCGTATTACTCCGCCATCCAGCACGACGGCGAAGCCTCGACCTTCTGGAACCTGCTGCGCGGCACGCTCGACGACGGCCAGGCTCGTGTCGACGACGAACGGGCCGAACAGGTCGTGGCGCGCCGCAAGCACGGCCAGACCTGGGCCGAATCGGTTGCCGGGCGCATGGAACTGCACTATTCGCCGGGCCGCACCTGGGAAGCGACGGCGCGCGCGCTGATCGGCCTGCTGTCGCTGGGCGAAGTGCTCGACATCGGCTGCGGCGACGGCGTGCTCGCCGAGCTCGTCGCGGAACGCGCCGACGGCGTGACCTGCGTCGACATCAGTCCGACCGTCATCGCCGCGGCGCGCAAACGGCTGCACGATTTCCCGAAAGTCGAATTCGTCGAGGCCGACATGCACGCACTGCCGCTCGCGGCCGGCCGCTATGACCATGTCTTCATGATGCATGCCCTGGCCTACACCAGGGAGCCGAAGCTGGTACTGCAGGAGACGGCGCGCCTGCTCAAACCCGGCGGCCGCCTGATCGTGGCAGCGCTGGCGGAGCACACGCATGAAGAGACGATGCGTGCCTACGATCACGTCAACCTCGGCATCAGCCCCGACAAACTACGCAAGCTGCTGGTCGCCTGCGGTTATGCAGTGGAAAGCTGCCGGATCAGTTCGCACGAGCCGCGGCCGCCGTATTTCGCGGTCGTCACGGCACTGGCCCGACGCGTCTGAGCGATCGACCGCGGCGCTACCGCGGCGCTACCGCGGCAACGGTATCAGGCGTCCTTGGCGGGCAGCTCGCCGGCCCAGACACAATTGCCCCTGGACTTGTCGTCGATCTTCTGCAGCCGTGCGCGATGCGCGACGAGTTCGGCGTCGCTGGCCCGCCGTACCGGCAGTGCCGCATCGCTGACGCCAAGCAGCTCGGCGAAACGCGAGCGCCGGTTCTGGCCGGCGCCTTCGTCATCGAGCACCAGCTTGCTCTGGCCGCCGGTCATCGCCAGATAGACGTCGGCGAGCAGGCGCGCGTCGAGCAGTGCGCCGTGGAAATCGCGATTCGAATTGTCGACGGCGTAACGCTTGCACAAGGCGTCGAGATTGACCTTCTGGCCCGGGTGCAGACGCCGCGCCATGGTCACCGTGTCGGTGATCTCGCAGACTTCTTCGAGCTTGCGCAGCACACCGGCGCGCGCGAACTCGGCATTGAGAAAGCCGACGTCGAACGGCGCGTTGTGAATGATCAGCTCGGCGCCGGCGAGGTAGTCCCAGATCTGCTGCGCCAGCGCCTCGAACTTCGGCTCCTGCGCGACGCGCTCGTTGGTGATGCCGTGCACGCTGATCGCGCCGGCGTCGATTTCGCGTTCGGGATTGAGGTAACGGTGGAAGTTGTTGTGCGTGGGGCGCCGGTTGCGCAGCTCGATGCAGCCGATCTCGATGATGCGGTGGCCGAGGTCGACCTCGAGGCCGGTCGTTTCGGTATCGAGAATGATCTGGCGGTTCATGAAGTCAGTTCCCCGGAGCTGACGGCAGTCGACAGCGCCATCAGCACGCCCTCGTTGGCGAGCCGATCGGCCTCCTCGTTGCCTGGATCGCCGTTGTGCCCCTTGACCCAGCGCCAGTCGATCCGGTGTCGCTGGGCGGCAGCATCGAGCGCCTGCCACAGATCCTGATTCTTGACCGGCTTCCGGTCGGCGGTTTTCCAGCCACGCGCCTTCCAGTTCGGCAGCCACTGCGTCAATCCCTGCACGACGTAAACCGAGTCGGTGAACAGCGTCACCTCGCAGGTCTGCTTCAGCGCATTCAGCGCCTCGATCGCGGCAGTCAACTCCATGCGGTTGTTGGTGGTCGCACGTTCACCGCCCTTGAGCGTGCGTCGCGTCCCGCCGTACTGGAGAACCGCACCCCAGCCGCCCGGGCCGGGATTGCCCTTGCAGGCACCGTCGGTGTAAACGGTGATCGACTTCAATGCAGGCGCGGAATCATTCATGCGCACATTCTAGCGACCGCGCCTGCACGCCACTCGCGATGACGATGCGCGCGCCATCGCCACTCGCCTCCCGATTCGCAGGTGACGACGCTCAGGGCGCGGGCTTGGGCTCGCCGTCGAGCCCTTGCCGCTGCGCGGCCGGCGTGGCAACGCCGATCAACGGTTTGATCTGTGCGCGCTGCGTCTTGCCGACCAGATTGATCGGCAGCACACGCCGGCGCGCGACGATCAGATAGCTTTCCGCCAGTGGTGCCAGCAGATTGCCGGGCGTCCAGGGATGCGTGATCGAACGCGGCGCCAGCCACGGAAAGCCACTGCCGAAACGACGCACGTCAACGATGTCGAAATCGAGCAGCTGCAGCCAGTCGCCGACCCGGCCGGCACCGTAGTAACGCGCGCCCGGCGGAAAGTTGCGTGCGCGCAGGCCGAGCCGCTGCCGCCAGGCCAGCCAGCTCCAGGGGCTGAACCCGAGCAGGAACAGGCGACCGCGATCATTGAGCACGCGCGCCGCCTCGCGCAGCACCGTATGCGGCGAACCGCTGAACTCGATGGTGTGCGGCAGCACCAGCGCATCGACGCTGCGCGCCGGCAGCGGCAGATGTTCGGGATCGATCACGGCCGACGCACTGCCGCCGATCGCGGTTCCGAGCACCGCGCGATGCAGGGTTTCCGCGCCCTCCAGCAGACGACTGTCGCCCAGCCAGCTGCCGATCTGCAGGACATGGCGACCGAAGATGTCCGGCAGCAGACGCCGCAGCTCCGCAGACTCGAGGGCGAGCAAACGCTGGCCGCGCGGCGACGCCGACCATTGCTCAAGCGCACCACGATCCGACAGTCGCCGACCGCGGGGATGACGTGCTGGAGTCATCGCACTACCCTCTTGCTGGAAACCTCGCCTTCATCATAACGCCGAGCCCCGCACGATGATCACCGTTCAGCCCCTGCCGGCATTTACCGACAACTACATCTGGGCCCTGCGCCGCGACCGGCAGGCGATCGTCGTCGATCCGGGCGACGGCAGCGTCGTGCAGCGCTGGCTGGACGCCGAATCCCTGCAGCTCACGGCCATCGTCATCACCCACCACCACCCGGACCACACCGCCGGCATCGCGCCCTTGCGCCAACGCTGGGACGTGCCGGTCTGCGGGCCGCGTGCCGAGCAGGCCACGATCCCCGGCCTGACGACGCTGCTCGACGACGGCGACCGCGTCGAGCTGTTCGGCGAGCCGTACACGGTGATGGCGGTACCCGGGCACACGCTCGGTCACATCGCCTATTGCGGCGGCGGTCGGCTGTTCTGCGGCGACACCCTGTTCTCGGCCGGCTGCGGCCGGCTGTTCGAAGGCACGCCGGCGCAAATGCATGCGTCGCTGAGCCGTCTGGCCGCGCTGCCTGGCGAAACGGCGGTTTACTGCACGCATGAGTACACGACCGCCAATCTCGCCTTCGCCGCCGCCGTCGAGCCGGACAATGCCGATCTGCAGGCACGCATTGCCGAAGTCCGCAGCCTGCGGGCCGCCGACCGGCCGAGCCTGCCATCGACGATCGCACTGGAGCGCCGCCACAACCCCTTCCTGCGCAGCGCGGTGCGCGAGGTGCAGTCCAGCGCCGCGCAACATGCCGGACAGCCACTTGATGGCGAGGTCGCCGTATTCGCCGCGCTGCGCGCCTGGAAAGACGGCTTCCGCGGCTAGGATATTGCTTGCCAATGTCGGACAAACCCGCAGCGCAGGAGCCCTTCATGAACCATCTGCCGGCCGCCGCGTGGCCAGGCCGACGCCGCCACGCACCGATGCTGATGCTGGCCGCATGCGCAGGCCTGCTCTCCTTGCCAGCATTCGCCCAGGCCGGGGCCGCGGGCGGCGCGACCGCCAGCGCCGCCGCCGCCGCTGCGGCGCCGGATCCACTGGCGCGAATCGCTGAACTGTCCCGCATCCGGCGCGAGGCCGGCCTGAAGATCTGCCGCGACTCCGCCGACGGCAAGCTCGCCTACGTCGGCTTCGTGCAGGACGCCGAGCAAGGCAACATCAAGGTCGAGATCGCCCAGGAACTGGACAAGGCTGCCGGCACGCCGGTCGCCGGCTTTCAGCCCGTCAATGTCTGGGATGCGATCGACAACTGGACGATCTGTCCGCAGTAGCCGCACGAAAAAGCCCGGGCTGACCCGGGCTTTTTCCGCCTGCCGAGAACTCAGTGTGCGCGCGCCGCTTCCGCGGCGGCCGATTCGCCGGTCGCCGGCGTTTCGGCGACGACCCGCGGCTCCGGCTCGCGCTCGAGCGCGATCCGCAATACGTCCTCGATCCAGCGTACCGGCTCGATGTTGAGCGTCGACTTCACCGTCTCCGGAATGTCGGCAAGATCCTTGACGTTCTCCTGCGGAATGATCACGGTCTTGATGCCGCCGCGCTGAGCCGCCAGCAGCTTTTCCTTCAGGCCACCGATCGGCAGCACCTCGCCACGCAGGGTGATTTCGCCGGTCATCGCGACATCGGCGCGCACCGGAATCTCGGTCAGCGCCGAGACCAGTGCCGTGCACATCGCACCACCGGCCGACGGACCGTCCTTCGGTGTTGCGCCTTCCGGCACATGCACGTGAATGTCGGTGGTCTCGTAGAACTTCGGATCGATGCCGAGCTTGTTCGAGCGCGAACGCACGACCGTCAAGGCGGCCTGGATCGACTCCTGCATGACGTTGCCGAGCGAGCCGGTCTGCGTCAGCTTGCCCTTGCCGGGCGCCAGCGCCGCCTCGATCGTCAGCAGTTCGCCGCCGACTTCGGTCCACGCCAGACCGGTGACCTGACCGACCTGGTTGCGCTCTTCGGCACGTCCGTAGCGGAACTGGTAGACGCCCAGATACTTGTCGAGATTGTCGGCCGTCACGTCGACGCGCGTCGTCTCCTTCGAAGTCAGCAGCTCCTTGACCACCTTGCGGCAGATCTTGCTGACCAGACGTTCCAGCGAACGCACACCGGCTTCGCGCGTGTACAGCCGCACGATGTTGCGCAGCGCGTCGTCGCTGACGGACAGCTCGCCGTCCTTCACGCCGTTGTTCTTCATCTGCTTCGGCACGAGGTACTGCTTGGCGATCGCGACCTTCTCGTCCTCGGTGTAACCCGGCAGGCGGATCACTTCCATGCGGTCGAGCAGCGGGCCCGGAATGTTCAGGGTGTTCGCGGTGGCGATGAACATCACGTCCGAGAGGTCGTATTCGACCTCGAGATAGTGATCCTGGAACGTCGAGTTCTGTTCCGGATCGAGCACCTCGAGCAGCGCCGACGACGGATCGCCACGGAAATCCATGGCCATCTTGTCGATCTCGTCGAGCAGGAACATCGGGTTCTTGACGCCGACCTTGCTCATGTTCTGGATGATCTTGCCCGGCATCGAGCCGATGTAGGTGCGCCGATGACCGCGGATCTCGGCCTCGTCGCGCACGCCGCCCAGCGACATGCGCACGAACTTGCGGTTGACCGCATCGGCGATCGAACGGCCGAGCGAGGTCTTGCCGACGCCCGGCGGGCCGACGAGGCACAAGATCGGGCCCTTGAGCTTCTTCATGCGCGCCTGCACGGCCAGATACTCGACGATGCGTTCCTTGACCTTCTCCAGACCGTAATGGTCCTCGTCGAGCTTGGTCTGCGCCAGATCGAGGTCGATGACGGTCTTGGTGCGCTTCTTCCACGGCACCGAGGTCAGCACGTCGAGGTAATTGCGCACGACGGTGGCTTCCGCCGACATCGGCGGCATCATCTTCAGCTTGTTGAGTTCGGCGACCGCCTTGGCCTTCGCCTCCTTGTGCATGCCGGCCTTCTCGACCTTGCTGGCCAGTTCCTCCTGCTCGTTCGGGCCGTCCTCGTTCTCGCCGAGTTCCTTCTGAATGGCCTTCATCTGCTCGTTCAGGTAGTACTCGCGCTGGTTCTTCTCCATCTGCTGCTTGACGCGCGTGCGGATCTTCTTCTCGATCTGCAGCACGTCGATCTCGCTTTCGAGTTGCCGCATGACGTGCTCGATGCGCTTCTTCGCATCGTCGATCTCCAGCACTTCCTGCTTGTCCTCGAGCTTCAGATTCAGGTGGGCAGCGATCGTGTCGGCGAGCCGGCCGGGCGCGTCCATGCTGGCCAGCGACGGCAACAGTTCCGCCGGAATCTTCTTGTTGAGTTTGGCGTAGCCCTCGAACTGGGCCAGGATCGAACGCGTCGCCGCGTCGACTTCCTTGTCATCGGTGGTGCCGAGCTTGTCGTCCGGCAGCTGCTGGCAGTCGGCCGTCAGGTAGGCGCCTTCGAAGTCGAAGCTCGCGATGCGCGCACGGTGCACGCCTTCGACCAGCACTTTCACGGTACCGTCCGGCAGTTTCAGCATCTGCAGGATGCTGGCGAGCGTGCCGACGCGATAGAGGTCTTCCTCGCGCGGCTCGTCGGTATCGGCGGTCTTCTGCGCCACGAGCAGGATGCGCTTGTCGTCCTGCATCGCCGCGGTCAGCGCCTTGATCGACTTCTCGCGGCCGACGAACAGCGGGATCGCCATGTGCGGAAACACGACCACATCGCGCAGCGGCAGGACGGGTGCGGTGCGTTCGGGCTGGTTGTCCACGAGATCTCCAGGTTGGGTGCCAGCATTATGCCGGCTCGGGTCTCTTCCTGTAGTCGAAGCGGCAAGAATCAAGCCATGCGCCGGACACCCAAGGTCAAAGCGTCTTGCGATCAGCGACTTGCGCATCATCACCGGACCGTGAAGTGCACCGCCGGCGTCAGCTTCTCGACACCGTCGGCACCACGCACCGCCGCTTGCAGGCGGTGCGCGCCGACCACCAGCGGCCAGTCGTATTGCGCGTCGCTGGTTTCGGCGACCGTCGCGCCGTCGACCTGCCAGCGCACGGCGACCGGCGTCTCGCGCCAGGCCAGTTCGAAGCGCAGCGCCTCCAGCGCGTCCGGAATGCGCGGATCGCGCGCCAGCAGCAGGCCATCGAAGGGCTGGCCGATCCTCGGCGTGTCCGGCAAGGTCTCGACCGGTTTGCTTGCGTCGGCATCGGCCGCCAGATTCAGTGTCGCGGCGCGCAGCGGCGTGTCCGGCGGCAAACCGGCGAGCAGCGAACGTGTCAGCAGCGCCGGTCCGCGCGCGCCGGTCACGCCTTCGGTTGCGACGCCCGACAGATTGCCGATCCACACGCCGACCAGCCAGCGGCCGTTGTACGCAACCGTCCAGGCATCGCGGTAATCGCTGGAGGTACCGGTCTTGACCGCGGTGCGCACGGGAAAGCGCAGCACGCCGCCTTCGCCGAACTCGAGCAGTCGCGACGAGGCGTCGGACAGGATCGCGCTGATCGTGCGTGCCGCGTCGCGCGCGATCAGCGGCTGCGGCGGCGCTTGCGGTCCGGTGTCGTCGAACACCGTCAGAGGCTGCCAGACGCCATCGCGCGCCAGCGCCGTGTAGGCCTGCACGAGCTCGTACAGACTCAGCGCACCATTGCCGAGCGCCAGACCGTCCCCGTAATAGTCGGCAGGTTCGACGAGGCTGTGCACGCCCAGCGCCTGCAGGCGCGTCAGAAACGCCTGCTGACCGACGAATTGCAGCGCCTTCACGGCCGGAATGTTCAGCGAATTGCCGAGCGCCTCGGCGACCGTGACCGTGCCGTAGTGCGTGCGGCTGTAGTTGCGGTACTCGTGCAGACCGCCGTTGATGCGCTCGCGCAGTTCGGCGTCGTCTATCGTCGTGTCGGCGCGCCAGCCGCGTTCCAGGGCCTGCGCATAGAGCAGCGGCTTGAGCGTCGAACCGGGCTGGCGCGGTGTCTGCACGGCGTCGATGCCGACCGCATGCGGATGGACGCGATCGGCGCTCGCGTAGGCGCGAATGCGGTTGCCGTCGAGATCGACGACCAGCACCGCGCCCTGCCCGGCGCCATCGCGCGCCAGATCGCGCAGTCGCTCGCGCAGGAAATCTTCGGCCGCGGCCTGCAGCGCGACGTCGAGGCTGGAGTGCACACGCGTCGTGCCGGGTCGCAGACGCGCCGCCTCGCGTGCCGCAAACGCACGAAAATGCGCGGCATGCAGTTCCGGCACCGGCCGCACGAAATCGGGCAGATTGGTGATGATCGCGCCGGCCGGCCATTCGCCGCGCGCCTGCATCGCCGACGCCAGACGCCGTACGCGCTGCTGCAGCGCCAGCGGTTCGCGCGCGAAACGCGAGGGCGCGCGCACCATGACCGCGAGCGCCAGCATTTCCTGCGCCGACAGCGTGTCGAGGCTGCGTCCGAAGTAGTACTGCGCCGCCGGCCCGACACCGCGACGGTTGGCGCCGTACGGCACCTGATTCAGATAGAACTCGAGGATGTCGGCCTTGCTGAAGCGGGCTTCCAGACGCATGGCCTCGAAGCCTTCGACCCAGCGCGACCAGACCGTGCGCGGTCTGGGATGGAGAATCCGCACGACCTGCTCGCTGATCGTGCTCGCGCCGCGAACAGCGTGGCCGGCGCGCAGATCGGTCCACAGCGCCGCGACGCGCGCGCGCCAGTCGACGCCCCGATGCCGCCAGTAGCGATGATCCTCGGCCTCGACAAAGGCCGTGCGCAGGCGCGCCGGAATGCGCTCCAGCGGCACCCGATCATGCAGATTCCAACCACCGTCATACGAAACCTGCAAGGCACGACCGTCGCGGTCGAGCACCTCGGGCTGCTGCGCGGCGACGGTATCGAGTCGCAAGGTGTCCGGCAGGGCGCGCTGGGAGGCCAGCGTCGCCAGCACCAGCAGCGCACCGGCAAGGGCGATGGCGCGGACGATCTTCATGCGTGCGCGCCGGACGCCACGATCGGCAAACGCCCGTTCACGGCGCCGGCTCGACCTTCAGTCGCGCGGCGATGCCGTTGCCGAACACGTCCGGGTCATACATGCGTTCGGCGTGCGTCTCGGTGACCGCGAACTCGCCGCTCGCGACCGCCTGTGCGATCCACGCCAGCTTGTAGTGCCCGGCCGCAATCTCGTCGGCGTAGAAGCGCACGCCATCGAAGCGCAGGGCGCGGTAGTAGAACGGATACGGATAGGCCGGACTGGCCTGCGCCAGCGTCTCCGCATCCAGGCCCGAGGCAGTGGCCAGGTCAGGATTGACCGGCTCGAGACCGGCCGGCACCGGATCGTCGACGACGACGTAGGTCATCCATGCCGGCACATCGAGACTCAACTCGATTTTCAGTCGTTCGCCCTGGCGTACCGACATCAGCGGACCCGACAGTGCCTGCCACTGGCCATCGCGCTGCACGAAGTAGTGGCGCGACACGCTCAGACCGGCGTCGAGTGCCGCATCGGGCACCGGCGTCGCATAGCGCAGGGTCGTCGTCACGTAGGCGCGGCCGTCGCCGCTGCCGCGGATCTGCAGGCTGCGCGCGGCGCCGGCCGATGCTTCGAGCGGCTTGTCGATCGTCGCCGAGCGACCGTCGGCGAGCTGTACGCTGCCGAGCGTCTGCGCGTCCAGTGCCGCGCTTGCCGTCATCTTCAGGGGCACGGCTTCGTAGCGATCCGCATAGTCGATCAGCGCACGCGTGCAGAACAGATTCTCCTGCGTGTTCTCCCAGTGTGTGTGCGTGCCGCGCGCCTGCGTGATGGTGCGTGTCAGTTTCATCGCCAGCTCGGCGTCGCCGGCCGTGCCGTGCGAATCGGCCGGCGCCAGCAGCGCCGACAACGCCGCGCAGTTCGAGCGCAACGGCGAGCCCAGCAGCCAGGCATCGTCGCTGCCACGATCGTCGGCCAGCACGAAACTGCCGGCCGACTGCTGACCGCGCGCGAGCATGCGCGCCGTCGCCGCCTGCAGCGCATCGCCGCCACCCGGCGTATGCGCGGCGGCCTGCGCAAACAGCGCCTCGCCGAACAGGCCCATGCGCGGCAGCTGCACTTGATAGCGTTGCAGATCCTCGGCCCCGAGCTGACCACGCTGCGCGAGCGCGGCGAGCGCGACGGCCCGGACCTGTGCGCGAAGTTCGGCGCTGTCGTAGCCGCTGCCCTGGATATCCTCGCGCAGCAGCGTCCGCAGATAGGCGTCGAGCTTGTCCCAGACCGCGTTCGGCGGCCGGTAGCCCATCGCCTGCAGCCAGCCGAACGCGAGCGCGGTATAGGCCGACAGATACGGACTCTGGTACGCATCCTGCGGCACGAAAAACGTCATGCCGCCACCCGGCGCCTGGAACGAGGCCGCGTCGTCGAGCGTCTTCTGCGTCAGGGTCTGCGCGTCGCTCCAGTCCGGCGGCGATGCCAGTCGTGCGCGCAGCTTGAGGAAGTGCGCGGCCATCACGCCCTTGGTGAGCCGTTGCTCCCAGCACAGGTACGGGTAGTCCGCCATGTAACTGAACGCGCCGTCGAGATTGCCCAGCAGACTGCTGGCAAAGGCCAGCCGCAGATCGGCGTGCGTCGCCCCGGCCGGCAACTGCAGGGGAAGGGTCAATGGCTGCGCGGCGGTCAGCGGCGAGAAGTCGGCGGCTGTCATCGTCAGCGGACGCTCGTGCACCGGTACGTCAAGCTGCAAGGCATCCCGATCGGCAGCGTCGCCGGCGCGCACGACGAAGTGCACGGTGCCGGCCTGATCGACCGTCAACGGCAGGCCGATATTGCGACGCTCGAACGGCTTGAGCGTCAGCGACTGCTCGATCCTGCCGCGCGCCGCGCCGCTTGCCTCGATGCTGACGCCGAGCGTCCGGGGCTTCCTGGCGCGGTTCATCAAGGTGAACGCCGCGTCGACTTGATCGCCGAGCGCGAGCTGATTCGGCAGGGCGGAGCGCAGCTCGGTCGGCTTGTTGACCGCGATCCTGCCCTGCCCGAGCCCCATGCGATCACCGGGTGTCACGGCCATCGCCAGCACGCGCCAGCCGGACAGATTGTCCGGCGTCGTGAACGTGAACCGCGCACGACCGTCGGCGTCGGCCTTCAGCGACGGATTCCAGTACGCAACGAACTTGTCGACCGAGCGCAGCGACAGGTCGGCGCCACCATCGCCGCCCGCGTTCGCGCCCTTCTTCTCGAATTTCTGGCGGCCGATCAATCGCGTCAGCAGACTGTAGTTCGCAAGATCCAGCGCATCGAGCTGATTGAAGCCCTGGAGCGGATCGAAGTATGTGCTGCCACCGGAGATCAGATCGAACACGGCATCGTCGAGTACCGCAACCGCGAATTCGATCGGTTCGCCGCTGTCGTGGCGCGGCCTTGCCGCCAGCTCGACCTGCAGCGCCTCGCGCGGCCTGGCCTCGGCTTTCGACGGTGTGACCTCGACCTGCAGTTCGCGATACGGGTCCTCGACCTTGAGCGTCGCGTAGCCCATGCGGAACGTCGGCTTGCCGAGATCGACGCCGTCCTTGACGGGCGCCGCCACACGCGGTGACACCACCGTCACCGAAACATAGGCGCCGGGCAGATATTCAGGCTTGATCGGAATCTCGATGACCGGCGTCGCCGTCTCCAGCTTCTGCGTGCGACGCTCGAGCACACCGTAGCGCTCGACCGTGATCAATGCGGTCGCGCCCGGATACGGATTCTCGACGAACAGACGGGCGACATCGCCGACCTTGTACTTCGCCTTGTCGACGCGCACGTCGAGTGAAAAGTCCGGCCGGTCTTCCCATAGCACGGCGTCACGACCCTGCGCGTAGATCCAGGTCGTCGACTCGTGCAGGCGGCCATGACGATCCTGCGTCATCGCCGTCGCGCGCAATTCGCCTGCGGCATCCGGCGTGAAACGGCAGTGATCGCCGTCTGCGTGCGAACGGCCCTTGCAGCTTGCGACCCGCTGCCAGCTCTGCACGTAGCGCGTGATGTAGGCGTTGCCCGCCCCCTTGACGCGCGCGCCCTTGGTGATCCGGCGTTCGATCGTAACGTAGTACGGGGCGTCCGCCTGCGGCTTGCCGTCGCGATCGACGACCAGCGTGTCGACCTCGGCGGCCTGACCGGCCTGCGCCCAGCCGCTGTAGTTGATGCCGATGTAGCGATCGCGCCCGAAATACGGAATCCGCGCCTGACCGACGATGGCGCGACCGCGATCGTCCTGCACCGTGCCTTCGAGCACCAGATCGCCGACCAGCACCGCGCTGTCGTTCAACTGCAGCGACGTGGTCCATTCGCCCTTGTTGTCGAGCGTCGCTTCCTGATCGAGCAGCGGTGCGCTCTCGCGTCCCCCGGACTGCCAGGTGTCGAAGCTGTAGCGTTTCGCGAGCGGGTCCTGCGGCTCGAATGGCGCCGCCTGCACGCGCGCGGTGATGCGCGCCCTGGCATCGGCGAACGGACCGCCGCCGTGCAGTGTCGCGCGCAGGTTCGCGTCGAGCCGCGCACCCGGCATCGCATCCCCGGCACGCCATTCGGCGCTGACGTGGAACGGCGCCGGCACGAAATCCGAGACCAGCACGCGAATCGGCTCCAGCGTCAGGTCCCTGGCGTAAGCAGGCTGCAATTCGAAGCGATACCAGCCGACCGCCGCCGCGTCGGCGAGCTTGAGTTCGCCGTCGATCGCGCCGAAGGCCGACAGTGCGAGATGCTCGCGCACCTGCACGGCCGTGCCGGTCGGATCGATGATGCGCAGCGTGTAGTCGCCGGCCGGTGCCGGCTTCAGCGTGCGGTCGCCGTCGTCGCGGACATAGAGCTTGTACTGAATCGTGTCGCCGGCGCGGTAAACGCCCTGCGCGGTCGTGCCCCAGGCGCGCAGATGACCATGCCGCTCGCGCCGCCATTCGGAAATCTGTTCGCGGGACGCGCGCCAGGTGTCGACCTGGAACTCGCTGGTCAGCGGCAACAGCGCGATGTCGTTGCCGCGCGTGACCCGCAGCACCAGCGGCTGCCGGCCGTCGCTGCGCGTCGCAAGGTATTGCCGATCGAGCTGCGGATCGAGCTCGGCGCTGCCCGGCAACTGCACCAGGCCGCTGGCGTCGGTACGGCCGCTGGCCTTGACGGCGCCATGCCAGCCGTCGAGCACCGCGACATCGGCGCTGCCGACCGCGGCGCCGTCGGCCATGGCCGTCACCCAGACCAGGAGATTGGCGTTGCCGTACTTGGCGTGTACCTGCCAGGGCGTGACTTCGGCAAAGAACGGCAAGGGCTTTTTCGAGGTCGCCGGCGTGCTGCTCAGCTCGCCGAGCAGCACGCCGCTGCCCGCACCCAGCAGTTCGCGCATGCCGAGCGGCGTCGCGTAGGCGAGATTGCGAACCGCCGGCAACTTCAGGTCGCGGCTCGCCGCGCGGTCAGCGTCGGCGCCGGCCGTGATGCGCTGCGCGCCGAGATGCAGCGTCTCGAGATTGGTGACGATCGCCGGCACGTCGGAGTCGACACCCGATTCGATCACTGCCGGCGAATGCTCGAACACCAGTCGCGGCGTGCGCGCGCCGGTGCGAAAGCCGAGCGTCGTCGCCTTGCCGAATGCACGACCGAATCGATCCTGCAATGCCGCTGCGACGGTCAGCTGGTAGTCGGTTTCGGCTGCCAGCGCGAACGGCAGGCGCAGGTCGTAGGTGTCGGTCCTGGCGTGATCGCCGCTGACCGTGCGCGCAGCCGCGGCGCTGTCGTCGTCGCCATCATCGCCGTCCCCGGTACCGTCATCGGCGCTGTCGTCATCGTTCGCCTCGGCCTTGCGCAGGTCGGGGACGATCGTCAGCGCGTCGCGCAGGGCCTGCGCCGCGACCGGCACATTGAACACCAGCGACGCACCTTCCAGCGGCGCACAACGCGCACCCGGCGCGATCACGCGCGTGCGACCGTTGTCGTCGCAGCGCAGACCGATCAGCCGCGGCGCAGCAAACGTCTGGAAACCGGCGATGCTGCGCGATTCGTCGCCACGCTGCGCACCGAACGCCGAACGCAGTCCCGGCTGCACCTGCAGGCTGTAGCCCCGGTCATCGGCAAGCGGCGCACGTGGGCGCAGGAGCCAGGTTGCACGCGCCTCGCCGTCCGGTGTCCAGAACGGCGTCTCGCGATCGTACCAGGCCGGCTGTGCCTGCAATGGCGCACCGTCGAGCGTGATGGACTGTTCGACGGACTTGGCGGTCACCGGCTGGCTGAACTGCACTCGTAGCTGCGGCAGGCTCGGACCGGACCAGTCGCCGACCTCGGCGTACTGCACGCGCGGCAGACTGGTGACGAACCGATAGCGGCGCGGCGACGCCAGACTGCTGCCGTCCTGTGCGACGAAGCCCGGCTGCACGGCAATCGTGTACGCGGTCGCCTCGCGCAACGAGTCACCGTCGGCAAGATTGCAGGCGAGATTCTGGGTGTCGAGCCAGCGCCAGTGGCACGCGACCGCCGGCGTGATCGTCACCGGCACTTCGCTGCTGTCGCGCTCCATGCGGCCGAGCGGCACGACGGCGCGGTCGAACGCGAGCACGATCTGGCTCTGCGCCGGCACGTCCTCGCCGGCCGGCGTCACGCGCAGCAACTGCAGCGCCTCGGCGCGCGCGCCGGGCGCGTACAGCAATGCCAGCGCCAGCGTGACGATCAGCCGGCGCATGGCGTCAAAGCGTGGTGACCTTGATGCGCGCATAGATCGCCCCCTGATCGTTGCCCACCAGCCGCACCTCGCGGTAGCCGGCCAGGCCATGCCAGATATCGTCGTGTTCATCGATCTGATCCGGCTCGCGCTGCGGCAGACCGAGCACCGCGAGGCTGGTCGCCGCCAATGGCAGCTCGCCGGACGACAGCGGCACGGTGATCCAGTCGGCCTTGTCGGCGATGTACGTGATCTCGACACCGATGCCGTTGTAGCGGCAGCGCTCCGAGAACTCGCCGGGCTCGCAACGCTGCGGCTCGCCGAGCACCTTGCTCACTGCAGCACGCGGCTTGCCGGCGATCGCAACGATGTCGATCAGCGAGGCCGCGGCGCCGGAAGTCGCGGGCTTTTCGAAAACGGCTTCGTAGTCGAAGCGATCCGCCGCCCCACGTACGTGATACCACCAGCCGCCAGCCGCAACGATCAGCAGCACGGCGATCAGCGCGAAGATCTTCCTCATCGCTCTCTCCCTGAATCGGCTCACTGTACCAGCGGCCTGCGGGCTTGACGCTCGTGGAATAATGACAGCTGATCACCGGCCTCCTCATGCACTTCGCCCTGCTTCTCGCCACGCTCGCTGCCCTGCTCAGTGGACCGCTGCTGTACGGCTGGGCGCAGCGGCGCTCGGCCGTGCTGGCCTTCCTCGACGGCTTCCTGTTCGTCAGCATCTTCGGCCTCGTGCTGATCGAAGCAGTGCCCGGCACGTTCAGCGCCGGCGGCCGCTGGAGCGCGTTGTTCCTCGTGACCGGTCTGCTCGGCCCGACGCTGCTCGAGAACTGGCTGAGCCGCGCGCGCCGCGAAGCGCATCTGGTCGCCCTGCTGCTGGCCATGCTCGGGCTGGTCGTGCACAGCCTTGGCGACGGCGTGGCGCTGTCGGCGGGCGGCGATGCGCATATCGCCATCGCGCTGCCACTGGCCGTCGCCCTGCACAGCGTGCCGGTCGGCCTGATGGTCTGGTGGCTGCTGTTTCCGGTGTTCGGCCGCTGGCCACCGCTGTTGGCCATTCTGGCGATGTGTGCCGGCACGATCGCCGGCTTCCGCTACGGCCCGGCGCTCGGCGCCCTGCTCGGCGCAACCGGCTGGGCCTGGTTCCAGGCACTGGTTGCCGGCACCATCCTGCACGTCGTGTTCGGGCGTCCACACATCGATCCGGACGCGCATCATCCCTCGGCGCCGCGATTCGAAGGCCTCGGCAATCTCTGCGCTCTGGCCGGCCTGGTCGTGCTCGCACGGCTCGATACCGACGCCCTGCCGGCCGCCGAACTGTTCAGCCACTTCACCCGGCTGGCAGCGGCCGTGGCGCCGTGGCTGATCGCGGCACACGTGCTTCATGGCCTCAGTGCGATCGGCAAAGGCCTGCCGGCGGCCTGGCAGCGCGGCGCGGCACGATCGGTCGACGCCAGTGCAATCTGGGTGGTGCTGGCGCTGCTGCTCGCGGCGTTCCTGGGCGCCCATCTCGGCCACGGTTTCGCGCCATTGCCGACGCCAGCCGTACCGGACGCCCTGCATCTCGGCGCGCTGGTCGCGCTGGTCGCGCTCTATGCCGCATCGCTGCTGCGCTGCGGTGGCCGCGCCTGGATCGCGCGCGCGCTGCCGCATCCGCGGCACGACCACGAGCACGCGCACTGAATACGGTACGCAGGCCCGTAGGCGCTCGATCCGCGCCGCGGCTCAGTCCGCGATGCGGGCGATCTTGATCGCAAGCTCCAGGGCTTGCTCGTAGTTGAGGCGCGGATCGACCTGCGACTTGTACGCCCGTTCCAGATCCTCGTGCGACAGGTTGCGTGCGCCGCCCGTGCACTCGGTGACGTCCTCGCCGGTCAGTTCCAGATGCATGCCGCCCAGCGTCGAGCCGCAGGCCTTGTGCAGCGCGAACGCCTGTTCGACTTCCGACATGATGCGATCGAAGGGCCGCGTCTTCAGGCCGTTCGGCGTCGACACGGTATTGCCGTGCATCGGGTCGCACATCCACAGCACCTGATGACCGGCCTTGCGCACGGCTTCGATCAGGCGCGGCAGATGATCTGCGATCTTGTCGGCTCCCATGCGGTGAATCAGGGTCAGACGTCCGGCTTCGTTGTCCGGATTCAGCACGCGGCACAGATCGAGCACCCACTCCGTCGTCATCGTCGGGCTGACCTTGACGCCCATCGGATTTCGGATGCCACGACAGTATTCGACGTGCGCGCCGCCGAGGTCGGCCGTGCGCATGCCGATCCACGGGAAATGCGTGGACAGGTTGTACCAGCCCGGGGCGCGCGGCACCTGCCGGGTCTGCGCCTGTTCGGCCCACAGCAGCAGCGCTTCATGCGAAGTGTAGAAATCGACACGCGAGAAATCGCTGACCCTGCCGCCGGCCAGCGTCTCCATGAAGCGCACGGAATCGCCCAGGGTATCGACCATGCGCTGATAGTCGGCGGCCAGCGGTGAATGCTGAACCCAATCGAGATCCCAGTATTCCGGGTGGTGCAGATCGGCGAAGCCGCCGTCGATCAGGCCGCGCACGAAATTGATCGTCATCGCCGAACGCATGTGGCCTTCGAGCAGGCGCTGCGGATCGGGAATGCGCGCCGCGGCGCTGAAGCCCGGGGCATTGACCAGATCGCCGCGATAGCTCGGCAGCGTGACGCCGTCCCGCGTCTCCAGATCGGCCGAACGCGGCTTGGCGTACTGCCCGGCAAAGCGGCCGATGCGCAGCACCCGCTTGCGCATGCCGTGCACCAGCACCAGTGACATCTGCAGCAGTACCTTGAGGCGATTGGCGATCACGTCCGAGCGGCAGTCCGCGAACGATTCGGCGCAGTCGCCGCCCTGCAGCACGAACAGCTCGCCGGCCTGCGCACGCGCAATCTGCGCCTTGAGGCTGTTGACCTCCCAGGACGTGACCAGCGGCGGCAGGCTGCGCAGCTGGGCCAGTGCCGCCTGCAGCGCATCGGCATCCGGATAGTTCGGCTGCTGGGCGGCAGGCCTGTCCTGCCAGGAATCGGGGCGCCAGTCGGGCGCGATGACGGGGCTCACGTTGACTTCGTCGTTGACCGGAAAGGCGCGGATTATAGGGACTGATCCGCTCGGCGGCCCATGAGGCCGCGCGAGGCCACCACCGGCATTCAGTCGAAGCGATAGGCGGACACTGTCGTCTCCATCACGCGGTCGCTGAAGATGCAGCGGCCGACGCCGCCCGGCGCCGCGCCGGCCGCGACCATCAGCGGCAGCAGGTGCTCTTCGGCGCGCGGTGGATGCGACAGGCGCGCGTCAGGGGCTTCGTCCCAACGCGCAAGCCGCGCTTCACGCTCGGCCGGAGCGGCCTCGACCGCCGCCGTCAGCCAGCTGTCGAAGCGCTCGGAGACCGGACCGAAGCGCGGATCGCCGTAGGCGCGCATGTTGTGAAAGCTCATGCCGCTGCCGACGATCAGCACGCCTTCGTTGCGCAATGCGGCCAGCGCGCGGCCGGCAGCGAGATGCGCGGCCGCATCCATCGACGCCATCAGCGAGAGCTGCACGACCGGCACATCGGCCGCCGGCAGGACCAGCTTCAGCGGAATGAAGACGCCGTGGTCATAGCCGCGCTGCGCGTCATCGGCGGCGGGCAGCGCCTGCGCCTCCAGCAATGTCCGCACGCGCGCGGCCAGCACCGGTGCGCCGGGCGCGCCGTAACGCAGCTGATAAGTGTGCTCGGGAAAGCCGTAGTAGTCGTAGATCAGCGGTGGCTGCGGATGACTGCCGACCGTGAAGGCGGCTTCGAGCCAGTGCGCGGAAATCAGCAGCACGGCGCGTGGCCTCGCCGGCAGGGTTGCGACCAGACCGCGCAGGAAATCCGCCATGCGATCCCAGATGCCGGGCGGATTCCAGTCCATGAAAAAGCAAGGGCCGCCGCCATGCGGAATGTACAGGCTGGGCTGACGAAGCGGATCGCGATCGGACATGGGGGCGGATACTCCGGAGTGCGTTGCGTTTTCAGATGCCGGGCACGCCATCGCGGATGCGCTGCGAAAAGGCAGGGTCCTGATCGGCAAGCCAGGCGCGCGTGTTGATGCAGCCGGCGCGGCGCAGCGTGGCCAGATCGACACCCGGTGTCAGACCGCCGAGGCCGGCGATGTATTCCGGCAGGCGGCCGGACAGCAACAGCCGGTAATCCAGCGGCAAACGGCCGACGATGCGGCGCAGCATCTCGAACACCACGGTGGTGCAGTTCGCGGTTGCGGTGTTGTACCAGCGCGGCCGGCGGCGCAGGCTCTCGGCCTCGGCGAGATACGCGAGAAACAGCGAGCGGATTGCGTCCGGCGGCAGGGCGATGCGGTACAGGTAGACATCTTCGCGCCGCAGGTTCGATCGCAGGCGCACGATGTCGCGCTCGTCGGCGGCGACCAGGCCGGTTTCGAACTTGCGGAAGAAGCCGCCCAGCGCCGAATACGCTTCGCCGTGTTCCTTGCGGATCTCGATCGAGAACGCCAGATAGCGATCGTCGGCGAAACCGAACGAGACCAGCACATGGGCGATCAGCGGCCCGGTCCAGTACGACAGCAGGGCATCGACCGAACGCAGCTGGCCGAGATCGTACTGGCGCGTCTCCCAGCGCGCGCTGTAGTCGCCGAGGCTGCGCCATTCGAAATTGCGCACGTTTTCCAGGGTGACGATATCGCCGACGACGCGGCTGCCAAGCTGACGGGCGACATCATCGGCCCAGACGCGGGTATTCGAGGGCCTTATCGTCCGCCACCAGGCGAGCAGCACGGTCATGGCAATCGCGCCGACCACCAGCGCCGCTCCCGCATGTCCGCTCCAAGGCAGCACGGTCACCAGCAGACCCATCACGATCCACGCACCGATCATCCAGCCTCTGCCCGGACCGCGCGCCGGCAGCTGATAGCCGAGCGCAAGGCCGCCCCAGGCGGTCGCCGACAGCGACAGCAGCGAGCCCAGCCACAGCAGGCTCAAATGCAGCAGCACGTCCGGCCAGGCCGGTGCACGAACGAAAACCGCCGCCGCGCGTCGACGACAGCACCGCCGGCATCGATCAGCCTGATGGTGTTTTGCATGGCCGGCATTCTGGCATCAAGACCCGGCTTGGCGTCGCGAACCGGCGGAAAGCCCACGGCGCGATCCGCTTCCAAAGCGGTTTCAGCCCTTTTTGCCGCCGACCAGTTGCCCGATCAGATCCATCGGCAGCGGAAACACGATCGTCGAATTGTGCTCGCCGGCGATGTCGATCAACGTCTGCAGATAACGCAGCTGGATCGCCAGCGGCTCGCGCGCGAGCAGCGCCGCGGCTTCGGTCAGCCTCTGCGCGGCCTGCATTTCACCCTCGGCGTGAATCACCTTGGCACGCCGAGTACGCTCGGCTTCCGCCTGCCGGGCGATCGCGCGAATCATGCTCTCGTCGATGTCGACATGCTTGATCTCGACCGTGCTCACTTTGACACCCCAGGGATCGCTCTGCTCGTCGAGGATGATCTGGATGTCGTTGTTGAGCTTGTCGCGGGCACTGAGCATTTCGTCGAGATCGTGCTGGCCGAGCACCGAGCGCAAGGTGGTCTGCGCCAGCTGGCTGATGGCGTCGTAATACACGGCGACCTTGAGCGTGGCCTTGGCCGGATCGACGACGCGGAAGTAGACGACGGCATTGACCTTGACCGAGACGTTGTCGCGCGAGATCACGTCCTGCGAGGGCACGTCCATGACGATGGTGCGCAGATCGACCTTGAGCATGCGCTGCACCAGTGGAATCAGGACGATCAGACCCGGACCCTTGGTGCCGGTATAGCGCCCGAGCGTCAGCACGACGCCTCGTTCGTATTCGTTGAGCACGCGCAGCGCCAGCATCAGCGCGGCGACGATCAACGCGAGCAGTGTCACCAGTGCGGTCGGCATGTGCTTTCTCCTGTCAGGTGGTTCCGGATGACGCGAAGGGTTCGACCACGAGCGTCAGCCCGTCGCGATCGACGATGCGCACGGTGTCGCCGGGCGCCAGCGCACGCGTTGCCGCGATGCGCCAGCGCTCACCGTGGAAGCGCGCCCAGCCTTCATGGCAACTGCCGTCGACCGACTGTACCTGCACCGTGCTGCCGATGAACTCGGCGCTGCCCTTGCCGGATGCAGCACGGCGCACGCGCCAGACGAAGTACAGGGTCAGCGCCATGATCATAGCGACAGCGATCGCAAGGCCGAGACCCAGCGCCAGATCGAACCCGTGACCCGCACCTGCCCCCATCAACGTGATCGAGCCGGTCACGAACGCGACGAGACCGCCGACACCGAGCACGCCGAAACTCGGCACGGTCGCCTCCGCGAACAACAGCATCAGCCCCAGCACCATCAGCGCAAGCCCGCGGTAGTCGATCGGCAGCACCTGCACCGCGAACAGCCACAGCAGCAGACAGCTCGCGCCGACCACGCCGGGCAGGGTTGCGCCGGGATGCAGCGCTTCGAGCAGCAAGCCGTAGATGCCGGCCAGCAGCAGCAGATAGGCCACGATGGGCCTCGCGATCAGGCCCAGCAGGCGATCGCGCCAGCCCGGGTCCAGCATGACGATGCGGGCTCCGACGATGTTCGGCGCCGGTGCCGGAATCGCGCCCGTCGCGACGTTGCCGACCGGCGCACCGCGCGCCGCATCGGCAGCCTGCAGCCCGATGCCGCCGTGCACGGTCGGCCCCGCGGGGTCGGCATCGGGAGCGACGTCCGCGCGACCGGCGGCGGCGATCAAACCGGCACACAAGGCGAACAGCAGCGCACACATCCTCATCGGCACTCGCTCCATCCGGGCGAAACCCGAATCCACCTTACTCCTGTTTCGAGGGCCCGCAAGGCAATCGAAATCGCCGTGGCCAAGCGGTTCGGCAGCCCCGGATGCGGTCCGGTTTCGGAGATAATCGCGGCGATGAAGAATCCGAACGTTCAGGCGCACACGCCGCTGATGCAGCAGTACCTCGGCATCAAATCGCAGCACCCCGATACGCTGGTGCTGTTTCGCATGGGCGATTTCTACGAACTGTTCTATGACGATGCGCGCCGTGCCGCGCAACTGCTCAACATCACGTTGACGCGGCGCGGCGAATCGGCTGGATTGCCGGTGATCATGGCCGGTGTGCCGCATCACGCGCTGGAGCAGTATCTGGCGCGGCTGATCAAGGCCGGCGAGTCGGTGGTAATCGCCGAACAGGTCGGCGAAGTCGGCGCCGAGAAAGGTCCGGTACGGCGCGAGGTGGCGCGCATCGTCACGCCGGGCACGGCGACCGACGATGCGCTGCTTGACGCGCGCGCGCAAACGCTGCTTGCCGCCGTCTGTTCCACCGACCAGAACTACGGCCTGGCCTGGCTGGAACTGTCGTCCGGTCGCTTCAGTGTGCTGCAGACCGCGTCGCTCGCCGAGCTGCACGCCGAGCTGTTCCGCCTGCAGGCCAGCGAGCTGCTGGCGCCGGACGGCTTTTCCGGCGACTACGACGGCTTTCGCCCGCGCAGCCGGCCGATCTGGCATTTCGACTCGGCGTCGGCGTACCGCCTGCTGACTGAACAATTCCAGACGCGCGATCTGCGCGGCTTCGGCGCCGAAGGGCTGGGCGCCGCGATCGCCGCCGCCGGCGCGCTGCTGCAGTACGTGCAGGAAACGCAGAAGAGCAGCCTGCCGCACCTGCGCAGCCTGCGCGTCGAGACGCCGGGCGATGCCCTGATCCTCGATGCGGCAACGCGCCGCAATCTCGAGATCGATCGCTCGCTGTCCGGCAGCCACGATCACACATTGCTGCGGGTCGTCGACACCTGCGTGACGGCGATGGGGGCACGCGCGCTGCAACGCTGGCTGACGCGACCGCTGCGCAGCCATGCCGCGCTCGAGGCCCGCTACGACGCCGTCGCCCAGCTCGCCGAGGCGCAGGTGCGCGGCAGCGGCGACGAGATGCTGCGCGCGGCGCTGCGCGACATCACCGACGTCGAACGCATACTGGCGCGCATCGCACTGCGCTCGGCGCGCCCGCGCGATCTGGCCGGCCTGAGTGCGAGTCTGGCCAGCCTGCCGAACGTGGTCGACGCACTCGCCGGGATCGACGCACCGCTGCTGCACGAGCTCGGCGAGCGGCTCGGCGAACACGGCGCGCTGTGCGCGCAGCTGCGGGCGGCGCTTGCCGATGAACTGCCGTTGCTGGCGCGCGACGGCGGCGTGTTCCGCAGCGGCTTCGACGCCGACCTCGATCGGCTACGCGGCCTGTCCGAGAACGCCGATGGCTTTCTCGTCGATCTCGAGGCCCGCGAACGTCAGCGCAGCGGCATCGAGACGCTCAAGGTCGGCTACAACCGCGTGCACGGCTACTACCTCGAAGCCGGCAAGACGCATGCAGCGAAGATTCCGGCCGATTACACGCGCCGCCAGACACTGACAAATTACGAGCGCTACATCACCGAGGAACTCAAGCAGTTCGAGGACCAGGTGCTGTCGGCACGCGACCGGGCTCTGGCCCGCGAAAAACAGTTGTACGAAACGCTGCTCGACCGGATTGCGGCCGACCTCGCGCCGCTGCAGACCATGGCGCAGGCGATCGCCGAACTCGACGTGCTGGCCTGCTTCGCCGACACCGCTCGGCGAAGCAAATGGTGTCGCCCGCAGCTGCTTGCGGAGCCCTGCCTGACGATCCGCGCCGGCCGCCATCCGGTCGTCGAGGCGAGCCTGCAGACGCCATTCGTGCCGAACGATCTCACGCTCGGCGACACCGCCCGACTGCTGGTGATCACCGGTCCGAACATGGGTGGCAAGTCCACGTACATGCGGCAGACCGCGCTGATCGTGTTGCTCGCGCACGCCGGCTGCTTCGTGCCGGCCGACGCCGCGACGATCGGTCCGATCGATCGCATCTTCACGCGTATCGGCGCCGCCGACGATCTGGCGTCGGGACAATCGACCTTCATGGTCGAAATGAGCGAGACCGCCAACATCCTGCATAACGCGACGCGCGAATCGCTGGTGCTGATGGACGAGATCGGTCGCGGTACCTCGACCTACGACGGGCTGTCGCTGGCACGCGCGGTTGCCGAATTTCTCGCCACCGACGTGCGCGCATTCGCGCTGTTCGCCACCCACTACTTCGAGCTGACGGCGCTGGCCGACACCCTGCCCGGCGTCGCCAACGTCCATCTCGACGCCGCGGAATACAGCGACGCGCAGGGTGAACGACTGGTCTTCCTACACAACGTCAAGGCCGGCCCCGCCAACCGCTCGTTCGGCCTGCAGGTCGCCGCGCTGGCCGGCGTGCCGCAGGCCGTGATCCGCGCCGCTCGCGGTCATCTGCAGACGCTGGAGAATCGGCCGCAGGTCGATGCCGGTCTGCCGCTTCCGGCCAACCCGGTCCGCGCCGCGGACAAGCCGCAGCTGTCCCTGTTCGCGCCGGCCTCGCCGTCGGCGGCGATGAAACTGCTCGACGCGCTGGAACCGGACGCGCTGTCGCCACGCGATGCCCTCGATGCACTGTACGAACTGAAGAAAACCCGGCGCCGCGAGCTGTAGCGGCGCCGACCGACGCCTGCGGAGGTTTCATGAGCACGCCATTCGCGACCACGCCTGCAACGCCGTACTACGCCGTGATCTTCAGTTCGCTGCGCTCGGCCGCGTCAGCCGGCTATGAACAGACCGCGGCGCGCATGCTGGAACTTGCCGCCGGACAGGACGGCTTTCTGGGCGCCGAAAGCTGCCGCGGCGCCGACGGCTTCGGCATCACCGTCTCGTACTGGCGCAGCGAAGCGGCAATCGCCGCCTGGAAGCAGCAGGCCGAACATCGCATCGCCCGCGAGACAGGGCGTCGCGACTGGTATCGGCATTACGAGATTCGCGTCGCCAAAGTCGAACGCGCCTACGGCGGTCCGCCGACCTAGCCGGCGCCATCGTCGACTTCGATCAGATCGCGGCATCTTTCCGGGAAAAGATAGTGAAGATATAATCAGTAAAACTGACTTTCTACTGATTGCCCGTGTCCAGCGAAAAACCCGACCTCGCGTCGCTGGTGCCGCCCGAGTTCCGCGGCCATCTCGGCTTTCTGCTGAGCAAGGCGCATCGTGCCCTGCTGTCCGAGATCGAAACCGTGTTCGCGGACGAGCTGTCGATCCGGCATTTCGCGATTCTCAGCGTCCTCCACCACCGTGGCGGCCTGCGGCAGACCGACATCGCCGGCGTCATCGGCATCGATCGCACGACGACCATGAAGATCGTCGACGAACTCGAACAGAGCGGCATGGTGCGGCGCTCGCCGCATTCCGAAGACCGCCGCGCCAATGCTCTGGACCTGACCGACAAGGGGCGTGCCTGGCGCGAACGCATGCTGCCGGGCGTGATCGAGCAGGAGGCCGTGTTCCTGGACTCGCTGAGCGAGGGCGAACGCACGCTGCTGCAGGAACTGCTGCTGCGCCTGGTCACGGCGTCCTTCGACCGTAAGCGTACTAATTGTCATCAACCATGATAAAGATCGTCCCCCGCCACTGGCGGTATCCGTGTTTGCCGGCCGTGTTCGGCCTGCTGCTCGGCGGCCTGCTGCCGTATTCGGCACTTGCCGACGACGCGGCGCCGGCGGCGCTGAGCCTGCATGACGTCATCACCCGCGCCGTGCAGATGGCGCCACCGCAGCGGATTGCCGAGGCGTCGCTGGCGCTCGCGCAGGCGCAGCAGGACGCCAGCCGTGCAAACCTGCTGCCACAGATCGGGGTTTCGGTGTCGCAACTGCGCCAGACCACCAATCCGGCCACCCTCGGCTTCAACTTCCCCGGCCTGCCGTCGCTGATCGGTCCGTACTCGGTGTTCGATGCACGCATCAAGGCATCGCAGAAGCTGGTCGACTTCGCGGCCGCCGCGGAACTGAGCAGTGCCGAGTTCGGCACGCGTGCGGCCGCAGCGCAGGCCGAAGCCAGCCGTGAATCGATCGCCAGCCACGCCGCGCTG
This sequence comes from Solimonas terrae, assembly GCF_011067135.1. GTDB lineage: Bacteria > Pseudomonadota > Gammaproteobacteria > Nevskiales > Nevskiaceae > Solimonas > Solimonas terrae. Next base: position 627,402 of record NZ_JAAMOW010000001.1, read on the forward strand.
GCCTACATCCAGGTGCTCGGCAGCGAGGAAATGCTGGCGAGCGCGCGGGCCGATCTCGGCCTTGCCAATGATCTGCTGAGCTTGTCGCGCGATCAGCAGAAGGCCGGCATTGCATCGGGTGTCGACGTCGCGCGTGCGGAAACGGCAGTCGCCCAGGATCGCTATGCCGTATCGGAATCCGAGACCGCGATCGCACAGGCGCGCCTGCAGCTGCAGCGACTGGCGGTACTGCCGATGGACCAGCCGCTGAAACTGTCGGGCGATCTCGATCACGCGGCAGCGCCGGAACTCGATATTGCGCATGCCCTGCAAACCGCCGACAGCCAGCGGCCGGAGCTGGTCGCGATCGACGCGTCGATCCGGCAGGCCGATGCCGAACTGTCGGCGGCAAAACGGCGGCGCCTGCCAACGCTGTCGCTGGTGGCCGACTACGGCCTGTCGTCGAATACACCGGGCCAGAACGACGAAGACACGTATCGATACGGCGCCACCATCGATCTGCCGCTGTACGCAGGCGGCGCGATCAAGGCTCAGGAAGATGCCGCGAAGCTGCGCCTCGAACAGCAGCGCATCCAGCTCGAAGACCTTCGCCAGCAGATCGAGCAGGACGTACGTCTGGCGATCGCCACCGCCGCCGCAAGCCGCGAGCAGGTGCGGGCGGCGCTGTCGGCGCGCGATCTCGCCGAGCGCGAACTGGAACTGGCACGCGATCGTTTCAGCAATGGCGTGGCCGACAACGTCGACGTGATCCGTGCACAGACCAGCCTCGCGCGCGCGCGCGCGCAGGCGATTGCCGCGCAGGCGGCGTACCAGCAGGCACGCGTCAACCTCGCGGCCGCGCAGGGCAAGGCGCGGCAATTCGATCTTTGAACAGGGCTGCGACCCGGGCGTCGCAGCTTGAACCGAAACGGAACAGGCACAGACAACGATGAACAAGGAACAGGAGGCGCGATCTTCGCGCAAGCCGCTGCTGATCGGGATCGCCGGCATCGTCGCGGTGATCGCCGCGGTCGCCTGGTGGATCTCGCGAGGTTACGAATCGACCGACGATGCGTTCATCCAGGCCGACATCACGATGGTGGCGCCGCGCGTCAGCGGCACCGTGATCGCCATCCATGTCGATGACAATCAGGCGGTGCACGCCGGCGATCCCCTGTTCGAGCTCGATCCTGCCGACTACATCACGCATGTCCGTCAGGCCGAGGCCAATCTCGCTGCCGCGCAGGCGCAGGCGCAATCGGCGCAGGCCGATCTGACGATCACGCAGACCAGCGCGCCGGCAATGGTCGCGCAATCGCAGGCAGCGCTGGTGGCCGCACGCGCGCAGGCCGAACGTGCGCAGGCCGATGCCAGGCGCTACGAGTCGCTGTACGCCAAGGACGAGATCTCGCAGCAGACGCTCGATCAGGCGCGCACCACGGCGCGCGCACTGAAGGCGCAGGCCGATCAGGCTGCCGCACAGCTGACGGCGTCGCAGACCACGACCGAACAGCTCGGCGCCAAGCAGGCGCAGCTTGCCGCGGCACAGGCGGCCGTGGCGCAGGCGCAGGCAGCGCTCGATCAGGCAAAACTGCAGCTCTCGTACACCAGGGTTGCCGCCCCCAGCGACGGCCGCGTCACGCGCAAGAACCTGCAACCGGGCTCGCAGCTGCAGGCCGGCAGTCCGGTGCTGGCGCTGGTCGGCACGACGCCCTGGATCGTTGCCAATTTCAAGGAAACCCAGTTGCGCCACATGCGCGTCGGCCAGCCGGTCAGCGTGGAGATCGATGCCTACTCCGGGCAGAAATTCAGCGCGCGCGTCGACAGCGTGCAGGCCGGAACCGGTTCGGCCTTCAGTCTGCTGCCGGCCGAAAATGCCAGCGGCAACTTCGTGAAGGTGGTGCAGCGCGTACCGGTCAAGCTGGTCTTCGATCCCCTGCCGTCACCCGAGCTGCATCTGGCGCCGGGCATGTCGGTGGTGCCGAAGGTCGACATCCGCGATGACAGCGGCACCCGCCTCGCGCAGAAGGCCGGCTGAAATGGCGGCGGCCAGCAACGCGCCGTCGGCAATGCCGAAAGGGCCGTACCTGATCGCGTTCGTCTGCGGCATGGCGGCGTTCATGGAGGTGCTCGACACCGCCATCGCCAACGTGTCGCTGGTCCATATCGCCGGCTCGCTGTCCGCGAGCCGCGACGAAGCGACCTGGGTGCTGACCTCGTATCTGGTGTCCAACGCCATCATCCTGCCGATGACCGGCTGGCTGGCCGACACGATCGGCCGCAAACGCTACTACCTGATCTCGATGTCGCTGTTCACGCTGGCATCCGTGTTGTGCGGTCTCGCAACTTCGCTGCCGGCCTTGATCTTCTTCCGCATCCTGCAGGGCATCGCCGGCGGCGCCTTGCAGCCGGTCTCGCAATCGATACTCGCGGATTCGTTTCTGCCGTCTCAGCGCAGCATGGCGATGGCAATCTACGGCATGGCCGTGGTTTCCGGCCCGGCGATCGGTCCGACACTGGGTGGTTACATCACCGATCACTTCAGCTGGCACTGGATCTTCCTGATCAATGCCCCGGTCGGCCTGATGCTGATCTCGATGGCCGGCGCGCTGCTTCACGATTCGCCGGCACAAATCGCCGTCCAGCAGCGGCGCAAGGAGCACGGATTCCGCGTCGACTACGTCGGCTTCGCGCTGATCGTGCTGAGCATGGGCGCCTTGCAGATCATGATGGACAAGGGTCAGCAGGAAGACTGGCTGAACTCCGATTTCATCGTCGGCCTGCTCGCGACGTTCGTCGTCGCCACGGCGCTGCTGGTCTATCGCGAGCTCAATCACGAACATCCGATCGTCAATCTGCGCCTGCTGGCCAATCCCAATTTCGCGGTCGCGAATCTGATGATCGTGGCGATGGGCGTCACGCTGCTCGGCACGACCCTGCTGATGCCGCAGTTCATGCAGGTGCTGCTGGGGTACTCGGCGCTCGACGCCGGCATGGTGATGTCGCCGGCAGCCGTGATGAGCGTGCTGATGATGCCGCTGATGGCGCGCCTGTCGACGCGCGTCGAACCCAGGATACTCTGCACGATCGGCTTCGTCGGCATCGCGCTGTCGATGCTCGCGCTGACGACGCTGAGCCTCGACGTCAGCAACATGCGCCTAGTGATGCTGCGCGTGTTCACGACCTTCGGCGTGTCCTTCATCTTCGTTCCGATCCAGGGACTCGCGTATGCCGGCATTGCGCCGCAGGAAATCGGCAGCGCCAGCGCGATCATCAACCTGATGCGCAACATCGGCGGCGGTCTCGGCATCTCGATCGTCACGACCTATCTGGCACGTTCGACGCAGATCGAGCAAAGCCATCTCGTCGATCGCGTCAGCGTCCTCGATCCGGCGTATCAGAGCAGCGTGCACGCGCTGGGCGGCGCCATGGGCAGCGAGCAACTCGCACAGGCTTCGATTGCCGGCGAAGTGGCGCGTCAGGCCGGCAACCTCGCCTTCATCGACGTCTTCTATTTCCTCGCCGGCACTGCCGTGCTGCTGATTCCGATCATCTGGCTGTCGCGCCGCGTCGATCCACACCACGCCGCCCCGGAAGGCGCGCACTGAGCGCAGGCGATCAACTTGCTTGCATGCTGCGCACGAAGTCTTCGAGCCGCCGTCCGGCTGCGTCCGGAAACTGCGCGCCGCTCGACGTCGCCGTCGTGATGCGATCGACCCGGAAGTTGCGGAAGTCCTGACGCAGCTCGCACCACGCGCCGAGCAACCAGACGTCGCCCCAGAAAAACAGGCCCAGCGGCCAGACCGCCCTCGCCGAGCGTTGCCCGCGCTCGTCGCCGTAGTCGAGGATCAGCACGTCCCGGGCGGCGATCGCACGGCGCAGCCCGTCGAGCAAGGGGCCGATCCTCGCTGCATACGAGGCCGCCACGTCCGGGGCGTACAGCGGCGTGCGCTCCAGCGCAATGCGCTCGCGCTCCGGCAACGCCGCAGCGAGCTTCGCCCACACGGAACCGACACCGCGGCGCAGCTCGGGGCTGCCCCAGGCCTGCAGCATGCGCAGCCCGGTCGCGAGCGCTTCGATTTCCTCGCGCGTGAACATCAACGGCGGCAGATCGAAATGCGGCGACAGCCGGTAGCCGACACCCGCTTCTCCCTCGATCGGCACGCCGGTGAGACTGAGGTCTCGCACGTCGCGATAGATCGTGCGCTCGGAGACCGACAGCCAGCCGGCCAGCTGCGTGGCCGTCGTCAGACGACGGCCACGCAGGTATTGCACGATCTGGAACAGGCGGTCGGCGCGGCGCATGCGGCAGTGTGCCGCAAGTCGCGTCAGCGGACTTTCGCCGGATCGAAATGCGGGTTGTAGATCAGGCTCAGGCGATTGCCGTTCGGGTCGAGCACGCTGGCGACCTTGATGCCGTCACCAACATCCTGAATCGCGTCGCAGGGTCGCGCGCCAAGCGCGACGATGCGTGCATGCTCCTGTTCGATGTCGGCGACGCCCCAGTAGGCGCGGGTGCCGTCGGCCGAAGCCGTCGCGTCCGGCAGCAGGCCGATCTCGAAGCCACCGACTTCGAAGCCGACATAGAACGGCTGGTCGAAATACGGATCGACGCCGAGCAGCTGACGATAGAAATTCTTCGCGGCAGCCAGATCCGGCGAAGGATAGATGGCGGTGCGCAAGCCCTTGATCATGGCGAAACTCCGGTTTTGTCGAGGAGTCCGCAGTATCGGCAAGGCCTGCTGACAGCCTCCTGTCAGCAGGCCAACGACCGGATCGGCCGGGTCAGCTTACGGGCGCGCGAGTTCGGCCGGGACGAACTGTTCGATGACGGCCTTTTCGAGCAGCTTCGGCGGCAACAGGCCCTGCGCCAGCAGGAAATCGTGGAAACGCTGGCGATTGAACTTGTCGCCCAGCGCCAGCTCGGCCTTCGCGCGGATACCCATGATGGCCTGATAGCCGACGAAGTACGCGGTCGCCTGCCCGGGCGAACGGAACACGTAACGATCGGTTTCCGCCTGCGCCATCGCCGGCGACAGACAGACCTGCTTCTGCAGGAAGGCGTTGACCTCGTCCGGCGTGATGCGGCCGAGATTGACCATCGGATCGAGGAAGGCGCGCGCCGCGCGCATCAGGCGCAGCTGCAGGCCGATCAGCTGACCGTCCAGCGGAAAAGTCGGCTTCATCTCGGCTTCCGCGTACAAGGCCCAGCCCTCGACATTGACGCTGTTGAACGCGAACACCGCGCGGGCCGTCGACACGCCCTTCTCGATCATCGCCGCGAACTGCAGCTCGTGACCGGGGCGCGCCTCGTGTGCGGTCAATGTCCAGGCCGCGGCCTTGAACGTGAAATCGTCCATCTTCATGTCGCTGCGCCCGGCTTTGCCCGGCACGTTCAGCGGCAACACGAATTCGCCGTATTCGCCGGTATTGCCGATCAGTCGCGGCGGACTCATGAACGGCGCCGGAATCTGCGCCGACTCTGCTTCACTGGCAAGGCGGATCTTCGCTTCGCGCTGCGGCAGCGTGACGATGTGATCGCGGCGGATGCTGGCCTCGATCGCCTTCAGCGTATCGCGATACAGGGGCAGGATGGCATCGCCGCTGACCTGATCCTGCTTCAGCGCGTGGATCACGTCGCGATAGTCGGTCGACTTGTACCCTTTCTGCCGGGCCACCAGCGGCGCCAGTGCACGCATCTCGTTCTGGATTTCCACGAAGCTCAGTTGCGCGCGGCGAATCAATTCGTCCGGCGCCAGATCCTCGACGCCGACCTGCTTGAGATTGTCGGCATACAGCGCCGGCGGCAGACGGTGATCGGCGCGCGCGTGCGGCAGCAGATCCTTGCTCACCCAGTCGTCGTATGCGACGAGCTGCGCCTTGAGCGTGGCCAGCGGCGCCTCGTAGCCCTTGATGCCGGAATCGGCGAACAGCTTGGCAATGCCTTCGATGTAGCGCGGCGCGTCGGCCAGATCCTGTTCGACTTCACCCCGATACGGGCCAACCAGCTCGTTGTCGCCAAAACGTTCCTGCGTTCGGGCTTCGGCCAGCTCGGTGATCGCCGTGCTGCCCGGTTCGAGACCGGCATAGCGACGCAGACGCAGCAGTGCCGCAGCCTGACGTTCCTTCGGCACGCGCGGGTCGAGCAGCGCCCGGATGCCGCTGAACACCATGTTCGGCACGCCGTAGTACGGCAACAACAGTTGTTCGTTGAGCCGCGACGTCTCGATGTTGTCCTGCGCGGAATCGATCAGGATATCCAGATCCTGCAACACGGCCGGGTCACTGGTCCTGGCGCGACGCGCTTGCAGTTCATCGATCGCCTGTTGCAAGGCCTTGCGACTGCGCTCCTCCAGTTTCGGTCCCAGATCGACGACCTGTTCGTCATGACCGTCGACGCCGAGCTGGCCTGCACTTTCCGGACTGAAATCGGCCAGCACCTTGAGCAACACGTCGGCATTGCGATTGCTCTCGGCGACCCAGGCCGGCGGCTCGGCTGCGAACGCGGTGCCGCAACACAGGATCGCGACGATCCACAGCAGCTTTTTCATGCGCTTCTCCCCCTAAAGACTGCGCAGCGAATCACAGACCCGCGTTGTGCAGCAGGATTTTGACGATCAGCACCAGCACGCCGATGAAGACGCCGACCATGAGCAGACCGATGACGATGAAATGCAGAGGTTTGCCGCGGCTGAAATCGCGTTTGCGGTTCTTGCTGCTCTGCACGCCGAACATGGCAGCGGAGACGCTCTGCACGGTCTGCCATAGCGTCACCGCTTCAGCTTGGCGTTCGTCCTCGGGTCTGTCGGCACTCATGACGGGGCATTATCCGCGCCGCCGCCGGGTCTGAACAGGCGGAATCCCCTCAGCGGGTCGCTCAATAGTCGGCGAGGATCTTGCGCGACGCGGCGAGGTCGGCATCGGCCTTGGCCTGGATGTCGGAGACCAGCAGCTTTTCGAGCTTGCCGCCGAGCAGCGGCACCGAGCAGACGACTTCCCAGGCCAGGGTATTGGCGCTGCCCTTGCCCTCGTCGGCCAGACGCATGGCGGCACCGACCTTGAGCGGAATGCCGCGCAATTCGACTTCGAGGCGACCCGTCTTCTTCTTCAGATCCCAACTGTCGCGCTGCACGATGTTCATTTCGGCCGGCACGAATTTCTTCGCGAAGTCCGGCAAGGGAACGTCGGCAGTCGCCGTGTAGCGAATGCGGATCGTGAACTGATCCCCCTTCTTCTCGTGTTCCAGCACCTCGACATTGCGGAACCCGAGCTCCGCATACTTGCGCTCGAAGTACGCACGATCGCCGAACATCTTGATGACGGTCGACGAGGGTTTGTCGAAGCTCTGCTTCTGTTCGTATTTCATTTCGTTCCCCCTCAAAAAAAAGCCGCCGGATCGCTCCGGCGGCCTGATGTCACACAGCTCGATGCCGGCGCGCTCAGCGCGTCGTCATCTTCTGCACCGACGGCGCGGTGAAGTAGCTGTCGTTGAAGTGCACCGTCGCGTCGATCGGCTTGTCCTCGTTCCATGCCGCCGTGATGAAGTAACGACCGGAGTCGAAGTGGTAGATCACTTCCGGTACGGTCGTCGCCGCCTGGATGTTCGGCGCGCTGATGATGTGGCCTTCCTGGAACTGGAACAGGTCGCCACGGTTGTCGTAGTCGTCGACCGCGGCGATGGTCCATGCATCCTCGTCGATGTAGAAACGACGGGTCTTGAACGTGTGGCTGGTGCCCGGACGCAGTTCCGCCTCGACGACCCACACGCGATGCAGTTCGTAACGCGGCAGATCCTGGTTCAGGTGACGCGGACGCACGAGATCCTTGTACTTGACCGTGTTGCCGGCGATCTTGTTGGAGTCGTACGGGATGTACATCTCCTTCTTGCCGACGATCTTCCAGGTGTAGCGTTCGAGCACACCGTTGAACATGTCGACCTGGTCGTAGAACTGGTGACCGTCGGTGCCTTCATACGGGTTGTCGCAGCAGACCGTCGGCGCGCGGCGGATGCGCTTCAGACCCGGCGAGTACAGCCAGGCGGCGCGGCCATCGGCGCCGGTGCCGGTCTTGTCATGCACGAGAATGAAGGTGCCGGCCAGACGCGGCGGCGCCACCACGTGCGACAGATACTCGAGATATTCGCCGTTGGCCGAGTCGATCGGATGCGGATCCTTGATCGACGCGTACGGGAACTGCACGTCCTCGATGATCTTGGTGAGCTGATAGTCGCCGTTGTTCTGCACGATCATCTGGTTGTTGAAGCGGGTCACCGCTTCGCCGCGCCACTTCAGCTTGTGATTCCAGATCGGCTCGGCGCCGGTCTTCGGAATCGGGAACGGGAAACCTTCCTTGCAATTGTTCAGGGTATCGGTGCCCTGGATTTCGCAGGTGGTTGCGTTCTTGATCGTCGCGTCCTTGATCGACTTCGGCCAGTCGACCACGCGATGCGACGGATACACGTTCATCTTGTAGTCGCTGTACAGGTTCAGCAGTTTCTTGTGACCTTCGGTCAGCTGATCCGCGTACTTGGCCATGTTGGCCTTGGTGATCGTGAACAGCGGCTTTTCGGCGTCGATCTTCGGATTGTTCGGAAATTCGCCCTTCAGCGCGCCGCGCTGCGGTTCCGGCTCCCACGCCGGGATCGTGCCGTCCTTGTTGCCGGCGCGCTCGGCGCCGATGGGTGTCAGGGATTTGCCGAGTTCGGCGGCTTCCTGTGCGGAGACCTTTGCTGCGGCCTGGCCTGTCGTCAGAGCCAGGAACAGCGCTCCGGTCAAGAGTGCGTACTGCTTTTTCATCGTCGCTCTCCTCTGGGGATGGGAGACCGCTACAGCGGTCTTCGTTTCAAAGTTATCCATTGATGCTATCCAATCGCTGTCGCCGGGACAATCCAATCCGCGACAACGCTTCCATGTCTCTACGGCCTACAGGGTAACGCCGGATGCCGGTTCCTGATGTGCATCGTGCAGTGCAGCAAGCAATGCCGCGCGTCCGTCGACTTCGCTGCGCAAGGTCGCGAGCATGATGAAAACGCCGGCAAGCCGACGATGCAGGAACACGATTTCACGCGGCGGCACGCGGAAATGCACGGACAGCGCATTGGTCGCGGCGATCCGCCCGCTGCGCATCGGCAAGTCGCTGTCGCCCCAGCAATAGGCGCCATTCTTGTTGCGCAGCGTCCCCCCGGCAGCCTGGTCGTCGGCCGCCTCGAACGGCTCGACGATGGCCTCGCACATCGCTGCAAACGCGTCGAGTGCGCTGCGCGGCATCTTCTCGCTCATCAGGCCGATCGCGATCGCGCCGCGCAGCACCTGCTCGCGATCGCGCCGCAGCGAACCTTCGACGATATCGCTGTAGTTCTCGATGAATCCGCGTCCGAAGATGCGCGTCGCACCGAAGTCGAGCAGCACGATGCGATCGTCTTCGGCACGCTCGCCGACGCGGAACCGGTAATTGCCGAAGTGCGGATCGGACTGCACCATGCCCCAGCGGAAGAACTCGTTGAAGAACAGTTCGAGAAAGGCGCCGCCGAGGCGGTCCCGACGCGCCTGGCCGAGCTTCTGCACCCTGGCGTCGCGCACCGAGCAGTTGCTTTCGTAGCTGGTGGTCAGGATCTGCGGGCTGCTGTATTCGCTGATCACCTCGGGCACGACGAAGCGCGTGTCGCCGGCAAGCCGGGCGGCAAACTGCCGCGTGAAACCGGCTTCGGCTTCGTAATCGACCTCGCGGTACAGCATCTCGCGCACTTCGTTGAAGACCGGTTGCAGGTCCAGACCCTTGGGCGTCAGCCGCGTCATGATCAGCAGGCGGGACAAGGTGCGGATGTCGCTCTCGATCGCGTCGGCAACGCCCGGATACTGGATCTTCACGCACAGCTCGCGGCCGTCCTTCTTGCGCCGCGCACGATGCACCTGACCCAGCGAGGCCGCCGCCATCGCCTCGGTGTCGATGTCGAGTTCACGCAGGCGGCTGCGGCCGAGACTGCGCTCCAGCACCGGCGCGACCACGTTCCAAGCCACTGGCGGCGTGTCGTCCTGCAGCTGCGAGAGCACGACGACCGCTTCTTCCGGCAGGAAGTACTGGCCGTACAGCGACAGCATCTGGCCGGCCTTCATGACGCTGCCTTTCAGCTTGCCGAGCTCGTCGGCCAGGATCTGCGCCTGGCGTTCGTAGAACTCGCGATTGGCCGAATCGCGCGAGATTTCGCCACGGAAAATGTTGGCGAGGGAATGCGCCATGATCTTCGCGCCGGCGCCGACACCGAGCCGGGTCAACGCGATGCTGCGTTCCAGCGGCTTGGTCTTCAAAGCCACGATGCTAAGCTTCTGTCTGCCGTCCTCACGCGCTGCCATAAGCCATCCGGTCGTGAAATCCCTGAACGAAATTCTCTGGTCGCCGTCGCAACGCGATGCGTTCGCCGCCGATCTGGTCACGCTTGTCGATCGGCATCTGGCCGGCGTCCGCGGCTTGCGCGGCATCGGCCTGAAAACCGGCATGGCGGTGCTCAAGGCCGCCAAACCCGATCTGCTCGACGGAGCATTGCGTCGCAACGCGCCACAGTTTATCGCCGCGCTCGAACCGCTGTACGCGGAGTTCCAGCGCAGTGCCGATCGCGACTTCTCGGTATTCCTGCAGAAACATGCCGATGAAGGCCGCGACGCCCTGCTGGCGATGGCCGACGCGCGGCTCGAAAAGAGCCGCAACGGCGCCTTGCAATCCGCGTACCGCAAGATGCGCGGCAGCATCGAAAACGAGATCGGCGCAGCGATGCCGGCACTGGGAAAGCTGATTCGCGGCTACATGTGATCGCGCAAGAGGCAGGCGCGCAAGAAAAACCGGACGGCTGGTCGAACCGCCCGGTAATTTGGGAGTGATGCGAGCACTGGAGTGGCACTCAGGGCTTTGACGTTGCCGTTCCGGAAAAAGTTGCATCACCCGGAAATTATTTTCCTGCGGCCCCGGATACCGGCTAGAAATGGCCGTAGCGGGCGCGAACATTGTCCGGCATGAATTCGGCCTTGCGCATCGGCACGTCGAACTGCGCCGGCGGGTCCTCGGCGAACAGACGATTGACGAAGTAACGGCCGTCCTTGAGGTCGTAGGTGATCACCGGTGCGCAGTTTGCCGTCTGCGCGTCGTACGCCGGAAGCAGGTGACCTTCCTGGAAGCGCCACAGCCGGCCGTCGTGATCCTCGTTCTCGACCAGCACCACGTTCCAGCTGTCTTCGTCGACGTAGAAGGTCCGGGTGCCGAAGCTGTGGCGCTTGCCGCCGCGCTCGGTCGCTTCGATCTGCCAGACGCGATGCAGTTCGTAGCGTGTGCCGGCGGGATTGAAGAACTTCGGCGTCAGCAGCTGCGCATATTTGTAGCGGCCGTCGCTGAGCCGGTAGCTGTTGTACGGAATGTACAGCTCGCGCTTGCCGACCAGCTTCCAGACATAGCGGTCGAACGCGCCGTTGTACATGTCGATCATGTCGAGAAACATCAGGCCTTCCGAGCCGGGGAACGGCTGGTCGTAACCCACCGGCGGCACGCGGAACATCTTCGGAATGCCCGGCGGGATGACCCAGATGCCGCGCGGCTGCTTCAGCGAATTGGCGGTTTCGTGCACGAGCGCGACGAAATCGATCTCGCTGCGCGTCTTGCCGAACCAGGTCAGGTAGTAAAGCAGGATGTTGTCGTCGGACAGATCGCTCGGATCGCGAGTGTTGCCGTAGCGGAACAGGATGCGTTCGGTCTGCTTCAGATACGTCGGCGCCTCGTCGTTCGGCCGCACCACGGCCTGTGTCGATTGCGTGACCAGGGTATTGCCGCGGTAGCGCGTGCGGTGATTCCACATGATCTCGACGCCGGACCGGGGCTGCGGAAACGGCACGCCGAGATGGGCCCCGATCAGCTCGTCGGACCCGGTCAGCCTGGCCTTGCCGACATTGGCGCGGCTGGCGTCGTAGATCGCCTGCGGATAAGCCACGCTGCGCCGGCTCGCATACACCGGCATGCGGTAGTCGGGATATTTCGCGAACAGCGCGAGATGGCCGGCACTGAGCCGGCTGCGGTACTGCGCCAGATTGTCATTGGTGATCGTGAACAGCGGCTTGTCGTTCGGATACGGATCGGCAAGCCGCTGCCCGACATGAAAATCCTTCGGCCACTGCACGCGCTGCAGACCACCGGTCCACGCCGGTATCGTGCCGTCGGCATTGCCGTTGGCATCGGCGCCGATCGGGGTCAGTTTGCCGCTGGCGACGGCCGCGACCGCCTGGCTCCCGCCGGCGCTGCCGAGCACGACCGTGTCGCCGCTGAGCCGGCCACTGAGCTGGACTTCACCCTCGTCGCGCTGGCCGCGCTCGCTCGCCGCCTGCAAGGCCTGCTCACGCGCCTTGCCGCTTTCCAGATAGTGAATCCATTCGCTGGCCGACGCGTGACCGTCTGCCAGCTTGTCGGCCTGCCGGAACGACGCCAGCGCCGCATCGATGTCGGCCTGCTGGTACTGCGCGAAGCCGAGCGCGAGCCAGGTCTTGCCGTTCGGTTTGCCGAGCTGCACCGCCTGCTGCAAGGCTTGCGCAGCGGCAGCGTATTCGTCGCGATCCATGTACAGCTGTGCGAGCTGCTGATACAGCGGCGCGCTGGGCGCGGTCTTCACCAGTGCCTGCAGAGCCGGCAGCGCGAGACTGTCCTCACGCGCCGCCAGCCACAGCTGCGCGAGCAGCTTGCGATTGGCCTGATCGTCCGCCACTTCCTTGCGATCGATCAGCGACTGCAGCAGCGAGCCCGCCTCGAACGGCGCGCCAATCTGCGCGGTCAAGGTCACCAGCCGCAGGCGATCCTCGGCGCTGGTGAGGAAGCCGAGTCGATTGGCGAGTTCCATGACCGCGGCAGCGCGCGCCTTGTCGCCGAACTTGAGCTGCAGCGCCGCCAGCCGCAGCCAGTCTTCGCGATGGCTCGGGTCCTGCTTGAGCAACTGCTCGAGCAATGGCAGCGCGTCGTGCTCGTGGCCGCTGCCGATGTAGGCTGCCGCCAGTGCGCGGCGCCAGCTGATGTCGGCACCCGGTTTGTCGGCGCCGGCCTTCTGCAACAGCGACAGCGCATCCTGATAGCGCTTCTGGCCAAGATAGACCGAAGCCAGCGCCGCCAGCATCTGCGGCGAGGCCTGACCGCTCTTGACCTGCGCTTCGAGCCGCGGCTGCATCTTCTTCAGATCGCCACTGGCCATGTACAGCTGGGCCAGATCATCCTTCATCTGCGCCGCCGCCGGCCCCGACAGCGCGTTCTGCGCCAGCGCCTGCTCCAGGTATTGCGTCGCCTTGGCGTAGTCGTGCTTCTGCACAGCCTGCGCGGCAAGATCCCGCAACAGCAGCGCCTTGCCGTAAGGGTCGGTCGTGATGCGCAGCAGCTGTTGCGGGTCTTCCTGCTTTTCCGGCTGCGTCGGCGTTTCGACGATGCGTTGTTCGCTGCGATACTGGTCGGCGAGTGCCGGCATCGTCAGCAGCAGCCCCAGCGCCGCGAGCGCCGCATGCATCGGCAGGCGCATCGTCATTGCTTCCAGTTGTAGACGCAGTCTTCCGGATTCATCTCGACGCGCTGCTTGACCTCGCGCGCGTGATCGCCGGAATCGTAGATCCAGTTCGAGATGCTTTCGATCGCCGCAGCTTCGAACACGCCGCGTGGACTGGCGTCGACCAGCTTGACGTCGCTGACGTGACCGCTCGGCAGGACAGTGAACACGACTTCGACCCAGCCGCGGATTTTCTGCTTGCAGGCCCAGTCCGGCATCTGCGGACGCGCCGTCGACAACGGCACCAGCGGCTTGCCCTTGAAACCCTGACCCGTGCCGTTGCCGCCCCCACCACCACCGGCGCCACCGCCGGCGCCGCGGCCGGCAAATCCGGCAAAGCCGCTGGCACCGGTCAGGCTCAGGCCACTTGCACCCAGCGTGACCGGCACCGAAATGGGTCCGGCATCGAGCGGTGCGGTGGCCATCGCCGACGACAGCGACGGCAGATCCGGCCGCGTCAGTGCCGGCGGTGCATCCGGTGGCGGCGCCGGCGCATTGGCCAGCTGCTGATCCTGTGTCTCGTCGTGCGGTGGTGGTGGCGTTACGACCTCGACGTTGTCGAGCGCGCGTACACCGCCACCGTGGATCTTCGGCTGTATCAGTTGATACATCCACCAGAACAGCAGCAGCGCCACCGCCAGCCCGAGCAGCGGCGGCACCACGAAGCGCGACCAGCGCGCGTCAGCGGATGCGACGAGACTCGCGCGCATCGCGGCGGTCATCCTTCATGGCGAGGTCTGCGGCGTCGCGGCGATCGCGACATTCTTGAAGCCAGCCAGACGGGCCTGGTCCATCGCCTCCACCACCAGACCGGCACGCGCATCGCGATCGGCCTGCACGATGACCGCCGCATTCGGATTTTCCTGGCGACGTTTCTGCAGGTGCGCGCGCAAGGCGCGAATGTCGACGCGCTGGCCGTCGCTCCAGACCTCGCCGTTCGGTGCGATCGCGACCAGCACGTTCGCGCGCTCCTGCTTGACCGCAGTGCTCGCCGACGGCCGGTTGATGTGAATGCCGGCCTCGGAAACGAAGGTGTTGGTGATGATGAAGAAGATCAGCAGATTGAGCACGAAATCGAGCATCGGTGCGAGATCGATGCCGGTTTCCTCGGGCGGATGCGTGTGGCGGCGGGTGCGCATGGGGGCCTCGTCAGAATTCCAGGAGATCGCCGAAGCTTTCCGTCTCGCGCTCGACGCGAGCCTGGAAGCGGCTCAGGAAAAACATGCCGCTGACGCTGACGACCAGGCCGGACAGCGTCGCGATCATCGCGTGCGAAACGCCATAGGCCATGGTGCGCGCATCGGCGCTGCCGCTGATCATCATGCCGTCGAACACTTCGAGCATGCCGGTGACGGTGCCGAGCAGACCGAGCAAGGGCGCGATCGGCACCGTGACGCGAAGCAGCGGTAAAGGCGCGTCCATCGCGACCCGCACCTGCGACACCAGCATCGCGCGAATCTGTCGCGCGCTCCAGGACCGATGATCGTCACGCGCACGCCATTGCGCATGCAGCGCCGCACGCTGCGCCGGAAAGATGCGGTGGAAGTACCACCAGCGTTCGGCGATCAACGTCCACATGATCAGCGCCGTGGCGAAGATCCACGGCAGTACCCAGCCGCCGGCACCGATCAGCGCCGACACCGAGCTGAACGGACGCAGCAGCAGATCAAGCACCGCGTGCATCGCCCTCGCCCGTGCCCGATTCGATATGACGCGCGAGCAGGCCGGCACTCTGCTCGTCGAGGATCTGCACGAGCACGCGCGAACGCGCCGACAGGATGGCGTTGACGAACAGCATCGGCACCGCGACGCCGAGGCCGAGCACGGTAGTGATCATGGCCTGCGAAATACCGCCGGCCATCAGTCGCGGATCGCCGGCGCCCTGCTCCTGGATCACCTGGAAGGTGATGATCATGCCGGTCACCGTGCCGACCAGACCGAGCAGCGGACCGGCGGCGATGATCAGTCGCAGCAGTGGCTGGAAACGTTCGAGCGCCGGAATCTCGCGCAGAATCGCTTCCGACAGGCGCAGCTCCAGGACTTCGGCATCGCCGATGCCCTGCGCCGGATCGCCGCGAAACGCCGCGAGCACCCGGCCGAGCGGATTGTCGTCGCGCGGCCGGCCGATGTCCGCCAGTTGCACACGCACGCCGCGCCCGACGCGCAGCAGATAGACCAGCTGGTAGATCGCCATCAGTGCGCCGATGGTGCCGATGACGATGATCACGTAGGCGATCACGCCGCCCTGCGCAATGCGTTCGCGCAGATTCGGCCGCAGCGCCTCCTGCACCAGCAGCGTGCCGTGCGACGGATCGATCATCGCCGCATGCAGTCCGTCCGTGGCCTCGCCGAAATCGTCGGCCAGCGCACGCCAGTGATGCGCAGGCTGACGCGTCAGCTCGACCAGCGCCAGCGCCTCCGGATCGAATACCAGGTAGCGATTGCCGGTGAACGCGCTGAAGCTGCCGATGCGCACGACCTCCTGTTCGCTGCGCACACCGTCGGTATCGACGACCGGCGCCTTGAAGCGCACGACCTTGCCGCTTTCCGTGAGCTCCTGCTGCAGCGCGTACCAGAAGCGTTCGAGATCGGCGACCGGCGGGTAGCCGTCATTGTCGGCAAGTGCGTCGATGGTCTTCAGGCGCTCCGGCGCCTGCGCGCTGATCAGCGATTCGCTGGCGACCGCGCGGAAGGCGCCCGCCGCTTCCTTGACGGCGCCCTGCACCTGCAGGTAGTCGCCGGCGTGCGCCTGGATCTGTGCTTTCAGATCGGCGATCGTCTTCTGGTTGGCGGCGAAGTTCGCACGCACCGCATCGGCCTTGTTCTTCGCCGCAGCCTGCGCGGCCTCGGCCTGCGCGACCAGCGCCGCCTGCTGGTTCTTGTCGCTGAGGAAGCGCTGCTCGCGCGCCTGATTGAGCCTGGCGTCCTGGCCGGCGGCGTCCTGGACCTGCTTGAGCAGTGCATCGAGTCCGACCGGTTCGGCAGCGGACGCGAACGCCGGCACACAGCACAACAGCAGCGCCGCAAGATGACGACGGTTCATGGCGTGCTCCCGGCCGCGGCCGCAACCGGCAGTTCGAGCAGGTTCACGGCCGTCATTTCGCGCGCCATCTTCAGACCGTCGCGAATCGACGAGGCGGCGCCGCGCGACAAGGCGTCCCACCTGCCGGTCTGCGGATTCCAGATGCGTGGATCGCTGCCGTCCGGCGCCAGCGCATAGAGGGCAACACGGCCGACACGCAGGACATCCATGGTGTTGCCGGCCACATCGATGCGCTCGACCCCGAGCGTGCGGCCGTAGTCGACCTCGATCTGGTAGGCCTCGAGGATGCGACGGAATTTCTCGCCGGCGTTGACCTGCGGATCACCGAGCGCCTGCTTGAGATTCTCGATGCGTTCGTGACGCTCGTCATGCAGGAACGGCAGATCGAGCGCGACGAATTTGTCGAGACTGTCGGTCATGCGCAGCATCAGCGGCATCAGATCCTCGCCGGCACGATCGAGATCGGCAAGCTGCTGGCGCAGGCTGGCGATCTGCGCGGTCTGCTGGGCCAGCAGCTCGTTGAGCTGCTGCGCGTAGACATTCAGCTGCTGCGTCTGCCAGCTTGCCGCACGGTAACGCTCCAGCAGTGCCCGTGTCTGATCATCGAGCTGATCGACACGCTGTTGCGACTCGACGCTCGCCTGCTGCGCGCGCTGCGTGGTGTCGAGCGATTTCGACAGCGCATCGTTCTGCGCCTGCGCACGGGGCGCGGCGAGACTCGACACGATGATCGCGGCCAGCGCGAGGCGTCTGCTCATCGCTGCGCTCACGAGGTCTGCGCCGCACGTTCGACTCTTTGCTCGAACGGGCGCAGCCAGCCGCAGATCGCGTGCATCATTTCTTCCGTCTCCTCGTCATCTATGACCCAGTGTCCGCGCTCGGCGTAGTGGCGTTGCGTGGCCTGCGGATAGCGTCGCGCCAGCTTGCGCACCACGCTCGCCGGCGTCAGCCGGTCCTTGCCGCAGCTTACGATGTAGACCGGACACTGCACCTTGGCCGCATCGACCGCAGCGGCGCGCGCAAAATCCAGTGGCCACATGCCGATCTCGAAAGCCGCGCGGCCGGATTCATGCACGAGACTCTCGTACAGCGCGCGATGGCGGTCGATCGGCACGCCGTTGAACGCGAAGCGCTGCGCATGCGCAAAGCCCGGCTTGTGCGCGTTGCGCCAGAACAATCCGCTGAACATCCACGGCGCAAACGCGGCGATGACGGTCGGCGTCAGTACGTTGATGCCACGCGGCGCGGCCGGCGTCAGCAGCACCAGAGCCAGCGGCTTGATCCGCGCTGCGAGTTGCTGCGCCAGCAAGCCGCCCATCGAATGGCCGATCAGGATCGGCGGCTTCTGATAGTGCCGCGCCGCGATCTGCCGCTCGAGGTCGGCGGCGTAATCGCGCAGACCGAGGCGGCGCACCTGCAGCGGCTGATCGGTGGAATCGTCATGCGCGAGCAGCGACGGTGCGAAACAGTCGTAGCCGCGCGGCGCCAGGATGCCGGCGACGCGTTTCCAGCTCGCTGCCGTGCACCACATGCCGTGAATCATGACGACGGGATAAGCCATGCCGCGTTCCCCAATGGTCTTTGTGCGGGTCTTGCGGCGCTAATCTAGACGCTCGCCCGCCACGCACTCAATCGACATCGATTTCGCAACAACCAGACCCGACTTTGGCGCAGACGCGATGTGCCGGCCTCGTCGGAGTGAAGGAGAAACCCGGCGTCAGCCGGAAAAATCCGCGGAACCGAGAATCGACGGGCAACAAAAAAGGCGCCGCAAGGGCACCTTCGTTGTTCATCTGTGGCGGAGCGGACGGGACTCGAACCCGCGACCCCCGGCGTGACAGGCCGGTATTCTAACCAACTGAACTACCGCTCCACTTCAAACTCTTTGGTGGGTGCTGAGGGGCTCGAACCCCCGACCTACGCCGTGTAAAGGCGACGCTCTACCGACTGAGCTAAGCACCCGGTTGGGGTTTGCCCGGTCAAGCAACCTACCGTTGGAAGACCGCTACTTTATCAGGTCCTTGAGGGCCTTGCCAGCTTTAAATGCCGGCGTCTTGCTCGCCTTGATCTTGATCGTCGCACCGGTCTTCGGATTGCGGCCGGCGCGTGCCGAACGCTCGCGCACCAGGAAGGTACCGAAGCCGACGAGCGAAACCTTGTCCTTCTTCTTGAGCGCCTTGCCGACGACTTCAAAGAAGGCGTCGACCGCACGGCCGGCGTCGGCCTTCGACAGATCGGCCTTGTCGGCGAGCGCGTTGATCAGTTCAGTCTTGTTCATGTGAATACATCCCCTCGGAAAAGAAATGGTGGCCGAAGCCGAGTAGAGGCCCGCTTGTGTAATTGCGGCATTCCCGCGTGTCGACGATCAATGCGGCGCTCGTCACGGCAAGCGCGAGTCGCGAGGTAGAGCGGGTTGCGGCGCTTTATATCAAGCGGGTTTTCGAGCGTCAACACAGTTGCGCACTCGTTTCGCGAGGGCGACGACTGCTTCGCAGTTCGCAGGAAAAATCAAGCCCCGAAGCTCGTTTCGCACAAGACGATCGCGATATCGATTCCGTTCGTCTGCAACATCACACCGTTCAGTGGCGGCGAGCCAAAGGCGGACAAGCACGCGCCCATGATTTCGTCACAATTGCACGATCGACGACGCGCCGTATCGCGCGAATTGCTTTGCTACACTCATCAGCCCGACCGGATTCAAGCAGCCGATGCCGACAACTCGAGGCCGCCACAAGGCCCTAGGCGCAAGCCTTGTACTTTTGTTGAGCTTGCCCGCCGTGGCCGCCACGCCGGACATGGGCGAGCGCGCCATCAAGCTCGATCAGACCGTCCAGGCACTGAAGGACGAAGTGCTCGAATTCAACAGCGAGGCGTCGTCTGCCGAAGTGGATGCCGTACTGCCCGCCTATGACCGCCTGAATGTCTATCTCAGCGTCAAGGCCGGCGGTCTGCTGCTGCAGGATGTGACGGTCAAGCTCGACGATCACGCGCCGGAGGTCTATCACTACGACGAATTCGATTCGCGCGCGATTCTCGGCAAAGAGGCACTGCAGCGCCTGATCCGGGTGTCCGCCGACCCTGGCCCGCACCGCCTGCACGTCAGCTTCCACGGCAAGTTCGCCGACGCCAAGGACAGCGATCCGCCGCTGGGCGATCAGTACGACGTGACCATCGACAAACCCGCCTATGCCACCGACGTCGAATTCATCATCGCCAGGGAAAGCCGCTTCGGCGGCAAACCGAAATTGACGATGAAGCAGTGGAGGTCGGCACGATGAAAGCGCGCCTCGCCCTCGCCCTCGTCACCGCACTGCTGCCGCTGGCTGCGAGCGCGGTCGAAACCTATGAACCCGGCAGTGCCGACGATCCGCAGGTTCGCCTCGCGCGCTTCCTCGACGACGACAAGCGTCATTTCTCGGCGATCGTCGAATTGCAGCAGATCGCCGGCAAGACCGATCCGCTGAAGATGCCCGCCGAATACCAGTGGCGGCTGGCCGACAACTATCTGGGTTTCGGCATGCGTGATCGTGCCGAGGAGATCTATCGCAACCTCGCGACGATCGCGCCGGACCCGAAACGCATCGGTCAGGCCAATCTGCAGCTTGCCGAATTCGATTACGAACGCGGCTACACCGCGGAAGCGCGCGCCACGCTGTATCGCATGCGCGAAAAGCTGCCGCCGGAACTGATGCCCGACTGGCAGGATCTGCTCGGTCGCGTGCTGATGGCGGAAGGCCGCTATGGCGAAGCCGCCGATGCCCTGCTCAAGGACGGCGACAAGCAGTCCGCCTTCACGCGTTACAACCTCGGCATCGCGCTGCTCAACGATGGCCGCACCGTGCAGGGCCAGACGGTACTCGACAACGTCGGCACCATGCGCCCGCAGACCAGCGAGGAACTCGCGCTGCGCGACCGCGCGAATCTGACGCTGGGCTGGCAATTCCTGCAGACGCAGCAGGGCGGCACCGCCAAGCCGGTATTCAGCCGCGTGCGCGTCGAGGGGCCATTCTCGAATCGTGCCCTGCTCGGCCTCGGTTGGGCCCAGCTCGCACCGCAGGGCTCGCGCATCCAGAAGGCCGATACGCCGGACGCCGACAGCAACAATCCGAAGAACCGGGTGCTGACGACATTGTCGACGCTCGGTGTGCTGATTCGTCCGGGCTATCTCGACCAGGACGTCTTCGATCGCGCGGGCCTGCATTCGTTCCGCCTGCGCAACAGCGATCCGGAAACCGAAGCGGCGCTGCGTCGCGCGCTGGTACCGTGGATCGAGCTGACCAAGCGCGACCCCATGGACCCGGCCGTCGAGGAAGCGTGGCTGGCGATCCCTTACACGCTCGACAAGCTCGACGCCCACACCCAGGCCTTGCAGTACTACGAGAAGGCGGTCGACATCCTCGAAAACGCGCGTTCGCGGATGAACGAGGCGATGGCGTCGATCAAGCAGGGCCGCATGGTCGAGACCATCGTCCGTCGCGACCTCGACTCGGAAGCGGGCTGGGACTGGAAACTGCACGATCTGCCGGACGCACCGGAGACCTACTTCCTGCAGAACCTGCTCGCCGAGCATCGCTTCCAGGAAGCACTGAAGAATTACCGTGACCTGCGCATGCTCTCGCGCAATATCGAAGCCTGGCGCGTACGCCTCGATGGCATCGCACACGACTACAGCACCACCGAACGCCCGGCGGGCGATGCCGACGTGCTGATCAAGCGCGCGCTCAGCGACGCCACGCCACCCTACCCGGACGTCAAGGCAACGCTGCGCTTCGACTCGCATCTGGCGGCGCCGGGCGCTTACAACGACAAGCTTTCGACCGGCAATCCGCCGCTGCCGGCGCTGGCGCTGGCGGCCGCGCCCGCACGTTTCGACGGCCCATATGAACGCACACTGGCGCTGCAGGCGCGGGTCGGCAATCTTCGCGAACAACTGACGGCCGCCGGCGCCGACCAGGCGCAGCTGCTGCAGGACATGTCGATGCACGAACTCGAAGGTCAGCGCCAGCAGATCGAGCGCTACCTGATCGAGGCACGTTTCGCGCTGGCGCGTCTTTACGATCGACAGAAGCAGGGCGACCAATAGCCGTGACCGAGCCGATGACCCCCAAATCGCATACGCGCGCCAGCTTCCCGACTACGCTCGCGCTCGCCGCCATCGCGCAAGCCGTGCTGGCGATGTCCGCCTGCACCCCGCAGGTCGTCAAGGATTCGGCGCCGCCGATCCGCGCGACGATCGGCAAGGAAAAGGCACCGGCACCGGACGTACTGCCGATCATCAAGTCCGAAGACATCGCCCCCGACCCGCAGAAGGCGGCCGACAATTATCGCGAACTGCTCAAGCTCAAGCCGGATGCCGAAACGCGCGACGAGTCGACGCGCCGGCTCGCCGACCTTCAGGTGCAGATGGCCGACGCCGACGGCGCCACGCCGGAATCGGAAAAGGCCGTACACGAATCGATCAGTCTCTACAAAGGACTGCTCAAGGAGCATCCGGACGATCCCAAGAACGCCCGCATCTATTACCAGCTGGCGCGCGCCCAGCAGAATGTCGGCGAGCCGGACGCGGCGATCGACACGCTGAAGGAGCTGACCGATCGCCAGCCGGATTCGCAGATTGCCGGCGATGCGCATTTCCGTCGCGCCGAACTGCTGTTCATCCGCACCCGCTACGCCGAAGCCGAGACCGAATACCACACGGTGATGGCGCTCAAGGACGCGACACCGTTCTTCGAGCAGGCGCAGTACAAGTACGGCTGGTCGCAGTACAAGCAAGCCAAGTACGAAGAGGCCATCAGCACCTTCTGCGACATCCTTGACCGCGAGCTGCCGCCCGGTCAGACCACCGATCCGGAAGCCGCGATCAACGGCGTCAGCAAGGGCAAACTGGATCTCGCCAAGGACTCGCTGCGCGTCATCACGCTGTCGCTGACCACCCTCGGCGGTGGTCCGGCGCTGAACGACTACCTGGCCAAGCACGGCGATCCGCGCTTCTATCCGCTGCTGTACGTCGCGCTCGGCGACGCGATGCTGGACAAGAATCGCTACACCGACGCCGCCAACGCCAGCGCCGCATTCATCACACGCTATCCAGGCTCGCCGCTGGCCCCGACCTTCCAGACCCGCGTGATCGCCGCCTACCAGGCCGGCGGCTTCGACGATCTGGTGCTCAAGGAGAAGGAGCGCTACGTCGCCAGCTACGATCCTTCGGCCCCGTACTGGAACGGCCAGCCGGCAACACCGGAAGTGATGACCGCACTGCGCGGCCATCTCGAAGACATCGCCAAGTTCTATCACGCCGGCGCCCAGCAACAGTTGCGCGACGCCAAGACGCCGCCGGCGACACCACCGGCCGGCTTCCTGACGGCTGCCAAGAGCTACCGCCGCATCATCGAGCTGTTCCCGCAGGACCCGAAACTGCCGGACATCAATTTCCTGCTCGGCGATGCTCTGCTCGACGGCGGCCACACGCTGGAAGCCGCGCAGGAATACAGCAAGACGGCCTACGGTTATCGACCGCACATCAAGGCTCCGGAAGCCGCGTACGCGGCCGTGCTTGCATACCAGAAGTACGCCAAGGAAGTGCCGGCCGAACAACGTCCGCAGGCGCTCAAGCTGGCGATCGACGAAAGCCTCAAGCTCGCCGACACCTATCCGGCACACGTGCAGCGCAATGCGGTACTGACTCAGACCGCCGAAGACCTGTTCGAGCTCAAGGACCACGAACGTGCGATCACGGTCGCCGACCGCGTCATCAAGGCCACCGGCAATGTCACGCCGGAACAGCAGCGTCTGGCCTGGAGCGTGACCGGCGATTCGCAATTCGCCCTCGCCCGTTATCCGCAGGCCGAAACCGCGTTCGCCGAAGAACTGAAGCGCACGCCGGCCAACACGCCGCAGAGCGCCGAAGTCACCGAGCAGCTGGCGGCGGCAATCTACAAGCAGGGCGAAGCCGCACGCACGGCCGGCGACATGAAGACCGCCGCGCAGCAGTTCCTGCGCGTCGGTCAGGTCACGCCGACCGCGAAGATCCGCGCGACCGCCGACTACGACGGCGCCGCCGCGCTGATCGCCCAGCAGGACTGGCCGCAGGCGGCACGCGTGCTGGAGAACTTCCGCAGCCTGTTCCCGGACAATCCGCTGATCGCCGATGTCGACAAGAAACTCGCCGTCGCCTACCAGAAGGACAACAAGCCGCAGCAGGCGGCGCAGGCCTACGCCCGCATCGCGCGGCGCACGAGCGAGGACACGCCGACTCGCGAGCAGGCCGCCTGGCTGACGGCAACGCTGTACGAGGAAGCCAAGTCGCCGGCCGATGCCGGCAGCGCGTACGACTACTACGTGAAGAACTTCCCGGGCACGTTCGACCGCAACGTCGAGGCCCGCAGCAAGCTGGTCGACTACGCCCGCAGCAGCGGCAACGGCGATGCGCTGAACAGCGCGCTGCGCGAGCAGATTGCCGTCAACGACGGTGCCGGCGCGCAAGCCAGCGACCGCTCGCGCTCGCTGGCCGCCAAGGCCAGCCTCGAACTCGGCCGCATCGCGTCGCGCGACATGCAGGCGATCGCGCTGAGCGCACCGATCGAAAAGAGCCTGCCGAAACGCAAGCAGAGCATGGAGCAGGCCCTGAACTGGTTCGACAAGGCCGCCGGCTACGGCTATGCCGACGTCACGACCGCCGCCACCTTCGAGACCGGTGCGGTATACCAGAGCTTCGGACGCGCCCTGCTCGACTCGGAGCGGCCGAAAAAGCTGTCGGCGCTGGAGCTCGAACAGTACAACCTGCTGCTCGAAGAACAGGCCGAACCGTTCGAGGAAAAGGCGATCAAGACCTACGAGAACAACCTGCGCCGCATCAACCAGGGCATCTACGACGAGTGGGTCGCCAAGAGCGCCGCCCAGCTTGCCGTGCTGGCACCGGCCCAGTACGCGAAGCGCGAACAGGGACAGGATCGTTATGAAACGCTCAATTAAGCTCCGGACGATGCGCGCTGCGCGCGTCGCGCTGGCCTTGCTGCCGCTGCTGATCGCGGCCTGCGGCGGCGAGCCGGTGCGTCCGGAAAATCCCGCCAGCACGCGGCCGGCGGCGCCCGCAGTCAAACCACCCGATCACGGCGATCCGCAGGCGCGCTTCGATGCCGCGCTGACGCAGATGAAGAACGGCGATGCGCAGGGTGCCGAAGATGCGTTCAAGGCCTTGACCGGCGATTTCCCGCAGTACGCGGGACCGTGGACCAACCTCGGCATTCTCGAAGCCAAGGCCAAGAAACGGGATGCGGCGATCGCCGCGTTCACGCGCGCTGCACAGATCGATCCGAACAATGTCGTCGCATTCAACTGGCTCGGCATACTCAACCGCGAGGCCGGCGACTACGCGCGCGCCAAGCTGGCGTACGAGAAGGGGCTGGCGGTGGCGCCCGACGATGCCCTGACCCGCCTCAACTACGCGATCCTGCTCGATGAGTACCTGAAACAGCCGCAGGCAGCGCTGGAGCAGTACAAGCAGTACCTGAGCACATCGAAGAAGGAAGATCTGCGGGTGACGGCCTGGGTTGCCGAACTCGAAGCCAGAACCAAGGTCACCACAGCGCCGCCGGCCGCCGCGGCCCCGTCCGGAACGACACCATGAAGTCCCGTCATTTTCTGCCCCTGCCCCTGATTCTCTGCGCGCTGAGCGCGACGGTGTCGGCGCAGGACGAGATGCCGGCGGTCGCCGGCCCGGACGCGGCCACCAAGGCGATCGTCGCGCGGCCTGACAACGGCATGGCGGCAGCCGACAAGCCCGGCACCACGATCTTCGGCGAACGTGAATCGCCGATCGGCCTGTACATCACGCCGTGGCGTGACGCCCACGCCGAGAAGGACATCGACCGTCCGGCGCGGCTCTTGCAGGAAAAAGCGGTACCGATCGACCGCACCGTTTTTGACCGTCAGGTGGAGTACTACGAAGTCCTGACGGCCGAGTTGAAGAAGAAGGGCATCATCACGCCCGAGAAGCGCTAGCGGAACGAGCAGCTCAACGACGAGCTGCCGACAATCTCAATTGGCAAGGCTTGACCACCGAGGACACGCAACATGGATTTCTTCGTCACCATCCTCCACTTCTTCCAGAAGGGCGGTTTCATGATGTACCCGATCGCGATCGTGCTGGCGCTCAGCGTCGCGATCGCCATCGAACGCTGGCTGTTCCTGAGCCGCGTCGAGAGTGAAAACCGCAAGATCTGGAGCGAAGCAGCACCGCTGCTCGCCAACGGCGACATCGCCACCGTCGAACAGCTGGCGTCCGGCTCCGACACCGCAGTCGGTCGCATCCTGTCGGCCGGCGCCGCGCAGGCCAAGGTCGACCGGCATCGCAACGAGGTCGAAACCGCGACCGAAGAGGCGCTGATGGAAGTGCTGCCGGCCGTCGAGCGCCGCACGCACTACCTGGCGACGTTCTCGAACATGTCGACCCTGCTCGGCCTGCTCGGCACCGTGATCGGCCTGATCGCCGCGTTTGCCGCCCTCGGCAACGCCGATCCGACCGAGAAGGCCGACCTGCTGTCGCGCGGCATCTCCGAGGCCATGAACTGCACGGCCTTCGGCCTGATGGTCGCGATTCCGACGCTGATCGTGCATGCCTGGCTGCAGGCCAAGACCACCGAGCTGATCGACAGCCTCGAGGCCGCCTGCACCAAGTTCGTCAGCGCAGCCGCGCGCAAGTAATCCGATCCCGTCCACAGGGGTTCCCCGGATGAAAATGTCGCGCCAATCGCGCCGCCTGGAGCGCCATCAACGGATGCGCGCGCGGGCGGTGTCGCTGAACATCGTGTCGATGATCGACGTGTTCGCGGTGCTGGTGTTCTTCCTGCTGGTCAGCTCGTCGATCACCGCCGCCAAGCTCAATGTCATCAATCTCAACCTGCCCTCCCCCGATCAGCAGACGACGCCGGACAAGCCGCCGCTGCAGCTGACGATCACGCTGCACAAGAACGGTCTGGACGTGTCCGATCGCAATGGCGGCCTGCGCCGGCTCGACAACACGCCGGAGGGTTACAACCTGCAGGCGCTGTCGGACCTTCTGGTCGAGGTCAAGAAGACCGCGCCCAGCGAAGACACCGTGACGCTGCTGCTGGAGCCGGACATTCCGTACGACGACCTGATCAAGATCATGGACGCCGCACGCTTTGCGCCGGCCGAGGCGCGCGCCGCCGGCATGCCGGCTGAAATGTTCCCGAACGTCTCGCTCGGTGATGCACCGAAGGGAGACCAGCCATGAGACAGCGCTCATCAGCCAAGCGCGCGCAGCGCAAGTTCCGCATGGCCGGCCGCGAAGTCGAGATGAACGTCGTCTCGCTGATCGACATCTTCGCGATCCTGGTCTTCTACCTGCTGGTCAACGCGCTCGCCGTCGAAGTGCTGCCCAGCCCGAATTCGCTGCAGCTGCCGAAATCCATCGTCAAGGAAGAGCCCAAGCAGACGCCGGTGATCGTCGTCAGCAAGAACGACATCCTCGTCGACAACGTGCGCGTCATGAGCACGTCGGATGCTTCGGCAACCGACAGCACTTTCCTGCCCGATCTGAAAGCCGAATTGCTGCGCGCGCCACTGTTGCGCGTCGACGGCGGCGACGCCACTTCGGTCACGCGTGGCGACGTCAACATCATGGCCGACAAGGCCATTCCGTACGAGGTTCTGAAGAAAGTGATGGCGACCTGTACCGAGGCGCGCTTCGCGAAGATCTCGCTGGCCGTCATCGAGAAGCACGGAGGCACGCCGTGAACGCAAGCTTTGTCACCGCGTTCGACGGCTGGAGCCTGACCGAGGAAGCGGACCGCCGCTTCCGCAAGATCAGCGGCATCATGCTGCTGCTGTTCGTCGTGCTCGGTGTGCTGATTCCGCTGATCCAGCTGACCGGCCTGCAGCGCGGTGGCGGCGACACGGTCGAGCAGCGCTATGTCAGTATCCTGCCCGACGCACCGGTCGCCGATCAGGTCGAGGAGCCGAAACCGGCGCCCGAGGACAACAAGAAGCCGCCGGAGGAGCCGGCCAAGTCGCCGACGCCGAAGCACGACAAGCCCGAAGCGCCACCGAAGCCGGTGCCGACCGAAGCCCAGCAGCAGGCACAGGCGCGCGCGGTTGCGCAGAGTTCCGGCGTGCTGGCGATGGCCGACCAGCTCGCCGAACTGCGCGACCAGTCGCTGCACGGACTTGACGCCAATCGCTCGCTGAGCAGCAACCGCATCACGGCGCAGGCCGGCACCGGGGCATCCGGCGGCTCGACCGAGAACTTCGCGGCGTCGGCTGCCAGCGGCAGCGGCGGCATCGGTGCCACCGGCAACGGTGACGATCGTCGCCTGCAGTCCGGTGCCGGTCTCGGCGAACGGCGCACGACCACGGTGCAGGCACCACGCGGTGCAGGCCCGGACAAGACCCGGCCGGGACAGAACGGCGACAAGCTGCTCGCCGGACGCACGCTGGAGGAAATCCAGCTGACCTTCGACCGCAACAAGGGTGCGTTCTACGCGATCTTCAATCGCGCGATGCGCGAGGACCCGAACATCGGCTCGGGCAAGATCGTCGTCAGTCTGACGATCGCACCGAACGGCAGCGTCACCGACTGCAAGGTGGTGTCGAGCACGTTCAACGATCCGGATCTGGAGCGCAAGGTCGTGCAGCGCGTGATGCTGCTGAACTTCGGCGCCAAGGACGTCCCGTCGTTCACATTCCCGAACTATCCGATCAACTTCCTGCCGTCCTGATCGGCAGCTTCCCGCTTGCAATCAAGGCGCCGTGACCCGGCGCCTTTTTCTTGGCGGTCAACTACCGGTCGGCGTGCCGTCCGCGTCCCGGAGTCGCTGCAGCGACCGACGCATCGGTCGCTGCAGCCAGTAGAATGCCGCTGCCCCCAACGACGACGAGGAATGCAGTGATCATCCATCCCAAGGTCCGCGGCTTCATCTGCACCACCACGCATCCGCTCGGCTGCGAACGCAACGTGCTCGAGCAGATCGAGGCCACCCGCGCCCAGGGCGTGCGCAAGGACGGCCCGAAGAAGGTTCTCGTCATCGGCGCCTCCAGCGGCTACGGCCTGGCTGCGCGCATCACCTCGGCCTTCGGTTTCGGTGCCGACACGCTCGGCGTGTTCTTCGAAAAGCCGGGCAGCGACAAGAAGGCCGGCACCGCCGGCTGGTACAACTCCGCCGCCTTCGACAAGTTCGCCAAGGCCGAAGGCCTGTACAGCAAGTCGATCAACGGTGACGCGTTCTCGAACGAGGCGCGTGCGCGGGTCATCGAACTGATCAAGACCGAGATGGGAAGCAAGATCGATCTGGTGGTCTACTCGCTGGCCTCGCCGGTGCGCAAGCTGCCGACCACCGGCGAAGTGAAGCGCTCGGCGCTCAAGCCGATCGGCCAGACCTATACGGCAACCGCGATCGACACCAACAAGGACAGCATCATCCAGGCCTCGATCGAACCGGCGACCGAACAGGAAATCGAGGACACGGTCACCGTCATGGGCGGTCAGGACTGGGAGCTGTGGCTGCAGGCGCTGGCAGCCGCGGGCGTGCTCGCGCCCGGCGCGCGTACGGTCGCGTTCAGCTACATCGGTACCGACATCACCTGGCCGATCTACTGGCATGGCGCGCTCGGCCGCGCCAAGACCGATCTCGACGCGACGGCGCGACGTCTCGACGCCAGCCTGCAGGCCATCGGCGGCAGCGCCCATGTCGCGGTGCTGAAGTCGGTGGTGACGCAGGCCAGCGCGGCGATTCCGGTCATGCCGCTGTACCTGTCGATGGTATTCCGCATCATGAAGGACAAGGGCCTGCACGAAGGCACGATCGAACAGCTCAACCGCCTGTTCCGCGATCAACTCTATCGCGCCGACGGCAAGGGACCGAGCACCGACGCCGAGCATCGCCTGCGACTCGACGACTGGGAATTGCGCGACGATGTGCAGGGCGCCTGCAAGGCGCTGTGGCCGCAGGTCAACACCGAAAACCTGTTCGAACTCACGGACTACGCGAGCTACAAGCAGGAGTTCCTGAAACTGTTCGGCTTCACGCGCAGCGACATCGACTATGACGCCGAGGTCGATCCGGACGTGCACTTCGACTGCATCGAACTGACGCCGGCATAAGCCGGCGCGGCGTGCGCAGTCGCACGCTCCCGCCGGGTACAAAAAACCGCTCGGGGCGCTGGCCACGAGCGGTTTTTCGATACGCCCGGCGCGGCGCCGGGTGCGATCACTCGTCCGGCGAAGGCTCCTGGGCCTGCGGCGGATTGACGATCTTGACCTTGATCTTGTCGGCGATGCGATCGCGGTAGGCCTGGAACTCGAGACCGGCGGCGAGCTGATCGAACTGCGCGGTCGCGCCCGGCGGAATCGCATCGGCCGGCGGCAGGTCGATCTTGCGCAGCGCCAGCACCGCAACATTGCCGTCGCTC
Organism: Solimonas terrae; assembly: GCF_011067135.1. Taxonomy (GTDB): domain Bacteria; phylum Pseudomonadota; class Gammaproteobacteria; order Nevskiales; family Nevskiaceae; genus Solimonas; species Solimonas terrae. Next base: position 657,404 of record NZ_JAAMOW010000001.1, read on the forward strand.
AGGGTCGCGACACCATAGCTGGGCTTGTCGTCCTTCGGGTGCGGCAGCTTGAATGCCGCATCGACGAGCGCGGCATCTTCGCTCTGGTTGTCGCGGCGCAACGCGCCGGCATCCTTGATCTCCACCTTGGCGGCGGCCGCCGCATCGGCCAGCGACTGACCACCCCGGACCGCAGCCAGCAGGGCCTTGGCGTCGGCCTGTGCCTTGAGCCTGGCCTGTTCGGTTTCCAGGGTCTTGCGCACGTCGGCCGACACCTCGTCGAGACTGCGCTGGCGCGGTGCCTCGTATTCGGCCTTGCGGATCACCACCAGCTTGCTCTCGCCCACGGCGATCGGCTTACTGTTCTCGCCATCCTTGAGCACTTCCTGCGAGAACGCCGCTTCCTTGATGGCATCGTTGGCGGCCAGATCGCTGCCACCGGCACGCGTGAACCAGTCGGTGGTCTCGACCTTCAGGCCCAGCTCGTTGGTGATCGGCTCCAGCGAGGTCGGGTTCTCGAACGCCAGCTGCTCGAGCTTGTCGCTGAGTTCCTCGAAATGCTTCTGCTTCTCGCGGTTCTGGTAGAGCTCGACCAGATCGTGCTGCACCGACGGATCGTCGAAAGGCTTGACCGTCCCCGGCTTGATCTCTTCGACCTGGATGATGTGCCAGCCGAACTCGGTTTCGACCGGATCGCTGATCGCTCCCGACTTCATGTCCCACAGGACCTTTTCGAAGCTGTCCGGCATCTGGCCGCGCTTCAGCCAGCCCAGTTCGCCGCCCTTGAGCTTGGAGCCGACGTCTTCGGAGTCCGCCTTGGCCAGCGTCGCAAAATCGGCACCATTCTTCAGCTGCGCTTCGATGGCTTCGGCCTTCTTCTCCGCAGCGGCCTTGTCGGCTCCGAACTTGATCAGGATATGGCGCGCGCGGCGTTCTTCGGCCGTCGTGAACCGGCCCTGCTTTTCGGCGTCGTAGAGCACCTTCAGCACGTCCTGCCCCGGCGCAGCAGCCGTCGGCAGCGTATCCGGCGACAGTTCAACATAGGCAAGCTTGATGCGCTCGGGCGCCATGTACTGGCTCTTGTCGTCCTCGTAGCGCTGCTTGACCGCGTCGTCGCTGACCGTGATGTCGGCGGCATCCTTGCTGACGTCGAACAGCGCGTAGCTGATCTCGCGCTGCTGCCCGGCCACCTGCATCAACTGCTCGCGCTCGACCGGCGGCATGAATGCCGTGTCGGTGATGGCCTCGCGCATCTGGTCGATTTCCAGCGACTGGCGCAACTGCGCCTCGAAACGCGACGGTGCCAGATTCTGGCGCGCCAGCGTGCTGCGATAGGTTTCGGTGTTGAACTTGCCGTCGCTCTGGAACGCCGGAATCGCGGCGATCGCGTTGAACAGGATCGCGTCGTTGGCGCGATAACCGGCCTTGTCGGTGTACTGACGCAGCATCGACTCCTGCGTCATGTCGTCAAGCACGGACTTCTGGAACTTGGCCTGATCGAACTGGTCGGCGCGGAAGTTTTCTCCCATCAGCTGCAGATACTGCTGATAGCGCTGCTCGTAAGCGTGCCGGAACTGCGACTGCTTGATCTTCTCGCTGCCGACCTTGGCCACCAGCGGATCGCCGCCACCGCTCGTGAACGACTGCACGCCCCAGAACGCAAACGGAATGGTGACGAGGGCGATGACGAAGCCGGCGACAAGGCCGGAGGTCCGATCACGAATACTCTGGAGCATGCCTGTACTCTCTCAAACCGCTTTCGCGTTGTCATTAGCAAAAAGCCCGGCTGGGCCGGGCTTTTTGTTTGTCTGGTGGGCTGTCAGGGACTCGAACCCCGAACCTACTGATTAAGAGTCAGCTGCTCTACCATTGAGCTAACAGCCCGCTGCTACAACAAAACTGGGGTGACCGACGGGGCTCGAACCCGCGACAACCAGAATCACAATCTGGGACTCTACCAACTGAGCTACGGCCACCATCGGGAACACTCTCCCCGCTGGGGGAGCCGTCAGGGGCGCGAATCATAGCAGAACGAATCGCGCGTCAACAATTCCCGTCCTCGAAATCATGCCGACACGGATTTTCCATGCCCGATGAACCACACCGCGGTCCGGTACTGAGCGTTGCCGCGCTGCGCAAGCACTATGGCGACACGATCGCCGTCGACGACATTTCGTTCGCGGTGCGGCGCGGCGAGATCGTCGGCCTGCTCGGTCCGAACGGCGCCGGCAAGACCACGACCCTGAACATGGTGCTCGGCGTGCTCGAACCGAGCGCCGGCCGCATCGTCATCGACGGGCTCGACGTTGCCCGGCATCGCGCCGAGGCGCTGGCGACGGTCAACTTCGCGGCGGTCTACGCCCCGCTGCCCGGAAATCTCACCGTCTGGCAGAACCTGCGCGTCTTCGGCCTGATCTACGCCGTACCCGATCTCCGTACTCGCATCGAACAGCTGCTCGAACAATTCGATCTGCAGACCTTCCGGGACAGCAAATGCGGCGTGCTGTCGTCGGGAGAGCAGACCCGCGTGTGTCTTGCCAAGGCCATGCTCAACCAGCCGCGGCTGCTGCTGCTCGACGAGCCGACTGCCTCGATCGATCCGGCCAGTGCGCGCGAACTCCGGCAGATGATTCGCGCGATCGCCGACCGCGGCGACAGCGGCATCCTCTGGACCTCGCACAACATGCATGAAGTGGAAGCCGTCTGCGATCGCGTGCTGTTCGTCTCGCGCGGGCGCGTGCTGCTGGAAGGCGACCCGCGCCGGCTGCCCGCCGAACGCGGCGCGGCGTCGCTCGAGGATCTGTTCATCCGTGTCGCCCGCGAACCGCTGTCGTTCGGCGCCGGGGCCGGCGCATGAACGCGCGCCACGTCGCCGGCATCCTGCTGCGTCATTACTACCTGCTGCGCGGCAGCCCGACACGCGTGTTGCCGACCTTCGCCTGGGTCGCGATCGACATCGTGCTGTGGGGCTTCATCACGCGCTATCTCGACAGCGTCGGCCCCTCCGGCATGGATTTCGTGCCGACCCTGCTGGGCGCGGTGCTGCTCTGGGATTTCTTCAGTCGCGTGATGCAGGGCGTGACGACCGCGTTCTTCGAGGACGTCTGGTCGCGCAATTTTCTCAACGTGTTCGCCTCGCCGCTGACGATCGCCGAATACGTCAGCGGCCTGGTGCTGACCAGCGTCATCACCAGCCTCGTCGGCCTGCTGGTCATGCTGTTGCTGGCCGGCGGCGTGTTCGGTCTGTCGTTCTTCAGCTACGGCATCCTGTTGCTGCCGTATCTGCTGGTGCTGTTCATGTTCGGCATCGCACTCGGAGTCGTCGCCAGCGCGATGGTGCTGCGCCTGGGACCGGCATCGGAATGGCTGGTCTGGCCTATCCCGGCACTGCTCGCGCCGTTCGCCGGCGTGTTCTATCCCTTGTCGACCCTGCCGGCCTGGATGCAGGCGGTCGGCCGCCTGCTGCCGCCGTCCTACGTGTTCGAAGGCATGCGCGCGATCATCGCCGGCCGGCCACCGGACTGGAGCGCCCTTGCCGGCGCGCTGCTGCTGGCCGCGGTGCAGATCGTCGCTGCCGGCTGGTGCTTCGCGCGCGTGCACCGCTACGCGGTACGCAGCGGCCTGCTCGCGCGTTACAGCGCCGAAAGCGTCAGCTGAGGCGGCGTCAAATCCGACGGCGCTGCTTGCGGTAGCGCAGCGGCGTCTCGCCGGCCCAGGTCTTGAACGCGCGCGTGAACGCGCTCTGCTCCGAATAGCCGAGCAGCAGGGCGATCTCCGGCAGCGAGAGTTTGGCGTCGGCGAGATAGCCACGCGCCAGCTCGTGGCGGGTGTCGGCGAGCACGCGCTTGTAGCTCAGGCCCCGTTCGCCAAGCCGGCGATACAGCGAGCGCGTCGAGCTGCCCAGCCGCCGGGCAATCTGCTCCAGCGTCGGCTCACCCTCCTGCAGCGCCGTGACCACCTGCTGCTGCAGCGCCGACAGGAACGCGTCGGCCTGCGGCAGCACACGCAGCAGCGCTTCGGCCTGCTGGTCGAGCAGTGCGCGCAGGTGCGGATCGCGCGTGTTGATCGGCCAGCTCAGGGCCGCGGTATCCAGATGCACGACCAGCGTGCGGCTGTCGAACTGCACCGGGCACGCGAGCAGCTGCGCGTAGCGTGCCGGATCATCAGGCGCGGCGCCGGGAAATTCGACCCCCCGCCATTTCAGATCGGCACGCCCCGTCAGCTGCCGCGCGAGGGTCAGCATCGCCGAAACCAGCACTTCGTCGGAGAGCCGCGTCGAACGTCCGTACGCTGGGTCCCAGCTGAGGCGGAAATCGTCGCCCTTGCGACTCGCCAGCGTCGGCGTCAGGTTGTGCAGCAGCGGCTGGAAGCGCTGGAAGCGGACCAGCGCCTGGCCGAGGGTCTCGCAGGACATCGACAGGTAACCGAGCACGCCGACGTGGTGTGGCCGTGCGTGGTGGCCGATGTGCAATCCGGTTGCCGTTCGCGGGTACTGGTCGGCGATCGCCTGCAGCAAGGCCCACCAGGTTTCGACCGGCATGCGCTGGGCACCCGAGAACGCGTCGAACTGCGCACGCAGCGCCGGCGCGGCGATCGCCTCGTCGTCGAGGTATTGCCGCAGCATTTCCGCCAGCGCCGCGGAGACATAAACCCCTTCTGCCACCCGTCGTCCTCCGTGGCGCAGAATGTCAAAAACGAAAAGCGGGCGTCAAGACAGACCCGCCGGCAAGGCTCAGGATGTGCGCACAGTCGGCGCCTGCCTGCCGCCGTGGAGAACCCGATGGAAGACGTGCTGCATGCCCTGAGTTTCATCGCCGCCGCCGGCGTGATCTTCATCGGCGTCGTGCTCGCCGAGGCCTGGTACTGGCGGCGGCGCGGCGTGCCCGAGAAATATGCGCTCAATGACACCGTGTCGAACATGACCATGGGCCTGAGCTACAAGCTCGTCGACGGCGTGTTCGTCGCGCTGCTCGGCAGCGCGTTCTTCGACCTCGTTCATCCCTACGGACTGCAGTACCGGCCTGTGCACGGCATCTGGAGCGTGCTGCTGATCTTCGTGATCAGCGACTTCACGTTCTATGTCTCGCATCTGATCTGGCACAAGGTGCGCTGGTTCTGGACCTCGCACGCCGTTCATCATTCGTCGAACCGCATGAACTACTCGACGGCGCTGCGACAGAATTATCTGGTCGTGCTCAACGGCGGCAATCTGCTGATCGCGGTGGTGATTGCACTGGTCGGCTTCAACAAGACCTGGGCGATCGTCGCCCTCGAACTGAATCTGCTCTATCAGTTCTTCCTGCACACCGAGGCGCCGAGTTTTCTCGACCGCTTCGGCGCCGTGCTCAACACCCCGTCGCACCACCGCGTCCATCACGGCGCCAACCCGGCGCAGATCGACCGCAATTTCGGCGGCGTGCTGATCATCTGGGATCGCCTGTTCGGCACGTTCCGCGCGGAGAAGGATGCCGGCGAGATCGTCTACGGCGTCACCGAGCGCCAGCCCAGCTCGTTCAATCCGTTCTATCTGCAGCTGCACGAAATGGGCACGCTGCTTCGCGATCTTTGGCGCTACCGCGATCCGCGCATCCTCGTCCGCCATCCGGCCTGGGCAGAACGCCGCTACGGTGGCGACAGGCCCGGCTGATCGGGGCGCGCCCGGCACGATCCGGCTGCAGCTGTCATGATGCGCACGCGCTGCGCAACACGGCCGCGTTCTCATTCGAACCGGACCGCCACGTGCGCACGTTTTTTCATCTGCTGGCCCATTTGCCGCTCGGCGTGCTGCAGGCGCTCGGCGCGCTCGCCGGCCGGCTGTCGTGGCTCGCGGCGTCTGCCCGCCGCCGTGTCGCCCTGCGCAATCTCGAACGCTGCATGCCGGAACTCGACGCGCGCGCGCGCGAACGCCTTGCGCGCGCCTCGCTCGCGCACGAATTCATGACCTATGTCGAAACGATCCGCGTCTGGCTCGGCCCGGCGCGCCGCGTTCGCGACGCCGTCGTCGAATGGCGCGGACTCGACGTGCTCGACCGGGCATTTGCACAGGGCAAGGGCGTGATCCTGCTGACACTGCATCAGGGTGCGTTCGAGGCGATCGCGATCCCGATGTCGGAACGCTATCCGTTCTGCGGCCTCTACAAGCCGCAGCGCGGCATCTTCAACGAACTGTCGATCAAGGGCCGCACCCGCTTCGGCGGTCAGCTGCGCGCAACCGAAGCCGGCGTGCGCCGGCAATCCCTGGGCCTGCTCGCGCAAGGCATGGGCGTGTACTTCATGCCCGATCACGATCCGCCGGAAGGCCGCGGCGTATTCGTGCCGTTCATGGGGCAGCCGGCGCATACACCGACGCTCGTCGCCAGGCTGGCGCACGAGTCCGGTTCACCGGTGGTCTACATGTTCGGCGAACGACTGCCGCAGGCGCGCGGCTTCATCGCGCACTTCATCGCCGCCCCGGAGGACATCGCCAGCGGCGACGTGATGGCAGCCAGCGCAGCGATGAACCGCGGCCTCGAACAATGCCTGCGCACCTGCCCGGCCCAGTACTGGTGGGGCTACAGGCGCTTCCGCCGTCAGCCGCCCGGGGTCGGCGCGTTCTACGCGGACCTTTGACGGCGGAGAACTTCAGCGCCCCGACCCGTCCTCGCCGGTCACGCCGAACTCGACTGGTGCGCAGACATAGAAAAGCTTCAGCTGCTCGAGAGCGAGACGTTCGAACAGCTGTTTCGATTGCGCCTCGGTGACTGCCATCACGACTTCGATCGACTGATCTCCGAGCTCGAAGAAGTGTGCCGAATGCACTCGCCCGGCGTGCCCGAAACCCTCGCTGGCCGCGAACACCGTTGCGCCGCGAAAGCCCAGCTCCCTGGCCAGCTGCACCAGCCAGTCGGCGAGCGGCTGATGCGCGTGCCGCTGATCCTGCTGCATGAACAAGCTGATCCGGTATCCGTTCATGAAAATTCCCCTTTTTCAGCGCTGACTGAGCATCTGCAATGTGGCCATGCCGGCGAGCGTCATGAGCAGGGAACCGCCGACATGCATGATGATCGCGCCGGCCATGACCGCGAAGCGCCCCTGCTGAAACAGCACGGCGATCTCCGCAGAGAAGGTCGAAAAGGTGGTGAGGCCGCCGCAGAAGCCGGTGACGATCAGCAGGCGCCATTCCGGCGAAAGCCCCGGCGCCTGCGAAAAGAAGGCGATCGCCAGACCGATCACGTAGCCGCCGACCAGATTCGCGGCGAGCGTGCCGGGTGGAACGCTGGGAAACAGCGAATTGAGCAGCAGGCCAAGCAGCCAGCGCAACCATGCACCGAGCGCCGCACCCGTCCCCACCGCGAGCAAACCGAAAGCCGTCATCCATGATCTCCAGGTCTGGACTGCCTGGATACGGGTCGAGGCTGGCACTCACCTACGGGCCCGTATCGTCAAGGCGCTGTAGGCATCATCAGCCCGGACCGGGCGGTTCGAGGAGGAATGCCATCTCCTGAGCGTGAAGTATAGCGGGCGTCGCCGGCTTCATCGCATCACTTTTCCGAACTCGGCCCGGCAGCGTAAGCTGGGCTTCGTGCGACGGGCGGGATCGAGTGGCGGACGAAGCATTCAAATATCGGGCGTTCATCAGCTACAGCCACGCGGACGAAGCCTGGGGCAAGTGGCTGCAACGTCGACTCGAAAGCTACCGCACGCCGGCACGGCTGGTCGGCAAACCCGGCCTGCATGGACAGGTACCCAGGCGTATCGGCCGCTGCTTTCGCGATCAGAACGAGCTCTCGGCGGCCAGTCACCTCAGCGACACCCTGCAGACCGCCCTGCAGCAGTCGGAAGTGCTGATCGTCATCTGCAGCCCGCACGCGGCAGCCTCGGCCTGGGTCAATCAGGAAATCCGGTATTTCCGGACATTGGGTCGCGAGGCGCGCGTGTTCGCGCTGATCGTCGACGGCGAGCCCGGTGCCCGGAACCCCGCGCGCGAATGTCTGCCGCCGGCCTTGCTGCGCGACGAGCACGGCGCCGCCCTGCCCGAGCCACTCGCCGCGGACGCCCGTCACACCCGCGATGGCAAGGTCGACGGCTTTCTCAAGCTCGCCGCAGGTGTGCTCGGCGTCGGCTTCGGCGAACTCCGGCAACGCGACCAGACCCGACGCATTCGCCTGATGGCGGCGGCGGTCGGCCTGTCCCTGGCGATCGCCGGCGTCACCCTGGTTCTGGCAATCAGCGCCTATCACGCGCGCAACGATGCGCGACAGCGTCGCGAACAGGCCGATGATCTGATCAACTTCATGCTCGGCGACCTGCGCGACCGGCTGCAGACCGTCGGCCGTCTCGATGTGCTGGACGCCGTCGGCGACAAGGCGCTGGCCTATTTCGCGACGCTCGATTCGGCCGCTCAACCGGACGCCTCGCTGAAGGCACAGGCACTCGCGCTCAAGCAGATTGCCGATATCCGCGGCAGCCAGGGCCAGCTGCCGGCAGCCCTCAAGCTGTTCGATCAGGTCCTCGAAATCGACAATCAGCTGCTCAGCCGACACCCCCGCGATCCGCGCTATATCTACAACCTCGCGGACGCCTGTTCCTGGGCCGGTGTTGCCGCCCAGCAGGCCGGTGAAGTCGAGCTCGCAGCGTCCAGATTCCGGCGCTACCGGGTGCTCGTCGATCAGCTGCTGGTTCTCGAGCCGGACAACGCCGAGTGGCTCTACGAAGACACCGCCGTCGAAAACAACTTCGCGGTTCTCGAGCGCGCGCGCGGCAACCTCGAAGCGGCCCTGCCGCACATCGAGAAGGCGGTCGCCGGCGATCTCAAGCTCGTGGCCCGCTATCCTGAGCGCGACGACTTCGCGGCCGGTCTGGCAACCGACCACGGTTTCATGGCGCGCCTGCTGGGCAATCTCGGACGCCTGCAGGAAGCCGAGACGCACGCCGAACAGGTCATCGAGGTGGAACGCAGACTCGTCAGCCGCGACACGCAGGACGTCGATCGCCGGCAAAGCCTCGCCAACAATCTGTGCATGGCCGCCAACCTGAGCCGCTTGCGGGGCGAGTTCGGCAGCGCCGAACATCTGAGCTCGGAATGCGGTCGGATCGCGCAGGACGTGTCCCGCCGCGACCCGGCCAACGTCGCCGCCAAGGAACAGGTGTCGCTGTTTCTGTCACTGCAGTACGAGTTGCGGGTGCAGCGCGGCGATTTCGTGGCTGCACGACAACTCCTGGACCAAAGTGTCGCCCTGCAGGAAGTGCTGAGCACGGCCGACCCCAGCCGTCAGGCCTGGCGGGCCCGTTACTCCGACGTGCTCGCCGATGCCGCCGAACACGCCCTGCGTTTCGATCACAAGCGCGCGCGCGCCAGCTCGCTGGCCCATGCGGCACTGGCGCTCTGGCAGGATCGGGAAACGACCGCCGATGCGCGCTGGTATCTGTTGCGCTCGCAGCTGTTGTTGTGGGAAATCGCGCAAGCCGACGGCGATGCCGTCGCGGCCGCCGCAGCCCGGGACAGCGCGACCGAACTGCTCCGTCAGCAGCGCCCCAGCCATTACCCGCGCCAGCTGGAGCTGCGCGCGCGCTACGACTATCTGGACGGCACGGCCGACGCCGGCGATGTCATCTGGCAGGACCTGTCGCACATGGGCTTCCGGTCGCGTACGTTCACGATGGCACGCGAGACCGCCTGCGCGCGAATCGAGCGGGCGCATCGCGGGCCGTACTGTCAGGCGAGCTGAAAGCGCGGCAACGACGCATCACCTCACCGAACCGGTCTTTCCGCAGATGAGCGCTGCCGCGAGCCGGCGATGGCAGACATGACCCCGTGGCGTCAGCTGTCATTCACAGACCCACCACGCACCCTCTAGAGTCGCGGGACGGTCGGTCGCGTCGCGGCACGGCCTGCTTCGCGTTGCCGGAGAACGTCACATGACTCGCACTGGTCGGCTTGCGGTCCGGCTGTCCGCACTGCTCGGCTGCACCCTGCTCGCGGCCTGCGGACACTCGACGGCGCCCGATGGCGATGCGCAGACGCGCCTGCCGCCAGCGGCGCAATGCGTGCTGAAAAGCCCGGCGCTCGCTGTCGGCAGCACGAACGCGCTGGTCGTCGATGGCGTGACCTACACGAATTCGCACCAGCCGGATGCGCCGAGCCCGCTCGAGACGCCGATCGCGAATCCCGGTCCGCAGCCCGCCGGTGCCTGCCACGGCAGCGCGGGCTATCGATTCGGCAGCGGCCTCTACGATGTCACCGGCCCGATCGGTGGCGATGCCGCCGGCCACGCCGATCTGGCCGGCATGGTGCTGCCGCCGCAGGCGCAGAACGGCATTCACACCCGCCTGTATGCGCGCGCTTTCGCGATCGAATCGCCGTGCAACGGCAAGCGCGTGATGTTCGTCTCCGACGATCACGCGTTCACGACCGCACTCGAACGCCAGGAGGTGCTGAAGGCGATTGCCGCCGATCCGCTGCTGAGCCCGTATTACGGCCCGGACAACGTCATGATCTCGGCGATCCACACGCATTCCGCGCCCGGCGGCTTCGGCGACGAAACGGTGCTGCCGAACCTGCCGGCCGGCACTCCGCAGGCGATCGTCGACACCTACAACTACGCGCAGTCGCTGGTGCTCAGCACCAGTCCGTTCGACGCCGACAACTTCAAGGTGATGGTCGACGGCATCGTGCAGGCGATACGCCGTGCGCACGCCAATCTCGAAGCGCATGCGGACAGCGCCCCGATCCGCCTGTCGGTCGGCGAACTGCTCAATGCCAATCGCAGCCGCGACCCGCCGGCCTACGCACAGAACTCGCCGGCCGAGCGCGCGCAGTACCTCGACGACAACGGCTACGAAGTGGACGTCGACAAGCGCTTTCTGCAGCTCAGCCTGATTCGCGCCAACGGCAGTGCGGCCGGCGTCATCAACTGGTTCGGCGTGCACCCGACCGCGATGGGCAATCACGACCTGCTGATTTCGTCGGACACCAAGGGCTGGGCCGGACTGGGCTTCGAACGGATGATGGGCACACGCTACGTCCCGGATGACGGCACGACAGCGGACGGCGCCGACAACTTCGTCGCCGCTTTCGCACAGACCGACGAGGGCAACACGATTCCCGACCTGTTCGTGTTCGACAAGGATCTCGACGGCAACGACGGCCCGGGCCAGGGCGTGCCCTACCGCTTCCGTCACGGCACCGACGATCCCTACGACTTCGACCAGCCCGGTTACGCGCTGGGCATGCCGAAGGCGACGGCACTGAACGGCACCAAGCAGCTCGCGCAGGCACTCAGGCAGTTCGGCGCCGGCAGCAAGCTCAGCGGCCCGGTCGACTACCGTTTCTTCTACGTCGACATGACGGCGGAGACGATCGACGATCCCGTGATCGCCGACCAGCTCGCCTACGCCGACCTGCCGACCGCGCTCTATGCCGACGATCCGAAGACGACCTGTGCCGGCGCCGTCGGCCTCAGCAAACTCGCGGGTGGCGCCAACGCGCCCGATCTCGGTGCCGCCGGCTATGTCTGCAGGAACGATGCACCGGTGCCGTACCAGGACGCGCTGCGTCATCACTACAACGGCATCTACAACGGCACACAGTCGGTGGTCGCCGATCTCGATGCGGCGCCGCCGCTGAAAGTACCGTTCCCCGGCGTACTCGCGTTCGACGTGATTTCACCGCTGCTGTGCACGACCGAAGCGCAGCTGCCGGACAACAGCTGTCAGGACGAGAAGCCGCCGCTGGCGCCGGCGACCGTGACCCCGGCACCGTTCCAGATCTTCCGCATCGGCAATCTGGCGATCCTCGGCGTGCCGTGGGAAGTGACGACGATGGCGGCACGGCGCCTGCGCAAGACCGTACTCGACGCGCTGTCGCCGGTCGGTGTCGACACCGTCGTCATCGCCGGCCTGGCCAATGCCTATCTCGACTACATGGCGACGCGCGAGGAATACAGCGCACAGCTGTACGAGGGCGCGTCGACCTACTTCGGGCCCTGGCAGCTCGCCGCCGCGCAGCAGGAATCGCGCAAGCTGGCACTGAGCATGGCGCAGGGCGAACCGGCGCCGCAGGGCGTCACGCCGGACACGCTCGCGCTCGGTGATCCGTCACCGATCACCATCGACGGCAACGCCGCCTTCGGCAGCGTCGTCAGTGACGCGCAGGCGTCCTACACGCAGGGCGACACGGTCGATGTCAGCTTCGTCGCGGGCTATCCCGGCAACGATCTGAAGACGATGTCGTCGTACCTCTATGTCGAACGCCAGAACGCGCGAGGCGGCTGGGACGTGGTGGCGACCGACAAGGACCCGGAACTGCTGTTCGTCTGGCACGGCAAACCGAATCTGGTGTCGACCCTGCTGCACGTTTCGAGTTCGTCGACCGCCGAAGCGATCTGGAAGATTCCCGCCAATACGCCGAGCGGCAGCTACCGCATCCGTCACGACGGTGTCTCGCGCAGTTCGGCGAACGCCGCGCCGACGCCTTACGAAGGCATCAGCCGCCCGTTCACGATCGACGGCGTGCCGGCACCCTGCCCTTAGCAGGCGACGGCAGGCGCAGGCGCAGCTGATCGAGAAAAAGCCGAAGACCGAATTCGAAGGTCTTGTCGAAATTCGCCGGCGAAAAGAAAGCACCGGCGCTCGCGATATGCGGGAAGTCGCGCGCCAGCTGCGTATCGCTGACCGGTTCCATCGACGACGGGCCCTTGGCGTAGCCGCTGATCTCGTCGAGTGCAGCACCGGCGAGGAAGTAGCCCATGACGCGAAACATGCGGGCCGCCGTCTCGCGGTCGAGCCCGGCATCGTCGAATGCCCGCAGCACCGCTTCGAGATAGCCGACGCCGATCGCCGAATTCATGCGATGCACGGACAGCAGCGGATAGAAGCGCGGATGGCGCAGCGCCATCGCCCGCCAGCCGCGCGCCAGTGCGGCAATGCGTTCGATCGGATCGAGCCCCTGCGCGGGAATTTCGGCCATGCCGACGATGCGATCGACCAGCGCATCGAACAAATGCGCCTTGCTCGGATAGTGGTGATAGATGCTCATCGCTTCGCAGCCGAGCCGCTGGCCAAGCTTGCGGGTGCTGAAGCCGTCGAGTCCCTCGTCGTCGATCAGCGCCAGCGCCGCCTGCTCGATGCGCTCGCGGCTCAAGGATGCGCGCCGGGTTCGGCGCCGCCCGGGCGCCGGGCTTGCCTTCATGGTCTTCTCCTTGACAACTTACACCGTAAGTCTAGACTGTGCGTGCCTTACACCATAAGGCAAACGCTGGGGCAATTGCCATGGACGCCGTCGATCTTTTCGGTTTGCTGATTCCGGTCACCTTCTTCGTCATGCTCGCCGCCGAAGCACGCTGGCCGGCACGCGCCTTTCCACCGCGGCGCGGCTGGCGCTGGCTCGGCATCGGCTTTCTGTTCCTGCTGGCGGCCGCCAGCAGTTTCGTCCCGCTGCTGCTGCCGACACCCTGGATGACCACACATCGCCTGATCGACGGCAGCGACCTCGGCATCGGTGCCGGCATCGTCGTCGGCTGGATCGTGCTGTCGTTCTGCAATTACCTGTGGCATCGCAATGTGCATCGCGTCGACTGGCTCTGGCGCGGGTTCCACCAGATGCACCATAGCGCTGATCGCGTCGACATCGCCGGCTCGGCCATCTTCCATCCGCTCGAGATGGTGGTCTTCGTGACGATTTCGACGACCGTTACGACGCTGATCCTCGGCCTGCAGCCGGTGGCAGCCGCCGCCGTCGGCTATGTCGCGGCGTTCTACAGCATCTTCCAGCACTGGAACGTGCGCACGCCGGTCTGGCTCGGCTATTGGATACAGCGACCGGAATCGCACTGCCTGCATCACGAACGGGGCGTGCAGAACTTCAACTACGCCGATTTTCCGCTCTGGGACCTACTGTTCGGGACGTTCCGCAATCTTCCCGACTGGCAGGGCGACGCCGGCTTCGGCGAACCGGCGTCGCGACAGTATGGCGCCATGCTCGTCTGGCGCGACGTCAATCTCGGGCAATACGGCAGCGCGAGCCGTGGCGTAGCACCGCACGGGCCACCGGCATGAGACAGCCGATGGGGTTCTTTTCCTATCGTCACCAGTCGCGCCGGGCTGCGTAGAATCGCCGGTAGAGCCAATGCCGGGAGCCTGCCTTGATCCGTATCACCGTCGCGCGCAGGCTTGTGCCACCGCTGCTCGGCCTGCTGCTCGCCGCCTGCGGCCGGAGCAGCGTCACCGGCACCGCGAATGGCGCCGGCGCGGCCAAGACGCCGGACCCGCAGGCCGCCGAATGCATACTCGACAGTCCGGCGCTGCAGGTCGGCACGACGAAAACGCTGACGATCGCCGGCACCATCTACACCAACAGCCACCAGCCGGACGCGCCGAGTGCGATCGAGCTGCCGATCGCCAGTGCCGGACAGCCGCTCGAAGCCGCCTGTCGCGGCAATCAGCAGTTCCGCTTCGGCAGCGGCCTCTACGACACCACCGGGCCGATCGGCGGCAATCCGACCGGTCACGGCGACATGTTCGGCATGGTCGTGCCGCCGCAGGTGCCGAAAGGCATCGACACGCGCCTGTATGCGCGCGCCTTCGACATCGAATCGCCGTGCAACGGCAAGCGCGTGGTGTTCGTGTCGATCGACCTCGGCGCAATGTCGGCGATCGTGCATCAGGAGGTGCTGAAGGCACTGGCCGCCGACGACACGCTCGGCGGCCTCTACAACGCCGACAACGTGATGATCTCGGCCACGCACACGCATACCGCACCGGGCGGTTTCGGCGTGCCGGAACTGCCGGACCTGTCGTCGACGCTGCCGGAAGCCGTCAACGATCCGGTCGAATGGGTCGAGAGCCTGATCTTCAGCGATGCCGCCTTCGACAGCGACAACTTCCACGCCATCGTCGGCGGCATCGTCGAAGCCATCCGCCGCGCGCACGCGAATCTCGAAGCGCATCCGCAGCCGGCACGCATCCGCCTGTCGGTGAGCGAGCTGCTCAACGCCAACGTCAACCGCTCGCCGCCGGCCTATGCGCAGGACGCCCTCTCCGAGCGTGCCCAGTACATCGATGACGACGGTCACGAAGTCAATGTCGACAAGCGTTTCGTGCAGCTGACGCTGGTGCGCGACGACGGCAGCGCAGTCGGCGTGCTGAACTGGTTTGCGGTGCATCCGACCTCGATGGGCAATCACGATCTGCTGATCTCGTCCGACAACAAGGGCTGGGCCTCGCTCGGCTTCGAAAAGCTCATGCACACGCAGTACGCAGCGGACAGCGGCGGCACACCGTCCGGCGCCGACAACTTCGTCGCCGCCTTCGCGCAGACCGACGAGGGCGACACGATTCCCGATCTGTTCGTGTTCGACGCCGATGCCGAAGGCGGCAACGGACCCGGCCAGGGTGTGCCCTACTTCGCACGCGGCGGCACCGACGAGCCTTACGAGTTCGAGCAGCCGGGCTATCAGTACGGCCAGCCGCAGGCGACGGCGATCAACGGCAGCAAGCAGCTCGCCCAGGCGCTGCGCGAATTCGGCCAGGGCGCTGCGCTGAGCGGCCCGATCGATTATCGATTCTTCTATGCCGACTTCAGCGACGACGCGGTCACCGATCCGGTCGTGCTGGCCGGCCTGCAGGCGCCGGGCTCGCCGGACGCGCTCTACGCGGGCGACAAGACCACCTGCAAGACGGCGCTGGGATTCGGCTTCGCGGTCGGTGGCGTCAACGGTCCCGGCCCCGGCGCGGCCGGCTTCACCTGCGTCAACGACGCACCGTCCGAATACAAGACCGACATCCGCAGCGGCTACAACGGCCTGTTCAACGGCACCGGCTATCTGACCGTCGAGCAGAACGACATGCCGGTGAAAGTGCCGCTCAGCGGCGTCGCCGTGACCGCCGCGGTCACGCCGGTGCTGTGCCTGCAGACGCTGGAACCGTCCTACGGCTGCCAGAACGAAAAGCCGATCTTCCTTGCATCGGAAACCGATCCGGTGCCGTTCCAGATCTTCCGCATCGGCAATCTCGCCGTGCTCGGTGTGCCCTTCGAAGTGACGACCATGGCCGGCCGCCGCCTGCGCAAGACCGTGCTCGACGCGCTGGCACCGGTCGGCGTCGACACCGTCGTCATCGCCGGACTGTCCAACGACTATCTGCACTACATGGCGACGCGCGAGGAATACTCGGCGCAGATGTATGAAGGTGCCTCGACCTACGCCGGCCCCTGGCAGCTGGCCGCCACCCAGCAGGAAGCGCGCAAGCTGGCGCTGACGATAGCGGCCGGCGAACCCGCGCCGCAAGGCGTGGCGGCCGCTGATCTGGCCATCGGCGCCGACGCGCCGGTCAGCATCGATCCGCCGGCCAATTTCGGCAGCGTCGTCAGCGACGCGCAGCCCGCTTACACGCAGGGTGATCTGGTCGATGTCAGTTTCGTCGCCGGTTATCCGGGCAACGATCTGAAGACCATGGCGTCGTATCTCTACGTCGAGCGCCAGAACGCCGACGGCGGCTGGGATGTCGTCGCCACCGATCGCGACCCGCAGCTGCGCTTCGTCTGGAACTCCAGCTCGAACCTGATCGATACCGAACTGAATCGCGTCAGCACCTCGACCGCCGAAGCGCTGTGGACGATTCCGCGCAACACGCCGGCCGGCACCTACCGCATCCGCCACGAAGGCGTTTCGCGCACCTCCTCGAGCGCGCCGGCGCAGCCTTACGAGGCCATCAGCCGCAGCTTCGCGGTCGACGGCGTACCGGGCGTCTGTCCCTGAAGCACGGCCCCGCTTGACCGGCATCAATGCCGGCGGCCGTTCCTGCGCGCATGCTGTGGCAAGGTCGCCGCGCGCCGGACAGGCGCGCACGGCGCGATTGCCAAGCATAAGGAGCACAGACATGATCGATCTCATTCCAGGACTGCCGGACGACGTGCTCGGCGTCAGCGCGTCCGGCCACGTCGACGCCGATGACTACCGGCAGGTGCTGATCCCCGCCGTCGAGGCGTCGCTCGCAAAGCACACCAAGTTGCGCCTGCTGTTCGTCACCGCGCCCTCATTCAAGGGCTACAGTGCCGGCGCCATGTGGGAAGACGCCAAGCTCGGCTTCCATCACCTGACGCACTGGCGCAAGGCAGCCATCGTCTCCGATGTGCGCTGGCTGCGGTCGGCGGTGGCGGCGTTCGCATTCGCGATCCCCTGCCCGGTCCAGCTGTTCCGCGGCGACCAGCTGGACGAAGCGAAGGCCTGGCTGGCGCACGACTAGGGCCTGTTAACGCTATGGCAATCGCTGCGGCGGAGGTCGTTTTGGCGCAGGGCAAGGCGCCAGCCGCGCCGCCTGGTGGCGCCAGGCAAGCGGCTGGCAACGCCGCCCTGCGCCAAAACGGCCCCGCCCCATTCGGGTTGCGCCAGCAATCGCGCCATGCGGCGTTACGAGCCTTGCGCTTGGCGCCACCAAGCCCTGCGGCTCCTGCCTTGCCTGGCGTGATTGCTGGCAGCAACGCAGCGATCGTCCATAGCGTTAACAGGCCCTAGGCACCATGCCGGCACTCGACGCCGTCACCGTGCTGATGCTGGCCGGCGTCGTCGCCGTGCTGGCCTTCGATTTCACCAACGGCTTTCACGACGCCTCGAACATGCTCGGCACGCTGATCGCATCGCGGGCGATGACGCCGGGGCAGGCCGTCTGCCTGGTCGGCGTCTTCACGTTCGTCGGTCCGGTGCTCGGCGGCACGGCCGTCGCCGACACCATCGGCGGTTTCGTCGATCTCGACAACCAGAGTCGCGCCGTCGCGCTCGGCATCGTGCTCAGCGGCCTGCTCGGCGCGATTGCCTGGAACCTGCTGACCTGGCGGCTGGCGATTCCGTCGTCATCCTCGCATGCGCTGGTCGGCGGTCTGGTTGGTGCGGTGCTCGTCAGCGCCGGCGCGCAGGACGTGCACTGGGGCTGGACCGCGCTCTGGCACGGCCAGCTGGCCGGCGTCAGCAAGCTGATGGTGTCGCTGCTGGTCTCGCCGCTGATCGGTCTGGCAGCCGGCTACGGCCTGCACCGCTTCGCAGGCTTGCTGTTGCGTCGCGCGCGCCCGGCGGTCAACGACACGCTGCGTCACCTGCAGTGGCTGACGGCATCGGCGCTGGCGTTTTCGCACGGCACCAATGACGGCCAGAAAGGCATGGGTGTGATCGCGCTGCTGCTGGTGCTCGCCGGCCTGCACACGCAGCTCCAGGTGCCACTGTGGGCGATCGCCCTGAGTTCGCTGGCGATGACCGGCGGCACCCTGATCGGCGGCTGGCGCATCGTCCGTACCGTCGGCTTCGGCATCTACCGCCTGCGTCCGCTGCATGGCTTCGACGCCCAACTGGCATCGTCGGCGGTGATTCTCGGCGCCTCGGCTTTCGGTGGCCCGGTCTCGACCACGCATGTCGTCAGCGGCGCAATCATGGGTGTCGGCGCCTCCGAACGGCCGCGCGCCGTGCACTGGATGAAGGCGCGCGAGATTCTCGCCACCTGGCTGCTGACCCTGCCCGGCGCCGCGCTCGCCGGGGCCGGACTGTGCCGGCTGATCCGCGTCCTGATCGCGCACGACTTGTGAATGCGGAGCTTCATCATGGACACCGACACGCCCACCCTCTGGAAACGCCTGCGCAATCAGATCCTGCCGCCGGTGCCGAACTTCTATGCACGCCTTTGCCGGCAGTGCGAGATGGCCGCCGGCGGCATCGACGAGCTGGTTTCGTACATGGAAACCGGGCGCGATCCACACGCCGACCGCGTCGCCGAGCTCGAGCGACGCGGTGAGGCCCTGAAGAACGAAAACATGGCGACGCTGCATCAGGCCTTCTCGACACCGATCGACCGCGAGGACATCTACCAGTCGATCGCGGCGCTCGCCGAGATTCTCAACTACGCACGCACGACGGTGCGCGAAATGCAGCTGCTGGCGGTCAGGCCGGATCGCCACACGCTGGGCATGGCGCGCCAGCTCGCTGCCGGCGTCGCCGAACTGCAGCGCGGCTTCGACCAGCTCGAGAAGCAACCGCTCGCGGCCGAGGCGCACGCCGACAATGCCCGCGCCACCGAACGCGAGGTCGAGAACAGCTATCGCGCCGCGGTCGCCGAACTGTTCGACGCCAGTCACTACCGGCGCACGCAGACCGGTGCCGACAATCCGGAGGCAGCGTCGCTGAACGTGCTGCTGCAGCCATTGCCGGACGATCAGAGCCCGGCGATTGCGGCAGCGCTGGGCTTCGTCGTCGACATCCTCAAGCGCCGCGAAATCTACCGACACATGTCGAACGCCGCCGACCGTCTGGTGCGTGCCGGCGAGGTGCTGCACGACATCGTCGCCAAGATCGCCTGAACCCCGCGTTCGTCATCACGGCAGGCAGTTCATGATGTGTAAACCATGCTTGACATATATGTAAAGCTTGCTTTACTCTCCGCGCACTCACTCCCGAACTGCCCGGAGGCTGATGATGAACAAGGTGCGCCCATTTCGTTGTTTCGATGGAAAGGCCTTGCCGACGTCCGTCGGCGTTGCGATCTGGCTTGTCGCCAGCGCGCTGCTGCAGCGCCAATACGGCCAGTGGCCCGACACCACGCGATTGCTCGCGACCAGCCAGATGCTCGCCGTGATCGGGCTCGTGTTCGTGCTGGTGCGCTCGATTGCCCGGCTCGACGAACTCGAACGCCGGATTCATCTCGAGGCAGCGGCAACGGCCGGCGTTCTCCTGATCACGGCCATCGCCGGATGGAGCTTCATGGAGAGGACCGGTCTGCCTAGCGTCGACTGGTCACTGCTGGCCACGCCGGTTTTCGTCATCGCGTGGTCGCTCGGCGTGTGGTGGATCGGTCGAAAATTCGTGTGAAGAATCGACTGCGGAATCTCCGCGCTTCACGGCAATGGTCGCAGGCCGATCTCGCCAAGGCCCTCGGCGTCTCGCGTCAGACCATCAACGCCATCGAAACGGAAAAGTACGATCCCAGCCTGCCTCTGGCGCTGAAGATTGCGCGCCTCTTCGAACGCCCGCTCGAGACGATCTTCGACTCACCCGACGATCCGTGAGCCGGATGCCCGTGTGCGCGCGGGTGGTGACAGGATTCTTGCCAGCGTGCGACAAGGCCGCGTCCGCCGGAGCGCGAATATCTCCATCATCCGGCGATCACCGGGAATCTGGAACGTTTCGCCGACGCCGTCGGCATTGACCCGGATCAAGGCGACGAGTGGCTGCAAGCGGCATGCTCGGCAGACGCACCCGCACCGGAGATCGTCATGCCCGTCCCCCAGCGCAGCGGCAGCCTGTTCGAGGTGATCGGCGGCCACGAGGGCATCGCCGCACTGGTTGTCCGTTTCTACGAGCGCGTACTGGCCGATCGCACGCTGGCGCCGTTCTTCCTGCACGTGCCGATCGATCGCCTGCGGCGCATGCAGATCGAATTCTTCTCGGCCGCGCTCGGCGGGCCGACCCCGTACAAGGGGCGCGTGATCGCTCATGCGCATCAGCAGTTGGGCATCTCGCGCCCGCACTTCCAGCGTTTCGTCGGCTGCCTGTTCGATACCCTGGCCGATCTGCCGCTCAGCGAACAGGACCGCTACGACATCATCGGCCGCATCAATCTCTATGCCGAAGACGTGATCGGCGCCGGCTCCGACTTCAGCGACTGAGCCCGGCCTTGCGACACCGAACGGCCGCATCCGGCGCTGCCATGCGCGCGGGCGTTGCTCAGGCGGATCGCCGCGACAGCCGGAACGCATGCGGCGTGTGGCCCGACCAGCGCCGGAACGCATTGATGAAGCTGGTTGCCTCGGCATAGCCGAGGCGCGCGGCGATCTGCTCGATCGACATGCGCGGCCCGCCGAGGAATTCTTCGGCGAGGGTCTGGCGCACTTCATCGCGCAGCTCGGCGAAGGTTGTCTCCTCTTCGAGCAGGCGCCGGCGCAGCGTGCGCGCCGTCAGGCACAGCTCGCGCGCCGCAACGTCCATGTCCGGCATATCGGCCGCGCGGGCGGCCAGCAGTTCGCGAACTTTCGACGCCAGTCCACTGCGAGCGCGCCGTCCGTCTAGCAGCTTGCGGCACTGCTCCCGCGCCGCGTGCAATGCAAGCTCGTTGGCCAGCGGCATGCGCTGCTCGAACAACGCGCGATCGAGCACCGCCATCGTGTGCGGCGTCGAGAATTGCGGACGCACCCGGAAAAAGCGCGCGTACTCGCCGATGTCGGACGGCGCTGCAAACGCGAACTGCAAGGCGCCGAGCGCCGGCTCGAACGCGAACAGATCGCGCATCACAGTGACGAAACAACTGAAATCGCGGGCCACGAGAAACGCGCGCACATCGTCCGGCACGCCGTCGTCGTCGACGATGACGCGCGTCTGCGTGCCGTGATCCTCGACCTTGAAGCGGGTGAACGCGAACGTCAGATCGAAATACTGCAAGGCCACGTCGAGCGCGGCGCGCGGCGTCGGGCTGCTGATGATCGCAAAGCCGAGCACGCCGAATGCCGTGAAGTGGTAGCACTGCCCGGCCTCGATGCCGAGGCCCGGCGGATCGCCGAGACCGTTCACCAGATTGCGGATCAGCTGCAATTCCTGCTCGCCACTGACCAGATACTCGGGATCGCCGAGCTGCCGCGCATCGAGGTCGGTGCCGGCCAGCACCGCGCCCAGGGTCAGGCCGTGCTTGACGGCGAGATCGGCCATCAGGCGCATGCTGGTGACGTTACGCTGGAAACTCCATCGCGGCACAGCGAGCCTCGCGGGCGGTTGTGGCCTTGATTATCGATTTTTTGTCCGCCGCTGTCATGTCACACCGCCGCACATGCGCTCAGAATCATCGTCATTCGGATAAGCAGTGAACGCAGGAGAACGCATGAATACGCAGAACACGTCAGCGCCGCGCAGCAACCCCAGGGTCGTGATCATCGGCTCCGGCTTTGGCGGGCTCGGCATGGCGATCCAGCTCAAGAAGGCGGGCATCGACAGCTTCGTCGTGCTGGAAAAGGCCGACCGCCTCGGTGGCACCTGGCGCGACAACACCTATCCGGGTGCCGCCTGCGACGTGCAGTCGCATCTGTATTCGTATTCGTTCGAGCCCAAGCACGACTGGACACGCAAGTTCGGACTGCAGGCGGAAATTCGCGACTACATGGAAGACTGTGCAAGCAAGTACGGCCTGCACGCGCACATCCGCTACCAGCAGGAAGTCGCATCGGCGGCCTTCGACAAGGATGCCGGACTGTGGACCATCACCACGCGCAGCGGCGAGGTGCTGCAGGCGCAGGTGCTGGTCAGCGCGGTCGGCCAGCTCAACCAGCCCGCCTACCCGAAGATACCGGGCATCGAGACCTTCAAGGGACGCGCCTTTCACTCGGCGCGCTGGGAGCATGACGCCGGGCTCGACGGCCAGTCGGTCGCGGTGATCGGCACCGGCGCCAGTGCGATCCAGTTCGTCCCGCAGATCGCTCCGAAGGTGAAGCAACTGACGCTGTTCCAGCGTTCCGGCGCCTGGGTGATCCCGAAGGCCGATCGACCGTTCGCCCGCATCGAACAGCGCCTGTTCGAATCCCTGCCGCTGTTCGATCGCGTCTATCGCACGTCGATCTACTGGAAAAACGAGGTGCGCGCGCTGGGCTTCACGCGCTTCGGCGGACTGCTTGAAGCCTGGGCCTGGCAGAGCCGCCGCAACATGCGCCGCGACATCAAGGATCCGGTCAAGCGGCAAAAACTGATGCCGGACTACAAGATCGGCTGCAAGCGCCTGCTGATTTCCAACGACTGGTTCCCGGCAATCAACCGGGACAACGTCGAGGTCGTCACCGATCGCATCGAACGCATCGAGGCGGATGCCGTGGTGACCGCCGACGGCACGCGCCACCAGGTCGATACGATCATCTACGGCACCGGCTTCGCAGCCACCGAATTCCTGACGCCGATGAAGATCACCGGTATCGACGGGCTGGATCTGAACGAAGCCTGGAAGGACGGCGCCGAAGCCTACAAGGGCACTTGCGTCTCGGGCTTCCCGAACCTGTTCATCCTCTACGGTCCGAACACCAATCTTGCGCACAGCTCGATCATCTTCATGCTGGAATCGCAGTTCCGCTATGTCATGCGATGCCTGCACACGCTGAGCGAGCGGAGTCTGTCGTACATGAACGTGCGCGCCGAAAGCCAGCGCCGCTACAGCGAGAAAATCCAGAAGCGCATCCAGAGCAGCGTCTGGCTGGCCGGCTGCGATTCGTGGTACATCAACAAGTCCGGCAAGGTCACCAACAACTGGCCGGGCTACACCTTCAATTTCCGCCGCATGACGAGCCGGCTGGAACTGCAGGACTACGAGCTGCAGACCGCGCCGGTCGTGGTCGTTTGATTAATTCGCGCCATCCTGAACAATGCGCAGCTCGGGCAGCGGGCCTGATTCGGGGACGTACATGACGCAACACGACTACGACTACGTGATCGTCGGCTCGGGCTTCGGCGGCAGCGTGTCGGCGTGCCGGCTCAGCGAAAAGGGTTACAAGGTCGCCGTGCTCGAACAGGGGCGGCGCTGGACGCAGGACAATCTGCCGCGCAGCAACTGGCGGATTCGCGACTATCTGTGGCGGCCGTTTCTCGGCCTGCGCGGCTTTCTCAGCCTGCGCCTGTTCCGGCACGTGATGATCCTGCACGGCAACGCCGTCGGCGGCGGTTCGATCACCTACGCGCAGACCCTGCTGGTCCCGCCGCAGAAGGTCTGGCACAACGGCAACTGGGCCGGACTCGACGACTGGGACGCGCAAATGCCCGGGCATTACGCGACCGCGCAGCGCATGCTCGGAGTCACCGAGAACCGCCGGCCCGGCCCCGCCGATGCGCGACTGAAGCAGATGGCCGATGCCACCGGCGTCGGCGACAGCTTCTACTACACCAGGGTCGGCGTGTTCTTCGGCAAGGACGGCGACGCGCCGGGCACCGAATATCCCGACCCGTATTTCGACGGGGAAGGCCCGACGCGCAAATCCTGCCTCGGCTGCGGCGGCTGCATGGTCGGCTGCCGGCACGGCGCCAAGAACACGCTGGACCAGAACTATCTGTATCTCGCCGAGAAGCGCGGCACGACGGTGCAGGCCGAAACGCGCGTCGTCGACGTGCGGCCGCTGAACGACAAGGCCGACGGCAGCGACGGCTACGAAATTCTCACCGAGCCGACGTTCGCCCGCTTCTTTCGCAAACGCTCGCGCGTGACGGCACGCAACGTGGTCTTCGCGGCCTCCTCGCTCGGCACGCAGGAACTGCTGTTCAAGCTCAAGACCGGCGGCTCGCTGCCGAACATTTCCGACGATCTCGGCAGGCGCGTGCGCACCAATGCCGAGTCCATCCTCGGCGTGCGCTATCCCGGCACCGGCGACGACATGTCGAAAGGCGTCGCGATCGGCTCGGGCATCTACATCGACGAGCACACGCACATCGAAGCCGTGCGCTATCCCGAAGGCTCGAACCTGCTGGCCGGTCTGTTTACGATCCTGACCGGTGGCCGCCCCGGCTTCACGCGCGTTTTCGTGTGGCTGTGGACCATGTTCGGCCTGCTGCTGCGTCACCCGCTGCGCGGCTTCAAGGCGATCCTGCCGTATCGCGCGTCGAGCGAAAGCGTGATCTTCCTCGTCATGCAGACCCTCGACGGTCATCTCGACATGCGCTGGACGCGGCCCTGGTACTGGCCGTTCGCAAAAACCCTGAGCACGCACGGCAAGCGCATCCCGACCTTCATTCCGGAAGCCAATGCCTTCACTGAAAAGGCCGCGAAGGCGACTGGCGGCATCGGCCTCAGCACGATCACGGAAATCCTGTTCAACGTGCCGATGACGGCGCATTGCATGGGCGGCTGCGCGATGGGCGCGACACCGGAACAGGGCGTGATCGATGCACAGAATCGCGTCTTCAACTACCGGAACCTGTACGTCGTCGACGGCTCCATGCTGGCCGCCAATCTCGGCGTCAATCCGAGCCTGACGATCACCGCACTGGCCGAACGGGCGATGAGCTTCATCCCGGACAAAGCGGCAGCCTGAGCGGTTTGCCGCGCCCGACCGGCATCAGCGCCGGACCGAACGCCATCTGCGTCAGGCTTCGCGCAAATGTGCGAGCAGCAGGTCATTGAGCAGCGCCGGCTGTTCCAGCGGAATCCAGTGGCGGCCGCCCAGACGCTGGTAACGCCACTTGCCGCGCACGCGCGATTCCGACGCCAGCATCTGCGATTCGGTGAGAAAGGCGTCGCACTCGCTCCACAGCGCCAGCGTCGATGCCGGCACGGCGGGGTGACTGCGGAACAGTACATCGACGAAATTCGCACGATAGATCCGCAGCGCCGCAGTCAGGCGACCCGGTGCGGACAGACGTTGCATCACGGCGTCCATCTGCGGGTGCGTCCCGAACACGCGGCGCAGGCTGAACCGGCCGTTGCCCGACAGCAGACGCTCCGACAGGCCGGCGAGCAGGAAGAACAGCACATACCAACCCTTGATCTTCTGCGCGAGGCCGGCGCGGCCATAGGCCGTCGGATGCCCGACCGACAGCACGACCAGCCGCAGGACACGCTGCGGGTAGTAGATCGCCGCGTACCACGCCAGCACCGCGCCCCAGTCATGCCCGACGATGTGTGCCTGCGCGATGCCGAGTTGATCGAGCAACGCCAGCGCATCGGCAACGATGAGGCGGGCCGAATAGTCGTGCAGCTGCGCGCCGACCGCCGACTCGCCGCAGCCGATCGTGTCCGGCGCGATGCAGCGGAAGCCGGCAGCATGCAACGCATCGATCTGCGCCACCCACATGCCGGCTTCATCGGGAAAGCCGTGCAGCAGCAGTACCGCCGGCCGGTCGCGCGCACCCGGCGCGGAATCCAGATAGGACAAGCGGAAACCGCGGCTGTCGAAATAACCCCGCCGTACTGCACCCATGGTCCACCCCTTGTTCAGCACGCCATGGCGATCACCGGGTCACGATACTGCGGGTTCAATCTTCCAGCAGATCGAGATTGCGGACCGCACCCATGTCGGCGCTGGTCACCAGCTTGGCATAGGCCTTCAAGGCTGCGCTGACCTTGCGCGGACGCGGTGCCGCAGGCTTCCACCCCTGCGCGGACCGAGCGGCGCGGCGCCGTTCGAGTTCCGCATCGCCGACCTCGAAGCGCACGATGCGGTTCGGAATGTCGATGAAGATCGTGTCACCGCTTTCGACCAGCGCGATATTGCCGCCCTCCGCCGCCTCGGGCGAGACGTGCCCGATCGACAAGCCCGCCGTACCGCCCGAAAAGCGACCGTCGGTGATCAGCGCGCAGGTCTTGCCGAGTCCCTTCGATTTCAGATAGCTCGTCGGGTACAGCATCTCCTGCATGCCGGGTCCGCCGCGCGGTCCCTCATAGCGAATCACGACCACATCGCCGGCCTTGACCTTGCCGCCGAGAATCGCGTCGACGGCGGCGTCCTGGCTCTCCAGCACGACAGCCGGTCCGCTGAATTCGAGAATGCTCTTGTCGACGCCGGCGGTCTTGACGATGCAGCCACGCTCGGCGAGGTTGCCGAACAGCACGGCCAGACCACCGTCCTGGCTGTAGGCGTGGGCCTTGCTGCGGATGCAGCCTTTCTCTCGATCGGTATCGAGCTCGTCGTAACGGCAGCTTTGCGAGAACGCCTTCGTGGTGCGGATGCCCGCTGGACCGGCGCGGAAGAATTCCTGCACCGCCGTGTCCTGCGACTGCGCGATATCCCAGCGCTTCAGTGCATCGGCCAGCGACGGGGCGTGCACGGTAGGCACCGAGCTGTCGAGCAGGCCGGCGCGATCCAGTTCGCCGAGAATCGCCATCACGCCGCCGGCGCGATGCACGTCCTCGAGATGGAAATGACTGGACGGCGCGACCTTGCAAAGGTTCGGCACCTTGCGTGACAAGCGATCAATGTCGCCGATGTTGAAGTCGATCTCGCCTTCGCGGGCCGCGGCCAGCAGATGCAGCACGGTGTTGGTCGAACCGCCCATCGCGATATCGAGCGACATCGCGTTCTCGAACGCCGCCTTGCTGGCGATATTGCGCGGCAGGGCGCGCGCGTCGTCTTCGACGTAGTGACGCCTGGCCAGTTCGACGATCGTGCGGCCGGCCTTGCGGAACAGCTGCTCGCGATCACTGTGCGTCGCCACCAGCGAGCCATTGCCCGGCAGCGACAGGCCCAGCGCTTCGGTCAGGCAGTTCATCGAATTGGCGGTGAACATGCCGGAGCACGAACCGCAGGTCGGACAGGCCGAGCGTTCGATCTGCGCGACGTCGGCATCCGACACCGAATCATCGGCCGCTGCCACCATCGCATCGACCAGATCGAGCGGAATCACCTTGTCCGCGAGCCTGGTCTTGCCGGCTTCCATCGGCCCGCCGGAGACAAACACCACGGGGATGTTCAGGCGCAGCGCCGCCATCAGCATGCCCGGCGTGATCTTGTCGCAGTTCGAGATGCAGACCAGCGCGTCGGCCGTGTGCGCGTTGCACATGTACTCGACGCTGTCGGCAATGATGTCGCGCGACGGCAGCGAATACAGCATGCCGTCATGGCCCATCGCGATGCCGTCGTCGACCGCGATGGTATTGAACTCCTTGCCGACGCCACCGGCCTTCTCGATTTCCTCGATGACCAGCTGACCGAGATCCTTGAGGTGGACATGCCCAGGCACGAACTGCGTGAACGAATTGGCAACGGCGATGATCGGCTTTTCGAAGTCCCCGTCGTTCATGCCGGTGGCACGCCACAGCGCGCGGGCGCCAGCCATGTTGCGGCCGGCAGTGCTGGTACGGGAGCGGTAGGCAGGCATCGGGAGCTTCCTTGGCGACGGTTCATGGAGTGGGCGCCATTCTGATTGGATTCATGTATACGGACCAATACATAATCGCGATCCCTGATATTCGGAAAGCAAATAGTGGAACTGCGCCAGCTGCGTTACTTCGTCGCCATTGCCGAGGAAGGCAGCTTCTCGCGTGCCGCTGCACGACTGCATGTCTCGCAGCCGCCGTTGTCGACCCAGCTCAGGAAACTGGAAGACGAGCTCGGCGTGCGTCTGCTGGAGCGCGGCAACCGCGGCGTGTCTCTGACCACCGCCGGCGCGGTGTACTACGAGGAGATTCGCGCGACGCTGGCGCGGCTCGAGCACGCGCGAACGCGGACCCTGCAGGCCGATCGTGGCGATGCCGGCATGCTGTCGATCGGCTTCGTGTCGATCGCCGACTACGGCATCCTGCCGCCGGCGCTGAAAAGCTTCCGCACCGCCTTCCCGCGTGTCGAAGTCGAACTGCACGAACTGACCACCGACGCACAGATCCGCGAACTGCGCGCCGCGCGCCTTGATCTCGGCATCGGTCTGGCTCCGGTCGACGAGCCGGACCTCGAATTCGGCAGCGTGCTGCGCGAGGAGCTGGTGCTCGCCGCACCGACCGGCTACCCGACCGCGCGAAGCGACGGCGGCATTGATTTGCGCACGCTGTCGAAGGCAAGTTTCATCGTCCCGCCGCGCGACATCGGTCCCGGCCTCTACGATCTGACGATCAGCCAGTGCCGCGCCAGCGGCTTCGCGCCGCGCATCACCCAGCACGCACGCCAGATGCAGACCGTGATCGGTCTCGTGTCCTCCGGCATGGGTGTTGCGCTGGTCCCGGCGTCCGTGCGCAATCTCAAACGCAGCGGCGTGCAGTACCGGCCGCTGCGCGGCAAGCCCGCGTTCGTCGAACTCGGCATCCTGCGCCGGCGGGATGCCGACCATGTGCCGGCCGCGAATTTCGCCGAAGCGCTGCACCGGGCGGCACGCAAGCGCGACGGATTGCCGGCGGCGTCATGACCTCACGGCACCGACAGCGCGCGAGCTTGGCGCGGCGGGCGACGCGCCAATGCTGTCGTCCGTTGATTGGCGCGCCCGACAGGAGTCGAACCTGTGACCCTCGGCTTAGAAGGCCGATGCTCTATCCAGCTGAGCTACGGGCGCGAGGCCCGCATTGTAGGGGAAGCACGCCGGCGAGAGCCACGCGCTAGAGAGGTTTCAGCTGCCAGAGTACCGCAAGCTTGCTCGACGCCGACACCGACACCAGACTCGGCGTGGCCGAGCCGGTCACCGCTTTCTTGAGCGTTGCCAGGCCTGTGGTCGTGACCGTCGTCGCGCTGCCGGTGCACTGCGTCTGCAGACGCACGGCGTACAGGTTGTAGTGCTGGTCGATGACGCTGAACGCGCCGCTGTAGTTGCAGCCGTCTTCGTCGGCACCGGAGAACGTGCCGCCGGCATCGATCGAGATGCTGGTGGTCGGTGTACCGAACTGATCCTTGAGCCCCCAGCTGCCCTGGATCAGCGAAACATCGGAGCGCGATTCGTAGGCAACGCTGTCGTAGGACAGTGCAAGGCTGCCGGAATCGAGGCTGGCGCCGCTGGCGTCGCGTTCGGTGAAGGTCATCTGGATCGCGGACTGTTCATCGTAGGTGCCGCCGGCGACGATCGACGTGATCGCCTGCCCGGTGGTCGGGTCGGTCGATTCGTCTGCCGGGGTGCTCGGATCGTCCGGCGTGCCGGGGATCGTGACTTCCCTGAACAGGCGTGCAGTCCAGGTCAGGCCACGCGCCTGATCGGTCTTGGCGTAGACGCCGGAGGCGATCAGGCTGCCATCGGCATTGAACAGCATGAACGTCGAATCGCCGTTGAGAAATGCCGTGACGTTCTCGGTCGATTGCGAATCCGTCAGCGTGCCTTCGTAGACGCCGGCCGGCGCCGCGCTGGTCGGCCGCACGATCGGCGTTTCGATCGAATCGTCCTGCGACCCGCATGCCGCGATCAGCAGCACGGCGCCCAGCGCGCAGGCGGTTTTCAGCAGGCGGAACACGATCATCGAGGGCCTTCCTTGGGCAGGACCTGCACTCTAGCAAACACCGTGATCCACGAAGACAGCAAGGCCGTAGACAAAACTACCAATTGCATGATTTCCGGTTCACGGTGAAAATCCTCGCGAGATCAAAAATATGCGCGATCTTCTGGAGCTTGGGTGGACGAAAGGACGCTGACGTACCTGCAACAGCTTCCGCGCAGCACGGCGGCGGTGGCGATGCTGCGCGCGCTGGGCGGCGAGCTCGCCGGACAGGTGCCGGCCCCGCAGCTGCGCGCCCTGCTCTATCGCACCGGCCGTGCGCTGGCGCGTGAACACTCGGCCAGCAGCATCAAGACGCTCGCCGAGTTCGAAGGTTTCGCCGGCCGCATGCTGGCCAGTCTCGATCTGGGCTGGATGCAGATCGAGGAAGTGTCCGGCGCCGTCGACTTCCTGCACGGCGCCGCACCGCTGACCGCCTGGTTCGGTACAGCCGCAGCTGAATGGTCGGCCGGCCTGCTCGAAGGCCTCTATGCGGAATGGATGATGCAGCTTGGAGCCGATGAGCGGCTCGACGTGCG
Source organism: Solimonas terrae (assembly GCF_011067135.1). Lineage (GTDB taxonomy): Bacteria > Pseudomonadota > Gammaproteobacteria > Nevskiales > Nevskiaceae > Solimonas > Solimonas terrae. The sequence continues at coordinate 687,769 of NZ_JAAMOW010000001.1, forward strand.
TGAAATCGAGGACCGTGCACTGCCTGAGGGTGTGGTCCGCCTGCGCTTCGCGCATGAATCGGCTTTCGGGGTTTGAGATGAGTGACCGTAAATCGTCGGACGATGTCCAGCAGCTGCTCCGCGACAAGCGGCTCGGCGATCTGCAGTACCGCGAATTCGCACCGACGCACGCCGCGCAGCTGAAGCTGGCGGACAGCAAGCTCAGACCCCCCGAGCCCGGGCTGCCGCCGGTCACCGCCGTACCGCCTGCGCCGGCGCCGAGCGCCGCGCTGCCCGACACCCCGGCGCCGGCACGCAGCGGGCCGGTTGCCGGATTGCCGAGCGTGCCGCCGCGTGCCCAGCCCTCTGCCGAGCCGCGCTCGGCAGTGCACGAAAGTCCGCTGAACTTCACGTTCGAACGTCTGCGTCGTCAGGTGATTCCGGCACGCGCCAACGGTCCGCTCATCGATCTGCAGCTCGCACCGCGCCACCGCGCCGCCGCGATCCCACGGCTTGAGCTCCTGCAGCAGCGCAGTCTCGCCGACGTGTTCAGCACGCTCCAGCACGCTTCCGGCACACGGCGACACGGCTCCTGAATGCGTCGCCGCGGCTACGTCCAGGGAGGACCGACATGCGGCAGCTGAGCATCGTCCTGATTCTCGTCGCAATGGCGCTGCCGGCGTACGCGCTGGTGACGGCGCCGTTGTCGCTGTTCTGGCAGGCCTTCACGGCGATCGGCATGGTGATCGCGGTCAACGTGTTGCGCCGCCTGCATGATTACCGCTGGGCACTGGCGATGATGGGGCTGTCGGTGCTGGCCAGTTCGCGCTACCTGTACTGGCGCCTGACCGAAACCCTGCCGCTGGGCCAGGAATTCAATGCCTGGGACCTGTTCCTGTCGCTGGGTCTGATCGGCGCGGAGTTGTACGCCTACACGATCCTCGTGCTCGGCTTCGTGCAGACCATCTGGCCGCTGCACCGCAAGCCGGCGGCGCTGCCGGCCGATGCCTCGCAATGGCCGACCGTCGATATCTTCATTCCGAGCTACAACGAGCCGCTGGCCGTCGTGCGACCGACCGTGCTGGCGGCGCTCGCGCTCGACTGGCCACGCGACAAGTTCAACGTCTACGTGCTCGATGACGGCCGTCGCGAGGAGTTCCGGGCCTTTTGCGAGCACGTCGGCGTCACCCACATCACGCGCGCCGACAACAAGCACGCCAAGGCCGGCAACATCAATGCCGCGCTCAAGCACACCCGCGGCGAGTACATCGCGATCTTCGACTGCGATCACATTCCGGTGCGATCCTTCCTGCAGATGACGATGGGCACGATGCTGGCCGATCGCGAAGTCTCGCTGGTGCAGACGCCGCACCACTTCTTCTCGCCCGATCCGTTCGAGAAGAACCTCAACACCTTCCGCAAGGTGCCGAACGAAGGCGAGCTGTTCTATGGCCTGATCCAGGACGGCAACGACTTCTGGGACGCCTCGTTCTTCTGCGGCTCCTGCGCCGTGCTGCGTCGCACCGCGCTCGAAGAGATCGGCGGCATTGCCACCGAAACGGTGACCGAGGACGCGCATACCTCTCTGCGCATGCATTCGCGCGGCTGGAAGAGCGCCTACATCAACATTCCGCAGGCGGCGGGGCTGGCGACCGAATCGCTGTCGGCACATGTCGGCCAGCGCATCCGCTGGGCACGTGGCATGGCGCAGATCTTCCGGGTCGACAATCCGATGTTCAAACCCGGCCTGAATTTCGGTCAGCGCATCTGCTACTCGAACGCGATGCTGCACTTCTTCTACGGTCTGCCGCGCCTGATTTTCCTGACCTCGCCGCTGGCCTATCTGCTGCTCGGCGCCGAAATCATCAAGGCGCAGGGCTGGATGGTGCTGGCCTACGCGGCACCGCACGTGATTCTCGCCACCGTGACCAACAGCCGGGTGCAGGGGCCGTTCCGTCATTCGTTCTGGGCCGAGATCTACGAGACCGTGCTCGCCACCTTCATCCTCGTGCCGACGCTGCTGGCGGTCATCAATCCCAAGCTCGGCAAGTTCAACGTCACCGCCAAGGGCGGCATCGTCGATCGCGACTATTTCGACAAGGACATCGCGCGGCCGTACTACCTGCTGTTCTCGCTGAACATGATCGGCTTCGCGGTCGGCATCATCCGCCTGCTGGCGGGCAGCGCGCACCCGGACACGCTGATGCTCAACATCGGCTGGACCATGTACAACCTGCTGATCGCCGGCGGCGCGCTCGCGGTCGCCAACGAAAAACGCCAGGTGCGCACGGCCGTGCGCGTGCGCACCAAGCTGCAGGCAGCGATGCGGCTCGATGCCGACAGCGGGGCCTATCTGACCGACACCCTCGATGTCTCCTACAGCGGCGTGGCCCTGCAACTGCCGCCGGAACTGACGGTCGCGACCGGCGATCACATCCAGATCCTGCTGATGCCGGAACGCAATGACGTCTGGCTCGACGCGACGGTACGACGCAACAGTCATGGCATCGTCGCGGCGCAGATGACGGAGATGTCGATTGCCCAGGAAAGCGCGCTGGTGCAGGCCCTGTTCGGCCGCGCCGACGCCTGGATCCAGTGGCGCGAGACCCAGCGCAGCGACAAGCCGCTGTCGGCGCTGCTCAACGTCGGCCACTATGGTCTGCGCGGTGGGCGCGACTTCTTCCAGTGGTTTTTCCGCAGCGTGTTCACTCGCGGCTCGCGCGGCGCGCCGGCGAATTCCGCCTAGCCGCGATCCGATTTTCAGCTGGAGTTTCAGGGAGCGTTGTTCGATGCGTGCACACCACATCATGTCCCGTCTGCTGACCGGCATCGCGGCAATGCTGATCGCCGCCTCGGCCGCCGCCGCAAGCGACGTTTCGTCGGCAGCCGACAGCGCAGGCGTCGGCACCGACCGCGCGTCGCAGCAGTCGGCGCGCACGCTCAGCTTCGAGGATCTGGGCATGATCTACAGCCTCAAGCTGCGGACCGTGTTCGGGCAGGCCTCGATTCCCCTGAACCTGCGTGCCGACCAGATCGTCACCGCGGCGACCCTGGATCTGCACTACGCGCATTCGCCGTCGCTGCGTTTCGATCTCAGCCATCTCAGCGTCTACATCAACGATCAGCTGCTGCGGACCATGCCGTTGTCCGCCGAAACCGCGTCCGGAACCAGCGTCCGCATCCCCATCGATCCGCGCCTGCTGCTGCCGCACAACCAGATCCGCTTCGAGCTGGTCGCCCACTATGCCAAGCCCAATGAGTGCGAAGACCCCGCACACACCACGCTGTGGGCCGACATCGACAATGACAGCAAGATCGAACTGAGCCTGTCGCCGCTGCCGGGCGCGCCATCGCTGGAACGCCTGCCGGCGCCGATGTTCGATGCCGGCGACGAACGCCACCTGCGTCTGCCCTTCGTGTTCAACGGCGCGCCGAGCCCCGAGACGGTCAAGGCCGCCGGCATCGTTGCCGCCTGGTTCGGCGCGCAGGCCGATTATCGCGGTGCCGATTTCCCGGTGTCGTTCGGCGCACTGCCGGGCGGTCACGCCGTGGTCTTCATCAGTGGCGGCAATCCGCCGCCGGGCTTCGAGCGTTTCGCCGGTCTGCGCACGCCGACCGTCGCGGTAGTCGACAACCCGACGGCACCCGGCAGTCAGCTGCTGGTGTTTGCCGCGGCCGATGCCGATGGCCTGGTACAGGCCGCGCAGGCGCTGGCGCTCGGGCATCTGAGCCTGCAGGGCGCGCAGGCCGAAATCAGCAGCCTGCAATTGCCGCCGCCGCGCGCGCCCTGGAGTTCGTCGCGCTGGATCGACCCGTCGAAACCGTTCCAGCTGGCGCTCGGCGCGACCGGACCGCTGTCGGTCACCGGACTGGTGCCGGGCCCGGTCAGCTTCGAGTTCTCGTTGCCGCCGGATTTCTATCCGCTGAGCGAAGACAGCGTGCACGCCCGGATCAAGTACCGCGCCGCGCCGATCTCGGCCGTGAACTCCTCGCTCAACATCCTGCTCAACGATCAGTTCGCCGGCGGTGTCGCGCTCAATCACGGTGACGATCACCGCGTGAAGAAGGTCGACGACAGCTCGACGCTGGACGTCACGCTGCCGACCGAAGCATTGCGTGCACACAACCGGCTCGACGCGCAGTACCACTTCCGCCGCGACACCAATACGGTCTGCGAGGATTTCGACAGCAGCAGCCTGCAGGGTTCCATCGATCCGGCCTCGACGCTGGAAATGCATCACTACGCTTACTTCAGCGAGATGCCGGCGCTGGAGAAATTCGCCGACGGCGGCTTCCCGTATTCGCGCCTGTCGGATCTGGCCGATACCGCCATCGTCCTGCCGACGACGCCCGGCGAGAGCGACGTCTCGGCAGCGCTGATCGCGCTGGGTCACATCGGCCGCTGGACCCGCGATGCGGCAAGCCGCGTCGAAGTCACGACCCTGGATGCCATGGACAACGTCAAGGATCGCGATCTGCTGGTGATCGGCCGCCTCGACCGGCTGACGCTGCCCGATGACTGGACCGACCGCATGCCGCTGCGGCTGTCCGGCGACCAGCTCGAACTGGCGCCGATCGGCTGGCTGACCGCGCTCAATGAGCGTTACCTGTTCGATCGCGATGTCGATTCCGCCCGTTCGCATGCGAGCCGCGTGATCGTCGACGCCGGTCAGAATTTCGCGGCGCTGATGGGCTTCGAGTCGCCACTGGCCTCGCAACGCAGCGTGATCATGATCACCGCCGGTCGCGGCGGCGACGTGCGCGATGCGGCACTCGCGTTGACCGATCCGGGTACCGCGCAGTTCGTGCGTGGCGGCCTGACCCTGGTGCGGGCCGACAAGGTCAGCGGCTATGACTTCGGCGGCCACTACGAGGTCGGCCATCTGCCCTGGTGGTTCGAACTGAAACGCTGGCTCGCCCGTCATCCGTACCTGCTGTGGCCGATCGCCTTGCTGCTGGCGATCCTGCTGGGCACCCTGCTCAACGTCGCGCTGCGCCGCAAGGCGCGCGCGCGGCTGAAGACCAAGGGCTGATCGCGCCGATGATGCGCATGCCCGGCCTGCGCTGGCTTATTGCCGGACTGTTCGTCCTGCTGCCGCTGCTGGCGGGTGCGGCGACAGCGAAGAAGGCCACTGCCTGGCCGGACTGGCAGGCCTTCGACGAGGCTTTCATCGACGCGCAGGGTCGGGTCATCGACTGGACCGATCACGGCCGCACGGTTTCCGAGGCGCAGGCCTATGCCTTGTTCTTCGCGTTGGTCGCCAATGATCCATCGCGCTTCGCGCAGATCTACGACTGGACCGAAAGGAATCTGGCCAAGGGCGACCTGCGCAAGAGCCGTCCGGCCTGGTTGTGGGGCGAGCGCGACGACGGCAGCTGGGGCGTGCTCGACGCGAACTCGGCGACCGACGCCGATCTCTGGCTCGCCTATACGCTGATCGAGGCCGGACGCCTCTGGCACAAGCCCGACTACGGCCTGACCGGTCGTGCCCTGCTCGCCCAGATCGCGACCAGCGCCGTTGCGCCGATACCGGGCGGCCCGATGCTGATGCTGCCCGGCCAGCAGGGCTTCACCGGCAGCGATGGCTCGATCCGCATCAATCCCAGCTACTACGTGCCGATGCAATTGATCGGTTTGCAGAGCGAAGATCCCAAGGGTCCCTGGCTGCGCCTGCTGAACGATTACGCCGCCTTGCTTCCGCAGATCGCGCCGCTGGGCCGCATGCCGGACTGGACCGTCTGGCATACCGACCGCATCGTCGTCGACCCGACGACTGCCGGGGTCGGCAGCTACGACGCGATCCGCGTCTACCTGTGGGCCGGCATGGTGCCGCTTGCCGACGCGGATGCGCGGAGACTGCGCGGCGCACTGAATGGCTATCGCGACATGATTCGCGAACTCGGCCATGTGCCGGAACGCTGGAGCACCGGCAACAGCGGCATCAGTGGCGATGCGCCGCCCGGCTTCTACGCCGCGCTGCTGCCGTTCCTGCAGCGCAGCGGCGACCCCGCCCTGTACGAGCAGCTGCGTCAGCATCTCGACGAAACACGGGTCGACGGCCTGTACGGCAAACCGGCCCGTTACTATGACCAGGTTCTGGTGTTGTTCGGCAAGGGCTTTGTCGACGGGCACTATCATTTCGACGCCAAGGGCAGAGTGATTCCTTCATGGCAATGAAAGTGGCGAAGCAGTACGGCACGGCCCTGAGCCTGTGCACCGGTCTGCTGATCGGCGGCCTGCCCGTTCTGCCGGCATCGGCACAGGACAGCGCCGCGGTCAGCCAGCTGGTGCAGCAGGCACAGTTCTGGGACGCCAAGCAGCGCCCCGATCTGGCGCAGGAAAGCTGGAAGCGCGTGCTGCAGGTCGACCCGCACAACGCCAAAGCGCTCGCGCGACTGGCCGAAATTGCCGATCAGAACGGCAACCATGCCGACGCCCAGCATTATCTCGATACGCTGCAACAGGTCGCACCGGATTCGACGCTCGCACACCGCGCGCAGCAGCAGCTGCAGGGCGGCGGTGCGGCGGCAACGCTGCCGCAGGCACGCCAGCTCGCCCAGCAGGGCAAGGCCGCCGACGCACTCAAGATCTACGAACAGGTCTACGGCGGCACCACGCCGCCGGACGACGTCAGCGGTCTCGAGTACTACGAGACCATGGCCGGTGTCGACAGTCGCTACGCCGAGGCGCGCGATGCGCTGGCGCAACTGGTCCAGCGCAACGACGGGGACCCACGTTACGCATTGACCTATGCACGCGTACTGACCTATCGCGAAAACACGCGGCGCGACGGCATCGCCCGCCTGCGTGCGATCAGCGGCGACAGCCGATACGGCGCCGATGCGCGCCGCGCCTGGCGTCAGGCCTTGATCTGGCTGCAGGCGACACCCGCCGACCAGCCGCTGTATCAGGACTATCTCGGCACCGTCGGCGATGACCCGCAGATCGCGCAGAAACTCGCGGCGCTGAAGGAAGCGCGCGCCGGCGCGGTTGCGGCACAGGCGGTGCAGAACAACGACGCCGAGCTCGCCCGCGCGTTCCGCAATCTCGACAGCGGCGAGCTTGATGCTGCGGAATCCGGCTTCGAGCGCCTGATCGGCAAGGGCGGCAGCAACGCCGATGCACGCGCCGGGCTCGGTCTGGTGCGCCTGCGCCAGCAGCGCTTCAACGATGCCGCCAACCTGTTCGACGACGCGATCCGCGCCAAGCCATCGCTGGAACCGCGTTATCGCGAGGCAAGACGCACGGCGCTGTTCTGGAATCACGCGCGCAATGGCCAGCGCGCCGACAGTGATGGCGATACGCGCCGCGCGGAGAGCGAGTACGCGGCCGCACTCGCCAACCCGCCGCCGGGTGGCGCACCGAGCGCGGTGGTCCGCGCTTACGCCGATGCGCTGGTCGCCAACGGCAAGACGCCGCTCGCCGAGCAGAAACTGCGCGCCGCACTGAAGGCCAGCCCCACGGATCCGGATCTGGTCAGCGGCCTGGCCGCGATCCTGCTCAAGAGCGGTCGAAACGACGAAGCCCGCAGCCTGCTCGCCAATGCACCGGAAGCCTCGCGTGTGCAATTCCGTACGGCACAGGCCGAACTGAGCCGGCAGCAGGCCGCGACGCTGATGCAGGCGGGCCGTTATCCGGAAGCCGAGCAGAAACTGCGCGAAGCGCTTGCCACCGCACCCGAGTCACCGTGGATCCGTCTCGATCTGGCGCGTCTTTACCGCCGCATGGGCCGCGACGCCGAAGCCGAATCGCTGCTCAACGCAATGGTCGAGGCCTCGGCCGACAGTGCGCAGGCGCATCTTGCGCAGGCTTACGCGTTCACCGAATCGCAGCGCTGGTATGAGGCCCTGATCGCACTCGAAGGCCTGCCGCCGGCCGACCGCACACCGGACGCACGCAAGCTGCAGCGCGAAGCCTGGGTGCGCTACCAGATCCAGCGCGCGACTCAGGCCGCTCAGCAGGGCGATGCCAGCCATGCCGCGGAGTGGCTTGGCGCGGCCGTCAACGCCGCCGGCGATGATCCCTCGCTGGCCAGCGCGCTTGCGCAGGGCTGGGCGTCACTCGGCGATCCGGCGCGTGCGGTCGCCGTGCTGCGTCGCAGCTTCGCGGCGCGCGGCGAACCGTCGGCCGGCGATCGCATCCAGTACGCGGCCCTGCTCCTGCAGATCGATCAGGACGCCGAATTCGAGGCGGTCAGCACGACCCTGATCCAGCACGGCGGCATGTCGCCACAGGAATCGAAGACGCTCGAAGACCTGATCGTCGGCTATCGCATCAAGCTCGCCGACCGCGCCCGCGAGCGCGGCGACTTCGCGGCGAGCTATCGGCAACTGCGCGAAGTGGTCGCGCGCTATCCGAACCAGCCACGCGTGCAGATGGCGCTGGCGCGCCTGTTCGCCTCGGCCGGCGAACCGGACAAGGCGCTGGCGATCGGCCGTTCGCTGATGAACCAGCCCGAACCCAGCGACGAGCAGCTCTATGCGGCGATCGACAGCGCACTGGCTGCCAAGGACAAGGACACGGCCGCGCAGTGGATCGACATCGCGTTCAAGCGCGGCAGCGATCCGGTCGCCGCCCATCGTGCCGCGGCGCGACTCGCCGAACTGCGCGGCCGCCAGGCCGAAGCGCTCGGCCACTATCGCGAAGCCGACGCGCTCGCAAAACAGCAGAGCGACTACAGCGCCGCACCGCCGGAGCTGACGCTGATCGATCCGGCCACCGGCGCCGCCAGCGAACTGCCGGGACCGATGCGCGACATGCTGCAGGGCACCGACGTGCCGGTCGGCCCCTTGCTGCCACGTGCGCCGGATGCCGGCAGCGAAGCGCCACTGCCGGCCACCGCCGTGCTTTCATCGCGCAACGGCGTCGCGCCCGGCGTGACCAACACCTACAACGGCTATCAGCTGTCGTCGTCCCTGCAGCGCGCACCCGTCGGTTCCGCCGCGGCGTCTGCAGATGCCCGCTACGGTGCGCCGGTGGCCCTGCAGTTCGACCGCCATCTGCATACCCCGGCGCCGGACTCGAAATGGGTCGCGCCTTTCGATCCGGCACAGGTCAAGCCGATGGATCGCCTGGAAGGCGATGTCAGCGGCTGGATGCTCGGCGGCTTCGACAGTCGCTCGCGCGCCGGCGAAGGCGGCCTCGGCAAGCTCTTCGATCTGGAAACCCCGATCGACTGGGCCAGCCGGCAGTGGAGCGGCGGTCGGGTCGCCCTGCGCATTCGTCCGGCCTATCTCGACGCCGGTACCGTGTCCGGACGCACCAATCTGCTGAAGTACGGAACCCTGGCGCTGGTCAACGGCGAAAGCGGCAATCTCGACCAGTCCGACAGCGGCATCGCCTTCGCAGCTGCCTACCAGATCGGCACGTTCACGGCCGACATCGGCACCACGCCGATCGGCTTCGACATCGAGAGCCTGGTCGGCGGACTGCTGTGGACGCCGACCGTCGGCGACCTGAGCCTGAGCTTCAATCTGTCACGGCGCGCAATCACGGACAGCCTGCTGTCGTATGCCGGCACCTATGATCCGCTGACCGGTCGCGATTGGGGCGGCGTCACGCGCAGCGGCGCGCGCGTCGACGCGGCGTACGACTTCGGCAGCTACGGCCTGTATGGCAACGGCGGCTACTACAGCCTGACCGGACGCAATGTCGCCGAGAACACCGAATTCGAATTCGGCGGTGGCCTGTTCGTGCGCGCCTACCGCGGCGCCAACAGCACGCTGACGGCGGGCGTGAATCTGACGACATTCGGCTACGACAAGAATCTGCGCTACTACAGCTTCGGCCATGGCGGCTATTTCAGCCCGCAGTTCTTCGGCGCGATCACCCTGCCCGCCTCGTTCACCGGCACCTACGGCTCGCTGAGCTACCGGCTCGACGCCGCGCTCGGCATCCAGAGCTTTCGCGAAGACGGTACCGCGCTGTACCCGAACAACGGCGCGCTGCAGGACGAGGTCGAGGAACTTGCCGCCTTCGAGCCGGCCGCCGACATCCCGACCGGCTATCCGTCGCAGCACAACACCGGGCTGGGCTATCGCTTCGCTGGCGCGGCGCAATACCGGCTCACCGATCACCTCGCGCTCGGCGGTTCGCTGGGTATCGACAACGCGCGGGACTATCGCGAGCTGAACCTGATCGGCTATCTGCGCTATTCGTTCGCCGGGGTCCAGCCGCTGCCCAGCGAACCCGAGGTACCGAGCATCTTCACCGGACCGTTGCCATGAAGACCTGGTTCATTGCCGTACTGCTGTTGCCGCTCGCCGCGTTCGCACAGAGCGCGGCCGCGCCCAGCTCGGCGCAACTGCAGTCGCTGCTCGAAAACGGCCAGGTGACACAGGCCGTCAATACGCTCGAAAACACGCTGGGCGACAATCCCTTCGATCCCGTGCAGCTCAACAATCTCGCTGTCGCGCGCTCGCGCGATGGCGATGTCTATGCGGCGCTGGAACTGCTCGATCGCGCTGCACGGCTGGCCCCGGACCAGGCGGTGATCCTCGACAACCGGACCAAATTGCGCGAATGGATCGCCGCCAGGATCGGCGCCAACAAGCAACAACTCGACACGGTCGCGGTCGACCGGCTGCCTTCGCAGCTGCCCGATCCGCCGCCGCTGTGGGGCGAGTAGACGTTCAGCTGCCAGCTGGGCGACCGGGCTAGAGTTCGGCGTCTGCAACGGGAGCCTCTCATGAAAATCCGCATCATCGCGGCGCTGCTCGCGCTGGGCATTGCCATACCGGCCATGGCCGACGTCGGCGTCTCCATCAACATCGGCGAACCCGGCTTCTACGGGACCATCGACCTCGGTGGCGCGCCCCGGCCAGAGCTCATTTATGCGGAGCCCGTAATGGTCGAACGCGTGGCCGTGCGGCCGGCGCCGGTCTATCTGCGTGTTCCGCCGGGCCACGAAAAGAACTGGAGCCACTATTGCGGCGCTTATCACGCCTGCGGCCGGCCGGTCTATTTCGTGCAGGACAGCTGGTATCGCAAGGTCTATTCGCCGGACTACCGCCGGCGCCACGGCCATGGCGACGATCATGACCATGACGATCATCACGACAACGGACATGGCCACGGTCACGGCAATGGTCACGGCCACGACAAGGGCTACCACTGATCCAGGCGGTCGCGCCGGACTGGCCCCGCATGGCGACTAGGCCGAGTCAAAGCCCGTGTAACGGACTTCCTTGATCTCGAATTCCGCTGCGCCGCCCGGCAACTGCACCTTGACGATCTCGCCGCTGGCACGCCCCAACAGGGCGCGTGCCAGCGGCGAGTCGACACTGATCCAGCCGATCGTCGAATCGGTCTCGTCCGCGCCGACGACACGGTAGCGACGAGGCTCGCCGGCCTCGTCGGCCAGTTCGACCCAGGCGCCGAAGTAGATCTTGCCGTCACTTGATGCCTGACGCTCGACGATCTTCACGTCTTCCAGTCGTTGCGTCAGGTACTTGAGCCGCGCATCGATCTCGCGCAGCTCCTTCTTGCGATACTGATATTCGGCGTTCTCGCTGCGATCGCCTTCGGCGGCAGCGGCGGCAAGGGCGCGCACCACCTCGGGACGGCGCGCGCGCCACAGCTGCTCGAACTCGCGCTTCAGGCGCACCTGACCTTCGGCAGTGATGTACGGCGACGACTTCTCGGATGGCGGACGCCAGCGGGACATGGCTGCTCGGGGCGCGTGACTGAGCGCGGATTGTAAGAGTTGGCGCCGCGCGCCATCGCGTTAACAAGCCCTAGTGCGGCTCGCGTTGTCCGCTTGCAGCCGGCGCCGATCGATCCGCGCCGGCTGCGACCGGCTCCTGCGGCGCCAGCTGCACGCGGTGCTGCGGAAACCGGCAGAAGAAGGTCGAGCCGACGCCGGGTTCGCTGTCGATTTCCAGACGCGAATCGAAGGCCTCCAGCGCATGCTTGACGATCGACAGGCCCAGACCGGTGCCGCCGGACGCGCGCGAACGGCCAACATCGACGCGATAGAACCGCTCGGTCAGGCGCGGAATGTCGTCGCTGGCGATGCCGATGCCGGTATCGGCAACGGAAAATTGCGCACCACCATCGTCCAGCCGCTCCCAGCTGACGCGAATGACGCCACCGGCCGGCGTATAGCGCACGGCATTGGTCAGCAGATTGATGATGATGCTGTAGAACTCGGTTTCGCCGCCGATCAGCAAGGGCGCACTGTCGATGTTCTGTTCGAAACGATGCTGCGCCTTCGACACCGCCCGCGCCTCTTCGACTGCGCGGCCGATCAGCATCGGTGCCTGCAGCAGCTCGTCGCGCATGCTGGCGCGGTCCGCTTCGAGCCGGGCCAGCTTGAGCATGTCGTTGACCAGTGCCTCCATGCGCAAGGCCTGATTGCGCATTTCGACGACCGGCGCATGCCAGGTCGCCAACGGCCCGCTGCCCTGCGCTTCCATGTCCATCAGATCGAGATAGCCACGCAACACCGTCAAGGGCGTGCGCAACTCGTGCGAGGCATTGGCGACGAAATCGCGGCGTGCGGCTTCCAGCTGCCGACGCTCGGAGACATCGCGGACGATCAGCAGTTTCTGGTCATTGCCGTACGGGATGATGCGCAGCGACAGCAGTCGCTTGCGGCTGATCGGCGACGGCGCCTCGGTTTCCTGCTCGAACACGCCGCGCTCGAAGAATTCGGTGAAGCTCGGGTGACGGATCAGATTGGGAATGCGGATGCCCAGATCCTGCGGCGCCCGCAGACCCAGCAGCCGCCGCGCCGCGGTGTTGAACCAGGAGATCTCGCCGCGGTCGCCAAGCACGACCGCACCGTCCGGCAAGGCGGCAGTCGAGGCCTGGAATTCGGCGAGCATCAGCGCCAGCCGCTTCTTGCGCTTGCGGTTCTTGCGCTGCAGGTCGATCAGCAGATCGAAGACCTCGCCCCAGATGCCGGTGGCATCGGGCAGGAAATAGCGCTTCGGAGCGAGCAGCCAGGCACGCAGACGCACCAGCTGGCGCAACTGCAGGCAGACGAATACCAGCAGCGCGATCAGGCCGCCGAAGGCCGGATGGTGGAAGATCGCACCGACGATCAGGCCGGCGCCGACGACCAGACCGACGCGAATGAATGCGCGGCCGAGCAGTGCCAGATACGGTGACGGCGGCGAAGTCGGGGAATCCGGCACGGAGTCGTCCTGGAGTTCAGCCGACCGCACGCGGGCCGGCCTGGTCATTGCAGCGGCTCAGACCTTTTCTGAGAAACGGTAGCCGGAGCCGCGCACCGTCTGCACCATCTCATCATAGCCGAACGGTTCCAGCGCCTTGCGCAGGCGACGGATGTGCACATCCACCGTGCGCTCCTCGACATAGACGTTCTGGCCCCAGACGCGATCGAGTACCTGTTCCCGCGAGTAGACGCGTTCCGGATGGCTGATGAAGAAGTGCAGCAGCCGGTATTCGGTCGGACCGAGATGGATGGGCTGGCCCTGCGCGGTCACGCGCTGGCTCGCGGCATCGACTTCCAGACCGCTCGCCGACAGCTTTTCTTCTTCGCCGCCGGGCAGTGCGCGGCGCAGGACGGCCTGTATGCGTGCGATCAGTTCAGGATACGAAAACGGCTTCGACACATAATCGTCGCAGCCGATGTTCAACCCGCGCACCTTGTCCTCTTCCTCGACGCGAGCGGTGACCATGATCACCGGAACATCGCGGGTCGTCGATTGTGCCTTCAGCTCGCGCGTCAGCTCGACGCCGGAAATGCCGGGCATCATCCAGTCCATCAGGATCAGGTCGGGACGCTCGTCGGCGATCCGCAGACGTGCCGCCTGGGCATCGCCGGCCTCGACCACCCGGAAGTGAGCGCGCGTCAGCGCAAATCGGAGCATCTCGCGAATCGGCGCCTCGTCATCGACGACCAGTATCAGTTTTCCCTGCATGCCTAAGCCTTCCCTAATTCCATGACGGCAGCATATGAACGAACAGTGACGTTTCAATGACAGCCTTGGCAAGCGCTTGATTGAACTGCGCTATGGCGGGCATGAACGGAAATGCTTTGACCTATCGACCGCGGCTCCCTAGCATGCTCGCACGCTGCGGCGGGGACATCGAACCGGGGTTTGCTGCCGGCGCCGATCGTCTCTGTGCCCAAGCCGATCCGCCGTCGAAGCCGCGCGCATCCGCTTCATCCGCGGCGCCGGGCCCTGCCCTTGCGCCCCGGCAGACTGCCCCCAGATTCAGCGCCGCATAGAAAAAACGAGAAACGCCATGAGTACGCATCATCATCGACTGATCATCCTCGGTTCCGGCCCGGCCGGTTACACCGCCGCCGTCTATGCGGCGCGCGCCAATCTGAAGCCGACGCTGATCACCGGCCTCGAAGTCGGCGGTCAGCTGATGACGACCACCGAAGTCGACAACTGGCCGGGCGATGTCGAGGGCCTGATGGGACCGGATCTCATGGCGCGCATGCAGCAGCACGCCGAGCGCTTCGAGACCGGCTTCGTCTACGATCACATTCATTCGGTCGATCTGCAGAAAAAGCCGTTCACGCTGAAAGGTGACCAGGGCGAATACAGCTGCGACGCGCTGATCATCACGACCGGCGCCAGCGCCAAGTATCTCGGCCTGCCGAGCGAGCAGGCCTTCCGCGGCAAGGGCGTCTCGGCCTGCGCCACCTGCGACGGCTTCTTCTACCGCGGTCAGGAAGTGGCGGTCATCGGCGGCGGCAACACGGCAGTCGAAGAAACGCTGTATCTCGCCAACATCGCCAGCAAGGTGACGGTCGTGCACCGTCGCGACAAGTTCCGCGGCGAGAAGATCCTGCACGACAAGCTGTTCAAGAAGGAACAGGAAGGCAAGGTCGAGATCCTCTGGGATTCCGGCCTCGAAGAGGTGCTGGGCGATGAAACCGGTGTCACCGGCATGCGCATCAAGAATCACAAGAATGGCAGCACGCGCGACATCGCACTCAAGGGCGTGTTCATCGCCATCGGCCATTCGCCCAATACCGGCATGTTCGAAGGCCAGTTGAAGATGAATGGCGGCTACATCAGCGTACAGTCCGGCAGCGCCGGCGACGCCACCGCGACCAGCGTGCCGGGCGTGTTCGCCGCCGGCGACGTCATGGACCATGTCTATCGTCAGGCGATCACCTCGGCCGGCACCGGTTGCCAGGCCGCGCTCGACGCCGAGCGTTATCTCGACAAGCTCGGCTCGGCTTGAGACCGCGATCCCCGGCGGACCGGGTCCGGGCTCCGCAACGACATCGCTGCGGAGCCTTTTTTGTACGCTGCGGTCGTGGCCGGCGATAATCGACCCATGCCAGCAGACCGTGAGCATTCGTGAGCGACACCGACAGCAAGATGCGCCTCTACCGCAGCCTGCCGTCACCGTACGCAAGGCGGGTACGCGTCGTCATCGACGAGCTGGGCCTGTCCGAACAGATCGAGGAGATCGACGTCGATCCCTATGACCCGCCAGCCGCCTTCCTTGAAATCAATCCCTTGTCGAAGGTTCCGGTACTGGTCACCGAACAGGGCGAAGCGCTGCCCGATTCGAATCTGATCATCAGCTACCTGTTCACGCGCGGGCACGGGCTCGCGGCGCTGCCAAGCGGCGCCAAGCGCTGGGGCGCGCTGCGTCGGCAGTACCTTGGCGAAGGCATCATCGACGCCGCTGCCGCTTCGACCAACGAGAAGCGCCGACCGGAAGGCATCATCTATCAGGTCTTTCTCGATCGGCAGGCCGCCGCGATTCGCCGCGCCGTCGCCAGTCTCAATGGTGAAGTCGGCGAACTCCTGCAGGAAACGCCGACGACCGTCGAGATCACGGTCGGTTGCGCGCTTGGCTATCTCGATCTGCGCATGCCGTATCTGGAATGGCGGCGCGGGCACGACGCCCTTGGCGAATGGTATGCGCAGTTCGCCACGCGCCCGTCGATGCAGAAGACGGCACCGCAGGCGGCGTGAAGCGCACAAAGTCCGGATCGGCTGTTCTTTGTGCGGCACTGCTGGTGTTGCTCTCGGCCTGTGCCGGCAACAGGCTCAAACCCGATCCGGAAAACGATGCGACGCGGCGCCAGATCGTGCTCGATGCCCTGGGTCAGGTCGGTCGTCCGTACCAGTACGGCGGCACCTCGCCGGACGGCTTCGACTGCAGCGGACTGGTGCAATACGTCTACGGTCTGGCAGGGATCAAACTGCCGCGCACGACGCGCGAGCAACATGCCTACGGTCTGGCGGTCGACATGGACGACGCCGAACCCGGTGACCTGCTGTTCTACAGCTTCGGCAATGGCGGCATCGATCATGTCGCGATCTATCTCGGCGACGACGAGGCGGTCCATGCGCCGGCAGCCGGCCGCACCGTGATCGTTGCCGGGGTACACCTGAAATACTGGCAAAGCCATTTCGTCGATGCGCGCCGCGTGTTCCGCTGACGCGCATCGACGAACAGCGATTTCAGATAATGATGCGGCTGGCTTCTGCCGCGACGCCGTCGAGCAGCAGCTTGTTCAGTGTCCGCACGAATCGCGCCGGATCGTCGAGCTGTCCGCCTTCGGCCAGCACGGCCTGGCCGAGCAGCAACTCACCGAGATCGGCGAAGCGCTCGTCGTTCGACGCAGCCCTGAGCTTCTCAACCAAGGCGTGCCCGGGATTGAGTTCGAGGATAGGCGCTGACGAGGGGGCGTTTTCTCCGGCGCGCTTGAGCATCTCCTCCAGACGCCGCGACAGCGCGTGCTCGCCGGCCACCAGACACGACGGCGACTCGGTCAGCCGCGACGACAGGCGCACCGATTCGACGCGCTCACCCAGCACTTTCTGCAGGCGTTCGACAACATCCTTGAACTCGCCTTCGAGACGCGCCTTCTCCGGCGTCTCGATCTTGGCGTCGAGATCCCGGGACGCACGCGCGACCGATTCGAGCTTCTTGCCGCCGAAGCTCTGCAGGTGATTGACGACCCATTCGTCGATGCGGTCGGTCAGCAGCAGCACTTCGAAGTTGTGGGCACGGAAGCCTTCGAGGTGCGGGCTGCTGCGCGCCGCGGCCAGCGTGTCGGCGGTCAGATAATAGATGCCGTTCTGCTCGGCCGGCATGCGTGCGACGTAGGCCTCCAGCGTGACGTCGGCCTTGTCCGGCGCCGTCGTCGAGTGAAAGCGGCAGAGTCTGGCGATGCGCTCCTGATTGGCGTGGTCCTCGACCAGACCTTCCTTGAGCACCGTGCCGAATACCTGCCAGAACTTCGCGTAGTCGTCGGGCTTGTTCGCCGCCATGTCGTCGAGCAGATCGAGCACGCGCTTGACCAGCGCATTGCGGATCTTCTCGACCGTGCGATTGCCCTGCAGGATCTCGCGCGAGACATTGAGCGGCAGGTCGGCAGTATCGACGACGCCACGCACGAAGCGCAGATACGACGGCAGCAGTTCGGCCGCCTTGTCCATGATGAAGACGCGCTTGACGTACAGCTGCACGCCGCGCGACTGCTCGCGGTCCCAGAGATCGAACGGGGCGCGTGCCGGAATGTACAGCAGCGATGTGTATTCGAGCGTGCCTTCGACGCGGTGATGCGCATGCGCGAGCGGGGCTTCGTAATCGTGCGTCAGCTGCTCGTAGAACTTCGCGTAGTCCTCGTCTTTCAGCTCGGACTTCGGCCGCGTCCAGAACGCGCGCGCCTGGTTGATGGTCTCGGTCTCGTCCTTGTCGTTCTTCAGCTTGATCGGCAGGCTGATGTGGTCGGAATACTTGCGCACCAGATTCGACAGGCGCGCCGGTTCGAGGAATTCCCGGTCGTCCTCGCGCAGATGCAGGATCACTTCGGTGCCGCGGTCGAGCTTGAACGACGGCTCAATCGTGAACTCGCCCTGCCCGTCGGATTCCCAGCGCACGCCGTCGGCGTCGGTGCGCTTGCTCAGCACCGTGACCTTGTCGGCGACGATATAGGCCGAATAGAAGCCGACGCCGAACTGGCCGATCAGCTGCGAATCCTTCTTCTGGTCGCCGGACAGCGATTCGATGAACTTGCGCGTGCCTGAGCGCGCGATCGTGCCGAGATTGTCGATCACCTCGTCGTGCGACATGCCGACGCCGTTGTCCCTGATCGTCAGCGTGCCGGCGGCGGCGTCCGGAATCAGCTCGACATGCAACTCGTCGCCGCCGATCAGCTCCGGTTTTGCGATCGCCTCGAAGCGCAGCTTGTCGCAGGCGTCCGATGCATTCGAAATCAATTCGCGCAGGAAGATTTCCTTGTTCGAATACAGCGAATGGATCATCAGGTGCAGCAGATGCCGCACTTCGGCCTGGAACTCACGCTTTTCGACAGCCATCGGCTGGGGACTCCTCTATGTGTGGAGCCGGCGTTTTAGGGCCGGCAGCGACAGATTTCAAGCCCCGGCAACCGTGGCGGCCCCTTCAGTCCAGCGTGCGCCGATAAAACCGCATCGCCACCAGCATCACGACCAGCGTGAACACGCCCATCGGCCAGATGTTCGGCCACAGGTCGATCCAGCCATTGCCCTTGAGGATGATGCCGCGGATCAGGCGATTGAAGTAGGTCAGCGGCAGCACGCTGGCAATCCACCGCGCCCAGACCGGCATGCCCGCGAACGGGAACATGAACCCGGACAACAGGATGTTCGGCAGGAAATAGAACATCGTCATCTGCATCGCCTGCAGCTGATTCCTGGCGATCGACGACAGCGTGATGCCGACGGTCAGGTTGGCGGCGATCAGCAGCAGCGCCGCCAGGTAGATCGCGACCACGCTGCCGGCAAACGGGACGCCGAACACCCAGCGCGAGGCCAGCAGGATGATGGTGGCCTGGATCAGGCCGATCGCGATGTACGGCACCAGCTTGCCGGTGGTCACCTCGATCGGCCGTACCGGCGTCGCCAGCAGGTTTTCCATCGTGCCGCGCTCGCGCTCGCGCGTCATCGCCAGGCCGGTCATCATCACCAGCGTCATCGTCAGGATCACGCCCATCAGGCCGGGAATGATGTTGTACTGGGTGATGCCCTCCGGATTGTAGAGCCGATGGACGCGCACCTCGAACGGCGGGTCGGCCGGCATCAGATGTGCGAGCGGTCCGCGCAGGTCCTTGCTCGCGACGCTGCTCACCAGCTGCGCGGCGGCCGACAGCGCCATGCCGGTGGCGGTCGGATCGGTGGCGTCCGCCTCCAGCAGCACCGCCGGCTTTTCGCCGCGCACGAGCTGTTTGGTGAAATCGGCGGGAATGTTCAGCACGAACTGCGCGCGGCCCTGCGCAAGCGCCGCGCGGCCGGCATTCTCGTCATGCAGTTCCTCGACGATGTCGAAGTAGTCCGAGTTGCGCATCGCCGCCATCAGGCTGCGCGTGAACTCGCTGTGCTCCGCGACGATCACCGCGGTCGGCAGGTGTCGCGGATCGGAGTTGATGGCAAAGCCGAACAGGGCCAGCTGCACGATCGGGATACCGACGATCATGCCGAAGGTCACGCGGTCGCGGCGCAGTTGCAGGAATTCCTTGCGCACGATGCCCCACCAGCGCGACCACGAGAACCACGCGAAGGGGCGCGCCGCGTTCACGACGTGCCCGCGTAGTTGTCGGTCGAACGCTTCATCAGATGGATGAAGACGTCTTCGAGGCTGGTGTCGATGTGCTCGATGCGCAGACCCTCGCCCGCCACGCGTCGCAGGCTGGCTTCCAGCTGCGCGGCGTCGCTGCCGGTGACATGCAGCAGCGAGCCGAAGGCCACGGTCTGCTCGACACCCGCTTGTCCGCGCAGGCGCTCGGACAGTGCGGCAAGCTCGTGGCCGTGCACGGCAAACGTCGTCAGATGCTGCGCGGCGACCACTTCGTCAGCCGTGCCCTGCACCAGCAGCTTGCCGTAGGCGATATAGGCCAGCTTGTGGCAGCGCTCGGCCTCGTCCATGTAGTGGGTGCTGACCAGCACCGAGATTCCGTCGGCGGCGAGTCGGTGCAATTCCTCCCAGAAATCGCGACGCGCGGTCGGATCGACGCCGGCGGTCGGCTCATCGAGCAGCAGCAGCTGCGGCTTGTGCAGCATGCAGGCGGCGAGCGCGAGCCGCTGCTTCCAGCCGCCGGACAAGGCGCCGGTCAGCTGATCGGCGCGCGATGCCAGACCGAGTCGCTCAAGTGCCTCGTCGACCACCTGCTGGCGATCCTTCATCTCGTACAGGCGCGCGACGAAATCGAGGTTCTCGCGAATCGTCAGATCTTCCCAATACGAGAATCGTTGCGTCATGTAGCCGACGCGGCGCTTGATCTGCTCGGTTTCGCGCAGGATGTCGTAGCCCAGGCACCGCCCGCTGCCGGAATCCGGCGTCAGCAGGCCGCACATCAGGCGGATCGAGGTGGTCTTGCCGCTGCCGTTCGGTCCGAGAAAACCGAAAATCTCGCCTTTTCGCACCTGCATCGACAGATCGTTGACGACGTGCTTGTCGCCGAAGTGCTTGTTGAGTCCCTGCACGTCGATCGTCAGTACATCGGCGTCCGCCGCGTCGCTCATTTCAGACTCACGGCAACCGGCTGGCCGGGGTGCAGGGTGGCCGCGTCGGCCGCCGCCGGCCAGGCCTCGACCATGAACACCAGCTTGTCACGCGCGTCATTGCTGTAGATGACCGGCGGCGTGAACTCGGCCTGATTCGAGACATAGCGGACAGTGGCCGCGACATCGTGCGCACAAGCGTCGCAATGCAACGTCACCGCCTGACCGGTGCGCAGGCTGCCGACCACGGTTTCGGGGACGAAGAAACGGATCTTGATGTTGGCGGGCGGCAGCAGGCGCACGACCGGATTGCCGGCCGCCACCCACTCGCCGACGCGATACATCGTTTCGTAGACCAGCCCCGCCTGCCCGGCCTTGATCGATTTTTCGGACAGTCGCCAGTCCGCCTGCGCAAGCGCGTCCCGGGCGGCATCGGCCTGGGCCGCAAGCGCGGCCAGTTGCTGCGCGCGGCCCGGCAACGCCGCGACGCTCAGCTGGTTGCGCAATTCGTCGACCCGCGCGCGGCTCGCGTCGGCCTGCGCGCGGCTGTTGTCGAGCTGCGCCTGCGACACGGCATGGATGTCGAACTGCGCCTGATCGCGACGCAGCTGCTCGGCGGCGTTGCGATCGGCCGCCTCGGCCTGTGCGAGTTGTGCGCGCACGACCGCAATTTCCGGTGGACGCTTGCCGGTTTGCAGATCGGCGTACTGCGCCTCGGCGGCATGCAGCTGCTGTGTCGCCTGTTGCTGCGCGGCTTGCTCAAGCGTCGCTTCGAGCGCGAACAGGGGCGCGCCGCGCGCCACGCTGTCGCCACGCGCCACCGCCAAATTCTGCAGGCGCCCGGCTTGCGACGAGGCGACATAGACGAATTCGCCCTCGACATAGCCCTGATACTGGTCCGCATCGCGGCCGCTGCAGGCGGCGAGCAGGCCAATCGCCAGCAGCATCGGAAATCTAGGCATCGGGCGTCTCCAGGCGCCGACGCTGAGCCTGCAGCGCCGCGAACGAGAACTGCGTGATATGGGCCGACAGCTGCTCAAGCGCATCGTCGGCATAGGTTTGCGGCGCCAGGGTCTGCACCAGCGGGCGGGCGAACAGATAGAACATGCACTGGCTGACGATGCTGAAGCTGCAGCGCGTCACCGTTTCCGCCGGCGCCTGCTCGCCAAGCAGACCGGCGACGACCGCCGACAGCTGGCGGAACTGCGGCGCGATCAGATCCTCGATCAGGGTGGTCAACGCCGGCGTCGGCACCGCGAACTCGCGCATCAGCAACTTCGGCACCACGCCACGCTGGTCATCGGCAAGGAAGCGGCTGAGCAGCATGTCGATCGCCGTGCGCAGCCCGGCTTCGCCACTGGTGGCCACCGTCGGGTCCGGCAACGGATAGCGTTCGATGCGCTCGCCCGCGTGCTGGCGCAACACGGCCACGTAAAGCGCCTGCTTGCCGCCGAAGTGGTAGTTGATGGCCGCGACATTGGCACTGGCACGATCGGCGATATCGCGTACACGGGCCAGTTCGTAACCCTGTTCGACGAACACGGCGGTTGCCGCCTGCAACAAGGCACCGCGAGTCACGGTGCCGGCCCGATCACCGGGATCGGCGGGCTTTCCTGTCGCGCGTGACGTTCCGGACGATACGGTCGGCATGTGTGAAACGAATGTTTAAAACACTTGTTTAATATCGCCGCCGCAACGGCGACCGTCAAGCCGCAGAACGCAAAAAACCACGGCGGACCGGAGGTCCGCCGTGGTTGTCGAACACTGGCAACGATGCCGGCACGAGGCCGGCACAGCGTGCCTAGCCGAGCTTCTCGGTGATGCGCGCGGCCTTGCCGGACAGCTCGCGCAGATAGTAGAGCTTGGCGCGACGGACTTCGCCGCGACGCTTCACGGTGATTTCCGCGACCTGCGGGCTGTAGGTCTGGAACACGCGCTCGACACCTTCTCCGTGCGACGCCTTGCGCAGGGTGAACGCGGAGTTCAGACCGCGATTGCGCTTGGCGATGACCACGCCTTCGAAGGCCTGGAGACGTTCACGATCGCCTTCCTTGACCTTGACCTTGACCTCGACGGTGTCGCCGGGGTTGAAAGTCGGGATCTTCTTGTTCATCTGTTCCGCATCGATTGCGGCAATGATCTTGTTCGTCAGCATGTCTACCACCTTCCGTTAAACCTATCGCTGTTGCGCGATGAACTCACGCAGCAGCGTCCTTGAATCCTCGTCCAGTTCCAGACCTTCCAGCAACTCGGGCCGCTTCAACCAGGTCTGCCCCAGCGCCTGCTGGCGACGCCAGCGGGCAATTTTCGCATGATCGCCGGACATCAGCACTTCCGGCACACCGGCGTCGCGCCACAGCTCCGGCCGCGTCCAGTGCGGATGATCCAGCAAACCGGCCGAGAACGAATCGTTCACCGCCGACTGCTCGTCTCCCAGCACACCGGGCAACAAGCGCGCGATGGCATCAATCACCGTCATCGCCGCCAATTCGCCGCCGGACAACACGAAATCGCCCAGCGACAACTCGAAATCCACTTCCTGCCGCACGAGACGCTCGTCGAGCCCCTCGTAGCGGCCGCAGAGCAGAACCAGAGCCGGTTCCTCGCTCAGCCGCTGCGCCCATCGCTGGTCGAAACGGCTGCCCTGCGGTGACAGGTACAGCACCCTGGCACTGCCCAGCATCGCCCTGGCATCACCGATCGCGGCCGCCAAGGGCTCGGCTTCCATCACCATGCCGGGTCCGCCGCCATACGGCCTGGCATCGACCCGCCGCCACTTGTTCGTGCTGTAGTCGCGCGGATTGCGCGTCGACAGCTGCAACTGACCACCTTCGGCCGCGATTCGCGGCATCCCGTGCTGCGTCACCTGTTCCACCAGTTCGGGGAACAGCGTGATGACATCGATCTTCATCACCAGTCCGGCTGCCAGTCGCAGACGATGCGGCCGGCGGCCATGTCGATCTCGCGAACGATCTGCGGCCGCACGACCGGAATCATGCGCTCCACTTCACCCGCACCCAGCACCAGCACGTCCTGTGCCCCGTTGCTGGTGACATCGGTCACCGTGCCAAGTGCCGCGCCTTCCAGCGACTCGACCCGCAGCCCGATCAGATCGATCCAGTAATACTCGCCGTCGCCCAGCTTCGGCAGCGCATCGCGATCGACCGCGATCTCGGCACCGACCAGCCCTGCGGCAACTTCGCGATCCTCGATGGCCAGCCCGGCAGCATCGCTGAGCTGGACGACGAGGCTGCGGTTCTGCACCTGCGAGGCCAGTACTTTCGCTTCGAAACCCCCGCCATGGTGAAGCCACCAGCGGCGATAGTTCAGAATGTTCTCGGGCGGACGAGTGTAGGAATGCACCCTGATCCAGCCCTTGATACCAAACACGCCGGAGACGCGGCCCAGCGTCACCCGGCGTGATGTCACAGCTTAAGCAGCCTTCGGCGCCGTCTTGACGAGATAGGCGACGCGGTCGGACATCTGCGCACCGTTCTTCTGCCAGTGTTCGACACGGGCGAGATCGAGCGTCAGCTTCGACTCCTGACCCTTCGCATTCGGGTTGTAGTAACCGAGGCGCTCGATGAAGCGGCCATCACGGGCGCTGCTCTTTTCTGTCGCAACGACGTGATAGAACGGGCGCTTCTTGGCGCCGGCGCGAGCCAAACGAATCGTAACCATGCTTGTAATTCCTGAATTCCGGACAGTCCTCAGCAGGACCGAGGGCCGCTGAAAGGGGGCGTATTGTAGCGATTTGTGTGCGAAATTCCAGAGGCTTAGCGCGTTTTCAGCGTTTTGCCGGTGCCCACACCGGCGACGGCGCATAACGGCCACGCAGCAAGGCCAGCGCCCGTTCCTCGATATCGCCGGCAAAGCTGTCGCCGAAGCCGTAGTAGATCTGCTCGATTTCGCCGCTCGGCCGGACCAGGAATGTCGCCGGCAGGCGCCAGAGACTGAAGTTCTTGGTGGCGATGCCGACCGGGTCGATGACCACCGGATAGGACACGGGATGCAGCTTGAGGAAACGTCGCGCCTGATCGACATCGTCGTCGATGCTGACCGACAGCACTTCGAAACGGTCGCCATAGCCCTGCTTCAGCAGACGACTGCGGATCGCGTCGATCTGCGGCATCGATTCCATGCAGGGCCCGCACCAGGTTGCCCAGAAGTCGACGACGACCACCTTGCCCTTCAACGCACTGAGCTTGATGCCGGCCGGCCCCTGCAGGACGATGCCCGCGGCCTCCGGCACCTGCTGGCCGGCCTGGATGGCCAGAGCCGGCTGGACGGAGGTCATTGCCGCCAGCAGCAGCCCCGATGCCGCGATTCGGTACAGGCCCGGATTCAACGGCGCGGCATCATGCCGGGCGGCATGCGACCGGCGAGCCCGCGCATCATCTTCGCCATGCCGCCGCTGGCGACCTTCTTCATCATATCGCGCGTGGTGTCGAACTGGCGCATCAGCTGATTGACCTGCTGCACCTCGACCCCGGCGCCGGCGGCGATGCGGCGCTTGCGCGACGCCTTGATCAAATCGGGGAAGCGGCGTTCCTGTTTCGTCATCGAATTGATGATCGCGATCGTGCGCCGCACCTGCTTCTCGGCATCGACATTCTTCAGCTGGGCCTGCATCTGCGCCCCGCCCGGCAGCTTTTCGAGTATCGACTGCATGCTGCCCATGTTCTGCATCTGCAGCATCTGCTCGCGGAAATCCTCGAGATCGAAGCTCTTGGTCTTCTTCAGCTTGGCGGCGAACTTCTGGGCCTTTTCCTGATCGACCTTGCGCGCCGTTTCCTCGATCAGCGACAGCATGTCGCCCTGGCCGAGAATGCGGGTGGCGATGCGATCCGGATGGAAGACTTCGAGGCGGTCGGACTTCTCGCCGACGCCGAGGAACTTGATCGGCTTGCCGGTGACCTGACGCACCGACAGCGCTGCGCCGCCGCGGGCGTCGCCGTCGACCTTGGTCAGGATCACGCCTGTCAGCGGCAGGCGGTCGGCAAACGCGCGCGCCGTGTTGGCGGCGTCCTGGCCGGTCATGCTGTCGACCACGAACAGGGTTTCGACCGGGTCGAGCGCGGCATGCAGGGCCGCGATCTCGGTCATCATCTCCTCGTCGACCGTCGTCCGACCGGCGGTGTCGACGATCAGCACGTCGGCGTACTGCTTGCGCGCCTCGGCGAGCGCCGCCCTGGCGATGTCGACCGGGTTCTGGCCGACGGCCGACGGGAAGAACTCGACACCGACATTGCCGGCGACGATGCGCAGCTGCTCGATCGCCGCCGGACGATAGACGTCGCCGGACACGACGATGACCTTCTTCTTCTGTTCCTTCAGCCACAAGGCCAGCTTGCCGGTGCTGGTGGTCTTGCCGGCGCCCTGCAGACCCGCCATCAGGATGATCGCCGGCGGTTGCGCGCGCAGGTTCAGCGGCTCGGTGACGCCGCCGAGTGTGGCAGTCAGTTCCTGCTGGACCACGCGCAGGAATTCCTGTCCCGGCGTCAGCGACTGCGTGATCTCGACGCCGAGCGCACGCGTCCTGACCTTGTCGATGAAGTCCTTGACGACCGGCAACGCGACGTCGGCTTCGAGCAGCGCCATGCGCAGTTCGCGGCTGGCGGCGGCGATCTGCTCTTCGGTCAGGCGGCCCTGGCCGCGGATCGAGTCGAGGACGCGCCCGAGGCGCGTTGTCAGGTTTTCAAACATGGGGTTCCGCCCGTGGCAATGCCGCTATTGTAGCGCCCGCTTCAGCTCAGACTGATGGTATCGCCACGCTTCAGGTGCGCATATTCCCAGCCGCGCAGGGCTTGCCGGCATTCGCGTTCGATGCTCGCCTCGGTGCCGGGCTTGTGGTGCGTCAGGTACAGCTTCGGACGATGTTCGAGCTTGCGCAGTTCGCGGCCCAGCAAGTCCGGCGTGAAGTGCTTGGAGGCGTACCCGAGCGCTGCTTCCTTGTCCGGGAAGGCAATCTCGATCATCAGCTTGTCGAGCCGCGGCAAGCCATTGAGGAAGTGCCAGAGCGCATCGTCGGCATAAGTGTCGCCGGTGAAAGCAAAGGTCCCGCTGCGACCCTCGATCGCGTAACCGTTGGCCGGCACGGTGTGCAGGACGCGGAACGGCGTGATGCGACGCCCGTCGCCGAGTTCGAGTTTCTCGTCCATCGCCACTTCGTTCCAGCGCAGCAAGGGATTGTTCTCGTCCGGCAGCACCGAGAAGTCCGGCCAGATCTTCCAGTTGAAGACATGCTCGCGCAGCGTCTGCAGGGTTTCGCGGCTGGCATGCACCGCGATCGGTTCGTCGATCAGGTCGAACAGGTTGTCGGCCATGAACGCCAGCCCGCAGACGTGATCGAGGTGGCAGTGCGTGAGAAAGACATGGCGGATGCGGCGCTGCTGCGACAGGGTCAGGTCACCGATGCCCGTACCCGCATCGATGAGAATTTCCTCGTCCAGCAACAGGCTGGTCGTCCGCAACCCCGGACCCACACCGCCGCTGCAACCGAGGACCTTGATCCGCATGGCAATCCGCAAGACTTGACCGACCGATGCTAGCACGCCGGCCGCGAGCCGCTGCAGTGCGATGCTATGCTCGCCGGCATGATCCCCACGTTACTCGCCTGTACTCTTTATATCGTGACGGCGCTGCTGATCTGGCGACGTCCGCACCCCCTGCTCGAGCGCACGCTGCCGCCGATCGCACTGGCGCTGCACGGCGCCGCGCTCAGCGGCTTCGTGTTCCGTGCCGGCACAATCACCCTCGGCTTCAATGAAGCCCTGTCGCTGTTCGCCTGGCAGTCATCGCTGCTGCTGTGGGGCCTGTGCTTCCGCGAACCGCTGCGCATTCTCGGTACCGCGATCTATCCGCTGACGGCCCTCGCCGCCGTCGTCGCCGTGAGTTCGCCGTCACCGACCAGCGACATCATCATCGACAACTGGAAAGCACAGCTGCATATCACGCTGTCGCTGTTCTCGGCCGGGCTGCTGACGCTCGCCGCCGTGCAGTCGATTCTGCTCGCCGCACAGGACCGGCTGCTGCATCGCCACCAGCTCACGCATCTGGCCCGTGCCCTGCCACCGGTACAAACCATGGAGCGCCTGCTGTTCCAGCTGATCGGCATCGGCTTCGTGCTGTTGTCGCTGACGCTGATCTCCGGTCTGTGGTTCATCCACGACTGGCTGGCGCAGCACCTCGCACACAAGACCATCCTGTCGGTCACCGCCTGGCTGATCTTCGGCACGCTGCTCTGGGGTCGCGTGCGCCATGGCTGGCGCGGCCGCGTGGCGATCCGCTGGGCGCTGGCAGGCTATGCCATGCTGATCCTCGCGTACTTCGGCAGCAAGTTGATATTGGAAGAAATGCTAGGCCGGCACTGGACTTAGGATGCACTTCTCAGATCGGGGCGTTGACAGCCCCGCCGCGCTTCGCTAACAAGTTGCTGCCCCGGCCCCATTCGACCGCGCTCTTGGACGACATACCGCTAGCTGCACTGTTCGGGCTTCTGATCGCCCTGCTGTTCATTTCCGCGTTTTTCTCGGGCTCCGAAACGGGGCTGATGACGCTCAACCGCTATCGTCTGAATACCCGTGCGGACAAGGGCGAGCGTGCGGCCCGCTTTGCGCGACGCATGCTGAAGCGGCCCGATCGCCTGATCGGCACCATCCTGCTCGGCAACACGTTCTCGAACAATCTGGCGGCAGCAATTGTCGCCATCATCACCGCCAAGCTTTTTTCGAACAGCACGGCGGTCCTGATCACCACCGCGGTGATGACGCTGGTGATGCTGATTTTCTCGGAAGTCACACCCAAGACCCTCGCCGCGCTGCACCCGGAGCGCGTCGCTCTGCCGTCGGCCTATGTCTACTGGTATCTGCGTCTGCCGCTGTTTCCGTTCGTCTGGGCCGTCAACCTGATCAGCAACGGCATCCTGCGCCTGTTCGGCGTGACCCCCGAGGACGCCGCGCAGCACAGCCTGAGTTCCGAGGAACTGCGCACCGTCGTGCTCGAAGCCGGTGCGATGATTCCGCAGCGCCACCAGAAGATGCTGCTGTCGATCCTCGATCTGGAAAAGGCGACGGTCGAGGACATCATGGTGCCGCGCAACGAAATCATCGGCATCGACATCACCGAATCGCGCGAGCAGATCCGCGAAACCATCATCGCCAGCCAGCACACGCGCCTGCCGGTGTTCGACGGCTCGATCGACCACCTGAAGGGCGTCGTGCACCTGCGCCGTGCTGTCCGTCTGGCCGCCGAGGACAAGCTCGACACCGAGAGCCTGCTGGCGCTGGCGGCCGAACCGTATTACGTGCCGGAGGGCACGCCGCTGAACCAGCAACTGCTGAATTTCCAGAACCAGAAGCGGCGCGTCGGTTTCGTCGTCGATGAATACGGCGACATCCAGGGACTGGTGACGCTCGAAGACATCCTCGAAGAAGTGGTCGGCGAATTCACGTCCGATCCGGCGACGCGGATCAAGAACGTCTATGCCGATGCCGACGGTTCCTATCGCGTATCCGGCTCGGTGACGATCCGCAGTCTGAATCGCAATCTCAACTGGCGGCTGCCGACCAAGGGGCCGAAGACGATCAACGGCCTGGTCCTCGAACAGCTGGAGGCTTTGCCGCAGACCGGCGCACAGGTCGCGATCGGCGGCTATACCCTGGAGATCACCGATGCCCGCGCCAATGTCATCAAGTCGGCGCGCATCTGGCCGCCGAAAACCGGGCTGGCGCAAAGGAAGGCGCGCGCGGCCTGAACCCGTTCAGAGTTGCGCCAGCGCTTCGTCGAGACGCGAGATTGCGAGCACTTCGATATCGAGCCTGGCACCGCGCCGCGGCTTGTTGGCCTCCGGCACGATGGCTCGCTTGAAGCCCTGCTTGGCCGCTTCGATCAGCCGCTCCTCGCCGCCGGCAACCGGCCGCACTTCGCCGGCCAGGCCAATCTCGCCGAACACCACCCAGTCGCCGGGCACCGGCCGGCTGCGCAGACTGGACAGCGCCGCCAGCAGCAGCGGCAGATCGGCCGCGGGCTCCTGGATGCGCATGCCGCCGACGACATTGGCGAAAACGTCCTGATCGCCGAGTGAAATGCCGCCGTGCCGATGCAGCACAGCCAGCAGCATGTTGAGGCGGTTGCCTTCGAGACCGAGCGTCACGCGGCGCGGATTGCCGATCGTCGACTGGTCCACCAGCGCCTGCACCTCGACCAGCATCGGCCGGCTGCCCTGACGTGTGACGGTGATCACACTGCCGGGCACCGGCGCGCCGTGACGCGACAGGAACAGCGCCGACGGATTGCTGACCTCCTTGAGGCCGCCGTCGGTCATCGCGAACACGCCCAGCTCGTTGACCGCGCCGAAGCGATTCTTGACCGCGCGAATGATGCGGAAACGCGAACCCGGATCGTGCTCGAAGTACAGGACGGTATCGACCATGTGCTCAAGCACGCGCGGGCCGGCGATCGCGCCCTCCTTGGTGACATGGCCAACCAGCACGACCGCGGTCTGCGAGGACTTGGCGAAGCGCACCAGCTGCGCCGCGCATTCGCGCAACTGCGAAACCGAACCCGGCGCCGAATCGAGCGCATCGGTGTACAAGGTCTGGATCGAGTCGATGACCACCAGTCCCGGTCGCAGCGCCTGCAGCTGGGCGACAATCGCCTCGACCCCCGTCTCGGCGAGCACCGGCAGGTCGAGGCGCGTCAGGCCTAGCCGCTTGGCGCGCAAATGCACCTGGGTCAGCGATTCTTCGCCTGTCACGTACAGCGTCGGCAGACGCTCCTGCACCTGCGCCAGCATCTGCAGCAGCAGCGTCGATTTGCCGATTCCGGGGTCGCCACCGATCAGGATCACCGCACCCGGCACGATGCCGCCGCCGAGCACGCGGTCCATCTCCGGCATGCCGGTGGCGGCGCGCGGCTCCTCCTGCAGTTCGACCTCGTCAAGCCGTTGTATGCGTCCGAGCGCCGCACCGCTGATGCCGCCGGCGCGCGATTTCGCGGCCGGCACCGCGACCGTTTCGCTCAAGGTGTTCCAGGCGCCGCAGTCGGCGCATTGCCCGACCCACTTCGGGCTGACCGCACCGCAGCTCTGGCAGACGTACTGGGTTTTTGCCTTGGCCATGCAAATGAGACATTGTTAGCGGACGGCGAAGTCCGGAACCGTTAGTATCGCCGCAGCACACGAGTCGGGGGGCTTGGCGGTGAAAGAAAAACTGTGGAGCCGGGACTGGTTCGCCGCGCTGGCGTTCGCGATCCTGTTCGCGGTGCTGGCCTACGGCGTGTTTGCCGACAGCTTCCAGTCGCTGGAACGCTACACCTACGATCTTGGCGTGCGTTCGCGCGAGCGCACCCCGTCCGATCGCATCGCGATCGTCGCGATCGACGACGACTCGATCCGCAATCTCGGCCGCTGGCCGTGGCCGCGCGCGTTGCAGGCGCAGCTGATCGACAAGCTGCACGAAGGCGGCGCGCGTGTCGTTGCCAACACGGCGCTCTATCTGGAGCCGGAATCCAATGCCAGCGCCGCCGCCCTGCAGTCGATCGCATCCGATCTCGAAAAGTCGCCGCTGACACAGCAGATCCCGGTCGAGATCGAAACCTTCGGCGTGATGCTTGATGACAACGCCGCCAAGGATCAGCGGCTGTCGGGCATCGCGCGTTCATACAAGGACTCGGCGCTCGCGCACGACTACGCGAAGCTGATGCGCGGTCTGCTGACGCGCCTGCAGACCGCTGCGCAGGACGGCGACTCGGCCGACGTCAAGCTCGGCAAGGCGCTGGCCGACGACAAGGTCGTGCTGCCGATGATCTTCACGCTCGGCCGCCCGCAGGGACGACCGGACGCGGCGCTGCCCGACTACATCCGACGCAATGCCCTGACCAATATCCAGGACCGGGTCGGTGCGCGCGCCGACGGCGAAATGCCGCTGCCGGCAAGTGCCGTGCAGATTCCGATCGAGCCGCTGGGCACGCAGGCACTGGCGATCGGCCATCTGAACGTCACGCCGGATGTCGACGGCGCCGTGCGCTACGAGCCGCTGGTCCTGCAGTACTACGACGAGTTCTATCCGTCTCTGTCCCTGATGCTGGCGGCGAGCGCCCTGAACCTGAAGCCGGCCGACATCGAGGTTCGCCTCGGCGAAGGTGTCGTGCTCGGCGGTCTCGACATCGCGACCACGCCGTCACTGCGCATGTACACGCAGTTCTACGCCGACCGCGACGGCAAACCCGCGTTTCCGGTCGACTCGGCCTACGACGTGCTGTCCGGCAAGCTGCCGCTGGCGCGTTACAAGGACAAGATCGTGCTGATCGGCACGACCGCTGCCGGCACCGGCGACAGCTTCGCCACGCCGGTTTCCGCCTCGACGGCGCCCGTGCTGACGCTCGCGCACAGCGTATCGAGCCTGCTGCAGGGCGACTTCTTCACGCGGCCGGACTGGGCGCGCTGGGCGGAACTGGGCGTCTTCGTCGGACTGCTGCTCTATCTCGCCTTCGTCGTGCCGCGCATGAAAGCAACGCTCGCTGCGCTTGTCAGCCTGATCCTGATCGTCGCGCTGGTCGGCACGCAGATCGGCCTGATGGTCAGCCACGCGATCTGGCTGCAACTGACGATCGCTGCGGTGTTCCTCGCACTTGGCCACGCGTTCATGACGGTGAAGAAATTCAACATCACCGAGCGCCTGAAACAGACCAGCGATGTCGAGGGTGCGGAGTCCAACCGCATGCTCGGCCTCGCCTTCCAGGGCCAGGGCCAGCTCGACATGGCGTTCGAGAAATTCCGTCGCGTGCAGCCGGTCGACGATCGCCTGCTCGACCTGATCTACAACCTGGCGCTGGACTTCGAACGCAAGCGCCAGTTCAACAAGGCCGAGTCCGCCTACCAGTACATCGCCGGGTTCAACAAGGAATTCCGCGACGTGCCACAGAAGCTGTCGCGCGCCAAGAAGCTGTCGGAGACGGTCATCCTCGGCAGCAGCGGCGGCGGCTCGCATCCAGGCGGCACCCTGGTACTCGATGCCACCCAGCAACTCGAAAAACCGATGCTCGGCCGCTACCAGGTCGAGAAGGAACTCGGCAAGGGCGCGATGGGCATCGTCTACATGGGCAAGGACCCGAAGATCGGCCGTCAGGTCGCAATCAAGACGATGGCGCTGTCGCAGGAGTTCGAGCCGGACGAACTCGCCGGCGTCAAGGAACGCTTCTTCCGCGAAGCCGAAACCGCCGGCCGGCTGACGCATCCGCACATCGTGTCGATCTACGATGCCGGCGAGGAGCATGACCTCGCCTACATCGCCATGGAGTTCATCCGCGGTTTCGATCTGACCCGGCATACCAAGGCCAACAATCTGCTGCCGGTCGACGAGGTGCTGCGGCTGATGGCCGACGCGGCCGACGCACTGAACTACGCGCACGCCAACGGCATCGTGCATCGTGACATCAAGCCGGCGAACATGATGCTGGTCGAGACCACGCGATCGCTGAAGCTGATGGACTTCGGCATCGCCCGCATCACCGATTCGAGCAAGACCAAGACCGGCATGGTGCTCGGCACGCCCAGTTACATGTCGCCCGAACAGCTGGCCGGGCGCAGGGTCGACGGCCGCTCGGATCTGTTCTCGCTCGGCGTCACCTTGTACCAGCTGCTGACCGGCGCCTTGCCGTTCCAGGCCGAGTCGATGGCAACGCTGATGTTCAAGATAGCCAACGAACCGCATGCGCCGCCGCTGGCGCTGCGCCCCGATCTGCCGGCGGAAATCGATCAGGTCATTGCGCGCGTGCTGCATAAGGATGCTGCACAGCGCTACGCGAACGGCGCCGAACTGGCCACCGCGCTGCGTCAGGTGCTCGCGCAACTCGGCGGCTGATGGCGATGGCGCTCAAGGGCAAGCTGGGCACTGCGCTGCTTACCGACCCAGGGCTGGTGCGCGGCAACAACGAGGACACGGTTGCCGAAGATCCGGACATCGGCCTGGTGGTGCTGGCCGATGGCATGGGCGGCTACAACGCCGGCGAGATCGCCAGCGGCATCGCCGTGACGACCGTGCTCGACGCCGTGCGCCGGCAATGGCCGACGCTCAAGCACGGCAGTGTCGATCCGGACAGCGGCTACAGTGTCGAAGCGCTGACCCTGAAAACGGCGATCGAGACCGCACACGCGACGATCCACCAGGTTTCGCAAACCCAGCCGCAATGCGCCGGCATGGGGACGACCATCGTCGCCGCTGCCTTTCACGACGACCGCGTCGCCATCGCCTATGTCGGCGACTCGCGGCTGTACCGCCTGCGACATGGTCGTTTCGAGCAGATCACCCGCGACCATTCCCTGCTCGAAGAACTGATCGCGCGCGGCCACTATTCCCGCGAAGACGCCGAGCGCATCGTGCGCAAGAACATCGTGACGCGGGCGCTTGGCGTCGAGAACGAAGTGCAGGTCGACGTCATCGAGGACACGGTCGAGGTCGACGACCTGCTGCTGCTGTGCTCGGACGGACTCAGCGACATGGTCAACGACCAGACCATCGGCTTAACACTGGAAAGGTACGCTGCTAATCTCGAAACCGCAGCGCAAAGGCTGGTCGAACTCGCCAATGCCGCCGGCGGCAAGGACAATGTTTCGGTTGTGCTGGCACGGGCCGACGCGTCATTCGCGCGTGGCCGCCGCTGGTACGAACGCTTGATGGAATGGTTCTGAAGGAATTTATGGGCAAGCTCATCGTTACCGACGGCAACGGCCAGGTGCAGGAATTCGCGCTGACCAAGGAACGTCTCAGCATCGGCCGGCACCCCGACAACGACATCCCGCTCAACGACAAGGCCGTGTCCGGCCGCCATGCCGTGGTCATCACCATTCTCAAGGACTCGTTTCTCGAGGATCTGGATTCGACCAACGGCACGACGGTCAACGGCCGCACCATCACCAAGCATCCGCTCACCCACGGCGACCAGATCACGATCGGCCGCAACACGCTCAAGTACGAATCCGAAGCCGGCGGCGACGACGACTTCGAGAAAACCATGATTCTCAAGCCGGGCCAGTTCGGTACGGCCTTCGAGTCGCAGGTTCAGGCTGCGACCGCCTCGGCACCGCCACCGACCAGCGTCAAGCCGGTACTCGGCAAACTGCGCGTGGTCAGCGGACCGAACGCCGGCAAGGAGCTGGAGCTGTCGAAGGCCCTGACCACGATCGGCAAGCCCGGCGTGCAGGTTGCGGCGATCACCCGCCGCGCCGACGGCTACTACATCGTCCACGTCGGCGGCGAAACCGGCACCAAGCGCGCGCTCGTCAACGGCGCCGAAATCAGCACGCATGCGCGCAAGCTGAATCCTGGCGACACCATCGAACTGCTTGGCACGCAGATGAGTTTCGCCACCGTCTGAGCGGTGCTTGCAGCAGGGGACGGTCGGCGCATAATGCGCTGACGCTCGTCACGGAGCCGATCATGAACTCCCCCGCCATGCTCGCATCCCTGCTGCTCGCGACCACGCTCGTCGCCCCGGCACTTGCCGACAACCTCAAGGCCGCGGCGCCCGGGCCGGCACCAGCAGCGATACCGCACGACTGCATCCGCGAAACCGGTACGCTGATCCCGAACAAGGATGGCAAGTGCCTGGCGGTCCCGGGTCAGGTACTGACATCCGAGGATCTGCAGCACACCGGCGCCACGAACACTGCCGACGCGATTCGAGCGCTAGTACCCTCCGCGCGCTGAACGCAGACCGCTGGCCGCCTGCGAACCCGGCAGGTGGCGGTAGTGCACGCGCTGCGTGAGTCCGCAGAACAGTTCATAGGCGAGCGTGCCGGCGTATGCAGCCACCTCTTCGGCTGCCAGCCCCGGCCCCCAGAGCCGCACCGGATCGCCGACCGCAGCCTGCGGCACCGCGCGCAGGTCGACCGTGATCATGTCCATCGACACCCGACCGGCGAGCGGCACGCGGCAACCGGCGACGACCATCGGCGTGCCGTTGGCGAAGGCGCGATGGATGCCGTCGGCGTAGCCGACCGCGACCACGCCGATCGGCATGCGCTCCGGGCAGACATAGGCGCCGCCGTAGCCGACCCGCTCGCCGGCCGCGAATTCGCGCACCGCGATCAGGCGGCTGTCGAGCGCCATCGCCGGCCGCAGATCGAGATCCGCGGCGCTGCGCGCGGGCAGCGGCGAACAGCCGTACAGCGCCAGCCCCGGCCGTACCCAGTCGCGACGTGCCGACGGCCAGGCAATGATGCCGGCCGAGTTGGCGATGGAGCGCGGCCCCGGAATGCCCTGAAGCGCCGCGTCGAAGCGTGCGATCTGCAGCGGCGTGAAATCGTTCTCGGGCTCGTCCGCGCAGGCCAGATGGGTCATCCAGCCTTCCAGCTTCCAGTTCGGATGGCGACGCAGGACCTCGACCAGCTTGGGCACATCCGCAAGCGGAAACCCGAGTCGATGCATGCCACTGTCGAGCTTGAACCACAGCGACAGCTGCGCACTGTCAGGCAAGGCTTCGAGCAGCGCCAGCTGCCAGTGATCGTGGACGACGATCTGCAGACGTTCGTAGACGGCCTGTGCCGCTTCCTCGCCGGAAATGACCCCTTCCAGCAGCGCGATCGGCGTGACGACGTGCGCCTGCCGCAGCTCCATCGCCTCTTCGAGACACGCCACTGCCAGTGCGTCGACACCCGCGGCTTCGAGCGCGCGCGCCACCGGCACGGCGCCATGGCCGTAGGCATCGGCCTTGACGGCCGCCATCACGCGCGAGCGTGGTGCCATACCACGCACGACCTGCAGGTTGTGCTGGATGCAGCCGAGATCGACCGTGGCGGTGACGCGCGGAATCATTCGTCGACGTCGTAATCCGCGGAATAGCCCTGCGCGAGATTGTCGAACCGCGTGTATTCACCGTGGAACGCCGTCTTCACGACGCCGAGCGGACCGTTACGCTGCTTGGCGATCAGAATCTCGGCGATGCCCTTGTCCGGCGAATCCTTGTTGTAGACCTCGTCGCGATAAATGAACAACACCAGATCGGCGTCCTGCTCGATACCACCGGACTCGCGCAGGTCCGACATGCGCGGCCGCTTGTTGTCGCGCTGCTCGACGCCGCGGTTGAGCTGCGAAAGTGCGATCACCGGCACTTCGAGTTCCTTGCCGAGCGCCTTGAGGCTGCGCGAAATCTCGGAAATCTCGTTGACGCGACCATCCTTGTTGCCGGGAATCTGCATCAGCTGGATGTAATCCACCACGATCAGGCCAAGCCCGTGCCGCGCCTTGACGCGGCGTGCGCGCGCACGGATGTCGAGCGGCGACATCGCACCGGTTTCATCGATGTACAGCGGTGCCTCGCGCAGGAAGCCGCTCTGCGAGACCAGGCGATCCATGTCCCGGTCGCCGAGATCACCGCTGCGCAGACTGCCCATCGGAATGCGCGCGAACGACGACAGCATGCGCAGCGCCAGCTGGTCGGCCGGCATTTCCATGCTGAACACCAGCGCCGGCTTCTTCTCGTACATCACTGCGTGCTCGGCCATGTTCAGCGCCAGGCTGGTCTTGCCCATCGACGGACGGCCGGCAAGAATCACCAGATCGCCCGGATGCAGGCCGGTGGTCTTGTCGTCGAGATCCTTGAAGCCCGTCGACAGCCCTGCCAGCTGGCCCTTGTTCTGGCGCAATGCCTCAAGCTTGCGCTCGACCGTGTCGATCAGCGCCGGCATCGCGTAGTAGTCGTTCTTCGAACGATCGGCCCGGGAGCGCAGACGGAAAACCTGCTGCTCGGCCAGATCAAGCAATTCCGGGTACTCGCGCCCGTCGGGACGATAGCCGAGTTCGGCGATTTCACCGCCGACACCGACCAGCGCGCGCAGCACGGCGCGTTCGCGGACGATCTCGGCATAGGCCATGACATTGGCGGCGCTCGGCGTGTCGTTCGCCAGCGTGCCGAGGTAGGCGATGCCGCCGGCGTCCTCGAGCTGGCCGCGCGCCTTCAGATGTTCAGACAGCGTAATGAAGTCGCAGGGCCGCCGGCTCGAAGCCAGCTCGGCGATCGCCCGATAGATCAGCTGATGATCCTCGCGATAGAAATCGTCGGCGTTGAGCTTGTCCGCCAGATCGTCCCAGTGGCGGTTTTCCAGCATCAGGCCGCCCAGCACCGACTGCTCCGCCTCGACCGAATACGGCGGTGCCTTGGGCTGCTGCTGAAGTTTGAGAGGGGTGCTCATCGGCGTTCGATTATGCAGCGATTTCGAGGTGACGCGGGTACCGATCCGGCGCCCTCGCCCGCAAACGAATCGGCCCGCACGAGGCGGGCCGATCCGGTCACAGCGACAGACGGCTTCCTAGCGGACGCCGCTCTTGTCTTCTTCGACCACGATCGTCAGGCTGGTTTCGACTTCGCTGTGCAGATGCACACCGACTTCGAACGTGCCGACCGCACGGATCGGGCCGCCGACGATGTCGATTTCGCTCTTTTCGACGTC
Organism: Solimonas terrae; assembly: GCF_011067135.1. GTDB lineage: Bacteria > Pseudomonadota > Gammaproteobacteria > Nevskiales > Nevskiaceae > Solimonas > Solimonas terrae. The sequence continues at coordinate 725,633 of NZ_JAAMOW010000001.1, forward strand.
CAGACCCAGCGCCCTGGCGGCTTCGACAATTTCGTGCACGCCGACCGAACCGTAGAGCTTGCCTTCTTCCGACGCCAGCGCCTTGATCGTCAGCGTCTTGCCGGCGAGCTTCTCGGCGCGGATCTTCGCGGCGTTGACGCTTTCCGTGGCCTTCTTCACCAGCTCGGCCTTGCGCGCTTCGAACACCTTGACGTTGTCGGCCGTGGCCGGCAGCGCCTTGCCCTGCGGCAGCAGATAGTTGCGACCGAAACCGGACTTGACCTTGACGGTCTCGCCGAGGTCGCCGAGCTTCTTGATCTTCTCGAGCAGAATCACGTTCATGGTCTGCTCCCTTACAGATGCTTGTCGGTGTACGGCAGCAGCGCCAAGAAGCGCGCACGCTTGATCGCCAGGGCCAGCTCGCGCTGATAACGCGTGCGGGTGCCGGTGATGCGGGCCGGAACGATCTTGCCGTTCTCGCCGACGTAACCCTTGAGCATCGCCAGATCCTTGTAGTCGATCTTCGGAGCGTTGTCCGAGCTGAACTTGCAGGACTTCTTGCGACGATAGAATTGCTGTGCCATTGCTTAGACCCCTTCCTCGGCGTTCGCGTCTTCGGTGTCGGACGACGCGTCGTCGGCTCCTTCCGAATCATTGCCACGCGAACGGTATTCGCCCGGCTTCTTCTCTTCATCCGGCACCTTGAACAGCGGCGACTGCTCGCTGACGGCGGTTTCGGTACGGATGACCAGCTTGCGGATCACGGCGTCGTTGAACTTGAACGCGTTCTCGAGCTCGGCGAGCGTCTCGTCGTTGATCTCGATGTTCATCAGCACGTAGTGCGCCTTGTGCGCCTTGGCGATCGGGTACGCCAGCTGACGACGACCCCAGTCCTCGAGACGGTGCACGGTGCCGCCGCCGGCCTGGATCATGTTGCGGTAACGCTCGGTCATGGCCGGAACCTGTTCGCTCTGGTCCGGATGCACCATGACGACCACTTCGTAGTGTCGCATCGTAACTCCTTGTGGACGTTGACATTTTCGTCAACGGCTCCCCGCCCTGTTGCCTCTGCAGCCGGGCGGTGGAGCAAGTGAATCCCGCGCCGGATCGGCACGAGGGGCGCGAATCTTATGGGAATCAGGCGCTTGTTGCAATGTGCCCGCGCCGTGCCCTGGCCGGTCGGCTATTTGCGCCGGACGGCATGCCGCTGGCGCCAGGCCTCATACAGGCAGACTGCCGTGGCCACCGACACATTCAGGCTCTCCGCCTTGCCCTGCATCGGAATCTTGACGAGACGATCACAGGTGTCGCGCGTGAGGCGGCGCAGACCTTCACCCTCGGCGCCCATCACCAGCACGGTCGGGCCAGTCATGTCGACCTCGTACAGGGTTTCCCGGGCCTCGCCGGCCAGACCCGTGGTCCAGTAGCCCATTTCCTTGAGGCGTTCGAGCGTGCGCGACAGATTGGTGACCGCGATCAAGGGCACGCGCTCGGCGCTGCCCGCCGCTGCCGCACGCGCCGCCGCGGTCAGGCCGGCGGCGCGATCCTTGGGGATGATGACGGCCGACACGCCGACCGCTTCGGCGGTGCGCAGACAGGCGCCGAGATTATGCGGGTCCTGCACGCCGTCGAGTGCGAGAAACCAGCGATCCTTTTCGGCCGGCTGATAGAGAGCATCCTCGGCATCGAAGACTTTCTCGGGCACGTAGGCCAGCACGCCCTGATGGCGCAGTTCCGGCGCCTTCAGATCGAGATCGGAACGCGGCACGATGCGGACGCGGACTTCGTGCTGCCTGGCCAGCGCCTGCAGACGCCGCGCCCGCTCGTCGTTGCGCGTGTCGGCGAGCAGGATTTCAAACGGCTTGTCGTGCGCGTCTTCCAGCGCGGCCATGACGGCATGAAAGCCGCCGATCAGAGTCGATTTCGACACCTGCCACTCTTCTGTCGTTGTTCAAGGCGCGCATTGTCCCAGAATTCGGGGCATGCAAAAGCCGGCCGCAGCAAGCCGCGGCCGGCTCTCGTGCAAAGACGCCAGGTGCTACTTCGCTGCCCTTCGGATCAGCCCGATCACCACCAGCAGCACGATGGCGCCGATGACCGCGCCGATGAATCCGGCGTTCTCGCCCGGCGCATACAAGTGCAGGGCCTGTCCGCCGTAGGTGGCCGCGAACGCACCGGCGATGCCGAGGATCGTCGTCAGCACGATGCCCATCTTGTCGTCACCGGGATGCAGCCAGCGCGCCAGCAGGCCGACGATGAAACCGATGATCAGGGTTCCGAGTATGTGCATGACGATGCCCCTTGACTGGTCTTACGTCCTTAACCGCCCAGATACGGCGGCGGCGCCCAGGCCTGCTGTTCCTGACCTTCGATCACCGGCTTGATGACGATGTCGACGCGACGATTGCGCGGCTCGTTGACGTTGTCGCCGGTGCGGATCAGCGGCTCGCGCTCGCCACGCCCTTCGGTACGGATACGCTCGCTCGGTACGCCCTGGCTCGACAGATAGGTCGCCACCGAATTGGCGCGGCTCTCCGACAGGCGCAGGTTGTATTCGTCGCTGCCGGTGGTATCGGTGTGGCCGACGACATGAATCACGGTCTTGTCGTAGGTCTTCAGGATGTTCGCGATCTTCGCGTAGGTATCGAGCGCGTTCGGCTTGAGCTGGGCACTGTTGAGATCGAAACTGACGTCGCTGGCGATGCCGACCTTGAGCGAGCCGTCGGACAGCTGCGTGATCTGCAACTCGTTGTTGCGCTGTTCTTCCGCCAGCTGCTGATTGAGCTCGGCCTTCTGCTTGTCCATGTAATGACCGGCAGCGCCACCGGCCAGCGCACCGATGGCGGCACCGACGATCGGCGCTCCGCGCGCATGGCTGACGTTGTTGCCGATGATGCCGCCGGCAATGGCGCCGATCACCGCGCCGGTCTTGGCACGCTGGTTCGGATCATCCGTAGCGCAGGCGGCCAGACCGCCGACCGTCAGCGCGATGATGGCAATACGGACGTATTTCATGAGCGTTTCCTTGGTGGCTTTGATGAAGACGCGGAGCGCGATTTTCTGGCGCCGCGCTGAATCGGATCTGAACGTCTTTCGTTCTTCGCTGCACCCTCCCGCGACGGATTTTTTGCGGTCGGCCCGCGCGAAATCTGATGCAGCAACTCGAGATCGATCTTGCGTTCGTCGAGGTTTACACGCACGAGCTTCACACGCAAGCGGTCACCGAGCCCGTAGCTCATGCCGCTGCGGCTGCCGTTGAGGCGATGCGTGCGATCGTCGTATTCGTAGTAATCGTTCTTCAGTGTCGACACGTGCACCAGACCGTCGACATACAGTCCGGACAATTCGACGAACAAGCCGAACGGCGCGACGCTGGCGACGATGCCGTCGAACTCCTCGCCGACCCGATGACTCATGTACTCGCATTTCAGCCAGGTCGTGACCTCGCGCGTCGCCTCGTCGGCGCGCCGCTCGGTCATCGAACAATGCGTGCCGAACGCCTCCATGTTTTCCTGCGTATAGATGAAGCCCTTCGGCACGCGCCGCAGCAGACCACGCTTGAGCGTGGCGTGCTTGAGCGCGCGATGCAGCAGCAGGTCGGGATAGCGGCGGATCGGCGAGGTGAAGTGCGCGTAATGCGTCAGCGCCAGACCGAAGTGGCCGACATTGACCGGGCTGTAGCGCGCCTGCATCAGCGTGCGCAGCAGCACGGTCTGGATCAGGCTGATGTCCGGTCGCGACCTGGCTTCCTGCAGGACCTTGGCAAAATCGCCGGCCTTGGGCTTCGGCCCGCCGCCGAGGCTCAGACCTTTCAGCGCCAGGAACTCGCGCAGCGTCGCGATCTTGATCGGATCCGGGTCCTCGTGGACGCGGTAGAGGTTCGGCAGCTTGGCTTTCTCGACGAACTTCGCGGCCTCGACATTGGCCGCGACCATGCATTCTTCGATCAGCCGGTGTGCGCGATTGCGTTTGACCGGCACGATGCGGTCGATCTTGCGTTCGTCCGAGAACACGATGCGCGTTTCGGTCGATTCGAAATCGATCGCGCCGCGGCGACCGCGCGCCGCGAACAGCGCCTCGAACACCTCGTTGAGCGTCTGCAGGTGCGGCACGATGGCGGCGCGCTCGCGCGCCTTGGCGCCATCCGGCGCATCGAGCATTTCGGCAACGTCTTCATAGATCAGCCGCGCATGGCTGCGCATCACGCCTTCGAAGAAGCGCGCCTTGGCAACCTCGCCGTCCGGCATCACGCGCATCTCGCAGACCATGCACAGACGCTCGACATCCGGGTTCAGCGAACACAGCCCGTTCGACAGCTTCTCCGGCAGCATCGGAATCACGCGCTGCGGGAAGTAGACGGAGTTGCCGCGCTTCAGCGCTTCCTTGTCGAGCGGCGCGTCGGGTTTCACATAGGCCGATACGTCGGCGATCGCGACCCACAGCGTCCAGCCCTTCTTCTCGCGCCGCGCGTGGACGGCATCGTCGAAGTCGCGCGCATCGGCGCCGTCGATCGTCACCAGCGGCAGCTTGCGCAGGTCCTCGCGATCGGCGTACTGCTCGGGTTGCACGGTATCGGGAATCGCCGCCGCTTCCTGTTCGACGGCATGCGGCCACTCGTTCGGCAGGCTGTGCGCGCGAATCGCCGCCTCGATCTCCATGCCCGGCGCCAGATGCTCGCCGAGGATCTCCGTGATGCGACCGACCGGCAGGGTACGGTTGCCCGGCGGCGCGACGATGTCGGCGACCACCATCTGGCCGTGCCGCGCCTTGCCCAGTTCTTCGGCCGGAATCAGCAGGTCCTGCTGCACCCGCGGGTTGTCGGGAATCACGTAGGCGACGCCACGATCGATGTGCAGGCGACCCACCACGCTGCGGCTGACCCGCTCGATGACTTCGGCGACCACGCCTTCCGGCCGGCCCTTGTAGTCGAGGCCGATCACGCGCACCAGCACGCGGTCACCGTTCATCAGCGAGCGCATCTGCCGCGGCGACAGGAACACGTCCTTGCCGCCGGCGTCGGGGATCAGGAACCCGAATCCGTCGCGATGCGCCTGCACACTGCCGGCGATCAGGTTCATCTCCGTCACCGGGCCATAGGCGCCGCGTCGGTTCTGCATCAGCTGCCCCTCGCGCACCATTGCCACGAGGCGCTTGGACAGGGCTTCCTGCTGGGTCAGCTTGCCGAGCTGGAACGCGCCGACCAGCTCGTCGAGCGTCAGCGGGCCTTCATGAGCGGCGAGGGTGTCGAGGATCAGATTGCGGCTGGGAATCGGGTCCGCGTAGCGGCCCTGTTCCTTTGCATATTCGGCATCGGAGGTCTGCCAGTTGGCGGCAGCGGAAGCGGCCTTGCGGGCCGTACGGGTGTTATCTTTTGACTTCTTGTTTTTCATTGACAAAGGTAGTTGGCGTCGCCACAATGCGCGCCCTTGACGCCAGCCGCAACTCGTTGCGGTGGCTGACAGAAATGCCGAGATGGCGGAATTGGTAGACGCACCAGTTTCAGGTACTGGCGGGTAACACCGTGGAGGTTCGAGTCCTCTTCTCGGCACCAATCAGGTTTTGACGGTTGAATCCGTCGCGACCACTTGGCGCACTTGCTGCGCACTGGAAAACGGCCCATGAGGCCGTTTTTTTGTTTGCGTTGTTGTTCACGGCGAGCCGATTGTAGCGACATCGCCGCCGCCGCGCAGGATTTCACGCCGCACCGTGCCGGCCGCGGCGTGCACCGACGACCGTCACTGCCAGACGTAGCTCAGTTCCATGCCGATGGTCCGCGGCTCGCCCCAGAACACGGCGCGATCGGTTTGCGGCAGGGTCGGGATGGCTTCCGTAATGTAGTCCTTGTCGAGCAGGTTGCGCGCAAAGGCAGCCACTTCAAGCTCGCCGTGCCCGAGCGTGATGCCGCTGACGGCAAGGCGCGTGTTGACCAAGCCGTAGGCCGGCAGATACGAAAGATCGGAACGACCCGGCAGGCCGCCGCCGTCGCGCTCGCCCATGTAGCTGTAATTGGTCGAACCGCGAAGCTGCCCCCAGCGGCCCCGAAAGAACGTGTAGTCGGCCGCGAGCACGCCGGAATGGCGGGGTGCCGACGGAAACGGGTATTGATCGGCAACATTGGCACCAGTGGCATCAATGACTTTCAGCACCTTGGCATCGAGGTAGGAGTAGTCGCCCGAAAGGTTCAGCCACGATGTCACAGCCCATGCGAGCTCGAGTTCGACCCCCTGTATCCGGGCGTGGCCGGCGTTGGTGGCCTTGGTGTCGCCGAGCGTGCCCGGAATCAGGAAGGTGATCTGCATGTCCTTGAAGTCGGTGTAGAACACATCGGCGTTGATGCGGAAGCGCCGATCGAACCAGTCGCTCTTGATGCCGACTTCGGTCGAAGCCACGTACTCCGGCGCGAACCCCTCCTCGAAGCCGAAGCCGTAGTCGGTACCGTCCGACGCCGGGCCCGACGCCGCCGAAATCTGCGGATCGCGCAGATTGAAGCCGCCGCTGCGATAGCCTTCGACATACTTGGCGTAGAGGTGGACATCCGGCCGCAGATCGAACGCGCTGATGAACGAGAGCGAGTCATTCGAATAGCTGCGCTTGCCGCGCACATGGTCGAAAGCGTCCGCACTGTCGGCGAGAAAGGCGGTGCCCAGACCGTTGACGTTGACTTCGAGATAGTTGTCCTGCGTGTAGGTCTTGATCGCTTCGCGCGAATCCTGTGAATGCCGATAGCCGAGCGTCAGATGCAGGCGTTCATCGAACCACGACGGCGTCCAGGTGCCCTGGCCGAACAGCGCAGCAGCGTGATTGTCTGCGCCGTAATCGCGCATGTTGAACGTCACGATGCGTGGACCGGCCAGCGAGATCAGAGGGTTCACCAGACCCGGTATCAGCTGATAGAGGGCCGCGGCCTGCGCCGGCAACAACGCGGAGCTCGCCTGATGGCTGAACGGCGTACGGTCGGTCGCACGTTCCGAGAACAGGAAACCGCCGAGTATGTATTCGAACTGCTCGTCGAACAGCTTGCCCTTGAACTGCAGCTCATGCGACCACTGGTGCTGCTTGAGTTCTGGAATCACCAGGGGCGTCGGCCCGCCGTACGCGACCGTCGCCGCAGGACCATCGTAGTAGTTGCTGTCGAGCCGGAAGTCGAGCGAGCCGGCACCGCCACCGAGATCCGCGTAGTAGTTGTCGTCGAGACTGCGGTAGGCGCCGATGTACTTGAGCTCGTAGCCCTCGAACGGCATGGTCAGCGTCAGCGCGTGCCCGTCGATGCGCGTCGTCGACTGCTCCATCGGCATGCCGGTCGCAAGATGATCGAGTCGGTGCGGCGAATACACGCTGTTGAGCGCCGCATATTCCTTGATCAGGTTCGCACTGCCCTTGTCGGAGTCCGGCGGCAGCACGTCCTGCGGCATCTGCGCGTAGGCATCGACGCGCGTCAAGTCGAAGCCGTAGTCGGCACGCAGCCAGTCGTACGGTGTCCAGCTCGCGTCGAAGCGCAGGCCGAGCGCCTTGCGGTCGCCGAAATCGCCGCCCGGTCCGGTGTTCTCGACATAGCCGTCCTGGCGTTTGGCGAGCACGCCGAGCTTGACGGCTGCGTCCGCCGACAGCGGCGCGTTGATGGTGGCCTTGCCACTGGCGAGCGCCCGCTCGCCGCCGCTGCTTGTGAACTCGACCCAGAAGCCGCTCGGATCGGGCCGCTTGGTGATGAGGTTGATCGCGCCGCCGGTGGTATTGCGCCCGTACAAGGTTCCCTGTGGTCCTTTCAGCACTTCTATCCGTTCGAGATCGGCCACCTCGAGCGCAAGCCCGGACGAACGCGCGATGTAGACGCCATCGAGGTAGACACCGACCGCCGGGTCCTGCGTCACCTGCGCATCGGCCAGACCGACGCCGCGAATGAACAGGCGCAGCGTCGAATTGCTGGTCGGAAACGGCTCGATGGAAATGCCCGGCACATTGCCCTGCAGCTTCTCGACGCTGTCGATGCCGCGTTCCTGCAGCATTTTCTCGTTGAACGCCGTCATCGAAATCGGCGTGTTCTGGATCGATTCCGACTTCTTCTGCGCGGTGACGATGATTTCCTCGATCTGTGGCGCCGGCGTGCGGTCGCCGCTCGAGCCCACCACCGGCTTCGGCGGCTCGGCCGGCAACGCAATGGTCTTCAACGATTCTGCGTCGGGTGCAGCGTCGGACGCCGTCTGCGTCGCACTTTGGGCGCCCGCATGGGTCACCACGAACACGGCACCGAGCAGGCATCCTCGCACCTGAGCCTTGATCGCCACGTCTCCCCCCTGCGCACTGCCGGCGCTTCAATGACTGGACCATCCCAGTGCGGGCAATGTCGGCTCATGCAGGCGTTCGGTCATCCCCCAAATTGAGGGCAGTTGCAGCCCGACGGCACCCGTCCAGGCAAAGCGCGCTTCGGGCCATCCGAATCGGCATCGCGGCACGGTCATGCTCGCTCGCGCCATCGCGCGGGATGATATTGTCACCATGTCATATTTGAATTGAAGCTGCCGATGCCAACCCGATCCAAAAAGCGCAAACCACCCGCCAAGCGCGCGTACATGAGCCGCGATCTTCGCCGTCAGACGCTGCTGGAAGTCGCCGCCGGCATCGTCGAGCGCGAGGGCTGGCCGGCACTGACGATGAGCGCACTGGCCGATCAGGGCGGCACCAGCCGGCAGCTGGTCTACCAGCACTTTCCCAGCCTCGAAAAACTGCTGGCGGATACGTCCTGGCACATCTTCACCGACACGATGCTCGGCACCCAGGCGTCGATCGCCGCGCATCCGACGAGTCTGGCCGAAGCTGTCACCGCCGCCGAAGCCGTGACGCTCGATCTGCCGCCCGGCCGCGGCGATGCGCTCTGGCAGCTGATTGCCGGCACCGCGTCGACGACCGAGGAACTGGATCAGATGCGGCGCGGCATGCGCGAAGTGATCACCGGCATCTGGATGCCGCTGGTGCGCAAGGAACTCGGCCTGAAGGAAGCCGATGCCAAGGCCTACGCGTGGATGATGGTGATCGCGTTCTGGGGCATGCGGCAACTGGTGCGCGACGGCGACGTCACGCGAGCACGCGGCGTCAAACTGTTCGGCCAGATGGTCGAGCGGCTCGGCCGGCCGTGACGACCGGCCGAGCGCCCTTCCCCCGCTTCCCCCAGCTTCCCCGCCCCTATTTCCTGAGTTTGCGGCTCGCCAGCGTCTGCGGCCGGAAGTAGCTGTCTTCGAAGTCGAGCCCGAAATCCGGATATGCGTCGCCGGCGAAACTGCCGGTCACGAAGTAGCGGCCGCTCTGCAGGTCGTAATGCACTTCCGGACTGCCGGTGGTGGTCGGCACGAACGGAAAGGTCGTCAGATGCGCTTCCTGGAAGCGCCAGAGCTGACCGCGGCCGTCGTAGCAGTCGACCGCCGCAATGCTCCAGCTGTCTTCGTCGACATAGAACACGCGCTTGCTGAATGCGTGGCGCAGCCCGGGCTTGAGCGTCGCTTCGACAACCCAGACGCGATGCAGCTCGTAACGCGCGAATTCCGGATTCAGATGGCCCTTGCGGATCACCCGATCGTAAGTCGCATCCGGCAGCACGATGCGGCTGGAGTTGTACGGGATGTACATCTCGCGCTTGCCGAGCAGCTTCCAGTTGTAGCGGTCGAGCGCGCCGTTGAACATGTCGGTCTGGTCGTTGAACATCAGACCATCGGCCGAGGTTTTCGGGTTGTCGTAGCCGACATCCGGCGCGCGCCGCGTGCGGCCGAGGCCGGGGCTGAACAGCCATGCGCTGCGGCCGCCATCGGCCTGATCGACGGTCTCGTGCACGAGCAGCAGCTGCCCGGCGATGCGCCTGGGCGCGAGCACTTCCTGCAGGTAGTACAGGATCATGCCCTCGCTCAGCGGGCTCGGCTCCTTCGGATTGCCGTACTTGAACTTGACGTCTTCGATGATGCGCGCCAGCTGGTAGCTGCCGTCCTGCGCGACGATCACTTCGTTGTTGAAGCGGCGCACGGCCGCGCCGCGGAACCGCAGCTTGTGATTCCAGATCACCTCCGCGCCGCTCTTCGGGATCGGGAACGGCACGCCGAGCCGCGCGCCACTCGGCTTGTCGGTGCCATCGAGCCGGGCCGCGGTCGCGTTGTCGCGCGTCGCCGCATTGACCGCGTCCGGCAGGAACGCCGCCCGCACGCTCGGATAGACGCGCATCTGGTAGTCGGCATCGCGGGCGAACAGCGCTCGATGCCCGGCGGTCAGCTGCGCCGCGTACTGCGCGACGTTGTCGCGGGTGATCACGAACAGCGGCTTGTCGACGATGCGATCCGGCGCGAGCAGCGCTGCCAGCGAAGCCGGCTTGTGGTCGCGCAGGTCTTCGAGCTGCTCGTATGTCAGCTTTAGCTGCTCCGGACGAAAGCGTTTGACGCCGTCCCAGGCGGGGATCGTGCCTGCGGCGTTGCCGGCTGCTTCGGCACCGGCCGGCGTCAGCTCATGGCCCAGCCTGGCCGCCTCGGCGGCCGTGGCGGTGGCCGATGCCGGAGGCACCGAGGCGAGCAACGCCACCAGTGCCAGCACGCCCCTCAGCTTGTAATGCATGTCTCCTCCGTCGCCTCGCGTCGTCCACTTGCGCGCGTGCTTTTGATGTATAAACTTTACAGACTGTAAATCTGGCGTCAAGCGGCACGACGAGCGCCACCGACCGGCATGGGGATGCCGGCGCATGCGGGGGAGAAAATGAAGCACGGGATCGTTGCGACACTGCTGGCCCTGACAGCCCTGCCGGCATCGGCGCTGGACTTCGATGCCGGCCCGATCGCCGGCACGCTCAACACGCGCATCTCGTTCGGCGCCGCGATGCGCGTGCAGAGCCGCGACGAGCGCCTGGTCGCCAAGCTCGCGGTGCCCGGCCAGCAGGATCTGTGCGCAGCCGACGACTGCCAGTCGCAGACCGGCGATCCGGCACCGAACCAGCGGCTGGTCGACGCACGCGGCGCGTTCTCCGGCGTCAATGAAGACAACGGCAACCTCGACTACGACCGCGGTGATCCGACCGCGGCGATCTTCCAGCTGCGGCCGAAGCTCGACCTGCTCTGGAACGACTGGCAGTTCGAGGCCTCCGGCCTGTTCTTCCACGATCTGGTCAATGTCGGCTTCGATGAAACCCACGCGGACACCCGCTTCCAGTCGGCCCACTCGCCGCGCGCCGGCGCGATCGAACACCTGTACGCCTCGGGGCAGCGGCTCGGCAGCCTGTACGTCGCCCGCTCGTTCGATTTCGACGATCACGAACTGCTGCTGAAGGTCGGCAACCAGCTCCTGAACTGGGGCGAGGCCAACCTCGTGCAGTTCAACACGCTGTCGGAATTCAATCCGCTCGATGCGCCCGTGCTCGGCATGCCCGGTTCGGAACCGAGCCAGTTGCAGCAGGCCACACCGCTCGCGGTCGCGGACCTGACGCTGACCGATTCGCTGGCGCTCGAAGCGGTCTATCAGATGGCCTGGCGCGGCGCGAAACTGCCGGCCTCCGGCAGCTTCCTGTCGAGCAACGACATCGCCGGCCGCGGCAGCTACGCGATTCTCGGGCTCGGCAACTACAACGAAGACCCGGACCGTGAGTTCCGGCCGGCCGGTCTGACCGGACTGATCTCGCAGTCGACCCGCACGATCTACATTCCGGGCGAAAACTTCGGCGCACCGCACAACCGCGACGAATACGGTTTTCGTCTGAACTATCTTGCCGACTGGCTCAACAACGGCACCGAGATCGCGCTGCACTATCTGCACTATCACAGCCGCTACCCGCTGGTCAGCGGCATCGCCGCCGATGCCAGCTGCACCCGCGACGCGACGCAGCCCGGTTTCGTCGGCGCCTTCATCGCCTGCCAGGGTTTCAACGCTGCGTTCAATCCGATCGGCAAGGAACCGCTGCCGGTCGACACCGCAACGCTGTTTCTCGACTATCCGGAAAACATCCAGCTCTACGGCTTGAGCTTCAACACCAATGTCGGCAGCTGGGCACTGTCCGGCGAGTATGCCTACCGGCCGAACCAGCCGCTGCAGATCCTGCAGTCCGACGTGCTGTTCGCGACGTTGGGGCCGGCGTTTCCGGCACAGGACATCCCGATCGGCCTGAACACGGTCGCCGATCCGGCGCTGCTGTCGGCCCTGCCGGCCACGCTTGCGCAGCCGCTGCAGAATCTCGAACAGGGTCTGCTCGGCCAACTGCCCGGCGGCGCGATCTTCACGCTGCCGGGCGAAGACAGCGCCGTGCCGGATTTCCTGAGCCGCTATCGCAAGCAGACCATCAAGGCCGGCGACTACGTTCGCGGCTACGAACGCCTCGGCGTCTCGCAGCTGACGCTGACCGGCATCGGCACCTTCGCCAACAATCCGCTTGGCGCCTCACAGATCGTCTGGGTAATCGAAGGCGCGGCGATGTACGTTCACGGCATGCCGAGCCGCGGCGAGCTGTATTTCGAAGGCGCGGGCGATCGCACGCACCCGTCACCGGGCGCCGACGGCACCGGCACGCCCGACGGCCAGCCGGACACGCGGCGCGTCAACCCGACGCAGATGACCAAGGGTTTTGCCGACGCCTTCTCGTACGGCTACCGCAGCCTGCTGCGCCTGACCTACAACGACCTGCCGGGTGGCATCACCGTCAATCCGTCACTGATCTGGTTCCAGGACCTGCACGGCACCTCGCCGGCGCCGCTGGTCAATTTCATCGAAGGCCGCAAGCTGCTGATCAGCAGCGTCACCATCGAATTCGAATCGGACTGGACCGTCGGCGTGAACTACCAGGTGTTCGCCGGCGCCGGCACGCGCAACCGTTTGCGCGATCGCGATAATGTCTCGGCGTATGTGGCGTATGTGTTTTAGCGCGCGGCAAGGCAGACATCCTGGCCACGAACACCGGCTTGCGAGGTGACGGCGGAATCGTTGGCGGTCCGGCCCCAGCAAGCTTCGGCTCGCCGAGGGAGCACCCCACCTCATCCTGAGCGTTTCCGCCCCGCTGGCGGAGAGGGATTACGTCGATGGGCCGACGACGCGCGTCACTCGACCAGGTGTGCGAGGCAGCCGGTGCGCGTCATCAGCGGCGCCAGCGACGCACGCACCTGTGGATCGAGTTGTACCCAGCGCGCACGAATCTCCGCGTAGCACTTGGCCTGGTACGGGAACGCGGCCTGCGCGAATGTCGCGCCGCGGATGTTCACGCTGACATCGCTCGCGCCTTGCGCCAGTGCCGCGGCGTTGGCGGCGAGGAACGGCAGGTATTCGGCACCGATCATGTCCAGCAGGGCTTCGCGCAGGCCGGCGGATTTCTCCGGCTGCCATTCGCCGTCGATGCCGGAGCCGTCGTCGAGCGTGATCGTCCAGCTCTCGACCACCGGCGCGCGCTCGCGGCAGATGCGCTGCGGCTGCGGATCGATCGTCAGCTGCGCGAGCTGGCCGTACAGCGCGAAGTCGGCCAGCGACGGGCGGCTGCCGAACAGGTAGCGCGCGCCGCCGACCTGCGGCGCGAGGAGGTCGAGCAGTCGCCGGTAGCCGGCTTCGATCAGCGGCGCGTTGTCCGGCGTACAGCCGACCATTGCCATGCGGCTGCGCTGACGATCGTGAAAGAACCTTGCGGCGCTGTCGTGCGCGGCGCCGTGCAGCTTCGGCATCGCATCGCGGACGATCCAGTGCGCTGCCCAGTCGGCGGTGGCATCGTCGGTCCAGCGATGGTGGAACATCATCTTGCTGACCCACTCGTCGGCCAAGTCCTCGATCAGATGGCAGACGAAGGCATCGGCGGCATCGGGCGGCACGATCGAGCGCTGGTCCGGGTGGCGCGCTTCGAGCAGATGCGCGATCGGCGTGCTGTCGACTTGCCATTCGCCGCTGTCCGGCATGCGCAGGATCGGCACGAGCCTGGGCCGCACATGCGCGACTTCCGGCACGGTGTCGGCGGTGCCGACGATCCACACATGCGGCAGTCGCCGGTAGCGCAGGATCGCGCGCAGCTTGCGCGAGAACGGCGAAGGGCTGCAGCCCACGAGACGATAAACGCCCTCGGTCGTCATGCGACAGGCTCCCAGGGTGTGCCGGAAAAATAGAAGCGCAGGCGCTGCCGCAGGCTCGGCGGCGCGACGGCGCGGGCTTCGGCCTGCACGATCGGCTCGAACACCGATGCCGCGCCGGCCTGCTGCAGATGACGGACGATGTCGTGCGGCGCCAGACGCGCATCGACGCGCGCCCGCTGCTCCGCATCGAGCGCGGCATACGCCAGCTGCAGCGTGCGCAGACAGCGCGCGCGATATCGGATCGTCGGCAGCCGCCGGTAGCGGATGCCACCATAGTGGCCGTCGAAATGTGTCGTGCCGGTTTTCGCGGCGGTGGCGTTGTCGTGCAGGTACGGCAGATAGGCGGCACCGATGTCGGAAAAAATCTCATCCCAGGCCGCGTTCGAGAAATCGTCGAGCGGCGCGTCCGCCCAGTCTTCGCTGCCGCTGTTCCAGACGCGCGTGACCCAGGCCCAGACACGTGGCGCCTGTTCGGCCATCAGCGCTGCCGGCCGCGGGTCCTGCGCGTAGTGACGGAACATCGGCCCGAACCACGCGATGTCGACCAGGCTCGGTCGCTCGCCGAGCAGATAGCGACGGTTCGCGAGCAGGGTGTCCAGCCAGCGCAGCGCCTGCGGATAGAGCGCCGCGATCGCATCGAAGTTGTCGCGCGTCACGCCGTCACCACGCAGATAGATGCGTTGCTGGCGACGGCGGAAGTACAGGCCCATCGCCCAGGCCGGCTGCAGACTGTCGCGCGACAGTTCGGCACCGAGCCGCGCGCCGAGATAGCGCGCATTGTCCGGCCACGCCCAGCGCCAGAACATCGCCGGCCGCCATTGCCATTCGTCGCAATAGTCCTCGATCAGCGTCGACAGGAATGCGCGATACGGATCGCGGGGAATCAGCGCGCGCTGCCGATGTTCGGCGTCGAGCCAGCGCAGCAACGGGGTGGTGTCGACGAGCCACAGGCCGTCATCGCGCCTCACTGCCGGCACTTTCATCCAGCCGGTGTTCGGCAGCACCTCGTCAAGCAGGATCGCGGGCGTGATCGTCCGCCGCTCGTAGGCAATGCGCTTGGCGCGCAGGGCACCTTCGAGCTTGCCGCTGAAATACGAGACGTCCGAAAGGTAGACGCAATACGACATCGCGATTCAGCGTTCGACCATCACATGCAGACCGACGCGTTGCAGGCGCGTGCCGATATCGAGCTGCAGCGCCGAGGCGGCGTCCTGCCGTTGCAGCCACGCATCGACCGTCGCGCGCGCTGCGGCATCGAGTTGCGCGTAGTCGTCCTGGATGCGCTGCAGCATCCACAGCGTGTACGGCATCGCATCGCGGCGGAAGCGATATCGCCCCATCGGGAATTCGACCGCGCCAAGCGCGCGCGGCAGACGTCGGCGCTGCGGCGGCGGCGTCGCCAGCGCCTTGTGCAGCTCGTCGCGAATGCCGGCCAGCATCGGCCAGAACTCCTTGAACAGCGCGTCGAACAGCGGCTGCAGCGTCGCCGGAATGTCGTCGTTGGCGAGGAATTCACCGCTGCCCGGCTGCGGCGCATTCATTCTGTCGATCCAGGCTTTCAGATGCGGGCGCGGATCGACCAGCGTGCGCTTCGGCATCGGATCGCGGCCGAGATGGCCGTACAGCGGCCCGAGCAGCGCGAAGTCGGCAATCGACGGCTTGCTGCCGAGCAGGAACGGCAGCGTCGCGAAGTGCTGCTCCAGCGCATCGAGCATGTCTTCGGTCCAGCGTTCCATCGCGCCGAACTGGGTCGGCACCACGCCAACCGAAGGCAGATAGCTGCGCAGGCGGGCCGCGACGTAGGCGACGATGCGCTTCTTCGCGAAACGCGGAAAACCCGGCAACAGCGCGTTGCCGGCGTCGGCCTCGAACAGGGCGTAGTTCTCCGGAAAGCTCCAGCGATAGTGCATCGCCGTCGGTATCCACCATTCGTCCGCCCACATTTCCAGCAGCTCGGCGACGATGCGCTGGCGCGGCGTCGCCGGCAGCACCGGCGCGTCCGGGAAGCGCTGTTCGAGCACGTCGACGATATGCGTACTGTCCTGCAGCCACTCGCCTTCCGGCGTCACGACCACCGGCATCACCGTCGCGCCGGTCTTCGCCGGGATCTTGCGCATCAGCGTGATCGCATCGACCTCGTGATCGACGAACGGCACGTTCTTGTAGCGCAGGTACGCGCGCGTCTTGCCGCTGTAGTACGACAGATGCCAGCCGTGCAACACATACGACGTGCTCACAGGCGGCTCCGCAGAAACAGGAAGACCAGCGCCGTGCCGCCGAACAACAGGATTTCCGCGATCAGCAGCGGCGCCGCGACATCGCGCAGCACCGGATCGCCGATCAGGAACGCGACCCGCATCAGGACAAACAGCCCGAGCGTGATCGCCGCCGAGCGCAGGTAGCGCCGCTCGCTGGCGCCGGCCAGGGCATTGCCGACGACCAATGCGATGCCGATCATCAGGCAGCCGATGAACGCGATTGCATACCAGGTGTAGCTGTCGAACGGCAGCCGCATCGGCGCGCCGCAGAGATGCGCAAGCGCCAGCGCGAGAAACGCCACGCCGGCAAGGCCGAGCGAGAGGCGATACAGCTGCAGCGCGGCGCGGGCGACACGGCGGGCCGGCGATCGCCGCCGCAGGGTTTCGGTCTCGCTCATCGCTGCACCATGGTCCGCGCGGCAGTGGCGAAATCCTCGTCCTTCCTGGCGTCATCACCAGGGTTCGACATGTCGATCGGCACGGTGATGCCCTTCTGGCACGCCGGCCGCTCCTTCATCGCGTCGAGCCAGCGGCGCAGGTTCGGCAGGCCTTCGACCGCAACGCCCGACCATTTGTAGGTCCGCACCCAGCACCAGTTGGCGATGTCGGCGATCGAATATTCGTCGCCGGCCAGCCATTCGGCTTCGGCCAGCCGCGTGTCGAGCACCTCGAACAGGCGCCGGCACTCGTTCTGGTAGCGGGCAATGGCGGTCGGAATCTTCTCGGGCAGATAGCGGAAGAACACGTTGGCCTGCCCCATCATCGGTCCGACGCCACCCATCTGGAACATCAGCCACTGGATCGCCAGCAGGCGCGCGGCCGGGTCCTTCGGCAGCAGGCGGCCGGTCTTCTCGGCGAGATACAGCAGGATCGCGCCGGACTCGAACAGCACCAGTGCCCCGTTCGGGCCGCCCGGATCGACGATCACCGGAATCCGCCCGTTGGGATTGAGCTTGAGGAACTCCGGCTGCTTCTGCTCGTTGGCGAGCAGGTTCACCAGTCGCGCCTCGTACGGCAGACCGAGCTCCTCCAGCATCACCGACACCTTCCAGCCGTTCGGTGTCGGCGCCGTATACAGTTGGATCGCGCGCTCCGCCATTGCTCCTCCCGTTCGCCGTGTGCGGCTCGTCGTTGAATTTGACAGTATGTAAACTTAACGCTGCGGCGCGGTCAAGCACCGCAACGACCGGGAACTTCCGCCATGACGCCACCACTGACCCTGCCCGCCGCCGGCCTGCCGCCGAGTTTCAGGTCGCGCATCGCCGAACGCATCGCCGCGTCGCGCGATCCGCTCGCGCGGCTGCGTGCCGGACACGAGCTGGAGTTGTACTACGAGGCCGGCGATCCGCATTCGCAACTGTGCGCCGCCCTCGCCCGCAAGCTGCTGCCGCGCCTGGACCGACCGCTGCGCATCCGGGTCGTGGCGGCGCCGGACGTGGCGACCTATCCGGAGGCGGAACGCCAGCGCTCGTTCGCCGCCAGCGACGCGGCGCGCATCGCGCCCTGCCACGGCCTGCGTACGCCGATCGCCATTCCCGCCGGACAACAGGCCGCGTTCGCGGCGCGCCTGTGCGCGGCGGCCGATGCAGAGCACTTCCTGCAGATCGAAAGCGAGTGCCTGACCGCGCTTGCCGGTGGCCAGTCCCTGAGTGCCGATGCCGCATCGCTCGCCGGTGCCGAGCGCATGCTCGCCGCCAATGCCGTGCGGCGTTTCAAGCTCGGCCACTATCTGCCGGCGATGTGGCAGTACCGTGGCGAATGGTTCTGGGCGCTGGATCGGCTCGATCTGCTGCAGGCGCGGCTGGACGCCGACCATGCGCTGCAGGGCCAGGCGCCGCTGACGAACTTCGATCCGGGCAGGCTGCCGGTGTCGCCCGCCGCGGCCGACACGCCGCTGGAGTTCTGGTACAGCTTCCGCAGCCCGTATTCATACCTCGCTGCCGTCGAACTGCTGCGGCGACGCGCACGAGGCGCCCGCGCGAGCCTGCAGGTCCGCCCCGTGCTGCCGATGGTGATGCGCGGCCTGCCGGTGCCGCGCATCAAGCGGTTGTACATCGTCCGCGACGTCAAGCGCTGCGCCGATACCCTCGGCATCGCCTTCGGTCGCATCCACGACCCGGTCGGCGACGGCGTGCTGCGCCTGCTGACCGTCCATCCGCACGACGCCGACGCCGATACCCAGCTGCGCTATTGCGCGATCGCCGGCCAGACGGTCTGGGCCGAAGGCCTCGACGCGACACGCGACGACGTGCTGCGCAGCGTGATCGAGCGCTGCGGTCTGGACTGGCCGCAGGCACGGGAAAAACTGGCGGCCGGCGTCGACACGCGGGCAGCGGAAACCCATCGCGAAGCGCTGTTCGCCGCAGGGCTCTGGGGCGTACCGAGTTTCCGGCTCGGCGGCTTCACGACCTGGGGCCGCGACCGGCTGTGGATGCTCGACGCGCTCGATCCTTAGCCCGGCCGATGAGCGCACATACCGGCCCGGACCGGCGGCGGTGCGCGCGTGGCCGGCTAATACTGAGCTAAGAACCGTCGCGCAGTCTGGCGATCGTCGTCGGTCGCGGACACCGACGACCGGTCGCGCTGAACCTCAGGCTGCGGCCGGCGTCAAAGCCGGCGCGACACCGCACGACAGACGAAACAGACGAACCCGGATCTTCCGACAGTGCCGAGCGCCATCATCAACGCTGCAAGCCCGCGGCCATCGCTGATTTCGATGCCGCGGCCGGCGTACGCCGCCGCACCCACCGCCGGCCGATGCGCGGCATGAGCGCGATCAGCCCGTGGGTCCTGATGATCTTCGCCATCGGCTCGGAGATTGCGGGCACCTCGTTCCTCAAGCTCGCGAACGGCTTCGAGCGGCCCTGGGCCTGGCTCGGCGTCGGCGGCGGCTTCGGCATCGCGCTGTTCCTGCTGTCGGTGCTGCTCGAGAAGATGGACGTCAGCGTGGTCTACGCGATCTGGAGCGGCGCCGCGATCGCCCTGATCGCGGTGGTCGGCGTCGTGGTGTTTCACGAACAGATGAGCTGGACCCGCGCGGCGGGGCTGCTGGCAACCGTCATCGGCATCGTCCTGCTGCAGCTCAGCACCCGCACCGCCTGAGCGAACCCGGAACCGAAACCCGTGTCGATCTCCGCCGGCATGCCCCCGCCCTACGCAGGCCCGACGTTCCGCAAGGTCGAACAGATCGACTGGCCGGACTTCACGCGCAGCGGCGCGTTGCTCGGCAGGCGCACGCGCCCGCTGCTGATCAAGGGCGCGATCCGGCACTGGCCGGCGACCGAGCGCTGGACCTTCGAACGACTCGCACAGCTGCGCCGTGCCGACGGCTCCGAAGTCACGACCCGATTCCAGATCGGCATCGCAGAGCAAGGCGAGTCGCGCCAGGACCTGATTCAACCGATCGCGCCCTACCTGCTGGCGCTGGCACGCAAGCAGCGCGAAGCCTTTGCCGCCGGCGATGACCAGCTCGGCCTGCTGAGCGCCGAGCAGCACGCGCATCTCTCGCCGACCGAGCGCTTCCGGCTGGACTGGTCGTACATGAAGATGCTGCCGCGCGATCAGCCGTACATCTCGGTGTGGCACATCCTCAAGGAGTTCCCGCAGCTGTGGGTCGACTTCCCGGTGAAGTCGTTGTGGAAGGGCACGCGCTGGGACTGGGGTTACACCTTCCTCGGCCCCGGCAAATCGGTGACCGGATTCCACTTCGACTACCCGACCAATCTGTTCTGCCAGGTCAGCGGCGCCAAGGAATTCCTGCTGTTTCCGCCCGATCAGAACGCCTACATGGCACCGTCCAGCAAGTACGACTGGGGCGGCAGGATGAGCCACGTCGACATCACCCGGCTCGATGAGCAGCCGCAGATCGCGGCGACGTTCGCACGCGCGTGCGGCCTGTATGCGCGCGTCGAGTCCGGCGATGCGCTGTTCGTGCCCAGACGCACCTGGCACGCGGTGGTCTCGTCCGTGCCGTCGGTGAGTCTCGCAGTATTCGGGATGACACCATGGCAACTGCTGGTTGACGGCGTGCCGTCGGTCGCACTCGCCGGGCTGCACGCAGCGGGCCTGTACGGCCGCGGCAACTGTACCTGTCACGGCAAGGCGGCGCAGGCGGCACCGCCGGCAGCGCGAACGGTGCCCTGGGGCCGTTGACGCTATGGCCGCGGACTCACGCGCGCCGCGGCCAGAACGGCACGAGCATCGGCACGCGGCGCCGGTAATCCGCATACGCGGCTTCACCGAGCTGCGTACCCAGCCAGTGCTCCTCGAAACGCGCCTTCAGCCAGACGCCGAGCAGCAGCAGCGCGAAACCGGCGACGCCCGGCACCGTGCCCTTCGCCACCGCGGTGGCGAACAGCGACAGCAGCAGGCCGGTGTAGATCGGATGGCGCACCCAGGCGTAGGCACCGGTGTCGACGACGCGGTGATCGGCGCGGCGCGTGATGCTGCCCGACCACAGGCGCCCGAGGCTGAGCCGCGCCCACCATGCGAACGCGATGCCCAGCGCGACCAGTGCGACGCACACCCAGGCCAGTGTCCAGCCGACGTGCCAGAGCCGCAGCGGGCCTTCGTAGCCGTGCGCCCTGACGATCATCAGGCAGGTGCCGGCCACCATCGGCACGCGATAGACGATTTCGGTGCGCCAGCCGGCGCGCCCTTCGGCGCGGTTCTGCCACACGGCGGCGGCCAGCCAGCTCAGCGCCCAGCCCGCCCACAGCAGCGTGATCGCGAATCCCGGATGCACGGCGCTCGCCTCCTCGGATGCCCACGGCGAGTCTATCGCCGGTGCCGCGGCGCGGCGACTTCCGCAGGCCACGACGGCGTGGTCGCAGGACGCTCGCCGGCGCGGCCTGCTTCGTGCTAATGATGTGACGGCATCGATGTTTTGATCGGCGATCGGCACGTCGCCGGCACGCTGGCAGCGTCGTCAAACGGGGAAACGGCATTGAACACAAGCGTGCAGAACCGCGGCGTCGCGTGGGTAGTGTTCGTGCTGGTCTGCATCGCTCTGTACGGCAACTCCTACGTCTACGATTCGATCGGGCCGATCGCCGATCTCCTGCAGCAGCAGCGCGGCTTCAGCGACACGCAGATCGGCATGCTCAACGCCATCTACAACCTGCCGAACATCGTGCTGATCCTCATCGGCGGCGTGCTCTGCGACCGCTTCGGTGCCGCCCGCATGACGCTGTACACCGCCGCCGTCTGTCTGGCCGGTGCAGCACTGACCGCCTTCAGCCCGAACTTCGCCGGCATGGCGACCGGTCGCCTGCTGTACGGCATCGGTGCCGAAACCTTCAACATCGCCACGCTCGCCGCGATGACGGATTACTTCACCGGCGGCAGCATCGCGTTTGCGATGGGCCTGTCGCTGGGCATCGGCCGCCTCGGGTCCTACTCCGCGGACATGTCGCCCACCTGGTTCCAGCACGCCTACAGCGTCGGCTGGCAGCCGCCGCTGGTGATCGCCACCGTGATTGCCGCGACATCGCTCGCCGCATCGCTCGCTTACTGGCTGATCGACCGTCGCCAGACGCATCAGGCCGCTGGTCCCGCGCCCGGCACGGCGCGAGGCTTCGCATTCTCCGACCTGCTGCGCTTCGGACCCGCGTACTGGTATCTGGTGATCCTCTGCGTGCTCTGGTACGCCGTGATCTTCGCGTTCCGCAGCACCTTCTCGATCAAGTATTTCCAGCATGTGCACGGCCTCGACCTCGCCGCCGCGGGCGAGATCAACAGCTACGTGTTCTTCGCCGCGATCTTCGCCACACCACTGTTCGGCTGGATCTGCGACCGCACCGGCCGCTACGCACCGATGCTCGCGTTCGGCGCGCTGCTGCTGCCGATCTCGATCGCCGTCATGTCGCTGACGCACTGGAGCCTGTGGATCGGCACGGTGCTGATCGGCATCAGCTACTCGATGGTGCCGGCCGTGATGTGGCCGCTGTCCGCCAAGCTGGTGCCGGCCGCCCGATTCGGCACCGCGATCGGACTGATGTGGGTGATCCAGAACGGAGGCGTCGCCGCCGCCAACCTGGTGGCCGGCTGGCTCAATGACCGTGTCGGCGCGAGCGCCCTGAATCCGGCCGGCTACGATCCGATGATGCTGTTCTTCGGCATCTGCAGCACGCTCGGCTTCGGCTGCGCCATGATGCTCTGGCTGACCGCGGGGCGCCGGCGCCACGAAGCCGCCACCCACGCCAGCCTGCCCGCCTGACTTTCCCAAAGCGCCGATCCCGGACGGACAAGGCCCACGAAGTGCGGCATCATCAGGCGGGGAGAGAGCAGCCCGCATGGAAACAAGGCGAGCGACCCCGGCACCGAAACGCATCACGGGGACTGTCGATGGCAGCTTGTGCTTACTGTAATTCGAGCATTCTCTTCGGCGGGAAGAAGCAGGGCGGATACACTTTCTGCAACAACAAATGCCTCCAGCGCGGCGCATTGCGCATCGTCGGCGACAAAGTGCCTCAAGCGGCGGTCGACCAATACGTCGCTCGCGTCCATTCCGGAGCCTGCCCTCGATGCAAGGGCCCCGGGCCAGTGGATGTCCATACATCCCACACGGTCTGGTCGGCAATTCTCCTGACGTCGTGGCGAAGCACGCCGACGGTTTGCTGCAGACGTTGCGGCATCAAGAGAAATATCGGCGGTGCAATATCCTCCCTCTTGCTCGGGTGGTGGGGCATCCCCTGGGGATTGCTGATCACGCCCGTGCAGGTAGTCCGCAATCTGGCGGGAATTTTCAATTCGCCGAATCCTTCACGTCCATCCAATAAGCTTGAATCGATCCTGCGCCTGCATATGGCGGCTCAGTTGCGCCCCCCTGCTGCCAGCCCGACAACCAGAGTTGCCCCGACGCTGTGAGAAACGATGCGCCCCGTGCATCGGCTCCGCATGACATCCATGCCACCGCTCCACGTGGTGGTGGCTGTGGGTAATCCGGGCCCTGGCGATCATGACCTCCGCTAGCCCTGCTGGTCGTTGATCGTGGCAACGCTTCATCTCATGGTTGGCCTTCCCTGTTCTGGGAAAACCACCTTGGCCCGTGAGCTTGAGCAGAGGTATTCGGCGCTTCGGCTGACGCCTGACGAGTGGCAGGTCCGGCTCTTTGGCCAAGACGCGGCTGATCCACGGCACAATGGCCGACACGGCCTGATCGAGGCACTGCAATGGGACATAGCCGAAAGAGCGCTAGCGCTGGGCACCAACGTGATACTGGATTACGGATTCTGGGCCCGTGAAGAACGGGAGGACTTCAGGGCCCGGGCCAAGCGTCTCGGGGCAAGCAGCGAAGTACACTTTCTTGACGTTCCAGCTCCCGAGCTATTGCGGCGGCTGGCGCAACGAAACGCGCAACCCGGTCTGTCATTCCACATTGCGGAGGAGATGATGAAGCCGTGGATCGAGCGCTTCCAGAAGCCGGGCGTTGACGAGCTGCAGCGCAGGAACCAGTCGTGAAGCAGGAGAACACCTTGCATACAGGCAGCTGCTTATGTGGCGGCGTGCGATTCCGCATTTCGTCGGCGCTCGAGCCCATTCAGGTTTGCCACTGCACTCAGTGCCGCAAGGCACAGGGAACGCCCTTCGCCACCAACACGCCGGTTCTTGCTGCGGCGTTTGAGCTGGTCAGCGGCGCGGGGCTGCTCGCGGCGTTCGAGTCGTCGCCAGGCAAGCGGCGGGTGTTTTGCAGCAAGTGCGGCTCACCCGTCTACAGCAGCAGGGACACGCTCCCGGGCGTGTTGCGTATCCGCGCCGGACTTCTCGATGAACCGCTGGCGGTTCAGGCTGCCGCTCATTTCCACACGGCGTCAAAGGCCGGCTGGTGGCCCATCACCGACACGCTTCCCCGGTTCGAGCACGCGCTTCCAGCCGAGCGCCCCCCGCTGCACGCACGGCCATCGACTGACGGCCGGCGCCGGCACACGGAAACTTGAGCGACGCGGGCAGGCAGCGGCGGACGCCTTACGACGGGATGGCGACGACAGGGGTCGACGGAGGACAACACATGGACGCTCGTTCCGCCGGATGCCATTGCGGCCAGCTTGAGCTGGCCTGCGCCGGCGAGCCGAAACGCGTGTCGATGTGCCACTGCATCGAATGCCAGCGACGCACGGGCAGCGCGTTCAGCGTCGCGGTCTTCTATGAAAGGCAGAAAGTTCGCCTTGTGCGCGGCTCACCCAAAACCTACGAGCGCGATTCGGCGAGCGGCTACCCGGTTGCATTCCACTTCTGTCCGCAGTGCGGATCGAACGTCTGGTGGGAGCCGGCGCGAATGCCCGACCTCGTCGGCGTCGCCCTCGGCGCGTTCGGGGACCCGGACTTCCCGCAGCCGGAGCAGTCGGTCTGGACGCAGCACCGGCACGCATGGCTGCGTCTTCCCGACGACTGCCGCGTGTTCGCGTCCAACCCGCCGCCCCGCAAGGACCCGATGCGCGAGGGCAAGGCACCGTGAACGGCCCGCATGAGCCGGGCCTGAGTCGGCACGGCGCCGCGCGCCGGCGGTCGGCCGCCGCTAGCTAAGGCGCCCGCTCGGCGGTTTCGTTCGCGCAGGCCGCGAACACGTCCCAGGCCCGATTCCCCGCGGCCTCGGCCGTCGCCTTCGTGCAATACGCAACGCTCGGAAAGTAATCGCCCATCACGCTGACGGGGTCGGTGCCGAACGGCACGTTCTGGATGGCCTGCGCGAACGCCGGATTCGGCAGCATGTGGCGGTACAGCAGCAGACCGTCGGGGTACGGGCCCCAGGGCAGCCAGGTGATGCCATGGTCCTGCGTCGCGTTTGCGGGACGATCGGCGGCGTCGGACACCATGACGGTGAAAAAACCGTCGGCGTCGATCGCGGTCTGCTCGTCGGCGGTGCAGGCGACGTAGCGCTGCGTGGCGAATTCGTTCTGGCAGACCGACCAGTAGCGCAGGTCCTCGGCGTTGAAATTCACGCCCGGCGCGCCGCGCCAACTCGGCGCGCGGGCGCGCATCACGAAGATGTTGCCGTCGCTGCGCGAGAACGCGGACGAGGTATAGGCTGCGTCGCTGTTGCTGAGAAAGCCGCCGCCCGACAGCAGCTCGGTGCCTTGCAGGGCGGCGGGCAGCTCGACCGGACTGAGGTTGTCGAGGATGCGCAGCAGCACGTCCGGCAGGCCGTAGAACACGGCGCTCGTCGGCGGATAGGTCGCCGTCGGGAACCGCAGCGGCAGGACGTCCAGCTGATCGGGGTAGTCGATGCGGATCAGCGAGCCGTTGAGATCCAGCGCACCAAGCTGGCCGATCAGCGTGCTGAGCTGCGGTTCGCTGCAAGCGGCCTGCGACGAGATCACCGAGCTGCCGTTTGCGGTTTCCAGCGTCAGGGTGGGCAGCGGCACATCGGCGTTCGGCGGCAGTCCGTCGGCCGGAATGTAGATGCGGTACAGCACGGCCGTGACCGGATTCGGGATCGCCAGCGCATCGCCGAGCGTTGTCGAGCCGGAATACAGCGTGTTCGCGGCCGGTGTGTCGGGCCGGGGCTTGAACTCGACCCGCACGCTGTAATGCCCGCCGGACGCGACACCCGGCTGCGCGTACGGATTGACGGTGCCGTCTGAGGGCGCGATGTCCCGGTCGGCGATGCCGTCGATCGGCCGCAACGCCGGATCGTAGACGTTGAACGAGAAGTAGCGGGCGTCCGGATACTGGCCGTCGATACGCAGCCTGGCACCCGGGATGTTCGGAATCAGCGCGACCCAATAGGTCGCCGACTGGTCCGGGTAGGCGACGTTGACGACGTCGGCATCGGACTGCAGCACCCAGCCGCAGGCGGGCGTGTTGCCGCCGATCGGCGTGCCGCTGCCATCGCCGCTTCCCGGTTGCCCGGCACTGCCGCTGCCGCCGCTCGGCGACGACGTGCCGCAGGCCGCCAGCGTGAGGGCAACGGCCACGACCGGCGCCGCAGCCCGCTTCCGCAAGTCCATGCGCTCCCCCTGCTCTTCTTCGGGTTGCCCGGCCCTCCACCGGCAGGCACCACGGCGCTTGCTGCGCCGCCGCGCGCATTCTGTCGCAGGGCGGCGCGCGGCCGCAGTGGCCGCAAGGCCGCAGGGGTGTGCCTCAGTCGCGACGACGCTTGCGGGCGGCGCTGAGCCCCATGCGCACGGCGTCGATCACGTCGAGCGGGATGCTGCGCTGGATGTAGTGGATCAGCGACTGGCGGATACGCCGCTTGGATGCTGCATGGGCCGGCATGTCGAGCCTGGCAAACTCCACCGCACGCTCCTGCGCCCGTGCCATCAGGGAATCGGCGTCAACGAGTTCGTCGAAGAAACCGGCCTCGCGCGCCGCTTCCACCGGGAAGTAGCGTGACAGGGTGACGGCGGTCTGGAACGCGGCCGGCTGCAGACGATGCCGCAACATGGCCGCGGCGACGCGCGGCATCGTCAGGCCCAGCGCCACCTCGTTGGCGGAAACCTTGAAGTCGCCGCGCGTACCGATGATCCAGTCGGCCGACAGCATCAGGAACACGCCCATCGCCAGCACGTGCCCGTTGCAGGCGACGATCACCGGATACGGATAGGCCAGCACGCGCGCGGTCAGCGCATAGCCGGCGCGCAGCATGCGCAGCGCGTTGACGCCGCCGCCTTTCATGACCTTGAGATCGAAGCCGGCCGAGAAGACTTCGTCGCGCCCGGTGAAGATGACGATGGCGCGATCGGCCTCGGCGCGATCGAGCGCCGCATTGATCGCATCGAACATCGCCGGCGACAGCGCATTGCGCTTGCCGTCGTCGAGCTGCAGGGTCGCAACGCCGGCTTCGAGCCGGTACTTCACGAGCGTGGTCATGGCGGGCACTTCCGGCTGGCAAGGGATTGCCGCGAAGGCTAGCAAATCCGGCGCCGTCGCCGTTCCGTCACGACGGACGGCATGTGTCCGCGCTACAGTCCGTGCGCCGCAGGGGCGCGGCGCATCGCATTCGGAGAGCGGGCATGGGCAAGTGGACAGCGGCGGACATGCCGGACCTGGGCGGCAAGGTGGCGGTCGTGACCGGCGCCAACAGCGGCCTCGGCTACTACACGGCGCGCGATCTGGCGGCGCATGGCGCGCACGTGGTGCTGGCCTGCCGCGGCCGCGAAAAGACCGAAGCGGCGATGCAGGCACTGAAAGCCGAAGTACCGGACGCGCACCTCGAATTCATGCTGCTCGATCTGGCCGATCTCGATTCGGTCGCCGCGTTCGCGAGCGCGTTCAAGGCGCGCCATCCGAAGCTCGACATCCTGCACAACAACGCCGGCGTGATGGCGCTGCCGCAGATGCGCACGAAGCAGGGTTTCGACATGCAGATCGGCACCAATCACCTCGGCCACTTCGCGCTGACCGGCCAGCTGCTGGACGTGCTGCTGGCGGCGCCACGCGGCCGCGTCGTCAGCACCGCGAGCATGGCGCATACCTGGACGCGCGGCATGGATCTCGACGATCTCAACTGGGAACGCAAGCCGTACAGGAAGTGGGATGCCTACGGCAAGAGCAAGCTCGCGAATCTGCTGTTCGCCTACGAGTTGCAGCGGCGTCTCGACCAGCGCGGCGCATCGCTGATCAGCGTCGTCGCACACCCCGGCTACGCCGCAACCAATTTGCAGGGCGCCGGCGCGAAGATCGAGAACTCGGTGATCGGCGGCGCGATCATGAAGATCGGCAACGCCCTGTTCGGCCAGCCGGCGGCGATGGGCGCGCTGCCGCAGCTGTACGCGGCGACGATGCCGGACGTGCGCGGCGGCGAATACTTCGGTCCGGATCGCCTGGGCGGCAGCCGCGGGTATCCGACACGGACGCGCTCGAACGCGGCATCGCGCGACGAAGCGGTCGCCGCGCGGCTGTGGGCGCTGTCAGAGCAGCTGACCGGCGTGCGCTTCCTGTCGGCCTAGGTGTAAAGGTTCGATAGGTTGTTCATCCGGCTGTGGAGATGGGAATCTGAGGTTGTCGAGACTTCAGATCATCAGCAGGGAGCCGGATGAACAGTCATGAGAATGCCCGACTGACGGCCAGAGGACGAGCGCGGCTGGTCGCTCGCATGGGTGAGATCGGCGTGAATGCGGCGGCCGCGGAGAGCGGAGTGTCGGTGCGCACGGCCTACAAGTGGCGTGCCCGATTCGAGCGGGAAGGTGACGCCGGGCTGGGCGATCGCTCCAGCCGGCCGCATCGGGTCCGCAGTGCCCTGTCGGCGGCGCAGCAGGATCGGGTCCTGGCGCTACGCCAGGATCGCCGGCCGATCCGCGATATTGCCGAAGCACTGGGGTGTCCCTACGCGACGGTGCGTCGGTGCATCGTCCGGCACGGCTTGAGCCGCTTGCCGTCCGTCGAGGTCCGGCCACCGGTGGTGCGCTACGAGCATGAGCGGCCCGGGGAGATGCTGCACCTGGACACCAAGAAGCTCGGCCGGATCGAGAAGCTCGGACACCGTATCACCGGCAATCCGCGTGACCACACGCGTGGCGCCGGCTGGGAAGTCCTGCATCTGGCCGTAGACGATCACAGCCGTCTGGCCTATACCGAAGTCCTCGCCGACGAGCGCAAAGACACCACGACGGGCTTTCTGAAGCGTGCCCTGGCCTGGTTCGCCGAGCACAGCGTCACGACGCGCCGCATCATGACCGACAACGGCATGGCCTATCGCTCCCAACCCTTCGCGGACGCCCTGCGGCAGCAAGGCATCCGCCACATCTTCACCAAGCCCTACACCCCGAGAACCAACGGCAAGGCCGAGCGCTTTGTGCAGACTGCGCTACGCGAATGGGCTTACGCCTACGCCTACCGCCACTCCAGCGAGCGAACCGAGCATCTCGCACGCTGGCAGCACCACTACAATCACCACCGACGACACTCAGCGCTCGGCTATCAACCGCCCATCAGCCGCATCCCGCTGAATAACGTATCGAACCTCAACACCTAGGCGCCGATCGCGGCCGGCGCCGCGGCGCGCGGCGCGGCGTCGATGCACCGGCAGCACGCATGATCCGGTGTTCGCCGGCGGCCATCGCAGGTCGCCGGCGACGCCATTGCCACGCTGCTGCAGTCTCAGCTTGATTTCCATGCGGATCAGCGGCTTGCGCCGGCTTCCGAACGTCGTTTGCCGGCTTGCGTCCAACGCCCCGCGAGGATGCCGGGATCAAAACCTGCTTTTTGTTAGGCGCGTCGGGGCACCCGGCCTGTTGAACTGGCATCACGGTTCGACAAAACGACAAAGAGGAGCCCCGCTCATGGATTTTGGTCACGCCGCCGAAAGCCGCGGTTTCGACGACGAGTCACGCCGCTTCTGGCAGTTCAATCAGTCCGCCAACGTGCGCCTGATCGAGCCGCTGACGGTTCGTGAAAAGCACTTCCTGCGCCTGCTGGCCGACGGGGCCTCGAACCGGCAGATGGCGGACGCGCTGTCCGTATCCGAGAACACCGTCAAGTACCACCTGAAGAACGTCTACTCGAAGTTCGCGGTGCGGACGCGCGTGCAGGCCGTGAACGCCGCGATCCAGCTCGGCATGCTGTCGTCGCACACCGCGACGCCGGCCTACGGCGCCGGTCTGTCGACATGAGCTCCGGCGCGAGGGCGGCCGCTTCGCCGCGCGCGACACCGGGCATCGACGCGCCGCGTCACGCCAGTCTCGACGAGCTGCTGGTCGAAGCCTGTCGCGAGCATGCCGGGAACGTCGCGCTGACGCAGGGCGATGCACAACTGCGTTACGCGCAGCTCGATACCCTGAGCGAGCGCCTCGCCGCGTTTCTTGCCGGCGATCTGAGTCTTGCCCAGGGCGAACGCGTCGCGCTGATGATGCCGAACGTGCTCGCCTACCCGCTCGCGATCTGCGGCGTGCTGCGCGCCGGCTGCGTGATCGTCAACGTCAATCCGCTGTACACGGCGCGCGAGCTGCGTCACCAGCTGTGCGATTCCGGGGCGCGCGCGATCATCGTTGCCGAGCCCTTCGTGCCGACCGTCCGCTCGGTGCTCGACGACACTTCGGTCGACACCGTCATCGTCGTGCCGGTCGCCCGCGTGCCGGCCGCCGGCCACGATCAATACGATC
Organism: Solimonas terrae; assembly: GCF_011067135.1. GTDB lineage: Bacteria > Pseudomonadota > Gammaproteobacteria > Nevskiales > Nevskiaceae > Solimonas > Solimonas terrae. The sequence goes on from NZ_JAAMOW010000001.1 coordinate 755,963, forward strand.
ACAGCGGCACCGCCACACTGGACACCGCGCTGGCAAGCCGCAGCGAGCTGCCGCCGCGCACGCAGCGTCACGGCGACACGGCGATCCTGCAGTACACCGGCGGCACGACCGGCCCGTCGAAGGGCGCCGAACTCACGCATGGCAACCTGCTCGCCAATCTCGATCAGCTCGGCGCCTGGTTCGGCGATGCCATGCGGCCCGGGCGCGAAGTCGTCATCACCGCGCTGCCGCTGTATCACATCTTCGCGCTGACGGTGAACCTGCTCAGCTTCCTGCGCCTGGGCGGACGCAACGTGCTGATCGGCAATCCGCGCGACCTGCCGGCCCTCGTCCAGACCATGCGTCGCGAAGGCTTCTCGGTGATCACCGGCGTCAACACTCTGTACAACGGCCTGCTCAACACGCCGACGTTCGCGTCGCTGGATTTTTCCGGCCTGAAACTGTCAATGGGCGGCGGCAGCGCCGTGCAGCCTGCCGTCGCACGGCAATGGCAGAGCGTCACGGGCAAGGTGCTGCTCGAGGGCTACGGCCTGTCGGAGACCTCCCCGGTGCTGACCGTGAACCGCATCGACAGCGTCGCGTTTCGCGCCGGCATCGGCCTGCCGCTGCCGGGCACCGAGATCTCGATCCGCGACGATGACGGCCGCGAAGTCGCACCGGGCGAATCCGGCGAGCTCTGCGCGCGCGGCCCGCAGGTCATGCGCGGCTACTGGGACAAGCCGGACGAGAACGCCGCGGCATTCACCGAAGACGGCTTCTTCCGCACCGGCGACATGGCACGCCGCGACGAGGACGGTCACTACCATATCGTCGATCGCAAGAAGGACATGGTGCTGGTGTCCGGCTTCAACGTGTATCCGAACGAGATCGAGGCGGTCTGCGCCGAGCATGCCGGCGTCCTCGAATCGGCGTGCATCGGCGTCCCCGACGCCCGCACCGGCGAGGCGCTGAAGCTGTTTGTCGTCCGGCGCGATCCGGCGCTCAGCGAGGACGTGTTGATCGAACACTGCCGCCGCAACCTCACCGCCTACAAGGTGCCGCGCCAGGTGCAGTTCCTCAGCGAGCTGCCGAAGTCGCCGGTCGGCAAGATCCTGCGCCGCGAACTGCGCGCGTGACGAGGAGCCTCTCCATGCACGAACACGACACCGACTTCCTGATCATCGGCTCCGGCTTCGGCGGCAGCGTGTCCGCGCACCGCCTGACCGAGAAGGGCTACCGCGTCCACGTCGTCGAGCAGGGCCGGCGCTGGTCGCCGGACAATCTGCCGAAGACCAACTGGAAATTCTGGGATTACCTCTGGGCGCCGTTCGCCGGCCTTCGCGGCTTCCTGCGCCTGCGCCTGTTCAAGCACGTGATGATCCTGCACGGCAACGCCGTCGGCGGCGGCTCGATCACCTACGCGCAGACGCTGCTGGTGCCGCCGAAATCGGTGTGGCGCGACGGCAACTGGGCAGCGCTCGATGACTGGGATGCCTGCATGCCGGACTACTACGCGACCGCCAGGCGCATGCTCGGCGTCACCGAGAACCGTCGTCCCGGTCCGGCCGACGCGCGGCTGAGGCAGATGGCGGAAGTCGCCGGTGTCGGCGACAGCTTCTACTACACGGATGTCGGCGTGTTCTTCGGCCAGGACGGCGATGCGCCCGGCACCGAATATCCCGATCCGTACTTCGGCGGCGAAGGCCCGTCGCGCAAGTCCTGCATGGGCTGCGGCGGCTGCATGGTCGGCTGTCGGCACGGCGCCAAGAACACGCTGGACCAGAACTACCTGTATCTCGCCGAGAAGCGCGGCGCGAAGGTCACGGCGGAAACCCGCGTCGTCGACGTGCGGCCGCTGAACGGCAAACTCGACGGCAGCGACGGCTACGAGGTCATCACCAGGCCGGCGTTCGCGCGCTTCTTCGGCAAGCGCGCACGCATCACCGCGAAGAACGTGGTGTTCGCGGCCTCGTCGCTGGGCACGCAGGAACTGCTGTTCAAGCTCAAGACCAGCGGTTCACTGCCGAACATCTCCGACGATCTCGGCAAGCGCGTACGCACCAATGCCGAGTCCATCCTCGGCGTGCGCTATCCGGGCTCGAAGCAGGATCTGTCCAAGGGCATCGCCATCGGCTCCGGCATCTACATCGACGAGCACACGCACATCGAGGCGGTGCGCTACCCGGCCGGCTCGAACCTGATGAAGGGCCTGTTCACGGTGCTGACCGGCGGCCGGCCGGGACCGACGCGCATCGGCAGCTGGCTGCTGTCCATCGTCAAGCTGCTGGTCACCCGTCCGCTCGCAGCGCTGCGCACGGCGCTGCCGTACCGCTGGTCCAGCGAAACGGTGATCTTCCTGGTCATGCAGACGCTGGAAGGCCATCTCAACATGCGCTGGACGCGGCCCTGGTACTGGCCATTCAGCAAGACCCTGAGCACGCACGGGCAGCGCATTCCGACTTTCATCCCGCAGGCCAATGCGTTTACGGAAAAGGCCGCGAAGGCGACCGGCGGCGTCGGTCTGTCGACGATCACCGAGATCCTGTTCAACGTGCCGATGACCGCGCACTGCATGGGCGGCTGCGCGATGGGCGTCAGCGCCGACAACGGCGTGATCGACGCGCAGAACCGCGTCTTCAACTACCGGAACCTGTATGTCGTCGACGGCTCGATGCTGTCCGCCAATCTCGGCGTCAATCCCAGCCTGACCATCACCGCGCTCGCCGAGCGCGCCATGTCCTTCATCCCCGCGGCGCAGACCATTCGTGCGCCGATGTCAGCGATCGGAGTTGCCGCATGAGCAAGACCCGCCCGAACACCCGGGCGCCGACCCCGCGCCGCAAGCCTCGCAAGGCGACGGCTTCGGCCAAGCTGGCGATCACGCCGCAGGTCCGCATTGCAAGTGCGGCGCCGTCCGCCACGGAGGACGTGAAGGCAAAGGCCGTACGTGGCGCGATCGGCGATCTCGCCAGGGCCGGCTGGTCGGTCAACGGCGCCGATCGTGCGTACATGGCGAAGATCAAGCCGGCGATCGATTTCTTTCTCGATCGTTACTTTCGTGTCGACAATCACGGCTGGGAGCGCATTCCCGATGGTCCCTGCCTGTTCATCGGCATTCATTCCGGCACCTGGCTGACGATGGATGCCTGGTCGCTGGTGTTTTCGTGGTGGCGGCGATTCGGCGGCAAGCGCGTGCTGCACGGCACCGCGCACGATGTGCTGATGGCGATGCCCGGCATCGGCCCGTTCTTCCGCAAGGTCGGCGTCATCCCGGCGTCGCGCGAAACGGTGACGGCGGCGCTCGCGGCCGGCAACAGCGTGGTGGTCTGGCCCGGCGGCGAAGTCGATGCGATGCGCAGCTGGCGCAAACGCCATGAAGTGCACTTCGGCGGCCGTCGCGGCTTCGTCAAGCAGGCCATCCTGTCCGGCGTGCCGATCGTGCCGGTTGCCACCGTCGGCGGCACCGAAACGGTGTTCGTGCTGTCGGAAGGTCGCTGGCTGGCCAAGCTGCTCGGCTTCAAGCGCTTCCTGCGCGCCGACACGGCGCCGATCGTCGCCGGCTTGCCGTTCGGCATCTGGCCGGAAGTGCTGCCGACGCATATCCCGCTGCCGTCGAAGATCACCAACGAATTCCTCGAGCCGATCCACGTTGACCCGAATCCGGCACGTGCCAAGGACGATGCCTACGTCAACGAGATCTTCGAGCTCGTGCAGCAGCGCATCAGCGAAGGCGTGGCGCGGCTCGCCGCGCAGCGGCGTCTGCCGCTGCTGGGCTGAGAGGGCACGCCCGATGGGTGCTTCCAGGGCACGGCGTCTGTCGGTTCTCGATGCCAGTTTTCTTGGCATGGAGACGCGTGACACGCCGATGCACGTCGGCGCGCTGCAGATCTTCAGCCTGCCGAAGAACGCGGCACCGGGCTTCGTCAAATCGGTCGTGCAGCGTTACCGCGCGCCGAAGGCGATCGGCCGGCCGTGGAATCTCAAGCTGGCGCCGGTGCCGCTCGGTCGTCTGCTGCCGGCAATGCACGAAGCCGACGAGATCGACTTCCACTATCACGTGCGCCATTCCGCGCTGCCCGGTCCGGGCGGCGAGCGCGAACTCGGCGAGCTGATTTCGCATCTGCACAGCCAGCCACTGGACCGCACGCGACCGCTGTGGACCTGCCATGTCATCGAAGGCCTGCACGACCGGCAGTTCGCGATCTACATCAAGATCCACCACGCGCTGAGCGATGGCGTCAAAGGCGCGCGCATGATCGCTGCGAGCCTGCGCGACAAACCGGGCACGTCGCTGGCACCGCCGTGGGAATCGCAGGCACCGGCCGCACGCCGCGGCAAGCCGTCCGCCGCGCCGCGCGCGCCGGCCTCGCTGCGCTGGCTGACGACCCTGCCCGGCGCGTTCAGACCACTGTTCCTGCGCACGCCCGACGCACCGGTCGTGCTGCGGCCGTTCGAAGCGCCGAATTCGGCGTTGCTCAACGGCCGCGTCACCGGCGCCCGCCGCATTGCCACCCAGCAACTCGACCTCGCGCAGATCCGGCGCATCGCCAAGCGCGCCGGCGCCTCGATCAACGATGTCTTTCTAGCCGTCTGCAGCGCGGCGCTGCGGCGCCATCTGCTGGCCAGCGACGCCCTGCCCGCGGCTTCGCTGACAGCGGGCGTGCCGATGAGCCTGCGTGCCGACGGCGATGACGCCAGCGGCAATGCGGTGGGCTTCATCTGGGCTTCGCTGGCCACCGACATCGAAGATCCGCGCCAGCGCCTTGCCGCGATCCGCGCGTCGATCGGCGCCTGGAAGCAGCATCTGCAAAGCCTCGACGCCGCCGCGCGGCTGCCGTTCGCGACCCTGACGTTCACGCCTGCGGTCGCGGTGATGGTCAGCGGCCTCGGCGCCCGGCTGCGGCCGCCGATGAACGTCATCATCTCCAATGTGCCGGGGCCGGAGCACCCGCTCTATCTCGGCGGCGCGCGCCTGGACGCGATGTACCCGGTGTCGATCCCGGTCCAGGGGCTGGCCCTGAACATCACCGGCGTGAGCTACGCCGGCAAGCTCAACGTCGGCTTCACCGGCAGCCGTGACCGCCTGCCGCATCTGCAGCGCCTGGCGGTCTACGCCGGCGAGGCGCTGGCGGAGCTCGACGCGCTGCTCTGAGCCGTCGCGGGATGCGTCGCCGCTGGGTAAGATCGGCGAATGCGGGGGAGAAACGAAAAAACAGCGGCAGCGCAGCCGCCGGCGGTGCGTGCCAACGTCGTCGAGGCCAAGCTCTATCCGGGCATTGGCACCGGACAACCGCTGGCGCGGCCCAAGCTCGATCCGCCGCCGGAACTGCGCCGTGGCGAGGCCAGCGTCGCGCTGATCTGCGCGCCCGCCGGTTATGGAAAGTCGACGGTGATGGCGCGCTGGCACGAGCTGCTGCAGCACGACGGCCTGCAGTGCGCCTGGCTGTCGGTGGACGAGGACGACAACGACTCGACGCGCTTCCTGCGCCATCTGGTCGCCGCCTTCCAGGGTATTTCGCCGGACATCGGCCACGACCTGCTCGCGCAGCTGACGGTGACTCGAGACAGCGTCAAGCCACTGCTGGAATCGCTGGCCGCCGACCTCGCGCGCATTCCCGAGCGCGCGGTGCTGTTCATCGACGACCTGCATCTGGCGACGCACGACGAAGTGCTGGAAACGGTGCACTGGCTCATCAACTATTCGCCGCGCCAGTACCAGTACGTGCTCGGCTGCCGGCTCGCACCGAAGCTGCCGCTCAGCGGCCTGCGCGTGCGGCGCAAGCTGCTCGAGATCGGCGCCACCGACCTCGAGTTCAGCGCCGACGAAACCGCGGCATTCCTGTCGCTGCGCCTCGGCCGCCATCTCGCCGACGACGAGATCCGCCAGCTCAGCGGCAAGACCGAAGGCTGGGCCGCGGCGCTGGAACTGGTCGCCGCGGCGCTGCAGACGCAGGACGAGCAACAGGCGCGCGAACTGATCGCGCGCTTCACCGGCACCGATCGCAGCGTCGTCGACTATCTCGGAGAAATGGTGCTGGCCGGCCTCGACGGCCCCCTGCGCCGCTTCGTCGAATGCGTTGCGCAGTTCGAGCGCGTCGACGCCGGGCTGGCGGGCTGTGTCAGCGGCGAACCCGACGCCGCGCAGCGGCTCGCCGAACTGCAGGCGCGCAACCTGTTCCTGGTGCCGCTCGATCGCCACGGCGAGTGGTTCCGCTTTCACCATCTGGTCGGCCATTTCTTCCGCGAGCACTACCGGCGCCGCGCGCCCGACGAATGCCGCGCGGTGCTGATCGCCGGCGCCCGCTGGCTGTTCGAGCACGGCGAGATCGAAGAGGCGATCAACGGCGCGATCCGCGGCGAAGCCTGGCCGCAGGCAACCACCTGGGTCGCGCAGTCGGTCGACGAAATCATCTACCGCAAGGGTTATCACCAGACGCTGATGCACTGGATGCGCGAACTGCCGGAACAATGGGTCGACCAGTTGCCGGAAATCCGCATCAACTACGCGTTCGCCCTCGCCTTCCACACGCGTCGCGGCGAAGTGGAAGCGCAGCTGCACCGCCTCGCGCAGATCGTCGAACGTCTGCAGCAGGCCGACGTGCCGGACCAGCCCGCGATCGATGCGATCCGCAGCGCGATGGAATTGCAGGTCGCGATTTCCGTGGCCCTGCACGACGAGGGCATCGAGGCCCGCGACCGCGCCCGGGACTGGCTGCAGCGCTGGCCCGACGCGCCAGCCGTGCAGAAAGGCCACATTGCCAATGTGCTGGGTTTCGGCCACAAGACCGCGGGCGACATCGAGCAGGGTCTGGCCGTGATTGCGCAAGGCCGTCGCTGGCACGAACAGGCCGAAGGCCATTACGGCCTGGCCTGGAACGTCTACATCGAAGCGCTGCTGCACATGAAGCGCGGCAGCTACCGCGAAGCGCGACAGGTCAGCCTCGTCAGCCTCGAGCTGATCGGGCGGCATCTGAACGGCCATCGCGCGCACACGAGCATGATGCATACGGTGCTGGCAGCCGTCGCCTACGAATTCGACGAGATCGATCAGGCACAGACGCACATCGAACAGGCCATGCACAGCGTGCAGGACTACGGCCCGGCCGACGCCGTGATCCTCGCCTACCTGACGCAGGCGCGCCTGCGCTTTGCGCAGCGCGACGCCGCCACCGGCTACGCGATCCTGCACGAAGGCCAGGCGCTGGGCGCGCAGCGAAAACTCAACCGCGTGGTCGTGACGCTGGCCGCCGAGGAATGCACCTGGCTGGGTCGCGAGGCGCGCTACGACGACGCGCTGGCGGTCGCGCTGCGGTTCGAGATGCTGCGCGCCGACGACACCGCGGGCGGCGCAGCGGTCTCCAAGCTGCTCGCCGACAAGGCCTCGCGCATCGCCCTGCGCACACGGCTGCGCGACACGCCCGCCAGGGTGCTGGCGGTGCTGGCGCCGGCGATCGAACGCTGCACGCAGCTGGGTCTGCAGCACCGCCTCAGCGAACTGCTCGGCATGCAGGCGGTCGCCCATCGCCTCGACGACAACATGGCACAGGCGACGGCCAGCCTCGACGCGGCCATGCGCATCGCCGCGCCACGCCAGTATCTGCGTACCTTCATCGACGAGGGCCCGGAGCTGCAAGCGGTGCTGGAGGCGCTGGCGCAAGCCGGCAGCGCGATGCCCGAGACGCAGGCCTTCATCCAGCAGCTCCTGCAGGGACTGCGGCGCGACGCGGGGACGGACGCGACATCGCCCAGCGCCGCCTCGTTCGGCGAGCTGACGCGGCGCGAGATCAATATCATCAAGCGCCTCGAATCCGGCATGAGCAACAAGGAGATCGCCGAATCGATCTTCATCTCGGAGGGCACGCTGCGCTGGCACCTGCACAACATCTACGGCAAGTTGGGCGCCAAGAACCGTTCGGGCGCGCTGGTCGCGGCGCGCGGCATGGGGCTGCTCTGAGCGGACCGCTCAGCGCGAATCGGATTGCAGATCGCGCCAGACGCGAACCTGGAAACGCTTGACGACGGTGCGTGCCGGCGCGCCGCGCCACTGCAGGTCGAACAGGGCTTCACCGCGCTCGAAAGCCTTTTCGTTCCAGTCCAGCTGATTGCGCTGGCGCCAGCGCTGATGGGCCGCGGCATTGGCTTCCATCAGCGGCACGAAACAGCTCTGCACCCAGGCGAGCAAGGGGCCGAGATGGTCGCTGCAGCTGAGCGGGCCGCTGCTGCCGACATGACGGCCGGCGGCGATGTCGTCCAGCCAGGCGCGCAGACGCGGCGCGCGCAGGCGGATGCGCCACTCCGAAGACGGATCGCTGGTGTTCATGCCGAGTTGTCCGTACAGCGCGGCGTCGGCAAGCGTGAAGCGTTCGCCGAGCAGATACGGACGATGGCGCAGTGCGAAGTCGGCGGCATCGACGAGTTCGTCCCAGGCTTCTTCAAGCCGTTCGTGGGTTCCGGGAAAGCCGGCGCGCGCCGGCGGTTTCAGGAAACCGTCGTCCGGCCAGATCAGGCCCCCGTCGGCAACCGAGAACAGATACGGCAGGCGGCGTGTCTGACGCGCGGCGAAATGACGTGCGTAGACCGGCCGCAGCGGCGCCGGGATCAGACTGCGGAATTCGTGCGCGAGGCGTGCCCCGGCGTTGTTGTCCTTGCGCGACACCACCCAGCGATGGTGATGCACGCAGTACAGGCCGATCTCGTCGATGGCCTCGTCGATCAGACGACAGACATGACCCAGTTCCGGATCGTCCGGTATCAGCGCCGCCGCCGCAGCCGGCCTGTGCTCGTCGAGCCACCCGGCAATGCCACTGCTGTCGTAGTGCACGGCGCCGTCGTCGGTCAGCAGATACGGCACCAGCGGGTATTCGTCGAGCACGTCCGGTCCCGGCCAGCGCTGCACGCGGTGTCCTGCCTGTGCGCGCTTGATGCGCAACAGCAGACGCAGATTTTCCAGCGTGCCGCCACCGTCGGGACGGCGCACCGTCGCCAGGCCGGCGTAGCGGCACAGCGCCTCGGTCTTGAGGAAATACGGCGAGAGCTCGGAACCCCAGAGAACGGCAGTCATGACACTTGCATCGTAGCGGCTCGCAACGGTTGCCGGCATCGCCTGCCGGTGCGTCTTATTGCCCAGCGTTTGTAAACGCTCTGTAAAAACCGCGATCGATCACCACGCCGACCCCTAGCCTTTGTCGGCACCATCGACGAATCGGGACCTGCCATGAACGCCTTGCGCCGCACTTTTCTTGCCCTTGCACTGTTGGCCACGAGCGGCGCGCCATTGCACGCACAACCGTCGGATACCGCACAAGGTTCCGGTCCGCCGGCCGGCGCACCACCGGGCCCGCCGCCGGAAGCGGCGGCGGCCTGCGCGGGTCTGTCGGCCGGTGCCGCGTGTTCGTTCAGCGACCGCGGCGGCAGGACGATGAGCGGAAGCTGCGCCGACTCGTCATCGCAGGGCAATTCGTCGACGGCAAACCGCTCGGATGGCGCCCTCGCCTGTCGTCCGGCGATGGGAAGCCAGCCGCCGTCCGGCGGCCGTCGATAGCGCCGCCCGCCGTCGCCGGCAACGGCCGGAACGAGCGTTCCCGGATTTGCGCCGCTGCAGCGGCGGCGGGTCGCCGCAGTCAATCAGCCAGCGGCGGTCCCGAGCGCCTCGTTGAGCGTCTTGCTCGGGCGCATCACGGCGTCGAGCTTGGCCGGGTCGGCCATGTAGTAGCCGCCGATGTCGACCGGCTTGCCCTGCACATCGGCCAGCTCGCCGATGATGGTCTTCTCTTTTTCTTCCAGCGTCCTCGCCAGCTTCGCGAAGCGCTGCTGCAGTGCCTCGTCCTCGGTCTGCGCGGCCAGTTCCTGCGCCCAGTACATCGCGAGGTAGAACTGGCTGCCGCGATTGTCGAGCTGGCCGGTCTTCGGCGACGGATTCCTGTTGTTGTCGAGCAGCTTGCCGGTCGCGGTGTCCAGCGTCCGGGCGAGGATCTTGGCTCGCGGATTGCCGGTCTTGATGCCGAGGTCCTCAAGGCTCACCGCCAGCGCGAGGAACTCGCCCAGCGAATCCCAGCGCAGATGGTTTTCCTCGACGAGCTGCTGGACGTGCTTCGGCGCCGAACCGCCGGCGCCGGTTTCATACATGCCGCCGCCGGCCATCAGCGGCACGATCGACAGCATCTTGGCGCTGGTGCCGAGTTCCATGATCGGGAACAGGTCGGTCAGATAGTCGCGCAGGATGTTGCCGGTGACCGAGATGGTGTCCTGACCGCGAATCACGCGCTCCAGCGTGTAGCGCATCGCACGTACCTGCGACATGATCTCGATCTTCAGACCCTTGATGTCGTGCTCCTGCACGTACTTCACGACTTTCTGGATCAGCTCGTGCTCGTGCGGGCGATACGGGTCGAGCCAGAACACCGCCGGCATGCCCGAGTTGCGCGCGCGCGTCACGGCCAGCTTGACCCAGTCGCGGATCGCCGCGTCCTTGACCTGGCACATGCGCCAGATGTCGCCGGTCTCCACGTTCTGGGTGAGCAGCACCTCGCCGCTGTCGAGGTCGGTGATGTTGGCGACGCCGTCCTCGGAAATCTCGAAGGTCTTGTCGTGCGAGCCGTATTCCTCGGCCTGCTGCGCCATCAGGCCGACGTTGGGCACTGTGCCCATGGTCTTCGGGTCGAAGGCGCCATGCGTCTTGCAGAAGTCGATCATCTCCTGGTAGATGCGGGCGAAGGTCGATTCCGGCATCACGGCCTTGACGTCCTTCAGTCTTCCGTCCGCGCCCCACATCTTGCCGCCATTGCGGATCATCGCCGGCATCGAGGCGTCGACGATGATGTCGTTCGGCGAATGGAAGTTGGTAATGCCCTTGGCCGAGTCGACCATCGCCAGCTCGGGCCGATGTTCGTGGCAGGCGTGCAGATCGCGCATCACTTCTTCGTACTGGCTTTCCGGCAGCGTCTTGATCTTCTCGTAGAGCTGCGCCATGCCGTTGTTGACGTTGATGCCGAGTTCGTCGAACAGCTTGCCGTGCTTGGCAAAGGCATCCTTGTAGAAGATCTTCACGCAGTGGCCGAAGACGATCGGGTGCGAGACCTTCATCATCGTCGCCTTGACGTGCAGCGAGAACATCACGCCGGTCTTGTAGGCATCGTCGATCTGCTTTTCATAGAACTCGAGCAAGGCTTTCTTGCTCATGAACATGCTGTCGATGATTTCCTTGTCCTGCAGGGCGACCTTCGGCTTGAGCACGATGGTCTTGCCGCTTCTGGTGATCAGCTCCATCTTCACGTTGCGCGCGCGGTCGAGCGTCATCGACTTCTCGCCGTGATAGAAGTCGCCGCTGTGCATGTGCGAGACGTGGCTGCGCGACGCCTGGCTCCACTCCGCCATCGAGTGCGGATGCTTTCTGGCGTATTCCTTGACCGCCTTCGGCGCGCGACGATCGGAATTGCCCTCGCGCAGCACCGGATTGACGGCGCTGCCGAGCGCCTTCGAGTAGCGCTGGCGGATTTCCTTTTCCTTGTCGGTTTTCGGATTCTCCGGGTAGTCGGGAATCGCGTAGCCCTTGCCCTGCAGTTCCTTGATCGCGCTGTTGAGCTGGTTCACCGACGCGCTGATGTTCGGCAGCTTGATGATGTTGGTGTCCGGCAGCAGCGTCAGCTTGCCCAGTTCTGCCAGGTTGTCCGGCACGCGCTGCGCTTCGGTCAGATACTCCGGGAACAGGCCGAGGATGCGCGCCGCGACCGAGATGTCGCTGGTCGCGACCTTGATACCTGCCGGTTCGGCAAAGGTGCGGATGATCGGCAGGAACGCACAGGTCGCGAGCAGCGGCGCCTCATCAGTCAGGGTGTAAATGATGGTTGGCTGCTGTTCGCTCATGGTCGGCCTCAGGTCCGGGGAATATGGAACCCCGGACGACGCGTTCGCCGCTCAGGGTCAATGGTTCGCCCGCCATTGTATTACGGCCACGGCACCATGCCGCAGTCTCCGGATCATTGCCTTCCGGGAAAATGTCTGAAGGCCCCATCCGCTCGCTCCGGACGCGGGCCGGCCCGACGGTGGCGGCAAGGCCCACTAGCGAACAACGCTGTCGTGCATTTCGACCGGATGCTGCAGTGCAGCGCCCGCCAGGGTCACGATGGCCGCAATGCAGGGACCCCGCACCGCGCCGGCCGGAAACGGAGCGAGCGCAGCGCGGGGCCTGTGCCGGAGGGCTACTTCAGGATCACTTCGCGCATCATGTAGTCGGCCTTGATCGTGCGGATCGAGCCACGCTCCGCCTGCTCCTTCGAGGCCTTGGCCAGCGAACCGAAGATCTTCTTCTGCGTCGCATACTGCTCGGCGACCGTGCGGTCGAATACCGCCATGTTCGGATACTCGACGGCCAGCATCAGATCGCCCTCGCCGTCGCGCGGGTCCATGACGACCAGCACCTTGTAGCTCTTGATCAGCCCTTCTTTCTTGACCGCCTCTTCCTGCGCTTTCCACTGCGTGGCGAGCCAGTTCATGTAGTCGTCGAAATGACCGTCGACGGTCTTGACCTCGGTGAAATCCCAGACCGAGCCGTTCTCGTAGGACGGTGCGTCCGGATCGCCGGCGGCAAAGGCCGGCATGGCAAAGAACGAAAGCGCGGCGAGCGCGAGTTTGGATGCACGCATGGTGGTACCCCTCGATGATGAGCCACCGGTCTGGAGCCGATGCGTGGACCTTCGGCACGCCGCCCTGCCCCGATCTGCGCGCCTGGCCATCGACCCCCCGGTGTCCGAGTCTGTGGCCGGCGCCGAAACGCCGGCAATTGGACAAATTTGATCGCCGGATCATGATGTCGCACCGTATCGCGCGGCTTCGCGACATTCAGGTCAGTGGCAATGAACGACGCACGCAGCGCGTCCGCCGACGCGGACCCCAAGTCAGCCTGGCACGTCGTCATGTCGCAGCCGCGCTTCCCGGCCGCGGCGCGTCGGCTCGCCGCCAACATGCTGCAGGCCTGCGACGAGGATCAACGCTTCTGCGCGGTCAGCAAGGATGCCGGCCATTACGTCGCCGCCATGTCTGCCGCCTATCTGCACGGAGCCGGCGGCCTGACCCTGGCGCGACTCAAGACGATCTGTGCCGCGTCCGGTTTTCTCAGCGCCGGCCGCGCGCGATCGCTGCTGCAGTTTCTCGTGCATCTGGGCTACCTGCAGGCGTCGCAGGCGCAGGGACGTGCACTGAGCTATCTGCCGACGGCGCTGTTCCTCGCGGCCTGGCAACGGCATCTGCAGCTCGCGCTGCTGGCGGCGGCGGTGCTGGAACCATCGCTGCAGTCGCTGTGCGACGGACTCGACCAGCCGCCGATCTTCGCCGCCTTCCTCGGCATCCAGGCGACGCGCCTGTACACGCTCACGCAAAGCCCCGATCCGGTGCCGGGCCTGCGCGAGGCCTTTCTCCATCCGCGTGCCGGTACGCAGATCCTGTGGCTGCTGGCCGTGGCCGGTGAGCACGACCAGCCGTTTCCGACCGCTGCGCCGGTGCGGCTCAAGCTGAGCCGGATCGCGGCACGCTTCCACGTCACCCACGTCCATGTGCGGCGAGTGCTGCAACATGCCGAAAGCCTGGGCCTGCTGGAATACGACGGCCACGGCTCGGCGCAGCTGAGCGGGATCGGCCGCGACACGATCCGCCTGCACTTCGCGTTTCAGCTTGCCGAGCTTGCCGCCAGCGGCGCCGACACGCTGCGCGCACTGGCCGGCGTTGCGCAGACCCGCGCCAGCCGGGACGCCTGAACCGACGGACGCTGCCCCTGCGTCTCAGAGCCGGTAGTAGAAATCCGGCCCCGGATGCTCGCGGCCGTCGTCGAAACCGATCTCGTCCATGATCAGCGCATTGAGCTTGTCGTTGAGGCTCAGGATCAGCGCCTTGTGTGCTTCCGCATCGACCGCGAGATTGATGATCTCGTCCGGATCGGTCTGCGTGTCGTACAGCTCCAGCTGGTTGTAGCGCAGCAGCGTCTGCCAGTCGCGCGGGATGTGGTGCTGGGCCGGCGCGAAGTAGCGCGCGAACTTGTAGCGCCCGTCGTGCACGCCGCGGAACAGGCCGGGATGGGTCAGCACCGGACCGAGGTGGCCGTTCTTCATGCCTTCCTTGAACAGGTTCCACCAGCTCGCCATCTCCTGTCCGCGCATCATTGCCTTGGCGCTGTCCGGGTCGATGTACAGGGTGGTGTTGTAGTCGTACAGATGCCCTCGGCTGTCGCGCGTCGTGCGTGCGTTCGGATCGGCGACGGCTGCCGTGAGGTTGACACCCTTGAGCGCCGGATAACGCTGCGCGCGCGCCGCGTCGTCGAGGCCGGCGAAGGCCAGCAGGGTCGGCGCCAGATCGATCGCGCTGCCGAGCGCATCGGTCTGCACGCCGCCGCCGAGATCCGGATGACGGACCAGAAACGGCACACGCACGTTTTCCTTGTACATGTGCGGCCCCTTCTGGCGCAGGCGATGGGCACCGGCCATCTCGCCATGATCGGCGGTGTAGACGACGATGGTGTCGCCGTCGAGCTTCAGCGACTCGAGAGTGCGCAGCACGGTCAGCGCATGGCGGTCGACATCGCGTATGCAGTTGAAGTAGTAGCTCTGGTACTTGCGCCAGCGCGCCTCGTCGTCCGGATCGATGTGGCCGTAACAGGCATTGCAGAAGTCGACGTACGAGGTCTGCGCCCAGGGCTTGCCGGCCAGCGTGTCGAGGTAGTGGCTCTTCGGCAGCGGCAGGTCCCAGTGCTGCGTGTAGACACCCTCGACCGGCGGCGGCGACAACGGCGACAGAAAGTCGCGATCCAGCCGCGAGCGCGATTGCGCGTGATCGACATCGTCGAACCAGACCGCATCGTGCGGGTTGACGAAGTTGACCGCGAGAAACCACGGCCGATCGAGCGCGCGGCCGTTGTCGTACAGCCATTGGCTGGCTTCGGACGCGACCTCGCCATCGAGCTTGAAGCCGGCCCAGGTGCCGCCGTCGGCGATCGGTACGTCGCTGTGGTCGGAAAAGCCGAAGGGCTCGAGCGCGTTGCGGGCGCTGGGCTTGTGCCCGTAGCGCACGGCGTCATTGCCGCCGAGATCGGACAGATGCCATTTACCCTTGTACGCGCAGTAGTAGCCCTGCGCACGCAGCATGTGGCCGAGGGTCGGCACGTCCACCTTGAGCTCGGGAAACGGCGGCGCGCCGACATTGGTGGTCATGCCGGTGAGCTGGGTGTGCTGGCCGGTGTAGAGATTGGAACGCGACGGCGAACAAGGCGTGGTGTTGACGTTGAAGTTCCGGAAGCTGGTCCCGCGCGCGGCGATCCAGTCGTGCGCGTCGAGACCGAGGCCACCCGGCAGATCGAGACTGCTGCGCTCCTGGTCGGACATGATCAGCAGGATGTTCGGCCGTCGGCTCCGTGGCTTCGCAGCGCCGATCGCGCCCGCCGCCTGCGGCATCGCGTCTGGCGTTGCCGGCGTCGCCGGCGCACCGGACGCTTCGGCACTCAGCGTCGCGGCGCCGCCGGCGGCGATGGTCTTGATGAAATCACGACGATTCATGTGCAGGCCTCGCTTGATTTGCGCCCGGTGCGCGCCGCATCAGGCGGCGACCGCAGCACGATTTCCGATTCTTGCCACCATTACGCCACGGCACGCTTGCGTGTCGACGGCACACGGCGACGCAGCATCCGCTCGAGCAGGCCCGGCACCAAGCGCTTGCTCCAGTAGCCGGAGACGGCATCGCGACCGACGACGACCAGCCGCCGGTTGCGACGCACGGCGGCGAGCGTGCGCTCCGCGACGGTGTCGGCGCTCAGACGATTGCGCACGAACCAGTCGCTGACGAAGCGCCGCGTGCGCTCGTTGTCCATGCGCCCGAACAGGCGGAACTTGCCGGCGATCGGGGTCTGCACGAATCCCGGACAGACCGTGGTCACGCCGATGCCGCTGGCGGCCAGTTCGAGCCGCAGGCTTTCGCCGAGCGTGATCACCGCCGACTTGGTCGCGCCATACGCGGCGAGGCCGGGAAAGCCGAGCAGTCCGGCGGCCGAGGCGATGTTGACCAGATGGCCGCCACCATCGCCACGCTCGGCACGCGCCTGCATTGCCGGCAGCGTCGCCTGCAGCACGCGCAGCAGACCCAGCACGTTGATTTCGTGCAGACGCCGCCATTCGTCCATCGGCACGTCGCACAGCAGACCGCCGCTGACGATGCCGGCACTGTTGACGACCAGATCGGCCGCCACGCCCATCGCCGCAATCGCCGGCGCGAGCTTCTGCATCTCAGGGTCGGACGCGACATCGGCGACCAGGGTCTGCACCTGCGTGGCGCCGAGCGCGCGCAGCCGCTCGGCGGCAGCTTCCAGCGCCGCCTCGCCGCGGGCGACCAGCAGCAGTTGCGCCTGCTCGCGCGCGAGACGTTCGGCAATCGCCAAGCCGATGCCGCTGGAGCCGCCGGTGATGACACAGAGCTTGTTGTGGAACGAAGTGATCAAGCGCGCGAACTCCGGGACGACGGCCGGGACGGGAATGGACGGTGCATGGCGAGCGTCATGGACGCCGCGCCCAGATCGGCGAGGCCCAGGCGCGCTCCTCGATGGTCGCGAAGACATTGCGGCCCTTGAACGAGCCTGGCGCGCCGCTGATGCTGCAGCAGCCTTCGTAGCCCTGCCAGCCGCTGGCTTGCGTGAACATGCCATTGGCCGGATCGAGCGCCGAGCACTGCACACCGGCGTTGACGCACAGGTGAGTGCTCCAGCGGCAGCTCGGAATCTCGAAGGCGCGCGCGTAGTAGTACGCGTTCTGATTCGCTTCGAACTGCGGATCGTGCCAGACGGTGCAGAGGCGTTCGGGATGGCCGGCCGGCTGCACGCTGCAGTCCTGCTGCGAAGGCCGGCTGACGGTCGCCGATGTCCTGGCGATCGCATCGAAGACCTTGACGTGGCGCGCGCCGCTTGCGTCGCTCCAGCCCTTCACCAGATCGAGCTTCTGCAGCGGCAGGCCCGGCGTCTGATCGCCCGGGTCCTGCTGCGCCCAGACCACGATGTACGGCGCCTTGGCACCGGCCGGTCGCGACGGCAGGTCGCCGCCCATCACCGCGCCGGCGATCTCGCCGGTATCGACCGGATTGTCGCCCGCCGAAAGCCGGTCGCAGATGTCGGCCGGCGGCGGCGTCCAGCTTGCGAGCGTGCGGATGCGGATGCGTGGCCCGGAGGTGGCGAAGGTCTCGCCGCGCTGGAATGCGTCCCAGACCGCCTGGCGCGTGTTCTCCGGCGCCCAGACGCCGGCCAGACCACCCGGATTGAAGCCGCGCGCGCGATCGAGGAACTGGCGGTTCGTGCAATGCGCGGGATCGGCCGGGTCCTCGTTCTTGCCGTCGCAGGTCCAGTAGCCAAGCTGCGTGCGCGGATCGCTGTCGAGGATGCCGCCGTGGCCGGGGAAGTTCTGTTCGGCGATGTCGCCGGGATCGCCGTTGTGCGTATCCGATGAACCGATGAAGCCCATGTGCATCGGATTGACGCCGAGCACGTCGCGGATTTCCAGACCGTCGGCGAGGATGTTGCGCGCCATGTCAAGCGGCGCCACGCATTTCGGATCCGGGCCGGACGTGCCGTCGTGACCTTCGGTCTGGCAGACGCCGGTGGCGAAGGTCGGCGCCAGCGTCAGGTGGCAGAAGTCCGGATCGCGTTGCGGATCGCCGCTGCAGACCTGCCTGCACTCCGGCGGATCGCTGGCGAGGCCGCGACAGACATTCTTGGCCAGCTCGAAGGTACAGCTCGGATCGAAGCGGTCTTCGTACGGCCCGAGGCCGACAGCGCATTCGGAATTGCCCTTGTGCTGATGGATCTCGATGATGCGGTCGTACTTGGCGCGCAACTCGGCGTCGGCCAGCGTCAGCGGTGCCGCGTCACGGCCTTGCGGCAGGCCGGTCGCCGGATCGATCGGCAGGTACATCGCACCGTTGCTCTGGTTCGAGTTGTGCGGGATCGTCATCGTCCGACAGCCCTGCGCCGGATCGCAGTTCTGTTCCAGATAGTCGTAGATGCGCCAGTCGTCGTTGGCATTGCTCGAGGTCTGCTGACCGGTAGCGAGCGCGACCAGATCCTCCGGCGTCGCCACATGCGCAACGTCCGCCGGCAGGTTCGTGCCGGTGAAATAGACGTCGCGGTGGATCATCTGGCTGTGCTTCTGCGACGTCCACTCGTAGCCCGGGAATGTCGAGAAGCTGCAGGGCAGGTTTTCCTCGTCGGCGATGTTCAGTTCGTCCTGCCAGGGAATCGACGTGACGATCGGCACCGGCGCGAACGCCGCGGTCAGTACCGTGAACGCCGCCGGCTGATCGCCGTTGACGATGGTCGTGATGTTCTGGCGCAGATAGTCGCCGACCAGATTGCACGCCGGATTGGTGCCGATCGGCAGACTGCCGTCGGCCTGGCACAACAAGCGCCAGTCGCCGAGGAAATCGGAATGATCGGTGACGGCGGCGAAGTCCAGCGGCCGGTCGAGCTGGATCGTCCGACCCGGCGTGTACGGATCGGTCTCGCCCGCCGGCAGCCTCTCCGGCTCGCCCTTGGCGAAGCGGTAGGCCTCGCGCGGACCGTTGAGGCCGTTGAAGAAGTAGGCGTCGACCGAGTACAGCGTGTGCACGTGCATGTCGCCGAAGTAGGCGTTCTTGCGCGTTGCCGTCGCGCCGTCGCAGGTCACGTTGGCGGTGAACGGCGTGCCGCCGTCGGCGCCCGCGTCGGTATCGGGGGCCTGGCTGCTGCCGCAGCCGCCGAGCAGCAAGAGCCCGGCGAATAGCGCACGACGCATGATCCGGTCGGTCATGGAATCTCCTCGTCCTGCAGGGGCGCCGGCTGTGGCAATGGCGGCGCGCCGGAAAAATCCCGTCTGAGCCGGGCCAGCGCCTCGCGCAGCACCTGCTGCTGCTGCGCCTGCCGGTAATCGACTCGCAGCCGCGGGCGCGCTTCGGCAAGCGTCAACACCCTTGCCGGCTCGACATCGGTGATGCGCAGGAAGTGCAGCCCCAGGGGCGATGCCAGTGGCCCTTGCCACTGTCCGCGTGGCAGACCGACGACGGCCTTGGCCAGGGCGTAGCCGAAATCGGCCTCGATCTGCGTCACGTCCAGACGCTCGAGATGCGAGCCGCGCGGAAACGGATCACCGAGCCGGGCGTACTGCTCCGGGTTGGCACGCAGAACCGTGGCGACATGCTCGGCAGCGGCCTGCAGGCCGGTGCCATGTTCGCCGCGGCTCAGATACACGGCATCGAAGCTGTAGCGCGCCGGCGCCTGGTAGCGCTCGGCGTGCTGCGCGAGCCAGGCCGCCAGCGTCGCGTCGTCCGCTGCCGGCACGGGATGCTCCTGCAGCAAGGCGTCGCGCATGCGCTGCACCAGCTCGCGCCGCACGATCAGGTCGTCCATGGCGTAGCCGCGGCGCAGCGCCTCGCGGAACAGCAGCTCGGCATCGTTTGCCGGGGTTGCCGTCGCGGACATCGCGGGCGCCGCGGGCGCAAAGCCGACGACGCCGCAGCGGCCCAGCCACCAGGCCAGCGCCAGCAGCAGCATCACGACAGCGACCGCCAAGAGCGCCTGCAGCAGCTTGCGCATTCCTCCCCCCAAGGTCCGGCGCGCGTCGAGCGAGTCGAAGGCGCTTCGGCCGGACCGGATACGCCGGTTCGATGGACCGGCACTTGCCGCCATTAAAAGTCTTTGGTTTACACTGTGTCAATATTAAGCCTCGAAAGCGTCCCTGCGAAGCACGTCGAGGCGACATCACAAAGGGAGGGAAAAATGAAATTTCCGAAGATTCTGCTTGCGGCGATCGTCGTGCTCGGCATCGTCGCCGCCGTCGCCGTCAACGTGCCCGCCGTACAGGATCGCCTGATCGGTCGCGTGATCCGCACCAACATCGACAACCATGCGCGCGTTGCGCAGCTGTTCGCCGACGACGCGCTGCGTCTGCTGGTCTGTGGCAGTTCGTCGCCGCTGCCATCACCCGACCGCGCACGCCCCTGCCTCGCGGTCATCGCCGGCGGGCGCTTCTACGTCGTCGACACCGGCTCCGGTTCATGGAACACGATGGCACTGCTGCGCATGCCGGGCGAGCGGATCGGCGCGGTGTTCTTCACGCACTATCACTCCGATCACATCGGCGACCTCGGCGAACTGAACATGCAGACCTGGGTAGCCGGCCGGCCGATGCCCTTGCCGGTCTACGGCCCGGCGGGCGTCGAATCGGTGGTCGCCGGCTTCCAGCAGGCCTATGCACTCGATGCCGGCTACCGAACGGCGCACCACGGCGCCGACTTCCTGCCGCCGGCGCTCGGCATGATGCAGGCCCATGTGCTGACGGTCCCCGACGACGGCACACCGGCGACGGCGTTCGAGGACGGCGCGCTGAAAGTCAGCGTGTTCGCCGTCGACCATGCGCCGATCCATCCGGCGGTCGGCTATCGTTTCGACTACAAGGGGCGCTCACTGGTCATCAGCGGCGACACGGTGAAGACGCAATCGGTGATCGACGCCGCGCGCGGGGCCGACCTGCTTGCGCACGAGGCCCAGAACAACGATCTGGTCAAGCGCATGCACGATGCCGCCGAACTGCTCGGTCGCACGCGCTACGCGAAGATCTTCCACGACATTCCGAGCTATCACACGACGCCGGTCGAAGCAGCCGAGGTCGCCAACGCAGCCGGCGTCCCGCTGCTGCTGATGTATCACCTGACGCCACCGCCACCGAACCGGATCGCCGAGCGCGTGTTCCTGCGCGGCGTGTCGAAAATCCGCGACCATGGCGTGGTGCTCGCGCGCGACGGCATGTTGATCGAGCTGCCGCTGGCCGGCGGCGAGGCACGCGTCAGCGAGCTGCGCTGAACGGCGTGCAAGAAAAGGCCGGCGTGATGCCGGCCTTTTCCGTCGACGCAGGCAAGGTTCAGTCGAAGGGGTTGCGCAACACCATGGTGTGATCGCGATCCGGGCCGGTCGAGACGATCGCGATCTCGGTTTCGGTGACTTCGGCGATGCGCTGCAGATAGGTGCGCGCCTTTTCCGGAAGGTCCTCGTAGCGCGTCACGCCGTAGGTGTTCGACTTCCAGCCCGGGAATTCCTCGTAGATCGCTTCGACCTTGGCGAAACCCTCGGCACCGATCGGCGGCACTTCGACCGGCTGGCCGTTGACCTTGTAGCCGGTGCAGATGCGAATGACGTCGAGATCGTCGAGCACGTCGAGCTTGGTCACGCACAGGCCGGTGACGCTGTTGTTGAAGATCGAGCGGCGCGCGGCAACGGCGTCGAACCAGCCGCAGCGACGCGGACGCTTGGTGACCGTGCCGTACTCGGCGCCCTTGTCGCGAATGTGCTGTCCGATCTCGTCGCCGAGTTCGGTCGGGAACGGGCCGGAGCCGACGCGCGTCGCGTATGCCTTGACGATGCCGAGCACGTAATCGAGTTCGCGCGGGCCGACGCCGGTGCCGGTCGCCGCACCACCTGCCGTGGTGTTCGACGAGGTCACGTACGGATAAGTGCCGTGGTCGACGTCGAGCAGCGCACCCTGCGCGCCTTCGAACAACACGTTGTCGCCGCGGCGCAGATGCAGGCGCAGCAGTTCGGTGACGTCGGCGACCATCGGCTTGATGATGTCCGCGAATCCGAGCAGCGACTCCAGGGTCTGCTGGAAATCGACCGGCTCTTCCTTGTAGAAGTTCTGCAGCACGAAGTTGTGATACGCCAGCAGTTCGCCGAGCTTGGCCGCCAGCTGCTCGCGATGGAACAGGTCGCCGATGCGCACCGCGCGGCGCGCAACCTTGTCTTCGTAAGCCGGACCGATGCCCTTGCCGGTGGTACCGATCTTGTTTTCGCCGCGCGCGAGTTCGCGCGCCTGATCGAGCTTTGCGTGCACCGGCAGCACCAGCGGCGCGGCTTCGGAAATGAACAGACGGTCGCGCACGGTTGCGCCGGTCGCCTCGACTTTCTCGATCTCCTTGACCAGATCGGGCAGCGACAGCACGACCCCGTTGCCGATCAGGCAGGCCGTGCCCGGCCGCATGATGCCGGACGGGATCAGATTGAGCGCGGTCTTGACGCCATTGATCACCAGCGTGTGGCCGGCATTGTGGCCGCCCTGAAAGCGCACGACGGCCTGCACGCGATCGGTGAGCAGATCGACGACCTTGCCCTTGCCTTCGTCGCCCCATTGAGCGCCGATGATGACAACTGTCTTACCCATGGTTCGGCTCCAGGCGCTCAATGGGGCAATGCCCCCGTTGTCCTGCGTTCGCGTCGAGACGCGAGCTGGGCGCGCCGATGATGACAACTGTCTTACCCATGGTTCGGCTCCAGGCGCTCAATGGGGCAATGCCCCCGTTGTCCTGCGTTCGCGTCGAGACGCGACCTGGGCGCGCCGATGATGACAACTGTCTTATCCATAGCACTTCATCCTGTCTTACCGAATCGGCACCGGACGGCGCCTGTTGAGTTCAGGCGCCGAGGCGCAGCAATTCATTGAGGTCCGCCGAGAAACCGGTTGCCGGTCGCGGCGCACCGAATTCATGGCCGACGCCGTCGTAGCGACCGCCGCGCGCAATCTCGCGGCCGTGACCCGGCACGAACGCGGCGAACACGATGCCGGTGTGATAGCGGTAACCGCGCAGCTCGGCAAGGTCGAGATGGATCGGCAGCTTCGGCATTTCCGTGCGCAGTTCCCTGACGATCTTGTCGAGCAGCTGCAGTGCCGCGACCACGTCGTCGCCGATGCCTTTCAGCACCTCGACGGCCCGCGTCAGCACTTCGGTACCGCCATTGAGATCGAGCAGGTCGGAGATCGCCTTCGCAGCCCGCGGCTTCAGGCCCCGCGCCTTGACGAAGTCCTGCAGATCCGGATGCGACTTGCGCTGCACGATGTCGAACAGCGCAGCCTCTTCGTCGGCCGGCAGGCCCAGCTTGCCGATCACCGCGCGATAGATGCCGACGTGGCCAAGATCGAGATGGACATGCCTGACGCCCGACAGCTTCAGCGTCTTGAGCATCACGCGCAGGACTTCCAGATCGGCGGCAATGCCGGCTTCGCCGAAAATCTCGCAGCCGACCTGCCGCGGCGAGCGTGGCCCGCCGAGACTGCCCGCCTGCGAACGCAGCACGGTGCCCAGGTAGCACAGCCGCACGATGTCGCGATCGCCGTAGTGACGCGCGGCGATGCGCGCCGCCTGCGGCGTCATGTCGGCGCGCAGGCCGAGCAGGCGACCGCTTTCCGGGTCGGTCAGCTTGAAGATCTGCTGTTCGATGTCCTGCGCGGTGCCCGTCAGCAGGGCATCGAGGTGCTCGATCAAGGGTGGATGCACGAGCTCGTAACCGCTCTTGCGGTAATGGTCGAGCAGCTTGCGGCGCAAATCCTCGATCTGCCACGACACGGGCGGCAAGGCCTCTTCCACACCGACCGGCAGCATCCACTTCTTCATGTGTTCTGCGATTTCCCTTTGCTCGAACTGCTTACACGAACTGCAGGACGACGAGCCCGGTCACCATGCTCGCCAATCCGATCAAGCGCATGGTGCGGTTGTCGAATTGCGCGATCGTGAACAGCGTGCGCCGCCACTGCGACGGTACCGCGAACGGCAACAGACCTTCGATCACCATGACCAGCGCCAGCGCACGCAGAAGCTCATGCCAGTCCGGATTCACGGCGTCCCGTTCTTGAACAGCTTGAAGAACGGACTGTCGGACTGCAGCACCATCACATCACCCTGTGCGCCCATGGTGTCACGATAGACGTTGAGCGTGCGGTAGAAGCGATAGAACTCCGGGTCCTGGCCATAGGCCTTGGCATAGATGTCCGCTGCCTTGGCATCGCCCTCGCCCTTCAACTGTTCGGCGGTCTTGTACGCATCGGCGAGCGTCACCTGCGCTTCGCGGTCGGCGGTCGCACGGATCTTCTCGCCTTCCTCGGCACCGCGCGCTCGCAGATCGGCCGCGACCCGTGCGCGTTCGGCGCGCATGCGGTCATAAACCGAATCGCTGACCGTCTTCGGCAGATTGATCGACTTGATGCGGATGTCGACGATGCTGATGCCGAGGTCCTTGACCTTGCTGCCGACCGACTGGCGCAGCGCCGACATGATGTCGTTGCGCTCGTCCGACACTGCCTGCTGGATCGTCCGCGAACCGAACTCGTCACGCAGGCCGCGATTGACGATGCTGGCAAGACGGTCCATCGCCACCAATTCCTGGCCGGTGGTCGCGCGGTAGTAGGTCGCCGAGTCGGCGATCCGCCACTTCACGTAGTAATCGACCTCGACATTCTTCTTCTCGACCGTCAGGAAGTTCTCGGTCTGGTTGTCGAGCGTCAGCACGCGGCCGTCGAACGTCTTCACGGTCTGCACGACCGGCAGCTTCACATGCAGGCCGGGCTTGAAGTCGGCCTCGGTCAGCTGGCCGAAGCGGAACATCACCGCGCGCTGGCGCTGGTCGACGACGAAGAAACTGTTGACCAGGGTCCAGGCCAGCAGCAGGACGATGCCGATCGAGATGAGCGTACTGTTCTTCATGGGCGGCTCCGGTCGCGCGAACGCGCACTATCGTCGTCGGATGAACTGCCGCTGCTGCTGCGCGGCGACGGTCCCGGCGCAGTGACATAGTCCGGGTCGCTGTTGTCGGTCTTGTGCTGCGCGTTCTTGATGATCTGGTCGAGCGGCAGGTACAACATCGGACTGCTCTTGTCGGCGTCGATCAGGATCTTGCTCGAGCCGCCCAGCACGCTGCGCATCATGTCCAGATACAGGCGTTCCCTGGTGACCTTCTGCGACTTGCGGTACTCGGTCAGCAGCTGGTCGAAGCGCGACGCATCGCCCTCGGCCTTGGCCACCACCTGATCACGATAACCGGTCGCCTCGGCGATCTGCCGCGCCGCGGCGCCACGCGCGCGCGGCAGACGATCGTTGGCATAGGCCTCGGCTTCGTTCTTCAGGCGTGCCTGATCTTCGCGTGCCTTGATTGCATCGGCGAACGAGGCCTGCACCGGCTCCGGCGGCTGCGCCTGCTGCAGGTTGACTTCGGTCACTGCGAGGCCGGCCTTGTACTGGTCGAGCAGATCCTGCAGCACACGCTTGGTTTCGTCGGCCACTTCCTCGCGACCGTCGGTGAGGATGAAATCCATCTTGCTCTGGCCGACGACCTGTCGCACGGCGGCCTTGGTCGCCTGCTTCAGCGTCAGGTCCGGTTCGGTGATCTGGAACACGTAGTCTTCGACGTTGGAGACGCGGTACTGCACGGACAGTTCGACATCGACGATGTTCTCGTCCTGCGTCAGCATCGTCGCTTCCTCGCGCACCGAGCGCACACCGGTGACGTTGACGACCTCGACGCTTTCGATCGGCCATGGCAGATGCCAGTTCAGGCCCGGCGAGGTGGTGCCGACGTGCTGACCGAAACGCAGCACCACGGCGCGCTCCTGTTCGTCGACGACATACATGCCGGACGCCAGCCACAGCAGCACGATCAGCAGCGCGGCAAGACCGACGACGCCGCTCGGCAGCTGCTTCGGCAAGCCACCGCTGCCGCCGCCGCCGCCCTTGCCGCCGAAACGTTCCTTGAAGCGCTTGAGCACTTCATCGAGTTGCGGCGGCTTGTTGTCGCCCCGCTTGGGCCCTTGATTCCATGGGTCGCGGCCGGGGCCGGGCTCATTCCAAGCCATTGAAGACTCCTCAATCCTGGTATTCGTGCTTAATGCCCGCGCTGCCGTGCGGGCGAAACGAGATGGCGTCCGGCGCCGGATTCCGGCTCTTGCCGATGCTGATGCAGTCTCCAGCGAGACGCGAATTTTAGGGAGAAAGCTCCCATTCCTCAACGACATGCGGTGACGGCGGCGGTGTCACGCCAGCCGCCGCGCAAAGTCCCTGCAGGCGTGCGTAAGGCATTGCGACCTGCAGATGAAAGTTCCCGTGCTCGTCAATGCGCTCGGCACGCACGGCATGATGGGTGAACAATTGCGCACGCAGGCGCGCTGCGGACGGCGGCAGGCTCAGTTCCTGTACTTCGAGACGCGGCAGCAGGCGCTCGGCGATCGCCTCGCGCAACAGCTCCAGTCCGAGGCCGTCGCGCGCCGACACGTATACCCGCGTCGGCACGCCGAACTCGTCGCGCTCGATGCGCGGCTGCTCGTCGTCGCGCAGATCGATCTTGTTGAAGACCTGCAGGCACGGCACTTCTTCGGCGCCGATCTCCTGCAGTACTTCCTCGACCTGGACGATGCGGCTCATGCGCTCGGGGTCGGCGGAATCGACGACATGCAGCAGCAGCTCGGCGTCGCGCGCCTCTTCCAGCGTCGCGCGAAACGCGGCAACCAGATCGTGCGGCAGATCGCGGATGAACCCGACCGTGTCGGCCAGCAGCACGGTGTCGCCGCTGGCCAGCGGCAGGCGCCGAACCGTGGTGTCGAGCGTGGCGAACAGCTGGCTCGATGCGAACGTCGCGTCGCCGGTCATCGCATTGAACAAGGTCGACTTGCCGGCGTTCGTGTAGCCGACGATCGACGCCGTCGGCACGTTGTTGCGCACGCGCGACGCACGGTTCTGCGCGCGGCGGCCACGCACCGTCTCCAGATGGCGCTTGAGGGTCGCGATGCGGCCCTTGATCAGACGACGATCCATTTCCAGCTGGGTTTCGCCCGGACCGCGCAGGCCGATGCCGCCGCCACGTTGACGTTCGAGATGGGTCCAGCCACGGATCAGACGCGTGGCGACATGCTGCAGCTGCGCGAGTTCGACCTGCAGCTTGCCTTCGTGCGAGCGGGCGCGCGTCGCGAAGATGTCGAGAATCAGGCCGGCACGATCGAGCACGCGCGCCTTCACCAGACGTTCGAGATTGCGTTCCTGGCTCGGCGACAGCGCGTGATTGAAGATCACCAGTTCGGCGCCGGAAGCGGCGACGGCATCCGCGACTTCCTGCGCCTTGCCGGAGCCGACGAACAGGCCGGGATCGGGATCGCGGCGCGAGCCGCCGATCGTCGCGATGATGTCGGCGCCGGCCGAGCGGGCCAGCTCGATGAATTCCTGGCGATCCGATTCGAAATCGGCGCCCGGAAATTCGAGATGGACCAGCAGGGCCTTCTGGCCCGCTTTCGGACGTTCAAACATGCGTCAGCTCAGGCGTCTCGGCAGCACGACGGCCGCAACGCCCGGGCCGGCGCGGCAGCTCAAGTCGATGCCGACTCCGCGGCGGCTTCGCCGTCGCCGTCGCCTTCGTAGATGCGCACGGCGCGAGCCGGCACGACCGTCGAGATGGCGTGCTTGTAGACCATCTGGCTGACGCTGTTGCGAAGCAGGACAACGAACGAATCGAACGACTCGATCTGGCCCTGAAGCTTGATGCCATTGACGAGGTAGATGGAAACCGGGATGCGTTCTTTGCGCAGGGCATTGAGAAACGGTTCTTGTAGCGTATGACCTTTCGACATCGGATTTTCCCTATTGTGTGCCCGTGCTTACGTGGCCCGGACGGTGTTATCGCAGGAAAGTTTAGCACTGCTTATGGCGATTCGCTGTTGTCGGCGGCGCGAAAATGCGCTAGGGCCGCCTCGAGCAGTCCATCTTGGGCCGGATCGAGCCAATTCAAGTCCGGTTCCGAACGCAGCCAGGTCAATTGCCGCTTGGCGAACTGCCGGGTCGCGGCAATGCCGCGTTCGACGGCCTCCTCGCGGGAGCACTCACCTTCCAGGTGCGCCCACAGCTGCCGGTAGCCGACAGCGCGAATCGCCGGCAGCTCCGGATGCAGATCGCCGCGCGCGTGCAGGCGCGCCACTTCGTCGAGAAAACCGTCGGCCATCATCGCGTGAAAGCGGGCGGCGATCCGTCCATGCAGTTCGCTGCGGGCCGGTGGATTCAGCGCCAGACGGCACCAGCGTTCGCGCACCGGCTCGCCGCCGCCGCGGCGCGCGTAGAACGCGCTCGGCGTGGTTCCACTCACGGCAATGATCTCCAGCGCACGCTGGACGCGCTGTTGATCGTTCGGATGCAGGCGCGCGGCGCTGTCGGGGTCAAGCGCCGCCAGCCGGGCATGCATGGCCGGCCACCCCAGCCTTGCCGCGTCGGCCTCCAGTTGCGCACGCACGTCGGCGTCGGCCGCCGGCAGCTCGCTCAGTCCACGGGTCAGCGCGCGGAAGTACAGCATCGTGCCGCCGACCAGCAGCGGCACGCGTCCGCGGCCACGGATTTCGGAAATCAGGCGCCGCGCATCGACCGCGAAGCGCGCCGCCGAATACGACTCGGCCGGATCGAGGATGTCGATCAGGTGATGCGGCACGCGCGCGCGCATCGCGGCATCCGGTTTCGCCGAGCCGATGTCGAGGCCACGGTAGACCAGAGCCGAATCGACCGACACGATCTCGACCGGCAGCCGCTCCGCCAGCGCCAGCGCCAGCCCGGTCTTGCCGGACGCGGTCGGGCCCATCAGCAGGATTGGCGGTGAGTTCGGTTCGGACGTCATGGCGCAATTATCATGCGTCGCAACGTCCGCGAGCATCGCCGGCCGGACCGTGATCGCGGTGACGGCAACCGCGGCGCAGGCTCGGCTCCCGATTGATCTGGCCGGCGTTTGTCCCGACTCGGCGTGACATCGAGTCACCCCTCGCCTTTGCCAAACGCTCCATGCCCGGCCGCGCTGAAGCGCTTGCGAGCGGTGCTCGCAACACGGTGACGCCATCCATGGCGCGACCTCGGCCCCTGATTGGTCCCCGGGCCGGGCATCCATGCCCGGCCGCGCTGAAGCGCTTGCGAGCGGTGCTCGCAACACGGTGACGCCATCCATGGCGCGACCTCGGCCCCTGATTGGCCCCCGGGCCGGGCATCCATGCCCGGCCGCGCTGAAGCGCTTGCGAGCGGTGCTCGCAAAGCAGCGCTTCAGCGCCCCCTCAGAAACAGGCGATCGAGTTCGGCCATCGTGATCTGCATCCAGGTCGGGCGGCCGTGATTGCATTGACCGGCGAGATCGGTGCGTTCCATGTCGCGCAGCAGGCCGTCCATTTCCGCGAGCGTGAGACGGCGGTGTGCCTTGATCGCCGATTTGCAGGCGACGTCGGCGAGCACGCGGTGCTGGGCGTCGAGCGCCTCGTCGAAATGACGCTCGCTCTCGCGCTGCGTTTCGTCGCCGACCAGTTCGCGCAGCAAGGCGCCGACGTCGCCGCGTGCCAGCAGCGGCGGCACGGCCCGCACGAGGATGCTGGCCGGCCCGCTGCGATCGAAATCGAAACCGTATCGCTTCAGCGTGTCGCGTTGCGCTTCCAGCGCGTCGGCCTCGTCTTCGGCCAAGGCCAGTACTTCCGGCACGAGCAGCGCCTGTGCCGGAATGCCGCCATCGGCAAGCTGCCGCTTGAGTCGTTCGTACAGCACGCGCTCGTGCCCGGCGTGTGCGTCGATCAGCACCAGCCCCTGGTCGTTCTGCGCAAGCACGTAGATGCCATGCACCTGCGCGAGCGGGGTGCCGAGTGGCCGCGCGTCGGACGCGCCGACGGCAGCGGCGGGCGACGACATCGGCTCCGGCGGCTTCCAGTTCGCGGCGGCATATCCGGGCACTGCCGGTTCGCGCAGGTCGAGGCGCGCGGACTGGCGCCAGACCGATACTGCCGCGCCGCCCGGCGCCACGTAGCCCGGCATCACGGCCGGCATCGGCTCGGCGGCGAGCTGGATCTGGTGATGCCGCTCCGGCTCCGGCCGCAGCCGTCGCAGCACCTGGTGCACGGCACCGAACAGCAGGTCGTGCACGCGCGTCGCGTCGCGAAAGCGCACCTCGGTCTTCTGCGGGTGCACATTGACGTCGACCGACGCCGGATCGACTTCCAGATAAACGACGTAGGCCGGGTGATGCGTCGAGTGCATGACGTCAGCGAACGCACGCTTCAGCGCGAACGCCAGCAGGCGATCGCGCACCAGACGACCGTTGACATAGACGTACTGCAGATCGGCCTGATTGCGCGCAAAACTCGGCAGGCCGATCCAGCCCGACAGGCGCATGCCGAGCCGGCTTTCGTCGATCGCCGTCGATTGGGAAACAAACTCGTCGCCGCAAATCTGCCGCAGCCGCGCCAGACGGCCTTCGTCGCCGACGGCCGGTGCCAGATCGAGAATCACGCGCCGGTTGTGCCGCAACACGAAGCCGACATCGAAGCGCGACAGCCCGACACGAGAAACGGCCTGCTGGACCTGACGGAACTCGGTTGCCTCGGACTTCAGGAACTTGCGCCGCGCCGGCGTATTGAAGAACAGGTCACGGACTTCGATCGTGGTGCCGAACGGATGCGCGGCCGGTCGCGGCGCGATGTCATCGATCTGTCCGGCGCCGCCCAGTTCCCAGGCGTGCTCCGCGTCGGGCGGCCGCGACAGCAGCCTGAGCCGCGACACCGACAGAATGCTCGGCAGTGCCTCGCCCCGAAAACCCAGCGTGGCGACGCGCTCGAGATCGTCGAAGCTGCCGATCTTGCTGGTCGCATGCCGGGTCAGGGCCAGAGCAAGCTGATCAGCCGCGATGCCCCTGCCATCGTCGCGAATGCGGATCAGCGCCGCCCCACCCTGCTCGATCTCGATCTCGATCGCGCGCGCGCCGGCATCGAGACTGTTCTCGACCAGCTCCTTGACGACCGCGGCAGGGCGCTCGACGACTTCGCCGGCGGCGATCTGGTTGACGAGGGTATCGGGGAGAATGCGGATCATGGGAAAGTCTAAACAGATTCCGGTTGCGCCCGGCGAAGTCGTCGAGCGCAGCTCAGGGTCGCCTTCCCTGGCGCAACCGCAGCGCCTGATTCAGCCCCGGCCCGGCCATCCCTGGCCGGGCGTGAAACGACGCGCGAAGCTGCGCTTCGCAAGCGCGCCGTTTCACCCGGCGG
>NZ_JAAMOW010000020.1 GCF_011067135.1 Solimonas terrae
CTGTTGGACAGCTGATGATTCGCATCTCCAGCTTGGCACTTCGATGCCGCTCAAAACAGCGGGAGGAGTCCATTCCATCACTCCAGTCGACGTCCCCGCTTCGCGGGGCCGCGCCTGAGTTTTAGCGTTGGGCAGCATGACATGACACGCCAAGGTCTTTCAGAATGTCACGCCGCGATGTGGGCAAGAGCGCAGCGCCTATCGAGCGAGGGAGATTCGCCAGCCCTTATAGAGGTTCTGAAGGTTCTTGTGGCTGAGCGCCCAGATGTGGGGACTTTTGCGGCCACATATGCAAACGAAATAAAACACAGTGAAGGGCCGCAAAGAGCGTTGCCGTTCTTCACTCGTGCCGTCGAGCTTGATCCGGGAAAAGAGATATTCTCATTAGGCCTTTTCCACTGTCTTTGGGAGCTTGCACAGTATTCGAACGCAAAGCGCGAAATGGATCGGTTCTTGTCGGTGGGAGAATCGAAAGACTATGAGGAATTCAAAGCAAGCAAAGAATTTTGGGCCGTCATTGATAGTTCGCCGTGATTCTGCCCAACCAGCCGTACATGGACTCCTCCCGCAAGCCCGCAGGTGAAGTGAAGCGCTGATCGCGGCGTGCGAAGGTGGTTGCAGTCGTACATTCGGCTTCATCGAGGGCCTGCGATGCAGGCCGAGCCTTCATGGAAATTCGCGCCGGGAGCGCCACACGTTCGCAACGAGCTTTTCGCTCACGCTGGTTATCGGCTTTCTCTTCCGGACGGTCCGACCGTCTACGCCATGATCTGCTGTCTTCTCCTGCGCAACCCTCGGAAACGTTTGCTGCTGCTGTGATGAATCAGGCCGCAGCGGCCTGATTCGGATCAAACACCGTGCCGTGCCGCCAGGTCGCCCAGGCGATGCGCGCCAGCTTGTTGGCTAATGCACACGTTGCCTTGTTGTGGTTCGTTCGCTCTTTGAGCGCAAGCGCCCAACGCTGCAGAGCGTTGAGGCTTTGCCCGGCGCGTTGCATTTGTCCGGCCCGAAGCAGCACCGCTCTGGCGCCGTGCGTGAGCAGCATGCGCACGTAGCGGTCGCCACGCTTGCTGATGCCGCCGAGTTTTCGGATGTGGCCGCTGGAATGCTCGCGCGGCGTGAGGCCAAGCCACGAGGCCA
>NZ_JAAMOW010000002.1 GCF_011067135.1 Solimonas terrae
GCCGGAGTTTCACATCCGGCCGAACAAGCTGGTCGAATACAAGTACGTCGCCGCCGTGCTGGCCAGCGCCCAGCGTCTCGGTGTCACCAACATCGGACTCGTCGGCAACGAGGCGATGTAGAGCGGTCCGGGGCTTGCGCGCAACGCTGCAAGCCCCGCTCCGTCATTCCGGACGTCACGGCACGGATGCCGATGGAAGGGCGTCGCGGAACATCGGCCTGGCATCGCGCCGCGACACGACACGACACGACCAGCATCGCTGCGTGTGGACCTGCGGCGGTGATGGTTCGCGAGCCGTTTTCGGCGGCTGCCGTGAAGCCTGCTCGACACCTGCATTCCACGTTCAGTGTGGGTGCAGCGATCATCGCCAGAATGCACGCGTGCGCCGAT
This sequence comes from Solimonas terrae, assembly GCF_011067135.1. GTDB lineage: Bacteria > Pseudomonadota > Gammaproteobacteria > Nevskiales > Nevskiaceae > Solimonas > Solimonas terrae. The sequence goes on from NZ_JAAMOW010000002.1 coordinate 391, forward strand.
CGCCGGTGCATGCCCGCGGTCTTCGGAGTGCGCAATGGCGTTTCCACACGGATGTGGTGACCATCATTTTCTCTATCTCAGGAAGTTGTTCCGCGGCGAGCCGGTCGCGACGCTGTTTCATGAAGACGAAGAGCGCCTGACGCGCGCCGGCTGGCTGCGACGAAACGGCGATGGCTTGCCGGAAGTGACCGCGACGGTCGCTGCGTACTTCATGGCGGCGCGACGACCGCCGGCGAGCGTCGCCAGGCCGCGTACCGAAGAAGACCTGATGCGCGAGCGCCTGCTGTCGGCGCGACCGATCACGCAGCGACGGCTGCGCAAGCGCGGCAGCTGATCGGTCGTTTCCCGCGTCTCGTCGGGGGCACGCTTGATTGCGTTGCCAAGGCCGGGCAGCATGAACCCAGCCGAGGAGGACGCAATGAACGAATTCGACAGCGAGGTCGAAGCCGCGCGGCATCTGCTGGATCAGCGCCACGAGCGCCACGGCGACTTCTGCTTTCACAAGAAAGACCGGCCGGTCGTGCAGTGCAGCGACGGTCATTGCGTCCATGCCTACGACGTTGAAGTGACGACCAAGCGTCGCGGCGTGAAGATCGCGACTTATGTCGGGGGGCAGGAGCCGTCGTGGCTGACGCAGTTCGAGGCGGATCTGCAGGCGCGGCGTTTTTCACCGGAAGGTGATTGAGCGCCGTCCGCGGCTGCACGCTCCGATCCGCGGTTTCGGCGGCGCTCAGCCGAGCAGCCGCCGGTGTTCGACCATCAGGCAGCGATCCTGGACGACGATGATGCCGGCCGCACGTAGTGCCGTCGCCACGTCGTCGTTGCGGATGCCGAGCTGCAACCAGACACAGCGCGGTCGTTTGCCGAGGATGTCGGCAACATGCACCGGCAAGTCCTGCGGTCGCCGGAAGACATTGACGATGTCGATCGCACCGGGAATCGCAGCCAGCGTCCGGTAAACCGGACGGCCGAGTATCGATTGCACGTCCGGGTAGTAGACCGGCACCGGCACGATCTCGTAGCCGGCGGCGTCCATGTACTGCGGCACGTAGAACGCGGCCTGTGCGGCGTGCGCCTCGGTCTTGATGCCGAGTACGGCAATGCGCCGGGTTTCGCGCAGGATCTGCGTCAGGCCGCTGTCGTCCACTTCAGGCTGCATCCGAGTTCCTCCGCAAACGGCGCGTGTCGCCGGTATCCGGCCGATGATGCCTGCTCCGGAAGCGGCTGAGCAGCGTGGCGGCAAGGGCAGCGACATTGTGCGCGAGCGTGCGGTCGCTGCGCTTCATGGCGCGGTGTAGCATTGCGCCTCGGATCGACGAGGAGAGTGCGGCAGTGGAAGAAAAATGCCCCTTTGAATTCAATTTTGCGCCGGACACGTTCAAGGTCGGCGACACCGTCAGCTACCGCGTGCCAAGCCTGGCGGGCTTTCCGTTCGCCGCGACCATCACGGCAGTGCATGCCGACTACATCGAGATCGTCGATGCCAGCGAGCCGGGCAAGACCCTGCGCGCGACACGCGAGAGCCGGCCAGTCGTTCGCAACGAAGACGCGCTCGGCTGAGCGCCTTCAGTCGCGCCGCGCGAGCTTCCATCGAAAACCGACGCGGCGCCGATCGCCGGGCGTCGGTGGTCGAAGGATGCGATTGACGGCGACCGGCGCGCCGTCGGGGTGGGGCGCCGACTCGGCGTGCGGCCGTATCCTCCGGCCATTACGGAGACATCAACATGAGTATTGCCGATCGCTATCTGACGCACGACGTCGAGAATCAGGCGCCACCGCTGCAGAACTACAACGCTTATCTGAGCGATGCGGCCCTGCGTGAAACCGTCGCCCGCGAAGGCGGTGCCTGGGCCGAGGCGCATCTGACGGCATACGGTGCCGTCGTCGGGGGCGAGATGGTGGCGCTGGGTTACGCGGCCAACGAGAACAAGCCGAAGCTCAAGACTTTCGACCGCTACGGTCATCGCATCGACGAGGTTGAATTTCACCCGTCCTATCATCGTGTCATGCAGCTCGGCATGCAGTACGGTGTTCACGCGTACGCCTGGCGCAACGCCGACAAGCCGGGTGCGCACGTCGCACGCGCGGCGATTTCCTATCTGCACAATCAGGCGGAGTCCGGCACCAGCTGTCCGCTGACGATGACGCACTCGGCGGCGCCGGCCCTGTTGCATGCACCGCAGCTCGCGGCGCAGTGGCTGCCGAAGATGCATTCCTGTGAATACGACGCACGCGTGCTGCCGGGTCTGCAGAAGACCGCCTGCACGATCGGCATGGGCATGACCGAGAAGCAGGGCGGCTCGGACGTGCGCGCCAACACCACCAAGGCCTATCTGCAGGCCGACGGCAGCTACGAGATCGTCGGCCACAAGTGGTTCTTCTCGGCACCGATGTGCGATGCCTGGCTGGTGCTCGCTTACGTCGATGCCGGCCTGAGCTGCTTCCTGATGCCGAAGCTGCGGCCGGACGGCTCGCGCAATGCGATCCGCATCCAGCGTCTCAAGGACAAGCTCGGCGACTGGAGCAACGCGTCCAGCGAAGTCGAGTTTCTCGGCGCATGGGCCGAACGCGTCGGCGACGAGGGTCGCGGTGTCTCGACGATCCTCGAAATGGTCGCGCTGACGCGGCTCGACTGCATGATCGGTTCGTCGAGCCTGATGCGGCAGGCGACGGTACAGGCCATCCATCACGCGCGGCATCGCAAGGTGTTCGGCAAGTTGCTTGCCGAACAGGCGCTGATGCAGAACGTGCTGGCCGATCTGGCGCTGGAGACGGAGGCATCAACGGCGCTGACGATGCGGGTGGCACGCGCGGTCGACGCCTCCGCGCGCAACGCAGCCGAGGCGGCGTTTGCGCGGATCGCAACGGCGATCGGCAAGTACTGGATCTGCAAGCGCTGCCCGCCGCTCGTCAACGAAGCGCAGGAATGCCTCGGCGGCGCCGGCTATGTCGAGGACGGCATCATGCCGCGGCTGTATCGCCAGGCGCCGCTCAATTCGATCTGGGAAGGCAGCGGCAACGTCCAGTGTCTCGATGTGCTGCGCGCGCTGTCGAAGGAACCGGAGACACGCGAAGCCTTCTTCGCCGAGCTGCTCGCAGCGCGTGGCGCGCACGCCGATCTCGATCGCGAAATTCACTGGCTGACACAGGCATTCGATGATCGTGCGACGCTGGAATTGCGCTCACGGACGATCGTCGAACGCATGGCATTGGCACTGCAGGCTTCGGTGCTGCTGCGCGCGGGCCATGATGCGATCGCGCACGCCTGGTGCAGCAGCCGGCTCGGAGGCGAGCACGGCATCAACTACGGCACCCTGGATTCGCAGACGCCGTTCGCGGCGATGCTGGAGCGTGCTTTCGTCAATTGACGGGTTTCGCAAGGACGCCCCCCTGCAAGGGGGCACGAAGCGCGCTCAAGCTGCGACGGGCGGAAAAGATTGGTCGGGGCGACAAGATTCGAACTTGCGACCACTTCCACCCCAAGGAAGTGCGCTACCAGGCTGCGCTACGCCCCGACACGAGGCTTGAGAACTGCGGAAAAGCGGGGGCGCGCAGTGTAGCGAACGGCGCCCTTGATGAGAAGGCGAGGCCTACTCGGGGAACAGGCGCAGCAGCGATTCCAGCTCGTCGCGCAGATGCTCGATCTGCGCGCTGCGCGTGGTCGGTGCCGGCCGCGGTTTGCCGACTGCCAGCACGGTGCCTGTTGTCCGCACGATGTCGTGACCATTGCCGCCGCGCGGGCTTTCCTTCAGGCGCTGCCGCGCACCGCCGATCGTGAAGCCCTGTTCGTACAGCAGGCTGCGGATGCGTCGCACCATCTGCACATCGTCCTGCTGGTAGTAGCGGCGGTTGCCGCGGCGCTTGACCGGCTTGAGCTGCGGGAACTCCTGTTCCCAGTAGCGCAATACATGCGGCTTGACGTCGCACAGCTCGCTGACTTCACCGATCGCGAAGTAGCGCTTGCGCGGAATGTCCGGCAGCACGGCAAGCGGGCGATCAGCGGGCCGCATCGGCTTCCACACGCAGGCGCAGCTTCTGTCCGGGACGGAAGGTGACGACGCGGCGCGCGGAGATCGGAATCTCTTCGCCGGTTTTCGGATTGCGGCCGGGGCGCTGGTTTTTCGAGCGCAGCTCGAAGTTGCCGAAACCGGAAAGCTTGACCTCTTTGCCGGCTTCCAGGCGACCGCGGATTTCTTCGAAGAAAAGGTCGACGAATTCCTTCGCCTCGCGCTTGTTCAGCCCGAGATCTTCGAACAATGCTTCAGCCAGTTCGGCCTTGGTCAATGCCACCGGACGGTTCCCCTTGTCGTCACTGCCGAATCGCGGCTTTCAGCTCACGCGCCAGTGCTTGCGTGACAGCCGAAGTTGCCGTGTCGATCTCTGGCAAAGTTAGCGTGCGCGAGGCGTCATTGAAAAGCAAGCCCAATGCCACGCTTTTGTCGCCTTCAGCGAGACCTTTTCCACGATAAATGTCGAAAATCAGGGCCTGCGTCAGCAGCTCGCCGCCGGCGGCGCGGACACAGTCCAGAATCTGCTCGGCACGCACCGATTCGGCGACGACGATCGCCAGATCGCGGCGTGATGACGGGAATTCGGATAGTGCCGCCGCTCTGGGCACGCCGACGCCGCGAATCGCTTCCCAGTCGAGTTCGAACAGCAGCGGCGCTTCCGGCAGGTCCAGCGAGGCGACCAGTTGCGGATGCAGTTCACCCAGCCAGCCGCAAGCCTGGGTGCCGCGATAAACGCGCGCCGAGCGCCCCGGATGCAGGGCCGGGTGGCTTTCGGCGACGTAACGATAGTCGCGCGCGGCATTGCCGAGCAGGGCGACGACTTCGGCTTTCAGATCGTGGAAATCGGCCGGACGCGTGGCGCTGCCCCACTGCTCGGGCAGCGCGCGACCGGCGAACAGGCCGGCGAGGCGTGAGGTCTCGACGACGGTTTCGCCGTCGAGCCGGAAGCAGACCCCGGCTTCGAACAGGCGCAGGCGGTCCTGCTGGCGCGCGCGGTTGTACAGCCACGCCGGTATCAGCCCGGCCCACAGTGTCGTGCGCATCACCGACAGGTTGTCGGCGATCGGATTGTCGAGCGGGATCGACGGTGCCTGCAGATCGAGCGCCTGCTGCAGGCCCGGCTCGACGAAGGCCAGACTGATGATTTCCTGCCAGCCGCGCGCCGCCAGCTGTTCCTTGACGCGGATCAGCGGCCGCACGCTTTCCTGCGGGCGCGACGGCGCCAGCTGTGCCGCGTAGGGACGGGCTGGAATCCGGTCATAGCCGTACAGACGGCCGACTTCCTCGATCAGGTCGGCCTCGATGCGCAGGTCATAGCGATGGCTGGGCACGCGTGCCATCCAGGCATCGCCGACTTCGGCGCGCAGGCCGATGCCGAGTCGGCTCAGCGAGGCTTCGATCTCCTTGGCCGGAATCTCGAGACCGAGCACCTGGCTGACGCGCGAGCGACGCAGGCGGATCGTGACGGCTTCGGGCTGACTGCGGCCGGCCTGCGTGACCGGGTGCGTCTCGCCACCGCAGATCTGCAGCACGAGCTGCGTCGCGCGTTCCAGCGCCTGACGCTGCAGCCCGGGATCGACGCCGCGCTCGAAGCGGTAGGACGCGTCGGAGAACAGCTTGTGACGTCGTCCGCTGCCGGCCACCGCCGTCGGGGCGAAGCAGGCCGACTCGAAGAACACGCGCGTCGATCCGCTGTGCACGGCGCTGCCGAGACCGCCCATCACGCCGGCCAGTGCAACCGGCCCCTTGTCGTCGCAGATCAGCAGTTCACGGTGTTCGCAGACCACCGACTGCTCGTTCAGCAGCTGCAGGCGTTCGCCGGCCGCTGCGCGGCGCACCTTGAGGTTGCCGGCGAGCTTGTCGGCATCGAAGGCGTGCATCGGCTGGCCGAGTTCGAGCATCACGTAATTGGTGATATCGACGATCGCCTGAATGCTGCGGATGCCGGAACGGCGCAGGCGTTCGCGCATCCAGTCCGGCGTGCGCGCTTTCGGATTGAGCCTGGAGATCACGCGGCCGGCATAGCTCGGGCAATCGTCGAGACTCTCGATCTCGACCTTGAGCTGCTGATGGCCTTCGACCACGGCCTGCGCCTGGGTCGGGCGCTTGACCGGTACGCCGAACAGCGCCGCGACATCGCGCGCCAGGCCGAGCACCGACAGGCAGTCGCCACGGTTCGGCGTGATTTCCAGGTTGAGGATGTTGTCGGCCAGATTCAGATACGTGCCGATCGGCTGGCCGACCTTGGCGTCGGCATCGAGCTCCAGCAGGCCGTCCGACTTGTCCGACAGCGTCAGTTCCTTGGCCGAGCACAGCATGCCGAAGCTGTCGACACCGCGCAGTCTGGCTTCGGTGATGGCCATGCCGCCCGGCAGGGTCGCGCCGACCAGCGCGCACGGCACCTTGATGCCGACGCGCGCGTTCGGTGCTCCGCAGACGATCTGCAGCGGCGCGGTCTGTCCGGCATCGACTTCGCAGACCTGCAGGCGGTCCGCCTGCGGATGGCGTTCGGCCTTGACGATCAGGCCGACCACGACCTGGTCGATGTGTTCGGCGAGTGCCGGTTCGATTTCCAGCTCGAGGCCACCCATGACGAGGCGCTCGGCCACCTGTTCAATGCCGACGCTCGGGTTCACCCACTCGCGCAGCCAGTTTTCACTCAGCTTCATGTTGTTGTTCCTTGTTCTTCGTGCGGCTTAGCGAAACTGCTCGAGAAAGCGCAGATCGTTGTTGAAGAACAGGCGCAGATCGTCGACGCCGTAACGCAGCATCGCCATCCGCTCCATGCCCATGCCGAAGGCATAGCCCGAATACTTCTCCGAATCGATGCCGACCGCTTCGAGCACCTTCGGGTGCACGACGCCGCAGCCCAGCACTTCGAGCCAGCGCGAGCTGCCGTCCGGTTGCTGCCAGCGGATGTGCACATCGGCGCCCGGTTCGACGAACGGGAAGTACGACGGCCGGAACAGCGCCTCGATATCGCGCTCGAAGAAGCGCGACAGGAAGATCTGCAGGTCGTACTTGAGGTCGGCGACCGACACCTTCTCGGCGACGTACAGACCTTCCATCTGGTGGAACATCGGACTGTGCGTGCGATCCGAATCGACGCGGTAGACGCGGCCCGGGCAGATGATGCGGATCGGCGGCTGGCGCTGCTGCATCGTGCGTATCTGCACCGGCGAGGTATGCGTGCGCAGCAGGCGTTCGCCGTTCAGCACATAGAACGTGTCCTGCATCGCCCGCGCCGGATGCGCCTCGGGAATGTTGAGCGCGCCGAAGTTGTGGAAGTCGTCCTCGATCTCCGGACCTTCGACGACCTCGAAGCCCATCTCGCCGAAGATGTCGGCGATGCGCTTGATCGTGCGCGTGATCGGATGCAGGCCGCCGATCGTCTCGCCACGTCCGGCCAGCGTCACGTCGACGCGTTCCGAGGCGAGGCGCGCGTCGAGCGCCACTTTCGCCAGATCGTCACCCCGGCTTTCCAGCGCTGCGCTCAAGGCTTCCTTGGCGCGATTGACCTGCTCGCCGAAGGCCTTGCGCGCGTCCGGTGCCATGCCGCCGAGCTGCTTGAGCAGCTCGGTCACGCGGCCTTTCTTGCCCAGCAGTTCGACGCGCAGGGTTTCCAGCGCGCGGGAATCGGCGCAGGCGGCAATGTCGGCCTGTGCGCCTTGAACCAGTTGTTCGAGGTCGTTGCTCATCGGTCTGGAAACGGCAACCTTCGTGGCGTTCAGAAACAGAAAAGGGGAGCGGCAGGCGCCGCTCCCCTTCGCAAACAGCTATACGACGCGAGCTTGCTTAGGCGGCGAGGCCGAGCTGGGCTTTTGCCTGGGACACCAGTACGCCGAATGCGGGCTTGTCGTGGATCGCCATGTCCGCGAGGACCTTGCGATCGAGTGCCACGCCGGCCTTGGTGAGCCCGTTGATAAATCGGTTGTACGACAGGCCGAGTTCCTTGCTCGCCGCGCCGATGCGCACGATCCACAGCGAACGGAATTCGCGCTTCTTCACGCGACGGTCGCGGTAGGCGTACTGCCCCGACTTGATGACCTGCTCCTTGGCGGAGCGGAACTGGCGCGATTTGGCGCCGTAATAACCCTTGGCCTTCTTGAGGACTTTCTTGTGCTTGGCGCGAGCGGTGACGCCACGTTTGACGCGTGCCATATATCGTTCTCCTTAAGTATTAAGCGTACGGCAGCATCTGCTTCACTTCGCGGACGTCGGACGCGTGAATCTGCGCCTCGCCACGGAGCTGACGGATGCGCTTGCCCGACTTCTTGGTCAGGATGTGGCGCTTATGCGAATGGGAACGCTTGAAGCCACCTTTGCCGGTCTTGGCAAAGCGCTTGGCCGCGCTTTTTACGGTTTTCAGCTTTGGCATTGAAACACTCCTGCATCTTCATCGTTGCCGATATCACAACCCTGCCACGGGCGCTGATCGGGCCTTCCCCGGCGGGGAAGGACTTGTCTTCGGAGTCGGGATTTTCGCCCCTTCCCGGCTGCCCCCGGATCGTGCCGACTCCGTGGGTCGTGGACCGCGTCGCGAACGGCGTGGTCCTACTTCTTCTTGGCTGCCATCACCATGACGGACTGGCGGCCTTCCATGCGCGGATGCTGCTCGACGATCGCCATGTCGACGAGTTCCGTCTTCAGGCGATCCATGATCTGCATGCCCAGTTCCTGGTGCGCCATTTCGCGACCGCGGAAGCGAACCACGATCTTGACCTTGTCACCTTCCTCGAGAAAACGCGTGATCGAGCGGAACTTGGTCTGGTAATCGCCATCTTCCGTGGTCGGACGGAATTTGATTTCCTTGATCTGGATCTGCTTCTGCTTTTTCTTCGCAGCGTGCGAGGCCTTGTCCTTTTGGTAAAGGTACTTGCCGTAATCCATGATCTTGCAGACCGGAGGCTCTGCGTTCGGCGACACTTCGACCAGATCGAGGCCTTCTTCTTCGGCCCTGGCGACAGCATCGCGCGTCAGCATGATGCCGAGCTGTCCACCATCGTCCGCGATCACGCGGACCCGCGGCGCCGTGATCTGATTGTTGCGCCGATCTTCACGTTCAAAAGCGATTGGGTCATCTCCTGAAGAGCCCGCCCCGCGGCGGACCGGAACCCCAGCGGTGGGCAAAAATTGCCCGTCCGGATTGAGGACAAGGGCGCGCATTCTACGGGCAGCCGCGACGTCTCTCAAGTCGAATCAGGCATTTCGCGCCAGTTCGCGGGCCCGCTCTGTGTCTGCGGCCACGATCATCGAGGGTGGCCGACCGCGGCCGATGCTCCACATGCGACGATCGAATGCCATCCGCAAGCCGAGAAAACGCCATGACCGATCCCGAAAACACGCGCCGGCTGCCGGCGACGCTCCCGCATGGCGAGGCGCTGGTCGCCGAAGCCGGCACCGGCAATTACAGCTGCGACCTGCGCTTGGGGCCACACCACGGGATGGCCGACGAGCCGGCCGACCTCGGCGGTCAGGACGCCGGCCCCAATCCCTACGAATACCTGCTGGCCGCGCTCGGCAGCTGTACCGGCATTACCCTGCGCATGTACGCCAATCTGAAAAAGCTGCCGCTGACACGCGTGGTCGTGCAGCTGAAGCACCGCAAGGTTCACGTGCAGGACTGCGCCGATTGCGCCGAGCATCCGGAACGCTCGGTCAAGATCGACGAGATCGAGCGTCACATCACGCTGGAAGGTGCGCTCGATGCCGCGCAACGCCAGCGGCTGCTGGCGATCGCCGACCGCTGTCCGGTGCATCAGACCCTGAAGTCGGAAATCCGCATCGTCACCTCGCTGGTCGAATCGGCATGAGGGCGGCAATCCGCACGGCGCGGCCTTCTCCGGAGTGACTTGCTTGCCCTGTAAAAAGGGTCGGAACCGGTCGATGACAGGCCGACCATTGTGCGGCGACCGGACAGGGCGATCTGCGCCTGCCGCGGCCATGATCGCAAGAGGGATTTCCACCGCGGCGCGCCGCGAACGCGGGCATATACTCGCCGCACTCTGCCGTTGAGGATCGGGCATGCGATCGGAAGCCGTCGAAGAACAGGCTCAGTTGCTGGAGCGTTTGCAAGACCTGGCGCGACAGCGCGCGCCCCGCGAAGTGCGCGATGGCTTCGTGAGCTTCGTCCGTGCGTACTACGAAATGGCGTCGGTCGATACGCTGCGCATGCGCAGCCTCGAAGAACTGACCGACGCTGCCTTGCGGCACTTTCTGTTTGCGCAGCGACGTGCTCCCGGCGAAATGCTGATTCGCGTGCTGCCGCCGGCCGATCTGGCGGCGCGTGGCGGCCGCGGTCTGGCGCGGCTCGAAACCGTGGTCGACGACATGCCGTTTCTGGTCGATTCGCTGAGCATGGCGATCCGCGACACCGGCGCCCCGATCGACTGGCTCGTGCATCCGATCCTGAATGTCGCGCGCGAGGCGCAGCAATGGGACGAACTCGCTGCCGACGGCGACGCCGAATCGCTGGTCCACATCGAATTCGAGGCCTTTGCGCAGGCCAGCGGCTATGTGGCGCTGGAGGCGACGGTCGCCGCGCTGCTTGCCGACATTCGCGTGGTCGTCGACGACTTCTCGGCGATGCGCACCAGGTCCGTGGAGCTGGCCCGGCATCTGGCCGCGATCGATCCGCAGGCGACCAGCGACGACGGCAACGAGGCCGCCGAATTCCTGCGCTGGCTCGACGACGGACACTTCACCTTCCTGGGCTGCACCGAAACCGACGTGGTCAGCGGCAACGACGGCCGTCCGCGTTTCGAGACCCGACCGGAGACCGCGCTCGGTCTGGCTCGACCCGGCAAGCGCTACGCCGATGCCGACGCCCTGATCGCTCCCCGCGAGGAGCTCGACAAGTACAGCGAATCGTCGCGTCTGGTGGTCATCACCAAGGGCAACCAGCGCTCGCACATCCACCATGCCGAATTCGTCGACGTGGTGTCGGTCAAGCGGGTCCGTGACGACGGCAGCATCGGGGGCACCTGCCGCTTCATCGGCCTGTTCTCGGCGGACGCCTACATCGACCGGCCGCGCAGCATTCCCCTGATGCGCCGCAAGGCCGAGCAGGTCATGCTGCGCTCGCGCCTGCCGGAGCATTCGCATTCCGGGAAGTATCTGCGCGAGATCCTCTACCAGCTGCCGCGTGACGAGCTGTTCCAGTCCAACGAGGACGAGCTGTTCGAACTGTGCATGGGCGTGCGCGCGCTGCGTGAACGCGCACAGCTCAAGCTGTTCATGCGGCGCGACCGCTACGGTCGCTTCTTTTCCTGCCTCGTGTTTCTGCCGCGCGAACGCTACTCGCGCGAATTGCGCGACCGCATCGGCAGCGAGCTGCTGGCCGCCTGCGGCGGCAGTGGCATGGATCGCAGCATGGATTTCCTGCGGCATGGCATGGCGCGCATTCACTACATCGTCCGCACACCGGCCGGCACGGAACTGACGCAGAGCACCGCACAGATCGAGCAGCGCCTGCTGGCGGCGACACGATCCTGGCGCGAACAGCTGCGCGAAGCCTATGCACGACGCCAGCGCGGCGACACCGTGCTCGCGGCGCGGTTCTTCGACGCGTTCCCGACCTCGTATCAGGAACTGACGACGGCCGACGAGGCCGCCACCGATCTGCAGAGCCTGCTGCAGCTGTCGACCGGTCGTGACCTGCTGCCGCGCCTGATCGTGGACACGGCGGGCGCCGCAGCCGGGCGGCCGACCGCCTTGAAGCTGTACTGTCGCGGCAAGCCGGTGCCGCTGTCGGACGTGCTGCCGACGCTGGAAAACTTCGGCCTGCGCGTGATCTCGCAGGACCCGCACGAACTGCACCCCAAGGACGGCGATCCGGTCTGGATCCAGCAGTTCACGGTGCAGCTGGTCGGCGACTGCGTGCTGACGCCGGAACAGCAGCGCACCTATTTCGAATCGGCGTTCCTGCAGACCTGGCGCAATGAAACCGAGAACGACGGACTCAATCGCCTGGTACTGACCGCCGGACTCGAGGCGCGCCAGGTCGTCTGCCTGCGTACCTTGACCAAGTACCTGATCCAGACCGGCCTGCCATACAGCCAGGACTACAAGGAGCGATTGCTCGCCGAGTACGCGCCGATCGCGCGCCTGCTGGTGCAGTTGTTCGAAGCCCGGTTCGATCCGCAGCTGTCGGCCGACCAGCGCCGCGACGGGGAAATCAAGATCGCGCAGGCGCTTGATGCGGCGCTCGACAAGGTGGTCACGCTCGACGGCGATCGTGTGCTGCGCGCCTATACCGCGGTGGTGCGCGCGGCACTGCGTACCAACTATTTCCAGAAGGATATAGGCGGCGGCAACAAGCGCTACGTGTCGATCAAGCTCGATCCGCGCAAGGTGCCGGAGCTGCCGGCACCGTTGCCGATGTTCGAAGTATTCGTCTATGCGCCGGATGTCGAGGGCATCCATCTGCGTGGCGGTCGCGTTGCGCGCGGCGGCTTGCGCTGGTCCGATCGTCGTCAGGACTTCCGCACGGAGGTACTCGGCCTGATGAAGGCGCAGATGGTCAAGAACGCGATCATCGTGCCGGTCGGCGCCAAGGGCGGATTCGTCGTCAAGCAGGGCGATCCTGCCGATCGCGAGGCCTGGGCCAGGCAGGGCATCGAGTGCTACAAGACGTTCCTGCGTGGTCTGCTCGACATCACCGACAACCGCGTCGGCGACGGCATCGTTGCGCCGACCGATGTGGTGCGGCTCGATGACGACGATCCGTATCTGGTCGTGGCCGCCGACAAGGGCACCGCCACGTTCTCCGACATCGCCAATGGTCTCGCGGCCGAGTACAACTTCTGGCTGGGCGATGCGTTCGCGTCCGGCGGCAGCGCCGGCTACGACCACAAGAAGATGGGCATCACCGCGCGCGGCGCCTGGGAAAGCGTCAAGCGCCACTTCCGCGAAGTGGGCAAGGATATCCAGAGCGAAGCGTTCACGGCCGTCGGTGTCGGCGACATGAGCGGCGACGTGTTCGGCAACGGCATGCTGCTGTCGCCGCAGACGCAGCTGATCGCCGCCTTCGATCATCGGCACATCTTCATCGATCCCGCGCCCGACGTGGCAGCGAGCTTTGCCGAGCGCGAGCGATTGTTCGCGATGCCGCGCTCGTCGTGGGACGACTACGACAAGACGCTGATTTCCGAAGGCGGCGGCGTGTGGTCGCGCAACAGCAAGCTGATCAAGCTGTCCGAGGCGGCACAGAACGCGCTCGGCATTAGCCGCGCCAATGTCACGCCGCAGGAGCTGATGCGGGCGATCCTGCTGGCGCCGGTCGATCTGCTCTGGAACGGCGGCATCGGCACGTATGTGAAGAGCCATCTGCAATCGCACGAGGAGTGCGGTGATCGCGCCAACGATGCGATCCGTGTCGACGGCCGCCAGTTGCGCTGCCGCGTGGTCGGCGAAGGCGGCAATCTCGGTTGCACGCAGCTCGGGCGCATCGAGTACGCGCTCGATGGCAGCGGCGGCGCCGGCGGCCGAATCAATACCGACTTCATCGACAATGCCGGCGGCGTGCACACGTCCGATCGCGAAGTGAATATCAAGATTCCGCTCAATCGCCTGATGCTCGAAGGCGAGCTGACGCGCGAAGTGCGTGATCCGCTGCTCGCGAAGATGACCGGCGACATCGGCGAGGCGGTGCTGGCCGACAACTATGTACAGAGTCTGGCGATCAGTCTGATCGAACGGGACGCGGCGAGTCAGCTTGGCGAACACAACGAAGTGATGCGCACGCTGGAGCGCGACAACCAGCTCAACCGCAGCGTCGAGTACCTGCCTGACGATGAAGCGCTCAAGGAGCGCCGCGCGCGCAATCGTGGCCTGACGCGTCCCGAGCTTGCCGTGCTGCTGTCGTACAGCAAGATCTCGCTGTTCGATTCGCTGCTGCAGTCCGGCGTTCCGGACGAACCGTTCTTCGATCGCGATCTGCTCGACTACTTTCCGCACGAACTCGTCAAGCAGCAGCGCGACCTGCTGCTGCGGCATCGCCTGCGTCGCGAGATCATCGCGACGATTCTGGCCAATGCCGTCGTCAACCGCATGGGCTTTTCGTTCACGCACCGATTTGCAGACGATCACGGCGTACCGCGCGCCGAGGTCGTCAAGGCGTATGCGATCGCACACGAAATCTATGATGGCGACCGTTACTGGTTGCCGATCCAGCAGCTCGACAATGCGCTGCCGGCGGCAACGCAGTTGCGCCTGTTCGGTCGCGCGATCGGGCTGATGAAGCATGTCACGACCTGGCTGCTGAACTATCGCTGGACCGATAGGCCGATCGATGAAGCGGTGGCCGGATTCGGCAAGGGCATCGACAACCTGACGGCGATGCTGCCCGACGTGCTGCCCGGCAGCTATCGCGGCGATTGGGAGAAGGCCGTCGCGGCAATGCTTGCCGACGGCGTGCCGGTCGGCATCGCCAATCAGCTGGCCAATACCATGGTGCTCGGCAGTGCCCTCGACATCATCGAGATCGCGGGCGACGCGAAACTGCCGCTGGACGAAGCCGCGCAGGCCTACTTTCTGGTCGGTGATCGGCTCAACATGTTGTGGCTGCTGTCGACGATCATCGCGTTTCCGGTGCAGAGCAAGTGGCAGGCGCTGGCGCGGTCCAATCTGCGCGAGGACAGCTACCGACTGCATCGACGCATCGCCGCGCGCGTGCTGCAGATGCCGGGTGCGTCGGCGCAGGCCCGCGTCGATGCCTGGCTGCTGGGCAATCCCGCCAAGCTCAGGTTCGGCATCCAGCGCTTGCACGATCTGCAGGCCAGCGGCGTTCCCGACTTCATGACACTCGCGGTCGCCGTCCGCGAATTGCGCAAGCTCAGCGGCCTGTAGGGCTCTCTCGACCTGGGTGATTCCCCCGCTGGTCCGAATCCTCCCTGCGGTGCACCCTCGACCCGTGCCGTACCAACAAACGGGGCGTGCGGCGCGCACTTCGAACTTCAGGGAGCTTTCATGATCAAGAAGACTGCAATTGCAGCCGCGGCCTGCGCGCTTGCGGCCGGTTCCGGTGGCGCCGCTGCATCCGTTGCACGTGTGCCGCAATACGATCAGTTTCTCGCGTCGGCGAATGCCGTCGGGGCTGGCAGCTCGGCGAAGCGCAGCTTCGAGCAGCAGGGCAAGCTGGCGCGACATCTGACCGCAAAGCTGAAGAGCGCGGATGTCGGCCCGCGCGGTCTCAGATCCAATTTCGATGCCCGCCTCGGCGGCAATACCTTCCTCTGGATCAAGAACGGCAGCGCGGTCGCCGCGAAGTCTGCGACGGCGCCGGTGAAACGTTCGGCGCTGGCGGACAATGTCGGCCGCGCGGCGATCAAGGCCAATGCATCGGCGCTGGTCGCCGGACGCACGGCCATCGACAGTGCCAAGCTGGTCGACGTGCAGGACGACGGCAAGGGCATCGTCGTTGCCCGCTACCAGCAGCGTGTCAACGGCCTCGAGGTCTTCAACCGCCAGATGGCGGTGCTGATGGACCACGATCTGTCGCCGAAGGCGATTTCCGGCTACTTCGCGCCGGAGGCGCAGCAGCTCGCTGCCAAGAAAAATCCGGGAAGCTTCTCGCGCAGCGGCGCCGACGCCGTGGCGATCGCTTTCGCCCAGCTCGGCGGCCAGCTGTCGCCGGCCGCCTTGCAGATCCGCAAGACCGTCGGCGACTACTCGCTGTACAACATTCCTGCGATGTCCGGTGACTACCGCCTTGCGGCCGCTCCGCGCGTGAAGCAGGTGCTGTATGCGAGCAAGGACCGCCTGATTCCCGCCTACTACGTCGAGATTTCCGGTGGCCCCTTCGACCAGGGCCCGAAGGACCAGTACGCGTTCGTCATCGATGCCGACAGCGGCAAGGTCTTGTTCCGCAACAGTCAGGTCGCCTACGAGGCCTATACCTACGGCGTCTACGCCGACGCGGACGGCATTCACAAGCCCTACGACGGTCCGCTGGGCAACGATCTGGAGCCAGTGACCGCGGGGCCGACCGGACCGTTTGTCCGTACGCCCGCGATACCCAATTACCTGACGCTGACCAGCGGTCCGATCGCGAGCAACGATCCCTGGCTCGGCGCCGGCGCGACCGAGACCACCGGCAACAACGTCGACGCCTACCTGGACCTCGACGACTACCTGCTTTCGGACGGCCAGACTCACGGTCCCTTCGACGGCTATACGCCGGAGAACGGACAGGACTTCCGCGGCGCGGCACTGCCGGGCGGGCAGTTCGTCTACCCGTACACGCCGGATGCCGATCCGGCGACCCACCAGCAGCGCGAGGCGGCGGCGGTCAACCTGTTCTACATGAACAACTGGCTGCACGACTGGTGGTACCACAACGGCTTCGACGAAGCGGCCGGCAATGCCCAGCTCGACAACTATGGCCGAGGTGGCGTCGACGGCGACCCGATCCACGCCGAAGGTCAGGACGGTTCCGGCACCAACAACGCCAACATGGCGACGCCTTCCGATGGCGGCTCGCCGCGCATGCAGATGTACATCTTCAACGTCGTCGAGAGCAAGCTGACCGTCAACAGCCCGGCGTCGGTGGCCGGCGTGCTCGACCACGGCACCGCCCAGTTCGGTCCGCAGACCTTCGATCTGACCCAGGATGTGGTGGCCGCCGTTCCGGACGATGGCTGCACGCCGTTGACCAATACGGCGGCGGTGTCCGGCAAGATCGTGCTGATCGCCCGCGGCGCCTGCGCATTCACCAGCAAGGTCAAGGCCGGGCAGGTGGCGGGCGCTGCTGGTGTGATCATCAGCAACAATGCCGCTGGCGGCGGTCCGATCGGCTTTGCCGGCACGGATGCGACGATCACGATTCCGTCGCTCGGCATTTCGCTGGAGGATGGCGACGCGCTGCGCGCTGCGCTCGTCGACGGGCCGGTCAACGTGACCATGCACGAGCTGACGAAGACCAATCGCGACGGCACGATGGACAACGGCATCATCGCGCACGAGTGGTTCCACTACGTCAGCAATCGTCTGGTCGGCAATGCGAACGGCCTGTACAACAATCAGGGCCGGTCGATGGGCGAGGGCTGGAGCGATTTCTCGACGATGATGCTGATCGTGCGTCCCGAGGATCGTCTGGTGACCGGCAACGACCACTGGCAGGGCGTCTATTCGACTGGCACCTACGTCGACGACAACCAGTATTTCGGCATCCGACGTGCGCCGTACTCGACCGACATGGCGGTCAATCCGCTGACGTTCAAGGACATCGAGGACGGCGTACCGCTGCCGACCTCCGCGCCGATCGCCTTCGGTCAGGGCGGCGTCGACAACGCCGAGGTCCACAACTCCGGCGAGATCTGGGCCAACGTCCTGTGGGAGATCTACGCCGCCCTGCTCAACGATCCGCGCTACAGCTTCGATCAGGCGCAGGACCGCATGAAGGATTACGTCATCGCCGGCTTGAAGATGACGCCGAATGCGCCGACCTTCCTGGAAGCGCGCGATGCGTTGCTGGCGGTCGCCGCGGTCAAGGACGAAGGCGATTTCGAATTGATGGCCAAGGCCTTCGCCAAGCGCGGCATGGGCTTTGGCGCGGTGGCACCGGATCGTGGCGACGACACCCACGCCGGGGTTGTCGAAAGCTTCACGCCTTTCGGCAGTTCGTTTGCGGTCGACGATGTATCGATGGACTTCGCGTTCGACAACGGCCTGCAGGGTTACTGCGATCTGGACGGCGTGCTGGATGCCGGCGAGACCGCGCAGCTGACGCTGACGATCCGCAGCACCGGCACGAAGCCGATCAGCGGGCCGATCACGGCGCGTCTGTCGCGGCCGGCCGGCGTCTCGTTCCCGGAAGGCGACACCATCACCTTCAACTCGCTCGGCCTGATCGGCGACACGATGACCGGCACCGTACTCGTCCGCCTCGATCGGGCCAGCACCGCCCAGAGCCTGCCGCTGCAGATCGAATTCCTGCCGGTTGACGGCGATGACAGCGTCGTCGAGCCCGATGTCGCGGAAATCGACCTGATCGTCAACTACGATCTCGTGCCGGCGACAAAGTCGGACGGCATGGAAAACCCGGTGACCTCGCAACACGACTGGACGGTCGGCGATCTGGCGGCATCCGGGCTGCCGTCGTGGAGCATCGTCGATGGCGCCGACCTCGACGGCGACGGCTCGTTCTTCGATTCCGGCCATGTCTGGTATGCCCCGGACAACGATGCGACCTCGGACGTGGTCCTGACGACGCCCGATCTGGTGGTCGGCAGCGGCACGTTCACGTTCGGGTTCACGCACTATTTCCAGATGGAACTGGCCGGGTACTACCCGGACGGCACGCCGGTCGGCTGGGACGGCGGCATCATCGAAATGAGCGTCGACGGCGGTGCCTGGCAGGATGCACTGGAGTCGGTCGACTTTCCGGCCGTCGTCACCCAGGGGACGGGCTACAACGGCAGCGCGATCGTCTTCGATCCGGTGAATTATCGTGACGCATTCGTGGACTACAACACCAATGGCTTCGAGCCGGTGACCTTGAGTTACGGCACCGCGCTGGCCGGACACCACGTCCGCCTGCGCTTCCACGAAGGCAGCGACGAAGCCAGCGGCGAGTTCGGCTGGGTGGTCGACAACGTGCATTTCACGGGCATCACCAACAAGCCGTTCTCGGCGATCGCCGACAACGCCATGGACTGCACCAACCGGCCGACGCATGTCGACGCGGGTGCCGACACGAGCACGCCCGGCGCCAAGTACGGCGAGACGCGCGATCTGTCGCTCAGCGGCACCGTCAACGATCTCGACGGCACGAGCGGACTGACCTACGCCTGGACCCAGGTGTCGGGTCCGACGGTGACGATCTCGGGTGCCGACACGCTGACGCCGAGCTTCCGCGTGCCGCGTGTCGATGCGGACACGGATCTGGTCTTCCGGCTGAGCGTGGACGACGGCAGCCAGACGACGAGCGACGATGTGACCGTCACGGTCGGCGAATCGCCGCTACCGCAAGCCGATGCCGGAGCGGACCAGACGGTGGCCGGCGCGAAGAAGAACGACAAGCCGACGCTGATGCTGAACGGTACGGTCACCGACGTCGCCAGCACCGACGGGCTGACGTATCAGTGGACGCAGGTGTCCGGTGATTCGGTGGCGCTGACCGACGCCCAGACCCTGACGCCGACGATCCGCGTGCCCTATGCCAGCGCCGCCAAGGCGCTCGCGTTCCGGCTGACGGTATCGGACGGCACGCACTCGACGTCGGACGACGTGACCGTCAACGTCACGCCGTCGCCGAAATCGAACGGCGGCGGTGGCAGCTTCGGCCTCGGCATCCTGCTGTTTGCGCCACTGGCCCTGCTGCGTCGGCGCCGCCGGCTGCGTTAAGCAACGGGCGATATGCTCGCACGCGGGAGCCCTTTCCCGCGTGCGAGCCTTTTCATGCATATTTCCTCGCTGACCGGTCTGGCGCTGTTGCTTGGCCTTGTGTCCTGTGCGACCGCGGGATCGCGACAGGCCCCGGCGCCGCCCCCGACCGCGACGGTCGACGCGCCTGCCGCGGTCGATCAGAGCCCGCTGCCGCGCGAAGGCATGCAGATGAGCGAGTTCTCGATTTCCATGCGGCGCGGTGCCTGTTTCGGGCGCTGTCCGCAGTATCGCGTGACGATCGACGGTGCCGGCGGCGTCGAGTTCGTCGGCGATCGCTTCGTCAATGCATTGGGCTCCTTCCGAGGAAGGGCCGACATGGCGGCGGTTGCCGAGCTGCGCCGCAAGGCCGCCGACGTGTTTGCGACACTCGCCGATGTCGTGCCTGGCGCTGCCGGCTGCAGGCACTACGCGACCGATCATCCGCAGATCACGCTTGAATTGCGCACGGCCGAAGGTGTGCGGACGCTGCGACACGACAGCGGTTGTGCAGCGCCGCCGGCGGCGCTCGGCGAACTCGAACAGCTGATCGACAGCACCGCGCAGGTTGACGAGTGGGTCAGCGGGCGTGCCGTCCGCTGAATTCGAGCAATTGCGGATCGCCCTGCGCAGGATGGGCCGTCGGTGTGGCGAGCCGCCGGACGATCAGGCGAGATGCGGACGTGCGAGATATTCCTCGGACTGCATTTCCGTCAGCCGCGACAGCGTGCGCTGGAACTCGAAGCGTGATTTTTCGCCGACGTAGAGCTGATCCATCGCCACGTCGGCCGCGAGCAGCAGCTTGACGCCGCGATCGTAGAACTCGTCGACCAGATTGACGAAGCGCCGAGCGGCGTCTTCGCGGAAGGCGTTGAGCTGCGGGACGCGCGAGATCAGCACCGTGTGATGCGTGCGGCCGATCTCGATGTAGTCGGCCGCGCCACGCGGGCCTTCGCAGAGTTCGTCGAAATCGAACCAGACCACGCCGTCGAGTTCGCGTCGCGCGCGGATGATGCGGTCATGGATGCGCAGATCCTGAGCGCCGCCGCCGTCGCTGTGCGCGATCGCGGCGAACCAGCGCTGCAGATCGGCTTCGGCTGCTTCGTCGCAAGGATGCCGGTAGATGTCGGCATGGGTCAGCGTGCGCAGCCGGTAGTCGATGCCGCCGTCGACATTGAGTACGCGCACATTGCGTTTGAGGATGTCGATGAACGGCAGGAAGTTGGCGCGCTGCAAACCGTTTTCGTAAAGCCGTTCGGCGGGGATGTTGCTGGTCGCGATCAGCGTCACGCCGAGGCTGAACAGGTTTTCGAACAGGCGGCCGAGAATCATCGCGTCGGCGATGTCGGAAACGAAGAATTCGTCGAAGCACAGCACGCGCACTTCGGCGGCATATTCTTCGGCCACCAGTTTCAGCGGATCGCGCTCCTCGGGATAGCGCTTGCGACGTTCGTGGACATCGAGCATGAAGCGATGGAAATGCGTACGCAGCTTGCGTGCGAACGGCAGTGCTTCGAAGAACGTGTCCATCAGATAGGTCTTGCCGCGACCGACGCCGCCCCACATGTACAGACCCGTGACCTTCGTCCATTGCTGGCGCCGGAACCAGCGCCGCGGCGGGGTCGCCAGCAATTCGTCGTAGACCGCCTGCAACGCATCCACGGCCTGGGCTTGTGCGGCGTCGCGGCTGAAATCGCTGCGCGCGAGGTCGTGTTCGTAGCGCGAGCGCGGCGCCAGCGGGAATTCGTGTGTCATCAGCGCAGGGTGACGCCGAAGATGCGACCGAGATGAGGGTTCAGGAACAGACCGTGCGGATCGAGTTCGGCGCGCAAGCGGCAGAACTCGTCGAAGCGCGGATAGAGTGCGCGCAGTACGGCGGCGGTCTTGTCGTGTGCCGAGCCCCAGTGCGGGCGGCCGTCGACGCGATCGAACAGCTCGGTCGCCGCCGCGTAGTAGTCGGCATGCGCGACGTCGCGATAGGCCGGCAGCGAGATGCAGACGCTGTCGCGCTGATAGTGCGGCGACAGCCAGGCGTCGTCGCCGCGCACGAAGCGGATCTCGATCGGGACGTGCACGCGCGTGTCGAGTGCGTGCAGCACGCGTTCCAGCTGGCGCAGGACTTCATTGGCGCTGTCGAGCGGCAGGGCGTACTCGAGATGTTGCAGGCGCGTCCGGCGCGGGATGCGATAGGCGTCCTCGGCATTGCGCACGCTGCTGTCGGCCGGAATGCCGGTCGCCAGCAGCTTGCCGGCGTATTCGGCAGCCTGCGAGGAGCGTCGCGCCAGCGTGCGCAGGCTGCGCAGCACGACCTGCTCGTGAAACAGCACGCGCGCGGCATGCGGCGTCAGCGCGCTGCTCGGCGCGCTGCGCACCTCGTCCGTATAGCGTTGCCGCACGATGTTCGCGTAGGGGAACCAGTGCAGTTCGAAGTTGCGATGCTCGCGGCGCAGGTCGGTCAGTCGCGTCACCGTCTCGCCGAACGAGGCACGCTTCGAGCGCACGCACAGCCGGTAGTGATCGACGCACTGCAGCTCGACATGCGTGATGACGCCGAGCGCGCCCAGCGAAATGCGCGCGGCATCGAACAGCTCGCGGTTCTGTTCGCGCGAGCAGCTGCGCACCGAACCGTCGGCAAGCACCAGGCGCAGGCCGGTCACCAGACTGGCGAGGTTGCCGAAGGGCAGGCCGCTGCCGTGCGTGCCGGTGGCGAGTGCGCCGGCAATCGTGACCTTGTCCCAGGACGGTGCATTTTCCAGCGCCAGTTCGAGGTTGGCGATCTCGTCGCCGAGGCGGCGCAGGGTCGTGCCGGCGCGCACCCAGACGCGCGAGCGCTGCACGTCCACCGATTCGATGCCGCGGAAGTGCCGCAACGACATGTGGTTGTCGTCGCTTGCACACAAGGGCGAGAACGACGCGCCGCTGCCGATCACGCGCAGGCGCTGGCCTTCATCGGCGGCGCGCACGACGTCGGCCTGGATTTCTTCCAGCGTGACCGGTTCGGAGCAATACGCCGGTTCGCAGCGCACGGCGCCGGACCAGTTGCTCCAGGAATGCGGATGATCGAGACGCTTCATCGGACGGGGTCGGGGGGAATGCATCTGCAATTGAATTCAGTCTTCGCGGTCGGCGTCGGCAATATCAAGGCGTTCCGGTTCGCCGGACAATTGCAGCACAGCATCGCGCGCTTCGGCACGCAATACGAGTGCCGCATCGCGATCCTTGCCGATCGGGTGCAGTGGTCTGCCGATTTCGATCTCCAGCCTGCTCCAGCGCGGCAGCCGCCGGCCGCCGCCGTACAGGCGGCGAGAGCCGCGGATCGCCGCCGGCACTACCGGGACATCGCAGCGCGCCGCCATCATGAACGCGCCGACCTTGAACGGCAGCAGCCCGGGCTCCGGCTTGAACGTGCCTTCGGCGAAGATCGCCAGCGGTTCATTTGCGCCGAGCTTGTGCATCAGGGCCCGCGTCGTCCGCGCACCAGCGCGCGCGTCGCGGCGATTGACATAGATCACGCCCATGCGCGTCAGGCATTGGCCGACAAGCGGCCAGCCGGCCGCGCCGTCCTGGACGACGAAGCTGTAACGGCGCGGCAGCGCGGCGGTGAGCACGATGCCGTCGACGTAGCTGGCATGGTTGCAGACGACGATCGCGGCCCCGGCCGGCAGGTTCCCGATGCCGCGTACCCGCAGCGGGACGCCGATGCAGGCCATCATCAGACGCACGCAGAAGCGGCCGGTTTCGCGACGGATCGTCAGCGTCGGGCCGATGATCACGGCGATGCAGACGGGCGGAATCAGCAGCGCCAGGGCAAGCGCCGCCAGCGGGGCATAGATCAGATCGAGAAGGCGGCGCATGGACCGCTATTATAGAAACGATGCGCGCCGAAACTCCCCGTCCCAAGCTCGCCGATCGGCCGACCGATGAGGATGGCGCGGCGATCGAGCGTTTTCTCGACCGTCTCTGGCTGGAGCGCGGCCTGTCGCGCAATACCCAGGCCAGCTATCGCTCCGACCTGTCGCTGTTGGCTCGCTGGCTCGTGCTGCGCGGCACGCCGTTGACGGCTGCCGTCGAAGCGGATCTGCGCGACTACTTCGCCGCCGCCCGCCGCAGCCCGCGCACGCAGGCGCGACTGCTGTCGGCGCTGCGCCAGTTCTACCGCTACCTCAACGCCGATCGACAGCGCGAGGACGATCCGAGTGCCCGCCTGGAGTCGCCGAAACTCGGTCTGCGCCTGCCCAGGACCCTGAGCGAACTGGACGTGCAGCGATTGCTGGATGCGCCGGTCACGGACGATCCGCTGGGCATGCGTGATCGCGCCATGCTCGAGCTGATGTACGCCAGTGGCCTGCGCGTCAGCGAGCTGGTGACGCTCAAGCGTGCCGGCATCGATCTGCGCCAGGGCGTTGTGCAGATCGTCGGCAAGGGCGGCAAGGAGCGCCTGGTGCCGACCGGCGAGGAGGCCATGCACTGGGTCCAGCGCTACGTGGCCGAGGCCCGCGGCGAGCACGCCGGTGCCGGCGTCGACGCCCTGTTCCTGACGGCGCGGGGCGAGGCGATGACACGCCAGAATTTCTGGATGCGCATCAAGCGCCACGCCCTCAACGCCGGTATCCGCAGCGCCCTGTCACCGCATACCCTGCGTCACGCCTTCGCCACGCATCTGCTCGAACATGGCGCCGACCTGCGATCGGTGCAGGCGCTGCTCGGCCACGCCGACCTGTCGACCACGCAGATCTACACCCATATCGCCCGTGCGCGCCTGCTGGAACTGCACGCCCGCCACCATCCTCGGGCCTGATTCCCCCACTGGCGGCGCTGAACTGCAGGCGGGCGCTGCTGTCATAATGCCGGCCTGTCTGCCGCCTTCTTTTCGGACCCGTCGATGAAACCCTCGTTGCGTACCTCGATTGCCTTTGCCGCGCTCGCGGCCCTGACCGCCTGCGCGCCGAAGCAGGGTTCCCAGATCGATACGGTGCGGGCGAGCCTTCAGGAAGTCCTGCCGGGCCTGAAGGCCGATGCCGTGCGTCCGTCCAGCGTGCCCGGTCTTTACGAAGTGCAGGACGGCTCCAACTTCGGGTACGTGACCGCCGACGGCAAGTACATGATCGAAGGCGATCTGCTGAACCTGAAGACCGGCGAGAGCCTGACCGAGAACCGTCGCAAGACCGACCGTCTGACCAAGCTTGCCGAGCTTGGCGAGGACAACATGATCGTCTTCGCGCCGGAAGGGCAGACCAAGCACGTGGTCACCGTGTTCACCGACGTCGATTGCGGATACTGCCGTCGCCTGCATAGCCAGATGGCACAGTACAACGCCGAAGGCATCGAGATTCGCTATGTCTCGTACCCGCGCACCGGGCCGGATTCGGAGTCTTTCCGCAAGGCCGAGGCGGTGTGGTGCTCGGCCGATCGCAAGACGGCATTGACCGAGGCCAAGCTCGGCGCGCCGGTCAGCGGCGGCGAGAAGTGCGCGGACATCGTCCATCGCGAATGGGACCTCGGCAACGACTTCGGCCTGCGCGGCACGCCGCTGCTGGTGCTCGACGACGGCAGCATCGTCAACGGCTATCTGCCGCCGGACGCGCTCGAACAGCGGCTTGACGCACCGCCCGGCTCGGTTTTCAACGGCCAGCCGCGCCAGGGCTGAGACGACGCCGGCCTGCTCGCGCCCGCCGGTGCCGGCGATCTTCTGATCGGCACCAGAACCGGCTGGCACTCCGCTAGAATTTTCCCGCCGTCGTCGTCGTGACGCCGGCGCTCAACCACTGTTTCAAGTCCGTTGCCGGGGTCGTCGTTTCGCGATGTCGGATTCGTCTTCTCTCAGTACCGGAGTACGGCAGCCGCTGCCGCCGGAAGTCCCGCGTGAGTTGAGCTGGACCCGGCTCCGCACCGGCATGACGATCGTCGCCGCCGTCGTGTTGACGGCGCTGATCCTCTACGCGCTGCAGCACCTCACGAAGGAAATCCGCTACAGCGATCTGCTGGCGGCGATCCACCGCACCTCGGCGACGCGCATCCTGCTGGCGATTGCCGCGACCGCGGCCAGCTTCCTGACCCTCAGCGGCTACGATTTTTCGAGCCTGCGCTATATCGGCGCCGCGGTGAAGCCGCGCGTCGTGGTGCTGACGTCGTTCATTGCCTACGCGCTCGGCAACACCGTCGGCCTCGGCGTGCTGACCGGCGGCGCGGTGCGCATGCGCATGTACAACGCCGCCGGGGTCGAAGCGCCCCAGGTTGGTCGCGCGATCGCCTTCAACGCGCTCGCGTTCGGTGTCGGCATCTCGACGCTGGGTGCACTGGGCCTGTTGTGGGGTGGCAAGCAGGTCGCCGGCATCGCCGGCCTGTCGCCGAACCTGTTGCGCAGTGTCGCCGTGCTGCTGCTGATGGCAGTGGCCGCCTTCCTCACTCTGTGCGCGGCAAGGCCGGAATTGCCGCTCGGTCCGAAAATGACGCTGCGTCTGCCGGCGGCGAAGCTGGCGCTGCAGCAGCTGGCGATCTCGGTGGTCGAACTGGTGTTCTCGGCGGCGGCGCTGTGGTTCCTGCTGCCACATGCGGCGATCGGCTTCCCCGGCTTTCTCGCGTTCTACGCGATCGCCATCACGCTCGGCATCATCAGCCACGTTCCCGGCGGTCTGGGGGTGTTCGAAGCGACCATGCTGCTTGCGTATCGCGGCGATCTGCCGATCGACCGTCTCGCCGGTGCACTGGTCCTTTATCGCGGCATCTACTATCTGCTGCCGCTGCTGGTGGCGGTGGCGACGCTGGCGATCTTCGAAATGCGCGTCGGCGTCGCCGCGCCGGTGACGCGCGCCGCGGCGCGCCTGTCGCCGATGTTCCTGTCGGCGTTCTCGCTGGTGATCGGCTGCATGCTGCTGGTGTCCGGCGTCACGCCTGCCAGCGACGCAGCCTCCGATCTGCTGGCCTTGAAAGTGCCGCTGCCGCTGGTCGAAGCCTCGCACTTCATCGGCAGCATTACCGGCGTCGCCTACCTGTTTCTCGCGCGCGGCATGCTGCACCGGCTCGATGCGGCCTGGTGGGCGGCGCTGGTGCTGACCATCGTCAGTTTCGTGCTGGCCCTGCCGAAGGGCATCGCGATCGGCGAGATGGTGCTGCTGGCATTCCTGTTCATCACCCTGTCGGCGTCGCGCCGCGAGTTCTACCGGCGCGCGTCGCTGCTCTCGCAAAGTTTTTCGCTGGCCTGGTTCATCGCCGTCGGCTGTCTCGTGGCGGGCGTGTTCTGGGTACTGTTCTTCGCCTATCGCGACGTGCCCTACGGCAGTGAGCTGTGGTGGCAGTTCGCGTTCGACGCACATGCGCCGCGCTCGTTGCGGGCGATCACCGGCATTGCGGTGGTCATGCTCAGCTACGCCTTCTGGCAATTGCTGCGGCCGACCTCCGGCAGCATGCTGCGTCCGAACGCCGAGGAGCTGGCCCGGGCACAGGCCATCATCCGCCGTCAGCCGCGCGCCGAGGCCTTGCTGGCGATGACCGCCGACAAGGGGCTGCTGTTCTCGGCCTCCGGCAATGCCTTCCTGATGTACGGCAAGCACGGTCGTTCCTGGGTCTCGCTGTTCGACCCGGTCGGGCCGAGCAAGGAATGGCCCGAGCTGATCTGGCGCTTCATCGAAATGGCGTCGGCGCATGGCGGCCGTGCCGCGTTCTATCAGGTCCGTCCGCAATCACTGCCGGTCTACCTCGACGCCGGCCTGCACGCGCTGAAACTGGGTGAATACGCCGCGGTGTCGGTGCCGGAGTTCACGCTCAAGGGCAGCGCGCGTGCCAACCTGCGGCATGGCGCCAGCCGTGGCGAACGCGAAGGTCTGAGCTTCGAATGGCGGGAAGGCGAGGCTGTGGCCGAATGGCTGCCGGCGCTGCGCGAGGTTTCCGGTGCCTGGATGAAAGAGCACGAAGCGCGCGAGAAGAGCTTTTCGCTGGGCCGCTTCGACGACCGCTACCTGTGCAGCGGCGGCGTCGGCGTGGCCCGGCACGGCGAGCGCATCGTCGCGTTCGTCAGCATCCAGATCACCGATCAACGCATCGACTCGGTCGTCGATCTGATGCGCTACGTTCCGGACGCGCCGAAAGGCACGATGGACTATCTGTTCGCGCAGACGCTCGCGAAACTGCAGTCGCTCGGCTATCAGAGTTTCGGCCTCGGCATGGCGCCGATGTCCGGCATGATCGATCACCCGCTGGCGTCGCGCTGGCATCGTTTCGGCCGCCTGCTGTTCGCGCACGGCGAGCAGTTCTACAACTTCCAGGGTCTGCGCGCGTTCAAGGAAAAGTTCGCGCCGGAGTGGGAGCCGCGCTATCTGGTGGCGCCCGGAGGCCTCGGGCCGTTCTTTGCGCTGACTGATATCGCCGCGCTGGTCGCCGGCGGCTTCAAGGGTGTGATCGGCAAATGATGCGTCGTCTGGTCTGCGCCCTGGCGCTCGCTGCGTTCGCGGTGTCGGCAGCCGCACATCCGTCGTCCCACAGGCAGCGGTCTTCGCATGCCCGGCACGTCGGCGAGCCGCGGCCGCCACCGCCGGTTCCGCTGGCACCCGGCGCGCGCGAAATGATCTCGCACGGCCGCTTCGACGGTGTGGCGATCTATCCGCCGCAAGGCAAACTCGCCAGCTTCGCGTTCGTGCTGTCCGGTGCCGACGGCTGGCAGGCGCGGGAAATCGAAATCGCACAGCAACTCAGTGCGCGCGGCGCGCTGGTTGCCGGCATCGACACGAAGCGGCTGTACGCGGCGCTGGAAGCGGCCGACGACGACTGCCTGTTCCTGGACGGCGACTTCGAGAATCTCGGTCGTTTCATCGAGGCCTATGAAAACGTGCCCGGCTACCTGCCGCCGATCCTGGTTGGCGAAGGGCGCGGCGCCACGCTCGCGTACATGCTCGACGCCCAGGGGCCGGTCGGTACTTTCACCGGCGCGATCTCGCTGGGCTTCTGCCCGCAGAGCGGCCTGCGCCGCCCGTTTTGTGCGGCCGATGGCCTGCGCTATGTCGGCGGACCGGTACAGCCGCCGAAGCCCGATCAGCACCTGATCCTGCCCTCGACACCCGGGATTCTTGCGCCGTCGTCGACGCTGTCGGCGCCGTGGACCTGGATCGACGCCGGTGCGCCGGCCTGCGGGGTCGCGATCGATGCCGGCTTCCCGAATCTCAAGCAGGCGCGCCGCATCGTGTCGGCCGCCAGCAATCGCGACCGTCTCTATCTGAAACAGTACGACGCGCTCGCAGCCTCGCTGCAGCATCTGATCTCGGCACCGCCGGCTTCGCTCGCCGATCTGCCGCTGATCGAGATTCCCGACAATGCGCCGGGGGACAGCTTCGCCGTGCTGTTGTCCGGCGACGGTGGCTGGGCCGGACTCGACAAGGATGTCGGCGAGGCGCTGAAGGCGCACGGCATTCCGGTGGTCGGCGTCGATTCGCTGCGCTACTTCTGGGGCAAGCGCAGCCCCGACGTGCTGGCCAGGGATGTCGATCGCATCATTCGCTATTACGCCGCGCACTGGCACCGCGGCCGCGTCCTGTTGATCGGCTACTCGCAGGGCGCCAACGTGCTGCCGTTCGCGTACAACCGGCTGCCGCAGGCAACACGCGACATGATCGCCGTCACCGCGATGATGGGCCTGGAGGCGCGCGCCGACTTCGAGTTCCATGTGACGAACTGGGTCGGCAGCAGTGGCGGCCTGCCGATCGCACCGGAAGTGCACGCACTGGCCGGCGGCCACCCGCTGTGCGTTTACGGCACCGAGGAGGACGACTCGCTGTGTCCCTCACTCGACCCGGCAAAGATCCGGCTCGTGAAACTGCCCGGTGGCCATCACTTCGACGGCAACTACGATCATCTCGCGCAGATCATTCTCGAGACCGCCGGCGTCACCGCGCCGCGATGAGCCGGGCCGTGCGCCACGTGCTGCTCGATCTCGACGGCACGCTGACCGATTCCGAAGAAGGCATCGTGCGCAGCATGCGCCATGCGCTGCTGACAATGCAGAGGCCGGTGCCGGACGACGCTGCGCTGCGCCGCCTGATCGGTCCGCCGACGCATGAGACATTCCGGCGGTTGCTCGGCACTGACGACATGGGCTCGATCGACGAAGCCGTCCGACTGTACCGCGAGCGCTATGCGCGCGTCGGACTGTTCGAGAACCGGCTGTACCCGGGCGTGGCGGAAATGCTCGAAGCGCTGCGGATGCTCGACTGCACGCTGTTTCTCGCGACCTCGAAACCGATCGTTTATGCGCGTCGCATCGTCGCGCACTATGGCCTGACGGCACACTTTGCGGGACTCCACGGCGCCGAATTCGACGGCACGCGTGCCGACAAGACCGAACTGATCGGGCATCTGCTTGAAACCGAACGGCTCGATCCGGAGCACTGCCTGATGGTCGGCGATCGCAAGCACGACATCCTCGGCGCGCGCGCCAATGGCGTGCGCACCTGCAGCGCACGCTGGGGTTACGGCGAACCCGACGAGATTCGTGCCGCGGCGCCGGATTTCGAATGCTTCGCGGCAGGCGAACTGCCGACAGTGGTGCGCATGCTGATCGCTCAGGCATCTTCATAGAATTCCAGCGGCAGTCCATCGGGATCGGCGAAGAAGCAGAAGCGCCGGCCGGTGTATTCGTCGACGCGGATGTCTTCATGTGCGACGCCGTGTTCACGAAGCTGCGCGAGCGCCACGTCGAGGTCGGCGACGCGCAATGCCAGATGACGCAGGCCGATCGCCTCGGGCCGTGACGGCCGCGGTGGCGCGTCGGGAAACGTGAACAGTTCCAGTTGCAAGCCGCCGGGGCCGCGCAGATCGAGCTTCCAGGAGCGCCGTGCGTCGCGATAGTGTTCGGCGATGATGTGCAGGCCCAGCACGTCGACATAGAAACGTTTCGCGCGCGCGTAGTCGCCGACGATCAGCGCGACGTGATGGATGCCGTCGATCACCGAGGGCATGCGGCATTCCCGAGCGTGCCGGTTCGCAGCGCCATCGCCCGGTCGCCGCGGCCGTTTTGTTCAGCCAGCCGCGCCATCGGCTCGAAGTCGTCCGGCGCCGCAATGAGAACCGGCAGATTGCCGTGGATGTCGGAGAGCAGGGAAAATTTCATGTTCGTGCAAGGGCCGATTCCGATGATGGTGCTTGGCAGGTGCCGCCTGGCTTATCCGTCGTGCGCGGCAGTGTTGGCGAGCACGCCCTCACGGTTCTGCCGTGCCCATTGGCGACGTCCGCTCAGGAACGACCACCAACCCATCACCGCGCCGCTGTGACGCAGCAGCTGAAACGAGAACGGCTCGGCGAGCGCAGCGAGCAGCGCAGCGCCCAGGCCGATGCGCCGGGTGTCTTGTACCCACAAGCGGTACCAGCGCACCGACGCCATGTGAAAGGCCAGATCGATGGCGATCTTCGTGCCGATCACGGCGGATACCGGCAGCAGGATCTTGAACTGGCCGCCAACAAGATAGGCAAGCAGCAGCACGAAAGCGCTCAGGCCATAGAACGGCTGCAGCGTATCGACAGCCTTGATGGGCAGCATCAGCGTGCCGAGCTTGCCGTAAGTGTTGCTGCCGACCATCGCGCGATACCAGTACTGCGTCTGCAGGAAACCGCCGAACCAGCGTTGGCGCTGGCGCAGAAAAGCAGGCACGTTGTTCGGCGCGTCGGTGCGGGCCTGTGCGTCGCCGAGCACCCGGAATCGCCAATCCGTGGCGTGTACGCCGGCGTGACGACGCAAGCGATGCACGAGTTCGTAGTCCTCGACCAGGCAATCGGGGTCGAAGCCGCCGACGGCCAGCATTTCCCTGCGGCGGAACCCGGCGAAGGCTCCGGAGATCAGCAGCAGACTCTCGGCGCGCATCCAGGCATAGCGCGAAAGGAAGTTGCGAATGTATTCGTAGGTCTGGAACCACTGCAGGATCGACGCGCCGAACGAACGGCCGCAGATGGGCGTCAGCACGCCGGTGGCGGCGACGAGTTCGGGTTCGGTGCTGAATGCGTGACGAAAAGCGGCGACCGCGTCCGCGTCCAGCAGCGTGTCGGCGTCCACCGTGAGTACGACGTCGGTGTCCAGATGCAGCGCCGCCGCGTTCAGCGCGCGCGCCTTGCCGCCGTGCGCAACGCGTAGCCAACGCAGCGATGGATGCGCCGCCGCCGGCTCGCTCAGGGCATTCGCTGCCGGCATTTCGAGACCGTAGCGCTGGATGAGCAGCTCGGCAGTGCCATCGGTCGAACCGTCGTCCGCGATGACAATCCGATCCGGCGCATCGACCTGCTGCAGCAGTGCAGCAATCGTCAGCGGCAGCGCCGCCGCCTCGTTGTAGGCTGCGACGATGACGCCGAGGCTCACTGGCAGCGTATCTGCTGCCTGCGCCGGTGACTGCGCTGAGGTGCGGGCAAGGTGTCGCAGCTGCCAGCTGACGAACATCAGCAGCACCGTGTCATAGACGATGTAGGCAATGCCGACGGACCAGGCAAACACGCCGCCGAGCCTGAAAGCGGCCAGAATCAGCAGCAGCCACAGCATGAGCACGCAACCGTGGATCAACAGACTGCGCAGCGGCGTGGCGGGCGGCCGCAGGCGCGGCGAGGATTCCATCAGCGCGAGTGTGAGGGTGTCCATGACAGATCTGGATAGCAGGTTTCCAATCAAGTGCAATGGACATGCCGCCGCGGCAATGATCTCAGTTACGCGCTAGTGTTGCATCCAGATTCATTCGGCGTGCTTTCATGTCCAAATCTTCATCGGTGCCGCCATTGCGTTACACCCGCACGGCTGTCGTACTGCATTGGCTGATCGCGGCCTTGATGGTCGTCAACGTCAGCCTCGGTCTCCTGGCGCAGTGCCTGCCGGACAAATGGGTCCGGCTGACGATCGACACGCACAAATCGGTCGGCATTACCGTGCTGGGGCTTGGCATGCTGCGCCTGTTGTGGCGCTTCGCACACACGCCGCCGCAGTACCCGGCACGCTACCGGACATGGGAGCGGCGCCTGTCGATGTTCGTGCACGGTTTGCTTTACACACTGATCTTTGTACTGCCGCTATCCGGCTGGGCGCACGATTCGGCGTGGAACGCCGCCGCTACACATCCGATGCGCCTGTTCGGCATCGTGCCCTGGCCGCGCATCGGCATCATCACGGCGCTTGAGCCGACGCTCAAGGACTCTTTGCACACACTGTTCGGGCAATGGCATACCGTATTCGGCTATCTGCTCTACGCCGCCGTTGGCTTGCACGTCGCCGGCGCGCTGAAGCACCAGTTCGTCGACCGGGAACCGTTGCTGCGACGCATGGGTTGGTAGCGTCCAGAGCGCACCGTGAACGCCCGGCCACGGAGGGCCGGGCCGGGTAAATCGGGAAACGAGCCACGCCATGAATGGCACCACAACCGTGTCGTGGGTTCGAGGCCGCCACAACGCAAAAAACCTCGGCGAATGGCCGAGGGTTCTTCCGGTGTTGGTAGGCGCGATTGCTACCTGAAGTACCGGTAATGTATTTGAATTAAAAGATAATATCGTCGCGCCGAATTGAGAGTTGGTGCGATAGTTGTGCGTTCGGTGCAGAGTATCCAGCCATTTTCAGAAAAGCCAAGCATTGCTGGTGCTGGGCACCTGAGTATTCTTTCCCGATTTGTCCGACGAACGGTCGCTGTGTGCGCAGGATGCTGTCGGCTTTTGCGCGGTCAGGGTGCAGGACAAGGGGCTAGCCTTGTGCGGCCCGCGCCGTCTCGGCTCGTTCCCGCAGCGCTTCGTATAGTCGAGCCGGCCCGAGCAAGATGTCCTTGAGCCCCTGCCGCACTTTCTCCGAATCGAGTGCCTGCTTGCTCATGGCAGTGTGTGCGGACAGCGCGTCCATGATCGCGTTCATCAGCTCGGCATTGAGGTCCGGAGAGTTCGCGAATTGCTCCTTGGTGTTGCCCTTGGCCTGCGCGACGAGCAGTCCCGATTCGAGCAGCTTTCCCTTGATGACATTGTTCACATAAACGAGCTTGTCTTCATCCGTCAGCTCGCCCTCGAACAGGTCGTTGAGCTTGGCGATGATCTGGCTGAGAAATACCTTCTCCGGCTCGCGTACCTCGCCGCCACCCGTGTCGGTCATCGGCCCCAGCTTTTCCGTCTCGCCCTTGTACAGGCTCAGTGTCTGTGCGCCTTGCGATTTGAGCTTATGGTGGGTCAGCACGACTTTCGACAGATCGACTCCGCTGCGTTCCCGGCCGAACTCCAGCAATGGCAACAGGCGTTTGAAGAAGATCGCGCGCTTCTCTAATGCCGTGTTGCCGTAGTCGAAGATCTGCGACAGGAAGGCGTAGACGCGGCCGAAGCCGCCAATATCGCGCCGGAACAGCTCCAGCGCCTCGATCTCGTTACGTGCCGATTGTTCGGCGTCGGCGTTCTTTGCGGTCTGGGCCGCTGCGAGCGCTTCCCGGGCCGCCTTGTGCCGCTTGAGTAACCGGTCGGCGACTGGTTCGATGGCAGCGGAAAGCTCGGCCTGCGATCGCGCATTCAACTCGGCGGTGACGACGCGCTCGACCTCCTGATCATCGTAGTACCCCTGCGCGTCGAGCTTGGCGCGCAGATCGTAGACGAGATTCGGATCAGTCACGTTCTCCAGCTCGGCCGTCTCGTGATAGGTCTTGAACGCGGCGAGAATCTCGAGCGGATCGTTGACGAAGTCGAGAATGTACGTTGTGTCCTTGCGCGGATAGGCGCGATTGAGGCGTGAGAGTGTCTGCACCGCCTGAATGCCTGCCAGTCGCTTGTCGACGTACATGCCGCACAGCAGCGGCTGATCGAACCCGGTCTGGAATTTGTTGGCGACCAGCAGAATCTGGTACTCGTCACTGGCGAAGGCCTGACGGATGTCGCGGCCCTTCAGATTCGGATTGAGCGTGGCCGAGTTCTCAGTGAACGGATCGGGTCCGGAATCCGGGTCTGTCACTTCTCCTGAAAATGCGACGAGCGTTCCCAGTCGATACTTCTGTGATGCAATGTAGCGATCGATCGCGAGCTTCCAGCGCACCGCTTCCTGGCGGCTACCCACAACCACCATCGCCTTCGCGTAGCCGTCGAGCAGCGGCGCGACGTTTTCGCGGAAGTGCTCGATGACGACCTGCACCTTCTGCGCGATGTTGTAGGGGTGCAGCTTGACCCAGCGCATCAAGCCTTTCATCGCCTGACTGCGCTCAATGGCTTTGTCGTCCAGTTCCTGCTCGCCGGTCGCCAGCTTGAAGGCAAGCTTGTACGGCGTGTAGTTCTTGAGAACGTCGAGGATGAAACCCTCCTCGATGGCCTGGCGCATCGAGTACACGTGAAACGGCGCCGGCAGGTTGGTGGCGCTGGCTGGCTGGTCCGGCAGGGGACGACGCCCGAACAGCTCCAGCGTCTTGGCCTTGGGTGTGGCTGTGAAGGCCACGTACGTGATGCCGCTCTCGGCTGCGCGCGCCGACATCTGCGCAGCGAGAATGTCCTCGTTACTGATCTCGCCGCCGTCGGCCAGCTCTTTCAGTTCCTCGGCCGACAGCACCTGCTTCAGCTTGGACGCCGCCTCGCCAGTTTGCGAGCTGTGCGCCTCATCGGCGATGACCGCGAAGCGCTTGCCCTGCGTGGCCGCCAGCTCCTGCACGGCGGCCAGTGCGAACGGAAACGTCTGGATCGTGCAGACCACGATCTTCTTGTTGCCAGACAGCGCTTCCGCGAGCTGTGCGCTCTTGGAACCGTGCTCGTTCGTGATCGTCGCGACCACGCCGGTGGTGCGCTGGAAGTCGAAGATCGCTTCCTGAAGCTGCGAGTCCAGTACCGTGCGATCACTCACCACCAGCACGGTATCGAACAGCTTTTGGTGCCCGCCGTCGTGAAGGTCGGCGAGAAAATGCGCCGTCCAGGCAATGGAATTGGTCTTGCCGGAGCCGGCCGAATGCTGGATCAGGTACTTCTGGCCAGGGCCTTCTGCGCGCACCGCCTCAACTAACTTTCGCGTGGCATCGAGCTGGTGGTAGCGCGGAAAGATGATGGCCTCGATCTTCTTCTTGTCGTCGCGCGGGGTGACGAGATAGCGGCCTAGAATCTCCAGCCAGCTCTCGCGCGCCCAGACCTGCTCCCACAGATAAGCCGTGCGATGGCCGTTCGGGTTCACCGGGTTGCCGGCACCGCCATGATCGCCCTTATTGAATGGCAGGAAGGTTGTGATCGGCCCAGCGAGCTTGGTGCACATCCGCACTTCACTGTTGCTGACGGCGAAATGCACCAGCGCACCGCGTGGAAACTCCAGCAGCGGTTCGGCTGCCGTCTGACCCTTCTGGCGGGGTTGCCGGTCGAAGCGATACTGATCGACGGCATCTTCGACGCTCTGCGTGAAGTCCGTCTTCAGCTCGACCGTGGCCACCGGAACGCCATTCAGAAACAGCACGAGGTCGATGCAGTTCTCGTTGTGCAGCGAATACTTCACCTGCCGCACCACCCGCAACCGGTTGGCTTCATAGCGGGCCATGATCTCCGGGTTCATGCCCAGCGCCGGCTTGAACTGCGCCAATGTCAGCGGCTGCTTCAAACCGATGATCTCGACACCGTGGCGCAATACGTCCAGCGCGCCGCGATCGTCCATTTGCTTGCGGATGCGATCGAGCAATACGGACTGCGCAGTGCCGCCGTGCGTCTTGCTCAAGGCCTCCCAGGCTTTCGGCTGCGAGGACTGCACCCAGGCGACGACATCGGCCGGAAACAGCGCACGGGCGCGGTCGTAGCCGGCGGCATCGCCTTCGGCGTAGAACCAGCCGTGTGCTGCGAGATGTGCGCAGACATCGTTCTCGAACTCGATTTCCTTGTGCAGGCTCACGTATTCCCCCCGTCTGCGCTGGCTGCGTCGCTCTGATCAATCGCCATCAAATAAACTGACAATCAGTACCAGATCATAACCCGCTGATTGCAAAGCTCTTGTCTTTGAGAATGCGGAAAAGGGCACCGGCCTGTACCGCTGGCTGATCAAAAAGCGCTGCTTCATCCCCGTGTGCCACGGCGGCGGAACAGCCCTGTTCCATTACAATGCCGCCAATTTCACCGGAGCCCGCCTTCGACATGGCAAAGTCCGATATCCGCAGCCAGCCGGCCTACACCCTGGCCGAAGCCGCACGCTACCTCAAGGTGGCGCCGGCGACGCTGCGCGCGTGGTTTGTCGGTCGCTCGTATCCGGTCGGCAACGGCCAAGGCCATTTCCGGCCATTGATTAAGCCTGCCAAGACGCCGCCACCCACGCTGTCGTTCTGGAACTTGATCGAGGCTCACGTGCTGCGCTCGTTGCGCACCGATCATGGCGTTTCGATGGACGCCCTGCGCCGCGCCATCGAATACGCCCAGAAGAAACTCGGCAACGATCATCTGCTGCTCAGTCCGGAGCTTCGCACTGATGCCGGCAAGCTATTGCTTGCTCACTATGGCGAACTGATCGAACTTTCCGCTTCCGGACAGATCGCCATGCGTCGCACGTTCAACGAGCATCTGGCGCGCGTCGAATGGGACGGATGGAAATTCCCGGTGCGGCTGTATCCGTACATTTCGAGCGGTGTCGCCATTGCCGACAGGCGCCCCGTCGCCATTGCGGCCAATATCGCCTTCGGCCGCCCTGTGCTCGCGCGCGGCGGCATCACCACGGCCGCGATCGCAGAACGCATCGATGCGGGTGAGAGCATGGTCGACCTCGCCGAAGACTACGATCTGAGCGCTGATGAAATCGAGGAAGCCGTACTGTACGAGCGTGCTGCCTGAGACGCAGCGTGAGTCCGGTTTTCTTCACCGACCGCAACCTCGGCAAGAAATTTCCCGACATCCTGCGCGCAGCCGGCCTCACGGTGGAGCGCCACGCCGAACATTTCGCGCACGATTGCCCGGACGAGGACTGGCTGAAAGACATCGGCAAGAAAGGCTGGATCGCCGTCACACACGATGGTCGCATTCGCTACAAGCCCAATGAACTTGCGGCGGTCATGCATCATCGCGTCGCACTGCTCGTCGTCATCGGCGCCGCGCCGTATCCGCAACTGGCGCAGGCCTTCGTCGCCACCGCGCCGCGCATCCTGAGCTTTGTGGGGCGGCACCGGCCGCCTTACATTGCCAAGGTTTATCGGGCGGCTGCCGACGAGGCGGAGAAGAATTCTGCGGCACCTGGTCGCATTGAACTCTGGTATCCGACCACTTCGGTCAGCTAGCTTCGCCGGTGCTTGGTGGTGTGCCGCGGACCTCGCTCAGCGTCCGCCCCTGCGCATCCTTCCACTCGATCAGCCCGTTGGCGGTGCGGCCGGTGACGCAGGCGGCTGCGGCGCTGGGGGAGGCGAACAGATGGTCGCGCTCGAAGTGCACGCGTCCGTCCCGCTGGACCAGCACGCCCTGCTCGAGCAGGCGATCGCGTACACGTTGATAGCCGTGCGCCTGAAACGAGGGCACCGTTTCCATGCGACCGCTCGATCCCTTGAGCACGACAAAGCCTTCTTCCGTGAACAGGCCGCGCGCGTCGGCTTCCGAGGCGCGGCAGTAGAACAGACCGGCGTCATCCGCCTTGGCGCTGATGCGCGCCAGCGGTTCGAACAGCGGATGGCCGAGCGTCGCCAGCAGCACGCGAATCGTGTCGTGCAGTTCCGTGCACTCGGCTTGCAGCGGCGCCGGCGTATGCGGGCGGCTGCCGGCGTTGCCGTTCTCCATCGCATAGCGCCCAGCCTTGTCGGCCTGCGCGATCGACAGCCACTCCAGAAAGCCCGCATGCGTGCCGGTGAGATTGTGGGTCAGCGAGATTGCCACCAATGCGCGATTCCAGAATTCCTTCTTCTGGTTGTGCGCCGCGAGCCGCTCCGCCAGCGTACCGGTCTGGCCGATATAGACCTGCGGCCGATCACCGCTCTCGCTCTCGCCGATCAGAAAGTACAAGCCCACTTGCGCCGCCTCCGGCATCCTCAGGAAGTGCGGCAGCAAGCTGCGCGGCACCTCGATCACCTGCACGATGCGTGTGGTGATACTGGCGATGCGGATGCCCTGCGGATCGCCGGACGGCAGGAAGATCTGGATCGTTTGCGGATGCGTGTTCATGCGGCGTTCGTACTCAGTGAAGCGTCGGGGATTGTCCGCAGCACTTCTTGAACTTCCTGCCCGAGCCGCACGGGCAGGCGTCGTTGCGGCCCACCTTGGGCGTTGCACGCCGCATGGGCGCGGGCGCCTGTGCGGCCGCCGGCTCCGCACGCTGCTGGGCCCAATGCGCGTCGATGGCCAGCAATGACGGCACGATGGCATCGACCCAGCGCCGGGCGTCGCCTTCCTTCTTCGTGATCTCCAGACCCTCGGCGTCACCCAGGCGCAGGAAAGGAGTGATCAGACCGGAGCGGTTCGTATTGCCCGGGTCCTGGAACGCATCCATGGTCCAGAGCGCTGACCATGCGTCGGCGTCAAACGTCAGCGTGGCTTTGAGAAAGCCTTCACACCACTCCGCAGCGCCCCATTCGGCCCGGCGGTAGAAGACCGGCTCGAAGGCTCGCGGATTCCGCCGGAAGGTCTCGGCGATGCGATTGGACAGGCCCATGATGATAGCCAGCATCTCGTTGGCCTGCGTCGAATCGGCGAAAACGGCTTCTTCCCGGCCATCCTCGAAGTCCCAGACCCAGGGCAGCCAGGCCGAGGGCATCACCAGACGCGGGCCGATGGCCAGCGCCGTCAGCCAGCCTTCCAGCGTGGCCACGTCCATGGCCGATTCCGGCATGTCGTCCGAGGCAAGAAAGTCGTCAAGTCGTTCCAGGTCGGTGTCGGTAAGGGCATTCAGGGGCTGCATGGATGGCTTTCCGTTTCGGATACTGCTGCATGACGTATGTCGATCTGCCCAGGCGCGTCCGGATTTCGAGTCGTGATCGCGATGGGCCGGCCAGCGCCCGCCTCGATGCAGCGCGGCGGGCCGGAGACGGCGGCGCAGATCACGTCGCGATCCCTCTCACGTCGATCTGGCCGGTGACGGCGGCGGAGATCAGGGCGGCGCGGCGTTCCTTGAGGAGGGTGATGGCGCACTCGGCTTCGGCCAAAAGCGAGTCCACTTCTGACGTAAGTTTGTCCAGGGCAGTCGCAATTTGTTTCTGCTCTTCAAGCGGCGGGACGATGCATGTCATATTCGCAACGTCGTCGAGGCCGAGCTGGATCTTTGTTCCGCCGTAAGCCTGCTCGTCAAGGTACGTTTTTCCAACCGCCGACAGCACTATGTATCCAACCCATCGAGGGAGCAGCTTCGCCCCAGTCAGACGGGCAAGTGCTACGTGCTGGCTAACGTAA
The DNA here is from genome assembly GCF_011067135.1 of Solimonas terrae. Classification (GTDB taxonomy): domain Bacteria; phylum Pseudomonadota; class Gammaproteobacteria; order Nevskiales; family Nevskiaceae; genus Solimonas; species Solimonas terrae. The sequence continues at coordinate 40,038 of NZ_JAAMOW010000002.1, forward strand.
GCCTTCTCCATACCCTCTGGGGCGACAGCAACCGACCCGAGATAGGCCGTAATTGAGAACAGCAAGTCCCCAGGTGCCACGACGGTGCGTTCGCCTTCGGCTCCTGCTGGTGCGGAGACTCTTTGAATATCTGACCGATCAAGTTCGAGCGTTTCTCGCGTCAGGTTGCCAATTCTGATGAACAACTCGCCGTCGTCAGCGTAGTACTCAGCCCAACCACGCGAACCGCTTGTGATGAACGCCAAGTCACGCTTGAGACGCATGATCGCCCAATGCGCCGGCACAGCCCCCAGCCACTCGATGCCGGAGGGTTTCATCGGGGCGTCTGGGTTGAGGCCCTTGGTGACGGCGTGGGAGATGACGGCCTGACGCTTTTCCTTGAGCAACGCGATCAACTTTTCTTGCTCCGCCACCAGCGCATCGATCTTGGCGGTCTCGCGGTCGAGGAAGGCGGCGATGGCGGTTTGTTCTGCGAGAGCGGGAAGCCCGATTGCAAAGTCACGGAAGAAATCCTCAGGTACGCGCTTCTGCCCCCCGGCACCATACATCGATGCCTCGCCAAGCGAGCGAAATGGTGAGGAGCTGAACAGCCAATGAAGATACTCTGAAGAGGTCAGCCCGACACGCGGTCGTGCAACTGTGAGTTCGGTGGTGCCGAAGCCAAATCCGCCGACGAGACCTCGCATCACGGCACCTTTGCCGTTCTCAAAACACGGCGTGATCTTGGCGACCGTTACATCACCTTCGCGGAAGTACGTGTAACCGGTTTCGACTTCGCCGATCGGACGTGTGCGCTCGAGGTTCAACGAGCCATCATCGCCAACGGCTTCCATCGGCAGAAATGAAACCTCGGCATCTCGCGGCTCGTGCGCGATTTCGCTCTTGGTCGGGTTGATCTGTGCAGCGAAGCGCAAGCGTTTCACTTCCCAAGTCGCCGGTACTTCCCCTAACCAATCCACTCCGCATGGCTTGTACTCTGGATATCGCGGAAAGCTACTCGGGCGATCCATGCCCTCGCCCTTCGGGCCAGCCGCTGCGCGGCTGTTCGAACTTGTTCCAGACAAGTTCGTCACGCCGACAGCCCCTCGATCATCTGCTTGATCCGATCGGTGCAGGCCTTCAGCTCGGCATCGATCTCCGCGAGCGGTCGCGGTGGTTTGAACACGTAGAAGTGCCGGTTGAACGGGATTTCATAACCGACCTTGGTCTTGTCGTGGTCGATCCACGAGTCCGGTGCGTGCGGCAGCACTTCGCGTTTGAAGTACGTGTCCACATCTTCGGACAGCGGCACATTCTCGGTGTCGCGCAGGCTGCTGTCCGGTTGCGGTTTGCCCTTTTGCTTGCCCTTGCTGCCGATCACCGGCTTGCCGTGCTCGTCCTTCAGCGGGCGCTCGACGGTGATGGTGCGGTAGCCGAAGTCTTCGTTCTTGAAAATGCGGCTGATCGGCCTGCCGTCTTCGCTTGCCTCCGCGAACTCGCCGAACAGACGCGTGACGCGCTCGATATGCGCGTCGCTGAGCTCCTTGCGCTTGCTGCCGAGGCTCTTGCGCATCTTCTGCCAGTAGCCGGAGGCGTCGATGAGCTGGACCTTGCCCTTGCGCGCGGCCGGCTTGCGGTTGGAGACGATCCACACATAAGTGGCGATGCCGGTGTTGTAGAACATGTCGGTCGGCAGGCCGATGATCGCTTCCAGCAGATCGTTCTCCAGCACGTAGCGGCGGATCTCGCTTTCGCCGCTGCCGGCACCGCCGGTAAACAGCGGTGAGCCGTTGAGAACGATGCCGAAGCGGCTGCCGCCGTCCTTCGTCGGGCGCATCTTCGAAATGAGATGCAGCAGGAACAGCATCGAGCCATCGGACACCCGCGGCAGGCCGGGACCGAAGCGACCGTTGTAGCCTTGCTGCTCGTGTTCCTTGCGGACATCCTTTTCGACCTTCTTCCATTCCACGCCGAACGGCGGGTTGGACAGCATGTAGTCGAAATGCTGGCCGTGGTGGCCGTCCTCGGAAAGCGTGTTGCCGAAGGCGATACTGGCGATGTCCTGACCCTTGATCAGCATGTCCGCCTTGCAGATGGCGTAGGACTCCGGGTTCAGCTCCTGGCCGAAGACGGTGAGCCGCGCTTGCGGGTTGTGCTCGGCGAGGTATTCGCCGGCGATGCTGAGCATGCCGCCGGTCCCGGCCGTCGGGTCATAGATCGTACGCACGACGCCGGGCTTGGACAGCACGTCGTCGTCCTCGACGAAGATCAGATTCACCATCAGGCGGATGACCTCGCGCGGGGTGAAGTGCTCACCAGCGGTCTCATTCGAGATTTCCGCGAACTTGCGAATCAGCTCCTCGAAGACGAGACCCATCTGGTGGTTGTCGACGGCCTCGGGATGCAGGTCGATGCCGGCGAACTTCTCGGTGACCTGATACAACAGCTTGGCCTTGGCGAGCCGGTCGATCTGCGCGTGGAATTCGAAGCGCTCGAAGATGTCGCGCACCGCCGGCGAGAACGCCTGGAGATAGCTGTACAGGTTCTCGCGGATGTGGTCCTGGTCGCCCATCAGGGTCTTCATGTCCAGCGGCGAGGTGTTGTACAGCCCGCGCTGGCCGCTCTTGCGTTCCAGGAACGGCTCGGGGTTCAGGCCGGCCTTGGTCTTGGCCTCGAACTCCAGCAGCACCGCGGCTTTGCTGGGTTCCAGCACGCAGTCCAGGCGCCGCAGCACCGTGAACGGCAGGATCACCCGGCCGTATTCGGATTGCTTGTAATCACCGCGCAGCAGGTCGGCCACCGACCAGATGAAGGCGGATAGAGATTGGTGGTTCATTGCCCCTCTTGATTTCCCTTGGCCGGGATTGTGCCGCAAGAAGGGCCCGGATTCTGAGCAGCGGGTCTTATTGTGGGCTACGACAGCCGTGGGGGACGTCGGAAGGCCGACACGTAAGTTAGTGCGATTCTTATCGCGGTCAAGCAAGAGCTGCCGGTGGACGGCAGGGGACACCGAAAAACACAAAACCAACAAAAAACCGCGCATGAGCGCGGTTATCTGTACCGTTCTGACCGTCCTCGGACGGAGAATTGGTAGGCGCGATTGGACTCGAACCAACGACCCCTACCATGTCAAGGTAGTGCTCTAACCAGCTGAGCTACGCGCCTGTGGGTCTCACGAAGGGCGCGGAAGATAACCTGTTTGGCGGGGCTGGGCAAGCGCTTTGCGCGTGCGCCTCGCGCGGATGTGCAGCAACCCCAGTGGTGATCGTGCATCCGCGGCTTGCGACGCGGCGGCCCGCAAGGAATTGCAGAAACATTTTGCGCAACTGCAGGAAGCTGCAGGCCGTCCGTGCCGGGCCCGATCCGCATTCGCTGACAGAAATCCGATTCATTTCATCTTCTTGCACGGCCGGCCCGTAAACGCGTGGCGCTGGCACTGCGACTGCAAGACCAGACGCAAGGTCTGTCGTGCACCCGATGCCGAGCGTTCGACGGACTCCCCTCATTACCGGAACAAGGTCGAGCGTATGCGAGCTGGGCGTATCGGATTGCGACTGTTCGTCGCGTTGCTGTTATGCGGTTGTGGTGGCCTGGCACGTGCGGCCGGAACGGCACCGTCACTGGATGCCTACCGCGGCCACGTCACCTATGTCGACTTCTGGGCGTCCTGGTGCGGCCCCTGCGCGGAGTCGTTTCCGTGGCTCAATGCCATGCAGGCGAAGTACGGCGCACGCGGTTTGCACGTCGTCGGTGTCGGCGTCGATACGCAGTCGGCCAGTGCCGACCGCTTTCTGAGGGCGCACGCCCCGCAGTTTCCGATCGTGCGCGATCCGGACGGCGCGCTGGCCGAGCAGTACGCGATCGAAGGCATGCCGTACGCGGTGCTGCTGGACGCCGACGGCCACGTCCTCAGTCGGCACAGCGGTTTTCGCGCCGGCCAGACCGACGAATACGAACACGCCATCCAGGACGCACTGTCTCCCAGGGGAACCACACCGTGAGAAACATGATTTTGCTGCTTGCCGTTGCCCTGCTCGCCGGTTGCGCGCAGATGGGAGCGAGACCCTGGCAGCGCGAGGTGCTGAGCCGGCCGGACATGAGCCCGGATCGTCAGCCGCTGCAGGCCGCGCTCGATGATCACATCTACTTCAGCAAGGAAGCCGCCAGCGGTGGACGCGGCTTCGGCGGTGGCGGCTGCGGCTGCAACTGATGGGCAAGGATTCGACAATGAACAAGACCAAGGCGCTCGGCGCCGCTGCCTGTGCGCTGCTCGGTGCGCCGGCCATTGCCACGGCTGCCGATGCGAAGTGGGATATCGATACGGCTGCGCTGTATTACGCGGAATCCGGCCGCGTCTCGCTGTTCGAACCGGTGGTGTCCGCGAATCGCAACTGGGATGAACGCAGTCTCGGCGCCAAGCTGACGCTCGATACCCTGACGGGGCCGACGCCCAACGGCGCGACACCATCCTCGACGCCGCGCACTGTCACCGGACCGTCCGGCAGCACCAGCTACACGACGCAGCCGGGCAAGATTCCGCTCGACGATACCTTCAAGGACACGCGGGTCGCACTGGCGCTCGACTATTCGGCGCCGCTGTTCGACGACTGGAAGGCAGCCTACGGGCTCAATGTCTCCACGGAATACGACTACCGCTCGCTGGGCGGCTCGCTGCGCGTGCAGCGCGACTTCTTCGAGCACAACACGACGCTGGCTCTCGGTGGCTCGTTTGCGGCCGACACCGTCGACCCGGTCGGCGGCGCCCCCGATCCGCTCAGCGTGAAGTCGAACTCCGGTGGCGATGACGACGGTCACGGCGGATCGAGCAAGAGCAAGAGCACCTTCGATCTGCTCGCTGGCGTCACCCAGGTGCTCGACCCGAAAAGCCTGCTGCGCGTCAATCTGATCTACAGCCATGCGAGCGGCTACCTGACCGATCCTTACAAGATTCTGTCGGTGGTCGGCAGCGACGGCGAGCCCTTGCGCTACGTCTACGAAAAGCGCCCGGGCACGCGTACCAAGACCGGCGTCTATGCCGAATACATGCGCGCGCTGGGTACCGACACGCTGCGGGCCAGCTATCGCTTCCAGACCGACGACTGGGGGATCGACAGCCATACGGTCGAGCTGGACTATCGCTGGCGCTTCAGCGCCGCCAACTATCTCGAACCGCAAGTGCGCTACTACCGGCAGACGGCGGCCGACTTCTACCACGTCGCACTGTACGACGGGCAGGAGACGCAGGTGCAGGATGCGTCGGCCGACTACCGGCTCGGTGGCATGGACACCTGGACCGGCGGCCTGCAGTTCGGGCACACCTTCCAGGGCGGCTCGGATCTGACGCTGCGACTTTCGTACTACGTGGAGACGCCGGATGGCAAGGGTGTGCCGGCCGCCGCGGCCGACGGCCTTTCGAAATTCGGCAAGCTGGTACCGGACACCAAGGCCGTGATGGCCACCGTCGGATATCGTTTCTCCCTGTGAGCAACGATGTTCCTAAACTCGCCATCGACGCGGAGGGCTGCCCCCGAGGCCAGTTCCGCGCGATGGCGAGTCCCTGGGAAGTGCATGTCGCCGGTGCCAGTGCACGCGAGACGCACCGCATCACGGTACAGGTCGCCGCCGAGGTGCACCGCATCGAACACAAGTACAGCCGCTATCGCGACGACGGTCTGGTGCACGCCATCAACCACGCTGCCGGCAAGGCGATCGCGATCGACGACGAGACCGCGCGCCTGCTCGACTATGCGCAGGCGCTGTGGGACGCGAGCGACGGCATGTTCGATATCACGACCGGAGCCTTGCGCCGCGCCTGGGTGTTCGACGGCTCCGATCGGGTGCCGAGCGACGCGACCATCGCCGCGCTGCTGCCACTCGTGGGCTGGGACAAGATCGACTGGAACGGCGAGACCCTGCGCCTGCCGGCGGGCATGGAAATCGACTTCGGCGGCATCGGCAAGGAATACGCAGTCGATCGCGCGCTTGCGCTGGCCGCTGCCGACAGCGCCTGTCCGGTGCTCGTCAATGGCGGCGGCGATCTCGCCGCGAGCGCGCCGCCGGCGAACGGCCAGCCCTGGCGGGTCGGCGTCACGACCGGCTTCGATGGCATTGCCACGCCGTCACTGCAGCTGTTTCGCGGCGCGGTCGCGACCAGCGGCGATGCGCATCGCTACGTGCTCAGGGACGGCAGACGTTACGGCCATGTGCTCGATCCGCGCAGTGGCCGCCCGGTAGACGGCGCCGCGCGCAGCGTCACTGTCGTCGCAGCGAGCTGCAGCGAAGCCGGCGGGCACTCGACCATCGCCCTGCTGAAAGGGGCGGGCGCCGAGGCCTATCTTCAGGAGTTGGGTGTTGAACACTGGATCTATCGCGATGCGCACTGAAATCCGTCGGCCCTTTCCCTTCTTTCTCGCCGTTCTCTGCCTGCTGATCGCGACCTTCGGTTTCGCCCGCGTGGCGGCGGCAGCCGAAAGCCCGAGGGTGCAGGCGGAGTTGCTGTCGGAAGCATCGACGCTGGCGCCGGGTCCGAATCATTTTGCGGTGCGCCTCAGCCCCATGCCCGGCTGGCACACCTACTGGCAGAACCCGGGCGACGCCGGCCAGCCGACGACGCTGGACTGGCGGCTGCCTGCCGGCTTCGTTGCCGGACCGATCGAGTGGCCGGTGCCGCAGGCGATCGTCAGCGGCGACATTGCCAACATCGGCTACGAGCACCCGACCCTGCATCTGGTAACCATCGACGTACCGGCCACGGCAGCCGGCCGCGACGCGAACCTGCAGGTCGAAGCGCACTGGCTCGCCTGCGCCGATGCCTGCATCCCGGAGCACGCAACGCTGGCGCTGCAGCGTCCGGTGGCGAACGAGGCCGTCCTCGATCCGCAGCAGCATGCCGCTTTCGACCAGGCGCGCGCGCAGCTGCCGCGGGCGACGACGGCGCAGATGCAGTACCGGATCGGCGACGGCCAGCTGCGTCTGCGCGTCGATCCGGCGCCGGCTGCCTGGCGTGAGGCGCAGCTGCGGCTGTTCACCCGCGAAGGGCAGTGGCTCGATGGCAGCCAGGCGCCGCAGCCGCACTGGGACGGCGACGCGCTGGTGCTGACGCAGGCCGTGCGCCCGGATGTCGAGGCGGTCGGCGGCATGCTGGATGGCGTGCTGGTTGTTTCCGGCGCCACCGGCATCGCGGTGCATGCCGCCCCGGCGCCGGTTGCCGTGCCGTCGTCGGAGACGGGCACGCACTACTGGCTGGCCTTGCTGCTGGCGTTCGGTGGCGGCCTGGTTCTCAATCTCATGCCCTGCGTGTTTCCGGTGCTGTCGATCAAGGCGGTCTCGCTGCTGCAGGGCGCCGCCGATCCGGCGCGCCAGCATCGCCAGGCGCTGGTCTATACCGCCGGCGTCGTGCTCTCCTGCGTCGCGGTCGCGGTCGCGACCGCGCTGCTGCTGGTGCGTGCCGGCGGCCAGGCGCTGGGCTGGGGCTTTCAGCTGCAGTCGCCATTCTTCGTCGGCCTGCTCGCCTATCTGATGTTCGTGATGGCGCTGTCGCTGAGCGGCGCGCTGCACATCGGCGGCGGTCTGATGGGCGTCGGACAGAATCTCGCCGCACGCGACGGCGAGGTCGGCACCTTCTTCACCGGTGTGCTCGCCGTCATCGTCGCCAGCCCCTGCACGGCGCCGTTCATGGGCACGGCGCTGGGCTACGCGATGACCCAGTCGTGGCCGCTGGCGCTGAGCGTGTTCGCGATGCTCGGTCTCGGCCTTGCCTCGCCGTTCCTGCTGCTGGCGTGGTCGCCGCGCGCCGCGCGCCTGCTGCCGCGGCCCGGCGCCTGGATGGACACGTTCAAGCAGGCGATGGCGTTCCCGCTGTATTTCACGGTGGTCTGGCTGCTGTGGGTGCTCGGCCGGCAGGCCGGCATGGCGGCGGTCGTCGCCGCGCTGTCGGGCCTGGTGCTGCTCGCGTTCTGTGTCTGGTGCCTGCCGCGTGCGCGATGGTTGCGGCGCGTCGGCGCGCCGGCGGCGCTGGCCGCTTCGATCGGCCTGATCGCGTGGCCGGCACAGCCGGCGGCGGTGCCGGCGATGCCGGCGGATGCTGCGTCCGCGGCGGCGCAGTGGCAGCCTTACAGCGCCGCGCACCTTGACGCGCTGCGCCAGCAGGGCCGCACCGTCTTTGTCGATCTCACGGCCGACTGGTGCATCACCTGCAAGCTCAACGAGCGCGTCGCGCTCGACAGCGCGGCCGCGCGGCAGGCCTATGCCGCGCACGACGTTGCGCTGCTGCGCGGTGACTGGACCAGCGCCGACCCGGCGATCACCGCGCTGCTGCAGCGCTTTGGCCGCACCGGCGTACCGCTGTATCTGGTCTTTCCGCCGACGGGCGACGCACATGTGCTGCCGCAGCTGCTGACGCCGGGTACCGTCGCCGCGGCGTTCGACCCGTAGGTGCGACGACTCAGCTGGCGCTGACGAGCGCCTGCTCGCGCAGCTTGCGAATCTGGTCGCGCAGCTTCGCGGCGGCCTCGAACTCCAGGTTCATCGCGTGCTGCTTCATGTCTTTTTCGAGCTTGTTGATCTTCTTCTGCATCTCCGCCGGTGACAGTACGTCGTAGCGGGCTTTCACCTCGGCGGCCTTCAGCGCGGCGCCGACCTGATAATCCTCGTAGCCGTAGCGCATGACGTCGGCGATGCGCTTCTGCACGCCCTTCGGCGTGATGCCGTGTGCGGCGTTGTACGCGATCTGCTTGCTGCGTCGGCGATCGGTTTCGCCGAGTGCGCGCTTCATCGAGTCGGTCTCGCGATCGGCGTAGAGAATCGCCTTGCCGTTGAGATTGCGCGCCGCGCGACCGATGGTCTGGATCAACGAGCGTTCGGAGCGCAGGAAGCCCTCTTTGTCGGCATCGAGGATCGCGACCAGCGAAACCTCCGGAATGTCGAGGCCCTCGCGCAGCAGATTGATGCCGATCAGCACGTCGAACAGACCGAGGCGCAGGTCGCGGATGATCTCGGCACGTTCGACGGTATCGACGTCCGAGTGCATGTAACGGACCCTGGCGCCGTTCTCGTGCAGATAATCGGTCAGGTCCTCGGCCATGCGCTTGGTCAGCACGGTCACCAGCACGCGCTCCTTCTGCTCGGCACGCAGGCGGATCTCGCCGAGCAGGTCGTCGACCTGACTCGACGCCGGGCGGATCTCGGTCGGTGGGTCGATCAGGCCGGTTGGCCGCACCACCTGTTCGGCGATCGCGCCGCTCGAATGATCAAGCTCGTACGGTCCCGGCGTGGCCGAGACGTAGATCGTCTGCGGGCAGATGCGCTCGAACTCGTCGAAGCGCAGCGGCCGGTTGTCGAGCGCACTCGGCAGTCGGAAACCGTATTCGACGAGCGTTTCCTTGCGTGAGCGGTCGCCCTTGTACATCGCGCCGATCTGCGGAACGGTGACGTGCGATTCGTCGAGCACGACGATCGCGTCCGGCGGCAGGTAATCGAACAGACACGGTGGCGGCTCGCCCGGATTGCGGCCCGAAAGATAGCGCGAGTAGTTCTCGATGCCGTTGCAGTAGCCGATCTCGCGAATCATCTCCAGATCGAACTGCGTGCGCTGTTCGATGCGCTGTGCTTCCAGCAGCTTGTTCTGCAGGCGCAGCAGCTTGATGCGCTCGTGCAGTTCGTCGCGGATCGCGTCGAACATGCCGACGATCTTCTCGCGCGGCGTGACGTAGTGCGACTTCGGGAAGATCGTCACGCGCGGCAGCTTGCGCTTGAGCTCGCCGGTCAGCGGATCGAACTCGGAAATCGAATCGATCTCGTCGTCGAACAGTTCGACACGGATGGCCGCCGCGTCGTTCTCCGCCGGATGGATATCGATGACATCACCGCGCACGCGGTAGGTGCCGCGTTCGAGCGTGACCTCGTTGCGCACGTACTGCATCGACGTCAGCTGGCGGATCAGCTCGCGTTGCGGCAGGCGCTCGCCCTTGATCAGATGCAGCACCATCTGGAAGTACTGCTCCGGATCGCCGAGGCCGTAGATCGCCGACACCGACGCGACGATGATCGCGTCGCGACGCGTCATCAGCGCCTTGGTTGCCGACAGGCGCATCTGCTCGATGTGCTCGTTGATCGAGCTGTCCTTCTCGATGAAGGTGTCCGTGCTCGGCACATAGGCTTCCGGCTGGTAGTAGTCGTAGTACGAGACGAAGTACTCGACCGCATTGTTCGGAAAGAACTCGCGGAACTCGCCGTACAGCTGCGCCGCCAGCGTCTTGTTCGGCGCCATGATCAGCGCCGGCCGCTGCAGCTGCTGGATGACGTTGGCGATCGTGAAGGTCTTGCCGGAGCCGGTGACGCCGAGCAGCGTCTGGTGGGCAAGGCCGTCGCGCAGGTTTTCGGCGAGCGTGGCGATCGCCGTCGGCTGATCACCGGCCGGCGACCATTCGGCCTTCATCTGGAACAGACCGGCGTCGCGCTCCTTGAGCCGGCGGTCTTTCAGCGCGTCGCGGGGGGCTTCCTGCATGGCAAGAATCTGGGGCCGGTGGGTCCGGTATCAAAGGGGGCGGCATAGAGTACTGCAGGGTCGGGATCATCGCTGTCGGCCGACGAACGTCACCCCTGTCGGGGTCGGAGGGGTCAAGTTTTTCGCTCGTCGGCCAATAAAGGGGAGATGCGGCCGCCTGGCGTCGCAGTGCCTTCCAGACGGATTTCGACATGCTGCCGATCATCGGCTCCCTACTCGTCCTGCTCAGCGTGATCGGCGGCTTCATGGCCTCGAAGGGCCATCTCGGCGCACTGTGGCAGCCGTTCGAACTGCTCATCATCGGCGGGTCGGCGCTCGGCGCCTACCTCGCGTCGAATTCGATGGGCGTCGTCAAGGAAACCTTCAGGAGCTGTCTCTCGATCCTCAAGGGCCCCAAATACGGCAAGCCGCAGTATCTGGCGATCCTGTCGCTGCTCTACGACGTGCTCAGCAAGATCCGCAAGTCCGGCGTGATGTCGCTTGAGGACGACGTCGATAATCCGTCAGGCAGCGAACTGTTCGCGAAATACCCGGAAATGCTGGCCGACCATCACCTGCTGGAGTTCATGACCGACTGCCTGCGCCTGATGATCGGCGGCAACATCAACCCGCACGAGCTCGAGCCGCTGCTGGAACTCGAACTGGAAACCCATCATCACGAGGCGCTGGCGCCGGCGCACGCCTTGCAGAAGGCCGCCGACGGCCTGCCGGGCTTCGGCATCGTCGCCGCGGTTCTCGGCATCGTCATCACCATGGGCTCGCTCGACGGTCCGGTCAACGAGATCGGTCACCATGTGGCGGCGGCGCTGGTCGGCACCTTTCTCGGCATCCTGCTGGCATACGGCTTCATCGGGCCGCTGGCGGCAGCGATCGAGGGGCGGGTGATCGAAGACAGCCGCGCGTTCGAATGCGTGAAGGCGGGACTGCTGGCCAGCCTGCGCGGCTACAACCCGATCGTCGCGATCGAGTTCGCACGCAAGTCGCTGAACGCGCGCATGCGGCCGCCGTTTGCCGAACTCGAGAGTCACTTGAAAGGCAGCCGGTGATCCGCCGTGGCCGGTGACAGCGCCGAAATCATCATCCGCCGCATCAAGAAGGTCGCCGCCGCCGGCCATCACGGCGGCGCCTGGAAGGTGGCGTATGCCGATTTCGTGACGGCGATGATGGCGTTTTTCATGGTCATGTGGATCGTCGGCATCAGCGACAAGCAGCAACGCGCGGCGATCTCGGACTACTTCAACAATCCCAGTGCGACGGTCGGCGAGGCGCAGAAACCGGCGCCGGGCGCGAACGGGCCGGGCGGCTCCGCCGATTCGGTGATCGACCTCAACGGCACGATGAATCGGCCGAAACCGGACGAGGCGCGCGAACCGCGCACGCCGGCGATGCCGAAGGACATCGAGAAGGCCGCGCGCGCGATCGACCGCCAACGCCTCGAAGCCCTGCGCCAGGATCTGCTGGAGGCGATCCGCAACAGCCAGACGCTGCAGCCGTTCAAGGACCAGCTGCTGCTCGATCTGACGAAGGAAGGTCTGCGCATCCAGATCGTCGACCAGCAGAATCGGCCGATGTTCGATCTCGGCGGCGCCACGCTCAAGCCCTACACGACGGTGATCCTCGCCGAGCTGGCCAAGTTCATCGACACGGTGCCGAACCACATCAGCATTTCCGGGCACACCGATGTCACGCAATACGGCAACGCCGCCGGCTACACGAACTGGGAGCTGTCGACCGATCGTGCCAATGCGGCGCGACGTGCGCTGATCGCCGGCGGCATGTCCGAAGACAAGATCGATCGCATCGTCGGCCTGGCTTCGACGGTGCTGTTCGACAAGGCGCACCCGGACGATCCGACCAACCGCCGCATCAGCATCGTGGTCATGAATCGCGACACCGACGGCAAGGAAACGGACGACGCGGGCGATGCCGCCGCGCAGGGCGTTGCCGTACCGGAAAACGGCGTGGTCGCAGCGACCGCAGACGGCGGCACGGCCATCATCGGCGCCGGCCTGCCATCGCCGGCAGCGGCGCTGCCGAAAGCCGCGCCCTGAACGTGGCGATCAGGCGTCGCGCAGGCTTTCCAGCGACTCCCAGCGCGCGTAGGCGGTGGCCAGGGTCTGCTCGATCGCGCTGAGGGCTTTCTGCGTTTCGACCGCCTTGCCCGGATCGCTCGCATACAGCGTGGCCAGCTTCAGTCCCAGCGCTTCCTGCTCGGCTTCCAGCTTCTCGATCTTGCCGGGCAGCTCGGCCAGCTCGCGCTTCTGCTTGCTGTCGAGCGGCGACTTCGACGCCGGTGCCGTGGCGACGACGGGCACGGCCGCCGGTTTCGGCTTGGTGCCCGCTGCCGGTCTGGCCGTGGCCACGGGGCGCTGGCGCAGCCAGTCGTCGTAGCCACCGATGTATTCGCCGATGCGGCCGTCGCCCTCGAAGGCCAGTGTGCGCATGACGACGTTGTTGAGGAATGCACGATCGTGCGACACCACCAGCACGGTGCCGGCAAAATCGACGATCAGTTCTTCGAGCAGATCGAGCGTCTCGACATCCAGATCGTTGGTCGGTTCGTCGAGCACCAGTAGATTCGCCGGCTGCGAGAACAGCTGCGCGAGCAGCAGGCGCGAGCGCTCCCCGCCGGACAGCACATGCGTGGGGCTGCGCGCGCGGTCCGGTGTGAACAGGAATTCCTGCAGGTAGCTCATGACGTGCTTGCGCGCGCCGCCGAGCTCCACGTATTCCTTGCCGCCGGCAATGTTTTCCCAGACGGTCTTCCTTTCGTCGAGCGTCGAGCGCAGCTGATCGAACCAGGCGATTTCGAGATTGCTGCCGGTGCGCACCTCGCCGCTGTCCGCGTGCAACTGGCCGAGCAGCAGACGCAGCAACGTGGTCTTGCCGACGCCGTTCGGACCGATGATGCCGATCTTGTCGCCGCGCAGCACCGTGGTCGAAAAATTCCGCGCGATGGTCTTGCCGCCGGCTGCATAACTCAGGTTCTTCGCCTCAGCGACCAGCTTGCCGGAGCGTTCCGCGTCCTGCACTGTGAACTGCGCCGTTCCCTGCAGATTGCGGCGCTGCGCGTACTGCTCGCGCATTTCGTAGAGGCGCTTGACGCGGCCCATGTCGCGCGTGCGGCGCGCCTCGATGCCCTTGCGAATCCAGGCTTCTTCCTGCGCGAGCTTCTTGTCGAACAGTGCGACTTCCTGCGCCTCAGCGTGCAGGCGTTCCTCGCGACGGCGCAGGTAGTTGTCGTAGTCACCGGGCCAGCTCGTCAGCTGGCCGCGATCGAGTTCTGCGATGCGCGTTGCCAGGCGCCGCAGGAACGAGCGGTCATGCGTGATGAACAGCAACGCGCCGTCCCAGTCGGCGAGAAAGTTCTCGATCCATGCGATCGAATCCAGATCGAGGTGATTGGTCGGCTCGTCGAGCAGCAACAGTTCCGGTTCCAGCGCCAGCGCGCGGCCGAGCAGGGCGCGGCGCTTGAGGCCGCCGGACAGGGCGTTGAAATCGGTATCGGCGGGCAGATCCAGCTTGGCGACCAGTGCATCGATGCGGGCGTCGAGCGCCCAGCCGTTCTGCGTGTCGAGAATCTGCTGCAGGCTGCCGAGCCGGTCGAGGTCGTCCGGATTCTCGTGCAACAGGTGGTGGTACTCGGCGAGCGCCGCGCCGACCTTGCCGCCGCCGCTGGCGATCACCTCGCGCACCGTGCCGGACAGGCCCTTGGGCACGTCCTGCGGCATTTCCGCGATGCGCAGCCCCTGGCTGCGCATGACGTCGCCGTCGTCGGCCTGCTGCTGGCCGGTGACAATCCGCATCAGCGTCGATTTGCCTTCGCCGTTGCGACCCAGCAGACAGACGCGTTCGCCGCGCTCGATCGCGAAATTGACGCCGTCGAGCAGCGGCGGACCGCCGAAACGCAGGCTGATGTTCTTGAGCGCGAGGAGCGTCATGCGGGAAAGCCGTGAAAACGGGCCGCGATTCTAGCGATTTTGCGTGATGCATCGCGGTTTCGGTGGGCGCGGCTGGGGGTTTCCAGTATCATCCTGCGCCGCGTTTTCAGCCGTTTCAGCGGCACTCAAGACCGGAGCATGATCACCGTGGAACTGTCACTTGCGCAGCGTGTCGGCCGCATCAAGCCGTCGCCGACGCTCGCCGTCACCGCCAAGGCCGCCGAACTCAAGGCGCAGGGCAAGGATGTCTACTCGCTCTCCGCGGGCGAGCCGGATTTCGATACGCCGCAGCACATCAAGGATGCGGCCATCGATGCGATCAAGCGTGGCGTGACCAAGTACACGGCGGTCGGCGGCACGCCGGCTCTGAAGAAGGCGATCATCACCAAGATGCAGCGCGACAACGCGCTGGACTACAAGCCGAACCAGATCGTCGCCGGCACCGGCGGCAAGCAGGTCTGCTACAACCTTTGCCAGGCGCTGCTGAACGCGACCGACGAAGTCCTGATTCCGGCGCCGTTCTGGGTCTCATATCCGGACATGGTGCTGCTCGCCGACGCCACGCCGGTGTTCATGTACACGACCGACGCGACCCGCTTCAAGATCACGCCCGAGCAGCTGGAACGGGCGATCACGCCGCGCACCCGCATGCTGTGGCTGAACTCGCCGTCGAACCCGTCGGGCATGGCCTATTCGAAGGCCGAGTTGACCGCACTCGGCGAGGTGCTGCGCAAGCATCCGCAGATCGTCATCGCCACCGACGACATGTACGAGAAGATCCTGTGGACCGCGGAGCCGTACAGCAACATCATCAATGCCTGTCCGGATCTGTATGACCGCACGGTGATCATCCATGCCGTGTCGAAAACCTATTCGATGACCGGCTGGCGTCTGGGCTGGGCGGCGGGTCCGGCCAGGCTGATCACTGCGATGGCGGACATCCAGTCGCAGCAGACCTCGAACCCGAACTCGATCGCGCAGGTCGCGGCCGAAGCGGCGCTGCTCGGCGATCAGGGCTGCGTCACGGAGATGGTGACGGCGTTCAAGCGTCGTCACGATCAGCTGGTCGCCGACCTCAACACGATTCCCGGCGTGAAGTGTCTGCCGGTGGACGGCACGTTCTACGCGTTCCCGAATGTCGACGGTCTGATGACGAAGCTCGGCGCCAGGGATGATCTGGAGCTGTCGGAAATCCTGCTGCAGAAGGCGCTGGTTGCGGTCGTGCCGGGTTCGGCCTTCGGCGCGCCGGGTCATATCCGCCTGTCGTTCGCGACCAGCGACAAGGTCCTGCAAGGCAGCGTCGAGCGGATCAAGGCGCTGCTCGCCTGAGTCTCCGCCGTGGTGAAAAGGCCTCCGCAAGCCCGGAGGCCTTTCCATTTGCACCGCAGCGGCCAAAAACATTGCATCGCTGCGACCGCCTGACTAGAATTCGCACCCCTGCCGTTCCGCGATAGCTCAGTCGGTAGAGCAAGTGACTGTTAATCACTGGGTCGTTGGTTCGAGTCCAACTCGCGGAGCCACCTGATTCGACCGATAGCCGCCTCCGGGCGGCTATCGTGTTTCCGGGCTGCGGTTTTCCGTGCTGGACCTGCGCGCATGCATGCTGAAGTGATTCCATCGAATTCGCCGCGCAGCCTGACGCCGGACCTGCTGCTGATTGCGGTCACCGCGGTCTGGGGCGGCACCTTCATCGTCGTCAAGACCGCGCTGCAGTGGAGCGGACCGTTCACGTTCGTTGCGCTGCGTTTCGGACTGGCGGCAGTGCTGCTGGGTCTGGTCAGCTGGCGCGCCTTGCGCGGCTTCACCGCCAGCGAAATCCGCGGCGGCATCCTGATCGGCACGGCCGTGTTCTTCGGCTATGGCTTGCAGACCGTCGGCCTGCGTGAAATCTCCAGCAGCGCGTCGGCGTTCTACACCGCGATGTACGTGCCGATGGTGCCGCTGCTGCAGATCGTGCTGTTCCGCACGCTGCCGCGCCTGCTCGCCTGGATCGGCATCGTGCTGGCCTGCGTCGGCATGCTGCTGCTCTCGAAGCCGGACGGTGCGAGCCTGATCGTCGGGCATGGCGCGATCGTGACGATGGTCGGCGCACTGGCGATGGCGTTCGAGATCCTGCTGATCAGCCGCTATGCCAATCGCGGCAACCTTCGGCGTCTGGCGCTGCTGCAGTTGGCCACGGTTGCCGTGCTGTCGTCGCTGGCCGCGCTGCTGTGCCGTGAACCGGCACCGGTCTTCAGCAGTACATACCTGGCTTGCCTGGGCGCGATGGCGCTGATCAGCGCCTTCATCCAGCTGGCCCTGACCTGGGCGCAGCGCACGGTGCCGGCGACGCGCGCGACGGTGATCTATGCGCTGGAGCCGGTGTGGGCGGCGCTGGTCGGTGTGTTCGTCGGCGATCAGCTCGGTGTCAGCGGTTTTGCCGGTGGCCTGCTGATCGTGATCAGCGTGATCGTCACCGAATTGCGTCTGCCGCAACGCACCGCAGGCTAGGGCGGCTGCGACGGGCCGGTTCAGGCCCGCGACAGCCGTGCTGGCGTTTCCTGTGACACGGGCCGACAAGGAGGTCGGCGACGCAGGGAAGCGACGTGTTCGACAGTGCAGGCGAGAACGCAGGGCCCGTCACCACCACGGCCGCGACGTCCCTGCGCGGCACGCTCGATCTGCGCAGTGCCGCCCTCGCGGTGCTTGCGGTGCTGGCCTGTGTGGCGGCACTGAAACTGGCTGCCGACGTGCTCGTGCCGATCACGCTCTCGATGTCGCTGAGCTATGTGTTGATGCCGCTGGTGTCGACGCTCAGGCGGCGCCTGCGGATTCCGGAAGCGCTCGGTGCCGGACTGGCTCTGGTGCTGGTGGTCTCGATCATCGGTTTTGGCGCCGTCGAACTGCAGCCGCGGGTTTCGGCGATTCTCGACACGATTCCGACTGCGACCCAGCGGCTCGGGCGGCTGCTGCACAGCACCGCGCTCGACAAGACGGGTGCGATCCGCAAGCTGACCAGCGCCGCCGATGCGCTGCAGCGGGCGGCGAGTTCCGCGCCGGCGCACGATGTGCCTTCGAGCAGCGCCGTGCCGAGCCTCAAGGATCATCTGTGGTCGGCCACCGGCGCAACCCTGAAGGGGCTGGGCGAAGCGGTCGTGGTACTGGCGCTGAGCTATTTCCTGCTGGTCTCCGGACATTCGTTCAAGCGCAAGCTGGTCCGGATCAGCGGCGCGACGCTGAGCGAGAAGAAACTGACGGTGCAGATCCTCGACGAAATCGATCTGCAGATGCAGCGCTATCTGCTGATCCAGCTCGGAACCAGCGCGCTGGTCGGCATCGGCACCGGCCTGTTCTTCGCCGTGATCGGCCTCGACAACGCGGTGTTCTGGGGTGTCGCGGCGGCAATCCTGCATCTGGTGCCGTACATCGGCGCCACGTTCGTGGTCGCGCTGTCGGCGATGTTCGCCTATCTGCAGTTCGGCGATGTGCAGAGCACGCTGCTGGTTGCCGGCGGTGCACTGGCGATTGCCGGTGTGATCGGCCTTGGCGTCGTACCGTGGCTGACCGAACGGGTGGGGCGGATCAATGCGGTCGCGACCTTCGTCACCCTGCTGCTCTGGGACTGGCTGTGGGGCGTGCCCGGCCTGCTGCTCGGCATTCCGATCATGATGGTCGTGATGGCGGTCTGCGAGCGGATCGACAGTCTGCGGGCGGTGGCCGAACTGCTGGGTGTCGATGCCGAGCGACGTACCAACTGAAGCCGGATCGCGTGCCGCATCCGCGACTCGCCAGCGGGTCCGCGGGCGGGCGAGAATCCGGCCGCAAGTGCGGGTTTATAGGCGATATTCGACAAATGACTTGTGATCGCGTAGTGTGCGCTCCGCAGTCGCCTCAAGCAGAGTTATCCGTTGGTAGCCATCCTTTCAACCGGATGGACGAAATACCCGATGCGTTCCTCTTGACCGTTTGCAACCCTACGGGCGGGTCGTAGCCCGCTTTTATCAACGTTTAAAGGAATGTATCCATGAGCAATGTTTCCACCGGCACCGTGAAGTGGTTCAACGACGCCAAGGGCTTCGGCTTCATCACGCCGAGCGAAGGCGGCGAAGACCTCTTTGCCCACTTCAAGGAAATCCAGGGCACGGGCTTCAAGACCCTCGCCGAAGGCCAGCGCGTCGAGTACAAGGCTGCCCGCGGCCCGAAGGGCATGCAGGCAACGCAGATTCGCCCGCTCTAAGCTGGTAAAGCAGTAAAAAGAACCGCGGCTACGGCCGCGGTTTTTTATTGCCCGCGATCTGTCGCGACCGGCAGGCGCACCCGCACGCGCAGGCCGCCGCCGGGCCGGTCTTCCAGTCGCAGCTCGCCGCCGTGGCGGCGCACGATGTCGGCGACGATCGCCAGACCCAGCCCGGAACCGCCGTCGTCGAGATTGCGCGCGGTGTCGCGCCGGTAGAACGGTTCCAGCACCGCCTCGCGTTCGGCGGCCGGTATCCCCGGCCCGCGATCATCGACCGTGATCTCGGCAAAGCCGGCATCGCGGGCGATGCGCAGTTCGGCATGGCCGGCGTACCTGACGGCGTTGCCGACCAGATTGCCGAGCACGCGTGCGAGCGCCACCGCGTCGCCGCGTATCGACAGTTCGGCAGGCGCGTCGAGCGGGACCGCGGTGCCGCCGGCGCGCCGCTCGTCGCATTCGCGCCTGGCCAGCGCGACCAGATCGACCTGTTCGCGATGTTCGGTTCGCTGATCGGCACGCGCCAGCGCAAGACTGTCGCGCAGCAGCAACTGCATGTCGCCGAGATCGCGTTCCGCCCTGGCGCGCTGCCCGGGGTCTTCGATCAGCTCGATGCGCAGCCGCAAGCGCGTCAGATACGTGCCGAGATCGTGACTGATGGCGGCGAGCATGCGGGTCCGGCCTTCGATCAGCAGGTGAATGCGTTCGCGCATGCGATTGAAGGCGCCGACCAGCTGGCGCACTTCGCGCGCGCCGCGTTCGGGTAGCGGCGGCCCTTCGGCGGCCGTGCCGACGCGTTCGACTTCACGGGCCAGCGCCTCGATCGGGCGCAGCTGGCTGCGCAGCGCCCACAGCGCGGCCAGACCGATCGCGCCGACCAGCAGCAGAACCGCCAGCGCGAAGGGCCGGCCGAGCACGCGGCGCAGTGCGACGCCGCGCACGTCGATGTCGAGCACGCGGCCGTCGCGCAGTTCGACGGCGATGTGCAGCGGCTGACCGCCGCCCATCCCGTCGCGGCCGAACACGGAACGCAGGCTGCGACGGCGCGGTTCACGCTCGTCACCGACGCCGACCCAGATGCGGTGCGGCTCCGGACCGAGGCTGTGTTGCAGCACCCGCGCGACACGCGGCAGTTCGGATGCGTCGCCGGACATGGCCAGCGGACCGGCACGCAGCGCGAGCTGAAAGTCGGTTGTCGAGGCGGCATGCAGCACCTTCGTGGCATCGCTCGCTGCAGTGTGTTCGAGCAGCCAGACGATCGCGTCGATCCGTTGCGGCAACGGTGCGCGTCGCTCGCCGCTGTCGTCGACGCCCTGCAGGTAGAACGCGCCGAGGATCGTCATCGTCACCAGCAGCAGGGTGGCGACCATCAGCGCCGCGATGCGCAGCGCCAGACCGATCATGCGAGACGCTCGACGCCGACGGCGAACAGGTAGCCGCCATTGCGCACAGTCTTGATCAGCGCCGGTCGCGCGGGATCGGCTTCGATCTTGCGGCGCAGGCGCGAGGCGGCGATGTCGATCGAGCGATCGTAGACTTCCCAGCTGCGGCGCCTGGTGAACTCCATGATCTGTTCGCGTGACAGCACGCGTTGCGGATGGCGCACGAACATCGCCAGCAGATCGTAGTCGCCCGCCGAGAGGTCGATCTCATGGCCGTCGTCGTGGGTCAGACGCCGCGCCGCGAGATCGAACACGTACTGCGCGAAGCGCAGGCGCTCATGGCCGGCGGGGCCGAGCGAGCTGGCTGGTGCCGCACGCCGCAGCACGGCGCGAATCCGCGCCAGCAGTTCGCGCGGGTTGAACGGCTTGGCCAGATAGTCGTCGGCGCCGAGTTCCAGGCCGATGATGCGATCGAGGTCCTCACCCTTCGCCGTCAGCATCACGATCGGCAGGTTCGCTGCCGCTGCGCGCAGCCGGCGACAGATCGACAGACCGTCCTCGCCGGGCAGCATCAGGTCGAGCACGACCAGATCGACGCGTTCGCGGACCAGCGCGGCGTCGAGTTCGCTGCCGGAGCGCGCCCACTCGGCGGCATAACCGTCGCGAACCAGCAGCTCGCGCACCAGAGGACCGATCTCACGGTCATCCTCGACGATCACGATGCGGTGGCTGATCTCCATCTGTGCTTGCGTCCCTGTCCGTGTGGCGATCTTTATAGCCGAGCAAGTGCGCAGAACGCAGCCTTGTTACACGCCGTCACACAGGGCCATCGTGCAGACACCGACGCGCGCCGCGCGGCAGGCAAGCTGCACGCACTGGCACCAATCCGGCGCCGACGAGCGAGAGTTCCGATGAAAAAGCATGTTGTGGTTCTGGCCGTTGTCGCCGGCATGGGCTTGCTGGCCGGCCCTGCGTTCGCGCAGGAC
Organism: Solimonas terrae; assembly: GCF_011067135.1. Taxonomy (GTDB): domain Bacteria; phylum Pseudomonadota; class Gammaproteobacteria; order Nevskiales; family Nevskiaceae; genus Solimonas; species Solimonas terrae. Next base: position 61,043 of record NZ_JAAMOW010000002.1, read on the forward strand.
ACGTTCGGCCCCGGCCGCATGAAAGCGGTCGACACCGACGGCGACGGTGCGATCAGTCGCGACGAAGCGCAGGCGGCGCTGAAGTCCGAATTCGCCAGACTCGATCGCAATCACGATGGCCAGATCAGCGAAGACGAGTTCGTCGGCGCGCGCATGGAGATGTTCGACGCGGCCGACACCGATGGCGACGGCAAGCTGACGCGCGCCGAACTGCGCCAGCGTTTCCTCGCCATGCGCAAGCAGCAGTAGGCGCCGGCCCGGCCCCAGGTTCCGCAATCCATCCCCCGCTGTTCCACACAGGAGTTCCCCCATGAAGACACTCGACATCACGCCGCGCAGCCTGCTCACGGCCGCCGCGATCGCGACCCTGGCGCTGAGCTTTGCGATGCCGCTGCAGGCCGAAGCGCGCGAGCGCAGCCGCTCGGTTTCGCGCACCGGGCCGAACGGCAATGCCGTCCATCGCAGCGCGAACGTGCAGGCCGGTCCCGGCTATCGCGATGTCACGCGCACGCAGCAAGGTCCGAACGGCGGCAAGCGCGAGGCCGAGCGCGGCTATGACGCAGCGAGCGGCAGCGCCTATCGCAGCGTGACGGCGACCGGCCCGAACGGCGCAACTTACAGTCGCGGTGGCCAGACCACGATCGATGCCGGCAGCGTCAGTCGCTCGCGCAGCGTGACCGGGCCCGACGGCGCCACGGCGTCGCGTTCGGCGACACGCGGCTATGACCCTGCCACCGGCGCCTACTCGGCCGAGGTCAGCAGGACCGGTCCGAATGGCGGCACCGTGGTTCGCGATGTGGAACGCACGCACTGAGTCCCGGCCCGCGCCCGACGATGTCGCCGGGCGCGGGCTTCCACACAAGCGCGTCATCGAGATCAGCGATGCCTGAAACCTTCAGCGGTACCGCGCAGCGGCATCCCTTCATGCTGCTGGCACTGATCGGGCTGGCGCTGGCCGAAGTCGCCTGGCTCGCGTGGCGGCGGCGCAGTGGATACGACTGGCGCGAAAGCGGCACGTCGATGGCAATCGCCGCGGGCAATGCGCTGGTCCGTCCGCTCAATGCGCTGCTGCTGGCGCCGGTGTTCGCCTGGGTCTATGCGCACCGCGTGGCGCACATCGAAGTGCAGGGTCCGCTGGCGTTCGCGGCGCTGGTGATTGCCGTCGATTTCATCTACTACGTGTTTCACCGTTGCAGTCACCGATTGCGCTGGATGTGGGCAACGCACGGCGTGCATCACTCGTCGACGCAGATGAATCTGTCGGCGGCCTATCGGCTCGGCTGGACCGAGCTGCTGTCGGGTTCCTGGCTGTTCCTGCTGCTGCCGGTCGCACTCGGCGTTCCGCCGGTTCTGGTATTGGCGGCATTCGCCTTGAATCTGGCGTACCAGTTCCTGCTGCACAGCCGCCTGATCGGTCGGCTCGGCGTGCTGGAACGGGTCTTCAACACGCCAGCGCACCACCGCGTGCATCACGCGATCAACGAGGGGCTGGTCGATCGCAATTTCGGCGGCATCCTGATCATCTGGGACCATCTGTTCGGCACTTTCGCCGCCGCCGGCGACGAGGTCGACCTGCGCTTCGGCGTGATCGGCCAGACGGCGAGCTACAACCCGCTGCGCATTGTGTTCCTCGAATGGCAGGCGCTGTTCGGCGACCTGCGTGCCGCGCCGGACTGGCGCCAGCGGCTGCGGGTGCTGAGCGGCACCTCGGCGGTATCCTGAGCGCTCGCACCGCGCCAGGCGTCTTCGCGCAGCGGCCGTGTTCAGGACTCGTCGTCGGATTCGAGACGCAGCTGATCGAGCCGGTGTTTCGCGGCTTCGGTCTCCGCAGCATCCTTCTGCCGCTCGGCCTTGCTGCGACCAAAGCGCACGCGGTTGTCGGCGGCGAGGCGCTCGGCTTCGGCGCGTTCCTTCTGCTTGCGATGCTTGTTGAGATTGATGATGTCGGCCATGACGACGATGTCGATGACGGGGGAGCCCCGAGCATAACGGAGCCCGGCGCACGGTGTCCTACGCCTGCTGTCAGTGCTTGCTGACAGCGGCGTCGGGGCGGCCCCAGATGGCGGCGGCGCGCCCGCATCGGACAATCGAGTCACGATTGCGAGCCCCGAGTGCCATGAAAGAGCCGACCGCCGCTGTAGCCCCCGCCCGTCCTGCCAGCCAGTGGCCGATCGGCATCCGCCTGCGCTTCCACCCGCGCGCGAGCCTGCAGGCGCAGCACCGTGCCCTGCGCGGCAAGCCGGTGCTGGTACTGTCCAAGCTCAAGCTGATGGGGCCGAGTCACGGTCAGTATTCGTGGCGCCAGCAGGTGCTGGTGCTGAGCACCGGCAAGCTCGGCTGGGCGCGCCCCGAGCAGCTGGACCTGCCGATCGACGATCTCGACGACGGCATTTTCTAGTGTGCCTGCGTGCCGCGTTCATCTCGCGCTCGGTTGGCGCGCCTATCCTTGCCGTGTCCGTCGCTTGGGCCGACGCCGCAGGAAGGGGAGCAGGGATGATGCGTACACGTGCCGGTATCGCGGTTCTGGGGTTCATGCTCGCGTTTCTGATGCCGGTGTCTCAGGCTGCGCCGGATTTCGCGCCGGCCTGGCATTTGCAGACCCCGGACGGCACCAGCGTGCAGTTTCCGGAAGACGCCCGGCACCAGCCGTCGGTGCTGCTGTTCTGGCCGTCGTGGTGCCCCTACAGCCGTGCGCTGCAACCCTATGTGCAGGACATCTGGAACGACTACCGCGATGCCGGCGTGCACGTCTGGACCATCAACATCAAGGAAACCGGCGATCCCGTGCAGGCGATGAAGGATCGCGGCCTGAGCTTTCCGCTGCTGCTCAACGGTGACGCCCTGATCGACAGCTACGGCATTGTCCGCACGCCGTGGCTGGTCGTCGTCGACGGCGACAATCGCATCGTCTACACGCGGCCCGGCAACAGCAGCTCGCCGATCGAAGTCGCGCGCAAGGTTCGCGAGACGCTCAACGGTCTGCTCGGCGCGCGTGCCGTGCCGCTGCCGACCTCGTATCCGCCACCCTACGATCTGCATCTGCGTCAGCAGCATCAGACGCCGGTCGCCGATGCCGAGTGGAAGCCCTGGGCAGAAAGGACACTGGCCGGTGTCGGCGACGAGGAGATCGTGACCGACATCGCGCCGCTCGGGCCGGTCGCCGACGGCCGCGCGGCGATCGAGATGGCGCGCAGCGTGTGGGCGCAGCGCTATGGCGCCGAGCAGGTCGCCATCCAGGCGCCGTTCCGATCGTATCGTCGCAACCGGTTGTGGGTCGTTTCCGGATCGGCGGTCGCCGGACATCTCGGCGACGGTTTCCAGTTGATCGTCGATGCGGACAGCGGTCGCGTGCGACGCATCAGTCCCGGCGCCCTGCACTGAAGCGCGGCCGGCGTGCCGCCGCATCCTTGGCTTCCCTGAAGTCCGGAGTCTGCCGATGAGTTGGCCGCGCCGGTCTGCGCTCCTGCTGATCGTCACTCTCGCGGCCTGCGGCAACACGGCACGGCTGACGGTGGAAGAGGGCAGCGGTCCGCAGCCGAAACTGCCGCCGGCGGACCGCTCCGTGATTCCGACGGTCGACGTCGCGCAGGCGATCGGCTGGCCCGATGGCGGCAAACCGGTCGCGCCGCGCGGCCTCGAGGTCGCTGCGTTTGCGAGCGGGCTCGGGCATCCACGCTGGTTGTACGTGTTGCCGAACGGCGATGTGCTGGTCGCCGAAACCCATGCGCCGGCGCAGCCGGACGACGGCAGCGGCATCAAGGCCCGGGTCACGAAGTGGGTGATGAGGCGCGCCGGGGCGATCGGCGACGGCGACAGTCGCATCACGCTGCTGCGTGATCGCGATGGCGACGGCATCGTCGATCGGCGCACGGTGTTCATCGACAATCTCGATGCACCGCTCGGCATGGCGATGGTCGGCAGCACGCTGTACGTCGCCGACACCGACGCCGTGCTGGCGTTTCCGTATCGCGACGGCGAGACGCGGATCAGCGCGGCGCCGCGCGCACTCGTCGAGCTGCCGGCCGGTCGGATCAATCATCACTGGACCAGGAACCTGATCGCCAGCGCGGATGGCCGCAAGCTGTACGTCACGGTCGGCTCGAACAGCAATATCGCCGAGAACGGCATGGCCGCCGAGGCCGGCCGTGCAGCGATCTGGGAGGTCGATGTCGCCAGCGGCGCGCATCGCGTATTCGCGACCGGTCTGCGCAACCCGAACGGCATGGCCTGGGAGCCGGTCAGCGGCAAGCTGTGGGTCGCCGTCAACGAGCGCGACGGGCTCGGCAGCGATCTCGTGCCCGACTACATGACGTCGGTGCAGGACGGCGGCTTCTACGGCTGGCCGTACAGTTATTTCGGCCGGCACGTCGATGCGCGCGTGCAGCCGCAGCGGCCGGATCTGGTGGCCGAGGCGATCGTGCCCGATTACGCGCTCGGTCCGCACACGGCGTCGCTGGGTCTGTGTGCCGCGCAAGGCAACAGCCTGCCGGCGATGTATGGGCAAGGCATGTTCGTCGGCCAGCACGGCTCCTGGAATCGCCGGCCGCGCAGCGGCTACAAGGTGATCTTCGTGCCGTTCCGCGACGGCATGCCGAATGGCGCGCCGATCGATGTGCTGGGCGGTTTTCTCAGCGGGGCCGGTCAGGCCCATGGCCGGCCGGTCGGCGTGGCGATCGACAATTCCGGCGCCCTGCTGGTCGCCGACGACGTCGGCAACACCGTCTGGCGCGTCACCGCAGCGCACTGAACCACGCCTTTCTCAGCGTGCGCGCGTGCGCTCGACCAGCTCGTACGCGGCGGTGATCTCGCGCGTCTTCTGCTCGGCCATCTCGCGCATGCTTTCCGGCAGGCCCTTGGCGGCCAGCTTGTCCGGATGGTTCTGGCTCATCAGGCGGCGATAGGCCTTCTTGACGTCGGCGTCGGATGCGCTGGCCGGCACGCCGAGCACCCGATAGGCGTCGTCGATGCTGCTTTGTGTCGGCGCGCGGCCGGCACCACTGCCGCCGCGCAGCATCGCTTCGAGCGCCTGCACTTCGGCATCGGAAAGACCAAGTCCGCGGGCGATGCGCATCAGCATCGCGTGTTCGGCCGGATGGGCGGCGCCATCCGCGGCGATCGCCGACAGCTGCACCTGCAGGAACATCTGATGCAGGACGCGCTGCCCGCGCGCGGCGAGCACGAAGCGCTGCACCTCGGCGTCGAGATCGAAGCCCGGCGACTTGCCGCGATTGAAGGCCTGCTTCGCCGATTCGCGCGCCGTGCCGCTCAGATGCAGGCGATCGAACAGCATTTCGGCGACGCGGATCTCGTCGTGCGTGACCTGGCCGTCGGCCTTGCAGATCGCCCCCATCACCGCGAACGTCGAATCGAGGAACTGCGACTGGATCCGGGTGGCGGCGCCGATCACCGAGACCTTGACCGACCGCTTGAGGATGTAGGCGATCAGGGCACCGATCAGCGCGCCGGACCAGCCACCGATGGCGAGCCCGAACAGGGCGCCAATGATGATGAAAGGATTCATCCGCCAATTTTACGTGACGGGTCCGCGCTGCGGGGACTCGACGTCGCTCGGGCGCTACTGCCGGTCGCGCAGATGACGATCGAGAAAAACGAGCCCTGCTTTCACGGCCGCACCGTCGGTCAGGAACGCGGTGATGTGGCCGCGACCGCGCAGGATCACGAGTTCGGCCGGTACGCCGGCGGCATCGAGCATGGCCTTGTAGTCGGTGGCGTGGTCCGGTGGCACCAGTCGATCCATGCCGCCGTGGTAGAGGAACACCGGTGGATCGCCGGCGCTCACATAGCTGATCGGCGAGGCGGCCTTGTATTCGGCCAGCTTTTCGCTGCGTGGACCGCCGATGAACTGCGGTACCAGCGTACCGCCGGGAAATTTCGTCAGATCGCTGGGCGTGCCGCCGGCGACCACGGCGCCGACCCTTGCATCGGGATCGAACAGCGCGTCGCCCGGCCCGATGCCCCCGAGCAGCGCGGCCAGATGCGCGCCGGCCGAATAGCCCCAGACACCGATGCGCGTGCCGTCGATCCGGTAATCCGCCGCCTGCGCCCGCATCCAGCGCACTGCGAGCTGCACGTCGCGCAGTTGTGCCGGAAAAATGTAGGCCGGTGCGAGCCGATAGGTACTCGCGACCGCAACGTAACCGCGACGCGCGAGATCCCGGGCGATCGACGACAGTTGTCTGCGGTCGCCGTGTTCCCAGCCGCCACCGTACAGCACGAGTACCGCGGGAAACGGTCCGCGGCCCTTCGGCTGATAGATGTCGGCCTTCAGTTCCTGGGGCCAGTCGGGCGGCGAGAACGACACATCGCGCGTGATCCGGTAGTCGCTGTGCGTCGGTGGCGGCGGCGGCGTGCCGGGGCGTCCTTGATGAATCGTGCAGCCACCCGCGAACACTGCGCTGAAAAGTATGCCGAGCCGAGCCAACATGCGGACCTCCTGACGGTGCTGCTGCCAATACGCGCGAGAGCGCCGATGGATGCAGATCGCGACCGCAGCGGGGCCTGAATCGCGGCTGACAGCGTGACTCAGTTGTGATTCATGCCGCCTGACTACGGTGGTTGCACGGCGCAGCGATGCGCTTTCGCAAAGAGGGGTTTCCATCATGAACAATGTTGCTGCGGGTATTGCAGGTGGTATCGCGGTTGTCCTCGTCGCCGGTTCGGCGATGGTGTTTGCTTCGCATGTCGGCAAAGACGACAAGGGTACGCATACCGAATGCACGAACGAGCGCGTGGTCACCGACAAGGATGTCGGGACCAACTCGGTCGCCGGGACCATACTCGGCGGCGTCGCCGGCGGCGTCATCGGCCATCAGATCGGCGGCGGTCACGGCAAGGATGTCGCGACAGCTGCCGGTGCGGTCGGTGGCGCCTATGCCGGCAACCGGATCGCGAAGAAGGACTTTCCCGATCAGGAAGTGAGCTATCACGAGAAGTGCCGCGACGTTGCGGGCTGATCGCCATGCGCAGGAGACGAACGGGCCGTCAGGGCCCGTTCGTCTTTGTGCGGTCCATATTGCCGCCGGTCGCGCACAACCGGCCACGCCCGGAGCGTGCCTGGCCGCGACCCCGACAAGGTCTGAACCATCACCCGCTTCGTCATGGCGAGGAGCCGGCGGCGACGACGCAATCCGGCGGCTGCCTGCGCAAACGCTGCATCCGGATCGGCACGGCCGCTTCGCGACCTCGCGATGACGGGCTGTTCAGAGGCGTCCCTAGGGTGTGGCGCAGCCCTGCAGGCCGCTGTAGCCGGCAGCGAAATCGCTCAGCCCGATGCGGCGGAACAGCGGACCGCGGATCGATTCGCTGCCGATCTTGACGTGATGGCTGCTGGAGAAACCGGCCATCTTGTCGGCCGGAATGGTGGCGATGATCTGCCGGCTGCTCGATGAGGGCTGACCCTGCAACTGCACGGTGCTGCCGTCGTCGAAGCTCAGGGTGATGCCGGAGCCGCTGATGAATTCATAGCTTGATTGCACGACCAGGGTGTTCGGCGACGTGAACGTGATGTTCAGGGCGTCGCGCTCCGGCTCCAGACGCAAGCTGCAACTCGCTCCGGACTTGTTCAGCGCGAAGTGATTGAGATCTTCGAGCAGGGCGCTCGCTTCGAAAGACGCCGCCAGCAGGGCCAGGCCCAGCACGATCCGGTAATGCTTCATTTCGACCTCCATGTAACGCGTCCATGACGGCGCGCAGCGCCGGGCCGCCTCGGCGGCCAGCCCTTTCAGCGGCAATCTGCGTGCCATGTGCGCGGTCGGAACGCGCTCGCGGTGTTGGCGCGGGGAAGGATTTCGCGCCGGCCCCGATCGGCGCAGGCATGCATCACGGGCAAAGGAGCACGCGATCCAGTGTCATGCGCCGGATGAAATCGGCGAGGATTTTTCGCGACTGGCCAAGCAGCCCGCCGAGGCATGTCGGGTCATGTGGCCAGGAGGCGTAACGCCGCCAGGCGCGAAAAGACCGTCGATTTCGCATGCGAATTTCCGACTCGCGACACTAGCCGCCGGCGACACCGAACTCGCGACGCAGCGCCAGTTCTCCCGGCACGCTGAAACTGACGACGCGCGAACCTTGCACACGGCGTGCCCAGCCCAGCGTGAGGCAGCGCTCGAGGAGCGCCGCGCCGAGCGTGCCGGCGAGATGCCGACGTCGCATGCTCCAGTCCAGACAGGCGCGGCACAGCGGGCGCCGCTGCGCGGCCAATGCGTCGATGTCGATGCCGAGTTCGCGGCAAAAGCGCTGTCCGGCCGGCGCGAGTTGTGGCTGCTCGTCGATCATGTGCAGCAGCTTGCGCTCGATCAGCGCATCGTAGATCAGCACACCGAGTTCGCCGGCCAGATGGTCGTAGCAGATCCGCGCCTTGCGCAGCGCCGGTTCGCGCGGACTCGAACGCAGGCGCAGCGCGCCGACGCGATAGGCGACGCCCATCAGGCTTTCCAGCAGTTGCGCGACATCGCGGTCGGCCAGCCGGAAGTAGCGGTGCCGGCCCTGACGCTCGAGTGCAAGCAGCTGCGCATCGAGCAACTTGGCGAGATGGGCACTGGCGGTCTGTTTGGTGACGCCGGCGACCGTCGCCAGTTCCGTCGCGGTCAGCGCCTGGCCGGCCATCAGGGCGGTCAGCATCTCGGCCCGCGCGTGATCGCCGATCAGCGCTGCGATGCCGACGATATTGGGGCCATCCTTCATGATTCGATGCTAGGCGAACCATTCGGGTGCGACAAGCGCCTATCGTGGCCTGGTCCGACCGGAGCCGGCATGGCCATCACCTGTTTCATCCGCTACCAGATCGATCCATTCCAGCGGGATGCGTTTCGCGAGTACGCCGAGCGTTGGGGACGGATCATTCCGCGCTGCGGGGGTACGCTGGTCGGCTACTTCCTGCCGCACGAAGGCAGCAACGACATCGCCTGGGGTCTGATCACATTCGACAGCCTCGCCGCGTACGAAGCCTACCGCCAGCGCCTGCGTAGTGATGCCGAAGGGCGTGCCAATTTCATGACGGCGCAGTCGCGGCGCTTCATCCTGCGTGAAGAGCGCAGTTTTCTCGAGCACGTCGACGGCACCATCGGGGTGCCCGCTGTCGGTGCCCGTCCATGATCGCGGTCATCTTCGAGGCGCAGCCGCGTAGCGGGCAAGCTGGCGCCTATCTCGATGCGGCATCGCAACTGCGACCGCTGCTCGCCGGCATCGATGGCTTCATTTCGATCGAGCGCTTCGAGAGTCTGACGACACCCGGCAAGCTCCTGTCGCTGTCGTTCTGGCGCGACGAACAGGCCGTCCGGCAATGGCGTCAGCTGGAAGCGCATCGTCGTGTCCAGACTGCGGGCCGGCTCACGATCTTCGACGACTATCGGTTGCGGGTCGCCGAGGTCTTGCGTGATTACGGTCTGCACGAGCGCGACGAGACGCCGCAGGATTCGCGCGCCGTGCACGGCGGATGAGGCGCTCGGGCCGCTGTTGCGGGCGCGGGTCCGGACGCCGGTGTCGCCCCTGGCCTCCGGCGTCGGCAAGATGCGGCGAGAGGGTGCGACCGATGCCGTGCACGGCCCCGGTCGCGGGAAAGGTCTGCGGTCGCACCCGCCGCTGTCGGCCGAGTCGTGATCAGAGCTGGCTCATGCCACCGTCGGCAATGATTTCCGTGCCGACGATGTAGGCCGATTCCGGCGCCGACAGATGCAGCACGGTCGCCGCCAGTTCTTCCGGGGTGCCGAAGCGGCCGAGCGGGATCTGGCCCTGGATCTGCGCGGCAGTGGCCTCCAGCGCTGCGGCGTCGAGGCCGAGCTTGCCGTACAGCGGCGTCCGCACCGGACCCGGGCTGACGACGTTGACGCGGATGCCGCGCGGCAGCAGCTCGGCCGACAGCGTCCTGGCCAGCGAGATCAGTGCCGCCTTGCTCGCCGCGTAGACCGAGGTCTGCGGCATGCCGATGCGGGCGTTGATCGAGCCGTTGAGGACGATCGCCGCGCCGGCATTCAGATGCGGCAGCAGTGCCTGCAGCTGGAAGTACGGACCTTTGGTGTTGGCGTTGAAGATGCTGTCCCACAGCGCTGGCGTCACGTCCGCAAAGTCGGCGAACGTCGCGCTGCCGGCGTTGATGAACACGGCATCGAGCTTGATGCCTTCCTGCGCGATGCGTTCAGCCAGCGATGCGGCCGACGCGAAGTCGGCGGCGTCGTTGCGGACGGCGATCGTGTCGGCGCCGATCTGCCGACGCGCCGCGGCGAGCGCGGCTTCGTCGCGGCCGGTGATGACGACGCGGGCGCCTTCCCTGGCGAAAGCCTGCGCGGTGGCCAGGCCGATGCCGCTGCTGCCGCCGGTGACCAGCACCGCCTTGTTCGAGTAACGATTCATGACACGACTCCTTTGCAGTGAACCGGCGTGATTGCCGTGGACTGCATCGTCGGCGCCGGGCTCCGGGTTGCCGTACCACGGAGCCGACGAACTCGTGCGAAATCGTCGAACGAGTCATGTGGCGGCCGGTCGGCGGCTCCCGTTGCGTGGGCGCGCCCTGTATCGTGGCGCCACGTCAATCACGAGGAGTTGCCGTGTCCCATATCGAAGTCCGCCGCGACGGTCATGTGCTCGATATCAAGATCAATCGCCCGGAAAAGCTCAATGCACTGTCGCCGGCGATGTACCACGACATCGGGCTTGCCTACGCCGAGCTCGACGGCGACCCCGAATTGCGTGTCGGCGTGCTGCATGCCGAGGGCAAGCACTTCACCGCGGGCGTTGAACTCGATCTGTGGGCGCCGATCTTCGGCAGCGGACAGGGCTTTCCGCTGCAGGCTCCGGCTTTCGATCCGTTCTGCCTGAAGGGGCCGCGCTGTCGCAAGCCGATCGTGTTTGCCGCGCAGGGCTACTGCTACACCTGGGGCGTCGAGATCATGTTGAACACCGACGTGCGCGTGGCAGCCGACGACACCCGCTTCGCGATGCTTGAGGTCAAGCGCGGCATCTATCCCTGCGGCGGGGCGACCTTGCGTCTGCCGCAGCAGATGGGCTGGGCCAACGCGCAGCGCTATCTGCTGACCGGCGATTCCTGGACCGCCGCCGAGTCGCATCGTCTGGGGCTGGTGCAGGAAGTCGTGCCGGCCGGCCAGCAATATGCGAAGGCGCGCGAGATCGCCGGACGCATCGCGGCCGCCGCGCCGCTCGGCGTGCAGGCCTTGCTGAAGGCGACGCGCCTGGCGGCGCTGGAGGGCGAGAAGCCGGCGATCGCGACCTTGTTCGACGACATGGTGACGGTCATGAAAAGCGACGACGCCCGGGAAGGCGTGCAGTCGTTTCTCGAGCGGCGCGAAGCGAGATTCACGGGGCGCTGAGCGGCACCGGGTGGTGCGGTCCTAGGACAGATCGGCGGCTTGCGCGAAGGCGTCGAGCGCGCGTACACGGCCGCTGCGACCGATCACCACCACACCGTCGCCGGCGCCGATCACGGCGTCGGACGGCGGGCGTGTGAGGCTGCTGCCGTCGCGGCGATTGAGCGCGACGATCAGGAAGGCGCCTCCGGCGCGGCGCTCGATCTCGGCGATCGACAGGCCCACGAACGGGCTGCCTTCGGCGGCGGCGGTGACTTCCAGTTCCAGGCCGAGGCCGTGCAGATCCTGCTCGAAACCCTTGCGCTGCTCGGAGCCGCGGACCAGCGTCGTCGAGTTCCGGAACAGGATCATTTCGGCGATGCGTTCGGCGCCGATATGTGCCGGCAACACCACCTCGTTGGCGCCCGCATGCAGCAGCTTGCCTTCCGTGGTCGGCAGTTCGCCGCGGGCGATGATGCGCAGATTCTTGTTGAGGCTGCGCGCACTGAGCGTGATGAAGACATTGGCCGCGTCGTCCGGCAGCACGGTCGCGAGAATCGCGGCGCGGTCGATGCCGGCGCTTTTCAGCACGGCTTCGTCGGTGGCCTCGCCCTGCACCCAGAGGTAACCGAGATCACGCGCCTCGGCGACGCGCGGTTCGCTGCGCTCGATGATCACGAAGCGAGTTTTGCCGGCCTTCAGTTCGCGCGTCAGCATGTTGCCGATGCGACCGAAACCGCAGACGATGACGTGGGCCTGCAGCTGATCGATTTCGCTTTTCATGCGTTTGATCCCGAGTACCTGCTGAATCTGGCTCAAGGTGAAGAACTGCACCAGCGCGCCGGTGAGATAGATCACCCCGGTGCAACCGAGCACGATCAGCGCGACCGTGACGGCGCGCAGTTCCGGCGTATCGATCGGCCGCACTTCCTCGTAGCCGACCGTGAAGATCGTCACCACGACCATGTACAGCGCGTCGCCGAAGCTCCAGCCGAGCAGCATGTACGCCAGCACGGCGATCGGCGCGAGCACGGCCAGAAACAGCAGGCCATTGACCAGATTGCGCGACGGCGAATGCGAGAGGGACATGGGCGGCAGTGCGATTTTCGGCATTAGCTAGCGCGATGCATGCCATTTGCTGCGCTGCGACGTCGCAAGCCGATTCCTCGGATGCGACGGCCTCCTTCGATTTCGGCCATCGGTGCCGGTCCGCACGCATGGACTGAAGAGAGGCGGGTTGCCGAACGGGATGCGTCGTCCGTGTACCCGCTAAGCTGTCGCCCCTGAAACCTCCAGTCCTCGGCCCGCGCCCGCAGCGCGACACCACCAGCAGGTATCCGCGTGCAAGATCCGGCGTCCCAGAGCGTGTCCCGCCAGCCATTCAGCAGCCTGTCGCTGAATCCCGCGCTGCTGCAGGCGATCGACGTGCTCGGCTTCAAGCAGATGACCCCCATCCAGGCGGCGACCCTGCCGCCGATGCTCGAAGGGCACGATGTCATCGGCCAGGGACCGACCGGCAGCGGCAAGACCGCGGCCTACGGCCTGGGCCTGCTGTCGCGCATCGATCCAGCGCTGAGCAGGACGCAGGCGATGGTGCTGTGCCCGACGCGCGAGCTGGCGGATCAGGTCGCGCGGGAAATTCGTGCGCTCGCGCGCTTCATGCCCAATATCAAGCTCAGCATTCTCAGCGGCGGCATCGCCAAGCGGCCGCAGCTGGCGTCGCTGGAGCATGATCCGCATATCGTCGTCGGCATGGCCGGGCGCGTGCTCGAACATCTGGACGACGGCATGCTCAAGCTGGCCGATCTGAAGGTTCTGGTGCTGGACGAGGCCGATCGCATGCTTGGCGCCGACTTCGAAGCCGAGAGCCGCGCGATCGTCGAGCACGCACCGAAAGCGCGGCAGACGCTGTTCTTCTCGGCGACCTTCCCGGATGCCGTGCGCGGGCTCAGCCGCCAGCTGCAGAAGAAGCCCAAAGAGATCGTCGTGGCCGGTGACAGTGGCGCGCAGGTCACGCAGACCTTTTTCGAGGTCGCACCGGAACGGCGTATCGATGCGCTCGCGCATCTGCTCAGCCGGCATCGTCCCGAGTCGGCGCTGGTGTTCTGCTTCACCCGCAATGACGCCAGGGACGTCGAGGCACAGCTCAAGAAGCGTGGCTTCGAAGTGCTGGGTTTGCATGGCGACATCGAACAGCGCGAGCGCGACGAAGTGCTGGTGCGATTCGCCAACGGCAGCGCGCGGGTACTGGTCGCGACCGACGTCGCGGCGCGCGGCCTCGACATCAAGGATCTGGCTGCCGTCATCAGTTACGAACTGCCGGAAGATCCGGACCAGCATGTGCATCGTGTCGGTCGCACCGGCCGCGCCGGCAAGAGCGGCATCGCGCTGCATCTGTACACGCCGCGCGAACACGAGCGCGTGCGCGACATCGAAGATCATCTGCAGATCCGCGCCGACATCGAAAAACTGCCGGCGACGCTGCTGCCGGATCGGCCGATGCCGGCCAATGTCGTCACGCTCTGCGTCGACGGCGGCCGCCGCGACAAGCTGCGCCCGGGCGATCTGCTCGGCGCGCTGACCAACGAGGTCGGTGTCGTCAAGGAGGCGGTCGGCAAGATCACCAGCTTCGACACACGCACCTACTTCGCGATCGAGAAGAAGCTCGCCGAACGCGTGCTCAAGCGGCTGCGCGAAGCGAAGATCAAGGGCCGGAAATTCCGCGTCCGGCCGATCGACTGACGGCACCGGGTTCTGCTCTGCCATGACCATCGTTCTCACGCCCTTCGCGCGCGCCCGCCTGTTTCCGAAAGACCGCCGCAGAAACGCGATCCAGGACGCGACACCGGAAAGCTTCGAGCGCCATCTGAACGAGCACGCGCCGCTCAAGGTGCTCGACGGCTATGCGCCGTTCTGCAAGCTGCACGTACATCGCAACTGGACCTCGACGCGCTGCCTGACGGTGCCGATCACGGCCGGCAACCGCCATCTGCTGCGCTCGACATACGAGGCGCGCAACAAGCGCGAGTTGCCGGTGCTGGTGCGCTGGTTCGAGGGCGTGGAAGCGCCGCTTGCCGCTTACCTGCTGGTGATCGTCTACAGCCGCGAGCAGATGGAGAAGGAAGGCACGGCGATCGACGCCGACTGGGGTATCGTCGGCTGTCTGTATACCGCCGAGCCCGAGGAAATCCCGATGGCCCCGATCACCATGATGCGCAATGCGCTCGGAGTCGAAGAGGGCGGTTCCGGCGTGCCCCTCGATCACGACGCCTATCGCCGCAGTGTCGCGTTCTGGGATCACAACGCGAACTGGCGGCCCTGAGGCCGGCGCGGACCGGCGATAGCGGACCGCTCGCGCGTCTGGGTCGGGGCAGCGGCATCGGTCAGACGGCGGTCCCGGTCGGTTCGGCGGCCGCTTCCGCTGCAGGACAGGGCGAAGCCGCGTTCATTGGCCGGGCCTGCCGTTGGTCGCCCCGCATCAACCGGGTGGGGAATTTCCCGATCCGGCGCCGTTAGGAAATTCATACTTTCCGCACCAAAACGGCCCACACGACCTCTACACTATGATCACCAGGGGGAAGCACCACGCCAGCATGAGCAGCGATTCGACCTTCCAGTTCATCGATCTCGATGCCGAGCAGCATCGCGCCGAGCTGCTGTTCGATGTGCTGGGGCACGAAAAGCCCTGGTATCCGGTGATGGGTTGCCGGCCGGTCTCGTCGGGTTGCGATCATTGCGTCGGCCTGCAACTGCACAATGACTGGCTGCGCCGCAACGGCCGTCCGACCGTGGCGACGCTGCAGCCGCCGACCCTGCAGCAGGCCGAGATCGGCCGCGTGCGCGCGTTTGCCCGCGAGGACCACGTCATCGTCGCGCCCGGCTCGGACCTGTTCGATCCGGCGATCAGCGACGAGCAGCTCGACTACATCATCCTGACGATCGCATCGCGTCCGGATGTGCTGTTCTACTGGTTCACCAAACACGCCGAACGCCAGCGCGACTACCTGCTCGCCCTGTCCACCTATCCGAACACGCCGGGCACCCGGCCACGGCCCAAGTGGCCGCTCGCCAACGTGCGCATCGGCATCTCGGTCGAGGACAACGAAACCTACCGTGCCCGTGCGCCGTACCTGTTCGAGACACCGGCGATGTTCCGCATCGTCCGCTTCGAGCCGGTGCTGGGGCCGATCGACGTCGAGAAGATCGAGCTCTGGTCCGGCGACATTCTCTGGCCGCTGCGCGGCATCGTGCAGGCCTACGGCGGCACGCAGCAGAACGGCGAGCGCTTCTGGCTGCCGCTCGACGAACCGCTGACGCACACACCCAAGCCCGATCTCATCATCATCGGCGGCGAACGCGGCGAGAAGGCCCGGCCGCCGCATCCGATGTGGATCCGCAACATCGAGAAGGCCGCGCGCACCTGGGCCGTTCCGGTGTTCTTCCGCGGCTGGGGCAGCTGCCGGCCGGTGGTGCGGCCCGATCTCGAGAACGATCCGACTCTGGTCATCGTCTCGATCGACGGCTATCACCGCGGCAAGGGTCTGGGCGGCGCGACCAACTTTCTCGCTACGCAGTCCGGTCTCGGCGGCGATGTCTACTTCACGCGTCCGTCGTCCGAAGCCGATCCGTCGCTGTTCTATTACCCCGTCGTCAAGCTGGATGCGCGGCCGGAGTGGTTCGCGCCGAGCCAGAAGCAGCGCATCACCGACATCTCGCCGGCGGCGCGCGATCTGGCCAAGCTGCACGCGCGCGAGCGCTACCGGCTGATGCAGGAATCGCGCATGCAGACGGAGGAAACGGTCGCGGTCACGCCGCCGAAGATCGCCATGGGCGCACGCCTGCGCGGCATCCTGAATACCCCGATCAGCGAACTGCCGGTGCGCGAGATCCTCAACACGCCCATCGGCGAGTTGTCGGGCCGGAACCGTCCGCCGAAGTCGGGCGCCAGCAACGACTGATCGCGGTGCGGCGACGGCCCGAGGCGCTACGGGCGCAGGACGATGCGTTTGCCGTCCGCTGCCATCCGCCAGGCCGATTCGACGTCCCGTAACGGCACGCCGATCGCGTCGATTGTCAGGCGCGCCGGTCCGACGGCACGCAGCAGCTTGCCGACGATGCCGACCAGCGCCGCATGCGACACGCTGCCGAGGCCGCTGCCCGTCAATTCCAGACCTGAACTGCGCAGCGTGCCGGCAGCGATCGGCAACGAGGCGCCCGCCAGCGAGCCGATGTTGACGAAGCGGACACGCGGCTGCGCCCGGCTGCCGCCGTGGCCGGCGGCGGCATCGATGATGCAGGCGGCCGGCTGGCCCCAGAGATAGTCGAGCACGACCTCGACGCCCGCGCCGTGCAGCCGCTCGCGAAACGCCGCGACCAGCCGTTCGCCGGGCTGATCGAGGCAGATGAAATCGTCGGCGCCCAGTGCACGAAGCTCGCTCTCGACCTGCGGCTTGCGCGCCGTGGCAATCACGCGCGACGCGCCGAGATGGCGGGCGATCTGGATGGCCAGCCGGCCCGAGCTGCCGGCGGCGCCGTTGACCAGCACGGATTCGCCCGGCCTGAACCCGGCGCGCAACTCCAGCGCGGCCCATGACGACATGCCGGGATTGGCGATCGCCGCCGCCGTGACATCGTCGATGTCATCCGGCAGCGCGACGCATTGCCCGGCGGCGACCGCGCTGCATTCCGCCATGGCACCGATCGGCGCGCGCGGGAACGCGAAGTAGACACGGCTGCCATCGGCGAGTCGCCCGACGCCATCGGCGCCCGGCACCATCGGCAGGGTCTTGCCGCTGCTGTAGTGCTTGCCGGATGCCTGCGCGCGTACCAGCTGGCTGATCGCCGCGCCAGCGACGCGCACCAGCACTTCGCCGTCCCGTGCCTGCGGCGCCTCGATCTCGCCGCAAGTCGGCGCATGTTCGAAATCGCGGACGATCGCGGCTTTCATGGCCGCAACCCTTGAACCGAGCGGTATCGATGGCTCTTGCCGCTCATGTCATCCTCGCAGCCCCGACCTGTCGCAAAGCGTCACTGCTGATTGCGATAGACGGTCACCACGCAGGCGCCGCCAAGGCCGAGATTGTGCTGCAGCGCGACGCGCGCCCCTTCGACCTGCCGCGCACCGGCAGTGCCGCGCAACTGGTGCACGAGCTCCGTGCATTGCGCCAGGCCGGTGGCACCGAGCGGATGACCCTTGGACAGCAGACCGCCGGACGGATTGGTGACGTAACGGCCGCCATAGGTGTTGTCGCCATCGTCGACGAACTTCTCGGCGCCGCCTTCCGGGCACAGACCGAGCGCTTCGTAGGAGATCAGTTCGTTGTGTGCGAAGCAGTCGTGCAATTCGACGACGTCGACATCGTCGGCGCCGATGCCGGCCTCCTCGTAGACCTGGCGCGCCGCTTCCCTGGCCATGCCGAAGCCGACGACCTCGCGCATGTCGCGGGCGGTGAAGGTCTTCGCCGTATCGGTGGTCATCGCCTGCGCGGCGATCCATACCGCCGATTCGAGGCCGTGGCGCTTCGCGAACGCCTCGCTGCACAGCACGGCCGCGGCGGCGCCGCAGGTCGGCGGACAGGCCATCAGGCGGGTCATCACGCCGGGCCACACGGCGGGAGCGGCCATCACGTCATCGACGCTTACTTCCTTGCGAAACAAGGCCAGCGGGTTGTTGGCCGCGTGGCGGCTGGCTTTGGCGCGAATCTTCGCGAACGTCTCCAGCCTGGTCCCGTACTGCTGCATGTGGGCGAGCCCGGCACCGCCGAAGTAGCGCAGCGCGAGCGGAATCTCGCTGTTGCCGACCAGCTCGTCGGCAGCCGCGTCGAAGCGTTCGAACGGGCTCGGGCGATCGCCGAACGCCGCTTTCAATGCGCCGGGTGTCATCTGCTCGAAGCCGAGAGCCAGCACGCATTCGGCGGCCCCCGAGGCGATCGCCTGGCGCGCCAGAAACAGGGCGGTCGAGCCGGTCGAACAGTTGTTGTTGACGTTGACGACCGGGATGCCGGTCATGCCGACCTCATAGAGCGCGCGCTGGCCGGCGGTCGAATCGCCGTAGACGTAGCCGACATAGGCCTGCTGGATGCGTTCGTAACCGATGCCGGCATCGGCGAGTGCGGCCTGCGTGGCGGCGGCGGCCATGACCGGATACGGATCGCTGGCGCCCGGCTTGGCGAACGGGATCATGCCGACACCGGAAACGAGAACTTTTCGACTCATGGCGAAGCTTCCTTGCTGGGCTGGGGGATCGGCCGGCGATGTTGTCGGTCGCGGCCGGCTGACTTGACGCTGCCGGCCATTATAGTCGCGTGCCATCGCCGGCCAATCCGCGCCAGTAATCGTCAGCGTTGATTAACATGACCGCCGCCTCTAGGATGCCCGCCAGACGTGCGGCAATGCCTTGAATTCGCGCGATGCGTCGCCTAGCGTGACGATCCGGTCGGCCGCATTCAGCTGCGATGACAGTCAACAATGTTTGCATGGACCGACGGCAAAGCGGTTCGAGCGAGGAGATTCACGAATGAGCGATTTGATGCGCGAGGCCTGCCTGATCGACGGCCGCTGGGTGACCGGCGAACAGTGGATCACGGTCGACAATCCGGCGAGCGGCGAGCCCATCGGCCGCGTGCCGCGTTGCACTGGCGCGCAGACCGCGCAGGCGATCGAGGCGGCGGCGCGCGCCATGGTGCCGTGGGCGAAGCGCACCGCCAAGGAACGCGCGCAGGTCCTGCGGCGCTACTACGAGCTGATCATCGCCAATCAGGAGGCGCTGGCCGCGCTGCTGACGCGCGAGCAAGGCAAACCGCTGGCCGAAGCGCGCAGCGAGATCGTCTATGCCGCCGGCTTCATCGAGTGGTTCGCCGAGGAGGCGAAGCGCGTCTATGGCGACGTGCTGCCGAGCCACGCGGCCGACAAGCGCATCGTCGTGCTCAAGCAGCCGATCGGCGTGGTCGCCGCGATCACGCCGTGGAATTTTCCGGCGGCGATGATCACGCGCAAGATCGGCCCGGCGCTGGCCGCCGGTTGCGGCGTGGTGCTCAAGCCGGCGTCGCAGACACCGTTCTCGGCGCTCGCGCTCGGCGTGCTGGCGCAGGAAGCCGGCTTGCCGGACGGTCTGCTCAATGTCGTCACCGGCAGCGCCGCCGAGATCGGCGACGTGCTGACCTCCAGCGAGACCGTGCGCAAGCTGTCGTTCACCGGTTCGACCGAGGTGGGCGCGCGGCTCTACGCGCAGTGCGCTCCGTCGATCAAGAAACTCAGTCTCGAACTCGGCGGCAATGCGCCGTTCATCGTCTTCGACGACGCCGATCTCGACGCCGCCGTGGTCGGCGCCATCCAGTCCAAGTTCCGCAACGCCGGCCAGACCTGCGTATGTGCGAACCGCATCTATGCGCAGGCCGGCATTCATGACGCCTTTGTCGAAAGGCTGGCGGCCGCGACCGCGAAGCTGCACGTTGCAGCGGGCACTGAAGCGGGTTCCGAAATCGGGCCGCTGATCGACGAAAAGGCCGTTGCCAAGGTTCGCGAACACATCGCCGATGCGCTGTCGCAGGGTGCGCGCGTGGTCACCGGCGGTCAGGCTCACGCCCTGGGCGGCCGCTTCTTCACGCCGACCGTGCTGGCAGGCGTCACGCAGTCCATGGCGATCGCGCGCGAAGAAACCTTCGGCCCGGTCGCGCCGGTGTTTCGCTTCGACAGCGAAGATGAAGTGATCGCGATGGCCAACGACACGCCGTTCGGGCTCGCGTCGTATTTCTACGCGCGCGATCTGGGCCGCGTCTGGCGGGTTGCCGAAGGCATCGAAGCGGGTATCGTCGGCGTCAACACCGGCCTGATCTCGACCGAGCTGGCGCCGTTCGGCGGCGTGAAACTGTCCGGCCTCGGACGCGAAGGATCACGCTACGGCATCGACGACTACGTCGAGCTCAAGTACGTCTGCCTGGGCGTCTGAAGCGCCGCGCGCTCACCAGCACAGCGGCAGGGCCTTGGGGCCGACCACGCCACCCGGGTAGTACTCGATGCGGCAGCCATCCTGCAACCGGAAATCGGGGATGCGGCGCAGGAATTCGCCGATGCAGACGCGCATCTCGAGTCTCGCGAGGTGCGCGCCCATGCAGCTGTGCACGCCGCCGGCGAACGCCAGCATCGGCTTGCGCGGACGATCGAAGTCGATCGTCTGCGGATGCTCGAATGCGGCAGGGTCGTAGTTGGCGGCCGGCAGGATGCACGTCAGCTTGTCGCCCTTCTTCATCTGCACGCCGTGCAGCTCGTGGTCCTGCGTCAGCAGGCGGCCGGCAAAGGTCACCGAGAACACGCGCAGCAGTTCTTCAGTCGCCGCCGCGAGATGGTCCGGGCGATCGATGATTTCCTGCCGCCGCCGCGGATTCTCGGCCAGCCACAGAAACACGTTGTTGAGGGTCGCGAACACCGTGTCGAGACCGCCGATGAACAGGAAGAACACGAAGCCGAAGACTTCCTTGTCGCTCAGCGGCTCGCCGTCCGGTCGGGTGTGCACGATGGTGCTGATCACGCCATCGTCCGGATGGCGCGTCTTGTCGGCGATGACGTCTTTCAGATAGGCCGCGATCGAGCGCATCGAATTGCCGGCGACCTCGCGGCTCTGCGAATGCAGGAGGCCGACGGCCCAGTCGACGAAAGTGTCGCGCATGTCCTGCGGCAGGCCCATCAGGCCCAGAAACACGGACACCGGCAACGGCCGTCCGAAATCGCGGGTGAACTCGCATTCGCGCCGGTCGATGAAGGCATCGATCAGTTCGTTGGCGAGCGCGCGAATCGACGCTTCGAGTTTTGCGATCGCCTTCGGTGAGAACAGCGGATCGACGATGCCGCGATATCTGCGATGCTGCGGCGGGTCGATTTCCAGCGGGATGAAATCGAACCAGTCATCGGGGCTGCGCGGAAAGCCGACCGAGCCGCGTGTCGTGAAGATTTCGGGGTGGCGCAGCACGAAGTAGGCGTCGTCGTAGCCGGTCAGCATCCAGGCGTTGCCGATGTTGTCGCTGGTATTGAAGAACACCGGCGGCTGTGTGTGCTGCAGTGACGCCATGAACGCGTGTGGCGCGGCGAGAAACTCCGGGCCCTCGGTCAGGCCGATGGCGCGCACGAGTTCCGGCGGAACATGCGCCGGAATTTCGGTCTTGATCGGTGGCGGTGTCACGCTCACGTCGATGCCCTCCGGAACGGCGGATGAAGTCGCCGTGCGCGTATCAGAACTGGGTCGCCGGCAGGCGCACGACAAGACCGTCCAGTCCCGGTTCGACCGGGATCTGGCAGCTCAGCCGGCTGCCCGGGCGGCGTTCGGCGGCGACGCTTTCCAGCATCTCCTTCTCGGTGTCGGACGGCGGCGTCAGGCGTTCGATCCAGGCGTCGTCCACATAGCAATGACAGGTCGCGCAGGCGAGACCGCCGCCGCACTCGCCGATGATGCCGCGCACCATGTTGCTGATCGCCCCGTCCATCAGCGAGATGCCGTCGTTCACCTCGACCTGATGCTGTTTGCCGTTGTGCTCGATATAGGTGACCGCCGCCATTGCCATCTTCCTCGTCTGCTGGATCAAGTTGAGAACCATGTTCTCGCCATGATACTAGGAAGATGGCAGCTGATATGTCAATTGAAAATAACTACTTATGAGATCGTTCTGGTTGACAGCGCTGCTGCAAGTTGCGGTAATGGGAAACAATGTTCCCGGATCATGAGAAACCGATGCGATCCGCTCGCCGTTCTGTCCCGGACACGCCCGCTGCGGGCACGGTCGGGCATCCGTCATGCTGGGAAGCGCGCTCCGCGAACCGGGTCGTCGAGCTGGGCCGTGACCAGATACTCGAACGCAGCCGCCGGATCGTCGACGCCGCCTATGAGCTGCTGGAATCCGCAGGCCTGGAAGGGCTGACCATTCGCGCGGTGCTGAACCGGACCGGACTGGCGCGGCGCGCGTTCTACGAACGTTTCGCCGGCAAGGACGATCTGCTGCTGGCGGTTTTCGAGCAGACCCTGAGCATGGCGAGCCGGCATTTCGCCGAACAGGTGGAGCACCTCGACGATCCGATGGAGCGTCTGCACCGCATCGTCACCTCGATCGTGCTTGGCAACGGCACGCTGGCGGCGGGTGCGGGTGGTCGTCGCGGTGCGGCCATGAGCCGCGAGCATTTGCGGCTGGCGGAAGCGCGCCCGGACGATCTGCAGCATGCAATCGGCCCCTTGCTCGAGTTGCTGGTGCAGCAGCTGTCGGCCGGCATGCAGGCGGGCGTGGTACGGCAGGCCGAGCCGCAGCGACTCGCGGCACTGGTCTACAACCTGGTGTCGACGACCGTGCACACCGAGCTGCTCGCGCAGGAGAGTGGCCAGTCCGATCAGGCGCACCGCGCGCAACTCGCGGCCGACATCTGGGAATTCTGCCGCCGCGCGATAGCCGCCTGAGCGGCGAGCACGGAGCCGTGGCGCTTCGCAACGAAAAAAGGCGGAGCCGCCAGGCGGCCCCGCCGTCATCATCGGTTCGCCGATGCGCCGATCAGGCGTTCACATCGACCACGACGCGGCCACGGATCTTGCCGGACACGATGTCGGCGCCGGCAGCGGCGGCTTCGCCGAGGCTGACGACCTTGCTGATCGCTTCCAGCTTGGATGCATCGAGGTCGCGGGCGAGGCGCTTCCACGCCGCTTCGCGCACCGCCAGCGGCGCCATCACGCTGTCGATGCCGAGCAGCGACACGCCGCGCAGGATGAACGGCGCCACCGAGGCCGGGAAGTCCATGCCCTGGGCGAGACCGCAGGCGGCAACATGGCCGCCGTACCGCGTCTGCGCGCAGGCGTTGGCGAGCGTGTGGCTGCCGACGCAGTCGACGACCGCGGCCCAGCGTTCCTTCTGCAGCGGCTTGCCGGGGTTCGACAGCTCGTTGCGATCGATGATCTGGCTGGCGCCGAGCGAGTTCAGATACTCGGCCTCGCCGGCCTTGCCGGACGACGCCACGACCTTGTAGCCGAGCCTGGACAACAGGGCGATCGCCACGCTGCCGACGCCGCCGGTCGCGCCCGTGACCAGAATCTCGCCGGCTTCCGGCTTCACGCCATTCCTTTCGAGCGCTTCGACGCACAGCGCGGCGGTGTAGCCGGCAGTGCCGATCGCCATGGCCTGCCTGGCGGTGAATGCGTCCGGCAGCCTGATCAGCCATTCGGCCTTGACGCGGGCCTTCTGGCCCAGACCGCCCCAGTGGCCTTCGCCGACGCCCCAGCCGTTGAGGACGACGCGGTCGCCGGCCTTCCACAGATCGCTGTCGCTGGATTCGACGACGCCGGCGAAGTCGATGCCCGGCACCATCGGGAACTTGCGCACGACCGGCGATTTGCCGGTGACGGCGAGGCCATCCTTGTAGTTGATCGTCGAATACTCGATTTTCACCGTGACCGCCGCTTCGGGCAGCTGCGACTCGTCGATGTCGGTGACGGCGACCGACTGCGCGGTCTCGTTCTTGGTGATGAGCAGGGCTTTGAACATGCTTTTCCTATCGGCGCTGTATGTGCGGGTGGCGTGAGTCCGTCGATGATAACGTAATCGACCGGTCCTGATAATCAACATCGATGTTGAGTCACGGTCCGGAAGTTGTGCGTGAATACATGGAGTTCCGGGGTTCCGCCGTTGGTGCTTGCGTCCGCAGGCAAGGGCGGGGTCGTGTCGCGTCAGGAGGTCCGGCTTTCCCTGCGCGGGCGGCATGGGCCGTGCAGCCACGCAACCCGACATGAACGGCGGATGTCAGTTTCGGGAATATCGGCTAGCATCGCGAAAATTCGTACGCAAGCGGGGGTTGGCATTGAAGAAGAACACTGGCGGCAGGCCGCGGCGTCGGCGTGATCCCGACGGCACGCGGCTGGCCATACTCGAGGCGGCCGGAACCCTGCTGGCCAAGGACGGCCCGGAAGGCCTCAGTGTTTCGCAGGTCGCACAGCTGGCCAAGGTCAATCGCGGCACCGCGTACCAGCACTTCCAGACCCGCGAACAGCTGGTCGAGGCGACGACGGTCTGGGTCAGCGAGCAGTTGTGCCAGTCGGTGTTCGGCAAGACCGCCGCCGGCAAGAATGCGGACGGCAAGCTGACGCCGGAGGAGCAGGCCAAGCTGGCGGACCCGCGCGGCGGCGTCATCGAGCACATGACGCAGTTCGCGATGGCGAATCCCGAGCTCGGCCGCGCCTGGATGTTCCAGGTGCTGAGTTCGCCGCAACCGGCCAACGATCCGTTCTGGAAACTTTATCGGCATCTGTTCGAAGGGTTCGTCCAGACCGACTCGGCGCAACCGGGCATCGATGTCGACGTGCATACCGTGCTGATGATCATCGGCACCTTCCTGTGGCCGGTCTGGGCGCGTGCCCATACGCGCACCGCCAAGGAGCGCGAGCAGATGGCGGAGCGCTTCACCAACGAGATCGTGCGCCTCAGCATGTATGGCACGATGCGGCCGGAGAAGTATCCGGAACTGGCGGCGCGACTGGTCAAGGGCGCGCCGGGCAAGCCGGCCAGGACGGCGGCGAAGAAGGCGACGAAGAAGGTCGCGAAGAAGCCGGCCGCAAGAAAAGGCCGCGGCGCGAAATAGCCTGCGCCCGGTAGCGGAACACGAGCGCCCTGACCCTCGCCGGCAGGGCGCTTTTGCGTGGCGCGGCGCTCCGCAACCCGAAGCGATGTGGCGGTCTTGCCGGCACCGCTCGCCGCTCCTTTTCCTCTATCGCTTTTGCACACCGCTGTTGATGAACAACACGGCGGCGTTCGGCAATTCGTTTAAAGTAAAGGGCGGGCGCGAACGCCCCGGCGCTGCGTCGTCGGCCTGCGCAGGTTCCGCCGCCGCCGGCTCGCCCCGGATCGCGCGGTGCCGTGGCCTGGAAAGCGCGCTGCAAGCTGCTTCCCGGATGCGATGGCGACACGCCAGCGGCAGCCGAAGTGCAGCAGTCGATGCCTGAAACGAATGACGAGGAGACCAGAATGAGCGAAGAAGCCCCGCATCTGCTGACCGAGGAAGACGGCGCGATCCTGATCGTGACGCTCAATCGTCCCGACAAGCTGAATGCGATCACCGGTTCGATGATGGCGCTGTTCGAAACGGCGTTGCATCACTTCCGCGACACGCCCTCGCTGAAAGTGATGCTGATCCGCTCGACCGGGCGCTACTTCTGTTCGGGCGCCGACATGCGTGGCCCGGATCAGGGCGGGCCGGCGCGCACCGGCGTGGCGATTCGCGAAAAGCACAGACGCGGGCTGCACGGCATGCACCGCATCTATGACGAAATGGAGCACATCGAAAAGCCGATCGTCGTTGCGCATCACGCCATGTGCGTCGGTGGTGGTCTGGAGATGTCGCTGTCCTGCGATTTCCGCCTGGCGGCGAAGAGCGCGGCGTACTCGTTTCCGGAGGGCAAGTTCGGCGTGCTGCCGGCGTCCAATGGCGTCAGCCGCCTTGCGCGCATCGTCGGCACGCACTGGACGCGTTACCTGATCATGGCGAACCTGCCGGCCAGTGCCGACAGGGCCTTGATCATGGGCCTGGTCCACGAGGTATTTCCGGACGAAAGCTTTGCCGACGACGTGATGAAATTCTGCCGGCATCTTGCCGGGCAGAACGGCGAGCAGATGGGCACCGCGAAGATCGCGATCGAGCTTGCGCACGACGTCGGCCTCGCGCAGGCGCGCCAGGTCGAGCGCATGGCCAACAGCGTGTTGATGCTCAACCCGGACTATCTGGCCGGCATCGAGCGTTACGTGAAGGGCATCGGCAGCAAGGGCAAGGGCGGCGGCTGAGTTTTGCGGGCGCCGCGCGGCGCCGGCTCAGCGGTGCAGTTTCCCGATCAGTTCGATGCAGTGGTTCGCCAGCGCGAGCTTTTGCGCCACGGTCTTCATCACGGTCGGCGCCACGGCGAAGCGTGGATTGCCGGCCGCGAGCGCGGCATCGGCCTCGTCGACGATCACGACATCGACGAAATCCGCGTAGAGATCCGCGATGACACTCGCCTGCGGGTGCACGCCGAGCTCACGCATGATCTTCGCCGTCGGTCCCTTGATCGCCGCGCCGGCGACGATCGGCGACACCGCGACGACCGGCACCTTGAGCGTGCGCAGTGATTCGCGCAGCTCGGTGATCGCCAGCATCGGCGCCAGACTCAGATAGGGGTTGGACGGGCAGACGATCACGCCGGCAAGTTCGGGGCTCGCGAGCAGCGCGCGCACCGCAGGCGCCAGCCGCGCTTTCCCGGCGCCCTCGAAATCGATCGCGCGCAGCGCCGGCTCGCAGCGCAGGCGCACGAAGTAATCCTGGAACGCGAGCGTGCCCTGATCGGTGTGCACGATCGTGCGGACCGGTTGATCGCTGATCGGCAACACGCTCGCGGCGACGCCCAGCCGCCGTGCCAGCTCCGCACTCACCGCGCTGAGACTCAGACCTTGCGACAGCAACTGGCGGCGCAGCAGGTGCAGCGCGATATCGCGATCCCCGAGCGTGAACCAGCCGTCACCGCCCAGTCGTCGCAGTTCGTCGAGCACGCCGAAGCTTTCGTCGCCGCGACCCCAGCCCTGCTGTGGATGGACCACGCCGGCCAGCGTGTACAGCACCGTGTCGAGGTCGGGACAGATCGTCAGCCCCAGATGCTCGAAGTCGTCGCCGACGTTGACGGCGATCAGCAGCGAATCGGGCGGCAGCGCCTGCGCGAGGCCGGCGGCCAATTTGGCGCCGCCGACACCGCCGGACAGCGCCAGATACCGCTTCATGCCGCCTGCGCTGCCGGCGGCTTCAGCCATGTTCAGGTGCCATTGTTTCGGGTTCCGGTACAAGAAAATCGCAAATGGCGCTATCGTCCAACAGTGCTGTTCAAGAATGATGCCGGGCTCGGCGAGGCCGCAGACCGTCAGCGGGAGGAGTCTGAATGACCGCAGTCGAAACTTCCACGCCGATCGCCGCGCCGGCGAAATCGGCATCGATCACCGATCGGGCGGCAATGCGCACGTCCCGTGGCGGAGCCGCGGCATGAACGCCGAATCGGGCCGGATCACGCAGATCGACGCCGATCTGGCGATGCGCGTCGGCCGCGCGCAGCTGGTGCGCAATCGCTGGGAGGCGCCGATCGATCATCGCGGCGCCGCCGATCACCATCACCTCGAACTGTCGCTGCTGCCGCGCTCGGGCGAGCCTCAAGGCTGCTTTCCGGATTGCTGGGGGCCGCAACGCTTTGAGCCGATGGGCGAGCTGTTCCTGCTGCCCGCCGATCAGCTGTTTCATGCCCGCAGCGAATGTCGGCAGCAGGTGTCGGTGATCTGCCGCTTCGATCCGTGCGCGGTCGACGAGTGGTTCGAAGGCGAGCTGCGCTGGACCGAACGGCGCCTGCGCGGCGGCCTGGACATCACCAGCGAGCGCGTTCGCCGACTGCTGTCCGACATCGCCGACGAGCTGCGCACGCCCGGGTTCGCCAGTGCGACGATGGTGGAGTTGCTGGCGGCGCAGGCCGCGATCGAACTGTCGCGGCACCTGATCGGCGTCGAAGCCGGTCGGGTGGCCGGCGGCCTCGCCGGCTGGCAGCTGCGCCGCATCGAGCAGCGCATTGCCGATGATCCGTCGCCGCCGTCGCTGGCCGAGCTCGCAGAGCTCTGCTGCGTCTCGTCACGGCATCTGACGCGGGCGTTCCGCGTCAGCCGCGGTTGCTCGATAGGGCATTATCTGGAAACGCATCGCATCGAGCAGTCCAAATGCCTGCTGGCAGCCGGCCAGAGCGTCAAGGCGGTCGCCTACACGATGGGCTTTACGGCGCCATCCAATTTCGCCGCGGCGTTCCGCCGCGCCAGCGGCGAATCGCCGCGACAGTATCAGCAGAGAGTGCAGGGCATGCGGCCGGCCTCTGCGCTGTCGCATTGATGGCCGGACCGCGGCTCAGGGTTTCGCGGCCAATACCTTCCAGATACCGTCGGCGCTGGCGACGGTCTTGTCGCCCGCCTTGATCAGGCCGCGCACGAACATCATCTGCGAGGTCGCACGCACCAGCTCGGCCTGGCAGCTGATGAAGTCGCCGAGCCTGGGGCTGGATACCAGCTGTATCGCCAGCTGTGCGGTGACGCAGCGCGTGTGACCCAGCGCCTCCGCCGCGATCCAGCCGAGCGCGATGTCGGCAAAGGTCATCAGTGCGCCGCCGTGGACGGTCTGCTGATAGTTGACGTGTCGCTCGTCGGCAATGAAACCGACGCCACGGCCGCGGCTGGTATCGCTGGCATCGAGTATCCACAGGGGCGCGATGAAGCCGGTAAAGCCCTTGGCGTCGCGCGCTTTCCAGCCGGCCACCTGCAATGAAGTCGCATCCATCTCCGTTTTACCGTGGCTGCATGCGGATTGCACCGTCGAGCCGCACGGTCTCGCC
The DNA here is from genome assembly GCF_011067135.1 of Solimonas terrae. GTDB lineage: Bacteria > Pseudomonadota > Gammaproteobacteria > Nevskiales > Nevskiaceae > Solimonas > Solimonas terrae. Next base: position 89,753 of record NZ_JAAMOW010000002.1, read on the forward strand.
GTTGAAATAGCCATTGCGGATCATTTCCAGCGCGAGGCTCGCGTACTCGGATGCATCGCCCAGGCGCGGCGGAAACGGCACCATTGCGCCGAGTGCTTCCAGCATCTTCGGCGTGGCGCCGGCCATCGCCGGCGTGTGGAAGATGCCCGGCTGGATGGTATTGACGCGAATGCCTTCACGCGACAGATCGCGCGCGATCGTCAATGTCATGCCGACGATCGCGGCCTTGGCGGCCGAGTAGGCGGCCTGGCCCATCTGGCCGTCGGTCGCGGCGGCCGAAGCCGTATTGACCATCACGCCGCGTTCGCCGTCCACCGGCTCCAGCGTCATCATGCCGGCGGCCGAGCGCGTCACGCAGCGGAAAGTGCCGACCGTGTTGAGCTTGAGCACCCATTCGAACTTGTCGGACGGGAATATCCTGATCTCGCCGGTCTCCTTGTCGCGTGAGGCGGTGCGGATCGCGTTGCCGCCGCCGGCGCAGCAGACCAGCACGCGCTCCTGGCCGATGGCGGCACGCGCCCTGGCGAAGGCCGCATCGACGCTTTCGTCGCTGAGCACGTCGCATTCGCAGAACACCGAGCCGGTCTCTTCGGCCGCCCTGGCGCCGCTCTCCGGGTTGCGATCGAAGATCGCGACCTTCGCGCCGGCGGCGCGCAGCGCCTTGACCGTGGCCAGGCCCAGACCCGAAGCGCCGCCGGTAACGACGGCGGCCAGCGATGCGTCAATCTTCATGTTTCGTCCTCGAAAAATTCTTAGCCGACGGTGGTCAGGCTTTCGTGGCTGGAGCGCTCCACCATGCCGTAGGCGCTTTGATCATCCCAGGTGAAGCGCGCACCACCTTGCTGCAGGTTGAGCCCGCCGATATCCGGGTTGCCGACGCGGAAGGTGGACAGCGCGGTCACGCCTTTGATGTGCGTGTGTCCGAGTTCGGATTGTAGCTCGACCGACACGTCATCGCCTTCAAAAACCAGACGGCGCAGGAACGGTGCCTTGACGATGCGCGCCGGATATAGCTTTCCGTGCTGATAGACAACAGCATCGTTGTATGAGTACTCGCTCTCGCCGTCGCGCGGCGGATAGGCCAGGCAGCCGAACGCGCGGCCGTCCGGAAACAGGGCCGACAGCCAGCAATGCCCGAAGAAGCCGTCCAGTCGACGGACGCTCTGGCGATGGATGCGGGTGCCGGTACCGCGGAATGCACGCCGGCGGCCGTCGATCTCGATCGTGCCCTGTGCGCGGAAGTGATGTTCGAAGCGATAACCCAGGCCCATGGCCTGCGCATTGGCGGCTTCCTGCGCGCTCATTTTCGAGGTGTCGGTCGGCGTTTCCTGAACCCAGGCCGGTGTCGCCATCGTCATCTCGACTTCGAGCCTGACGGCGGTGGTCACCGTGCCGGTCCTGAAACGGCCATCGAGCTGCTCGGTGACATGGCCGTCCCGCGCCGGACCGTCGAAGCACATGCTCCAGCGCCGGAACGGCTCGATGCAGCGCAGCGTCAGCGGGCCGGCGCCGATGATGCTGGGGCGGCCGTTTTCGTCGAGCGCCGACGGTGCGGCGCCGCGACCGGCGCCGCTCAGCACGCGACCGTCCGCGAACGAGAAGTTGGCCTGCAGCAGGCGCTGATCCCAGGATTGCGATTCGGCCTCGATGCCGCCGCGCGGAAAGGCGAACTCGCCGGTCTCGTCGAACAGCCAGACCGACACGCTCTCGCGCATCTCCGGATGTTCGGGCTGACCGGGCAGAACCAGGTCCTTTTCCAGCGCGAGGCCGCCACTCAGCTGCTGCGGGCTCAGGGTCATGGTGGTCTCCGGGAAGGCGGCTGCAAACGCTTCAGATGGCGACCGCGAAGCGTTCGCTGTAGAAGCCGAAGCGTTCGCGCAGGCGCGTCACGTCGAGGCCGAAATCGGCGGCGTCGTAATGATGTTCGCCGTGCCGGTCGCGAGGAGTGTCGCGACGCCAGGCTGCCATGCGCGAACGCGCCAGCGGCGTGAACTCCTCGCCGAGAAAATCATAGAGGCGGGCGAGGATCGGGAAGGGGTCTTCCTGAAATGCCGCAAACTGGACATCGAAGAAGCGGTGCTCGTGGCCGGCGTCGCGGAACGCGATGACCTTGCGCATGCCACGCTCGCACCACTCGCTGTTCAGTGCGCCGAGATAGGTCTTGTCGACGTCGTCGGACGAGGCTCTGATCAGTTCGTGGTAGAGATCGGCGACCGACGGGATCACCTTGCCGATGTCGCGATGGGTCATCCAGTAGCGGGCATCCGGAAACACTTCCTGCAGGGCGTCGATGAAGACGATGTGGCTGGGGTTCTTGAGCCGCCAGCGATACGGCGGGCAGCGCCATTGCAGCAGCTTCAGGACACGCTTCACGTACCGATAGGTGGACACCAGGTCGGCATGGTGATTGAGCCAGTCCGCGTAGCTCGGCACCTGCCACAGCGCCTGGAACAGATGCGAGCGGAAGTCGTAGGCCATGTAGGTCTGACACTCGGTCGGCATCGTCGCCGACGACGGCAGCATGGCCATCTTGCGCGGAAACATTTCCTGGCGCTTGAGCACCATGCGATGCGCGACCGCGATGCGCGGATCGCTCAGCTCGCTCGCGGTTTCCGGCGGCGGACAGGGTTTCATCGCCTCCCAGTTGCGAATCGAGCGTACGGCCGGATCTTCGGCCAGCAGGCAGGACAACGCAGTCGAGCCCGTGCGCGGCAGGCCGAGTCCGATCAGCGGTGCGACGATCTGCTGTTCGTCGATTTCCGGGTGCCGGCGATACCAGTGTTCCACCTGCAGGCGATTGACGAGCAGGTCGACGATCTGCATTTCGAAGCCGATGCGGCCGCGCTCATTGAGGCGCGCCTCGCGCTCGACCGACACGACCAGTCGTTCCAGTCCGTCCCGGAACGAATCGTCGCCGAAATCGTCCAGGGATGCGGTCGATCGCGCGCGCTGCATCAGATCGGAAACGACGGACACTGCACCATGCTCCTGTCATGCCGCTCGCCGGCTCCGGAACGGAGCGGGTTCATGAGGCTAGCGAGCGTACCGATGCCGGGCAATGCCGGTCGCGAGTCCGAACGGGCCATGCCGATGGCGTCGGGACTTCGTGTGCGCACGGGAAGACGATCGGGCGATGGCAGGAGTTCGACAGTTGGCCGGATTTTGATGCAGATTTTTCGACCGCAATCGACGCTGTCGCACTGCAGCATCCCGTACGCTGGATGCAGTTCGGAGGTGGCGCGTCCCCAGCATTCGAAGGCAAACGCCGCCGCCGAATACCGTTGATCGGCGCGAATCTGCCGTTCGCCGTCAAATCAACAACTCTGTTGACTGGTAACTCCGGGCGGGCGTAACGTTCACCCCGTTTGTCGAGGCCATGGCAGATGCAATTTGTGTCACTCGACTGACACGCCAGCGAACGCGCCGCCGAGGCCGGCGACGCGGACGAAAGATAAAGAACCGTGAGGAGAGACCGTATGGGCAGTAGCATCAGTAAAGGGAAGCTGTGCGCGTTGACCGTGGGTTTGCTGGCCTGCTCGACAGCGGGTGCCCAGGAACCTGCGACCAGCGAGGCGTCGCAGCCGGCAGCGGAACAGACCGCTCCCGCCGCAAGCGCGACCGCCGACGCAGCGACCGGCACTGAGGCCACGGGCAGCGCCGCTGCCGCTTCCGACGAGCTGCCGGAAGTCATCGTCACGGCCCGTCGTGTCGAAGAAAAACTGCAGGACGTGCCGATCTCCATCACGGTGTTCAACCAGGATCAGCTGTCGAAGCGCAACGTCGTCAGCGCAACCGATCTTGCCAACTTCACGCCCTCGCTGTCGTCGAACAACAACTTCGGCAACGAGAACACCACTTTCGCGATTCGTGGTTTCGTGCAGGACGCCGGCACTGCGCCTTCCGTCGGCACCTATTTCGCCGACGTGGTCGCGCCGCGCGGCCCGACGCAGGGCACGACCGCCGGTGACGGCGTGGGCCCCGGCAGCTTCTTCGATCTGGAGAACGTGCAGGTACTGAAGGGCCCGCAGGGTACGCTGTTCGGCCGCAACACGACTGGCGGCGCCGTGCTGCTGGTGCCGAAGAAGCCGACCTCGGAATTCGGTGGCTATCTCGAAGATTCGATCGGCAACTACGACATGCACCGCATGCAGGGCGTCGTCAATGCGCCGCTCAGCAATAGCGCCCGCTTCCGGCTTGCCTTCGATCATCAGGCTCGCGACGGCTACCTGAACAATATTTCCGGCGTCGGCCCGGATGCCTTCAACGATGTCAACTACGATGCCGTGCGCGCCAGCCTCGTGCTCGACCTGAGCGAAAACGTCGAGAACTACACGATCGCGTCGTACAGCAAATCCGACACCAACGGCAGCGTGCAGAAGTTGATCGCTTGCAATCCGGCGGGCGCCGATCCGCAGTCGCAGGCGGATGTCGGTACCGGTCTCGGCAATTTCTTCGGCGTCTTTTCCTGCGGGCAACTCGATCGCGAGAAGGCGCAAGGTGCCGGCTTCTATGACGTCGAAGGCGCGGCCGACGATCCGATCTCGCGCATCACGCAGTGGCAGGTGATCAACACGACGACCTGGATTGCCAGAGACGATCTGACGGTCAAGAACATCGCGAGCTATGCCGAATTCACCGATCTGCAGCGCTCGCCGCTGTTCGGAACCAACTGGCAGGTCAGCGATCTGTCGCCTGCGTATCAGGGCATCTTCGCCGGCGGCATTCCATCCCTGTTCACCGGCATCTTCGCTCCGCCCGGACTCAAGAGTGCCGATCAGTCGACCTATACCGAAGAGGTGCAGCTGCAGGGCGCGGCGTTCGATTCACGCCTGACCTACCAGGCCGGCGTCTACCTCGAATGGAGCGATCCGCTCAGCAAGGTCGGCAATCAGTCGTCGCAGCTTGCGTCCTGCACGGACCTCGCGACGTTCCAGTGCACGGATCCGCTGGGTGCGACGTTCACGGCGCTTGCGCGCATGCAGGATGCGAACGCGCCGGACACCAACATCGGCGCCGTGAACTACACGGTCGGCGAGACGTCGTATCGTGACCAGGGTGTCTACACGCAGGCGACCTACGCGATCACCGATCAGTTCAAGGCAACCGGTGGCCTGCGTTATACCTGGGACAAGCAGACCAATGACGCAGTGCGTCGGACGACCATCTTCCCGGTCTCGGCCGATCAAGGCACGAATCCGATCACGATCTGCACCGATCCGGGAACGACGGCGAATGGCTGCCGCAACAAGCTGGAGGAGAAGTCCAGCAAGCCGACCTGGATGATCGACTTCGATTACACGCCGGTTCAGGACGTGCTGACCTACGCGAAATATGCACGCGGCTATCGTGCCGGCGGTGTGTTCTCGAATGCCCCCGTCGACAAGCGTACGTTCAACCCGGAAAAAGTCGACAACTACGAGATCGGCTTCAAGACCAGCTTCGACAAGATCGTGCGTGGTACTTTCAATGTCGCGGCGTTCTACAACAACTTCACCAACCAGCAGCTGCAGATCGGCTTCAATGCGCGTGACAACGCGCCGGTGTCACCGACCACGGGCATCGTCAACGCCGGCAAGTCGCGCATCTACGGCGCCGAGGTGGAGTCGACGCTGGTGCCGACCAAGGGTCTGACGTTCCAGCTCAGCTACACCTATCTCAATACCTCGATCCGTTCGATCGATCCGGTCTCGACCGACGATCCGAACTACGAAGCGCAGGTGTCGCAGATCGCGAAGGGCTCGCCGCTGGTGCTGTCGCCGAAGAACAAGCTCAGCATCGCCGGCAACTACGTGCTGCCGCTGGAGCGTTCGATCGGCCAGGTTTCCCTGGGGCTGAACTACATCTATACCGCCCAGCAGACGACCAGCTACACCTATCAGAACCCGGCGATCCTGGCGGCGCTCGGCGGTACGAACTACGGTGTTCTGGCCAGCCGCAATCTGCTCAACGGCAACATCAGCTGGGATCAGATCGCCGGTACGGCACTGGATCTGTCGGTCTTCGCGACCAATCTGACCGGCGAAAAGTATTACCAGTTTGTCCCGGGTCTGGCTTCGCTGCAGACGGGTCTGGAGTTCGCGACGCTGGGTGAGCCGCGCATGTACGGCCTGCGCCTGCGTTACAGCTTCGGCGACATCTGATCGTCGGCGAGTGTCACCAAAGCGGCGGAGCCTTGCTCCGCCGCTTTTTTTTGCACATGGCGGATCGCGCGCGGTCGCAAGCCGATGCGGGCGCACCGGCCGTTGATCGCCGGGAGCGCCGCTCTGCATCGTTCATGGGGAAAGCGCGCGACCGTGAGCGCGCCGCACCGAGATCAGCGGAACAGATCCTGCTCGCGCGGGCGCAGCAGATCACGGACGCCGGAGCCTTCCGCCAGATAGGCGCGCGGCACGCCACGCACGACCACCACCGGCTGTCCTTCGGCAGCTTCGCCGCCGACCAGCGTGGCGCTCGCGCAGATCTGGTCGGCGACTGCGAGCTGGGTGACCTGCAGCACGCGGCCGCTGCGATCGCGGCGGCCGCGCAGATCGACGAGCGCCTGCAGTCCGGCACAGCCGACGCAGCTGCCGCAGACGCCCAGACGCCAAGCGCGTCCGAAGCTGTCGGAGATCAGCACTGCGAGCCGGATGCCGTAGCGGCGTTCGAGCTGCGCACGCAGTGCCCGGGCCGAAGCGTCGGGATCGGCGGGCAGCAGCAAGGCGCGCTCGCCATTCGATTCCGGCAGGTTCGACTGGTCGATCGCGGCATTGGCGACGACGAAGCCCAGCCGGTGGCGCACGATCAGCACGCCAGGCGCGGCGCGCAGGACCTCGCTGGACTCGCGCAGCACCAGCTCGACCAGGCGCGCGTCCTTGCCGCAGCGCTGTGCCAGCGCTTTCGCCTCATCGCCCGGCACGATGTGGTCGAGCTCGACGTAGCGATTCTCGGCCTTGGAGACGATCTTCTGCGCGACCACCAGCACGTCACCATCGTGCAGCGCCGGGTTCGGCGGTGTCGCGATGGCCTCGCCGAACAGCGTCGCGAGATCGTCGCCGGGCCGCACCTCGGGAATGCCGGCGATCGGCAGGAAGCTCAGCGCGCCGGGCGGCGAGGGCGCATCGCTCACGCCGGCACCGGCGCCGTGCGCCGCGCGATCGGTGCGTTGTAGCTGGCACTCAGCGGCGCAGCGCGGTGTGCGCACTCGATCCGCTCGGCGCTGACGTCGCCGTACAGCGTGTTGCGCTGTCGCGAGGGCCGGCCGATGGCCGCGGCCAGCTGCTGCATCTGCGCCGGCGCGAACTCCTGACCGTGCGCGGCACCGGCGGCGCGGCTGATCGACTCGTTCATCAAGGTCCCGCCGAGATCGTTGGCGCCGGACTGCAGGCAGCGCTGCGCCCAGTCGCCGCCGAGCTTGACCCACGAGACCTGGATGTTGCACAGCAGCGGATCGAGTACCAGTCGCGCGACCGCATGCATCAGCAGGGTTTCGCGCAGGCTCGGGCCGCGGCGTGCGCGGCCGCGCAGGTACATCGGTGCTTCCATGTGCACGAACGGCAGCGGCACGAACTCGGTCAGGCCGCCGCTGTCCTGCTGCAGGCGACGCAGGTGCAGGAGGTGACGTGCCCAGTGCACATAGCTCTCGATGTGGCCGAACATGATCGTCGAGGTCGTCGGCAGCCCGGCGCGATGCGCCTGCGCGATGACGTCCAGCCAGCCCTGCGTGTCGAGCTTGTCGGGCGCGAGTTCGCGGCGGATCGTGTCGTCGAGAATTTCCGCGGCCGTGCCCGGCAGCGAACCGAGGCCGGCGTGCTTGAGCTCGGCGAGAAATTCGGCGACGGAAATGCCGAGCGTGTGCGCGCCGTGCGTCACTTCGAGCGGCGAGAACGCATGCACGTGCATTTCGGGCACGGCGTCCTTGGCGGCGCGGCAGATGTCGAGATAGGTCTGGCCCGTGAACGACGGATGGATGCCGCCCTGCATGCAGACTTCGGTGCCGCCGCGTTGCCAGGTCTCCGTCACGCGTCGGCGGATTTCACCGAGATCGACCAGGTAGGGCTTGCCGCGCAGATCCTCGTGTGCGCGGCCTTTCGAGAACGCGCAGAAGCCGCATTTGTACAGACAGACATTGGTGTAATTGATGTTGCGCACGACCGCGTAGCTGACGGTGTCGCCGACCGACTGCCGGCGCTGCCGGTCGGCGGCGGCGCAGACCGCGACGAAGTCGACGCCGCGCGCGGTGAACAGCTCGGCAATCCCGTTTTCGTCGAGTTCGATGCCGCTCGTTGCACGCGCGATGAGCGCGCCGATTTCCGATCGTCGTCGCGTCGTGCCCGGCAGATTGACGCTCTCCCCGCTCGGCGGGGAGAGGGAGTCGGCTCCGGAATGCACGACCAGCGGCACGTCGCGCAGATCGTCGGCGCTCGCGGCCACGGCCGAACCCGGCGACCAGTGGCCGACACGGGCGAGGCCGGCGCCGTCGGCGAGGCGCAGCACCGGGGTCTGCGTTTCTGCCGCCAGCCATTCATCGCGCGCCTGCACGTAGCGCGGATAGACCGTCAGGCGTTCGACCAGATCACAGTCGGCGCGCGCCGTGTCCGCCGCGAGCCGGTCCAGATGCGGCCACGGCGCTTCCGGATTGACATGATCGGGCGTCAGCGGCGAGACGCCGCCCCAGTCGTTGATGCCGGCCGCGATCAGCTCGGTAAGGTCGCCGCCATAGAGATTGGGCGGCGCCTGGATGCTCATGCCGGGCCCGAAGATCAGGCGTGCGACAGCGATCGTCCAGCACAGCTCGTCGCGCGACGGCTCGGGTGCATCGTGCATTCGAGTGCCGGGCTTGGCGCGGAAATTCTGGACGATGATTTCCTGGATGTGACCATGCCGGTCCGCTAGTTCACGCAGCGCCAGCAGGGCATCGATGCGTTCGCGGCGTGTCTCGCCGATGCCGATCAGGATGCCGCTGGTCATCGGCACGCGCGCCTCGCCGGCCAGGCGCAGGGTTTCCAGCCGGTGCGCCGGCAGCTTGTCCGGCGAGCCGAAATGCGGGCCGCCGCGCTCGCAGAGGCGTTGCGACGCCGACTCCAGCATGATGCCCATCGATGGCGCGACACGGCGCAGCCGCGCGAGTTGCGCGGCGTCCATCAGGCCCGGGTTCAGATGCGGCAGCAGGCCGGTCTCGCGCAGCACGAGGCCGGCGACGTGTTCGAGATAGTCGAGCGTGGTGGAAAAGCCGAGTCGTGCCAGTGCTTCTCTTGCCCGTGCATAGCGCCGTTCCGGCTGATCGCCGAGCGTGAACAGCACCTCCTTGCAGCCCAGTGCCGCACCGTCACGCGCGATGCGCAGCACGTCCTCCGGTTCGAGGTAGGGCTTTTCGAGATGGCGCGGCACTTTCGCGAACGTGCAGTAATGGCAGACGTCGCGGCACAGCTGCGTGAGCGGCACGAAGACCTTGCGCGAGTAGCTGATGCGCGAGCCCCAGCCGCGTACGCGCAGTTCCGACGCCAGCGGTGCCAGCTCGCGCCAGTGGTGTTCGAGCAGCGCAGGGGCGTCGGCGTCGGACGGGCGCGCGACGAGCCAGGATTGCAGCATGATGTCTGAGCGCTTCATGGCCGGGCCGCGAAGCCGCTCGCCGTGTCATTCGCCAATGCTGCAGACAACAACGCGTTTTTCCTGTTCTGTGCCATCGGCGGAATGAGCGGTTCGCGTCTGCTTCCGGTCCGCTCAGTTGGCCGCGCCAGCCAGACGTTGCGCGGCGAGCTTGCGCAGCTCGCTGGACTTGATCTTGGCGCTGCCGGTCGTCGCCAGCTCCTCGTCGCGGAAGAACAGCACGCGACGCGGCACCTTGTAGCTGGCCAGTTTTTCCCTGGCGAACTCGCGTATGCCGTTCTCGTCCAGCGAGGCGTGTTCGAACGGCACAATGCAGGCCACGACGATCTCGCCGAGGGTGTCGTGCGGCACGCCGACCGTCAGCGTGATCTTCACGCCGGGGTGCGCGCGGATGACATCGTCAATCTCGAGCGGCGAGACGTTGGCGCCGCCGGTCTTGATGATGTCGTTCAGCCGGCCCTCCCAGTAAAGCCGATTGTCCGCATCGACGTGGCCGCCGTCGCCGGTGCGAAAGAAGCCCTCGTCGTCGAGCGTTTCGTCGAGCGGCACGCCCAGATAACCGAGCATCAGGGTCGGACCCTTGACGGCGATCTCGCCGCGTTCGCCCATCGGCAGCACGACGCCGCTCAGCGGATCGACGATCTTGAAGATGTTGCCGGGCTGCGGCTCGCCGTGGCTCTTGTTGATCCGTTCGCGTGGCGTGCCGGACGGGAAGATCGACGAGATCGTGAACGTCTCGGTGTTGCCGTACGCCGCCATCGGTTCCTGCCAGTCGGTTTTCACGCTCGGATGCCGGCCGAGCGGCGTCGTCGGGTCGACGTAGTGCAGCGACGAAAGGTCGACGCTTGCGAAGTTCGGTGCTTCTTCGAGCTGCTTCCACTGGTGCGGCCAGGCCACCGCCAGCGTGACCTTTTCCTGCTCCATCAGGCGCAGCGCCTCGTCGGCGACGAACGTGCCCTGCAGCACCAGGCTGCCGCCGCTCGACAGCGCGCCGCCGAAGGCCTGCGCGAAGTTGCCGGACCAGAAGAAGCCGTTTGCCGACCAGCAGCGCACGCCTTGCGCGGCCCTGGTGTGGTCGCCGTCGGCCGGCAGCATTCCGTAGAAGCGCAACCAGCGCCACAGCTGCAGGCACACGCCGCGATGCGCGTTCATGATGCCCTTCGGCTTGCTGGTCGAACCGGACGAGAAGAACAGCAGGCCCGGATCGGCCGGCGTCACCGTCGCCGCCGTGGCGTCTATGGTCTCGTCGGCGACTTGCGCGCCGCGCGCGAGGAACTGCGACCAGCCTTCGACCGCGCCTTCGCCGTCACCGACACAGGCGAGGAACTTGAGGAACGGATATTTCGTGCTGCGCACGGCGCCGGCGGCGCCGATGCGGATCGCCGGTTCGAGTTCGAACAGAATCTGCACGAAGTCCTTCTTCAGCACGCGGCGCTCGAGCAGCAGCACCGATACGCCGGACGAGCGCAGCAGGTAGTCGAGTTCGGCCGGCGTCGAGAACGTGCTGATGCCGCTGGCGATGCCGCCGGCCATGGTCGCGCCGAAGCAGGCGCTCAGCCATTCCGGACGGTTGGTCATCATCACGCCGACGCGCTCGCCCTTGCCGACGCCGCAGGCATGCAGTGCCTTGGCCACGGCCGCGGCCTGCGCCCACAGCTCGGCGTAGCTCCAGCGCGTGGTGCCGGTCGCCTCGTGCATCACCAGCGCTTCGTTCGCCGCGTAGCGCGTGGTGACGTCGCGCAGATAGGCGGGCAGCGTCAGCGGGCCGAGGCCGGTTTCCTCGGCGAGCGGCAGACCGCGGATGACGGAGGGCGATGACGGGCTTGCAGCGCTGTTCATGGTGTTTCAGCCAACGGGTAGTTCGACATGTGCGACGGCATCGACCAGCGTGCCGCCGTCCTGATTCCTGAGCTTGACCTTGACGATCACCAGCGGCACGCCCCAGCTGCTCTCGGCCTGAGTCTCGATGACCTCGGCGTCGAAATAGGTTACATCGCCTTCGAAGGCGGGACCGCGGAAATCCGATTTGGCGTAACGCACGAAACCCTTGTTGCCGGCCCAGTAGGCAAGGTAGTCGACCACCCAGGCCTGCATCGTGGCGCCGTAGCCGTAGGCGCGCGCCATGCCGATCTCGCCGGCCTTCTCGTCGTCGACATGACCGCGCGACGGGCCGAGATACAGGCCGTCGCGCTTGCGCGGATCGATCCTGGCGCCTTCCTCGTCGAAGCCGAAGCCTTCGACCCAGCCCGGGTCCTGATTGATCCACGGGTCTTTCACGCCCGGCACACCGACCCACTCGAAGCTGCCCCAGGCGTTGAAGATGAAGGCGCGATATTCGGTGGAAAACGAGGCGATCGAGTGCGGGCCGATCACGCGCCGCGGCAGGCGGTCACCGACCTTGACCGAACCGAACACCGGCGAGACGCCCATGCGATTGGAAAGAATCCAGTCGTGGCGCAGCTGGTCGATTTCGGCGAGCTGCGCCGCCGTCCATTTCGGTTTCGGCGGCAGCTTTTCCGCGTACATCTTGCGCTTCTCGGCTTCGGCGGCGAGATAGCGGATCGTCGTCGAACGCGATTTCGCGACCGGCGTGCCGTGCTGATTGCGATGCAGGGTATCGCCGCGCTGGAACACGGTCGGGCCGGCGAACCTGGTGTCGGCGACCTTGTAATCATGGAAGCGACGCTCCTGGAACAGCTGATCGCCCGGACGCACGCGATAACCGTAGTACCACCATTCCTCGCCGCCGAAGATCAGATGCGAGCCGGGAATCCTGCCGACGCAGGCCGGTTGGCAGCCGTGGCCGAAGTCCAGCGCCACCGCCATCGACTGCGGCGCCACCAGGCCGCCGAATTCCGAGGCGCGCGCGAACTGCTGATCCCAGTGGATCGGATTCGGGTAGTCCATCGCCATCACCCAGCGGCGGATGTCGCTCGCGGCGCAAGGCTCCCAGAGCTGTCCGCCGCCGACGAGCTGGCCGACACGGTGATCGACGTCGCTCAGATCGAGCCTGAGCTCGCTTTCCGCCGCGGCTGAACCGGCCATGGATGTCTCCTTGTCTTGTTATGTGAGCGAGTGCTTTCGCCCATATTATGAACAACAGTGTTGATACAGGCTATCGCCGCCGCCGGCCGGCTTCATCGGCACCGCGGAACGGCACTGGTGCGCCGGCCAGCGCGGCACGCAGGGCATCGTCGAGGTCGCTGCCTCGGCGGCGCAGCTCGTCGAGATCGTCCGGTTCGTCGAGATCGAGCGACAGGGCATCGCTTTCCAGTACACGCGTCCGCAGCTCCCTGCGTCGCGCGGCGGCGAGATGGCGGTGCAGGCTGTCCGGCCCGAACAGCGGCGTGATGGCCGACGGTGGCGAGCACAGCAGCGCATTGGTGCCGATGCGATGACGATCCGGAACGACGACGACGTCGGCGTCGACGGCTGCCGCGCAAAGCGTCTCGATGGCGGCCGGGGTCACCAGCGGCAGATCGCCGGCGATCATCAGCAGCGCTTGCGGCTGCCCCGCCTGCAGTTGCGCGATCACCGCCGAGAACGCGGCGGCGGTTCCGGTTTCAGCGCTCTGCAATATCGGCCGCGCGCCGAGGCTTTGCGCGAATCCGGCGATTTCCGTGCTGGCGGTCGCCACCGCGACCTCCGCGACTGCGTCGGTGGCCTGCAGTGCGCGGATCACGCGTGTCGCCAGTTCGAACAGCAACCAGCGGCGTTGCGCGGCGTCGAGCTGATCCGCGAGCCGCGTCTTGGCATGCTGCGGCGACTTCAGGGGGACGACCGCCCATAGCCGATCAGGACGCGGCGCGTCGGGCATCGCCGGGTGTCGTGGACGGCTGCGCCGCGAAATATTGCCGCAGCGCCTGTTTGAACCAGCCGACGAAGAACGCGTTCGCCGCGCGGCTGATCGCGGCCTTCGGCGCGATCACATCGAAGCCGTGGTAGGCGCGCGGGTACAGCTCGAACGCCACGGGTACGCCCGCAGCCTTGAGCCGCTCGACATAGGCGATCGTTTCGTCGCGGAACGGCTCGAGATCGCCGACGAAGGTGCAGGTCGGTGGCAGGCCGTGCAGATCGTCGGCGCGCGCCGGTGCCGCGTACGGCGGCACGTCGCCGCCGTGCAGGGCGCCGAGATAGAGCCGCCAGGCCACGTCGTTGGCGGCCGTGTTCCACACCGGTGCGTCGTTGGCGCGCGCCGACTCGGTGATCGCGCGATCGTCGATCATCGGATAGATCGGCAGCTGGAAGGCGATCTGCACGTCGCCGCGGTCGCGCGCGTACAGGCTCAGGGCCGCGGTCAGTCCGCCGCCGGCGCTCATGCCGGCCACCGCGATCTGGTCGTCACGAACCCCGAGTTCGGCGGCATGCGCTTTCAGCCACAGCAGCGCGTCGTGGCAGTCGTGCAATGCCGCCGGATACGGTGCCTCGACGCTGAGCCGGTAGTCGGGCGCGACGATCACGCAATCGCCCGCCGCGATCAACTGCCGGTAGGTCGTCACATCCTGCTCCGGCACGCCCATCGCATAACCGCCGCCGTGCAGCCAGAGCACCGCCGGCCGGCCGGCGCGGGCCTCGCGCGCTCGATAGACGACGAGACGTTGCTCACCACCGTCGCGACGCGGAATCCGGACCTCGGTCGTCCACAGGTCCTTCGGCCTGCGCCCGGCGAGCAGGCGCTGGTTGAGCCAGTTCAGGCGCCTGAATTTGGCGGGTGTCGGCGCGCCGAGCAGCAGGCCGATGAGGCGCGCCGGCCAGCGCAGTTCGGGGTCGATCATGTCGGAACGGATATTCATGGCGTGACGCAGCGTACGTGGTTTCAGGCGCCCGTGATGCGGATGCCGACGCTGCGCCCTTTCTGCTGGCGATTCAGGTGCAACAGCAGCGGCGTCAGCGATTCGATCGCGATCGCATTGCGCAGGGCGCCGACATCGAAGCAGCGCACGCCGAGATCGCGAATCAGCGACATGGCCTTTTCGAGGGCCACCTTGTCGTCGGAGCAGGCGAGCACGTCGCAGTCGATCTCGTGCGAGAGATCGCGCAGGTGCACGGCGCTGACGTGATGCATGGCGGCGACGACCGGCGTTGCCTCGCCGAGAATGGCTTGCGCCTCCAGCGCCGCGGCCTGCCCGGCAGGCAGGTTCACGGTGCTGATCTTCGGGGGCTGCAGCGGCACGGTGATGTCGATCAGCACGCGCCCGGCGAGCGCCGGCTGCAGTTCCTGCAGCGTCGCCGCGTGCGCCGCATACGGCACGCTGAGCACGGCGATTTCGCTGGCCGCGACCGCCCGCTCGTTGCTGCCGCCGCGAATGTCGCGACCGACTGCCTTGCCGAGCTCGGCCGCCGCGGCTTCAGCCTTGGCACTGTCGCGCGAGCCGACGAAAACCTCGTGGCCGGCGTGCGCCCAGCGCAGCGCCATGCCGCCGCCTTCCTTGCCGGTGCCGCCGATGACTGCAATGCGCATCAAGAACTCCTCAATCGAAATACCGGAAACAGGTTCTGCAGGCCGTCATTGCGTTCTCGCGACGACGAACGTGCAGTGCAGGCCGTGCGTCCGCGAACAGCGGTTCAGCCTGGCAGCTTCGCCAGCACGTCGGCTGCGAAGCGCCGTGCGTTGTCGCACCACTCGGCGCGGGTCGCGCCCTTCACGTTGACGGCGCAGCCGCTGACCCCCATCGCCGCGAACTGGCCGATCTTGTCGATCAGTTCGGCGGGCGACAGCTCGCCGCCGGAGTTGATGCTGGCGAGCTGGATGAGCGGCGTCGTCGTGCGGCCGATTTTCTCGCAATGCTCGCGCAGATAGGTGAGGCCGCTGGCGAGATCTTCCTCGTCGGCCATCGCCGTGGTGCGCGCGGTGCTCGACAGCTGCGCCGGCGTGAAGAACGGATTCCAGCCGTCGGCGAGCTCGGCGGCGCGGCGGATCGCGCGTTTCGAATTGCCGCCGACCAGCAACGGCGGGTGCGGCGTCTGTACCGGGCCGGGTTTGATGCGATTGCCGAGCGCTTCGTAGCCTTCGCCCTTGTGGGTGAATTCCTCGCCGGACAATGCCTTCTTCAGCGCGATCAGGTAGTCGTCCATGATCTCGTTGCGGCGCTCGAAATCGACGCCGAGCGCCTTGTATTCGCCCTTGAGATAACCGGCACCGAGGCCGAGCGTGACGCGGCCCTTCGAATACAGGTCCAGCGTCGCCACCATGCGCGCGGTGATGAACGGGTTGCGGTACGGCAGCACGAGGATGCCGGTCTGCAGGCGAAACGTCGTCGTCGCGGCGGCGACGAACGACAGCATCACGAACGGGTCCTGTGCGTAGTGCCCGCCGCCATCGAGCCAGCGGCCGGTCGGGCAGGGATGGTCGGTGACGTTGCCACCGGCAAAGCCGAGCTGCTCGGCGAGCTGAGCGACTTCGACGACGGCCTCCGGCGTCAGGAATTCCTCTGGATGTTCGATGTGGTCGAACGGCAGCGTGACATTGATCTTCATCTTGATCTCGTGATCGAAAACTTTCAGGACGGGATATCGCCGGTCAGCGTCCACTTGCCGGCGCTGTTGCGCAGCCAGCCGGACGAGGCCCAGGCGCCGCCGTCGACCGGGATCACGGTGCCGGTGACATAGCTGCTCATCGGCGAGGCGAGAAACACCGCGACATGGCCGCACTCGGTATCGATGCCCTCGCGGCCCAG
Organism: Solimonas terrae; assembly: GCF_011067135.1. Taxonomy (GTDB): domain Bacteria; phylum Pseudomonadota; class Gammaproteobacteria; order Nevskiales; family Nevskiaceae; genus Solimonas; species Solimonas terrae. The sequence goes on from NZ_JAAMOW010000002.1 coordinate 106,015, forward strand.
CGGCAGGCGGCGTGCGATCGCCGCGCGCTGCGCCGGTGTCGGCTCGATCCATTTCGACGGATCGACCGGTCCGGCGTGATTGCCGCGAATGCCCGGCGTCGCGGTGATGTCCGGAGCAATCGCATTGACGCGTATGCCGTGATCGGCGAATTCCAGCGCCAGCGTGCGCGTCAGGTTGTTGAGCCCGGCCTTGCAGGCGGCGTACACGGCGAAGTTCGGCGCCGCGCGGGAAGCCTCGATGCTCGTCACATTGATGATCGTGCCGCCGCGCCCGCCGCGGATCATCCACGGTACGGCCGCCGAGGTCGCGGCGAGTACGCTGACCAGATTGAGATCGATGTGCCTGCGCCAGGAGCGCTCGGACTGCTCGAGAAACGGCCGGCCGCTGACACCGCCCGCGTTGTTGACGAGGATATCGATGCGGCCGAACGCCTCGGCCGTGCGCTCGACCAGCGTGCCGATCTGCGTCGTGTCCATGACATCGGTCGGTACGGCCAGCGCGCGCCGGCCCCGTTCGCGAATGCGGGCGGCAGTTTCCTCGCAGCGTTCGGGAATGATGTCGGCAATCGCGACATCGGCGCCGGCATCGGCAAACGCCAGCGCGATCGCCCGGCCGATGCCGCCGCCACCGCCGGTGACGATGGCGACCTGATCGTTCAAGAGCGTATCGGCTTGCATGTCCCACTCTCCTCGGCGGGTGCAGCGGCCGTACGTCGCGGTGCCTTGACCCAAATGGCCCGTTGCCGTGCCGCTTTTGACCTTATCCGCTCGTCAAGCGGCTGGTCAACAGCACTGTACATCAGCATGTCCCGATCGCATGCACATGTCCCGGCCACGCTACCTGCGGGCGCGGCACATCATGACGGCCCCACAAACACCGAGGGAGCGCCGCATGTTGCGACGCTCCCTCGGAAATGGCTGCCGTCCAGGACTCAGGACACGCGCGCGCCGATCGCCTTGATTTCGGTGAATTCCTCGATGCCTTCGAGGCCCCATTCGCGGCCCATGCCGGACTGCTTGTAGCCGCCGAACGGCAGGTCGCCGGTAATGCTCATGCCGCCGTTGACCGACAGCGCGCCGGCGCGGATGCGCTTGCAGACATTCATCGCGCGCTGGTGCGAGCCGAACACCGCGCCGCCGAGGCCGTAGATGCTGTCGTTGGCGATGCGGATCGCGTCCTCGTCGTCTTCGTACGGAATCACGACCAGCACCGGCCCGAAGATTTCTTCCTGGGCGATGCGCATGTCGTTTCTGACGTCGACGAAGCAGGTCGGCTCGATGAAGAAGCCGCCGCCCTTGTCGTTGCGGATGTTGCCGCCAGCGAGCAGGCGCGCACCCTCCTTGACGCCGAGATCGACGTAGCCCTTGACGCGCTCGAGCTGACGCTTGGAGATCAGCGGCCCCATGATGCAGGTCGGCTCGTCGATCTTGCCCCACTTGTCGGCGTAGCCGGCGTAGGCCTTCTCGAGGATCGCGACCGCCATCGGGTATTTGCTCTTCGGCACCAGCAGGCGCGTCGGATAGGCGCAGCCCTGACCGGCGTGGAACACCACCATCGAGCCGGCGATCACCATCGGGAAGGCCTGCTCCTGCACATCGTCGAGCACCAGGAACACCGACTTGCCGCCGAGTTCGAGGAACACGCGCTTCAGGGTTTCGGCGCCGTTGGCCATGATCTTCTTGCCGACGGCGGTGGAGCCGGTGAACGACACCAGATCGACGCGCGGGTCCTTGGTGAGCATCTCGCCGGCAGTGACGGGGTCGGCGCTGGTGACGACGTTGATGACGCCCTTCGGCAGGCCGGCTTCGATCGCCAGTTCGCCGAAGATCGCGCCCATTGCCGGCGTGTCAGGCGCCGGCTTGAGGACGACCGTGCAGCCCGCGAGCAGCGCGGCGACGACCTTGCCGACGTTGATGTACAGCGGCACGTTCCAGGGCGTGATCGCGGCGACCACGCCGGCCGCTTCGCGCATCACATAACGCTTGGTGTCGAAGCCCATTTCGTTCTTGACACCGCGATCCTCCTCCCACTTCATGCGCTGGAATTCGGAGATCAGGCCATCGGCGCCGCTCAGCGCGCCATCGATCTGCGCACGGTAGGCGGCACCCGGTGCGGCGCCGACTTCGATCTTGGAAATCTCGACGAGACGATCGCGGTTCTTGTAGAGCAGGTCGCGGAAGGTCTTCATCAGTGCGTAGCGACGGGCGTGGTCGGTGGACCAGTCGGTCGTGTCGAACGCGCGGCGCGCCGCGGCAATGGCGGCGTCGACATCTTCGGCCGAGCCGTCGGCGGCCTGGCCGATGACCTCGCCGGTCCACGGACCGATGTTGTCGTAGGTCTTGCCGCCCTTGGCCGGGCGCAGCTCGCCGTCGATGAAGAGCAGGGTGTCGAGTGCCATGTTCAGTCCTCTTGGATGTTGCGATTCTTCAGGGGTTCGTTACGGGTGCTGCGTGTTCAGTTCGTGCCCTGCAGCGCGTGCTGCGCCGCGAGCCAGGCCCAGGTCATCGTCGGGCCGATGCTGCCGCCCGGTCCGCCTTCGACCGGACCCATCACGGATGCGGTCGACGTGCCGGTCGCGTACAGGCCCTCGATCACCGAGCCGTCGTCGCGCAGCACCCGGGCGTGGACGTCGCAGACCAGTCCGCCGAAGGTGCTGACGTCGCCGGGATACATCTGCATCGCGTAGAACGGGCCTTGTTCGATGGTGCCGAGCGTGCGCGTGTCCGCTTTCAGCGGGTCGCCCGACCATTCGTCGAAGGCGTGTGCGCCGCGCCGGAAATCTTCATCGGTACCGCGACGGACTTGCTCGTTGTAGCGTTCGACGGTCGCGCGCAGTGCGTCGGCCGGCAGGCCGCAATCCGTGGCGAGGGCCTCGATCGTCTCGGCCTTGTGCAGGATCTTGCTGTCGAACCAGGCCTGCGGCTTCTTCGGTCCCGGCATCGAGCCGGCCAGCATGTAGGTGTTGATGTACTGGCTGTCGACGATCATGAAGCTCGGCACGGCCGGCGCGGTCTTGTGGCGATCGAGCATCTTGCGGCAGATGTCGGTCGGCGCGCCGCTCTCGCGCATGTAGCGCACGCCGCTGCCATCGACGACGATGCAATGCGGCTTCGATGTGTCGAGATTCGGTTTCACGGTCTTGTCGCCCGGCGGCAACGTGATCTGCATGCCGATGCGCTGGTCCATCTGTGCGACGGCGGCGCCGATGCGCAGGCCGGCTTCGATCATCTCGCCCTTGTCCTCGGCGATCACGCTCGTCCATTCCGACTTCACGCCGGGCTGGTACTGGTCGAGCATGCGCTGGTTGCGCGCGAAGCCGCCGGCGTTGAGCAGCACGCCGAGCGTGGCCGTGACGCGTTGTCCGTTGGCGATCACGCCGACGACACGATCGTGTTCGACGATCAGCTCGCTGACCGGCGACTGCAGGCGAATCTCGACGCCGGCCTTCAGCGCGGCGTGCAGCATCTGCCCCTGCAGGGCTTGACCGGCCGTGGCGCGATGCTTGCCGGTCAGCTTGTCCTTGAGCGCGCGACCGAGGATGCGCAGCAGCACCTTCTTGGCGGCCTTGTCGCGCTTCATCAGCGGCAGCTGCATGGCCTCGTCGAGGTTCGCCGGCAGCGGCAGGAAGCCGGGCCGCAGTCGCGCCTTCCATTCGCCGAGCTGCTTGATGTCGAACAGTTCGGACACCACGGTGCGGCCGGGCTCCGACGCGCCGGCGACGCTGTAGTGATCCGGGTAATGCGGTATTCGGCGCAGCTTGATGCCTTGCGCGACGAGAAAGTCGATCATCTGCGGCGCGGCGTCGACGAAGGCCGCGCGCCGTTCGCGGCTCGCGCCCGGCATGGCGGCGTGATCGCCGACGGCTGCGTCGAGATACGCGATCGCCTGCTCGCGGCTGTCCGGTACGCCCGCTTCCTTCATGTAGCGGTTGTTCGGAATCCACATCACGCCGCCGGAGGTCGCCGTCGTGCCGCCGACCAGATCGGCCTTTTCGACGATCAGCACGCGCTTGCCGGCGGCGCGCAGCACCAGCGCCGCGCAAAACGAACCGGCACCGCTGCCGACGATGATGAAGTCGTGGTTCTCGCTCATTGCTGTTTCCCTTGATCTGCATCACGACCGTTCGTCCCGAGTGTTTCGGCGCCAGCCGAAATGTATCGAGGGACCTTTGCGCCAGGCCCCTCGATACACCGCACGCGATGCGTGCGGCACTCGGGGCGAACGGGCCGTCGGGAGTTCATCGACGACGGCCGTCTCATGCAGCCTTGCTCGCGTGCAGATGGACATTCGCCATGTGCAGGTCGGGTGGCATGTCGAGGATGGCGTGGAACGCCGCGGTTACCGAGTTGACCTGCGACAGCGGCTGCTCGCGCAGATTGCGGCCGATCGCGGCGTTGGCCTGCGCAAAGCGCATCGCCACCTGCGGGTCCCAGTTCGGTGGTATCGGCTCGTCGATCATCATGCCGCAGCGCACGTTGGTGACGCGGATGCCGGCCGGCTTGAGCTCGTGGTACAGGCCTTCGGAGAAACGGTCGAGTCCGGCCTTGCTGGTCTGATAGGCGACCAGATACGGAAACAGCATGCCGGCCGATTCGGAGCTGACGTTGATGATGTGGCCGCCGGCCGACATCAGCGGAATCGCCGAACGCGCGCACAGCATCGGTCCGGCGAGGTTGGTCGTGATGATGCTCATGATCTGCGCGTCGCTGGCTTCGGCGATCAGGAACGGCTCGTAGACCGCGGCGTTGTTGATCAGCACGTCGATCTTCGGATGCGCGGCGGCGATTTCGGCGAAGGCCTTCTTCACCGACGCCGGCGATGCGACGTCGCATTCGACGGCCATCGCCGGCGCGCCGAGTTCATCCGCGACGGCCTTGACCTTGGACAGTGTGCGGCCGAGCAGTACCAGCGTCTCGCCCTGCTTCGCGAAACGACGCGCGAGCGCGCGGCCCAGACCGATGCCGGCACCGGTGATGACGATGACCCTCGACATGCCGCGTTCTCCTCGATTCGTTGTGGGCTTACTTGTTCTGCGCAGCGGCGGCCTGCGCCGCCTTGTACGGTGCGAAATCGCCGGCGTAGGCGACGCCGCCCTTCCAGAAGCGATCGCCGCTGATCTTGTTGAAATAGTGCACGGTGCGCGCGGTCGAGCCGGACGACGAGCGCGGCTGCATGGCGATGCCGCTCGGGCTGCGGCCGCCGGCGCGCGCCGAAAAATCGCGGATCGTGAACAGCAGGTCGTCGGTCTGCTGGGCGCACAGCACCAGCTGGTCGCCCGGACAGTAACGGCGCGGCTCGATCTGCAGCTCGGACAGCTGGCCGCGCTTCATGCCGACATGGCCGGGTACATTGATGACTTCGCCGCTGTGCACGTTGTCGTACCAGTCCTGATACTCGGCGTAGCGGCCGATCGTGTAGTTGGCGAGGATGATGCTGATGCCGGACAGCGGTTCGTCGCGCTGCCAGTTCGGGCTGATCTTCCAGTCCGAATACATGCGATAGCTGTACAGGCGCTCGCTTTCGTCCTCGTCCGCGATCAGGCCGGCGTCGCGGGCTTCGGCAATCAGCGGCCCCAGCGCCGGCAGATCGATCGCCGGATTCGGCAGATCGAAATCGTAGAGGCTCACGTAGCGCCAGGGCTGCGGAATGTCCGCCATGATCTGAATCGGCGACACCTCGAAACGCTCGGCGCCGCCGAAGCCGCGCAGGGCCGCCAGCGCCTTGCGGTGCGGGCCGTCGAACCACGCGGCATATTCGGCCTCGCGGCCGGTCGGGACGTTGTGCAGATGGATCGTGCAGTAGTGAGACATGTCGTTTCCCGTTCTCGAATCAGGGTTTTGCCGCGACCGGCTGCAGGTCGAGGTGCAGGCGCGTCAGGCGCGACGCCGCCAGTTTCCATACGCCGTTCTGCCGGACATAGCGCTCGTGATAGTGGCCGTAGCCGGTCAAGCCGGCCAGGCCGACGCGCGCGGCGTGTTCGGCGCCGAACAGCACGCGATCCTGCATCGCCCAGATCACGCGCGCCTCGTTGTCGCCGACGAATTCGATTTCCGGCGTATGCACCTGATGCGCGGTGCGCGCGTCGCCGATCGAAGCTCGGATCTGCGTCAGCGCGGCGTCGCGACCGCGGATCACCGGCAGCGACGAGCCTTCGCTGACGTCGAGTTCGAAGTCGTCGGTGAACAGCGCCGCGTATTCGGTCCAGTTCTTGGTGTCGAGGAAGCGGCAGTAGCGCGCCTTGACCTGCATGATGGCGAGCTGCGTGGCGATGCGGTCGGTTTCGGTCATGGGGCGATCCGGATTCAGGTCAGCGACGCGCCGGCGTCGACGGTGATCATCTGATTGGTGACATAGCGCGCCGCCGGTGCCGCGAAGAACAGCACGGCGGCGCCGATGTCCTGCGGCTCGCACATGCCCAGCGGGGGCTTGCGGCGCGCCGGGCCCGCAGTTGCCGGACCGCGCGCGGCGATCGCGCCCGGCGTCGTCACGCCGCCGGGCAGCACGGTGTTGACGGTGATGCCGTGTTCGACGAGTTCGAATGCGCTGGTCAGGCTCAGCGACAGCAGCGCGCCCTTCGACGAGGCGTACGACGCCAGGCCGTTGACCGCCGCCGTGCGCGCGCTGTTCGAGGCAATGTTGACGATGCGGCCGCCGTTGCCGGCGGCGACCATCGCGCGACCGATCTCGCGAATCATCAGCAGCGGCCCGCGCGCATTGACCGCCATCATGCGGTCCCATTCGGCGCTCGTCGTTTCAAGCAGCAGCTCGCGATCCTGAAGGCCGGCGTTGTTGACCAGCAGCCATGGTGTGCCATGCCCGGCGATGGCTTCGGCGCAGGCCCGCACGATCGAGGCTTCGTCGGCGAGATCGACGACGAGGGCGTGGGCGCTGCCGCCGCGCTGCACGAGCGCAGTGACGGTGCGGTCGGCAGCCGCAGCATCGCGGTCGGCGATCAGCAGGGTCGCGCCGGCGTCCGCGAGCACGCCGGCGATGCCGGCGCCGATGCCGCTGCCGGCTCCGGTCACCAGCGCCAGCCTGCCCCGCAGATCGAAACCGGTCGATGCGCCGCTCATGCCTGATGTTCTCCTCGTCTCGTGGTCGGCAGCGGTGTCCGCTCTGGCAATCCGCGGGGCGCCTGCTGCCGTTGCTGCGTTTGCGTCAGGCGAGGATTTCCCCGCCGATCAGGAACCTGCGATGCATCATGCGTCCGCTTCGCGGCGCACGCGGCGCACGCGGCGTGACGCAGGCATGACAGCCTGGAGCACGCCGAGCACGCGCCTGCGGGAGATCGCGGCGCCGCGCCGTTCGAGGGGCCGGCGGATCGTGCTGCCGACAGCGGGCCTCGGGACGATGGTCTGCAAGCTCATGCTACGGTCTCGGTGCTGCTCGCGGCTGAACGTGCCTGTCCGTCATCCGCGGGGCTATATTAGGCGCCGACCTGCTGCCGGTGCGATCATAATCAACAGAGTCGATTATGACAGTCCAGCGACCTCGTTCCGCAAGGCAAAACAGCTTGCCTTCAGGTGCAATTCGTCTGCCGGTGGCTGGTCGACACTGTTGTTGGAAAAGCGATTGTAGGATACATTTACTTAGCAGGCTCAGCAAATTCAAAATGCGGCGGCCGAAGACGCTCGGAAACCTCGTCGAACGGCTTCGCGGACGATCGCAGATTCGTGCATCCATGTACGTCAGGAGGAAACCATGAAGATTCGCATCGAGAAGGCGTCATGCGCCGGCAATGCACGCTGTGCGGCCGTCTCGGAAGAGCTGTTTCCGCTGAACGAAGACGGCTACATCGCGGTCGACAAGGTGGATGTGCCGGAAGGCAAGGAACAGCTCGCCAGACGCGGCGCGCGGGCCTGCCCGGAACGCATCATCTTCATCGAAGAAGAATGAATTGCAAGGGATGACCGGCGCGCAGCAGCGCTGGTCGTGACGATCAGACATCAAGGCAGGAGTGCGGGATGACCGACTTTCTCGGGTACAAGAACAAGCGGGTGGTGGTAAGCGGCTGCTTTTCCGGCATGGGCGAGGCGACAGCGAAGCTGCTGCTCGCGCAGGGCGCCGAAGTGCACGGCCTCGATTACAAGGAGTGCAAGCTGCCGCTGGCATCGTTCACCAACGTCGACCTGCGCGATCCGGCGTCGATCGACGCTGCCGTGCAGAAAGTCGGTGGCAAGGTCGATGCGCTGTTCAACTGCGCCGGCCTGCCGCAGACCTTTCCGGCGCTCGACGTGATGAAGGTCAACTTTGCCGGCACTCGCCACCTGACCGAAAAGATGCTGCCGCTGATGGGCGAAGGCAGCGCGATCGCCAGCATCTCGTCGAACGGCGGCCTCGGCTGGAGCCGTCGCGTGCCGGATCTCATGAAAGCGCTGGGCCAGCAGGGCTTCGAAGCGTTCATGACGTACTGTGAAGGCAACCCCGAATTCGTGCGCGAAGGCTACTCGACGTCCAAGGAGCTGATCATCGTCTGGACGATGCTGCTGTCGCAGAGCCTGATCAAGAAGGGCATCCGCATCAATTGCACGCTGCCGGGCCCGACGCAGACGCCGATGATGGCGCACTTCGAATCGGCGACCAAGGCGTCGGTGCTCGAAGCCGCCGCGCAGCCGATAAACCGCCGCTCGACGCCGGACGAGCAGGCCGGTCCGCTGGCGTTCCTCAACAGCAGCGCGGCCAGCTACGTCAACGGTGTCTGTTTCTACGTCGACGGCGGCTTCATGGGCGGCCTGGCGACCGGCCAGATCGACATGCGCTCGTTGATGGGTGGCTGATCGACCGCCCGCTTCCCGCAATCAATTTTTCGAATGGCGGATTGCACCGCCGACGATGCAGTTGGAGAGTCACAGATGAGCGCCACCATGAGTCCAGCGGTTCCGAAGCCCGATCACGTTGCCGACGCGGCGGTCTACGACTTCGACATGTTCGCCGACCCGGCCTACGTGGCCGACCCGCACAAGCGGATTCTCGATCTCGTGAAGAATGCGCCGCCGGTATTCTGGACGCCGCGCAACGGCGGCCACTGGATGATCATGAGCCACGAGGCGAACTTCGCCGCGGCGCGCGACATCGAGACCTTCTCCAGCAACTTCATTCCCAAGGAGCGCCTTGCGGCGATGCAGGCGCAGATGCCGCGCCATCTGCCGATGCCGCTGCCGATCAACGTCGATCCGCCCGATCACACCAAGTACCGCGCGCCGCTGCAGAAGGTGTTCTCGCCGAAGACCATCAACGGTCTCAAGGACAGCATTCGCGAGCTGGCCGGGCAGCTGATCGACAAGATCAAGGCCGACGGCAAATGCGATTTCATGACGTCGGTCGCCGAGCCGCTGCCGGTCGTGGTGTTCCTGAAGATGCTCGGCCTGCCGCTCGAGCGCATGGAGGAGTATCGCGAGATCGTCTCGCAGCATCTGTCGGATCCGACGCCGAATCCGATCGACAGCATCAAGAAGCTGTGGCGCATCGTCGACAGCATCAAGGACACCCTCGAAGAGCGCCGCGTCAATCCGCAGGACGACATCATCTCGATGCTGTGGAAGACCGAGATCGACGGCCAGCCGATGACGATGGCCGACATGGAGAACTATTCGGTCGTGCTGTTCATTGCCGGCCTCGATACCGTGATGAACGGCATCGGCCACGGCGTGCGCTATCTGGCGACCGATCTGCCCTTGCAGGATCGCCTGCGCCAGAACCCGGAACTGGTCGGTGAAGCCTCGGAAGAGATGCTGCGTCGTTTCACGTTCACCGTGCCGCCGCGCATCATCGGCAAGGACGCGGTGTTCAACGGTCTGGAAATGAAGAAAGGCGAACGCGCGATGCTGTTCCTGCCGGCCGCCGACCTCGACGCCAAGGCGTTCGCGAACCCGGACACCTACAACCTCGATCGCGAGAACAAGACCCACATCGCGTTCAATGCCGGTGTGCACCGTTGCCTGGGCTCGCATCTGGCGCGCGTCGAACTGCAGGTCTGCTACGAGGAAATGCTGGCGCGCCTGCCACGGTTCCGTCTCGATCCGGCCAATCCGCCGACCTTCCATTGCGGCCACGTGGTGGGCGTCAGCTCGCTGCATCTGGTCTGGGATACCTGAGACGTGGCGGGTTACAACACTTCGTCGACGCGGCCGCAGCCGCGGCTGGACGCCGACAACCGGGCGTTCTGGACCGGCGGCGCCAACGGTGAACTGCTCATTCACCGGTGCGCCGACTGCGGCGGTTACGTGCATCCGCCGCGTCCGGTCTGCCGCCACTGTCTGTCCGACAAGGTCGCGCCGAGCGCCGTGCCGGGCACCGGCGTCGTCGATACTTTCACCGTCAACCACCAGAAGTGGTTTCCGGCGATGGAAGTGCCGTTCGTGATTGCGCGCGTCGCGCTCGACGGCGCGCCCGGCGTCTACCTGACCACCAACATCGTCGGCTGCCCGGTCGATGCGGTGGACATCGGCGACAAGGTTCGCGTCACGTTCGAGCAGCACGGCGAGGTCTGGCTGCCGCTGTTCGAAAAGGTCGACGCATGAAATCGATCGAGGCGTACATCAGCGGCGTCGGCCAGTCCGAAGTCGGCGTCAAGCTGACCCGGCATCCGCTGCTGCTGACCGTCGATGCGGTCAAGGAAGCGCTCGCCGAAGCCGGCCTGACGATCGGCCAGATCGACGGCGTGTCGACCTATCCCGGTCGCGTCGCGGCGATGCCCGGCTTCTCGCCGGTCGGCGCCGATGAACTCGTCGATGCGCTCGGCATTCGGGCGCGCTGGTATGCCGGCGGCGGCGAGATCACCTCGCAGCTCGGCGCCGTGGTTGCGGCGGCGACTGCCGTGCGTGCCGGACTGGCGCGGCACGTGATCTGCTTCCGAACCGTCTACGAAGCGGCGGCGATGGCGCGCCCCGACGAATATCCGATGCAGCGCCGCGACAAGGTCGACGGCAACTCGCAGTGGTTCTCGCCATTCAACGCCCTGTCGGCCGTGACCTGGACCGCGCAGTACGCGATGCGTCACGTCAGGAAATACGGTCTGACGCGCGAGCAGCTGGCGCAGATCGCGCTGACCGATCGTGCCAATGCGGCGCTGAATCCGCGCGCGCTGGTGCAGCAGCCGCTGACGATGGACGAGTACATGTCGGCGCGCATGATCAGTTCGCCGATGTGCCTGTTCGACTGCGACCGCTTCACCGATGCCTCGACCGTGCTGATTGTCTCGGCCGGTGATGCGCTCGATGAGGTGAAGTGCACGCCGGTGCGCATCGCGGCGATGGCCGGCGCGGTCGAGCGCCTGAGCTGGGATCAGGCCGAGTGGATGGCCTGCTACGCGACCGGCCGCGAGCTGTGGAAGCACACCGACTACAAGCCGGCCGATGTCGATACCGCACAGCTTTACGACGGTTTCAGCTTCCAATGCCTCGCCTGGCTGGAATCGCTGGGCTTCTGCGAAGTGGGCGAGGGCGGCAGGTTCATCGAAGGTGGCCAGCGCATCGCACTGAACGGCGAGCTGCCGCTCAACACCTTCGGCGGCCAGATCGGCGCCGGCCGCCTGCACGGGTTCGGTTTTGCGCACGAGGCCGTCGTGCAGTTGCGCGGCAAAGGCGGCGCGCGTCAGATCGGCGAGGACCCGCGTGTCGCGGTCGCTGCCTCGGGCGGCGGTCCGCTGGCGACCGCGCTGTTGCTGGTGCGGGACTGACGCGTCGTGATGCCGCCGCTGCCACTCGATCAGTTGCCCGGTTTTCGCCGACGCTTTCGCGTTGCGACCGGCGCGGGCTGGGTGCGCAGTGCCGTCGAGGACGACTACCACTGCATGCGCGTGACCGTGCATCACGACGGTGAGCGCGCGACCGACGTGCAGGGCGAGATGCTGCGTGTGCCGTGGACCACCTGTCCGGGCGCGACCGCACAGCTGCGGCAGACGTTCACGGGCGTCGCGTTGCGCGATTTTCCGGCGCGCGGCGACAAGCCCGCCAATTGCACGCATCTGCACGATCTGGCGCTGCTGGCGGCGGCCCATGCCTTCGACACGCAGCCACCGTTCTACGACATTCTGGTGTCCGATCCGGTCGACGGTCGTCGTCACGCCGAGATCCGGCGCGACGGGCAGCCGGTGCTGTCCTGGACCGAGTCCGACTACCGCATCGTCGAGCCGGCCGGCATCGCCGGCACGCGGCTGGACCAGCTGCGCAACTGGATCGACTCGCTGGCGCCCGATCGGCAGGAGGCGGCACGCCTGCTGCGCTGGGGCAACATCCTCGCCAACGGGCGACAGATTCCGCTGGAAAAGCAGTCGGATGCGACGCGCATGCCGCCCAACTGCTACACCTTCCAGCCGGAGCGCAAGACGTCTGCACGGCGCGTCGGCGCGATCCGCGATTTCAGCAGCAACACGATACGGCCGCTCGACAGCGTTGCGCTCTAGCGGAAGCACACCCCGAAAACCTACGCGATCGTCCCACGAGGATCGCCGCATCAGCAGCAAAGGAGGACAGCATGAATATGAACGATATGGTGATCATCAGTGTCGATGATCACATCAGCGAACCGCCGACCATGTTCGACAAGCACCTGTCGGGCGACGATCTCGCCAGTGCGCCGAAGTTCCTGACCACCGACAGCGGCACGAACTACTGGGAATACCAGGGCATGCGCATGCCGTCGGTCGGCCTCAACGCGGTGGTCGGCCGTCCGCTCGACGAGTACGGCATGGAGCCGACGTCGCTCGAACAGCTGCGCAAGGGCGTCTACGACGTGCACGGCCGCATCGACGACATGAACGTCAACGGCATAGCGGCGTCGCTGAACTTCGGCAGCTTCCCGGGCTTCGATGGCGGCCGCTTCCACAAGGTGGCGGACAAGGCCAGGGCGCTGATCCACATGCGCGCCTACAACGACTGGCACATCGACGAGTGGTGCGGCGCGTATCCCGGCCGTTTCATCCCCTGCGCGATCCTGCCGACCTGGGACATGAAGGCGACCGTTGCCGAACTGCAGCGCATCGTCAAAAAGGGCTGCACGACGGTTTCGATCAACGAGAACCCGACCGTGCAGGGGTTGCCGAGCATCCACAACGAATACTGGGAGCCGTTCTGGAAGACGGTTGCCGATCTCGACATCGCGCTGTGCCTGCATATCGGTGCCGGCAACCCGGCGCCGCACGCGTCGATGGAAACGCCGATCGAGGCCTGGATCACGACCATGCCGATGTCGATCGCCACCGGCGCCGCCGACTGGTTGAACCTGTCGGCGCTGCAGCGCTATCCGAAGATGAAGATCGCGCTGTCGGAAGGCGGCATCGGCTGGATTCCCTATTTTCTCGAACGCGCCGACTTCAGCCACAGCCGGCACCAGTTCTGGACCAACTCGCGTTTCAACTTCAAGGACGAGAAGCCGAGCGACGTGTTCAAGCGCCACTTCCTGAACTGCTTCATCGACGACGCTTTCGGCCTCAAGAATCTCGACGCGCTGAACGAGGACCTGGTGTCCTACGAGTGCGACTATCCGCACTCCGACAGCCTCTGGCCGGAAGTGCCGGAACGGCTCTGGGATACCGTCAAGCACCTCACGCAGACGCAGATCGACAAGATCACGCATCGCAACGCGATCAACTTCTTCAAGGTCGATCCGTTCCAGCACTGCAAACGCGAGGAACTCACGGTCGGTGCGCTGCGCGCCAAGGCCAGGGCTGACGGCGTCGATATCACGCCGAAGTCCTCGGGGGGGGCTGCGCCGCTCGCCGAAGGCGAGACGCCGCGCGTGATCACCTCGGGTGATCTGATGAAGATGTTCTCGCATCACGCGAAAGCCGCGTGATGCAATGAGCCGCGCGGCGCCTGCTCCGATCCGGTGTCGGGTGCCGTGCATGAATCCGGACCGGGCGTCCGTGCAGCGCTGCAAGCGTTGTGTCGGCCGCCGCGACTAAGAGGTGATGTCATGACTGAAAAAGTTGCCGAAGAAACCGCCGAACTGGCAGGCGCCGCACGCAAGTACTGGTCGGCCGAGGGCTATACGCCCGGTGGCGTGATCCGCGAGGTCGACTACGCCGCGGCGTCCAAGGGCCTGCATCCGATGCTCAAGGGCATCAAGATCGTCGACTGCGACACGCATTTCACCGAGCCGCCGGATCTGTTCACGTCACGCGCGCCGGCGTCGATGAAGCACAAGGTGCCGGTCGTGCGCCGCGTCAACGGCGTCGATCGCTGGATGGTCGGCGACCGCGACTTCGGTACCCTCGGCGGCAATGTCATTCGCGCCGACCAGAACAAGCTGCTCGGACGTCTGGCGTTTCCGACCATCGAGGAAGGTCATGCCTGCGCCCACGAGGTCAAGCCGCGTCTGAAGATGATGGACGAGATGGGCGTGCATGCGCAGATCTGCTTCCACAACTCCGGCGTCACGCAGGCCGGCTCGCTGATGGCGCTCGGCGATCCCGAACTCGCGCTCGCCATCATCAGGATGTTCAACGACGCCGCGGCCGAACGTCAGCGCGAATCGGGCGACCGCCTGTTCACGCTCGCGCACCTGCCGCTGTGGGACAAGGCGGCGCTGGAAGCCGAAGCGCGCCGCTGCGTCGACATCGGGCTCAAGGGCTTCACGCTGCCGGACACGCCGGAGCGGCTGAAGATCCCGTCGTTCATGCACGACTACTGGACGCCATTCCTGGAGATGTGCAACGACACCGGCATGTCGCTGAACTTCCATCTCAATGCGGCGATCGATCCGACCGCACTGACCTGGGAAGGCTTCGCGTTCGAGCAGACCCTGTCGGTGGTCGCGACGATGTTCTCGATCTGCAATGCCGCGACGCTCGGCAACTGGATGGTCAGCGGTCGTCTCGACCGCCATCCCAGGCTCAAGATCGGCCTGATCGAAAGCGGCATGGGCTGGGTGCCGTTCGCGATCGAAGCGCTGGAGCATCAGTTCAACGAAATGCTGCCGGTCAAGTCGAAGATCCTGCAGCGCCGCCCGAAGGAATACTTCCGCGACCACTTCTGGTGCACCTACTGGTTCGAGAGCATCGGGCCGAAGCTGCTGCTGGAAACGATCGGTGTCAACAAGGTGCTGTTCGAGACCGACTTCCCGCATCCGACCTCGCTGTATCCGGGTGTGCAGGAGCATATCGTCGACACGCTCGGCGGTTATGACGACCACGTGCGCAAGCGCGTGCTCGAACGCAATGCGGTGGAGTTGTACAACCTGCCGTTCTGAGCGCGGACCGTCGCGGCGGCCGGCTGAGCCTCCGCTCGCGGTTCGGCTGCAAACGGAAAACGGGACATCGAAAGGGGCGCCGCGAGGCGCCCTTTTTGCTGGCCGGCGCGAAAGCTTCGGCGGCGGAGGATTTCATCCAGCCTTTGCTTTTGCGCTGCGGCGCGACTTCCTTCTCTTTGGACAGGCAAAAGAGAAGAGACCCGCGCCTCAGCGCGGAATAAAGCTCAGATCAGGAAAACAGCGTGCGGTCCAGAACGGCAGCGATGAAGATGCCTTCCGAGCGCGAGTCCGAGCTCTGACCCGGAGTGCCCCTGATTGGGTGCAACGCAGGACAGGGGCATCGCTTTGTCTCCACGCACGAGGCTCGTCCTGGCCTGGCATGGGCGTCGCCTCAACCCGCCAACACCGCCTCGACCGCCGCGATCTCCGACTTCAGCCACATCGTCTCGCTGAGATTGCGACTACCACTGTCGCGCAGCAGCATTTCCAGCGCTGCCTTCTTCGCGGCCAGTGCGGCCGCGTGCCGGGCATCGCCGGCCAGCGCGATGTCGAGCAGATGCAGGGCTTCGAGCGGTGCCCCGGCGGCGAGCTTCCGTTGTGCGCGCTCGGCAAGTCGGTCGCAGCCGGCGAGTTCGGCGAGTTCGGCGTCGACGCTGGCGCGCGGCACGCCGTACAGGCCGGTCGTCGAATCCTCGTAGTGGAACCAGCCGGACAGCTCTTCCCAGATGCTGCGCACGGTCCAGCGCACATTGCCGTGGAACTCGCCGATCTGCAGCGCGTCCGGCAGACGGACTTCGCGCATCAGCTGGTGCACGGTCTGGCCGGCGTTCATGCCGTCGATGACGGCTTGCCGGATGTACGAGACCGCGCCATGCATCTTGTCGAGACTCGCGCGGATGTGGCCGGCGCCGCGCACGGGTTCGCCGTGGCCGGTGATCAGCAGCTCGGCGCCGAGATCGCGCACCCGTTCGAGCGAGTGCAGGTAGCGTTGCGCGAGCCGCGGCCGGTCGCCGCGCATGGTCACCAGATTGGGCATCGCCAGAAATACCGGCCCGAACAGATTGCCGGTGAAGACGACGCGCTCATCCGGCATCCAGACGACCAGCGATTCCAGGGCTTCGCCGCCCGGCGTCGAGATCACCTCGAAGCGGCGGCCGCCCTGCTCGAAGGCATGGCGTCGGTCGATGACGAGGTCCGGGACGATTCGCGGCGGCTCCGACGGCGCGCTGCCGCGCTTCAGCGTGTTGGCCCAGAGCTTGGACGATCGGCGCTTCAGGTACGGTCCGAGCCGGTCGAAGTAGTTCCAGTTGTCGACGAAGCGCTTCTCGGCAAGGATCACGGTGTCCGGTTCGCGCAGCACCGGCACGCCGCCGTAGTGATCGGCATGCGCCTGCGTCAGGATGATCCGGCGCAGCGGGCCGCTGCGGCGCGGCGCGAGCAGTGCCTTCGTGCGTTCGGCGTTGTCCATGAAGCCGGTATTGACCATCAGGTCGCCGTCGGCCGTATTGATCAGGTAGGCGTTGGAGATGTCCCTGGCCATGAAGATGAAGTCGGTGACGACCTCGGCTTCGGTCTGCTGGCTGCCGGCCATCACCAGACCGGCCAGCAGCGGCTTGCCGTCGCCCTTCGCGGCGTCGCCGGAAGCGCTCGCGGATACCTCGCTCATGCGCCGGCGCCGTCGAACTCGACCATGACCTTGGCGGACTGCGGCGTCGCGGCCGCGTCGAACGCGTCGATCACCCTGGCGAACGGGAAACGGTGGCTGATCAGGCTGCCGATCTTGTCGCGCAGACGCGGCAGCGCGGCGATCACGTCCGGCATCTCGGTCGGATAGCCGACCGCGGTGGTGATCGTCATCTCGGTGGTCAGCATCGCGCCGAGATCGAGCGGCACGGGCTTGCTGTGCGCGGCGGTGATCACCATGCGCGACTGGAACTTGGCCATGCGCACGACGTCGGACAGGATGTTCGGTGCGCCGGCGGCATCGATGAAGGCATCGGTGCCGACGGTTTCGCGGCTGAACACGCGGCCGGTGCCATGCAGTTCGACCAGACGCGCGCGAAGATCTTCCCTGGTGGGATCGAAGGCCGCGCGGGCACCCAGCGCGCGCGCACGTTCGAGCCGCTCCGGCGCAAGATCGAGCGCGACCACGTCGGTCACGCCGCGATCGACCAGCCACAGCACCATGCCCAGTCCGATCGGGCCACAGCCGAACACCACGGCCTTGTCGCCGGGCTTGAGCTGCATGCGGTTGACGCCGTGCAGGGCAACGGCGAGCGGCTCGGTCATCGCCGCGATGTCGTAGGGCAGGCCGTCGGGAATCGGCAGCAGGCTTTCGCCGAGCTTGCCGCCGCGCACCAGCAGCTCCTCCGTGAACGCGCCTTCCGGGCCACCGCTGCCGATGTAGCTCGGCGTCATCATCGGATTGATGATCACGCGCTGGCCGACGCCGAGATGCTCGACGTCCTTGCCGACATACATCACCTCGCCGGCCGCTTCGTGACCGAGCGGAGTGACGCCGCCCGGCTTGCGATGAATGCCGCCGAGCTTGATGTAGGTCAGATCGCTGCCGCAGACGCCGCAGGCCTTGACCTTGACGACCACGTCACCGGCGCCGGGTTCGGGCCGCTGATAGGCGTCGAGCCGGAAGTCGTTGACCTCGTGAATGTTGAGTACGTGTCCCATGCGTCCTGCTCCCGTGTCGGCGCGGCCGGTGCTTACATCATGACCATGGCACCGCCGTCGACCGTGATGGTCTCGCCGGTGATGAAGGACGACGAATCGCTGGCAAGGAATGCCGCGATGCCTTCGAAATCGGACATGTAGCCAGGCCGCGGAATCGCGTTCTTGACCAGCATGTACTTGTCCAGCGCACTGAGCTCGTCGGCAGTTCCGGTCATGCCGGTCTTGATGTAGCCGGGCGCGACGACATTGGCACGAATGCCGTGCTTGCCGAACTCGGCCGCCATGCCGCGGATGATCGCGCCGACCGCCGCCTTCGAGCCGGCGTAGTGCGGTTTGCCGGCCAGGCCCTTGAACATCGACAGGCTGCCGCAGGCGATCAGCGAGCCGCCGGGCTCGCCGGCCTCGGCACGCTTGACCATCGCCCGCGCGCCTTCGCGCAGCGTGTAGAACGCGCCGTGCAGGGCGACATCGAGGAACTTGTGATAGTCGTCGGTCGACAAGGTGAGCGACGACTGCGAGGCCGGCGGCGGGCCGGCATTGGCGATCACGGTATCGACGCGGCCGAAGGTCTTGATGACCTCGGCATAGGCATCGACGATCTGCTGTTCCGAGGACACGTCGACCTGCCGCGTCGCAACGCGCACGCCAAGCGCTTCGAGTTCCTGCCTGGCGGCGGCATTCCTTTCGGCATTGCGTGCCCAGATCACGACATCGCCGCCCTGCCTGGCGATGCCGCGCGCGAAGCCGAGTCCCAGACCGCTGTTGCCGCCGGTGATCACCGCCACCTTGCCACTGAGGTCGAACAGGCCCTTGGCCATGCATATCTCCGGATCGTGCCGGGCGCGTGGGCCGGCTTGCAGGTTGGAGGACTAGTGTCGATCAGCGGGCAATGGCCCTCAAGCCGCAGCAGTATCGACAAGCGGACGCAATGACGAGCGCCAGACACCGCAGGCCAAAAAAAACCCGCTCCCCGATGACGCGGGGAGCGGGTTGGTCAGGTTGCAGGCGCTATCAGATGCCGAAGCTGTAACGCAGGCGTGCGCCGTACATGCGCGGCAGGCCGACCTGACGCGAGTCGAAGCCGAGCGTGTAGTACGTGCCGGAACCGTAGGTGATGTACTTCTCGTCGAGCACGTTGGTGCCGAACAGCGACAGATCGAACGAGCTGTTGAACATCGAATACCAGTTGACGTTGACGTTCAGCAGGTCGAACGGATCGAGCACCGCATCCGGGCTGGAGCCCGACGCCGACGAGCGACGCTTGCCGGTGTACACGTAGGTGGCGCCGAGATCGATGGAACCGATTTCCGGCGGCAGCGGCAGCGTGTAGGTCAGCGAGGTCACCACCGTGTGGTCGGGCGCGAACGGCAGCGTGTCGCCCTGCACCGCGATCGGCGTTGCCGTGCCCGGGATCGCGCCGGCCGCGGTGACTTCCGCCGTACGATCCTCGGCCTTGATCAGCTTGGTGTTGAGGTACGAGTACGAGACCGCCCAGGTCAGGCCGCGCGCCAGCTGCATGAACGACTCCACCTCGACACCGGCGATCCGCGACTTGCCGGCGTTGGCGATCGTCGTGGTGGTCTGCGCCGTCGGCGAGACGTAGCCGAACTGCAGCTGCTGGTTCGTCAGATCGTTGTAGAACGCCGCGACGTTGAAGCGGCCCGGGATGAAACCGCGGTAGGTCGTCTTCAGGCCGATTTCGTAGCTGTTGACGTGCTCGGGCTCGAAGGTATCGATGCCCGGGTCGGCCGCCAGGATCACGTTGCCCTGGCGATAGCCGCGCACGTACTTGGCATAGCCCATCACGTCCTTGACCGGCTTGTACGAGAACTCGACCTGCCCGGTCGGTGCCTGGCTGCTGGTCTTCGGCGTCGTGATCTGCTCCTTCGGCGCCAGCGGCACGCTCAGCAGGTAGGTATAGCGATCCTTGATGCCGTAGCCTTCGGTGCTGTCCCAGGTGTAGCGGGCGCCGATCGTCGTGCTGAACTTGTCGGTGAAGTTGTACGTGCCCTGTGCATAGACGGCGCGGTTCAGGTACGTGGTCTTGAAGTGCTGTGTCAGCACGCCGCCGAGCACGCCGCCAAGCGGGTCGTAACAGTTGTAACCCGACGGGGGGCCTTCGATGCTGGCCAGGTTGCAGGAGATCAGGGCGATCGAGTTGTTGCCCGAGAAACCGTCCGGCAGGCTCTTCTCGAAGTAGGCGCCGGTGGTCCATTCGAAGGCGTCGTTGAACGAGGTGCCCTGCAGCTGCAGTTCCTCGACGAAGGTTTCCTGGCTGGTGACCGGCTCATCCGGCGCCGGTGCCGAGACGCCGATCTTGAACTCGCGGTCCGGATTCGGATCGACCGGAATGCCGGCCACCGTGTAGCTGAACGTGGTGCCGAAGATGTCGTTGCCGGCCTCGGTGCGCAGATGCGCATACGAGAAGATGTTCTTCAGGTGTGCGTTGTCCGAGAAGTCCCAGGTCGTGGTGTTGATCGCGCGCCATTCCTTGAGATTGCTCTCCGGGGTGGCGATCGTGCTCGCGAGGTCGTAGAAGCCGTCCTTGCCGGCGGCGGCCTGTGCGGCGAGCTGGCGGCGGCACGGGGCGGCCGAGAACACGTAGAACGGATTGCCGGCCGGGCTCGGATTGCACTGATACAGCTGCGACGGCGTGCCGTTGGTGTTCGAGTCCGCGTACGTGAAGATCGTGTAGTTCTCGAGACTGTCCGCGATGTTCCACAGCGCGCTGATGCGGCCGGAGACATAGTCGACGTCACCGAACTTGTCGGCACCGATGCCGGTGAAATTCTTCAGATGGCCGTCGCGCTTGTTGTAGTCGACACCGAAGCGCAGCTTGAAGTTGTCGGTCAGCGGCGTGTTCAGCACGCCCTGGATGCGGCGCATCATGAAATCGCCGCCCGAGGCTTCGAGATAGCCCTCGTAGACATCGGTCGGCTTCTTCGGCACCAGCAGGACCGCACCACCCGTGGTGTTGCGACCGAACAGGGTGCCCTGCGGACCCTTGAGGACCTGCACGTTCGCGAGATCGAACAGCTCGCCGGGGCCGGCGCCGTCGCCGGAGGTCTGCGAGCTTTGACCGCGCGGGGCGACCACGTCGGCGAAGTAGACACCGACGGAAGCCGTCGTGCGCAGATCCTGCGTGAAGCCGCGGATCGCGAAGGACGCGCTGTCCGGACCGAAGCGCTGGTTGGTCTGCAGCGACGGCGTGTAGGTGGCCAGGTCGGCAGAGTTGGTGATGTTCGCATTGGCGAGCTGCTGCTGATCGAGCACGGTCACCGAGACCGGCACGTCCTGCGCGCTCTGTTCGCGTCGCTGCGCGGTGACGATGACCTCGGCGATACCCGGCTGCTTGTCCTCCGCAGCCTTCGGTACCGGTGCCGGCGCACTTTGCGGCAGCGCGATCACGTCCAGCGGTGCAGCGGTGCCGGCGGCTGGCGCGGCCGGCGCTGCCGTCGTGGCATCGGTCGTCGCGGCACCGGCGTCCGCCGCGGCGTCGGTCGTTGTACCGGCCGTGGCTGCGTCGTCGGTGCTGGCGGCACCGCCACCGGCCGTGCCGTCCGGGGCAGCGGCGGTGTCGGTCGTGCCGCCATCGGCCGGCGCGAAACTCGACGCGTCCGACATGTCCGTCATGTCGGTGGCCTCCGGTGCGGTGCTGGTCTGCGCCGTATCAGGCGCCTGCGCAACAGCGCCGGCGGTATAGGCGATGTTGGCGGCAGCCGTCATCGTTGCGGCGATTACGATTCTCTTCATGTTTTTCCCTCTCTCCCGAAATTCCTGGTTGCCCGGCTGCGTCGCCGTGCATGTGTCCGGCTTTCTTGTCTACCGCTCGAGTCAGCTGTTCATCACCGGATCGCGCCCGCATCGGCAGGCTGCCCGACGACCGGGTACCGGTTGGTTTCCATCTTCGTGTCTGCCGTGGTGCCGGCGTTGTGTCCTGCTCCCGAGATCCGGCGCCCGGAGACGCCGATCCGGGCCGCGAGCAGGTATGAATCAACAGTGCTGTGTACAAGCCCGGCCGTCGTGTCCGCGCTGGCGCCGCGTGCACGCGACTCCGTCGACGTCGATTGCGATGGTCGCCTGGACAGGACTGGCAAGCTGCTCTCCTCTGCTGCCGTCGGTGGCTCGTGCCCCGCCGGATTATCGAACCGTTATCAGGTGCGTTATGCTAACTATAATGGACACATCTGTCTATTAGTGCGCATGCAAACACCACTGATTGCGCGTTCGGGCAATACGGTGGCTCGCCGGGCAAATCCTTCAGGCCCGCTTTTTCGGTGTCTTCGGCTGCGCCGGTGCCCGCGCCCTGGGGGCGATGATGCCTTCGCGCAGGATGCGCGCGTATTCGTCCGTGAAGCGACGCGCGAGGCTGTCGACATCACTGTTGTGTTGATAGCTGAGCATGATCAGCGATGCGATCGAGCCGAGCAGGATGAACGGCAGCATCTCGAGGTCGATGTCCGGACGTGCGTTGCCGCTCGCCGTGAACTGCTCGAGCGACGCTATCAGCAGCTTGTACAGCGGCTGATCCGGCGTCAGTTCCTTGCCGGCCATCGCGTCGATCAGCATCAGCCGCGAGGCCTCGCGGTTGTTGAGGACAAGCCGAGCCGAGCGATAGACGCGATCTTCGGTCGAGTCCGGATCGCGCTCGCCTTCAAGTGACTCGATCAGGCGATCGGACAGCCAGGCCCTGGCTTCGCGCAGCAGATGGTCGCGATCCTCGAAATGCTGGTAGGCGACGCCGCGGCTGACATTGGCGATGCGTGCCGCTTCCTTCAGGGACAGCGCGTCCGCGCCTTTTTCGGCGACCAGGTCGACCGTCGCCTGCAGCAGTCTGGCGCGGGTCTGCGTGGGGTTGCGGATGCGCGTTTTCTGGTCCGTTTTCTTGTTCATCGGCCGACAGTCGGAATGGCTTGTGGTGCGGAGCATCGCCGAGTGCCCGTCATCCGTCCATGCGGAGCGGCATGGCGGCCCGACTGCGACATTGTGTCCGCTGATCGCATGCGAATCACGTTGCATGCCTTTCGCCTGCGGTCGAAGATCATTTGCCCGGATGGCCGCCGGTGGCCGAAACGGATCATCGAGAGGGAACGGACATGGCGCAGACACTGCTTGCCGAGCAACTGATAGAGCAGGCCCGCAAGGCAACGGGGTTGGAGCGCTTCGACAGCGAGAGCTTCCGCGAGGGGCTGGACGTCTTTCTCAGGGACGTCAACGCCTGTCAGTACACCGAGTCCGGCATGCAGCGGCTGATCGGCAGCGTGGTCGGGGCCTTGTCGACGCGCCTGAAGGTCAACGCCTACCTGGAGCAGCGTCCGGAACTGCTGCAGCGTCCGGTCGAGCGGCCGGTGTTCGTGTTCGGGGTGCCACGCACCGGCACCACCTTGCTGAGCAATCTGCTGGCCGCCGATCCGCATCGGCGCTCGCCGCTGACCTGGGAGATCGACGATCCGGTGCCGCCGCCGACCCGCGCGATGCTGTATCGCGATCCGCGCGCCCTTGCACGGCTTGAACAGGAAAAGGCGATGCTGGCGGCGCGTCCGGAGATGGGCAAGTACTACCGCAATTCGGCGATCTATCCGAACGAGTGCATGTTCTTCATCCACGCCGATTTCAAGGCCTTGATGTGGGAATCTCGCGGCGTGCTGCCGAACTACCGCGACTGGCTGTTCGGGCAGGCCGACCTGCGCTCCACCTACGAATACCACCGGCGCTTCCTGCAGTTGCTGCAGGCCGACGCACCCGGCGTCTGGAACCTCAAGCAGCCGTCGCACGCGCTGTGGATCGAGACGCTGCTGAAGGTCTACCCGGACGCGCGCCTGGTGTGGACGCATCGCGATCCGCTGACCGCGACCGGCTCGTTCTGCAGCCTGCTGTCGCTGTCGCATCAGGCCTTCATGGGACGTGTCGACGCGAAATGGCTGGGCGATAACTGCGCGTGGCAGGCCGTCGAGCATGCCAACCGGATCATGGATTTCCGCGACAGGTTCGGCGAGGAGCGTGTCATCGACGTGCATTACGGCGAGTTGATGCGCAATCCGATCGAGACCACGCGCGCGCTGTACCAGTCGCTCGGCGACGACTACAGCGCGGAAGCCGAGGCGAGCATGACGAGCTGGCTCGCCGACAATCCGCAGGACAAGTTCGGTCGCCACGAATACAAGCTTGCGCAATACGGCCTGACGGTCGATCAGGTGCGTGGCATGTTCGAGCGCTATTCGTCGCGCTACGACGTCGAGGCGGAAGCCTAGGGCTACGATCGCAACGAGTGCCCGTGCCCGGGTCGCGCCGCGACGGCGCCGAGGGGCGAGAGATCGAATACCTGTCAGCGCTTTGCCGGGAGTATCAGTGTGCTGCTCGAAAACCACTATCAGAATGCCTACGTCACGCCCGACATCGAGCAGGCGCTGACGATCTTCCGTCGTCGCTACGGCGTTGCCGACGCGAAATACTTCCAGGCCGAAACCGAAGTCTGGACACCGTACGGCAGCGGTATCGCCGTGAACCGGATCGCGTTCATCTGGATCGGCGATCTGCAGTACGAACTGATCGAGCCGGTGTCCGGCCCGGTCGATCTGTATCGCGACGCGCTGCCGGTGCGGGGGCTGCGCTTCCATCACGTCTGCATGCGCAGCTTCGACTGGGATGCGACGCTTGCCGAAGTCGAGCGACAAGGGCTGCCTGTCGTCTACCGCGGCGGCACGGCCAGCGGCCTGAAATTCATCTACGCCGACGCGCGCGACACGCTCGGCCACTATCTGGAATTCACGTCGGTTCCGGACGCCGTCTGGACCGCGATGGGCGGCCGTTGAAGCCGCGGTTCGCATACGTTCAGTCGGCCTTGATGCGCATCGCGTCGAGGCGCTGGCGCCAGCTGTCCGGCAGTGGCACTGCGCCGCGTTCGTCGCGCGTGACCTGCACGATCTCCGCATAGACAGCCAGCCGCTCGCCCTGCCAGGCCAGTTGGCCGAGACGCAGCGAGCTGCGGCCGATCTCCAGTACCCCGACGCCGACGTCGACAGGCGCCGGATGCAGCAGATCGTCGGCATATTCGATCAGCGTCGAGGCCACCACCAGCTGCGCGTGCGCGAGCTTGAACAACTCGCAATGGTGGATGAAGCGGTTGCGGCCTTCCTGCAGGATCGCCGCGGCGGCCACGTTGTTGACGTGGCCGATGACGTCCAGATCGGAAAAACGGGTTGCGATCTGGCAGCGGAAGGGGAGGCCCTCGCGCGTCAGTCGTGTTCGGTCAATCCTCATGCCGGCTTGTTCCCGAAGCGGAGCGGGGCTGGACCGCGGTCGATGCGGTCGTCACGGCGCTCGCTACCGGCCGGCGGAAGCGGACGACGGCGGCGTCGCGAGAAACGCCGGTTTTGCGCCGGCGTACGGTGCCTGTGCGGCGAGCTTGCGGAGATTGCCGAGCGTGTTGAACGGCGAGCTGACCGACATCGCGTTGATCAGCGTGGACGGGATGCCGCCGGGGTCCGACAGCAGCTGGATCTGCACGTCGGTCCGGCCGTCGCCTGTCGGCGTCAGTCGCCATTCCTGCCGCGATTTGACGATGCGCACGTAGTCCTTGTGCGTCTCGGCATCCGGCACGGCGGTGTCGACGAAGGTGACGCCGTGAGTGGCCGGGTCCAGCTTGATCTCGCGCTGATTGACGATGTCGCGGTCACTGACCGGCCACGGCATCTTCATCGCCGCGTAGATGCGGTAACGGGTCGCACTCGTGCGTTGCACGACTTCAGCGTGCGCGACGACATCGTTGAGCCTGGGGATCGCCGATGCGTCGTCGATCACGGCCGCCACGGCCGACAGCGGTGCATCGATTTGCACCGTGCCGCGCATCTCGTGAATTTTCCAGCCCGGCACTGCGCGCGACTCGATGCGAATGCCGTCGGCATCCTTTTCCAGTTTCCAGCCATCGTCGGCGAACACCGACGGCGCCAGGCCGCCCAGCAACAGGGCGAGCGGCAGCAGGAGCAGGGCGCGGCGGCGCATGGTTCGCTCAGATCTGGCTGGCCGGCAGACGCACGACGATGCCGTCGAGCGCATCGTTCATCACGATCTGGCAGGTCAGGCGGCTGGTCGGTTCGGTATTCAGAGCGCCGTCCAGCATCATTTCCTCTTCCTCGGACTTCGGGCCGAGCTTGTCGATCCACGCCGGATCGACATAACCATGACAGGTCGCACATGAACAGACGCCGCCGCAGTCGCCGAGGATGCTCGGCACCATGTTGTCGGTCGCGATCTGCATGAGGTTCTGGCCCGACGCGCCGTCGACCAGATGTTCCTTGCCGTCATGGGCGATGAAAAGAATCTTCGGCATCTTCAGGTACTCGAAATCCGTTGCGATATGAAATGGGGAATGGGCTTGCAGCTGTGACGGTGACGCTTCTCCGGCGTGGCGGCCGAAGGGCGGGGCAGTCTATCGGAACTGCCCCGCACATTGTCGCAATGTCCGGGCCGTTTCTCAGAGCACCTGGCTGTGCGGCAGACGCAGCACCAGACCGTCGAATTCCTCCGTGACCTTGAGCTGGCAGCCAAGCCGGCTGTTGGCCTCGGTATGCAGCGTGCCTTCGAGCATGACCTCTTCGTTCTCGGCGATCGGCGGCAGCCTTTGCTGCCACGCCGGATCGGCGACGTAGCAGTGGCAGGTGCCACAGGAGCATTCGCCGCCGCAGTCGCCGAGAATGCCGGGAACACTGTGGTCGAGCGCGGTCTGCATGATGCTCTTGCCGACCGTGGCGTCGACCACGTGTTCCTTGCCGTTGTGCTCGATGAAGACGATCTTCGGCATGGTCAGGCCCTGACTACGCCTTGGTCGCCGTGAACGGATACGAGCCCATGAAGCCGGCCTTGGCCTTGCCGGTGATGACGTTGCCGTTGATCTCGCCCTTGAACTCGACCTTCAGCTTCATCGGCTTGGTGATCCTGTTGACCCAGTAGATCTGCTTGCCGTCGTAGCTGAAGTCCTGGATCTGCGAGGTCGAGCCGTCGCCGGTCTGTTCGCCGGTGAAGCTGTCGCCGCTCCTGGCCAGCGTCAGTACCGCCGGCTGCGGGCCGGTCGGGCCCTTGACCACCACGTTCCACTTGCCTTCCAGCGGCACCGGGCCTGAAGCCACTTCCGGCTCCGGTGCGGCGGCACGCTTCGGTGCGACGGCGCCCTTGGGCTTGGAGCCGACCCAGACCGGCAGCGAATCCCAGCCGCGCACGGTCGAGGTCGACGACAGCACCGCGTTTTCGTAATCGACTTCCCATTCCGGGAAGCGCTTCAGCAGTTCTTCCATCACCACGCGGCCTTCGAGACGCGCCAGCGGCGCGCCGATGCAGACGTGAATGCCGTTGCCGAAGGTCATGTGCGGACGCTGTTCGCGGTTGATGTCGAAGCTGTCGCCGTTGGCGAAGCGGCGCTCGTCGCGATTGGCAGCCGACACCATCAGCATCAGGGCGCTGCCTTTCGGAATCTTCCTGCCGTAGTACTCGATGTCATTGGTGACATACCGCGCCATGAACGGACCGGGCGGTTCGAAGCGCAGCAGCTCTTCGATCGCCTGCGGAATCAGGCCCGGGTTCTGCGCGATCTGGCGACGCTGGTCCGGATGTTCGGCGAGCGTCTTGCCCATCCAGCCGATCAGGCGGTTGGTCGTCTCGTTGCCGGCACCGGCGACGACGTTGACGATCGCGCTGATCTCGTCACGCGTCAGCTTGCGCGTCGTCCCCGACGGGTCCTTGAAATCCGCGGTCAGCAGCTCCGTCATCATGTCGTCCGACGGATTCTTCTCGCGCCACTTGATGTATTCCTCGAAATTGCCGAGCGCTTCGGCCTGCAGATCCTGCTGCTTGGCGAAGTCGATCGGCTTGCCGGCTTCCGTGCGCATGCGCGCGTCGACCGATTCGCGAATCGCGGTCTGATCTTCCTCGGGAATGCCGAGCAGCATGCTGATCGCACGCATCGGCACTTCCGCGCCGAGGTTGCCGATCATGTCGAAGTAATCCTTGCCGACCAGCGGATCGAGGCTGCGCGCGCACAGCTTGCGGATCTCCTGCTCGATGCCGAGCATGCGCTTGGGCGTGATGATGCGCTGCATCAGGCTGCGGTACGCCGAGTGGATCGGCGGATCCTGATGGATGAACACCGCGTCCGGCATCCGCGACTTGGCCTTGATGAATTCAAGGATGTCGCCGTAATGCGAGCTCATGTTCTCCTTGTCGCGCAAACCGTGCTCGACATCGGCATAGCGGGTCAGCGCGTAGAAGTCGTATTCCTCGTTGTAGTACAGCGGCGCTTCGTCACGCAGGCGCTTGTAGGTCGGATACGGATTGGGGACGAGGTCGGCGTTGTACGGATCCCACTGGACGGTCGAGCTGGACATGATCTGGCCTCTTGGGAGTTTGGTGAGTGCGCTTCGGAAAGGGGGTGGCGTCGCGATCGTCGCGCGACGCCACCGCAGAATGGGTCAAACGTTAATGTACACGCGTGTCAATTAGCGTACAAGCCGGCCCTTCACTTCTTGAGGCGGTAGGCGACGACCGAGTCGCCCATCGTCGAGCCGTACATGCTGTGGCCGCCGGCGGTGATGACGACGTATTGCGTGCCGTCGACCTCGTATGTGACCGGAATCGCCATGCCGGCGGCCGGCAGATCGGATTTCCACAACACCTTGCCGGTCTTCAGATCGAAGGCGCGCAGGCTGTCGTCCAGGGTGTAGCCGATGAACACCAGGCCACCGGCCGTGACCAGCGGGCCGCCGGCACCCGGCGTGCCGAGATTGGTGTCGAAGTGCGCCCAGGCCGGCGGCTGGAACGGCATGAGCTTGTCGATGCTGCCGAGCGGCACTTCCCAGACGATCTTCTTCTTGACGATGTCGACCGCGGTCAGCGCCGCCCACGGCGGCGCCGAGCAGGGCGAGCCGAGCGGCGACAGCAGCGGCTGGATTTTCGGAATCCACTGCGAGCCGGCCACGTCGAAGGTCATCGCGCCGCCCATTTCGACCTTCTGCGATTTCGCCAGATCGGCCTGGTCGCGTGGCACCAGCGTGACGATCGTCGGCACGCGGTTCGACGGCACGATCATGATGTGGCTCTGCGGGTCGTAGGCGCCGCCGCCCCAGTTCGGGCCGCCGCCGACCGACGGCGAGAAGATCGTGCCTTTCTCGCTTGGCGGCGAGAAGATCGTGCCGTAGTTGTACTGCTCGATCTTGCGCTTGCACAGCCAGCGGTCGATCGGCGTGAAGCCCCAGGCGTCGTCCGGCGAGAAGTGCTGCGGCGCCAGCGTCGGCATGCCGACCGGGAACGGCTGTGTCGGCGACAGCTTCTCGCCCGGCACCGCGCCAGTCTGCGGCACCGCCCGTTCGACGACCGGCACCAGCGGCTTGCCGGTCGCACGATCGAGCACGAAGATCAGGCCGGTCTTGTTGTTCTGCACCAGCGCCGGCACCGTCGTGCCATCCGCCTGCGGGTAGTCGACAAGCAGCGGCTCCGACGGCGTGTCGTAATCGAACACGTTGTGATGGACGAACTGGAAATGCCAGGCCACTTCGCCCGTCTTGCCCTTGAGCGCGACGATCGACGAGGTGTAGTTGTTGTTGCCGCCGCGGCCGCCGCCGAAGAAATCGCTGGACGGGCTGGTCGTCGGCAGGTAGACCAGGTCCAGCGCCGGATCGACCGACATGTTGGCCCAGACATTGCCGCCGCCGTAGCCGTCGCCGCTGCCCTTGGTCCAGCTCTTCGATGCCGGATCGGCCGGATCGTGCGGCACCGGATCGAACTGCCAGAGCGCCTTGCCGTTGCGCGCGTCATAGGCCAGCACGCGGCCGCTCGGGGCATCGACGCGCTGGTTGTCGCCGATCGCCGAGCCGACGACGACGACATCGCCGACGATCGCCGGCTTCGAGGTCGCCACGACTTCACCCGCGAACAGCGGCTTCTCGCTTGGCGGCATCGCAACGATGCCGTGATCACCGAAGCCGTCGCAGAGCTTGCCGGTCTTCGCGTCGACGGCAAGCAGCCGGTAGTCGAGCGTGCCGAGGAAGATGCGCGACTTGCAGACCGCGCCATCGGCCGCCGCGCTGTCGACCCAGTGCGAGATGCCGCGGCACTTCTGGTAGCGGTCCACGTTCGATTTCGGGTCGAAGGTCCAGCGTGCCTTGCCGGTCTGCGGGTCGAGTGCGATCAGGCGCCGCGACACCGTGCAGACGACGAGATTGCCGTCGATCATGCTGGGCTGGTCCTCGAAGGCCACCAGTGCATTCTTCAGGCCCTTGGGCGGCGTCTCGCCGGTGTGGTACTGCCAGGCCACTTCCAGGTTGGCGACGTTGGCCGTGTTGATCTGCGCCAGCGTCGAGTACTTGGTACCCGACTGGTGCTCGTCGAGCTGGACTGCAGGTGCCGCCGCACCGGTCGCCGCCGCCGCGCCGGCGGTCGTCGCGAACAGGGTCAGACAGAGCAGCGCGGTGCGGCGGGCGATGCCGGCGAAGTCGAGGCGTGATGGGGTTTTCATGGACGCTTCACGTGGTGAGAAGAAGGAAGTCCTGCGTCGTCCTGAGGCGCGCAGCGCGGGTACCAGCGAGCGAAAACCGGCGGGCCGATATTGCCTCTGAGCATCGCGCCATCTCCTCGTCACTTGTAATTTAGTGTCAGAATCATGACGCCAATTATGGCGTCCGGCAAGCCGGGCCTGCTGCCCGCCCTGTCGCGTCTATGCGGGATAACGTCCCTGCAGCTTTTAATGTACACGCGTGTACATTATGGCGCAAGGCCTTGTCGTGCCCCGGCTGGGCGTTCAGGGAGCCGCTTTTGCGGCCCGCGCCTGGTGGCCGGCTCGTCGGCGAGCTGGCGACGGCGATCGAGCCTGGGTCCGCGAGCGACCGTGGACCGTCCGCTGCGCCATGCCGATCACGCGCCCGCTGCCACGCGTCGTGCGCTGATCTTTTCGATGGTGCCGAGAATGGTGCCGAAGTAGGCAATGCCGATCAGCAGCGCGATCGTCATGCCGGCGAAATCGCCGTGCATCTGGACGTGCGGAATCGTGATCGTCGCGAGGAAGGTCATGCAGCTGAAATTGATCAGCAGCGAACCGCGGCCGAGGATGTGCAGATAGACCACCGACAGCGCGAGCAGGCCGAACAGGTAGCCGCCGGCGGTGCCGAGCGGACCCCCGACCAGCAACTTCAGCGCCAGGCCGAGTGCAAGCCCGAAGGCACTGCCGAGCGCGCTGTGCGGCAGTTTCGCGAGTTTGCCCTGCTCGAAGCCGGTCCAGCACAGCAGGAACAGGAAGCCGGTATAGAACTCGTGATTGCCGAGCACGCCGCACAGCGCGATGTAGCCGCCGATCAGCGGAATGACGCTGACCGTCATGCCCAGCGCGAGCAGCGGCGTCGGTCCGGCCGGCGGCGTGCTGGCGGTCGCGGATGGATCTGTCATTGCCGGTAATCCTCTTGCGGATGGGTGAAGGCGGCTCGCGCCGACGACCGGCTGCCGGCGCGGCGTCTCGCCACCGGACCTGCGGGCACGGAGCCGGTGGCAGCCAATGCCATGTTTTCTCTAGTTTCAACAGTGGAAAAGCCGGCCACAATGCACAACAGTGTCGAATTGTGGACGTAGAACGGGAAACAAGACATTCCCGAACCGGCCCCATGCGGTAATATCGAGAAATGCCGGCCTCGAGACCGGCGCTGCAGAGGAGAAATGGCGATGGGACGTGCGTTTGCCGAAATGAGCATAGACGCCGAGATTCGCGTGCCGCTCGCGACGGCGCAGCTCGTCCGCTTCGATGTCTTCGGGCCTGCCGCCGGCGTTCTGCCGGAAGGCGAGGACTACCGCATCGACCTGTCGCTGACGCCGCGGCCGAGCAATGCGCGCGGCTGCTACCACACGCACTGGAATCCGCATCGTTTCGAGCGGCTCGGCAAGGTCTACGTGCTGCCACCGCACGAAACCATGCAGGCACGCAGTGACGGTGCGTCGTCGCAGACTTCCATCCTCTGTCACGTCAAGCCGGATGCGATGCCGGAAGAACTGCTGTGGAACGATCGCCGGCTCGAAGCGAGCCTCGACGTGCGCGACAGCAATGTCCGCGCACTGTTGCTCCGGCTGGCGCACGAGACGCGTCATCCGGGCTTCGCGAGCAAGGTGCTGGTCGAACTCCTCGTCGCACAGCTGGGCATCGAACTCGCGCGCTATTGCGAGCGTATCAACGATGTACCACCCAACAGTGGCGGCCTGTCGACCTGGCGCCTGCGGCTGATCGACGAGCGCCTGCGCGAAGTTCGCGACGCACCGACGCTGACCGAGCTGGCGGAGCTGTGCAAACTGTCCGTGCGCCAGCTCACGCGCGGCTTTCGTGCCAGTCGCGGCTGCTCGATCGGCAGCTATGTCGCCAGCTCGCGGATCGATCACGCCAAGCACATGCTGCTGCGCGACGAAAGCGTCAAGGCGGTGTCGTACTCGCTCGGCTTCTCCTCGCCGTCGAGCTTCTGTTACGCGTTCCGTCGTGCGACCGGCGTGACCCCGCGCGAATTCCGGCAGCGGATCCCGACCCAGCAGGGGCTTGCGGGCGGCAGTTCGCTCGGCGGTATCCGACTCGACTCCTAGTCCGAACCACTTGGTTCGCACCGTGATCGGATTCCGTTCGTCCCGAGTGTTTCGGCGTGAGCCGAAACGTATCGAGGGACCGCTGCGCGTCGTCAGTGCGCCAGCCCCTCGATACACCGCGCGCTCCGCGCGCGGCACTCGGGGCGAACGGGGTCTTCGGTGCCATTCATCCGGTTCAGCGGACTAGGCGGCCCGTCGCGCTGCGCCGTGCCGCGCGTACGCGTCGGCCCACGGCAAGGCTGTCTGCCGACATTGCGGCCCGCGATCGCCATCGAATTCGATTGCCCATCGTGTTCGCTGTCCCGCAGCATCGGCAACGGACTTCGGAGAACCCGTCAGATGTACACGCTGCGCTTCGATCTGCGCGTGCCCGGCAAGACGCCGCAGGAAATCGCCGATCAGCATCGTGCGGTGATCGAGATGTCGCAGTGGGCCGACGACAAGGGCTGCGCCATCATCGGTCTGTCCGAGCACCACGCTGCCGAAGACGGCTATTCACCGTCTCCGCTGATGCTGGCCGCCGCGGTGGCGGCGGTGACCCGCAACACGCCGATCCTGATCGGTGCCGCGCTGCTGCCGTTCTACGATCCACTGCGACTGGCCGAGGACATGATCACGCTGGATCACCTCAGTGGCGGCCGTGTCCGCTACATCTTCGGCATCGGTTACCGGCCGGTCGAATACCAACTCTACGGGCTCGACTTCGCGCAACGCGGCGCGCTGGCCGATGCGAAACTCGAACGCCTGCTGCGCGCGCTGGACGACGCAGGCGCGTGCACACGGATGCCGCGCGTCACACCGGCACCGTTCGCCGACCTTCGCGCCCGCATTTCCTGGGGCGGGGCGACGCCGGCTGCCGCGCGCCGCGCCGGGCGCTTCGGGCTCGGCTTCTTCGCGCAGGCCGACGCACCCGGCCTGCGCGAGACCTACATCGAGGCGTCGCGCGCGGCCGGATTCGAGCCGGGCAGCTGCGTGCTGCCGCACGGCGACGTACCCGGCATGGTCTTCGTGCATCCCGACGTCGAACAGGGCTGGCGCGAGGTCGGCGACTACCTGCTCGCCGACGCGACGGTCTACGCACGCTGGAACGCCGCGACCCGTCACGGCACGACCAGCCTGTCGCAGGGACAAAGCGTTGCCGCGCTGCGAGCCGAGAACCGCGCGCATCGCGTGCTCGATGTCGGCGACGCCGCGGCCAGCGCATTGCGCTGGGGTCGCCTGCCGCTGAGTCCGCTGTGCGGTGGCCTGCCGCCGGCGCTGGCCTGGCCGTATCTGCGCCGCATCGTCGATGACGTCATGCCCGCCATCGCCGCCGCGAAAGCCGCGCGCGCCTGATCATCACCCCCATTCTCCGAGGAGCTTTTTCATGTCGCAGCGTTTCCAGGGCCGTACCGTTCTCGTCACCGGCGGAGCTGCCGGACTCGGCCGCAGCTTCGCCGAGCACTTCGCCGCCGAAGGCGCGCAGCTCTTGCTGCTCGATATCGATCGGAAGGGCCTCGACGAAACCGCCGCGCTGCTGCGCGCACGCGGCACGATGTGCGCGACCTATCGCGTCGATCTCGCCGTCGAAGCCGAAATCCAGGCGTTCGCGGCGCAGCTGATCGCCGAGCACCCGCGCCTCGACGTGCTCGTCAACAACGCCGGCCTTGCGTACGGCGAGATCGCCACCGGCTTCACCGATCTCAGCCAGGAGAAATGGCTGCGCTATTTCGCGATCAACTCGGTCGCGCCTGTGCTGCTCGGGCAGGCCGTGCGTCCGGCGCTTGCCGCGGCCAAGGGCAACGTCATCAACATCACGTCGATGGCCAGCTACATGCCGGCGACCGCCTACGGCGTCACCAAGGCGACGCTGGCGTCGATGACCTACGCGATGGCCACGCACTTCTCGGCCGACGGCATCCGCGTCAACGGCATCGCGCCCGGCATCATGGAAACGCCGGCGTCGAAGGACAGCCTGCCCGCTGAAACCTATGCGCGCGTGCAGGGCTCGCAGATGCTCAAGTTGCACGGCGTCGCCGAAGACATCGCCAGGCTCGGCCTGTTCCTCGCGTCCGACGACGCGCGCTTCATCACCAGCGAGATCGTCAACTGCGACGCCGGCAACCGCATGCGCGGCTGGCGCGCGTGAGACGGATTTTCGAATTGACGCAGCCGCGAATGCCGAGCGGCGATTCGACGATGGCGGGATTGAACGGAATCCGGTTACGGGAGCAGGACGCATGGCATTTTCAGGGCCGATCGAGGATCGCGGGCTGATCCGTGAACTGATGGACAGCTACGACGACACGGTATTCCGTCGTGACGTCGACGCCTGGCTGGAACACTGGACGGAAGACGGCATCTGGACCATCGCCGGCATCGAAATCCGCGGCAAACCGGCCTTGCGCGCCGAGTGGGAGAACCGCTGGCAGGATCTGAAACGCATGAGTTTCCAGACGCGGATCGGCGCGATGGAAGTGGACGGTGAACGCGCCGTGCTCCGTTGTTACTGTCATGAGACGCTGCTGCTGAAGCAGGGCGGCCTGCGCAGGCTGGTGGGCCGCTACGACGACGAATTGCGGCGCGAACAAGGGCAATGGCGGTTTGTCACACGCGGCTACCGACTGCATCTCGACGAAGGAGCAGGGCCGCTGCTGCCGCTGAAAGCGGGCTAGGGCCTGTCAACACTAATCACATCGCCGAGGCCGCTTGCCGGATACCACCACCGCGACCCCATTGGCCTCAAAGGCCCCCGGGCTGGCTCAGCGCGGCTCGACGATCGCCTGCACGCTGTCGGCGAACCAGTCCGCGAGCTTGCGGTCGGCGCCGCGGCGTTTCGGCACCAGCGGCAGTTGCCGGCTGAACTGCACGAAGCTCATCGACAGCATGACGATTTCCAGCGCCCGCACTTCGGCGTCCGGCGGCCCCAGCCATCTGGCGAGCGGCGCGATGATGTGCGATTCGGTGACGCGCGTGGCGATCGCACGCGCCTCGGGATCGCCAAGCGCCAGCGCGATGATCGATGGCGGGCGGATGTCGAGTGCGGTGTTCAGGAACAGGCGCGCCAGGCTTGCGCCGAACTGTGCACGTGGCGTGTCGACCAGCAGCGCGTCCAGCGGCATCGCCGCGATCAGCGCCGCCTCGAACAGCGCCGCCTTGCTGCCGTAGTAGCGCAGCAGCATCGTCGAACTGACGTCGGCAATCGCGGCAATGTCGCGAATGCCGGACTGCGAATAGCCGTGTTCGGCGAACGCCTGCTGCGCGGCGGCGAGGATTTTCGCCTTGGTCTGCGGGGCGTTGCGGCGCTTCGGCGTCGTGCGGGTGCTCATGGCCGCAAAATACAGGAGCACGCCGGCGCAGCGCCATTTGACGCTGCGCGCCATCGTCGGCTGACGGTGGTGTCGGCGCGTTTATAGTGAACGACGGTGGACGCCTGCCCGACGCGGCAGCGGTCACGATCATCCGCAATTGCCGAGGACCGAGCATGGCAGCGCAACTCGACCACTACCGCCTGCTGGGCCGCTCCGGGCTGCGGGTCTCGCCGCTGGCGCTCGGCACCATGACCTTCGGCGTCGAGCAGGGCTGGGGCACCAGCGAAGCCGATGCCGAACGCATGGTGAATCTCTATGCCGAACACGGCGGCAATTCCATCGATACCGCCAACTTCTATGCGAACGGTGCCTCCGAGCGCGTGCTCGGCAAGCTGCTCGCGGGCCGGCGTCAGCAGTTCGTGATCGCCAGCAAGTACAGTCTGACGATGCGGCCCGGCGATCCGAACGCCAGCGGCAACCATCGCAAGAACATGCTGCAGTCGGTCGACGACAGCCTGCGCCGTCTCGGCACCGACCATCTCGATCTGCTCTATCTGCATGTCTGGGACAGCCGCACGCCGGTCGACGAGATCCTGCGGGCGTTCGACGATCTCGTGCGCGCCGGCAAGATCGCCTACATCGGCCTGTCCGACACGCCGGCCTGGCAGGCCTCGCGCATGCAGGCGATCGCCGAGCTGCGCGGCTGGACGCCGTTCGCCGCGCTGCAGATTCCGTACAACCTCACCGAGCGCACCGTCGAGCGCGAGCTGATGCCGATGGCGCGCGAGATGGGTCTCGGCGTGCTGCCGTGGTCGCCGCTCGCCGGCGGCGTGCTGTCCGGCAAGTACCAGCAGAGCGATCTGGCGCAGCCGAAGGGCGAGGCGCAGCCGCGCTTC
Source organism: Solimonas terrae (assembly GCF_011067135.1). GTDB lineage: Bacteria > Pseudomonadota > Gammaproteobacteria > Nevskiales > Nevskiaceae > Solimonas > Solimonas terrae. Next base: position 142,671 of record NZ_JAAMOW010000002.1, read on the forward strand.
GATTCGCGCCAGCAGATCAATCTGGCCACCGGGCGTCTCAGCGAACGCAATCTGGCGATCGCGACGGTCGCGGCCGAAGTGGCCGGCGAACTCGGCTGCACGACGGCGCAGGTGGCATTGGCCTGGACGCTGCTCAATCCCGCCGTGACCTCGCCGATCCTCGGCGTACGCACGCTGGCGCAGCTGCAGGACAATCTCGGTGCGCTGGCCGTGCGGTTCAGTGATGCGCAGATCGCCCGACTCGATGCGGTCAGTCGTATCGAACTCGGTTTCCCGCACGACTTCCTTGCCAGCGAAGCGACCATGCGCACGATGTTCGGCGGCGTCACGGTCGCGACGCGGACGGTGCACTGAGCGGACCACGGTCATGGACGACGATCTGCATCGCCCGCTGTACGTTCCCGACCTGCTCGCCAACGCGCTGAGCCAGGATCCGCAGCGTCCGCTGCTGCAGCTGCTCGGCGGGCCGATGCTGAGCGTCGGCGAGGTGCGCGATGCCGCCAGCCGCTTCGTCCAGGCGCTGGCCAGCGTCGGCATCGGCAAGGGCACGCGCGTCGGCATGCTGTCGGCGAACCGGCCGGAGGTGCTGCACACGGTCAACGCCTTCCAGCTGCTGGCGGTGATCTCGGCGCCGATGCATCCGCTCGGCGGCTTCGACGATCACCTGCATGTCGTCAACGATGCCGCCCTCGAATGGCTGATCTTCGATGCGCGCTATGCCGAGCGCGCGCTGCAGCTGGCGAAACAGGTGCCGTCGCTGCGCCTGCTCGCGTTCGGCGCACAGGACGGCGCCGACGATCTGTGCGTGCGCGCCGAAACCTTCGCGCCGCGCAAGCTCGTTCCGCCGAAAGTCGGGCCGCATGATGTACAGCGCCTCGGCTACTCCGGCGGTACCACCGGCAAGCCGAAGGCGATCGCCAGCGTGCATCGCACCGGTCTGCAGACCGTGCAGATCATGATGGCGGAGTGGGAATGGCCGAGCCCGCCACGCTTCCTCTCGTGCACGCCGCTGTCGCACGCCGGTGCGGCAATGTTCCTGCCGACCCTGCTCAAGGGCGGCACGATGCTCGTGCTGCCGGCCTTCGAGCCGGCCGCGGTCATGCAGGCGATCCAGGATTACCGCATCAACTGCATGATGCTGGTGCCGACGATGATCTACGCCCTGCTCGACCATCCGCGCTTCGGCGATTTCGACCTGTCGAGTCTGGAGACGATCTTCTACGGCGCCTCGGCGATCGCGCCGGCGCGGCTGAAGGAAGCGATCGAACGCATCGGCCCGGTGTTCTCGCAGTTTTACGGGCAGGCCGAGGCGCCGATGGCGGTGACGATGCTGCGCAAGCGCGAGCACGACGTCGACGACCTGCAGCGCCTTGCCAGCTGCGGACGGCCGACGCCGTGGGTGCATGTCGAGCTGCTCGACGCCGACAACCGGCCGGTCGCCGACGGCGAGCCGGGCGAGATCTGCGTGCGCGGGCCGCTGATCATGGACGGCTATCGCGACAACCCGCAGCTGACCGCCGAGGTCTTCGCCGGCGGCTGGCTGCACAGCGGCGATGTCGCCGTGCGCGATCCCGGCGGCTTCCTGCGCATCATCGACCGCACCAAGGACATGATCGTCAGCGGCGGCTTCAACATCTATCCGCGCGAGATCGAGGACATCCTCAGTCAGCATCCGGCGGTCGCGCAGGTGGCCGTGATCGGCACGCCGCACGAGAAGTGGGGTGAGGCGGTGACGGCACTGGTCGTGTTGCGCAGCGGACAGCAGGTCGTCGCCGACGAGCTGGCGGCCATGGTCACCGCGCGCAAGGGTGCGTTCCAGGCACCGAAGCGCGTCGAGTTCATCGCTGCGATTCCGCAGACGGCGGTCGGCAAGCCGGACAAGAAGGCGCTGCGCGCGCGGTACGCATAGAAATCCTGCAGGAGCGGGCCATGCCCGCGAACCTCGGGCCTTCGATCCGGCAAAGAAGGTCGCGCCCATGGGGCGCTCCTGCAGCAGTGACGTCTCGATTTGCCTGGATCGGCTGCTGATCCGGCCTTTGGTTCCGCGCTGCGGCGCGGGTTTCTTCTCTTTGCTTGTCCAAAGAGAAGAAACCAAGAGAAAGGACACCCCCGAGTCGTGCGCCGGCTGCGCCGGTTCCCGGCCATTCGACCGTGCTCGGGGCACGCGGCGACGCGACATCCCTGTCGCGACGCCGCTCGCCCGGCCGTCCTGGCCGGGCGACCCCTGCGCGCGGCCGAACAGCCGGCGCCTCCTAGGGGGACCCCGAACATCAAAAGCAACCGCTCCCTCTCCCGCTTGCGGGAGAGGGTTGGGGAGAGGGCGGCGCGCAACGCCACGCTGTTGCCGTTCGCTTTTGCCTTTCGGGGTCCCCTTGGAGTGCACCGAGCAGCACAGCGAGCGCAGGGAATGGCGCGCCAGGACGGCGCGCCAAGTCGTCGTCGCGGCAGGGATGCCGCGTCGGCGACGGTCCCGAGCACGTGAGCAGCGCAGGCTTGCCCGCGTAGCGGGTGCCCTCCCAGGGGTGTGCTTTCTCTTGCTTCCTTCTCTTTGCACAAGCAAAGAGAAGGGAGTCGCGCCGCAGCGCGAAACCAAAGGTTCAATCAGGAGCCGAGCAAAGCAGAACAGGCGCGGATCTTCTGCGAATTCCGAGTCGCCCCGATTACCGCACCACGACCCGCACCCGCGCCAGATTCTCGATGCGCCCGAACGGCGTCGCCACATCGCCTTGCCGCTGCGAGACCGCGCGCAGCACAGCGAAATAGGTGCCCGGTTTGTCGTAGGCATGCGTCGCGGTCAACGACAGCATTGCTTGCGGCGTGAGCGCCGCGTCGTGCGGATAGTCGCCGATACCCTCGAAATCCCATTGCGCCGCGACGACGCTGCCGGCGCCCGGCGGCACTTCGATCTGCGCGCTGAAATGCACCGGCTCGCCGACCACCACGTCGGTACGCACACCGCCGTTGGCCTGCAGTGCGATCACCGGTTGGATGCCGCCGCGCTCGGCTGCACGGTCCGGCAGTTCGAGCTGCGCATCGACGATGCGGTAGCGCGTGCTCGACGGCCGCTGGCCGCTCTCCACCCAGCTTGCGAGATCGCGCAGACCCTGCTGCAGCGCGCCTTCGTAGCTGACAGTGTGCGCACGCGCCGCCGGTGTCTGCGGATTGTCGTGATGCGTGTGATCGATGAACCAGATCGCAAACTGCTCGTCGCCGCGATCGCCGAGCGCGGCGCGCACCTTGCCGCGATACCAGTCGGCCTGCCACGCCAGCGCGTCGATATCCATCGCCGCTTCGAGCACCAGCATCCTGCCGTCGATGCGGCCCTCGGGGACCGTGCCGGCGGTGTTGGCGGCGCCGAACGGGCCGATCAGCATTTCCCGCTGCGGATAGATCGGCCGGCCGTGCCCATCGCGGAACTGGTCCCAGCCGCACATGTCGGGGGTCGGCAGCTGATGGCGATGATAGGTTTCGACCGCCAGCGCCCAGGCGTTGTCGATGCGTACGCGCGCGCCGGACCGCAGGCTGTTGAGCAGCGACTGGTCGGCGGCGTACGCAAAGCTCAGCCGGTGACCGTCGACGCGCGCGATCGGCACGCTGCGGCCGGCATCGTCGCCGTCGATGACGATCAGGTGTGCGTTGCGGCAATCTCCGTCCGGCATCGCCGCCAGCTCGAACTGCGGCGGAAAGCCCGGGGTGACGGCGCTGATCGTGGTGTCGAACGTGAAGCGCAGCGCGGCAAGTCCGGACGCCGGATCGTGGCCGAGGTAGCCGGGCTTGTTCCAGAAGTCGTCGACATAGCCCGGGTCGAGCATCGGCACCATCGGTGCGACCTGCATGAAATAGCCGCTGTCGAGCTGCGCGTGGTTCCACCAGCCGCGCGGCGGAAAGCCCATGCGCGTGACTTCGCGCAGCGCCGCGCGTTCTTCGTCGTTCAGCGTCGCATAGGGATCGCCGCTGCCGCCGGGGCTGATCGCATCGACGATCGCCGGGAAACGATCGCGCTTCTTGAGGATGCGCAGCGCGTGCATGCGTACCGTGAACATGCTCGGAATCGCGTTCGGCGTCGCCATCACGAACGGCAGAAAGCCGTCCCAGACGTCGCGCGTGTTCTCGGCGCTGCCGATCACCTGGTACGAACCGCCGCTGCCACCGAACAGATAGCCGTAAGGGCGATGCGGGCCGTACAGCTCGGCGGCGATCACGCGCGAGTATTTCGCGGCCGCGGCATTGACGCGGTATGCGGCGATCGCCGGATCGGCCATGCCGCCGGCGCGATCGGCGCCGCCGAGATTGGTCTGCACGTAGTACGCGCCGCTGTCCAGCGTGAACGGCAGGTTGCCGGTCGACACCTCGAACTCGATCGGGAACGGGCCGATGTCCTCGCTGAGCGCCATCGGGTAAGTGTTGTGGAAGAAGCGGCCCTGATACTGCTCGGCCGGCGGGAAATAGAACGAGAAGCGCGCGTCGCTGTTGCGGAAGCCGCCGTGCACGTAGCGGTGCGGCACCGGGTCGGCGCGCAACTCGTTGATATCGACGTATGGCTCGGCATAGCGCGGATCGATCGAATCGCCGGTGATCTCGCCGACCGCGTCGACGTCGGCGGCCACGGCCTGCGGCGGCGCGGTATCCGACGGCAGGCGTTCGCCGCCGAGTATGGACTTGCCGAAGATGCCGAGCCTGGCCTTGCCGCGCAGGGTGTCGCCGTCGATCGTCGCCGTGAAATCGACGGTGATCGGAATCGGCTTCTTCGCTTTCATCTGCCAGTGCAGGGCGCCGTCGCGGATCGTGCCGGCGATCTCGTGATTGCCGAGTGGGCTTTCGATGCGGCCGCTGAACCTGTCGTCGCCGGCGTCGATGTGCAGCTGCATGTCCTGCGGCCCGGCCGGCGTCGACATCGTCACTTTCCAGCTGCCCGTCGCATTCACTACTCGCGCTCCCGGATCACGGCTTTTCGCCGTCAAGTTATCAACTGATAACTTATGATCGCGGCAAGGCGACTGTCAACCGCTGCACGACCCTTCGTTCACGCAGCGCCCTGCGGCTTGCGCAAGGCCTGCACGCTGCAGGCGCCGGCCGCGAGTGCCAGCACCGACGCCACGAGCATCGGTGCCGGACCGGCGCCGAGACGCTGCGCGAGCATCGCCGCGACCGCAGTCGCGCCGAGGGTCTGTCCGGTGCCGCGGATCGTCGAATACATCGCGCCGGCGGCCGCGGCGCGGGTGGCGGGCGCGGCGCTCAGCACCTGACGCGAGTTCGGCGCGAAGAACATGCCGAAGCCAAGGCCGCAGACGGCGATGCGCCAGGCGATGTCGAAGGCCACCGGCGCCGCCGGCAGGAATGCGAGGCTGGCGAGACCGGCGAAGCCGATCGTCATGCCGATCGCGCCGAGTGCGCCCGCCGGATAGCGATCGGACAGCAGCCCGGACAAGGGTGCGACGACGACGCTGACGATCGGAATCGGTGCCAGCACGGCGCCGGCGGCGACCGGCGAAAAGCCGAATTCCTGCTGCAGGCGAATCGGCATGATGACGGTGGTGATGGTCATCGCGATGTAGGCACTCAGCGAGCCGAGGCAAGGCAGTGCGATCTCGCGCTGTCGCAGCAGATCGATCGGCAGGATGGGGTGCGCCTGTCGCCGCTCGCGGCGCACGAAGTAAGCGCCTGCCGCGATGCCAAGCGGCACGATGATCGCCGGCAGCAGCATCGAGCGGCCATGAACGCCGCTCTCCAGGCCGATCACGATCAGACCCAGGGTACCGGCGCACAGCGCGGCGCCCGGCAGGTCGAACGGCGCGTGCTGGCGGATGCTGTCCGGCAGGGTTCTGTGACCGATCGCGATCGACAGGATGCCGAACGGCACGATCGCGGCGAACAGCCACGGCCATGCGGCGATCGCGAGGATGGCGCCGCCGACGGTCGGCGCGAACGCCGCGGCGCTGGCGGCGATCACCGTGTTCAGGCTGAGACCGCGACCGAGATGCGAGAGCGGATAGATCGAACGGATCAGCGCCGAGCTGACGCTCATCGCGGCGGCCGCGCCGAGCGCCTGCAGACCGCGTACGACGACCAGGAACGGCAGGCTGTGGGCGAAGAAACACAGGATCGTGGCAACGACGAACAGCGCCTGCCCGCACTGGTAGGTCTGGCGGTAGCCGAAGCGTTGACTGAGCGCCGACAGCGGCAGCATCGCCGCCATCAGCACGAACTGGTAGACGGTGACGACCAGCACCGCCGATGCCGGTTCGACGTGCAGATCGCGCGCCAGCGTCGGCAGCGCGACGTTGACGATCGCGCCGTCGACGATCGTCAGCACCGTGCCGAGCGAGACCGCGACGATCGCGACGTAACGACGCGGAGTCGGCAGGCCGCCGAAGCCGGAGGCTTGCGTCATGCCGCCACGATCAGGTGATGCCGAAGGCCGGACGCACCGGGCTGCCGGCGTGGATTTCCTGCAGCTCGACGATGTTGCCGTCCGGATCGTGGAAATAGCAGGAGGTCACGCCGCCGGGCGCGAGATGCTGCGGCGGCGAGATGAAGTCGACGCCCGCCGCGAGCAGGCGCGCGTACTCGGCGTGGATGTCGATCACGTCTAAGGCGATGTGGCGGATGCCGACATCGCAGGCCGGCCGGCGTTCGCCGGGCCGGGGCCGCGGATGCGCATAGCAGAACACTTCCATCTGCATGTTGCCGAGCTGGAACTGTGCGACCTGTCCGCGCGTGTCGCGCAGGCCGACGATGTTCTCGAACGGTTCGAAGCCGCCGGGAATCGGCGAGACGCGGTCGAGCTGCAGGCCGAGCAGGTCGCGATAGAACGCGACGAAGCGGTCCATGTCGGACGTCGCCAGCGAGATATGGTGCATGCCGCGGATCATGGCGACTTCCAGTTGCGGTGGGTTCAAGAAAAGCGGGAACCGCAGATTTCACAGATTACGCAGATCTGGAAGCAAAGCTGGTCGCGTTCGATCTGCGTGACGCGTCGTGGCCTGCGGCTTCTGCGTGAAAAATCTGTGTGAATCCGTGAAATCTGTGGTTAATGAGCCTTGTCGTTGATCAGTTGCTGCCCGTGATCCGATCGACTTCGGCGAGCTCCTCGGCGCTCAGCACCCAGCCGGCCGCGGCGACGTTCTGTTCGATCTGCGCGGGTTTGGTCGCGCCGCAGATCACGCTGGCGACGGTCGGCTGCTGCGCGAGCCAGCTGATCGCCAGTTCCAGCAGCGTGTGGCCGTGTGCGCGACAGAACGCGTCGAGTTCGCCGACCACGCGCAGATTGCGCTCGGTCATGAAGTTGTTGCCGAGGTTCAGGAAGTTGTCCTTGAGGCGTCCCTGCGCGTCGACGCCGTCGCGCGCCGAGTACTTGCCGGTCAGCAGGCCGCTGGCGAGCGGAAAGTACGGGATGAAGCCGAGACCGTAATGCGCGAGTGCCGGGATCACGTCTTTCTCGGCGCCGCGATTGAGCAGGCTGTATTCGGTCTGCGCGCCGATGAAGGACGCGTAGCCATGATGCCGCGAGGTCCACAGTGCGTCGACGATGCGCCAGGTTTCCAGATTCGAGCAGGCGATGTAGCGCACCTTGCCGTCGCGCACCAGATCGTCGAGCGCGCGCAGGGTTTCCTCGATGGGCGTGCCGTAGTCCGGCCAGTGGATCATGTAGACGTCGAGCCAGTCGGTGCCGAGGCGCCGCAGGCTGCCGTCGATCGCGCGCATGATGTAGCCGCGCGAGCTGTCGCGGATGCGCGCGTTGTCGAGATCGACACCGAACTTGCTGAGCAGCACGATGTCCTTGCGCCGCGCGCCGAGCGCCTTGCCGAGCACCACTTCCGAGTCGCCGCCTTGCGTGCCGTAGCGGTCGGCGGTGTCGAAGAAATTGATGCCCAGATCAAGTGCCTTGGCGACGACCGCGTTCGACGCGTTCTGGTCGATGGTCCAGCCGAAGTTGTTGCAGCCCAGGCCGACCGTCGTCACGCGCAGGCCGCTGCGGCCGATTTGTCGCTTGTCCATGTTCAATTCCGGGAAAAATGAAAGAGTTCGTAGCGCACGCCGCCGGCGGTCTGCGCGCCGAGGCCGAACACGAGGATGTCGTTGAGCCAGGCATAGGCGCCGCGCGGCGCTTCGAAGCTGCCGCTGATCTCGATGTGCGGCTGGCCGTCGCGCTGACTCGCTCGGCCCTCGTATTGCAGCTGCAACGGCACCCCGTCGTCGGTTTCGAGCAACAGACGTACGTTGATTCGGGAGCCGCCGCCGGTACGGATGACGCTGTCGCCGCCCCAGCTCAGCACATTGCCCTGGAGGCGCGGTCCCTCGAAGCGGCCGCCGCGGACGCCGAACAGGGCACGCTCGCCGAGCGGCGTATGGGCGAGCTCGCGCAGCACTTCGACCTCGATGTCGAGTGTGGCCAGTGCGGCCAGTGTCGGTGGCGTGATTTTCGGCATGGCTCAGACGTCGACGCTGACACACGCGCCGTTCTGCGCGGCCGATGCACGAACCGCGGCCATGACTTGCATGCCCTTCAGTCCGTCGGCAAAGGTCGGCGCACGGACCGGCGCCGGATCGGGCCCGCCGTCGATGCGCGCGTGCATCGTTTCGAACAGGCGTGTGAACGCGGCCAGACCGGGGTTCGCCGCGCCGCCGTCGACAACGGGCAGCTGCAGGGCGGGCGGCAGATCGAGGGTGCGTTCGCCGTCGCGGTCGGCGAGCGTCACCACGTCACCGTTGACCGACAGCGTGCCCTGTGTGCCGGCGACGCGCGCGAAGGCGGCGGGCTTGCCCCAGGCTCCGGCGGTCTGCTGCAGCACGCCCTCGACGCCGTTCTCGAGCGTGAAGCGCAACACGTACGTATCCTCGGCGCCGCCATCGCGCGCCGATACCGTCGGCAGGCTGGCGCTGAGGGTCTTGAACTCGCCGAGCCAGTCGCGCACCTGATCGATGAGGTGCGAGCCATGCGCGCCCAGCCAGCCGCCGCCTTTCGCGGTATCGAACCACCAGTCCGGCATCGGCGCCGCCGGATCGGCGAGCAGCGGCAGATACGACAGCAGGCCGATCAGGCGCGGCGTGCCGATGCGGCCTTCGCGAATCGCCTGCGCAACCAGCGCACGGTCGGGACCCCAGCGGAATTCATGGCCGAGCAGATGGACGATGCCGGCACGTTCGGCGGCCGCGAGCACGGCTTTCGCCGCGGCGATGTCGAGCGTGAACGGTTTCTCGCACGTCACGTGGCAGCCACGCGCGATCGCCGTCATCGCCAGCGCGGCGTGCGTGTGCGGCGGTGTGGCGATCGACACGACGCGGGCGCCGCTCTTCGTGATGGCGTCGTCGAGATCGGTATAGCTCGCTGCGATTCCGCTCTTCGCGGCGCGCCGTGCCGTGCGTTCGGCGTCCGCGCCCACCAGGCCGACGACCTCGAAGCCGGCGGCGCGCAGCGCCGGGACATGCGTGCGGCAGCCGAAGCCGGTGCCGGCGACCAGGGCGGGGATGCGGGCACTCATGCGGGAGATCCTTGTGTGTCGACGAGGCCGGCCGCGTGACGCGCGGCGACATAGCCCCAGGTGAAGGAAGGGCCGACGCTGCTGCCGGCGCCGGGATAGGCGCGGCCCATGACCGAGGCCGTCGACACGCCGGTCGCGTACAGGCCGCCGATGACCGAGCCGTCTTCGCGCAGCACACGCGCGTGCTCATCGGTGACGACACCGCCGTACGTGCCGACATCGCCGGGCACGACCGGCACGGCGTAGTACGGCGGACGATCGATGCGGCCCAGGGTTGCGGACGGCCGGTGCAGCCAGTCACCGAGCCAGCGGTCGTAGGCGCGCTCGCCGCGATGGAAGTCGTCGTCGCGATTCTGATCGACGAAGCCGTTGAAGCGTTCGACAGTTGTCCGCAGCGTCGTCGCGTCGATGTCGAGCAGGCCGGCCAACGCTTCGAGGCTGTCGGCCTTCTTCAGGTAACCGCTGTCGTACCAGCTCTGCGGCTTCCGGCTGCCCGGCATGGTGCCGGCGAGCATGTACTTGGCCAGATGCTGGCTGTCGAACACCGCCCAGCTCGGCACGGCCGGCACGGTCTTGTTGCGTTCCAGCATGGTCTGGCAATAGGCCATGTAGGAGCCGCCCTCGTTCTGATAGCGCACACCGCTCTGGTCGACGAGGATGCAATGCGGCGCGGCGGTCGTCGCCTGCGCGGTCGGTTTGGCTTCGCTGTGCTCGGTGCCCGGCGGATGGGTCTGCTGATTGCCGACGCGTTCGTCCATCTGCGCGATCGCAGCGCCATGCCGCATCATTTCCTCGATCATTTCGCCGGTGTCGCCCGGCGCGGCCATCGTCCACTGCACCGACGTGCCCGGTGCGTAACGATCACGCATTGCCTGGCTGTGCGCGAAGCCGCCGGCGTTGACGAGCACGCCGAGGCGCGCGCCGACGCGCCGGGGCTGGCCGTCCCTGACCGTCAGCACGCCGGTGACAGCGCCGTTCTCGACGATCAGTTCCGAAACCGGTGCTTCCGTGCGGATCGCAGTGCCGGCGCGCAGGGCGGCCTGCAGCATGCGGCCCTGCAACGCCGCGCCGCCGGCGACCCAGCGCTTGCCGGTGAGCCTGGCGAGCAGCATGCGCAGGATCAGTCTCAGCATCAGCGCCTTGACCCGCCACGAGCGCCGGTAGGCCGGCAGCTCCATCATTTCTTCGAGCGTGGCCGGCAGCGGTGCGACGATGAAGCTCGGCCGCAGGCGATCGCGCCAGTCGCCGAGTTCATTGACGTTGAACAGCTCGGCGACGACCGTGCGCCCAGGTACCGAGCCGCCCGGCAACTCGTCGTAGTAGTCCGGCCACTCGCGCACCCGCGTCAGGCGGATGCCCTGGCGGATCAGGAAGTCGACCATGCGCGGCGCTTCGCGCAAATAGGTGCGGCGGCGGGCCGGGGCGGCGCCCGGCGCGTCGCGGGCATCGCCGATCACCTGATCGAGATAGGTCGCGGCCCGCTCGTCGCTGTCGGCGATCCCGTCGCGCTTCATCAGCGGATTGTTGGGCACCCACATCACGCCGCCGGAGCGCGAGGTCGTGCCGCCGACCAGCGTGGTCTTTTCGAGGATCAGCACGGACTTGCCGGCCTCGTGCATGACCAGCGCCGCGCACATCGAGCCGCCGCCGCAACCGACGACGACGAAGTCGTGGACCTCGTCGAAAGGCGTCATGCCGGTCTCCTCCGCATGAACTGGTGAACAGTTCTGTTCATTGTAGCGACGCGCGGCCGTCAGGTTTGCAGATAGCGGTCGAGCTCGCGATGCATGTTGAGAATCAGGGTCTCCTGCCGGTTCGACAGCCAGGTCTGGCGCATGCGACGCGCGTGCATGCCTTTCTGCACGCGCGCAAGGTTCGACAGATCCTGGCGCGGAATCAGCAGCAACTGTTTCGGGTCTGCCGGATCGGTGACACGCTCGACCGTCGCGCGTGGCGGCGTCACGCCGGCCGGACAGGTCTTCGTCGACCAGATCTCGAAGATGCAGCGATCGGGGTCTGTGGGGTGGGGGCGCGAGCGGTACATCTCGCAGTTGCCCGCTTGCGGCAGGATCAGGAAATTCGGGAACAGGAAAATCTCGCCGCCCCACATCGACAGGAATTCGGGCGCCATCGTCGGCATCGGCCGTTGCTGTTCGGCGGCGCGTGCGTACAGGGCGCGCACGAATTCGCCGCCCAGCGAGGAACCGTCGGGGATCGGCTTGCCGCGCAGGGTCTGCAGGACCTCGACATCCTCCTTCAGCGTCATCGCGTCCATGCCGTCGACGATCAGCATCAGGCGCTCGGTCATCGCGTCGATCGGATCGACCGCGGCGCCGCCGGTCTTCTGGATACGTCCGCGCACCGGCGACTGGCCGGCGTAGAAGCGCCCGTGGCCGTTGGCCATGGCGTCGTAGTCGACGATGCGGTGGTTGAGATCGCCGTCGAGATCCATGCTTTCGCCGTAGACGATTTCACGGCCGAGCTTGTCGAGCTGCGGGTGCGTTGCCGAGACGTGGTAGGCCTCCATGAAGGCTTCCTGCGCGTTCTTCCAGTTGGCCGGAATCGACAGTTCCTTCCACCAGTAGTGACGCATCTGGCCGATCGCCATGCCGTCGAGCCAGGGCCGCGCCGGCGCGATGTAATCGTCGAACGACGGCGGATTGCGGTCGAGATTGATGAACACGAGTCCGGCATGGACCGCGACCGCGACCTCGCGCAGCGCCACGTCGCCATCCTGAAGCTGGCCGTCACGGAATTCCTGGCGTTCCAGCACCAGCTGGTTGCGGCCGGCCAGATCCCAGCGCCAGCCGTGGAACGGACAGACGATGCGAGCACGATCGAAATGGCCGCAGCCCTCGGCGAGCGTCGTGCCGCGATGCGGGCAGAAGTTGTGATAGGCCTTGACCGTCGCATCGTCGGCGCGCACGAGCAGCACCGACTGGTCGCCGATCGTGTAGACCGTGTAGTCGCCGGCCTGCGGAATCTCGTCGAGTCGCGCGGCGACCTGCCAGACGCGGCTCCAGAGCTTTTCGTATTCGAGGGCGGCGAAATCGGGATCGGTATAGCGGCCGACGCTGATGCCATGCGGCATCGTGCGCCAGCCCGGCGGCCAGTCCCGGTCGTTGCCTGATTCGCTTGCGCGGTCTTTGCCGAATGCGAGGCTCATTGCGGTTCTCCTCCGGATGCCCGGTATCGGCGGTGCTCGTTCCGCCGAATTGATAGTGAATGCTATCTTAATGATAGTGATCACTATCATCAAGTGCCGATGCCGGGCGTTTCGTCCTCGCGCGACGCGTCGATATCGCGCCGGCGGTTATGATCCGCCGCAACTCCCCGATGCCGACGAGCGATAGCCGGATGCCCCGAAAGCGGCAAGAGACACCCAGGAAAACCACCGCCGCGACCGGCGGCAAACGTCGCGTGCCGCCGGCCGCGCGGACGCGGCGCAGCGCGCAGGATCTGCTCGACCGCATCGTTCTGGCCGCCGCCGAGGAGTTCAAGCGCAACGGCTACGCCGGTACCACGACGGCGCTGGTGGCGCGGCGTGCCGAGGTGACGGAGGCGCAGCTGTTCCGCTATTTCGGATCGAAATCGAACCTGTTTCGCGAGACGGTGTTCAAGCCGATCGAGCAGCACTTGCTGCATTTCGTCGAGACGCACCTGCCCGAGTTCGACAACCCGGCGGTGCACCGCGAGCAGACGCATCTGTATACCTCGGAGCTGCAGCGCTTCATTCACGACAACGCGCAACTGCTGACGTCGTTGATCGTCGCGCAGACCTACGACGCCGGGACCGCGCACGGCGTGGCGACGATCAACAGTCTGAAAACCTATTTCGATCGCGCCGCGGCGATGATGGCGGCGCGCACCGGTGGCGGCAGCAGCGCCGATCCGCAGCTGCTTGTGCGCCTCGCGTTCTCGACCGTGCTCGCCGCCGTGATCTTTCGCGGCTGGATCTTTCCCGAGGGGCTGGCCAGCGACGCGGCGATCGAGACGGCGATCAACGACTTCGTGTTGCGCGGCGTTGCCGCCGACAAGCCGCGGCGCTGAGCGGCCCTTGGGTCAGGCTGCGGGCACCGGTCCGGCGACATAGCCGCCGTCGACCGGCAGCGCCACGCCGGTGATGTACGACGCTTCGTCGCTGGCGAGAAACAGAGCCGCAAACGCCAGCTCCGAGGCCAGGCCCCAGCGATTCATCGGCACCGGGAACGGCAGGCATGCGTTCGGCGGCGGCACCGCGTGCTGCGCCGACGCCTTGACCAGGCCCGTCCAGGTCATGCCGGGGCAGATCGCGTTGATGCGGATGTTCTGCAGCGCGTAGTCGAGCGCCGCGGCCTTGGTCAGCTGGATCACGCCGGCCTTGGCGGCGCCGTAGACGCTGTGATGGCGCATGCCGTCGAGGCCGGCGGCCGACGCGGTGTTGACGATGGCGCCGCCGCCACTGTGCAGCATGGCTTCGATGCCGTATTTCATGCCGAGAAACACGCCCTTGAGATTGACCGCCTGAATGGCGTCGTAGTCGTCTTCGCTCTGCTCGTGCAGCGGCATCATCCGGCCGCCGAAGCCGGCGTTGTTGACCAGCACGTCGAGGCGGCCGAAATGCCGTTCGGCGCTGCGGATCATGTTCCGGACATCGGCGCTGTTCGCCACGTCGGCGTGCACGGCGAGGGCGGCGTCGCCGATCTGGGCGGCGACCGCATCCTGCTGGCCGCTGCGATCGGCGCAGACCACCTTCGCGCCTTCGCGGGCGAACAGCAGCGCCATCTCCTTGCCCATGCCGGAACCGGCGCCGGTAATGACCGCAACCTTGTCTTGCAGGCGTCCCATGTTCAGCCCTCAGGCCGTGGTGTCGATCGTCGGGCGGATCGCGATCACCGACACGTTGGTGCGTCGCGGCATGTTGACGATCAGCAGAATCGCGTCGGCGACGTCGCGCGGGTCCATCGCACCCGCCTTGCTGACATGCGTCCTGATCGTGTCGCGCACTTTCTCGTTGCTGATGTTGTTGAACACTTCGGTGCTGGTGGCGCCGGGCATGACGATGCTGACGCGAATGCCGTGGCCGCCGACTTCCTGACGGAGGCCATCACTCATCGAATTGAGGGCGTGCTTGCTCGCCGCGTACGCGCTGAACGCCGGACCCGATTTGGTCGCGGCCAGCGACGAGATGTTGATGATGTCGCCACTGCCCTGTGCCTTCATCGGTGCGATCGCCGCGCGACAGGTGTACAGCGTGGCCAGCAGGTTGAGATCGAAGACACGGCGGTATTCGTCGGTGTCGACGTTCTCGACGCCACCCGCCTGGATCATGCCGGCCGAGTTGACGAGGATGTCGATTTGGCCGAAATGCGCGATCGTCTTCGCTATCGTTGCCGCGGCGAAGCTTTCATCGACGACGTCGCCCGGCAGTGCCAGCGCCTTGCCGCCGGCGGCCTCGATGCGCCTGGCCAGATCGTCGAGGCGATCGGCACGGCGCGCCGACACCGCGACGCTGGCGCCGGCACCGCCGAGTGCCAGCGCGGTCGCCTCACCGATACCGGAAGATGCGCCGGTGACCAGTGCCACACGCCCGGCCAGGGATGCTGTCATGTCGTTCGCCTCCAGTCGTCCCGGCCCGTGGCAGCGGCGCTGCGCGATCCGGACGCCTTATCTAATAATCAACATGGTTGTTGATTGATGATTTCCTGTCAACCGGTTCGCGACGGCTGGCACCGGCGCCGGCAGCTGCGGCGTGTCCGCGGGGCGCGGACGATGCTCGCGCCGGGGGGGGGCTCGCCGGATGGATGGAAGCTGCAATCATCGAGAGGTCGCAGCGCTGCGCTGGCGCACGGCGAACGTGTATGTCGGGCGGGCGCCAGGTCCCGCCCGACGTTCCGGCCTGGAACGTCGGCCTGTGCTCTCAGGCGATGGCGCCGGCGGCCTTCAGGCTCTCGATGCGATCCCATTCGATGCCCAGCTCCATCAGCACCAGTTCGGTGTGCTCGGACGCCTGCGGTGCGCGCGTGGTCTTCAGTGGTTCGTGATTGAACTGCACCGGACCGCGCACGACCTTGAACGGCTTGCCGTCATCGCCTTGCAGTTCCACCAGCATGTCGTTCGCCAGCGCCTGTTCGTCGGTCGTGAGGTCGAGCAGGCTCTGGATCGGCGCCCACTGACCCTTCATCGTCTTCAGGTGCTGGCGCCAGTACGCAAACGGCTTGCTGCCGATCGCCTTGACGATGATGTCGCTGGCGGCGCCGGCGTTCTCGATCAGCTTGTAGGCGTCGGCGAAGCGCGGATCGTCGGCAGCTTCGGGCACGCCGAAGTGCTCGAAGGCGTCGCGGATCAGGCCGGTCGGGCTGACCATGCACAGATTGATCGTGCCGCCGTCCGAGGTGCGGAAGTTGCCCATCAGCGGATTGCGGGCAGAGCCGCCCGAACTCGGCATGGCATTGCGCGTGGTCTTGCCGGTTTCGAGCACCTGCGCGATGTTGGCCCCCGATGCCCACCAGGCCGTGCTCAGCAGCGAAACGTCTAGTTCGACGCCTTCGCCGGTGCGTTCGCGATGGAACAGCGCGCCGGAAATGCCGCCGGCAATGGTCATGCCGCCGATCGAATCGCCGAACGCCATGATGCCCTGTGAAAGTGGCCCTTCCAGTTCGGCGGGCGACATCGAATAGCCGACGCCGCTGCGCGACCAGAACGCGGTGCCGTCGAAGCCGCCGACATTGCGCTCGTCGCCCTTGTCGCCGTAGGCGCTGCCACGCGCATAGATGATCTTCGGGTTGACGGCGCGGATATGCTCGACGTCGAACTTGTTCTTCTGGCGTACGGACGGCAGGTAGTTGGTGAGGAATACGTCGGCCGTCCTGGCGAGTTCGTAGAGCACCTGCTGACCTTCGGCCGTCGAGACATCGATGCCGACGCTGCGCTTGCCGCGATTGGGATGCTCGACCAGTGGATTGCGATTCGGGTCGACGGGGATGCCGCCCATGTTGATGAAGCCGCGCTGCGTGTCGCCGCGCACCGGGTGCTCGATCTTGATCACGTCGGCGCCCCAGTCGGCGAGGATCGCGCCCGCGGCCGGCACGAACGTGAACTGTGCGACTTCCAGAATTCGCACGCCTTTCATTACCTGCGTCATACGCTCTCCATCCGTTGATCGTTCGGCACTATTGAACACCGCTGTTGTTCTTGATCATATCGCGTTTGGCGCGTGTGCCGCGATACGGAGCCGCGCCGTTGCCGGCCCATGCAGGACTCGCTGCACCGTCGCGCGTGTCGGCGTGCAGTGTCCTGTCGCGGCTGGTCGTGAAGCCTGACGCGCGGGCGAGCTGGCGGCCCTGGCCGCCGAAGGCCTCCGGTGTCGGCGTGGCGCTGCGTGACATCTGCAACTGCATCGTCATGCCGCTGCAGAAACGCAGCAGCAGATCGGCGAAGCCCTTGGTCCGCGGCTTGATGGCGCAGCCATCGGCAAGCCGACATTCATCGATCTGCGGCGCTCAGGCATGATCAGCTCGTTGATCGCAGCGAACATCGACGGCTGCATGCGCAGCCAGTGGCTGCCGGGATTGTGCAGGGCTGCCGGCACCATTGCGCGCCGGATGTTCGGTCGGGAGCCGCGATCGACGGGTCGATGTACGGGTTCGCCGTCGTCGTTTCGGTGTCGCGGCAGGAACGGGCGATGCCGAAGCGGGCAGCCACAAACTCGGCCGTTGCGCGGTGCGGGCTGCAGATTCCGAGCAGCCGGCGTCGGGTGCCGCACGCCACCCCGGCAAGTGCGCAAAGGCGTCCGAGCTGGCACTGATGATTCCAGGCTCGAGCGTTCTCACCGATCTCCCCGGCTTCTGGAGTTCCGGCCCTTCGCGGCTGCCGCGGTGGCGGGCGGCCGGCGCGGGATTTCAGCGCGCGATGATGTCCGTCTTCGACAGGCTGGTCGTCAACTTGCCGTCGACCATGGACAGCGTGTTGCTCGGCACCGAGCGCATCTTGCCGTCGAGGATGAACTGCACGCCGTCGTCTTCGACGCGGTAGACCGAAGCAAGGCGGCCGCCATTGGCGGCGTACAGCATCTTGCCCTTGGTCGCGACGACCGTCTGCGCCGGGGTTTCCTGCGCCTGGACGCCAACCGAAACGCTCATTACCGCGAACATCGCAACCGCCAGCAACGACTTCTTCACTTTTGAATCTCCGGATTTTGGGGGAGGCAGCATTTCACTAAGTAGCGAAATATTAAGCTACGTTAGTATTTGCTGTCGGAGATGTCAAGCTTCGTCGCTGGTCTTGCGGGGCTCCGGGCGTGAGGGCGCGGCGATGTTGAGGGCGATCCGGTCGAGCAGTGCTTCCAGTTGCGCGAGTTCATCCTGACTGAGACCGGCGAAAGCCTCGGCTTCGTAGACTGTCGCTGCCTGGCCGATCTGGTCGAGCAGGGGGCGCGCGGCCGGCGTCAGATAGACGCAGTAGCCGCGTCGGTCCTGCGGATTCTCGCGACGCTCCAGCAGGCCGTCCTCGCACAGGCGATCGACCATGCGGCCGGCCGTGACCTCGGTAACCTGCAGCATCGCGGCGATCGCGCGCTGGGTGGCGCCGGGGCTGCGCGATACCGCCGCGATCAGCCCCCACTTGGCGCGCGATACGCCGGTGCTCTGCATGTTCTGGTCGAACTGCTGCCAGAGCTGGCGCGAGATCACGGTCAGCTTGCGGCCGATCGCGCGCTTGCGCGCGTCCGGCTGACTCTTGGGCGGTGCTGCCGTGGTCTTCAAACTCGATTCCCCGTTCACCCGCCGCTGCGGGCGTGCTGCTTCTTATACGCGTTCGATGATGATGGCCGGCGCCATGCCGCCCGCCGCGCACATGGTAACCAGACCGCGCTTGAGGTCGCGCCGTTCCAGCTCGTCGAGCACGGTGCCGATCAGGATCGCGCCGGTCGCGCCGATCGGGTGGCCGAGCGCGATCGCGCCGCCGTTGACGTTGATCTTCTCACGATCGATTTTCAGGTCGCGAATGAACTTCTCGACGACCACGGCGAAGGCTTCATTGACCTCCCAGAGATCGATGTCGCTCTTCTTGAGGCCGGCGCGGGCGAGCACCTTCTCGGCGGCGGGGCCGGGGCCGGTCAGCATCAGCGTCGGATCGACGCCGACATTCGCGGTGGCGATCACGCGCGCGCGCGGCTTCATGCCGTGCTTCGCCGCGTAGCCGGGCGACGCCAGCAGCAGGCCGGCCGAGCCGTCGACGACACCCGACGAACTGCCGGCGTGGTGAACCGGCACGATCTTCACGTCCGGATAGCGGCGGTTGATCAGCTGGCGGAACGTGGTGCCGTCCTTGTCGGCCGCCATGTCGGCGATCGCGGCGAAGCTCGGCTTGAGCGCGGCCAGGCCTTCGAGCGTGGTCTCCGGGCGCGGGAATTCCTCGTGGTCGAGCACGACATTGCCGTCGTCGTCCTTCACCGATACGGTCGAGCGTGCGAAACGACCTTCGGCGATGGCACGCGCGGCGCGCTTCTGGCTTTCCAGCGAGAAGGCGTCGAGCGCGTCGCGGCCGATGCCTTCGAGCGCGGCGATCGCGTCGGCAGCGACGCCCTGGTTCGACTGCGGGTGCTTGGCCTGCAGGCGCGGATTGCCGCCGCCGAGTCCGCCGCTGCCCATGCCGGCCGCATGCAGTTTGGCGCCATAGTCGTTCACGTACGACAGCATCTCGGTGCCGCCCGCGACGATCAGGTCTTCCATGCCGGACATGATCTGCGCGGCGCCAAAGGCGGTGGCCGACAGGCCGCTGCCGCAGAAGCGCGAGACGCCGATGCCGCTCGCACGCACGTCGTAGTCGGCGTCGAGCGCGCCCATGCGCGCCAGCGAGCCCTGCTTGCCGAATGGCGCGCCGACGCCCCAGATCACGTCGTCGACTTCGGCCGTGTCGAGGTTGTTGCGCTCCTTGAGCGCCTTCATCACGGTGGCGGTCAGGTGCTCCGGATGCATCTGCGCGAGCGCGCCCTTGCCGACCTTGCCGATGCCGCGCGGTGTGCGCACGGCGTCAATGATGTATGCGTCTGTCATCTGCCAATCTCCGGGTTCGTGCTGTTTCTTTCGTTCGTTGATGCGGGTCGCGCGGCGCCACGGCCGCGCCGGTTCGTCATGGCGTGTACACGCTGATCGGATCGCGCTGCGGATCGGGTACATCCGCATGCCAGCGCACCGAGCCGAACGGACGTTCCAGGCGCCGCCGCACGATGGCGCCGCCCGCCACCTTGTTGTAGGCGTTGGCCTGCACCTGCAGTTCGCGATCGGACTGCGTGAAGCGGTCGCGCTGATGCAGGTAGTCGCCCCAGGTCGGGCAGTGGTAGCGCTCGGTCCACAGCTCGGGATTGGCGATGTCGCGCGACAGGGACCATTCGAACGCGCCGTTGCGCTTGCGCGCGTGCTGCAGCTTCAGCATCGCGGTGTAGAAGTGGCGGGCCTGCGCCGTGTCGACGATGTAGTCGAGTTCGATCACGATCGGTCCGCTGCGTGCCGTGAGCTGCAGCGCCACCTCGGGTTCACGGCCGATCTCGACGCGCTCCAGTTCGCTGAACGACACGCGGGGCATCGGCAGCAACAGCCCGATCAGCGCGGTGGCCAGCAAGGCAATGCCGGACGCGGCGAGTGCCGCGGCGACGCCCCAGCCGGCCGTGACCTCGCCCCACACGAATGCGCCGACGGCGATGCCGCCGGTCAACGCCGACGAATGCAGCGCGATGGCGCGGCCGGCGACCCAGCGCGGCGCCGACAATTGCACGGCGACCGAGAACAGCGAGACCAGCAGCATGTTGGCGGCGCCCGACACCACCATCAGCGCGCAGCTCAGCAGCAGCTGATGGCTGAACGCCAGCAGCACGACCGCCGGGCTGCTGACGAAGATGCACAGGCGCACGGCCTGCTCGGCGCCGAAGCGCTCGCGCACCTTGCTGACCGCGAGCGCGCCGATCACGGCGCCGACGCCGGTCGCGCCCAGCAGAAGGCCGAAGGTGCTGGCGTTGCCGTGCAGCAGATCGCGGGCGATCAGCACCGGCAGCGCGGCGGTGGCGGCACTGCAGAGACCGAACAGTGCGGCGCGGATCAGTACCGTGCGGATCGCCAGCGAATGCAGCGCGTAGCGCGCGCCGGAAATGATCGCGCGATTCAGGCGTTCCGGCGGCAGGCGGCTGGCGACATGCTGGCGCTGCCACAGGAAGAACATCAGCAGCAGCGGCAGGTAGAACACCGCATTGATGCCGAACGCGCCTTGCGCGCCGATCGCCACCACCACCAGTCCGCCGAGCGCGGGGCCGAAGCTGCGCGCGATGTTGTAGCTGACGGCGCCCAGCGCGACCGCCGCCGGCAGATGGTCGATGTGGACCTGCTCGACGATCGAGGACTGCCAGGCCGGCGAGTACAGCGCGACGCCCGCGCCGATCAGGCTGCAGAACAGCAGCAGCGTCCAGGGTGTCGTCAGGCCGAGCACGGCAATCGCGGTCAGCACCATGCCGGCGAGGCTGGCAAAGCCGAGGCCAAGCATCGCGACCTTGCGCCGATCGAACATGTCGGCGATCGCCCCGGCCGGAACCGCGACCAGCATCAGGGGCAGCATGAGGGCGGACTGCACGAGCGCGACCATGCTCGCCGAGGGCGTCAGCCGCGTCATCTCCCAGGCCGCGCCGACGCCGAGAATCAGTTGCCCGAA
Organism: Solimonas terrae; assembly: GCF_011067135.1. GTDB lineage: Bacteria > Pseudomonadota > Gammaproteobacteria > Nevskiales > Nevskiaceae > Solimonas > Solimonas terrae. The sequence goes on from NZ_JAAMOW010000002.1 coordinate 163,829, forward strand.
ATTCGACAGCAGGCTTGCCGTCCAGATGTTGCGGAAGGTCCTTTCGCGCAGCGGCGCGAAGGCGCTCCAGCCGTCACCGGCATTCATGATGCGCGGACCGGACTGTCCGCTTCGGACGATGATGCAAGGGCACACGCTGTCGGCAACCGCATATCCCGTCCTCCCGGCGAAGCCTCGTTGCAATTGTATGTCCTGGCCGCGGCAATGCCCGGCATGCGCATCCGCAGGCCCGGCCACGGACTTGATAAGCTCGAACGCTGTACAGCAGTGCTGTCAATAACGTAGCTTAGTAATATCATAGCAATTCGGAGGAGAGGCGGATGACTGCAGCGCAAGCCCGGACAGGGGACAAGAATTGCCGCGTCGTGCAATGGGCCACCGGCAACATCGGCCTGCGGTCGCTGCGCGCGATCATCGAACATCCGAAGCTGTCGCTGGCCGGTCTGTACGTCTACTCCGACGCCAAGGCCGGATGCGATGCCGGCGAGCTCTGCGGGCTGCCGCCGGTCGGCGTCAGGGCGACACGCAGCATCGACGACATTCTCGCGCTGAAGGCCGACTGCGTGCTGTACATGCCGCAAACCATCGATGTCGACGATCTCTGCAGTCTGCTGGAATCCGGCAGCAACGTCGTCACCACGCGGACCGAATTCCATCATCCCGCACGCCTCGATCGCGCCGTTCGCGAGCGCATCGAGGCGGCGTGCCGGCGCGGCGGCACCTCGCTGCACAGCACCGGCAGCAGTCCGGGCTTCATCACCGAGGCGATGCCGCTGGTACTGCTGTCGCTGCAGCGCCGGCTCGACGTGCTGCGCATTCATGAATATGCCGACTGCAGCTCGCGCGATTCCCCGGAAATGATCTTCAACATCATGGGCTTCGGGCAGGCGCCGAATCCGCAGGCGGAGGCCGGCCGGGCCTGGTACCTGCGCGAGGAATTCGGGCCGTCGCTGCGCGTGATCGCCGAGGCGGTGGGGCTGTCTTTCGACAGCGTCGAGTCCAGTGGCCAGGTCGCGCTGGCGCGCAAGCGCACGACGATCGCCGCCGGCGTCGTCGAGGCCGGCACGGTCGCCGCGATGCGGACCACGGTTTCCGGGATGCGCAACGGCAAGCCGCTGATGAGCTTTACTGCCAACTGGTTCGTGAGTTACGACATCGACGCCGACTGGAAGCTGCGCGGCGACGGCTGGCAGGTGGAAGTGGAGGGCGATTGCCCGCTCGACATGCATCTGCATTTCACCGTACCGGAGGCGCGCAAGGCGGCCACCACGCCCGGCTATACCGCGCATCGCGCGATCAATGCGGTGCGCTACGTCTGTGCCGCGGCGCCCGGCATTCGCACGTCCGTGGAGCTGCCGCAGATCGTCACCGACCTGAGCGCGCAGGCATGAGCCCGGCGAGACCCGCGACGGGCGGCCGGGTCTGCGCCAAGCCGTCCCGCACGGTCTCGCCACGGGTGGCCGGACGGCAGATCCGTCCGCTTTTCCCTGTATAAATCAACAACGGCGTTGGATAGTTGCGACCGAAAAGCGCGCTCGCTTAAACTGCCGGTCAAATTCGCGGTCGATAACGATGTCGTTGACGAGGGCCACGCTGCTTGCCTGCGGATCGCGCCCCCCGGGGGCGGGACAGTACGTCGGTCGGCATGCCGCCGATCGTGACACGCAGAGGAGCTTGCAAATGGATTCGAACCTTCAGTCCGTGCCGCGCGTCGTGCCGATGAAGCCCGATGAGTGGAACGAAGCGGCCCGCGACGCGCTGGCGGCGTTCCCGAAGAGCTACAGCTTCGTGATGAACGGCTGGAATGCCGGCGATCGCGAGGTTCGCGGCGTCAATGTACTGGGAACGCTGGCGCACTATCCTGCATTGGCAAAAGCCTTCTGCACGTTCAACGCGCACGTCGCCGGAGCGAGTACGCTCACGGTCCGCGATCGCGAGATCGTGATCCTGCGGCTGAGCTGGTTGCGGCGCTCGGAGTACGAATACGGCCAGCATCTGATACTCGGTCGGCGGGCCGGGCTCGACGATGACGAGCTGCGGCGGCTGGAGCAGGGGCCGGATGCGGCCGGCTGGTCGCCCGAAGATGCCGATCTGGTTCGCGCCGTGGACGAGCTGCACGCGCTGTCGCGGATCACGCGGGAAACCTGGGCCCGGCTGGCGCAGCGCTACGATCAGTCGCAGATGCTCGACCTGCTGTTCCTGGTGGGTTGCTACGACGCGCTGGCACTGGCGATCAACAGCCTGGAAACGCCCGCCGAGGGCGACGCGGCTACGCTGCTGGACGACGCGACGCGTGAGCGGATGGCGAAATCCAGGGCTGCCGTCTGATCGGTTGCGGCAAGCGCGGGCGTTGGCCTGACGGAGGATGCAGCGATGTCCCGGTATTTGTTCGTGGTTCACAGCAACGCGGCCGACGGCCGCGAGCGGGAATATGGCGAATACATGAGCCGGCACGTCGATGACATTCTGGCGTTGCCCGGCGTGATCTGGGGCCGACGCGGTGCCGTTGCACAGGCGCAGGCGCGTCCGGCGCCGGAAACGCACAAGTACATCACGGTGTTCGAGGTGGAAACGGATGACCTGCAGGCGTTCATCGACGAAATGAACGGCCGCGTGATGTCCGGGAGGATTGCACGCAGTGCGACCGTCGCCGACGCCGTTCCGGTGTTCTGGGACGTGCTGCAGATGGATCCGGCCAGTGCGGCGCGCGCCGGCGACTAGGCCGCGAATGGGCAGGTTACCGGAGTCGTCATGGCGCGCTACGTCTTCGTCGTGCACACCAACGCCGTGGAAGGGCGCGATGACGAATTCAACGACTGGTATTCCGGACCGCATCTCGTTGATCTGCGGCGGCTGCCCGGCGTCGTTTCGGCGCGCCGCTTCCGCATTGCGGAGACGCAGGTTCGCGAGCAGCCGTCGTCGCATCGCTATCTCGCCATTTATGAAATCGAAACCGACGACCCGCAGGGCTTCGCACGTGAACTGCGGGCCCGTGCCGGCACCGAGCTGCTCGCCACGAGCCCGGCGCTCGCTGCGGACGCGTCGGCCTATCTCTGGGAGCAGATTGAATGACTGACAGCAAACCCGCCGCCCTGCCGCCGATGCCCTGGCCGGAAGAAGACTTCTCCGTCCATGGTCCGGTCGAGGCCAGAAAGGTCGGCAAGATCCAGCACTACGTCGGCCGCGTGATGCAGCGCAACTGGTCGACGATTCCGCACGTCACGCACAACGACGACGCCGACATCACGGCCTTCGAGCAGCGCCGCAAGGCCTGGAACGCCGCACATCCGGATGCCAGGCGCACGCTGCTGCCGGCCTTGATCAAGGTCGCGGTCGCCTGTCTGCAGAAATATCCGCAGTTCAATGTCTCGCTGTCTGCCGACGGTGCGACGCTGTTCCAGAAGGGTTATTACCACATCGGTATCGCCGTCGATGTGCCGACCGGCCTGCTGGTGCCGGTGATCCGCGACTGCGACCGGAAGAGCATCGGCGAGATCGCCGACGAGGTGGCGCGTGTCGCCGAGAAGGCGCGCACCAAGGGCCTGTCGGTCGCCGAGATGTCCGGCGGCTGCTTCTCGCTGTCGTCGCTGGGCCACATCGGCGGGACGAGCTTCTCGCCGATCATCAATGCGCCGGAAGTGGCGATCCTCGGCATCACGCGGACGCAGGATCGCTTTGTGCCGGATGCCGATGGCAAGCCGCTGCTGAGGTCCTTCCTGCCGCTGTCGCTGAGCTACGACCATCGCGTGATCAACGGCGCCGACGCCGCACGGTTCACGCGCGCCTTCGCCGACGCGCTGGCCGCTTTCGAGTTCAATTGAACTACACTGTTGGATAAATGATCGGCGGTGCCGGCGCGGACGATATCGCCGCGCGCCGCCCGGAACGAAGCAGAATCGGAGCATGCAAGTGACAGCCGGAAAAAGCCTGGGCATCGAGTCCAAGACGCTGATCGAAATCTATCGCCAGATGGCGCGCATCCGCGCCGTCGACAAGGGCATCCAGGCCGGCCTGTCGGCCGGCAAGTTCCTGTTCTCGTACTGGCCGTCGACCGGCCAGGAAGTGATTCCGGCAGCGATCTCGCAGCTGATCAGCGCGCGCGATTACATGGTGACCACCTATCGCGGTATTCACGATCAGGTCGCCAAGGGTCTTGAGCTGGAAGGTCTGTTCGCGGAGGCACTCGGCCGCGCGACCGGTATCAACAAGGGCAAGGGCGGCGCGCCGCACATCTCCGACCCGGCGTCGGGTTCGATGCTGACGACGGCCATCGTCGGCGCCGGCGCGCCGATCGCCAACGGCCTGGCGTTTGCCGCCAAATCGCGCGGCGAAGACCGCGTGACCATCGTCAACTTCGGTGACGGCGCGACCAGCATCGGTGCCGTGCACGAGGCGATGAACTTCGCCGGAAGCTGGAAGCTGCCGGTGATCTTCCTGTGCCAGAACAACCAGTACGGCGAGTACACCAGGCTGGCGGACTACACGGCCAGCCAGGACTTCGCATCGCGCGCCGCCGGTTACGGCTTCAAGGGCGTCAAGCTCGACGGCAATGATCCGGTCGCTTTCTACAACGGCATGAAGGACGTGATCGCCGAGATCCGCGCCGGTCGCGGTCCGATCTTCGTCGAAGCGACCACCTATCGCCTCGGTCCGCACGCCGGCGTCGGCGACAACCACAACGCCCCCAAGGAAGAGCTGCAGGCCGGCAAGGCCGCGTGGCCGGTGCCGCGCACGCGCGCGCTGCTGATCGAGTCCGGCATTGCCAGCGAAGCACAGCTCGCCGAAATCGAGGAAGCGGCGCGCGTCGAAGTCGAATCGGCGATGGAAAAGGCGCTGGCCGCACCGAACACGCCGGCGTCGGAAACACTGGTCGATGTCTATGCCGACGTCAGCGACGTGCCGGTGCGCGGGCAGTATCCGCGCCGCGCGGCCGAGGTCGAGCCGACCGGCGAGCGCAAGACCATGCTGATGCTCGAAGCGGTCATCAGTGCGCAGGCCACCGCGATGGAGCTCGACAAGGGCGTCGTCGCGTTCGGCGAAGACGTCGGCAAGCCGGGCGGGGTGTTCGGCACGTCCAAGGGCCTGCAGGAAAAGTTCGGCGCGCAGCGCGTGCTCGACACGCCGATCGCCGAGCAGGCGATCATCGGTGCCGGCGTTGGCGCGGCGCTGGTCGGCATGCGCCCGATCACGGAGATCATGTTCAATGACTTCGCCGGCGTGTGCATGGACCCGATCTTCAACCACGCCGCCAAGCAGCGCTTCATGTCCGGCAATGCCACGCATGTGCCGATGGTGATCCGCATGATGGTCGGCGGTGGCATCGGCGGTTTCGGCGCGCAGCACTCGCAGTCGCTGGAAGCCTGGTTCACCCACGTGCCGGGCCTCAAGGTCGTCATGCCGAGCACGCCGTACGACGCCAAGGGCCTGCTGCTGAGTTCGATCTTCGACGACGATCCGGTCGTCCATCTCGAATCGATCAAGCTGCTGCGCGGCATCAAGGGCGAAGTGCCGCTCGCCGACTACCGCATCCCGCTCGGCGTCGCCGCCGTGCGCCGCGAGGGCAGCGACATCACGCTGGTCTCTTACGGCTGGGAAGTGCACGAGTGCGTCAAGGCTGCCGACGAGCTGCAGAAGGACGGCATCAGCGCCGAGGTCATCGACCTGCGCACGCTGCTGCCGATCGACTACGCCCGCGTGCTCGACTCGGTGAAGAAGACGCGTCGCGCGCTGGTCGTGCATGCGGCGACCGAATTCGGCGGTTTCGGCGCGGAGATTGCGAGCACGATTGCCGAGGAGCAGTTCTCGACGCTGAAAGCACCGGTTGGCCGTCTCGGCGCCGCGTTCGCGCCGATCGGCTACTCTCGCGACATCGAAATGAGCCAGATTCCGAGCGCGCCGGCGATCGTCGCGCGCGTGCGTGAAATCCTTTCCTTCAAGAGCTGAACAAGGCGATCTGCAATGGCGACTTCACTGACGATTCCCAAACTCGAGATGTCCATGACCGAGGGCACGCTGACCGAATGGCTGGTCGCCGACGGTGCCGAGGTCAAGGAAGGCGATCCGATCTATTCGCTGGAAACCGGCAAGTCGGTGCAGGAAATCGCCGCGCCCGCGTCCGGCAAGCTGGTGCAGAAGCTGCCCGCCGGCGACACGCTCGATGTCGGCACGGTGATCGGCGAGATCGTCTGAAAGCTTGTGAATAAATCTACTGCGCTCGACATTTTGCACGTCGGCGGTGCTCGCAATCCTCACGTACTTGAGTACGCTGCGGTTGCTGCGCTCCGGCGGCGCACAAACTGCCTTCGCTCGCTACGATTTCTTCACAAGCTCTGAAAGCGGAATAAGCGAGCGCGGGTTTTCGTCCGAATGTTCGTGGTAGCAGAAGGGCCCGCGAGAGCGGGCCTTTTTTGTGCCGCGCGCAGAACGGGGAGCGCGCTGCGAAAGCCGCTGTATGACCGGGCGCTTCTCGTGTTCTCTCTCCCCCGTCGCAACGCGAAGGGGGAGAGGGTCAGGGTGAGGGGGCGTTCGTGCCGGGAGATGCTCGATCCGTTGACCCCTCACCCCAACCCTCTCCCCTCGATGAGGGGAGAGGGAGTTGATCGTCGGCGGTGCCAGACCACCGCCCGTCCGTTCTCGCGCGCTGTCCAGTGCGCGAAGCAGTGCATCGAGTCCATCGCGTCGTGCGGACATGACCGCACTTCCCGCGTTCCCTCACCCCCGTCGCAGCGCGATGGGGGTGAGGGTGAGGGGGCGTTCGCGCCGGGGGATGCTCGATCCGTTGACCCCTCACTCCAACCCTCTCCCCTCGATGAGGGGAGAGGGAGTTGACGTGCAGGTAAGCGCCGGACTACCGCCCGTCCGCTCTCGCGCGCTGTCCAGTGCGCGAAGCAGTGCATCGAGTCCATTGCGTCGTGCGGACATGACCGCGCTTCTCGCATTCCCTCTCTCCCGTCGCAGTGGGATAGGGCAGAGGGTCAGGGTGGGAGGGTGTTAGCACTGGATGGACATGACCGGGCTTGCCGTGTTCCCTCTCCCCCGTCGCGGCGCGATGGGGGAGAGGGTCAGGGTGAGGGGGCGTCCGGGCCTGGAGATGCTCGATCCGTGGCCCCCTCATCCCAGCCGTCTCCCCTCGTCGAAGGGAGAGGGTTTGATGCGTCGACAGCGCTAAGCCACTGCTCGTCCGTCCTCGTGTGCCATCCAGTGCACGAAGCGGTGCATCGGGTACATCGCGTCGTGCGGATTGCCGATCGTGCTCGGGCCGGCTTCGCCGAGCTGGACGATGCGCTGCGCGCCGCCGCTGGCGAGGCGGTCGCGATAGTCGGCCATGCGCGTGAACGGATAGAAGCCGACCGTCTGCGTCGCGACGTTGACCCACTTGATCGCATCGTCCAGCGCATCGACGCGCACGACGTTGGCGGTCTTGTTGATCGGGTGGAAGTCGACCGGTTCCTCGGAGCGCACGACCAGACCCTTGCCGTCGGTCTTGCCCCAGACCCGGAACTCGTCGTCGATCATCATCAGCGCTTCGATCTGCTCGCGCAGGTCCATCGCCAGCGGACGAATGTCGCCTGACGCGGCGGCGCGCTGTGCAATGCGCTGCTGCAGTTTCTCGCTGAAGCGATCGACCTGCTGCTGATCGCCTTCGACGTAGACGAAGCGGCTGGCGACACAGGCTTCCTGATTCAGCGTCATCACGTCGGCTGACGCCAGGTCGGCGGCTTCGTCGGTCGCCGCTTCGGACGCGAACGCTTCGCGGCCGACCATCGAGATCGAAGTCTTGGGGTCGAAGGACACCAGCTGGAACCCGGGGCCGAGATACTGGATGACGTTGTTGATGGCGTCGCCGCCGCCCCAGGCGACGATCTTGTCGAAGTACTGCGGCCGGTACAGCACCTGCTCGACGCCGGCATCGCCGCCGCGCCAGTAGACGGCCGACATCGAGCGCACGATCGGATGCTGCGGGTCGATCGCCGCCATCGTGCGCAGGATCGCGACCATCGTGAACGGATCGGCCGACGACATCTTGAACAGGTTGATGGCCTTGACCATCGCGCCCTGGGCGATCGACTTCACCGCGACGCCGGGCGAGTTGCCGGGCAGCACATGAATCAGTCGCGGCGCGAACGCGCGCACGTAGCTTTTGCGGCCGGTGAAATCCTGTTTCGGAATCCAGCCGTCGAGCGCGCGCGGGTCGGCGAAGTTCTGTTCGACTTCGGCCATCAGGATGCGCTTGTCGAGATAGGCGACGGCGTGCTTCGCCGTGGTCTCGACGACGCTGCGTGGCAGGATGTGCGTCGCCGCCATGCGGTCGAAGCATTCCTGCATGTACGGATTGTCCGGCGCGAGCAGACGCTGGCCGGTCTCGACGAGGAAGTCGATGATCTCGGCGAGCGGCACCTTGAGCAGCGGCGGCACCTCGCTGCGCGGATGCACGGCGCGGTCGAGATCGATCCGCGGCGTCGCGAACGTCACGCCGAGATCGCGCGAACGATGCTGCGCATCGTCACCCTCGACGGTCTCGCCGCGCAGGAAGAACGGCGCCGAGACGACGGCGGCGCCGGTATCGACGACGGCGCTCATGACACGCCCCGCACATAGGCATCGACGGTGCCGGCGCAGCCGATCTTGTCGTCGCCTTCGAGATCCGCGTAGCGGACGATGCTGTCGCCGATCGTCGGCCCCTTGCAGCCGCAGGGGCAGGGGCTGAAGTCGATCGACACCTTGTCGCCGGAGATCACGCCGCCCCAGCGGCCGTCGATAGCCAGATCGAAGAACGCGGCGCGGCCCTCGTATTCGTCTTTGGCTGTCGGCAGCAGCGCGTCGCCGTCCTTGTTCAGCACCAGCGGCACGACCCAGGGCGGCACGTGATAGCGGCCGCCGGCGCGGCAGCGCGGCATGCCGGAATGCAGCTCCTGCATGCTGTAGTTCTGGTAGTTGCGTTCCGGCGCGATGTTGAAGGTCTCGTAGACGAACTCGCGGTAATCGTCCGGCAGCTTGGCGCGCTTCAGGCCGCCGCCGACGTAAATCGAATTCTCCGGATGAAAATCCCTGGCGCTGTAACCCATCTCGCGCACGGCTTTGGCGACGTTGTAGAGCCCGGCCCACAAGCCGGTGACGTGCAGCTTGCTCTTGCGTGCGTCGACGACCGCCTGCGCCGTGATGCCGACGGCGTCGTCGACCGCTTTCTGCCGCGCAGCCGAGGTTTGCTCGAAGGTCTGCAGGTCGCCGGGTCTGGCGGTGCCGTCGGCGATCGCCTTGCGCAGCACCACCATCTGCGTCAGTCCGCCGACCGTGATCGGCGGCACCGGGTAGGCGAAGCGCTCGTGCGCCGGGTCCTGCAGCGCGGCGATGTAGGCGTCGCCGGTATAGAGATTGCGCGGCACATGCGCGACCGCCGCCATGCCGAAGATGCGCCGGTCCTGCGCCGGCACGACGCCCGAACCCCAGGCATAGGCGGCGACGGCTTCGGTCTGGCACCACCGCATGTCGGCCTCGGAGGCGACCAGCATCGCCGACTTGCCGGTCGTGCCGCTGGAACAGGACACATAGAAGCCCTGCGCCTGCAGGCGCTCGATCCAGTCGTCCATGTCGCGGATCCGCGCGCGGTCCTGCGCCGGCACGCGATGGCTGGACACGGTGTCCATCCATTTGCCGAGCCGGTCCCAGCGCGCCTCCATCAGCCAGCCTTCCGGATAGCTCTTGTACGCGGTGTGCGGGAACAGCAGCGGCACCGCGTCGGCGTGGCTGCGGATGCTGTCGATGTTCGCCTCGCCGGCGCGATGACCGAGCAGCTTGATCGCGTCCTTGCGCGTCTGGAAGCGCTCGTTCATCGCCGCGATCTGTGTATCGCGCAGTTCCGCAAACGGGATGTCGTAGCGGCCATCGGCTGCAACCAGCCCGGTCAGTTGTTCGACTGCAGTGCCCATGATCGTTCTCCGGTGGTGCTTTCGTGGTGCGGCGGCTTCGATTACCGTCAGCGACACCACGAATCGTTGTATTGGTACTAATAAGTACCATTATGGCGAGACCCAGCCTGGAGGGCAAGACCATTCGTCAGAAAACTCAGCCGGAGCCGGCGCGGCCGCGCGCCGGGCGCCCGACGCGGGCGCAGCAGCAGCAGCGCGTCGAGGAATTGCTCAGTGTCGCGCTGGATACCTTTCTCGAACGCGGCTTCGATCAGACCACGATCGAGGAAATCGCCACGCGTGTCGGCATGTCCAAGCGCACGGTGTACGCCTATCACGACGACAAGGAGGCCCTGTTCCGCGCCGCCGTGCGGCGGGCGATCGAGGCCTACACGGTGCCGCGCGAGGACATCGAGGCGCTGGTCGGCGACGATCTGGAAGCGAGCTTGCGCGCGATCGCGCACCAGCGCGTCGCCAATCTGTCGCGTCCGGTTTCGATCAAGCTGCAGCGCATCCTCGCCGCGCAGGCCTACCGTTTTCCGGAGCTGTTCAACGCGGCGTTCGAGGAAGGCGCCGGCCCGGTCGTCGAGGTACTGAGGGCGTTGTTCGCACGCCACGAGGCGGCCGGCGACATCGCCGTCGGCGATGCGCAGCACGCCGCCGCCGCGTTTCTGAGTCTGGTCGTCGGCGGCCCGACGCGTCTGATCGTCGCCGGCAATGCACTCGGCAAGACCGAACTCGACGCGCGCATCGACTTCGGCGTACGCCTGTTTCTGCGTGGGGCGCTGCGGCGCTAGCAGGTGCTGCGGTCGCGGCTTGCGCCGCTCCTGCAGCAGCTTTCCGTCGAAGTTTGCGGCCGTGTGGCTGCGATTCGCGCCACGCCTGCAAGTCGCGACCTGCGGACCGTCACCCACAAAAAAGGGCGCCTCGCGGAGGCGCCCGATCTTGTTGTCCGGACCGGCCTACTGCGCGGTCGGCATCACGAATTCCGGTCCCTTGGACGCGCTGTCCGGCCAGCGCTGCATGATGCTCTTGTAGCGCGTGTAGAAGCGCACGCCTTCTTCGCCGTAGGCATGCTGGTCGCCGAACAGCGAACGCTTCCAGCCGCCGAACGAATGCCAGGCCATCGGCACCGGAATCGGCACGTTGATGCCGACCATGCCGACCTGGATGCGCCGTGCGAACTCGCGGGCGGTGGCGCCGTCGCGCGTGTAGCAGGCGGTGCCGTTGCCGAACTCGTGCTTGTTGATCAGCTCGACGGCGGTCGCGAAGTCCGGCACGCGCACGACGCTGAGCACCGGTCCGAAAATCTCTTCCTTGTAGATCGTCATCTCCGGCGTGACCTTGTCGAACAGGGTGCCGCCGGTGAAGAAGCCGTTCTCGTGACCCGGCACCGTGAGGCCGCGACCGTCGACGACGAGCTCGGCGCCTTCCGCGACACCCTTCTCGATGTAGCCCTCGACCTTGGCCTTGTGCACGCCGGTGACCAGCGGACCCATCTCGGCGCGCGACTCCATGCCGTTGCAGATCACCAGCTTCTTCGCCTTCTCGGCGACCTTGGCGACCAGCGCATCGGCGATGTCGCCGACCGCGACGGCGACCGAGATCGCCATGCAGCGTTCACCGGCCGAGCCGTAGGCGGCGCCGATCAGTGCGTCGACGGCCTGCTCGAGGTCGGCGTCCGGCATGATGACCATGTGATTCTTGGCGCCGCCCAGCGCCTGCACGCGCTTGCCGCGCCGGGTGCCCTCGGAATAGATGTACTCGGCGATCGGCGTCGAGCCGACGAACGACAGCGCCTGCACGTCCGGATGCGCGAGCAATGCATCGACCGCGACCTTGTCACCCTGCACGACGTTGAAGACGCCGTCGGGCAGGCCCGCCTGCTTGAGCAGCTCCGCCATCAGCAACGAGGCCGACGGGTCACGCTCCGAAGGCTTGAGCACGAAGGTGTTGCCGCAGACCAGCGCGACCGGGAACATCCACATCGGCACCATCACCGGGAAGTTGAACGGCGTGATGCCGGCAACGACGCCCAGCGGCTGGCGCAGGTTCCAGTTGTCGATGCCGCCGCCGATGTTGTCGCTGTGCGAGCCGCCCAGCAGATGCGGCGCGCCCATCGCGAACTCGACGACCTCGATGCCGCGCGTGACTTCGCCGGACGCGTCGCTGAACACCTTGCCGTGTTCCTGGGTGATCAGCTTCGCAAGCTCGTCGCGGTTGGCTTCGAGCAGCTCGCGGAACTTCATCATGATGCGCGCGCGGCGCAGCGGTGCCGTCGCCGCCCATGCCGGGAACGCGGCCTTCGCGGCAGCCACCGCGGCATCCACGTCGGCCGGCGTCGCCAGCGTCACCTTGCCGGTGACGGCGCCGGTGGCCGGGTTGTAGACATCGCTGCTGCGTGCGGCGGCTGCTTGCTGCACGGCGCCAGCGATGTAATGACCAATAGTGTTGATGATTGTACCTGCGGGCAGATTCATGGCGGGCTATTTTTTTGCGGGCGGAAACACATATTAGGCCGCATCCGGTTGCCAGATGCCAATGAATTAAACTGCGATCGATATAAGTGCGGCCAATATCGCAGAGGCATACGGCGCCGGCATGGACCTCAAGCAACTACGCGTTTTCGTCATGGTGGCGCGCCACGGCAGCATCACGCGCGCCGCGGACGCCATTCATCTGACGCAATCGGCGCTCAGCCTGCAGCTCAAGGCGCTGCAGAAAGCGATCGGCGCGCCGCTGTTCCGGCGTACGCCGCGCGGCATGGAACTGCTGCCGAGCGGACGCGCCCTGCTGCCGCATGCGCAGGCCGTGCTGGCGGCGGTCGACGATTTCGACAGCGCCGTCGCCGGCCTGTCGCGGCAGGTCTCCGGCAGGCTGCGCCTCGGCACCATTCTCGATCCGGACTTCCTGCGCCTCGGCGCCTTGCTCGGCCTGCTGCTGGAGCGCCATCCGGGCCTTCATACCGATGTGTCGTACGGCATTTCAGGCGGCGTGCTGTCGCAGCTGTTCGACGGCCAGCTCGACCTCGGCTTCTATCTCGGCGTTCCCGGCGACAAGCGCCTGCACGTCATGCAGCTGACCTCGTTCCGCTATCGCGTCGCCGCGCCGCGCGACTGGCAGGGCCGCGTTGCCGACGCCGACTGGCCGCAGCTCGTGCAACTGCCGTGGATCTGGACGCCGCCCGAGTCCGTCCATCATCGTTTGCTGGCGGCGCGGTTCGCTGCGCAGGCTGCGACACCGCGCATCGTCGCGCAGGTCGATGTCGAATCGTCGATGCTCGATCTGGTGCGCGCCGGGGTCGGGCTGTCGCTGCTGCGCGACACGGTGGCGCAGGCGCAACACGGGGCCGGGCACATCGCCCTTGCCCCGCCGACGCTGGATGCCGAGCTGACCCTGGTATGCCTGCAGCGTCGGGCTGCCGAGCCCGCCATCGCTGCCGCGTTCGCGCTGGCCGACGAACTCTGGCGGGCGTGAATCGACGCCGGTCGCGACATCGATGGCGACCGGTCGCAGCTTGCGCCGCCCCTGCAACCGTCGGGGCGCGACCGACCCTGGCGCCGCGGCGGCTAACCGCGTTTGCCGCCGCTGTTCTGCTTGTCGACCATCGCCTTGACGGCGGCCTGGTGGAAGCCCGAGCGCACGCTCAGCGATTCGTAGGCGACACCGGCATCCATCACCGCGGTGGCGATGCGCTTCAGTTCGAGATTGGTCAGCACCTTGGTCCAGCGGATCGCGCTGGTCGCGCCGTTCAGCAGCTTGTCGCAGAACGCATCGACGGCCGCGTCGAGCTCGGCCAGCGGCAGGCAGTGATTGACGAGGCCGATTTCGGCGGCCTTCGGCGCGGTCAGCAGTTCGCCGGTCAGCAGGAATTCCTTGGCGCGGCCGAGGCCGATGCGCTGCGCCCAGATTGCCGCACCGCCATCGCCGGCGACCAGGCCGATCGCCACGTGCGGGTCGCCGATCTTCGCGGTGTCGGCCGCGAAGATCACGTCGCAGAACAGCGCAAGCGTCGCGCCGAGGCCGACCGCGTGGCCGTTGAGCCGGCAGATCAGCGGCTTGTCCAGATCGAGGATGCCGGAGATCACGCGCTTCGCGCAGCGTGCCTCCTGATCGAACAGTTCCGGATTCGCGGCGCTGCGCGCGATGTGTGCGACATCGCCACCGGCCGAGAACGCGCGGCCGGCGCCGGTGACGACGACGACATCGGACTCGCGATCCGTGTGCGCAAACTGGAACACGTCCGCCAGCTCCTCGTGCATGTCGTAATTGCAGGCGTTGAGCAGTTCCGGGCGGTTCAGCGTGATCGTCAGGCGTCGTCCCCGGCGGCTGAGTTCCAGGGTGCGGTAGCTGGGCACGGACATCGGGTCGGAGCGGGTCATGGACGTTCTGTCTGGTGTTTGGCGCAGGCGGCGCCGGGGTCGAGAGGGCGGGGCGATGCTACTTGATCAGGCCGGCGGCAGCGCCGATTCGTGTTCGACGACCGTGACGTAACGGCTCTTGCTGCGGTCGAAAAGACGCGCCTCGTCCTCGATCACTTCAGCCGGCAGCCGCCCGCGCGCCGCGTACTTCACGACCTGCTCGAACACCGCGCGATCGTCGAACCACAGCTCGGTAACGACATCGAAGTCGAGCGCTTCGGCCTGGCTGTCGAGATCGCCGCCCAGCGGTTCGACATACCGGCGCAGGTAGCGCTTGACGCCGGTCGAGTATTTCTCGCCGAGCTTGCTGTGCACGCCTTCGTAGTATTCGCGAAATGCCGCCGTGGTCATGCCGGGTCGCCGTTTCAGGAAGATCAGGATCTTGAACAACGCTGTTGACATATTATCCTCCGGGGCTCGATAGTTTAAGGCTGTTCGCCGGCGACGTGGCCGGGCGAACTGCGGCGTCTCGTGGCGCCTCATTTCCCCTATGCTCTGCCGATATCCGCGCGAGCTGCAGGCGCGTTCGACGAGACTTTATAAACGAGGAGTGGGGATGCACGCACGCGCGAGCGAAGCTGCCGGACCGACCGATATTGCCGTCGACGCAGCCGCGCGCCGTTCGCTGCATCCTGCTTCCGCAACCCCTGGATCGCCCTGATGGATTTTGACTGGACAGCCGAGCAGCTGAGCTTCCGCGCGACGGTGCGGCGCTTTCTGGCCGAGAACCTGCCCCCGGACTGGGAAACGCGGGCCGACGGCCCGGCCTCCGAGATGCAGAGCGAATTCGCCGAAGTGTTCTGCGGCAAGCTGGCGCAGGCCGGTCTGCTGGTGCCGCACTGGCCGGCGCGCTGGGGCGGACGCGACGCCGACGCCTGGACCGCGTTCATCCTCGCCGAGGAAATGTGGATGGCCGGCGAGCCGCGCGGCGGCCAGTACATGAACGTCAACTGGATCGGGCCGACGCTGATGCTGTTCGGCAGCGAGGCGCAGCAGCAGCGCTACATCCCGCCGATGGCACAGGGCAAGACGATCTGGTGCCAGGGTTTCTCCGAACCGGAAGCCGGCTCCGATCTCGCGTCGCTGCGCACCCGTGCCGACCGCCACGACGAGGTCTACCGCATCAACGGCCAGAAGATCTGGACCTCGTATGCCGGCTATGCCGACACCTGCTTCCTGCTCGCGCGCACCTCGCCGGGCAAGGGCGGCATTTCGATCTTCCTGCTGCCGATGGACACCAAGGGCATCACCGTCCGCCAGATCCCCAGCGTGATCGGCGAAGGCGACATTCACGAAGTGTTCTTCGACGATGTCGAAGTCCCCGCAAGCGCGATGCTCGGCGCCGAGGGTCAGGCCTGGGAGATCGTCCGTACCTCGCTGTCGCTGGAGCGCGTCGGCATTCCACGCTTCGCGATGGCGACCCGCATGCTGACGCGCGCGGTGACGACGCTGAAGAAGGCCGGGCGCTTCGGTGCCGGCGCCGTCGAGCAGGCGGCGCGCGCCAAGGCGGCCTGCGAAGCGGCGCGCCTGTACAGCTACAACATCATCGACCAGCGCGTGCGTGGCGTGACCGCCAGCCCCGAGGCCAGCGCGGCGCGCGTTGCGACCGTGATGGCCGAACGCGCGGTCGGCGAGTTCGTCGTCGAGCATCTGCCCGACGCCCTCGCCGGCGGCGACACGATGCTGCTGGCCCATCACCAACGCGCGATAGTCGCCGGCATCGCCTCCGGTGCCGCCGAGATCCAGCTCAATCTGGTCGCCACCGAACTGCTGAAGCTGCCCCGGGAGCCGCGCTGATGGATTTCGTGCTGACCGATGATCAATCCGCGGTCGTCGATGCGATCGACCGGCTCGCGCAGTCGTTCAACGAAAAGCCGATCGACTTCCACGGCTTCGCGTTGCGCGGCGATGCACTCGAACAGGCCCTGATCGAAGGCGAGTATTTCGATATCGTGCAGATTCCTGAATACGGCCCGACCGCCGCCGCGCTGGCGGTGTCGCGCCTCGCGCAGGCGCCGTTCGCGGTCGAAGCCGCGCTGTCGATGCTGCTGCGCCACGCGCTGCCGGGCGACGACTGGCCGCGGCCGCTGGCGGTCGTCGAGAACGGCCGACCCGGGCGCTTCGTCGCACAGGCCAGAACCCTGATCATCATCGACGGCGAGTGCATCGGCCTGGCGCGGCCGACGCCGGACATGCTCGAAGCCGTCGATTCGATCTTCGCCTATCCGATGGGCCGGCTCGTCGGCCAGCCGCAGATCACGCCGCTGGACGGCGCGACGGCCGATACGGTGCGGCAGTGGCTGCGCGTCGCGCTCGCCGCCGAAGCCAGCGGCCTGTTGCAAGCGGCGCTGGCGTCGACCGTCGAACACGTCTCCGTGCGCAAGCAGTTCGGCCGACCGATCGGCACCTTTCAGGCCCTGCGCCACCGGCTTGCGGAGTGCGCCGTGCTGAGCGGTGGCGTGCGCTGGCTGGCCCTGCAGGCGGCGGCGACCGGCCGCCCTGGCGACGCCGCCCTGGCGGCCTCGCATGCCCAGGAAAGCGCCACGCGTGTGGTCTATGACCTGCACCAGATGCTCGGCGCGATGGGCATGACACTGGAGCACCCGCTGCACCTGTGGACCTATCGGCTCAAGGCCCTGCTGTCGGAGCTGGGCGGCCGCGGTGGACAGGCGCAGGCCGTTGCCGAGCTCTGTTTCGAAGCGGGCTGAGGCAAGTCGTCGCGAGCACCGAAAGCAAAGGAGTCGAACGATGGCGGTTTACATGTTGTTCATGCGTGAAGCGCCGGTGCGCGATGCGGCGGAACTGGCGATCTACAACGAGATGAATCGCGCCGCGCCGCGCGACCCCAAGCTCAAGCCGCTGGCGGTCTACGGTGCCGTCGAGGCACTGGAAGGCGACGCGCCGGACGGCGTCATCCTGCTCGAATTCCCGACGCTGGAAGACGCCCGAGCCTGGTACGACTCGCCGGCCTATCAGGCCGCCTTGCCGCACCGCCAGAAGGGCGCCGACTACCGCGCGATGATCATTCAGGGTCTGTGAAGGCGATCCCGGCGCGCGCCGCCAGCGTTTCGCTCTCGCGCCACAGGCGCGCCGCGGCGGCCGCATCCAGCGCCGGTGCCGCCGCGGCCAGCGGCTGGCATTCGCGGTAGTAGCCGCCGCTGCCGTGGCCGGGTTCCTCGGCCGTCGCCAGGTACACGAGGGTCTTTGCGGCATCGTCGGAGCTGACCGCTCTGTCGTCCTGCGTCGCCATGTAGCGCTGCATGCTGTCATCGGCGTGGTTGACGAAATTGCTGTCGAGCACCACACCCGGCTCCATCGCGTGCGCGACGATGCCATCGCCGGCGAGACGCTTCGCCAGTTCGATCGTGAACAGCACGTTGGCGAGCTTGGCACTGGTATAGGCGCCGCCGGTCGTGAAGTTGCGCGTGTGCTGCAGGTCGTCCCAGTCCATGCCCGGACAGTAACGATGGCCCTCCGACGACGTCGCCAGGATGCGCACCGCGCCGGGTGCCGAGACGGCCGCCGTTTTGCGCAGCAGCGGCAACAGGCAGCGCGTCAGCACGAACGGCCCGAGATGATTGCCGGCAAATGTCGCTTCGTTGCCTTCGGCGGTCATCACCAGTTGCTTGCCGACGCCGCCGGCATTGTTGACGAGCACGTCGATGCGATCGCTGCGCGCGGCGATGTCCCGCGCGGCGCGCGCCGCCTCGCTCAGCAGCGACAGGTCGGCACGGATCATCTCGACCTGCGCGTCCGCCGTCAGTGCACGCAGCTCCGCCGCCGCGGCCGCGCAACGCGCCGCGTCGCGACCGACGCCGATCACCCGCCAGCCACGCATCACCAGGGCCTTGGCCACCGACTTGCCGATGCCGGAGCTGGCGCCGGTGACGACGGCGACGGCGACGCGGGTCTGCGGGGCAGTATTCATGCGGGCTCCTCGTGGTTCTTTGCGGCGTCGGCGTGCCGCATGATGGCGGCGGCCGCAACACCGATTTTCTAAAGTGTACAGTGCTGTTGATTGGCGCGCGGTACGGCATGGCTGTCGCGATCGGGACGTGTGCGGACACGCGACGTCCCGTATTCGTCAATGCGAAGTTCAAACAGGGGAGCGCGGATGACGATGATGAAAGCCTGGAGCTGGCAGCACTACGGCACGTTCGACGGTCTGCAGCCGGTGCAGCGGCCTGTGCCGGTGCCCGGTCCCGGCGAAGTGCTGATGCGGATTCGTGCGAATTCGTTGAACCAGCGCGACCTGATGGCGGCGCGCGGCGCGCTGCCGCGCAAGGGGCGGCCGGACATTGTGCCGCTGTGCGATGGCGCCGGCGAGATTGTCGCAATCGGTGAAGGGGTCAGCCAGGCCGCAGTCGGCGATCGCGTCATCGCAACCTACTTTCCGCAGTGGATCGACGGTCCGCTGCAGCCGGCCCACACCGGCCAGACCCTCGGCAGTGATGTCGACGGCCTGTTGCGCGAATACGCGGTGCTGCCGAAGACCGGTCTGCTGCGCATCCCCGCGCATCTGGATTTCGCCGAAGCCGCGACCTTGCCCTGCGCCGCGGTCACGGCGTGGTCGGCGCTGTTCGTGAAGGGCGCGCTGCAGGCCGGCGAAACGATGCTGACGCTCGGCAGCGGTGGCGTGTCGCTGTTCGCGATCCAGCTCGCCAAGGCGTCCGGCGCGCGTGTCATCGTCACCACCTCCAACCCGGAACGCGGCGAACGACTGCGCGCACTCGGCGCAGACGTGGTCATCGACTACCGCAACGACGACTGGCCGCAGCAGGTCCGTGCGCTCGGCGGCGCCGACGTCATCGTCGAGAACGGCGGTGGCGGTACCTACGTCAAGTCGCTGGGCGCCGCCGCCTGGCACGCCCGCGTCGCGATCGTTGGCCTGATCACCGGCTTCCACGATCCCGGCGGCAGTCTGATGCCGATCCTCATGAACGACCTGACAATCCGTGCCGTACAGGTCGGCAGCCGCGCCGACACCGCAGCGCTGCTGGCATTCATGGAATCACATGGCCTGCGGCCCGTCATCGACAGTCGCCACAGCTTCGACAAGCCGCGCACCGCTTACGAGCGGCTGGCGAGCGGCGAGGCGTTCGGCAAGGTGGTGATCGAATACGGCTAGCGACTAGTGATCGCAAACTGCAACTGCTCTGCCGCTTCCGCTCGAATTTCCGCGATGTGCCAATTTCCGACACTCGCGAACGGCCGCTTCCGGTTCTGATTCTTCGGCGCCACTCGGCTACGGGAGAACGTCGATGCAGACGTCCCCCGTTGCTTGTCATCGGCCCCGATCGTTTCTACATGAATAGCCGATACGCATAGGCATTTCCCGGAAGACTCGGCACGTTTGCAATCGTACGGGCCAGTCGCTGCGAATATCGGATGGTGACAGGCACCGGGTCGTAGAGTGCGTCGTTGTTCCAATCCATTTTTGTCAACGCCAAGGCCTCAAGCGCTGTTATTTCGAGTTGACCGCCGCCAGCATGTCGCACGAGATTGATCGGACGCGGGATGCTCTTCTTGCCTTGGTAGTAGTCCCCCTTCAGCGCTGCTTGCGGTGCGTTTCCCGCAACCCAGACCAAAATCGATCGCCCAGAGCGATGCAGAACAGTGCCCCGAGGGACTGGGTAGCCATCGGGCTCACTCCGGTCTCTGGGCGTTTTCCCTTGCTTCAACCACACGCCACGCCAGCCCGGACCGCTCGATACCTCTACGCATTCAACCTCCAGAACGGAGGAGAGAGCGTCCAAGGCGCCTTCTAGCTCCTCAGGCTTGAAGGACGTGGTCTTATGAACGACCAAGCGTCTTGGCAAAAGCCCGCCGTTGCGACTCTGGTACAAACTGAGACTTCGGGCGAGCACTGCACGCATGTCGGCGCGACTCAAAAACGGGTTGCGCCGTGCTTCCTCGGCATCCGCCACCGGATCGCGGGCTTCGAAAGCGACAAACTGCATTCCACCGCCATCGGCGTCGAAGACCTGCGAACAGCAGGTAACGTAGTGAGCCTCCTTCGGATCACCTCGTAGTGCGTAAGCGAGGCCAATGTAGGCGGTACCTTCAGGGACCCCGGGGAGCGGGGCCAGCTTCCAAGGAATACCACCGGCCTTCACGTAAAGGGCGATCGACAGACGCCACGCCAACGAGGCTTTCAATGTGAACGCAATGGCGCGATCGTTGATTACCTGAGTGGGAATGCCCCGAACTGCTCCGAGCGCCTTCAAGGCGTCGTGCGCGTCAAAGCCGGGCGCGCGGAACGCGTGCTGCCAAACGTCCGGGAGATGCACCAGAGCAACGTCAAACTGATCGCGAACCAACTCCAATCGCTCCAGTGCATCACGAAGAGCTTGCATCAATCGAGCGTGTGGAAGGCCCTCTTGCCCTAACGCATTCAGATCATCAGGCAGCTTGATATGGGCAGCACCAGTCGGTGCTGCTATCAATGGAACTTTAAAAAGCGCCTCAAATCCTTTGAACGGTGGCACGTACTCCGTACGATCACCGGGAACTTGGCTTGAGCGCACAGTGGTGATTAACGCCTTTAAGCCCGGCCAACCCGCGGCCGGTGCAATGGTGGCAACTCGCAACGCGGGGGTGTAGCTGCCAAACGTTGCAGCACTGTAAGGTCCGAAGCGATCCAAGCCGCGCAACGGATTCGTGTCCAGCGACTTGTCGTCAGGACTAAACGTCAGATCAGGTTCGTCCAGCAACGAGAAGGGCGACAGCTTTGACTCATTGAATGCGCTGTTCATCTGCTATCACCGCAAGAAATAACCGTGCTCGTGACTGGGTCGACTCCAGGCTGTAACCGGCGACAGCTTGAACACGGCATCCATGCCAGTGCCTTCCTTGAGGCCGACTGCATGGAGCGGAGGAGAGCCTTCACCGGCAAGTGTCTTTGCCCAGGCGGAAATGATCTTGGCCCAAACACGGTTGTACCGTCTGGCCCAGCGCTCGCGCCGCCAGTCGATAGCAGGATCACCTTGATAAATAGTTGAAGGCGCGATCTCATCCGGCTTGTCCTCCGAATTCCTTTCGGTCGACTCCCGGCTAGGGAACTGAACATGTGTCATTGGCTCGAATGCACACCACCAACGATCGCCCACGCGGTCTAAACGAATCTGCACGCCCTCATTGAAGGGGTAGTCGAGATCAGGAATCGTGCCGACAAGGGCATCGGGGTAAGCATTCCTGAGTGCCTCTAGCTGCAAATATCGACGATCGATAACTTCCTGAGAATCGCCCTCGGAACCGCTCTGCACAAGAAGCGAATGTCCCTTGCGACGCAGGCGCGCAAACAAGGGCCGCCGCCGTGTCAGCGCGCGCGCCAATGCGTCGTATATGAGACCCCGCGCCCAGCTATCCTTGTCAGGCTGCAGTTCCACTGTTCCGGCAAGGCGGGCGCCCAGGCCAGAGAACGCCCGTAGAAGGTCAGCATCCACGCCATACGCGGCGATCTCCCGACCATTGCTGGCGACTATTCCCCAGACCTGTGCCTCTCTGAGAATTTCGCGCGCGCGTGCGGTCGTTACCGGCGAATCGACCTCAATTTTTCGAGCAGCACTTGGCATCGCAAGGATAGGAAGCGCCGAGCATTGCAGAACTGGAAACTGCCGTCGTTCCTGCAAAGGGAGCACGACATCCCGTACCACCGGCTCCGGTCGTGCCTGGAATACATGGTGCGTCAATTCTTGGGGCAGCTCGATCACGTCGGCGATATCTGCTGCCAGTTCATCAAACGTCTGAGATTCGACAATCGTTACCGAAACACCCGCTCGATCAGCAGCGCTGAGCAGTGTCGCTACCGCAGGAAGCAGCGTGTTCGCCGATCGAGTCACCCAGAAAAGCCCACCAGGATAGGCGCTCGGTTGTGCCAGCGCTCCGGACAGCGCCGCCATGACAGAGTCATCGCGACCGCTGTAGCCGACAATCACGAGGCCGAAGCGTGAGCACGCGGCGGTTAGCACCTTCTGCATTCGCGCATCCTGCGATTTCAGCTCGTCATTCGTGTTCTTCAGCTCAACAGACTGGTAGTCGCCGTGCAATTTTGCGAGCAATGGCCAACGGGATTCGCTAATGCACAACTCGGCACGCGCAACGTTATCGATAGCCGCTACCGTAAGGGGCGCGCGCTTTGCAGCCTCAAGCAATTGATTCGTGACAGTCGTCGCATCTTCGACGAGGTGATCGAAATTCGTGGTGAAAACGCAGGGTGTCTGCTTGATTGCGAGCAGTGACGCGAGGACGCGATGAGAAAATGACGGTGTACCTTTCCTGATTGCGTCGTCGATATAGGCGCGCCGATCCTCCGGACTCGGATAAACCGCCTCGAATGTCGCAGCATATGCGGTCGGATGGTCGGACTCTGGGAGTGACGATCTCGTGCGCAAAAGCAGGTCGATTCGTTCAAGCCACAACGGATCGTTAGCATCTACCTCGCGCGTCCGTATGCCGGAGAGCTGGCAGAACAGTCGTTTTCTAAAATCGGTGATCATCGCGTAGCCGGTAGGAATACCGGCAGAAGCGGATGCACCTGCGCCGAGGAACCAAGCCAGCATTTGCGGTCTTAACCCGAACTGCCTAGCAAACTCCGGTCCCTTCAGCGTGCGAATCACGCAGAACCTCCTTGGTCTTCCGAAGCGCCAAATACGCGCTCCAGCGTGGCTGGGATCAGAGCTTGGTTGGCTTTGCGGATGACGGCGTGCTGGGCTCTCAACTCGGCAAGCTTCGACTGTAGGGAGTCAAAGGCACGCTGCGTCACTAGCGGTGGTACAGGAACTTCAATCTTGCCGAGGTTCGTCAGACTCAGTGTGCGATTGCGGTCGGCGGTACCGGGAGACGCCAGTCCGACTTGCTCCAACCCATCAGGAGAGAGCAGGAAGTACGCAAGGAATCGTGGTGTTGCTCTGTCTGCGAAGGGAACGCAGGTGATGTAACGGTGCGAAGCGATACATCCGGCATGCGTTTCGTCGGCCACGGCGATGGCGCCCTCCCATGCTTTGATGTTGCTGAGTACTAGATCACCTGCCGTAATCCAGACGGGCTTTTCCCAAGTCGCTTCGGCTCCATCGAACTCCGGTTTGGCAAACAGGCCCTTGCCGAATGAGCGCGCGCCAACTTCTCGGTAGCGAGTACCGATGTCCATCTCAACTGGCCGGCGAACCGACGGTGCTACCTCCGACATAGGCCTGTAATTTGCAGACGCGATGGCCTTGCAAAAGCGCACGGCGAGTAGACGCTCAGCGTCGGCTTCGATGGCATTGAGACAGTCGGCCACCTGTGTCGTTTTTTCGGCCAAGGTCTCGAGGCGCTGGACAATGGCTAGCTGCTCGGTGAGCGGCGGCAGAGCGATGCGTTGGTCAAGGAATCGCTCCTCCTTAATACGCACCCGGTTGGTCGTGCCCTCGCTGGATGTCTTGCAGAGCTCTACGAACGCTGCTGAGCGAACCAGCCATCCAAGAAACGAGGCCTCGACGCGGTCCGCATCTACTTCGAATGATGGAAAGTCGTTGCTGACAATTGCCCCATCGAGTTCGGGTGGTACGAGTCCGATAGCGCCGTTCCGCGCATCGATCTTTGACATGATCAGCTGATTGGCGCGAACAAAACGCCGCGCCGTACCTATATCGCCGCCGCGCACCTTGCCCCGGCTGACAACGCCCTTACCCCAGAGTTTGATTGTGACCTCGTGGTATTCACGATCTGGCAGCAGCGCCGTGGACTCATTGGCGCGGTTGAGCACATCGCCCAAAGCCACCTGAGGCCAAGACTTCATGCCGAGACCTCGGATACCAGCGCTTCGATCTCACCGAGAAGCTTGAGCACTTCTTGCTCCTTGGCTCGCATTGAGGCAACGAGGTCTTTCGGCTCGGCGTGCTCTAGCCCCTGTTTCGCATTGGGGTTCTTGAGATCGAGGTTGTAGATTGGCCAATAGAGGGCGTCACCCTGTGCCTGCGCGGCCTTGGCCGCCGCCTCATGCGCCTGCTGCCTGGCTTTCAGCTCCCGCAGCTCGGCTTGCAGGGCTGCCTTGTCGCCATTGGCGGAGTTGCTGAGCATCAGCTCCAGATCGCGCAACGGCTTGCCCAGCGCCATCGCGCTGGCACGTTCGGCCTCGGCTTGCTGCCAGTGTGGCGTCGCAGCGGCTACGGCCGCAGCCTTGCGCGCGGCGAAGTCGAGCTTCCAGGCCTGCGGGCCTTCCTCGCGCTGGTTCCACCACGCCAGCGCAGCAGCAAACTCCTCGAACTGAAGCGGCGCGGTCTTTGAGTACTTTTTGCGGCCTTCCGGGAGCGGAAGCTCGTAGAACCAGATGTCCTGCGTCGGCCCGCCGCGTTCGAAGAACAGCAGATTGGCCGGGATATCGGTGTACGGCGCGAACACGCCCTGCGGCAGGCGGACGATGGTGTGGAGCCGGAACTCCTTGAGCATTTCCTCCTTGATGACAGCGCAGACGCCGTCGCCAAACAAGGTGCCATTGGGAACGACCACGGCGGCGCGGCCGCCACGCTCAGCGCCGAAGCCCGCCACGCGCAGCTTACGCATGATGAATTGCAGGAACAGCAGGGCGGTTTCCGCCGTCTGCATGTTGGCCGGGAAGTTGGCCTTGATGCCTGCCTCTTCCTCACCACCAAACGGCGGGTTGGTGAGAATCACATCCACGCGTTCGCTGTGGCCGATTTCGCTGACACGGCGCTCCAGCGTATTGCCGTAGGCGATCTGCGGTGCTTCCAGCCCATGCAGCAGCAGATTCATCTGCACAAGCATGTAGGGCAACGGCTTTGCTTCCTGCCCGAACAGGGTTTCGCGCTGCAGCTTGCGACGCTCATCCGGCGTCTTGATCGCCTTGGCGATGTGGTCGTAGGCCTCGACGAGGAATCCGCCAGTGCCGCAGGCCGGATCAAGCACGGTCTCGCCGAGTTTGGGATCGGTGACCTGCACCATAAAGCGCACGACCGGGCGCGGCGTGTAGAACTCGCCGGAGTCGCCCGCCGCATCACGCATTTCGCGCAGCATGGATTCGTAGAGATGCGAGAGTGTGTGAATCTCCTCGCTGCTGCTGAAGTGAATACCGTTGATCTTGTTGACGATATCGCGCAGCAGATAGCCGCTGACCATGCGGTTCTGCACGCCCTTGAAGACGTTGGCGATGACTTCGCGTTGGCTGCCCTTTTCGCCTTCTCCGGCCAAGGCGCGCATGTAAGCAAACAAGCCCTTACCGCGCTTTCCATCTGCGCGGATGGCTTCTTCCTGATTGATGAAGGCCAGAAGCTCATCGCCGGTCAGGCCGTCCTCACGGATGGCCCAGTCGCGCCAGCGGTAGGGCGCCTCGACGATGGCATGGTAGGGCCGCCCGTCTAGCTCGCATTCCTCGGCGTGGACGATTTCGAGATCGTCCAGAAACTTTAGAAACATGACCCAGGTGAGCAGCGGCAGGCGATCCACGTCGCCATTGAGGCCCTTGTCCTTGCGCAAAATCTTGCGCGCGCTGCCGATCAGCGAGGTGAGATTTTCTCGGGTGGTCAGAGGCGCTTTGGCCTTCTTTGCTTTTTTTTCCTTCGGCGACATTCGGTGACGTTCTTATTGGTAGATGGTGGACTGTAAACGGGAGACGGCATCCTTCATGGCTTTTACGCCGCCGAAGTGTCGTGTGGCGATCTCAGATGGCGTGCCAAAGCGATCGAATGGCTTGACCTTCATCAAATCCGACAGCGCGCCGAACTGGACGATGCCGCGCTCGACGTATTTATCGAGTAGCAGCGAGAGCACTTCGCGCGCGGTCTCACCGTATTGTGCGAACAGGTCTTGCGCGGCTTTGCGCGCACGCTCGGCGCGCTGGCGCCGGGTGAGCAACGGTGCGTTCCAGGCCAGATGACATAGAAGATCAAAGGGATCGGCATCCGGCTGGGCGCTAGCGGAAGCCAGTTCCTCGAAGCTGATGCCGCGCTCAGTGAGTTCGCGTAGTACCTCCGCGCGGGTATCCGGGTTAGCCCAGGCCGATTGCAGAGCATCGCGATTGGGATACATGGAGCGCACGGCTCGCCCGGAATAATCGGTGTAACTCACGACTTGAAGCTTCTTGCCGTCGGTGTCGAGGTCGTAGATCAGGTGACCAATAACCTCGACTTCACCGCCATCGACGTAGAACTTGCGCGGCTCTTCAAATGGATCGCCGAGGATTTCCGCATCGCCACCATCAGGATCGGCCACATACTCGGCCTCTGGTTCCTCGATGCCGGGCGTTGGCTCAACGACGGTTTCGACGGGTTCACCGCTCTCATCATCGATCGTAACTTCCTCGATTCGCGCCGGCTCACCGTCGAAATCCGGGTCGGCGAAATGGCGCGTCGCGGTGCCGGTGAAGTCAATGATGTTGAAGTATTCCTTGCCGTAGTCGGTCTTGAGACGCGTACCTCGGCCCACGATCTGCTTGAATTCCGAGCGCGATCCGACGACGCGCGCCAGCACGACGTTCTTCACCATCTCGGCGTCCACACCCGTGGTTAGCAGTTGCGAAGTGGTAAGGATGACCGGCGTCGGCTTATCCACATCCTGAAAATGACCCAGATGGGTGAGGCCAATAACGCCCTCGTCAGCCGTTACGCGGCAGACGTAATCGGGATACTGCTTCACGAGGTCGCTATTGAGGTTAACTAGCTCTTGCCGCATCTCAGCGGCGTGTTCCTGATCGACGCAGAAGACGATGGTCTTGGCGAAGCGATCGGTGCCCTTCAAAAAATCGGTCAGATGACGCGCCATCGCCCGTGTGCGCGCGCGGAGCGCAACCACACGCTCGAAATCCTTGGTTTGGTATTCGTCGTCAGGCACGGCGCGACCGAAGCGGTCCAGCTCATCCTTCGATGGCCGCCAGCCCGCAGCGTCTACTGAGGTGATCACTCGATGGACGCGATATGGCGCGAGAAAGCCGTCCTCGATTCCCTGTCTCAGGCTGTAGGTGTAGACCGGATTGCCGAAGTAGTTGTAGCTGTCGCGAGCTTCCTCGCGCAGCGGTGTGGCGGTCATGCCGAACTGCACGGCGGGCGCGAAGTAGTCGAGCACGGCACGCCAACTGCTGGTATCGCGGGCCGAACCACGATGGCATTCGTCGATGACGATGAGATCGAAGAAGTCGGGCCGATATTGCTTGAAAACGTCTTCACTCGCGGTCGAAAGCGATTGGTAGATGCCGAAATACATGTCGCGGCTCTGGCTTACGTCGCCGCCACTGATCTTGTGCCGGGCATCGCCGAAGGGCGCGAACATCTTCGCCATCGGATCGTCCACGAGAATGTTCCGGTCGGCCAGGAACAGAATCTTGGGGCGGCGGTGTTCACCGGTACGGTTCCAGCGGCTGTTCCACAGCTTCCAGCAAATTTGGAAGGCAACGCAGGTCTTGCCGGTACCGGTGGCCAGAGTGGCAAGAATCCGCTTCTCACCAAGCAGAATCGCTTCGATAACGCGGTTGATGGCGATCTGTTGGTAGTAGCGCGGAACCTTGCCGGAGACGAGGTTGAACGGTTCGAGCAGATGTGACTCTGCCTTCGGGGCAATCGCTGTCTCTCCGGTGAGTCGGAGCCACAGTTCCGATGGCGTTGCGAATCGTTCGACCTGTTTTTCCGTGCCGGAGAGATAGTCGATCTCGATGATCTGCCTGCCGTTAGTCGCGTAGGCGAACTTCAGTCCCAGCATCTCGGCGTATTCACGAGCCTGCTGTACGCCGGTTTCTGCCGGCAGGCCCAGTTCCTTTGCCTCGACTACCGCAAGCGGGAAGTCCCGGCGGTAATAGAGAAGATAATCCGCGCGGCGCTGCTTACCACGCCTGACCTTGCCGCCAGCAACGGTTATGCGGCCATTGGTGAAGCTGCGTTGTTCGCCAATCGAGTGAGGCGCGACTGCCCATCCGCTCTCTGTGATTTTTGGCGTGACCAGCTCTCGGCAGGTATCTGCCTCGGTCATTACCGTCAAAAATTTAGCGGCCTCGGCCATGAACCTCCCCCTGTCTGTATGCTGCCGCCACACTCAACATGAGTACGCTCGGCTGCTCGGATTTAGACCCCACTCTGAGGGCCGTACCAATCATCCAACTTGATGCCGGAAAAGTATGTGAAGTCTTTGGTGTTGTGGGTCACCAGAATCAGTTCATTCACCACCGCTACAGAGGCGATGAGTCCGTCCTGTAGCGGCGGCCGCCGCCCCAATGCAGCGAGGCGAGCACGCTCGCGGCCATGCCATTGTGCGCACAAGCCATCCAGGGGAATGATCGGAAAATCCGACATCAGCGCTTCTAACCAGTCCTGATAGAGGTCGCGCCGGACGCCGGCCGGCATACGGCTAACGCCGTACTGAAGCTCATCAATCACTGGTGCCGGGATGGCGCAGGCCAGCCTTTTCTGGGCCAGGACCGTCTCCAATGAGTTGTTCGGTCGCGCTTTCATCAGCTCCGACAAAACGTTTGTATCTAGGGCGTACTCGATCATTTATCGAACGAGAATTCGCGGCCCGGCTCACGGTCCTTTGCCGCCGAAATCTCTTCGTCCGTAGAAAACGGCACACCCTTGGCGATCATTTCTCGACGCCACCCGTGAAGAAAGTGCATGAAGTCGCCGCGAGGCTCCTTGGCTGCCTTCATTCGCTCGTACTCACGATCAGAAACTAGAACAGCAACCGGCCTCCCCCTTCGAGTTAGCCGCACCGCATGCCCCTTTTCCGCTTCGTGAACCAAGCTCGTTAGACGTGCTTTTGCATCTCGGATTGTTGTCTCTTTCATCGCTGGACTCTGTGTGGCGAATGTAGTCACCAATGTAGTCATATTAGCGCGGCACTTAAGCCGTGTCATTCGAGGTCCGCTTTAGGAAAAGCTGCTGCGCCGGCGTAAGGTCCGCTTCGGGCTAGAAGCCGTCGATCAAGTAACCCGGTACGGCCTACGGCGAAGAATCTTTCGAATGGCCGCAGAGGGAAAGCCTCTTCATAAACCTGCGTAGCGTCGCTGTATTGCGGCAAGGCGTTCGTGCATTTGCGCGACGCGCTGATCGCCGCTTACTGTTTTACTGCCGCTCGGCAGAGCGGCCTCCAGAGCATCGCGCTTGATGAGCCGCGTCCGAAACGTCGTCGTCGGCGCGCTGCCGAAGCAGCGGTAGGTGAGGTTGCCGCGCGCGAAGCCCTGCGTGTCGAGCCAGTTGTGATAGCCGGAGTCGTCGTGGCTGAGGATGAGTCGGATCTTGCCGTCGGTGTCGACGGTGGTGCGGCTCGGGGTGTAGCTGATCGGGCGGTAGCGGTAGTCCATGCTGTTGAAGAACATGCCGCTGTTGGTGACCATCCAGAAGCCGTCGTGCGCATCGAACTCGATGATGAGGGCTTCGTCGGGCGCGAGTGCCCAGCACAGGTGGGTGACGGCGCGGCCGCGTTTGGCGTCGGCGCCGTCACCGCCGGACGCGACGGGGAAGCGATTGAGCTGCGTCGGATCGACGACCGGCGCGCCGTAGCGGTAGGGGTGATCGGGCCAGTCGTGCATCAGGCCGGTGACGAACGCGCCGGCCCAGTCCATCGCGGCGATCATCGTCTGCGGTGTCGGTAGCGGCGGTGCCTGCTCCATGCCGATGCGTTCGATGAAGAGCTGCGCGGGTGTCTCGTCCCAGCGATCGAAGCCCTGACGGATGAACAGTTTGCGTGAGCCGGGCGTGGTCGGAAGCCAGT
Organism: Solimonas terrae; assembly: GCF_011067135.1. Taxonomy (GTDB): domain Bacteria; phylum Pseudomonadota; class Gammaproteobacteria; order Nevskiales; family Nevskiaceae; genus Solimonas; species Solimonas terrae. The sequence goes on from NZ_JAAMOW010000002.1 coordinate 193,845, forward strand.
TCGTTTCGCGCCGCTCGCCACCGATGATCAGCTCGAAGTTTCCGTCGCTATCGGTCTGCAGCTGATGGCCGAACAGATTGGCTTCCGGGATATCGCCGAACGGTTCGTGCAGGCTCGGAATGTTGGTGCCGGGCTGCATCGCCGGGCGCGGACCCTGCACGGTGAAGTTGAGAAAGCGCGCCGTGCCCTTGCGGCCGTGGAGCCGATAGACGGATTCGCCATCGATCCAGGCCTGGTGGTAGACGAGATCGGCGGCGTCACCGCCGAGCTTGCGGGTGGGGCCGCAGAACCGGTGCAGCGCCGGATAGCGCGTGTCTTTTGTTTCCAGTGCGAGGTCGAAGGCCTGGCCGAGATTCTGCGTGAGGAAGCGGAAGGCGTCGGCGCGCTGCAGGGCGTTGGCGGGATTGCTGTCCTTGAACGCCTGCTCGCCGGCTGCCTGCAGTTGCGTGCAGAACTGCTGCCAGGCCGCGCGCAAGGCGGTGTCATTAGAACTGGCTCCGAAGCTCATCGTGGTGCTCCCTGCGATCAGGCGCCAAGTTCGTGCAGCATCGTGCCGACGACCTGCGCGGCGCGCGCGACCGCGGCCACGCGGCCTTCGCGATCAATGCGCGGGCCGATCAGCTCGAGGTCGAAGGCGCCGTCGTAGCCGGCGGCCAGCGTCCATTCCAGCAGTCGCCGCAGCGGGATCGCGCCGTCGCCGGGGACGGCGCGGCACGGATACGCGCGGTCGCCATACGCGTAGTCGCTGACCTGCACGATCGCGCAGCGCGCAGCGGCGCGTTCGATCGTTGCGCGCAGGCCGGCTTCGGTCCAGCACGCGAAGTAGTCGATGCAGACGTCGAGTCCCGCCATCTCGGCGAGTTGTACGGTGTCGCGAAGGCTGTGCGCGATGTGCAGGTCGGCATGCAGCGGCGATGCCGGTTCGATCGCCAGGGCGATGCCGGCGCTGCGTGCCTGCGTCGCGCACGGTGCGATGCACGCGCAGAACGCCGCGGCTGCGTCTTCCCAGTCGAGGCCGCCGTGGCCGCCGCTGAGCAGGTAGATCGAACGCGCGCCGATCTGCTGCGCGATGTCGATCAGTCGCGACAGCCGTGCGCGCGGCGCCAGCCAGCTGGCTTCGTCGTGGCTCAGGGGCTGACCCGGCATGAACGGATGCGTGATGGTCTCGACGCGGTAGCCGCCGGCGTCGATCAGCTTCCGGACGGCGGCGAGATCGTGGTCGAGCAGGGTCGGGCTGACGAAGCTGATGCGCGACGGCGCCAGCGTGCGCCAGGCGTCGCCGAGTTCGGCGAGGCTGGCGCCGGGGAACGAGGTTTCACCGGCGGATATGCGCTCGTGCATCGTGTGACCCTCCGTTGTCAGTCGTGCCGCCGATAAGCCATTGCCTCTCACTCGATCGCAAGGCGATTGGGGCGGAGGGTGAGGGGGCTTGCTTGCCGCGTTGCTTGATCTGGCGACCCCTGCCCGGCCCGTTGCCCTGCATGGCAACGGGCGTTCGCAGGCTCGCGGCTCCGCCGCTCGAAAGCCCTGCTCACCCCAGCCTCTCCCCTCGTGGAGGGGAGAGGAGTTTTCCTTGTGATGCGTTTCTAGTCCACTGAACCACTTGGTTCGCACCGTGATCGGATTCCGTTCGTCCCGAGTGTTTCGGCGTGAGCCGAAACGTATCGAGGGACCGCTGCGCGTCGTCAGTGCGCCAGCCCCTCGATACACCGCGCGCTCCGCGCGCGGCACTCGGGGCGAACGGGGTCTTCGGTGCCATTCGTCCGGTTCAGCGGACTAGTTCCGCTTCTCGATCTCGACACCGAAGCGCGCGCGGAACGGCGCGAACTCTTCGTGCAGGGCCTCGATATCTTCGCCGATGTCGGTCAGCAGTTTCGTCGAATATTCGAACTTGCCGTAGCGGTCGCCGCGGTTGTGCCGGAGATAGTCGCGCATTGCGGTTTCGGCCGCGCTGCTGAGCGTGCGGCCGCAGAACGCGTAGTAGCCGCGGATCGTGCCGACCGGGTCGGCGACGAAGTCGCGGTAGCGGACGTGATGGATGCGCGGGTCGTTCACCAGCGGGTTGCTCATGGTGTTGGCGATGCTGGCGCGTGTCATCTGCAGATGCATTTTCGCTTCGGCCTTCAGGTCGATCGCGCCGACGATGCCGTCCATGATGTCGGCCATCATCATCGTCCGCGAAGCGGCGACCTGCACCGGGTCGCGGTGCAGCCAGACCAGGTTCGCGTCCGGATAGGCGTCGAAGAATTCCTTGAGGCGGAAGCCGTGGAAACCCTTCAGTACCCAGTATTTCTTCGGCCGCGCGTACTGGAACTGCTGCAGCATCGCCTTGTGGATGCGGTACTGCGCGACCGGATCGGTCGGCAGGCCCATCGACAGCGTCTGCATCGGCACGCGCCACCATGCGGTCGGCGTCATGACGCGGAAATCCATCGCCCAGCAGCGCTCGTCCTCCGGCAGGCCGTCGCCGAGCATGTCGTTGTACGGATGGCAGTGCAGCCACTTCGGCATCTTGGCGTTGATCTCGCGCCAGTCGGTGTCGGCCTGCGCGCGGCGCGGGTCGTCCTGGCCGTCGGACAGGCCCGGCGGTGGCGACGGCCGCATCACTTCCCAGAAGCGCAGCGCGCGTGCATCGGGATCGACCGACATCAGCGCATGCATCAGCGTCGTGCCGGAGCGTGGCTCGCCGGTTGCGAACATCGGCCGCTCGATCACCTCGTCGACGACCGGATAGCGCCGGCGGTCGGCGAACAGTTGCAGGCGCGAGGTCAGCAGCCAGTGGCAGACCTCGGCCGCGGCGCGGCGGCCGGCATCGTCCATGGCGATGCCGTTGAGATGATCGACGGCCTTGCCGAAGCGCGTCGCGAAGCTCGGATCGTCGCCGTAGTCGGACAGGCCGGTCTCGGTCTGCGCCGCGGCCAGCAGCGCGCCGGCATCGAGCGCCGTCACGTGAGGTCCCCGCACAGCTTCAGCAGCTCGTCTTCGGCCTCGCGTACCTTTTGTGCCGAGCTGGCGGCGTAGGCGAGCCCGGCCATGCCGCCGTAGTCCATGATCTTCGGCACGCGCAGGCCGGCATCGACGTAGCCCTTGATGATGCGCGCGACCTGCTTCGGCGTGCCGTGCGGCGTGACCGCGAGCAGCATTTCCGGACGCGTCTTGCTCAGCATGTCGAGAATGCGCTCGCGCGGCAGTACGGCCGGGTTGATGTCCTGGTAGCCGCGCCAGTCCTCGCCGAGCGGATGCTCGAAGCCGTTGGCGCGCAGCAGGTCGGCGGGGAACTGCATGATCAGCGAGCGCACCAGCGGCGCGTCGAGGATCTTTGCCAGCTCGGCGTCGTCACCGAGGAAGCAGATCTGGATATAGGCCGGCACGATGGCCAGCGGGTCGCGCCCGGCCTTCTCGGCCGACAGGCGCAGCGCGCCGAGCTTGGCGGCGAAGTCTTCCGGCGTCCATGCGCCGGCCGGCCACCAGCCGTCGGCGTAGCGACCGGCGATGTCGAGCATGCGCGGCCCGCTGGCGCCGACCCAGATGCGCGGCGTCTTGCCCTGATACGGCTCGGTGTCCATGCGGGCGTGATGCAACTGGAAGAACTGCCCCTCGAAGTCGACCGGCCCTTCGCGGTCCCACAGCAGGCGGATCACCTTCAGCGCTTCCTCGAAGCGGCCGACCGGCTTGTTGAAGTCGAAGCCGTACGGCACGGTGTTTTCGGTTTCGCCGCTGCCGAGGCCGAGGATGAAGCGGCCCTTGGCGAGATGGTCGATCGTCAGCGCACTCTGCGCCAGCATCGCCGGATGGCGGCGCACGGTATCGACGACGCTGGTAGCGATCGGCACGTTCGCCGTCAGCACCGCGGCTGCGGCCGCGACGGCCATGCCGTCGAGGTGACGATGCGGCGACGGCGACACCGTCGCCAAGTCCGTGAACTCGGGCGTCCAGATCGAATCCGGCCAGAAGCTGACCATGTGATCGGGTAGCCAGATCGAGTGGTAGCGGCCGCCGTCGAGGTCGGGCAGCCGCGACAGATCGAGCGGCAGGGTGGTGCGGAAAAAGGCTGCCGGTTGGACTTTCATCGTCTCTCCTCCAGCGCGCGCCCGTCACGGTCCGGCGCGCGGTTCATGGCTCGCGTAGGACCAGCACGCTAGCACGCACCATCGGAAGAACGATTCCAGATATGGAAACTTGCCTCGATCGGCTCCGCCGGCCGCGCGGCGGCGATGGCGTTAGCAGGCCCAAGGGCGCCATCGCGCTCAGCGCGGTATGCGCCCGCGCGTTGCCGCCGTGACCTGCGCCGCGGCGTTGCAGAGGTGCTCGGCCATGCGTGCGACGGCACGCGCCTCGAGCCTGCGCGTGAAGCCGGACAGCGAGATCGACAGCAGTACCTCGCCGGACGCCGAGAACACCGGCGCCGAGATGTAGGCGAGACGCAGGCTGCCGACCTGGTCGAGCGACAGCAGTTGCAACTCGTCGTTGCTCAATGCCCCGAGCAGGCGCTGCATCTGCGCCCAGTAGCGCTCGCTGCGGAAATGCGTGGCGTGTTCCCAGATCAGCTGCCACACCGACTGCATCGCCGGCCCGTTGGCCGCCAGGGCGTAGCCGCGTTCGCGGATCACGGCGAGCGCCTTGCGCATGTGCGTGCGCATCTCGGCGTCGCGGCGCGTCGAGCCGCGGCCGGCGACCTTGGCCAGGTACGTATCGATCTGTTCGGCAGGCGCCCAGGCGGCATGGCCGAGGCCCAGCGGCGGCACGAACGGCCGGCGTTCGCCGACATGGCGGATGCCCTGGTCGGCCGACGTGTCGCCGGTCTTGGCGAGCGACATCAGTTCGTCGCCGACCCGTGCCGTGGCGACGCACTGCAGTTCGAGTTCGTCGGTCAGTCGCGCCATCTGCTCGCGCGCCAGATTCACCGCCGGATGCCGTTCCAGCGCGGCCTGGCCGATCGCCACCAGGGCGAGGCCCAGCGAATAGGTCTTGTGCTTGGGATGGCGTGCCAGATAGCGCGCGTCGGTCAGCGACTTCAGCACGCGATGTGCGGAGCCGAGGCTCAGCGACAGCTGATCGACGACTTCCGACAGCGTGAACGACTCCGTCGGATGCGCCGCGAAAAAATTGATCAGCCTGACGATGCGCTGGCTGGAATCGTCGCTCACGCCGGCCTGCTCCCTCGCCTGCAAGGAATCGGGGTGCTGCGCACGGCCGGCGACGAGGCGAGGGATGCCGGGGCATCGACGGATCGTGCGCTGCGGCCGGCAGCGGAGCGGCGATTGTAGGGCAGGCCGGTCCGGCCGGTGGCGTGACCCTGATTCGCCATTGTGGCCGGCTGTCGACGCGATCGCGGCTTTCCGGCGTCGCGGTTCTGCGCGAAGCTCGGTGCCGGAGTCCATCGCGCGGCCGCCCGGTCTCGCGGCGGCCGCAACCCGCCGTTCACGGAGCCGCGCCACGCATGAAACCGGATGAATTTGCGATCCGTTACGGACCCGTTGCGCTCGTCACCGGCGCGTCGTCCGGCATCGGTCGCGCGTTTGCCGAATGCCTGGCGGCGCGCGGAATGGATCTCGTCGTCGTCGCTCGCCGCACGCAGCGCCTCGAGGAACTGGCGACGCAACTGCGCCGCAAATACACCGTCAACGTGACCGTCTGCCCGGCCGATCTCGCGCGGCCCGATGCCGCGCAGACGATCCTCGACGCGACGGCGCCGCTCGACGTCGGGCTGCTGGTCAGCAACGCCGGGTTCGGCTTCAAGGGCGCATTCGATGGCGGCGACCCGCAGGCGATGGCCGACGTGCTGATGGTCAACTGTCACACACCGATGCTGCTGGCGCGCGGTTTCGTGCCGCGGCTGCGCCAGCGCGGCCGCGGCGGCATTCTCTTCACCAGTTCCGTCGAAGGCCTGATCGGCTGTCCGTATTCGGCGACCTACGCGGCGAGCAAGGCGTTCGTGAACAGTCTCGGCGAGGCGCTGTGGGCAGAACTCGCGGCAGACGGCATCAGCGTGCTGACGCTGTGTCCCGGCGCGACCGACACCGAAGCGCCGCGCCTGCAGGGCATCGATCCGGCGACGCTGCGCCACCTCATGTCGCCGGAAGTGGTCGCTGCGCTGGCGCTCGACCAGATCGACAATGGGCCGATCTACATTCCGAGCGAGCACTACCGTGCGAGCTTCGGGCAGCTGCTGGCCATGCCGCGGCGCGACGCGCTGCTGGCAATGGCGCGGAGCATGAAGCGGTGACACCGCCGTCGGGCAGCCGCCGTGGCACGTCGACGCCGGACCGGCTCGGCATCGAGTTTCTCAGCGTCTTCAATCTGCCGCCGGTCGAGTACGTGAATCTCGCCGCCGATCTCGGTTGCCGTCATGTCTCGATCGGTTTGACATCGATGCCGTTCTGCAATCCGCACGGCTACCCGGCCTGGTCGCTGCGCGACGATCCGGTGCTGCGGCGGGAGATGGCGGCCGCGATGCGCGATCGCGGCGTCGGCATCTCGCTCGGCGAGGGTTATTCGATCCGCGCGCACCTCGACGTGCGCGAGCGCGCCGCCGACCTGGCCTTGATGTGCGAGCTGGGCGTGCGGCGCATCAACGCGGTCGCCCTCGATCCCGATCGCGCGCGCAGCTTCGACCAGTTCGCGCTGCTGGCCGAGATGGCCGCCGCCTGCGGCGTCGAGACCACCGTCGAATTCGGCCCCGGCATGACGATCGGCGATCTGGCGACGGCGCTGCAGCTCGTGCGCCACGTCGGCCGCCGCGATTTCCGCCTGCTGATCGACACGATGCATCTGCTGCGCTCCGGCTCCGGCGCCGCCGATCTTGCCGCGCTCGATCCCGACCTGATCGGTTATGCGCAGCTTTGCGACGCGCCGCGCGTCTCGCAACATCCGAGCTACCTCGAAGAGGCGATGTTCGAGCGTCGCGTGCCCGGCGCCGGCGAGCTGCCGCTGCGCGACATCGTTGCCGTGTTGCCGCGTGACATTGTCGTCAGCCTCGAAGTGCCGCAGCGCGCGCTGGCCGAGGCCGGCGTCGGCCCGCACGAGCGGCTGGCTCGCTGCGTCGACGCCGCCCGCGATCTGCTGGCGCCGCAGGCGACCATCTCCCGATCCGAACAGCAAGCAAGGCGAGGCGCAGTCCCGCAATGTCCGTGACCATGAAGGCCTATCACTTCGACAGTTTCAACGATGCGCTCGCCGGGCTGCGCCTGCGCGACGATCCGATGCCGGTGCCCGGTCCCGGCGAGGTCGTCGTGCGCATGCGCGCGACCTCGCTCAACTACCGCGACCTGCTTGCGGCCGCCGGCCAGCTGCCCGGCGTCAGGCCGGGCCTGATTCCGCTGTCCGACGGCGCCGGCGAAGTCGTCGCGATCGGTGATGGGGTGCATCGCGTCGGGCCGGGCGATCGCGTGGTCGCGGCGTTCAACCAGAGCTGGATCGCCGGCCGGCCGGAACTCGAATTCATGCGTGACATGCTCGGCGGCACCGTCGACGGCGTGCTCGCCGAGTACGTGAAGCTCGATCAGCAGGGCTTGGAACGGGTGCCCGACTATCTGAGCCACGAGGAAGCGGCCAGCCTGCCGTGCGCGGCCGTCACCGCCTGGTCGGCCCTGCACTGCGGCCTGCCGCTGCTGCCGGGTCACACCGTGCTCGTGCAGGGCAGCGGCGGCGTGTCGATCTTCGCGCTGCAGCTGGCGAAGTCGTTCGGCTGTCGCGTGATCGCCACGACCTCGTCGGATGCCAAGGCGGTGCGCCTGCGCGCGCTCGGCGCCGATGCCGTCGTCAACTACCGGGAGACGCCGGAATGGGGTGCCGCGGTGCGGGCACTGACCGGCGGGCGCGGCGTCGACCGCATTGTCGAAGTCGGCGGTCCGGGCACGCTGGAGCAGTCGATTTCGTGCACCGCGTTCAACTCACAGATCGCGCTGGTCGGTTTCGTCGGCGGGCTGGGTGCGACGATCAACCCGCGTCTGCTGATGCGCAGCGGGCTGTCGACGCATTCGATCGCGGTCGGCAGCCGCGGCGATCTCGCCAGGCTGCTGGCCGCGATGGACGCGACACGGCTGCGGCCGGTGATCGACCGGGTCTTCGCATTCGCGCAGGCGACCGACGCCTACCGGCACCTGCAAGCGCAGCAGCATTTGGGTAAAGTAGTCATCAGTGTCGATTAGAAGCATCGGCCGTCAGACCAACAACAGTCACGAGGAAGAAACCATGTCTCTCAAGGGTAAAGTCGCCGTCGTCACCGGTAGCGGCAGCGGGATCGGGCGCGGCTGCGCCCTGCAGCTGGCGCGTGACGGCGCGACGGTCGCGGTCTGGGATCTGAACGGCGATGCCGCGGCCGAGACCGTGAAACTGATCGAGGCCGAAGGCAACAAGGCCAGGGCCTACACCGGTGACGCGGCGGCCAAGGACAGCATCGACGGCATCCTCGCGAAGATTCGCGCCGAGCTCGGCCCGGTGCTGATCCTCGTCAACAATGCCGGCATCACCGGCTTCGTGCCGTTCCTCGACATCACGCCGGAAGCGATGGAACGCATGTACCGCATCAACCTGATGGGTCCGTTCCTGCTGACGCAGGCGGCGATTCCGGACATGGTCAAGGCGGGCTGGGGTCGCGTCATCAACATCTCCTCGTCGTCGGCGCAGACCGGCTCGAAGGGCATGACCCACTACTCGTCGTCGAAGGGCGGCATCATCGCCCTGACCAAGTCGCTGGCCCTGGAATTTGCCGACAAGGGCATCACGGTCAACAACATTCCGCCGGGTTTCGTCGACACGCCGATGCTGCGCGGCTCGCCGGTCAACGTCGACAGCACGATCGCCGCCTCGCCGATGAAGCGTGCCGGCCGGCCGGACGACATGGCGGCCGCCTGTTCGTTCCTCGCCTCGGAAGCCGCCAGCTACATCAGCGGCCAGACCCTCGGCGTCAACGGCGCCCGGGTGTGCAGCGCGTTCTGAAGCGTCCTGCGAGCGCAAGAAGGGCGACCCTCGGGTCGCTCTTCTCGTGCTCGCCGTCTTGCTACCCCTATCCCGGCCGGCCGGAGTTGAGTGCCTGTTGTGCGGCGAAGGCCCGGCGGTAGGCGGGGCGCGCCTCGCCGCGGGCGACGTACGCGGCGAGATTCGGGAATTCGTCGAGCAGGCCCGACGCGCGCAGGCGCAGCAGCACCGACACCATCATCAGATCGCCGGCGCTGAAGGCGCCGTCCAGCCAGTCGGCGTCGCCGAGATGTGCGGACAGCTGGCGCAGGCGGTAGCGGATGCGGTCCTCGACCAGCGGCAGGCGCTCGCGGCTCCAGGCCCGGTCGCCTTCCACCAGCCTCGCGATCGTCAGATCGAGGATCGGCGGCTCTACCGTGTTCAGCGCGGCAAACATCCAGGCGATCGCGCGTGCCCGCCCGCAGGCGTCGTCCGGCAGCAGGCCGGCATGATGTTCGGCGACGTGCAGGACGATCGCGCCGGTCTCGAACAGGGCAAGGTCGCCGTCCTCGTAGGTCGGAATCTGCCCGAAGGGATGCAGGGCGAGATGCGCGTCTTCCTTCATCGCCTGGAACGAGACCGGCCGCACGTCGTACGGCTGGGCGGTCTCCTCGAGCGCCCAGCGCACGCGCGTGTCGCGCGCCAGCCCCTTGCCGCCATCCGGCGAGCGTTCAAACGCGGTGATGACGATGCTCATCGCAAATGATCTCCTGGCGAAAACCGCGGGCCGCCGTGCCGGCGGACCTTCGGCGATGATGCTGTTCCGCGTTCGGTTTGTCCGCCGATGCGGGCGATCGAACTCCGAACCGATCCTGTCAGTGATCTGAAGTACGACTCAGGCGCGCGGCCCGCGCTCAAACAGGCGACTGCCGAGCAGGGCGAAGCTCGGATCGCCGCCCGCTGCGATCGCATCCGGCGGCATCGCCAGCGGACGGCGAGGGGCCTTGTAGTCGTAACGGACCACGCGCTGCGCGAACTTCCAGCGGCCGTCTTCCTTGCGGTACCGATCGAGGTAGCGCACGGCCATCAGGTCTTCCTGCCAGCCGCCCTTGCCGTCCGGGATGACGTGCCAGGCGAGGGCATAGACCTCGCCTTCGCCGTGATCGCCGTCGACGGAGATCAGGTGATTGCAGACGTGATGGCCGCTGTAGCGCATGTACGGAAACGACCTTTCGAGGAAGTCGACGTAGGCGTCGGCCGGGCCGTCGAAGGTGTCGCCGTGCGTGTCGGTGGCATCGGCCGTGTACAGGCTGCGCAGCAGGGCGCCGTCCTTGCGGTCGACGCCACGCGAATACAGCAGCGCCAGTTCGCGGATCTGATCCTTGGCGACGAGCGTGGCGAGTGCAGTCTGTTCGGAATTCATGCGGATGCTCCGGGGTTCCGTGCTCGGGGGGCTGCGCCTATTGCGTGAACGAGTAACCGCCGTTGACCGGATAGGTCTGGCCGGTGATCCACGACGCGGCGTCGGAGCACAGGAACAGCGCCATGCCGGCGACGTCGTCGGGCTTGCCGAAGCGGCGGATCACGTAGCGGCCGACGTGCTGCCGGGCGCGGTCGCTGTCGAGAAATTCGGCGAGCTGTTCGGGCGACAGCGGCGGTTCCAGCGTCGACAGCGAGATCGCGTTCGAGGTGATGCCGTAGCGGCCGACCTCCTTGGCGATCGAGCGCACGAAGCCGTTGGCGCCGGCCTTGGCGGCGGCGTAGCTCGACAGGCGTGCTTCGCCGACGCGCCCCGAATCCGAGACGATGGTGACGATGCGGCCGCGACCCTGCCGCACCATGCCGGGCAGCGCGACGTGGCAGCAGTTCATCACGCCGTAGAGGTTGGTGTGGAAGTAGCGATCCCATTCCGCCGGATCGGTTTCCCAGAACGGCGGCGAGGGCCGCATCTCCACGCTGGGCCCGGCATTGCCGGCGTTGTTGACGAGCAGCGTGATCGGGCCGAGCGCGGCTTCCGCCTTCGCGAACGCGGCCTTTACCGACGCGTAGTCGCCGACATCGGCCTGCACCGGCTCGGCCGCGATGCCGAGTACGCGGATCTCGTCGGCCACCGCGACGGCACGTTCGAGTACATAGTCGTTGACGGCGACGCCGCCCGCGTTGTGCCGCGCCAGCGCCAGCGCGATGCCGCGGCCGGCGCCCTGGCCGGCGCCGGTGACGAACGCAATCTGAGCGCCCAGGTCCAGCGGATCGTCGCCGATCATGTCGTGCTCCTCCGTTTTTCCGTGTGCGGTTCGTGACTTGAACGCTGCGCCGGCGTCGGCCGTGATGCAAGCGCGAGCGCGTGCCGCTTGAACTCGATGCCGGTAATGGACAACCATGTTGATGATCGTGAGCGTCGTCGCCACGGTCAAGCGCGCTAGAATGCGGCGGCATCGCCTGCGCGCCGCGCGCGCGAACGATGACGGTTCGCGGCGGCATCACCGCGGCACACAAGGAAACATCGAGGAGAGCAGAATGTCGCTGCAAAGCGGACGCTATACCGCGGCAAGCCCGTTCACCGCCGCCGACGGCTGGCAGATCGAGCGGCTCACGGCGCCCAGTCGTCTGTTCGGGGCCAACGGTTTGCGCACGGGCCCGGACGGACGCGTCTATGTGGCGCAGGTCTCCGGCAGCCAGATCAGCGCGATCGATGTCGACACCGGCGCGATCGAGGCGATCAGCCCCAAGGGCGGCGACATCGTCGCGCCGGACGATCTGGTCTTCGATCCGGCCGGCAATCTCTACGCGACCGAAATCACCGAGGGCCGCGTCAGCATGCGTGCGCCCAACGGCGTGACGCGCGTCGTCCAGGGCGACATGCCGGTGGCCAACCCGATCACCTTCCATCAGGGTCGGCTGATCGCCGGTGAATGCCGGGTCGGCGGGCGCATCATGGTGCTCGATCTCGACGGCGGTGCGCCGCGCATGGTGCTCGACAACGTGCCGATGCCGAACGCATTCGAAGTCGGGCCGGACGGCAAGCTCTACATCCCGGTGATGGGCGCCAACGAGATCTGGCGCGTCAGCCTCGACGGTGGTGCGCCGGAAGTCGTCGCCCGCGATCTGGGCGTGCCGGATTCGGTGAAGTTCGATGCGCAGGGTCACATCGTCTCGACCCAGGTACACAGCGGTCAGGTGCTGCGCATCGATCCGCGCACCGGCGACAAGACCGTGCTCGCGTCGCTGACGCCGGGTCTCGACAACGTCACCTTCGTCGGCAAGCGGATGTTCGTGTCGAACATTTCCGGCTACGTCACCGAGATTCTCGACGGCGGCAGGACCCGGGACCTCGTGCCCGACGGCCTGAGCTGGCCGTTGGGGCTGGCGGTCGACGCGCAGGGACTGATGTTCATCGCCGACGGTCCCTTCTCGTACACGATGCCGCAGGGGCAGGCGCGGCAACTCGCCGGCATGCTGTTCACGCAGGGGTATCCGGGCTATTCGCGCGGCGCCGCCGCTGCCGGACCCGGCGAGTTCATCGTCACCACCGCCAACGGCGATGTCGCACGCTACTGGCCGGCACAGCAGCGCAGCGAAATGCTCGCCAGCGGCTTCAACCAGCTCTACGGCGTGGCGCTCGCACCGAAGGGCGCGGTGGTGTTCGCCGAGCAGGGCACCGGCCGCGTACTGTCGGTGCAGTCCGGCACTGTCGAAACGCTGGCGACCGGTCTGAGGGAACCGTCCGGTGTTGCCGTCGCCGCGGACGGCAGCTGCTATGTCGCGGAACAGACCGGTGGCCGGGTCACGCGGATTTCCGGCGGCCGCGTCGATACCGCGCTCGATGGTCTGCGCCGGCCGCAGGGCGTGCTGGTGCGCGGCGACACACTGTATGTCGTCGATGTCGACGCCAAGCAGCTGATCGAGTACGGCCTCGCGAGCGGTGTGCGGCGCGTGATCGCATCGAACCTGCCGGTCGGCGCGCCGGCCGGCGTGACGCCGAAGTTCCTTGGCGCGATCGGCACGATGTCGGGACCGATGGGGCCATTCGCCGGCATCGCGGCCGCGGCCGACGGCGGCCTGTACGTGTCGGGCGACGCCGAAGGCAGCGTGCTGGCGGTTCGTCCGGCATAGCGGCAAGGACATCGACATCCGCAAGCGGGAGCGTGCGCGAAATGATCAAGCAGATCGTGTTTCTGAGGAAGCGGCCGGACCTGACCATGGCGCAGTTCATGGACTACTACGAGACCCAGCACACGCAGCTCGCCAGGCGACTCGGCGCCAAGCCGTCGCTGCCGAACGCGCAGCGTTACGTGCGCCGCTATCTGACGCCGGAGAAGAACCCGCTGACCGGCGAGGTTCTCGACTGCGGCTACGACTGCATCATGGAAATCTGGTGGAACCGCCGCGAGGATTTCGAGGCGGCGATGCAGGGACTCGGCAATCCGGAGCTGTTGCAGGCCCGCCTCGACGACGAACTGCGCCTGTTCGCGTCGAACCACAATCCGGTCTGCACGGTCGAAGAGCATGATTCGCCGGTCGGTCCGCGCAACGCGATTCCGAAGCTGGTTCTTGAGGCCGGCGGCTGAGCACCCGCTCGCTGATTCGCAGGGTTTCCGCCGGCCGCGGCCGTCCGTCGGACGGTCGGCAGTGGCGCGCGAAGCGATTGCGTCGGATAATCAACATAGATGTTCAGTTGTCGTACCGATGGGCCGCCCGTTCATGCGCGTCCGGCGTTTTGCGGATTGACTTGTTCCGGTCCGGGTGACCAATATCGGAACGACCTGAGCGGGTCGCGCGCGACAGCGGCAGGACGCCCTCCGGCGCCCTCGCGCGCCGCGCCGCGTACCCGTTGCGATTTCCAGTGCCGGCGCCATCCGAGGCCGGCATTCAATGACAGATTTGGAGGAGCTCATGGACGAATCCATCGAGGCCGTGCAGAAAACCGCAGACTCGCCGGTCGATGAACTGGCGGAAGCGGTCACCTTCGGCGTCGACGCCTACACGTCGGAAGCCTACGTGCGCGCCGAGCGCGATCGGCTGTGGGCCAAGGTCTGGCAGCAGGTCGGTCGTGTCGAAGACCTGCCGGATGTCGGCAGCTATCTCAGTCATGAAATTCTCGATGACTCGATCATCGTCGTCCGCGTGGCAGCGGATCGCTTCAAGGCCTATCACAACGCCTGCACGCATCGCGGCCGCAAGCTCGTCGACGTGCCGGCCGGCGCCAAGGGCGCCAGCGGCCGCCGCAAGGCGTTCGTCTGTCCGTTCCACGGCTGGACTTTCAATCTCGATGGCGACTGCACGCACATCCGCGAGAAGCAGGACTGGGGCGGTGCGCTGACCGCCGAGAACACGCATCTGTCGGAAGTGAAAGTCGACACCTGGGGTGGCTGGATCTGGATCAACATGGACCCGGACTGCGAGCCGCTGCGCGACTATCTCGAACCGGCGGCCAGCATGCTCGATCCGTTCGAGCTCGAGAACATGCGCGCGCGCTGGCGCAAGTGGGTGATCTTCGATTGCAACTGGAAGGTCGCGGCCGAGGCCTTCGACGAGATCTACCACGTCGATATCACGCATCCCGAGTTCGTGCAGTTCGGCCAGTTCAACGGCTGGGCGCGGGCGCAGGGCAAGCACAGCAACATCGGCTACGACGCGCCCAGGAACATGGACGCCAACCAGCAGGCCAAGCTGCGCATCGGCAGCGGCGACGCCCGTGTCTCGACTGCGAAGATGCAGACCTTCACCTGGGAGCAGGTCAACACCAACACGACCAGGACCCTGGTCGACGCGGCGCTGCGGCTGGTCGACGAGCTGCCGGAAGGCACGCCGCCGGGCGACGTGCTGCAGCACTGGCTGGCGTCGGCGCGGCGCGACGACGAGGCGCGCGGCGTGTTCTGGCCGAAGGTCGATCCGGCCCATGTGGGCAAGAGCGGCACCGCCTGGCAGATCTTTCCGAACTTCCAGATCGGACACGCCGTCAACAACATGCTTTGCTACAACTTCAAGCCCTGTGGCTACGACCCGAACAAATGCGTGTTCGAGGTTGCCGTCTACGAACTGTTCCCGAAGGGCGAGGAGCCGAAGGCCGAATGGGAGTACACGCCGGTCGGCGATCCTCGCTGGCGCACGGTGCTGCCGCAGGATTTCTCGAACATGGCGGCGGTGCAGCAGGGCATGAAATCGCGCGGCTTCAAGGGGCCGAAACCGAATCCCTACCGGGAGCGGGCGATCGCCAACCTGCATCGCAATCTCGCCAGATACATGGGCAGCGGCGCGCCGGTCAAGCTCAAGTAGGCGTACGGCCGGCGCCGGCGAGGCGCGCATTCCGACATGAAAAGCTCGGCCGCGTTGCAGCGAGCGGCCGGTTGATCCACCAGAGGACAGGCATGACATTCACAACCCGGGATCTGACCCCGCGCATCGCGACCGAAATCCGCGCGGACAAGGAAACCCTGCTCGGCGGCGCGCACGCGGCGCAGCTTCGCGAACTGCTGGAGCAGCGCGGCGTGCTGGTGTTTCCGAAGATCGATTTCAACGACGACGAGCAGGTGGCGTTCACCAGGACGCTCGGCACTTTCGCCCCTGAGCTGGCCGGCGAGATCATCTACAAGGTGACGCTCGACACCAGCGCGAATTCCCGGGCCGATTACCTCAAGGGCTCGCTGTACTGGCACATCGACGGCACCATGAACGAGGTGCCGATCCTCGCGTCGCTGCTGTCGATGAAGGCGCTGCCGCGCTTCGGCGGCGAGGGCGATACCGAGTTCTGCAATACCTATGCGGCCTACGACGACCTCGCGGACGCCGACAAGACGGCGTACGAGAAGCTGCGCGTGATGCACTCCGCGTGGAATACGCTGTTCTACTACGATCCGGAGCCGGACATCGACATGCTGCGCGGCATGATGCGCATCGGCGATCGCGAGCTGCCGCTGGTCTGGAAGCATCGCTCGGGGCGCAAGTCGCTGGTGATCGGCGCCACCGCCCGCCACGTGGTCGACATGGATTTCAGGAAGAGTGCGGAGCTGCTGGTGAGCCTGCGGCACTGGGCCACGCAGCCGCAGTTCGTCTACCGCCACAAATGGTCGGTCGGCGATCTGGTGATCTGGGACAACACCGGCACCATGCACCGCGCGACGCCGTACGACCCGAAAGCCGGCCGCATGCTGCATCGGACCAAGCTCGAAGGCGAGGAGGCGTTTGCCTGAGGGGTTTTCCGGCTCGCCCGAGGTACGCCAGTGGCCGTCGGCGGGCAAAACCGCGCTGCGGCGGCGGCACGGGCGGGTTCGGACGGGGTCGTCCTCGCTTTGCGGCTTGTCTGTACGCGCAAGCCCGTATATTGTGCGCCGTTAATAGGCAGCATCGTTGATTAACAAATTGTGGAGGAGCGGTCCATGAAGTGTCAGCCGACACACACGCCCGAGGATATCGACATCCCGGCGCTCCGGGAGAAGTATCGCGTCGAGCGCGAGAAGCGGCTGAACGGCGAGGGACAGAAGCAGTACTTCCGGCCGCGCAGCGGCGCCCTGGCCGAGCAGATGGGCGATCCGTACAAGCCGGTCGTGCCGCGCGAGCCCCTGAACGAGGATCTCGACGTCGCGATTCTCGGCGGCGGCTTCACCGGCATCCTGTCTGCCGTGCAGCTGAAGAAGGCGGGCGTCACCAACTTCCGCAACATCGAGTACGCCGGCGACTTCGGCGGCGTCTGGTACTGGAACCGCTATCCCGGCATCCAGTGCGACAACGAGTCGTACTGCTACATGCCGCTGCTCGAGGAAACCGGCTTCGTGCCGAGCAAGCGCTTCGCCGACGGTACCGAGATCCAGGCGCACTGCGTCCGCATCGCGAAGCAGTTCGGGCTGTACGACCGCGCGCTGTTCCACACCCAGGTCCGCGCGCTGCGCTGGGATGACGCGATCCAGCGCTGGCATGTCACGACCGACCGCGGCGACAGCATCCGCGCGCGCTTCGTCGTCATGGCCGGCGGTCCGTTGAACCGGCCGAAGCTGCCCGGCATCCCGGGCCTGCAGAGCTTCCGCGGCCACGTCTTCCACTCGGCGCGCTGGGATTACGACTACACCGGCGGCAGCTGGGAGAATCCGGTGCTCGACAAGCTCGCCGACAAGCGGGTCGCGATCGTCGGCACCGGCGCGACCGCGATCCAGGCGGTGCCCTACCTCGGCAAATACGCAAAGCAGCTGTATGTCCTGCAGCGCACGCCGCCGAGCGTCGATGCGCGCCCCAATCCGCCGACCGACCCGGAATGGGTCAAGACCCTGCAGCCGGGCTGGCAGAAGCAGCGTCAGGAAAACTTCCATCACGGCGCGATGGAGGGCTTCCGGCCCGACGAGCCGGACATGATCTGCGACTTCTGGACCGAGATTAATCGCAATGTTGCCGCCAAGCTGGCCGCGCAAGGCTGGCCGGAGGTCACGCCCGAAGCCCTGATGGGCATGCGCGAGATCGAGGACTATCACGTCATGGAGCGCTTCCGCCGGCGCATCGACGAAATCGTCGAGGACAAGGCGACCGCCGATCTGCTCAAGCCGTGGTTCCGCTTCCACTGCAAGCGGCCGCTGTCGAGCGATACCTATTACCCGACGTTCAACCGGCCGAACGTCAAGCTGCTCGACGTCTCCGCCACCAAGGGCGTGGAGGCGCTGACCGCCGACGGTTTCGTGCACGACGGCAAGGAGTACCCGATCGACCTGCTGATCTGCGCGAGCGGCTTCGAGGTCACCAGCGATCTCGACCTGCGCTGGGGCATCGACGAGATCAGCGGCCGCGACGGCGCCTCGCTGTACGACGCCTGGGCGGACGGCTACAAGACCCTGCACGGCGTGGTCGGGCGCGGCTTCCCGAACCAGTTCTTCACCGGCTACATCCAGGGCGGCCTGTACGCGACCACCGTCGAGCAGTTCAACCGGCAGGGCTATCACATCGCCTACCTGATCAGCGAGGCGCTGAAGCGCGGCATCACGGCGCTGGAGCCGACGCAGGAGGCACAGGACGCGTGGGTGGCGACGATGGCGCCGTCGACGGAATTCGCGAAGTACCTGCAGAGCGAGTGTCCGCCGAGCTACCTGAACAACGAGTCCGGCAAGTTCCGCTATTACCTCGGCGAGTTCTATCTCGCGGGCTTCACCGCGTTCGAACAGCTGCTCCGGGAATGGCGCGACAGCGGCAAGCTGGAAGGTCTCGTCGTCCGGAAATGAACAACACTAGTGTCTGTCTGGCTCGCGGGGCCGGCGGCATCGGGTCTATGATCGTGGACCGGCCACCGCGCGATCGACAGGCGCAGGGTGCTCCCGCGATGTCGTCGCGGACCCCGAACCGCAGAACAGGAGGACGTCATGAACTATCAGGTCAAGCTTGATGCCGTCGAACAGACCAATGTCGGCATCGACGAGCTGACGGAGCCGCTCACTTTTCCGGTGGAGGCCTATCTGTCGCCGGACTATGCGAAGGCGGAAGGCGATCGCCTGTGGGCGAAGGTCTGGCAGCATGCAGCGCGCGTCGAGGAAATCCCCGAGGTCGGCGATTTCGTGACCTACGAGATCGGCCGCGACTCGATCATCATCATCCGCACCGCGCCGGACAAGCTGAAGGCTTTCCACAACGTCTGCTCGCACCGCGCGCGCCAGCTGATCGACACGCCGCCCGGCACCAACGGCGTCAGCGGCCACCGCAAGCTGTTCGTCTGCGGCTTCCACGCCTGGCGCTACGACATCGACGGCAACTGCACGTACAAGCATGACGAGTTCGACTGGAAAGGCGCGCTGACCGACGAACGCACACACCTGCAGGAAGTGCGCGTCGACACCTGGGGCGGCTGGGTGTTCATCAACATGGACCTGAACGCCGTGTCGCTGCGCGAGTATCTCGACGAGGCGGCGGACATCCTCGACCCGTTCCAGATGGAGAAGATGCGCTACAAGTGGCGCCAGTGGGTGATCTTCGACTGCAACTGGAAGACGGCGATCGAAGCGTTCATGGAGCCCTACCACGTCACCGGCACGCATTCGCAGATGCTCGCCAACGGCGACTACTACGCGTACAGCGCCGCCTACGGCATGCATGGCGTGTCCGGCTTCGACGTGAAGAGCGAAGAGAACAAGGCGAAGTCGGCCAGCTCGGTGATGCGCGCCGGCAAGTCCGGCAAGGACCCGCGCGTCTCGACCTACGAGCTGCAGAAGGAAATCTACGACACGGTCAACAACGCCAGCACGACGCTGACGCTGGTCAACGCGGCGAAGCGGCTGGTCGACGAGCTGCCGGAAGGCACGCCGGCGCCGGATGTCATCAAGCACTGGCTGAAGCGCGCGCGCGAGGACGATGCGGCGCGCGGCGTCGAGTGGCCGGACATCACGCCGGAGCAGCAGGGCAAGGCGGGTCTCGCGTGGAGCGTGTTCCCGAACATGTCGATCCTGCAGGGCATCACGTTTGCGCTGTGCTATCGCGCGCGGCCGTACGGCGACGATCCGAACAAGTGCATCTTCGAGTCGTACGCGATCGAGCGCTTCCCGGAAGGCGAAGAACCGAAGACCGAATGGGTCTACGCCGAGGCGACCAGGGACAAGTGGGGCCTCGTGCTCTCGCAGGACTTCTCGAACATGGCGGCCGTGCAGCGCGGCATGCACTCGCGGGCCTTCCGCGGCACGCTGCCGAACCCGCACCAGGAGCGCAAGGTCACCAACTTCCATCGCAACCTCGCCGATTACATGGGTACCGGCGGACTGCGCTTGCTGAAGTAGCCGCGGTACACCGGCAGACGGTGTGGCGCGTCAGCTCGATTCATTCATCAGATCAACCCCATCAGACAACGATTCAGACAAGGTAAAGCGCATGTACGGAGAAGAAAAAACCCCTGCCGCTGCGGTTGCGTCCGGCCAGCGTGGCAAGGTCAAGGTCTATGAGCGCATCCTGGAGCTGCTCGAAGCCGAAGGCATCAATGCCGTCTTCGGCATCCCGGACCCGAACTTCGTCCACCTGTTCGTCGAAGCCGAGAAGCGCGGCTGGACGGTGGTGACGCCGCATCACGAGCTGTCGGCCGGCTTTATGGCGGAAGGCTACGCGCGCATGACCGGGCGGCCGGCGCTGTGCATCGCCACGCTCGGCCCGGGCATCGCGCTGACCTCCGGTTCGATGATGACCTCGCTGGTCGAAAACACGCCGGTCATCTACCTCGGCGGCCAGCGCGCACGCATCACCGAGCGGCGCGTGCGCCGCGGCCGCATCCAGTTCATCCAGCAGGAACCGCTGTTCGCGAACTCGGTGAAGTGGAGCACGAGCATCGAGTACGCCGAACAGACCGACGAAATCATTCGCCATGCGCTGCGCGTCTGCCAGTCGGGCACGCCCGGCCCGGTGTACATCGAATATCCGTCGCACGTCATCCAGCAGGAGCTGGACGTGCCGCCGGCGCTGCCGCCGTCGAGCTACCGTCTGGTCGAGCCGAGCGCCGACGGCCTCGCGGTGGCCAAGGCCGCCGAGCTGATCAGGAACGCCGAGTGTCCGGTGCTGCTGGTCGGCCACGCGGTGCAGTGCACGCGCGCCGGCCAGAAGGTGAAGGAACTCGCCGAGCTGATGGGCTGCCCGATCCTGCAGACCTCGGGTGGCACGGCGTTCATCGAAGGCGTCGAAGATCGCACTTTCCCGTATCTGTTCTCCGACGTCGGCGACGAGATCGTCGCCAAGTCCGACGTCGTCGTCGCCATCGGTACCGAAATCGGCGAGCCCGTGCACTACGGACGCGGTCATCTGTGGGCGAACGGCAAGACCGACCGCAAGTGGATCTACGTCGAGCTCGATCCGGAAGCGATCGGCCAGAATCGTGCGATCGACGTGCCGCTGGTCGGCGATCTGCGCACGGTCGTGCCGCAGCTCTCGGCGGCGCTGAAGGGCAATCCGCGCAAGGAGCATCCGGACCTCAAGCGCTGGATCAAGGAAGACGCCGAGCGTCTCGCGGCCCTCGCCAATCAGGATTTCAAGACCGACAGCGGCCGCGTGCACACCGGCCAGTGGGTCATTGAAGCGACCAAAGCGATGCCGAAGAACGCGATCCACGCACGCGACGGCGGCTGCACGGTGATCTTCACCTGGACCTATCTGCAGGCCAAGCCGCACGACGTGGTCTGGAACCAGAACTTCGGCTGCCTCGGCACCGGATTGGGCTACGCCATCGGTGCCTCGATCGCCGACGGCGGCAAGCGGCCGGTCCTGCTGACCACCAGCGACTCGTCGTTCCTGTACCACACCAGCGATCTGGAAGTGGCGCATCGCTTCAATCTGCCGCTGGTCGTGGTCGTTGCCGTCGACAACTCCTGGGGTCTGGAAGTCGGCGTCTACAAGCGCACCTTCGGCCACGGCAACAGCACCGAGCCGGGTGTGCACTGGAGCAAGGACGTGCGCTTCGACCAGATCGCCAAGGGTCTCGGCTGCGAAGGCATGTACGTCGAAAAGGGCGAGGACCTCGGCGCGGCAGTGACGGCGGCGTTTGCCAGTGGCAAGCCGACCGTCATCCACGTGCCGATCGACCCGGTCGTCAACCACGGCGGCAACCAGAACCTGGACACGCCGAACTACGCGCGCTTCCGCACCTGGTACGCCGAAGGCACGCAGTAGAAGCGAAAGGCGTGAACCGCAGATGACGCCACAGGAAAATGGCGGAAAAACCCAACCACGGATGACACAGATTGCACAGACCGAAATTCGGTGGTCATGATTTCTTGAATTTGAGGAATCTGTGAAATCTGTGGTTAAAGCGCTTTACAGAATCGAGGAGACGCAACCATGCGCGAGTACCTGAAGTTCTACATCGACGGCCAGTGGGTCGATCCGGTCGAGGCCAAGACCTCGAACGTCATCAATCCGGCCACGGAGGAGGTCTCCGGCCGCATCTCGATGGCCTCGCTGGCCGATGTCGAGAAGGCGGTCGCCGCCGCGCGCAAGGCATTCGCCGGCTGGTCGCAGACCACGCGCGAACAGCGCCTCGAACTGCTGCTGGCGATCCAGGCCGAGTACGCAAAGCGCCAGAACGAGATCGGTGAGGCAATCACCGAGGAGATGGGCGCGCCGAATGCGCTCGGCTGCGGCTTCCACATCGGTCTCGGCGGCGGTCATATCGCCACCGCGATCGAAGCACTGAAGACCTTCCCGTTCGAGGAACTGCGCGGCCAGACCATGATCCGCCGCGAGCCGATCGGCGTCTGCGCGATGATCACGCCGTGGAACTGGCCGATGAACCAGGTTGCGGTCAAGGTGCTGCCGGCGCTGGCCACCGGCTGCACGATGGTGCTGAAGCCGCCGCAGCTGGCGCCGTATTCGGCGCAGATCTTCGCCGAGGTGCTCGACAAGGCGGGCGTGCCGAAGGGCGTGTTCAATATGCTGCAGGGCAGCGGCGCCGTCGTCGGCGCGGCGCTGTCGGCGCACCCGCAGGTCGATCTCGTGTCGATCACCGGGTCCGAAGCCGTCGGCGTCGAGATCGCCAGGGCGGCAGCGCCGACCGTCAAACGCGTCTGCCAGGAACTCGGCGGCAAGAGCGCGTTCATCGTCCTCGACGACGCCGACATGGCGAAGAACGTCGCCGGCGCGACCGGCGGCATGATGATCAACTCCGGCCAGACCTGCAGCGCCGGCTCGCGCCTGCTGGTGCCGAAGAAGCGCATGGCTGAAGCGATCGCTGCCGCGAAGGAAGCGGCGGCAGCCGTCACCGTCGGCGATCCGAAAGGAAACTTCGCGATGGGGCCGGTCGTCTCGAAGAACCAGTTCAACGAAGTGCAGCGTTACATCGAGATCGGCATCAAGGAAGGTGCCGAGCTGATTGCCGGCGGTCCCGGCCGCCCCGATGGCATCGGCAAGGGCTACTTCTGCAAGCCGACGGTGTTCGCCAATGTCGACAACAAGATGGTGATCGCGCGCGAGGAAGTGTTCGGCCCGGTGCTGGTCATCATCGGCTACGACGACATCGACGATGCCATCGCGATCGCCAATGACTCCGACTTCGGTCTCGCCGGCTACGTCAACGGCATCGACGGCGAACAGTGCAATGCGGTGGCCAAACGCATGCGCACCGGCTGGATCTCGATCAACGGCGGCTTCGACTTCAACGCGCCGTTCGGCGGCATGAAGCGCAGCGGCAACGGTCGCGAGTGGGGCGAGTTCGGCTTCCACGAGTATGTGGAGATCAAGGCGATGCTCGGCTACGCGCCGGCGCCTCAGGCATAGGGCCTGTTGACGCCATGGCAATCGCTGCGATGGCGGTCGGCGACGGCCATCTGAAAAGGAGAGCAGACAGATGAGCGACGAGAGCATGGCGGTCATCGCGGCCGCGCGCCGTGACTGGAAGACGGAGCATCTGGAGAGCTATCTCGGCTCCGGCGGTACGCAGGGCCACATCGTCAACGTCAGCGACATCGGCGGCCATCCGTTCACGACCACGCTGCTGCTGCGCTACACCGGGCGCAAGAGCGGCAGGACCATCATCACGCCGTTGATCTACGGCGACATCGGTGGCGAGGTCGTGATCGTCGCGTCCAAGGGCGGTGCCGATCATCATCCCGCCTGGTATCTCAACGTTCGCGAGAGCCAGGAACTGTCGTTCCAGATCGCCACGCAGGCATTCCGCGCCAGCTGGCGTGAGCCCGAAGCGGTGGAGCGCGCCAGGGTCTGGGACTTCATGACCGGCGTGTTTCCGCCGTACGTCAGCTATCAGGCTTCGACCTCGCGCGAGATTCCGCTGGTGATGATGACGGCGCTGGAGCCGATCGAGCGTTTCACGGCCTGAAAAGGGCCACAGCTGCGAGGCGCGCGGGAATGCCGGAAGCGAGCATCGTTGCGATCGTCACCGGCGCCAGCCGTGGCGCGGGGCGCGGTATCGCGATCGCGCTCGGCCGTCACGGTGCCACGGTCTACGTCACCGGGCGCTCGCAGAAGCCCGGCGATCACGCGATGCCCGGCACGATCGGCGAGACGGCTGCCGCCGTCACGGCGGCTGGCGGGCATGGCATCGCGGTACGCGTCGATCACGCAGTCGATGCCGAGATCGAGGCCCTGTTCGGTCAAGTGCGACGCGAGCAGGGCCGCCTCGACATCCTCGTCAACAACGCCGCGGCCGTGCACGACGAGCTCAACCATCCGGGAAATTTCTGGGAGAAGCCGCTGCATCTGGCCGACATGATCAGCGTCGGCGTGCGCTCCGGCTACGTCGCGAGCCGCTGCGCGGCACTGACCATGATCGCGCAGGATCGCGGCCTGATCGTGTTCACCTCGGCGTCCGGCGCGGTGCACTACGCCATGGGCCCGGCCTACGGCGCGCACAAGGCCGGCCTCGACAAGCTGGCAGCGGACATGGCGGTCGATTTCCGGCACGCGCAATCGCGGGTCGCGTCGCTGTCGATCTGGATGGGTGCCGTGCTGACCGATCGGCTGCAGGCCATCATCGCCGCCGACCCGACGAAGTACGGCCATCTTGCCGAGTCCGCCGAAACCCCCGAGTTCACCGGTCATGTGATCCGGGCGCTGTATCACGATCCGCAGCTCGCCGAGCTCAGCGGCCAGACCGTGATCGGCGCCGAGATGGCGGTGAAGTACGGCATCAAAGACGAAGGCGGTCGCCAGCCACCATCGTATCGCGAGACGCACAAGGTCGTGCCGCGTGTGCAGTACCCGCTGGTGATCCGCTGAGGACACTCCGAACACGCTGCTGCGCTGCCTCCTCACGCGCCCTGCCTTCGCTCGCGTCGCTTGTTCGCAGCTTCCATAAGGAGTATCCGTCGATGATCGATGAAACCGAATTCGCGCAGCTCAAGCGCGATGTCCAGCAACTGAAGGACCGCCAGGCGATCCTCGACTGCATCCAGCGCGAATGCCGCGCGCGCGACCGGCAGGACGCCACGCAGATCGCCGGCTGCTGGTGGGAGGACGGTATCGACGAGCATGGTGCCAACGTCACGCAGGCGCCCGACTACCCGGCACGCGCCAACGCCGGACACCGCGCGCTGTTCAACATGACCAGCCACAACATCACCAACCATCTCTGCGAACTCGACGGCGACACCGCCTATTGCGAGTCCTACGTGGTCGGCGGCCTGTTCTGGCAGGACGACAAGACCACGACGATCGCCTTCGGCCGCTATCTCGATCAGCTCGAAAAGCGCGGCGGCGAGTGGCGCATCCGCATCCGGCGCTGCACGATCGAGATGACCGCCGACGCCGACGCCAGCTGGGTCCATTCGAACAACATCAAGGGTTTCCTGAAGGCGCGCTGGGACGGCCAGGACCCGTCGTACGAACGCCCGATCGTTGCCCGCGCCGACGGCCTGCGCTGGTAGCGCCGATCGGCGATACGCGCCGGGCGCCGGACCCGCTGTGGCTCAGGCCGCCAGTTCAGCGCCGGCGACGGACGTGCGATGCATCAGGCGGCCGGAATCCTTCGAGTACGGGATCACGCGGTGCAGCGCGCCGCAGTTGTCCCACACCACCAGATCGCCTTCCTGCCACTGGTGGCGGTAGGAGAAGGCCGGCTGCGCGGCCCATTCCAGCAGACGGGCGAACAGTGCGCGGCCTTCCGCCTTGGGCCAGCCGACGACTTCATCCGCGGTGTAGCCGATCAGCAGCGCCTTGCGCCCGGACGGGTAGGTCCACACCAGCGGACGTTCGGCCTTGCGCGTGCGCATGTGCGGTTGCAGCTCGTCGAAGGCCTTCACCTCGCGAACGCCGGCGACCAGGCTGTGCACGACCGTCAGCCTTCCGTATTCCGCCTTGTCTTCCTCGCTCAGTGCGTCGTAGGCGGCGAAGGTGCTGGCGAACTCGGTCTGGCCACCGGTCGCCGACTTCCTGCGACACGACAGCACGCTGGCTTTCGGCGGCGCGATGTTCGCCATCGGCATGCCGTCGAGGTGCCAGAAGAACGTGCCCTGCACGTATTCCGGCTCGTTGTTGATCTTCGGATCGAGCGTGATGTTGTAGCCGCCGGACTTGTCGCCGCTGCCGGGCGCGTTGCTGGTGAAACTGACGCTGGCGCCGAGATTGTCGGTGAAGATTTTCTGCTCTTCGTTGTCGAGGCCGGCGCGCGGGAACACCACCACGCCGTGCCGCTCGATCAGTTCCAGGCATTTCCGCGCGACCGCCTTGCCCAGGATCTGCGAACGATCAACGTGGACGATGGCACCGACGGCCGGTTTGATCGCTTCGACTTTCAGGCTCATGGGCGGTTCTCCTCCGCGACAATCTGGTGTTCGGCTGGAATTTCCGGGCGGATCGCGCGTCGGTATCGCGGCATCGAAAGCGGACGGAAACGGGCGCGGGCGGCCGATGCGCCCAAATGCTGAACACTACATTAGCATCGTCGCGACGACGGATCAAATCAACACTGATGTCTGTTTGCGTCAGCCCTTGCTGAACGCCTGCAGCAGTCGTTCGATGATCATCTGCGCTTCGCGATGTCCGTCCGTGAGGCCGAGCGAGGATTCGGAAACCATGGTGCGCGCCACGCCGATCGCGATCATGACGATGCCGGCGGCGGGATAGTCCTTGCCGGCCTGCTTGCCGAGCAGGCGGGTCGCCGCCTCGACCTGCAGTGCGCGAAAGTGCTGCGCGGCCTGGACGATCTCGGTGCGGACCGCTTCGCGGTGGCCGGCCATCGCGGTCAGCTCGGCGGACATCGCGGCGCCGGACGGATCGCTGTTCAGTTCCCAGAGCGCGCGCAGCGGCTCGGGCGCGGCCAGCGCCTCCTCGAACTTCTGCAGGCGACGCGCGTTGATGCGGCGGACGACATCGAGAACGAGATCGTCCATCGTGCGGAAGTAGTAGTAGAGCAGCTGCGTTTTCAGCCCGGCCCTGGCGGCGACCTGGCGCGCCGAGAGGCTCATGTAGCCTTCGCTGCGCAACAGCGCCTCGGCGGCATCGACGAACAGCGTGCGCCGCGTGGAACCTTCCACCCCCATCCTGCGAGTCTGCGTCATGCCGGCCCCGGCTCCTCGAATAGTCGATCAGGCGATCAAGGCGTCATCCCAGCATCGTTCCGCCTGCGGCCGCAAGTTCGGCGGCGCGCGCCTGCCGCGGTTTGCCGTCTGCGTGGCGTGCACCTACGCTCGCAGCTCGGCGAGGCCATCAGGAGTCCGAATGACGTCGAAGCCCGATGAAAACGAAGCGGCGCCGGAAGCGAAGACCCGGCCACCTCGCAAGCGCCTGCAGTTCTTTCATGCACGGGACGCAAGCCCGGTGCAGGATCACATGCCGGTGCTCGGCGTTGACGCGGGTGTCATGGCCGGACTGAAGGTTCTCGATGCCGCCAATGCCAGCGGCGATCCGAATCACGGCTCCAGGACCGTGCTGCTGTTCCGCGAACCGGGCGACAGCGGCATGAGCCTGACCTATGTCTGGTTCAAGAGCGGCTACATCCTGCCGCGTCACAGCCACGACACCGACTGTCTGTACTACGTGATGGCCGGCGAGCTGCAGATGGGGGCGCAGATTCTGCGCAAGGGCGACGGCATGTTCATCCCCGCCGAGGCCGGCTACACCTATCAAGCCGGTCCGGAAGGCGTCGAAGTGCTGGAATTCCGCAACGCGACGCGCTTCAGCTTCCTGTTCAAGAACAACGGCGAGACGCACTGGCAGCGCATCGCCGAGGTGTTTCGCCGCCGCGGCGACGCCTGGCAGGACGAGCCGCCGCCCAGCGAGCGATAAGCCGGGACGACGGTGCGCCCCGGCGCCGTTCCAATCTCAGGCGCGGCTGCGCGGCAGCCCGAGGCGACGTTCGGCCACCATGCTGCGCAGCACTTCGCTGGTGCCGCCGTAGATCGTCGTCGCGGTCGAATGGCGATAGCCCTTCTCGACCAGACCGAGGCCTTCCTGGCCGCGCAGCAGCGATTTCGGCGCGGCGAGATCGATCAGGTCGGTGGAATCGGCGATGAAGGCTTCGGTCGAATACACCTTCGCTGCGGGGCCGAACGCGAGATCCGGCAGGCCGGCGAGCTTGGTGCCGAGCACGCGGCCGGACAGCACTTCGCTGATGCGGGCGTCGGCATAGACCCTGGCAAGACGCGCCAGCACGCTGTCGTCCTCGATCAGCGGCTTGCCGTTGCGCGTTTCACCGCGCGCCCAGCCGGCGACTTCGTCGGCCATCTCGCGCATGAGGATGTGATAGTAGCCGCCGCTCTGCTCCATGCTCAGCGCCGACGCCAGCACCTTGGCGCCGCCGTTGATTTCGCCGAGCCGGTATTTGTCCTCGACGCGCACGTCGGAATAGAAGGTCGCGTTGGTGCGCTCGTCCATGAAGGTGTGCACCGGCGTGATCTCGATGCCGGGCTTGTCCATCGGCACCAGGAACACGGTGATGCCCTTGTGCTTCGGTGCATCGGGATCGGTGCGCGTGATCAGGATCACGTAGCTGGCGAGTTCGGCGCCGGACGTGAACATCTTCGCGCCGTTGATGATCCAGTCGCCGCCGTCGCGCACCGCGCGCGTCTTGGCGGCGAACACGTCGGAGCCGCCTGACGGTTCGGTGTAGCCGAGGCAGGCACTGATCTCGCCGCGGCCCATGCGCAACAGCACTTCTTCCTGCAGTTCCGGCTTGCCGGTCTTCTGCACGACGTGACCGATCATCGAGGTCGTGCTGCGCGGCAGGCCGGCGTAGCCGATCTCCTGCCAGACCGTGAGGCTGGCGCGCGTCGACGCCGCATCGGCGCCGCGACCGCCCCATTTCACCGGCCAGTCCGGATACAGCAGGCCTGCCGCGCCGAGCGCGCGATGCACTTCCCAGTCGTGCGATTCGAAGTTGTGGTCGACGAGGTTGTGCCGGGCCGGATCGATGACGCGCTTGAACACCGCGCGGGTCTCCTCGGCCAGCGCTTCGCCGCCCTCCGGCGGATAGAAGTCGACCTCGACGGCGCCGGTGTCCGGCAACGTCGCGCGTTCGCCGAGGAACAGGCGGCGGCCGGCGCGCGCAAGTTCGATCTGCGGATCGCCGAGCATCAGCGCCCAGTTCTTGGCGCGGCGGTGATAGAGCTGGATGTCGTATTCGTTGGACAGGCCGTAGCCGCCGAAGGTGTGCAGCGCGTGTGCCACGCTGCTGGTCGCCGTGCGCGCGGCGAACCAGTACAGCATCGAGACGCTGGCGGCAGCTTCCTCGTGCCCGTCGGCGATCGCGCGCAGCGTCCACCACAGCAGCATGCCGGCGCCGTCCGCGTCGATCGCGTCGTTGGCGAGCGGATGGGCGATGCCCTGGTTGGTGCCGATCGGCACGCCGAATGCGATGCGCTCGCAGGCGTAGGCCGCCGCCATCGCCAGCGCTTCTTTGGACAGGCCGATCAGCGCGGCTGCGGTCAGCAGCTTCCATTCCTCGAGGCCGGCCGCCCAGATCTTCGCGGCGTCGGCGCCGCTGGCGACGACCAGGCGCTGGCCCCGACCCGGCTCGAACACGCCGATGCCGGAACCGCCGAGCGTCGCCGGCGCGGCAAGCGCCGCGGCCGGCACCTCGATCGCGAATTCGCGACCGTCATACGTCAGGATGCCTTTCGCCACGGCGGCGCCGGACACCAGTTGCGCGGTTCCGGCGCGGGTCTCGTGCAGCGCCAGCGTCAGCACCGTCTCGCCGTCGCGGACCTTGTCGATCCACTGCGCCGCGACATCGCCGCCGAGTTCGCCGAGCATGCGCAGCGCGACGACCGCCTCCGCGAGCGGCGCCGACGCGAGCCGGCGACCGGCCTGTTCCATCATCAGGCAGCAGTCGAACAGGCTCATGCCGCCACCGCCTGCGTCCGCCGACAGACGCATGAACGGCGCTTCGGTGGCGACCAGTTCGCGCCACAGCGCGGCGTCGAAACCGACCGGCTCGGCGGCGCGTACGCGTGCGGAAGTCGACTCCGCCGCGAAGAATCCTTCGAACATTTCCTGGACGGGGACGCTGTCGTCCGGCAGGGCCAGCTTCATGGACTCACTCCTTGCATTCTTTCGTTCGCCGCGCGGCAGGCGCGGACGCCTGTATGCCGCATTTTCCCAGATGCGCCGGCGTGCCCGCTTGCCTGCCGGTGCGCTTCGTGTTGCATGGCGCGCGCGTCGCCGCGCCCGCCGACGATCAACTCTTGCCGTCGTTTTTCAGCAGCATGCGCTTGGTCACCGGGTCGTCGCCGACGAACAGCGGCGAGCCGGAGAAACGCGTGATGCGCCATTCGCCGTCGGCCTCGCGGCGAAAGTCCATGCGGCAGGCGGTCACCATCGCCGGCGTGATCGTGCCGAGCTGCGGCGGCTTGCCTTCGCCGCCGTAATTGACGTTGGTGAAATGCACCACGCCGCGATCCCGGCCATCGACCGCGACGCGCAGATTGAGGAACGTGTGCGCGGCGACGCGGATACCGTCCTTGAGCGAGGGCAGCATCCGTTCCTTGCGATCGCTGTAGAACTTGCGGATCGCCGCCTGGCCCTTGTACGTGAAGTCGCCGACCGCGAATTCGCCGTCCTCGGCGTAGAAACTCCAGATGTTCAGTCCGTCGTTGAAGTCCAGATCGTTGGCAAATTCGGCGACGAGCTGCTGCAGCTCGAGCGCGATGACCGCGGTCTCCGGCGTGAACCTGGGCATGTGTTCTCCTGTTTGTCGGCTTGCGGACGCGGTGGCTTCAGGCGCGGCGCGTCGATGCGCGGTACAGGATAGGGGAGACGGCGTTAATCAACAATGGCGTTGACAACGCGAGGGCGCCCATGAAAGCCGTTCGCCCCGAGTGCCGCAGGCGCAGCCTGCGGTGTATCGAGGGGCCGATGTCGCAGCCGTCCCTCGATACGTTTCGGCTTTGCCGAAACACTCGGGACGAACGGTGGCGGTCACGCCACGCCGCCGAGCTGCTCCGACAGGCCGCGCGCCGCGCCGGCCAGTTCCTTCTGCAGCGCCGGCAGGCCGTTGCGCTGGAGCGCGCCGCCGATGCCGATCGCGACCAGGGCATGGCTCATCCTGGCGCGGGTTTTCCAGACCGGCGCGGCGAGCACGGTGACGCCGGCGATGTAGTTGCCGGCGTCGATCGCGAAGCCCTGCCGGCGCGTCTGCTCGACCTGCGCACGCCACTCGTCGAAGCTCGGCGGTTCGTCCCAGCGCAGCGTCCGGAAGCGTGATTCGAGTTCTTCGTCGGAATGACCGCCGAACGCCGCGATGCAGCGCCCGGTGGCGCTGATCAGGGCTGGGAAGCGGCTGCCGATCTGGGTGCTGAGCTGGAAGTTGTTGCCGGACTGCGACGAGGCGACGACGACGATGTGGTCGAGACCGACGATGTGCACCCCCAGCATCGTCACCTCGAAACTGCGGCTCATGCGATCCAGCATCGGCTGCGCGAGATCGTTGAACCGGTTGCGCGTCAGCCAGTCGCGGGCCAGCGTCAGCACGCCGGCTTCCAGCGAGTAGCGCTTGGTGTCGGCGTCGAAGGCGACGAATTCCTCGGCAACCAGCGCCCGCAGCACGTACAGGCAGGTGCTTGGCACCAGCCCCAGTTCGCGGGCGATGGCTTGCAGGCCCAGCGGTGCGTGACTTTTGCCGAGCAGGCGCAGCACGGCGGCGGCGCGCGAGATGGCCGGCGCCTTGCTGGCCTCCACGGCTTTCGCGAGTTCCTTGTCCGGTCGCGGGCTGCGCTGCTTTCGTTCGGTCATGGCATTCAGTCGGGGTTCTGCGGCGATCGTCGATGTGCTTCAGGTATTCAATATACAGAATATTATTCTATATTTGAAATGACGCGACGATTCCGGCATGCTTCGTCGCCTCCGAATGACGCCGCGGCCTGCCGTGGCGTCGAACCCGTGACCGTCCCGATGCCCAAGCTCACCGAATACACCCGCTATGCCGATGCCCAGGCTCACGCCAATTCGCAGGCGCTCTGGGATCTGTTCGACGGCAACCGCGAGTTCTTCAACATCGCGCATGAATCCATCACGCGGCATGCCGACGGTTCAGGCCGTACCGCCGTGCGTATCGCGCATGCCGACGGTCACGACGAGATCCTGAGCTTCGATGCGATTGCCGCCGGCTCGGCGCGCTTCGCGCACTGGCTGGTGAAGAACGGCGTCCAGCCGGGTGATCGCATCGCCTTCATGCTCGAACCGTCGCTGCCGTTCTATCTGAGTCTGTTCGGCGCGATGATGATGGGTGCGATCAGCGTGCCGCTGTTCACGCTGTTCGGCCTCGACGGCCTGCGTCTGCGGGTCGACGACTGCAAGCCGAAGCTGCTGATCACCAATGCCGAAAAAGCGGAGATCGCCAGCCAGGTCGACGGTGTGCGCGTGATCGTTGCCGACGATGCGCTGCTCGCGCAGATGGCGGACCTGCCGGATCGCTTCGAGGCCAGAACCCGCGCCGACGACATGGCGGTGTTCCAGTACACCTCGGGCACCACGCGCGAGCTGCCGGCGGCGGTCAAGCACACGCACAAGTCGCTGGTCACGCTGATGTTCGCGGCGCTGTACGGCACCGGTATCCGTCCCGGCGACGAATACTTCTGCCCGTCGTCGCCGGCCTGGGGTCACGGCCTCTGGCACGGCACCCTGGCGCCGCTCGGCCTCGGCGTCACCACCGGCACCTTCGCCGGCCGCTTCGACGCGGTGCGGCTGATGAAGGCATTGCAGGACTACAGGATCACCAACATGTCGGCGGCGGCAACGCACTACCGCATGATGAAGAACACCGGCAGGGCGTCCGAGTTCGGGTTCTTCTTCAAGAAGCTGTCGTTCACCGGGGAGCCGATCGACCCGGCGACGCTGGAGTTCATCGACCAGACCTTCCACGTGCCGGCCTGCAGCATGTACGGCACGACCGAGATCGGCGTCGTGCTCGTCAACTATCCGGGCGCCGAAGACTTCGTCGTCAAACCCGGTTCGCTCGGCAAGCCGGTCCCCGGCCTGAAGCTGCAGGTGCAGAAGGCGGACGGCGGCCAGACCGCGCCGGGCGAAGTCGGCGAACTGATGCTGTGGAAGCGCGATCACTGGGAGACCACCAAGGATCTCGCCAAGGTCGACGACGAGGGCTATCTCTATCACTGCGGACGCGCCGACGACGTGATCATCTCCGCCGGCTGGACCATGAGCGCGGTCGAGATCGAAGCGACGCTGCTCAAGCATGCCGACGTGCGCGAGGCGGCGGTGATCGGCGTCGCCGATCCGGTTCGCGGCCAGGTCGCCAAGGCCTTCATCGTCTCCGATCGTGCCGCCAGCGACGACTACATCGACGAGCTGAAGACGTTCACCCGCGAACGACTCAGCCAGCACGAATTTCCGCGACACATCACGTTCGTGAGCGAACTGCCGAAGACCCCGGCAGGCAAGGTTCATCGCAAGGTCCTGCGCGACCGCGAGGCTGCGCAAGCGAAGATCAACTGACAGATTCCCAGGAGAAACCACATGGCTGACGGTACCAATCGCTTTCCCAAGATCACTGAAGAAGGACTCGCCGACCTGCGGCGTCGCATCGGCGTGCCGATCACCGACACGGTCGAGCCCTGGAACTACGAAGCCACGCGCGACGGCATCCGTCACTACGCGCACGGCATCGGCGACGACAACCCGCTGTGGTGCGATCCGGCCTACGCCGCCAAGACCAGGTACGGCACGGTCGTCGCGCTGCCGAGCTTCCTGTTCTCGCTGAGCCGCATCGTGTCCGGCTACTGCGGCGGCCTGTCCGGCGTGCACGCGATGTGGGCCGGCGCCGACTGGACCTGGCACAAGCCGGTGCTGCGCGGCGACATCATCACCACGCAGGCCTATCTCAAGGATCTGGTCGAGCACCAGACCCGTTTTGCCGGCCGCTCGTTCCAGCAGATCTATCACGTCGACTTCTTCCGTCAGGGCGAGAAGGTTGCCGAGTGCGATTCCTGGGTGTTCCGTACCGATCGCGACGAAGCGCGCGAACGCGGCACCAAGTACACGGAGACCAAGGGCAAGGTCGTGCCGTTCACCGACGAGCAGCTGGCCGAGTGGTACAAGCTCTACGCCGCCGAGGAAATCCGTGGCGCGAACACGCGCTACTGGGAAGACGTCAAGGAAGGCGAAGAGATTCCGCGCATGATGAAAGGCCCGATGACGGTGACCGGCTTCATCGGTTACGCGCAGGGCTGGGGCGGCCTCTACATCCGCGCCAACAAGCTCGCCTGGAAGATGCAGTCCAAGCATCCGGGCCTGGGCATCAAGAACCGCTTCAACGTGCCGGACTGCCCGGAACGCGTGCATTGGGACGAGGCCTTCGCGCTGGAAGTCGGCGCCCCGGGTGCCTACGACTACGGTCCGGAGCGTTGCTCGTGGCTGACGCACCAGCTCACCAACTGGATGGGCGACGACGGCTTCCTCGTCAAGAGCAAGTGCCAGATCCGTCGTCACAATCCGGACGGCGACGTGATCTTCATCGACGGTGTGGTCACCCGCAAGTTCGTCGAGAACGGCAAGTACTTCGTCGAGATCAGCCAGAAGGCGATCACGCATCGTGACGAGCTGTCGGCGAGCGGCGTGGCCATCGTCGAGCTGCCGAGCCGCGGCTGAAACGCCGAACAAGCTGCTGCGCGCGTTCACACGCTGCGAAGCGGTGCTTCGGTCGTGCTCACCCTCGCGCGAGGGCGGTGCTCGCAATGCTCACGTACTGATGTACGTTGCGCTTGCTGTGATCCGTCCTCGCGCGACCTGCCTTCGCTCGCTACGCTTCTCCGGCGTTTCATCCGCTCATTTGATCGTCGTGCGAGGGTCGCGCCCATGGGGCGCTCATGCACAGGGTGATGCGAGAAATCGCTGCCGATGGCAGGAGCGCGCCTTGGCCTTGCGGCCAAGGCTGCGCGCGACCCGCGTCGTTCTGCGCTGACGGACCGGGTCAGCGCTTTCTGTAAGGATTGTCGTTTTCCTGCCGAGGCCCGTCTTCATCATGTCCGACGCAAACGCCAAAACCTGGGCCGGCCCGCTGCAGGGCATCCGCGTGCTCGACTTCACGCGCGTGCTGGCCGGTCCGGCAGCGACCATGGCGCTGGCCGATCTCGGCGCCGAGGTGCTGAAGATCGAACCGCCCGGCACCGGCGACGACACCCGCACGTTTCCGCCGTTCCGTGACGAGGTCAGCCACTACTTCATCAGCGGCAACCGCGGCAAGAAAAGCATCGTCATCGATCTCAAGACCGAGGCCGGTGTCGCGCTCGCCAAGGATCTGGCCGCCCAATGCGACATCGTCGTCGAGAACTACCGGCCGGGTGTGATGGACCGTCTCGGTCTCGGCTACGAAACCCTGTCGGCACTCAATCCGCGTCTGATCTACTGCGCGATCTCCGGTTTCGGCATGACCGGTCCGCTGCGCGACAAGCCGTCGTTCGACATCGTCGTGCAGGCGCTGTCCGGCGCGCTCAGCGTCAACGGCGAGCCGGGCGGTCTGCCGACCAAGCTCGGCATCCCGCTCGGCGATCTGGTCGGCGGCATCAACGGGCCGATCGCCATTCTCGCCGCACTGCACGAACGCAGCGTCACCGGCCGCGGGCGCCTGATCGACGTCAGCCTGCTCGACGGCCTGGTCGGCATGCTCGGCTATCTCGCGCAGCTGGCGTTCTTCACCGGCGAAGACCCGAAGCCGCAGGGCTCGCAGCATCCGAATCTGGTGCCTTACGGCGTGTTTCCCGCCAGCGACGGCTCGATCATCATCGCCTGCCTGACCAATGCGTTCTGGGCGCGCATCTGCAAGGCGCTGGGCATGGACGAGCAGATGCTCGATCCACGCTTCGACACGCTGCAGAAACGTCGCGATCAGCGCGCGCTCGTCAACGAGATGATCTCGGAACGGACGCGGCAGAAGACCGTCGCCGAACTCGAAGCGCTGCTGTCGGAACACCAGGTGCCGAACGCGCCGATCCTGGGCATCCGCGAGGCCCTCGCGCAGCCGCAGGCAGTCGCCCGCGAGCTGGTCGTGGAGACCGAGCACGCGGTGCTCGGCAGGATTCCGATCGTCAACCGGCCGATCCGCTTTCCCGGCGATCCGCAGCCGGTGCCGACCGCGCCGCCGGTGCTCGGCCAGCACACAGACGAGATTCTCGGCGAGGTGCTGGGCCTGTCGGCAGAACGGATCGCGCAGCTGCGCGACAGCAAGGTCGTCGGCTGAAATGCGCCGCCGCCGCATGGCGCGCCGCGTCGTGCGAAGCCCCTGCAGGCGTCGGCCACGGGCCTGCACGGCGCCGGCCAGCGTCGGGGCGGCGAGGTTGTCGCCCGGCCGCGATTCGCCGATCATTGGACAGCGCTGTTGATTTGACGGCGACACCCGCCGACCCCGTTGGCGCCGCCCGCAGAGGCGGCCGGTCACACAAATTGCCCTGAGGAAAACTGCATGTCCGAGCTGAGATTCGACCAGCGTGTCGCCGTCATCACCGGTTCCGGTCGCGGCCTCGGGCGTGCCTATGCCGAACTGCTCGCCAGCCTCGGCGCGCGGATCGTCGTCAACGATGTCGGCGGCAGCCTGAAGGGCGAGGGCGCCGACGTCGGTCCGGCGCAGGAAGTCGTCGACGCGATCAAGGCCGCCGGCGGCGAGGCGGTCGCGAATACCGATTCGGTGGCGACCGAGCAAGGTGGCCGCGCCATCATCCAGTCGGCGCTCGATCACTACGGCCGTATCGACATCCTCATCCACAACGCCGGCAACGTGCGTCGCGCGCCGCTGCGCGAAATGAGCTACGACGATTTCAATGCCGTGCTCGACGTGCATCTGCGCGGTGCCTTCCACGTCGTGCGCGAGGCCTTCCCGCGCATGTGCGACCAGCACTACGGCCGCATCGTGCTGACCTCGTCGGTCAGCGGCCTGTACGGCAACAAGCAGGTCGTCAATTACGCGACTTCGAAGACCGGCATGATCGGCCTGTGCAATGTCGCCGGCCTCGAAGGCGCCGAGCACGACGTCAAGTGCAACATCATTGCGCCGGGCGCGGTGACGCGCATGGCCGAAGGCCTGGACACTTCGGTCTATCCGCCGATGGGGCCGGAACTGGTCGCACCGCTGGTCGCGTGGATGTGCCACGAGCGATGCAATGTCAGCGGCGAAATCCTCAGCGCGATGGCCGGCCGGCTGTCGCGCATGTATCTGGCCGAGACGCCGGGCGTCTACCGGCCGTCATGGACGATCGACGAAGTCGAGGCGCACATGGCCGCGATCCGCGACACGACGAAGGATCCGTGGATCCTGCCGCCGGTGCCGATGGGCCAGCCCGATCACATCCGTCGCAGCTTCGAGATGGCGCGCAAGGGCGGCGCATGAAGATGCCGCGCCTGCTGATGTCGGCGCTGCGCGAACGGTCCGCCGCACGCTCGATGCCCGATCGTGAAGCATCGTTCGAGCATGGCGGCTATCGGCTGGCCTACGAAGTCTACGGCCCGGATGAAGGCGAGCCGATCATCCTCGTGCACGGCATCCTGCTCAACACGCACTGCAACCGCGATGTCGCGACCTGGCTGGCGGCCGAAGGTTATCGCGTGATCCTGCTCGACCTGCTCGGCCACGGCCGCAGCGACAAGCCGACCAGGGCCGCCGAGCACCGTGTCGATTTCTACGCCGAACAGCTGCTCGGCCTGATGGATCATCTCGGCATCGAACGCGCGATCCTCGGCGGCCTGTCGCTGGGCGCGGTGACGACGCTGACCGCGGCCTGCATCGCGCCGCACCGCGTGCGCGCCCTGCTGCTGGAAATGCCGGTCGCCGAAAGCGGCGTGCCCGCCGCCGCGCTGTTCCTCGTGCCGCTGATGCTGACCACGCATTACGCGCGGCCGGTCTGGCGCCTCCTGACGCGCTTCATGCGCTGGCTGCCGGAGTCGCCGTATCCGCTGCTCAACAGCGCGATCGTCGCCGGCCGCTCCGACCCCGAAGTCATCCGCGCCGTCCTGCACGGCGTGCTGGTCGGGCCGATCGTGCCGTCGCAGCGTCGCCGTCGCCACGTTCAGCAGCCGACGCTGGTCATCGGCCACGCCGGCGATCCGCTGCACGCGCTGGCCGACGCCCGCGCGCTGCGCCGCCACATGCCGAACGCCGAGGTGCTGGTCGCCCGTTCGCTGATCGAGCTGCGCACCCGGCCCGAGCGCCTGCGGCCGGACATCCTCGCATTCCTGCATCGCGTGCGGAGCGACGGCATCGGCTGCCGGCTGCCGGCAGCCGCCGCCGCCAATGGCTGAAACGGGACGAGCGCGATCCGGCGGTTGTGATGGTCGGAAACGCCGAACAGGTCCGTCATCGCGAGGCCGCGTGACAGCTACGGCGATCCGGATGTCTCGTTTGCGTCGCGGGATGCTGGATTGCGTCGTCGCCTCCGCCTCTCCGCAATGACGCGCTGGGGGCTGATTCAGTTCTTCCCTAATCTTCGATGACGGCGAGGCCGCGGCGCCTGAGGTTTGCCAGGGAATCGAGCATGCCCTGCAACACCTCGGCTGGGTGCCCCGCCCAGTCTTCGACGATGCCGACCACCTTCAGCGGTTCGCGCGTGCGATAGGACGCCGTCGGATTGCCGGGAAATTTCCTGTTCGTCAGATTCGGATCGTCCTCGAACGGCCCGCTCGGTTCGACGAGGTAGATGTAGCCGCGGCCGTCCAGACCCGCCAGCGACATCGCCAGCTCCGCCGCCCAGATTGCGGACTCCAGACGCGTCGAGAAGTAGATGTGATTGGAAATCCGGCCGTCCTCGAAGTTGGACTTCTGCCCGGCGACCAGCCACTCACCGATCGCGAGTCCGGCTTTTGTGCCGTGATAGAACGGGCCGGCAAGCTCTTGGCAATTCTCGTGCGAGACAGGGATCCACTCGTTGTCATTCATGGTCAGAGAGCGTCGTTGATGAGGGGGCGGTGCCCGGATTAAGCGGCAGCGGGGCAAGATCGCGAGGTGCAGCGGAGCGCCGATCAAGCCCGCTTTTCGTCGGCCAGTGCGAAATGCGCGATCTGATCGTCATACGCCTTCGTGAATGCCGGGCGGCTGGCGACACGCGCCACGTAGGCTTCCGAGGCGGGGCGCGTGCCGAACGCGCGCAGCGTCGGCACGCGCAGGACATCGGCCATCAGCAGGTCCGCAACCGTGAAGCGATCGGCGGCGAGCCACTCGCGCTGGCCCAGAACATTCTCCAGCTGATCAAGACGCTTGCCCACCCAGCCGGTGAACGCATTGTCGGCGGCGCCGGAAATCGTCAGAAACCACCACGGGACGCTCACCATCTCGATCGAATTGAGAGCGGCAATGACCCATTGCAGCGTCTGCGCTTCGCCCGCCGCATCGCGCGGCATCAGCCGGTCGCTTTTCCGTGCAAGGTGCAGGAGCCCGGCGCCGCTTTCGAAGATTTGCAGATCGCCGTCGCTCAGGAACGGCACCTGTCCGAACGGCTGGCGCTCCAGATGGTTGGTCTCGCGGCCGTCGAACGGCACCGTCTGCACCGTGTAGGGAAGGCCCGCTTCCTCGCACGCCCATCGCAGACGCAGGTCACGTACAAAGCCGCGAGGCATTTCGGGCACCCAGTCGTAGGTCCAGATCGTCAACTCGCTCATTCTCAAATCCTCCTGGAAAACGGTTCAAAGCTTGAACTCGGCAGCATCGCAAAGCGGCGTCGGCTTGAATGAACGCTTGAACCGCACTCGATGTTCCATTTCAGGTTTCGCCCTCACGATTGCGGGTCGAGCCCGAAGACACGCAGTTCCTGGTCGCAGCGACAGGCCCGGGCGATACGCGCCGCCCACGCGACGGCGTCATCGCGCGACGGCAGTTCCAGTACCGTGAAACCGCCGTTCAGCGCCGGCGCCCAGGGATAGCCACCGCTTGCAACCGAGCCGTCCGCCGACACGAGCACGGGCGGCACGTCTTCGTCGATTCCGCCGCCGAACACGTAAACCCCGGCGGCCTTTGCCTCCTCGATCGCGGCATGCGCATCGCGGCCCGCCGCTTCCCGTTCGCTGTCCGATACGACCATCGCCGCGCTAGGGAACGAGATCAGGTATTTGGCCATCGCGCGCCTCCTCAGAATTGACGGTGGCCGCGGCGTGGGCGCGGCCGAACAGCTGAGTTCATGTTCGACAAGCCTCGACCGGGCTGGCGCCGGAATCGGTCTTCCGTGGCAAGTGTCCACGCGCATGGCCTGCACCAGCCACTACAACCCGTTCACGCCCCGCGCCGACGCATCGCCCGTGAATTGCCAGCTTCCCTGTGCTTTGTGCAGCGTCAGCGTCCGGGTACCCTTGTACACGACAACTTTGCCCTGTTGCGTCCCGGTGAACGTCACGGGATAGACGGAGTACGCACGGTCTGGGTTCAATTTCTTATGAATGGGTTTGCTGATCGCCATCTGGATCGCCGCGATTGCGGTACGGCCTCGCAACGACGGATCTTGCAGCGACGCTGGCGCGCTCAGGCTGGGTTGGCGGCGGTCGTGTTCCCGGCGTAGCGCTCGCGCAACTCCCGCTTGAGGATCTTGCCGCTGGCGTTCTTCGGCAGTTGCTCGACGATCACGACGTGCTTCGGCGTCTTGAAGCCGGCGATGCGTTCGCGGCAGTGAGCGATGACGGTCTCGGCGTCGAGCACCTGTCCGGCGCGCGGCACGACCACGGCCATCACGGCTTCGATCCAGCGCGGATGCGGAACGCCGAACACGGCGACTTCGGAAACGGCGGGGTGCGTGAAGATCGTTTCCTCGACCTCGCGACTGGCAACGTTCTCGCCGCCGCTCTTGATCATGTCCTTCTTGCGGTCGACGACGCTCAGATAACCCTCGTCGTCCATCACGCCGAGATCGCCGCTGTGGAACCAGCCGTTGCGAAAAGCCTCGGCGGTCTTCTCCGGGTTCTTCCAGTAGCCGAGCATCACGTGCGGGCTGCGGTGGACGATTTCGCCGACCGTGCCGGGCGGCACGGGCCGATCGTCGTCGTCGACGATGCGGGTTTCGACATTCAGCACCGGCTGGCCGGCCGAGCCGAGCTTGCGCAGCTGGTCTTCGGGCCGCAGCACGGTGGCGCAGGGCGACAGCTCGGTCTGCCCGTAGAAGTTGAACAGCCGGACCTGCGGCAGGCGGGTGCTGAGTTCCCGGATGACCTCGCGCGGCATGATCGAGGCGCCGTAGTAGCCCTTCTTCAGGGACGACAGGTCGCTGCGGTCGAAGTCCGGGTGGCGCAGCAGCGCGATCCACACCGTCGGCGGACAGAACAGTTTGGTCACGCGCTCCTGCGCGATCGTCCGCAGCAGCGTCGCCGGGTCGGGGCCCGGCAGGATGATGCTGGTCGCGCCGAGGTAGAGATCCGGCGTCAGAAAGGCGTCGAGCTGCGCGCAATGGAACAGCGGCATGGGATGAATCGAGATGTCATCGCCGCGCATCTCGCCGTCGATGATGCAGCTGGCGTAGTGCGCATACAGGCAACGGGCCGAGAGCAGGGCGCCTTTGGGTCGTGATTCGGTGCCGCTGGTATAGAGCATCTGCACCGGTTCGTCGTCGCCGATCGCCACATCCGGCTCCGTCGCGTCGGCGTGCTGCATCCAGTCCTGTGCACACTCCCAGCCGGCCGGCGGCGCGATGCCCTTGTCGCGGATCACGCCGCGGACCTTGAGCGTCAGCCCGGCCTGCGCGATGGCGGCCACCGCCACCTCGGCCAGCGCGTCTTCGGCGATCACGCCGCAGACTTCGGCATTGCCGAGGATGTAGGCGATCTCGTCGGCATTCAGCATGAAGTTGATCGGCACCAGCACGGCGCCGAGCCGGGCGACGGCGAAGCGGATGACGACGAACGACAGGTTGTTGCGCGACAGCAGCGCGACATGATCGCGGCAGCCGATGCCGCGCGCCGCCAGTGCCTGCGCGGTGCGGTTCACGGCCTCGTCGAGCGCGGCGAAGCTCAGACGCTGCTCGCCGTAGACCAGCGCGGTCCTGGCCGGCACGCGTGCGGCGCTGCGGCGCAGCAGGTCGCCGAGGCGGTGGCCGCGCGCGGCCCCGATCGGGTCCGGTACTTC
Organism: Solimonas terrae; assembly: GCF_011067135.1. Taxonomy (GTDB): domain Bacteria; phylum Pseudomonadota; class Gammaproteobacteria; order Nevskiales; family Nevskiaceae; genus Solimonas; species Solimonas terrae. The sequence goes on from NZ_JAAMOW010000002.1 coordinate 235,663, forward strand.
GTTTGCTGTGGCTGTCATTGGTTTTCGGGTTCCGGATCGTGGTGCGGGCAAAGCTGCGCGAGCGCGTCCGGACTGTCAACGCCGGGTTCCGGTTTCCGCCGGCTGGCGCGGCGGGACCAGCGGCCGCGCCCGGCCAGTCAACGCCGCTCGTTTCCAGACTGCAGCATTTTCGACGATCATGTTGGTGAAGAGCAGCAGATCCACAAAAGACGCGCTCCCGAAATCCGATCCCGAGGTCCCCGGCATGAGCAAACTATCTCTCGTCGATGACGCCTTTCTGCGTCTGGAAAGCCGTCGCCAGCCTTTGCACATCGGCATGCTGATGCTGTTCGAGCCGCCAGCCGATGCGCCGCCGGATTTCGCCGCACGGCTGGCCGAGCGCCTTGGGAAATCGGTGCAGGCCGTGCCGCCTTTCAACCAGCGCCTCGCGCAGCGCCGCGGGCTGCATTACTGGCAGGAGGACGACGACTTCGACCTCGCACATCACTTCGTGCACATGTCCCTGCCCAAACCGGGCCGCATCCGCGAGCTGCTGGCGGTCGTCTCGCGCGTGCATTCCGTGCACCTCGATCGCGCCTATCCGCTGTGGCGCATGTACCTGATCGAGGGGCTGGAGGACGGCCGCATCGCGGTCTACCTGAAAATCCATCATTCGGTCGTCGACGGCGTGGCCGGCATCCGCATGCTGATGAAGTCGATGTCGAACGATCGCGCCGTGTCGGCCGAGATGCCGCCGCCCTGGGAAGTCGGCGCCGCGAGCAACAAGATGCAGGCGATGCCGATTCCGGTGCCGGCCGTCGAGGGCTTCAGCGCCCTCAAGCTGATGGCGCGCGAAGGCGTCAACGCGGCGATGCCGGTGATCCGCCGGGTACGGCAGACCCTGCGCGAATTCCGCAACGGCGATCCGGACATCGCGCTGGCCGGCGAGGCGCCGCGTTCGCTGCTCAACAGCAAGCTCAGCGCCACGCGTCGCTTCGCCGCCCAGCAATATTCGACGCCGCGCATGCGCGCGGTCGGCAAGGCCGCCGGCGCCACGCTCAACGACGTGGTGCTGGCGATGTGCGGCGGCGCCCTGCGTCGCTATCTGCTGTCGCTCGGCCAGCTGCCGGACAAGCCGCTGATCGCCGGCGTGCCGATCTCGATCCGTCGCGACGACACCGCGTTCGGCAACGAGGTCGCTTTCACGATCGCGCACCTGGCGACCAACGTCGAAGATCCCCTCGAACGCCTGCAGGCAATCAAGCGCTGCATGGACAAGAACAAGGAACGCCTGCAGGCGTTCTCTCCGGCGCAGGTCATGGCCTATGCGGCCACCATGCTGATGCCCGGCGCACTGAACATGCTGTTCGGTCGCTCGCAGCACAACGCGCTCGGCAGTGTCGTGGTCTCGCACGTGCCGGGACCGCGCGAGGACATCTACTGGCAGGGTGCGCGGCTGACGGGTCTGTATCCGGCGTCGCTGCTGTTCGACACCCTGGCGCTGAACATCACCGTGATCAGCCGGCACGACTACGTCGACTTCGGCCTGATCGCCTGCCGCAAGTCCGTGCCGCAGATGCAAAGACTGCTCGACTATCTCGAGGACGAACTGGCCGCGCTCGAAGCCCGCGTCGGCATCGTTGCGAGCAGGGCGGTGACAAGCGCGGTGCCGGCGACGCCGGCGACCTCGTCGGGCAAGCCGCCGGCCGCGCCGGCGAACAAACGTCCGGCCACGCGCCGCAAGCCGGTTTCGAGGAAGGAGCCCGCTTGACCGTGAAATGGACTGTCGAACGGATGCCGCCGCAGAGCGGGCGCATCGCCGTCGTCACGGGCGCCAACAGCGGCCTCGGCCTGCAAACGGCGATCGCACTGGCCGGTGCCGGCGCGAAAGTGGTCATGGCCTGTCGCAGTCCCGCCAGGGCCGCGGCGGCGCTGGACACGCTGCGTGAGCGCGTGCCGCAGGCCGATGCCGAGCTGATGACGCTGGACCTGTCCAGCCTCGCATCGGTGCAGGCGTTTGCCGACGCCTACCGGCAGCGCCACGCGCGGCTGGATCTGCTGATCAACAATGCCGGCATTCTCGGCGCGCCGTTCGGGCGCACGGTCGACGGCTTCGAGAATCACCTCGGCACCAACCACTTCGGTCACTTCGCGCTGACCGGCCGACTGATCGACTGCATCCTGGCGACGCCGGGCGCGCGCATCGTCACGGTCGGCAGCCTTGGCCACTGGCGCGGCAAGCTCGATCTCGACGATCTCGACTACCAGCGCACGCCGTATGTGCCGTTCGCCGGTTATGCGAACAGCAAGCAGGCCAACCTGCTGTTCGTCACCGAGCTGGCACGGCGGCTGGCGGCGAAAGGCTCGGACGTGATCGCAGCCGCGGCCCATCCGGGCGGCGCCGACACGACGATCAAGCCGCGCACCGACAGCTTCAAGCAGCGTTTCGAGGATGCGGTGATTGCGCCGATCGCGCGCCGATACCTGATCAACACCGCGGCACAGGGCGCCTTGCCGACGCTGTACGTGGCGACCATGCCGGGCGTGCAGCACAACGACTACTACGGCCCGGATGGCTTTGCCGGTCTGCGCGGTTATCCGGCCAAGGCGCGGCGTCGTGGCAATGCCTGCGACCCGGCGCTGGCGCGACGGCTCTGGGCGCTTTCCGAGACGCTCACCGGCGTCGCGTATCTGGATTAGTCCTCGGAACTCCTGATCGCGCTTCGTGGCGGGCCGTTCGTCGCTCGTGTTTCGGCGCAAGCCGAAACGTATCGAGGGACCGTCTTCGACAGGATCGTTGCGCGATCACTCGGGGCGAACGGGGCGAACGTCTTTGGCGCTTCGCCGCGCGCAATCACTAATGGACACGCATGTCTATTAACGGTAGCATCAAAAACCCATCGCCAATGCATCAGAGCGGGCAGCTGCGTGCGCATCGACGCCGTACTGCGCCAAGGCCCGCCGGCACGGCCGCCATCAAGAGGAGAGAGCGTCGATGAAGATGTCAGGAGAGCAGCGGATCGCTGCGCAGCGCGAGCAGGTCTGGCAGGCGCTGAATGACCCGGATGTTCTCAAGCGCTGCATTCCCGGCTGCCAGTCGCTGGCCAAGGAATCCGACACGCGCATGGTCGCGACCGTCGAAATCAAGATCGGCCCGATCGGCGCGCGCTTCAACGGCGCGGTCGAACTCGCGGACATCAACGCGCCGGACTCGTACACGCTGATCATGGAAGGCCAGGCCGGCACAGTCGGCTTCGTCAAGAGCATCGTCAAGGTCAAGCTGCAGGACGACGGCGGCAACACGCTGCTGACCTGGGATGCCGATGCGCAGGTCGGCGGCCGGCTCGCACAGCTCGGCGGGCCGATCATGGACGCCACCTCCAAGCAGCTGGCCGCGCGCTTCTTCTCGCAGTTCGCCAACATCATCGCGCCGACCAGGAAGGCCGCGGTCGCCGGGCAGCCGGTCACCGCGGGTGCCGCTGGCGGCACCGTCTATGCACCCGCCTCGGGCGGCTCGCGCATCGCCTGGCTGCTCGCGGTTCTCGTCGCCGGGCTCGTCGGCTACCTGTTCGGCCGCGGCATGAACGCCGATCCGCATTCCGAATGGATGGGCATCAGCATCGGCCTGCTGCTGGTGATCGTCGGCGGTGCCGGCGTGCTGCTCGGACGCCGCAGTGCGGCGCCGGTCGTCACGCTCGATGCCAACCTGCTGGCGCAGCTCCTGGAGAAGAACCGGTGAAGCCGGCGCCGTTCGATTACTACGCGCCGGCGACGATCGAGGAGGCCTGCCAGCTGCTGAGCGACGCCGGTGGCGGCGCGACGCTGGTCGCCGGCGGCCAGACGCTGATGCCGCTGCTGGCGCTGCGCATGAGCCAGCCGTTCGTGCTCGTCGATCTCAACGGCATCAAGGCGCTGAAGGGCATTTCGCGTCAGGCCGGGCGCACGCGCATCGGCCCGATCACGCGGCAGAACGAAGCGATCGCCGATGCCACGCTCAATGCCGCGCAGCCGCTGATCGTCACTGCGGTGAAGCACGTCGGCCATCACCAGACACGCAACCGCGGCACCATCGGCGGCTCGATCGCGCTCGGCGAACCCGCGGCCGAACTGCCGGCGACGGCCGTCGCGCTCGGCGCATCGGTCGAGGTGCGTTCAACGCGCGGCACGCGCCAGATCAAGGCGGACGAGCTGTACTTCGGCCCGTACGCCACGGCGCTGGAACCCGATGAAATGATCACGGCGATCGACGTGCCCGAGTGGCCGAGCGGCACCGTCAGCGTGTTCCGCGAGATCGCGCAGCGGCCCGGCGATTTCGCGCTGGTCGGTCTGACCGGCGCGGTGACGATCGACAACGGCCGCATCACGCGCGCCGGCATCGCCTGGTTCGGCATGGGGCCGACGCCGATCAAGGCGCGTCAGGCCGAGAGCGCCCTGATCGGGCAGGAGATTGCCGCGCTCGACGCGAAGGCGATCGCCGAGCTGGCGATTGCCGACACCGCGCCGTTCGATGATCTGCATGCGACGGCGGAATACCGACGCACCGTCGGCCGCCGCGTGTTCACCCGCGCGCTGAGCGAAGCGCTCGACCTGAGGGCCGCGGCGTAGAGCGCAATTCGCAAGCGGCAGGAAACCAATCTCCCTCTCCCCCGACAGGTGTCGGGGGAGAGGGTTGGGGTGAGGGGGTGACGGATCGAGCGCTGCAGCGCGCGTCTTCACCCCGAACCGCTCCGCCATCGTCTTGCGATGAAGGAGAGGGAAGTGTTGCGGAGGAGATTTTCAGGATGTTCATCATGACGAAGGCGGCCACATGAGCACGCACCAGATCCAACTGACGATCAACGGCCGTCCGCAGCACGCGACCGTAGAAGGCCGGCTGACGCTCAGCGATTTCCTGCGCGGCGATGCCGGCTGCACCGGCGTGCATGTCGGCTGCGAACACGGCGTCTGCGGCGCCTGTACGGTAATGGTCGACGGCAACGCCGTGCGCAGCTGCCTGATGCTCGCGGTGCAGGCCGACGGCTGCACGGTGACGACGGTCGAAGGCCTCGCCGCCGAAGACGGCACCCTGCATCCGGTGCAGCAGGCGCTGCGCGACGAACACGGTCTGCAGTGCGGCTTCTGCACGCCGGGCATCGTCATGACGCTGGCCTCGCTGACCGCGGCCGACAACAAAGCAGCGCCGGACAAGGTGATGAACGCGCTGTCCGGCCACATCTGCCGCTGCACCGGCTACCAGGGCATTCGCCGCGCCGCGCGCAAGCTGGCCGGGGGTGCGGCATGAACGCGCCGGAAATGCTCGACACCAAGACCCAGACCCAGGCGCACGCCCAGGCGACCGGCTACATCGGCAAGCGCATGGCACGCACCGAGGACGCGCGGCTGCTGACCGGCCGCGGCGTCTATGTCGACGACGTCGGCCTGCCCGGTGCGCTGCAGGTGGCCTTCCATCGCAGTCCGATCGCGCGCGGCCGCATAAAGTCCATTGATCTGTCGGCCGCCCGGCAGTTGCCCGGCGTCTATGCGGTGCTGACCGCCGACGACCTGGCGCGCTTCAAGGTCGACATGCTGAGCTTCTTCCTCGCCGCGCCGGTCGTGCCGGTGCCGGTGCTGGCCACCGACTGCGTGCGCCATGTCGGTGATCCGGTGGCGATGGTCGTCGCCCAGGACCGCTACATCGCCGAGGATGCGGCCGGCCTGATCGTCGTCGACTACGACGAGGAAGATCCGGTGGTGACGCTGGCCGACGCCAAGACCGGTCCGCTCGTGCATCCGGATGCCGATTCCAACGTCGCCGCGGCGACCGGCAACGAAGACCCGGACGAAGACCTCGAAGCGCAACTCGCGAACGCGCCGCATCTCGTCACCGTCGAATTCGAACACCAGCGCATTTCGCAGTCGCCGATGGAAACGCGCGGCGTCGTTTCCGCGCCGCAGGGCTCGGGCGAGCTGACGATCTATCTGTCGTGCCAGGGGCCGCAGCTCAACGCGCGCTGGTTCGCGCAGGCCTTCGGCATGCCGCAGACCGCGATTCGCGTGATCTCCAAGGACGTCGGCGGTTCGTTCGGTCTCAAGGGCCAGCCGTGGCGCGAGGAAGTCGCGGTGGTGCTCGCCTCGATGCTGCTCAAGCGGCCGCTGAAGTGGATCGAGGACCGTCTCGAGAACCTCACGTCCGCCAACCAGGCGCGCGAGCAGGAGATCAAGCTGCGCGTCGCGTTCGACGCGGACGGCAAGCTCGTCGCCTCGCACGCCGACTACGGCCTCAACAACGGCGCGTATCCGCAGGGCGCGGACAGCAACATTGCCGTGATGATGTTTCTCTGGGGCGCGCACAAGCTGCCGGTCTTCGATTTCCACGCACGCGGCTGGTTCACCAATACCGTCGGCCTTGCGGCGTATCGCGGGCCCTGGGCGCTGGAATCGCTGGCGCGCGAGGTGCTGCTTGATCGTGCCGCGCGGCAGATCGGCCTCGATCCGATCGAGATCCGCCGCCGCAACCTGATCCGCCGCGAGGATCAGCCGTGCACGACGCCGATGGGCCTGGAGCTGACCGACATCAGTCCCGCCGAATGCCTCGATGTGCTGCTTGAAAAGATCGACGTCGCCGCATTCCGCGCCGAGCAGGCCGAGGCGCGCAAGCAGGGTCGCTATCTGGGCCTCGGCTTTGCGACCTACATCGAGCCGACCGCCGGCAGCACCGGCATCGGCGTACTGATGAGCGAGTCCGCGCATATCCGCATCGAGCCGACCGGCAAGGTCAGCGCCGTGGTCTCGACGCACTCGCAGGGCCACGGCACGCAGACGACGATGGGCCAGGTGATCGCCGAACGGCTGGGCGTGCGCTTCGAGGACGTCGCCGTCTACGAGGACGACAGCTCGCGCGGCGGCTACGGCTCCGGCGCCTACGGCAGCCGGCAGGCGGTCGCCGGTGGTGGCGCCTGCATCCGCGCGGCCGATCTGCTGGTCGACAAGATCAAGCGCATGGCGGCTTATCTGCTGAAGGTCGAGCCGGATGCCATCGTGCTCGGCGACAGCATGATCCGCGCGCTCGGCGACAAGGAACAGGTCGTGTCGTTCCGCGATCTCGCCGACATCGCCTACGGCGAGCCCGAGCGCCTGCCGGAAGGCATGGATGCCGGCCTGGAAATCCAGTACCGCTACCGGCCGCCGCCGATCACGATGACCAGCGCCGCACACGCCTGCATCGTCGAGGTCGACGCCGACACCGGCTTCGTCAAGATCAAGCGCTGGGTGACCAGCGAAGACTGCGGCAACATGATCAATCCGGCAGTCGTCGAAGGCCAGATCGCCGGCGGTCTGGCGCAGGCCATCGGCGAAGTGCTGATGGAGGAAGTCTCGTTCGACGCGCGCGGCAATCCGACCGCGGTGACGTACAAGGACTACATGCTGCCGACGATCTTCGACGTGCCGGAGTTCGAATATCACCACGAGGCCTCGCGGCCGTCGATCGCCGAAGGCGGCTTTCGCGGTGTCGGCGAAGGCGGCTGCATCATCGGTCCGCCGACGCTGGTCAATGCCATCGCCGATGCGCTCGCACCGTTCGGCGAACTGAAGCTGGAATTCCCGCTGACGCCGTCGCGGCTGCTCGCGCACATCGAGGGCCGTCGCGAGATCGCCGAGCGCGCCGCGCCGGCGGAGTCCGCACCGTTGCCGGTGCCCGAATCCGCCCGTGCGGCCAGCGAATCGGCCAGCACCGTCGAGAACCTGCCGGCGCCGTCGGCGCCGCAAGAGCCGGTTGCTGCGAGCACCGCCGTGCAGGTCGACGGCGAATGGAAGTTCGTGCTGTCGACGCCGATGGGCCCGCAGGCCTTCACCGGCCGCATGAGCACCGACGGTGACCAGCTCACCGGTGTGTTCATCATGAACATGGACGAGGCGCACTTCACCGGCACCGTCAGCGGCAACCAGCTGAAGTGGGATCTGAAAGTCACCAAGCCGATGAAGATCACGCTCAAGTACGAAGCGCAGATCGACGGCGACAAGCTCACCGGCAAGTGCAAGATGGGCATCTTCGGCAGCGCCAAGCTGGTCGGCGAGCGCGTGAGCACCTGAGGCGCCGGTGACGAACGTCGTCGTCATCACCGGCGGCGCCGGCGGTATGGGCCTGGCCACCGCGAAGCTCGTCGGCCGGGAAGGGTTCCACGTCGTCCTCAGCGACGTGAACCAGGACCGGCTTGACGCGGCCGTGCAGGAGCTGGCGCCGCTCGGCATCGCATCGACGGCGGTATGCAGCGACATCGCCGATCGCGCCTCGGTTGAAGCGCTCGTCGATACCGCCAGACAGCGCGGTCACGTACGCGGCGTTGTGCACACGGCCGGCGTCAGCCCGCAGATGGGCGATGCCGCGTTCATCGTCAGGATCAACGCCCTCGGCACCGTCAACATCGCGCAGGCCTTCCTGCCGTGCGTCGACGAGGGCTTCTCGCTCGTCAACGTCGCCTCGTCGGCTGGCCACATGCTGCCGGGCTTCATGCTTCCCACCGGCGTCTACAAGCTCGCCTTCCGTGATCCGGACGCGCTGACGCGCAAGCTGACGACGCGCGCCCAACGCGGTCCCAAGAAGCTGCGTTCCGGCATGGCGTACGCGCTCAGCAAGAATTTCGTCATGTGGTACACGCGCCAGCTCGCCGCCACTTACGGCGCCAAGGGCGGCCGTGCGGTGTCCGTCTCGCCCGGCTCATTCGACACGAGCATGGGCCAGCTCGAAAAGAAGAGCGGCTCCGACAAGCTGCTCGACTACGCGGCGCTCAAGCGCTTCGGCAAGCCCGAAGAAGTCGCGGAACTGCTGGCGTTCCTCGGCAGCGGCAAGGCCGCCTACATTTCGGGAACCGACATCCTGATCGACGGCGGCACCAAGGCCGGCTTCGGTCTCAAGGGCTTCATCGCCATGGCGCGCGGCGGCTAGCGCCGGCTCTACACGCGTCACGCGCCTCCTGCGCACGTCCCCGCATCCGGGGCTCGCGGAAGCCGACTTCCTCGCCGTGCCGCACGGTTCGTCGTCGCCGCATTGGTCCGCACTCTCGAAATCGACGAACGGACGATGCCTAATTTCGTCTTCACCGCCGATGCCTAAGGCGCGCCGGGGGCGGTGCGGTGCTCAACAGTGTGCGGATCAAGCGGGGGATAAAACTGATAGCGCTCGCCGAGCGTTACGGCCGCCCAGGCCAAATGAGCGAACAAGTGCTTGTAGTGTCGGTCAGCCCGCTGCGAATGATCACTGATACCAATCTACTTCAGGTAAGACCGAATCACCTTAATAAGGTCTTCAATCTCATCAGCCGCAGCGCCTTCCATGGGGACAAGGTGAGTCCGGAGATGACCTTCCAAGACCTCGTTCATCAGACCGTTTACCGCACCACGGATTGCCGCAATCTGCTGGAGGACTGCGCCGCACTCAGTGCCCGTTTCAAGGGCCTTTTCGAGGCTACCGAGTTGGCCCCGCATGCGCCGAACTCGATTGAGCAGGGGTTTCTTGTTCTCAATCGTGTGACTCAATTTCCGATCTCCACTATACTGGGGGTAAGTATATAAAAGTCGACTTGCCCCCGCTATGAAACTGCATTCTCACGCCTTCAACGAAGGCAACCCTCTGGCTGAGAACCGCACACGCTGGGCGATCTTGCTGACTGCCGTGATGATGGTCGCTGAAATCACCGGCGGCTGGGTGTACAACTCGATGGCGCTGCTGGCCGATGGTTGGCATATGAGCTCGCACGCCCTTGCACTGGGTCTCGCGACGGGGGCCTATTGGCTCGCTAGACGTTTCGCCAACGATCGGCGGTTTGCATTTGGCACCTGGAAGATTGAGATCCTGGGTGGCTTCACGAGTGCACTATTGCTTCTTATGGTGGCGTTCTCGATGGCGTATCAGTCCATAGAGCGGCTGTTTTCCCCGGCGCCGATTCACTTCGACCAAGCGATCGCCATTGCCTTCGTAGGTCTGCTGGTAAACCTGCTGTGTGCCAAGTTGCTGCATACCGGAAGCGCACACGGACACGATCACGCTCATCCTCATCATGAGGAACATCACGCGCATCTCCATGAGGACCTGAATCTGCGGTCAGCCTATTTGCATGTGCTTGCTGATGCCGCGACCTCGGTCTTGGCCATTGTCGCTTTGTTTGGCGGGAAGCTCTGGGGTGCGAATTGGCTGGACCCAACCATGGGCATAGTCGGCTCGGTGCTCGTGGGCGTTTGGGCGGTTGGATTGCTAAAGACCACTGGCAAGGTCCTGCTTGATGCTGAGATGGATGCGCCTGTGGTGGAAGAAATCCGACAGGTGATCGGGGAGAGCCCGATAGAGGCGTCGATCTCTGACCTGCATGTGTGGCGGGTCGCTGCTGGCAAGTACGCCTGCATACTCGGGGTGTCGGTTGATGGCGAGGCCAGCCCTGACGATTTCCATCGCCAACTGGCGATTCACGAAGAGCTTGTGCACGTGACAGTTCAGATTGACCGCAACACCGCTAAATCTTCGTCGATATAGGACGACCAGGCGGGAAATAATCTGTTACGGGCATCTGGCGAGAATAAGTCAGTGGCCGTCCACTCCTGGCACTGATCAGCCTTCCCACGACCAGAAAATAATCGACGATGTCGGCGCAGTGACAGGTTTGCACCGGCGCAGGGCCGCTGTGCGCCGCGTCGCAGCTATCGTATTCAGCCGCTGCGGCTGCATTCACTCCTGCTCTAATGTACACCTGTGTACACTTGCACATGCGTCCATCCTGGACGCCGGCAGTCGGCCCAGCGGCGACCGCCATTATCGTGCAGTGAGGAATCTGCTGTGAGCCTATCGATCCCCGTTCTCGGAACCTACCACTGGGGTCTGTCCCTGCTGACGATGCTCGTGGCGCTGGCGACGCCGTTTCTGGTCGCGCCGCTGGTCAAGCGCATTCCGGCATTCCGTGAGATCAGCCAGCTCAACGCCGCAACGGCCGAGCAGCGGCAGAAGCGCAGCTTCTACATGCCGGTGCAGAACCGCAGCAAGCTGTGGGGGCTGGCGACGTATCTGGTGTTCTTCATCGCCGTCATTCCGTTCATCGTCACCGCCGATGCTCAGCCGTGGTGGCAGATCCCTCGGGACATCTTCGTGATCCTGATGGTCTACGACTTCTTCTACTACCTGACGCACCGTTTCGCGTTTCACGACGGCGGCTTCGGTCCCGGTCCCTTGATGTGGGTACACGCGATCCATCATCAGAACCGCAATCCCTGTCGCATGGATTCGAACTACCTGCATCCGCTGGAAACCAGCATCGGCGTCGCGCTGTACGGCGTGACGGTCGGCGTGCTCGGTTGGCTGATGGGCGATTTCCACATCGTGACCTTGATCATCACGACGATCGCGTTCTCGGAAATCAATCTGCACAACCATGATCTGATGGAGACGCCGGACCGTTTCCCGTACCGGTATCTGCGCTACATGTCGCGCATGCACCACGTCCATCACTCGCGCTTCACGACCGGCAACTTCGCGACGATCACGCTGTTCTACGACTGGCTGTTCGGCACCTACGACACCGGCAATGGCTGGGGTCGCGGCAAGACGGACACGCCGGAAACGGCGGTCTCTGTAGTCGAAGCCTGAGCAGCGCGCCGTCGCCGCCGACGGCTGTGTCTACAGCTCCGCGCCGATCTCTTCACACCAGGCCAGCCAGGCCTCCTCGAAGCGGATGCCGAGCCTGAGCGTCAGCTCGGGATGGTGATAGCGCTGGCGCACGGCAGCGGGCCGCTTGCCGATCTGCTCGTGCAGCATGCGGTACAGCGCCAGGGTCTGTTCGTGCTTGCGACGGTGGCTTTCGACTTCCGCGCGCAGCGCGTCGCTGCCGAGACGGCGGCCGCAGAAGATCTTCACCAGCAGCGGATCGCGGATCTTGGTCGGCGTCGCGGCCTTGGTCAGCAGCGCGTCCAGCTCGGCGGCGCCGCGGGCGTTGAGCGAATAGACCTTCTTGTCCGGCCGGGTTTCCTGGCTGACCGTCTCGCAGTCCACCAGCCCTTCCTCATGCAGGCCGTGCAGCTCCTTGTAGAGCTGCTGGTGCGTGGTCTGCCAGAAGAAGCCCAGCGAGGTGCGGAAGCGCTGCAGCAGGGCATATCCCGAGCCGGGCTCCACATCGAGCAGACCCAGCACGGCCAGTTTCAGCGACATACGGCTCTCCGGTGCAGACGCTTCAGGGTGCGTTGACATTATGCAATTAATTGCATAATGTCGCCAAGCCTTTTCCGGGAGTTCGTGTCATGGCCAAGCTCACACCCAGCTCGTTTCGCATCGGCAACCGCTATCGCCCGTCGCGCCTCAAGGGGCCGTACGACGCGGTCATCATCGGCTCCGGCATGGGCGGCCTGACCAGCGCCGCACTGCTGTCGGACATCGGCTGGAAAGTCGCCGTGCTCGAACAGCACTACACGGCCGGCGGCTACACGCACAGCTACGAGCGCAACGGCTACGAGTGGGACGTGGGCGTGCATTACATCGGCGACATGGGCGGCCCGACGATGGCGCGCAAGCTGATGGACTACCTGACGTCGAAGCAGCTCGACTGGGCGCCGATGGACAAGGCCTACGACCGCTTCTTCCTCGGCGACGAGGTCTACGACGCCGTCGCCGGCAAGCAGGAATTCCGCGCGCAGCTCATCGAATACTTCCCGGACGAAGCGACGGCGATCGACCGCTATCTGAAGCTGCTCGCGCAGGTCGGCAAGAACATGAGCCTGTTCACCGTCGCGCGCCTGCTCAAGCCCTGGCAGCTGAAGCTGGCGATGCCGCTGCTGATGCGCCTGATGCCGAAGACCTTCCGCCGCAGCACGCGCGAGGTGCTCAGCGAGCTGACCCAGAACGAAAAGCTCATCGCCGTGCTGACCGGGCAGTGGGGGGATCTCGGCCTGCCGCCGGCGCAGTCGTCATTCATCATTCACGCGCTGATCGCGCGTCACTATCTGCACGGCGGCTACTACCCGGTTGGCGGCAGCTGGCGCATTGCGCAGACCATCATTCCGAAAATCCAGGCGGCCGGCGGCGAAGTCTTCACCTACGCCCGCGTCAAGGAGATCCTCGTCGAGAACGGCAAGGCCTGCGGCGTGCTGATGGAAGACGGTCATCGCATCGAGGCGCCGTGCGTGATTTCCTCGGCCGGTGTCATGAACACCTTCCAGCGCCTGCTGCCGGAACCGGTGGTACGCGCCAGCGGCTACGACCTCCTGCTGAAAACCGTGAAGCCGAGCAGCGCGCATCTCGGCCTGTATATCGGCCTCAAGGGCACGGCCGAGGAACTGGGCTTGCCGCGCACCAATTTCTGGATCTACCCGAGCGCCGACTACGAAGGCGACATCGCCCGCTTCGAACAGGACCGCAAGGCGCCGCTGCCGGTGGTCTACGTGTCGTTCCCGTCCGCCAAGGACCCGGACTACGCGCGCCGCCATCCCGGCACCGCGACGATCGAAGTCGTGGCGCCGGCGCCGTTCGCGTGGTTCGAACAATGGAGCGGCAGCGTCTGGGGCAAGCGCGGCGACGACTACGAAGCGCTCAAGGCCGAGCTCGGCGAGCGCATGCTCGAAGCGATGTACGAGAAGCTGCCGCAGCTGCGCGGCAAGATCGACTACTACGAAGTGTCCACGCCGCTGTCCACGCAATACTTCAACGCCTACGAACGCGGCGAGCTGTACGGCATCGACCACGATCCCAAGCGCTTCGCACAAAGCTGGCTGACCCCGCGCACCAAAATTCCCGGCCTCTGGCTGACCGGGCAGGACATCGTCTCCTGCGGCGTCGTCGGCGCCATGATGGGCGGCGTCGTCACCGCCCAGGCGATCGGCGGGCTCAAGGTGCTCGGTGTGCTGAAGCGGGTGATGAAGGGGGAAGGGCAGGCAGCGAAGCTGGAGGCTATGACGGCGTAAGATCGGATAAGCGCACCAGCGTGCCAAGGCTCTGCTTGTGCCGCCATGAGCGTTTGTGGTGAATCGGGCGTCGCCGATTGCGCGCAGAGTGGTGCCTACTTGGCCTCCGGTGTGATCAGCGGCACCGTCGGATAGTAGTTTTTGTAACGCCGTGCGTCGCGGGTCAGGATGCCGCAGCCGGCAATGGCGGCGTGCGCGCCGATGAAGAAGTCGGCAAGGACGCTGGTTCGCTGGCCGCCGCTGCGGCGGTACTTCACGAAGGCCCGCCCCGCGAGGAACAGGGCAGGGCGTGGTAGCTCGTGAAGTTCGAGTCCCATGCCGTCGACGACCTGGTCCAGCGCCTCGATCGAATCGAATGTCAGTGACAGCTCCGAATAGATCACCGGATTGATGAGCAGCTCGTGGACCTGGGCTTGCGCGCGGAGCTGGCGAATCGACCAGTCCGCCCAGATAGGATCGTCTTCGACGACGTCGATCAGCACGTTGGTATCGACCAGAATCATCTGGACGCGCTCAGTCAGGCGCGCGCAGCAAGGCCATCAATTCATCCGTACGCCACTTGATCTGCGCCTTGCCGCGCGCCGCATCGAAGCGATCGAGTTTGTCGGCGGCCTTGGTTTTCGCCTTGTGCACGACGACGTGCCCGTCCGCGTTGACGGCGAAGTCGACGGCATCGCCGGGCGACAGCTGCAGCGCATCGCGCACCTTTTTCGGGATGGTGACCTGCCCCTTTACCGTCATGTTCGTGGCCATGCCTGTCTCCGAGTAATACTCAACTGATCAATAGTATTACGATCGTGCCGGGGCCGCTACCTAGCGCCCTGTCCACGCCGGCTTGCGCTTCTCGGCGAAGGCGCGCGGGCCTTCCTGGGCGTCGTGGCTGGTGTAGGTCAGCTCGTGTGCGGCGCGGGCGGCCTGCAGTGCCGCGCCGCGGCCCATCTCGGTGGCGAGCATGACGGTCTCGCGGCCGGCCTTCACTGACAGCGGTGCGCCTTCGAGGATTTCCTTCGCCAGTTCGATGGCCGTGTCCATCAGCGCGGCCGGTTCGGCGATGCGATTGACGAGGCCGATCTCGTAGGCGCGCTGCGCGGTGATCGGTTTTCCGGTGAGGATGATCTCCATCATGATCCGCTGCGGAATCATGTGGATCAGCGGCGCTGCCCACGGCGAGCCGCGTCCGACCTTCACTTCGGTGATCGCGAACTTCGCAGCGGTGCTGGCGACGCAGAGGTCGCAGGCCTGCGCGATCATCCAGCCGCCGGCGAAGGCCACGCCGTTGACGGCGGCGATGGTCGGCTTGCTCAGCTCGATGTTGTCGTACGGCAGCGGGAACATGTCGCGCGGCGGTACCTTGAGGCCGCGTTCGACCATTTCCTTGAGATCGCCGCCGGCACAGAAAGCTTTCTCGCCACTGCCGGTGAGGATGGCAACGCGCAGCGCATCGTCTTGCTCGAAACGCTGCCATGCCTCGCGCAGACCGTCGCGGACCTCGCGGCTCAGGCAGTTGCGCGTGTCGGGGCGATCGATCGTGATGACGGCGATGCCGTCGGGGCGGGCGTCGAAGCGGACGGCGGGCTTGGTGGTGTCTTGGGTCATGGCGTTCGTCTTTGGTGTTTGTGCGGCGCGTCGATAGCGGCGCGTGAGGAACCGCGAAGTCCTTCCGTCATTGCGAGCGCAGCGAAGCAATCCAGTGCGTCACGCGATCCGGCCGTGCAACTGGATTGCCTCGTCGCTGCGCTCCTCGCAATGACGGATGCACTAGAACCCGCGCTGCCGGATCGTGTGCGCAGCGCGGTCGAGTTCTTCGCGGAAGTCCGGGTGCGCGATCGCGATCATGCGGCGCGCGCGTTCGGCCAGGGTCTGGCCCTTGAGTTCGGCGGCGCCGAATTCGGTGACGATGACGTCGACGTCGCTGCGCGCGGTGGTGACCGGGCCGGAGAGTTCCGTGACGATCTTGCTCAGCGCGCCGCCCTTGGCGGTGGCCGACAAGGCAATGATCGAACGGCCGCCCTTGCTGCGCGCACCGGCACGCACGAAGTCGACCTGACCGCCGGTGCCGCCGAGGTACGCGCTGCCGCTCTGCTCGGCATTGACCTGGCCCGTGAGGTCGACTTCCAGCGCCGAGTTGATCGTGACGAGCTGATCGAGCTGCGCAAGCACGGCAGCGTCATGCGTGTACGTCGTCGCGCACATGCGCATCGCAGGGTTGCGATGCGCCCACTGGTAGAGCTTGCGGGTGCCGATCAGGGCGCCGTTGATCGACACGCCGGTATCGATCTTCTTGCGCGCGTTGGTGATGACGCCGGCTTCGACCAGTTCGACGAGGCCATCGCCGAGCATGCCGGAGTGCACGCCGAGATCCTTGCGATCGCGCAGCAGGCGCAGGATCGCGTCGGGCACGGCGCCGACGCCGGTCTGCAGCACGCTGCCGTCGGCAATGTACTGCGCGGCGCATTTAGCGATCACCTCGTCGGTCTCGCCGATCTTCGCGGCGCCGACTTCGACCGGCGGTCGTGAGACCTCGATGGCGACGTCGATTTCGGACGCGGCGATCGTCTCGCCGAACGTGAACGGAATCTGCTCATTGATCTCGGCAATGACGACACGCGCCTTGGCGACGGCCGCGCGCACGTAGTCGCTGATCAGGCCGCAGCTGTGCCGGCCGTTTTCGTCGGCCGGCGAGAGCTGCACGAAGGCGACGTCGCAGCCGATCAGGCCCTGTTCGATGTACGGACCGACCTGGCTGACGTGGCAGGGGATGACCTGCAGCTGGCCGGCCTTGGTCAGCGTGCGCAGCGTGCCGATTGCGCCCATGCTCGACAGCGTGAAGCCGGCGACGGCCTCCGGCGTCAGCAGTGACGAAAAGCTGGTGGCGGTGAAGGCCGACAGCTCGCCGATCGTGGCGGCCTGACGGATCAAGGTTTCGATCAGCGTCGTCGGTTCACCGCAGGCCTGGCCCCAGACGATGCGGTCGCCGCGCTTGAGATATTTCGCCAGATCGAGCTGGCCCGCCTCGACCACCTGCATCACGCACGCCCCGCGAGCTTGAGCAGCAGTTGCGCGCGGGCCAGATACGGCCGGTCGAGCATGCCACCCTTGTAGCCGATCGCGCCGAGCCCCGGATTCGCCGCGAACAGATCGACGATCTCCTGCGCCTGCGCGATTTCCTCGGCGCTCGGCATGAAGGCTTCGTTGATGACGTCGACCTGCGCTGGGTGAATTGCGAGCATGCCGCGAAAGCCCGCGCGGCGGCAGGCCGTCGCGCGCTTGCGCAGGCCGTCGAGGTCCTTGTAGTCGCCCTGGATGGTGTCGATCGCTGCGACGCCGGCGGCGCCGGCCCCGCACAGGCACAGCGAACGTGCGAGTTCGTAGGTGAAGCCGTAGCTGCCGTCCGGGTTCTTGTTCTCGCTGGCCCCGAGTGCATCGGCGAGATCCTCGGCGCCCCAGGTCAGCGCGACGAGACGCGGCGCGCCTTTGTAGGTGCCGGTCGTGAACATGCCTTCGGCGGTCTCGGTGATCAGCGGAAACACCTTGGTGCTGCCGATCGCGATGCCGTTGGCCGCTTCGAGTGCGGACAGGTAGTGATCGAGCACGACGAGGTCATGGCCGCCCTGCGCCTTCGGCAGCATGATGCCGCCCGGTTTGCCCGGCATCACCGCCGCGAGGTCGTGCAGGGCGTACTCGCTGTCGAGCGGATTGATGCGCACCCAGAGCCGCGAGGTGTCAGGCTGCGCTTTCAGGAACGCGGCGGTCAGTGCCCGCGCATTGGCTTTCTCGCTCGTGGCGACGGCGTCCTCGAGATCGATCAGCGCGATGTCGGCGTTGCTGGCAGCGGCCTTCGCCATCTTCTTTTCGCTGTCGCCGGGCGCGAACAGCCAGGAGCGGGCGCTGAACATTTCGCTTGCCTTGGTCATCACGTTTCTCGTTTCGGGTCTGCTTTTTCGGGGTCGACAATCGTGCGCGATATCGGGCGCGACTGCATAGAGGATTTGCGGGGGGATTCGCCGCGCCGTGCCACGCGCTCGGGCGGCGCCGCTCAGTACGACTTCGGTAGTTCCAGCACTTTTTCCGCGAGGAAGTTGAGGATCATGTGCGGACTGACTGGCGCGGTGCGCGGAATCAGCACTTCGCGCAGCAGGCGTTCGACGTGGTACTCCTGCGCGTAGCCCATGCCGCCCAGCGTCAGCATCGCGGTGTGGCAGGCCTCGAACGCGAACTCGGCAGCGAGGTATTTACCCGCGTTGGCCTCGACGCCGCAGTCCGTGTGCTGGTCGAACAGCGTCGCGGCTTTCATGACCATCAGGTTGGCGGCTTCGAGCTGCGCCCAGCACTTGGCGAGTGGATGGGCGATGCCCTGGTTCTGGCCGATCGGCCTTCCGAACACGACGCGTTCGCGCGCGTAACGCGCGGCGCGGTTGATCGCGGCGCGACCGATGCCGACCGATTCGGCGCCGAGCAGCACGCGCTCCGGGTTGAGGCCGTGCAGGATGATCCTGAAGCCCTGACCGACTTCGCCGATGACGTGTGCGTCGGGAATGAACAGGTCTTCGATGAACAGCATGTTCGAGTCGACCGCGTGGCGACCCATCTTGTGGATCAGCCGCACTTCGATCTTGCTGCGGTCGAGATCGGTGTAGAACAGCGTCAGGCCATCGGTCTTGCGCTTGACCTGATCGAGGGGCGTGGTGCGCGCCAGCAGCAGCATCTTGTTGGCGACCTGCGCGGTCGAGATCCAGATCTTCTCGCCGTTGACCTTGAAGCCGCCGGGCACCCTGTCGGCGCGCGTCTTCAGTTCCGTGGTGTTGAGGCCGGCGTTCGGCTCGGTAACAGCGAAGCAGACCTTGTCCTCGCCGGCGACGATCGGCGGCAGGAAGGTCTGCTTCTGTTCTTCGGTGCCGAACAGGTTGACCGGCTGCAGGCCGAATACCGGCAGATGGATGGTCGAGGCGCCGGTCATGCCGGCGCCGGATTCGGCCACGGCCTGCATCATCACCGCGGCTTCGGTGATGCCGAGTCCGGAGCCGCCGTATTCAGTCGGCATGGCGATGCCGATCCAGCCGGCTTCGGCCATCGAATCGAAGAAATCCTGCGGGAAGGTTCCTTCGCGATCCTTCTCCAGCCAGTACTCGGCGGAGAACTGCGAGCAGTGCTTGAGCACCGCGTCGCGGATGTTCTGTTGGTCTTCGGTCAGCGAGAAATCCATGGCCTGAAATCCGTGCGAAGCAAGTGGTGGGGCCGGGCCCGGTCATTTTCGGCGACGCGGTCGGCAATGGACAGCACGATGGCGGTCCGGAAGAGTGTGCCGATATTAACCCAATGGACTGGAATGTGTACGGCTTCCGTGAAAGAATGGGCGCGCTAGAACCGCGCTGGAGGATGAGTCATGGTGAACCGCACGAAGGGCACAGGCCCGCTTGCCGGTGTTCGTGTGGTCGATCTGACGAGCATGGTCATGGGGCCGTACGCGACCCAGATCATGGCCGACATGGGCGCCGACGTGATCAAGGTCGAGCCGCCGGAAGGTGACAACACGCGTTACATTTCGGTCGGTCCGGCACCGGATCTGGCCGGCGTGTTCGTCAACGTCAATCGCGGCAAGCGCAGCGTCGTGCTCGATCTGCGCAGCGACGAGGGCAAGGCCGCGCTGCGCACACTGGTGGCCGGCGCCGACGTGTTCATCCACTCCATGCGTTCCAGGGCCATCGCCCGACTCGGCTTCAGCTACGAGGCGGTGGCGGCGATCAATCCGCGCATCGTCTACAGCAACGCCTACGGCTACAGCCGGCGCGGCCCGGACCGCGACCGTCCGGCCTATGACGACACCATCCAGGCCGAGTGCGGACTGCCGCACGTACAGCGGCTGATGACCGGCAAGGCCGACTTCGTCGGCACGATCATGGCCGACAAGGTCGCCGGCCTGACCGTGCTGTACGCGACGATGATGGCGCTGTTCCATCGCGAGCGGACCGGCGAAGGGCAGGAAGTCGAAGTCGGCATGTTCGAGACCATGGCCTCGTTCATGCTCGTCGAGCATGCCAACGGTGCGATGTTCGATCCGCCGCTGTCGAAGGCGCACTATCCGCGCGCGGTGGCGCCGAACCGGCGGCCGTACAGGACCCGCGACGGCTACGTCGCGGCGCTGATCTACAACGACAAGCACTGGAACCTGTTCGTCGACGCGGTGCAGCCTGCGTGGGCCGGTCCCGAGCTGGCGACACTGGCGCAGCGCGCCAAGCGCATCGACGAGGTCTACGGCCTGCTCGGCGACACCTTCCTGCAGCGCACGACGCAGGAATGGCTCGATCTGCTCACCGGGCTGGGCATTCCCGCCGCGCCGCTGCGCACGACCGACGAGCTGTTCGACAACGCGCACCTGAACGCGGTCGGTTTCTTCGAAACCGTCGATTCGCCGCAGGGGCCGGTGCGCTTTCCCGGCGTTCCGACCTGGTTCTCGCGGACGCCGGGCAAGGTCGCCGGGCCGACGCCGAGGCTGGGCGCGCATACCCGCGAAGTGCTGGATGAACTCGGCTTCGCGCCGCCGGTCGTTGCACTGGCGGCCGACGGCAGCGTCTAGCTGCGCGTCGCTGGTCCGGGCCGTTCGCGACAGGGAATGCCCGCATCGCGCGGGACGGCAGCAGTGGCGACGTCGGAGGCCAAGCCGAAGCGCGATGGCGACGGCGTTTCGCTAGGCGCGCGGCTTGCGGTAGCCGAGCGTCGCGGAGATCGCGACGACTTCACTGCGGACGAGCTCGGCGAGTTCCTTGCGCCGGCCCTCGAAGCGTGAACTCGGCGCCGCGACGATCAATGCGCCGAGCACGGTGCCGGCCGCATCGTGAATGACGCCGGCGGTGCCGGCGACGCCGTCCGATGCCTGGTCGACGGTCTGCGCGACGCCCCTGAGCTGCGCTTCGGCAATCGCCGACGCCAGCCTGCGCCGGTCGGTTTCGGTGCTGCCGGTCAGCTGCTGCGGCTTGAGGCCGCGCAGATAGCGTCGCCGTTCGTCGTCGCTCGCTGCGGCCAGCAGTGCCCGCCCGCCGGCCGTGCAGTACAACGGCCGGCGATCGCCGATCGACACCGCGAAGCGCAGGGTGTTGCGGCTTTCGATGACGTCGACATAGGTCAGCATGCTGCCGTCGCGGTCGCGGACCGCGAACAGCACGGTCTCCCTGGAGCGATCGGCGAGCCGACGCATGCCTTCGCGCACGAGGTCCGGCGATTGCAGGCGCCGGCGTGCTTCGAGCAGTGCACTGCCGAGGCCGAATGCGGCCGGCCCGAGGCGATAGACGCTGTCCGTCGACACCACGAAGTCGGCGTCCGCGAGTCCGCGCAGCAGCGCGGCGAGGCTGCTTTTCGGCGCGTCGAGCACGCGGCTGAGCTGCGCGAGGCTGACCGGTTTTTCGCTCGCGCACAGGGCTTCGAGAATCCGGATCACCCGTGTCACGGACTGCGGCGAATTCAAGGGGCGATCGTCGCTGGGCATGGAAGGTCGGGTGCGTGACGGAGGCGGACGCCTCGCAGCCTATCTCAACGGAACGCCGGCATCACGTCGTTCGCGAACACTTCGGCGTACGGCCGGAACCTTGCGGGTGGCAGGCCCGGTGGCAGCATCATCATGAAGTGCTCGACCGGTGCCTTTGCCAGCATGCTCCCGAGCATCGCGATCGCCTGATCCGGCGTCAGGATGCTGAGGATGCCACTGGCCTTGAAAGCGTCCAGCGACATCGGCTTGAGCAGGCCGCCGTCGCCGATGCCGGTCGCCGCCTTGTCTTCGTTGAGCCATTCGCCGTACGTGTTGTTGACGTGCAGGAAGTACGGCGCGAGTTCGTCCATCGCCCGGGCCGGATCACGAGCGACCACCGTGAACAGGCCCTGGATGCGGATGCGCGCGCAGCTCGCGTCCTTGCCGGCTGCGCGCAGCTTTTCCAGATACAGATCGACGATATCGAGATTGCCGAAGTAGCCGTCGCCGTATTTCGCGGTGCGTGCGATCGCCTTCTCGTTGAAGCCGCCGACATACAGCGGAATGCGTCCGCGTGTCGGCGCCTGCACGATGCTGGCGTCCTTGAGGTCGAAGTGCCGGCCGGCGAACGTCACCGTCTCGCCTTTCCAGAGGCGCGTGACGATTTCGAGGAACTCGTCGGTGCGGCCGCCGCGCTTCGTGAAGTCGACGCCATAGGCTTCCGCTTCGCGGCGCCGGTAGCCGATCGCGATCGCCATCTCCAGCCGGCCGTTCGACAGATGGTCGAGTACCGCGCATTCCTCGGCGAAGCGCACCGGGTGATAGAGCGGCGCCAGCGCGATCGCCGAGCCGAGCTTGATCGTCTTCGTGCGCGCGGCCAGTGCCGCCAGCGCAATCATCGGCGTCGGCATGTAGCCGTCATCGGCGCCGTGATGTTCCGGCACCCAGGCGCCATCGAAGCCGAGTGTTTCGGTGTACGCGGCGAAGTCGATGATCTCCGCGTACAGCTCCGCCCAGGGCCTGCGCCACTGCAGCGGATTGCGGAAGTCGTAGAGGTAGCCGAAGGTGAGCTGGGTCATCACGTCCCTCTGTTCGAACGATTCCCTCTCCCCGCCTGCGGGGAGAGGGTTGGGGTGAGGGGCGCTTGATCGGACTTTGCTGCGCGATGCTGCCCCTCACCCCGATCCTCTCCCCATCGCTGCGCGACAGGGAGAGGGAGTTACAGCGGCTGACCGCGCCCGTGGGGTGCTCCTGCAGAAGATTTTGCGGGTGCTTCAGCGCGGTCCGCGCGGCAGGCCCAGCAGACGTTCGCCGATGATATTGCGCTGGATTTCCGCGGTGCCGCCGGCAATGGTTTCGGAGAACACGTCGAGATAGTCGTGACCCCAGCCATGCATGCCGACCACCTGCGGCGCATCGATGCCGTACAGGTCGATGGCGGCGGCAGCGACGCGCTGCGTGAACTCGGCGAACGACAGGCGGATCAGCGAGCCGCTGGCGTCGGGTACCGAATTCTCGAGATCCAGTGCGAGCTTGTAGTTGGCCGCGCGGATCGAGGCGCCTTCGGCGCGCAGGCGGGCGATGCGCAGGCGCAGTTCGGGGCGACTTTGCGGGCAGTCGGCGAGCAGTTCCTCGACCTTGAGCACGTAGCCGATCAGCAGGGCCAGCGCCGCCGTGCCGCGCTCGAAGCTGAGCGTGGCGTTGGCCGTGGCCCAGCCGTTGTGCAGTCCGCCGACCACATTGGCCAGCGGCACGCGCACGTTGTCGTAGAACACTTCGCAGTACTTTTGCGGGCCGGCCATGGTGCGGATCGGCCGTACCGTGATGCCGGGTGCGTCCATCGGGCAGATGATCCAGCTCATCGCCCTGGACGTGGAGGCGCCCGGATTGGTGCGGATCAGCAGCTCCTGCCACTCCGCCACGTCGGCAAAGCTCGACCAGATCTTGGTGCCGTTGATGACGAGGTCGTCGCCATCCACTTCTCCGCGGCACTTCAGGCTGCCGAGGTCGGAACCCGAACCCGGCTCGGAGAATCCCTGACACCACAGCACGTCGCCATTGAGGATCTTCGGCAGGTGATAGGCCTTCTGCTCCTCGGTGCCGCAGGCCATCACGGTCGGGCCGGCGTGATTGAGCATCACGAAGCTGGCATTGAGCGGCGACGGCGCCTTGGCACGCGCGTACTCCTCGAACCAGACGATCTGTTCGAGCACGGAAAGGCCGCGGCCGCCGTGTTCCTTGGGCCAGGCGATGCCGGCCCAGCCGCCGCGCGCCTGCGTCTTCTGCCAGGCCAGCACGTACTCGCGCGAAGCGGGACCGTCTTCCGGCGACGGCTCGCTCGGCACATTGGCTTCGAGCCAGCTGCGCGCCTCGCGTCTGAAATCGGCGATCGAACCGCTCATGGCCTGTTGCTCCCCGTCATGCCCGCCTTTCCATCATGTGTCTTGCGTGATGCGAACGTGGCCATGCTCAGACGATACCGGTCTCGTGCAGGCGCGCGATTTCTTCGGCCGGCAGATCGAGCAGGTCGTGCAGGACTTCGTCGGTATGCTGGCCGATCGTCGGCGGCGCAGCGTATTGCATTGGCGAGCCGGACATGAACGCCAGCGGGCTGGCGATCAGTGAGACCTCGCCGGACACCGGATGCGGAATCGTGACCTTCAACCGGCGGTGCCGGACCTGTTCGTCCTCCCAGACTTCGGGAAGATTGTTGTAGCGCGCCGCCGGGACGCCGAGCTGGTCGAGACTCGCCAGCAGATCGGCGGTCTTCCAGTGCTTGCTCCACTCGATGATGATCGCGACCAGTTCGTTGCGGTTGCGGCCACGCTTGGGATTGGTATCGAAGCGCGGATCGGCGAACAGGTCGGGGCGCTTCATCAACTCGCACAGCAGGCGCCAGTGCTCGTCGGTGCCGGCGGAGATGTAGATGATGCCGTCGGCGCAATTGATCAGGTCGGCGGGGCCGCCGCCATTGCCGCCGTTGCCAAGGCGCGGCGGGGCGACGCCCGAGACCAGGTAGTCCTGCATGATGTGCGAGACCATCGCGATCGAACAGTCCAGCAGGGCGACGTCGATGTACTGACCCTTGCCGGTTTGATGACGCTGGTTGAGCGCGCCGAGAACGGCGATCGCGGCGTTGTGACCGGTGAAGACGTCGACGAGGCTCGGGCCGGCCTTCAGCGGGCCGGCGCCGGGCTGGCCATCGGGAATGCCGGTGACCGCCATCAGGCCGCCGGTGGTCTGGAACAGGCCGTCGTAGCCGGGACGCTCGGCCATCGGGCCGGTCTGGCCGTAGCCGGTGATCGAGCAGTAAACCAGTCCCGGGTTCACCTGCTTCAGGCTGTCGTAATCGAGCCCGTAGCGCTTCAGATTGCCGACCTTGTAGTTCTCGATCAGCACATCGCATTCGGCCGCCAGACGGCGAATCAGCGCCTGGCCTTCCGGCTTGGAGATGTTGACGGTGACCGACTTCTTGTTGCGGTTGGCGGTCAGATAAAACGCCGACTCCCGGGTCGCCTTGCCCTCGCGGTCCTTGAGTTGCGAGAACCCGTACATGCGTCCGTCGTCGCCGACGCCGGGGCGCTCGATCTTGATGACCTCGGCACCGAGATCGCCGAGGATCTGGCCGCAGAACGGGCCCGCCAGAACCCGGGTCAAATCCAGCACCCTGACGCCTCGCAATGCTCGGGAATCGGTCATCTGTTTTTCCGTCTTGGTTGCAGCGTGCCGGCGTCGGATCAAGGACATCGGCACCGTGAAATATGGGGCCGCGATGATACCAAGCAGCGCTCATCGCGGCGGCAAATTGCATCAGGACCACTCGGCAGAAATGCCGGCGCGCCGAGCCCGCCAAGGATATCAACAACTGTGTTGATGAGTAATGCGGCAGGCGCGGTAGAATATACTGACAGGACAATGACAGGCGAGGCAGAACCGCTGTGGAGCAAGACACCCGCTATCACCCCAGTGCCGATCAGGTGGCGCTTGCGGACGCGATGGACGACACCCTGGTCGAACTGCTGCCGCTGGCGCGCCTGCATGCTGCCCACGACGAGAGCGCCGACACCTGGTCGCATCTCGATCAGGCTGGCGTGTTCGGCATTTGTGCCAGCGAAGCGGCGGGTGGCAGCGGACTGGGTGCAACCGAAGAGGCACTGATCGCGATCGGCCTCGGTCGCCGTCTGGCCTCGCCGGCGGTGCTGGCGACGCTCGGCGCCGTGCATGGCCCGGCCACGAATCTTGCCGGACAGCGCATCGCCGCCGGCTACCGCAGCGGTGATCGCGCGATCGTCGTCGACAGCCCCGGGGCGAGGGGCCTGTTGTTGCGCGATACCGATGGCGCCTCGCTGCATGCATTCGAGTCTGCACAGGCAAAGCCGCTGGACGGCCGGCTGTGGCTGGCCGATCTTGCCGAACTGCAGCATGTCGGTGCGCCGCTGGCACAGTTCGATGCGAGTGGTCTGTTGCGGCTGCGTCTGATCGATGCGGCGGCCCTGGCCGGCGTCGCGCAGACGGCGCTGCAGATGGGCGTCGACTATGCGGGCCTGCGCGAACAGTTCGGTCGGCCGATCGGCTCGTTCCAGGCGGTCAAGCATCACTGCGCGAACATGGCGATTGCGGCGCGCTGCGCGCGCGATCAGGTCAGCTTCGCGGCCGTCGCGCTCGACGAGGGCCGTGCCGATGCGGCGCTGCAGGTCGAATCGGCATTGTTTGTCGCCGGCACGGCGGCGATCGAGAATGCCGGCAAGAACATCCAGATTCATGGCGGCATCGGCTTCAGCGATGAAGCGGACCCGCATCTGTTGCTGAAGCGGGCACGAGTCCTGATCGCCATCGCCGGTGGTCTCGAAGCGGCGAACGCGCGCATTGCCAATATCAAGACGGAGTGGTGACATGCAGGTAGCCATCATCACCGGTGCCAGCAGCGGCATCGGCTTCGGCACGGCCGTCAAACTGGCCGAATCCGGCATCGCCGTGCTCGGCGTCGGCCGTGACGCGAACAAGCTCGCCGAACTCGAAAAGGCGATCGCGAAGCCCGAGTTGATCGAGACGCTGGCGGTCGATGTCACCGAAGACGAAGCACCGCAGCGCATCGTCAAGGCAGCGCTCGCGCGCTGGAATCGCATCGACTTCCTGATCAACAACGCCGGTGCCGGCAGTCCGAAGCCGCTGCATGAAACCGACGATGCCATGCTCGACGGCTTTCTCGATCTGATGCTGCGCGCGCCGTTCCGCCTGGCGCGCGATGTCGTGCCGCACATGAAGCCGGGTTCGGCGATCATCAACGTGACCTCAACTTTCGCCGTGATCGGCGGTCGTCGCGGCGGCGCGTACACCGCGGCCAAGGGCGGCCTCAATGCGCTGACCTCGCATATCGCCTGTCAGTACGGCGCGCTCGGCATCCGCTGCAACAATGTCGCGCCGGGCGTGACGGTGACGCCGATGGTGCAGGGGCGGCTCGACGATCCGCTGTTCAAGCGCATCAATGTCGAAATGACGCCGAACACGCGTCTCGGCGAGATCGAGGACGTTGCCAGCACGATCGCCTTCCTGTGCTCGAAGGGTGGCAGTTTCATCAACGGCCAGACCATCGTCGTCGACGGTGGCTGGAGTTCCACCAAGTATCTGTCCGAGTTTGCGCTGACGTCGACGTGGACGCCGGCCGCGAAGTAGAAAGGCCGGGTAGAGAAATGCGGAAATTTTGACTCCCTCGCCCCTCGAAGAGGGGAGAGGGATGGGGTGAGGGGTTGTCAGATCGAGCGGTGCGGCGAGCCAGCGCCCCCTCACCCTAACCCTCTCCCCCGTCGCACTGCGACGGGGGAGAGGGGATTCGTTTCGATGGATGTTTCAAGTCGTCCCAACAACACCTTAGATCCAGATGATCCTCAACGAAACCCAGCAGGCCATCCGCGACGCGGTTCGCGACTTCGCGCAGGAGCGCATCCGTCCGCACAGCGCCGCGTTCGAGGACGCCAAGGGCTATCCGAAGCAACTGTTCGAAGATCTCGCCGGTCTTGGCGTGATGGGCATGACGGCCCCCGAGGAATTCGGCGGCGCCGGCGCCGACTACGTCTCGTACGCGCTGGCGCTGATGGAAATCGCCGCTGCCGACGGCGCACTGTCGACCATCGTCAGCATCCAGAACAGCCTGATCGTTTCGAGCCTGATCAAGGACGGCACGTCGGCGCAGCAGCAGCGCTATCTGCCCGAGCTGATCGCCGGCCGCATGATCGGCGCGTTCGCGCTGACCGAGACCGACGCCGGCTCCGACGCCGCCGCGCTGCGCACGCGCGCCGTGAAGGTCGACGGTGGTTACAGGCTCAACGGCAGCAAGCAGTTCATCTCCAACGCGAAGATCGGCGGTATCGCCATCGTCTATGCGATCACCGATCCCGCGGCCGGCAAGAAGGGCATGACCGGCTTCATCGTGCCGACCGATTCGCCCGGCTACCGGGTCGACAAGGTCGAGCACAAGCTCGGGCAGAATGCGTCGGACACCTGTGCGATCCGTTTCGACGACGTGTTCGTGCCGGACGAACTGCGCCTCGGTCGCGAGGGCGGCGGCTATGGCATCGCGCTCGCCAATCTCGAGATCGGCCGCATCGGCATCGCGTCGCAGTGCATCGGCATGGCACAGGCCGCGCTCGACATTGCGGTCGCGTATGCGAAGGAGCGCAAGAGCTTCGGCAAGCCGATCATCGAGCATCAGGCCGTGGGCTTCCGCCTCGCCGATCTCGCGGCGAAGCTGGAGGCGGCGCGCCAGCTGGTGCTGCACGCGGCGGCAACCAAGGACGCCGGGCTGCCGAGCCTCAAGGAAGCGTCGATGGCCAAGCTGGTGGCATCGGAAACCGCCGAAGCGGTGGTGTCCGGTGCGATCCAGACGCTGGGTGGCTACGGCTACCTCGAAGAGTTCGGTGTCGCCAAGATCTATCGCGACGTGCGCGTCTGCCAGATCTATGAAGGCACATCGGACATCCAGCGCATGGTGATCGCGCGCGCGCTGTAGATTACGCACCCGCGCGACGCAGCTTGCGGCGCGCATTTCAAAGACCGTGAACGAATATCGGGGTCTGGCCCCGGAAGGACTGTGAATGGAGATCAAGGGAATTGCGGCCGTCGTCACCGGCGGCGCATCGGGACTGGGTGGCGCCACGGCGGCGCGCCTCGCGAAGGCCGGTGCCAAGGTCACGCTGTTTGATCTCAATGCCGAACTCGGCCGGAAGACGGCCGCGGAAGTCGGCGGTCACTTCGTGTCCGTCAATGTCTGTGACGAGGCAGCCGTCGAGGCCGGCCTTGCCGAGGCCGAGGCCAAACATGGTGTCGCCCGCATCCTCGTCAACTGCGCGGGCATCGCGCCGCCGGGCAAGGTCGTCGGCCGCGACGGCAAGGCCTTGCCGCTCGGCGATTTCAGCAAGATCGTCAACATCAATCTGATCGGCACGTTCAACGTGCTGTCGAAGTTCGCGGCGCGCCTGCACGCGGCCGAGCTCGTCGGCGAAGAGCGCGGCGTGATCATCAACACCGCCAGCGTCGCGGCGTTCGAGGGCCAGATCGGCCAGCCGGCCTATGCGGCGTCGAAGGCCGGCGTGGTCGGCATGACGCTGCCGGTGGCGCGTGAGCTGGCACGCTACGGCATCCGCGTGATGACGATCGCGCCGGGCATCTTCTACACGCCGATGATGGAATCGCTGCCGAAGGAAGCGCAGGAATCGCTCGGCAAGCAGGTGCCGTTCCCGAGCCGCCTCGGCCAGCCGGCCGAATACGCACAGCTGGTCGAGAGCATCGTCGGCAATCCGATGCTGAACGGCGAGACCATCCGCCTCGACGGGGCGATCCGCATGGGTGCCAAATGAGCATCAAGACCCGGTTCACCGAGCTGTTCGGAGTCGAACATCCGATCGTCCAGGGCGGCATGATGTGGGTGGGGCGCGCCGAACTGGCGGCGGCAGTCTCGAATGCCGGCGGTCTCGGCATCCTGACGGCGCTGACGCAGCCGACGCCGGATGCGCTGCGTGCCGAAATCGAGCGCTGCCGCAAGATGACCGACAAGCCGTTCGGCGTGAATCTGACGATCCTGCCGTCGGTCAATCCGCCGCCGTATGCGGAATACCGCAAGGCGATCATCGACAGCGGCATCAAGATCGTCGAGACCGCGGGCTACAAGCCGCAGGAACATGTCGACGACTTCAAGGCGCACGGCATCAAGGTCATGCACAAGTGCACGGCGGTGCGCCACGCGCTGTCGGCCGAGCGCATGGGCGTCGATGCCATCTCGATCGACGGCTTCGAGTGCGCGGGTCATCCGGGCGAAGACGACATCCCCGGCCTGATCCTGATTCCGGCGGCGGCCGACAAGGTCAGGATTCCGATGATCGCATCCGGTGGCTTCGGCGACGGCCGCGGTCTCGCGGCCGCGCTGGCACTGGGCGCCGACGGCATCAACATGGGCACACGTTTCTGTGCAACGAAGGAAGCGCCGATTCACGACAAGGTCAAGCAGTTCCTGGTCGACAACGACGAGCGTTCGACGAACCTGATTTTCCGCAAGTTCAAGAACACCGGCCGGGTCGGCAAGAACAGCGTCTCGGACAAGGTCATCGAGATCAGCCTGCGTCCCGAGAGCGTGTTCACCGACATCCAGCCCTACGTGTCGGGCGCCAAGGGGCGTGTTGCGCTGGAGACGGGTGATCTGGATGCCGGTCTGATCTGGGCCGGTCAGGTTCAGGGACTGATCAACGACGTGCCGAGCTGCAGGGAACTGATCGACCGCATCGTCGGCGACGCCGAGGCGATCATCAAGGGCCGGCTCGCCGGGTTTCTTGCCGCCTGAAGCGGCTGGCGACGCCCCGGCGGACAGCACGGCCGGCGTACCCGTCTTCCGGGGTGCGCCGGCCGTTTCCGTATCAGACGCGTAAAGGTTCATGCTGGGACTATTGACCACCACTGCTGTACAACAAGTGGTGTTTCTCGCTTGAAATGCGCGACGGCTTCGGCGTAGATTGGAACGTCGCGGGCCACGGCAATTCCACCGCAGATGATTGCAGCTGACCGACCCACGCAGGCCGGCATTCGGGCAACGCAGGGAACGGACGTTCCGCGTCGGCCCCATACAGGAGAAAGCACATGAACGATCTGGCGCAGCGCGCGGCGCTCAAGAAATCATCGGACGGTGGTTCGAGCTGGCCGCCGAGCTGGGAGACGATGCCGCACGGCATTCGTGTCGGCCGCTATACCGATCCGGCCTTCGCGGCGCTGGAGCATGAAAAGCTCTGGGGCAAGGTCTGGCAGGCGGCGGCGCGGCTCGACGAGATTCCGCAGGTGGGCGATTTCACGGTCTACAACATCGGCGATCAGTCGGTGATGATCGTCCGCGCCGACGAGCAGACCATCAAGGCCTATCATAACGTCTGCCCGCATCGCGGCACGTCGCTTGCCGATGTGCCGCAGGGGTGCTTCGAGAACCGCCACGTCATCTGTCCGTTCCACGGCTGGCGCTGGGATCTGCACGGCAACAACGAGTTCGTGCTGGAGCGTCAGGAGTTCCGCGACGGCAAGTTGCAGAACAGCGATGTCGGTCTGCGCGAGGTTCATCACGTTGTCTTCGCGGGCTTCATCTTCATCAATCTGGATCGCAATCCGGAGCCTTTCGACGATTACATCGCGCCGGTGCGCGAGATGCTGGAAAACCTCGCGATCGGCGAGATGCGCAATTACTGGTGGAAGGCGCTGCCGATTCCATCGAACTGGAAGGTTGCGCAGGAAGCGTTCTTCGAGGGCTACCACGTTCCCGCGACGCATCCCCAGCTGGAACCGCATTCGGCCGACTTCATCTACAAGCCGACGCCGGACGCCAAGCCCGACTTCAATCACTGGAACGTGGCGTACGAAACATGGCCGCGCGGGCACGGCCGCTTCTACGGCAAGAAGACGCCGATGAAGGGCGATGTGCGCACGAGCGTGGTCGGCAAGGCAACGACCGACGACATGATCGAGGCGATGGCGGCGCGCCTGAACCTGCTGGCAGTCGGCATGGATGCGCAGGTGCTGGCCGAAGACGTCGAGGTGGTGCGCTCGCTGAAGGGCAAGTCGATTCCGGAAGGCTCCAATCTCGGTGCCGAATACGTCAAGGCGCTGTACGCGCGCGCCGCCGAACAGCAGCGGCCGATGCCGAAGCCGATGCCGGAAGTGCTGGGCATGTGGGGCGGCGAGATTTTCGTGTTTCCGAACCTGATGATCCTGCCGCAGGCCGGCAACGCGATGATCTATCGCGTGCGGCCGGACGGCAATGATCCCGACAAGTGCATCTTCGAGATCATGTCGACCAAGACCTATCCGGCCGCCACGCCGGTCCCCCGCGCGGTCGTGCAGACCGTGACCGACCTGAGCGACCCGGAGCAGGTACTGCAGATCCCCCGACAGGACCTCGGCAACATCCCGCGCATGCAGAAGGGTCTGCATTCGAAAGGCATCCGCCAGACCTGGCTGGCCGTCGAACAGGAAAAGATCATCCTCAACATGCACCGCGAACTCGATCGCTATCTGCTCGCGGAATAGCGGAACGGAGAGGGCATCGCCGGTGGCATCCGGCACGACGACGATCTTGGAGGCCGCCTGCCGCCGTGCCACACTCGACGCGTCATCCTGGGAGGGCGCGTCATGATTTCGATCATTCAGTTGTGGCTGCCGATACTGGTGTCCGCGGTCGGTGTGTTCGTGGCCAGCAGTCTGGTGCACATGGTCTTCAAGTGGCATAACGCCGACTACCTGAAGCTGACGAACGAAGACGAAGTTGCAGCGGCCCTGCGAAAGTCCGGTGCGCCGCCCGGTCAGTACGTGATTCCGCATTGCCTGGACATGAAGGACCTGCAGACGCAGGACATGCAGCAGAAATTCCAGGAGGGCCCGGTCGGCTACATCAACCTGCGGCCCAACGGCATGCCGAACATGGGCAAGTCGCTGGGCCAGTGGTTTGCCCTGAGCGTGCTCATTTCCTTGCTTGCCGCGATCGTTGCCGGCGCGGCACTGCCGATCGGCGCCGTGCGATGCAGCGCGTTCATCATGACCGGTCTGCTCGCGTTCGCCGCCTACGGCTGCGGCAGCATCAGCGGCGGCATCTGGAAGGGCCAGACCTGGATCAGCGTGTTCCGCGATCTGCTCGACGCGGTGATCTACGGCGCCGTCACCGGCGGTGTGTTCGCCTGGCTGTGGCCGCACTGAGCCGAAGCGCGGGCGCCCCGGCCGCCGGATCGAAGCGCCGGCCCGGTCGAACGCATGACGGAATGCGCCTGCGCGCTGACATCAACAAGGAACGTCGACAGTGATCATCTCGGTCGTCAATCGCGCCCGGAGCCTGCACGACGAAGACGTGCTGCGAGCGATCCGGGCGATCAACCGGCAGCTGCATGAAGACTTCGCGCCTTACTGGAGTCTGGCCGCGACACTGCGCCTCGAGGCGGCGATCGGCAAAACGGCCGACCAGCGAAAGCTGCCGGAGTTGCGTGGCGATGCGGTGCTCTATCTGTGCGACGGTGTCGGCGCCAGGGACGCACTGGCCTACCACTGTGCGAACTTCCGCGGTATTCCGTACGGCTTCGTGTTCACCGGCTTGTGCAAGCAGCTCGGCGACAGCTGGACGGCCGCGCTGTCGCACGAGGCGCTCGAGCTGCTGGCCGATGCCCGCGCCAACCTGCTGGTGCGCGGACCGCATCCGGTCGAGCCCAGGCACCAGGTCTTCCACTGGTTCGAGCTTTGCGATCCGGTGCAGACGCAGCATTACGAGATCGATGGCGTCGAGGTCTGCAATTTCGTCCTGCCCCTGTACTTCACGCCGAAGGAGGAGGCGGGCGGTCGCAACGATTTCCTCGGGCGCCTGAGCCGTGGCAAGGGCCTGAAGTCGTTCGGGGTCAGCCCCGGCGGCTATATCGGATTCTTCGATCCGCGCAAGCAGGCCAACGACACCTGGTTCGCGCCCGGCGACCGCAGGGCGAAAAAGCGCATCGAACTGAAGGCGCGGGCGCGCGTAGGCCGCGGGTTCGTGCGCAGGAACAGCGACGGCGTCGCCGCCCGCGAAGACGAACACCTTCAGGTCCTGACTGCTGCAGACCGGCCGGACGGTCACCGAAAGGTTGCGGTCACCAGCAAGAAAAGGCGGGCCTGAGTCGCGATGCGGCGTGTCCGCCATCAGCCGAGACGAAAGCGGCTTGGCGTCCGCGGACATTTGTGATCCGCAGCACGGTGCCGGGAACGGCGTCCCGCTATCGTTCCGCCATTGCGGCAATGATCGGAGCGGTGCGCATGGGGACCATGGACGTCGGTGAAGAAGCGTTTCCGGTGGCGGTTACGGCAACGGATGCCTTGCGCTCGTTCGGGCAGATCGTGCTGCGCATACAGGACGAGGCCGGGCAGGAGAAGATTTTCTGCCTGCCGCCGATACGCGCCGCCTGGCTGATCGCGCAGCTCGAAACGGCGATGCGGCTGCCGGATTGAACCCCGCTCGCGAACCGCACATGCTCCCTTCGGGCGCAATGTGTCGACCGCCTTCCATGCCCGCCGGTCGCGTCCCATCCGAGCTTCGTAACCGTTTGTAACGGGTGGGCTTTCCTTCAGGGCGAATTCAGTTGGCCGGGATAGCTTGATGCTCGTAGATCGGCATCCTGTCCGATCGTTTCGGAGCATTCCATGTACAAGTCGCTGCTGGTTGCCGGTCTGAGCGCCGGCCTGTTGACTGGCCCGGCGTTCGCCGGCGGCTACGGTTACGGCGATCGGGACTACCGCGGTGACGGCTACGACGCGCCCGAATACGCGCGTGTGGTCAACACGCAGCCCGTGTACGAGAGCGTGCGCGTCGACGAACCCCGTCAGGAATGCTGGAACGAGCGCGTCGCGTATCGCGATACGCGCTATGACGCGAATGTCACGGCCGGCGGCCTGATCGGCGCGGTGGCCGGCGGTGTCATCGGCCACCAGTTCGGCGGTGGCGGCGGCCGCGTCCTGGCCACGGCCCTCGGTGCCGTCGTCGGCGCCAACGTCGGTGCCAGCACGGCGGCGGCGAACACGCCGTACACGGAGCGCAGCGGTTACCAGCAGCGCTGCCGCCAGGTCTCGGATACGCATTACGAGGACCGCGTCGCAGCCTATGACGTCACCTATCGCTATGGCGGCCGCGACTACACGACGCGCATGCCCTACGACCCGGGCGACCGCATTGCCGTCGACGTGAACGTGCAACCCCGCAGCTACTGAGCCGGACGCACGCGGGCCGGGCATCCTGCCCGCGCTCGCGTGCAGGTTCGCCGGGCGCGGTTCGCCTGCAGCCGAAGCCGATCGCGCATTTCGTCAGCAGCGCTCGAAGCGCAGCCTGCGCATGCGGTCCATGTTGAGCCAGAAGCCGCGGACCTCGCCGTCGCGGCGATCCAGCGTCAGCGTCGCCGGCAAGGGCAGGGGAAATTCCGGAATCGCACGGAATCGCCCGCAGCCGAAGACATCATCGGCAAACGCTTCCAGTTCCCAGTGCGCACCGCCGCTCATGGGCAGAAGGTCGAGCACCAGCCTGCCATCGTCGAGGCGGATTTCGACTTCCTTGGCGAACTCCGCGTGGCGATAGCGCCCGCAAGGGTTCGTGGCCAGTTCGGCGATCGCCGGTGGTATGGCGGGCAGACGCTCGAATCGTTCGAGTTCGCCGCAGATGTGCACATCGAGAACCGGTGGTGGCGCGCCATCGGTGGGCGGTTTGCGAATCTCGACGGAACTCGAAGCACCGGCCGGTCGCGCCAGCCCTGTACCGCTGGCGCGAAGCGCACCGGCCGGTGCGTGATGCACGGAAAGCAGCAGCGTTTCGGCCTGCTGCGGCTGCGGTCGCACGGCCTCGATCGACAGCAGGGTCTGCGATTCGCGGCTGAACCAGCGACCGGCCAGTGCCGGGTGATCGGCAGCCGCCGCCGGCGCGGTTTCGGCTGCGAGTCCTTCCTCGCCCAGGACGGCTTCCATTGCCTGAAGTGCAAGCACCTGCGCAGCGGCGTCCATCCGGTTGCTCATGATCACGATGTCGAGTTCGTGTGCGGGCGCGATGAGCATCTGCGATTGCGCGCCCATCGTCGCGCCGGCGTGATGGATGATGTCGACACCGCGTAGCTGCTCGCGCATGAGGCCGAGCCCGTATCCGATCGTGGTGCCGTTGGCAAAACGCTGCGGCTCGAGCAGGCGTTTCCGGATCTCGTTGCCGAAGATGCTTTCGTCGGTGCCGCGCAGATGCGCCGTCCAGCGCAGCATGTCGTCGACGGTCGACACCAGCCCGCCGGCGCCGAGCAGATCGTCCGAAAAGAAGATGCCGCGCCGCCAGGTGTCGCCGACGGCGAGGTGCAGCGTTGCCATGCCGCGCACGATGTCGAGATCGCTGCGCACCAGCATGGTGTTCGTCATGCCGAGCGGCGCGAGCAGGCGACGCGTCACGAAGTCGTTCCACGACAGCCCGCCGAGGCGTTCGATGATCAGCGACAGCAGTGTGTAGCCGTCGTTGTTGTAGGCCAGACGCGTACCGGGTACGAAGTTGAGACTGCGGAATTTGCGGAGAATCTGGATCGCCCCGCCCGGCGGCGTATGGCCGAAATAGCCGCCGTTTGCGAGCAGCGCCGCTGCCGACGTATCGGGCAGACCGCCGGTGTGATGCATCAGCTGCAGCAGCGTCGGCTCGCCGCAGCAATTGTCCAGCTCCGGCAGATAGGTCCGCACCGGATGGCTGATGTCGAGCTTGCCGTCCTGTTCCAGCAGCAGGATGGCCAGGCAGGTGAAGTGCTTGGTCGTCGAGCCGATGCGCATCAGCGTCGCCGGCGTGTTTGCCACCGAATGCTCGATGCTCGCGAGGCCGAAGCCGCGCCGGTAGATCAGGGCCCCGCGATGGCGAACGCCGACCACGAGTCCGGGTGCGTCGCTGCGATTGTATGGTTCGAACAGCGTGTCGAGACGCTGGCGGACGGATGGTGTGTTCATGAGGGATAGTCGGTCTTGCCGGTTTATGACCAGTTGGTTATATTTAGTTTACGACCAATAGGTCATATACGTAAACCAGGGGGCGGAAATGCCGGCAGGACGGACGGTTTCAAGCGGGTCTGCAGCACGAGCTCAGGGCGGCCGGCCACGGAAGATCGCCGAAGGCGCGCTCGTGGCGGCGGCATTGCGGGTGATGGAGCGCGAGGGATATTCGGCGCTGACCATACGTGCGCTCGCGCAGGAGCTGGGGATCAGCCATTCGACGCTCTACAACTATGTCGAGCGGATCGAAGACATCGAGGCCCAGGCGCTGCAGCAACTGACTGCGCAATTGCCGCTGCCGACCGCAACGACGGCACCCGCCCTTCGCGCGGAGTTGCTGTCCTATCTGCAGGCAGCGCTGCGCCTGTTGATGCAGCACCCGGGGGTCCTGTTTCCGCCGATCGGCACGGTCTCCTGGAAAACGCTGCATGCGATCGGCGAGCGATGGGTGCATGCGCTGATTCCGTACGCTGCGGACGAGAAGACCACGCGTCTGGCGGTCGGCGCTCTGGTCGCGAGCGTCGTCGTCCAGGCCGAGCGCGTGCGCGTCTACGGGCCGACCGGCGTGGCGAAGCAGCTCAAGACGCTGGAAGCGCAGGGGCTGGCTTCGCTCGAGGACATTCTGGATTCGATGATGGATCTGGTCCTGCCGGCGCTGAGACCGAGCACAGAAAACAAGCCAGGACATACGAAGGACAAGCCGTGATGATCGAAACCCGCAAGCCACATCTGCCCGCAGCGCTGCTCGCGATCCTGCTGTTCGTTGCGCCGGCCGCGGCGCGTGCCCAGGACGCGCACGCGACGGCGGCATCGAATCCGACCACGGAGACGAGTCCGACCACGGAGTCCACCGGGACGTCGGCGGCGCCATCGGTCCAGCAGACGGATCAAGCGGCCGATCAGGCGGCCGAGCCGTCGCCGGCCGCGACCGCGGGCGACGAGCCGCTGCCGGTGATCGCGCTGCCGGCTGATCCGCCGCCTGCGGTCGCGTCGACAAGCAGCGACGCGCCTCAGCCGATCGCCGAAGTGATCGTCACCGCGACCAAGCGTGCCGAACCGGTCCGCAACATTCCGGCGACGATCGCCGTCCTGAAGGGCGCGGATCTGGAGCGCGAAGGCGTGCAGGACATCGACCAGATCGTCACGCGCGTGCCGGGCGTGAACCTCACGGACGACGGGCAGGGGCAGGCCAAGCGCGTGACGATCCGCGGCATTTCCGCCGACGTCAA
Organism: Solimonas terrae; assembly: GCF_011067135.1. Classification (GTDB taxonomy): domain Bacteria; phylum Pseudomonadota; class Gammaproteobacteria; order Nevskiales; family Nevskiaceae; genus Solimonas; species Solimonas terrae. The sequence goes on from NZ_JAAMOW010000002.1 coordinate 273,268, forward strand.
TGCGAACTTCACGACCGGCACGCTGCTCGGCGACATTCCGTTCTCCGATCCGTTCGTGCCGAAGGTGCAACTCGATCCCAATCCGTTCGACATGGCGACGGTGGAAGTGCTGAAAGGGCCGCAGGGCACGCTGTTCGGCGGTTCCGGCCTGAACGGGCTCATTCGCTATGTGCCGGAAGCGCCGCAGTTCGACGGCTTTCACGCGAAGTACTACACCCAGTACAGCGCGTATCCCGGCAATGGCGGTGACGGCTGGAGCTACGGCGCCATGGTGAACGCGCCGTTCGCCGACGACACGGCAGCTGTACGCCTGATGGGCTTTCACCGCCAGGCGCCGGGCTTCATCGACAACAGCTTCACCGGCGAGCGCGATGTCAACAGCCTGACGCAGTACGGCTTGCGCGGCATCGTCGCATGGAAGCCGAGCGAGGATTGGAAGATCTCCCTGCTCGGGACCACGCAGAAGACGACGCAGGACGATGTTGCGTTTGCGGACAACCGCGATGGCAAGCTGCAGCGCGGCAACACGCCGCGACCGAGTCCGTCGGAGAGCATCTACAGCCTGGGCAATATCGCTGTCGAGGGCAGTCTTCCCTGGGCTGATCTCGTCTCGCAAACCTCGGTCTTCAAAAAGCAGTTCGATGTGTTCATCGACTCTTCGCGCATCGCGCTGGGCGGTCATGTGCCGCTGCTTTCTGCGGTCGACCACAGTCAGAGTCACGGTTTTTCGCAGGAGCTGCGGCTGCTGTCGGCGCCGAGCGACTCGCCCTGGAAGTGGCTGGTGGGTGCGTTCTACTTCGACACGCGTCTGAAGGATTGCGCCGAAGCGGGGGCCGCCGAGGACCTGCCCGGTCTGCCGGTTCCGTCGGTGCTTGAAGGCCTGCTCGCGAATCCTTGCCCCGGCAACGCAAACAAGCTGCAGGGCTCTCTCGACATCGCGCAGTTGCTGGGCGATGTGGATGTACGGGAAGAAGCGCTGTTCGGTGAGCTGACGCGGGCCTTGGGCGATGACTGGGACGTGACTGTCGGCGCGCGCGGTTACCGCACGAAGTCCGGCGGCACGGTTTCGACGGCGGGGCTGCTCTATTCGGCACAGAACGCCGGCTTCCCGGCGCATCACGATGCCGACGTGTCGGAAAACGGGCTGAGCCCCAAGGCGTCGGTCGTGTTCCATCCGACGCGGGACTTCCGCACGTATTTCACGGTGTCTCGAGGCTTCCGCTTCGGCGGCCCGCAGCTGGGGGCGTCGACGCCGACGACGAATGTTCCGGCCGTCTACAAATCCGACTCGCTGTGGAACTACGAACTCGGTTTGCGCAGCGACTGGCTGGACCGGAGCCTGCGCCTCGACGCATCGGCCTATTTCATCGACTGGAAGAATCCGCAGGTTGCGCAGATATCGAACGACAGCCTGGTCACGTTCATCGACAACGTCGGCGGCGTGAAGGGTCGCGGCGTGGATCTGAGTTTGCGCTACGCGCCGCCGTTCCTGCGTGGCCTGAGTCTCGAAACGATGGTCGCCTTCAATCGCACCGAGACGACGGCGTCGTTCGACTCGGCATCCGGGCAGACCATTCCGCCAGGTTCTCGCTGGCCGCTGTCGCCGCACTGGCAGACTTCGACGACGCTGGCCTATGCGTTTCCCGTCGACGACTGGCTGCTGGGTGCTTCACTGCGACACACCTATATCAGCAAGGCCTGCAACACGATCGAATGCACGGCTCAGGTGTTCGGCTATCGCACGCTCGATCTGAATCTGTTCGTGAACGGCCCCGACGGCAGCTTCTGGCCGCAGCTGAGCCTGTCGCTCAACAACCTGACCGACGAACGCGGCTACAGCAACATCACGATCAGCCCGACCCTCGGTGAATCCGTGAACTACATTGCGCCGCGCGCCATCGTGCTGCGACTCGGCGGCAACTTCTGATCGAGATCGACATGCAAGAAACCAAGATACGCGAAGGTGTCGCCGACGTGCCGGGTGCACGGCTTCGATACCGGCTTGCCGGCACGCCAGGCGCGCCGCTGCTGGTGTTCGAGAACGGCTGGGGCGCATCGTATGAAATGTGGACCTGGATAGAGCGCGAGCTGGCGCCGCATGCGCAGCTGCTGTTCTACAACCGGGCCGGCATCGGCGGCAGCGAATTGCGGGCGCCGCAGACCGTAGCCGGCCTGAGTGCGCAGTTCGCGGCATTGCCGGCCGTACTCGGGCTGCAGGGCCCCGTGATCGCGGTGGGACAGTCGTACGGCGGCCTGATGTGTTCGCTGCACGCCGCGCAGATTCCTGCGGTGCTGGAATCGGTGATCGAAATCGATCCGACCCCCGAGCGAGCGCATCCGCATGTCGATGCCGGGCTGCGCCAGATTCACAGGATCGTCGCGGTGTTGAAGCTGTGTCTGCGACTGGGTTTGCCGAACGTCGTGTTTGGTCCGGCGATGAAGAAGAGTCTGCCGGCAGCCGAAGCCGCGACGCTGCTGCGCGTGTCGCTCGGCAACGGCGCTTCGCTGGATGCGGCGCGCGAGGAGCTGGGTCTGCTGGACGACATCCGCGCGGCAATTGCGGCGGCACGGCCAGGCGATTTTCAGCGTCTGCTGATCGGCGCCGGAACGGTGTCGGAGCCGGATGGTGTCCTCGGCCGGCTTCTGGTCAACTCCGGCCTCGCGCGCAAGACGTTCGAGACCAATCAGGCGCTGCAGCGCGAGCGTACGCAGCAGGACCCGGGCTGTCGCTACATGAGCCTGCCGTACGACCACGGCGGGCTGGTATTCGGACACGACGGCGCACGCGCGACGGCGGCAGCGGTGCTGGCGTATCTGCGCGGCCCCCGGGCTTGAAATGAAGACGCTGCGCAAGCCGGCGGAATGCCGGCGATGAGGATCTACTGCGCCTTGCTGTCGTCGGAAACCAATACGGCGGCGGTGGTTCCGACCGGCGCCGCCGATTTCGAGCGCATGGACGTCCATCGTGGCGATGCGAGCGGGCGAGATCCGGCCGGGGTGGGTTCCTTCCATGCCGAGCTGAAGCGCCTCGCCGCAGCCGACGGGCATGCGGTGATCGAAGGATTGAGCGCCTACGCGCAGCCTGCCGGGCCGACGATCGCTTCGGTCTACGAACGCTATCGAGACTGGATCATCGAGGACCTTGAGGCCGCGCTGCCGATCGACGCGGTCGTGCTGTTCCTGCACGGCGCGATGGTTGCCGACGGCTGCGACGACTGCGAGGGCGATCTGATCGAACGCGTTCGCGGCGTGGTCGGGCCCGCCACGCCGATCGGCGTCGAGCTCGATCTGCATTGCCACCTGAGCGAGCGCATGTGTGCGCATGCGGATGTCGTCGTCTGCTACAAGGCGTATCCGCACACCGATACCCTCGAACGGCTGCAGGAGGTCTACCGGCTGATCACGAGGCAGGCGGCCGGCATGATCCGGCCGGTTGCCGCCGTGCATGATTTGCGCATGATCGGGCTGTGGCACACCACGAGCGAACCGATGGCGTCGTTCGTGAAACGCATGCAGTCGTTCGAAGGCAGCGATGGCATCCTGTCCGTATCGCTGGGGCACGGATTTCCCTGGGGCGATGTGCCGGACTGCGGCGCCAAGCTGTGGGTGATCGCCGACGGCGACCGGGCGAAGGCGGAAAGGCTGGCACGGCAGCTGGGCGAAGAATTCTGGGCGCTGCGCTCGCAAACATCCCGGGCGCCGGTGTCGATCGACGACGCGCTGCAGCAGGCGCGAGCGGCAACTTCAGGGCCGATCGTGTTCGCCGATGTTGCCGACAACGCCGGCGGCGGTGCGATGAGTGACAGCACGTTCATCCTGCAGGCCATGCTGGACGCCGGCATCACCGATGCCGTCATCGGCACCTTCTGGGACCTGGGCGCGGTCGCGCTGTGCCAGAGCGCAGGGGTCGGTGCCAGGCTCCAGCTGCGCATCGGCGGCAAGTGCGGCCCGCTGTCAGGGCAGCCGGTCGATGTTGCGGTCACCGTGAAATCGATCGTCCCCGATCATGCGCAGCATGCGCTCAACATGCGCTGGTTGCTCGGCACCGGCGTCTGGGTGCAGACCGACAGCGGCATCGACATCGCACTGAATACGGTGCGCTCGCAAGTCCTGTCGCGGGAGGTCTTCGAAGGCCTCGGCATCGCGTTGACGACGCGCAAGCTGATCGTCGTCAAATCCGCGCAGCACTTCCACGCCGCGTTCAGTCCGATCGCCACGCGCGTCGTCTATGTCGGCGCGCCCGGATCGGTGAGTCAGGACTTCGCCGCCATGCACTTCGTCAATCGTGACAACCGGTTCTGGCCGCGCGTGGAATTCCCGCGCGGCAGGCCCGACGCCGCCGTTGGCGTCGACAGGTCCTAGTCGCGAGAACCGTTCGGTCCACCGCCATCAAGCGATCCTTCCCGGCGCAAGCCTGCAACAAGCCTTCCCCGTGAGCCATCAGACCATGACCTCGTCCGCCGTCCAAGCACCCGTCGCCCGGCTCGTCCTGCGCGCGCCCTATCTGATCTTCCTCGCCGACATCCGGGAAACAGGCTTCGCCAAGACCGGACTCGGCATTGCGCAGTGGTGTCCGGAAAAATGCGTCGGCCAGTTGCGTCTGCCGGGCTGTGCCGTCGATGCGCGGTTGCCGGACTTGGACATCGCCGCGGCCAGGGCGGCCGGTGCCAGGAGCCTGATCCTCGGTGCAGCGCCGATCGGCGGCGACATCAAGCCGAACTGGGTCGAAACGCTGTGCCGCGCGGCAGAGGCCGGTCTCGACATTGTCTCGGGTCTGCACCGGCCGTTGTCACGCATTCCCGGGCTTGCGGACGCCGCCGCCCGCGGTGGTGGCCGGCTCGTCGAAGTGCGCGTGCCGCCGCCCGACATTCCGATCGCATCCGGCCGAAAGCGCAGCGGTCTTCGGCTGCTGGCCGTCGGCACCGATTGCGCGGTCGGCAAGAAATACAGTGCGCTGTCGATTGCCCGCGAGCTTCAGCGGCGCGGCTTGCCGGCGACGTTTCGGGCGACCGGCCAGACCGGCATCATGATCGCCGGCGAAGGCATGCCGATCGACGCGGTGGTCTGCGACTTCACCGCGGGCGCGGCGGAAATCCTGTCGCCCGACAATGCGGCCGACCACTGGGACGTCATCGAAGGGCAGGGGTCGCTGTTCCATCCGGCCTATGCCGGCGTCAGCCTTGGTCTGCTGCATGGCTCGCAAGCGGACGCCATCGTGGTCTGCCACGAAGCGGAGCGCGAGCAGATGGCGGGTTACGCCGGCTATCCGGTTCCGGATCTGCAGGATTGCATCGATCTGCATCTGCAGATGGGACGGCGGACCAATCCTTCGATTCGCTGCGTCGGTGTCAGCATCAACACGGCGCGCTTGCCGGCCGACCGGCGGCGCGCCTATCTCGAACAATGCGCGCGGCGCACCGGCATGCCGTGCGTGGACCCGCTGGTCGAAGGTCCTGCGGCTATCGTCGATCGGATGCTCGGGGTCTGCGCATGAAGCGCGAGCTGGTGCTTGGTGTCGAACGCTGGCCATGCCGGCAACCGTTCCGCATTTCCGGACAGACCTGGACGGATGCCGAAGTCGTCGTCTGCGAGATTCGCGAAGCCGGCATCAGCGGCCGCGGCGAAGCCGCCGGTGTCTACTATCGCGGCGAAGATGCGGCATCGCTGTGCTCGCAGATCGAGGCGATCGGAACGCAGATCCGCGACGGTGTCGAGCGGCAGGCCCTGCTCGAGTTGCTGCCGTCCGGCGGCGCGCGCAATGCGGTCGACTGCGCTTTGTGGGATCTGCAGGCCAGGCGCACGGCGCGCTCGGTTCGCGACCGGCTCGGCATTGCCGATGCCGGCGTCAGCACGGTCTTCACGATCGGCCTGGAAAGCACGCCGCAGGCGATGGCCGACAAGGCCGGCGCCGCGTCCGATCGGCCGAATCTGAAGATCAAGCTGGACGCGGACCGACCGGTCGAGCGCGTCGCGGCGATCCGCGCGGCGCGCCCCGATGCGCGCCTGATCGCCGACGTCAACGGTGGCTGGTCGTTCCAGCAGCTCAAGGCCTGGGCGCCGGCGTTGAGCGAGCTCGGGCTGTCGCTGCTCGAACAGCCGCTGCCGCGAGGCGGCGATGCGGAGTTGGAAGGCTACGACGCCCCGCTGCCCTTGTTTGCCGACGAATCGTGCCTCGACCTGTCGGAACTGCCGCTGGCCGCCGAACGCTACGATGGTCTGGTCATCAAGCTCGACAAGGCCGGCGGCCTGACGGCGGCACTGGCGCTGGCCGCGCAGGCCAGGGCCCGTCGGATGCAGCTGATGGTCGGCTGCATGGTCGCGACCTCGCTGGCGATGGCACCGGCGCATGTGCTGGCGTCGCTGTGCGACTTCGTCGACATCGACGGTCCCCTGTTGCTGGCCAGCGATCGCGCCATTGGCCTGCGCTACGACGGCGCCAGCGTCACGGTTCCGCATTCCGGGTGCTGGGGCACTGCGGACTAGGGTCTGTCAACGCTAATGGCGTCACTGTGGCCGAGCTTGTCTTGCCGCAGCGCAAGGAACGGGGAGAGCGATGTACTTGATGTACATGAGCGACGAGAGACGCCGCGCTGCGGCAAAACGGCCCGGCCCCTTCGGGGTGGCGCCTGGCAAGCCGCCGTGCGGCGTTGCGAGCCGCTTCCCGGGGATTGCCCAAGTGCGCGTCTCGCGCCTTGCCTGGTGACTTGCCAAGCACCACCACAGCGACACCATTCGCGTTGACGGGCCCTGGCGCAGCGGCGCGATGTCCGCGGTGCCTGCGGTCGACGGGCACCGATGCTGCGGGCTGCGGCTCAGTCGCCGCCGGGTGTGTCGTCCGAATTCGTCGGTCGCGGCGCGAGGCGTGTCGTGTAGACCGGCTGGCTCATCGAGATCGAACTGTGAACTTCCTGCACGCCGTCGATGCGCGAGAGTTTCTGCCAGACGAAGTTCTCGTACTCGTTGATGTCCGCAACCAGAATCTTCAGCAGGAAATCGACGGGGCCCATCAGGGTGTGGCATTCGATCACCTGCGGGCAGGCGCGCACGGCATCGATGAACTGCGGCAGCACGTCGACGCCGTGACGGCCCATCTTCACCGACGCGAACACCATGATGCCGAGCCCGACCTCGCGATGGTCGAGCAGGGCAACGCGTGCGCGAATCGCGCCGCGTTCGGTCAGGCGTTGCACGCGCCGCCAGACCACCGTTTTCGAGGAAGCGACCCGCTCGGCGATCTCCGCGATCGGGGTCGTCACGTCGTCCTGCAGGGCATCGAGGATGCGGATATCGAGGGCGTCGAGTTTCAGGGACAATTTTCTTCATCCGTTAATTTATCGGGAACATTTTTCCGACATTGAGCGGAAAAAGGCAAATATAAGAACGGAATTCCGGCTCCGTGAAAATAGAATTGCGGTTCTGATCCGCGCCATCCAGGCGCGCAGGAAGACGAGGAAATCCCGTGTTCAAGCCTCACAGCAGCGAGTGCCGTGGCGTCCGCGGTGCGCGTGTCGAAATCGCGTTGCGCGCGTCGCGCGGTGCCGGGTACCGGTCATGAAGACGATGCTCGATCTCCACGTTCCGGAGCCGCCGGCCCGTCCGGGTGAAGCACCGGATTTCAGCGCGATGCAGGTGCCGCCGGCCGGCGTCGTGCCGAGGCCGGACATCGATGCGCCAGCCAGTGATCTGCGCGAATTGCCGTTCGAGCTGATCCGCGTGCTCGACGACGAAGGGCGCGCCTGCGGCGAATGGAATCCGCAATTGCCGGCGGACACACTGCGGCGTGGTCTGCGCGCCATGCTGCTGACGCGGACCTTCGACGAACGCATGGTGCGTCTGCAGCGGCAGGGCAAGACCTCGTTCTACATCAAGAGCACGGGTGAAGAGGCGATCGGCGTCGCGCAGGCGCTGGCACTGAATCGCGACGACATGTGCTTCACCAGCTACCGCCAGCAGGGTCTGCTGGTGGCACGCGAGTGGCCGCTGGTCGATCTGATCTGCCAGATCTTCAACAACCGCAAGGACCGCCTCAAGGGGCGTCAGCTGCCGATCCTGTATTCAGTGCGCGAAGCCGGCTATTTCTCGATGTCCGGCAACGTCGGGTCGCGCTTTCCGCACGCGGTCGGCTGGGCGATGGCGTCGGCGTACAAGCACGACACCAAGATCGCGTCGGCGTGGATCGGCGACGGCACCACGGCCGAAGGCGATTTCCACTACGCGCTGACGTTCGCGTCGGTCTATCGCGCGCCGGTCATCCTCAATGTCGTCAACAATCAGTGGGCGATCTCGACGTTCCAGGGCATCGCCGGCGGCAACGAGGCACCGTTCGCATCACGCGCGATCGGCTACGGCCTGCCGGGCCTGCGCGTCGACGGCAACGATTTCCTTGCGGTTCATGCGGCGACGCGCTGGGCCGCGGAGCGCGCGCGCCGCAACGGCGGGGCGACGCTGATCGAGCTGTTCACCTATCGCGCTGCCGCGCATTCGACCAGTGACGATCCCACTAAGTACCGCCCGCAGGATGAAGCGTCCGCCTGGCCGCTCGGCGATCCGATCGAACGCCTCAAGCAGCACCTGATCGTGCTCGGCGAATGGAGCGAAGCGCAGCACACCGCACTGCAGGCCGAACTCGAAGCCGAGGTGCAGGCGGCAGTCAAGGAAGCCGAGCAGTACGGCACCCTGCACAGCGAAGACAGCGATCCGCAGACCATGTTCGAGGACGTGTTCGAGAGCGTGCCGCCACATCTGCAGCTGCAACTCGAAGAACTGCGGAGCATCGGCTCATGAGCAGCATGAACATGGTGCAGGCGCTGAACTCGGCGATGGACGTGATGCTGACGCGCGATCCCGATGTGCTGATCTTCGGCGAAGACGTCGGCTATTTCGGCGGCGTGTTCCGCTGCACGGCGGGACTGCAGGCCAAGCATGGTCGCCGTCGCGTGTTCGATGCGCCGATCGCCGAGGGCGGCATCGTCGCCGCCGCCGTGGGCATGGGCGCCTACGGCCTGCGGCCGGTGGTCGAAATCCAGTTCGCCGACTACATCCTGCCGGCCTTCGACCAGCTGGTGTCGGAAGCCTCGCGCCTGCGTTACCGCTCCGGCGGCGAGTTCACCGCGCCGATCACCGTGCGTTCGCCCTGCGGCGGCGGCATCCACGGCGGCCAGACGCACAGCCAGAGTCCGGAGGCGCTGTTCACGCATATCTCCGGCCTCAAGACCGTGATGCCGTCGAACCCGTATGACGCCAAGGGGCTGCTGATCGCGGCGATCGAGGACAACGATCCGGTGATCTTCCTCGAGCCGAAGCGGCTCTACAACGGTCCGTTCGACGGCTATCACGATCGGCCGCTGCAGCCCTGGGCGGCGCATCCGGCTGGCGAAGTGCCGGACGACTACTACCGCATCGAACTCGGCAAGGCCGCGATCGCGCGCGCCGGCGAGGCGGTGACGGTGCTGACCTACGGCACGATGCTGCACGTCAGCCTCGCCGCCGTCGCCGAGTGCGGCATCGATGCCGAAGTCATCGATCTGCGCACCCTGTTTCCGCTCGACATCGAGACCATCAGCGCCTCGATCCGCAAGACCGGGCGCTGCGTCATCGTCCACGAAGCCAGCCGCACGTCCGGTTTCGGCGCCGAGCTCGGGCAGTCGGTACAGGAGCAGTGCTTCTTCCATCTCGAGGCGCCGATCCTGCGCGTGACCGGCTGGGACACGCCGTATCCGCACGCCCAGGAATGGCAGTACTTCCCGGGGCCGAAGCGCGTCGTGCATGCGCTCAAACGCGTGATGGAGGACTAGGCGTCATGGGTCAGTACCTGTTCAAGCTGCCGGACGTCGGCGAAGGCATTGCCGAATCGGAAATCGCGACCTGGCGGGTGGCTGTCGGCGACGTGGTCGGCGAGGACCAGCCGCTGGTCGACATGCTGACCGAAAAGGCCGCGGTCGAGATTCCGTCGCCGGTCGACGGTCGCATCGTCGAACTGCGCGGCAACGCCGGCGATCGCATCGCGGTCGGCGCCGTGCTCGTCGTCATCGACACCGACACGGCTGCTGCGGCCGTCGCCGATGGTGGTGTGGCGGCAAGCCCGCCTTCGACATCGGCGCCACCCGTCGCCGCTGCTGAAAGACCGGCAGCGACGGTCGCGGCACCGGCTGTTGCCGCTCGCGGCAAGTCGCAGACCTCGCCGGCGATCCGCAAGCTGGCACGCGAACTCGGCATCGACCTGCAGCAGATCAAGGGCAGCGGTCCGCGCGGCCGCGTGATGCGCGAGGACGTCCGGGCTGCGGTGGCGGCACCGACACCGACATCGGCGCGTGCCGAGCCGGATGTGCCGGCCGGGATCGAGTCGATTCCGGTCATCGGCATGCGACGGCGGATCGCCGAAGCGATGCAGCGATCGACGCAGCGCATTCCCCATTTCTCGTATGTCGAGGAAGTCGACGTCACCGAGCTCGAAGCACTGCGCGTGCATCTCAACGAGACGCAAGGCGGTGCGCGCGGCAAGCTGACGCTGCTGCCGTTCCTGATGAAGGCCATCATCAAGCTGCGGCCGCGCTTCCCGCAGATCAATGCCAACTACGACGACGAGGCCGCCGTGCTGCATCGCCACGCGGCGGTGCACGTCGGCATCGCCACGCAGACGCCGCAGGGTCTGATGGTGCCGGTCGTGCGCAATGCGCAGACACTCGATCTCTGGGCGTCGGGCGCGGCGATCCGCCGGCTGGCCGACGCCGCGCGCAGCGGCAAGGCAAAGCGCGAGGAACTGAGCGGTTCGACCATCACCATCACCAGCCTTGGTGCGATGGGCGGCATTGCGTCGACGCCGATCATCAACGCGCCCGAAGTGGCGATCGTCGGCGTCAACAAGATGCTGCAGCGGCCGATGCTCCGCGGTGGCTCGGTCGTGCTGCGGCAGATGATGAATCTGTCGTCGTCCTTCGATCACCGCATCGTCGACGGCTATGACGCGGCCGAGTTCATACAGGCGATCAAGGGCCTGCTCGAGCATCCCGCCACGCTGTTTCTGGACTGAGCGCGCATGGACAGCATGAAAGCTTTCAGGGACGGCGCCGGTCGCGGCGATGCCGAGGCCGTCGATCCACCGTCCGCGTCGGGGCTTGAAGGATACGACCGCTCGGAGGACCCGGCGGCGGCGCTGCGCCTGTTGTCGCGGCGCGAGCTCGAGACCTTCGATCTGGTCGTCAACGGCCGCACCACGAAGGAGATTTCCACCGTGCTCGGGATCTCCAGACATACCGCCGATCATTACCGGCGTCGGGTGTACGAGAAGCTCGGCGTGCAAGGGGTTGTCGGCATCGTCCGCTATGCCGCGCGCGCCGGCTGGTTCCGCTGCGGTCTGGAAGCCCCGTCGCGACGCGACGCGACTCACCGCGCAGTCTGAGAGGCGCCGACGCAGAGCGGACGCTTTCCGTTTCCGGGTGCGCGAGTGCGGCATCCGCAGGCCGCCCGCACGAAGCGGATGACAGGCGCGCCGCCTGCCCTGTTCCTGGCGCGTGGCCGTCGGCGGTGCCGCGCGGCGGCATTCGTCACGCGGCCGCGTCGGCGCCCCTTCGTGACGCGGCAAGCCGGCGCAGCAGTTGTTCGGGACAGCTGCGCCGCTGGCCGACACGGCGGGCGATGGCAGCCAGCAACAAGCACCATGGCGGCATGGAGCCGCCGCCGGACTCGCCGCCGAACTCGGTGCTGCCATCCGCCGCTGCCGCTTTCGGTGCAATCGTCGGCAGATCGACATACGAGCCGTTCTGTCCGACTGCGACATTGACCATGCCGAGTGGCGCGTCCGGTGCGGCATCCGGAACATCGCCGCTCGACAGTGAAATACGAATCGAATGGCCCTTGAGAAAGCGCCAATGCATCGGCCAGATGTGCACCTGCATTGCGTACGCCGTGCCCGGCGTGATCGTCTCGAGGTGATCGTTGCCGCGGTAGTGGCTGGCCTTGAGCCAGCCGGTGGCGACCTGATTGACGGTTCCGTCCGGCAGGACATCCATGATGCGCGCAACCAGATTGCCGTCGGTGGCCGAGAAGCTGACGTTCAGATGCACCTCCGTGGCGCCGGCAATGACCGTGTCTTCGGCCAGCGGCAGGCTCGTGAAGGCGAGTCGATAGGGTGCGGCGTCGGCCAGCGCCTGGTTGACGCCGCCGGGTGCGGTCCCGCTTGCCGGGTCCGAGCCGACATCCAGGGGATTCACCACCCAGGCGAGCTTGCCGCTGTCCGCGGATGTTTCGGCCGTCAGCGAGCGGTCGGCGGTGAAGTACCAGCGCGTGGTCTTTACCGCCGGTGGCGGCCAGTCCGTGAACTGCTGCCAGCCGCTGCTGTCGGCGTCATCCGGCATCTCGAAACTGGTGATCTTGCGGCGCGGCAGCGGCGCCGACGGCAGATGCTTGAGCCAGTGGTCGTACCAGGCCAGCTGATGGGCAGTCGGCGCGAGCGTGCCGACGGCGCTGCTGCCGTCGTAGGCCGCATGTCCCCAGGGGCCCAGCAGCAGCCAGACATTGTCCTTGCGCGCCATGTAGTTTTTCGTGGTGCCGTCCTTGTAGCGATCGTTCCAGCCGTCCACGATCAGGGCCGGCACCGTGAACCGGTCCCAGCGCGGCATGACGCTGCGGTCCATCCAGAACTGGTCGTACAGCGGATGTGCGCTGTAGTCGATCAGCGTGTTGTCGAGATTGCCGATCAGTCCGCCCAGCGGATTGCTGCCGCCGATGCCGGTCACGCCGACCGCCAGCGGCTGGTAGAGGATCGACAGATTGCGGATGCCGCCGTGGTAGATCGTCTGCTCATACCAGTCCGCGAACGACGAGTCCGGCACGATCGCCTTGAGATGCGGCGGATGGTACGACGCGACCATGTTGGTCGTGTGCCCGCCATAGCTCGCGCCCTGCTGGCCGATGTTGCCGTCCGAAAACGCCTGCGCCGCAAACCATTCGATCAGATCGTAGTTCGCCTGCGTGGAGATCGGCCCGAACTGATCGACAGTGCCGGGCGAACTGCCGGCGCCGGGCGGATCGCAGACGGCGACGTTGTAGCCGTGCTCCGGGAAGAAATCGTATCCGCCCTGCGCCTCGGTGACGACGTTGAGCAGGTGATAGACCTGGTAGTCGATGACGATGCCGGGAAATCTTCCGTCGACCGCGACCCCTCCGACCGCCGGCCGGAACAGCGTGCAGACGATATAGCTGTCGGCACCGCCCGGCACATGGACGGGCACATGGACGTCTGCGGTGCGGGCCACCGAGTCGTAGTCCGCGGGGCGCTGATACGAGAAGAACGGATCGTCCAGCGCCTGTGGTGCCGCGCGGACGGAAGCCGTCACCAACAGCAGCGCCGCGCAGCACGGCCATCCCGTTCGGCGCGGCAACCCGGCGCCGAACCTGGCCGGGACAAACCTGGCAAGCGTGGACATTGCTTCGCTCTCCCCCCGCATCGACGCCTCTTTCATGAACTGCGTATCGCGATGCCATCCTGCACCCTGAACCGGCGCGCGGTCGCGGTCCGGACCCGGTCCGAGGATTGTCCTTTCATATCCAGCCGATCCTCGCGGCATAACGGACGAGCGCGACGATGCCCTTGAGTTCGAGTTTCTCGTGGACCTTGCGGCGCAGATGCTCGGCGGTTCTGGCACTGATGCCCAGCGCTGCGGCAACCTCGTTGGTGGTCAGGCCGCGCACCAGCAGATCGAAGGCCTGCACTTCGCGGCGGGACAGCGAAAGCAGGCGATCGGTCGAGATCTCGGATGACCGCCTCGCGGTCAGTTGATGCGCTGATAGGCCGTGACGACACATGCTCCACCCAGTCCGAGATTGTGTTGCAGCGCCAGCTGCGCCTTGTCGACCTGACGCGGTCCGGCCTTGCCGCGCAGCTGCTGGACCAGCTCCGTGCATTGCGCGAGGCCGGTCGCGCCCAGCGGATGTCCCTTCGACAGCAGGCCGCCGGACGGATTGGTGACGATGCTGCCGCCGTAGGTGTTGTCGCCGTCCTCGACGAATTTCTCGGCGCCGCCGACCGGGCACAGGCCGAGCGATTCGTAGCTGAGCAACTCGTTGTGCGCGAAGCAGTCGTGCAGTTCGACGACATCGAAGTCCGAGGGGCCGACGCCGGCCGCTTCGTAAACCTGCGTGGCGGCGTTGCGCGCCATGCTGAAGCCGACCAGCTCGCGCATGTCACGCTTCCCGAAAGTCACGTCGGTATCGGTGGTCATTGCCTGCGCGATGATCTGCACGTCCGCCGACAGACCGTGCCGGCGCGCATGGCGTTCCGAGCAGAGCACGGCGGCGGCGGCGCCGCAGGTCGGCGGACAGGCCATCAGACGCGTCATCACGCCCGGCCACATGATCGGCGAATTCATCACGTCGTCTTCGCTGACGACCTTGCGGAACAGCGCCATCGGATTGTGCTCGGCGTGACGGCTGGCCTTCGCGCGGATCTTGGCGAAGGTTTCCAGACGCGTGCCGTATTCCTGCATGTGCGCGAGCCCCGCGCCGCCGAAGTAGCGCAGTGCCAGCGGAATCTCCGGCTGACCGACCAGCTCGTTGGCGAGCGTGTCGAACGGGTCGAAGGGACTCGGCCGATCGGTGAACTGGCTGGCCAGCGCGCCGGGCTGCATCTGCTCGAAACCCAGGGCCAGCACGCAATCGACCGCGCCGCTGGCGATGGCCTGGCGGGCCAGGAACAACGCCGAGGAGCCGGTCGAGCAATTGTTGTTGACGTTGACGACCGGAATGCCGGACATGCCCACTTCATAGAGCGCGCGCTGTCCACAGGTGGAGTCGCCGTAGACGTAGCCGACATAGGCCTGCTGAATCTGCGGGTAGTCGACACCGGCGTCCTGCAAGGCCAGCCGGGTCGCGGTCGCCCCCATCGCGAAATAGCTTTCCGAGGCGCCCGGCTTGAGGAAGGGGATCATTCCGACGCCGGCGACACAGACTTTCTGTTGCATGAGATGACTCCGTCAGAGGTGAAAGACAGGGGCGGTGCTCAGTGCGCGCTTTCGCGCAGTGGCAGGAATGTCGGTGCGCTGCGCGCCTGCAGGCTGCCGTCGTCTGCGGTGCTGTAGAGATCGCGCGCGCGGTTGTGGGGATGCTGCGCCGCTTCGGCGATGCCGAGCACCGGCGCAAAGCACACGTCGCTGCCTTCCAGCAGCTCGCACCAGTGCGCGCGCGGCTGGCTGCGGAAGCGTTCGGCGAAGCGCGCCTTCAGCTGTGGCCACGCGCTCCGGTCGTATTGGCCGGCCGGGTCGACGTCGTTCAGCGACAGCTTCTGCAGCAGCAGCGCGTAGAACTGCGGTTCCAGTGCGCCGATCGTGATGTGACCGCCATCGGCACAGCTGTAGACATCGTAGAACGGCGAGTCGTGGAACGGGCTCGGCTGCGGTCCGTCGAGTTGGCCGCTGGCGCGGATGCCGAGCGCCAGCGACCCGAGCATCGCCACCACATCGATGATGGCGCCGTCGACCACGCGACCGCAGCCGCTCGCGCGTGCGGCCAGCAGGGCGCTGACCATGCCGAAGGCCAGACCCAGCGCACCGCAGCCGTCGCCCATGACCGTCGGTGCCGAAATCGGCGCCTGTCCACGATGTGCGGACAGCGACAGCACGCCGGTCAGCGCCACGTAGTTCAGATCGTGACCGGCCGCGGATGCCAGCGGCCCGTGCTGGCCCCAGCCGGTCATGCGGCCATAGACCAGCTTCGGGTTGCGTGTCGCGCAATCGGCCGGACCCAGGCCGAGGCGTTCCATCACGCCCGGCCGGTTGCCTTCGATCAGCGCGTCGGCGCCGGCGATCAGATCCATCGCTTCGGCGACTGCCGCCGCCTGCTTGAGGTCGAGCGCAAGGGTCTGCTTGCCGCGCTGCAGGGGATTGGCCTCCGCAATGCCCAGCTGTTGCTGCACCGCGCCGATTTGCGGCCGCGTGACGACGATCAGCTCGGCGCCCATGTCGGCCAGCATGCGTCCGGTCAGCGGACCGGGGCCGAGGCTTTCGAACTCGATGACCCGCAGACCTGACAGCGGTGGTGTCACGAGAACAGGGTCCTCGCGATCAGGTCCTTCATGATCTCGGTCGTGCCACCGTAGATGCGCTGTACCCGTGCGTCCGCGTACAGCCGCGCGATCGGATATTCGATCATGTAGCCGTAGCCGCCGAACATCTGCAGGCACTCGTCGACGACCTTGCACTGCTGCTCGGAGCACCACCACTTGGCCATGTAGGCAGCGTCGTCATCGAAGTTGCCGTCGACCAGGCGCTGGATGCAGTCGTTGACGAAGCAGCGCGCGACATGCGCCTGCGTCGCGCACTCGGCGAGCTTGAAACGCGTGTTCTGGAAATCGGCGATCGACTGGCCGAAAGCCTTGCGTGCGCGCGCGTAGTCGACGGTGATCGCGACCGCGCGTTCCATGATCGCGACCGCCGGCACCGCCAGCATCAGGCGCTCGTACGGCAACTGGCTCATCAGCTGCACGAAGCCGTGGCCTTCCTCGCCGCCGATCAGATGTGCGGCCGGCACGCGCACACCGTCGAACGAAAGCTCGGCGGTATCGGAAGCGTGCTGGCCGAGCTTCTCGAGACGACGGCCGACGCGGAAGCCCTGGAGGTTTTCGGTTTCCAGCACGATCAGCGACACGCCGCGGCTGCCCGCGGCACCGGTGCGTACCGCGACCACCAGCAGGCTCGCGGTGTAGCCGTTGGTGATGAAGGTCTTGGCGCCGTCGATGATGTAGTCGTCACCGTCACGCCGGGCGCTGGTGCGCAGCGCCTTCAGGTCCGAGCCGCAACCGGGTTCGGTGAGGGCGATGCCGGCCAGCATCTCGCCGCTGACCAGCTTCGGCAACCAGCGCTGCTTCTGCGCTTCGGTGCCGTAGTCGAGGATGTAGTGCGTGGCGATCGAATGCACGGCGGTATTCGCCGGAATCTCGGCGCGCGCAAGCTCGTCCTGCACCATCAGCTGGTACGACAGCGGTGCGCCGGCGCCGCCGTAGCGCTCGTCGAGTTCCGGCAGCAGGAAACCCATTTCCCCGAACGGTCGCCAGACCTCGCGCGGGATGTAGCCCTGTCGGCGCCAGCCCTCGAGATGCGGCGACAGCTCGCGGGCGATGTAACGACGGACCTGCTCGCGGAACGACTCGATCTCCGCGTTCATCCACTGATGCTGATACGGTGCGGGCAACATGCTCAGATGCCGGTCAGGCCGCCGCTGCACATCAGGGTCTGGCCGCTGACGTAGTCGGATTCCGGCGTGCAGAACAGATAGACCGAGCCGGCCGCTTCGTCGGTGGTGCCGGCGCGGCCGAGCGGAATGCTCTTCTCGAGCACCTGCAGCAGTTCCTTGCTGACGCCGATCCTGATCTCGCGGCCTTCGATGTTTGCCGTCGCGCCGGCGCCGGCGCTGGCCGCCGTCAGACGCGTCTCGATGAAGCCGAACGCCACGCAGTTGACCGTGGTGTTGAGGCGGCCCCATTCCTTGGCCAGTGTCATCGTCATGCCGATGATGCCGGCCTTGCCCGCAGAGTAGTTGGTCTGGCCGGGATTGCCGAACATGCCGGCCACCGACGAGATGTTGACGACCTTGCGCACGACGCGCTGGCCGGCGTCGGTCTCTGCCTTCACCAGCTTGCGAATCACCGGCTGCGCGGCGCGCAGGATGCGGAAGGGTGCGGTCAGATGGCAGTCCATCATCGCGTACCACTGTTCGTCCGACATCTTCTGGATGACGTTGTCCCAGGTGTAGCCGGCATTGTTGATGAGAATGTCCAGGCCCTGGTACTGCTGTACCGCAGTGCCGATGAAACGGTCGGCGAAGTCGGGAGCGGTGACGCTGCCGATGCAGGCGACGGCGTCGCCGCCCATTGCCTTGATCTCGGCGACCACTTCGTTGGCCGGCCCGGCATCGAGATCGTTGACGACGATGCGCGCACCTTCGGCGGCGAGCTTGAGCGCGGTGGCGCGGCCGATGCCGCGGCCCGAGCCGGTGATCAGGGCAATCTTTCCATCCAGTCTTGCTTTCACTTGCGACGGTTCCTTGGTCTACGAATTCGGTAGTGCGACGATGGCTTCGCCGGCGATCTTGGTTTCACCGTACTGATTGACGCTGCGCAGCAGCAGCTTCACGCGCGGCTCGCCGTCGACGGTCAGGGTCTCCGTCACCTGCGCGCTGCAGGTGATCGCGTTGCCGAGGTGGGTGATGCCCTGGAAACGTGCAGTGAACTGGCGCAATTGCGCCTGCGGCTGCCACTGCGTGAGCAGTCGGCCGAGCCAGGCCATGACCAGCATGCCCTGCGAGAACACGTCCGGCATGCCGGCGGCGCGGGCAAAGTCGAGGTCGATATGGATCGGGTTGTGATCGCCGGAAGCACCGGCGAACAGGGCCAGCGTCCGGCGATCGACCGGCGGCAGCTTGAGTGCCGGCAATTCGGTGCCGGCGGCAATCGGTGTGACAGAAGTCATCACGGGCGTCCTCAGTGGCGAATGACGAGCACGGCGCGCAGCTCGGCGACCAGCTCGTCGCGCTGATTGGTGGCGCGCGACTGCTTGACGACGAACTCCAGGGCGCCGCCCTTCTTGTCGTAGATGTCGGTGATCGTCGAACGCACCGTGATGCAGTCGCCGGCGTACGCCATGCGGTGATAGGTGAATTCCTGTTCGCCGTGCAGCAGCTTGCGCAGATCGAGCTTCAGCAGCTGCATCAGCTTCTCCAGCCCGCCGCTGTCCAGTTCGGCGCCGAACAGGAAGGTTGGCGGCACCGGCAGATCCGGATGTCCGGCGGCACGCGCTGCGGCCTCGTCGAAGTAGATGGCGTCGGTTTCGCCGATCGCCTTGGCGAAGAACTTCAGGCGGCCGCGTTCCATGAGCATGGTCGACGCCGTCAGTTCGTGGTTCACCAGACTGCGGTCAATCATCGTGTGTCACTCCGTCATCAGAGCGGCAACACTAAGGCGATCGTCACTCCGGAAGTCCCTCCCAAGATGGGAGGGAAAGGCGGCGGGGACCGCTTCGCCAATACGGGAAACAAGCAGGCTCGGCGGCGAACCGCCCCGGTGCACGCCGCAGGCGCTGCCGGCCTCGGCTGCCGGTCACGCCAGGATGCGCAGCTTGCGCGCACGCGCGAGCGCGTCTTCCTTGGAGTAGGCGTTGAGCTTCGCGTAGAGATTCTTGACGTGCCACTTGACCGTGCCGGCCGAGACATTCAGGTCGCGCGCGATGCTTTTGACGGACAGGCCCTGGCCGAGCAACGCGAGGATTTCACCTTCGCGGGCCGACAGCGGATTGCCGGGCGCCCGCGCCGTCGTCGGCCGCGATTCCGCCTTCGCTGCCGGCGTGCCCGGCGCGGACGGGCGGAGTTCGTCGGCAGCCGACTTCAGCAGTTCCCTGGCGGCGCCGTCCGCCTCGCTCTTGAGCAGGCGCTCGATCAGCGGCAGGGCGGCGCTGCCCAGATCGGGCAGTACGCGCCGCATGTTCGTTTCGCAGGCGACGCCGAGCAGCTCCCGAGCCAGTCGCTGTGCTTCAGCGGCCTTGCCGCTGCGCAGCATCACGATCGCCCGCATCAGGCCGAGCTGGGTGGACAGCAGCCGGCGGCGATTGCGCGTGGCGGCCTCCCGTGCCGCATCGATCGTGGCCAGGCAGACCGCGACATCGTCTTCGCGGGCCAGCGCGACGGCAGCATGGGCGATCAGCGCGGCGAGCCCGATTTCGCTCCAGGCGCAGTTCTGCGCGTCACCGTGGCGGGCCGCCAGCCGGTCGAGCTGCGCCAGCAGATCGCGCACCGGCGCGCTTTGCGATTCGCCGATGGCGAGCGCCAGCTGTTCGAACAGGCTCCAGGCGACGATGCGGTCGAGCCGTTTCCGGTAGCCGATCTCTTCGAGATGCAGCAGCGTTTCGCGGGCGGCGCGGGCATCGCCTGCCAGCCGCTGCAGACGTGCGCGCACGCGATAGGCGAACAGCACGCCGTCGGAAAAGCCGACGGCCTCGATCAGTTCGAGATAGCGATCGATGAAGTCCTGTGCCTGGTCGATGGCGCCGGTCTGGTAGAGCGCCTCCAGCAGGTAGCCCGCATAGCCGCCGGCGGCGTCGACGCCGTAGGACGTGCGCGTCAGGGCATGTTCGATGTAGTCGCTCAG
Organism: Solimonas terrae; assembly: GCF_011067135.1. Classification (GTDB taxonomy): domain Bacteria; phylum Pseudomonadota; class Gammaproteobacteria; order Nevskiales; family Nevskiaceae; genus Solimonas; species Solimonas terrae. The sequence goes on from NZ_JAAMOW010000002.1 coordinate 293,396, forward strand.
CGAGTCCGTCGCCAGTTGCACGTTGCCCTGCTGCAGATGGCTGAAGCCGTTGACGATGTCGACCATCGGCCGCGGATAGTCCGGCCGTTCGCGCGTCTCGATCTGATGGCGTTGCCGAGCCAGTTCGCGCGCGCGCTCGAAGTCGTTGGTGTACACCCTCGACAGGCTCGCCAGCTGGTTGAGCATGAACGAGTTGAAGGTGTTGACCGGCGGGTGCCCGTGCAGCATCGGTTCGAGCATGGCAAGGCAGGCGCTGGTGTCGTCCTGTCGCAGCAGATGAAAGGCGCGCAGCAGCTGCACTTCGGTCGCCGCTTCGGCCGCGCGGGATTCGTTGTTGGCGTCGATGGCCGCGAGGTTGCGTTCGAAGTCCTCGATGCGGCTGCAGGCGAGCTGTGCCCAGGCCAGGCACAGGCTGATGTTGAGGCGTTTCTGCAGGCTTTCCGCCGGCACCGCATCGCACCACTTCAGCAGTTCCACGAAATTGGCGCCGTTGATCATGCGTCGCGCCGCGCGGTCGATCAGTTCGACGACGAAATCGACGTCGTTCGCCAGCGTTGCGTGACGCATTGCCTCCACGTGCAGCTTCTGCCCGGCAAACCAGCGGCTCGCCCGATGGTGGATGGCGCGCAGCTCCTGTTCGTCCCGCCTTTGCAGACGGCGATTGAGGAATTCGGCAAACAGCCGGTGAAAGCGATACCAGGGTTCCGCGTCGCCGGTGTCGATCGCGATCAGGAACAGGTTTTCGTTCTCGAAGCGCGCCAGATGCTCCGCCGTGCGTGTATCGCCGGTGAGCAGTTCACAGAGCTCGCGATTGAAGCGGCGGCATGCCGACACGCGAACCAGGAAATCGAGTTCCGCATCGGACAGGTGCTCGACGACGGTGGTTTCGAGATAGCGTTCCAGCGCGTCCGCACGCGACAGTGACTGCTTGCCCTCGCGTGCGAGGAACTGCTCCGGGTCCTTTTCCTTGCGCAAGGTGAAGGCCATCAGCTGCAGGCCGGCGGCCCAGCCATCGGTGATGTCGTGCAGGGTCTGTTCCTGGCTCGCGCCCAGTTGCAGGCCCTGACCTTGCAGAAAGCGATGCGTCTCGTCGCGGCTGAAACGCAACTCGGAGAATTCCAGTTCGGTGATCTCGTCGGCCGCGCGCAGGCGCGCAGTCTGCAGCGGCGGCCGCGTGCGCGAGCTGAGCACCAGATGAAAATGTCCGGGTGCGATCGCCAGCCAGCGGTCGAGCAGCTTCAGGGTGCCGAACGATGCAATGTGATGCAGATCGTCGATGACCAGATAGATCTCGTCGTCCTGGCTGCAGACGTCGTCGATCAGCGAGGCAATCAAGGGCCGCCAAGCCTTGGCGCCGGAACGCAGATAGACGTGCAGCGCTTCCTTGTCGATCGTCACGCCGGCCTGCAGCAGGCTCTCGACCAGATAGCAGGCGGCCAGGGTGTCGTTGTCGTCGACGCCGGCGTTGTACCAGCCGACCTTCGCGCCCTGCGCCAGCAGCCGGTGTCGCCATTGCGTCAGCAGCATGGTCTTGCCGCATCCGGCCGGACCCTGTACCAGCACCAGTCTGCGGCTGCGGCCGTCGTCGAGCCGCTGCAGCATGGCATCGCGGCTCACCGGCGCATTGCCGACACGCGGGGGTGCCAGCTTGGTGCGGATCAGTGGCAGATCGCCGGTGCTCATTGCAGCGTCGGGCCTCGCATGCCTTCAGGTTCTCCGGGACGCGGCCCGCTCTGTTGCGCGGCGGCTGCCGCGGCGGGTTCGTCGTTCGCGACGAGGATAGCTTTCCGCGCGGCGTCGCGGGCACGGGTCGGTGACGCCCCCCCAACTTGGAGAGGGGTGGTTCACGCCGCGGGCTCTGTAGTCTGGCCGCCACGCCGCATCGACGAGACGCCATGGCAACGACATACCTCACGCAGGCGATACACCGCGCACGCACCCTGCATCCCGAACGGCCGGCAACGGTGTTCGGCGATCGCCGCCGAAGCTACGGCGAGCTTGCCGAACGCGTGCCACGGCTCGCCGCCGGCCTGCGGCAACTGGGTCTGAAGCCCGGTGACCGGGTCGGCATTCTTGCGCTGAATTCGGACCGCTATCTCGAACTGTATTACGCCGTCTGGTGGGCCGGCGGTATCGTCAATCCGATCAACACGCGCTGGAGCGTACGCGAAATGGCGTACTCGCTGGACGACTGCCGGACGCAGATCGTGTTCATCGACGACGCATTTGCGGTGCGCGCCGAGGAGCTGTCGCAGCGCTCGACCTCGCTGCAGACGATCGTTCACTGCGGCGACGGTGCCGCGCCCGGCGGCATGCACGACTACGAGCAATTGATTGCGGACCACGCGCCGGTCGATGACGCGATGCGCTGCAACGACGATCTGGCCGGCGTTTTCTATACCGGCGGCACCACCGGGTTTCCGAAGGGCGTGATGCTGTCGCATGCCAACCTGTGGAGCAGCGTGATGACGGTGATGGAGCACATCGCGCCACCGTACGCGGTCGGCCTGCATGTGGCGCCGATGTTCCATCTCGCCGACGGCATGTTCCTGATGGCGATGACCCTGCGCGCCTGCACGCAGGTGATCGTGCCGGCGTTCGAGCCTGCTGCGGTGACCGAGGTCATTCGCCGTGAGCGGGTCGGTGCCGTGCTGATGGTGCCGACCATGATCCAGATGATGGTGGATCATCCGGATTTCGACGCGGCGGCGGTCAGCTCGCTGCGGCATATCGCCTACGGCGCGTCGCCGATCAGCGAGGCGCTGCTGGAACGTGCGATGGAACGCATGCCCGATGCCCGCTTCCTGCAAGCCTACGGGCTGACGGAAATGTCGCCGGTGGTCAGCTTCCTGTTGCCGGAGCAGCATCATCGGGGCAGCAGCAAGCAGCGCTCGGCCGGCACCCCGGCGCCCTGCGTCGAAGTGCGGATCGTCGACGCCGATGGCCGTCAGCTGCCGGCCGGCAGTGTCGGCGAAATCGCTGCGCGCGGGCCCGGCGTCATGCAGGGCTACTGGGGAAAGCCCGAACTCAGCGCGTCGGTGCTGCGCGACGGCTGGCTGTACACCGGCGACGGCGCCTATCTCGACAGGGACGGCTTTCTGTTCATCGTCGATCGCGTCAAGGACATGATCGTCAGCGGCGGCGAAAACGTGTTTTCGGCCGAGGTCGAGAACGCCGTTGCCCAGCATCCGGCAGTCGCGGCCTGCGCGGTGATCGGCATTCCGGACGCGCGCTGGGGCGAATCGGTTCACGCGGTCATCGTTTGCCGGGCCGGTGTACCCGCGCCGACCTTCGAGGAAATCCGCGAGCACTGCCGCGCGCTGATCGCCGGCTACAAGTGCCCCAACAGCATCGAAATGCGCGACACCTTGCCGCTGTCAGGCGCCGGCAAGGTGCTGAAGACGGCGCTGCGCGAACCGTACTGGCAGGACCGGCAACGTCGCGTCGGTTGACGCACGAACACGCGACATCGCCGATCGATGCGATGTCGTGACAAGACAATCAAGCCGGCGGGCCATGGCTCACAGCCGGCGACGAGGAGAGAACGAATGCGCGTCCACATGGCGGCAGCTGCGATCCTGATGCTGGCGACCGGCATTGCGCGGGCTCAGGACGAATCGGCCGGCGTCGCCGGATCTGCAGCGGCAGATCAGTCTTCAGGCAGCACGGATGCGGGCCCCGCAGATTCATCTTCCCTGTCGTCGACCTCGACGGCGGCCGATGCGGCGGATGCGTCCGGTGGCGACGCGGTGCCGGCCGATGCTCGTGCCGACGCGAACCCGACACCGCCGTCACCGCCGGGCGAGGCGGCGGCCGACGCGCCGACGAGCGCGCCGCCATCCGTCGTGGCGACGATTCCCGTGCCGCAGAATCCGCCGCCGGTGCCGCCTGGCGGAAGCGCCGCGGCACCACAGCAGATTGCCGAGATCGTCGTCACGGCAACCAAGCGCGAACAGTCGCTGCGTCAGATTCCCGCAAGCATCACCGCGCTTGGCGGCGCGGATCTGGAACGTCGCGGCGCCCAGGGTGTCGAGGACATCGCGCGGCTAGTGCCGGGCGTGAACTTCACCGCCGATTCGGTCAATGCCTCGCAGGTGACGATTCGCGGCATTTCGACGACGACGCTCGGCAATCCGACCACCGGTGTGCTGTTCGGCGACGTGTCGTTCACCGATGCCTATCTGCCGCGTGTCACGCTCGATCCCAATCCCTTCGACATGAAGTCGGTCGAAGTGCTGAAGGGGCCGCAGGGAACGCTGTTCGGTTCCGCGGCGCTCAATGGCGCGATCCGCTACGTGCCCGAGCCGCCGAAGTTCGGTGAATACGAGACGCGCTGGTTCGCGCAGTACAGCATGGTCGATGGCGGTGGCGAAGCCCCGACCTACGGCGCCGCCGTCAATCTGCCGTTCGGCGATGAGCTGGCGCTGCGCATGATGGCCTTCAAGCGCAAGTCGCCGGGCTGGATCGACAATACGCACACCGGCGAGCACGACATCAACAGCGTCGGGCAGGAAGGCGCGCGCGGCATCCTCGGCTGGCGCCCCGGCGACAATCTGGATGTGCATCTCAGCTATGTCTGGCAGCAGACCAATGTGCGTGATTCGCCATACGCGGAAGACCGCAGCGGCGAGCTGACGCGCGACACCACGAGCAGACCGAGCCCGGTCGACAGTCAGTACCGGCTCGCCGATCTGGTCGCGCGCTACTCGTTCGAAAGCATGGACCTGGTGTCCGATACGGCCTGGGTCGACAAGTCCGCGCACAAGGCACTGGATGCGTCCACCGATCTGACCGGCAGCACGTTTCCATACGTGCTGCTCGACGATGTCGATGGCTCCGACACCTACAGCCAGGAACTGCGTCTGGTGTCGACCGACACCAGCTCGCCGTGGCGCTGGGTGACCGGCGTGTTCGGCATGCATCAGTCCCTGAATTTCGTGCCGGAGTATTCCGTTGCGCTGACGCCGGGGTTCGATCTTCAGGCGCTGGCCGGCGCGCTCGATCTGCCGATCCAGGGCCTGCTGGCGCAGGGCGACTCGGTCAATCTTCTGCGGGTACGCACGCAGGCGACGATCGAGGAGCTGGCGCTGTTCGGCGATGTCACGCGTCGCCTGGGCGATTCGGTGGAGCTGAGCATCGGCGGCCGCCTGTATCACTCACGGTCAGGTGGCAGCGTGCTGCAGGATGGCGCGCTGGTGCTGCTCACGGGTGCACTGCAGAACGACAACCGGGGCGTCATCAAGGCGTCCGGCTTCAATCCCAAGGCCTCCGCGCTCTGGCACATCACCCACGACGTGCTGGTCTACACGGCGGTGTCGAAAGGCTTTCGCAACGGTGGCCTGCAGCCCGGCTTCACGACGCCGCTGTCGGCCAAGCAGGCGCCGGATCGCTTTACCGCGGACACGCTGTGGAACTACGAGGCCGGCACACGCACGCAGTGGCTGGACAATACGCTGCATGTCGACGCGACCGCGTTCTACGTCGACTGGAAGAACCCGCAGATCCTGCTCGGCGATTCCGTGCTTCATCTTCCGTATCTGGACAATGCCGGTCGCGTGAAGAGCGTCGGTATCGAAACGGCCGTGCAGTGGTTGCCGGCGTGGGCGCCGGGCCTGTCGATCAATGCATCGGCCGCCTGGACTCGCACGGAAACTGCCGAGGCCTTCGAGGGGCAGACCGGCGCGACGTTGCCGAAGGGCACGCCATGGCCGTACGCGGCGCGCTGGCAGACCGCCACGACCGTCTCCTACGCGCACGAGTTCGGCGACTGGACCGCGGAAGCCGGCGTGACGCACAGCTGGCTCAGCAAGGCCTGGGCCGATCTCGAACAGACCGAGCCGGTCTTCGACTATCAGCAATGGGACGCGCAGCTGAATCTGTCCAATGCGGCGATCCGCTGGCTGCCCGAGATCGGCGTCACCGTGAGCAACCTCGCCAACGAACGCGGCATTGCCAACGTCATCGTCGGCGGTGTGGTGACGCGGGTCGACAAAGTCACCTACATCCAGCCGCGCGCAGTGCTGCTGCGGCTCAGCGGGAGTTTCTGATGGCAACGATATCGACGCCGAACTATCCGGACAGCTTGCCCTTGCCCGAGGTCTACGAGGGTGGGGCGGGCACGCCGCTGGTGCTGATTCACGGCTTTGGCGGCAACTGGCGCATGTGGAAGCCGGTGCTGCCGATCCTCGAGCGGCATCATCGCGTGATCGTGCCGACGCTGCCGGGCCACTCCGGCGGCGTGCGTCTGCGCAGGCGGGCGACGCCGGCCAGCATCGCCGACGCGCTGGCGGAACAACTGCGTGCACGAGGGCTCGATCAGGCGCATGTCGTCGGTCAGTCGCTCGGCGGTTACATGGCCGTGGAAATGGCGCGGCGCGGCGTCGCCAGGTCGGTGCTGGGCATCTCGCCGGGCGGTGCCTGGAAGACCGACGCCGATCAGAAGGCGCTACTCGGCCGGATCCGCAAGAGCTTCAGGCTGATGCCCTATCTGCGGCCGCTGTTGTCGCCGCTGCTGCAAATCCGCTCGCTGCGCAAGCGGGTGCTGCGTGATGAAATGGAACACGGCGACAAGATGTCGCCCGCCGAAGTGCGCGGCATGCTGCACCACGCCCTGAACTGTCCCATCGCCCGGGAATTCCTTGACGAGGGCATCGCGCAGATCGAGGCGCTGCCCGCCGATAACCGGGTGCCGGTGCGCATCGTCTGGTGCGGCAATGACCGCGTGCTCACCTTCAGGGAATTCGGTCAGCCGTTCCTCGATCGTCTCGGCCTGAAAACCCACGGCGTGCTGCGCGGCTGCGGACACAATCCGATGTACGACGATCCCGAGGCGGTCGCCGGCGCCATTCTCGATTTCATCGGTTCGGTCGAACGTGAAACGGACTAGGGCCTGTCAACACTCATCACATCGCTGTGGCCGAGTCCGTTTTGCCGCAGCGCAAGGAACGAGGAGCGCCATGTACTTGATGTCCATGAGCGACGAGGCCGTTCGCAAAGCGAACGGCCCGCGATGCGGCAATCATCGTTTCAAGGGGGCCGGTCCCTTCGGGATGCCGTGTGGCGAGCCGCTTCTTGGGAATCAGCCAAGTGCGCGTTTCGCGCCTTGCCTGGCGGCTTGCCATGCACCACCACAGCGACGCGATTAGCGTTAACAGGCCCTGGTGTCCGCATGCGGCCTTCATTCGATTTTCCGGGAGATGCGAGGATGCGACGCTTGCTGTGCCTGCCTTTGCTGGCTGCCATGCCTTGGTTTGCCGCCTGCTCGTCCGCCGAAACCGCCAGCTGCGGGAAGCTCGCCAGCGTGCCGATCGACCACGGCGAGATCGTCGCGGCCGAACGCGTGCGCGGTGGTTTTCATTTCAACTGGCGGACTGCGCTGATCGGCATTCCCGGCTTCCGCTTGCCAGCGTCCTGCCGCGTCGAGCTGCGTCTGCATCCTTCGCCGGAATCGGATATTCATGTCCGCGTCTGGCTGCCGGAGGCGCAGCGCTGGAACGGGCGCTTCCAGGGCATCGGCAACGGCGGCTTTGCCGGTTCGATCGACACCATGAGCATGACCGTCGCGCTGGGTGCGGGCTACGCGGTGGCGGCAACCGATACCGGACATGAAGGCAAGGACACCGATGGCAGCTGGGCGCTGCATCGACCGGATCTGATCGAGGATTTCGGCTATCGCGCCATTCACGAAACGGCGGACGTCGGGCAAAGGCTGGTCGCGGCGTATTACGGGCGCGACGCGCAGCACCGCTATTTCAGCAGCGGTTCCAATGGCGGCCGCGAAGCCCTGATGGAAGCGCAGCGTTTTCCGGACGACTATGACGGCATTCTCGCGGGTTGCCCGGCAGCAGACGGTACCGCCTTGCTGGCAACGCATGCCTGGATACAGCAGACGCAACTCAAGGACCCGGCCGCCTGGATTCCACCGGCGAAGCTGCACGCGATCGCGGCGGCCATGCTCGCGGCCTGCGACACGCTCGACGGCGTCAAGGACGGGTTGATCGAGGACCCGCGTCGCTGCGACTTCAAACCCGAGTCGATGCAGTGCAAGGGCAAGGATGGCGACGACTGCCTGACCGCCGCGCAGGTGCATTCCCTGGAGGCGATACAGTCCGGGCCCGGTCAGGTCGGCGATCGCCTGCTGCCGGGGTTCGAGCCCGGCGGCGAGAACAGCGATCTGTACAAGCAGTGGATCACCGGGTCCAGGCCGCGCACCTCCACGGGCTACATCTACTCGCTGGAGTTCAACCGCTACCTGATTCGCCAGGACCCGGGCTGGCGGCTTGAACAATTCGATGTGGCCCGCGATCTTGCCTTTGCCGATCACGGCATCATGGGACAGGTCTATAACGCCACCAGTCCCGATCTCGCGCGCTTTGCCGCTCACGGCGGCAAGCTGATCCTCTACCACGGCTGGAACGATCCGGCGCTGCCGCCGCAGAAGACCATCCAGTACTACCAGAGCGTGCAGGCGCGTCTCGGTACGGACGCGGTGCAGGGCTTCGTGAGGTTGTACATGGTGCCGGGCATGGAGCATTGCTTCGGCGGCCCCGGACCGAACTCGCTGGGCCAGGTCCCGGGCGGCGGCGACGATCGGCCGGGAAGCGACGTGAATGCGGCGCTGCATCGCTGGGTGGAGCAGGGTGTCGCGCCGGGCGCGATCATCGCCGCGAAATATCCGGGCGACTTGAAGCCATTGCTGGCCCCGAGCCGGAGCAAGCCGGAGATGACGCGGCCGCTGTGTCCGTACCCGCAATTCGCGAAGTGGTCCGGTCACGGCAGCCCCGACGACGCAGGCAATTTCCATTGCGAGTTGCCGCAGAACTGAAGTGCGGCCACGCTCGATGTGGTGCTGCGCGCGGCGTCCGAAGCGGCTGCCGTGCCGCGCTGCAGCCGTGCAACAATGACGGCGCCTGATCGCCGATGAAAATGCCGGCGACACTTGCCGATTCCGCAACCCGATCGATGACATGAAGCCCTTACTCCGCAACAACGGGCTCGCGCAATTGCGCGAGTTGCGCGTCGATGGCGCTCCGGCCGAACTGCCGGGCTACGAGCGCCGGCTGCGCAAGCGCATCTGCCATATCGGCGTCGGCGCGTTCCATCGCGCGCACCAGGCCTGGTATCTGCATCGACTGCTGCAACAGGGCGAGGGCGAGGGCTGGGGACTGTGCGGCATCGGCCTGCGTGCCGCCGACCGTGCGACGCTCGACGCGCTGGGTGAACAGGACGGGCTGTATTCGCTGTGGGAGATCGACGAAAGCGGACGGCGTGTCACCGTCGTCGGCTCGATCATGGACCAGCTCGATGCCAGCAGCGACTGCAGCGCCGCCATCGCACGGCTGGCCGATGCCGACACGCATATCGTCTCGCTGACCGTGACCGAGGCCGGTTACTGCCTGAACGGCGAAACGCTGGACGTGCATCATCCGGACGTCGTTCACGACCTCGCCGATCCGGCGCAGCCGCGCAGCGCGCCGGGGCTGCTGGTTGCCGCGCTGGCGCAGCGGCGCGCGAACGGCCTGCCGCCGTTCACCGCGATGTCCTGCGACAACCTCGTCAAGAACGGCGAGCGCCTGCGCAGTGCGGTGCTGGCGTTCGCCCGCCTCGTCGATCCGGCACTCGCGCAGTGGATCGAAAGCCGGGGATGCTTTCCGTGTTCGATGGTCGACCGCATCACGCCGGCAATGGACGCCGCGCGACGCGAACGCCTCTGTGAAGACTGGGGCGTCGATGATCGTGTCCCGGTCATTTGCGAGCCCTGGCAGCAGTGGATCATCGAAGATCATTTTGTTTGCGGACGTCCGGCGTTCGAGCGTGTCGGCGTGGTGTTCTCCGACGACGTGACGCGCTACGAGGACATGAAGGTCGGCCTGCTCAACGGCGGCCACAGCGCAATCTCGCACCTGGGTCTGCTGCTCGGCTACGAGAGCGTGCACGAGGCCCTGGCCGATCCCGTGATTCGCGCCTGGCACGCCGGCTACATGCGCGAGGTATCGGCCACGCTGTCGCCGCTGCCGGATGTCGACTACGCCGAATACGAGCGCGCGCTGACGCGGCGGTTCTCCAACGCCGCGATCCAGGATCGCCTGCTGCGTCTGGCGATGGACAGCTCGACGAAATTTCCGCAGGTGCTTCTGCCGCCCGTGCTGCGCCGGCTCGATGCGGGTCTGAGCGTCGATTTCCTCGCGACCGCGATCGCCCTGTGGCTGGTCTATCTCGACGGTCTCGGCCGCGACGACAAGGCCCGCTCCGCCTATGTCGATCACGATGTTGCCGGTCTGATCGCGCTGGCCAGCGCCGCGGTGGCCGAGCAGCAGCCCGGCCCGTTTCTCGCCGCCAGACTGCCGATCACGGACGCGCGCGCCGCGCGGTTCGAAGCGAGCGTGAGCCGCCAGCTGGCGTCACTGCGCGATGCCGGTGCCAGAGCGCATGTCGAGCGGCTGCTGGCTCCGTCTCACTGAGATGGAACGCGCATCGACGGTGGCACGCATGTCCGGCGGCGACCGCCCACGCGGCACGCGCTGCAAAATTGATCTTCACCGCGGACACCGTGTAAACAGTCCGCTCGACCGGGCTGGTCCCGACGATGCGATCCCGAACCCATCAAAACGCCGTGACGCGCGTAACCGGATGACAGACCCATGTTGAAGATGATCAAGGTCAAACTGATGCGCAGCCTCGGGCGCCTGCTGATCGCCTACAAATGGCGCGGGAAGGTGCCCCGGGATCTGGTCGTCACCAACGAGACGATGCCGGTCGATGGCGGCGCGATCGGCGTTCGCATCTACACGCCGCGCGGCAGGGGTCCGTTTCCGGTCCTGCATTTCTTTCACGGCGGTGGCTGGGTCGGCGGCGATCTCGAGACGCATGACGCCCTGTGTCGCGACCTCTGTATCCAGTCGCAGCATCTGGTGGTCGCGTTCGACTATCGCCTCGCGCCCGAGCATCCGTTCCCGATTCCGATCAACGACTGCCTGGCGTCGCTGGCCTGGATCAAGGCCAATGCCGCACGCCTGTCCGGCGATGTCGATCGCATCGTTCTGTGCGGCGACAGCGCCGGCGGCAATCTCGTCGCCGTCAGTGCGCAGCAGGCGCGCAGCCGTCATCCGGGCCTGATCAAGGGCCAGGTCCTGATCTATCCGGTCACCGACCATTGCGGCTTCGCGAACTGGTCTTCGTACCGGACGCACGGCGGCAGCAAATTCAATCTGACGCACGCCGGCATGACCGAGTTGTGGGCGTTCTATCTGACCGACAGCCCGCTGTGGGTGCCGGGCGCCACGTCACATGAACTCGCCACGCCTCTGCATGTCGAGGACCTGCGCGATCTTCCGCCCGCGTTCTTCGTCATCGCCGACGAGGATCTGCTGCGCGACGAAGCGGCCGAATATGGCCGGCGCATGGAACTCGCCGGCAATCGCGTTCGCATCAAGCACTATCCGGGTCAGCAGCACGGCTTCGTCGGGCTGGAGCCATCGCCGGCGCACAAGGAAGCGGTGGCCGATGTTGCGCAGTGGTTGAAGACGCTGACTACTGCAGACGCCTGACGAAGAACGCGATGATGTCGTCGACCGCCTGACGCGTCGGCTCGCCGGCCTTGTCGATCAGGTGCTGCGTGACCACGCTGTGCGGATTCGACGCCGCGCCGGGTGCCGCACTGGCATCGTCGAGCACGACGGGAATGAAACGATCGCCGAGCGCTGCCTGATAGGCGTCGAAGCGCGCAGCCTTGCAAAAGGCGTCGCCGGAAAAGCGGTACGCCAGCACGCTCAGATCTTCGGCGTCCATGCGCGCTTTCACGGCCTGCAGTTCTTCCGGCGCGATGTGCAGCCCGGCCGGATCGTTGACCGGCAGCGAAGGCTGCGACAGCACCGGTGCCAGTACCGCCGGCTCCAGCATCATCGACAGCGCGAAGTTGCCGGTGAAGCACATGCCGATCGCGCCGACACCTTTGCCACCCGATTCGGCAAACGCCACACGCGCGAGCGCGCGCAGCCACTGTGCGATCGGCCCCGAGGAGTTGGCGCGGAACGCATGAAACTCGCGGCTGATGCAGGCTTTGACGATCACGCCCAGGCTGTACAGGCCAGCGAGCGCCATGATCGGCCGGCCCGGGTCGCCGAACAGGACCGGCATGTAGACCGTGAAGCCGGCATCGCGCACCCAGCGCGCGAAACGGGCCACCTCCGGCGAGATGCCGGGCATTTCCGCCATCACGATCACGGCCGGGCCTTTTCCGGAAACAAGCACGACCTTGCAGTTGCCTTCGAACGCGAAGTCTCGTGCGACGAAGTCCTGCAGCGCGTCGCGCTCCCTTGCCTGGAATTCCTCCATCGATTCGACGCCCTCTCTCATTGAAATCGACCTCCGTCACGCGTCGCGCCGTCGATGCGACGGGTCACGTCGAGAATGGTGCCGACAACAAGTTCGGGATCGTCCCACATCGGCACGTGGCCGACGCCGGCGATCGCCACGTGTTCGTGTCCGGCGATCCGATCGAGAAACGGCCGCCCGTAGTTCTCGAAAGGAATGACACGATCGAATTCGCACCAGGCGACACGGATCGGCACCGCGCCCGCAGCCAGCGGCTGCACCGGTCCGTCGCTCGCAACCTGATCGAGCAGGGCCGGCAGCATCCGGCACTGCCGGGCGCTGCGCAGCAGCATCTTGAACTCGGCTTTCGTCACGCGCTCGCCGTGTTCCATCGTGTCGGCGAAAAACAGCTTGCGCACACGGGCGATGCCCATGAACGGCCAGAGCAGCGCGTAGATCAGCGGCAGGAGGCGGGCACCGATGCGGGCAGCCCTGCGCAGCTTGTCGCGATCTTCGAGGCGGCGCCAGGCGCCGGCCGGCGAGATCGCCGTCACCGAGCGCGCGAAGCCGCGCCGCGCCAGTTCGACGGCGATCCAGCCGCCGAGCGAATTGCCGGCAACATGCGCGCTGTCGACGCCGAGTGCCCGCAACTGCGCGAGCAGCGTGTCGGCGAGATTCGCGATGCTGACAGTGCCGGCAATCGCCGCGGCATCGGCATGGCCGGGCATGGTGATCGCGATGACGCGATGTCTCGCCTCGAGCTGTTTCAGCACCGGCTGCCAGTTCCGCCATGTGCCGCCGAGGCCGTGCAGCAGCACCAGCGGCGTGCCGGCGCCGCCGATGTGCAGCCACTCGCGTGTCTCGGGCGCCGGTCCTGCGCGGCTGGTGGTGTTCGCCGACATCGTCGCGTCTCCCCGGAAATGTGTGATGACGTGATCGCGGCCGGCCGATTCGCGCCGACCCGGATCGCCGGGGCAGGCGGGACGCGTCGCGATTCGATCGGCGCTCAGCGCGCCGGCTTGCTGGTGATCGACATGCAAACGAACAGATCGAGCAGGTCGTCCGCCTTCATGTAGTTCTTGCCGGTCTGGAAGTGCAGCAGCGACAGGCCATTGATGTGCGCGATCAGATGCGCTGCGATCTCCTCCGGCTTGCCGCGCAGGCGGTCCTTTCCTTCGAGACGGCTTGCCTTGATTGCCGCCGCGAGCTGGTCAAGCACGGTCTCGTGCATTTTCTTGGCGCGCGCGGCGAGGTCCTCGCGCCCCAGCGCGATCGTCTGGACGACGAAGAACAGGCCGCGATCCTGGAGGATGGCGCCCTGCCGGCCACGTTCGGCGCCGAGGTCGGCCGTACGCTTGAGATTGGCGCGCAGCGTCGCGCCGGGTTCGAACACGACCTGCACCGAGTCGATCAGTTCGAGGAACATGCGCGCCCACAATTCGAAGAACAGGGTCTGCTTGTCGCCGAACAGGGTGTAGACCGGCTTGCGCGAGTAGCCCGCGAATTCGGCAACCTGATCGATGGTGATGGCGTCGTAGCCGCGCTCGCAGAACAACTCCCAGGCGGCGTCCAGCAACTCGCTGGTTCGCGATTGCCGCTGCTCGCTGCGATTGAGCCGGAGCTTGCGGACCTTGGTCGTCATCGTCGTCATCGTGGCACTCATGGCGGCACAGGATTGCATTTCCTTTCCGGCGGCGGCAATAATGAGAACATAGTGTTCCCAAGAACACAACGTTCCATAACGATCGGAGGAGTCGAGATGAAGGGATATCCACGAGGTGGCCTGCCGCCTTTGCTGCGGATGCTGATCGTCTTGTGTGCCGCCGCGTCGCTGCAGCCCGCCTTCGCGCAGGACGACGCCCAGCCCGCGGAACTGAACACGATTCCGGTCAGCCAGCCGGCGCCGGAAGTTCCGAAGTCGAGCGAGGCCCAGCCGGCGCCGGCCGAGCCGATCGAGGAGATCATCGTCACTGCGACCAAGCGTGCTGAAAATCCGCGAGACCTGCCGGGCACCGTGACGGCGCTCAGCGGTGCCGACATCGAAAAGCACGGCTATCAGGGGCAGGAGGACTTCCTCAAGCTCGTGCCGGGCGTGACCTTTGCCAATGACTCCACCAACGCCAATCGCATCACCGTGCGTGGCATCGGTGCCGATCTCAACACCAGCAACACCACCGGCGTGTTCTTCGGCGACGTGCCGTTCGACGATCCGATCCTGCCGCGCGTGACCCTGGACCCGAACCCCTTCGATCTGGCCCGCATCGAAGTGCTGAAGGGGCCGCAGGGCACGCTGTTCGGCGGCTCCGCGCTCAACGGCGCGGTGCGCTACATCCCCGAGGAGCCGAAGCTGCAGACCTGGCAGACCAAGGCTTTCGTGCAGGAGGAGGATGTGCACGAAGGGGCAACCGGCCCGACCTACGGACTCGCGCAGAACATTCCCCTGGGCGACACGCTCGCGTTCCGCGTCGTCGGCTTCAATCGCCGCTCGCCGGGTTGGGTCGACGATCTCGAGCGCGATCTGCATGACGTCAACCAGACCAAGCAGTGGGGCGGGCGCGTCATGGGGCTCTGGCAGCCGGGCGAGGTCTGGAAGATTTCCGGCATGGTGATGGCGCAGGACACCAGGATCCGCGACTCCTCGCTTACCGACAACACCGATGGCAATCTGACCCGCTCCGACACGCCGCAGGCCAGCCCCGGCCACACCCGCTACGACCTCGAAACCCTGGGTGTGCAGTATTCCTTCGCGACCTTCGATGCACTCTCGCAGACGACGCGCACCGGCAAGCGCTACAAGGCCTTTGCCGACGCGTCACGCATCGGCAATCTGGTGCCGGAGCCACCGCCGAGCGTGTCGATCATCGGCGACAACCGGTCCGAAAGCTTCATGCAGGAACTGCGGCTGACCTCGAATCCGGATTTCGATCCGGACTGGAAATGGCTGGTCGGCGCGTTCTACCGGCACTACCGGATGACGGAAGACGACGACATTCTCGCCAGCAACGCGACACTGCCGATTCCCGACGCTGCGCTGCAGCTGCTGGACCGGTTGATTCCCGGCTTCGACGGCATCATCACCGACGAAGGCAAGCTCGACCTTGCGCACAGCAGTGCCGATCCGATCATCGTCAAGGAGACCGCGCTGTTCGGCGAGGTCACCGCGACCTTCTGGGATTCGCTGGAGGCGACGCTCGGACTGCGCGCTTTCCTCACGCAGTCCGACAGCCGCGTGGTGTTCTCGGGCGTGCTGGCGGCGTCGCAGACCGTCACGCACGGCGGGCTCGAATACGCCAATGTCGGCAGCCTGACCGAGCACGGCATCAATCCCAAGTTCGCGCTGAAGTACACCTTCAACAAGCACGTCGCCGCCTATGGCTCGGCGAGCCGCGGCTTCCGCTTCGGTGGCCCGCAGGTCCTGATCGGCACGCTGACCTCGACCGCGCCGAGCACGTACAAGTCCGACACGGTGTGGGCCTACGAGTTCGGCCTGCGCACACAGTGGCTGGACAACAAGCTGCTGGCCGACGTCACGCCGTTCCAGATCGACTGGACCGATCCGCAGTTGCAGCAGGCCGACGCCACCGGACTCGGCTCGTACTTCGACAACGTCGGCGGTTCGCGCGTCCGCGGTGTCGAAGTGGCGCTGCGCTATCGCACACCGTTGCCGGGGCTGACGTTCGCGTTCTCCGGCTCGTATGTCGACAACGTCACGACCAAGCCGTTCACCACCAGTTCCGGCGTCAAGACCGAGCCGGGAACGCAGTGGCCGCTGTCGGCGAAGTGGCAGTCGGCGACCACGCTGAGCTATCTCAATCACCTGTTCGGCAACTGGGACGGCGGCGGCTCGCTGACTTACACGACCATCAGTCACGCCCCCAACACGCTCGCCTATCTCGATACCGTGTTCGGATACCAGACGCTGGACGTGATGCTCAACATCGGCAACTCGGCGATGGCCGGCGCGCCGGAGTTCTCGCTGTCGCTGCTCAATGCCACCGACGAGCGCGGAATCCTCAGTGGCGTCAACAACCCGCAGTTCCCGAAGGACCACAACTACATCCGGCCGCGGACCCTGGTCGGGCGGCTGGCTTTCACGTTCTAGGTCGGCAATGCAGAAAGACCATGCAGCACTTGTGTCGGAGCGGCCGGCCGGATCCACGCGGCCCTGTGCCCACATCATCGGCACGGCGGATTCGGTGCGGCTGCGCCTGCCCGGAATCAAGCCGGCTGCGCTGCCGGCGCGCAACGAAGCGCAATCGCTGCGGGTGACGGTCGCCTTGCCGGCGTCCTACGAGAAAGCGAGGCGTCGGCGCTATCCGCTGATCGTGCTCACGGACGCGCGCGAACTGTTCGGCAGCGCCGTCGAAATGTGCCGGGCGGTCGCGGCGGCGCGCGAGACCCGCGAATGCATCATCGTCCGTCACGATGAAGCCTGGCTGGCACCCGAGGATGCCGCCGCCGAGGCCGCGCATCTCGAGCAGATCATCGCCTGGTGCCGTCGCGCCTATCGCGTGCAGCGCGGCGAGGTCGCGTTGTTCGTCAGCGGCGGCGGCGTGCCCTGCGCCAGGACACTGCACGACCGCCGATCGAAGGCGGTCGACCGCTGGATCGTCGTCGCGCAAACGCCATCCGATACGCCGTCGGCCTGGTGTCAGCCGCCAGCTCGTCGCGCCGGTCGCCGGCCGCGCGTCGCCTGGACCGGCACGGCGTCGGTGCCGGTCGCTTTCGATGCAAGCGTGAGCGTCAAGACGCTGCCGGAAGCAACGCCGGCCGGGCAGGTCGTCACCGCCCTGCTGCACGGGCTGCGCGCGCTGTGGGGAACGGGACACGACTACGGCAGCGAGGTGATGCCGCTCGGCAAGCCGCTGGTTGCAGCGCTGCTGCGTGGCGCGATGCCGATCATCCGCCGCCTGCGGCAGTCGGCGAAGGCTCCGCCGGCCAACGAAAGCCGGTACCGGTTCCGCTCCGAGCTCATGGATCGGGATTTCGAAATCTTCGTGTCGCTGCCGCCGCGTGCGCGCGAACGCCGCCAGGCCTATCCCGCGGTCGTCACGCTCGACGGCAGCGCCACCTGGTCGACCTGTTCGGAGATCGCATTGCGCATGGCGGCGGCCGGCGAGATCGAGGATGTCGTGATGATCGGCATCGGCGTGCCGCACGAAGAAGGCGAGGCCGCATTCGGGCTGCGGCGCTTCGAGGAGTTTTCGCCGCCGGCCGGCGATGCCGCGTTCACGGGCGGACTCGGCCGCATCTTCGAATCGATCTTCGCGCTATTCGGTCAGGATGTACGTCGGCACTTCGGACGTGCGCCCGATTTTCACCGCTTCATCGTCGACGAACTGATGCCGGAACTGTTGCGCGTGCTGCCGCTCGATCCGCAGCGTCTGTGCATCGCCGGGCACTCGGCCGGCGGCACCTTCATCGGTTTCGAGCGCGCGCAGGCCGATTCGCCGTTCTCGCGCTTCGCGGTGTCGAGCCCGGGCGTGTCGATCTCGGACAACTGGATGCTGAAGGCCGATGGCGGCCTGCGGCCCGGCCTCGCCCGCGGCCGCAGGACCATCGTCACGATGGGCGGCGAAGAACGACACAATGCGTTCAATGCGCTGGCGGGCATTCCCTTGTCGGCGCACTATGCGCGGCAGCTTGAAGTGCTCGACGCCGGCGAGGTCGAGTTCCTCTGTCTTGACGGTGATTCGCACACGACGGTCTTCCCGCGCGCCTTTGCGCTGGCCATGTCCCGACTATTCGCAAGCGAGGTTCGCGGTGCTTAGGAAACTGATGCGCGGTCTGGGCTGGACGCTCGCCATCCTGCTGGCCGTGGTGCTGGTGCTGATCGCCTGGATTCATCACGAGGGCCGGCCGCCGCATGGCCGGGCGCAGTACGTCGCGATGGGCAGCTCGTTCGCCGCCGGTCCGGCGATCACCACGCGCGCTGCCGACAGTCCCTGGTTCTGCGCGCGCTCGCAGGACAATTACGCGCATCAGCTCGCGCGGCTGCGCCAGCTGTCGCTGGTCGATGTCAGCTGCGGCGGTGCGACGACGCGGCACATCCTCGGCGGCGGCTTCCTGATGCTGCCGCCGCAGCTCGACGCGGTGACGAGCGACACCGAACTGGTCACGATCACGATCGGCGGCAACGACATCGACTACATCGGCAACATGATGGCGCTGGGCTGCGACGCGAGCACGCCCTGGTACCTGCGCCGGGTCGGCGCCTGCCGCAGTCGCAGCGTCGGCCGCATGGAACAGGATCTGCGCGACACCGCGCTGCGGATGGGCCGCATCGTCGACGAGATCCATCGTCGTGCGCCGAAGGCGAAGGTCGTGCTCGTCACCTATCAGACCGTGCTCCCCGACCAGGGCACTTGCGAGCGGCTCGGTCTGAGCGATGCGCAGGTCGCGCAGATGCGCGACATCGCCGACCAGCTCGCGGACACGACCCGCCGCGTCGCGCAGCAACATGGCGCGCTGCTGCTGGACGCCGCGAGCCTGACCCACGGTCACGATGTCTGCGCCGCCGATGCGTGGATGAACGGCATGCGGCCGTCGCGCGGTCTGCTCGGTGCGCCGCTGCACCCGACGCTGGCGGCGATGACCGCGATCGCGCAGGCGCTCGACGCGCTGCTCGACCAGGCGCCGCCGGCATCGTGAGCGCTTCGCCGAGCCCGGGGCATTGCGCGCGACGCGCGCGTGCCGGTTCCGTGCGTACGCAGCGGCTGCTGCCGTGCCTGTTCGCCCTTGCGCTGATGGCGGCGGTGCCGATCGCCGAGGCCGCGCCGACGCCGCTGGCGGACCCCTTCTTCTTCTACCAGCGCGCGCCCGAGTACGACTCGGTCGTGAAGACCTCCGGCGTCGAGGTGCCGGTACGCACGCCGGACGGCGGCTCCAGCCATCTGTCCTGCCGCCTGTACCGGCCGGCCCGTCATGGCGTTGCCGTGCCGGGAAAATTCCCGGGCATCGTCATGGACTACTTCGCCTACCATCTGGTGGACGTCGTCGAGAGCCTCGGCGGGCACTTCGATTTCTTTCCCGAGCATGGCTACAACGTCATCAACTGCGATGTGCCGGGCAGTGGCAGCTCGCCCGGTATCCTCGATCAGTTCGGCCCGGCCGAAACCCTGGCGAACTACGACCTGATCGAGTGGTTTGCGGCGCAGCCGTATTCGGACGGCAACATCGGCCAGCAGGGCGCGAGCTACGGCGGACACACGACCAACAAGGTCGCGGCGCTGCGGCCGCCGCATCTGAAGGCGATCGTGCCGGATTCGTCGTTCGTCGACTGGTACGAGCAGACCATCTACCACGGCGGCATCCGCAACGAGTCGATCTACTACCAGGTCTGGGGCATGCCGATCGCTGCGTTCGGCGGCAGCAATCTGTTCGGCGCGCTCAAGGGCATTCGTCGCGACACGCTGCATCGCTACGGCGAACATCCGCTGTACGACGATTACTGGCGTGCGCACGGCCTCGGGCCGAACCTCGCGAACTACCTTGTGCCGGCGCTGGTGGTCGACGGCTGGAACGATCGCTACAAGGACGCCGCCATCACGCTCTACACCGCGCACAAGGACACGGTCTGGCTGTTGATGGGGCCCTGGGGCCACGCCGCCTACAAGGGCGCGAACGCGACCGGCACCCTGGTCGAGACCTCGCATCAGCTCGCCTGGTACGACCACTGGCTCCGGCATCTGCCGGGCGCGCCCTTGCCACGCGCGAAAATCACTTCCTACGAAATGCCGGACGACGCCGGCAGCGCCGGCTGGCAGCAGTATGCGGACTGGCCACCGGCATCGGTTGCCGGCACACGCTTCCATTTCACGGCCGCCCGAACGATGAGCACGGCCGCCGCCACGCAGGCCGCGGTCCTGCAGTGGCAGGTCAAGGCCGACGACAGCGGTTCGGACCCGGCGAGCGGCAAGCAGAAGTCGGGTGTCGATCAGGCCGCTGCCGATGCCAGTGCGTATCGACTGACGTTCACCACGGCGCCGTTGCCGGCCGACACGGTGATCGCCGGTTCGGCCGAAGTGCATCTGAATGTCGCCTTCAGCGCGAACGGCGGAAATCTGGTGGCGCGGCTGATGGAAGTGCTGCCCGGCGGCACGGTCCGGCAGGTCGCGACCGGCTGGCTGAAGGCCAGTCATTATCGCGGTGACGATCAACTGCAGCCGATCACGCCGGGTGCGCGCTACGACATGCAGGTCCATGTGCTGGCCACCGACTGGCGATTCCGCAAGGGCAGCCGCTTGCGGATCTCGCTGTCGAGTGGCGATGTGCCGGACGCCACGGCCGATGCGGCACCGGGAACGGTGTCGGTCGCGGTCGGCGGCGGCGCGCAGTCCTACGTGGAGCTGCCGATCATCACCGCCGGCGCAGCGAACGCGGCGGTCGTGGTCGCGCCGGCGAGTGCGGCGGATTGCAGTGCCTGCCGGCCTTCGCCTGCGCATTGAAGCTGCGACAAGCGCGGCGCCGGGCGCGCTTCCGGCATCAGTCCTGCCGATCGGCTTCGAGGTCTGCCGCGTCGTGCTTGCGGTCGCCGAGGGCGGCCTGGATGCCGGCGATGCGCGCACGGTTCAGCGGATAGTTCCAGATCAGCGCCGCGGCGCCGAGCAGGCCGATGGCGGGCAGGACGGCGCTCACCAGCTTGATGCCGAGTATGCCGCTGCTGGTCTGCACCGCGGCGGCGGCATCGAATCCGGACGCGCCGACCAGCGCGACGCCGGCCGCCGCCGAAACGCCGCCCAGTGATTTCTGCAGAAAGGTGAACAGCGAGGCGTAGAGGCCGCCGTGATCGCGGCCGGTTTCGAGCAGACCGTAATCGACGATGTCGGCGGTCATCGTGTAGACGATCACCGAGCCGCTCAGGCAGAACAGCAGCGTCGTGTAGAGCACGGAACTCAGCGGCAGTGCCAGCGGTCCGGGCGAGATCAGCGCCAGCGCCGCACAGGCGAACACGCCGATGGCCAGACACACGGCCCACACCCGGTGCCGTTCCCAGCGCGCCGACAGCGCAGTCCAGAACGGCACGCCGAGGATCGTCGACACGAAGGCCACCAGCATGATGGCCGGATACTGCTTGCCGAGGCCCAGGTACGAGTCCATGTACAGATAGCTCACGCCGCCGGCCAGGCCGCCGAGCACATTGACCGGCAGAAACGCGGCGAGCAGGCGCAGCAGCGGCTTGTTGCCGCGCACCGCGGCGAGAATTTCGCGCACGCCGAAGCGCTCTTTCGCCGGTGCCAGGCCGGGCTTCTCCGTCGGCACGCGCAACACCAGCATCACGGTCACCAGCGGCAAGGCGACGATGCAGATCAGGGCGGCGAATCCGAGGCTGCGGAAGTCGAGTTCGGTGCTGTCCGAATAGCCGGCCTGCACCGCCAGAAACGGGATCACGAAGAACAGCAGCTGGCCGGCGAGCATGGCCAGGCCGCGCCAGGCCTGCACGCGGGCACGTTGTGCATAGTCCGCCGACAGGCCGTAGCTCCAGGCCTGCAGCGGGATTTCGATCACCTTCCATCCGACATAGGTGACCGCGGTCCACAGACCGAAATACAGCACGCTGACGCCGGACGGCGGGCGCAGCAGGAACCAGACGCCGACCATCGACAGCAGCGCCCCGGCGATCACCCAGCTGCGGCGCGTGCCGCTGCGTGCGTGGCTGCGGTCGGACCAATAGCCGATGAGCGGGTAGGTGACGGCGTCGAACATCTTGGTGATCAGCATGGCCGCCGCCAGCGCGGTCAGCGAAAGCCCGGCGTGCTTGGCGTACACCGCCTGGATCTGTCCCTCGGGGCCGTGCATCACGCCGAGCACCAGCGTCGGCAGGGTGAAGGCGATCAACAGACTGCGTTGCAGCGGTGCGGCGGTGCTGGAACTCATGGACAGGCTCTCACGTGATAGACCTCGCATGCGGATGGCGCCGGGCATGGCCGCGATTGCGTGCCGACATCGGCCGGCCGCCGCGGCAATCGCTTATCCGTCCGCAAGCCTACTTGACGTCATCCGAATAATACAGCAATGTATGTTGAAAGAGGACAGTGTCCTCAATTAAATCCGACCGAGCATCAATGCCGACCACCGCTTCCGCAACGCCGCGACCCGGCCCGCGACCCAGTACCAGCCGTCGGGAGATCGTCCAGTGCGCGATCCGCATGCTGGACCGCGACGGCGCCGAGGCCCTCACGTTTCGCGCCGTGGCGCGCGAACTCGACGTCGCGGTCGGCGCGCTCGGCCGCTATTTCAGGAATCTGGCGGACCTCGAAGACGAGGTCGCGGCGGCGCTGCTGTCCGGAATGCGTCCGCTCGACGACTCCAGCGCGGCCGGTCTGCGCGAGCAGTTGCTGCGGTTCGGGCTGGACTGGCTGGAAATCATGCGCAAGCACCCGTACCTGGCGACGATCCTGGGCCCTGCCAGCGCGGAAGTGGTGGCCCGCCACGTCGCGCAGTGCGTGAAGGTGATGGTCGCCGCCGGCATCGAGTTCGAGCAGGCAATGGCCATCTACTCGGTGGTTGCCAATCTCGCCTACGCCTGGGGCGTGCAAGGTGCGAGACAGAGCAAGCCGGGACTGCAGCCAGTGCTGGCGCAGGTGTTCTCCGAGCAGCTCGGCGGGCTCGCGCCGCAAATCGCGAAGCTCGCCGCCGCTCCGGGCACCGCGATCTACCGCCGCTGGCTGAAGCTTTGTATCGACGGTCTGCTGCCGCTGCAGCAGGCCCCACGCAAACGGCGCTGAGCGCAGCCGCCCATTCATTCACGAGGAAGAGCTTGCCGATGAACTATCCCCACGCCCGGATCCAGCCGACCGCCGTCAGTTATGGCCGTGTCCGTTACACCGACGACTATCAGTGGCTGGAGGAGGAAACGGCGGAAGCCCTGGCCTGGGAGGCAGAGCAGGATCGTCTGGCGCAGGACTGGCTGCGCAACACACCGGCCAGGGCGCGTGCGGAAGCGCTGATCGACGCGATGCCACGCATCAGCGCGGATTTCCCGAGCTACAGCGGCGGCCGCTGGTTCCAGAGGCGCACGCCGTCCGATCGGAAAATGCAGGTGCTCGAAGTCGCCGACTCGATCGATGGCCCCTGGCGCTGCATTGTCGATCTCAATCAGATGTCGGCCGGCCGCATGCTCGCCGCCGACAGCTTTGTGCCGTCGCCGGACGGACGCAAGCTGCTGTTCAGCCTCGGCGTCGACGGCAACGAGCTCGCCGAGCTGCGCGTGGTCGATGTCGACAACGGCACGATGCTGGTCGACTCGGTTCGCCAGATCCGCCCGTTCTTCGCCGTGTGGTCCGCGGACAGCAGCGGCTTCTACTACACCGCAATCGATCCTGCGGTGTCGATGGAAGAGATGAGGGTGTTCAGGCAGGTGCTGGGTGCGGCACCGGTGACGCGACCCGAGGCCTACGAGATGACCCACCCGATGACCTGGGCGAAGAGCGCCGGCGACGGCAGGCATCTGTTCATCATCGCCGATCATCTCAATCCGCGGCCGGACTACATTCGCGACGACACCACCGGCGAGGCCTGGCGCCCTTTCCTCAAGGGCGAGACCGCCCTGTTCCGCGGCGAGATCATCGGTGACCGCTACTACGCCGTCACCGACGAGGGCGCGCCCTGCGGGCGGCTGGTCTCGATTCCGCTGGCGACGCCGACCGATCGCAGCACCTGGACGGAGCTGCTCGCCGGCTCGGAAAACGTGCTCGGCACGCTGTTCGCGGTCGACGGCCTGCTGGTGCTCGCCGATCTGGTCGACTGCTACTCGCGCATGCGGGTGTTCGACACCGAGGGCCGGCTCAAGGGCGAGATCGGGATGCCCGGCCATGGCTCGATGAGCGCGATCAATTTCGTGATCCCGAACATGCTGGACATGTTCGCCAAGGGCAGCAGCGGCGACGTGCTGTTTCCGTTCTCGACGGCGGCGCAGTCGCCGGCGCTGTACCGTGCCAATGTCCACACGCTGGAAGTGGAAGCGCTGACCCGGCCGCTGCTGAAGATCGACGCACGGTTCCAGGATCATTCGGCCATCAGCGCCGACGGCGCACGCGTGCCGTACAACGTCATCGCCCGCGCCGATGTCGACCTGACGCAGCCGCAGCCGACGGCGATCTACGGCTACGGCGGCTTCGCGGTGGCGCTGGTGCCGTCGTGGGTCGGCACCTGGCTGGCGGCCTGGGTGCAGGCCGGCGGCGTGCTGGTGCTCGGCCACCTGCGCGGCGGCGGCGAACTGGGCCCGGAGATGTGGCATCAGGGTCGTTTGCTGAACAAGCAGAACAGCTTCAACGACGTCTATGCGATCGCCGAAGACCTGATAGCGCGGCGCATCACCACCGCCGCGCAGCTGGGCGTGGTCGGCGGTTCCAATGGTGGCGCGATGGCGGCCGCCGCGGTCGTGCAGCGTCCGGACCTGTTCCGTGCCGCCATCTCGCAGGTCCCGATCACCGACGCACTGGCGCGCGCACGCGACCCGATCACGATGGGTGCGACCATGGACTACGGCGATCCGAACGATCCGGACCTGTCGGAAGCGCTGCTGGCCTGGAGTCCGTACCACAACATCAAGGACGGCACGGCCTATCCGTCGCTCCTGCTCGACGCCGGCAAGAGCGACGTGCGCTGTCCGCCCTGGCATGTGCGCAAGATGGCAGCGCGCATGCAGCCGGCAAACACGAGCTCGCACCCGATTCTGATGCGCGTGCGCGAAGGCGTCGGTCATGGCGCGGCGGATGTCGAAGGGCAACGCGCGCAAGGCAGCGACTGGCTGGGTTTCTTCATCGGCGAACTCGGCCTGGCGCCGTAGCCGAGCAGCCGTTTCCATCGGAATCAGCGGAAGAATGTCATCGTGAGAATGCAGGAGCGTTATGCCGGCGCCGAGAAGCTGCTGGCGCCGGTGGCCGCCGGCAAGCTGAAAAACACGGCACCGGTCGCACGCTGGATCGATAACACCGATGCCTGCTGGTACCGGCGGCATCAGGCCGACGGACACGAATGGGTGATCGTCGATGCGGTGTCGGGCGCGCGCCGCGCGGCCTTCGATCATCGTCGCCTGGCCGCGTCGCTGACCGCGCTCGGTCATCCGTCCGATGCCGGCAGGCTGGGCATCGAAGTCACGAGCGTGACGCTCGATCGCGTCGAGTTCACGTTCGAGCACAGGCGCTATCGCTGGTCGGACGGCAGCGGCGAGCCGAGCCTGCTCGGCGAGGTCGAAGCGGCACACGGACCGTCGCGGTCGCCGGACGGCAAGTGG
This sequence comes from Solimonas terrae, assembly GCF_011067135.1. Taxonomy (GTDB): domain Bacteria; phylum Pseudomonadota; class Gammaproteobacteria; order Nevskiales; family Nevskiaceae; genus Solimonas; species Solimonas terrae. Next base: position 318,945 of record NZ_JAAMOW010000002.1, read on the forward strand.
TTGCTGGGCCAGCGCGACGGCAACCTCTGGCTGGCGCAGGCCGGCGGTGCGCCGCAGCAGATCACGCACGACGGCACGCCGGACGACGGCTATGCGATCTATCACGGCAACTACCGCGCCGGCTACATCACGCGCAGCCGTGTCGACGCCAGGGATCAGGCGGCCGGCATCGTCTGGGCGCCGGACAGCAGCAAGCTGATCGTCTGGCGCGTCGATCAGCGCCACGTCGAAGCGTATCCGATGGTCGAAACGGCGCCGCGCGACGGCAGCTTCCGGCCGAAGCTGCATCTGCCGCGCATGCCGCTGACGGGCGAGGCGACGCCGACCATACGCTGGCTGTGTCTCGATCTGGCCAGCCGCCGACTGACGCCGCTGCAGTTGCCGGACGATCAGCTGCATCTGCACCAGGACTGGGAGGCCGTGCGCAAATGGATGTGGAGCCCGGACTGCACGCACGCCTGGGCGGTGATGTTCGGTGCCGATCAGAAGACGGCATCGCTGCTCGACATCGATCTGGCCAGCGGTGCGGCGCGCGTGGTTGTTGCGGAAACCGACGAGCCGCGTGTCGAGCTGAACACGACTTCGTACAGCCCGGTCGCGGTCGATGTCATCGGCGATCTCGAACAGGTGGTCTGGTACAGCCACCGCTCCGGCTGGGGCCATCTGTACCGTTACGACGGCAGGACCGGGCAGCTGCTCAATGCGATCACCAGCGGCGCGTGGCTGGTGCGTGATCTGATCGACGTCGACCGGCGCAGCGGGCGCGTGCTGTTCACGGCCTCCGGTCGCGAGGGCGGCAATCCGTATCTGCGCTCGCTGTACGCGGTGAATCTGGACGGCAGCGGCCTGCGGCGGCTGACGCCGGCGGGTGTCGATGCCGACATCAATCCCGGCCTGTCGGCGATCTCGAAGACCACCGAGTTCATTCGCCAGCTGTCACCGAGCGGTCGGCATCTGCTGTACACGCGCTCGACGGTTTCGCAGCCGCCGCAAACCGTCATCGTGCGGCTCGCGGACGGCCACGAAACGCTGATCGAGCAAGCCGATGTCTCGGCGCTGCTCGCCGACGGTTATGTGCCGCCGGAGGAATTCGTCACGCTCGCGGCCGACGGCAAGACCGAAATCCACGGCCTGCTGTACCGGCCGGCGGTGCTGCCGGCCGATGGCAGGGCGCCGGTCATCGTCGCCCAGTACGCCAGCCCGCTGATGGCGGCCTGTCCGCGCACGTACGTGGGCGCTGTCGTCGGTCCCGGGCAATGGATTTCGCCGGCTGCCTTTGCCGCGCTGGGCTGCGCGGTGATCGCGCTCGATGCGCGCGGCACGACCAGCCGCAACCGGGCGTTCGCGACGGCCGGGCAGGGCAGGCTGAATCTGATCGGCATGGACGATTACGTCGCCGCCATCACGCAACTCGGCGAACGCCACCGCTGGCTCGACACGCGTCGCGTCGGCATCCAGGGCGGCTCCTACGGCGGCTTTGCGGTGATCCGCGCGATGCTGGAATTCCCGGAGGTCTTCACGGTCGGCGTGTCCGGTGTGCCGATGTGCACCGTGCACGGCATCTATCCGGATTATCACTGGACCGGCTGGCACGGCGCGCCGGACTACGGCGACGGCCGCAGCGAGCGCCCCGGTGCGACGGCGCGGCCGCAGAACTACGCGTCGCTGGATGCCACCGAGCAGATCGGAAAGCTCAAGGGTCCGCTGCTGGTCATGGCCGGCGAGCTGGACGAGAACTGCCCGCTGCCGCCGATCATGCAGATGTATGCGGCAGCCGTGGAGGCCGACGCGCCGATGGATCTGATCGTGATGCCGGGCTGCAGCCACCAGACCGTGATCCGCACGCGTTACACCTTCCGCAAGGTCATGGATCATTTCTGCCGTCATCTGCTCGGCAAGGCACCGCCGGCGAAGTTCCGCTTCAGCGTCCTGCCGCAGCGGCCCGAGCCGGACGATCGCGCGACGGCGTGGTAGAGCGTACGACTGCGTTCGTTGTCATCACCAGGGGCCGCAGCCGGCGAACGGCACGGCGGCCCGGTCCCAGCATCACCGGAGCCGGTTCATGAGTATCAAGATTCTGCGCAACAGCCTGATCTTCGACGGTCGCAGCGACGTATTGATCGAAGGCGGCAGCATCGTCATCGAGAACGACCGGATTCGCGAGATCGCGGCCGGTGATGCACGCATCGATGGCGCGACCGTGATCGACATGGGCGGCCGCTTCGTCATGCCGGGTCTGCTCGACGTGCATTTCCACGTCTACGGCATCTCGCTGAACATGCATCTGATCGACAACATGACCCTTCCCCTGAAGGTCGCGTACGCCGCGCGCCTGCTGAAGGGAACCCTGCATCGCGGCTACACCACGGTTCGCGATCCGGCCGGCGGCGAGATCGGCCTGCATCTCGCCATCCACCAGGGCCTCATGGAAGGGCCGCGCCTGTACTACGGCGGCAAGGCGCTGTCGCAGACCGGCGGCCACGGCGACATGCGACCTGCGCACCAGCTCGACGGGCCCTGCGGCTGCAGCGCGAACAGCACCTTCGCCGAGATCGTCGACGGCGTCGAGAACGTGCGCGTGTTCTGCCGCAACGAGCTGCGCAAGGGCGCCGACCACATCAAGGTCTTCATTTCCGGTGGCGTCGCGTCGCCCACCGATCCGATCTGGATGCCGCAGTACACCGACGAGGAAATCGAAGCCGCCGTTCACGAAGCCGGCACGCGCCGCAAATACGTGGTTGCACACTGCCACACCGATGACGGCGCACGTCGCTGTCTGAAGACCGGCATCCGCTCGATCGACCACTGCACGATGATCACCGAGGACACGGCGAAACTGATCGCGGCCGCCGACGGCAAGGCCTATGCCGTGCCGACGATCGCCGTGCAGGAACAGATCATGCGCCATGGCCCCGAACTGGGCGTGTTCGGCGAGAGCCTGGAGAAGATCAGGATCGCGCACGCCGCCGCCTACCGCTCGATGGAATTCCTGAAGCGCGCCGGCGCGCGGGTCGGCATGGGCACCGATCTGTTCGAGGAGCGCTTTCATCCGATGCAGAACGAGGAGTTCAGCTTCCGTGCCGACATCTTCGAGCCGATCGACCTGCTGCGTTCGGCGACCAGCGTCAATGCCGAGATCATGCAGAAGCGCGGGCAGGTCGGCAGCATCGAGCCGGGCGCCTATGCGGACCTCATCGCCATCGACCGCAATCCACTGCGGGACATTCACGTCATGGCGCGGCCCGACGAGCACTTCTCGATGATCATGAAAGGCGGCGAGTTCGTGCGCAATCGCCTCTAGGGCCGGCCAGACCTGACGACCTCGCCGTGGCCGAGTCTGCCTTGCCGCAGCACAAGCAACGCGGAAGGGGGTGTACGAGGTGTACACGCGCGAATCGGTCTGCTCCGTAAAATACAGAACTGTATAATAAAAGCACGAATCCGGTCGGCGACGTTTCGCGGCCCGCCGGGCCAGGCGCCAGCGCCGGAAGAGGTCATGAGCATGCCGGAACAGGAATTTGTCTTCGCGGTTCGCGGCTCGGCGCCGTCGGGCACGCCTGCCGACGTGACGGCGGCGATGTGCGGCCGCGGACTCGATCGCCGCGACCCTGCAACGTCCTGCGAGGCCGCTGTCGCGCCGACCTTCGCGACGCTGCGGCCGGCGACATCGCGAGCCGACCGCGAGTCCGGGCCGCGGCAGAACGTCGCGCAAACGGCGGCGCGTCCGCAGCGGGCCTGAACGCCGTGGATACCGGACTGGCTTGTACGTGCCTGGACGCGCGCACCGAGCTCGACAGCGAGCGCGGCGCCGACGCCGGTCCCGCGGCCCCGGCCTTCACGCCGCGCGAAATGCAGGTGCTGTATCTGGTCGCCTGCGGCCGTTCGTGCAAGCAGATGGCCGCGGCGCTGCACATCTCCATGTGCACCGTCGATGTCTACCGCCGACGGTTGTTCGCCAGGCTCGGCGTGCGCAATGCCGTTGCCCTGCAGCGCCACGCCATTCTGTCCGGCTGGCTGAGGCTGACGTGAAGCCGGCGTTCCGATCGCCGGCCCGGCTTCATTGGCCGATCTCGGGCCCGACCATCGGCGAAGCGTGGCGTGGCACGCGCATTACCATACATGAATGTATAGTAGTAGCGGAGCTGTTCGCCGCAGCAGCCGGATTCGCTGGGCCGGCGTGAGCGCAAGTCCGGGAGCCGTTAGCATGGACGCCGCGATCCCGTGACAGTGACGGAACCGTGGGCACGGAGGATCTATGGACGAAGCGGATGGACCGTACAAGGGACCGGCCGGCGGATGGCCGGCGCTTGCCAGCTCGCTGAAGCACGTGAAGGAGCAGGGCATCGTCGGGCTTGGTTCGCTGACCATGCTGAAGGCGAACCAGCCCGACGGCTTCGACTGCCCGGGCTGCGCGTGGCCGGACGCCAATCCGCATTCGACGTTCGAATTCTGCGAAAACGGCGTGAAGGCGGTGGCGGCAGAGGCCACGGCGCGGCGCGTGACGCGCGAGTTCTTTGAGGCACACACGGTCGAGGCGCTCGGCGCCATGGACGACTACGCGCTGGAAGGGCAGGGCCGGCTGACCGAGCCGATGGTCTATGACGCGCCGTCAGATCGATACCGGCCGATCGCCTGGGACGAGGCATTCGCGCTGATCGCGCGGCATCTCCGTGGACTGAGCGATCCGAACCAGGCCGCGTTCTACACGTCGGGACGCACGTCCAACGAAGCCGCGTTCCTGTATCAGCTGTTCGTTCGCGAGTTCGGCACGAACAACCTGCCCGACTGTTCGAACATGTGCCACGAACCGTCCGGCGTCGCGCTCACCGAACAGATCGGGATCGGCAAAGGCACCGTGCTGCTGGAGGACTTCCTGCACGCCGATGCCATTTTCATCTTCGGCCAGAATCCGGGCACCAATCATCCGCGCATGCTCGGCGAGCTGCGTGCGGCATCGAAACGCGGTTGCCGGATCGTCAGCTTCAATCCGCTGCGCGAGCGCGGCCTGGAACGTTTCGCGCATCCGCAGTCCGCGCTCGAAATGACGACCGGCGGTTCGACGCGAATCTCCTCGCACTACTACCAGCCCCGACTCGGCGGCGATCGCGCCGCGCTGCTCGGCATCGCACGCTGCGTGCTGGAGGCGGGCGATGTCGATGCCGCGTTCATCGCCGCCCATACGCAGGGCTATGAGGCATTCCGCGCCATGGTGCTGGCCCAGACCTGGGCCGATATCGAGCGCGGGTCCGGCCTGGCTCGCCGCGAGATCGAAGAAGCCGCTGCGGTCTACATGGCGTCCGGGGCGACGATCTTCTGCTGGGGCATGGGCATCACTCAGCACAAGCACGCGGTTGCGACCATCCAGACGCTGATCGATGTCCTGCTGCTGAAAGGCAACATCGGCAGGCCCGGCGCCGGCGCCTGTCCGGTGCGTGGCCACTCCAATGTTCAGGGCGACCGCACGATGGGCATCTACGAGCAGCCGGGCGAAGCGTTCCTGGCGCGGCTCGGCAAGGCATTCGATTTCGAACCGCCGCGCGCGCATGGCCATGATGTCGTCGGCAGCATCGAGGCCATGCTGAAAGGCGAGGTCAAGGTCTTCGTCGGCATGGGCGGCAACTTCGCGGCGGCCACGCCGGATCGGGATCGGACCGGCGAGGCGCTGCGTCGCTGCGCGCTGACCGTCAACATTTCGACCAAGCTGAACCGCTCGCATCTCGTGCACGGTCGGGCGTCGCTGATCCTGCCCTGTCTCGGCCGCACCGAAATCGATGTCCAGGCCGGCGCGCCGCAGGGCATGACGGTCGAGGATTCGATGAGCATGGTGCATGTCTCGACCGGCATGAACGCGCCGGCCGCCGGCAGCCTGAGATCCGAACCGGCGATCGTCGCCGGCATGGCCGCGGCCACCCTGCCGCACAGCAGGACGCGCTGGTACTGGCTGGTCGAGGATTACCGGCGCATACGCGACAAGATCGCCGAGGTGATCCCGGGCTTCGAGGACTTCAACCAGCGGCTGGCGGTGCCGGGCGGCTTCTATCTCGGCAACCCGGCGCGCGAGCGACGCTGGGAAAACGCGGCCGGGCGTGCCGTGTTCTACGCCCATCCGCTGGTGCCGCCACCGGCGGCACCGGCCGCTGCGCCGCTGACGCTGATGACGATGCGCAGTCACGACCAGTACAACACCACCATCTATGGCCTGCACGATCGCTATCGCGGCATCAAGGGCGAGCGTCGCGTGTGCTTCATCAGCGCCGGCGATCTGCAAACGCTCGGGCTGCAGCACGGACAATGGGTCGACATCGTCTCGGTGTGGCACGACGGTGAACGTGTCGCGCCCGGCTTCAAGCTCGTCGAATACGACATTCCGGCTGGCTGCATCGGTGCCTACTACCCGGAAACCAATGCGCTGGTGCCGCTGGACTCCTACGCCGACCGGGCGCGCACACCGACTTCCAAGTCGATCCCCGTACGCCTGCGGCCGTCCGTCCGTGACGCGGCATGAGCGGGGTCGATCTGCAAGGCCTGCTGCAGCTGATCGCCGCGGACGACGGCACCTCGCTTCCTCGCGCGGCAAGGAAACTCAGGCTCGGTCAGAGCCAGTTGCTGCGGGCGCTGACCGCGCTGGGCGGCCATGGCGCGGCAGGAGCAGCTGCGTTGATCGAGGTCAGGGGCGACAGTCCGCAACGGCTTTACCTGACGCCCGCCGGACGCGCGCATCTGGAGCGTGACGATGAAACATGAGCCGCTGAGAATCGTGCAGGCGACGCGCATCGAACGCAGCATTCGCGAAGATCGCAACGAGACGCTGGCGGACGAGACGCCGATCGCCCTGGTCTACAACGGCCGCTCGCACGCCGTGATGATGGCGACGCCCGGCGATCTCGACGACTTCGCGTACGGCTTCACGCTGGCCGAAGGGATCGTCGATGATGTCGGCGAAATCGAGATCGTCGACCGTCTGTACACCGCGCACGGCATTTCGCTGCAAATGCTGATCCCGCAACGACGCTATGACCGCCTGCGGGACCGCGAGCGGAACCTGACCGGTCGTACCGGCTGCGGCCTCTGCGGCGCCGCCACGCTCGAAGCGGCGATGCGGCCGATCCGTCGCGTGACATCGACGGCGGCGATTGCCACGGAACGCCTGCCGGACGCCTTTGCCCGCCTGATCGCGGCGCAGCCGCTGAACGATCGCAGTGGCGCCCTGCACGCCGCGGCGCTGATCATGTCCGACGGACCGATGCTGGTCCGGGAAGACGTCGGCCGCCACAATGCCGTCGACAAGGCGCTCGGCGCCGCGGCAATGCACCGGGATCGGCCGCGCGCGCTGCTGGTCACGTCGCGGGCTTCGTACGAAGTCATACACAAGGCGGCACAACGCAACTGTCCGGTGGTCGCCGCCGTGTCGGCGCCAACGGCGCTGGCGGTGCGCTTTGCCGAAGAGGCCGGCATCACCCTGATCGGTTTCGCGCGCGGGAATCGCATGACCGTCTACAGCCATCCCTGATGCGCAGCGCGTACGCCTGCCTGCGCGAACGCCGGGGCAGCGGCGAGCCTGAATCGTCCGCGGCGACGGCCGGGTCGTGGTGCCGCCGCAGCCCGAATTCCGTGATCCGAGATTCGCCAGTATTGTATTATACGTTTGTGCATGATACGGTTTGTTCAGACGCTCAGAACGGATCCCATGCGCTATTCGGCCCTCACCCTTGCTCGCAATGCCCTGACCGGCCATCGGCAGTGGCAACCCATGTGGCGGGACGCCCAGCCGCAGCCGCACTACGACGTGGTGATCGTCGGCGGCGGCGGCCACGGTCTGGCGACGGCCTACTACCTGGCGAAGCATCACGGCGTGAAGCGCGTCGCGGTGCTGGAAAAGGCCTGGATCGGCGGCGGCAACACCGGCCGCAACACGACCATCGTGCGCTCGAACTATTTCCTGCCCGAGTCTTCGGCGTTCTACGAGTTCTCGGTGCAGCTGTACGAGAAGCTCAGCCGCGAGCTGAACTACAACATCATGTTCTCGCAGCGCGGCATGATCACGCTCGCGCATTCGCGGCACGACGAGGAAACGCTGCGCCGTTCGTTCAACGCGATGTCGCTGAACGGGGTCGATTGCGAGTGGCTGGAACCGGACGAGGTGTTCGAGCGCATGCCGCTCTACAACCGCGCCGGGCGCTTCCCGGTGCGTGCCGGTCTCGATCAGCCACGCGCCGGTTCGGCGCGACACGATGCGGTCGCCTGGGGCTACGCCCGCGCGGCGTCCGATCTCGGCGTCGACATCATCCAGAACTGTGAAGTCACCGGCTTCCTCGGTGGCGACGGCCATGTCGGCGGCGTGTCGACGAGCCGCGGCAACATCGGTGCGGACAAGGTCTGCCTTGCCGTAGCCGGGCACACCAGCCAGATCGCCGCGAAAGCCGGGCTGCAACTGCCGATCACCAGCTACGCCTTGCAGGCTTTCGTGTCCGAACCGGTCAAGCCGGTGTTCGACACCGTCGTGCTGTCGCCGGCCACCGGCGTCTATCTGAGCCAGACCGACAAGGGCGAGCTGGTGATCGGCGGCGCGCTCGACCTGTATCCGTCGTACGCGCAGCGCGGCAATTTCCATACGGTCGAAAACGTCGTCGCCGGCATGCTCGAGATGTTTCCCGCGTTCTCGCGTCTGCGTCTGATGCGCCAGTGGGCCGGCATCGTCGATGTGGTTCGCGACTCCTCGCCGATCCTCGGGCCGAGTCCGGTCGACAACCTCTATCTGAACTGCGGATTCGGCACCGGCGGCTTCAAGGCGATTCCGGCCGGCGGCTGGACCATGGCGCATACGCTGGCGACCGGCGATGTCCATCCGCTGATCAAACCCTTTGCCCTCGAACGTTTCCAGAACGGTGCGCTGATCGATGAAGCGGCCGCAGCCGGGATTGCCCACTGATGCTGCTGATCTCCTGTCCTTTTTGCGGCCCGCGCGACGAGACCGAATTCCGTTGCGGCGGCCAGAGCCACATCCAGCGGCCCGGTCCGCACACCGCGGTCAGTGATGCCGACTGGGGCGCGTACCTGTATACGCGCGACAACCCCAAAGGCTGGCACTTCGAGCGCTGGCTGCATGCCGGTGGTTGCCGGCAGTGGTTCAACCTGGCGCGCAGCACCGTCACGCACGAAATTCGCGCGGTCTACGCGATGGGCGAGGCGGCGCCGGTGATCGGGGAGTCGTCATGAGCCAGCCCCTGCGTCTGCCCGAAGGAGGTCGCATCGATCGCAGCCAGCCGCTGCGCTTCGAATTCGATGGTCGTGCCTACATCGGCTACGCCGGCGACACGCTGGCCTCGGCACTGATCGCCAACGGCGTGCGCGTCACCGGCCGCAGCTTCAAGTACCACCGTCCGCGCGGGACGATGGCGGCCGGCTTCGAGGAAGCCAACAGCATCGTGCAACTCGGGCGCGCGTCGCGCACCGAGCCGAACCTGCGCGCCACGCAGATCGAACTGAGCGAAGGCCTGCAGGCACGCGCGGTCAATTGCTGGCCGAGCGCGCGTTTCGACCTGTTCTCGTTCTTCCGGCTGTTCAAGCCGTTCTGGCCGGCCGGCTTCTACTACAAGACTTTCATGGCGCCGAGCTGGCACCTGTGGGAGCCGGCGATCCGCCACGGTGCCGGCCTCGGTGTCGCGCCGCGCGTTGCCGACCCGGACGTCTACGAAAAGCGCTTTGCCGGCGCCGATGTGATCGTCGTCGGCGCCGGCCCCAGCGGGATCGCCGCCGCACTGGCGGCAGCGCGGGCCGGTGCGTCCGTGATTCTGCTCGACGACAAGCCGGACCTGGGCGGCTCGTTGCTGTACGAAGCCGGCGCGATCGAGGGGCTTGCGGCGGCGCAGTGGAAAGACGCGCAGCTGCAGGCGCTGGGCGCGCTGCCGAACGTGCAGCTGATGACGCGGACCACGGCGTTCGGCTACTACGACCACAACCACCTGCTCGCCAACGAGCTGCTGCCGGGGTCCGCGCACGGCGCGCGCCAGCGGCTCTGGAAGATTCGCGGCAAGCGCATCGTCATGGCGACCGGCGCGCTGGAACGACCGCTGGTGTTTCCGAACAACGACCGGCCCGGCGTGATGCTGGCAGGCGCGGCGCGCCAGTACCTGCATCGCCATGCGGTGCTGCCGGGCCGGCGCATTGTCGTCGCCACCAACAACGACAGCGCCTACGAGGTCGCGATCGAGCTCAAGCAGGCGGGTGCCGACATCGCGTTGATTGCCGATACCCGGACGATCGCCGACAGCACGCTCGCCGCGCAGGCGCGTGCGCTCGGCATCGAGGTCGCCGGCGGTCTGTCACCGACCGACACGCGTGGCAGCAAGAGCCTGCACGCGGTTGAACTCCACGAGGTCGACGCACAGGGCCGCGTTAGACCGGGCAGCGCGCGGCGCGTGTCCGCCGACTCGCTGCTGGTGTCCGGTGGCTGGAACCCGACCGTGCATCTGTTCTCGCAGTCCGGTGGCAGCCTGCGTTACGACGACGCGCAGAAGGCCTTTGTTCCGGCCCGCTATGCGCAGCCGGGATTCATGGTGGGGGCCGCCGCCGGCATCGCGCAACGTGCGGATGCGGTCGCGTCGGCACGCGTCGCCGGCGCTGAAGCCGCTGCCGGCCGCAGCGGCAGCGTGGCGCCGGTGGGCGAGGGCGCCAGCGGACAGAGCTTCTGGTCGGTCGACGTCACGCCGCTGGGTCGCGCGGTGTCGAAGTCCTGGGTCGATCTCGCCAGCGACTCGACCGAATCCGATCTGCGCCTCGCCGCGCGCGAGAATTTCATTTCCGTGGAGCTGTTCAAGCGCTACACCACGACCGGCATGATGACCGACCAGGGCAAGACCTCGAACGTCAATGCGATCGGCATCCTCGGTGGCGTCATCGGCAAGGCGCCCGGTGAAGTCGGCACCACGCGTTTCCGGCCACCGTTCAATCCGGTCAGCTTCGGCGCGATCGCCGGCCGCAATGTCGGTGCGCACTACCGGCCGCTGCGGCGTCTGCCGACGCACGACGCGCAGCTCGCGCTCGGCGCGCATGTCGAGGACTACGGCGCCTGGCTGCGGCCCTCGCACTATCCGCGCGCCGGCGAGTCGGAGACGGTGACGATCGCGCGCGAGGTGCACGCCGTGCGCTCGGCGGTCGGCCTGCTCGACTATTCGCCGCTCGGCAAGATTCTGGTGTCCGGGCCGGACGCCGCGACCTTCCTGCAGCGCATGTACGTCAACAACGTGCAGACGCTGAAAGTCGGCGCCTGCCGCTACGGCCTGATGCTCGGCGAGGACGGCATCGTCAAGGATGACGGCGTGCTCGTGCGCTGGAGCGAGGATTCGTTCGTCGTCGGCACCACCAGCGGGCAGGCCGATCGCATCGTCGACTGGCTGGAGGAATGGCTGCAGTGTGAGTGGACCGGACTCGACGTCACGGTCGAATCGATCACCACGCAATGGTCGACGCTGATGCTCGCCGGACCGCGGGCGCGCGAGCTGCTGATGCGTCTGGGTACGGGCATCGATCTGTCCGCCGACGCGTTTCCGCACATGACGGCGCGCGAAGGCCTGCTCGGCAAGGTGCCGTTGCGCATCTCGCGCGTGAGCTTCACCGGCGAGCTGAGTTTCGAGATCAGCGTGCCCTGGAATTGCGGGCGCGCGCTGTGGGATCGGCTGCTCGGCCTCGGCGCGGACCTCGGCATCCAGCCGTTCGGCCTCGAATCGCTGCTGCTGATGCGTGTCGAAAAGGGCTTTCTGCACGTCGGGTCCGATACCGACGGCCTGACGCTGCCGCAGGATGTCGGCTTCGCCGCGATCATCGACAAGAAGAAGGAAGACTTCGTCGGCCGTCGTTCGACGATGACGCCGGACGCGTTGCGCCAGGATCGCCGGCAACTGGTCGGCCTGTTGCCGGTCGACGGTCGCACGCTGCTGCCTTGCGGCGCGCACATCGTCGGCGAGGATTTCGTGAAGGCGCCGGTGCGTTCGCAGGGCTGGGTCACTTCGTCGGTGTACAGCCCGACGCTGAACAAGCCGGTGGCGATGGGCCTGGTCGAGCGCGGGCTGGAACGGCTCGGCCAGCGCGTGAAGATCTTCGACGACGGCCGCTGCATCGATGCGACGATCACCAGCATGGCGTTCTACGACGCCGACGGCGCGCGCCTGAGGATGTGAACATGAGCGATCAACAGGCCGTTTTTCCGGTACCGCAATCGCCGTTCGGCACGCAGCCGGGCGCCACGGCAAGAACCTTCGTCGATGCCGCGCATGTACGCATCGTCGAGGAGCCGTTCCTGCGGCTGATCAGCGTGCGCTTCTCCAGACAGGTCGAGCTGGCAGCGGTCGCCGAGCGCCTGCAGTTGTCGGCCACGCAGGCGCCGAACAGCTATCTCGCCAGCGCGGGGCGCGAGGCGGCGCGTTACGAGCCGCGCGCCTGGCTGCTGATCGGCGGGCCGGACGACGCGCTGCCATCGGCGGTCGCCGGCAGTCTGGTGACGGACCTGTCGGCGCGCCTCGCTTCGTTCCGCATCGGCGGCACGGCGGCGACGCGCATCCTGGGTTCGTCGACCAGTGTCTGCCCGGCGCCGGGGGGCTTCGTGCGCACGCTGTTCGCGGAAAGCTATCCGGTGCTGCTGCAGTGTCTGGGCGTGCAGGACTTCCGCCTGCTGGTCGATGTCAGTCTCGCATCGGCGTGCGCGGACTGGCTGACGGACGCCGCAACCCTGTCGACGCAAGCCTAGGCAGATGCCCGGCAGGCGCCGCGTCGTGGCCAATAACATACAGATATGAATAGTAATGGACCGTTCGAACCCGAGCCCTGCAATGAGTGCTGATCACCACGACCTCGTCCTGACCTTTCTGAGCCCGGACCGGCCGGGCATCCTCGCGGCAGTGACCGCCTGCGTGTTCAAGGCCGGCTGCGACATTCGCGATGCGCAGCAGTTCGGCGACGACGCCAGCAGGACCTTCTTCGTGCGCATGCATCTTTCGGCGCCGGTTTCGACCAGCGAAAGCGCGCTGTCGGAGGCGATCGCGACGGTCGCCGGCCAGCTCGATCTGCGCTGGAGCCTGCGCCCGTGGCAGCGCAAGCTGCGCAGTCTGATCCTGGTGTCGAAGTACGGGCACTGCCTCAACGATCTGCTGCATCGCTGGCGTACCGGTCTGCTGCATACCGACATCGTCGGCGTGGTCTCCAACCACGAGGACTTCCGCAGCCTGACGCAGTGGTACGGGCTGCCGTTTCACCATCTGCCGGTCACCCCGGACACCAAGGCGGCGCAGGAAGCGAAAATCCTCGAACTCGTCGAATCGACGCAGACCGACCTGGTCGTGCTCGCGCGCTACATGCAGGTGCTGTCGGAAAACCTGTGCCGGCAGCTCGACGGCCGCTGCATCAACATCCATCACTCGTTCCTGCCCAGCTTCAAGGGCGCCAGCCCGTACAAGCGCGCCTACGAGCGCGGCGTGAAACTGGTCGGTGCCACCGCGCACTACGTGACCAGCGATCTCGACGAAGGTCCGATCATCGAACAGGACGTGGTGCGCGTGAATCACGCGATGAATGCCGACGAGATGACCAATCTCGGCCGCGAGGTCGAAGCGCGCGTGCTGGCACGCGCGGTGCGCTGGCATGTCGAGCATCGCGTCATCCTCAACGCCGGCAAGACCATCGTCTTTCAATGAACGAACGCCGAGTGCAAGCGGAGCCATCGCGATGAGCGCGCGCCTGCTGGACGGCAAGGCGATCGCCGCCGAGGTGCAGGCGGGCGTCTCGGCCCGCATCGGACAGCGCGTCGCCGGCGGTCTGCGGCGGCCGTGTCTGGCAACCGTGATCGTCGGCGACGACGCGGCGTCGGCGGTCTATGTGCGCAACAAGATCATCGCCTGCGAGCGCGTCGGCATCCGGCCGTTGCCGCATCATCTGCCGGCGACCACGACGCAGGCGCAACTGCTGGCGCTGGTCGATGCGCTGAACGACGACGACACGGTCGACGGCATCCTCGTGCAGCTGCCGCTGCCGGCTGCGCTCGATGCGACGGCGGTGATCGAACGCATCCATCCGGACAAGGATGTCGACGGCTTTCATCCGTTCAATGTCGGGCGCCTGATGCAGCGCATCCCGCGCCTGCGGCCCTGCACGCCGCTCGGCGTGATCGAAATGCTGCGGCGGTCCGGCGAAACCTTCCATGGCCGACGCGCCGTGGTCGTCGGCGCGTCCAATATCGTCGGCCGGCCGATGGCGATGGAACTGCTGCTGGCCGGCGCCATCGTCACGGTGACGCATCGCTTCACCGCCGATCTGGCCGGTGATGTCGCGGCCGGCGAAATCCTCGTCGTCGCGGTCGGCAAGCCCGGCCTCGTCAAGGGCGAGTGGGTACGTCCCGGCGCCACGGTCATCGACGTCGGCATCAATCGCGGTGCGGACGGCAAACTGCGTGGCGACGTCGACTTCGCCGCCGCCAGCGAGCGCGCCGCGCTGATCACGCCGGTGCCGGGCGGCGTGGGGCCGATGACGGTGGCGATGCTGATGCGCAACACGCTGCAGGCGATGGAGCTGCATCAGTCGGCGTTTCCGTCCACCGCGGTCGAACCGGGTCCGCTGCTGCATTCCGTTGCGTGAAACCGACAGGAGCTGTCTTGGCCGGCGATCTCGGCCGCTATCTCGTCAACGCTGCGCGGCGCGATGGCGCCGGGTCGGACGACATGATCACCGGGCCGTGGGCATCGAGTTCACGGTGCGTCGTCAGGTGCTGTCGGCGGCCGACATCCTGATTTCCGCGACCTCGGTGAACGCGGAAATCCTGCAGATGCGGGACAGGCTCGGCGTGATCAAGCCGGGTGCGCTGGCCGATCTGCTCGTTGTCGACGGCAATCCGCTCGACGACATCGGCCTGCTCGCTGCCAACGGTGCGCACCTGACGCACATCATGCGCGCCGGCGAGTTCGTCAAGCAGCCGCCGGCGGCCTGAGCGAACGCTACTTCGTCGTGCGCAATGCGGCGAGGTACTTCTCGCCGCCGAGCACTTCGAGATAGGTGTCGAGATTGCTTTCGCGATCGCTCAAGGCTTCCTCGACGCCGATCGAGTAATAGCCGATCTGGTGCCAGTACATGACGCGTGCGCGGATGATGGCGTCCTTGGGTTTGTAGCCGAAGCCGGCGTACAGGCGACGGATGGCCTCGATGCGCTCTTCGTCGACGGCGTGAACGACCCTGGCGACCGGTTCCGAGATGCGCGCCCACTCGCGAATCGCCATGTCGTACTGTGGGTCGAAGCCGGATTCGTGGACCAGGTTGCTGGTCATCTCGCGGAAACTCTTCAGCGTCGACGCGATGGTCGAGGTGTCCAGCGATGCCGGCACGAAGCGATTGGTCTGCTGCCAGTCCTTGAGCAGCAGTTCCAGCATGCTGTGATGGCTCTTGAAGTGGTGGTAGAAGCCGCCACGCGTCACGTTCAGGCGCTTGGCCAGGCGATCCGCCTTGACCGCACCGATGCCTTCCTCGATCAGGATCACCTTGGCGGCGTTGAGCCAGCCTTCGAGCGTGACCTTGATATTGCCCTTGCGACCGGGCGAGGGGATGGTCAGCTTGCGCTTCTGGCGGCTGGTGGAAGTGAGGCGTTTGGTGGCCATGGCGTCCGCGATCGTGGTATTCAGAACTGTATTATACAGCGCAAACGCGATCCGGCATGCGCGCTGCCGCGAGTCGCGCCGCGGTCGTCGCCTCATGCACCGCCCTGATGCCCGCGGTCGCCGGTCGTGCCGACGCCGCGTCACCGGTCATTTCACGAAAACCTGCATCGTCGGCTACGAGCTCGAACGCGGCGCCGACACCGTCTGGTGGACGATGGCCTTCGACCCGGCCACGGGCGTGCGCTTCGGTCTCGACAAGCCGGACGTCGATCCCGACCTGCTGTTTCGCGGCAAGTACGACGCTTTCGTCGACTTCACGCGCCTGAGCAAGACCGGTCAGGCTGGCCCGTTTCCACTGACTTTCTCCGGCAACCCAAACGTCTACATGCACATCAGCGAAGCCTTCGCCGCCGCCAGCCAGGTCGCGACCGTGGATACGCGATTCAGCTAGTCCGCCGCATCGCGCGCCCGGCAGCGCATCGTCGATCATCGGTGTCGGTTGTTCGGCGCGAGTCGAAATGTGCGGACGGAATAATGAAGGGTGCCGGTGAGCGGCACCCCGTTCCCCGTGCTCCATCCGGACAGGGCGCCGTGCTCGCCGCACGGCCCCGCTAAACTTCGCACCCCGCAACCGGAGCCTGCGATGTCGGTCGATGCCTTCCTGAAACGCCTGCGCGAAACCCCGGACGAGATCGAATTCGCCGACACGATCGCCACGATCGACGGCGCCTACGACTACACGCCAACCGCGTTCCGCAATGGTGAGGTCCACAACGAAGCCGGTCAGAACGCCGGCTCCTGCAAGCTGCTGTCGTTCGCCAGGCTGCGGGGATTGAGTGAAGCCGAAACGCTGGCGTGCTTCGGGCGCTTCTATCGTGAAGACGTGCTGAAGAATCCGGACGGCAGCGACCACCAGAACATTCGCAACTTCATGCGGACGGGTTGGGGTGGGGTGGTGTTTGAGGGGCGAGCGCTGCAGAGTCGCCCGGGGTTGAAGAAACCGCAGTCGAAGTAAGCTCCAACAGAATGTTCGGAATATTTACTCCGCCCTCTTTTCCCTTTCTTCCCAAGTTTCTACTGGATTTCAAGAAACCCAAGTTGCGATGTCGCTTTGCGCTGCCTCGATCGCAGATGGCGAAACGAAGTGATATCGTTCGCCTTGGCCAATTTTTGAGAACACAGCTTTCACAAATTCCTTGCTTGGGGTGCCTGTCAGTTTATAGCTCTCATATGCAGCGAGAGCACGAGCTGGCCGGTACACCTCGGAGAGTTCAGCCTGCGGTTGTGCTTGCTTCGTGCCCCCAAAAGCAAGATGTGCTGCTTCGAAATTGCCTAGCATGTATTCCGTTAGGCCCAGATTTGCGCTGAAAATGGCGTCGTCATTTTTTAGTTTTTTGGCTGTGGCGAACCTTTCTCGTGCAAACGATACATCTCGTTGTCGCCCCTCTAGTGCACATAGGCCGGCGGTATTCTCTACAAAGCAGTAGCGGACCCCAGCCGTCTGAAAATCAGCATAGTCTTTAAGCGCTTGGTCATATTTCTTCCTAGTCCGCGCCCCGGCGAGTATGCGAGATGCAACTAGCGGCGAGAATACCTGCACCGATGAATTACTTCGTCCATCGCTACTGGCAGCGTACATCGCAAATGCTAGTGCCTTACTGGGATCTAAGTTGCTGTTGTCTCCTGAAATAGCTTTCCGCTCGATCGATGGATCGTATATGCCAACACAGAACCGTATTTTTCCTCCTAGCGAAGTTTCGCAGTGCTGTACAACTTTTCTTGCCGCCGTCTCCGTCTCGACAGGAGGATGGCTAGACCATACCGCAGCAATAGAGGTCTGATCAATTTGACCAATTCTTATTTTTGCGAGAGGCAAAAATAGTTCGGTGATCGATGTATAGAGTTTAGCTAAGGATGAATTGACGAAGGCGGAACCGCGATCTTTTAGCACGACATCCGGAGCTTCGATTGCAAATACGCAGGCTGCAGCGCCGTCTCCCAGAATTTCTTGGCATATGGAATCTACATAAGCTTGTAGTTCCTCCGGTTTTAAAATGTCCCCTTGGTGTTCCAAGCTCGCACTAGGCGAGTTATTGAGGAGGTGAGCGATTGACCCTAATGGAACCGCTTCAAGCGTTGAGCCAACAGCAAATGGCGCAGCTCCGACTTTAGCGATAGTTCTACAGAACGAAAGGTCTCGTTGGGCCTCGATAACCTCAATGTGCCCGCACGAGAGTCTGGGGTAGCTTCCAAGCTTTCTGCGTGAACGGCCGTCGCTGACGTAGAATGGTTTAGTTCCGACGAAATCTGGATGATATACTTTGAACTCTTGGCCGACCTGCACGCCGACTAAGGTTCCGATGTCAACGACAACTATGTCAGTCTCGGCATGATGTTCAATTACGGCCCCACAATGCGTTAGGATGTCAGAGTAGTGACGCACAGTGTCTCGCCCGCCGGCCTTGGCGCGATAAAGAGCACTATCAGCGTGTTCGAGTAGGCGAGATACTTCGGCGCGGTCTTCTAAGTCACCAACCGGCATTATCCGAGTGGCCGTGCTCGCGATGCCGACGCTTACTGTCGTTTGTCGTTCGGTAATGGGAGGAAGGGAGATATCACGCGTTATTTCCGGAACAGACACCCATTCAGAATCAGTCGGTGTTGGCGTATCTTTAATGACCTTCCTAATTCGATTTCCGATCTCTGAAAGGTCTGCTTTAGGCAGTTGGCCAGAAATAACCAAAAAGAACTCTTCCCCATGAGGGTGTGCCACAAACGACTCTTGTATGCTAGGGAATAGCTCGCGTAACGTTCCTTCGAATGTTTTGAGGCGGCGTCCTATGGTTTGTAAAACCAAGTCCCCAAATTGATGGCCATACGAGTCGTTGCACTGTTTAAAATGATCTACATCTAGGGCGAAAATGTGAACCTCTGACAGCTGAGTTTGGTTTGTTCCCGCAAGGACCATATCTCCCGAATCGGCCGTTCCTGCGGTCAAAAATTTGTTCAGCCTTGATTCGAGTTCTAATTGATTCGGAAGGCCTGTTTTGCTGTGGTGCGTGGCGTTAAATCTGTAATCACTGATTCGTAAACAGTCCTCAAGTATTATTTGGACTTTATCGTATGTAGCTCTTCTTGGCCGTGAGTGAAAGAGTGCCAAGACAATAGCTGATAGCGACGGTACTGCGAAAAATACTTCGGAAGAACGCCGCGCTCGCCAAGGCTCACCGTGAATTAGTGATTGCTCCAAACGACTACGGAGTGTGGTGTCCAGGACGGGCACATTCGTAGCGGTAAACCACTCATTGTGATACTTTTTATAAATCGTTCGCCCTGCCAGCAGGGTATCGAACTCAGGACGTCGATCTATTACTTCTTCAAAAAAGCTTTGAAATCGACCCTCAAGCATTGGCTATGCCTCAATCCCAGCTCAAAGCCCCGCCCGTCTGATACTCCGTCACACGCGTCTCGAAGAAGTTCTTTTCCTTCTTGAGGTCGAGGACTTCGCTCATCCACGGGAACGGGTTTTCGGCGCGCGGGTAGAGGGCCTTGAGGCCGATCTGTTCGCAGCGGCGGTTGGCGATGAACTTCATGTACTCGTTGAACATGTTGGCGTTCAGGCCGAGCACGCCGCGCGGCATGGTGTCGTGCGCGTAGCGGATTTCCAGCTCGGTCGCTTCCTTGATCATGTCCAGCGCCTGCTGCTGGAACTCGGCGGTCCACAGGTGCGGGTTTTCGATCTTGATCTGGTTGATGACATCAATCCCGAAATTCATGTGCATGGCTTCGTCGCGCATGATGTACTGGATCTGCTCGGAGACGCCGACCATCTTGTTGCGGCGGCCGAAGCTGAGCAGCTGCACGAAGCCGACGTAGAAGAAGATGCCTTCGAAGACGACGTAGAAGGCGATCATGTCGCGCAGCAGGCGCTGATCGTCTTCGGTGGTGCCGGTGTTGAAGTTCGGATCGCCCAGTGACTGCGTGTACGGCAGGGCCCACGCGGCCTTGTCGTGGATGCTCGGCACTTCGCGGTACATGTTGAAGACTTCGGCTTCGTCGAGGCCGAGGCTTTCGATGCAGTACTGGTAGGCGTGCGTGTGGATCGCTTCCTCGAAGGCCTGGCGCAGGATGTACTGGCGGCATTCCGGATTGGTGATGTGGCGGTAGACCGCCAGCACGAGGTTGTTGGCGACCAGCGAGTCCGCGGTGCTGAAGAAGCCGAGCGAACGCTTGATGATCATGCGCTCGTCTTCGGTCAGGCCCTGCGGGTCCTGCCACATGGCGATGTCGGCGGACATGCCGATTTCCTGCGGCATCCAGTGGTTGTTGCAGGCCGACAGGTACTTGTCCCAGGCCCACTTGTACTTGAACGGGACGAGCTGGTTGAGGTCGGCGTGGCAGTTGATGATCTTCTTGTCGTCGACGCGGATGCGGCTGGCGCCCATCTCCAGGTCTTCGAGGCCGGTGGCGCCGGCTGCGACCGCTTCGGCGGCGAGATGGTGAGGCCGCGCCTTCGGCGTGATCGCCGGCGTCTGCGTCGCGGTGCTCGGAGTGTCGTCCCAGTTCAGCATGATGTCGTCCCTCTTCTATGTCGGTCGCCGTTTCGCGGCGGCTCTGTATTCGTGAATGTGTGAGGTCAGTGCACGCCGTAGCCGTGCGCGACCATCGTGATGAGCAGCGTGATGATGACGATCAGCGTGAGCTGCACGTGCATCAGGATGCGGGTCTTGCGGGCTTCGCCTTCGGCCGGCAGCGCGCCGGCGTCGACGGCCTTGCGCCAGCGGATGAAGCGCAGCGTCGGTACCACCGAGATCAGCGCGGCGAGAATGAACAGGCCGATGACGCCGTGGAACGCGCCGTTGTGGAAGTAGTAGTCCGGGCCTTTGCCGCCGTGCCAGACGCGCAGCATGCCGGTGACGAAGACCACCAGCGCGGCGATGCCGTAGATGCGGTCGACGCGGGCGATGCTGCGCACGGCATCGGGAACCCCGCTCAGCTTCAGCAGATACATCTGCGCCATCAGCGCGCCGACCATCAGCAGGACGGCGACGTAATGAACCCAGGGCAGGATGACGGTGCTGAGCATGAGGGGATTCCCTATTGCGAGTGCAGACCAGCCGGCGTGATCCCTCGATACACCGCGCTGCACGCGGCACTCGGGACGAACGGGTCAAAGCGACGAGCCGGCTGCCCGTTCATTCCGTTCATGGCGAGTGCCGCATCTCTCAAACCGTTCGCCCCGAGTGCCGCGCAACGCGCGGTGTATCGAGGGGCATGCGCGTGGCTCGATACACCGCTGTCGCGGCACTCGCCACGAACGGCATGAGGGACACGGCTTTCGCCATGAACGACGGTCGACAGGGCAGCCGGCTGGCGCATGGCTTACTGGCAGGCCTCGCAGTCCGGATCGAGGATCGAGCAGACCTTGGCGCTGCCGCTGCCGGCTTCCAGCGTCGGCAGGATGATCGGCTCGGCGGCCACCGGGACCGCGGGCTTGGCGGCGGCCTTCGCCGACGCGCCGCCCGCCTTGCCGGCGCCTGCGTTGCCGACGGCGTTCAGGCGGTTGTCCTGGATCGTCGTCTTCTCGGCGTGGGTGGCGCCCATGGTGCGCAGGTAGTACGTGGTCTTCAGGCCGGACAGCCAGGCGTGCTTGTACAGTTCATCAAGCTTCTTGCCCGACGGCTGCGCCATGTACAGGTTCAGCGACTGTGCCTGGTCGATCCACTTCTGGCGGCGCGAGCCGGCGTCGACCAGACGCTTGGCATCGATTTCGAAGGCGCACTTGTAGATGTCCTTCAGCTCGGCCGGGATGCGGTCGATCTGCTGCACGCTGCCGTCGAAGTATTTGAGGTCATGCGCCATCACCTCGTCCCAGAGACCGAGGGCCTTGAGGTCGTTGACGAGGTATTCGTTGACGACGGTGAACTCGCCGGACAGGTTCGATTTGACGTAGAGGTTCTGGTACGTCGGCTCGATCGACTGCGACACGCCGGTGATGTTGGCGATGGTCGCGGTCGGCGCGATCGCCATGGTGTTGCTGTTGCGGATGCCGGTGGTCTGGATCTGCGTGCGCAGCGCGGCCCAGTCGAAGCGACCGGACTGCGAGGCGTCCTGCTGCAGATACTGGCCGCGATTGTCGGCGAGCAGCTTGATCGAGTCGATCGGCAGGATGCCCTGATCCCAGAGCGAGCCCTTGAAGCTGGAATACGCGCCGCGCTCGATGGCGAGCTGGGCCGAGGCCTTGATCGTGTAGTAGCTGATCGCTTCCATCGACTCGTCGGCGAACTGGATCGCGGCTTCGGACTCGTACGGCAGGCGCTTCTTGTAGAGCGCGTCGTTGAAGCCCATCACGCCGAGGCCCACCGGGCGGTGGCGCATGTTGGAGTCACGCGCGGTCTTCACCGAGTAGTAGTTGTACTCGATGACATTGTCGAGCATGCGCATCGCGGTGTTGACGGTCTTCTCGAGCTTGGCGAGATCGAGCTGGCCGTTGGCACCGATGTGGCGCGGCAGGTTGACCGAGCCGAGGTTGCAGACCGCGATTTCCTTGTCGGCCTTGGTGTTCAGCGTGATCTCGGTGCACAGGTTCGACGAGTGCACGACGCCGACATGCTGCTGCGGCGAACGCAGGTTGCACGGGTCCTTGAACGTGACCCACGGATGGCCGGTTTCGAACAGCATCGACAGCATCTTGCGCCACAGGTTGGTGGCCGGCATGCGCTTGAAGTTCTTGATGCGGCCTTCGTCGGCGAGGCGCTCGTACTCCGTGTACTTCACCTCGAACGCGCGGCCGATCAGGTCGTGCAGGTCCGGCGTTTCTTCCGGGCTGAACAGCGTCCACTGACCGTCTTCCATGACGCGCTTCATGAACAGGTCCGGCACCCAGTTGGCCGTGTTCATGTCGTGCGTGCGGCGGCGGTCGTCACCGGTGTTCTTGCGCAGTTCGAGGAATTCCTCGATGTCGCGGTGCCAGGTTTCCAGATAGCCGCAGACTGCGCCCTTGCGCTTGCCGCCCTGGTTGACGGCCACGGCCGTGTCGTTGGCGACTTTCATGAACGGCACGACGCCGTTGGACTTGCCGTTGGTGCCCTTGATGTAGCCGCCCATGCCGCGCACCGGCGTCCAGTCGTTGCCGAGGCCGCCGGCAAACTTCGACAGCATGGCGTTGTCGTGGATCGCGCCGAAGATGCCGTGCAGATCATCCGGCACCTGCGTCAGGTAGCAGCTCGACAGCTGCGGACGCAGCGTGCCGGAGTTGAACAGCGTCGGCGTGCTGCTCATGAAGTCGAACGACGACAGCAGCGTGTAGAACTCGATGGCGCGGGCTTCGCGGTCGATCTCGTTCATCGCCAGTCCCATCGCCACGCGCATGAAGAACGCCTGCGGCAGTTCGAAGCGCGTCTTGTTGCTGTGGATGAAGTAGCGGTCGTACAGCGTCTGCAGGCCGAGGTAGTCGAACATGCCGTCGCGATCGGCGAGCAGGGCGCGGCCGAGCGCGTCGAGGTCGTAGAGCGCGAGCTTGGGGTCCAGCAGTTCGAGTTCGACGGCCTTGTGGATGTAGGCGCGGAAGTAGTCCGGGTAGACCGCCTTCATTTCCTCGAAGGTCGGCCGGGTTTCAGGCAGGCCGAGGAACTTCAGGGCCTCGTGGCGCATCGCGTCGCAGAGCAGGCGCGCCGAAACGTAGGTGTAGTTCGGCTCCTTCTCGATGCGCGCGCGCGCGGCCAGCGTCAGCGCCTGGCTGAGTTCGGTTTCCGGAATGCCGTCATACAGATCGCGCAGCGCGGCAGCGACCACTTCCTCGATGTCGGTGCCGCTGAGTCCGGCGCAGGCTTCCGTCACCAGACGGCGCATGCGCGCTTCGTCCAGGGCGACGACGCTGCCGTCGTCGAGCTTGACGTTGATGCCCGGGCGCACGACCGCCGGCGCCTTCGCCGCTTCGGCGGCACGCTTGCGCGCCTGTTCGTCGCGGTACAGCACGTAGGTGCGGGCGACCTTGTGCTCGCCGGCGCGCATCAGCGCCAGTTCGACCTGATCCTGGATGTCTTCGATGTGCAGGGTGCCGCCGCCGACCATGTGGCGCGTCAGCGCCGATTCGACCTGCGCGGTGATCGCCTCGACCTTGGAACGCACGGCCGCCGACGCCGCTGCCGCGCCGCCCTCGACGGCGAGGAACGCCTTGGTGACGGCGACCGCGATCTTCTGCGCGTCGAAGCTGGTCAGCTTGCCGTTGCGGCGTATGACCTTGATGCCGCCGGGAGCGGTCGCCGCGACTTCTGCGGTGCTGACCTGGGTTTCCGGCGGGGTGCGGCGCGATTCCGCCGACGACGTGGTGTTTTGAGTAAGCATTTTTGACGTCCCCTGGACTGCTGATTTCGATATCTGGCGTCACGCGTCCCGGCCGCTTTATTTCCATGGCGGGGTGACGGGTGGCAGTCTCCCAAGACTAGGCTTCGTTCCGTTGAGCGTCAACCGATTTTTCCAACATATTGTGGTTATATTTCCATGCGACCCCAAGGGCTTGTGTTGAAGCGGTGCAAGGTGCGTGCACAAGCTGTGGGCAAATGTGGGACAAATACCCGAATGCCGCGACGAAACAGATACTTAGCTTCCGTCACCATTCGAGCACCGTGCGCGATCCTGATGCAGCCACGATCCGCGCCCCGAAATGCCGGTTCCACACGCGTTCCACCGGCAGGGGAGATTGTGCATAATTCAATGATAAAGTTTCCGTATCGCTTTATAGATCACGGAAACGGGGCCATTTGACCGACTACGCGGCAACGCCGCGCCTCCTCACCCAACCCTCTCCTCCACGGGAGGAGAGGGCTCGGGCACGGTGTCACGGCTGCCTGCCGGGTTCTGCTTGACGGAAGGAGGATTGCGACGAACCTGCCGGCATCCGGCATCCGGCATCCGGCATCCGGCATCCGGCATCCGGCATCCGGCATCCGGCATCCGGCATCCGGCATCCGGCATCCGGCATCCGGCATCCGGCATCCGGCATCCGGCATTCGACATTCGGTGTACCACACCCGAATCCCGCGTCCGGAATGTGGCGTGCGGCATCCAGCGTCCAGTGTTCCGGACCCCGAATCCCGCGTGTGGCATCCAGCGTCCGGTATCCCTCATCTCACGGCTGGAATGTGGCATCCAGCGCCCGGTGTTCCGGACCCCGAAACCCGCGTGTGGCATCCAGCGTCCGGTATCCCTCATCTCGCGGCTGGAATGTGGCATCCAGTGCCCAGTGTTCCGGACCCCGAATCCCGCGTCCGGCATCCAGCGTCCCGTATCCCTCATCTCGCGGCTGGAATGTGGCATCCAGCGCCAGTGTTCCGGACCCCGAAACCCGCGTCCGGCATCCAGCGTCCCGTATCCCGCATCTCATGGCCGGAACGTGGCGTGTGGCATCCAGCATCCAGTGTTCCGCACCCGAATCCCGCGTCCGGAATGTGGCGTGCGGCAAGCGGCATTCCGCATCCCGCGTCCGGAACGTGGCCTCCGCGATCCACCGTCCTGGCTCTTCCGCTTCCGAAGGAACAGGGGCTCCGAGTACTGCGCCTTCTCACCAATCCGCTCCTCCGTCGGAGGAGCGGGTTCGACACGGAAGGAGAGCGCTCAGGATGGGGCCACGGTCGCGTGCCGGGTGCCGCTCGGTGGAAGGAAGCGTGCGAGGCCAGCGTGCGCAACTAGTGTCCGAGCTGCGCGTCTTTCAGCGGGCGGTGGACGTGGACTCCCGAGGCTTCGACTTCGTCATCTCGAAAATGACGATCGTCCGATACCGTCGAAGTTCGATGTGGGCGCTGCTCTGCTGGAAGCGTTGCGAACATCTCGCTTGGTCTTGCGCCCTGCTCCCCTCTGCCCTTCAGGGCGGAGGGGTTGGGGGAGGTGGGTGCGGATCAGGTGACCAACCCCAGTTCTCGCAGGATCACGTCCACGACATCGCTCGGGTTCTCGCGGACGTCGTGGTTCCAGAAACGCAGTACCCGGTATCCCCGCAGCCCGATCGCTGCCGTCCGCGCTTTGTCGGCGTCCAGACACTGCGCGTGCTGGCCGCCATCGAGTTCGATGACCAGATGGCGCGCAGGGATCGCGAAGTCGACGATATACGGCCCGATCGGGTGCTGGCGCCGCAGCTTCCACGGCAGCTCCGCCGCGCGCAGCGCCAGCCACAGCCGCTGCTCCGCGGGCGTCATGTTCCGACGCAGGGCGCGGGCGCGCCGGGTGCGGGGTTTGATCGCCATTGCGCTGTTCTCCGCGATGATTGTCGCGTGGCGGAGTGCAGTTGTTCGGGATTCAAGTCACAGTGATGTGATCAGCACCCGCGGCTTTCGTCCGGTCGACCTCCTCACCCAACCCTCTCCTCCGGAGGAGGAGAGGGCCAGCGCACCGCAGCGCCTTGCGCCCGACTTCCTTCATCTGCGGCGAATGTTGAAGCGCAGGGTCAAAGACCCCGACCGCTGCAGGCAACGCAAAGCGTCCGCGTCTGCGTGCAAGCGCCCACCCCCCTTCCGCCCTTCAGCGCGAAGGCGCCGAGGAAGGTGGGTGCCCGATCAGGCGAGCAGCCAATGGCCACACAGGTACTCAACGATGCGAGCCCCGGCTTGCGTCCGCATGCAAGCGCCCGATTCTCCTCCGCCCTTCAGGGCGGAGGGGCTGGGGGAGGTGGGTGCCCGATCGAGGGATCAGCGCGCGGACACGCATGCACTCAGCGATGCGAGCCCCCGGGCTTGCGTCTGCGTGCAAGCGCCCACCCCCCTTCCGCCCTTCAGCGCGAAGGCGCCGAGGAAGGCAGGTGCCCGATCAGGCGAGCAGCCAATGGCCACACAGGCACTCAACGATGCGAGCCCCCGGCTTGCGTCCGCGTGCAAGCGCCCGATTCCCCTCCGCCCTTCAGGGCGGAGGGGCTGGGGGAGGTGGGTGCCCGATCGAGGAATCAGCGCGCGGACACGCATGCACTCAGCGATTCGAACTCCGGCTTGCGTCCGCATGCAAGCGCCCGATTCCCCTCCGCCCTTCAGGGCGGAGGGGCTTGGGGGAGGTGGGTGCCCGATCAAGGGATCAGCGCGCGGACACGCATGCACTCAGCGATGCGAGCCCGTCGTCGCCGGTAAACCAACTCATGCAGACATTTCGGCCCCGCCGACTAACGCGACGCGTCGGATTCCGGCATCGCTTCCGCCATCACCGGTCGATCGCCTTCCGACCATCCGCCACCAAGTGCCCGGATCAGGGCGACGCTGGCGCGCAGGCGGCCGGTTTGCAGGGCGAGTTGATCGCGGCGGGTCTGCAGGGCGGCGGTCTGGGCGACGGTGACGTCGAGGTAGTTGACGGCGCCTTCGCGGTAGCGGGTCATCGCATAGTCGAGCGCCTGCTGCGCGGCGTCGACGGCGAGGGTCTGGTCGGCGGCGGCGTCGCGATAGCGGGCCAGCACGGTGAGATTGTCTTCGACCTGCGAGAAGGCCTGCAGGGCGACGGCGCGATAGTCCGCGCCGGCTTCGTCGAGTGCGGCGCGTGCCTGGCGGACTTGCGCTGCGCGCAACCCGCCGTTGAACAGGTCGAGCGCGAGGCTGGGGCCGACGGCCCAGAACAGGTTCGAGGCCTTGAACCAGTCGCTGTTGTCGAAGCTCGAATAGCCGGCGCTGGCGCTCAGGTTCAGCGATGGAAACCAGGCCGCGCGCGCGACGCCGACGGTGGCGTTGGCGGCAGCGGTACGGCGCTCGGCGGCGGCGATGTCCGGACGACGCTGCAGCAGGGTCGCCGGCAGTTCCAGCGGAATCGTCGGCAGCGCCAGCGGCGTCGTATCGGCTGCGATCGTGAAGCTCGACGGCGACTCGCCGATCAGCACGGCGATCGCGTGCTCGAGCAGCGTGCGTTGCGCCGCGGTCGTCGATACCTGCGCGCGGGCAGTCTGCAGCTGGGTGCGCGCACGGGCGACATCGAGGCCGGACGCGATGCCGCCATCGTGGCGGGTCTGCGTCAGTTGCAAGGCCTTGTCGTAGGCGACGACGGTGTCCTGCAACAACTGCGTTTCGCTGTCGTAGCGGCGCAGCTGCACGTAGTCGTCGACCAGCTCGGCCTGCAGGCTGAGGCGCGCCGATTCCAGATCGGCGGCGGCGGCGGCCAGTCCGGCGTTGCCGGCGCGCACGCTGTTGCGGACGCGGCCCCAGAGATCGAGTTCGTAGGCGGCGCTCAGGCCCAGCGAGTTGCTGTCGAAATATTTCTCGCTGCGTCCGGACGGCGGCTGCATGGCGGAAGCGCGTTCACGCTCGACGGTGCCGCCGAGCGAGAGGTTCGGAAAGTACGCGGCGCGGGTCTGGTCGCGATAGGCCGCGGCCTGTTCGTAATGCGCGAGCGCGGCCGCGAGATCGGGGCTGCCGGTTTCGACACGCGCGGCCAGCGCGTCGAGTTGATCGTCGCCGTACAGCGTCCACCAGTTGCCGCGTGCCAGACGATCGGCCGGCGAGGCCGGCGTCCAGCCGGCGCCTGCGTCGCCGCCGGCGCCGGCCTGATACCGCCCTGCGATCGGCACGTCGGGGACCGTGTACTTCGGTGCAAACGAGCAGGCGCTCAGCGCGATCGCGCCCAGGCCGGCGAGGGCCGCTGTCCAGCCGGGCGTAGCCGGCATCGCGCGCCGCTCAAGCTTTCCGGTTCGCATCGCTTTTTCCGGGCGCAGCGTTCGGGGCCACCGCGGGCTTGTCGGCGAGCCGCACGGCGTCACCGTCGCGCAGCGAGTCCGGCGGGCTGTCGATGATGCGATTGCTGCTCTGCAGGCCGGCCACTTCGACGGTCTTGCCGAGGTCGCGGGTGATGTCGACCGGCGTCATCTTCACCTTGTTGTCGGCACCGAGCAGGGCAACGTGCATGCCGCTGCCGTCGAAGATCAGGCAACTGGCCGGCACCGACGCGCCCTTGGCGTCGCCGGGTAAAGCCAGGCTGACATCGGCATAACCGCCGGGCAGCAGATCGCCATCGGTGTTGTCGACCGCCAGCTGCACCAGCGTGCCGCCGCTGGCGGCACTGATGGCCTGCGCCGTGCTTTCGATCTTCGCGCTGAATTCCCGGCCCGGATATTCCGGCACGGTCATTGTCGCGGTCTGTCCGATCCGGATGCTTGCGATGTAGCTTTGCGGCACCTGCACGTAGACACGCAGCTTGTGCGTGTCGGCAACCGTGAACAGTTCCGGGCCGCTGCCGCCGCCGGCACTGATCAGTGCGCCGACATCGGTCGAGCGCGAAGTCACGACGCCGTCGAACGGCGCGACGATGCGCTGGAAGCCCTGCGTCGCCGCGAGACGATCGACGTTGGCGCGCGCGGCCGCTTCGGCGGCCTGCTTGGCGGCGGCGTCTCCGACTTTTTCGTCGACTTCCTGCTTCGACACGGCATCGCTGCCGAGCATCGCCTGCCAGCGCGTCGCCGTGCTGCGCGCGAGATCGGCGTCGGCCTTCGCCTTGGCGAAGTCGGCCCGTGCCTGCGCGAGCTGCTGGTCGACGTCCGGCGTTTCGATTTCGGCGAGCAACTGGCCGGCCTTCACGTGCGCGCCGATGTCGACCTTCCAGTCTTTCAGATAACCGCTGGTGCGGGCGTAGATCGGCGCGCTGGCGTAGGCCTCGAGTCGGCCCGGCAGTTGCAGCGCATCGCTCTCGCCGAGCGCCTGCGGTTGCACGGTCGCGACCACCGGCAGCGCGTTGGCATCGGTCCAGTCGCGCAGCTGGCTGCTGCTGCGTGCGCGTTGCGTGAGGCCGATCGCGACGATCGCGACCAGCACGACGGCGATGACGATGCCGCTGGTGCGCAGGCTGCGCGGCACGGGGCGGGCGGTGGTGGCAGGTGGTTTAGTGGGCGACATGGGGAACTCCCGCAGGCGCGGAGGAAGGTTTGCGGCCGTAGCGCGCGTGGACGATGCTGAACACGACGGGCACGAAGATCAGCGTGGCGACGGTGGCGAACAGCAGGCCGCCGATCACGGCACGCCCGAGCGGCGCGTTCTGTTCGCCGCCTTCGCCGAGACCGAAGGCCATCGGCGCCATGCCGATGATCATCGCCAGCGCGGTCATCAGCACCGGCCGGAAGCGCGTGAAGCCGGCGTCGAGCGCGGCCTGCACCGCGTCGCCGGTCGCTTCGAGCCGCTCGCGCGCGAAGCTGATGACGAGAATCGAGTTGGCGGTCGACACGCCCATGCACATGATCGCGCCGGTCAGCGCCGGCACCGACAGCGTCGTGTGCGTCGTGAACAGCATCCAGACGATGCCGGCGATCGCCGCCGGCAGCGCGGTGATGATGACGAATGGATCGGCCCAGGACTGGAAATTGACGACGATCAGGAAGTAGATCAGCACGATGGCGCCGAGCAGACCGAACAGCAGGCCGGAGAACGCGCTGTTCATGGTCTGCACCTGACCGCGCAGGGTGACGGTCGTGGCCTTCGGAGCATCCCCGGCGGCGGCATCGACGATGTCGCGGATATCCGCGGCGACCGCGCCGAGATCGCGATCCTGCGGCGTTGCGTAAATATCGACGACCGCCATGATGTCGCGATGCGTGACGACGGCATCGCTCATGCCGCGCGAGATGCTGGCGACGCTGCCGAGGATCTGTGTGCCGCCGTTCGATGACGATACCGGCAGGCTCTGCAGATCGGACAGCGTCTGCAGACGGTATTGCGGCACCTGCGCGACGATCGGGTACGACACGCTGTTGGTCGGGTTGAGCCAGAAGGTCGGCGACACCTGACTGGTGCCGACCAG
This sequence comes from Solimonas terrae, assembly GCF_011067135.1. Taxonomy (GTDB): domain Bacteria; phylum Pseudomonadota; class Gammaproteobacteria; order Nevskiales; family Nevskiaceae; genus Solimonas; species Solimonas terrae. Next base: position 349,322 of record NZ_JAAMOW010000002.1, read on the forward strand.
CGAGATCAGCATGCTGTCGGTGACATTGTGCGCGGTCACGCCGAGCTGCTCGGCGCGCGCGCGATCCATGTTCAGCTGCAGGTCCGGATAGCGCTGCGACTGCTGGATGCGCGCGTCGGCGACGCCTTTCACGAAACGGATCCGGCTCAACAGCTGCCTGGCGTAGTCGTAGTCGGCGTCGAGCCTGGGGCCGCGGATCTGCACGTCGATCGGCGCCGGCGAGCCGAAGTTGAGAATCTGGCTGACGATGTCCGCCGGCAGGAACGAGAACTGCACGCCGGGAAATTCGAGCGGCAGCTGCTCGCGCAGCGTGCGCACGTAATCGGCGGTCGGATGATGGTCCTCGCTCAGGGCGATCTGGATGTCGCCGTCCTGCGGGCCGATGGTGCCGGTGTTGTTGTAGGTGTTGTTGATGCTCGATACCGGCACGCCGATGTTGTCTGCGAGCGCCGCCAGTTCACGGGCCGGAATGACGCGGCGGATCGCATCTTCGATGTGCGCGAAGCGCTGCGAGGTCTCCTCGAGCCGCGTGCCGACCGGCACGCGCGCGTGGATCAGCATCTGCCCGGAGTCGACCGACGGGAAGAAGTTGCGGCCGAGAAACGGCAGCAGCAGGAACGACAGCGCGACGAACGCCAGGAACGCCGGCACGAACACGCCGCGGTGGTGCAGCGCCAGATCGAGCAGGTCGTGATAGCCGGCCCGCACGCGCTCGAAGCGCGCCTCGAAACCGCGCTGGAAGCGCACCAGCGGATTGCGCGATGGCGGCAGCGCGGCATCGTTGCCATGCACGTCGGTATGAGGTGCGTGCGGCCTGAGCAGGTACTTGGCCATCGTCGGCACCAGCGTGCGCGAGAGGATGAACGAGCAGACCATCGCGAACATCACGGCCTCGGCCATCGGCACGAACAGGAAACGCGCGACGCCGTCGAGGAAGAACATCGGCACGAACACGATGCAGATGCACAGCAGCGACACGAACGCCGGCGTGACGATCTGCTGCGCGCCGTCGAGGATCGCGGTCTCGACGTCCTTGCCCTGCTCGAGATGCCAGTTGATGTTCTCGATCGTCACGGTCGCGTCGTCGACGAGGATGCCGACCGCCAGCGCCAGGCCGCCGAGCGTCATGATGTTCAGCGTCTCGCCGAGCAGCGAGAGGATGGTGATCGCGCCGAGCACCGACAGCGGAATCGAGACGGCGATGATCACGGTCGAGCGCCAGCTGCCGAGGAACAGCAGGATCATCAGGCTGGTCAGCGATGCGGCGAGGATGCCCTCGTGCAGCACGCCGTTGACGGCGCCGCGCACGAACACCGACTGGTCGCCGATCAGATCGATCTTCAGTCCGTCCGGCACCAGCTCCTTGAGCTGTTTGACACGTTCCTTGACGCCGTCGACGATCGCCAGCGTCGAGGTCGCGCCGATCTTGAACACGGTCAGCAGCACCGAGCGGTTGTTGTTGACGTGGACGATATTGGTCTGCGTGGCGTTGCCGTCGTGCACGAAACCGACGTCGCGCATGGTGACGTTGGTGCCGTTGACGGCCTTGATCGGCAGATCGTTGAGGTCCTCGAACTTCAGCGGCGCGTTGTTGAGGCGGATGCTGTAGTCGGTACTGCCGATCTTCTGCGTGCCGACCGGCAGGATCACGTTCTGCGCTGCCAGCGCATTGGAGATGTCCTGCGGACCCAGGCCCCGCGCCTGCAGTTTGCTGTTGTCGATGTCGATCGAGATCTGTCGCGTCTTGCCGCCGAACGGATAGGGCACGGCGGCACCGGGCACGGTGACCAGCTGCGTGCGCACCAGATTGAGGCCGAGATCGCCGAGGTTCTGTTCGGAGAAGCCGGGGCCGGACAGCGCCAGCTGGATGATCGGCACGGTCGAGGCGCTGTAGTTGAGGATCAGCGGCGGCGTCGTGCCGGCGGGAAACTGCCGGACGATGGTCTGCGAGATCGCCGTGACCTGCGCGTTGGCGGTGGCGATGTCGACGCCGGGCTGGAAGAAGATCTTGACGATGCCGAAGCCGACCAGCGAACTCGATTCGATGTGCTCGATGTCGTTGACCGTGGTTGTCAGCACGCGCTCGTAGGCGGTGGTGATGCGCTCGGCCATCTGGTCCGGCGGCAGGCCGCTGTACTGCCAGGCGACGGCGATCACCGGAATCCTGATCGCCGGAAAGATGTCGGTCGGCGTGCGCAGATAGGCCAGCGGCCCGATGATCAGCAGCAGCAGCGCGAGAACGACGAAAGTGTACGGCCGCGCGAGCGCGATTCTGACCAGGCCCTGCATGGCGTTTTCCGGGGGAGCGGCGGGGAGCGGAGGCCGCGCAGTATCGCTGCCCGCAGGTGGCGCGAGGCTGTCCGCTTCATGAAAGAAAAGTCATGAGCCCTGGCGCGCGCCGCTTTCCCGCCGATGACGCCGTCCGCCAGCGCCGCGCGCGGGCTGCGGCTCAGTTGCCGATCGCCGGCGGCTGGCAGTGCAGGGTGACGCGCGCGCCGCCGTGTTCGCCGGTGCCGATGTCGAGGCGGAACCCGTGCAGGCGCACGATCGCCGACACGATCGACAGCCCGAGTCCCGATCCCGGCAGCTGGCGGGTGCCTTCGCTGCGATAGAAGCGCTGCAGCACGGCATCGCGCTCGCCGGCCGGAATGCCCGGTCCGTTGTCGAGTACGCACAGCCGCGCGCCATGGGCGTCGGTGCGCGCGCGCAGCTGCACGATGCCGCCGTCCGGCGTGAACTTGATCGCATTGCTGACCAGATTGCTGATCGCCTCGAACAGCAGTTCGCGGTCGGCGTCGATCGCCGGCACGGCTTCGAGCTGCAGTTCGAGCCGCACGTTCTTGTCTTCGGCCAGCGGGGCGAACAGCTCGTGGATCTCGCGCAGCATCGCACCGAGATCGACGCTGCCGAAGCCGGCGCGCCGGCGCCGGTCTTCCATCTCCGAGATCCGCAGCAGCGCGGCGAAGCGGCTGAGCAGGGAGTCGACGTCGGCGATGCAATGCTCGACCAGGGCGCCGCGATCGGCGTCGATCGGCGCGTGCTGCTGCAGGCGGTGCAGCTGCGCGCGCAGGCGCGTCAGCGGCGTGCGCAGGTCGTGCGCGATGTTGTCGCAAACGCCCTTGACCTCGCTCATCGAACGTTCGAGTTCGGCGAGCATGGCATTGACGATCGAGGCCAGCAGATCGAGTTCGTCGCGTCGCCCGGACAGCGGCAGGCGGCGGCCGAGATCGCCGCGCATGATCGGCTGCACCGCCGCTTCCAGGGCGCGCACGCGGCGCAGGGGCCCGCGGCTCAGCAGGTAGCCGCCGATCAGGCCGGGAATCAGCGTCAGCGACAGCGCCCAGAGCAGGCTCTGGCGCAGGATCACGCCGACCTGGTCGACGACGCTGGTGGCCCGCGCCAGCACCAGCAGCTCGCCGCTGCCGAGGCGCAGCGCCAGTGCGCGTGCACGCTGCACGCGTACCTGATCGAGGCGCTGCACGCCATGCGCGAGCAGGTGCACATGACCGTCCGCCTGCAGATGCGCCGGCAGTTCGGCGAGATTGCCGGCCAGGTGCCGGCCGTCGGCGGCGAACACGCCGAACGCCATCACGCCTTGCAGATCGAGCGCACTCGTCGTCGCCATAGCCGCCGGCAACTGGCTGCGATCGATACTGGCGAGGTAATGCGCGCGCTGTTCGAGAATCTGGTCGACAACCTGTGACAGATAGCGTTGCGTTTCGAGGTTGATGACGCCGATCAACACCGTCCCCCAGACCACGAACAGCGCGCCATAGATCAGCAGCAGGCGCGTCGTCGACGAGCGCCAGCGGCCGTGCAGCGGCGAGTCAGGCGTCGCCAAGGCGATACCCCGAGCCGCGCACGGTGCGGATCAGCGGCGTGACGCCGGCCGGATCGACTTTCTTGCGCAGGCGACCGATGTGCACGTCGATCAGGTTGGTACCGGGATCGAAATGAAAGCCCCAGACCGCCTCGAAGATCATCATGCGCGTCAGCACCTGCCCGGAATTGCGCATCATAAACTCGAGCAGGCGGAACTCGGTCGGCAGCAGTTCGAGGTCGCGACCGCTGCGGCGCGCGTTGCGCGTCATCAGGTCCAGTTCGAGATCGGCGACGCGCAACTCGGTCAGCGGCACCGCGCCGCCGCGGCTGCGGCGCAACAGCACTTCGACACGCGCCGCCATCTCGTCGGGCGCGAAGGGCTTGGTCATGTAGTCGTCGCCGCCGGCGCGCAGGCCGCGCACGCGCTCGTCGATGTCGGACAGCGCGCTGATCATCAGGACCGGGGTTTCGACGCCGACCTGACGCATGGTGGTGACGATCGCCAGACCGTCGACGCCGGGCAGCATGCGATCGAGCGTGATCGCGTCGTAACCGGGGCCGATCGCCTTGACCAGACCGTCGCGGCCGTTGTCTACCCAGTCGACCTCGATTCCATGCTGCTCGAGTTCGGCAATAATCTCCCGAGCCGTGACCTCGTCGTCTTCGATCGTCAGAACCCTGGTCATGGCACCTTCAGGCCGCGAGAACCGGCCGAGACCTTACTCCATGCCACGCGGTTTCCCAAAGCATTCGATGCCGAGCCCGCCGAACGACAACGCAGCTTCCGGTTCCGCCGACGGCGCCGCACGCAGCTTGCTGCCGCGTCTGCGACGGATGCCGCCGGCCGAGCGCCAGGCGCGCGCGCTCGACGCCGCACTGGCGCGGATCGCCGCGGCCGACGAGACGCAGCGCCTCGACGCGCTGGCGGCGCTGGTCGATGCCCTGCGGCCGGCGCGCCCACGGCTGGCCGAGCCGGCGCAGACGCAGCTGCAGCGGCTGACCGAGCGCGTGCGCGAAGACCCGGCGGTGCGCGCCAGCCTGCGCGACGCGCTGGTCTGGCTGCTGGGCAGCAAGCAGCCGCTGCGCCTGTTCACCGAATCCGGCGTCCTGGCCCAGGAGAGCTTCTTCGCCGGTCTGCGTCGGCGCCTCGGCGAACGCCTGCTGCCGGAAGAGTGGCGCGGTGACGAACTGCGCGATTGCCTCGCGCGCCTTTTCGATCGCGACACCGATCATGTCTGGGTCGGCGCGGTCGCCGACGACGTCTGGGTGGCGCTGCTCGACGCGCTCGACTTCTCGGCCGCGCGCCTGCCGGCGGCGCCCGGCGAGCAGGCGGTGATGTCGCTGCAGATTCTCGATGCCCTGCAGGTCGTCTCCTATCGCATCGCATCGATCGGCCTGGAGCCGGAGTTCGTGCGCAGCTATCCGGCGATCGAACGTTACGAGTCGCCGTTCCTGATGCAGAACGTCGAGGTGCATGCCTTCATTGCCGAACGGCGCGCGGCGGCCGCGGAGAAGCGCGCAGTCGCGCTCGACGACAAGCAGCTGCTGATGCTGCTCGACCAGTGCAGGAAGATCATCGACAAGGTCCGCAAGCAGGCCGCACAGACCGGTGCCAGCGTCAGCCTGACCGTGCTGCTGGTGCGCATCGAACAGAAGATCGAGCGTTTGCGCGTGTTGCTGGCACTGCTGGAAGACCGGCCGACACACGAGCTGAACGGTGTGCGCGTGCAGTTTCTCAAGGCGCTGGTGCGAGCCGAAAACCGCCGGCACAGCATTCGCGAGCTGTGGTCGCAGACCGCCGACCTGCTCAGCTCGCGCGTGATCGAGAACGCCAGCAAGACCGGCGAGCAGTACATCACGACCACGCGCAGCGAGTACTTCGGTCTGCTGAACTCGGCGCTCGGTGCCGGCTTCGTGGTCGTCGTCGCGGCGTTCATCAAGCTGGCGCTGTCGGGCGAGGCGCGTGCGCCGTTCGGCGAGGCGGTGGTCTACAGCCTCAACTACGCCGCCGCGTTCGTGCTGATGTACGTCTGCCATTTCTCGCTGGCAACCAAGCAGCCGGCAGTGACCGCACACCGCTTTGCGCGGAGCATCGAGGAAGCCGGCGCCAGGCGCCGCATCGAGGCACTGGCGGAAATCGTCGTGCGCACCTTCCGCAGCCAGTTCGTCGCGATCGCCGGCAACCTGCTGATCGTCGTGCCGGTCGCGTTGCTGATCGCCGATCTGATGTACGCGCAGACCGGGCACTACTACGTCGGCGAGGCCAAGGCCCGGCATCTGCTCGAAGACGCCGATCCGCTCGATCCGCGCGTCTGGGCCTGGGCTGCGATCACCGGCATCTGGCTGTTCCTGACCGGCCTGATCTCCGGCTTCTACGACAACAAGGCCGCGTACGACCGTGTCCCGCAAAGACTCAGGCAGCTGCGCTGGTTGCGCGCGCTGCTCGGCCGGCGCGGCATCGAGCGTCTGGCGACCTACATCGATCTGAATCTCGGCGGTCTGGTCGGCAGCATCGCGTTCGGCATCATGCTCGGCACCACCGCGGCGCTGGGTCGCGTGCTCGGGGTGCCGCTCGGCAGCCTGCACGTCACCTTCGTGTCGGCGAACTGCGCCTACGCGATCGTCACGCTGGACGGTGGCTTGAGCGGAGGCGAGATCGCGCGGCTCTGTGCCGGCGTGGCGGTGATCGGGCTCCTCAATCTCGGGGTCAGCTTCACGCTGGCGCTGTCGGTGGCGCTGCGGGCGCAACGCATCCATTTCACCGATACGCGTGCGCTGCTGTTCGAACTCGGTCGGCGTTTCCTGCGCCGCCCGCAGCACTACTTCTGGCCGCCGCGCGATCCGCCTGCCGACACGCCGCAATAGGCCGCAGGCGGCACTGCTGCTGCGGCGCGCGACCGCCGATCAGCGATGCGTCGGGCCGACGACCAGGTTGTCGCGATGCACGATCTCGGGTTCGCCGACGTGGCCGAGGCGTGCCGCCAGCTCGTCGCGCTTCGCGCCCATGATCCTGGCGGCTTCGTCGGCGTCGTAATTGCAGAGTCCGCGGCCGATCTCGACGCCGCTGGGGTCGATCAGCGCCACCAGATCGCCATGCGAGAAATCACCCTCGACCCGGACCACGCCGACCGGCAGCAGGCTGCGGCCCTGCTCGCGCAACACGCGCGCCGCACCCTCGTCGAGGTGCAGCTTGCCGCGCAGCTGCAGCTGGCCGGCGATCCAGCGCTTGCGCGCGGTCATCACGCCCAGCGCCGGCGTCAGCAGCGTGCCGATCGTCTCGCCGCGCGCAATCTGCATCAGTGCGTCCGGCCGGCGACCGTGGGCAATGATGGTGGCGGCGCCGGAGCGCGCCGCGGTGTGCGCGGCGTTGAGCTTGGTGCGCATGCCGCCGCGGCCGAGCACGCCCTTGCTGTCGCCGGCCATGCCGGCGAGACGCGTGTCGGTCAGCGCTGCCTCGCTCACCAGCTGCGCATCGGGCACGAGGCGCGGATCGGCCTCGTACAGACCATCCTGATCGGTCAGCAGGATCAGCAGATCGGCTTCGGTGAGATTGACGGTCAGTGCGCCGAGCGTATCGTTGTCGCCGAGCCGGATTTCGTCGGTGGCCACCGTGTCGTTCTCGTTGACGACCGGCACCACGCCGAATTCGAGCAGCGCGTTGAGCGTGCCGCGCGCGTTCAGGTAGCGGTCGCGATCGGCGACGTCGTCGTGGGTCAGCAGGATCTGCGCTGCCTTGATGCCGTGCGTGTTGAACTCCGACTCGTAGGCACGCACCAGGCCCATCTGGCCGACCGCCGCCATCGCCTGCAGTTCGTGCAGGGCGCCGGGACGCTTCTTCAGGCCCAGCCGCGCCATGCCTTCGGCGACCGCACCGGACGACACGAGGACGATCTGCTTGCCGCTCGCGCGCAGCGCCGCAATCTGCGTACACCAGTCGCGGATCGCCTCGTGATCGAGACCCTGGCCCTTGGCCGTGACCAGGGAACTGCCGACCTTGATCACCCAGCGGCGGGTGTTGGCGAGCCTGGCGCGGGCGTTCGCGGCAAGCGGAGCAGGGGAGGCCGTCATCGTGTCGGGAGGGTTGGAGCGCTCAGTCGAGCGGGCGCTTCGGCGGCGCATTGCGACGCGCGCGCGTGCTGCGGGTATTGGTGCGGCCGAGGTCCTTGTTGGGAACCTCTTCCTTGAGATTGCGTTTCGGTATCGCGCGCTTGCGCCGGGCGGGTGCCGGTGCCGCTTCGATTTCAGCGGATGCCTGCGGCGCGGCGGTACTCGATGTGCGCGCTTCGACCCACTGCATGGCGGCTTCGACGATTTCATCGCAGCCGGCGTGCGACGCAGCCGAGATCGCGAACCAGCGACCCTTCCAGCGCAGCTTCTTCAGCGTCTGTTTGACCAGCGCCTGCCATTCGTCTTCGGGCATGACGTCGATCTTGTTGAACACCAGCCACTGATCGCGCGCGGCGAGTTCGTCGCTGAACGCCTTCAGCTCGGCATTGATGGTCTTGATGTTGGCGACGATGTCCGAACCGTCCGGCGGCAGGATATCGATCAGGTGCAGCATCAGGCGCGTGCGCTGCAGATGCTTGAGGAAGCGGATGCCCAGTCCGGCACCTTCCGCGGCGCCTTCGATCAGGCCCGGAATGTCGACCATCACGAACGAGCGGCCGGGGCCGGCGGCAACCACGCCCGGCTGCGGGTACAGCGTCGTGAACGGATAGTCGGCGATCTTCGGGCGCGCTGCGGAAACCGAGGCGAGCAGCGTCGACTTGCCGGCGTTCGGCATGCCGAGCAGGCCGACATCGGCCATCAGCGACAACTCCAGTCGCAGCTCGCGGATGTCGCCCGGCGAGCCTTTGGTGGCCTTGTACGGTGTGCGATTGACGGATGACTTGAAGTGCGGATTGCCGAGTCCGCGATGGCCGCCCTGTGCGACCTTCACGCGCTGGCCTTCACGCGTCAGCTCGCCGATCAGCTCCTCGGTGCCGGCGTCGAAGATGCGGGTGCCGGGCGGCACGCGGATCTCGATGTCCTCGCCGGCGGCGCCGGTGCAGTTCGAGCCCTGGCCGTTGATGCCGCTCGGCGCCTTGAACAGGCGCGTGTAGCGGAAGTCGGCGAGTGTATTGAGGTTGGCGTCGGCGATCGCCCAGACGCTGCCGCCATCACCGCCATCGCCGCCGTCCGGGCCACCGAACGGCATGTATTTCAGGCGCAGGAAGCTGATGCAGCCATTGCCGCCTTTGCCGCCTTCAACGCGGATCGTGGCTTCGTCAACGAACTTCATGGCGGTGTATGCGTCGTGCTTGCTTTGATCGCCGGGGCCGAGGATGGCGCCGGTTTGTACAGGATGTACATACGGTAACGCACAAAAAAGCCCCGTTTCCGGGGCTCTTTTGCGCTTGGATGCGGGCGTTCAGGCCGGAACGATGTCGACGTGAAGCTTGCCGGCCGGGCCACGGGTGCGGAATTGCACCTTGCCTTCGGTGAGGGCGAAGATCGTGTGATCCTTGCCGACGCCGGCGCCGACACCGGCGTGATATTTGGTGCCACGCTGGCGGATGATGATGTTGCCGGCGACAACCGCTTCGCCGCCGAACTTCTTCACGCCAAGGCGCTTGGATTCTGAGTCGCGGCCGTTACGAGTACTGCCGCCTGCTTTTTTGTGTGCCATTTCGGATGCTCCTGAATCGGTGGGCCGTGCGCTTTAGGCGCCGAGGATTTCGGTGACCTTCACTTCCGTGAAGTTCTGCCGATGGCCCTGTTCCTTGTGATAATGCTTGCGGCGGCGATGCTTGACGATGCGGATCTTGTCGCCACGGCCGTGCGAGAGTACTTCGGCCTTGACCGCACTGCCGGCAACCAGCGGCGCGCCGATCTTGACCTGCTCGCCTTCGCCCACCATCAGCACTTCTTCGAACGACACAATGCTGCCGACTTCGGCAACCAGCGTTTCGATCTTCAGGGTGTCACCCTGGGCAACCTTGTACTGCTTGCCACCCGTCTTGATTACGGCGTACATCGTTGACTCCAAAAATGAAAATCATCTAATTATGTTTGTAAGCCGCAGCGATGAAGCTGCCCGGCCCGAATGAAGCGCGTGATTGTAGGTGCGCCCCCCTGAAAGGTCAACCGATTTGCATGCTTGCGTCGGACGCGGCCGCGGTTTCGCCAAATTCCGGGCGAATGCGGCTAAGTCGTTGACGGCCAAGCGTTCGGCCGCCTAGCATCGCGCCGCCCTATGGACCTCAAGACCATCCTCGCCCCCATCGCCGACGACATGCGGCAGGTGGATGACACCATTCATGCCCGGCTCCGGTCGGAGGTCGCGCTGATCAACGAGATCGGCCACTACATCACCTCGGCCGGCGGCAAGCGCCTGCGGCCGGCGCTGGTGCTGCTGGCCGCGCGCGCCTGCGGCTGCACCAGCGCCGAACCGGTGCTGCATGCCGCGATGATCGAATTCATACACACCTCGACGCTCTTGCACGACGATGTCGTCGACGAGTCGGGACTGCGTCGCGGCCGCAAGACCGCCAACGCCGTGTTCGGCAATGCCGGGGCCGTGTTGTCCGGCGACTTTCTGTACTCGCGTGCGTTCCAGATGATGGTCGAGCCCGGGCGCACCGAAGTGATGAGCGTGATGGCCAATGCCACCAATGCCATCGCCGAAGGCGAAGTCCTGCAGCTGCTGAACTGCGGCGACCCGGATACCGACGAAGCGCGTTACATGCGCGTCATCGAACTGAAGACCGCGCGCCTGTTCGAGGCCGGTTGCCGGCTCGGCGCGCTCGCCGCCGAACAGGGCGATGCGATCCAGCAACGCCTGCACGACTACGGACATCATCTCGGCCTGGCGTTCCAGCTCGTCGACGATGTACTCGACTACACGGCAGACAGTGAAGTCAGCGGCAAGAACGTCGGCACCGACCTGGCCGAGGGCAAGCCGACGCTGCCGCTGATTCACGCCATGAAGCACGGCTCCGCACAGCAAGCCGCCCTGATTCGGGACGCCATCACGCACGGCCGCGTCGACCAGCTTGAAGCCGTAATGAAAGCAGTTGAATCCACAGGGGCGATTCCTTACACTCGCGCCCTCGCTGAAAGGCACAGCCTCAAAGCGGTCGAATCGCTCGGTGAAATTCCCGACTCACCACACAAGAAAGCGATGATCGAGCTGGCCCGATTCAATACCAATCGAGCGGCTTGAACGTCTGACGGGGCGTAGCTCAGTTTGGTAGAGCGCTTGCTTCGGGAGCAAGAGGTCGCAGGTTCGAATCCTGTCGCCCCGACCAACATAAGCCACTGATTAATCAGTGGCTTTTTTGTTTCCTGCGCATTGACGCAGGTCGGTGGATTTGCGGCAAGACCACCTTCCCCAGCAGTCCGGTTCGGATAAGGACGATCGTGTTCCGCGCGTCAGCCATCAAACTGATTACTTCCGGAGAAAACTTCGACGCTCGCGTCTTGGCTCCATCTTCTCAAATGAAGGGGCCTCCGAGAATCTCGGGGCGGTTCATTACGCATGATGTGATCTGCCTTCCACCTTTTGATTTGACCGCCGCCTTGGTTTGATCGCATGTCGTTCGCCGCTCGATCGAATGTGCGCCAGTTGTCATCGGCTCGGGTTTCGGCGCTCGCCGTTTGACAGCCTGCAGGCGATGGAGCACGAACAGGAATCGCCGTGTCGCCGCAGATGCAGGGCTGCCGATTCAAATGCCGGTCAGCACCACCGCTGCACATCAGGGTCTGACCGCTGACATAGTCCGACTCCGGCGCGCACAGCAGATGAACCGAACCTGCCGCGTCATCAGCCGTCCCGGCGCGCCCCAGCAGGAGACTCCGTTCCGGGGCCTGCTTGAGTTCCTTGCTGAAGCCGGTCCCGATCTCGCGGTCCTCGATGTTCGCCGTCGCGCCCTCATCGGCGCTGGCGGCCGTCAACCGGGTTTCGACGAAACCGAAGGCGACGCAGTTCACCGTCGTGTTCAGGCGCCCCCACTCCTTGGCTGGTGTCATCGTCATCCCAACGATGCCCGCTTTTCCGGCCGAATAGTTGGTCTGTCCAGAATTCCCGAACAGTCCGGCAATCGACGAAACGTTAACGATCTTGCGAACTGCACGTCGACCGTCATCAGCTTCAGCCTTGACCAGCCTGCGGATCACCGGCTGCGCAGCGCGCAGAATTCGGAACGGTGCTGTCAGATGGGAGTCGAGCATGGCATGCCACTGCTCACCAGACATTTTCTGAATCACGTTGTCCCAGCTGTGGCCGGCGTTGTTGACGACGATGTCCAAGCCTCCGTAGGTCTGCACGGCCGTGGCGATAGCGTTCGACAAAATCGGCGGCAGTGACGCTGCCTGCAAAAACCACCGCATCGTCGCCCATCGCCTTGATCGTGGACACGACATCGTCGGTTGGTCCGGAATCAAGGTCGTTGACCACGACACGGGCGCCTTCGGCCGCCAGCTCCAGCGCCGTCGCGCGACCGATGCCGTAGCCGGAACCGGTAATCAGGGCAACCTTCCCGTCGAGTTTCCCAGCCACTGCCATTGATCCCTGTCCGGACTATGAATTCGAATGTGCTGTCACCGAGCCGCCGGCAATCAGGGGCTGTCTCGCGCACGTCGGTGAGTGTCGTCGATGACAGGAGCCCTCTTTCTCGGGGGCTCCTGAGGTGTTTAGCCGCCACGCTCGTCGCGCAACTTGCTGCGCCGAATCTTTCCCGCTTCGTCCCGGGGAAGTGCAGTGAGGAATTCGTAGCCGCGCGGCACCTTGTAACTTGCCAGATGCGCTCTGACGTGCCGATCGAGATCGTCCTGGCCGGGGCAACGATCTTCGGACGTGGGCTCGATCAGTGCATGTACCCGCCGACCCAGGTCCTCGTCCTTCACGCCAATGACCACGGCATCGCGAACCTCGGGATGCTGCGTGAGAATCGCTTCGACTTCCGCGGGTATCACGTTCGCGCCACCAGAGATGATCAGATCGACGCGACGATCCGACAGGTAGAGATAGCCGTCCTCGTCGACGTAGCCGAGATCGCCAACGCTGGCGAAGTCCGTTCCAACCGTCTCCAGTTCCGGAGCGCCGAGATAGCGGTACTGGGGTGGCCCGCCCCAGGCGCGAGTGAAGATTTCTCCAATCTCCATCGGCGGGACAGGGCAGCGCCGAGCGTCGAGGATACGAATCTCGGTGTGGTATCCCTTGCCAACGCTGCCAGGGCGTTCCAGCCATTCCGCTCCGCTTATGACCGTGATGCCGGTGATTTCGGTAGAGGCCCAGAGTTCGTACACCTTCGAGGCGCCCAGTCGTTCGATCCAGGCACGCTTGACCCAGTCGGGGCATGGCGCTGCCAGGTGCCAGAGTCTGCGGAGGCTGCGCAGGTCGCTTGCCTGGAAGGAGGCCGCCCGCAGCATGCGCAGCATCATGGTCGGGACCACATTGAGCACACTCGGCCGGTGTCGCACGATTGCGGACAGTGATTGCTCCGCATCGAACTTCTCGTTCAGGACCGCGCTGGCGCCTACGAAAAGAGCCGCCTGAGTGAACAGGAATGCCTGGTTGTGGTACAGGGGCCCGGGAGAATACAGCCGATCGCCATCGACGATTCCGAGAAGCGTCGCAAATGGATAGTCATCAGCAGCATAGTGAAAGGCGCCGGGCGACACGATCAATTTGGGTTTCCCGGTCGAACCACCAGAGGCGATCGCCTTGAATGGCTGAGGGATTGCATTTGGCAGCGGGGCGTCGGGATACCTGTCCAGCGAGCGGAGCTGAGCGCGGGATATCCCCTCGAGGTCCGGCGCGTCACTGATCACCGCCGTCGGTGTCGACAAAGCCAGCATCTGATCCCGCTCGGTGGCGGGCATGCGATGGCTGATCGGCATGGGGCAGGCCCCAAGCTTGTATGCGGCCAGCGTCGCTACCACATGCTCGAGGCAATTCGGCAGATGAATCGCAATGAATGACCCCGGTCCTGCCGAGCGCTCGGAAAGCCTATGGGCCAGGCGATTTGCCCATCGCTCAAGCTGCATCCACGTCAGCCGTTCGTCGCTGCCGTCCATCTTCTGCAGGATCAGTGCGATCGCATCCGGCCGTTCAGACGCGAGCTGCGTCAATCTCGTACCGGGCGACATCTTGTCCTTGCCCATGCGGCCCTCCCCAGTGGTTCGTTGATCTTGCTCGTGTCGTCGCTCGTTCCGGAAGACGCCGCTGCCAAGCGCCGTGCAATCGAATTGCGCCGCCATTCGGCAAGAATGGCTTGACATGAATAATACACTAACTATTATCATACACTAAGTATGATCATGAACACGGGATGCATCGGTTAGTGACGCGATTGAATGCCGCGTCATTGCCGCGAGTTGCAGATGGCCGTTCGGCGACTGGACAAGCAGACCCGAAAATACGAAGTGCAGGGGAGAACGTGGATGCTTGTGCAGAAGAACAGATGCGGCATTGGCCGAATGGCGCTCGCTGTCGCTTGCGTGTTCGTGTCGCTCGCCAGCCCGGCGATGCATGCCCAGGGACGCCCGTCGAATGACGAAGCAGGTACTTCCAAAGGCGGGGCCGTGGCGACAGGGGCTGCCGATGTCTCTGAAAGTCCTGATCCCGAACGATCGAACAAGCCCGATGAACAGCCTGCTGCAGCGAAAGGGCCCGCGTCTGACCAGCTAGACACGATCCCGGTGCCTGGCACTTCCACAGCGGTCGTGGGGCAAGTTGATACCGGAGCCTCGGCGCAGCAGATCCCCGAGATTGTGGTCACTGCCACAAAACGAGCGGAGTCGGTGCGCGACATCCCTGCCTCGATTACGGCAATCAGCGGTGAGAGCCTGGAGGAACATGGCCAGCTGAATCTGATCGACTTCATCGCGCAGACTCCAGGGGTCACCGCGACACAGGGCAATTCCGGATATACACGATTCACGATGCGCGGTATCAGCACAGACACCGGACCGACCTCACCGTCACCGTCTCCGGTCGGCGTGTTCATCGGCGACACGGCGTTTACCGACCCGTATATCGCGAACATCGTGCCCGACCTCAGTGCCTTCGATCTGGCGGGCGTGCAGGTGCTGAGGGGGCCTCAAGGGACCCTGTTCGGCGGAGCGGCGCTGTCCGGTGCAGTCCGCTACGAACTACAGGAGCCGGTGTTCGGTGAATGGCAGGCACGCGCATTTACGCAATTCACCAGTCCGTCCGGTGGAAGCGCGGCCTTTACCAGTGGCGCGGCCGCCAACGTTCCCTTGAACGAGGACAATCTCGCCCTTCGAGTCGGCTACGTCAGGCGAAACTACCCGGGCGTTTATGACGATCTGCAAACGGGCGAAAAAGACGTTGACCATGGCGGCGGCAACCAGTATCGCGCCATTGTCCTTTGGCGTCCTGAAGACTGGTCCATCAAGGTGACGCACCTTTTCCAGGATTTCCACGCACCAAACGCGATCTACACGGCCGATTCGGCAGACGGCCCTAGAGAGAATTCGGTCAATGTCCTCAAGGTGCCGGCCACCAACAAATTCGGTATGGACAGTTTTGAGGCGGGATACGACTTTGAGTCCATGAAAGTCGTCTCGCTGAGTTCGTACCTGTTCAAGGATTCCATATTCAATATCGACGCCACACCGGCAATCATCGGAGCGCCGCCGATCGGGTATCCGCCGGCCCTGGGCTTTCTGTCACCCGTCACGGAAAACTCGAGAGCCTTCTCGCAAGAGATACGTCTGCAGTCGACCGGTTCTGATCCATTCCAGTGGCTGGTCGGGGGGTACTACTACCGCTATCACCTGTACTTCAATATCTTGATCGACACGCCGCTGAATCAGGCGCTGACGGGACCCGACAGCGCACTTGTGACGCTGGCCGCGCGGCTGGGCATTCCACTGGCACAACTTACCGAAAATCTGGAGCTGCTCAATGGCACCTCCGACGTGACCTCAACGGAGCGCGCCCTATTCTTCGATCTCAGTTACAAGCTATGGGATCGACTCGATCTTTCGGCAGGCGCGCGTCTTTACGAGACGAAGGTTGCCGGTGGATTCGTTGCCACCGGGATCCTGCTTCGCGCCGAAAACAATGGCATGAATTCGGACACGAGAGACCAGATAGCGGAACGCGGCGTCAATCCGAAATTGACCGCGACCTACGCCTTCACGAGAGATGTTTCGGTCTATCTGCAGATCGCCAAGGGATTCCGTTTCGGCGGCATCCAGTATGTGCCCTCGACGCCCACGAATGGCGTGCCGCCCACCTTCAAGTCGGACTCTCTCTGGAATTATGAGATCGGGCTGAGAACGAGTTGGCTGGATCGAACATTGAACGCCGATCTCACGGCGTTCTTCATCAATTACAAGAACCCGATCATCACACAGGCGACACCCGGAATCCCCATCAACTACAACGACAACGTGTCATCTGCCATCAGTCGTGGACTGGAAGCAAACCTCCTGTGGAATACGCCACTCCGCGGACTGAGCATAGCGCTGACGGCCGCGCTGACCGACGCCCACATCACCTCTCCATTCCAGGCGGCAAACGGCGAGGAGATCGAATCGGGGCAGGAGATGCCGGGAACGGCGCCGCAGCAATATCACGCGACCATCGAATATCTCCGACCCATCGGCAAATTCGTGATTGGTGGAAGCACCGGGTACACCTATGTCGGCCAAGGCTACAGCGACCTTCAGCACAGCGTCGAAATCAATGGGTACGGGACCTTGGATGCAGGTCTCACGCTGGGTACGGATGCGTTCCGATTCAATCCGAAATTGGCGCTTAACGTCAGCAACATACTCAACGAAACTCGCCCGAACGCCGGCGGGGCCGTGACGCCGCTTGTACCGCTGGGCGACCTCTACGCGTACGGCTTGATTGCGCCGCGAACCTATTCGCTCAGGTTGAGTGTCGATTTTTGATGCTCGCGCCTCGGACCCGCGCGCAGCGACGCGGGCGCCGAAATGAACATCGGAAAGACCTCGGAATCAGAGAACTTCAATGAACCTTCTTCCCGCAATTGAACGATCCACAAGACTAGGACGCGTACGCGGAACAGTGCGCCTGGGTGTGGAGACCTATCGTGGTCTCCGCTACGCCCAGCCCGCCCGACGATTCCAGCCGGCGGAGTCGGCGACGCCATGGGCTGGAACCTATGACGCAACCGCCTACCGGGCGGCAGCAGCCCAGGCGCCCATTCGGGAAGACATTTTCGGCCCTATGCCGAAGAGCGGACTTTCTGAAGACTGCCTGTTTCTGAATGTGCATGTTCCGAACGAAAGTTCACCCGCACTTCGCCCGGTACTGGTGTTCATTCACGGCGGCTCCCACCTTACCGGCTCCGGGAATTTCTACGACGGCACTGCCTTGGCCTCGGGTGCCGATGCGGTGGTCGTGTGCATCAACTACCGGCTCGGCATTTTCGCGTCGATCGACAGCACTCGCTTCGGCACTCAGGACGAAGGGCGCGGAGAGCTGTGGTTGAGCGATCAGATAGCCGCGCTTCGCTGGGTTCGGGAAAACGTCGTCGACTACGGGGGTAATCCGGAACTCGTGACGATCATCGGCGAATCTGCCGGTGCGGTTTCCGTCATCGCTTTGTGCGCCGCACCGGAGGCCCGAGGACTTGTGCATCGAGCCGTAGCCTGCAGTCCTGGCAACATGGTCTGCGATCCCGCGCCCGATGTCGTCGCGATCATAGCGAAAATGCGCAAGTGTTCGCGTGAGGCTGCAATCAGTTACCTGAAAGCCGCTTCCACCGGGGAGCTGCTCGCGCTTCAGAGACGCAAAGGCAAGGGCCTGGGACCTCACGAAGTCGTGAATACCCCGCTGCTTCCCACCCGAATCGAGCAGCTCATTCAGGATCGCGGATCGAGTGCCGTGCCATTGATCGCCGGATTTGCGACCCACGAAGGTGAGAGCCTTGATTACATCTTGAAACTCGAGACCGGTTTACCGTGGCCGCTGCTCGACGTTGTCCAGCACATCGTTGCCAGAACAATGGCCCGACATCCGGCGGACGGCACCGACAAGGTCAGGACCTACCTGAAGCGTCTCAAGAAAGTGAAGAGAGATATCGGATTCGGATCGCGCTTCAACGATCTGGTATGGACAGATGTGTTTCGGCGTGCATCGATGGATTACGCCGAGGCCACGTCTTCAGCCGGCAGCCGCGGCTACGTCTATGTCATCGACGTGCCGACCCGGATCGCCGACCGCCTGCTGCGGTCTAGCCACTGCGTCGATCTGCCACTGACGTTCAACGTCTGGGACGATCCGGAACACACCGTTCCGGCATTTGCCGAGCACCCGGGAGCACCAGCCCTTGCTCGCCGCTGGGTCGCGATGCTCGGTCATTTTGCCCGCACCGGTGAGCCCGGTGACACGCTGGGCTCCTGGCCAATGTATGAGTCGACGCAGCGTGCGTCGATGCGGGTAGCCGCCGATGGCTGTCGCCTGGAGTACGACGTCGATCCGGAATACCGGCATGAAATCTGGACCTAGCCGCAGCCGGTCGTCGAACATCCGCCGTTACGTCTTGGCAGTGTCCAGCGCGATCGTCAGAAATACCTTCAGGATGTGCTTTGCGTCGACATTCAACTGGTGTGTCTGGAATCGCAAAACCGAAAGGCCGCTGGTCATGGCGAGCAAGTGGGCCGCGATGTTTCTTGCCGGACCGGCAAGCTTTTCGCCGGCGCCCAGAGAGGACGACTCGACAATGCCCGCGAAGTACTCGACGCCGCTTGCGGATACCAGATTCAGTTTCTCTGCGATATCGGGTCTGCCGAGACTGATGCTGTGAACGACGAAGAAGAGGCTGTCGACTGGAGCGTACGGAACCGTTTGATGATCTTCCGCCAGAATCTGGGCGAGAGCCATGAGGTTGAGTCGAAGCGGGCCGCCACGCTTGATGCGAGGTTCCACTCGTTCGAAAACTTCGCCCACTTTTTTCTTCCAGAGTTCCAGAAAAAGATTCTGCTTGTCACCAAAGGCGTAGTACACCGGATAGCGCGAGACGCCGGCAGACTCGGCGACTTCTTCCATCGTGCTGGCCTCGTAGCCCTTCTCGCAGAACATCACCCAGGCAGCATCAAGCATGGATTCGGTTCGTCTGATTTTCTGGTCGGCGCGAGAAAGTCGCTGAACGCCGACGCGTTTGAGTTTGGTTGCCATGGGCCTGAAGGTCGGTTTTCAATTCGATGCAGCGAAAGACATGATAATACAGCGTGTATTATAAATATGTACTCCGCGGGTGCACCGGTCGCCTCAACTCGGCGCCGCCGGCGGGCCGCTGCCGAGCAAGGCTGCACATCGAATTGCGTGGCATGCCGGGATGCCGGGACAGCGAGCGTGACGCTATACGACCCTGCGAACGTCGGCGACTGCCGGAGCGCCCGGGTTGAGCTGCACCTCGGAGTGGGCCATTGAGAGACGAGCCGTCGATCCAAATGCGTCCGCCGTCTGGTGAATACGAACGCGCGCTGCTGCGGTCGGTGCCGATACCACGGGCCTCGAAGCTGAGCTATGCGGCGGGTTCGGTCCTCGACCTGACCGTGAACACCAGCATCAATGTCTTTCTGTTGTTCTATGCAAGCGTGGTCTGCGGCTTGTCGGCGGCACTGTCGGGTGGCGCCTTGGCGATGGGCCTGATCGTCGATGCGGTCGCTGACCCGCTTATCGGATCGCTGTCTGACAATCATCACTCGCGGTGGGGCCGTCGTCTGCCCTTCATGGTCCTTGGCGCGCCTGTTCTGCTGTTGAGTTTCGTTTTGCTGTTTTCCCTGCCACAGCTGACGAATCAGTGGGTGCTCTTTGCAACCCTGTCTGCGGCCTGCATTGCAGTCCGTGTCAGCCTGTCGCTGTTCAATCTGCCGTACTTCGCTGTCGGTGCGGAGATCAGCGATGATGCCGGCGAACGCTCCGACATCATCGCCTGGCGCTGGCTCGCGGGAATGCTCGCGGCCCTTGTGACGGTTGCACTGGGATTCAGCGTCTTCTTCAAAGGTCCGCACGGAACTGGTACACGTGCGGCATATGCGCCCTTCGCGATGACCCTTGCCGCAATGATGTGCGTGGCTGCTATGCTGTCGATGAGTGCCGTTCGCCAAACGCTGCCACGTCAGCACTTGCCACCGCCCCGTGGCTCGGCGTCTGTCACCGGCTTCTTCTTGGAACTCGGCGAGTTGGCTGCAAATCGTACGTTCCTCGTCGTCTTCGTCGTCGCTCTATTGTTCGCGGCGGCGCAAGGGATTACGCAGTCGCTTGGTCTTCACGCCAACACGTTCTTCTGGCGATTGACAAGCGACCAGATCCAGCTGGTGACCCTGGCATTTCCCGTCGGATTGATTCTGGGCGCGCCCTGTGCGGGCTCGATTGTTGCCAGGCTGGAACGCCGCACCGCTGCATTCATCGGTTTGAGCGGACTGATTCTGGCGCAGGCAACGCCGGCCGCTCTGAAGCTTTCCGGTTTGCTGAAGCCCGAGGTGCTGCCTTTGGCTGAAGTCCTGGCACTCTCCGCCCTGGCCGGCGGTGCGATGACGACGGTCGCCGCAATCGCGTTGCTGTCGATGATAACCGACGCCGCCGACGAACATGAGCTCCGCTTCGGTGCACGCCGTGAGGGGCTGTACTTCGCAAGCTGGAGTTTTGCGAGCAAGGCGGCGAGTGGGCTCGGGACCTTTCTGTCCGGCATTGCACTGCAGGCGATCAACTTTCCCGTCGGAGACGTCGACTCGACAACGGTGCTACCTGCAGCGACAGCCAATGCGCTGGGCTTCATCTATGGCCCTGGGGCAGCTGTGCTGTCCGCGCTGTCCGTTGCCGTTCTCCTCAGATATCGTCTGAACCGGAACACGCACTCGGCGATACTTGCCGAGCTTCAGCGAAGACGAGCTGTTGGCCGAGGCCACTGGGCAAGTGAGTGAGCAGAACGAACGTGTCGGGAATCAAGCGTTCGAGCAGGCGACAGGATACTGTCTGCTCGACCTTCTTGATTCCCGCGCTTGATCATGCCGGTACGACACAGCTGCGTCATGCCGAGATGGCCGCGCTCAAGCGCGGTTCACGGTCCCGGACGCTGGCCGCCGCAGAGGATGTCGGTGACGCGCTCGGTGTCCATGTATTCCTTGAACTCGGCGAGCTTGCCGTCGCGGAAGCGCATGAAGAAGTGGTACTGGTTGCGGTAGCGCTGGCCGGACACGTGGTCGCCTTCCGATTCGGCTTCGACGGCGACGCGATCGTCCTCGGCGGTCATCGCCTTGATCGTGAAACGGATGCCGTTCGGGAAGACTTCGAACACGCTGCCTGCAGCCTGGGCGATCTGCGCCTTGCCGAATTTTCCCGAGATCAGGGTGTTGCCGGTGGTGAGGCAGTAGCCATCATCGGCATAGGCAGCAATGATCGCCGGCACGTCACCGCGATTGAGCGCGTCGAAAAATGCGTGCGCCAGTTGCTTGTTGCGTTCGATGCTCATCGCTACTCCTGTTGCGGTGCCGGGCACGTTTTCCGTTCCGCAAGCCTGCGCGTCGCCTGCATCGGCCGCCCCCTCGGATCGGACTAGCCGGGTGATTGGCACGCCTGGCCTCGTCATGCGGCGCGGCGACCGGTCGCCGACGGCGAGCACGAAGCTCATGAGCGGTCGGCATCGGGCGGCGCGGTCGCGCGAAGCGCCGCCAGGACCCGATGTCGTTTGGCCATGCCGACGGTCCGTTGTCCGCCACCGGCGGATTGGCGTTGTCGCGGGCAGGGGCCGGGCGGCGCCGGTCTGCCGATCGGGTGTCCGCTGCTGTCCGCTCGCTGTTCGCGGACAGCGGCACGAGCCGGACGAATTCTGGAAATTCCTTTTCAGTCAATGTAGTGCCGAACGAAGCCCGGCTGGCACAGGCGCTGCGTAGTAGCCCTTGAATCCAGAGTGGGGCACTGGCAATGCGGATGGTGGCAGCGGCGGTACTGATCAGTGTGTTCGGCGCCTCGCCGGCGCAGGCCAACAGCCTGCTCGATGCGTATCGCGCCGCACAGCACAACGATGCGGTGCTCGATGCGGCGCTCGCGGTGCGGGATGCGGCGGTCGAAGTGCAGCCGCAGGCGCGCGCCTTGCTGCTGCCGACGGTGACCGCCACGGCTTCCGCGGCGCGCGAACACTACCGGCTCGATGGTGCGAATTCGGTGGTCGGCGATCCGTCGAATCCGACACCGGCCGACGACAACGCGAACTTCGCGGCGACGCGCAGGACCTACGGCCTGGATCTCGATCAGCCGCTGTGGAGCGTCGAGTCGTTCCAGAAGTTGCGACAGTCCAGTCTCGAGGTCGCGCAGGCCGAAGCGGCGTATCGCGATGCGCAGCAGGCGCTGATCCTGCGCGTCGCCGAATCCTATTTCGCCGTGCTCGCGGCAGCCGACAACCTCAGCGCCAATCGTTCGGAGCGCGAGGCCTACGGAGCGCTGGTCGACCAGGCGCAGAAGAAACTGCAGACCGGTCTGGGCGCGCGCATTGGCGTCGAGGAGGCGCAGTCGTTCTACACGCTGACCGGGCAGTCGGTCAGCGACTCCGAACTGGCACTGCTCGACGCCCGGCGCGCCCTGCTGCAGATGACGCGCCTGTCGACGGCGATCGTGCCGCTGCGCGGCGAGATTCCGCTGGTATCGCCGCGGCCGGCGAGTTCGGACGACTGGCTGGTTGCGACGCGCGACGACAACTACGGCGTGCAGGCGGCCGAACTGGCGGCAGCCGCCGCGCAGCGCGGCGTCGCGGTCGTGCGCGGGCGTTACTGGCCGACGATTTCGTTGCAAGGTTCGCTGGGCAAGACGGAAGTCCCGGACGTGCTCGGCGGCGATCAGCGCGTCGACAGCATCGGCGTGGTCGCACAGTGGCCGATCTTCCAGGGTGGAATGGTGCGCTCGCAGACCCGAGAGGCCGAGGCGCGATTTCGCCAGAGCTGGGCCGAATATCAGAATCGCAAGCGGCAGGCCGAGCGCGACACGCTCGCCGCTTACCGCGGCGTGATCGCCGGCATCCGCAATATCCGCTCCGGGCGGCTCGCGGTCGATGCCAATCGCACGGCAGTCGAGGCCAGCCAGAACGGCGTCGAGGCCGGCACCCGCACGGAGTTCGATCTGCTCAATGCGCAGACCAATTACTACGCGGCCCTGCGCGCGTACTACCAGTCGCGTTACGACTATCTGGACAACAGCCTGAAGCTCAAGGCGCAGGCCGGGCGGCTGACCGAAGCGGATCTGGTGGCTGTCGATGCCGAACTGGCCGATGACGGCAGCCAGATCGAAATGCCGGACGAACAGGCGCCATGAGGGGCCAGGCAAAACTGTCCGCAGTGTCCGCGGCAGCTGTCCGCGGACGCCTCGCCGGCACCGTCGGCCCGGAGGAGAAGTCTTTGATAACAGTAATTTATCGCGTCGCTGACGGCTGGTATGGCGCTTGCGCCATCGAAAGCCGGACCGCGAATCGCGGCGGGGAACCGGCATGACCATGATGATTCGGGATACCAGCGGGCAGGATCGCGTGATCGCGCGGACGCCGTGGTGGCGGCGCCATCGCAAGTGGTTGCTGATCGGCGGCATCGCGGCACTGGTGCTCGCGCTGATCGTGCCGGTCACGCTGCGCTCGCTGTCGGCGGGCACATCGGTCAGCCGGCAGCGCATCAGCATCGCCACCGTGGAGCGCGGCGATTTCACGCGCGACATTTCCGCCGAAGGCCGCGTCGTCGCCGCCGTCAGCCCGACACTGTATGCACCGGCGCCGGGCTCGGTGCGCTTCAGCGTGCAGGCCGGCGGCAAGGTCGACAAGGATCAGGTGATCGGCAGCGTCGACAGTCCGGAGCTGACCAGCAAGCTCGCACAGGAGCGCGCCAATCTCGAAGCGCTGCAGGTCGATTACTCGCGTGCGCAACTCGATGCCAGGCAGCAGGCGCTGGTGGCGGAGCAGACGCTGGAGCAGGCGCAGATCGATCGCCAGACCGCGGTCACCGAACAGGAGCGCACGAAGAAGGCTTTCGAGCTCGGCGTGACGCCGGAGATCGAAGTGCTGCGCACGCAGGCCGCGCTGCAGAAGGCCGAGATCGCCCTGAAGCGGGCCGACACCGATCACGAGCTGCAGAAGGAAGGGCGTCGCTTCGATGTCGAGGCCAGGCGCCTCGCGCGCGATCGCCAGCAGCTGATGGTCGACGATCTGCAGCGTCAGGTCGATCTGCTGACGCTGCGCTCGCCGGTGTCCGGTCAGGTCGGCCAGTTGATGGTCACCGACCGTTCGACGGTCGCCAAGGACGCGGCACTGCTGACGGTTGTCGATCTGTCCGCGCTCGAGGTCGAGGTCAAGGTGCCGGAGAGCTTCGCGCGCGATCTTGCCGTCGGCATGCCGGCGACGATTCGCGGCAATGGCAGCGAATGGCGCGGCGAGGTCAGTGCGGTGGCGCCGGAAGTCGTCAACGGTGAAGTGACGGCGCGTGTTCGCTTTGTCGGCGAGGCGCCGCAGGGTCTGCGCCAGAGCCAGCGCCTGTCGGTGCGTGTCGTGCTCGACGAACGCAAGAACGTGGTGATGGTGGCGCGCGGTCCGTTCCTGGACCTCGGTCGCGGTACGACGGCCTATGTGGTCGACGGCGACATCGCCGAGAAGCGTGCCATCCGCACCGGCGCCGCCAGCGTCGACAAGGTCGAAATTCTCGACGGGTTGCAGCCGGGCGATCAGATCGTCATTTCCGGCACCGATACCTTCAACGACGCCGATCGCGTCGCCCTCAGTCGCTGAGCCGACACGAGCCCTAACTCTGGAGAGGATGTTCCCATGCTGAAGATGACGCATCTGGCCAAGGCCTTTCGCACCGAAGTCGTCGAAACCTACGCGCTGCGCGATTTCTCGATACATGTGCGCACCGGCGAGTTCGTCGCCGTGACGGGGCCGTCGGGTTCCGGCAAGACCACGTTCCTGAACATCGCCGGCCTGCTGGAAACGCCGACCGGCGGCAGTTACGAGCTGGACGGTGAAGACGTCAGCCGGCTCGGCGACGACGCCCGCTCGCGCATCCGCAACGGCAAGATCGGTTTCATCTTCCAGGCGTTCAACCTGATTCCCGACCTCAACATCTACGACAACGTCGATGTGCCGCTGCGTTATCGCAAGATGTCGGGCGCCGAACGCAAGAAGCGCATCGGCGAGGCCCTGGAACGCGTCGGCCTGTCGGCCCGTCTGCGCCACTATCCGGCCGAACTGTCCGGCGGCCAGCAGCAGCGCGTCGCGATCGCGCGCGCGCTGGCCGGCTCGCCGAAGCTCCTGCTGGCCGATGAACCGACCGGCAATCTCGACTCGCAGATGGCGCGCGCCGTGATGCAGCTGCTCGAAGAGATCCACCGCGACGGGGCGACCATCGTCATGGTCACGCACGATCCGGAACTGGCGGCGCGCGCGCAGCGCAATGTCCATGTGATCGACGGCCAGGTCGTCGATCTCGGCGAAGCGCCGACGCTACGCATGAACGTCGCTGCCAACGCCTGAGGAGACGACCATGCTCCGCTATTACGCCTGGCTGGCGGCGCGCAGCCTCAAGAGAAATCCGGCGCTGACGGCGCTGATGGTGCTGGCGATCGGTCTCGGCATCGGCGCCAGCATCACCACGCTGACGGTGCTGCACATCCTCTCCGGTGACCCGATCCCGGAGAAGAGCGCGCGACTTTTCTATCCGCAGATCGATCCGCGCACCATCAACGACTACCACCCGGGCGAGGCACCGGCAGAGCAGGTCACATATCCGGATGGCATGAATCTGCTGCAGGCCAAGCGTGCTGACCGGCAGGCGCTGATGACCGGCGGCGGCGCGGTCGTGCTGCCGGACGATGCGGCGATCGATCCGTTTTCGGTCGATGCGCGTTACACGACGGCCGACTTCTTCGCGATGTTCGACGCGCCGTTCCAGTACGGCAGCGGCTGGAAGGCGGCCGACGACGACGCGCATGCGCGCGACGTCGTGATCACCAGGAGTCTCAACAAGAAGGTCTTTGGTGGTGGCAACAGTGTCGGCAAGACGCTGCGCCTGCAGAGTACCGATTTTCGTGTGGTCGGCGTGCTCGACGACTGGCGGCCGACCCCGCATTTCTACGACCTCAACAGCGCGCGCTACAGCGACTACGAGGAGGTCTTTCTGCCGCTGTCGACGGCGATGGAACTGGAATTCGGCCGCAACGGTTCGATGGATTGCTGGGACAACACGCCCGACGGCGACCAGCTGCACTCGCCGAACTGCTCATGGCTGCAGTTCTGGGTGGAGCTCGATACACCGGAAAAAGCGAAGGCATACCAGGCTTTCCTCAACAACTACTCCGACGAGCAGCGCAGTCAGGGCCGTTTCCCGCGGCCGAACAATGTGCGGCTGCCGACTGTGATGCAGTGGCTGGACGATCAGAAGGTCGTGCCGACCGACGTGCGTCTGCAGGTCTGGTTGTCGTTCGGATTTCTCGCGGTCTGTCTGGTCAACACCATCGGTCTGATGCTCGCCAAGTTCCTGCGTCGCAACGGCGAGATCGCGGTGCGTCGTGCGATCGGCGCGCCCCGTCGCGAAATCTTCGCGCAGTTCCTCGTCGAAGCCGGTGCGGTCGCCGGCGCAGTGCTTGGTCTGCTGCTGGCCTTGTTCGGGCTTTGGGGGGTGCGCCAGCAGGCAGCCGACTATGCGGAACTGGCGCACATCGATCCGACCATGCTGTTGATGACCCTGCTGCTGGCGCTGGCGACCGCCCTGCTGTCGGGGCTGTTGCCGGCCTGGCGGGCGTGCCAGGTGACGCCGGCATTGCAACTGAAAAGCGACTGAGGAAACGACAATGGATATCGCCCCAATCATCGCGGCACTGAAGCGGCAGAAGACGGCGGCGGCACTGATTGCGATCGAGATCGCCCTGTCCTGCGCGATCATCTGCAACGTGCTGTTCCTGATCACACATCGTCTCGAGCGCAGTCACGTGCCCAGCGGCGTCGTCGAAGACGAGCTGGTCTACATCCGTACCGCCGGCATCGGCGCCAGCGGCGGTGACGATCCCATGGTCCGCGCCCGCGAGGACCGCGCAGCGCTGGCCAGCATTCCCGGCGTGAAGTCGGCAACCATCATCAATCAGATCCCGTTCGGGCACTCGTCCTGGAATACCGGGGTGAAGCTGGCCGCGGACCAGCAGCAGACCAGCGCCAACGTCGGTGCTTATTACGCCGATGAGCATATGCTTGACAGTTTCGGGGTGAAGCTGATCGCCGGGCGCCAGTTCACATCCGACGAGTTTCTGAACTTCGATGACGTGCTCAAGGGCAAGAGCGATCCGCCGTCCTCGATGATCATCACCAAGACGCTGGCCCGGCGCCTGTTCGGCGACGAGAACGCCATCGGCAAGAACATTTATCTGGACGACACGAAGCCGACCCGCGTGATCGGCATCGTCGAGCATCTGATCCGGCCGAATTTCGGCAGTGACCTGATCGACGCCGACAGCAGCATGATCCTGCCGGTGCGTCTCAGTCTCGGGTACGGCCAGTTTGTGTTGCGCACCGACCCCGGCAACCGTGACGCCGTGATCGCCGCCGCCAGGAAGAAGCTCAAGGAGGTTTCCCCGAACCGCATCGTGCTCGACGCCAAAACGCTGGAGAGCGCGCGCAGCGACTACTTCAAGCAGGATCGCGTGATGGCCGGGCTGCTGGTCGCCGTGGTGATATCGCTGCTGATCGTCACCGCGCTCGGCATCGTCGGCCTCGCCAGCTTCTGGGTACAGCGCCGCCGCCGCCAGATCGGCATCCGTCGCGCGCTCGGTGCGACGCGTCGGCAGATCCTGCATTACTTCCAGACCGAGAATTTCCTGATCGTCACGGTCGGCATCGTCATCGGCATGGGTGCCGCCTATGCGATCAGCGGCTGGCTGATGCATCAGTACGAACTGCCGAGGCTGCCGCTGTATTACCTGCCGGTGGGCGCCGTCGCCTTGTGGCTGCTTGGACAGTTGTCAGTGCTCGCGCCGGCCTTGCGTGCGGCGTCGGTGCCGCCGGCCACGGCGACGCGCACGGTCTGAATGTCGAGGTTCCGTTTTGCTCCCAAGCTTGCGCGCCGCTCGCCGGCGCGTCTTCCTGGGGGCCGGTCACAGGCTATGATCGAAGCGTATTCCAACCTTTTCCGCAGGCCCTGCATCTGTGATGCATGGCACGACGAACCGACATGCGCAGTGTCCTGATCATCGATGACAACGCCGCCGTGCGCGAGGCACTGGGCCTGCTGCTGTCCCTGCACGAGATTCGCGCGCGTGGCGCCGCGACGCCCGAGGAAGGTCTGGCGATGCTGATGGTGGAGCGCATCGATCTGGTGATCGCCGACATGAATTTCCGCGCCGACACGACGTCGGGCGAGGAAGGTGTCGCGCTGTTTCGCGCGATCCGCGAGCGCTATCCGGACATGCCGGTGATGCTGCTGACGGCGTGGACGCATCTGGAGACCGCGGTCGAACTGGTCAAGGCCGGCGCGGCCGACTATCTGGCCAAGCCCTGGGACGACAACAAGCTGCTGACGACGGTCGAGAACCTGCTTGAGCTGTCGGAGGCCAGCCGCACGATGTCGCGTCTGCGCAGCGAGCGCCGGCGGCGGCGTGAAGAGCTGGCGCGTCGCTACGACTTGCGCGGCCTGGTCTATGGTTCGGAAGCGATGGAGCGCGTCGTCGAGCTCGCCTGCCAGGTCGCGCGCGCCGACGTACCGGTGCTGATCACCGGCCCGAACGGCGCCGGCAAGGAACGCATCGCACAGATCGTGCACGCCAACTCGGCGGTTCGCGACGGCCCGTTCATCGCCGTCAATTGCGGCGCCTTGCCGAGCGAGCTGATCGAGGCTGAGCTGTTCGGTGCCGAAGCCGGCGCGTACACGGGCGCCAACCGCGCGCGGGAAGGCCGTTTCGAGGCGGCCGACGGCGGCACCCTGTTTCTCGACGAGATCGGCAATCTGCCGCTGTCCGGACAGGTGAAGCTGCTGCGCGTGCTCGAGACCGGACAGTTCGAGCGGCTCGGTTCGTCGCGCACCCGGCAGGTCAAGGTGCGGGTGCTGAGCGCGACCAATGCCGAGCTTGCGAAGCTGATCGCCGACGGCGGCTTCCGCCAGGATCTGTACTACCGGCTCAACCTGATCGAAGTCGCCCTGCCGCCGCTGGCCGAGCGCAGCGACGACATCCTGCCGCTCGCCGAATTCTTCGTCGGCGATGCCGCGCAATTTTCCGACGAGGCGCGTGAGGCGCTGCTCGATTACCACTGGCCGGGCAATGTCCGCGAGCTGCGCAACGCGGTCGAGCGCGCGCGGCTGCTGTGCCGGGCCGGGGTGATTCGGGCCGCCGATCTGGGACTGCCGCAGCAGCGCAGGGCTGGCGCACGTGGCGGCGACGAACCGGATCGCGAGACCATCGCCGCGGCGCTGAAGGCCAGCGGCGGCAACATCAGCCGCACCGCACAGAGTCTCGGCATGTCGCGACAGGCGCTGTACCGGCGCATGGATCGCCACGGTTTCGAGACTGCCGGCAGCTGAGCCGATCCGCCGCGCGGCAGCGGCTGCTACGCTGCACGGCATCGCTCCGCAGGCTTCGCTCATGCGCCCGTTTTCGCTGCAGGCTCGCCTCAGTCTGGTGTTTGTGATCGTTTCCGCGCTTGCGGCGATGGCGGCGGTCCTGGTTGCGCAACGCACGGCATCGATGCTGTTGGCGGCGCTGGCGGCCACTGCCGTCGCGCTGCTGGCTGGCAGCTGGCTGGCGCACCAGCTGGTGCAGCCGCTGGAGCGTCTGCTGCGCGCGCTCGAAGGGGCGGTCGCGAGCTTTCGCGACGGCGATTTCAGTTTCTCGATCGCCGACGATCGCCGTGGTCCGCTCGGCGCGCTGACGCGGCTGCACAATGCGCTGGGTCAGACCCTGCGCGAGCAGCGCCAGCATCTGACGCAACGCGAGCTGCTGCTCGATACGGTCGTGCAGAACACGCCGACCGCGCTGGTGCTGGTCGACGACAGTGGTCACGTTGCCTACGCCAATCTCGCCGCGCGGCAGCTGTTCAACGACAACCGCAGCCTCGCCGGCATGTCGTTCGAGGCGATCGTCGCGTCCGGCCCCGCGTCGATGCGCGAGGCGCTGGCGGAAGGTGGCGACGCCCTGTTCAGCGTCGACTTCAGCGAAGGCGAGGAGACCTTTCACCTCTCCCAGCGAGGCTTCCGCCTGCAGGGGCGCGGCCATCGTCTCTATCTGTTCCGGCGCATGACGCGCGAGCTGTCGCGTCAGGAAGTCGCGACCTGGAAGAAAGTGATCCGTGTCATGAGCCATGAACTCAACAATTCGCTGGCGCCGATCTCGTCGCTCGCGCATTCCGGCGGCGAACTGGCGCGGCGCGGACAGACCGAACGTCTGCCGGACGTGTTCGCCAGCATCGGCGGCCGTGCCAAACACCTGCATTCGTTCATCGAGAGCTATGCCACGTTCGCGCGCCTGCCGGCGCCGCGGCCTGAGGCGGTCGTCTGGCAGGATCTGGTTTCCGCGCTGCGCCTGCAGGCCGAATTCCGGGTCGCGGGCAGCGTTCCGGACGGCCAGGCGCGCTTCGATCGTGCGCAGATCGAACAGGTGCTGATCAACCTGCTGAAGAATGCGCACGAGGCGGGCAGCGACGCCGATGCGGTCGAACTGGAGGTCCGGCGCGTGGCCGCGAACTGGCGCGTCGAAGTACGTGATCGCGGCAGCGGCATGAGCGAGACGGTGCTCGCCAACGCCTTGCTGCCGTTCTATTCGACCAAGCGCGCCGGCACAGGGCTGGGTCTGGCGCTGGCGCGCGAGATTGCCGAAGCGCACGGAGGGCGTCTGCAGCTTGCCAATCGCGATGGCGGCGGTCTGCGCGTCAGCCTGATGTTGCCGGCCTGAGCAGCTTCGCCGATTGCGGCGCGGCCCCGGTGCTTGCTACGGTCGAGGCGCGGCCGGCCGATCCGGGCCGTTTCTTGCTAGGCATTCCCGCATGCAGGCTTCCTCCCGTCGCTGGTGGTGGTATGGCGTCTACCTGGCCGTGATGCTTGCGTTCGGCGTCGCCGTGCATGCCGCCGGCAAACGCGTCGACTACAGCTGGCGCTGGGAGCGGATTCCGCAATATCTGATCAGCGACGACGGCACGGAGATGAAGGCACCGTTCGACGGCTTCGTGTCGATCGCGGCCGACCAGAAAAGCCTGACGCTGAAGGAGCTCAAGGGCGGCCGCACGCAGGTGCTCAGCGGTTTCGATGATCTGTTGGTCGGCGACGGCGATCTGGTGTTCCAGAACGATCCGCTGGCGCGCAAGCGAGGCTGGGTCGCCGGCCCGCTGACGATCGGCTTGTGGATGACGCTGAAGATTTCGGCGATCGCGCTGCTGTTCTCGATGCTGTTCGGCCTGATCGCCGGCCTCGGCCGCGTTGCGAAGAATCCGGCGGTTTATGGACTGGCCACGAGCTACGTCGAGCTGATCCGCGGCACGCCGCTGCTGGTGCAGATCTTCATCTTCTATTTCTTCGTCGGCACGGTGCTCAAGCTTTCGGCGTTCACCGCCGGCGTCGCGGCGCTGGCGGTATTCACCGGCGCCTACGTCGCGGAAATCATCCGTGCCGGCATCGAGGCGATTCCGCGCGGGCAGATGGAAGCGGCGCGCAGCCTCGGCATGAGCGTGCCGCAGGCGATGCGCCACGTCGTGCTGCCGCAGGCGTTCCGCAAGACGCTGCCGCCGCTGGCCGGACAGTTCATCAACCTGATCAAGGATTCCTCGCTGGTGTCGGTGATGGCGCTGACCGATCTGACCAAGGCGGGCCGCGAGGTCGTGGCCTCGACCTTCAGTCCGTTCGAGGTCTGGTTCACGGTTGCGGCGATGTATCTGCTCCTGACCGGGACGCTGTCGATCCTGGTCCGGCGTCTGGAAAAGAAACTCGCCCATGACTGACACGCAGGCCGATGTGCTGATCGATGTGCGCGGCGTCTGCAAGACCTTCGCCAACGGCGTGGTCGCGCTGCAGGACGTGTCCCTGCAGGTGCGACGCGGCGAAGTGGTCTGCATCGTCGGCCCGAGCGGCTCCGGGAAATCGACGCTGCTGCGCACGCTCAACGCGCTGGAGACGATCAGCAGTGGCGACGTTGTCGTGCTCGGCCAATCCGTGCATGCCGCGAGAGTCGATCTCGATCGCCTGCGCGCACGCGTCGGTATGGTGTTCCAGTCGTTCAATCTGTTTCCGCACAAGACCGCGCTGGAAAACCTGATGCTGGCGCCACTGGTCGTGTCGCGTACCCCGGCGGCTGAGGTGCGCACCCGCTGCGAGGCCCTGCTGGCCAAGGTCGGTCTCGCCGACAAGCACGACGCGCACCCGGCGCAGCTGTCCGGCGGCCAGCAGCAGCGTGTGGCGATCGCACGTGCGCTGGCGATGCAGCCCGACATCATGCTGTTCGACGAGCCGACATCGGCGCTGGACCCGGAAAAGGTCAACGAGGTGCTCGACGTCATGAAGCTGCTGGCGGGCGAGGGCATGACCATGTGCGTCGTGACCCACGAGATGGGCTTCGCGCGTGCGGTCGCCGACCGCGTCGTGTTCATGGAGGCCGGCGAGATCGTCCATCAGGCGGCACCGGCGTCGTTCTTCGATGCGCCGGACAATGAACGTCTGCGCGGCTTTCTCGGCCAGATTCTCAAGTAGCTCGGGGCCGCCGGTTCCGAGCGGTCCCGAGCCGGTCATCAGGCTGCGCGGCTCAGGGCGCGTGCTGCTGGAAGAAGCGCGCCAGCGCGCCGGTCGCCTGATCGAGTGTCGCGTTGGCCGCGGCGCTGTAGCGGGCGTCGTCGGTGGTTGCCACCTGGGTCGACTTGCTCTTCGACGATCCCGTCATCAGCGCCATGAAGCCGGTGGTCTTGCGGCTCTCGGTCTCGGCGAGATCGGCGAACGACAGATCGGTGGTGAACGGCTTGGTCAGACGGATGTAGGCATCGTCGCCGGAGGCCGTCAGGCCACCCTTGACCTCGTCGGCGCGAACCAGCCCGGTGATCATGTCGGTCACCGCGATGCGCAGCGACACGCCGACTTCCGCCGAATTGGCGGCAAGTCCGGAGTGATTGCCGCTGGAGCTCAGCTGCGCGAAGTCGACCACGAACGTGGGCGAGATCACGTAGGCGTTCAGGTCTTTTGAAAACTCCGGCACGGTGCGCATGTTGTGCTGGCCGAAGGCGCCGAGATTGCCCCAGCCATCGAGCGCGCTCCACCACCACATCGGCATGCCGCTCGGGCTGAACGCGACACCGGTGCGACCGTACGCCGACTTGCTGTACGGCGCGTCGACGCTGCTCGGCGTCAGTTCGAGCCTGGCGAACAGCGGCTGCAGTTCGCTCGCCGGCACCACTTCACGTCCTGCGGCCTTCAGCGCCGCGAGCAGGTTCGCGTACGCGCGATCGGTGATGGCCTGCCGCGTCGCGTTGTCGACGCCGTCGACCGAGACGTGGATCGACGCATGGGCACCGGTCGTGTCGCGACCCGGCAGGTAGCTGGGCCGTACCGAAGCCGAGGCATCGGCTTCGGTGATGAACACGACCCGGAAGCCGGCCACGGCCACGCGATTGCTGTGGCCGAGAAGTTTGCTGACCTTCTTGCCGAACGTGCCGCCTTCGGCGCCGTCGAAATAGGTGTCGGCGTCGATATCGGGCAGGCCGATGCCGGCATTGCCGCCGGCCGCGAGCGCCGCGGTGTCGGTGGCCGCCGCGGCCGCCCCGTCGTCCGCCAGTGCGGCCGTTCCGGCCAGCGATGTCACCGCCAGCATCGTGGCCCACACGATGATCCCTGCTGCTTTCATGTCGACTCCCCCTGGTTCGACGGTAGTCGCCGGCAGGAACCATAGGAAGCGATGTGCCCGATCGGTATTCCCCGAACGGGGCATGCGACTCGCGCCGTACTGAGGCCTGGATCACGGATTGGCTCGCCGTCGCATGCCATGCTGGCGACGTGGCATCAACTCATCCCAAGCTGGCCCCCGCCCTCCGGTGGGGGCTTTTTTTTGGGGTTTCCGGCGCGGATCGGCGTCCGCGAACGCCAGGACGGGGATCTGGTGCCCCCGGCAGGAATCGAACCTGCGACCTGCCGCTTAGGAGGCGGCCGCTCTATCCACTGAGCTACGGAGGCGCATCGGGCCGGCATGATAAGGCATGCGGACGTTTGCGGGTGCGGCACCAAATCTGCAGCAACAGTTTCAAAACCTTGCAGAGTTTCTTGTTTGATCTGGGTTTTCCGGCTAGCATCGAAGCATCATGTTGGCAGGCCCGACGGGCTGGCTCTGGGGGATGACTGTGTTTAAGACGATTCGGCATGGCGTCGCGATTTTCGCTGTTCTTGCGCTGACGGCCTGCGGTGGTGGTGCGGAACTGGGCGATGGCAGCGGCAGCACCACGGGTAGTACCACGGGCGGCAGCACCGAACCTGATGTAGCAACGCTCACGCTGCTGGCGTCGGCGCCGCAGCTGTCGTCGAATGCTTCGGCTGTCGCCAGTGGCGTGACGTTGACGGCCATCGTCAAGGATGCGAACAACAATGTCGTCCCTGGTGTGACGGTCCAATTCGGAACCCCGGACTCGGCCGAGATCAATGTCAGCAATCCGGCGACGACCGACACGAATGGCCGCGCGACGGCAGTCGTGACAACGGGCGGTGACCCTCAGAATCGTACGATTCACGTCACGGCAACTGCAGGATCGCTGCATACGGTTTCGAACATCGACGTGGTCGGCACGAGCTTGAGCATTTCGGGATCGAGCAGCACGCAGATCAGTGTCGATACGCCCTATACGGTCCTGCTGACGGATTCGGCCGGCAACGGCATTGCCGGCAAGACGATCAGCGTTACGACGGACAGCGGCAACACCGTGACACCGGTGGCACCCGTCACTAACGCAGCAGGCCAGGTGACGGTCACGCTCAACGCGACGAAAGCCAGTTCGACGTTGACCGCGACCGCGCTCGGCTTGACTGCGACCAAGGCGGTGACCGTTTCGACCGATCAGTTCACTTTCACCTCTCCTGCCGCCGCTACCGAAGTGAATCTCGGGGCCAGCAAGGCAGTGAAGCTGCGCTGGCTGCGCAGCGGTACGGCGGTTCCCGACGGTACGGTGATCGATTTCACGGCGACCCGCGGGACGCTTCTGGCGGCCTCCGCGACGACGACGGGTGGCGTTGCGACCGTCAACATCAAGTCGAGTGAAGCCGGCTTCTCCGAGATCACGGCCAGCAGCGCCGCGTTTTCGAAGCCGTCGGCGAGCCTTGCCATCGAGTTTGTCGCGACGACGCCCAACATGCTTGACGTACAGGCCAGTCCGGCAGTGCTCGCAACCAATCAGACCAGCGAAATCAGCGCGATCGTCCGTGATCCGGACAACAACCTCGTCAAGAACGCAACGGTGGACTTCTCCCTGTCCGATCTGACCGGCGGTGTGCTGTCGTCCGCCAGTGCCGTAACGAACAGTCAGGGTCTGGCGAAGGTCACCTACACCGCCACCTCGCAGGCCAGCGCCAGTCAGAACGTGGTCGTGACCGGCAAGGTGCGTGGCACGTCGATTACCGACACCGCAATGCTGACGGTCGGCGCGCGGGCGGTCAGCATCACCTTGGGCACAGGTGCCGACATCACGTCGAAGAACATTTCAACATATCAGGATCCCTGGACTGTGCTGATCAACGATTCGGCAGGCAATCCGGTGACCGATGCCGAGTTCACGCTCAGCATCATTCCCCTGGAATTCCGCAAGGGTACGCGGTCCGGCAGCGTCCTGGAGTGCGATAACGAAGACGTCAATCTCAACGACATCATCGAACCTGGCGAAGACAAGGACGGCGATGGCATTCTGGAACCCGGCCGTGTCGCGACCGTGCCGAGCACGGTGACGCTCGACAGCGACGGTACCGGTCAGTTCTTCGTGACCTACCCGAAAGAGTTCGGTGAATTCGTCAAGGTGAAAATCGTTGGCGTTGCGCACGTTGCTGGCACGGAAACGACCGAATCGCGCGCGTTCTGGCTCCGTATTGCCGAGACCGATGCTCCGCATTTGCCTGATGAAAGCCCGTACGGAACCGTTCTGGATTGCGCGGATCCGAATTGAACTGATCCGAGGTAAACGAAACGGCGGCCTTCGGGCCGCCGTTTTCATTGGCGCGATCGATTCAGCAAGCTCATCAGCACGAGGTTGCCGCACGCCACGACCAGCGCGATCAGTCCGGCGCCGAGACCGGTCTCGATCTGATTGCGTTCCCGTGCGATGTCGGCGACCACTTCCGCGCGGGTCCTGGCACGCAGTGCCGGCAGATCCGCTTCGCTGACGTGTTCATGTTGCGTCTGCAGATCGAGCTGCAGATTGAGTTCGGCCGACGCGTCGATGTCGGCTTCGCTGTATGCCGGCAACTCGTACCACTTCAGGCCGTAGTAGCCGCTGAGGCCGATGCCGACGGCGAGCAGCATGAACGGGAAGGCGGCGCGCGAGCGGCGGGCTTGCAGCATGTTCGGAGTCCGGAAAATGAGTAGTTCGGCATTCTAAGGGCTGCAGCACGGCGGTTCTGCCGCGTCTGGGTGAACTTCAGGAGGGCCGGGTTCGGCGTCGCGCGGGATAATCCCGGCCTGCGAAAGGAGTACATCCATGCGTATCGGTACGCCCAGGGAAATCAAGAACCACGAATATCGTGTCGGCCTGACGCCGGCCGGCGTCCGCGAACTGTGCGCGCACGGGCACGAGGTTTTCATCGAGGCCGGTGCAGGGCTCGGCATCGGCATTGCCGATGAGGCCTATGTGCGGGTCGGTGCCACGATCCTGCCGACTGCGGCCGAAGTTTTTGCGACCGCGGAGATGATCATCAAGGTCAAGGAACCGCAGCCCGCCGAATGCGCGATGCTGCGCCCGCACCATGTTCTGTTCACTTACCTGCACCTCGCGCCGGACCCGGCGCAGACCAAGGCTCTGGTCGACTCGGGATGTGTTGCGATCGCCTACGAGACCGTGACCGACGCTCGCGGTGGCCTGCCGCTGCTGGCGCCGATGAGCGAGGTTGCTGGGCGCATGTCGATCCAGGCCGGCGCGCACGCGATGGAAAAGGCGCAGGGCGGCAACGGCGTGCTGCTCGGTGGTGTACCGGGCGTGCCGGCGGCGGAAGTTGTCGTGATCGGCGGCGGCGTGGTCGGCTACAACGCGGCGCGCATCGCGGTCGGCATGGGCGCGCGCGTGACGATTCTCGATCGCTCGCTGGCCCGGCTGAACTGGCTGGACACCACGTTCGACGGACGTCTGACGACCTTGTATTCGACGGTCGATGCCGTCGAGACCAGTATCGCCAGGGCCGATCTGGTGATCGGCGCGGTGCTGGTGCCCGGTGCGGCCGCGCCGAAGCTGGTGACGCGGGAGATGCTCGGGCTGATGGCCAAGGGCACGGTGATCGTCGACGTCGCGATCGACCAGGGCGGCTGTTTCGCGACCTCGAAACCGACGACGCACCAGGAGCCGACCTATCTCGTCGACGGCATCGTCCACTACTGCGTCGCCAACATGCCGGGCGGTGTTGCGCACAGTTCGACCTTCGCGCTGAGCAACGCGACCATGCCGTTCGCGCTCGCGCTCGCCGACAAGGGCTATCGCAAGGCGTTGCTCGACGACCCGCATCTGCGCGAAGGTCTGAACGTCCATCACGGCCGGATCACCTACAAGGCGGTCGCCGACGTGCTGGGTTACGACTACCTGCCGCCGCAGGAAGCATTGAAGGCCTGATTCCGCCACTGCCGGCGCCATGTCGTGGTGGCGGCAAATGTAAAGCGCGCCGGGGGGCGGACTTGCTAAGTTCCGCCCAATGCCGCCGCCGGGCTCCGGCGCGGCCATGCCTGGCCAGGGGAATCGTCATGGGTCGACGCTTTACGCGCTCTTCAATATCGCTTGCCGCCGCTTCGCTGCTGTTCTGCCTTTCGGCCACGGCGCAGGACGCGGCGACGCCCGATGCGACCGAGCCGCTACCGACGATCCCGGTCGATTCCGGCGACCAGCCACAGCCGCTGCCGGCCACCACCGCCGACGACGACCAGCAGGGATTGGCGGAGATCATCGTCACCGCACAGAAACGGGTGCAGTCGCTGCATGACGTGCCGCTGTCGGTCACCGCGGTCGGTGCCGATCAGCTGCACGACATCAATGCGTCCGATCTCACCGACGTCGCGCTGTACGTGCCGAACGCACGCGTCGATACCGACGACCTCGGCTCGCCACAGGTGTTCATCCGCGGCTTCGGCACCAATACCTTCAATCCGAGCTTCGAGAGCTCGGTCGGTTTCGTCGAGGACGACATCTTCTACGCGCGCGG
Source organism: Solimonas terrae (assembly GCF_011067135.1). Lineage (GTDB taxonomy): Bacteria > Pseudomonadota > Gammaproteobacteria > Nevskiales > Nevskiaceae > Solimonas > Solimonas terrae. Next base: position 387,482 of record NZ_JAAMOW010000002.1, read on the forward strand.
CGCGTATTTCACCGAGGCGATGTTCGACATCGATCGGGTCGAAGTCCTGCGCGGCCCGCAGGGCACACTGTTCGGCAAGAACACGGTCGCCGGCCTGTACAACGTCATCAGCAAGGGGCCGACCGACACCCTGTCCGCCGATGGTCGCCTCAGTTATGCCGAAGACAACGAGAAGCGCTTCGAGGGCGGTGTCGGCGGCATGTTCAACGATTCGTTCGGCGCGCGCGTGTCGGTCCTCGCGCAGGCCCGCGACGGCGATCTCGAGAACGAATATCTCGATCGCGACGAGAACAAGATGAATCAGAAGGCGGCGCGCATCAAGCTGCGCTACCTGCCGGTCGACGATGTGCAGATGGATCTCAATCTGGTGCGTTCGGACACCAGCATCAACTTCTGGCCCTACGAGCTGTTCAATCTCGACAATGGCACGCGCCAGTATCTGCACAGCTTCGATCCGAACCTGGACGAAGATCCGTACGACTTCAAGACCTCCTTCGATGCGCCCGGCTTCATCGACAAGGGCTCGTCGACCGAAAGCCTGAAGACCGACTGGACGATCGGCGATCTCGGCCCGATCCACGATGCGCACGCCGTGCTGGTCGGCGGCTACAGCAAGCTGTACATCAATCAGCTCAATGATCTCGACGTCTCGCCGGCCGACCTGCTGCGACTCGTCAACCACGAGCACTACCATCAGACCTCGGTCGAGCTGCGTTTCAACGGCCGTGCCGACAGCCTGTTCGGTCTCGGCAAGTCGGTCGACTTCGTGACCGGCGGCTACTACTTCACGTCCGACTACCAACTGCTCGCGCAGATCAAGGCCGGCAAGGATCTGGGGTCCTATCTGCTGACGCGCGACTTTGCGCAGCTGGCCACCGGCAACCTCAATGCACCGCCGCTGACGTTGATCGATCTGCCGGGCTTCCCGATACTCGGCAGCCTGCTGTCGCCGGTGATCGGCGACGACTACTACCAGTTCGACTACGCGCAGAACGTGAAGTCGGCGGCGTTCTTCACCCAGTTCACCTGGAACCTCAGCGATCACTGGGCGCTGACACCGGGCGTCCGCGTCAATCACGAGACCAAGACCATCGACACGGCCGGCACCGGGTGCCCGGCCAAGGGCGCGGCATCGTCGATCTGCGTCACCAGCCTGCTGCTCGGTGCCAACGACTACGACGTGCCGGGCAAACGCGACGAAACCGACATCTCGCCGAAGGTCGCGCTGCAGTACATCTGGGACGAGAACCTCAACTTCTACACCAGCTATGCGCGCGGCTACAAAAGCGGTGGCTACAACTCGCTGTCGTACACCGGCACCGATCTGACCTTCAAGCCGGAGAAGGCAGCGACGACCGAAGTCGGTTTCAAGAGCCGCTTCTTCCATCACACGCTGAATTTCAACACCACGCTCTACTACACGACGCTCGACAATCTGCAGGTGCTCGCATTTCACGGCGCGACCACCAATGTCGGCAACGCCAGTGCGACGTCCAAGGGTCTGGAGTCGGATTTCCAGTGGCTCACGCCCTGGCGTTTGCTGACGATCAATGGCTCGTTCGGCCTGCTGCACGCCACCTACGATTCCTACCCGGATGCGCCGGCGCCGATTGCCAACGGCATCAATGCCACGCAGGACCTGAAGGGGCGCCGCATCGCCTTCGCTCCGAAGCAGACGGCGACCATCACGCCGATCCTGACCGTGCCGATGCCCTGGGATCTGGCGGTGCGCATTGCCGGCGATGCGATTTTCCAGGGCGACCAGTACACCGACACGGATCTGGACCCGCACACCCATGTCGGTGGCTACTGGCAGTACGCGGCGCGTGTCAGCGTCGGCGACCAGAACGACGACTGGAGCCTGACGCTCGGCGGCAGCAATCTTGGTGACAAGCGCGTGCTGAATCAGGTCACCGACGCGGTGTTGTTCCCCGGTTCGTACTACGCGCAGCAGGCGCCCGGCCGACAGCTCTATGCAGCGCTGACGCTGCATTGGTAGACGCTCAGTCGCTGACCGGCGCCGGATCGAACGGCGTCTTGCTCCGGTAGTCGCAGAGATCGACGATCGCGCAGCGTCCGCACTCGGGCTTGCGCGCCTTGCAGACGTAACGGCCGTGCAGGATCAGCCAGTGGTGCGCATCGCGCTTGAACTCGTCCGGCGTGAGCTTGAGCAACTTGTCTTCGACTTTGCGGACATTGACGCCGGGCGCAAGGCCCGTGCGATTGGCCACGCGGAAGATATGCGTATCGACGGCGATGGTGTGTTCGCCGAACGCGGTATTGAGCACGACATTCGCGGTCTTGCGGCCGACGCCGGGCAGGGCTTCCAGCGCCTCGCGATCACGCGGCACGTCGCCGCCGTGCAACTCGATCAGCTGCCGGCACAGACCGATGACGTTCTTCGCCTTGGTCTGGTACAGGCCGATGGTCTTGATGTAGTCGCGCAGGCCCGCCTCGCCGAGGGCCAGGATCGCGTCCGGCGTATTGGCGACCGGAAACAGTCGCGCCGTCGCCTTGTTGACGCCGACATCGGTGGCCTGCGCCGACAGCACGACGGCGACCAGCAACTCGAATGCCGTCGCATAGCGCAGCTCCGTGGTCGGCGACGGATTGGCGTCGCGCAGGCGGCGGTAGATTTCGGCGCGTTTGGCGGCGTTCATCGGGGTTCCGGTTTGCGCGCGGCGGCCAGCGCCCGCGCGAGCGGATCGCCGAGCTGCGGCGTTGTGCCCGGATCAGTCGAGTGGGGGCGCGTCTTGAGCATGGCCTTGCGGCGTGCGCGTTCGGCTTCGCGCTCGTCGGCCTGGCGTTGCAGGCGCAGCTTGCGCGACTTCACGCGCTGACGCGCGACCGCGCTGTCGAACGCCTGCTGCGCGACCGGTCGCATTTCGATGCAATCGACCGGGCAGGGCGGCAGGCACAGCTCGCAGCCTATGCATTCCCGCGTGATGACCGTGTGCAGATAGTGCTCGGCCCCGACGATGGCATCGGTCGGACAGGCCGGCAGACACTTCGCGCAACCGATGCAGCGGCTTTCGTCGATCAGTGCGACGCGGAACGCCATCGTTGCGTTCACTTCACCTTCATGCCCGGCGCGGCGCCGCTGTCCGGCGCCAGCAGGAACGGCCCGCCGCGCTCGTCGCTGGCCGCCAGCACCATACCTTCCGACATGCCGAACTTCATCTTGCGCGGCGCGAGATTGGCCACCATCACGGTCAGACGGCCGACCAGCGCTTCCGGCGCGTATGCCGACTTGATGCCGGCGAACACCTGGCGGCTGCCGAGCGCGCCGACATCGAGCGTCAGGCGCAGCAGCTTGGCGGCGCCGTCGATGTGCTCGGCGGCGGTGATGCGCGCGATGCGCAGATCGACCTTGCCGAAATCGTCGATGCCGATGGTCTCGCCCGCGCCTTCGTCCTGTGCTGTCTTTGCGGCCGGTGTCGCAGCTGCGGGCTTCGCCGGCTCCGGTGAGATCGGCGCCGCTTCCTCGGCCAGCATCGCCGCGATCGCCTTCGGGTCGATACGCGTGATCAGCGGCGAGTACGCGCGAATCTGGTGGCCGAGCAGGGGCTTCTTCGCATCGTTCCACTCCAGTGGCGCAATGTTGAGGAAATGCTCGACTTGAGCCGCGATGCCCGGAAGCACCGGCTTGAGGTAGACGGTGAGCTGGCGGAACAGGTTGAGGAAACTGGTGCAGACCTGCTGCAGTTCTTCGCGGCGCGCCTCGTCCCTGGCCAGCGTCCATGGTGCGATGCTCTGGATGGCGGCATTGGCGTCGTCGGCCATCAGCATGATTTCGCGCAGTGCGCTGGCGAAGTCGCCGGCTTCGAACAATTCGCGAAGATTGTCGGCTTCGCCGGCGAAGTCTTCGAACAGCGTGCGGTCATGCATCGCGACGGCCAGGTGGCCGTCGAACAGCTTGTCGATGAAACCTGCACAGCGGCTGGCGATGTTGACGTACTTGCCGACCAGATCGCTGTTGACGCGATTCGTGAAGTCGGTGAGGTTGAGATCGAGATCGTCGACGCCGCTGCCGAGCTTGGCGGCGAAGTAGTAGCGCAGATATTCCGGATTCAGGTGCTTGAGATAGCTGCGCGCCTTGATGAACGTGCCGCGGCTCTTGCTCATCTTCGCGCCGTCGATCGTCAGATAACCGTTGACGTGCAGCGCGGTCGGCGTGCGGAAGCCCGCGCCGTGCAGCATCGCCGGCCAGAACAGGCCATGGAAGTTGACGATGTCCTTGCCGATGAAATGATGCAGTTCGGTGCCCAGCGGCCAGGCACCGCCGTTGTCGGTGCTGCGCTCGGCGGCGGCGCTGGGTTGCGGGTCCCAGAACTCGGCGAAGATTTCCGCGGCGTCGCGATGATTGCCGTCGGTGGCCAGCTTCTCGCACAAGGCCTTGAACGAGGCCATGTAGCCGATCGGCGCGTCGAGCCAGACATAGAAGAACTTGCCGGGCGCGTCCGGCACGGCGAAGCCGAAGTACGGTGCGTCGCGCGAGATGTCCCAGTCCTTCAGACCGGCCGCGAACCATTCCCGGAGTTTGGCCTTGATCGACGGGTGCGCGACTTCGCCGGCCAGCCAGCCTTCGAGAAACGCCTGGAACTTCGGCAGCTCGAAGAAGAAGTGTTCGGAGTCCTTCAACACCGGCGTCGCGCCGGAAACCACCGACTTCGGATGCTTGAGATCGGTCGGCGCGTACGCCGCGCCGCAGTTCTCGCAATTGTCGCCGTACTGGTCGGCCGTACCGCAGTTCGGGCATTCGCCCTTGATGTAGCGATCGGGGAGGAACATGTCCTTCACCGGATCGTAGAGCTGCTGGATCGTGCGACGCGCGATCGCCGGCGGCATCGCGGCACGTTCGGCCGCGACCGGCGAACCTGCACGCAGGCGCGTGTAGATCAGCTCGCAGAGCAGCCGGTTCTCCTCGGAATGGGTCGAATGATAATGATCGAACTGGACCAGGAAGTCGGCGAAGTCCTGCTCGTGCTGTGCCTGGATGGTGGCGATGAAGGCCTCCGGCGCGAGACTCGCCTTTTCGGCGGCCAGCATGATCGGCGTACCGTGCGCGTCGTCGGCGCAGACGTAGTGCACCGCATGGCCCTGGATGCGCTGGAAGCGTACCCAGATGTCCGCCTGGATATAGCCGACCATGTGACCGAGATGAATCGGGCCATTGGCGTAGGGCAGGGCATTGGTGACGAGAATCTGGCGGGCCATGGCTCGAAGGAAGCGGCGAAGAGCGGGCCGCGATTATCGCACGGCATGCGCGGCGCTCCGCGCACCGGGTTCAGGTTCAATTCAGCGCTTCGACTTAGCCTCGACCCAGGCTTCGCCGGGGTTTTTCGTCATGGTCGGAACGCTGAAGGTCGCCATCGCTGCACTGGCCTTGTCGCTGCCGGTCGCAGCGGCATTTGCGGCGCCGAAGGCGCCGTCGCCCGGGCACGCCGCCGAGCACGGTGCGCACCACTACATCTACTACCCGGACAAGCGCATCTACTACGCGCCGGAAACACAGATGTGGTTCTGGCCCGACGGCGACAGCTGGATGAGCGGCGGTGCGCTGCCGGTGTTCTATCAGCAGTATGCGAGTCGTGGCTACAACGTCTATCTCGACGTGTCGCGGCCCTACGAGGCGCAACGGGATGTGAGCGCCGGTTACCGACGTCATCAATGGACACCGTATCACTACGGCGACGACAGCGATGATCGCGACGCGAGCGATCACCGCCGACACGGTGGTGCAGGAAAGTGAATGTCATGGGCGCCAGGGACGGCGCTGCCACGATGTTCATCGCTTGGTCAAGCATTCGGCGGGCCTTCGGGCCCGCCTTTCTTTTGTCCGGCCGGGGCGGGACAGCAAGCTGATTTTCAGGGCGCTCGCCATGTCGGCGGGTGATAAAAGCAGTAGGCAAGGGAGAATGAAATGGGAAGCAAGGGCAGAGCGCTGCGCCATGTCGCGGCCGGCATCATCCTGGGTTCTATGTTCGTCAATGCGCACGCTGCGGCGTCGCAGGCGATCTCCGATCAATACATCGTCGAACTGAATACGCCCGCGATCGGCACGCGCGAACACGGTCTGGGTATCGCCGCGCTGGCGCAATCGCTGCTCGTCAAGGTCGGTGGCGGACAGGTGTTCGCGCAATACGACCATGCGCTGCTCGGTTTCGCCGTGCGGCTGTCCGCAAACCAGGCGGCGGCGCTGGCGAAGCTGCCCGGCGTGCGCCGCGTCGAACCGGACCGCGTGATGACGGCCAGCGCCACCGAATCGGGCGCGACCTGGGGCCTGGATCGGGTCGACCAGACGGCGCTGCCGCTCGATGGCTTGTATCGCTATCCGGACAACGGCGGTCAGAACGTCAATATCTACGTCATCGATACCGGCATCACCGCCACGCACACCGAATTCACCGGTCGCATCGGCAACGGCCAGAACTTCGCGCCGAACAGCAACGGCCTGCTGGGCGGGTTGCTGGGTGGCCTGCTGCCGATCAGCCTGCCGTCGCTCGGCGGCCTGTTCGGCGGCAATACCGATCCGAACGACACCACCGACTGCAATGGCCATGGCACGCACGTCTCGGGCACGGCGGCCGGCACGGTCTACGGCATCGCCAAGAAGGCGACGATCCATCCGGTGCGTGTGCTCGGCTGCAGCGGCAGCGGCGCCACTTCCGGCGTGATCGCCGGCATCGACTGGGTCGCCGCCAATCGCGTGCTGCCGGCGGTCGCCAACATGTCGCTCGGTGGCAGCGATTCGGCAACCCTCGACGATGCGGTGGACAGCGCGATCGCGCAGGGCGTGACATTCGTCGTCGCGGCCGGCAACAGCAATGCCGACGCCTGCAGCGGCTCGCCGAACAAGGTGCCGGACGCGATCACGGTCGGTGCGACGACCAACGCCGATTCGCGCGATACCAGCTATTCGAACTACGGCAGCTGCGTCGACATCTTCGCGCCGGGCACCAACATCACCTCGGCCTGGGATACCAGCGACACCGCGACCAATACGATCAGCGGCACCTCGATGGCGACGCCGCACGTGACCGGCGCCGTCGCGCTGCTGCTGGGCGCCAATCCCGGCCTGAACCCGGCACAGGTGACCGACGAGCTGCTCGGCGATGCGACGCTGGGGGTGCTCAGCAATGTCGGCAGCGGTTCGCCGAACGCCTTGCTGTACGTGCGGCACTGATGGTGCCGCTGGTTCGCGGAGCGCGGATCGCTGCAGGGATGCAGATCCCGATCTGAGTTCGCGCCGGCGAACTGCCTGGCGGTAAAGCCATCCAGCCCGCAGCTGCATCGGGTACTGCGGCTGGATGGCTTCGCTTTGTGCGGTGTGTCGCCGCAAGGACGCGCATGTCTGCCGGGGCAGGCGGCTTGCGGCGCCGAGCGCGCGCCCCCGGTTCGCGCTGACGCTGTCTCAGGCGGCGCGCATCGTGTTGCCGCGCAGCATTTCGGCCAGTCGTTCCGGTGGTACCGCCGGCGAGAACAGGAAGCCCTGCGCATAGTCGACGCCGATGCTGCGCAGCATTGCCAGCTTGCGCGGGCAGTCGACGAACTCGGCGACCGTGCGCTTGCCGGCCGCGCGCGCGACCTGGTGAATGGCGCGGACGATTTCCTGGGCGAGCGGGTCGTCGGCGATGTCGCGAACGAAGCGACCGTCGATCTTGACTTCGGTGACCGGCAGCGAATGCAGGTAGCCGAACGAGCACAGACCCGAACCGAAGTCGTCGAGGCTGAAGTTGCAGCCGATCGAGCGGAAGTCCTCGATGATCTCGGCAGCGATTTCCAGCTGCGCGATCGCAGCCGTTTCGGTGATTTCGAAGCCGAGCTTGCCGGGTGGCGGCCGCAGCGCGCGGACATCGTTGAACAGGCCTTGCATGAAGCGGGCATCGGCCAGCGAGTGGGCCGACAGGTTCATCGTCAGACCATCCAGCTGTCCGACCAGCTGGGGTTGCTCCTCGATCCAGCTCAGGACGAATTGCGCAGAGTACGCGTCGAGCTCCGGCGTCAGACCGAAGTATTCGAGGGTTTCGATCGTGCCCGCCGGCAGTGACTCATAGCCGTTGCGTCCGCGCATGCGCATCAGGAACTCGGCCTTGGCGACGCGCGGCTCGCCGCCGCGGATGTCCATGATCGGCTGCGGATGCAGGGTCAGCAGACCTTCGTCGCGCAGTCGTCGGAAATTGAGCACTGCCGCGGCATCGCGGTGTGCGCAGGCGCCTTCGTGCTGCGCCGTCTTCGCCGTGACGATCTGATTCAGGCCGCGTTGCTTGGCGGCCTGGCAGGCTTCGCCGGCGGCCACGATGTGGCGTGCCCAATCCCGCTTCTGCCCGACCGTGACCAATCCCAGCGAAACGCTGAGCTCGCTTTCGCCCAGGGTCGACGGATAGCGAATGGCGCACAGCGCGTCGCGCAGACGCCGGCATTCGTCGATCGCGGTCTGGCCATGGTCGATTGCCTTGGCGGCGACGAATTCCGCGCTCCAGAGGCGAGCGGCGATGCCGCTCGGTTCGGCCCAGTGCTGCAGGGTTTCGAGTGTGCGCTCGATGATGCGGTCGCCGACTTCCGGTTCCGCCCACTGGTTGATGCTGCGCATCTGGCGGATGTCGACATACACCAGCATCGCACCCGGATAGGCATCCCAGGCTTCGAGTTGGCGGCAAAGCCGCCCGAAATTGGATGTGGGCATGACAGGCAAACGTGGCGAATCTGCCCTGTTAGCGGCCCGATCCCCGCTTCCTGAAGTCCCTGCCAAAAGAAAGGCCCCGCCGAAGCGGGGCCTTTTGAAGTTCTGCGGGATGACCGCAGGGATACTTTACTGGACGACGTGCAGCTCGACGCGGCGGTTGTTCTCGCGGCCGGCGTCGGTGTCGTTGGTGTCGATCGGGCGCGTTTCGCCGTAGCCCACCGGCGTCATGCGACCAGCCGCGACCGAGTGGTCGGTCAGGTACTTCTTGACGGCGATCGCACGGCGTTCCGACAGACCCAGGTTGTAGGCTTCCGAGCCGATGTTGTCGGTATGGCCTTCGACCTCGACCTTGACGTTCGGGTAAGCCTGCAGCGTGACCGCCACCTGATCGAGGATGCGCTGCGCTTCCGGCGTCAGGCGGTCGGAGTCGAACTCGAACTTCACGCCACGCAGGACGAAGTTCTGCTCAACCGCGCAGCCGTTGGCGTCGACCTGCTCACCCGGATGCGGCTTGCGGCAATCGCCGACCAGCGCGCAACCGTTCGGCAGCACCTTGGCGCCCGGCGGCGAGTGCGGGCACTCGTCGAGGTAGTCCGGGATGCCGTCACCGTCGGAGTCGAGCGGGCAGCCGTCCGGACCGACGGCAACACCCTTGGGCGTGTTGGCGCAACGGTCGAGGTCATCCGGGATGCCGTCACCATCGGAATCGTTGGTCGAGCAGCCGTCGGCATTGACCTTGGTGCCCTTCGGCGTGTTCGGGCACTTGTCGAGGTAATCCGGCACGCCGTCACCATCGGAATCCAGCGGGCAGCCATTGACGTCGACCTGCACACCCTTCGGCGTGTTCGGGCAGCGATCGCGGACATCCGGCACGCCATCGGCGTCGGAATCCAGCTCGCAGCCATCGGGCCCGACCTGCGTGCCCTTCGGCGTGTTCGGGCACTTGTCGAGATAATCCGGCACGCCGTCGCCATCGAGGTCGGTCGGGCAGCCATCGGAGTACACGGTCACGCCCTTCGGCGTCCCCGGGCACTTGTCGCGCGAATTCGGCACACCGTCGCCGTCGTCGTCGTTCGGATCGGCGCCGAACTTCCAGCGCAGGCCGGCAGTTGCCGTCCACAGGTAGAAAGTGGAGTCGGCAACCGGACCCTTGCCGTTGACGAAGTCGAGGTTGTATCGGCCTTCGACCCGGAAATCGAGATTCTGCGACAGGTTGAAGAAGCTGCCGAGGCCGAGTCCGACGCCCGCGCCACCGGTATTGGTGTCGAGGAACTTCAGATAGTGGCCGTTGACGTTGCCGAGCAGGTAAGGCCGCACGGTCCACTTCTCGGGAGCCAGATACTGCATCAGGCTGACGCCGAGAATCGCGCGCTTGTAGTCGTTCTGCTTGCTGAGATCCTTGACGTCGAGGTAGCTGTAGCCGCCTTCGAATTCCAGGCCGAGGTAAGGCGCAATCGAACGACCGACGGCAAGCGACCCGGCGATGCCGGAGTCGAGGTCGTTCTTGTCCGAGAACACGATGCCCACCGAGGGCGACACGTACCAGCGTCCGTCGTAGTCGGTTTGTGCGAAGGCATTGCCGACCCACAGCATGCTCGCGACGATCAGCCAACCGTATTTCCGCATTCTTCTTCTCCCAATCCCTTGTCGCGCCGCATGGTTCCGGGCCAGGCCCGTCCCTGTACCCGGACGGTAATGCTGGCTTCGAAGTGGGAACCGCGAAGCGGTATCTCGCACTTCTCTTTCATGAGGCTTTCTCGATTATGATTGCGAAACCGAACGCCGTAAATACGGTCGCGCGTCGGAAAACTGATATTCGTGGTCATCGAGAAAGGGCAGGAGCTTCCAATGAAGGCAGTGAAGGCTGTTGGCATATTGGGCGCGCTGGCCGCGCTGATGGTGTTGGGAGGATGCGGCAACGGCAGCATCAAGAGCCCGGACTTCGAGCCGGTCACCACGCTCATCAGTGTGGACATCCAGCCGGCGACCGCTGGCCAGCCCAACACGCTGCCGGCCGGTACCACGCTTTCGTATCGTGCGATGGCCACCGTCAGCGTGACGGTGCAGCCCGGCACCAAGGACGCCGCGGGCAACGAAATCGACTCGCAGACGCGCACTGAAGACGTCACTTCGAAGACCGACTGGACCAGCAGCAACATGTCGGTTGCGACCGTCAGCCAGGGTGTCGTGACAGGCCAGTCGGCGAGCGCAACGCCGGTCACGATCACGGCAAGCTATGGCGGCAAGTCCGATACCGTGCAGGTCACGGTGACGTCTGCGGTGCTGACCAGCGTCGTCTACGCGGCGGAAGCGGGCACCGCACGCACGAGCAACGATCAGTACACGGTGATCACCGGCAACAACGTGCCGTTCCAGCTCTACGGACGCTTCAGCGATCAGACCGCCAGCGACGCACCGCGTCTGCTCGACGACGCCTCGTTCGGCATCACCTGGACCAGCAGCGCCACCGATGTCGCCAACAACCCGGCGGGCGACGGCAACTTCACGACGTCGACCGCCGGCACCACCGTGATCCGCGGCACCGTCACGCAGCAGCCCGATGGTTCGGCGGTCACCGGCGTGACGCCGACATTCGCGACCGCGACGCTGGTCGTGCAGGCGGCCAATGCATTCTGCGATCGCGCATTCGTGGCCCCCAGCGCCAAGACGTCGGTCGAAACCTCGATCGGTTGCCTGGGTTGCACGGTCGCCAATCCCGAGCAGGCCATCGACGGTGATCTCAACACCGATGCGACGATGGACATTCCGCTCGGCCTGCTGCTCAGCGCGACGCTTTCGCTGAACGTGTCCGACAGCAGCAATCCGCTGACGGTCGGCAAGTCGGTCGGCCTGGTCCTGAGCCGCGACGCCGATCTGCTGTCCGCGGAACTGCTGTCGACGCTGACCGTGACCACCGTCAACTGCGACGTCAACGGCAGCAACTGCACGCCGGTCGAGACCTTCGCCGGCTCCAGCGATGCCCTGCATCTCGGCCTGCTCGGTCTGATCGGCAGCGTGCCGGAGTATCTGCTGGCCACCGATCCGATCACCCAGCCCGCCAATGGCGTGCGCCTGAGCTTCCAGGGTGGCCTGGTCAGTCTGCTGGCGTCCCTGCACGTGCATTCGGCTTGTGCGGCGACGGCCGCCAGCGCGACGCCGTAACAACACTGCTGCAACGAAAAAGGGCGCCGGATCTCCGGCGCCCTTTTTTTTCGGGCTCGACGGGCCCTAGCGGTTCGCGGCGGCGTTGGCCTCCAGCACCGTCAGTGCCGTCATGTTGACGATGCGTCGCACCGTCGTCGACGGCGTCAGGATGTGCACCGGCGCGGCGGCGCCGAGCAGGATCGGACCGATCGCGACGTTATTGCCGGCGGCCGTCTTGAGCAGGTTGTAGGCGATGTTGGCGGCATCGAGATTCGGCAGCACCAGAAGATTGGCGTTGCCGTGCAAGGTCGTCGACGGCAGGATGCTTTTGCGCATGGCATCGTCGAGCGCGCAGTCGCCGTGCATTTCGCCGTCGACCGCCAGCGTCGGTGCACGCTCGCGCAACAGGGCCAGTGTCTGGCGCATCTTCACTGCCGACGGCGCATCGGAGCTGCCGAAATTCGAGTGTGAGACCAGGGCTGCCTTCGGCTCGATGCCGAAACGGCGGATTTCGTCGGCGGCCATCAGCGTGATTTCGGCGAGCTGTTCGGCACTGGGGTCGAGATTGATGTGCGTATCGACAAGGAACAGCTGACGATCCGGCAGGATCAAGGCGTTCATTGCGCCATAGCTCGAAATGCCGGCGCGCTTGCCGATCACCTCGTCGATGTAGCGCAGATGACGTGCGACGCTGGAGATCGTGCCGCAGATCATGCCGTCGGCCTCGCCCTTCTTCAGCAGCATCGAGGCGATCAGCGTCGTGCGGCGGCGCATTTCCAGCTTGGCCTGTTGCGCGGTGATGCCGCGGCGTTCCATCAGCGCGTGATAGGCCGCCCAGTATTCGCGATAGCGCGGGTCGTGTTCGGGATTGACGATGTCGTAGTGCTGGCCTGCTTTCAGGCGCAGACCGTACTGCGAGATGCGGTGTTCGATGACCGCCGGTCGTCCGACCAGCAGCGGTCGCGCGAGCTTTTCGTCGACGGCGATCTGCACCGCGCGCAGCACGCGTTCTTCCTCGCCCTCGGCGAAAACGATGCGGCTCTTCTCCGGGGCGAGCTTGCGTGCGGCGGCGAAGATCGGCTTCATCAGCGTGCCGCTGTGGTAGACGAACTGCTGCAGGCGCTGGCGATAGAGATCGAAGTCGTCGATCGGTCGGGTGGCGACCCCGGCGTCCATCGCGGCCTGCGCCACGGCCGGCGCGATCTGCACGATCAGGCGCGGATCGAAGGGCTTGGGGATGATGTATTCCGGGCCGAAACAGAGGTCTTCGATGCCGTAGGCCTGGGCCACGACGTCGCTCTGTTCCTGGCGAGCCAGCGTCGCGATCGCATTGACCACGGCGATTTCCATCGAGCGCGTGATCGTCGTTGCGCCGACATCGAGCGCGCCACGGAAGATGAACGGAAAGCAGAGAACGTTGTTGACCTGATTCGGGTAGTCGGTGCGACCGGTGGCGATCACGGCGTCGTCACGCACCTGCCTGACTTCCTCCGGCGTGATTTCCGGCGTCGGATTGGCGAGCGCGAGGATCAACGGCCTGGCCGCCATCTTCGCGACCATCTCCGGCTTGAGCACGCCGCCGGCCGACAGGCCGAGGAACAGATCGGCGCCGTCGATCACTTCGGCCAGCGTGCGCGCGTCGGTCTTCTGCGCGTACTGCGCCTTGTCCGGGTCCATCAGCTCGGTACGGCCCTCGTGGACCACACCGGCAAGGTCGGTCAGCCAGATGTTCCGCTTCGGCAGGCCGAGATCGACCAGCAGCTCGACGCAGGCCAGCGCCGCGGCACCGGCGCCGCTGACCACCAGCTTCACTTCATCGATCTTCTTGCCGACGACGATCAGGCCATTGGTGACGGCCGCGCCGACGATGATCGCAGTGCCATGCTGATCGTCGTGGAAGACCGGAATCTTCATGCGCTTGCGCAGCTCGCGCTCGATGTAGAAGCACTCCGGCGCCTTGATGTCCTCGAGATTGATGCCGCCGAAGGTCGGTTCCAGTGCGGCGATGATCTCGATCAGCTTGTCCGGATCGCGCTGGTCGAGCTCGATGTCGAACACGTCGATGCCGGCGAACTTCTTGAACAGCACGGCCTTGCCTTCCATCACCGGCTTGGCGGCGAGCGGACCGATCGTGCCGAGACCGAGGACCGCGGTGCCGTTGCTGACGACGGCGACGAGATTGCCGCGCGCGGTGTAGCGATAGGCGTTGACCGGATCGGCGGCGATCTCCTCGCAGGCGGCGGCGACGCCGGGCGAGTAGGCGAGCGCCAGATCGCTCTGATTGGTCATCTGCTTGGTCGGCGTGACCGCGAGTTTTCCGGGCACCGGAAACTCGTGATAGTCGAGAGCGGCTTGGCGAAGGGCTTTGAGGTCGCGCATGGGTCTTCGGATCGGGTTCGCGTCGGGGGTCGCGAGCAGGCGGCGATTATAGGGAATACGGCGCAGACCGGCCGATGGCGGCGCCACGATGTTGCACAATCGGCGCGAGGCTGCGCCGGTGTCGCGGCCGTGACCAGGAGTCCCGATGCCCGAGGCACCGCCACGCACCGCCGTCCGCATCCGCTCGATCTTCAGCGGATCGATCGGCAACCTCGTCGAGTGGTACGACTGGTACGTCTACTCGGCGTTTTCGCTGTATTTCGCGAAAGCCTTCTTTCCGGAGGGCGACCGCACCACGCAGCTGCTCAACACCGCCGCGGTGTTCGCGATCGGCTTTCTGATGCGGCCGATCGGGGGCTGGCTGCTCGGCTGGTATGCCGACCGTCACGGGCGTCGCGCGGCGCTGCTGCTGTCGGTCTGGCTGATGTGCTTCGGTTCGCTGGCGATCGCGCTGACGCCGGGCTACGCGACGATCGGTGTCGCCGCGCCGATCCTGCTGGTGATCTCGCGTCTCGTGCAGGGGCTGTCGCTGGGCGGCGAGTACGGTACGTCGGCGACCTATCTGTCGGAAATGGCGACACGCGAACACCGTGGTTTCTATTCGAGCTTCCAGTACGTGACCCTGATCGCCGGTCAGTTGCTGGCGATCGGCGTGCTGATCCTGCTGCAGTTCGTGCTGCTGACGCCGGCGCAGCTGGAGAGCTGGGGCTGGCGCATTCCGTTCGTGATCGGCGCCGGCTGCGCGATCGTCGCGATGGTTCTGCGCCGCAGCATGGCGGAGACCGAATCGTTCCAGCGTCGCGGTGCGCTGCGCGACACCGGTCTGCTGCGCGAATTGGCCAGGCATCCGAAGGCACTTGCCACCGTCGTCGGCCTGACCATGGGCGGCACCCTGGCTTTTTACACCTACACCACGTACATGCAGAAATATCTGGTCAATACCGCCGGCTTCAGCAAGGCCGACTCGACCCTGATTTCCGCCGCGACGCTGTTTCTCTACATGCTGCTGCAACCGCTCATCGGCGCCTTGTCCGATCGCATCGGCCGGCGTCCGATCCTGATCGCGTTCGGCGTGCTCGGCACGCTGCTGACGGTGCCGATCCTGTCGGCGCTCGGCGAGATCAGGACGGTCTGGGGCGCGTTCTGGCTGATCATGGGCGCGCTGCTGATCGTCAGCGGCTACACGTCGATCAACGCCATCGTCAAGGCCGAGTTGTTCCCGACCGAAATCCGCGCGATCGGGGTCGGGCTGCCATACGCACTGACCGTATCGATCTTCGGCGGCACGGCCGAGTACATCGCGCTGTGGTTCAAGCATGTCGGCCATGAAAGCGGTTACGCCTGGTATGTGACGGTGTGCATCGCGATTTCGCTGCTGATCTACGTCGGCATGCGCGACACCAGGGCGCACTCGCGGATCAGCGAGGATTGAAGCGCGCGGCGGCGCGTGCCTCGATACACCGCGCTGCGCGCGGCACTCGGCATGAACGGCTTGTGGTGCGACCAGCACGCCCTTCGCCGGTCATCCCGAGTGCGGGGCCGCAGGCCTCGTGTATCGAGGGCCTCAGGCACGGCCGTCGAGCTGCAATGCCGACGGCACTTCGTCGGATGGGGCGTGCAGCTCGCGATTCAGGTGCTCGACATCGAGTTCGTGCTCCCAGCGCGAAACGACGATGGTGGCGACGCCGTTGCCGATGATGTTGGTGATTGCGCGCGCCTCGCTCATGAAGCGGTCGATGCCGAGAATCAGCGCGAGGCCGGCGACCGGCACCGAGGGTACGACGGTCAAGGTCGCGGCCAGCGTGATGAAGCCGGTACCGGTGACGCCGGACGCGCCCTTCGACGTCAGCATCGCCACCGCCAGCAGCGTGAGTTCCTGGGTCAGCGTCAGATCGACGTTCAGCGCCTGTGCGACGAAGATCGCCGCCAGCGTCAGGTAGATGTTGGTGCCGTCGAGATTGAACGAGTAGCCACTGGGGATCACCAGGCCGACGATGGCGCGCGGGCAGCCCAGCCGTTCGAGCTTCTGCATCAGGGGCACCAGTGCCGATTCCGACGACGAAGTGCCCAGCACCAGCAGCAACTCGTCGCGGATGTAGCGCAGGAAGCGCAGGATCGAAAAGCCGGTGACGCGCGCGATGCCGCCGAGCACCAGCAGCACGAACAGCACGCAGGCCAGATAGAAGCAGCCCATCAGCTTGAGCAGGGGACCGAGACTGTCGACGCCGTACTTGCCGATGGTGAACGCCATCGCGCCACCGGCGCCGAGCGGCGCCAGCTTCATCACCATCGCGATCATGCGGAAGAACGCCTGCGACAGGCTTTCGAGCAGACCGACGACGGGCTTCGCTGCCTCGCCGATCTGCATCAGCGCGAAGCCGAACAGCAGGGCGAGAAGCAGCACCTGCAGCAGATCGCCATCGCCGGTGAACGCGTCGATGAAGGTCTTGGGAATGATGTGCATCAGGAACTGCACGGTCGACTGCTCGTGCGCCTGCTGCGCGTAATGCGCGACCGCGCCGGCATCGAGCGTCGCGGGGTCGACGTCGAAGCCGGCGCCGGGTTTCAGCAGATTGACGACCAGCAGGCCGATCAGCAGCGCGAAGCTGGACACGACCTCGAAATACAGGATGGCCTTGCCGCCGACGCGGCCGACCTTCTTGACGTCGGCGACGCCGGCGACGCCGAGCACGACCGTCAGGAAGATCACCGGCGCGATCAGCATCTTGATCAGGGCGATGAAACCGTCGCCGAGCGGCTTGAGCTGCACGGCGATGCCCGGCGCGAAATGGCCGAGCAGTCCGCCGGCGATGATGGCCGACAGCACGACCAGATAGAAACGTGAGGCCTTCGATTTCATTTCCGCGCGCGCTCCAACGCAAGCCATCGGAATGAGGCGAGGATGTCAGTCCCCCGTCGGCATTCCAATAACACCTTAGGACTACCGCGACGCGGCGCCGATGGGCAGATGACAGAATGCGGCATGGGTCCGAGCATGCCAAGGCGGGAGCTGCCGTGCGCTGGTCGCTGAAGGCGCGGCTGCGTGCGTATCGCCACGCGCTGGCGCTGGCCATGCTGCTGCTCGGCGGCGCGCTGCTGATCGGTCTGCTGGTGGCGCACTATGCCGGGCGCCGCGCGCTCGAACAGGACGCCGCGCAGGCGCGCGTGCAACTGCAGCTCTACGCCGATGCCTTGCGTCGCTATGTCGATCGCTACCGCACCCTGCCGGCGGTACTGGCGCTGGAACCGGAGCTGCGACAGGCACTGAGCGGGCCGCCGGATGCGGCCGCGCGCGCGCGCCTCGATGCGCGACTCGAAGAGGTCAACGGGGTCACGCGCTCGTCGACCCTGACGCTGATCGATCGTCGCGGTCTGAGCATTGCCGCCAGCAACTGGCGCCTGCCGTCGAGCAATGTCGGCTACGACTACGCGTTCCGGCCCTATTTCCAGCAAGCGGTCAGCACCGGCCACGGCAGTTTCTATGGCGTCGGTGCGACCACCGGCGTCGCCGGCTATTTTCTCTCCGAGGCCGTCCACGATGCAGCCGGCGCGGTGCTGGGCGTGGTGGTCATCAAGCTCGATCTGCAGGAGCTGGAGACGCAGTGGGCGACCAGCACCGACATCGTCTTCCTGTCCGACGAACACGGGGTGATCTTTCTCGCCAACCGGCCGGCCTGGCGCTACCGCGAACTGCACCCGCTGGCGGCGGACGAAGCGGCGCAGATCGGCCGCAGCCGGCAATACGCGGATCTGCCGCTGCGCGCGCTGGACCTGCCGGTGGCGCCGCCGGCGGGTGACCGCCTGCGGCGTGTGCAGATCAAGGCACCGGACGCACCGCGCGTGCGTCTCGACGTGCTCTGGCAATCGCTGCCGCTGAGTGGCGAGCACTGGACCTTGCATCTGCTGCGCGATACCGCAGCGGCGCGTGCCGCCGGACGGATCGCCGGGCTCGCCGCGGCCGGTGCCTGGCTGGCGCTGCTGCTGCTCGCGCTGTTCGTGCAGAGCCGCGCCCGGCTGGCGAGCCTGCGCAAGCGCAGTCGCGAGGAACTCGAAGAGATGGTCAAGCAGCATGCGGCGGCGCTGCGCACCGCGCGCGACGGCGTCGTCGAAGCGGCGCGTCGTGCCGCGCTCGGCCAGAGCGCAAGCCTCGATCATCTGCCGCAGGGTGTCAGCGTCGTCGATGCCGAGCTGCGGCTGGTAGCCTGGAACAAGCGTTATGTCGACATCTTCCGCTACCCGTCGGAGCTGATGCAGATCGGCCGGCCGATCGACGATCTGTTCCGTTTCAACGCGCAGCGCGGCCTGCTCGGCGACGGCGACTACGACGAGGCGATTCGCCGCCGCCTCGAACACCTGCGCGCCGGCACGCCCTATCTGCACGAGCGCGAACGCCCGGACGGCACGGTGCTGGAGATTCGCGGCAATCCGCTGCCGGGCGGCGGCTTCGTCACCAGCTACGCCGACATCACCCAGTACAAGAACGCGGCGCGCGATCTGCGTACGCTGGCGGTCACGCTGGAACGCCGCATCGAGGAACGTACCGAAGATCTGCAGCTGGCCAAGGGCGAGGCAGAGCGCGCCAATCTCTACAAGACGCGCTTCGTCGCGGCCGCAGTCCACGATCTGCTGCAGCCGCTCAACGCTGCGCGCATGTTCGTTTCGGCCTTGCGCAACCGCGTTGCGGCGGGCGAGGCGCAGACCCTGATCGACAACGTCGACGAGGCCCTGTCGGCACAGGACGCGCTGCTCGCCGGACTGCTCGACATTTCGCGTCTGGAATCCGGCACGCTCGATGTGCGTCGGCGCGATCTGCGGCTGGACGCGCTGCTCGACACGCTGGCGCGCGAGTTCGGTGTGCTCGCAGAGTCGCGCGGCCTGCGCCTCGACTACGTGCCGACGCGCGCGATCGTGCATACCGACGAAGACCTGCTGCGCCGCATCGTCCAGAACTTCCTGTCGAACGCGATCCGCTATACGCCGCGCGGACGCATCGTGCTCGGCTGCCGGCGCGCCGGCGAGGCCGTGCGCATCGAGGTCTGGGACACCGGCGTCGGCATTCCCGACGCCCAGCGCGCGGTGATCTTCGAGGAGTTCCGGCGGCTGGATACCGGCCGCAATGCCCAGGAGCGCGGTGCCGGGCTGGGCCTGGCGATCGTCGAGCGCGTCGCTCGACTGCTCGGTCATCGCGTCGCGCTGCGTTCGTGGCCGGGCCGCGGCAGTGTGTTCTCGGTCACCGTGCCGCGCGGCGATCCGGCGCGCATTGCGGTGACGACGCCGGCACCGGCGCGCATCGACGATTCACCGCTGCGCGGCTTGCGGCTCTGGTGTCTGGACGACGACGGGCGCGTGCGCGAAGCGACGCGCGCCCTGCTCGAAACCTGGGGATGCACGGTCGGCCTTTACGCCGATGCCGAAGCCGCGCTCGCCGCGGCCGATCCGCAGGCGGTGCCCGACCTGATGCTGCTCGACTACCGGCTCGGCAGCGGCGAAGGTCCGGACTGCCTGCCGGCACTGAACGCACGCTGGGGCCGCAGCGTGCCGGTGATCGTCATCTCGGCGGAGCGCGACGCGGCACTGCTGGCGCGCGCCCGCGAGGCCGGCTGGGGCTTTCTCGCCAAGCCGATCCGGCCGGCCGCCTTACGAGCGCTGATCAGCCGGCTCGTCGTCCGCCGCGTCTGAATCCCCGTCGCCCGGCGCACGTTCACGCTCGGGAGGCGGATCGGGTTCCAGCGCCTTGACCAGCAGTGCCGCCTGCATGCGGCTGTGGCACTCGAGCTTGCGCAGGATCGCGGTGACATGAACCTTGACCGTGTTCTCGGCCAGCCCCAGCTCGTAGGCGATCTGCTTGTTGAGCAGTCCGTCGGCCAGGCACATCAGCACGCGCACCTGTTGCGGCGTGAGCTGCGCGAGCCTGGCTGCCAGCTGTTCGTCCGCTTCGCTCTTTTCGGCAAGCGGCGGAAACCAGACGCCGCCGTCGAGTACCGTCTGCAGCGCCTCGATCATTCTCGCGACCGGCGTCGATTTCGGGATGAACCCGGCGGCGCCGAACTGCTGTGCGCGGCGGATCGTGCGGGGATGGTCGTTCGACGAGATCACGACTACCGGCAGGTCCGGGCGTTCGCCGCGCAGGAACACCAGCGACGAGAAGCCGCGCGCGCCCGGCATGTGCAGATCGAGCAGCACCAAATCGAGATCGGCGTGCGCGTGCACGGCCTCTTCGAGCGTACGCAGGCTCGAGGCTTCGACCGGTGCGCTGCCGGCCAGCATGCCCTGCAGTGCGTGCGAGATCGCGATGCGGAACAGCGGGTGATCGTCGGCAATCAGCAGCTTCATCGGCGCAGGGTCATCGGGCGGAACGCCGTCGGCGGGCATGCGCTTACCTTGGGACAGCGGAGACGGCCGCGCAAGCGCGACCGTCTCGTGGCCGTCAGTTCGCGACGCCGACTTCGAACGCCGCACCGTCCGCCGCCGGCACGAAGCCGTAGACGCCGCCGGCATAGATCAGATGGCCGCTGAGCGCGCCGCTGGCTTCGACCACGCCGGGCACCGGCGTGTCATAGGCCAGCGTCGCGGCACTGCCGGCGCGGGTAAACGCATCACCGGACCAGCTGGCGTCGGCGTTGCTGCCGGCGCTGTCGACCACCGCGTAGCTGCCGTCGGCAGTGCCGGACGGCAGGGTGTCCTGCAGCGTCAGGATGCGCATGCCGAAACTCGTCGCCGAATTGCGCACCAGCTGCAGCGGCACGATCGTGGTTCCCGCTTCGCCGAGGATCACCGAACCGCTGAGCGTGCCGCCGGTGGTGACGGCGCTGCCCGCCGGATCGGTGGTGTAGAAGTCGAAAGCGTCGTGCGTGGCGTTGTAGCTGATGTAACCCTTGGCGGTGTCCGCGCAGCTCGATGAGTAGACGGTGAAGCCGCCGGTCGTCGCGTCGGTGCAGAACTGCACGGTGCCGGCGTTGCGCAGGCGGCCGGAACCGGCGTACGAGCTGGTGACGCCGGCTTCGGTCTGCACGCCGACGGCGTTGAAGATCAGTGCGACATCGTTGAAGGCGGTCGGTGCATCGGCATTGTTGTAGGTATCGCGGAACGCGAGCAGCGGCGTGAAGCTGTCGCCGGCCGGCGTCTGCACGCCCCCTTCGACCACGCCGTTGGCGGACAGCGTGAAGACCGCACCGGATTCGCCGCTGGTGTAGGTGCAGCCATCCACCTGGGCCAGCGTACCGCTGCGCGTGCTGGCGGCAGCGCGCTGGACACTGGCATCGACCGTGATCGTGTAGGCCAGCGTTGCCGGGTCGAGGCTCAGCGTCAGTTCCTCTCCGAGCGCATCACCGCCCTTGTATTGGGTCAGCGCGGCAGGCAGATTGGCGCAGACACCCGGCGTCGTGCCGCCATCGCCGCCGCCACCGGTATCGCCGCTGCCGCTGTCCGGATGATCGCGCTGGATGCAACCTTGCAGCGACAGCGCGAGGCAGGCGCCGGCCATCAGACTCAGGGCGGGCAGGCGGCGCTCGCGAGCCGCACCGGAATGTTCGATCGTCATGTGGAGTCTCCGTCAGTCGCGAGTGTTAGAACGAGATCTGCATGCGCAGGCCAACCGAGTCGCCGTCGTCCGGCCCCTTGTAGCTGCCGACGCGGTTGTTGGTATTCCAGTCGACGTAGTCGAGCATCACGCGCGACCAGTCGTTGAGGTACCAGTTCAGGCCGATGGTGTTGCTGCTGCCGGTGCCGCCGTTGGGCGCATCGCGGAAGTCGTAGCGGTCGAAGCGCATTGCCAGTTCCCAGGCGCCCCAGCCACCCGAGGTGACCGGGCTCAGCACCTTGGTCGTGCCCCAGACGCCGGAACGTGACGAGAAGCCCGGCTTCTCGCCGGTGATCAGCCAGCCGGCCGATACTGAACTCGCATGGCGATCGACGACGTCGACGGACGACGAATCGATGCGCCGGCGTGTCCACTCGCCGAAACCCCAGAAGTTGCGGAACACGCCGCCGAGCTCGTAGCCATAGGCCTCGTCGCGCGTCGGATCGGCGATCGAACTCGACGAGATGCGCAGATTGTCGTTGAAGTTCTGACCGATGCGCGGCACGTTATTGATCGACGTGATGTCCTTGCCGAGCTTCTCGTAGTAGTACCAGCTGCCGAGATGGATGAAGCCCTGGCGGCCCTTGATCGGGTTGTAGGTGGCACGGATGGCGTACATCAGCGAATCGCTGTTGTCGCCCGTGTTGTCGATGTCGTCGCCGGTGATGCTGGCGCCGACATGCCAGTTCGAGCCGTAGGCCTTCACGTAGCCGCCCAGCCCGTAGTAGCCGTTCACGCCGGCGCCGACGTTGGCAACTGCGTTGCGCTCCATGAACGGCTGCCGCGACATCGTGCCCGAGCCTTCGATGCTGCGATCCTTGAGCTTGTTGCCGACGTAGTAGGTGATCGGCAGGCCGAACGGCCGCGTGCTGTACGACAGCCAGGCGTCCTTGACCGACGTGAGGTTGTCGGCGAAATCGACATCGATCTTGTAACCGAGCTTGCCGATGTCGCCGTCGGCACCGAGTCGCAGATTGCGCGCGGCGGTGCCGCTGATGTTGCGCTCGTCATACGACGAGCCGTGCGTGCTGGAGAAGTCGAGCATGATGCGGCCGCGCGGCTGGAACGTGAAGAAGCCGTCGCTGCTGCGGAACTCCGGACCGCCGTTGCGCCAGCGGATGTTGCCGTTGCCGCTGCTGCCGCCGGCCAGCTGTGCCAGCTGTGCCTGCATCTGATCGAGCTGGCCTTGCTGCGAATCGGCGACGGCGGCGTCGACTTCCGCTTTCTTCTCGGCAGCCTGCGCAGCCGCAGCGTCGCCCGCCGCCGCCGTGCCGGCTTCCCTGGCTTCGACGGCGGCGAGACGCTTCTGCAGCAGTTCGATCTGCTCGGATTGCTGCTTGATCAGGCGCATCAGCGCCGCGTTGGACGTGTCGTCGGCGAGCGCCGGCAGGGATATCGCCAGCAGCGAGCTGCCGACCACGGTGGCGAGCACGGTCTTGCGGAACGGGATCATGGGATCACCCTTGAATGATGGAAGAGGAAAGGACTGCGGCGCGATCAGTCGCGCATGCGGCCGTCGGAATCGTCGGCGTCGTCGTCACCGGCATCGTCGGCATCGGATGGCGCCGGCTGCTTCGCTGCTGCTGCGGTGCGCGCGCTGTCCATGAAGCCGTGACTGCGGGCCCAGCTCGCGAACAGGCGCGGCCAGGCCGAGACCAGCGTGCCCGGCGCGCCGAGCCCCCAGCCATGACCACCTTTCTCGAAGACGTGCAGCTCGGCCGGAACCTGCGCCGCGTGCAGCGCGTTGAACATCACCAGGCTGTGGCCGACGTTGGCGATCGGGTCGTCTGCGGCATGCGCCAGAAAGGTCGGCGGCGTGGCATGCGTGACGTGCAGCTCGGCGGAGTAGGCGTCGTCGGCGTCACTCTGCGTGTTCAGCTCGCGACGGCTGCGCGTGGTGTTGAGCGCGCCCTTGAGCGAGATCACCGGGAAGATCAGCGCCGCGAAGTCGGGACGTGCCGACACCTTGTCGCTGGCATCGACCGCGTCGTACAGCGGATCGTCGAAACGGGTTTCGGTGATGCCGGCGAGATTGCCGCCGGCCGACATGCCGAGCACACCGATCTTGTGCGGATCGATGCCGTACTCGGTCGCGTGCGCGCGCAGGATGCGCACCGCGCGCTGGCCGTCCTGGAATGGCGCGACCGCCTTCCAGCCGTCTGCCGGCAGTCGGTAGTAGAGCACCGCGGCCGTGACACCGAGCGCATTCAGCCATTGTGCGACCGGCAGGCTTTCGTTCGAGATCTGGATGCGGAAATAGCCGCCGCCGCCCATGATCACGACCGTTGTCCCGTTCGGGTGCGCCGGCTGATAGATCGCCATGCGCGCGCGGCTGATGTTGGAGACCGCCCCAAGACCCTTGCCTTCGGTGCCGCTGCGTTCCGGACCGCGGGTCGGGGCGTGATCGGTAACCGATGCCGGCCACAGATCGACAACGGTCGGTGTCGTTGCCGCAGCCTGAGCGCTGCCGACGATCGCCATGCCCGTCAGCAGGCCCACAAATCCAAACGCAATCCGCAGTTTTCGCCGGATCGTCATTGCCGCTCTCCTCGCTGGTTATGGCGCGTGTCGAAATGCGCTGATGACCGCCGACTCCCGGATCGGGTCGCGACGGACGATGCCTGGAGTCTTTGTACCGCAGGCCGGCCGGGGCTCAAATAACACCTTGGTGTTACGGGGCCGGTGGCAGGCGGCAAGCGCCGCTGCGAAAGCGGGCTGCGCTCAGCGGCCGATCTTGCGCCGCTGCCTGTGCTTCGCGAGCGTGTGGCCGATGCCGATCACCAGCAGGGCGCCGGCCAGCGGCACGGCATAGTGCGACCACGGTGGCAGCGCGCCGAGCCTGATAGCGAGCGCGCGATCGTCGAGCACCATCTCGCCGGCGATCCAGCCAAGCAGCGCGGCGCCGAACGTGATGACGATCGGGAAGCGGTCCATCAGGCGCAGCACGAGCTGGCTGCCCCAGACGATGATCGGCACACTGATCAGGATGCCGGCGGCGACCAGGCCGATGTGGCCGTTGGCGGCGCCGGCGATCGCGACCACGTTGTCGAGGCTCATCACGGTGTCCGCGACGATCACCGTGCGGATCGCGCCAAGCAGATGGGTGCTGGCCGGAATCCCGGCGTGGTCGTCGGCTTCCGGCAGCAACAGCTTGATGCCGATCCACAGCAACAGCACGCTGCCGGCCAGACGCAGGTATGGGAAAGCCAGCAGTTCGAGCGCGAAGAACACCAGCACGATGCGCAACACGATGGCGCCGAATGTGCCCCAGAAGATGCCCTTGCCACGCAACTCCGGCGGCAGCTGGCGACAGGCCAGCGCGATGACGACCGCGTTGTCGCCACCGAGCAGAACGTCGATCGTGATGATCTGCAGGATGGTGACGATCAGGTCGCCGTCAAATACCAGTGCGTGCATGCAAGCCCGTCGGTCCGACACGAAGTGTCCGCCCGATTGTACGCGCGTGTCCGCGAGGTCCCCGGCACCGTTTTTTCAGCGGCGACTGCTGCTGTGCGTAAAATGCGCGATGACTTTCAAACCTGTCCTGATCGCGGTGGCGCTGGGCGGCGCCATCGCCGCTGCGAGTTTGCCGTCGCTGGCTGCCGATCCGCCGGCAGCGCCGCCACCGGCGACAGACCAGACCCCGGCGCCGGCGCCGGTTTACGTGCGCCCACTCGATGAGCAGGGACACGGCGCCGCGCAAGCGGCCCCGGCGCCGGTGCAGAGTGGACCGACGATCGATTCGGTGCTGTCGATGATGCGCAAGCTCGGCATGATCACCGCCTCCGCCGCGGTCATGCTGCTTGGTTCGGCACTGGCCGGCCTGTTGCTCGCGGCGCTGGTGCTGCTGATCAGGAAGCGTCGCGAGCAGCGCAGCGCCTCCTGAGCGTCGCGGTTCAGCGGGAGCGCATCGGGGCGCGCTCCCGCAATGGCGGATCTCAGCCGAACAGCGCTTTCAGTTTCATCTTCAGCATCAACATCAGGAAGTGCCAGCCGGTCCTGATCTGATCCCAGGCCGAGGGCTTGTAGCGTGCGCGATCGCGAATGTAGTTCTGCAGCGCGAGGATGTCCTCGTCGGACAGTTCGCTGAACTGCGGCATGCCGCGCGCGAGCAGGCCGCCGTCGCGGACGACGGCAGTGAATGCCGCGGTCGACAGCGGAATTTGCGAGGCGCGCAGGTCCGGCGCGTAGCCGCCGGCGACAGCGGCGACGCCGTGGCAGATCACGCATTGCTGGTAGACGTACTTGCCCTTTTCGGCGAGCGCGGGGTCGATCTTGAACTCCGGTGCCGCGAGCGGCGCGACCTGCGCCGGTGGTGGTGTCGGCGGCAGCCTGGCGTCACCATCGAGCACGAAGGTCAGCAGTCGACGCGGATGGTCGCGACCGACCCAGCCATGCTGCGCCGACAGCGAACCCAGCAGCATCTGCCCGCCGGCCCAGCCGGCCGGAATGCTGATGTACTGCTTGCCATCGACTTCATAGCTGATCGGCGAACCCATGGAGCCGACGCCCATGTCGAAGCTCCAGACCACCTTGCCGGTTTTTGCGTCGTGCGCGACGAACTTGCCGTCGGCCTGTCCCTGGAACACGAGGCCGCCGGCGGTGGCCATCACGCCGCCGTTGTTGGCGCCGGGCGTCGGTTCCTCCCAGGCCTTCTTCTGCGTGACCGGATTCCAGGCCAGCATCGAACTCGAGCCGGCGTTCTTCGGCACGTCGTCGAAGAAGCCATCGAGGCCCATGACGTCGCCCTTGCTCATCTTCCAGGTGCTGGGGTCGCGACCGGCGTCGTTGTAGTAGCCGGCCATCTCGTGCGCGGGGATGTAGACCAGCCCGGTGTCGGGGCTGTAGCTCATCGGCGGCCAGTTGTGCAGGCCGGCCGAGCCCGGCCAGATCATCGCCTCGCCATCTTCATAGCGCGCGCCCTTGTTCTCGACCGGGCGGCCGGTCTTCATGTCGACGTACTTGGCCCAGGTGACCTTGCCGAGCTTCTCGGCCGAGATCAGCTTGCCGGTCGCGCGATCGATGACATAGAAAAAGCCGTTCTTCGGTGCGTGCAGGATCACGTCGCGCGGTTTGCCGTCGATCTCGATCGTCGCCAGCTCGATGTCCATCGTCGACGTGAAATCCCAGCTTTCATCGGGCGTGGTCTGGTAGTGCCACACGTATTCGCCCGTGTCGGCATCGAGCGCGACGACCGAGCACAGGAACAGGTTGTCGCCGCCGCCCGGCGAACGCAGCTTGGCGTTCCAGGGGCCGCCGTTGCCGGTGCCGATGTAGACGCGGTTGTATTTCGGGTCATAGGTCATCGCGTTCCACGCGGTGCCGCCGCCGCCGTTCTCCCACCACTTGCCGTGCCAGGTCTTGGCGGCCATTTCCATGGCCTTGTTCTCGAAGCCGTCGGCCGGATTGCCGGGCACGATCCACCAGCGCCAGATTTGCTGGCCGGTTTCGGCGTCGTAGGTCGTGACATAGCCGCGCACGTGGCCGAAGTCCGCGCCGCCCTGGCCGATGATCACGCGCGCGCGGCCGTCCGTGCCTTGCCAGACGCGCGGCGCGCCGGTGATGTAGCGGTTGTCGTCCGGCTCGGTGGTCTGCGTTTCCCAGACCAGCTCGCCGGTGTGCGCATCGAGTGCGAACAGGCGGCCGTCCTGCACGCCGGCGTAGATCTTGCCGTTCCAGTACGTCAGGCCGCGAATGCCCCAGGCCATGCGCATCTTGCGCACGCCGACATGCGGATCGTATTTCCACAGCAGCTTGCCGGTGCGCACATCGACGGCGTGGATCACCGAATAGCCGGCGGCGACGTAGACCACACCGTCGACCTCGACCGGCATCGTCGCCATGTTCCAGACATCGTCGAAGTCCAGCGACCACGCCAGCCCGAGCTTGCCGATGTTCTGCGTGTTGATCTGTGTCAGCGGGCTGAAATGCTGCTCGTCGAAAGTGCGGCCGTTGGCCGCCCAGTTGCTGCCGTCGGCGTCGTTCGACAGGGCGGCGTTGTCGATCTGCGACGCGGCCTGTGCGGTGCTGGCCAGCGCCAGCGATGCGGCAATGCCGAACAGAATCCCGCGCGCATGCGCGGCGATGCCAGCTGACTTCATAAGCTTTTCTCCCGTGGATGACGGCCTGCGCGCGATGGCGTCCGACCGTTCTTGCGGCCTCGACTCTAGCGCGCCGCCGTCGCGCGGCGGTCACCCGTACAGACGAGTCATCGTCATCGCCATCGCCGGCGCGGCATGACACGCCGGAATTTGCGAAGCTGCGGTGAATTCACGGCCGCGATCCATCATGCAAAGCCCCGATTTCCGACCCGGTGTCTATCGTCACTACAAGGGACAGCACTACCTTGCGCTGGGCCTGGCGCGGGCCGACGAGAACGACGAGATCGTCGTCGTCTACACGCGCCTGTATGTGCGCGAGGGCTTGCCGATGAGCACGCGACGACTCGCGGTCTGGAACGAAGTCGTCAGCACGGGCGGCGGCGTGTCGGTGCCGCGCTTCGAGTACGTCGGCCACAGCACCCCGGCGCCCTGAGCCGGCATTCACGCAGCATCGATCCGGCGCGGCCGGCGCGCGGGCCGGCACGCTTCGCTTCTCAATCGGTCGCGTTGAGCTGGTCGCGCAGCGCCAGCAGATCGTCCTTCAATTCCAGCATCGCCGGCGTCGAGCGTGCGCAGGCCTGCATGATGTGCAAGGGCACGGTCTTCGCTTTCTCGCGAAGACGGCGGCCGGCAGCTGTCAGCGTGATGCGAACCTGGCGTTCGTCAACGGCGCTACGCCTGCGCGCCAGCAGGCCGGCGCTTTCCAGACGCTTGAGCAGCGGCGTCAGCGTGCCGGAGTCCAGATGCAGTTGTTGGCCGATGTCCTTGACCGGCAGGTCGTCGCCTTCCCACAGCACCAGCATCACGAGGTATTGCGGATAGGTCAGGCCCAGCTTGTCGAGCAGGGGCTTGTAGACACTGTTGAACGCCAGCGCCGTCGAATACACGGCAAAGCACAGCTGGTTCGACAGCTTCAGGGCGGCGTCTTCGAAGGTGTCGGTCGGTCGGGTCATGGCGGCAGTCCGGGAGCAGGGCGGAGCCGGCAGGCTCCTTGCGGAAGATTATATTGTGCGCAATTGAATTGCATAATTCTCGTGCGCCATATTCCCATAAATTATTTTGTACACAATTTAATTTGACGTAAATTAACTCCTGTCGGGCGCGGCGATCCATCCAAAAATCGCCGGCCGCATCCAGAATCCACAAGCCAAGGAGTGCCCCATGTCAGTCAATGTTCTCTATCGCACCAGCGCTACCGCCACCGGCGGCCGTGACGGCCGCAGCGTCGTCGAAGGCGGTGCCCTCGACGTCAAGCTCAGCACGCCGAAGGAACTCGGCGGCGGCGGCGATGGCAACAATCCGGAGCAGCTGTTCGCCGCGGGCTACTCGGCCTGCTTCATCGGCGCGATGAAAGCCGTCGCAGCGCAGGGCGGCCCGAAGGTGCCGGCCGACACGACGGTCAAGGCCACGGTCGGCATCGGCCCGCGCTCGGAAGGCGGCTTCGGTCTGGAGATCGCACTTGCGGTGTCGCTGCCGGGTCTGGCCCGTGCCGATGCCGAGGCGCTGGTCGCCAAGGCGCATCAGGTCTGCCCGTACTCGAATGCGACGCGCAACAACGTCGACGTGCAGCTCAGCGTGATCTGAGCCGGTGCATGCAAAAGGGCCCGGCGCGACCTGTTCGCGTCGGGCCCTTTCCGTGCTGACGACTCAGTTCGGTGTCGTGGCGGAATCGAGGCCGAGCACGGCGGCGCCCTGCTCGAAGCGGATGTCGACCGGAATGTGCGCGGCATCGAGCTTCTTCAGGTCCGCGGCGAGAGTCGGACCGACCTTGCCCATGCTGTCGGTCAGCGCCCGCGCGGCGGCGTAGTCGCCGTCGCCCTGGATCGTCAGCAGCTTTGCCGACAGCGCGTTCATGGCCTCGGTCATGCGCGTGAAATCGACGCGATAGCGGCCGCTGGCCGGATCGCGGGTGAATGCGCCCTCCTGTGCGAAGAAGTTGAAGCGCACCATGTTGGCCTTGGCGTGCGCGTCGGTGGCACCGAAGCGAACCGAGCGCAGGATGCCGGCGAGAAAGGTCACGTAGTTGTCCATCAGCCTGGTCTTGTCCAGCTCGCCCTTGTCGGCGAGCTTGGCGACCATGTACAGACCGAGGATGTCGGCCTTGCCTTCCTCGAAGCTCGAATCCTGATCCTTGAGCGCCTGTCGCACCGTGCCCTTGCCGTCCAGCGTGTTCTTGATGCCGAGGCCATGCGCGACCTCGTGGAACATGGTGTTCTGGAAGAACGCGTCGAAACTCAGATGCGATTGCTGGTCTTCGGCGATCAGGGTTTTGGCGATCGGCAGCATGATGCTGTCGAACTTCGCCTTCATCACGTTCTCCAGCTGCAGGCGGCGGGTGCCGGCCTTCAGTTGCACCTGCTCGTCGTTCGGCAGGTTGATGGCAATGGTCTTGGCGCCGACATCGGCGTTGCCCGCGTAGTAAACCGCGAAGTAGGCGTTCAGGTCGGCATCCGAGCCCGGTGTCTCGGCCTTGTATTTCGCCGGCACCGGCAGCTCGCGCTGCAGCTCCGGCAGGTATTTGGCGAAGCGGGCGAGTCGTGCGCTCCAGGCCCGGTCCTTGATCAGCACGTAGCTTTCGTAGCTGGCCTTGTAGCCGAACACCTGATCTTCGTAGGTTTCGATGGGACCGATGACGATGTCGATCGGATTGGTCTTCATCGCCATCCACGCGTAGTCGCTGGGCTGGTAGTCGTCGCTTTGCAGGGCGTCGGCGCGCATCCTCAGATACTTCATGAAGTCGCGGTTCTTCGACAGCGTCGCGGCCTCGCGCAGCAGCGTGGCGGCTTTCGCCAGATCGGCCTTGTACGCCTCGTGGTAGGGCACGGTGACGAGCCGACCCTGCGCATCGCGACGCAGGAGGGTATAGAGCCCGGTCTTGTCGGCGAGGTCGGCCTGCTCGAACTCGGCCTTGCTCATGTCGGCCGGATAGAACTGCACGCCGGGTGGTCGCGGGCCGACGCTGGCGACGAAGGGTTCGTCCGCGTGCAGCCGGTCCCAGGGGCCGAAGTTCAATTCGGCAAACGCGCGCCGCCCGGGATCGGCGATGCGCTGCAGCAGCGCGTCCTTGTCGCCCCAGCTTTGCTGCCAGAACAGATCATTGGTGACATCGGCGGCCTGGATCAGCAGACCGAGCATCTTTTTCTGATTGGCATCAAGGCCGGACAGATCGGCGGTCAGCCGGACGCTGGCGTAGTCGGCGAGGCGCTCGCTGATCGGTACCGCCTCGGCCGGTGGCGTCGCCACAGGGTTGGCGGCTTCGGCGGCGACCGGTGCCGGTGCGTCCGGCGCGACCGCAGCGCAGGCGCTCAGACCCAGCAGCGGC
This sequence comes from Solimonas terrae, assembly GCF_011067135.1. Taxonomy (GTDB): domain Bacteria; phylum Pseudomonadota; class Gammaproteobacteria; order Nevskiales; family Nevskiaceae; genus Solimonas; species Solimonas terrae. Next base: position 418,693 of record NZ_JAAMOW010000002.1, read on the forward strand.
ACCCACAGCAGGGACAAGCTGAGCAGACGACGCATGACAGGTGCTCCTCGGAAAACGTGGTGGCATGGTACGGCCTCCGCGGCCTGCTTTCTCAAGCCGACGGCTCGCGCGTTCCCCAGTACGCCGGATTGCCGAAGCGCTGCTTGAGGTGGTCGACGAACAAGCGCGTGCGCAGCGGCAGATGGCGGCGCTCGAGAAACAGCGCGTAGATGCCGTTCGGCGGCGCGGCGAAGGCCTGCAGCACGGCGCGCAGGCGGCCGGCGGCGAGGTCGTCGCTGACCTCCCACATCGAGCGCCACGCCAGACCGCGCCCGGCGAGCGCCCATTCGTGCAGGACGGCGCCGTCGTTGCAGTCGAAGCGGCCCTGTGGCCGGACGCTGCGCAGCTCGCCGTCGACGACGAAACTCCAGCCGCGCGCCTGGCCGCCGGTGTCGCCGAGGCTGAGGCCGTCGTGCTCGGCCAGCTCGTCCGGATGTTTCGGCGTGCCGCGGCGCTTCAGATAGGCCGGACTGCCGACGACGACGCGACGGTTGTCGGCCAGATGCACACGCACCAGCCGCGAATCGGTCAGCTCGCCGACGCGGATCGCGCAGTCGATGCTTTCGTTGGCGAGATCGGCGATGCGATCGGACAGATCGAGCGAGACATCGACGTCCGGGTGCTGGGCGAGGAAGTCGGCGACGGCCGGCGCGACGTGCCGGCGGCCGAAGCCGGCCGGCGCCGTGATCCGCAGGTGGCCGCTGGCGCTCATGCTGCCGCGACGCACATTGGCCTCGGCGCTGGCAAGGTCCTCGACGATGCGCTGGCAGTCCTCGAGGAACGCCGTGCCTTCCTCGGTCAGGCTCAGGCTGCGCGTCGTGCGCGTCAGCAGGCGTACGCCGAGCCGGGCTTCGAGCGCATCGATGCGGCGGCCGATCATCGCCGGCGTCAGGTCCAGCGCGCGCGCCGCGGCGGAGAGGCTGCCGCGCTGGGCAACCTGCACGAATGTCTCGATTTCCCGGAGCGGATTCACTCTGTTGATACAAAAAGTAAAAGATGATTTGCAGTGTAGTTCATTCTTCTGCCGCGTTTCGAGGCCTATCATCGCGATTCGTTTCTTGGACCCGACCGGAGCCCCCGATGAGCCTCAAACTGCCCGAAGGCATGCAGATCAACGCGCCGCTGCAGCCGCGCTTCGACGAAATCCTCACGCCGGACGCACTGGCGCTGGTCGCCAGGCTGCACCGTGCGTTCGAGCCGCGCCGCCAGGAACTGCTGAAGGCCCGCGTCGAACGCCAGAAGCGCATCGACGCCGGCGAACTGCCGGACTTCCTGCCGGAAACCAAAGCGATCCGCGAGGGCGACTGGAAGGTCGCGCCGCTGCCGAAGGCGCTGGAAAACCGTCGCGTCGAAATCACCGGCCCGGTCGAGCGCAAGATGATCATCAACGCCTACAACTCGGGCGCTGATTCCTACATGACGGACTTCGAGGATTCCAACAGCCCGAACTGGTCGAACCAGATCCAGGGCCAGGTGAACCTGTACGACGCGATCCGCCGCCAGATCAGCTTCACCAACGAGAAGGGCAAGGAGTACAAGCTCAACGACAAGATCGCGACCCTGCAGATCCGTCCGCGCGGCTGGCACCTCGACGAGAAGCATGTGCTGGTCGACGGCAAGCGCGTGTCCGGCGGCATCTTCGACTTCGCGCTGGTGTTCTTCCACAACGCCAAGGAGCAGATCGCGCGCGGCGCCGGCCCGTTCTACTACCTGCCGAAGATGGAGAGCCATCTGGAAGCGCGCCTGTGGAACGACATCTTCGTGATGGCGCAGGAGCACATCGGTCTGCCCAAGGGCACGATCAAGGCGACGGTGCTGGTCGAGACCATTCTCGCGACGTTCGAGATGGAAGAAATCCTTTACGAACTGCGCGATCACTCGGCGGGCCTGAACGCCGGGCGTTGGGACTACATCTTCTCGTGCATCAAGAAGTTCAAGCGCAACACGGACTTCTGCCTCGCCAACCGCGCGGCGATCACGATGGAAGTGCCGTTCATGCGCGCCTACGCGCTGGCGCTGGTCAAGGCCTGCCACAAGCGTGGCGCACCGGCGATGGGCGGCATGAGCGCGCTGATCCCGATCAAGAACGACGAAGCGGCCAACGAAAAGGCCATGGCCGGCATCCGCAACGACAAGGCGCGCGACGCGCGTGACGGCTTCGACGGCGGCTGGGTCGCGCATCCGGGCCTCGTGTCGCTGGCGCAGGAAGAGTTCCAGAAGGTGCTGGGCGACCGCCCGAACCAGTGGGACAAGCAGCGCGACGATACCTTCGGCCCGAAGGACTGGATGAACTTCCAGCCGGAACAGCCGATCACCGAAACCGGCGTGCGCAACAACATCAACGTCGGCATCCACTATCTGGGTTCGTGGCTGTCCGGCAACGGTTGCGTGCCGATCCACAACCTGATGGAAGACGCCGCCACCGCTGAGATCAGCCGCTCGCAGATCTGGCAGTGGGTCGTCAGCCCCAAGGGCAAGCTCGACGACGGCCGCAAGGTCGACGCGGCGATGGTGCGCGCGATCATTCCGGAGGAACTGGCGAAGGTGAAGGCCACCGTCACGGCCGGCGGCGAAGACACCGCCACCTACGACCAGGCCGCGAAGATCTTCGAGGAGATGTCGCTGTCCGACAACTTCCCCGAGTTCCTGACGCTGCCGCTGTACGAAGCAATGGCGTGAGAATCACCGCGATGTGAAGAAGCCGCGCGAGGCGACTCGCGCGGCTTTTTTGTTGGCGATGAGATCGCGGCGCCGCAGCGGTCGCGGGCCTGGCCCGCTTCCATAAGAAAGCGCCGACTGCGCGCGCGAGCCGTATCCGTTCAGACCGGCTGCAGCTGCTCGCGGAAGCGCCTGGCGTTCTGCACGTAGTGCAGGGCCTGCATTTTCAGCATCGCCGCGCTGCTTTCGTCCAGCGTGCGCACGACCTTGGCCGGTGAGCCGACGATCAGCGAATTGTCCGGGAATTCCTTGCCTTCGGTGATCAGCGCGTTGGCGCCGACGATGCAGTTGCGGCCGATCTTCGCGCGGTTGAGCACGACCGAACCGATGCCGATCAGCGTGTTGTCGCCGATCTCGCAGCCGTGCAGCATCACCATGTGGCCGATCGTGCAGTCGGCGCCGATCGTCAGCTTGATGCCGGGGTCGGTGTGCAGCACCGAGCCTTCCTGGATGTTGGTGTTGGCACCGATCGTGATGTCGTCGTTGTCGCCGCGCAGCACGCAGTTGAACCAGATGCCGACGCCGGGCGCGCAGCGCACCGAGCCGATGACGGTGGCGTTGGGGGCGACCCAGTGCTCGCCGTCGAACTGCGGAACGCGGTCGCCGAGGCGGTAGATCATGCGGAACTCTCCGGAAAGGGTGGCGCCATTGTCGTCAATGCGGCGTGGCGCGTCGCGCTTGCCGGCGATGCCGGGCCGGCGCTAGCCTCGCCGGCAATGCCCGATGTCACGATCCTCAAGCAGGGTGCGCTGACGGTGGCCGACTATCGTTGTCGGGCGCTGCCGGGCGAGCGTGCCTACGACGAGCAGCATCTGCGTCATTCGATCTCCTATGTGCGCCGCGGCAGCTTCGGCTGCCGATCGCGCGGCCGGGAATACGAGCTGGTCGCCGGCGCGTTCCTGATCGGTCATCCCGGCGACGAATACCGTTGCACGCACGACCATCATGTCTGCGGCGACGAGTGCCTGTCGTTTCATTTCGACGCGGGACTCGTCGAGACGATCGGCGATCGACGGCAGAGTTGGCGGGCCGGCTGGATGCCGCCGGTACCGGAGTTGATGGTGCTCGGCGAGCTGGCACAGGCGGCGGCCGACGGGTGCAGCGAGGTCGCGCTCGACGAGCTCGGCCTGCTGCTCGCGGCGCGCTTTCTCGCAGTGCACGCCGGCAAGGGCAATCGCCTGTCGTCGCCGTCGGCTGTGGATCGTCGCCGCGCCGTCGAGACCGCGCTGTGGATCGACGCGCAGGCCGTGCAGGACATCGACCTTGCGGCGATGGCGCGCGTCGCCGGTCTCAGCGCCTTCCATTTCCTGCGCCTGTTCGTGCGTGTGCTCGGTGTGACGCCGCATCAGTATCTGCTGCGCGCGCGGCTGCGGCGTGCCGCACGCCTGCTGGTCGGGAACGAGCAGCCGATCATCGACGTCGCGTACGACGCCGGCTTCAACGACGTCTCCAACTTCGTGCGCAGTTTCCGGCGCGCCGCCGGCGTACCCCCGCGCATGTTCCGGAACGCCTCGCGCGGCGACCGCAAGATTTTCCAAGAACGCCTGGCACGCCCCATCCAGACTGCGGTCTCCATCTCCGGAGACCTCAGCCATGTATGACCATGTCGGTTTGCGTATCGGAAATCTCGCGGCCAGCGGCCGCTTCTATCGTGCCGTGCTGGCACCGCTCGGGTACGTCGCGGACGCCTCGGGCGGCGGCTTCGGTCCGGACGGGCGGCCGATGCTGTGGCTGCACGAGCACGCCGACGCCGGCGTGCGCGGCGTGCATCTGGCGTTCGCGGCCGCCAGCCGCGCGGCGGTCGACGCCTTCCACCATGCCGGGGTGGCCGCCGGCGGCCGCGACAACGGCGCGCCGGGCCTGCGTTCCGACTACGGCCCGAACTACTACGCCGCGTTCCTGCTCGATCCGGACGGCAACAACGTCGAAGCGGTCTGCCTCAAGCCGGGCAACTGAAATGGCCTCGATCCAGCGTGAGGCTTTGATCAATGCGAGCACCGCCCAGGTCTGGGACGCGGTTCGCGATGTCGGCGCGCTGCACGATCGTCTGGTGCCGGGCTTCGTCGTCGATACCGTCGTCGACGGCGAGGTCCGCACGGTGTGCTTCGGCAACGGCCTTCGTGTTCGCGAACGCATCGTCGATGTCGACGATGCGCGCCGGCGCATCGCCTGGTCGGTACTCGATGCGCCGCAGCTGCGTTACCACCATGCCAGCCTGCAGTTGTTCGACGACGCCGGGCGCTGTCGTGCGGTCTGGATCGCCGATCTGTTGCCGGACGAGCTCGCGTCGCGGATCGCGACGATGATCGAACAGGGCCTGATGGCGATGCAGCGCGCGCACGAGCGCACCGCTACGGCAGATCGCTGAAGCTGCGATCGGCACGCAGTGTCGCCGCCGAGTGCGTGTTGAGGTTCAGCACCATCTGGATCAGCGCCTTGATCTGGCGCTGTTCGAGATCGTAGTCGGTGAAGTCGCTGGAGACTTCCGGGAGCGGGCCGTTCAGCAGATATACCGGGCCGGTGATGAGCTGGATCTTCGGCAGCCCGGCGTCGCTGCTCCACGGGCCGCCTTCGCCGAACGGCAGCGGCACGGTGACGAGGCTGCGGTCGAACTGCCTGGCGAACGTCACGCTTTCGTCCTGCTGCACGCTGCCGAGATCGCCGTACAGCACCAGCGGCTCCGGCAGGCCGTCGAGCGCCATCGTGCCGGGCGTGAGCTCGTCCCACTCGCGAGCGCCGAGGTGTTCGATCTCGATCGCCGTCATCGCCTTTTCCTGCAGCTCGTCGTGATGCGCATCGATGTAGGCGCTGATGCCGGGGCTGCCGGCGAAATGACCGCCGGTGAAGACGATCTTCAGGCCGCGCCGGCGCTGTGAGGCCGGCGCATGCAGGAAGTATTCGGCCATCGACAGGATCGCCGCCGGACCGTTGTCTTCGATCGAGTTCGGGCCGTCGCTGTGCGAGCTGACCAGAATCTGCCGATCACACTCGCCCGGTATCAGCGCCGAGACGTTGTACGAGGTCGCGTCGGCCTGACTGGCGTCGAGCGTCATCTTCAGCTGCAGCGGCGTGACGCCGGCATCGACGATCTGCTGCTTGAGCGCGGCGCCGGTGTCGCGGTCGAGATAGAGGCCCGGCACGCTGGGAATCGCCAGGCCGCCGAACGGCACGTAGGAGTTGTCGGCGGCCGCCGGCGGATAATCGAGCACGGCGATGACCCCTGCGGCGCCGGCGGCCTTCAGCGCGGCGTCGATCGCGCCGATCAGGATCAGCTCGTTGACGAAGGGCCGCGTGTACGGCGTCAGTGGGCCCAGCGTGCCATTGTCGTCGTGGACGTAGACCGACAAGGCCTCGAACGCGCCGATCGGCAGCGCCAGCTTCGGCGCGTCGTACAGGACGATCTTGCCGCCGACATTCGCGGACGCGATGGCCTGCGTCAGCGAGACGCCGCCGCTCAGCGTGTCCTGCAGCGTGGCCTGGATCGCCAGCGGGATGTCGGCAGGGTTCTGCTGGCTCAGGGCGCCGTAGACCGCGCCGAGCAGATTGACGCCGGACAGCGCCGACAGGTAGGTGACCGGTGCGCTCAGTCCGTCGGGGCCGGTGCTGCCGGATGACGGAATGAAATACGCGACATGCAGCGGGCCGGGCGAGGCGCCGTTCAGCACCTCGAGCTTCGTTGTCTTCGCCGACCACGACGTGAAGGTATACGGTTCTTCGCGCACGTCGCTGGCGCCGAGCTTGCGCAGTTGCCCGGCGAGGTAATGGATGTAATCGAGCTCGGCCTGATTGCCTTCGACGCGGAAGCCGTCGCCGAAGCGGTCCGCCGCCACCTGGCGTTTGCGGACCGTCGCGACGTCCGGTACGAGCGCGTCGATGATCGCGGCGTCGCCGGCGATGTCGCTCGTGCAGTCGCCTAGCGCCGCGCCACCGGATGACTGCGGGGCCGAGCTGCGGCCGCAGCCGGACAGCAGGACCAGACCGGCGATGCCGGCGGCCGAGGCCATCTGCCGCCACCGCGGCCCATCCTTGCGCATTGCGTTTCTCCCCTTGACTCGTGTCTTATGTGCCGCTGCTCGAGCGCGCGATGATGGCCCAGCGCCGGCCGGGTGTCATCGGTGTCGGGGCCACGCCCTGGCTTTGCCCCGGGGGCATGGACGGATCGGCCTGCCGCAAATTGTTTTGCCGCTACCCCTTGAATCCCGCCGGCCCGTCACCAACAATTAGCAGCCTTCATCGGAGAGTGCTAACACCGTGCCTAGAAAACGGCTCCGGCACTCTTCAGGGTTTTACCAAGTCATTGACCTATCTGGAGATTCACCATGAAGCTTCGTCCCCTGCACGATCGCGTGATCGTCAAGCGTCTTGAAGAAGAGAAGAAGTCGGCTGGCGGCATCATCATCCCGGACAACGCGGCCGAGAAGCCGGTCAAGGGCGAAATCCTCGCCGTCGGCCCGGGCAAGAAGGACGACAGCGGCAAGAACATCGCGCTCGACCTGAAGGTCGGCGACACCGTCCTGTTCGGCAAGTACTCCGGCTCGGAAGTCAAAGTCGACGGCGAAGACCTGCTGGTCATGCGCGAAGACGACGTGATCGCCGTCTTCAGCAAGTAAGCACGCACCCCCGAATTCGAAAGAGGAACTCAACATGGCAGCTAAAGAAGTGGTTTTTGGTGACAGCGCCCGCACGCGCATGGTCGCCGGCGTCAACGTTCTCGCCAACGCGGTCAAGGTCACCCTCGGTCCGAAGGGCCGCAACGTCGTGCTCGACAAGTCGTTCGGCGCGCCGACCGTCACCAAGGACGGTGTCTCCGTCGCCAAGGAAATCGAGCTGAAGGACAAGTTCGAGAACATGGGCGCCCAGCTGGTCAAGGAAGTCGCGTCGAAGACCTCCGACGAAGCCGGTGACGGCACCACGACCGCCACGGTCCTGGCCCAGGCGATCGTCAACGAAGGCCTGAAGTCGGTCACCGCCGGCATCGACCCGATGGACATCAAGCGCGGCATCGACAAGGCCGTCGAAGCCGTCACCGAAGAGATCAAGAAGAACGCCGTGCCGTGCAAGGATCGCAAGGCGATCGCGCAGGTCGGCACCGTCTCGGCCAACGCCGATGAAGCGATCGGCAAGATCATCGCCGACGCGATGGACAAGGTCGGCAAGGAAGGCGTGATCACCGTCGAAGACGGCTCGGGCCTCGAGAACGAGCTGAACGTCGTCGAAGGCATGCAGTTCGACCGCGGCTACCTCTCGCCGTACTTCATCAACAACGCGCAGAGCCAGCAGGTCGAGCTGGAAAACCCGCTGATCCTGATCACCGACAAGAAGATCAGCAACATCCGCGAGCTGCTGCCGATCCTCGAAGGCGTCGCCAAGAGCGGCCGTCCGCTGCTGATCGTCGCCGAAGATGTCGAAGGCGAGGCCCTGGCCACGCTGGTCGTCAACAACCTGCGCGGCATCCTCAAGGTCGCCGCCGTCAAGGCGCCGGGCTTCGGCGATCGCCGCAAGGAAATGCTCAAGGACATCGCCATCCTCACGGGCGGCACGGTGATCACCGAAGAGCTGGGCCTTTCGATCGAGAAGGCCACGCTGAACGATCTGGGCACCGCCAAGAAGGTGCAGATCGAGAAGGAAAACACCACCGTCATCGACGGCGCCGGCAAGAAGGACGGCATCACCTCGCGCATCAAGGAAATCAAGGCGCAGGTTGAAGCCGCGACCAGCGACTACGACAAGGAAAAGCTGCAGGAGCGTCTTGCCAAGCTCTCCGGCGGCGTTGCCGTGATCAAGGTCGGTGCCGCGACCGAAGTCGAGATGAAGGAAAAGAAGGCGCGCGTCGAAGACGCCCTGCACGCCACGCGTGCGGCCGTCGAGGAAGGCATCGTCGCCGGTGGCGGCGTGATGCTGGTGCGCGCTGCCAAGGTGCTCGAGAAGCTCAAGGGTGCGAATGAAGACCAGACGGTCGGCATCGGCATCCTGCGCCGTGCGATCCAGGAGCCGCTGCGCCAGATCGTCAAGAACGCCGGCGAAGAGTCGTCGGTGGTCCTGAACAAGGTCGCCGAAGGCAAGGCCGCGTTCGGCTACAACGCCGGCAACGGCGAGTACGGCGACATGATCGAGATGGGCATCATCGACCCGGCCAAGGTCACGCGCCTGGCGCTGCAGAACGCGGCTTCGGTCGCCGGCCTGCTGCTGACCACCGAAGCGATGATCGCCGAGCTGCCGCAGAAGAACGACGCCCCGGCCATGCCGGCCGGCGGCATGGGTGGCATGGGCGGCATGGGCGACTTCTAAAAGAAGCCCGCGTGGTTCCAAGCAGTCCCGTCAGGGCGCCCTCGGGCGCCCTGATTTTTTTGCGTCCCCCAAAACCAATCGCCTAGCACCTCCCAACCGCTCATGCCGAGTGCCGCCGCAGGCGGTGTATCAAGGCACGCGGTGCAGCCGAAAAGCGCTGACCCCTCGATACGATCGCTGCGCGATCACTCGGGGCGAACGGCGGGTTTCGGCAACGCCCCTCACCCCCAAACCGTTCATGCCGAGTGCCGCCGCAGGCGGTGTATCGAGGCACGCGGTGAAGCTCGAAGGCGCAAGCTCGATCCCCCATGTCGGCTCGGTCCCGGCCGCCAATCGCGCTACTCTCCACCCATGAAATCCTTCGAGCACGTCTACCGTCTGCACCGGCTCATGAAGCGCTCGCGCTATCCGGTGCCGTTCGAGCGCGTGATGAGCGAGCTGGAATGCTCGCGCGCCACGACCAAGCGTGTGCTCGCCTATCTGCGCGATGTGCTCGGCGCGCCGATCGAAACCTCGCGCGAGCCGCGCGGTTACCGCTACACCGACGCCGCCTACGAATTGCCGGGCTTCTGGTTCTCGCCTGAAGAGCTGCAGTCGCTGTTGAGCCTGCAGCAGCTGCTCGCCAGTTTTCAGCCCGGTCTGCTCGACGAGGCCCTGGATCCGCTGCGCGATCGACTCGACCAGATCCTCAAGTCGCAGAACCTGCAGACCGGCGAGGCCGGCCGCATCCGCCTGCTGCGCGCCGCCGCCCGTCCGCCGGGTGCGCACTTCGCCGTGATCGCCAGTGCCGTGCTGCAGCGCCTGCGGCTGAAGATCGACTACGAGGCGCGCGGCACCGGGCAGGTGACGACGCGTGAAATCTCACCGCAGCGCCTCGTCCACTATCGCGACAACTGGTATCTCGACGCCTGGTGCCACAAGTCGAACGGGCTGCGCACCTTCGCGGTCGACTGCGTTCGCCAGGCCGCAGCGCTCGTGGCTGCCGCGCAGGACATCGACCCGGTCAAGCTCGACGACGAGCTCGGCGGCTCCTACGGCATCTTCTCCGGCGCCGCGACCGCAACCGCGGTCCTGCGTTTCACGCCGGCACGCGCACGCTGGATCGCCGTCGAGCAATGGCATCCGCACCAACAGGGCATCTGGCTGCCGGACGGCAGCTACGAACTGTCGGTTCCGTATCACCGCGACGACGAGCTGATCCTCGACATCCTCCGCTACGGCCCGGACGTCGAAGTGCTGGGGCCGCCGGCCTTGCGGCAGGCGGTGGCGGCGCGGCTGGCGCAGGCGGTGGCGCGTTATGCCATGGGCGGTTAGTAGCCGATGGCGCGACAGAGTTTGCGCCGGGTCTCAGTTTTTGAGCCCAATCACAGGCAGACTCGATTCGACCCTACGCCGCCGAGCCCTGTCATGCCCAGCACCCTTCCGTTTACGGTCCAACTGACGGCGGACCGCAAGTACGTTAACGTCCGGATTCCAGTTTCCTCGCTACCGCCGCACTTGCAGAAGTATCCGTCGGCCATGAATGTTCGTCTCATGCCGGAGTCAGCTACTGCGAAGAACTGGACGCCGCCATTTTTGTTGGCGCTGGCAACCGGTCAATGATCGACGTGAGCAAAGAAGATTAGCAAATAGCTTGGTGCGGAAAGTAAAACGGCCTCCGAAGAGGCCGTTTGTATCGGTAGCCTTTTAAGGCTTTGTTGCCGATAGTCCCCACCATCGGAAAACCTGATACGGCTTTCAGGGTACAAGAATTGAATGGGGGGAGCAATGGACTATCGACTTGCAGTGGATGCTGGTACCGCATCTTGTGGGCTCGTTGCGTGGGAGCTCGACGCAAATGGAGTGCCAGTTCGTCTTGCTCATTACAGTCTCGACATCTGGTCTGAACCACTGCTTCCGGCTAAGTCCGGTGGCGTCGGTGAACCGAAGAAGGCAGCACGGCGGGTTGCCCGAATGATGCGCCGTGGCATCTGCCGGCGTGCGCGCCGCTTGCGCAAAATTTCGCACATGGCGAAGTTGCTAGGATTGGATAAATCCGCTGCCCCGTCGGATTTCGGCCAAGGGATTCATTCGCTGCGCGCCAAAGCGGCTGAAGAATGCATCGAATTGGCGCAACTGATGCCTGTGTTGCTGCATTTGGCGAAGAATCGTGGTCCTTCTGGAGACTGGGTCGAAGCGGAGCCCGACATGTCCGGAAAGGAGAGCAGGCGGCGTACTAAAGAGCCCAGATCGGATTCGACCGCTGCAAAAGATAAAGCGCCAGCCGACGAAAAGAAAGACATTGTTGGCGGTGTGCGAAAGCTGAAGGACTTGATGCACGAAGCGGCAGCAGCTTTGAACAAAGACTCTCTAACTTTAGGACAGTATCTTGCGTGGCGGCGCAATAAGGGTGAGCCGGTTGTTCTCGGTCGCGCTGACGTCGGTCTCTATCCCAGTCGGCGCATGATAGAGGAGGAATTCGACCGAATCTGGGATACGCAGTCGCAGCACCATCCGGTCATGCTCGATAGCGATATCCGTCAACGCTTCTTCAACGCCGTTTTTTTTCAGCGTCCCCTGAAGTCGCCAGCACCTATGGTCGGTCATTGCCCATTGGAGCCGACGCTGCCTCGCGCACCTGCTGCGCAGATGGCGGCGCAGGTCTTCCGCATCGAAAAGCAGATAGCCGATCTGCGATGGGGTATCGGGCGCCGCTCAATACCGATGACGGAAGACGAGAAGGCTATTCTGCGCAAGCTGCTGAATGATGCGGAGCAACTCACCGAGAAAGGGGAGTTGAGCTTCAAGAAAATCCTAAAGGCACTTGAGGCGAGTGGTTGCCCTCCACCTCAAGGTCGCGGCCTCAACATGGAGCGTTCCAGCCGCGAAACACTGAAAGGGAACACAACGCTCGCCAGTTTTCGACGATTGGGAATGGAAGATGATTGGAATGCGCTCGACGAAAGTACTCAGTTGCAAGTCATCAACTTCCTCGCCGATCTTGGTTCACCGGACGCGCTGGACAGCAGCGAGTGGCATCTGAATTTCAAGACGAGTAAGGGGAAGCAGAGAAATTTCAACAACGAGTTCGTGGACTTCATTAATAACCTGCGAGCACATCCGAAGTTCGGCCGCCTGTCCGCGATGGGGTTCGACGGTGGTCGTGTGGGATATTCAATCAAGGCGCTGCGGAAGCTGGCCGCGCTGATGCAGGAAGGTTGGGACGAGCGTGCGGCCGTGGACGACGCTTATCCCGGTCATCACAAGGCAAAGGCTGTCAGTCGTGAACTTCCACTGCCGGCGGAAACCGGCAACACAGTGGTGGATGTGGCGCTGCGACAGATCTATCGTGCGGTTGATCGCGCAATGGAGGCTTTGGCTGGTCCGCCTGTAGAGGTCATCGTTGAACTGTCGCGTGACATGGCATTAGGGATAGGCAAGCGTGGAGAGATCGAGAATCGCATCAAGCGTAACCAGAATGCGCGATCGGATGCTGCAAAGGCGCTTGCTGATCAGGGTCAGCGGGTCACTGACAGGAAGATCGACCGCTATCTCTTGTGGGAAAGTCAGCTGTACTACTGCCCCTACTGCGATCATCGAATAACACTGGGGGAAGCGCTTGGCGCCGAAACAGATCGCGAGCACATCCTACCGCGCACGCTAACCCGCGTCGGTGGCAAGCGCAGTCAACTCATCCTGGCTCATCGTACCTGCAACCAGCAAAAGGGAAATCGTACACCTTGGCAGGCATTCGGTCAGGACGAGGATCGCTGGCGCATCATCGAGGACCGCGCCAGGCAACTTCAAGCCAACAAGCAATGGGGCAAGGCGAGGCTGCTACTGCTTCAGGACTGGGAAGATGAGGTTCTGGACGACGAGGCAGTTTCTGGATTTAGCGATAGACAGTTCCACGAAAGTTCATGGATTGCCAAGCTCATTGCGCAATGGCTGCGCGCAGTCTGTACTAACGTTGCCGTTTCGCGAGGGGAGCTGACGGCGCATCTGCGGCGAATCTGGAAGCTCGATACCGTGATTCCCGAAGTTCGCCTTGAGTCCGGGCTCCCTGTGCTTGATCGCGAAGGCGAGCGGATTTCAACTGAAGAGTTCCACAAGCATCGCAGTTGGTGGGAGGGCCACGACGAGCGAGCTGGCGGAATCCCTACGGATCGCAAACCTGACAAGCGCATCGACCATCGACATCATCTGGTGGACGCCTTGGTGATTTCGCTCACTTCACGTCAGCTCTATGCCGAGATGGCACGCCACTACAAAACCGAGCGAGAGCGGGAACGTCGTGGTGAGCGGGCGCGGCTGAGCTTGCGTATCGCCCCACCCGTCGAAGCGATACGCGATTTATCGCTCGACGCTGTTCGCAAGGTGGGAATAAGACATAAGCCTGATAGGCACCCCGATGGCCCATTGTTCGAGCAGACTGCCTACGGAATTAGCCGTAAACCGGATGAACGTTCCGGTGAACATCTTTTGACGATAAGTAAGCCTCTGACCATGCTCATCGACAAAGGAGGTAACAAAGAGAAGACGCGCAAGGCATTGGAAGGAATTGAGAGCGTGGCGACGCGCGATGCGGTGTTGCAGGCGTTTGATCGACGCGTCGAAGCAGGCATTCCCGTCAAGCAAGTTTTTAACGACGTAGTCTTGCATCCACAGTTCGGAACCCCGATTCGCCGTGTTCGACTACTTGGTAATTCCATTGCTACTGCCGCACTGATTGTGCATCGGAATCGCGAAGGAAAGGTTCTGCACAAGCGCTATGCGCACGATGGTAACGCCTTTTTGGAAGTGCTTGTGGTGGAGAATAAACTTGTCAAAAAGCCGCGACTTGTCAATGTCCAGGAGGCGATGCGAGAGAAAGGCTCTAGGCCGCCACACGGTGTGCGGCGATTCTGGAAGGGAGACACCGTGGAAGATGCTCGAGATGGAAAGCACTTTGTCATTCGTCAGATAAAGGCCGAAGACGGCGGTGCTCTGATTGGAACACTAGTGACTGAAGCCAGAGAAGTACGAGATTTAGCTGCGGCCTCTGGTTTGCGAAAGTTCAAAGGGCGCGGGATAGCGAGTTTAAGAGTGCTCTGAAGGCACTATGTCTGAGCATCGCATCCTGCTCATTGAAAGCCCGGCCCGCCTTACGGTTGATTTGGGCCGCATCCGCATAAGCCGGGAGGCCGAGCAGGACATCTTTGTCGCTCCTTCAGATATAGCTGTTGCGGTTCTGCACCACCATACGATCGAGCTCACAGCGCGGGCGTTGCAACTGCTGGTCGAGAATCGCGCCATCGTATTGTTGACCGACAGCAAACACAATCCGTGCGGTTGGCTCACTCCGATGTTCGGCCTGCCTCAGGCTAGCCTGCGTCTCCGCCAGCAATTCGCTCTACAAGAGGAAAAACAAAAACGTCTTTGGCAGGCCGTTGTCCAATCCCGTATCCGCACGGAGGCCAGAACCTTGCGCGAGTTGGATCTGAGCGGTGCGCTGCGTCTTGAGCGTATGACGACAGAGGTGTTGCCGGGCGACGCGTCACATCACGAAGGCCAGGCAGCGAAGCACTACTGGGATTGCTTACTTGGCAAGGATTTCAAGCGTGACAAGCAAGGTGCTCAGGATGTTACGAATGCCGCCCTCAATTTCGGGTATGCGGTACTGCGCTCAATGGTCACCCGCGAATTGGCAGTTGCGAGCCTGACTCCCATGCTGGGCATCGGGCACAACAACCGCGAGAACTGCTTCAATCTAGCCGACGACTTGATGGAGCCCTACCGGCATCTGGTCGAAAAGACCGTGTACGAATTGCGTGGCAACATCGACGAATTCGATTCGCAAGCGCGCTTGAAGGTGCTAGGGCTGGTTAAACGAACGGTTACGCTGGGCAATATGGAGTTTCGGTTGCCTGCAGCTTTGCGGGAAACGGTAGCTAGTTTTGTACGCGTCCTGGAGTCCGGTAGCGGCACACTGGCATTGCCTTGATGACGGTTCGCGCGTACTAATCTCAGCAACAATCATGGCAATCAACAGTTGGCGTGTCGTGTGGATACTGGCGAGTTTCGATTGTCCGGTCGGTACGAAAGAGGAACGACACGATTACACGGTGTTTCGTCGCGCGCTGCTAGGGGAAAACTTCACCCAACACCAATTCTCGGTGTACCTCAAACACTTTCCGACATTGGCTGCCGCTCAGGCTCAGGTTGAGCGTCTACGTCCGAGTGTGCCGGAGGACGCTCACGTGGCATTTTTCTTCATCACCGACAAGCAATACGGCATGACGCGCGAATTCATAGGTCCAAAGCGCAGCAAAATTCGCCCCGATGCGCCTGAACAACTATTGCTTATCTAAAAAGAATGCCCGCAAGTCAGAGACTTGCGGGCAACCAGACCGTATCAGGCTTTCCGATGGTGGGGTATCGGAACCAATTATCACCGCGCGGTGTCCACGCGTGGGACCGTATCAGGCTTTCCGATGGTGGGGTATCGGAACAATAAATATAAGAGATATTTGTTTTCAATCGACCGTATCAGGCTTTCCGATGGTGGGGTATCGGAACATCGTCTTTATTCACCCCGACATAGAGCGCGACCGTATCAGGCTTTCCGATGGTGGGGTATCGGAACAAGACGCCCGCGAATCCGCAAGGCATCAAGGACCGTATCAGGCTTTCCGATGGTGGGGTATCGGAACGTAATTGGTGCGGGGGCGTCGGCATATTCGGACCGTATCAGGCTTTCCGATGGTGGGGTATCGGAACAACATCCGAGACGTATGCGTGGTCCCGCAGGACCGTATCAGGCTTTCCGATGGTGGGGTATCGGAACGACAGCGTACAGTTCTAGCTGATCGTCATAGACCGTATCAGGCTTTCCGATGGTGGGGTATCGGAACAACGTGACGGCCGACACGACGGCCACGCCGGACCGTATCAGGCTTTCCGATGGTGGGGTATCGGAACCAAGTACATCGCGTCCATCCAGCCGAGCGGGACCGTATCAGGCTTTCCGATGGTGGGGTATCGGAACGAATGGCACTGGATCATTCCAGACTGTGTTGACCGTATCAGGCTTTCCGATGGTGGGGTATCGGAACAGCTTGCGCGGCGGCCGAACGGCTGCGCGAGACCGTATCAGGCTTTCCGATGGTGGGGTATCGGAACGCGCTGTCCATCACGGCCGACAACCTCAAAGACCGTATCAGGCTTTCCGATGGTGGGGTATCGGAACGGCACACCTGTGCGGTAGTTTTCGCGCGACGACCGTATCAGGCTTTCCGATGGTGGGGTATCGGAACACCCATGCCAAACGCTATATTGTCTGCACTGACCGTATCAGGCTTTCCGATGGTGGGGTATCGGAACTGTCGCGTCGCAGGACGAACTGATCGAGGCGACCGTATCAGGCTTTCCGATGGTGGGGTATCGGAACTGGTCGAGCTCGATGGCCGTGCGTGCGAGGGACCGTATCAGGCTTTCCGATGGTGGGGTATCGGAACGAACATGATGTCGGCGAAGATGCGGGCATTGACCGTATCAGGCTTTCCGATGGTGGGGTATCGGAACTCATCAAGCGCATTGCCCGGGATGGCGGTCGACCGTATCAGGCTTTCCGATGGTGGGGTATCGGAACGACTGGCGAAGCGGCCTTTTCCGAGATCCTGACCGTATCAGGCTTTCCGATGGTGGGGTATCGGAACATCGTCGTCAGGCGCGTCAGGCCCAGCCCCGACCGTATCAGGCTTTCCGATGGTGGGGTATCGGAACTGTTGGGTTGATTGCGCCTCATGGCGTGACGACCGTATCAGGCTTTCCGATGGTGGGGTATCGGAACGGAAATGCCGCCGACAAAGGTGCTCGTGCAGACCGTATCAGGCTTTCCGATGGTGGGGTATCGGAACAAGATCGGCAGCCGCCAGCACCTGAAACGAGACCGTATCAGGCTTTCCGATGGTGGGGTATCGGAACAGCGGCAGTGGAAGCGTTGGCACGGGCGCGGACCGTATCAGGCTTTCCGATGGTGGGGTATCGGAACTGCGTCTACGATCTGTCCTGCGGGTCAGATGACCGTATCAGGCTTTCCGATGGTGGGGTATCGGAACAGACACGTTGCCGGCTTGCACGAACTCGATGACCGTATCAGGCTTTCCGATGGTGGGGTATCGGAACTCACCGTGCTCGAGGCCTTCGCCGCGGCCGGACCGTATCAGGCTTTCCGATGGTGGGGTATCGGAACCATGATCTGTGCCTGCCACGCCAGCGAGCGGACCGTATCAGGCTTTCCGATGGTGGGGTATCGGAACTGGCATCGGCTGCAGCGAGCAGCTGCTGAGGACCGTATCAGGCTTTCCGATGGTGGGGTATCGGAACTGCGTCATTGCCGGGGTCCTGCCCAGCACTGACCGTATCAGGCTTTCCGATGGTGGGGTATCGGAACGATGAGTAGTGTGGGTGCGCAGTATGTTGAGACCGTATCAGGCTTTCCGATGGTGGGGTATCGGAACAAAGGCTCGTTCAAGTCAGGCCGGCGCGTACGAGGCTTTGCGGGGGGTAATGACGTCGCGCTACGCCACTCACTCGTCGTCGCGCATTTCCAGGCTGCGGTTGATGCGCAGCGCCGCGAGCGTGGCGATGGCGCCGGACAGCAGGTAGAGGCCGACGTAGCCGACGCCGAGGTGCGAGGCCAGCTCCAGGGCAACCAGCGGCGCGAAGGCGGCGCCGGTCAGCCAGCCGAAGTCCGAGGTCAGCACCGCGCCGCTGTAGCGGAACTGCCGGGCGAAGCTGGAGTTGACGGCGCCGGCGGCCTGCGCGTGACTGAAACCGAGCAGGGCGAAGCCGACGAGGATGAAGATGTAGGCGCCCATCGAGTTGCCTTGCGCGAACAGCGGCGTCATGCCGGCGATGCTGAACAGGGCGATCAGCACGGCGCCGATGCCGAGTGTCGTGCGGCGGCCGATGCGGTCGGCGACGACGCCGGAGATCAGCATCGTCACGACGGCGATCGCCGCGCCGACGATCTGCACGATCAGGTATTCGGTGACCGATGCCTTGGTGAACAGCGTCACCCATGACAGCGGGAATACCGTGACGAGGTGAAACAGCGCGTAGCTGGCCAGCGGCGCGAAGGCCCCGAGCACGATGTTCTGGCCCTGGGTCTTGATCAGCTCGAGCAGCGGCGACGGTTCCAGCTCGCGGGTTTTCAGCAGCTGCGTGAATTCCGGCGTCATCACCAGGCGCAAACGCGCGAACAGGGCGACGACATTGATCGCGAACGCCACGTAGAACGGATAGCGCCAGCCCCAGTCGGCGAAGTCCTCCGGCGACAGGCTGTGGACGAGAAACGCGAACAGGCCGGCGGCGAGCATGAAGCCCAGCGGCGCGCCGAGCTGCGGAATCATCGCGAACCAGCCGCGGCGGTTCTCCGGCGCATTGAGGGCCAGCAGCGAGGGCAGGCCGTCCCAGCTGCCGCCGAGCGCGAGGCCCTGGCCGACGCGCAGGATCGCCAGCAGCACGATGGCGGCGATGCCGAGGTCGGCGTAGCCGGGCAGGAAGGCGATGCTGACGGTCGAGGTGCCGAGCATGAACAGCGCGACGGTCAGTTTGGTGCCGCGGCCGTAGAACTGGTGGATGTAGCGGAACAGCAAGGAGCCGACCGGGCGCGCGACAAATGCCAGCGAAAACAGGCTGAAGGAGTAGATCGTGCCCTGCAGCGCCGGTACGAACGGGAAGAACACCTGTGGAAACACCAGCACCGAGGCGATGCCGAACACGAAGAAATCGAAGAATTCGGACACGCGGCCGATGATCACGCCGATCGCGATTTCACCGGGGGCGACGTTTTCCGGCTCGGCGTGGGCACCGGACGACGGCGCTGCCAGTTTCTGATCGTGACTCATGACCGTGCCTCGTGGCGGACTTTGTGCATTGACGTCAGGCGCCGCATCCCCAGGGGACCTGCGCGCATTGTGGCGTGGTTACGCAATTTCGGCGACCAGTGTCACGGATCGGCCAAAAAAGCGCGATAGGACAAAACGTCCAATCGCAGTTCCGGGCCAGGGTGATTAAAGTGGCACATCCCTCAACGCAACCGATCCGACATGTCAGTCAGAGTTTTGCGCGGATTGTCCGTCACCGTCCTGCTGGCGCTGCTCGGCGCCTGCCATGCCGTGGTGCTGAAGCCGGCCGGCGATGTCGCGCTCCAGCAGCGGGATCTGGTCGTCGCGTCCACGGTCCTGATGTTGCTGATCATCGTGCCGGTGATGGTGCTGACGGCGGTGTTCGCCTGGCGTTACCGGGCATCGAACAAGCAGGCGACGTACAAGCCGGACTGGCATCACTCCACGCAGCTGGAGCTGGTGATCTGGGCCGCGCCGCTGCTGATCGTCATTGCGCTCGGCGCCTTGACCTGGATCGGTACGCATACCCTGGATCCGTATCGCAAGATCGACCGGCTCGGAGCCGGTCGGCCGGTCGCCAAGGGCGCGGAAACGCTGCAGGTGCAGGTCGTCGCGCTCGACTGGAAGTGGCTGTTCATCTATCCGGACTACGGCATCGCCACGGTCAACGAGCTGGCGGCGCCGGTCGATACGCCGATCACCTTCCACATCACCGCTTCGAACGTGATGAACTCGTTCTTCATTCCCGCGCTGGCCGGCCAGATCTACGCGATGCCGGCGATGGAAACCCAGCTCAATGCCGTCATCAACCAGCCCGGCGAATACGAAGGTTTTTCGGCCAACTACAGCGGCGCGGGATTCTCGAACATGCGCTTCCGCTTCCACGGTCTGAGCGAGGCGGAGTTCCGGCACTGGGTGCAGCAGGTCAAGGCCGACGGCGGCAGCCTGCAGCGCGCCGACTATCTTGAACTGGCCAGGCCCAGCGAACGCGAGCCGGTGCATCACTACGGCAAGGTGGCCGACGGCCTGTACGACGCCATTCTCAATCTCTGCGTCGATCCGCAGCAGATGTGCGTGAACCGGATGATGGCGATCGATGCCAGCAAGAACAGCGGTGGTCATGCCGACATGGTGATGAACGACATGACGATGGACCATGACACGCCCGATCACGCCGATCGGCACCCGGAATGATGGCGATGCAAGACCGTTCTGATCTGATGAACTTCATTTTCGGCCGCCTGAGCTGGGACGCGATCCCGTTCCACGAGCCGATCCTGCTGATCACCTTCATCGTCGTCGCGCTGCTCGGCGGCGCGCTGCTCGGCTGGATCACCTGGGCCCGCAAGTGGACGTACCTGTGGACCGAATGGTTCACGAGCATCGACCACAAGAAGATCGGCGTCATGTACATGGTGCTCGGCATCGTCATGCTGCTGCGCGGCTTTTCCGACGCGATCATGATGCGCATCCAGCAGGCGATCTCTTTCGGCGACTCGACCGGCTACCTGCCACCGCACCACTACGACCAGATCTTCACCGCGCACGGCGTGATCATGATCTTCTTCGTCGCGATGCCGTTCATCACCGGCCTGATCAACTACGTGGTGCCGCTGCAGATCGGCGCGCGCGACGTGGCATTTCCGTTTCTCAACAACTTCAGCTTCTGGATGACCACGGCCGGCGCGGTGCTGGTGATGATGTCGCTGTTCGTCGGCGAGTTCGCGCGCACCGGCTGGCTTGCGTATCCACCCTTGTCAGGCATCGCCTACAGTCCGGACGTCGGCGTCGATTACTACATCTGGTCGCTGCAGATCGCCGGCGTCGGCACGCTGTTGTCCGGCGTCAACCTGATGGTGACGATCATCAAGATGCGCGCGCCGGGCATGACGCTGATGAAGATGCCGATCTTCACCTGGACGGCGCTGTGCACCAACGTGCTGATCGTCGCCGCGTTCCCGGTGCTGACCGCGGTGCTGGTGCTGCTGTCGCTGGACCGCTACGTCGGCACGCATTTCTTCACGAACGCGCTCGGCGGCAACGCCATGATGTACGTCAACCTGATCTGGATCTGGGGCCACCCCGAGGTCTACATCCTGATCCTGCCGATGTTCGGCGTGTTTTCGGAAGTGGTCTCGACGTTCAGCGGCAAGCGCCTGTTCGGCTACGCGTCCATGGTCTATGCGACCGTCGTCATCACGATCCTCTCGTACCTGGTCTGGCTGCACCACTTCTTCACGATGGGCTCGGGCGCGAGCGTCAATTCGTTCTTCGGCATCACGACCATGATCATCTCGATCCCGACCGGTGCGAAGATGTTCAACTGGCTGTTCACGATGTATCGCGGCCGCATCCGCTTCGAGCTGCCGATGCTGTGGACGATGGGCTTCATGTTCACGTTCGTGATCGGCGGCATGACCGGCGTGCTGCTGGCGGTGCCGCCGGCCGACTTCGTGCTGCACAACTCGCTGTTCCTGATCGCGCACTTCCACAACGTCATCATCGGCGGCGTGCTGTTCGGCGCGTTCGCCGGCATCACGTTCTGGTTCCCGAAGGCGACCGGCTTCAAGCTCGACGTGTTCTGGGGGCGGATGTCGTTCTGGTTCTGGCTGGTCGGTTTCTGGGTCGCGTTCATGCCGCTGTACATCCTCGGCCTGATGGGCGTGACGCGCCGACTCAGCCACTTCGACGACCCGAGTCTGCAGATCTGGTTCCAGATCGCCGCGTTCGGCGCCTTGCTGATCTTCTTCGGCATCGTGTTCTTCATCGTCCAGCTGGTCGTCAGCATCCGTCGCCGCGAGTCGCTGCGCGACCTGTCGGGCGATCCCTGGAACAGCCGCACGCTGGAGTGGTCGACCTCGTCGCCGCCGCCGGCCTACAACTTCGCGTTCACGCCGCGCATCCATGATCTGGACGCGTGGTGGGACATGAAGACCGGCGGGCACCAGCGCCCGGTCGAGGGCTTCAAGGCCATTCACATGCCGAAGAACACGGCGGCCGGCTTCATCCTGGCGATGATCGCGATGGTCTGCGGCTTCGCCCTGATCTGGCACGTGTGGTGGTTGGCGGCGCTGTCGTTCGTCGGTCTGATCGGCTCGGCGATCGCCCATACCTTCAACTACGACCGCGACTTCCACATCCCCGCCGCTGAGGTGGCGCGCGTCGAAAACGAGCGCACACAGCAGCTCGCCCAACTGGCATCCGTGTCATGAGCACGACAGTGACGACCGTGGACGACGTCCGCAGCTTCTATCTCGGCGAAGATCATCATCCCGAAAACGGGACGATGCTCGGCTTCTGGCTGTATCTGATGAGCGACTGCCTGCTGTTCGCGGTCATGTTCGCGATGTACGGCGTGCTCGGCGGCAACTACGCGGCCGGACCGGGGCCGAAGGAGCTGTTCGATCTGCCGATCGTCGCGGTCAATACCTCGATGCTGCTGCTGTCGTCGATCACCTACGGCTTCGCGATGCTGGAGATGGCGCGCAACCGCAAGCTGGCGACGCTGACCTGGCTGGCGATCACCGGCCTGTTCGGCGCGGCGTTCATCTATTTCGAGCTGACCGAGTTCATCCACCTGATTCACGAAGGTGCCGGCCCGCAGCGCAGCGCGTTCCTGTCGAGCTTCTTCACGCTGGTCGGCACGCATGGCCTGCACGTGAGCTTCGGCATCGTCTGGCTGATCACGCTGATGGTGCAGGTGTCCAGGGGCGGGCTGACGGCTGCCAACCGCCGTCGCCTGAGCTGCCTGTCGCTGTTCTGGCACTTCCTCGACGTCGTCTGGATCGGCGTCTTCACCTTCGTCTACCTGATGGGAGTGCTGCGATGAGCGCTGCACATGACACGCACGACGACCATCCGCTCGAAGCGCATGTCCACAGCCACGATCACGGTCATGGCGAGGCCGAACCGCACGGTACGCTGAAGGGCTACTTCACCGGCTTCATCCTGTCGGTGATCCTGACCGCGATTCCGTTCTGGATCGTCATGGGCGACGTATTCCGCTCGCCGCAGACCGCGACGCTGGTGATCCTGATCTTCGCGTTCGCGCAGATCTTCGTGCACATGGTGTACTTCCTGCACATGAACACGTCGTCGGAAGGCGGCTGGAACATGCTCGCGCTGATCTTCACGGCGGTGCTGGTGGTGATCACGCTCAGCGGTTCGCTGTGGGTGATGTATCACATGAACGCCAACATGATGCCGGCAATGAGCGCGCATGACATGCGCAACATGCCCTGAGCCGTCTGCAACGGCTGCCGGCGAGCGCGAGTTGATCGGCCGTGGTGCCGCGTGCGCGGCACACCTCGGCATCGCAGGCCATCCGCGGTACTGACATGCCGCTCGCCGCCGCCTCGAGAAAGGCTGTCGCAGCGGACGATCATCGTGCGCCGCGCTCCGTTGCGGCCCTGCTGCTGCTGGCCCTGCTGGCGCTGACGCTGTTCGCCGGCTTTGTCGCGCTCGGCACCTGGCAGGTTCATCGACGCAGCTGGAAACTCGATCTGATCGCGCGCGTCGATCAGCGTCTGCATGCCGCTGCGGTTTCCGCGCCGGAGCGCGGGCAATGGCCGACGATCAACCGTGATCGCGACGAGTACCGTCATGTCGTCGTCGACGGCGAGTTGCTGAACGATCACGAGACCTTCGTGCAGGCCGTCACCGAGCACGGACCAGGCTTCTGGCTGCTGACACCGCTGCGCACGCGCGAGGGTTCCGTGGTGCTCATCAACCGCGGGTTCGTCGACGCCCGGCATCGTGCGCCGGACACGCGCGTGGCCGCGCAGTTTCAAGGGTCGGTGCACGTCAGCGGTCTGTTGCGGTTCAGCGAACCGGGCGGCGCCTTCCTGCGCCACAACGATCCGGCCGCACATCGCTGGTATTCGCGCGACGTCGCGGCGATCGCCACTGCGCAAGGTCTGCCGGCTGCCGATGTCGCGCCGTATTTCATCGACGCCGATGAGCGTCCGAATCCCGGCGGCTGGCCGATCGGCGGTCTGACGGTCGTGCATTTCCACAACAGCCACCTGATCTACGCGATCACCTGGTACACGCTGGCGCTGATGGTCGCCGGCG
The DNA here is from genome assembly GCF_011067135.1 of Solimonas terrae. GTDB lineage: Bacteria > Pseudomonadota > Gammaproteobacteria > Nevskiales > Nevskiaceae > Solimonas > Solimonas terrae. Next base: position 442,683 of record NZ_JAAMOW010000002.1, read on the forward strand.
CAGCCTTCGGACTCGGCCGCTACGAATGGCGGCTGCGGCAGGGGGGCGCCGGCGAGTCCTGAACAAGCGCCGGCGACGCTGCGCCGGCGCTCCCTTAGACTGGCGCCACCATGACGCCGACGATCGCCACCGCGCCGACCCGTGTTGCCCCGCCCGGGCGCTCCCTGCGCGCGTCGACGCGCGAGACGGTTGGCCAGCAGAACATGCTGCAGCTGATCGAGCTGCGCTGGATCGCCGTTGTCGGCCAGATCCTGACGATCGCGTTCGTGACGCTGGTGTTCGGCATCGATCTGCCGCTGCTGCCGATGGCCTTCGTCGTCGCCGGTCTGGTCGTGCTCAATCTGTTCAGTCTGTTCCGTCCGCGCAAGCATGGCGATGTGCGCAACGGCGCGCTGATGCTCGGACTGACGGTCGACGTCGCGGCGCTGACCGCGCTGCTGTACCTGAGCGGCGGCGCGACCAATCCGTTCGTGTTCCTCTACGCGCTGCAGGTGACACTGGCCGCCGTGCTGCTCGAAGCCTGGTCGACCTGGACGCTGGTGGCGATCACCGGCCTGTGCTTCGCCGCGCTGACGAGCTTCTACGTGCCGCTGAACCTGCCGTCGGGCAGCCACGAACAGCTTTATCAGCTGCACATCATCGGCATGCTGATCTGCTTCGTGATGGACGCCGCGCTGCTGGTCGTGTTCGTGACCCGCATCAACCGCAATCTGCGCGCACGCGACGCACGCCTGGCCGATTTGCGGCAGCGTGCTGCGGAGGAAGATCACATCGTGCGCATGGGCCTGCTCGCATCGGGCGCCGCACATGAACTCGGCACGCCGCTGTCGACGCTGTCGGTGATCCTCGGCGACTGGCATCACGTGCCGGCCTTCCAGGCCGATCCCGAACTGCTGCAGGAAATCGAGGACATGCAGGCCGAGGTCAAACGCTGCAAGACCATCGTCACCGGCATCCTGCTGTCGGCCGGCGAGGCGCGCGGCGAATCGCCGACCGTCAGCACGGTCGCCGGCTTCTTCGACGAGCTGGTCGAGGACTGGCGCGGCACGCGGCCGGTACGTGGTTTCGAGTACCGCAACGCGCTCGAAGACGATCCGGCGATCGTTTCCGATTCGGCGCTCAAGCAGATCATCTGCAATGTGCTCGACAACGCGCTCGAAGCGTCGCCGGCCTGGGTCGGTTTCACCGTGCAGAGCGACGGCGAATCACTGCTGCTGACGGTGCGCGATCGCGGCCCCGGTTTCGCCCCGGAAATGCTCGGCCAGTTCGGCAAGCCGTATCAGTCGAGCAAGGGCCGGCCGGGCGGCGGGCTCGGGTTGTTCCTGGTCGTCAACGTCGTGCGCAAGTTCGGCGGCCGCGTCACGGCGCGCAATCTCGCGGACGCCGGCGCCGAAGTGATATTGCAGCTGCCGATGGCGTCGCTGGCGATCGAGGACTCCCATGTCGGCTGACGGCGAGTGCAGCCTGCTGATCGTCGAGGATGACGCCGCGTTCGCGCGCACGCTGAAGCGTTCCTTCGAACGGCGCGGCTATCGCGTGGCGATGGCTGCCAGCGTCGAGGAAGCACGCGCAATGCTCGATGTCGTGTCGCCGGCCTACGCGGTCGTCGACCTCAAGCTCGGTGCCGCGTCGGGGCTGGCGGTCGTGCAGGCCCTGCATGAGCGCGACGCGGCGATGTTGATCGTCGTGCTGACCGGCTTTGCCAGCATCGCCACGGCAGTGGAAGCGATCAAGCTCGGTGCCTGCAACTATCTGGTGAAGCCGTCGAATACCGACAACATCGAAGCCGCGTTCAGCCAGCAGGGCGGCAACGTCGATGTGCCGTTTGCGGCGCGGCCGACCTCGATCAAGACCCTGGAGTGGGAGCGCATTCACGAGACGCTCGCCGAGACCGGCTTCAACATCTCCGAGACGGCGCGACGGCTCGGCATGCATCGCCGCACGCTGGCACGCAAGCTCGGCAAGCGCTGGGTGCCGGAGTCGTGACGGCCCGTCGACGCTAGCGGCGGCGCGCCGTCATCGTGTCACGCAGCGCGGCCGGCCAGTCCAGCGTCGCCAGGCATTCGAGCATGGCGCCGCCGTGCGCCGCCGCCGCGGCATGCAGTCGTTTCAGCAGTGCCGGCTTCTGCCTGCACAGGGCGGCGTGCAGCCCCGCGACGGCGCGTGTGTCATCGGCCACCGCGTCGGCGAGCGGCATCAGGGCCGGCCACAGCGACTGTGTGTCGCTGACGAGGATGATCTGCGCGATGCTCGCGGCATCGCCCGTCAGGGCGATCTCGCCGAACTTGCGGCGCCAGCGCAACTCCAGCTCGCCGATCAACGACAGCGCTTCCGGCCACAGCTCGCCGCCATCGGCCAGGGCCGCATCGATGATGCCGCCGAAACGCGCGGTGGGCAGCTTCTCGATGATGCGGTTCAGGCGTGGGCGATCCTCGGCGTAGAACGCGACTTTCAGCAGGGCGGTGTCGTCGCGCAGCCGGTCCATGACCGCCGCCAGCGCGTCGACGCTGAGGATGTCGACGAAATGACCCATCGTGATGTATTCACCGCGCCGCGCCAGCTCCAGCGAGACGTCGACGACGCGCGGAACCGGGATGCCGTCGACGACGGCCTTGGCGCGACGCGGGTCCAGTTCCAGGCAGACATCGGCGAGAAAGCCGGTCGGCAGGCGTTTGGCGACGTCGACGGCGGTCTCGACCGCCATCAGCCCGGCAATGCGCGCACAGAGCAGGGGGCCGAGACTTTTTTCGGCGATCAGCGCCGTGATCGCCGCCGGCAGCAGCCGTGCGGCCGAAGCGATGCGCTGCAGCGACTCGCGATCGGCGTCGTAGAGCATCGCCGTGCTGCGCTCGCGCAGCTGCTTGAGCGTCACCAGATCGAGTGCTTCGAGATAGGCGAGCTTGTCGCTGCCGGTGCCGAGCACGCGGGCCAGACGCTGGAGTTCGGCGCGATGTCGCAGTGCGCTCATTTGATGCCCAGCACTTTCTTGACGGCGCCGCGCAGCAGGAACGGTACATGCTGCAGCGAGCTTTCGGTCGCAGCTGCCATTTGCGCACGCTGCGCCTTGCGGGCGCCGTGCAGGGCCGCGCCGAGCTGTTTGAGGGCGGACGCATTCAGCGCGCCGAGTCCGGGCGGCGCGCTCGCGCCCAGTTCCCGTTCGATGTCCTGCAAAGACTTGTTCTTCATCGGGCCGCTCCCCGCAGGCGGCAGTCGTGCTCAAAAAAAGGCGGCCTTGCGGCCGCCGAAACTACATCCCCAATCGGTCACGCGTTCAGCGGCTGCGCGCCTTGCGCTTGAGATTCGCCGGATCGAAGTACGAATCCGGGAAGCTGATCTCGAAATCGGTAATCGAATCCTCGTTGGCCAGGGTCGTCGCGAAGTAGCGCGTCGACTGCAGGTCGTAGATCAGTTCCGGAATGCCGGTCGTGGTCGGAATGAACGGCACGGTCAGCAGATGCGCTTCCTGCACCTTCCACAGCGAGCCGCGCGCGTCGTAGCAATCGACGACGGCGATCGACCAGCTGTCTTCATCGACGTAAAACGTGCGCTTGGCGAAGTTGTGGCGCATGCCCGGCTTGAGCGTGGCCTCGACGACCCACACGCGGTGCAATTCGTAGCGCGCCAGATCCTGGTTGATGTGATGCGCCTGCAGGATGTCCTTGTACTTCACCTTCGGCGAATTGATCTGGTAGGAGTTGTACGGGATGTACATCTCCTTGCGGCCGATCAGCTTCCAGGTGTAGCGGTCGAGCGCGCCGTTGAAGACGTCGATCTGGTCGTTGTACTGCTCGTTGTCGGTCCCCACCGCCGGATTGTCGTAGCCGACGTCCGGCGCGCGATTGACGCGCGCCAGGCCCGGCGAATAGATCCACGCGAGACGGCCGCCGGTCGACTGGTCGAGCGTTTCATGAACCAGCGTGATCTGGCCGGCGACGCGCGGCGGCGATACCACGGTCGAGAGGTAATACGCGAGCAGGTTTTCCTTGTCGGTGTCGCCGGGCTCCTGCAGGTTCGCGTACTTGAACTTCACGTCCTCGATGATCTTGGTGATCGTGTAGCTGCCGTCCGGCTTGACGATCGCCTGGTTGTTGAAGCGACGCGCCGCCGAGCCCTTGTACTTGAGCTTGTGGTTCCAGATGACTTCCGCCCCGGACTTCGGAATCGGGAACGGGAAGCCGAGCCTGGCGTGCTTGATCGAGTCGGTGCCTTCGAGGCTGGCGCGCGTGGCGTTGAGGATCGTCGCCTTGTAGATCGCGTCCGGATAGAACGCCGTGCGTACCGACTTGTAGACGTTCATCTTGTAGGTCGGGTACTTCTTCAGCAGCGCCTTGTGTCCTTCGGTGAGCTTGTCGGCGTACTGCGCCATGTTGGCGGCCGTGATCGTGAAGATCGGCTTGAGCACGTCCGGCGGCAGCGTGCCCTTGAACTTGGCTTCGAGCTCGTCCGGCTGGTTCTTGCGCAGGTCTTCGAGCTTGGCGCGCGTGAAGTGCTTGGTTTCTTCCGGGAAGTTCTTTTCACCGGTCCATTCGGGAATCGTGCCGTCGGCATTGCCGGCGCGGATGGCGCCGACCGGCGTCAGTTCCTTGCCGAGCCTGGCGGCCTCTTCCGGCGTGGCGGTGGCCCTGGCGGCGCCGGCGACCAGACACAGTACCCATGCCGCCAGCGCGGCCTTGCGCATCACGTTCATTCGCGACTCTCCTCGTCGTTCAGGCATCCGGGGGATGGATGCATGGCGGCTCTGTCGGGCCGCTTGGTGAACGAAACTTAGAGAGCGCCGTGGCCGGCGTCCTTGGCTCGCTGGACGGGCCGGCTGGCGGTGCAGCCAGTCGGCGTCGATCGCTCAGGGCGCGGATGCGCGTGCGAGGCGGCGGTGTGCGCGCTTCTGTTCGCGGTACTGCACCGGCGTCATGCTCGACCAGCGCTTGAACGCGCGATAGAAGGTGCTCGGTTCCGAGAAGCCGGTGAGATAGACGATGTTCTCGATCGACTCTTCGGTGCCCGCGAGCAGGCGTTTGGCCAGCGCGAAACGGAAGTCGGCGAGCAGCTCCGAGAAGCTGGTGCCGGCGCGCGACAGTTCGAAACGCAGACGACGCGTCGGTACGCCGAGTTCGGCGGCAACATCTTCCAGCGTCAGCTGATCGAGCTCCAGGCGTTGCGCGAACAGTTTCTGGATGCGCTCGATCAGGTCGTGACGGCGCAGCTTCGACAGGCGACGCTCGGCGAGATCCTCATGCAGCTTCAGCAGGTCCGGGTCCCAGCGCGGCGAGCGGTATTCGAGAATCGCCGCATCGAACCACAGCTCGCTTTCCTCGGCGCCGAAACCGATCGGACAGCCGAAGATCCTGTCGTACTCGGCTTGCGAGGCGCGCTGGCTGCAGTGCAGGGTCACGCGCTGCGGCACGAAGCGGCCTTCGGTGACGCTTTTCAGGAACTGCAGCAGTTCGTAGACGATGCAGATTTCGGTGTGGCGCAGCTGCGGGGCTTCGGTGGCCGTGCCCTTGATCAGTGCGCGCGCCCCGAGCTCGTCGTTGACGATGCGCACGTTCAGCGCGTCCGACAGCAGGCGCAGGTACTTGAGCGCACGCTCCATGCCCTCGCCGAGCGTGGCACTGCTGAAGATCAGGTATTCGAGCACCTCGCCGTGGAACACCGGCAGGTGCGGACACAGATGCAGACCGATCTCCGGGTCGCCGGTCACCGCTTCGACCGTTTCCCAGAAGTACGCCTGCAACTGATGTGGCGTGCGCATTTCGCGCAGTGGCAGTTCCTCGGCGTTGTAGCCGAGCTTTTCGTAGATCGCGTTGACGTTGAGGCCGGCATTGACCATGCCGGCATGGATGATTTCGAGGAAATATCCCGAGTCCCGCATGCCTTGTTCGCCCCGGTACTGAATGATTGCCGCAGACGACAGTTTGCCGAAATGACAGCGCCAGGTCACGCCCGGTCACTGCTGGCGACCGGGTCGACTGTTAGCTTGCGCCTCACAACTGCCGCTCAGAGCAGTTCGGACAGGGAGGAGTTGCCGCATGCGTAGCGCGTGGATGGGACTGCTGCTGTGCCTGCTGGTGCCCGCGGCACAAGCCTCGGAATGGCAGCTCGGCGATTTCGATTTCCAGCTCAACAACCGCTTCAGTGTCGGTGCGGCGATGCGCATGCAGGGCATCGACTACAACGACCAGGTCGGCAAGCTCAGCGTGCCGGGACAGCAGGATCTGTGCGCTCCCGACGACTGCATTTCGCTGAACGGTGATCCGGAGCCGAATCAGCGGCTGGTCGACGCGCGCGGCGTGTTCAGCGGCGTCAATGGCGACGACGGTGATCTCAACTACCAGCAGTACGACGTGGTTGCCGCGGCGTCGCGGCTCAGCTCCGACCTGCGCATGAGCTGGAACAACTGGATTGCGCGCGTGCGTGGCATCGGCTACTTCGATCCGGTCAATACCGGCTTCGACGAACGCCATACCTATACCGCCTACCAGCCGGCGCACAGCGACCGGCCCGGCAACATCGAAGACCGCTATGCGCGCGGCGTGCGACTCTACGATGCCTACCTGCAGTACGGCTTCACCTTCGGCGAGCGTCAGGGCACGTTCTCGGTCGGCAACCAGACCGTGCGCTGGGGCGAAAGCACCTTCATCGCGCTCAACAGCATCTCCGAGATCAACGCGCCCGACTCCAATGTCCTGCACATGCCCGGCGCGGAACTGGGTGAAGTGTTCCAGCCGGTACCGGTCGTGCTGCTGTCGACCGACATCGTCGAGGACGTGTCGGCCGAGCTGTTCTATCAGCTGAAGTGGCGTCCGACCAAGCCGGATGCGCGCGGCAGTTTCTATTCGGACAGCGACATCGCCGGCGGCGGTCGATACGCGATGATCAGTCTCGGGCAGTTCGGTGAAGACCCGAATGGCATCGGCCGCTTTGCCGGGCCGCTCGGTCTGATCAGCGGCTCCTCGGCGCGCGCGCTGGTGAACAACAACCATCCGCGCGACAGCGGCCAGTACGGCATCCGCCTGAACTACTTTGCCGAATGGCTGAACGGCGGCACCGAGCTGTCGTTCTATTACCTCAACTACCACTCGCGGCTGCCGTACGCGTCGGTCTACGCGACCGACGATTCCTGCACGCGCGATCATGCCGATCTGCTCAGCGCCGCCGTGGCCTGCAACGGCTTCAACGGCACGCTGCCCTTGCCGAAACTGCAGCCCGGGCAGCCGCGAGGCGAGCCCCTGCCGATCGACACCCTGCGCATCCAGCTCGACTACCCGGAAAACATCCATCTGTACGGCGTCAGTTTCAATACCAACGTCGGTTCGTGGTCGCTGGCCGGTGAATATGCATTCCGTGACAACCTGCCGCTGCAGGTGCAGTTGACCGACGTGATCTTCACCGGTCTGCAACCGGCGTTTCCGGCCCAGCAGTTCACCGTGCTGCCCGGCGCGCTCAGCAGCATCGCCAATCTGTATCCGTCCGGTGGCGGCTTCATCGGTGATCTCGCCCAGCTCGGCGGGGCGACGTTTCCGTCCGCCGATGTCGCGGTGCCGAGCTACCTGCGCAGCTACCGCAATCTCGGGCGCATCAACGCCAACCAGTACATTCCGGGCTATCAGCGCATGAAGGTGGGCCAGCTTGATCTGACCGCGATCCGGGCGTTCTCGAACGTGATCGGTGCCGACCAGATCATCCTGATCAGCGAAGCCGGCTTCACGCAGGTCTTCGGCATGCCCAAACTCAGCAAGCTGCAGTTCGAGGGCTCCGGCGCCAATCGCACGCACTACAGCCCGGGGGCCGATGGCACCGGCACGGCCGACGGCCAGCCCGATCCGCGACGTCTCAATCCGACCCAGCAGACCGGCGGCTTTGCCGACGCGTTTTCATGGGGTCTGCGCTTCGCGTTGCGCGGCGAATACGACGATGCGGCGTTCGGCTGGACCTTCAAGCCGACGCTGGCGTATTTCTGGGACATCGGCGGCATCGCGCCATCGCCGGCACAGAATTTCGTCGAAGGCCGCAAGGAGATTGCCGCCGGCACCGACATCAACTTCACGTCGGCGTTCAGCGGCCGCGTCGTCTACGAGTGGTACACGGGCGGCGGGCGTTACAACACGCGCAGCGATCGTGACAACGTCGCGCTGAGCTTCAGCTACGCGTTCTGAGGCGCGGCGGTTCCCGCCGCTTGCGCGGTCGCCGGTTCAGCAGCGGGACGGCAGCGCCTGGCGTAGGCTGTCGGCCATGAAGGGAGACGAGCAGACCCAGTTGAAGCAGGATCAGGACCCGGCCGCGATCGTGGCGCGGGGCCTGCGTACCTTCGCCGATCATCTGCTCGACTATTTCCGGGCGCTCACCGATTTCGGGTTCCGGCAATGGCTGACGCCGCGCATGGCACCGATGCTCTATGTCCTGGGCGTGCTCGGCAGCCTGTATCTGGTCGTCATGTTCGTGCTGGATGGCTTCGCGCAGTCGGCGACGATCGGCATGGGCCGCATGCTGCTGATCGGGCCCGTGGCTTTTCTCGTGTCGGTGACACTGATTCGCGTCGCGCTGGAAATCTGCCTCGTGCTGTTCCGCATCGCCGTGCATTTGAGCACGATGGCCGGCCATACCGAAGAAATCGCCGGCGGCATGCCGCGCATCACGTTCTGGAAAAGCTGGCTGCGGCGCGATCCGCCGAACTGAGCGGCTCGTTCACGGCGTTGGCTCGTGGCCGCCATCTCGCGTGCGTCGGCCAGACGCGAAATGAGCTGCGCGGGCGTCGATCGGCAGGACCTCTGACATTCAGTCGGGTCCAGAAAGCCCGCGGCTCTCGACCGGCGCCTCGGCGCTTCCCGGCGCGCATGACATTCATGCCCTGAAATCCCGATCCGTCCGGCTTGCGCCTCAGGTACGCAGCGGCAAGACATGACATTCAGTCACGCTTGGCAATCCCATTGCGCGTGTCGCGATTTGTTCCTTTGCTGGCGTGAGCGGTCATAGCCCTGTCGCGGCACGCCGTCTACATTGGCAGCAGAGATAATGAGGAGCAAGAGCATGGATGGTGGCAGCCCGCAGGCAATCGTTCCGCGCAAGGGCCCCGACTTCGCATGGCAGGACGTGCCGCGCTGGTGGTTCGACAACGATCCGTTCAAGACCCGCTTCTTCGACGCGATGTCGCTGCTGTTCCCGGAAGGCGAGAAGTTCTTCATCGCCTGCGTGCGCGATTTCCGCGACGGGATTGCCGATCCCGAATTGCGCGCCCAGGTCAAGGACTTCATGTACCAGGAAGGCCAGCACGGCATGGTGCATACCGCGTTCAACGATCATCTGAAATCGCAGGGCATTGCCGTCGATCATGTCCTCGAACGACAGAAGAAGATCATGTTCGGCTTCTTCCGCAAGTACCTGCCGAAGACCTTCACGCTCGGCCAGACCGCGGCTGCCGAGCACATGACCGCGCTGATGGCGCATGGCTTCTTCGCCAACGGCATGTTTGCCAACGCCGATCCGCGCGTGCGTGCGATGTATGCCTGGCATGCCGTCGAGGAGATCGAGCACAAGGCCGTGGCCTATGACGTGCTGAAGAAGGTTGCGCGTGCCGGCTACTTCACCCGCATTCTGAGCATGATGCAGGTGTCCTTCAGCTTCCCGCTGCATGTGTTCATGATCATGCGCCACATGTTCACGGTCGACGGCGTGCAGAACCGTTTCACCGTCTGGCGCAAGGGGCTGTGGTGGCTGTACGGACCGGGCGGCCTGTATCCACGCCTGATGCGCCATTACCTGGCCTACTACAAACCGGGCTTCCATCCCTGGCAGCAGGGCGATCTGGACACCTACCGGCTCTGGCGGGGCGCCTACGAAGGCAGCGGCAACGATGCCATCGTCGCCGCCGACGCCGTGATGAGCTCGCTGGACCCGCAGCCGGCCTGAGCGTTTCCCGCGTTGCTGCGCCTCCGGGTTTCACGGGGGGCAACGCAGTCCGTTGAAATTTCTGGCCGATCAGTCGTGCGGCGCCGCACCGCGGTCGCTAAAATGGCCGGCGAAACGGACAAGGAGCGACATGACGGACCAATTTGACATCGTCGTCGTCGGCGGCGGCCCGGCCGGCTACCCGGCGGCGATCCGCGCGGCGCAGCTGGGCTTCAAGACCGCCTGCATCGACGCATGGCTCAACAAGGACAACAGCCCCGCATTCGGCGGCACCTGCCTCAACGCCGGCTGCATTCCCTCGAAAGCGCTGCTCGAATCCTCGGAGCTGTGGCACCGCATGCAGCACGAGATCGGCGCGCACGGCATCAGCGGCAGCGATTTCAAGGTCGACCTCGACAAGATGCAGGCGCGCAAGACGGCCGTCTCGCGTCAGCTCACCGGCGGCATCAAGGCGTTGTTCGGCGCCAACAAGGTCACCGGCCTGGAAGGCTTCGGCAAGCTGCTCGGCGACGGCAAGGTCGAGTTCACGCCGCACAATGGCGAAAAGCAGGTCCTCAGCGCCAAGCACGTCATCATCGCCACCGGCTCGTCGCCGGTGAACCTGAAGATCGCGCCGTTCGACGACAAGCGCATCGTCGATTCCTGGGGTGCGCTCGACTTCACCGAAGTGCCGAAGACCCTGGGCATCATCGGCGCCGGCGTGATCGGCGTGGAGCTGGGCAGTGTCTGGAGCCGCCTCGGGTCGAAGACCGTGATCCTCGAAGCGCTGCCGAACTTCCTGCCGATGGTCGATCAGCAGATCGCCAAGGAAGCGCTGCGCCACTTCACCAAGCAGGGTCTCGACATCCGCCTCGGCGCCAAGGTCATCACCGCCAAGAGCGGCGCCAAGGCGGTCGAGGTTGAATACGAGGTCAATGGCGAGAAGAAGAAGGAAAGCTTCGACAAGCTGATCGTCGCGGTCGGACGCCGGCCGAACACGGATGGCCTGAATGCGAAGGAAATCGGCGTGGCGATCGACGAGCGCGGCTTCGTCAAGGTCGATGCGCATTACAAGACCAATGTGCCGGGTGTGTATGCGATCGGCGACGTGATCGGCGGCGCGATGCTCGCGCACAAGGCGATCGAGGAAGGCGTGGCGCTGGCCGAGCAGCTCGCCGGCCATCACACGCAGCTGAACTACGACGCGATCCCGAGTGTCATCTACACCGCGCCGGAAGTGGCGTGGACCGGTCTGTCGGAGGAGCAGGCCAAGGCCAAGGGTTACGAGGTCAAGGTCGGCAGCGGGCCGTTCGCGGCCAACGGCCGCGCCAAGGCCATGGAGGCGGCGCAGGGTTCGATCAAGATCATCGCCGACGCCAAGACCGATCGTATCCTCGGCGTGCACATGTGCGGGCCATATGTTTCGGAACTGCTCGCCGAAGCGGTGCTCGGTCTGGAGTTCGCCGCGACGTGCGAGGACATCGCGCTGACCATGCACGGCCATCCGACGCTGTCCGAGAATTTTCACGAAGCCGTGCTGTCGGTCGACGGCCGCGCCATTCATGCAGTCAACAAGGTCAAGAAATCATGATGAATGTGAAGAAGTCGGCGTTGCTCGCCGCCGCTGCGCTGGCTTTCGTCGCCGGTTCGGCGTCGGCCGAATCGCTCAACTTCAGCCTGTCCAGCGACGCATTCCGTTTCGGCCTGAGCGGGCCGCTGTCGCGCGTGCTGAGCGGGGTCGACGGCCAATACGATCTGGGCTATCTGCAGCATCGCGGCAACGGCAATGACAGCTTCGCCGCGCACGTCGGCGCGCTTGCGACCGGCGATGCCGGCCTGCGCGACATCGACCTCAAGGCCGGTGTCGGCCTGCGCGCCGTCTTCGTCGGCGGCGATGGCGAAAACGGCGGGGCGATCGCGCCGGGCGTGCAGCTCGACGCGCGTCTGCCGGGCTACGACCGCATCGGTCTGATCGGCACCGCCTATTACGCGCCGGGTGTCGTCAGCTTCGGCGACGTCGACGACTATCGCGATCTGAGTGCGGTGCTCAGCTATCAGATCAATCGCAGCGCCGCGGTATTCGGCGGCTATCGCAACGTCAGGATCGGTGTCGATCATGCGCCGGATCAGACCATCGACAACGGCCTGTACGGCGGCATCAGCCTGACGTTCTGACGCGCAGCGGCAAGGAATCGATATATGGGTCGTGGTCCGAGTATCGCCGCGCGCAAGGGTGTGGAAGACGCCCGGCGCGGCAAGCTGTTCACGAAGTTCATTCGCGAAATCACCGTCGCCGCGCGCACCGGCGGCGGTGATCCGAAGACCAATGCGCGCCTGCGTCTGGCGCTCGACAAGGCCTTCGACGCGAACATGACCAAGGACACCGCCGAACGCGCGATCAAGCGCGGGACCGGCGAGGGCGGGGCGGATCACTTCGAGGAAATCCGCTACGAGGGGTATGCGCCGGGCGGTGTCGCGATCATCGTCGATTGCATGACCGACAATCCGACGCGCACGGTTGCCGACGTGCGCCACGCGTTCACCAAGAACGGCGGCAATCTGGGTACCAGCGGTGCGGTCGCCTACATGTTCGCCCGCGTCGGCCAGATCTTCTTCGAGACCGCCGGCGACACCGCGCTCGAGGAGAAGATTCTCGAAGTGGCGCTCGAAGCCGGTGCCGACGATGTCATCAGCGAAGACGGCTGGACCGAAGTGCTGTCGGCCCCGGACAGTCTGGAGGCAGTCCGGCAGGGTCTTGCCGCGCAGGGCCTGACGCCGGTGCAGGCGGACGTCACACTGCGGCCCGGCAATGTCGTGGCCGTCGCCGACGAGCATGCCGAGGCGGTGCAGAAGCTGATCGACACGCTCGAAGATCTCGACGATGTGCAGAAGGTCTATTCGAACGCCGATCTGGGTGGCGATTGAGCATCGCCGCCGTCCGCATCATCGGCATTGATCCGGGATCGCGGCACACCGGCTACGGCGTCATCGAATCCGAACGCGGGCGCGCCCGCATGATCGCGGCCGGTCGCATCAGCACCGCCAGCGGCACGGTGCCGCAGCGGCTGCTGCAGATCCAGCGGGAACTCGCCGCGCTGCTGCACGAGTTCACGCCGGCCGAGGCGGCGATCGAGGAAGTCTTCGTCAATCGCAATGTGCAGACCGCGCTGGTGCTGGGGCAGGCGCGTGGCGTGGCCTTGTGCGCACTCGCGCAGTCAGGCCTGGATGTCGCCGAATACGCACCGACCCAGGTCAAGCTGGCGCTGACCGGTTCCGGTCGTGCCGAAAAATTGCAGGTACAGCACATGGTCAAGGTCTTGCTGAATCTTCAGGGCGCGATGGCGGTCGACGCGTCCGATGCGCTGGCGATCGCGCTCACGCACGCGCAGGTGCGCGGCATGAAGGCGCGGACCGATGCGCTCGCCGGCGGCAAGCGCTGGGGCCGCGCGTGATCGGGCGCATCAGCGGACGTCTCGTGCTCAAGCAGCCGCCGCTGCTGCTGGTCGACGTCGGCGGCGTCGGCTACGAGATCGAGGCGCCGATGTCGACCTTCTACAAGCTGCCGGCGGTCGGCGAGGCCGTGACCCTGCAGACGCATCTGACCGTGCGTGAGGACGCGCATCTGCTGTTCGGTTTTGCGACCGGCACCGAGAAGACCCTGTTCCGCGAGCTGATCAAGATTTCCGGTGTGGGTCCGAAACTCGCGCTGACGGTGCTGTCCGGTGTCAGCGTCGAGGATTTCTGGAACACGATACGTGCCGGCGACGTGGCGCGCCTGACCAAGCTGCCCGGTGTCGGCCGCAAGACCGCCGAGCGTCTGGTGATCGAGATGCGCGACAAGGCCGGCGCCGAAGGTGAAAGCGGTGCCGGTATTCGCCTCGCCGTCGACAGCTCGGCACTGGGCGAAGCCAAGAGCGCGCTCACGGCGCTGGGTTACAAGCCGGCCGAGATCCAGCGCTTCACCGAAGCCGTGTATAAGGACGGCATGAGCACCGAGCAGATCATCCAGGAAGCGCTCAAGCGCGCGGTGAAATGAACACCAGGGTTTCCCGACAGCCGGTGATTGCGAAGTGCGCGGCGACGACGCTGTCCGGTCGCCCTGCCGCACCGGTCGGGCCTGTCGGGATTGCGCCGTGGCGTTTGGCTTCCCGCACGTCATTCCGATCGACGAATGGCGCTTTGAGGCCCGGGCAATGACGGACGATCGCATCGTATCCGCGAGCGTCGGCGGCGACGAGGACCGCGTCGAACGCGCGATCCGTCCGCATCGTCTCGCCGACTATGTCGGCCAGGCGGCGGTGCGTGAGCAGATGGGCATTGCCATCGAGGCCTCGCGACGGCGCGGCGATGCCCTCGACCATGTGCTGATCTTCGGACCGCCCGGCCTCGGCAAGACCACGCTCGCGCACATCCTCGCCGAGGAAATGGGCGTCAACCTGCGCCAGACCTCGGGGCCGGTGCTCGAACGGCCCGGCGATCTGGCCGCGCTGCTGACCAATCTGGAACCGCGCGATCTGCTGTTCGTCGATGAAATCCATCGTCTGTCGCCGGTCGTCGAGGAAGTGCTGTATCCGGCGATGGAGGACTACCAGCTCGACATCGTCATCGGCGAAGGGCCGGCGGCACGTTCGATCCGCCTCGACCTGCCGCCGTTCACGCTGGTCGGCGCGACGACGCGCGCCGGCAGCCTGACCTCGCCGCTGCGTGACCGCTTCGGCCTCGTGCAGCGTCTGGAGTTCTATTCGGTCGATGAGCTGACCCGCATCGTCACGCGCTCGGCCAGCATCCTCGGCGCGCCGATCGACGCGCCCGGCGCCGCGGAGATCGCGCGACGCTCGCGCGGCACGCCGCGCATCGCCAACCGCCTGCTGCGACGTGCACGCGACTACGCGGAAGTGCGCGGCGACGGCAGGATTTCCGCACCGCTGGCGGCCGAGGCGATGAAGCTGCTGGCGGTCGACAGCAACGGCTTCGACCTGATGGACCGCAAACTGCTGATGGCGCTGATCGAGCGTTTCGACGGCGGGCCGGCCGGTCTCGACAATCTCGCCGCGGCCATTGGCGAGGCACGCGAGACCATCGAGGACGTGCTCGAACCGTATCTGATCCAGCAGGGCTATCTGATGCGTACGCCGCGCGGCCGCATCGCCGGCCGGCTCGCCTATCAACATTACGGACTGAAGGTCCCGGAACGCCTGGCGACACCGGACCTGTTTTCCGAATGAGCGTTTCGGTTTTTCCGCTGCGCATCTATTACGAGGACACCGACGTCAGCGGTGTCGTCTATCACGCCAATTACCTGCGCTATTTCGAGCGCGCACGCACCGAATGGCTGCGTGCCCTCGGCCTGGGCCAGGACCAGCTGATGCGCGAGCTCGGTGTCGCCTTCACGGTCGCCGGTCTGGAGATCGACTACCGGCTGCCGGCGCGGCTCGACGACCTGCTTGAAGTGCACACCGAAGTGCCCGTGATCAAGCGCGCCAGCATGGTTTTCGAGCAGCGCCTCCTGCGCAGCGGCGGGGGCGGACCGTCGCTGGCCCAGGCCCGGGTGCGCGTCGCGTGCGTCGACAGCGACCGGTTCCGGCCGATGGCGCTGCCCGAGGCGCTGCGGAGCGCCGTCCAAGGCGGAATGCAAGCGAAAAATATTTAGCGGCCGCGCAGCTTCCCGCGTGAACGACAAT
Source organism: Solimonas terrae (assembly GCF_011067135.1). Classification (GTDB taxonomy): domain Bacteria; phylum Pseudomonadota; class Gammaproteobacteria; order Nevskiales; family Nevskiaceae; genus Solimonas; species Solimonas terrae. The sequence continues at coordinate 458,246 of NZ_JAAMOW010000002.1, forward strand.
ACCGGGAATGTTAAGGTTGATCGGCTATTTTCCGTCTTTGCTTGCCGGGGCCCACGCTTTCCATGAATGCCAATCTTTCGCTGACCCACCTGATCCTGCAGGCCAGTGCGCTTGCGCAGATCGTGCTTTTTCTGCTCGTCGTCGCGTCGGTCGTGTCGTGGGCGGTGATCTTCGGCAAGCGTGCACTGCTGTCGCGGACCTTCAAGGAAGCTGCGCAGTTCGAGGAACGCTTCTGGAGCGGCGGCAATCTTGCCGATCTCTACGAGAACGTGCGTCGCGGCGAGAAGGCGACCGGCGTCGCGGCGATCTTCCTCGCCGGCTACGAGGAATTCGTGCGCCAGCAGACCCACGGCAAGGCCGATCCCGATGACGTGCTCGCCGCCGTGCAGCGGCAGATGCGCGTGTCGCAGACACGCGAGACCGAACGTCTCGAAGGCGGCCTCGCGTTTCTGGCGACGGTCGGTTCGACCAGCCCCTACGTCGGCCTGTTCGGTACCGTCTGGGGCATCATGAGCGCGTTCATTTCGATCGGTAACGTCAAGCAGGCCGCACTCGCCACCGTGGCGCCGGGCATTGCCGAAGCGCTGATCGCGACCGCGATGGGCCTGGTCGCCGCCATTCCGGCGGTCATCGCCTACAACTTCTTCACGCGCGGCGTCGACCAGCTCGATTCGCGCTTCCAGGTGTTCTCCGATGAGCTGACCGGCATCATCGAGCGCGGTCTGCGCAGCGGAAAAGTCTGATGGGCGCGCCGGTCCAGAGCGGCCGCGGTCGCAAGCGGCGGATGAACGCCGACATCAACGTCGTGCCGTACATCGACGTGATGCTGGTGCTGCTGATCATCTTCATGATCACCGCGCCGCTGATGACGCAGGGCGTCGATGTCGACCTGCCGGACGCGCAGGCCGAATCGCTGACCGTGCCGGAAGATCCGCCGACGCTGCAGATTCTGGCCGACGGCAGCTACAAGCTCAACGGCGAGATCGTCGACGAGTCCGCGCTCGGCGCCAAGGTGCAGGCACTGGTGGCCGACAAGCCGGATCAGATGTTCCTCGTCAACGGCGATGCCAAGGTGCCGTACCAGTTCGTCGCGCAGGGCATGGCGATTCTGCACAGTGCCGGCGCCAACAAGATCGGCTTCGTCACTGAACCGGGCGAGGCGAAAACGCCGAAACGCTGATGATCGAGCGTCGCTATCTCGTCGCGGCCATCGGCCTGCACGTCGTCATTTTCGCGCTGATGTTCGCGAGTGCGTTCTTCCATCGCAAGATCGTCGCGCCTGCGCCGATCGAAGCGGTGCTGATCGCCGATTCTCGGCCCGCCCTGGCGCCGCGCCCGACACCGCCGCAGCCCGAGCCGCCACAGCCGCCGGTTGAGCAGACGCCGCCGGAACCGCCGAAGCCGGTGCCGCCGCCGCCGAAGCCGGAACCGACCGAAGCGCAGAAGCTCGAACAGCAGAAAAAGAAGGAGGCGCTCGAAGAGCAGAAGCGCCAGGCCGAGACCGCGCGCAAGGAGAAGGAGGCCGAGATCAAGGCCGACGCCGAGCGCAAGAAGCAGGAAGAACAGCAGAGAAAGGCCGAGGCCGAGCAGAAGCGCCAGGAAGAACTGCGCCAGAAGCAGGAGGAAGAGCAGCGCCAGAAGGAAATTGCCGCCGAGCAGGAGCGCATCAAGCGCGAGGCCGAGGCGGCCGAGGCGGCGCGCCGCAAGGCGGCGATGGACGCGGCCCTGGCGGCCGAACAGGCCGCCCGCATCCAGGCGGCGCAGGCCGACTGGGGCCAGGTGATGGCGGCGCGCATCCGCAAGTTCTGGATCCGCTCGCCGACCGCGCCGAACGACTTCTCGTGCACCGTGGCAATGCAGTTGATGCCGGACGGTCAGGTGCAGTCGGCCAAGGTGGTCAGCAGTTGCGGCGATCCGCAGCTTGACCGATCGGTCGAGGCTGCGGTCATCAAGGCCAGTCCGATGCCGCTGCCGCCGGACCCGAAGGCGTTCGTGCCGAACGTCACGGTCAACTTCACGCCGCATGCCGGCTAAACACATTCATCGTAGGCTCATACGGCCGTCTCATCCTCTACCGTGCTCATGACCATGCTCAAACGAATCCTGATCGTGCTGGCCGCCTTGTGCGGCATGGCGTCCGTGCCGGCACAGGCACAGCTCGAAATCACCGTGTCCGGCGGCGACGTCGGCGCCCTGCCGATCGCGATCGTGCCGTTTGCACAGACTTCAGCGATGAGCACCGATATCGCCCAGGTGATCGAGAACGATCTGGTTCGCAGCGGCCGCTTCCGCGCCTTGCCGCGCGATCAGATGAAGCAGCGGCCGAGCGAGATGGCGGCCTTCGACCCGACGCCGTGGCGCGCGCAGAACATCGACAATGTCGTGATCGGCAAGGTCTGGGATGACGGCAAGGGCGGCTTCGTCGCGCGCTTCTTCCTCGTCGACTCGCTGAGCGGCAAGCAGATCATCGCGTACGACTATCCGATCCGCGATCTGTCGCAGTCGCGCTACGCCGCGCACTGGATCGCCGACAAGATCTACGAGCAGCTGCTCGGCGTGCCGGGCTACTTCAACACCAAGATCGCCTACGTGGTCGGCAAGGGCCTCGGCTTCCAGCGCACCTACCAGCTGGTGATCACCGATTCCGACGGCGAGAACCCGCAGTATCCGATCAACTCGCGCGAAACCATCATGTCGCCGGCGTGGTCGCCGGATCGCAAGCAGATTGCGCTGGTCGCCTACGAGCACGGCCGCTCGGCGATCTACCTGTATTCGACCGAGACCGGCAAGGTCACCAAGCTGATCAGCGAAAAGGGCATCAACGGCTCGCCGGCCTGGTCGCCGGATGGCAGCAAGCTGGCCTTCGTGCTGTCGTTCGAAACCAACCCGGACATCTACGTGATGGACATGGCGACCCGCAAGCGGACGCGTCTGACCGACCACTACGGCATCGACACCGAGCCGGCATGGTCGCCGGACGGCAGCAAGATCGTGTTCACCTCGGATCGTGGCGGCAAACCGCAGGTCTACGAGATGAGCTCGAGTGGCGGCGAACCCAGGCGCCTGACGTTCCAGGGCTCGCAGAACCAGCGGCCGAGCTATTCGCCGGACGGCAAATCGATCGTGTTCGTCAACACCGACGGCGGTCAGCGCATCGCCATGCAGGACCTGGCGACAGGCCAGATGCGCATCCTCAGCGACGGCCCGCTTGACGAGGGTCCGGCGTTTGCGCCAGGCGGCGCCGTGATAATCTATTCGTCGCAAGGCCCGAAAGGCCGGCAACTCGCAACGGTTTCGGTCGATGGGCGTGTCCGCCTGACGATGCGGCAGGCCGGTGGCGATGTGCAGGAACCTGCCTGGTCCCCCTTGTTGCGATAGTTCGATGTGCCCTCAATTCCAAAACCGCTAGCCCTCCGTAAGGGAGTTCACCATGATGAAGAACAAAGTCCTGCTGTCGCTCGTTGCCGTTTCCATGCTCGCGCTCGGCGCCTGTGCATCGAAGGGCGACAAGACCGCCAGCACCCCGCCGCCGTCGAACGACAGCTCGGCCTACAACAGCACCGCTGGCCAGGGCACGCAGCTGGGTGACGAAGACGCGCGCGCCGCCGCCGAGCGTGCACTGACCAACAACATCGTCTACTTCGACTACGACTCCAGCGCCGTGAAGCCGGAATACAGCTCGATCGTCGACGCCTACGCCAAGTACCTGGTCGCCAATCCGGTCGCCAAGGTCCGCATCGAAGGCCACACCGACGAGCGCGGTTCGCGCGAGTACAACGTCGCGCTCGGCGAGCGTCGCGCCAATTCGGTCAAGGATGCGCTGCTGACCGATGGCGTCTCGGCCGCCCAGATCTCGGTGATCAGCTACGGCGAAGAGCGCCCGGCCGCCGAAGGTCATGACGAAGCCGCCTGGTCGCAGAACCGCCGCGCGCAGATCATCCGTCAGTAAACCGGCGGTCTGACCGACCGCGTTCCTCCGGAGCAGCTTCATGCGTCATACCCGTCTCGTCATCGTTGCATTCGCAGCCAGTTTCGCGGCCTGTGCGTCCGACTATGGCGGCAGTATCTCGGGCAAGGACGTGCTGTCTCCGGAGGAACGGCGTCTGCAGGCGGTGGAAAGCCGTCTCGCCGTCCTGCAGCGCCGTGTCGATGCCGTGAATCTCACGGGCATGGACGAACAGAACCAGCACACGCGCGATGACATGCGCAGCCTGCGCGGTGATGTCGAGAAATTGCGTTATGACGTCGACCAGTTGCAGCAGCGCGATCAGGCGATCGAAGCGCGCCTGCAGCGTCTGGAAGGCGGCACCGCCGCGGCGCCGCAGCCGCAGGGCTATGGCGCGGCGCCGGCCACGGCACCGAATGCCGCCTATGCCGCACCGGCGACATCGGCTGCGCCGCCGGCGACCTACAGTGCGGCACCTGCCGCAGCAGCGGCAGCGGACAACAGCATCCCGGTCGTCACACCGGCGCAGACGCCAACCGTGTCGGCGCCGGCCAGCGTGACGCTTTCGCAGAACGGTGCGGCGTCGCCGGAAGAGGAAGCGGCCTATCTCAGCGCGTTCGATGCGCTGAAGAACGGCAAGAACGACGAGGCGCTGAAGGGTTTCCGCAGCCAGCTCGAAAAGTGGCCGCAAGGCCAGTATGCCGACAATGCCCTCTACTGGAGTGGCGAGGCGTATTACATCAAGGGCGACTACAAGTCGGCCCTGGCGGCGTTCCAGGCCGTGCTGCAGCGTTTCCCGCGCAGCGCAAAAAGCCCGGACGCGATGCTGAAGTCGGGTCTGGTGCAGATGGATCTCAATCAGGACGCCGAGGGTCGTGCGACCCTGCAGCGCGTGATCAAGACCTATCCGGGGTCGAACGCGGCCAATCTGGCGCAGCAGCGCTTGCAGCCCGGCAAGAAGTAAGCGGACCGCGGAGTCTCGTTGTCAGTCCGTGTCCCCGCTGCGACCGCGTCGCGGCTCAAAATCACCGAAATTTTCCTGTCGGTCCAGGGTGAATCCTCGTCGGTCGGCTGGCCGACGGTATTCGTGCGCCTGACCGGCTGCCCGCTGCGCTGCCACTATTGCGACACGGCGTACGCCTTCCATGGCGGCCAGTGGATGTCACTGGACGAGATCGTGGCCGAAGTCGGGCGGCTTGGCGCTCGCCACGTTTGCGTGACCGGCGGCGAGCCGCTGGCGCAGAAGAACTGTCTGCCGCTGCTGACGCGCCTGTGCGACGCCGGGCACCGCGTGTCGCTGGAAACCAGCGGGGCAATCGACATCGCCGGCGTCGATCCGCGCGTGGTGCGCGTGCTCGACATCAAGACACCGGCCTCGGGCGAGGTGTCACGCAACCTCTGGTCGAACCTCGAGTTGCTGCAGCCGCACGACGAGATCAAGTTCGTGCTCTGCGACCGTGCCGACTACGAATGGGCGCGTGCCTGCCTTGCCGAACACGGGCTGGTCGATCGCTGTGCGGTGCTGTTTTCGCCGAGCCAGGGCCAGATCGAACCGGCGCAACTGGTCGACTGGATACTCGCCGACCGTGTGCCGGTGCGCTTCCAGCTGCAATTGCACAAGGTGCTGTGGGGCAATGCGCCCGGCCGCTGAGGAAGCTCCGACCAGGCACTGCGCTCGGCGGTTTGCGCATGTCTGCTCGCCTCGCGAGCAAGGCAGGCGCCTGCTCATCCCAGGTACTGAAGTACGCTGATGTTCGGCCAAAGCCGGTCCGACATGGAGTCAGTCCGGCTCGAGGGCCGAACATCCTCCGCTCCGTCCTCGCGCAAACCGCCTTCGCTCGCTACGCTTGGCCGAAGTTTCCTTTCGCAGATCGATTGAATGGATAAAAAGGCCGTCATCCTGCTGTCCGGTGGGCTCGATTCGGCGACCGTGCTGGCGCTGGCGCGGTCGCAGGGCTACGAGTGTTACGCGCTCGCCGTGTCCTACGGCCAGCGCCATGTCGCCGAGCTGGCGGCGGCGCAGCGGGTGGCCGATGCGCTCGGCGCCGCGCGCCTGCAGACCATGCACGTCAATCTCGATGCGGTCGGCGGTTCGGCGCTGACCGATCGCAACATCGCCGTGCCGGAAACGGAAGCCGCTGCGGGCGGCATTCCCGTCACCTATGTGCCGGCGCGCAACACCCTGTTCCTGTCGCTGGCGCTGGGCTGGGCCGAAGTGCTGGGCGCGCAGGATCTGTTCATCGGCGTCAATGCCGTCGACTATTCCGGCTATCCGGATTGCCGCCCCGAATTCATCCGCGCGTTCGAGGCGCTGGCCCAGGTGGCAACCAAGGCCGGTGTCGAAGGTCGCGGTTTTCGCGTCCACGCGCCGTTGCTGACGATGACCAAGGCCGACATCATTCGCGAAGGCGTGCGCCTCGATGTCGACTACGCGCTGACCGTGTCCTGCTACCAGGCCGACGAACAGGGTCGCGCCTGCGGTCGCTGCGACTCCTGCCGTTTGCGCCGTGCCGGTTTTGCCGACGCCGGGGTCGCCGATCCGACGCCGTATCGCTAGCCGCGACGCATTCGTTTATCATGCGCGGCCTCGTGGCCGTCCTGCCGGATACGGGTCGTTAGCTCAGTCGGTAGAGCAGTTGGCTTTTAACCAATTGGTCGATGGTTCGAATCCATCACGACCCACCATTCCCGCCTTCGACTCCACACGCATGTCTCCCGTCGGGGAGTAGCTCAGCTTGGTAGAGCATCTGCTTTGGGAGCAGAGGGCCGCAGGTTCGAATCCTGTCTCCCCGACCATTCCTGCCAGACGCCATATTTCCGCAGGTTTCACGACACGCCGTCGATCGTGATCTGCAGGCGGCCGCTGGCCTGCGCCGTGACCAGCAGGCATTGCCGTTCCCGGCGGTATTCCCAGCTGGCTGCGACCCCCGTGACGGCAATGCGTGCGCGCCCAGCATCGAACGGCTTCGGCAGGAAAATCTCGCTTGGCGCATCGATCCCGGCGTCGACCTCGATGCTCGCGGTGAAGTGCGCTTCGGCGCGAACGTATTGCATGGCCCTGAGCACGCCCTGCGCATAACGCACGTATGGCCGGCAGAAGCCGCTGACGCCACGCCCGCCGTCGCTGCCGGCTTCGGTCTGCTGGTCACGCGAAAAGATCGACAGATCTTCCTGGTTCCAGCCGTCGCCGACGCGCAGGTCGTTGCGATTGCCGGCGCTGTAATTCCACTGTGTCGATGACAACTGCAACAGATCCATCGCCTCGTACATCAGTTCCAGAGCGTCGGCCTGCGCACGCCAGACGGCGTCGCCGCGCTCACCCCGACTCCAGCGCGTGAACGAGTCGCCGTCTTCGAGATCGTAGGGCGTGCCGAATTCGCCGATCAGTGTCGGCATCTTCATGCGCTCGCCGATGTTTTTGATGTACGCAAGCTCCAGTCCGTAGCGGTTCTTCAGACGCGCCTTGCCGGCTGCATCGAGTCCGCTGTCGAACTGCTTGCTGAGCAGCAGCGCGACGTCATACCAGTGGCTGGCGTTGACGCTGTTGGCGGGCATGTCGGCCGGAAAACTGCGGCCACCGACGATGACGTGCGGATTGATCTCGGCGAACAGCAGCCAGTCTTCGCGCACGGTGCGGATGCTCGCCGCCATTTTCGCGAAGAACGGCTGCAGGAAATCACGCTCGACATCGACACGCCGACCGTTGCGCAAACGGAAGAAATCCTCGTCCACCGCCGTTGCCGCGCCGTCTTCGAGGCGCCAGGCGCCTGCCTGCTCGAATGGGTCGACCACGCCGTCACGCCAGATCGGCACGCGATTGCGATTGAAGACGAGTTCCTGCGCCGGGGCCACCGTGCCGGGCTGTTCGGTCTTGCGCATGTACGGCACGCTGACGCTGACGCCGCGTGCCGCCATCAGGCCGTCCAGCGGTGTCCATGCCGGGCCGTGATGGACCGGCGTGCGGTCGTCGGCATTCGGCGCCGTGCGCCGTGTCGTCATCGGCTGTCCGATCCAGCCCATGCCCGGCTCGTTGAGCGTGTCGAAGCCGATCACGTTCGGCAGTTCGCGGACACGTTCGGCGACGGCGCGCACAGCCCCGAAGTAATGCGACTGCAGGAAGTCCTGCACGTTGCAGCCGTCGACGAGCCAGTCCGGCGTATAGGCACGGCCGGCAAAGAACGCGGTCCACATGATGCCGTTGACCGGCATCCGGTAATTCACCGGCCAGCTCATCGTCGGATAGCGATCTTCCTGACGACGACGCGGATCGGCGTAATCGTAGCGGTACTGCATGACGTGCGCGGCGTCGGCCTCGCCGAAGCGGCGATAGTCGAGGCCCAGCTTGTCGAACAGCCAGCACGGTGCGCCGCTGCCGCCGCTCATGCGACTCCATACGTCCTGATGGAAGTCGATGAACACCAGCATTCCGAAGTCCACGGCGCGTTCGCAGATTGCCGCGATGGAATCGATGAATGCCAGATCGTACTGACCGGGGCCGGCATGCTCGACAGCTTCCCAGGTGACGAGCAGACGCAAGGTGTTGAAACCCCAGCCGGCGATGCGGCCGAGATGTTCATCGGTTTCATCGGCCGGAAACGGGCGCCCGACAAAGCTGAGCGTGGCATGGTCGGCGAAGTCGCCGGGCCGGTCGGTGCCGCCGTCGGGATACGGCAGCTTGCTGTCGCCACCGAGATTGACGCCGCGCAGGATGGCCTGGCGGCCGTGCCGATCGACGAAGCGGGTCCCCTCGATGCCCACCCAAAGCTTTGACATTTTTTTTGTGACCGATCATTCTGACGTCATTCATTATACAGTCGGTTAATGAAATGCGAACCGTGTTCGCATCACCAGCCGAAAACAGGGAGGGGAGATGACGCAGACCAGGACGGTGGCTGCCGCGAGGCCCATGGGCTTTGGCCGCAAGCTGGCACTCGGCGCCGGCGACTTCGGATTCAATCTGTACTGGCAGACGGCGTCGCTGTATCTGTTGTTCTTCTACACCGACGTGCTCGGTCTGCCGCCGTCGATCGCCGGTGCGATCTACATGCTCGCGCTGATCTGGGATGCCGTGCTCGACCCGCTGATCGGTTCGGTGGTCGACCGCACGCGCAGCCGTCTTGGTCGCTATCGGCCGTATCTGCTGTTCGGTGGCGTGCCGCTGGGCCTGATCTTCGCGGCGAGCTTTCTCGCTCCCACCGGCGACAGCGTGTTCGCGATTGCCGTGACCGCCACACTGCACGTCGCCTTCCGCACGCTCTACGCGGCGATCTCGATCCCGTATTCGGCACTGTTCGCGCGCGTGACCCAGGACGCGCGCGTGCGCGCCGAGCTGGCGGGCTTCCGCATGGTTTGCGCGACTCTCGGCGCGCTGATCGTCGCCGGCGGCACGCTGCCGTTCGTCAAGGCGTTCTCGACGCCCGAGGCGCCGCGTCTCGGCTGGACGATATTGGGGCTCGCGTTCGGCGTTGTCGCGTCGCTGCTGCTGCTGGTCGTTGCCTGGGCGGCGCGCGGTTACGACGACTTCGAAGTGCAGCCCGCGCCCAGGCGCGACCTGCAGGCGATGCTGCGCTCGCTGCTGGCGAACCGCGCGTTGTTGATCGTGCTGGGCGCCGTGATGGTGTCGTCTTTCGCCAATACGTTGTTCGGCAAGAACCTGCTGTACTACTTCAAATACATCGTCGGCCGTGCGGAACTGGCGAGCGCGGCGATGGCGCTGGTGGCCCTCGGCGCGGCGGTGCTGGTGCCGCTGTTCGCGTGGATCGCCCGCACGCGTGGCAAACGCGCGACCTGGCTGATCGGTTCGGTGCCCTCCCTGATCGGCATGCTGCTGTGGCGGCTCGGCCAGGACGGAAGCTCGCTGCCTTTGCTGTTCACCGCGCTCGGCCTTTACGCGTTCGGCACGGCGGCCTATGTCGTCTGCTTCTGGTCGATGCTGCCGGACACCGTCGAGTACGGCGAGTGGAAGAGCGGCGTGCGTACCGAATCGCTGGTGTTCGGGCTCGGCGTGCTCGGCCAGAAGTTCGCGCTCGGTCTCGGTGCCGGCTTCCTCGGCATCGCGCTGGCGCATGTCGGCTATGTCGCCAATGCCGAGCAGACGCCGGAGACGATCGCCGGCATCAAGGCGATGATGTTCTGGTTCCCGCTTGGCGGCTGGGTCGTGTCGGTGGCGTTGATCGCGTTCTATCCGCTGGGGCTCAAGGAGCACGCGCGCATTGTCGAGGAGATTGCCGCGCGCAGGCTGGCGGCTTCGCCGGAAACGCTCAACAGCGCGCTGGGCACGCCGGTCAACACCTAGCGGATGAATACCGCCAGCAGGGCATCGATATGTGCGTTCATCACCGTCTCGTCGCCCGGATCGAGATTCCAGACGCGTCGTACTTCCGGCGCCAGGGTATAGAACGACTGCGCCGCGCCGACGATGATGTAGACCAGCGCCGGCGACGAAGCCGGCGGCAGCAGGCCATCCTTCTGCAGTGCGCGGACGAAGGCTTCGGCGGCGTGTGATGCGCGGCTGATGAAATGCTCGGTCGCCCACTGCAGGCGCGCGCTGTCACGCACGCTTTCCTGGACCATCAGGCGCGCGTGCTCCGGGTGCCGCGCGCAATACAGGACATAGCGGCGCAGCGCCGCGCGTGCGGCCTCGCGGCGCGCTGCGCGCGTCATCGGCCCGGTCGGTGCCTGGAGCATCAGCTCGCGCGTCTGCCGTTCGAACAGGAAGCTGACGGCGGCGCGCCAGAGCAGATCCTTGCTCTGGTAGTAGTACTTGATCAGTGCGTGGTGGACGCCGGCCTGAGCGGCGATATCGCGCGTCGACGCACCGTTGTAACCGTGCTCGGAAAAGATCAGCAGCGCAGCCTGCAGAATCGCCGCGCGCGTCGCCTCCTTCTGCTGCTCACGCAGGTTCGGACCGCCGAGCGATTTCGCCGCCGGGACACTTTTGCCGGCGTGGCGGGCGGCGGGACGCTTGGGACTCGATGTCGTCATGGCGTGATTCAGATTCGCTATCGGTGGCGGACTGCGCTTTCGCTGCCGGTCCATTCATTATACAGTTGCATAATCAAAAGCGTCGTGTGGGTCTGGCAGGCCCATGCAGGCGCATCACATGGCAGGAGAACATCATGGTTGTCGCCGCTGCGCGGATCGCCCACCCCTACATGCGGCGCGTGTCGTCGTGCCTGCTGCGCAGTATCGCCTGCGCCAGCCTGCTGCTGGGCAGCGCTTGCGCGGCACCGCCCGAACAGCCTGCCGCGCCCGTGGCGGCGAGCCCGTCGACCGCCGGTGCCGTGTTGAAGATCGACAGTGGCGCGCTGCAGGGCGCCGTCGACGGCGACGTCGTTGCCTACAAGAACATTCCGTACGCGGCGCCGCCGGTCGGCAACCTGCGCTGGCACGCGCCGATGCCGCCGGCGTCCTGGACCGGTGTGCGTGACGCGACGCGTTACGGCAACGACTGCATGCAGAACCGCATGTCCTGGGACAAGACGGCCTCGCCGCAGCCGGTCAGCGAGGACTGCCTTTATCTCAACGTCTGGAAGCCGGCGAGCGCGGCCGCCGGCGGCAAGCTGCCGGTCATGGTCTGGATCTACGGCGGCGGCTTCGTCTCCGGCTCGGCAACCGCGCCCGTCACCGATGGCGCCAGGCTCGCCGCGCGCGGCGTGGTGCTGGTCAGCTTCAACTACCGCGTCGGGCGCTTCGGGTTCTTCGCGCATCCGGCGCTCAGTCACGAGCCGGGCCACGGCCTGCTCGGCAACTACGGGCTGATGGATCAGATCGCCGCGCTCAAGTGGGTGCAACGCAATATCGCCGCATTCGGCGGTGACCCGTCGAACGTGACGATCTTCGGCGAGTCGGCCGGTGGCGAGTCGGTGAATTACCTGATGCTCGCCGATCAGGCGCGCGGCCTGTTCGCCAAGGCGTACTCGCAATCCGGCGGCGGTCGTACGCCGTGGCCGATGCTGGCCGATGATCTGCCGGACCGGCCGTCGGCGGAGACCGCCGGCCGCAAGTTCGCCGACAAGTTCAAGATCAAGGATGACGATCTCGCGGCGCTGCGCGCGCTGCCGGCCGACAAGGTGCTCGGTTCGGTCAACATGATCAACAACGAGAACGGCTCGTTCAGTGGCCCGATGATCGACGGCGCGCTGGTGACGATGGCGGTCGCCGACGGCTTCGCTGCCGGCAAGCAGGCGCGCGTGCCCTACATCAATGGCACCAACAGCAACGAACTGGGCTTCCTGCCGGGTTTCATGCTGCACATCGCGAGCAAGAAGATGGCCGAGCAGTTCAAGTTCGACGTCGATCCGATGATCGCGGCCTACGGTTCCAAGGATGCGTTCGAGGATCATTTCGCGAGCGATCTGACCTTCGTCGAGCCTTCGCATTTTCTGGCGGCCGCCGCCTCGCGCGTGCAGCCGACCTATCTGCTGCGCTTCGCCTACGTGACCAAGGCCAACGACAAGGGGCAGGGCGCGGCGCACGCCACGGACGTGCCGTACAGCTTCGGCAATCTGATGGCGACCGGCGACACGATTGCCGATGTCGACCGCGATCAGGCGCGGCTCTGGGGCGATTACCTGGTGGCGTTCGCGCGCAACGGTGTGCCGAAGGCGGGCACGACCACCTGGGTGCCGTATACGGAGAAGGCCAATCAGCTCAACGAATTTTCTGCCGACGGTCTGAAGCCGATATCGGCCGACCTGCCGGGACTCAAGGCGATCACGCAGCATTTCGGCACCCGTTCCTGAGGCGCGCAAGACGCCGGCAGCGAGGAGAAACAGATGAACAACAGAATGACGGCGAGCGGATCGCTGGCACTGGCGGCCCTGCTGTTCTGCTGCCTGCCGCAGGCGGCGCAGGCGGCGGATGACGCCTGCGCGGCGCTCAAGCATTACAAGCTGCAGGGCGGGGCGGTCGATGCCGTCGAGGTGCTGGCGCCGCCGGCGACCTTCGACATCGGCTTCCAGGGCCTGCCGCCGTTGCCCGTCACCGCGGGCTTCTGTCGCGTGCAGGCGCATCTGACGCCGACGCCGGCTTCGAACATCCGTATCGAAGTCTGGCTGCCGCCGGCCGATGCCTGGAACGGCAAGTTCGTCGGTACCGGCAACGCCGGCTTCGCCGGCAATTTCACGTCGCCCTACCTGTTCATGCGCAGCGCCGTGGCCAAGGGTTATGCGGCCGCCGGCACGGACACCGGGCATGTCGGCAACCGCATGGGCGAGCCGCCGTCGGCCGACTGGGCGCTGCACCAGCCGGAGAAGATCAAGGACTACGGCTATCGCGCCGAGCACCTGACCGCGATCGCCGGCAAGGCCCTGGTGCAGGCCTATTACCGGCACGCACCGAAACACGCCTACTTCCAGGGCTGCTCCAATGGCGGCCGCGAGGCGCTGATGGAAGCACGGCGCTTCCCGGACGACTACGAAGGCATCATCGCCGGCGCGCCGGCCGCCGACTGGGTCGGTCTGGCGACCGGCTTCGCATGGAACACGCTGGCCGCGCACAAGTCGCCGGAAGGCGCGCTGACCACCGGCAAGCTGGCGATCCTGCAGAGCGCCGCGCTCAAGCAATGCGATCTGCTCGACGGCGTGAGTGACGGCGTGCTCGAAGATCCGCGCCAGTGCAAGTTCGATCCGGCCAGCGTCGAGTGCCCGAACGGCGCCGATGGCGACAGCTGCCTGAATGCGGCGCAGGTCGAGACCGCGCGCAAGATCTACGGCGGGCCGATCAACCCGCGCACCGGCGCGTCCCTGTTTCCGGGCTTCGCCGTCGGCTCCGAAGCCGTGCAGTGGGGGCAGTGGATCACGGGCCCGGCGACCGACCAGAGCGCGTTCGCCACCAGCTTCTACCGCAACATGGTGTTCAGCGATCCGGACTGGCAGCTGTCGTCGCTGGACTTCGACCACGACGTCGACAAGGCCCGAGCGGTGGCCGGCCCGGCGCTCGATTCCAATGATCCGGACATTGCCGCCTTTGCCAAACGCGGCGGTCACCTGCTGCTGTATCAGGGCTGGGCCGACGCGGCGATTCCGCCACAGGCCACGATCAACTACTACGAGGCCGTGCGGCAGAAGATCGGTGCGGCCCGGACCGACAGCGCCGTGCGCTTCTTCCTCGTGCCCGGCATGGCGCACTGCCTCGGCGGGCCCGGCCCGAACGACTTCGACACGCTCGACGCGCTCGATCACTGGGTCGACAGCGGACAGGCGCCGGAGCGTCTGGTGGCCGCGAAGTACGAGACCGAGTACGCCGATCTGCTGGGCCTGCCGAAAGGCGAGCCGCAGCGCACGCGCCCGCTGTGTGCGTATCCGCAGACCGCGCATTACAAGGGCGGCGGCTCCGCCGACGAAGCCGACAACTTCATCTGCCGCAGGCAGTAGCGCGAGTTCGCGCCGGCGCGGCCGCGCGCGGACCGACGGGAGGCCACATGAATGCAGTCCAGCATCAAGTCGAGCACGACGCGCATCTCAGTCTGGTACAGGGCGCCAGCTCGCCGCCGTTGATCGAGGACACGATAGGCGTCGCGCTGGACCGTGCCGCGCGGCGCTGGCCTCAGCGCGAGGCTCTGGTCGTCGCGCACCAGCAGCTGCGCTGGAGCTACGCCGAATTCGCGGCGCGGGTCGATGCGCTGGCGGCGGGCCTGCTGTCGATCGGCCTGACGCGCGGCGATCGCGTCGGCATCTGGGCGACCAATTGCGCGGAGTGGACACTGACCCAGTTCGCGACGGCCAAGGCCGGCCTCGTGCTCGTCAACATCAATCCGTCGTACCGGCTCTCGGAATTGCGTTACACGCTGGAGAAAGTCGGCGTGAAGGCGCTGATCGCCGCCGAATCGTTCCGCAGCAGCGACTACGTCGGCATGGTCGAAACCCTGCTGCCGGATCTCGCCGGCAGCGAACCGGGGCAATTGCAGAATGCGGCGCTGCCGTCGCTGCGGGCGCTGATCAAGATCGGCGGTCAGCCGCGAGCCGGCTGGCTCGACTTCGACACGCTCGCCCGGCAGGCCGGCGCCGAGCAGCTGCGCGCGCTGGCGGCACTGGCGGCCACGCTCGATCGCCACGATCCGATCAACATCCAGTTCACCAGCGGCACGACCGGTTTGCCGAAAGGCGCGACGCTGTCGCACCGGAACATCCTCAACAACGGTTATTTCATCGGCGCCAGCATGCGCCTGCGCGAAGGCGACCGCCTCTGCATTCCGGTCCCGCTCTATCACTGCTTCGGCATGGTGCTCGGCAATCTGGCGTGCGTCACGCATGGCGCGACGATGGTCTACCCGGCGCCGATCTTCGACCCGCTGGCAACGCTGCAGACCATCCAGGCCGAAGCCTGCACGGCGCTGCACGGCGTGCCGACCATGTTCATCGCCCAGCTCGCGCATCCGCAGTTCGAGCACTTCGACCTGTCGTCGCTGCGCACCGGCATCATGTCCGGTGCGCCCTGTCCGACCGAGGTGATGCGGCGCGTGCTCGAGCGCATGTACATGAGCGAGGTGACGATCGCCTACGGCATGACCGAGACCAGTCCGGTCAGCTTCCAGAGTTCCACCGACGAGCCGATCGAACGCCGCGTCTCCACGGTCGGCCGCGTGCAGCCGCACCTGCAATGCAAGATCGTCGATGCCGACGGCCACATCGTCGCGCGCGGCGAAACCGGCGAGCTGTGCACGCGCGGCTACTCGGTGATGCTCGGTTACTGGAACGATCCGGAAAAGACCGCCGAGGCGATCGATGCCGACGGCTGGATGCACACCGGCGATCTGGCGACGATCGACGACGAGGGTTACTGCCGCATCGTCGGCCGCATCAAGGACATGGTGATCCGCGGCGGCGAGAACCTGTATCCGCGCGAGATCGAGGAATTCCTGTACGGCCATCCCAAGGTGCAGGACGTGCAGGTGGTCGGCGTGCCGGACGCGAAGTACGGCGAGGAACTGTGTGCCTGGGTGCGCGTCCGCGAGGGCGAGACGCTCTGCGAGGCCGAGATGCTGGCGTTCTGCAACGGCCAGATCTCGAAGTTCAAGATCCCGCGCTACTGGCGCTTCGTCGACGCGTTTCCGATGACGGTGACCGGCAAGGTGCAGAAATTCCTGATCCGCGAGGCCATGCAGCGCGAACTCGGCAGCCGCTGAAGCGGCGGACGCTCAGTGCTCGCCGGCTGCCAGGATGTTCTGCAGATGCGCGAGGTAAGTGTGCAGCAGCTTGAGCGCACCCTGGATGCTGCGCCGGTCGGTGCCGATGATGGCTTCGATCGCCAGTCCGCGCAGCGCCGCCAGATGCAGGGTCACGCTGGCATCGATCATCGCGCGATTCTTCAGGCCGGTCGCCCTGGCCATCGCGCGGATCAGCTCGCGCCCGTACGTGCTCATGCGCTCGATCACCGGCGGCAGTCGGCTGCGCAGTTCGGGATCGCCCTGCATCGCCAGCATGATGTGCAGCACCGCCTGGCCGCCTTCGCCGCTGATCGCTTTCCAGGCGAGATCGATCAATCTCGCCATGTGGTCGCGCACCGCCTCGGGTTCGAGATGCGTGCGATAGAACTGCAGGTCACGCTCGAACACGTCCTCGACCACCGCCACCATCAGCTCGGTCTTGGTGGAGAAGTGATGCGCCATCGCGCCACGGCTGACGCCGGCGCGCTCGGCCACCATGGCCGTCGTCGTCGCCGAGTAGCCGTGCTCGTGCAGGCAGGAAATCGACGCGTCGAACAGCTTGCGGCGCATTTCCGAGCTGCGTTCCGCATTGGTGCGACGCGGGCGGCGGTGGCGGGCAGGCTTGCCGCTTTTCGCGGCCGCGACAGGTGTGGACTTGGGCACCGCTCGCTCCTTACGGGTCACCGGCATTCTAGCCAGCGCGGGCGCGCGTCGGCGTCGAATGCGTTTGGACATCCCTCGATAGAAAAATCACAACAACAAAAAAACCGGCTTGCCAGTATGTTTATGCAAGCCTAGCATGACTGAAAACACGAGCCGGACGACGACAGGTCGCCGCGCACTGCAATCGGGGGAGAACCGATGCCGAAGTTGAAGGGCATACCAGCGCTGCGGTTTGCGGCAAGCCTGCTGATCGGTCTGATCGGCGTCGCCGCGCATGCCGCGGACCCGGGCACCGCCGACGATCCGGCGGATGCTGCTGCAACGCCGGCCGACGCAGCGGCGCCCGCCGCCGTGGCGGACGGCAGCTCGAACACGCCGGCGCCGCTGCCGACGATCCCCCTGCCGGCCGGCAAGGCGCCGGCGCCGCCGAAGGCGGACAAGCAGGACGACACGTCGATCGCCGAAGTCATCGTCACCGCGCAGAAGCGCGAGGAGCGCCTGCAGGACGTGCCGCTGGCGATCACGGTGATCGGCAAGAAGCAGCTCGAGAAGCAGAACATCAGCACGACGGGCGATCTCGCGCGTGCGGCACCGGCGGTCGAAGTCAACGGCGAGCCCGGCAACCCGGACACGCACCTGAGCATTCGCGGCATTTCCACGCAATCGTTCAGCGTCACCTCGGAGCAGGCGGTGTCGTTCGTCGCCGACGGCGTGGTGCTCGGCCGCGCGCCCTCGGTGAGTCTGTTCGACATCGCCCAGGTCGAAGTGCTGCGCGGCCCGCAGGGCACGCTGTTCGGCAAGAACTCGTCGGCCGGCGTCATCAACGTCACCACCAACAAACCGGACCCGGGCGAATTCGCGGCCAAGCTGCATGCCGACCTCAGCGACGAATACGACTACCGCCTGCTGCAGGGCATGATCAACGTGCCGGTCAGCGACAACTCGGCACTGCGCATTGCCGCCGGTCAGACCTACCAGAGCGGCTTCATCCACAACAACGTCACCAACAAGGACAGCAAGACCGACATCAAGGGCGCACGCGCGCGCTATCTCTGGGACGTGACGCCGGATCTGCGCGTCAATCTGATCGCCGACTACGAGAAGTCGTACGTCAGCGAACAGCTGTACCTGCTGTTCAGCCGCTATGTCGACAGCAAGACCGGCGAGCCGCAACCGATCACCGGCTGCGGCGGCGCCTACGCCACCGACAGCATGCGCATCTCCTGCAATGGCGATCCGTCCAACAACACCAACGAAGCCTGGGGATTCTCCGGCCAGATCGACTGGACGCTCGGCGACCACACCATCACCTCGATCAGCTCGTTCCGCCGCTATCTGCAGGACGGCACGCTCGACGTCGACGGCCTGCCGGGCATGTATTACGACAACGGCAACAAGTTCGACAACCGCGTCTACTCGCAGGAACTGCGCATCGCATCGCCGACCGGCAACTGGCTCGAATACGTGGCCGGCCTGTATGCCTCGAAGGCGCATGTGCCGAACTATCTGCAGCAGAACATCGGCGACGACATGCTCGCCTCGCTGCTGACCGGCACCGTGCCGATCACGCTGTGCGCGACGCTGCAGATCTGCCTGAACGGCGATGTCGCGCAGCTGCAGAATCCCAACACCTACATCGCCGACCTGCACAGCTACGCGGCCTTCGGCCAGGCGACCATGCGCTTCTTCGACGACTGGCGTTTCATCGTCGGTGCCCGCGAGACGCGCGACGAAGTCGAGATGACCTCGACCTCCTATCTCGGCGTCAAGCTGCTGAATTCGGCGACGCCGATACAGGTGCCGATGAACGCACCGCTGACCGGCAACGACACGGTCGACAACTTCTCGTGGAAGCTCGGCCTGCAGTACGACGTCACGCCGGTCTCGATGGCCTACCTGACGGTATCGCACGGCTACAAGGGACCGCAGATCGTCTTCAACCCGCCGGGCATCATCCCGACGATCGACGGCCTCAACAGCAAGCTGCCGACGCCGGCGTCGATCTCCATCGTCAAGCCGGAATATCCGATGGACTACGAGATCGGCTTCAAGACGCTGCTGTGGGGTGGCTTCTACGCCAACCTCAACCTGTTCTACACGAAGATCGAAGACTTCCAGTCGCAGGTCTTCAACGCGCAGGGCACGGCGACGCCGAACAACATTCCGAGCATCGTCACCAAGGGCGTCGAGCTCGATTTCTTCGGCAAGCCGTTCACCGGCTTCACGATCAACGGCGGCTTCCTCTACAACCCGGCCGTCTATCCGAACTACTACGTGAGCTGCACGCAGGACGGCCCGCAGTGCGGCGACAACCCGAACACCGAGCCGACCGAAGACAACGTCGAGAACATCAAGGGGCAGCAGCTGACGCTGGCGCCGAGGTGGAAGTACACGCTGGCCACCGACTACGAGCATCCGCTGTTCTGGGGCATGTCCGGCTTCGTCGGCATGGACGCCGTCTATCGTTCCAACATCCGCTTCATGGCACAACGCGACACACGCACCAATTCCGGTGCGCATACCATCGTCGGCGCGCGCATCGGTCTGCGTCAGCCGGAACAGGGCTGGACGCTGTCGCTGTTCGTGCGCAACCTGTTCGACGAGCGCTACGCGCAATTCAAGTTCGCGCCGTACCTGCTGTCGAACGCCAGCGCGCCGGGCATCGATGCCACCGGCCAGGCCCTGAGCACCGAGTCGTTCCGCTTCATCGGCCTCACGCTCGACTACGAGTTCTGACCCCACGCCGCGCCGATCCGCGCCCAACACTGTCCATCACCGCCACCGCACTGCAAGATGGACCCAGGAGGAAACGAAAATGAAGAAGACCTGGCTGGTACTGCCGCTGATGGCGACAAGCCTTGCATTCGGTGCCGCGCACGCGGCTGACGGGCCGCAGCTGATTCCGATCTGGCCCGGCGCGATTCCCGGTGTCACCGGCGACGCCGGCAATACCGGCCAGGAGACGATGGCGCCGTGGAACGAAACCATCGTCCGCAACGTCACCAGGCCGACGCTGGAAGTGCACCTTGCCGATCCGAAAATCGCCAACGGCGCGGCGATCATCATTGCGCCGGGCGGCGGCTTCCGCTTTGTCAGCGTCGACAACGAGGGCACGCAGGTCGCCGATGCGCTCAACGCCAAGGGCGTCGCCGCGTTCATCCTGCGCTACCGCATGATGCCGACGCCGCCGTCGGATGCCGACTTCGCCGCGCAGCTCGGCGAGCTGCTCGGGCCGCTGTTCGGCCCCGGCATCTACGACGAGATGAAGAAATGGGGCCCGGCGGCGATCGCCGACGCCGGTCAGGCGATGAAGCTGGTGCGCAGCCGCGCGAAGGAATGGAAGCTCGCGCCGGATCGCATCGGCCTGCTCGGCTTTTCGGCCGGCGGCGTCGCCACACTCGGCGTGCTGCTCGATCACGACAAGAGCGATCGTCCGGACTTCGCCGGTCTGATCTATCCGGGGCCGTGGACCATCGACAAGGTGCCGGCCGATGCACCGCCGCTGTTCGTGGCCGCCGCCAAGGACGACGCGCTGACGCCGCTCGCGGCCGAACCGCAGGCGCAGGCCTGGAAGGACGCCGGTCATCCGGTCGAAACGCATTTCTACGAAAAGGGCGGCCACGGCTTCGGCATGAAGCAGCAGGGCGTCGATGCCGACCTGTGGATGAGCGCGTTCACCGCCTGGCTCGATGCCCAGGGTGTTCTCAAGAAGGGCAAGTAGCCCTCGTCGCGCGCGCGACCTGATGCCGGAGGAAGACGGGCATGCGATCTGTGAAGTGGCTGGCGGTGCTGGTACGGCGATTCCTGCGTTTCGGCACGTCGCCAGCCGTTCGCCCCGAGTGCCGCGCGCAGCGCGGGGTATCGAGGGGCCGCAGCACAAGGCCGCGAGTGTTCCCATACGCCGGCTCCGCCCGCGGTTCGACACGAACGGTCGAGCGGGGGCGCCACTTCCGTGTCGCCACGTTCGCCATGCTGATCGGCGCGTCGGCCGCGCTGCAGGGCTTGAGCGCTTGCGCCGTCTCGGCGCCCGCCGCGTCGCCGCATGACGGTCCGGTGTCGCTGCTGCCGTTCGATCTGAAGACCGAATACGCGCGCGAGCCGCTCGGCCTCGACGAGCCGCAGCCGCGTTTCTCGTGGCGGCTGCCGGACGGCGCCGGCGACGGTCGCCAGCGCGCGTACCGGATTCGCGTCGCGACTTCGGCGCAGACACTCGAAGGCGGCAGCCTGTGGGACAGCGGTCGTCGTGAAAGCGGCGACACCGCGCAGATCGTCTACGAAGGGCCGGCGCTGCAATCGCGCACGCGCTACTGGTGGCAGGTACAGACCTGGGACGGGCGCGGCCATGCGTCCGGCTGGAGCGCGCCGTCGTGGTGGGAGATGGGTCTGCTCGAGCCCGACGACTGGTCCGCGCAGTGGATCTCCGGCCGCACGACGCTCGATCACGACTGGCACGACGCGCGCATCCGCTTCGACTTCACGCTGACCGGCAGCAGCGTCGGCTTCCTGTTCCGCGCGCGGCCGGTCGGCAAGACCTACGGCGAAGCGTATCTGTGGCGGATCATGAAAGTCGGCGGCGCGATGCAGCTGGTCCAGCAGGTGCGCCGCTATCCCGGCGGCAGCAGCTCGAACGTCGCGGTTGCAACCCTGCATTCGCAGCCCATCGTCACCGGCAAGGACTGGGCGACGCGTGCGCATCAGCTGGTGATCGACGCGCACGGCAAGACCCTGACGACGACGCTCGACGGCGTGCGCATTGGCAGCGTCGAGGACGACGCCGAAACCTCCGGCACGATCGGCTTCATCGCCAATGAACCGAACGCCGCGATCATCCACGCGGTGTCGATCGACAGCGCCGACGGCGATTTCAAGACCGACTTCAGCGACGGCATCAATCCGTTCACCGGCGGCAGCCTCGTTGCCGGCGGCCTGCAGGTCGCGGCCGGCGTGCCGGACAAGGACCTCGTGCTGCCGATCGGCGCACCGGCGCCCTTGCTGCGCCGCGCGTTCGCGCTCGCCGAGCGGCCGGTGTCGGCGCGCCTCTACGTCGCGGTCGGCGGCTTCGCCGATCTGAGCCTCAACGGCCAGCGCATCGGCCATTCGCTGCAGGACGGCTACACCGACTACGACAAGCGCGTGCTGTATCGCAGCTTCGACGTCGGCGACGCGCTGCACGCCGGCGACAATGTCATCGCCGCCGAACTCGGCCGTGGCTGGTATGGCGTCACCGAGCCGAACGAGTGGTACTGGCACATGGCGCCGTGGCACGCCGCGCCAACGCTGCGCGCGCAGCTCGAACTGCGCTTCGCGGACGGCCGCACGCAGCGCATCGTCAGCGACGACAGCTGGCGCGCGACAGACGGCCCGACCCGCCACGATTCGGTCTACGGCGGCGAGCGTTACGACGCGCGCCTCGCGCAGCCCGGCTGGCGCGGCGCCGGCTTCGACGACAGCGGCTGGCAGGCGGCGAATCTCGTCGACGGGCCGAAAGGCGCGTTGCGCGCGGCGACGCAGGAGCCGATCGCCGCGGTCGGCGAAATCGCGCCGCAGTCGATCAGCGAGCCCAAGCCCGGCGTGTTCGTCTACGACTTCGGCCGCATCTTCGCCGGCCGTCTGCGGCTGCACGTCAGCGGTCCGCGCGGCACGACGCTGCGCATGACGCAGACCGAGAAGCTCAACGACGACGGCACCGTGGCGATCGTCTCCGGCCTCGTCGACGCGCAGTTGCAGACCGACCAGTACACGCTGGCCGGCGACGGCGATGAAAGCTGGACGCCGCGCTTCGGCTACAAGGGCTTCCGCTATGTGCAGCTCGAAGGCTTCCCCGGCACGCCGACGCTGGACACGCTGCAAGGCGAGATCGTGCATTCGGCGGTCGCGTCCGCCGGCAGCTTCGAAAGCTCGAACGAACTGCTGAACAAGATCCAGCAGGCCGCGCGCAACACGATCCTCAACAACATGCACGGCAACCAGACCGACACGCCGACCTACGAGAAGAACGGCTGGACCGGCGATGCGCAGGCCTCGTCGCTGGCGTCGGCGCTGAACTTCGACGTCGCGCGCGTCTGGACCAAGTGGCTCGCCGACTTCCGCGACTCGCAGTCGGACAAGGGCGAGATTCCCGAGATCGTGCCGTCGACGCCGTACTACGGCTACGAGAACACGCCGGGCTGGAACATGGTCTGGGGGCCGCTGCCGTCGTGGGACGCGGCGACCTTCGTGCTGCCGTGGGAGCTGTACGAGCGCAGCGGCGACCGTCGCATCCTCGAACGGATGTACGACACACAGAAGCGCCTCGTCGACTACACCGGCACGTTCTTCAGCAGCGAGTACAAGTACGCCAATCCGAACAATCCCTTCCTCGGCGAATACGCCTCGGCGATGCCGCCCGGCGGCCTGATGGCGGCGATCCGCCTGATGCCGGCCGGCCCGGTCGATGCGACCGCGAGCGCCTACTACTTCCACATGCTCGACCTGCAGGCGCGCAGCGCCGCGCTGCTCGGCAAACCCGAAGACGCCGCCAAATACCGCGCGCTCGCCGACAAGGTCCGCGCCGCCTACAACGCGCGCTACTGGAACGCCGACGAGAAGCGCTACGGCTCCGTCGGCTACGACGGCAAGCCGCGCGCCTACGCGCAGACGCAGAACGTGCTGCCGGTCGCGTTCGGTATCGTGCCGGACGGCATGGCCGCCGAGGTGATGCGCCAGGTCAACGACGACATCGTCGCGCACGACCACCACCTGACCATCGGCGTCTACGCCGGCCGCTACGTCATGACCCTGCTGTCCGACTACGGTTACGCCGACACCGCGTTCAAGGTCGCCACAAGCACCGACTATCCGAGCTGGGGCTTCTGGATCGAGAACGGCCTGTCGACGATGGCCGAAGGCTGGGAGCTGAGCTCACGGTCCTGGGACCACCACTACTGGGCGTCGATCAGCTCGTACTTCTACCAGTCGCTCGCCGGCATCCGACCCGCCGCGCCCGGCTACACGAAGCTGACGATCAAGCCGGTGCCGCCGACGGGGCTACAGTCCGTACACGCGACGCTCGAAACCGAGCAGGGCACCGTCGTCTCCAGCTGGCGCCACGAGAACGGCCGCTTCACGCTCAACGTAACGATCCCGCGCGGCGCCGAGGCGGAGGTCTGGGTACCGAGTCCGAAGGGCAAGCCGACGGCGGTTCCTTCAAGCGCGCACTTCCTGCGGCGCGAGGGCGATCGGTCGGTCTATCGGGTTGCGTCCGGGGACTACCATTTTGAAGCGGTAGACTGAATCTGCGTGCTATGCGGGAGCAAGCATCGACTGATTTGATCAGGCGCAAATTGCGGAGCCCCCTTTCGGCACGCTTTCAACCATAAATCTTCAAAGCGCCAAGGAGATCATATGATTTCGGCAGCGTTGCATGAAGAGCCTCGTCAAAAGACGTCACAGGCCCTGGTCATGCATACTTGTGAGGCGAAATTCTCCATCTCTGGAGCAACAATGTCTCAGAAACTTGAAGTGCTGAAGAAGCTTGAGATTGGGGAACGCGTTGCGGAAGATGAAGCAGATCACCTCGAAAACTACTTCGTAGAGACAGATCAGTGGCAACAGATGTATGCCGGCGAAATTGACGTCGTGTACGGTCCAAAGGGATCGGGTAAAAGTGCTCTTTACACCTTACTGACTAGAAAGGAAACAGCACTTTTTGATGAGGGCGTTTTAATAGCCCCGGCTGAAAATGTCATGGGCGCCACGGTATTTCGGGCAATCGTAATTGATCCTCCACCGACTGAACTGTCGTTCATATACCTTTGGAAGCTTTATTGTTTGGCCCTAGCCGGACGGACACTGCGAGAATATGGAATTGCAAAGGAAGAGAGTCGCGCGTTAGTCGATGCACTCGAGAGGGCAGGATTGTTGCCGGCGAAAGGTTCACTGTCGACTTTCTTTCGAGCTGTATCCAACTACCTCCGTAACTGGATTAACCGCGACGTGGCCTCTGTTGAATATGGACTTTCTGTAGACCCAAATACGGGGATACCTGCCCTAACTAGGAAAACGGAATTTAACAAAGAAACGGAAGCGCAAAATCTTGGAGACATACCAGTCGACGAACTCTTTGAGATCGCCAACCGTGCACTGGAGCTGTCGGGACTTCGGCTATGGATACTATTTGATCGCTTAGACATTGCCTTTGCTGGATCTCCTGATCTGGAGAGGAATGCACTGAGGGCGCTGTTTCGAGCCTATAACGACATGAAGGGCTTAAGGAACCTTTCATTGAAGATATTTGTCCGTAACGACATTTGGAGCCGCATTACAGAAGGGGGATTCACCGAGGCAAGCCACATCGTTAAGGCGATTGACATCGCCTGGTCGCCAGAGGGGCTGTTGAATCTTCTCGTTTTGCGCCTCCTGAACAGTCCGGCATTGGTTGACTATCTCGGAATTGATCCGGACGAGGTGCGCTCGAGCTATGAGAAGCAACGCGAACTTTTTTATATGTTGCTTCCAGACAAAGTTGATACTGGAAAGAATCCCGATACCTTCGATTGGATTGTGTCTCGCACTACAGATGCTAACGGTCAGCCAGTGCCAAGAGAGATTATCCACTTGCTTGAATCGGCTAAGAATATACAAATAAAAAAGCTTGAACGTGGAGGCGATGAACCAGACGGGACCCAACTTGTGGATCGGGCTTCCTTGAAGGAGGCGCTTCCTGTGGTTTCTAAAGTCAGGTACGAACAGACTCTCCTAGCTGAATACCATGATGTGAAGGACTACCTTCAGGCCCTACAAGGAGGGAAGTGCGAGCATACGATCACAACTCTGTCTCAGATTTGGCGTGAGGATGAAGCCACCACGGTCGAAGTAGCCAAGCGGCTTGTAGAGATCGGTTTTTTCGAGCGGCGAGTATCCGGGGAATCCCAAACATTCTGGGTTCCTTTCCTTTACCGGGGAGCACTTGACCTTGTACAAGGGCGAGCGGATGCGTAGTGCCGCTCGTGTAATAAGAGAAAAGCAGCCGAAGTAAATTCCGGACGGCTACGAGCCGTAGCTGCAGATTGGCCGTCGTCTGCCTGCCTGCGCTCACCGGGCCAGCAGCGCATTCCCATACCCCACCACCAGCACCGACAACAAAATCGTCGCGATGCCGAGTGCGATCGCCGTGAACGTCCGCCGGTCGACGCCTTTCCACTCCTTCAGCAGCAGCCCCCAGGCGTTGGCGACGAGGATGATGAACGCCATGTGCAGGATCCACGAGCTGGCGCCGTTGCTGAGTTTGCTGGCGCCCATGCCGTAGAAGAAGAACTGCAGGAACCAGATGGTGCCGGCGAGCGCGGAGAACAGGTAGTTGGCGAGCAGCGGCGTGCTGCGCTTCGTGTAGTCGCCGAAGCTGCGGTTGCGGGCGTTGAGGATCAGGCACCAGATCAGGTTGGTGGTCAGGCCGCCCCAGAGCACGACGACGAAAACGACGTTGTTCTGGAACAGCGGGTTGCTGCCCTCGCGCACGGCGGCCTGCGCCATGCTCTGGCCGGCTTCTAGCCCGAAGTTGAAGCAGGCGCTGAGGATGCCGGAGATGGTTGCGACGGCGAGGCCGAGCGGCAGGTTGAATTCGCTGATGCTGGCTTTCTTGTCGGCTTCCGGCTGAGAGGCTTCCTTCATCATGCCGGCCTTGCCGCAGATGGCGATGCCGGCGAGGCAGATCGCGACGCCGGCGAGCACCCAGAGTCCGCCGGCGCTGTGCAGCATCGAGCTCAGCGATTCGCCGGACACGCCCATCACGTCGCGGTAGATCGGCGGGATCAGCGCACCGAATGCCGAGCAGAAGCCGAGCGCGACCGACATGCCGAGCGACAGGCCGAGATAGCGCATCGACAGGCCGAAGGTCAGGCCGCCGATGCCCCACAGCAGGCCGAGCAGGTAGGTCCAGAACAGTGTCGCCGTCGGCGTCGCGGCGATGATCTGCAGGAAGTGATCGACGGTCAGCGCGGCGGCGAGCCACGGCACCAGCAGCCACGAGAATAGGCCGCCGACGATCCAGTAGCTTTCCCAGGACCAGCCGCGCACCTTCTTGTACGGCAGGTAGAAGCTGCCGGACGCGAAGCCGCCGACGAAGTGGAAGAACACGCCAATCAGGACGGTCATGCTGTACTCGCTTTGCCGTGATGCGCCGTGGCGCGTCCGGTCGGTGATGCGGCCCGCTCGGCCGCGTGTGGGTTCGGTTCAGATCCGGTAGCAGCGCTCGGCATTGCCGACGAACAGGGCGTGGCGTTCGGCGCTCGATGCACCGGCGACGATGTCGGCGTACGCGTGCCAGAGCGCGCCGCAGCTCGAATGCAGGCCGTCGATCGGGAAGTTCGACGCGAACATGCAGCGCGCCGCACCGAACGCATCGATCGTTTCGAGCACGTAGGGGCGCAGGCTGTCGACCGTCCAGTCGTGGTCGAACATCGCCAGGCCGCTGATCTTGATGCTGACGTTGGCGCAGGCCGCGAGCGCGCGCAGGCCGTCGCGCCATTCGCGCCGGCCGCGCGCGTCGCGGTCGACGCACATGCCGGCGTGATTGACGATGAACGCGATCTGCGGATGCCTCGCGGCGAGTTCCGCGGCGAGCGGCGCCTGGGAGGGATAGATCTGCAGATCGAACGACAAGTTCAGCAGCGCGAGCGTGCCGAACTGCGTGCGCCACGCGCTTTCCGTCATGTAGTGGCGGCCGACGTAGTCGTAGCGCGGATCGGCATGCACGTTGAGGATCTGGCGGACGCCGCGCAGGTTCGCGGACTGCGCGTGCGCGGCGAGCCGTGCCGCGGCGTCCGGCTGCGAGAAGTCGATGGCCGCGACGATCGCCTGTGGAAAGCCGCCGTCGTCGGCCAGCGTCTGCAGCCAGCGCGTTTCCGCGAGCGGGTCGGCCGGGTTGGCCTCGACGTTGACGAGCTTGAGCAGCTCGATGTCGTCGGCGCGCGCCTGCGCGATCAGGTCGGCCGGCAGGAAGCGGCGCGGCAGCCTGCGGTTGTCGCCCGAATACGCCTCGCCGGCCGGCATCAGCCAGGGCAGGGCGACGGCATCGAGGTCCCAGAGATGGACGTGCGGGTCGACGACTTTCATCGGTGATTCCGCTCACTGCGATGAACCGCACTCATAGGTCCGTTCGCCCCGAGTGCCGCGCGCGCAGCGTACGGCCCCTCGATACGCTGCTTCGCAGCACTCAGGACAGGTGTATCGAGGGGTCTCTGCCCTGCGAGTGCGGCGGTCCCTCGATACATTTCGGCTTGCGGCGGAACGCTCGGGACGAACGGTTCGCGGCTGGGTCGCGGCTTCGGCGTATCGGGGATCATTGCGGGTGCCCTGCGAGTACGGCGGTCCCTCGATACATTTCGGCTTGCGGCGGAACGCTCGGGACGAACGGGTCGCAGGCGGGTAGCTGCTTCGGCGCATCGGTGATCATCGCGGGTGCCCTGCGAGCATGTCGGTCCCTCGATACATTTCGGCTTGCGCCGAAACACTCGGGACGAACGGTTCGCGGCTGGGTAGCCGCCTCGGCGTATCGGTGATCATTGCGGGTGCCCTGCGAGTGCGGCGGTCCCTCGATACATTTCGGCTTGCGCCGAAACACTCGGGACGAACGGTTCGCGGGCGGGTGGCTGCTTTGACGGATCGGTGATCATTGCGGGTGCCCTGCGAGTGCGGCGGTGCCTCGATACATTTCGGCTTGCACCGAAACACTCGGGACGAACGGTTCGCGGCTGGGTGGCTGCTTTGACGGATCGGTGATCATTGCGGACGCCCTGCGAGTGCGGCGGTCCCTCGATACATTTCGGCTTGCGGCGGAACGCTCGGGACGAACGGTTCGCGGGCGGGTCGCTGCTTGATCGTATCGACGATCACTGCAGGTTCACGAACAGGCCGCCGTCGACGAGCAGCGCCGCGCCGTTGACGTAGCGCGCCAGATCGGAAGCGAGGAACACGACGCAGTTGGCGACGTCGACCGGCTCGCCGAGCCGGCCGAGCGGCACGCGGCCCTTCATGTAGGCGAGCTTCTCGGGCGAGGCGAGGTCTTCGGCGTTGAGGTCGGTCGCGATCGTGCCGGGCATCACCGAGTTGCAGCGGATGCCGTACGGACCGAGCGCGACGGCGCAGGACTGCATCAGCGAATGCACGCCGGCCTTGGTCGGCGTGTAGTGCGCCTGCTGGCCGCCGCCGACGAGGGCGCTGATCGAGCTGGTCGCGACGATCGCGCCGCCGTGGCCCTGCGCCTTCATCTGCCGCGCGACCGCCTGCGTGACGTAGAACGCGCCGTGCAGGTTCACTTCCATCGTCCGCCGGAAGTCTTCGAGCGGAATGTCGAGAAAGGCGTGGAACGGGCAGATGCCGGCGTTGGCGGCGAGCACGTCGACCTTGCCGAAGGCCTGCACGGCGGCGTCGACGAGGCGCAGGCCGGTCTGCGGATCGGCGACATTGCCTTCGAGCGCGACGACACGGCGGCCGAGCGCCTCGATCTCGCCGACGACTTCGTCGATCGCCGTCTTGCGGCCGTAGCCGGCATCGTTATCGCGGTAGTAGTTGATCAGCACGTCGGCGCCGTGACGCGCGGCCTCGACGGCGATCGCGCGGCCGATGCCGCGCGAACCGCCGGTGACGATCAGGACCTTGCCTTCTAGCAGCTTCACGTCTCTTCTCCTCGGCGCGCCGCTTCTGTGTCGGTCACGCCTTTGCACTGTCGCTATTCCACTGCGCAGCCCGCGCCGCACACCGCTGCGTGCCGTTCGTCCCGAGTGTTCCGGCGCGAGCCGGAATGTATCGAGGGACCGCCATGCCTGCTGGCCGCAAGCCCCTCGATACACCGCGCGCGGCGCGTGCGGCACTCGGGGCGAACGGTCTCGCAGCGGCAAGCCATCTGCGGCATTGCACTAGTGCCTATACGGCCGATGCCGCGGGAACCGCCGGTGACGATCAGGATCTTGCCTTCGAGCAGCTTCACGTCTCTTCTCCTCGGCGCGCCGCTTCTGTGTCGGTCACGCCTTTGCACTGTCGCTATTCCACTGCGCAGCCCGCGCCGCACACCGCTGCGTGCCGTTCGTCCCGAGTGTTCCGGCGCGAGCCGGAATGTATCGAGGGACCGCCACGCCTGCTGGCCGCAAGCCCCTCGATACACCGCACGCGGCGCGTGCGGCACTCGGGGCGAACGGCCTCGCAGCGGCAAGCCATCTGCGTCATTGCATTAGTGCGTATACGGCCGATGCAGCGTGCAGGCCGGGTTCAGGCGCACGCCGAAGCCGGGCTTGTCGAGCGCGCCGACCCCGAGTCTGCCCTGAACCGGCACCGGCTCGTCGAGCAGCAGCGGATTGAACATCGGCACGACCTCGTCGGCCTTCGGCGCCATCATCAGGAATTCGGCGAACGGCGAATTGTGCCGCGTGATGACGAAGTGGTAGCTGTAGACCGACGAGCCGTGCGGAATCACCAGCGCGCCGCGCGCGTCGGCGAGCGCCGAGATCTTGATCAGCTCCGTCATGCCGCCGCACCAGCCGACGTCCGGCTGGATGATGTCGCAGCAGTCCATCTCCAGCAGCATGCGGAAGCCCCAGCGGGTCGCCTCGTGCTCGCCGGTCGTCACCAGCATGCCGCGCGGCGCCTGCTTCTTCAGCTCGGCGTAGCCCCAGTAGTCGTCCGGCGACAGCGCCTCCTCGATCCACTTCAGGCCGTGCTCGTGCGCGCGCTGCGCGAGCTTGATCGCGTAGTTCAGTTCCAGGCTCATCCAGCAGTCGAACATCAGCCAGAAGTCGCTGCCGACCCGCGCACGCATCTCGGCAAGCTCGGCGATGTTCTTCTGCAGGCCTTCCTCGCCTTCGGCCGGTCCGTGGTGCAGCGGCATCTTGCCGCCGATGAAGCCGAGCTTCTTCGACAGGTCCGGGCGCGAGCTCGTCGCGTAGAACTGCAGTTCCGGCCGCACGGCGCCGCCGAGCAGATGATGGACCGGCTCCCTGCGCCATTTGCCGAGCAGGTCCCAGAGCGCGAGGTCGACGCCGGACAGCGCGTTGACGACCAGGCCCTTGCGTCCGTAGTACTGCGTGGCGAAATACATCTGGTCCCAGATCTTCTCGATGTCGGTGAGCTTCGCGCCCTCGACGAAGCGCGCGAGATGCTTTTCGACGATGTACGCGGCCGGCTCGCCGCCGGTCGTCACCGCGAAGCCGGTCGTGCCGTCGCTGGCTTCGAGTTCGACGACCAGCGTGCCGAGCACGTTGATGCCGAAGCTCTGCCGGCTCTGCCGGTATTCGGGATAGCGCGCCATCGGCGTGGCGATGTGATCGTCGATCCAGTGGCCGCCGCCCTGGTCGTGGTAGTCGGCGCCGCCGCCGCGGACGACGAAGGCGCGCAGGTGCTTGATGGTCGGAACACTCATCGAGTATCGAATCCAGGAAAGTGGAGCGGAGATCAGTAGGTGGTGCGGCCGCCGGAAATGTCGAAGGTGCCGCCGGTCGTGAACGAGCAGTCGTCGCTCGCCAGCCAGCAGATCATCGCCGCGGTTTCCTCGGGTTCGCCGAGCCGGCCCATCGGAATGCGCGAGCGCATGTACTCGACGTGCTCGGGTTTCATCTGCGCGAGGATTTCGGTGTTGGCGGTCGCCGGCGTGATGCAGTTGACGAGGATGTTCTTCGTCGCCAGTTCCTTGCCGAGCGACTTGGTCAGGCAGATCAGGCCGGCTTTCGACGCGCTGTAGTGCGAGGCGTTCGGATTGCCTTCCTTGCCGGCGACCGACGCGATGTTGACGATGCGGCCGTAACCCTGCGTCAGCATCATCGGCACGACGGCGCGCACGGTGAGCACCGGACCCATCAGGTTGACGTCGAGCACGCGGCGCCACATCGCCGGATCGAGTTCCCAGGTCGGGCCGTTGCCGCCGGTGATGCCGGCGTTGTTGACGAGGATGTCGATCTTTCCGAAACGCTGCTGCGTCTGCTGCGCCGCCGCCTGCACCGAGGCCTCGTCGGTCAGCTCGACGGTGTGAATCGAGACGCGCTGCGGCTCGGCGAGCGTTTCCTGCGCCTGCGCGAGACGCCCGGCGTCGATGTCCCAGAGCGCGACCGACGCGCCCGAGGCGAGCATGCGTTCGGCCGCGGCATAGCCGATGCCGCGCGCGCCGCCGGTGATGACGGCGACGCGGTTCTTCAGATCGAGCAGGTTCACGGCGCGACCTGCACGGTGCGCTGCTGCTGCACGCCGAGACCGGCGATGCCGAGGCGCAGGGTCTGGCCGGCCTTCAGATACTGCGGCGGCTTCATGCCGAAGCCGACGCCGGGCGGCGTGCCGGTCGAAATGATGTCGCCCGGCTGCAGGCTCATGAACTGGCTGATGTACGAGACCAGCGTCGGCACGTCGAACACCATCGTCCGCGTGTTGCCGGTCTGGTAGCGCTTGCCGTCGATGTCGAGAAACATGTCGAGGTTCTGCACGTCGTCGATCTCGTCGCGCGTCACCAGCCACGGGCCGATCGGCGCGAAGGTGTCGCAGCCCTTGCCCTTGTCCCACTGGCCGTTGCGTTCGAGCTGGTAGGCGCGCTCGGACACGTCGTTGACGACGCAGTAACCGGCGACGTGGTCCAGCGCCTGTTCCGGTTTCACGTATTTCGCGGGTTTGCCGATCACCACGCCAAGCTCGATTTCCCAGTCGGTCTTTTCCGAACCGGGCGGAATTTCGATGTCGTCGTCCGGCCCGCAGATCGCGCTCGACGGCTTGAGGAACAGCACCGGTTCGGTCGGCACCGGCATGTTCGACTCGGCGGCGTGGTCGCGATAGTTCAGGCCGACGCAGACGATCTTGCCGACCCGGCCGACGCAGGGACCGTAACGCGGCGTGCCCGGCACGCGCGGCAGACTGTCCGGATCGAGCGCGCGCAACCGGGACAGTGTGTCCGGCAGCAGCGTCGAGCAGGCAATGTCCGCGATGTGCGCCGACAGCTCGCGCAGCTTGCCTTCGGCGTCGATCAGCGCCGGCCGTTCATGGCCGGGTTCGCCGTAGCGGGCGAGTTTCATGATGCATATCTCCTGCGCGGCGTCTGGTCGTTGTCATGGCCGCCGCCGCATGATCGCCGAGCGATCGATCGTGATCCAATCGAAAATCAGCGAGTTTCGATAGCCGAATGCGATCGGCCATGTCGGCGCCGGCAGGACTGACCCCGCATGAGCAGACGGAGCGCGTCTGCATGAGTTCGCTCGCTCGCCGCTGGCGAGTGTTCATCGAATTCGGCCATCTCGCTCGGCGCTCGTGGCGCGGTTCTGCCAGCCGATGTTCTCGCTCGTCTCGCGCAGTCCGTTTCTCCAGCCGGATTGCCTCGCTCATCGCGGGTGGTGCATCGCTCGATATGAATGACTTCTCTCATCACGCGCGGTGCGACTTTCCAGACGAATTCCCTCTCCTCCGTCACGCAGTGATGGGAGAGAGGGTCAGGGTGAGGGGCGCCCGCCCGCCGCGGCGCTCGATCCGGCAACCCCTCACCCCAACCCTCTCCCCTCTGCGAGGGGCGAGGGTTTTTTTGTGCGCTTCCGGCGCCGGCGTTTGCGCGATGGCTGCTTCGGTTCGGGCCGATGCGAGCGATGGCGGCTGTTGTCACCGCAACCTCCGTAGAACCTTTGTCGCTGCTGCCGTCGCTGCTGTGTGTACCGATGCTGGCATCGCCCCAGACGCGAAGACCGGGATCGACAGGAAGTTCAACCAGGTTGTCGCGCTCGGCATCTTTCAAGGCGAAGTCCCCTCGCGCGACGCGTGCAGCAGGTTTCTCCCGATGAATTGCCTCGCTGATCACGCGCGGTGCGTCTTTCCGGACGAATTCCCTCTCCTCCGTCACGCAGCGATGGGGTAGGGGGTCAGGGTGAGGAGCGCCCGCCCGCCGCGGCGCTCGATCCGGTAACCCCTCACCCCAACCCTCTCCCCTCTGCGAGGGGCGAGGGAGTTTTTTGTGCGCTTCCGGCGCCGGCGTTTGCGCGACGGTTGCTTCGGTTCTCGCCATGCGAGCGATGGCCGCCGCAACCGCAACCGCAACCGCAACCGCTACCGCAACCGCAACCGCAACCGCTACCGCAACCGCTACCGCTACCGCTACCGCTACCGCTACCGCTACCGCTACCGCTACCGCTACCGCTACCGCTACCGCTACCGCAACCGCAACCGCAACCGCAACCGCAACCGCAACCGCAACCGCAACCGCAACCGCAACCGCAACCGCAACCGCAACCGCAACCGCAACCGCAACCGCAACCGCTACCGCTACCGCTACCGCTACCGCTACCGCTACCGCTACCGCAGCAGTCGCCGCTTATGCCGGTGTCGGGATCAACGTCGACACCAGCACCGGCAGGAAGGTCAGCGAC
The DNA here is from genome assembly GCF_011067135.1 of Solimonas terrae. Lineage (GTDB taxonomy): Bacteria > Pseudomonadota > Gammaproteobacteria > Nevskiales > Nevskiaceae > Solimonas > Solimonas terrae. The sequence continues at coordinate 492,357 of NZ_JAAMOW010000002.1, forward strand.
GTCGCCGCGCCCGGGGTCCTTCAAAAGGAACTCGCTCGCTGGACGCGCGCGGCGCTTTTCTCCAGAGGAATTCACTCGCTCGCCACCCGCGGTGCGTCTGTCCAGTCGAATTCCCTCTCCCTTGTCGCGCAGCGATGGGGGAGAGGGTCAGGGTGAGGGGGCGCACGCTCGCCGCGGTGCGCGATCCGGTAACGCCTTCCCCAGTCCTCCCTCTCTGCGAACAGCGAGGGGGCTTTTGCACCCCGACGAGGCGTTTAACGTTTTCGCGCGACCTTCTTTTTCGCAGCCTTGGCTGGCGGCGGCAGTTGCGCGTGCCGGCGCAGCAGGTCGATGAAGCGCTCGGCGGCTTCGTCCAGCGCTTCGTGCTTGCGGCTGAGAATGCCGAAGCCTTCGAGGTTGCGGCCGATCTCGATCGGCAGCGCCGTCAGCAGGCCGGCGCGCACATGATCACGGACCACGGGTTCCGGCAGCATCGCGACGGCATCGCTGTTCTGCACCAGCTGCAGCGTCGCGAAGATCGAGCCGCATTCGACGATGTTGGCCGGCGAGCTGAGCCGCGCCTGCGCCAGCTCCTCCTCGAACAGCTTGCGCGCGGGACTGCTCAGCGGCTGCAGCACCCAGGGCAAGGTCACCAGCCCGGCGAGTTCGACGCTCGCCTGCGCGCAGACCGGATGGCCGCTGCGCACGATCAGGCGCATCGACTCGTTGGCGATCGGCTCGAAGTCGAAATCGTTGTGCTGCAGCGGATGCGTGAAGCGGCCGAGCGCGAAATCGATCTGACCGCGTTGCAGCAGCTCGACGATCTGGTCGCTGGTTTCGCCGAGCACGCGGACGTTGAGCAGCGGCCGTTCGGCTTTCAGTTCGGCGACCGCCATCGCCAGCAGATCCGGCGCGGCGCCCATGATCGCGCCGACCGTGAGCTGGCCGTGGCCGCCCTTGCGCTTGGCGTCGAGGCCTTCGGCGAAGCGTTCGAGATCGGCCAGCGCGCGGCGCGCATACGCCAGCGTGACTTCGCCGAGCGGCGTCGTGTGCAGGCCGCGCGCGCGGCGTTCGAACAACAGGAAGCCGAACGCTTCCTCGATGCTGGCGAGCATGCGGCTGGCACTGGGCTGGGCAACGTTGATGGCCGCCGCCGCCTGATGCAGGTTGCCGGTCTCGGCCAGCGCAACCAGCAGCGACAGGTGCTTGTAGCGCAGGCGATTGACCAGCGCCTGTGTGGTTCGGACGGTACTCATCTATACCTTTTCCGCATCGGTCGATCGCCTTTTTTGATTGGGATGTTATCGATCGCCTGATTATAGTCATCCGCTGTCGCGCTGCATTCGGCGTTGCCGGAGTGTGGTTCGGTTCGCATGTCGTCTTTGTCGGACGAACTCCGACGGAATCGCCCGAGGGAGTCTCTGAACGAGCCTGTCATCGCGAGGTTGCAAAGTCGCCGTGGCGATCCGGATGCCCCGTTCGCGCAGGGAGCCGCCGGATCGCGCCGTTGCCTTCGGCACCTCGCAATGATGATGCGGGTCGTCATTCAGACCTTCCCGCAGGGGCTGCGGCATTCGTCGGCGTCGCCTGATCGCCGTGACGGCGCGCGCCGCACGGCGACGATTCTCCAAACCATGGCGGGACGCCTGTCGCCGCCGGAGCCGTGATGGAAACAGACACACACGTCTATCTGTTCGCGACCTGCGTCGTCGATCTGTTCAGTCCGCAATCGGGGCTCGACGCCGTCGAAGTGCTGGAAGCGCTCGGCGTCACGGTGGCCTTCCCGCGTGACCAGACCTGCTGCGGGCAGCCGGCGTACACGACCGGCTTTGCCGACGACGCGCGCCGCGTCGCCGCCGCGCAGCTCGACCTGTTTCCGCAGCCGTGGCCGATCGTCGTGCCGTCGGGTTCCTGCGGCGGCATGCTGCGCCATCACTGGCCGCGTTTGTTCGCCGACGATCCGCAGCGACTCGCGCAGGCCGAAGCGCTGGCGGCGCGGACCGTCGAGTTCTGCGATTTCGTCGACACGCGGCTGGCCGCGTCGCAAGTGGCCGACACCACGCCGGTCAGGCTTGCACTGCATACCTCGTGCACGGCGCGGCGAGAGCTGGCGACCCATCTCGCCGGACGTCGCCTGCTGGCGAAACTGCCGGGCGTCGAACTGCTCGAGCCCGAACACGAAGCCGAATGCTGCGGCTTCGGCGGCACATTCGCGATCAAGCATCCGGAAATCTCGGCGGCGATGACCGAAGACAAGCTCGATGCGCTGCAGGCGAGCGGCTGCGCGCAGTTCGTCAGCGCCGACTGCGGCTGCCTGCTCAATCTCAACGGCGCGCTCGAACGTCGGCCGACGACGCTGCGCGGCCTGCACATCGCCAGCTTCCTGCGCTCGCGGCTCGCAACGCGCGGTGCGGAGCAGCGGCGATGACACCGGACACCGAATCGATGCGCGCCCGCGCGGCCATCCTTGCGCGTCTGCGTGCCGCACCGCCGGTCGCGGCGCCGGCTTCGCCCGATGTCGCCGCCGGTCTCGCCGCCGATGGCGCGGGGTCCGGCGATGCCGCGGTCGCCGATTTCGCGGCGTGCGCCCGTGGCTGGCGTGCCGAGGTGATCGAGACGACACCGACGCGGTGGCCGGCGGTGCTGCGCGACCTGGCCGTGGCCCGCGGTCTGCGCAGTGTGCTGGCCGGGCGCGATACCGAGCTCGCAGCACGTCTTCCGGAAGCGCTTGGTGCACGTCTGCGGTGGTACGACGAGCCGCTGGCCGCGTTCAAGCCGCGCCTGTTCGACGCGATCGATGCCGGGATCACGACCGTGCGCGGCGGCGTCGTCGAAACCGGCAGCCTCGTGCTGTGGCCGGACGTCCGCGAGCCGCGCACGCTGTCGCTGGTGCCGCCGCTGCACATCGCCGTGCTGTGCGCGAGCACGCTGCATCCGACGCTGTACCGGATGATGGTGCGCGAACGCTGGGCCGACGGCCTGCCGACGAACGCGCTGCTGGTCACCGGCCCGTCGAAGACCGCCGACATCCAGCGCCTGCTGGTGTACGGCGCGCACGGCCCGAAACAGCTCGTCATCGTGCTCGTGCGCGACGATCGCGACGGCACCGGGGTTCCGGCATGAGCGGCGACCGGCAGCCGCGCCCGCAGGACTTCAAGGTGCAGAGCCGCGCGGCGCTCGCCGACCCGGCGCTGCGCGCGAGCTTTCGCAGCGCAATGGACTTTCTCGTCGACAAGCGCGCCGCGCAGTTTCCCGACATCGGCGCCTACGAGCGCCTGCGCAGTCTCGGTACACGGATTCGCGAGCATGCGCTTGCGAAGCTGCCGGAGTTGCTGGAACGACTGGAGCAGAATCTGACGGCGCTCGGCGTGCAGGTGCACTGGGCGGAAACGCCTTCCGACGCCAACCGCATCTTTCTCGACATCGCCGCCCGCCACGGCGCACAGGCGATGGTCAAGGGCAAGTCGATGGTCAGCGAGGAGATCGAGCTGAACCGCGAGATGGCGGCCCATGGCATCGACTGTGTCGAGACCGACATGGGCGAATACATCCTGCAGCTCGATGGCGACCGGCCGAGCCACATCATCATGCCGGCGATCCACAAGACCAAGGCCGATGTCTCGCGCATCTTCGCCGAGAAGATTCCCGGCAGCGCGCACACCGAGGATGTCGACGAACTGATCGCGATCGGCCGTCGGGCCCTGCGTGAGCGCTTCCGCGATGCGCCGATCGGCGTCACCGGCGCCAACTTCCTCGTCGCCGAAACCGGCTCGCTGGTGCTGGTCGAGAACGAAGGCAACGGCCGACTGTGCACGAGCGTGCCCGAGGTTCATGTCGCGATCACCGGCATCGAGAAGGTGATCGAAAGACTCGAACACCTGCCGCCGCTGTACACGTTGCTGACGCGTTCGGCGACAGGGCAGGCGGTGACGACCTATCTCAACATCGTCACCGGCCCGCGCCGCGCCGGCGAAAAGGACGGCCCGCGCGAAGTGCATCTGATCCTGCTCGACAACGGCCGCACGCAGGCCTGGCGCGACCAGCGCTTTCGCGCGACATTGCAATGCATACGCTGCGGTGCCTGCATGAATCACTGCCCGGTGTACACACGCGTCGGCGGCCTGAGCTACGGCACGACCTATCCCGGCCCGATCGGCGCGATCGTCTCGCCGCATCTGCTGGGGCTGGACGCAACGCGCGATCTGCCGACCGCGTCGAGCCTCTGCGGCGCCTGCGGCGAGGTCTGCCCGGTCGGCATTCCGATTCCCGAGCTGTTGATGCGTCTGCGGGGTGCCGCGCGCCGTCGGCCGGCTCCCGAGCGCAAGCCGCTGCGCGACGAGGGTGCGGCACGAAGCCGGGCCGAGACGCTGGTCTGGACGGCGTGGGCACTGCTGTATTCGCGCGCCCGGCTGTATCGCTGGTTCAGTTGGTGGGCAACGCGGCTGCGCCGCCTGACGCCGGCATGGCAGGGCGGCTGGACGCGCGGGCGCGTGCCGCTGCGACCGGCGCCGCGGTCGCTGCGCGAACTGCTCGCGCAGCGACGGCGCTAGCGCGATCCGCGGCCGACGCCGGCCCCGTCGCCCAGCGAGGCGTAGTAGCGCGAGAGCGCGTCGATCTCGTCGTCGTCCAGATTCCGCGCCATCGCGTTCATGACCGGATTGCGGCGGCTGCCATCGCGGAACGCGCGCAGTTGCGCGGTGAGATAGGGCGCGTTCTGTCCGGCGAGCAAGGGAAACAGCGGGGCCATCATCTCGCCGTGGCGCGGATGGCAGGCACCGCAGGCCGCGGCTCTGGCCGGCGGGGCTTCGTCCGCCTGCCGAGCCTGACAGGCGCACAGCGCCAGCAGCAGGATTGCGGCGACCGCCCGGCTCGCCAGTCCGTGCGGACGCGTCACGGTGACGGCCCGCGATCGTGACGCGACCGTCGCGCCGCAGGCGGGTATTGCGCGTCGACGAACATCAGGCTGTGGTAGCCGAGCAGTGTCAGCAGCAGCGCCGAGACGGCGGTGAAGGCGATCGGTCCGCTGCCGACGATCCAGGCGCGGCCGTGCCAGACCCATTCGATCAGCACCATGCCGCCGTACAGCAGTGCGTGACTGCCGATGCCGAGCAGCAGGGCAAGGCGCCGGTATCGGCGTGGTGATCCGGAAAACACCGGAGACGGGACGTTGTCGCTCATGGGCCGACGCCGATCTTGGTGACGGCGAGAAACACGACGATGCCGGTGAAGTAGATGATCAGCGGCGTCGTCAGCAGCAGGAACCACCAGTGCTGATGCAGCTTGCGCTCGCGATGGTCCGGGCCGCCGCGGGCGAGCGCGTGGCGCTTGTTGCCGCCCAGGTGCGAGAGGTGATAGTCGAAGCATTCGATCGGCACGAACAGCCCGAACACGATCAGCAGCTTGATCGTCAGCCAGGTTGCCGAGCTGTCCCAGCCGCCGACCCAGTACAGCAGCGGGCCGCTGATCATGACGACGGGAAAGGCGATGTGCTCGATCACGGCGCCGCGATCGAAGCGGTCGATCACCCAGTCGCGCTGCGCGATCACGCCGGCGTCGTGCGGATGGCGGCGCCAGGCCTGGAACGCCGGGACGAGGTAGTAGACGTAGGCAACCGACGTGCTCCAGATCCACGCCATGACCGCGGCGAGGTGCACGAACTTGATCTCCAGATACCATGGCGACAGCCACTCGCGCAGCGCGTCGATCGCCGCAGGCATCGTGGTTCAGCCCTTCGCGGCCGGCGCGCTCTGGCGGCTGCGACGATCGAGCACCTCGGCGCCGAACTTGGCTTCCTTGCCTTCGCGCGTGCGCGCGCTCCACTCGCTGATCACGCGGTGCGCGCCGGCGCGTTCCTCGGCCATGATGTGATCGTGCTTCGCGGTGCGCGTCGTGAACTCGACCTGCAGGCCGTTCGGGTCGTACATGTAAACCGACTTGACGAAGTCGTGGTCGATCGGCCCGAGGCAGGACACGCCCTTGCCGTTGATGCGCCGCTGGATCGCGCGCAGCGCGGTTTCGTCCTCGACTTCGAAGGCGATGTGGCGGTCGAAGCTGTCGGCGTTCCTGAAGTGCTCGGGCTGCGCGGTGTCCGGCTGATCGAAGAAGGCGATGTACTCGCCATTGCCGAGTTCGAAGAACAGATGCATGAACGGAATCTTCTTGCGCAGGCCCGGCACTTCGTCGGCGACCAGCGTCATCGTCAGCGGGAAGCCGAGCACGTCTTCGTAGAACCAGCGGGTCTGTTCGGCATCACGGCAGCGATAGGCGGCGTGATGTATGCCTTTCGCCGTCGGAGCGCCGTCCGGGGTGCCGCTTTCGCTGTTCATCCGATCTGCATCCCCGTTCGAAATAATGTCAAGTAACTGGACTAGTTTCGATTAAACCTTGCGCGTCCGGCGCTGTCAACGCGTGCGCCTGGCTGGCGAGCTGCGCTTGCTTGCGGCAGCCGGCCTGTTCGCGCCGCGCTGCTTCGCTGCGCTCGCCGCCGGCCTGGCCGCGCTGCCTGCCGGGCTGCGGCTGGCGACGGCTTCGAGCGACGGCCCCTTGCGGCGCTTCTGCAGGCGCACGTCGGCCGGCGTCGCGGTCACCGGTTCGCCCCAGTCGCGTTCGAGCAGGATGCGGCGCAGATCGCCCAGCGCCTTGCTGCCGAGGCGGCGTTCGATTTCGTCGTCGAGATGTTCGAGCGCGCGTACGGTGATCTCGCCGATCTGCACGCCGCGGCTGCTGTAGCGGATGATCTTGGCGCGGGCATCGGCGGGGTCATCGGCGAGGTCGAGCAGGCCGCGCTGCTGCATGTCGGCGAGCAGCTGCTGCACCGCCTGGCGGCTGATGCCGAGGCGCCGCGCCAGTTCGGCCGGCCGCGTCACGCCGTCGGCGACGTTGGTCATGATCAGCGACTGCGTGCGCGACAGGCCCGGCATGCCGGCGGCGCGCAGGTGGTTCTGCAGGCCTTCGTCCATCCAGTAGAACGCGTGCAGCAGGCCGCTCATCAGGAAGTAGCGCGAGGTCGAAGCCGGCTTTTTTTCTTTCATCAGGCGTTTCCGAGTCCGTGCCTGCGCAGCCAGTCGGCGACGACGGCCACGGATTCCATGAGTTGTTGTTTCTGGCCGAGGTAATAATGCGTGGCACCCTGGATTTGCGCCACCTGGCGGTCGTCGTGGGCGACCGCGTCGAACAGTCTTTGCGCGTGGCTCGGCGTGCAGATGTCGTCGGCGGAATTGCCGATCACCAGCACCGGCACCTTGATCCGCGCCAGTGCGCGCACGCCGTCGGCGTGACTGTCGTCGTAGCTCCATTGCGACAGCCAGCTGCGCAGCGTGCAGAAGCGCGCGAGGCCGACCGGACTCATGTTGACGGTCTGCGGATCGCCGAGGAAGCACTGACCCGGCGGGCGGTCGTTCGGATCGACGGCCGGATCGACGAAGCGCGGATCGGCCATCGTGCCGTGCACGACGAAACCGAATTCCTCGTGCGTGCGTCCGGCGGCGCGCAGCGCAGCGAGCTTGTCCTTGACCCAGGCGGTGATGCGCCGGTTGCGGGCGATCTGGGCGGCGCGGTAGCGCTCCAGAAACTCGGCGCTGTACGGCGGCTGGTTGGGGTTCTGCGGATCGTAGAGATCGAGTTCGCGATCGCGGCGTTCGGGATCGAGCTCGTCGAGTATCGAGGCGTCGAGACTTTCGGTCAGCGTCGTCGCGCGGCTGACGTGCGCGGCAATCAGCATCAGCGCATCCGCCGGTATCAACTTCGCCTTGCTCAGATCCGGCGGCTCGCCGGCCGGCGTCGCGGTCACGCTCGGCGACTCCGCCTCGGCCTGATAGAACGCAGACAGCGAACCGCCGCCGCTCCAGCCGCCGAGCACCACCCGTTCGTAGCCGAGCCGGTTCCTGGCGTCGCGTATGCATTCGCCGAGATCGATCGCGACCTTCTCCATCTGCAGCGCGTAGTCCACGCCGGGGTAGCGGCTGTTGCAGTAGATGACGTGGTGGCCGGCCTTGGCCAGTGCATGCGGCATCGGCAGGTATTCGCCGCCGCCGATCGGATGCATGAAGACGATCACCGTCTTCGACGGCACCGACGGCTTCAGCAGATGTGCCTTGAGCAGCACCATGCCGGCGACACCGCCGTAGGTGTCCTTGTAGGCCGCCTTTTCCTGGAACAGCACCACATAGGGAATGCGTTCGACGCTGATCTTTTCTGAGGGCTCGCCGCTCACGGCCGGTCTCCGGAATGGGGCAGGGGTTTGAAATCGGGTTGATCGAAGGCCAGGCGCGCGAGCACGCCGGCGCGCAGCGTCGCCAGCAGCGCGGGATCGTCCGGCGCCTGCCGACCGTCGCGCAGGCGCGCGCACAGTTCGGCGCGCAGCGCGGCGAGCGTGTCGTGGCGGCCGAGCAGGGCGGAAAGACGCGCGCGCTCGGCGTCGGTCGCTGCGTCGGCGCCGGCCGCTTCGCGTTCGAGGATGTCGAAGGCATTGAGCGCGATGCGCAGTTCGTAGCGCTGCGTGCCGTCGAGCTGCGCGATCAGCGAGCGCAAAGCGTCGCGCAGGGCGGCCGCCAGTTCCGGGCGATGCGGGCGATTGCTGAAATCGTTCACGGGCCGCGTCCTTCGAGCAGATCGAGCAGCTGCAGTTCGACTTCCGAGACGCGTCGACCGATCACGGCCGGCTCCAGCTGCGTGAGTTCGCCGCGCAGGCGACGGTGCGCGAACCACTGGCAGATCACACCCCACTTGAGCGTGCCGAGCAGCTCCCAGAAGCGCACGGCGGCCGCATCGACGACAGTGCCGGCGGCCTGTTCGTAGTGTTCGTACAGCTCGGCGCGCCGGCCGAAGCCGCCGACCGGCAGCTCGTCGCGACCGAAACGCCAGGAACGCACGCAGAGCCAGCCGAGGTCTTCCATCGCATCGCCGCGATGGGCGAGTTCCCAGTCGAGCACGCCGGCGAGGCCGGTCTCGTCGACCAGCAGATTGCCGGTGCGGAAGTCGCCGTGGATGACGACAGGGCGGCGCGTCGGCGGCAGATGCTGCGCGAGCCAGGCGAACGCGGCTTCGAACACCGGCAGCGGTTCGCCATAGTGGCGATGCCGCGCCGCCAGTTCGGCGATCTGCGTGTCGGCGTTGCGCAGCGGCAGAAAGGCGAGGGCTTCGGCATCCAGGGCATGAATGCCGGCCAGCGCCTGCGCGCATTGCCGCGGCAGCGCGCGTCTCGCGTCGCCGTAGCGTGCGTCACCGACGATGCGCTTGCCCAGGGTTTCGCCGGCGACGAAGCGCGACACGAAGCCGTCGACGAGGCCATCGTCCGCGTCGACGCAGAGCAGCACTTCCGGCGTGCATACGCCGCCGAGGAACGCGGCCTGTTGCGCGCGCGCCTGCTCGGACTTGCCGAGTGCACTGACGAAGGATTCGCCGCCGCCGAACTGCTGCAGGATGCAGCGTTCGTGGCGCCCAGGTCCTTCCAGTTCGAACACGAAGCTGTTCGACGACGCGCCGGCCGACAGCGCCTGCAATGCGCCGATCCGCACCGTCACGCCGTGTCGGCGCTGCCAGGCGGCCTGCAGCCTGGTCGCAAGTTCGTCGTGCGCGCTCACGTGTCGACGCCGAAATCGATGCCGGCGCCACCGTCGCGATACTGCTTGAGCACGCGTCGCGCGACCGACTGCATGTGGACCTCGTCCGGCCCGTCGTAGATGCGCGCCTCGCGCGCGTGGCGGTACATGAGGCCGAGCGGCGTGTCGTCGCTCAGGCCCTCGGCGCCGTGCACCTGGATCGCGCGATCGATGACGTCGTGCAGCATGCGGGCGCCGACCACCTTGATGATCGCGATCTCGTCGCGTGCCTGCAGGCCGGCGTCGAGCTTGCGCGCCGCGTCCAGGGTCAGCAGGCGCGCGGCGCGGATCGCGGCGGCGCTGTCGAACACGTAGCCCTGCAAGAGCTGCTTGTCGGCGAGCGTGCTGCCGAACGCACTGCGCGCCTGCAGGCGCCGGCACATCAGATCGAAGGCGCGCTGCGCCTGGCCGAGCCAGCGCATGCAGTGATAGATGCGGCCGGGCCCGAGCCGTTCCTGGGCGATCGCGAAACCGGCGCCGCGCGCGCCGAGCAGATGGTCGGCCGGCACGCGCAGCCGATCGAGTTCGATCTCGTAGTGACCGCCATTGATGCCGAGCACCGGCAGCTCGCGGACGATGCGATAACCCGGTGCGTCGGTCGGCACGACGATCAGGCTGAACGCGGCATGCGCCGGCGCGTCGGCTTCGGTGCGGCACATCACCGTCGTGTAGCGGGCGTCGGCGGCGCCGGTCGTGAACCATTTGCGACCGTCGACGACCCAGTGCCCGCCTTCGAGGTGCGCGCGTGTCTGCAGCTGGGTCGGATCGGAGCTGGAGATGCCGGGCTCGGTCATCGCGAAGCTCGGCACGAACTCGCCGGCGATCATCGGCCGCAGATAGCGCGCATGCCAGTGTTCGCTGCCGTGGCGATGCACCATCAGCGAGTCCTGCAGCGACAGCGTGCCGAGCGCCTGCATCGCCCAGAACGAACGGCCGATCACTTCGTTGATCTGCACGTAGTCCATGAACGGCAGGCCCTGGCCGCCGAGCTCGCGCGGATGCCCCAGTGCCCACAGGCCCTGCGCCTTCGCGCGCTGCATCAGCGTCTGCAGCAGCACATTGCGCTGCGCGCGTGGCGCGCTGTCGAGGGCGGCTTCGGCCGGGTAGATCTCGTCTTCGACGAAGCGCAGGACGCGCTCGCGCAGCACGGTCATTGCGGGTGCGTTCATGCAGGGCTCCTCATTCGGTGGCGGCGATGCGGCGCACGCGCTGCAGCCATCGTTCGCGCTGCTCGCGCCGCGAGCCGCGCACCGGGCCGATCGAGTGCACCTGCACTGGCTTGAAGCCGCAGAAGCCGAGGATTGAATGGCGCAGCTGGCGATGACCGGGCATGTGGATGAACCAGCGGAAATACCAGGGCGGCGTGTCCATCGTCACCAGCGCGCGTGCGCTGCGGCCGGCGAGCAGGCGATCCCAGAGCGGCGAACCCTTGCGATAGCGGAACGCGAAGCCCGGCAGCAGCGTGCGGTCGAAGAAGCCTTTCAGCAGCGCCGGCATGACGCCCCACCAGGTCGGGTACACCAGCACCAGATGCTGGGCCCAGAGCATCGCCTGCTGCAGTTCCAGCAGATCCGGCTCCAGGGTCTGCGCGTTCTGCTGCCAGCGGCCGTCGGCGACCACATCGAAGCGCAGCTCGGCGAGGTTGTAGCGGCGCACCGTGTGGCCGGCCGCGCTTGCGCCCTGCGCGTAGGCGTCGGCCAGCGCGCCGCAGTAACTGTCGACGCGCGGGTGGCCGAGCAGCAGCAGGATGTTCTTGCCCACGGTCGTCGCGGCGCTCAGAAACTCAGCGCGAAGGCCGCGTACAGCTTGCGGCCTGCGGCCTGCGTGACGCCGTAGCCGCCCGGGAAGAACGCGGTATCGACGACCTGGGTCGCGTAGTTCTTGTCGAGCAGGTTGCTGCCGCCGATGGTCAGCGTCCAGCCGTGATTGGGATCGACGAGCGACAGGCGCGCCGCATAGGTCGAATGCGCCGGCTCGAAGGTATGCGGATCGAGATCGATGTCGGTGTACTGGTCGCCCTGATAGAGCCAGTCGACTGCGGTCTGCAGCAGGTACGGGCCCAGCGGCAGCGTGATCGTCGGCGTCAGCGACGCGGTGACCTTGGGTGCGAACGACAGGGTCTTGCCGCTGAGATCCTGCGTGCTGCCGGACGGCATGTCCGCGGTCGCCTGGCCGTCCGGGTACGAATCGTAGTGCGCGTCGAGCAGACCGAGCGAGCCGCTGATGTTGAGGAAGCGCAGCGGCGTCAGCCAGCGGAAATCCATTTCCACGCCCTGCGAGATCGCGGTCGCGGCATTGGCGACATTGATGAAGGCGCCGTCGATCGCCAGTGTCTGCAGATTGTCGAAGTAGCTGTGAAAGACGTCGAGATTGACGTTGAGACTGTGATCGAACCACTTGCCCTTGATGCCGGCTTCCCAGGACTGCACGTTCTCCGGCTCGAACATGAGATTGGTGCCGTCGAACGACGCGGCGTTGAAGCCGCCGCTCTTGTAGCCGCGCGCGTACGAGGTGTACAGCGTCACGTCCTTGCCCCAGAAATACTGCAGCGAAACCTTCGGCGAGATGTCCGTTTCATCGCGTGACAGGCCGCGCACGTCGTAATCCTTGGCGCTCAGCGCGATCTTCATCACGCACAGCGGCGGCGCCGTGCAGGTCGACTGGCCGCTGAGATCGGCGGTCTTGCTTTCCCAGTTGAAGCGCACGCCGGGCGTCAGCGCCCAGCGTTCGCTCAGATGCCAGATCGCCTGCATGAACAGCGCGCGCGTCTGCACCTGGGTGTCGTAGAGCAGGGTGACGTGATCGTCGCCGATCACCGGCGCGACGACGCCCGCCAGCAGATCGCCGAGCACGCCGAGCCCCGGCAGCGGCAGCGTCGTCGTGCTGCCGCTGATCTGGCGCACGGCGTCGCCGGTGGCCAGATAGGCGGCGATGTCGTGACCGGCCGATGCCACCGTGCTCTGCCGGAAGTGGGTGTCCATGTAGAAGCCGCCGAGCAGGACGTTGAGACTGTCGCCGAGTCCGAACAGGCCGTTGTCGAAGTCACCGGAGAAACGCCATTCCGCGCTGTGCTGCTGGTGGTTCCAGATGGTGCGCAGCGTCGCGATGTCGGCCGGCGAGTTGTCGAGATCGGGCGAGGCGTCGACGCCCATCTCGCTGTAGCCGAGGATCAGCGTCGAGTTCAGGCGATGGATAGGACCGAGATCGCCGATGTCCCATTTGTTGACCAGGCCGGCGGTCTTCGATTGCTTGTGCACGTAGCCGTCGAAGTTGTTCGACAGCTTGTGGTTGTAGCCGTTGTCGTCGACATCCGGATCGTAGTGGCGAAGGAAGGTCATCGTGCTGTCCGCCAGGTCGGACAACTGCACCGGCCAGTAGTCGCCGTCGGTCTTCGACTGTTGCAGCGTCAGCGTGCTCTCGAAGCCATCGAACGGCTTGAGCAGCAGCTTGATGCGGCCGGCAAGCTGTTCGAGATCGTCGAAACCGTGTCCGCTGTAGGTGTTCTGCAGTTCGCCGCCCTTGTGATCGACATCGAGCAGCGACACGCGCAGGCCGCCCCAGTCGGCGAACATGCCGCCGGCGCCGGCTTCCACGCGCAGCTCCTGCGGATCGGCGTAGCTGCTGTTCAGGTCGGCCGAGAACTGCGGCGTCGGATTTCTGGTGTAGACACTGAACACGCCGGCGGTGGTGTTCTTGCCGAACAGCGTGCCCTGCGGACCGCGCAGCACCTCGACGCGATCGACGTCGAACATGCCGTCGGTGATGTACGGCGAGCGTGCCAGGAACAGATCGTCCTCGACGAAGCCGACCGAACTCTCGAATCCGGAGTTCAGCGGGCTGGTACCGAAACCGCGGATGTTGATCTGCCCGAGCGCCGGATCGGTGTCCGACGAGAACTTGACGTTCGGGATGTAGGCCGACACGTCGGCAATGGTGTTGGCGCCGACATCGCGCATGAAGTCACCGGTGACGGCGGTGATCGACATCGGTACGTCCTGCAGGCGCTGCGCGGTCTTCTGCGCGGTGACGATCACCTCGGCGATCTGTCGGCGCTCGGTGCCGTCGGGCGGGATCGGCGGCAATTCCGGCTTGCCGACCGGTATCGTCTTCAAGGGTGCCGCCTCGACCGCCGTTGCTGCGGTCCGTGGCGCTGCGCCGTCGTCGTTCGACGTGGCGGTGTCGGCGGGCACGGCGTCCGGCGCGGCAACCGGTGTCGCGGCACCCCCGCCCGCCGTGCCCGGCGCCTGCGCGAGCGACGCGCCACTCCAGAGCGCAGCGATCAGCAGCAGACCGAAAGCCGGCGCCGCGCGCGGCACACCCGGGCGAGCGCCGCGGCCGGGCACGGCAACGGCGTGCGTCGCGCAGGGCTGATGAGCCTTCACCATGTTTCTCCTCCGGAGCCGGCGTGCGACTCCTCTTCGTGCGGCTTCTGTGCGCCGCTGTCGCTAGTTATCCGCAGTCGCCGGAAGATTGTCAAGTATCTTCACAAAATGCGCGCGATGGCCCGGCGCGACCCGACGTTGCGAGCGGGTCGTCGGTAACAAGGCTTGTCGCGCGTGGTGCGATGAATGTGAAGTTGCTTGACAAGATTGCGAACGCTCCGCAATAGTGGGCTGCACCGTCCGGCGCCGTTTTTCCGAGGCGCCGGAACGCAAAGAACAGCTGGAGGAGAAACCCATGTTGCCTGTGCCGACCCCCAGGTCCGGGGCGCGTTCGCCGCAGGCGGTCGTGCGTCGTTTGTCCGCCGCTTTCACTTCAACCGAACCGTGAAATCGCCATGAGCCTCGACATGATCCCCCGCACCCTGTTCTCGTCCGAGCACGAGGATTTCCGCAGCAGCTTCCGCCGCTTTCTCGAAGACGAGTGCGTGCCGCAGAACGAGCGCTGGGAGGAACAGCAGTTCGTCGATCGGGCCGCGTGGCAGCGTGCCGGCGAGCTGGGCTTCTTGTGCGTGACGATGCCGGAGGAGTTCGGCGGCGCGGGTGTCGATCGGCGCTACAGCGTGATCCTGATGGAGGAGCAGGGACGCGCCGGACTGTCGGGGCCGGGCTGGGGCCTGCACTCGGACATCGTCGCCAACTACATCAACAGCTTCGGCACGCGCGAGCAGAAACTGAAATGGCTGCCGCCGATGGCGCGCGGCGAGGTGATCACCGCGATCGCGATGACCGAACCGGGCACCGGTTCGGACCTGCAGGCAGTCAAGACCTGGGCGCAGGACGACGGTGACGACCTGATCATCAACGGCTCGAAGATCTTCATCACCAACGGCTACAACTGCGACATGGCGATCGTCGTCTGCAAGACCGGCGACCGCGACGGCGGCGCCAAGAGCATCAGCCTGGTGATGATCGAAGCCGATCGTCCGGGCTTCTCGAAAGGCAAGCCGCTGAAGAAGATGGGCATGAAGGGCCAGGACACCTGCGAGCTGTTCTTCGAGAACGTGCGCGTACCCAAGGCCAACATCCTCGGTGCGCCGGGCATGGGCTTCGCGATGCTGATGAAGGAGCTGGCCTGGGAACGTCTGCAGATCGCGATCGGCGCGGTCTGCGGCATCGAGTACGTGCTCAAGACCACGATCGACTACGTCAAGCAGCGCCAGGTGTTCGGGCGCGCGGTGGCGAGCTACCAGAACACGCGCTTCAAGCTCGCCGAGATGAAGACCGAAGGACAGATCGCGCAGGTCTATGTCGATCGCTGCATCGAGCTGATGCTGGAGAACAAGCTGTCGCCGGCTGCGGCGGCCGCGGCGAAGTACTGGTGCTCGGACGTGCAGGGCCGCATCGTCGACGAGTGCGTGCAGCTGCACGGTGGCTACGGCTTCATGATGGATTACCCGATTGCACGCGCGTACTGCGATTCGCGTGCGCAGCGCATCTACGGCGGCACCAACGAGATCATGAAAGAACTGATCTCGCGCACGCTCTGAGCGCGGAGTCGCCGACATGAGTGAAGAACTGCGTTTCGACGGCCGCGTCGCGATCGTCACCGGCGCCGGCAACGGTCTCGGCCGTTCGCATGCCTTGCTGCTCGGCAGCCGCGGTGCGAAGGTCGTCGTCAACGATCTCGGCGGCGGCATGCACGGCGATGGCAGGTCGTCGGCGGCGGCCGACAAGGTCGTCGCGGAAATCCGCGCACTTGGCGGCGAAGCGGTCGCCAACCACGACTCGGTCGAGGACGGCGACAGGATCGTGCAGACCGCGATGGACCACTTCGGCACCGTCGACATCGTCGTCAACAATGCCGGCATCCTGCGCGACGTCAGTTTCCAGAAGATGAGCGTGCAGGACTGGGAGCTGATCGTCCGCATTCATCTCAACGGCAGCTTCCGCGTCAGTCACGCGGCCTGGCCGATCCTGCGCGACAAGGGCTACGGCCGCATCGTCATGACGACCTCGGCGGCCGGCCTGTACGGCAATTTCGGCCAGGCCAATTATTCGGCGGCCAAGCTCGGTCTGGTCGGCATGGCCAACAGCCTCGCGATCGAGGGCCGCAGCAAGGGCATACACGTCAACACGATCGCACCGATCGCCGGCTCGCGGCTGACGGAAACCATCCTGCCGCCGGAACTGATCGCCGCGCTCAAGCCCGAATACGTCAGCCCGCTGGTCGCCTGGCTCTGTCACGAACGCTGCAAGGACAGTGGCGGCATCTACGAGGTCGGCGCCGGCTATCACGCCAGGCTGCGCTGGGAGCGCACGCGCGGTCAGCATTTCCGGGCGCGACCGTTCAGCGTCGAGGAACTCGCCGCGAAATGGGACAAGGTCGGGGACTTCACGCAGGCCGAGCATCCGGCCGGCGCCAGCGCGATCGCGCCGATCCTCGAAGGCGTGCAGAAGCCGAGCCGCGGCGGCAACGAATTCATCGACGTCGACGAAGCCCTGGCGGCCGACATTCCCGAGATGACGAGCGAATATGACGAGCGTGATCTGGCGATCTACGCGCTCGGCGTCGGCGCCGCGCAGGACCCGCTCGACGCCAGCGAACTGCCGCTGGTCTACGAACTCGACAGCAGCGGCTTTCGCGCCTTGCCGACTTATGCGGTGATGCCGGCGATGAACGCGATGCTCGCGCGCGCGCGCGACGGCCTGACGATTCCGGGCCTGAACTACGGCTTCGAACGCGTGCTGCACGGCGAGCAGTACACCGAGATCAGGCGCCCGCTGCCGGCGAAAGCCAGTCTCCGCCACAAGTTCCGCATCAAGGACATCTACGACAAGGGCAGGAACGCGGTCGTCGTGCAATCGGTGACGACCACCGACGAGCACGGCGAGGAGCTGGCCTACAACGAGATCACGATCTTCGTGCGCGGCGCCGGCGGCTGGGGCGGCGATCGCGGACCGCCGACTTCGAAGGAAGCGCCGCCGGATCGTCAGCCGGATGCGGTGATCGAGGAAACGACGCCGGCCAATGCCGCGCTGCTGTATCGCCTGTCCGGCGACTGGAATCCGCTGCACGCCGATCCGAAATTCGCGCAGGCTTTCGGTTTCGACAAGCCGATCCTGCACGGCCTGTGCTTTTTCGGCATCGCCGGCCGCCACGTCGTCAAGGCGTTCTGCGGCAACGATCCGCGCCTGTTCAAGAGCATCAAGGTGCGTTTTGCCGACAGCGTGTTTCCGGGCGAGACGCTGGTGACGGAAATGTGGAAGGAGTCCGAAACCCGCATCGTGTTCCAGATGAAGGTTCGCGGCCGCGACAAGCTCGCGCTCAGCGGCGGTGTCGTCGAACTGCATCGCGAGCTGCCGAAGCCGCGCGCCGGGAAGCGCGCCGAGCCGGCCGAAGCCAGGGCGCCGGCGGCGGACGTTCCGGTCAGCGCCGACTACTTCGCGGCACTGGCGCGCCACATCGACGCGCACCCCGAGGTGATCGACAAGATCGGCACGGTGTTCCAGTGGCAGCTGACGAATCCGGACAGCAGCTGGATCGTCGACCTGAAAAACGGCAAGGGCAGCGTGCGGCCCGGCGTCGCCGACAAGGCCGATGTGACGATGAGCCTGTCGGACGACGACTATCTGGCGATCTCGACCGGCAAGGCCGATCCGCAGAAGCTGTACTTCGGCGGGCAGCTGAAGATCGGCGGCAACGCGATGGCGTCGCAGAAGCTTGCCAGGCTCGGCACGCTCGATCCGCAATGGCCGATCGAGGCGATGCAGCAACGGCTGGGCTCGGGTGCGCCTGCGCTGCCGGCCGCTGCGGCCAGCGCCGCGGTCAGGGCGCCGCAGGCGCCGGCGATCTTCGATGCGCTCGCGCGGCGGCTTGCCGCCGACGCCATGCTCGGCAGGGGGATCGCCGCGAAGCTGCAGTTCAAGGTGCTGGCGCCGGACGGCGCATGGACCGTCGATCTGTCCGGCGACACGCCGGCCGTGACGCCGGGCACTGCCGGGGATGCGGCGACGACCCTGACGCTCGACGATGCGGCGCTCGCCGAACTCGCGAGCGGGCAGGTCGACGCGCGGCAGCTCTATCAGCACGGGCGTCTGCGCGTCGACGGCGATGTCCGTCACGCCCGTCATCTGGCCTTCTTCGAGAAGCTCGTCTGATTCCTCCGGTTCACGAGGTGCGCAGCATGAACAGCAAGGCAAACGTCGTCGGCGTCGGCATGGTCAAGTTCGCCAAGCCCGGTGCCAGCGAGGATTACCCGGTGATGGCTGCCAAGGCGACACGCGCGGCGCTCGCCGACGCCGGCATCGACTATCGAGAGATCGAGCAGGCCTATGTCGGCTACGTGTTCGGCGATTCGACCTGCGGCCAGCGTGCGGTCTACGAGGTCGGCCTGACCGGCATCCCGGTCATCAACGTCAACAACAACTGCTCGACCGGCTCGACCGCGCTGTATCTGGCGCGGCAGGCGATCGAAGGCGGGCAGGCCGAATGCGTGCTGGCGCTGGGCTTCGAGCAGATGCAGAAAGGGGCGCTCGCAGCAACATACAACGACCGGCCGAATCCGCTCGAACGCCACGCGGCGCTGATGTCGGAGAACCAGGGCTTCACGCAGGCGCCCGGTGCGGCGCAGATGTTCGGCGGCGCCGGCCGCGAGTATCGCTGGCAGCACGGCACCCGGCGTGAAACCTTCGCGAAGATTTCGGAGAAGGCGCGCCGACATGCGGCGCAGAATCCGTATGCCCTGTTCGATCAGCCGCTGACGGTCGAGCAGATCATGGCCTCCGAGGAAATCTTCGATCCGTTGACGCGCTTCCAGTGCTGTCCGCCGACCTGCGGCGCGGCGGCGGCGATCCTCTGCTCGGATGCGTTCGCGAAAAAGCATGGCCTTGCCAGGCCGGTCTACATCGCCGCGCAGGCGATGACCACCGATTTTCCGTCGACCTTCGACGAGCGCAGCATGATCAAGATGGTCGGCTACGATCTCAGCAAGGCCGCTGCCGCCAGGGTCTACGAGAAATCCGGCATCGGTCCGGCGGAGGTCGATGTCGTCGAGCTGCACGACTGCTTCACCGCCAACGAGCTGCTGACCTACGAGGCCCTCGGCCTGTGTCCGGAAGGCGGTGCCGAGCAGTTCATCTGGGACGGCGACAACAGCTACGGCGGCAGGGTCGTCACCAATCCGTCTGGCGGCCTGTTGTCGAAAGGCCATCCGCTGGGCGCAACCGGCCTGGCGCAGTGCACCGAGCTGGTCTGGCATCTGCGCGGTCAGGCCGAGCGTCGTCAGGTCGACGGCGCGCGCGTGGCCCTGCAGCACAATCTCGGTCTGGGCAGCGCCTGCGTCGTGACGATGTATCGTCGCGACTGAAATCCACAACCGAAGTCGTGACCAACCCATGAATTCCCTGCTTGCCGGTCTTCGCGTCATCGATCTTTCGCGCCTGCTGCCGGCGCCGTTCTGCACGCAGTACCTCGCGCAACTCGGCGCCGAGGTCATCAAGGTCGAGGAGCCGGCCGGCGATTACGCGCGCGGCCTGTCCGCGGAAATGTTCGCGCTGGTCAATCGCGGCAAGCGATCGGTGGTGCTCGATCTGAAGAAGCCGGACGATGTCGAGACCCTGAAGGCGCTGGTCCGTGACGCCGACGTGCTGGTGGAATCGTTCCGGCCCGGCGTGATGGACCGGCTCGGCTGCGGTTACGAAACCCTGCGCGCACTCAATCCGCGGCTGGTCTACGCGGCGCTGACCGGCTACGGCCAGACCGGCCCGTACCGCGATCGCGCCGGCCATGACATGAACTATCTCGGCTATGCCGGCGTGCTCGATCAGACCGGTGCGGCGGGCGGACCGCCGACGATTTCCAATGTGCAGATCGCCGATCTCGCCGGTGGCGGCCTGACCTGCGCACTGGCCGTGCTCGCGGCGGTCATCGGTGCGCGCAGCAGCGGCGAAGGCACGCTGGTCGACTGCGCGATGCTCGATGGTTCGCTGGCGCTGCAGGTCTCGGCCGCGACCACCTTACGCACGATCAAGTCCAGCCTGCCGCGCGGCAGCGACATGCTCAGCGGCGCCTTGCCGAACTACCGCCTGTTCGAGACCGCGGACGGCAAGCATGTCGCCTTCGGTGCGCTGGAGCTGAAGTTCTTCCACAAGTTCCTGCAGGCCGCCGGACGCAGCGATCTGATGAAGATCGCGCCGGTGCCCGGTCCCGGCGGACAGCCGCTGCACGACGCTCTGACGGATTTGTTCAGGACGCGCACGCGCGAGCAGTGGGAAGTACTCGGCGCCGAAGCCGATTGCTGCTTGAGCGGCATCTACACGCTCGAAGAAGCGCTGGACAATCCGCAGGTGCAGGCGCGCGGCCTGTGGTCGAACGATGCCGGCGGCAAACCGCAGTTCGATTTCCCGGTGCGTTTCTCGAATGCACAGACCTGCGGGGGCGTGGCGCCGAAGCTCGGCGCCGACACCGCGCAGGTGCTGGCCGGATTGAAATAGGCATGACGGCGGCAGCGGCAGCACGTCGCGCCGCCGATCGGACGGAGGAGACCAGGCCGATGAATCTCGTGGAACGCCTGCTGGACTGGGAGCGGCGCGAGCCGCAGCGTATCTGGCTGTGTCAGCCGATCGACGATGTCGAGCGTCGTTACAGCTTTGCGCAGGCCGCCGACGAAGTCCGGCGCGCGGCCACGGCGATACGCGCGCTCGGCCTGCCGCCCGGCAGCCGCATCGCGATTTCCGGTCGCAATACCGCGCACTGGGTGATCGCCGATCTGGCGATCAGCATGGCCGGCCACGTCGCCGTCGGCCTGTATCCGCGCCAGGGCAAGGCCACGCTCGGCTACATCCTCGAACACGCCGACATTCACCACATCATCGTCGGCCCGTCGCTGATGGCCGGCGATGCCGACGAACTGGTCGCCGAGCTGCCGGCCGGCATGCACAGCATCGGCCTGCCGTATCCCGGCGTGCCGGCGACCACGCGCGGCTGGAACGAGTTCATCGCCGGCCATGAACCGTTGCGCGACTACGTGGCGCCGGCGGACGACGCGATGGCGATGCTGATCTACACCTCCGGCACCTCCGGCAATCCCAAGGGCGTGATGCTCAGCAACGCCAGCCTGAGCTTCGCGATCGACAACATCCTCGCGCACACGATGGAAGCCAGGCCGCACGAGGTGCTGTTTTCGTACCTGCCGCTCGCGCATCTGATGGAACGCATCTTCGGCGAGGCGATGAGTCTGGCAGTCGGCGCCGAAGTGCATTTCCTCGAAAGGCCGGAAGCGCTGGCCGAGACCCTGGCGCGCGTGTCGCCGACGCGCTTTTCCGGCGTGCCGCTGGTCTATTCGCGCATCCAGGCCGGCATCCTTGGCAAGCTGCCGCAGCACAAGCTCGACCGCCTGCTCGGCCTGCCGCTGGTCGGCACCTGGTTCAAGCGCACGCTGCGTCGCAAGATGGGCCTGCGCCGGGTCGACACGCTCGGCAGCGGCGCGGCGCCGATGCCGCCGGCGCAGATCGAATGGTTCGCGCGTCTGGGCCTGAAAGTGCTGCAGGGCTACGGCATGACCGAAAACTGCGCGTACGCGGCGATCGAGCTGCCGGACACCGCGCGGCCCGGCTCGGTCGGTCGCCCCTTGCCGGGTTCCGGTTTCCGTCTCGCTGCCGACGGTGAAATCCAGTTCAGGCATCCGGCGGTCATGAGCGGCTACTACCGCGAGCCGGAGAAGACCCGCGAAGCCTTCAGCGACGACGGCTGGCTGCGCACCGGCGATCGCGGCCGCGTCGACGCCGACGGCTTTCTCTACATCACAGGCCGCATCAAGGACGCGTTCAAGACCGGCAAGGGCAAATACGTGGCGCCGGCGGAGATCGAGAGCGCGATGGCGCGCTGCACCGACATCGAGCAGATGTGCGTGGTCGGTGCCGGCCTCAATCAGCCCATCCTGCTGGCGGCGCTGAGTCCGAATGCGCAGCAGCGGCCGCGTGCCGAACTCGAAGCGACGCTGGGCGCCGAGTTGCAGGCGGTCAATGCCGCGCTCGACGAACACGAGCGGCTCGCGCGCTGCATCATCGTCGACGAGCCCTGGAGCCCGGACAACGGCCTGTTGACGCCGACTGGCAAGATTCGCCGCAGCGTGCTCGAACAGCATTACGCGAGCCTGATTGCCGCGGCCGCCGCGCAGCGCGAGCCGGTCGTCGGCTGGGCCGCCGATCTGCGCCGGGACGGCGCGCCGACGCCGGCGCGCAGGCTCGCATGAGCGCCGAGCCGTCTTGCGACTACGTGATCGTCGGCGGCGGTTCGGCCGGCTGCGTGCTCGCCAACCGTCTCAGTGCCGACGGCCGGCATCGCGTGTTGCTGCTCGAAGCCGGCCCGGCCGATCGCGCGTTCAACATCCGCTTTCCCGGTGGCATCGCCAGGCTCGTGCAGGATGCCCGGCACAACTGGATGTTCTGGAGCGAGCCGCAGCCGCATCTCGGCAATCGCCGCATCTATTGTCCGCGTGGCAGGACGCTCGGCGGTTCCAGCGCGATCAATGCGATGTGCTACATGCGTGGTCACGCCGCCGACTATGACGCCTGGGCCGCGGCGGGTTGCGAGGGCTGGAGTTTCGCCGAGGTCTTGCCGTACTTCCGCAAATCCGAGAACCACGAGCCCGGCGAGGACGCGCTGCACGGCGTCGGCGGGCCGCTCAACGTTGCCGCGCGCGTGCATCCGGACAACCCGCTGTCCGACGCGTTCCTGGCGGCGGCGCAGGCAGCCGGGCATCGCTACAACCCGGACATCAGCGGCGCGACCGAAGGTGTCGGGCCGTATCGCGCGTTCCAGAAGAACGGCGAGCGTTGCAGCAATGCCGCCGCCTACCTGCGGCCGGCCGAGG
The DNA here is from genome assembly GCF_011067135.1 of Solimonas terrae. Lineage (GTDB taxonomy): Bacteria > Pseudomonadota > Gammaproteobacteria > Nevskiales > Nevskiaceae > Solimonas > Solimonas terrae. Next base: position 515,190 of record NZ_JAAMOW010000002.1, read on the forward strand.
CGCGGCCGAATCTGAGCGTGATCACCGGCGCGCAGGCCAGCGGCGTGATCTTCGACGGCCGGCGCGCCGTCGGTGTCCGCTACCGGCATCGTCGGCATCTGCACGAGGTGCGCGCGCGGCGCGAGGTGATCCTCGCCGCCGGCGCGATCCAGTCGCCGCAGCTGCTGATGCTGTCCGGCATCGGGCCGCGCGCGGAACTGGCGCGGCACGGCATCGCCGTCGTGCAGGATCTCCCCGGTGTCGGCACCAATCTGCAGGATCACCTCGATGCCTACATTTCCTGGCGTTCGAAATCGCGCGTCGGCCTGTCGCTGCATCCGAGCTTCATCGGCCGTGCGCTGAAGGGGCTGTGGCAGTACCTGACGAAGCGACGCGGTGAGCTGACCACCAATCTCGCCGAGGTCGGTGGCTTCATCCACAGCGCGCCGGACGAGGCGATTCCGGACATCCAGTGGCATTTCCTGCCGACCGTCGACACGCGCCATGCCTTCGATCTGACGCCGAGCAAGCAGGGCTACGGCTACTCGCTGATGAGCTATTTCACGCGTCCGTATTCGCGTGGCCGCATCACGCTGGCGTCGGCCGATCCTTTTGCGGCACCGCGCATCGACTTCAACTACGCCAGCGACGAACGCGATCTGCTGCGGCTGGTGGCGGCGATCAAGCGTGGTCGCGAGGTCTTCGCACAGGCGGCATTCGACGAGCATCGGCTCGAGGAACTGAAACCCGGCGCCGCCGTGCAGAGTGATGCCGAGCTGCTGGAATGGCTGCGGCACAACGCCGAAACCGCGTATCACCCGGTCGGCAGCTGCCGCATGGGGGTCGACGAGCTGGCCGTCGTCGATCCGCAGCTGCGCGTGCGCGGCGTGCAGAATCTGCGCGTGATCGACGCCTCGGTGATGCCGACCCTGGTGGGCGGCAACACCAATGCGCCGACGACGATGATCGCCGAGAAGGCCGCCGATCTGCTGCTGCAAGATGCGGTTTGACGTCAGCGCAATGCGATCATCGAGTTCCCATTTCCGAACGGCCCAATCGTGAACCGACTTTCCGACTTCCCCCACGGCCCGCTGACGGGCCTGCGCGTCATCGAGATGGGCACGCTGATCGCCGGACCGTTCTGCGGCCAGCTGATGGCCGACTTCGGCGCCGAGGTGATCAAGGTCGAGCCGCCGGGCAAGGGCGATCCGATGCGGGTCTGGGGCCGCAGCCAGGACGGCAAGTCGCTGTGGTGGCCGGTGATCGCGCGCAACAAGAAATCGGTGACGCTCGATCTGCGCGTGGCCGACGGTCAGGCGCTGCTGCGCGAACTGGTCGCGCAGGCCGACATCGTCGTCGAGAACTTCCGCCCGGGCACGCTCGAAGCCTGGGGCCTCGGCTGGGATGCGCTGAGCGCGCTCAATCCGCGTTTGATCATGGTGCGCATGTCCGGCTACGGCCAGAACGGACCGTATGCCGGTCACGCCGGCTTCGGTGCGATCGGCGAGGCGATGGGCGGGCTGCGCTACATCGTCGGCGATCCGTCGGCGCCGCCGTCGCGCGTCGGCATCTCGATCGGCGATTCGCTGGCCGGCACCTTCGGCTGTCTCGGCGCGCTCGCGGCGCTGCGTGTACGGGATGCCACCGGTCGCGGCCAGATGGTCGACTCGGCGCTCTACGAGGCGGTGCTGAACATGATGGAGTCGCTGATTCCGGACTACGACAAGACCGGCCATATCCGCGAACGCACCGGCGCGATCCTGCCGAAGCTGGCGCCGTCGAACATCTATCCGAGTGCCGACGGCCTGGTGCTGATCGCCGCCAATCAGGACACCGTCTTTGCGCGCCTCTGCGAGACGATGAGCCAGCCCGAGCTGGCCAGGGACCCGCGCTACGCCACGCATGTCGCGCGCGGCGAGCGGCAGGCCGAACTCGACGAGCTGATCGGCCAGTGGTCGCGCGGGCTGCCAACCAGGACCCTGCTGGCCAGTCTGCACGCCGCCGGCGTGCCGGCCGGCCTGATCTATCGCGTGCCGGAAATGCTCGACGATCCGCACTTCGCGGCGCGCAAGGCGATCGTCTCGGTGCCGCATCCGGACTTCGGTGAACTGCGCATGCAGAACGTCGCGCCGAAGCTGTCGCAGACACCCGGCGGCATTCGCAAGGCAAGCCCGCAACTCGGTGAAGACAACGAGCAGGTCTATCGCGAGCTGCTCGGGCTCAGCGAACAGCGCTATGCGGCCTTGCGCGAGCAGGGCACGATCTGAGCGTTGACAGGCCCTGGCCGGGGCCACATGCCGCCAGCCGGCTCCAGGCCAGGGCCGCGACCGGGCCCATCGCGAACAGGCCGACGAACATGGTCAGTGGCAGGGCGGCCTGATGCAGGCCGAGCAGGCCACCGAACAGCATCGCCGTGTACAGCGGTGCGGCGAAGCGCAATGACGAGGTCGATGCCGGTCCGGGTTGCGCGCGCGTGAACAGCACGCGATAGATCAGGCTGATCAGGAACACCGCGCCGACCCAGCCCGCGAAATTGCTGAACGGCACGCCGCCGCGCACCGCCGGCATGTAGGCACCACCGTGATCCCACAGCCACCAGCCGCGCGTCACCGAGATCGGATCGGTCATCAGATCCCAGGCGGTGGTGACCATTGCGGTTGCCAGGGAAGCCGCCAGTGCGCGCAGCCACCAGCCGGCTGTCGTTGCCGGCGCGGGGGGTGTCGGCATCAGCTCGTCGACGATCAGCAGTGACGGATAGATGATCACTTCCCAGGACACGACGACCAGCAGCGGCACGTTGCCGATCGCAAGACCGAGCGCCGGCGTGTAGGCGTAGTCGCCGAACCACCAGCCGAAATTGCAGCCTATGTATTCGAAGAACCACGACAGCAGGGCCGAGACGATCGAGAAGCCGAGCGCCTTGCGCCAGCCCCTGGTGGTGGCAGCGTGCGCGATGCACAGGCCGACCATCGCCAGCAGCTGGCCGGCGACGGCGGCGACCGGCATGGCCGGGGTGGCGTGCCGCAATTCGACCAGCAGCATCAGCGCCGTGATCGCGCACAGTGCCAGTGCGATGTGCTCGCAGATCACGGCGCCGCGATTCTTTTCGGTCATGCAGATCCCCCGGCCTTCACTGTCTTTCGCTCGACGATCTGATATTCGAGTTCGACATTATTGTCAATCAACTTGATAAAGTGCGGCGAAGAACGGAGACCGGGGAGCGCTGTGATGATCGATCTGCATTTCGTCCGGACACCGAACGGCCACAAGGCCAGCATCATGCTGGAAGAGCTGGGCGTGCCCTATCGGAGCCGCGTCTACGACATGCTCAAGGGCGAGCATCTGACGGCCGATTTCCGCGCCCTCAATCCGAACTGCCGCTTGCCGGTGATCGTCGACAACGAACCGGCAGGTGGTGGCGCACCGCTGCCGGTGTTCGAATCCGGCGCGATCCTGATCTATCTCGCCGAGAAGTACGGCCGCCTGCTGCCGGGCGATGCACGACGTCGCAGCGTCGCGCTGCAATGGCTGATGTGGCAGATGTCCGGCCTCGGGCCCATGCATGGGCAGGCGCATCATTTCGTGCGCTACTGCCCGGAGCCGATCGATTACCCGCTGCAGCGCTATCGCAACGAGGCCGTGCGCCTGCTGCATGTGCTCGAACATCGCCTGAGCGAAGCCGAGTATCTGGCCGACGAGTATTCGATCGCCGACATCGCCTGCTGGCCGTGGATACGCGCGGCGCGCGCGATCGAACTCGATATCGCCGCCTTTCCGGCGATCAAACGCTGGTACAAGGCGATCGATGCGCGTGACGCGGTACGTCGTGGCGCCGAGTTGAAGATGAGCGACGCGTCACTTGCCGGCAAGCCGCGCCTCGATGCCGAGCAGTGGTCGAACCTGTTCGGCGCCAACATGCTCGGCGCGGTGCGCGACTGAGGCGTGCCTACAGCGCTTCGAGCCGCACCGGCAGACGATCCCTGGGAATCGGCAGGCTGGTGAAGTCCTGCTGCAGTTCGTAGCCGTCCGGCACCGTCCAGCGATAACGCAGCAGCATCTGGTGGAGGATCGCCTTGACCTCCATCTCGCCGAAGTGCAGGCCGATGCACTTGTGCGCGCCGCCGCCGAACGGCACCCATTTGAACGGATGCTCCTTGTCTTCGGCGCGCTCGCTGCCGAAGCGTTCCGGGTCGAAGCGGCGCGGCTCGCGCCAGAAATGCTCCGAGGTATGCGTGAACCAGGGACTGATGTTGACGAAACTGCCGGCCGGAATGCGGAAGCCCTTGTAGTCGACATCGCGCGCGGCGCGGCGCGGCAGGCCCGGTACCGGCGCGCAAAGGCGCAGCGCTTCCTTCATGACCATGCCCATTGCCGTCAGCGACGCGAGCTGCTCGAAGTCCGGGGTCGCCGTGCCCAGCGCGCGGCTGTCGTCGCGCAGGCGCTGCTGCCAGTGCGGATGCTTGGCCAGCTGATAGACCATGTTGCTGAGCGTGATCGTGCTCGTGTCATGCGCGGCCATCAGCACGAAGATCATGTGATTGACGACATCGTCGTCGGAGAACTGCTCGCCGTCTTCGGTGCGGGCATGGCACAGGCGCGTGAACAGGTCGTCGCCGGTCGAGGCGCGCTTGGCCGGCAGTTCGCGGCGGAAGAAGTCTTCGAGCACGCGGCGGCCCTCGAGACCGGCGCGCCAGCGCGTGAACGGCAGCGGAAAGCGGATGATGCCGGTGGCCGCACGCACGGTGGCCAGGAACGCGGCATTGAGCGCGTCGGCCTCGGCTCCCGGCTTGCGGCCGATGAACACTTCGCTCGCCAGGTCTAGCGTCAGCTTCTTCAGATGATCGAAGATCAGGAAGCCGTCGCGTGGCTGCCAGGCGGACAGGCCGGCGGCGATGCCCGGTGTCAGCACCTGCAGATAACCGATCAGCGCGTCGCGCGTGAACGCGCCCTGCATGATGCGTCGATGCACGCGATGCTCGTCGAAGTCGAGCAGCATCAGGCCGCGATGGAAGAAGCGTGCGATCAGCTTCTCCCACGCCGAATTCTCGAACAGGTCTCCGCGGTTCTGGAACACGAACTGGTTGGCGTCCGGGCCGAGCAGCGAGATCATGTCCAGGCCGAAGGCATAACCTTTCGAGACCTCGCCGTAGCGTGCGTAGCGGCCGTGCACGAAACGATCCATGTGCAGCAGCAACTCGAAGCTGTGGCCGACCAGCGGCAGGCCGCGATCGCCGGGAATCTCGCTTGCTGTCGTCATCCTGCTCTCCTTGGCCGCCCCGCCTGCGGGCGGCGCCTGCGCCAGTCTTTTCGGCGTCGTTGTAAATGTCAAGGTTCTTGACTGTATCATGGTCGCAGACCGAGGCCGGAGCCTGCCGGATGAATGTTGCCGCCGCGATCGTGCAATGCCTGCTGTTGCTGTTCTTTCTGCCCGCCGCGGTCCTGAAACTGGCCGGGCATCGCCACATGCGCGAGGAATTCACGCGGTTCCGTCTGCCTTACGCTCTGGCACGATGTGCGGGTGCGGTTGAGCTGCTGGCCTGCCTGCTGTTGCTCGCCGGCTTCCGGCAGGCCTTCTGCGCGGCGCTCGGTGCATGCTTGCTGGTGCCGGTCATGATCGGCGCGAGCTGGATCAATTTCACGCGGCGGCCGCCGGCCTTCGGCTGGGGCACCCTGGTCCTGCTGCTGGTCTGTGCGGGCTTTGCCGCGTTCTGTCTGACGAGAGAGATGGGTACATGAACGGAATTGCCGGAGCGGTGGAGCTGATCGAAGTGTCGCCGCGCGACGGGTTGCAGAACGAATCGGTGCCGGTCGATACCACGACCAAGCTGGAGCTGATCGCCCGCCTGCTCGACGCCGGCCAGCGGCGCATCGAGGTGACGAGTTTCGTCAATCCGAACAAGGTGCCGCAGATGGCCGATGCCGAGGCGCTGTGCGAGCGTCTGCCGCATCATCCGGACGCGCGCTACGCGGGCCTGGTGCTCAACCAGCGCGGCTATCGGCGCGCGCGGGCGAGCGGCCGCCTGCACGAGGTCTGTCTGGTGGTCTGTGCCAGCGACAGCTTCGGACAGCGCAATCAGGGACAGACCATCGAGCAAGGCCTGGCCGAGACCGCGGCGATCGTGCGCGCGGCGCGTGCCGACGGGATCGCCAGTTCGGTGACGATCACGGTTGCGTTCGGCTGCCCGTTCGAGGGCGAAATCGACACGGCGCGGGTCGTCGGGATCGCGCAGGCCCTGGCCGAACAGCAGCCCGACGAACTGGTGCTGGCCGACACCATCGGCGTTGCGGTGCCGTCGCAGGTCAGCGCCGTGATCGCGGCCGTGCGCGAGCGCATCGGCAACGCGCTGCCGATGCGGGGTCATTTTCACAACACCCGCAATACGGCGATCGCGAACATCGTTGCGGCGCTGCAGGCGGGCGTATCGCGCTTCGACGCCAGCGTCGGCGGTGTCGGCGGCTGTCCGTTCGCGCCGGCAGCGACCGGCAATGTCGCCAGTGAAGACGTTGCTTATCTGTGCCAGCGCATGGGGCTGGCGCTGTCGGTCGATCTCGAACGTCTCAATGACACCGCGCGCTGGCTCGGCGAGCGGCTCGGTCGCAGCCTGCCCGGTATGCTCAGCCGTGCCGGCGGCTTTCCGCCGCGCGCTGCCGGCTGAGGGCGGTCGCGCCGCAGGCGGCATCGTTCGTCGTTCGCGATGACGCGGGCGCGCCGGCCCTGACCACGCTCAGGATTCAGACGACTGCACGCGCTTCTCGCGCAGGATCTGCTTGCCGCGCTCCAGGCGGCTGAGCAGCGGCGGACCCATCGCCAGCGCCACGGCGACGGCGAGCACGTCGACGATCGCCAGATGAGCGATTCGCGAAATCATCGGTGTATAAACGTCCGGATCTTCCGGCACGTCGGCGGCGAGCGAGACACTGGCGAGCCTGGCCAGTGGCGAGCCGCTGGCGGTGATGGCGATCAACTGGGCGCCGCTGTCGATCGCGATCGCGGCGGTGGCGAGCATGTCGGTGGTGCGGCCGGTAGCCGAGATCGCGACCACGACGTCGCCGCGTCCGAGCACGGTGGCCGCGACCGCCATCGCGTGCGGGTCCAGATACGAAGCGGTCGGCACGCCGTAGCGGAAAAACTTGTGCTGGCCATCGAGCGCGACGATGCCGGAATTGCCGATGCCGTAGAAGTCGATGCGTCGTGCCCTGGTCAGCATTGCCACGGCACGCGCCAGCTCGCCGCTGTCGAGATGATTGCGGACATCGAGCAGGCTGCCGATCGTGCGGTCGAAGACCTTTGCCGACACCCGTTCGAGCTTGTCGTCCGGACCCACATCCTGATGAATGAACGGCACGCCCGACGCGAGGCTTTGCGCGAGGCGCAGCTTGAATTCGCGGTACCCGGAAAAGCCGAGCGCGCCGGCGAAACGTGCCACCGTCGGCTGGCTGACACCGGCGCGCGTCGCAAGATCGGCGATCGGCAACTGCAGGACCTGATCCGGATGCGCCAGCACGAATTCGGCGACCGCGCGCTCCGATTTGCGCAGGGCCGCGAGCGACGCGCGAATGCGCGACAGCAGCGCGCTCGATCGCAGCTTCTGCCGGCTGGCTTTCATGCCGTGCTCACGCGTTGAAGAACAGGTGCAGCGGCACCTGCGTCTGCTGCAGGAGGGCGGCGATCGGCAGGCGCGCCGGTGCGGCGTCGACCGCCGCCTCGATCACCTGCCGTTTCCGCTCGCCGGAGATGGCGAGCGCCAGCAGGCGCGAGTCGAGCAGCGCGCGCAGGCTCAGGCTCAGGCGTGCGTGCGGCGCACTGCGCGGATAGGTCGCCAGCACGCGGCGCGACTGCTGCGGATCGAGGCCTGCCGCGCTGCCGTCGGCGTCCGCAAACAGCGATGCGGTATGACCGTCGTCGCCCATGCCCAGCACGACCGCATCGAACGGCGTCGCGATCGTCGCCAGCCGCGCTTCGGCTTCGCGCGCGGCCGCTTCCGGCGCCAGGCCGTCGACGTACAGCGCGACGAAGCGCGCGGTAGCTGCGCGCCCGCGCAGCAGGTGCTCGCGAACCAGTCGCGCATTGCTGGCGTCGTCGTCGCCGGGCACGCAGCGTTCGTCGGCCAGGCTGATCGTGACGCGCGGCCAGTCCAGTTCGCGCTGCGAGAGCGAGGCGAAGAAGGCGAGGGGACTGCGACCGCCGGACACCAGCAGCGAAGCTTTTGCGCGGGCCGCCAGTGCGATGCGCAGCTGTTCGGCGATGAAGTCCGCGAGCGCGTCGGCGCCCGGTGCGGCATCGTCGGACAGATGCTGATGCACCGCCGCCGGCAGCTTCAGCGCCTCGGCCACGCTCAGCTTTCCTCGTGCCAGGCGTGGCCGTCGCGGGCGATCAATGCGCTGGCGGCAGTCGGTCCCCAGGTGCCGGCCGGGTATGACTTCGGCGGCTGCGCGCTGCGTTCCCAGGCCTGCATGATCGGCTCCACCCATTGCCAGGCCGCATCCTGCTCGTCGCGACGCATGAACAGCGTCAGCTTGCCTTCGATCACGTCGATGATCAGGCGCTCGTAGGCGTCCCACTGTCGCGCGCGATAGGTTTCCGAGAGTGCGACATCGAGGAAGATCGGCTGGATGTCCATGCTCTGGCCGGCGACCTTCGCCATCATGTCGAGACGCAGGCCTTCGTCCGGCTGCAGACTGATGACCAGCCGGTTGACCGGCTCGCCGCTGGTCGCCTGCAGGATGGGATGCGGCACGCCGCGGAAGTTGATGACGATTTCGGCGAGACGCTCCTGCATGCGCTTGCCGGTGCGCAGATAGAACGGCACGCCGGCCCAGCGCCAGTTGTCGAGTTCGGCCTTGATCGCCACGAAGGTCTCGGTGCGACTGCCCGACGCGATTCCTTCTTCTTCCAGATAGCCGGGCACCGGCTGCTTGCGGATCGCGCCGGAACGATACTGGCCGCGCACCGTGCGATTGGCGACATCGTCCGCCGAGAACGGGCGCAGCGAGTGCAGGACCTTGAGCTTTTCGTTGCGCACCATGTCGGCGTCGATGCTGGCCGGCGGCTCCATCGCGACGATGCACAGCAGCTGCAGCAGATGGTTCTGCACCATGTCGCGCAGCGCGCCGATCGAATCGTAGAAATCGCCGCGGCTTTCGACGCCGACCGTCTCGGCGATCGTGATCTGCACGTCGCGTACCCAGTTGCGATTCCACAGCGGCTCGAACAGCACGTTGCCGAAGCGCAGCGCCATCAGGTTCTGCACGGCTTCCTTGCCGAGATAGTGATCGATGCGGAAAATCTGCCGCTCTTCGAAGATGCGACCGACGTTGTCATTGATTTCGCGCGCCGAGCGCTGGTCGCGGCCCAGCGGTTTTTCGAGCACGACGCGGCTGTTGGCGGTCACCAGGCCGGCCGTGCCGAGGTTCTCGCAGATGGCCGTGAACAGGCTGGGTGCGGTCGCGAGGTAGAAGACGCGGATTCGGGTCTCGCAGTCCTTCAGTTTCGTGCCGAGCGCGGCGTAGTGCGCAACCTGCCCGGCGTCGAGCTGCACGTAGTCGAGACATTCGGCGAACGCCGACCAGGCGGCATCGCTGAAATCACGCGGGGTGACGTGCTGGCGACAGCCGTCGAGTGCGAGTGCGACGTACTCCTCGCGCGACAGCGCGTGCCGGCCGATGCCGATCACGCGCCAGCCGGCCGTATCGGCAGTATCGCGGTGCCGGTAGTACAGCGCCGGCAGCAGCTTGCGCATCGCCAGATCGCCGCTGCCGCCAAACAGGATGAAATCGAACGCGTCGCTTGTTGCCATGCGCTTACGCACTTCGCCTCGACGAAGCGGCTCCAGGAGTTCTGCCGAATTTGTATTAATACTACATAATTGTACGGCACTCGCCTATGCCGGCGCTGAACCTGAACGAATCCGCCGTCTGCCGGTCACATGTTCGTAACGTAGGCATTTTTCGCCGTTGCCGACCGGAAAGCTGGCCGTGACTGGCCGGCGCGGCAGCGCGCTTGTAGTATTGATACAAATTCCGTTCGATCCGCAAGGAATCCACATGCCCCAGCATCCGCTGCTCGTCGAGATCACGGAACGCATTCGTCAGCGCAGTGCGACACCGCGTGATCGCTATCTGCAGCATGTCGCGGCCGCGCAGCAGCGCGGCACTGCCCGCGGCCGCGTTTCCTGCACGAATCTCGCGCATGCGTTTGCCGCCTCGCCGACGGACGACAAGGCGGCACTGCGCGGTCCGGCCTGGCCGAATCTGGCGATCGTGTCGGCCTACAACGACATGCTGTCGGCGCATCAGCCCTACGAGCACTTTCCGGTGCTGATCAAGGACGCGGCGCGCAAGGCCGGCGCCGTGGCGCAGTTCGCCGGCGGCGTGCCGGCGATGTGCGACGGCGTCACGCAGGGCCAGACCGGCATGGAGCTGTCGCTGTTCTCTCGCGACGTGATCGCGATGGCGACGGCGGTGGCGCTGTCGCACAACGTCTTCGACGGTGCGCTGATGCTCGGCATCTGCGACAAGATCGTGCCCGGCCTGCTGATCGGCGCGCTGCAGTTCGGCCATCTGCCGGTGGTGTTCGTGCCGGGCGGGCCGATGACCAGCGGCATCTCGAACGCCGAGAAGGCCAAGGTCCGCCAGTTGCATGCGCAGGGAAAGCTCGATCGCGAAGCGCTGCTGGAATCCGAGATGAAGTCGTATCACGGGCCCGGCACCTGCACGTTCTACGGCACGGCCAACAGCAACCAGATGCTGATGGAGATCATGGGCCTGCACCTGCCGGGATCGGCTTTCGTCAATCCGTACACGCCGCTGCGCGACGCGTTGACGCGCGCTGCGGCGACGCGCGCGGCGCAGATCACGACTTTCGGCGAGCGGTACACGCCGATTGCCGAGATGATCGACGAGCGGGCGATCGTCAACGGCATCGTCGGCCTGCTGGCGACCGGCGGCTCGACCAATCACACCATTCACCTGATCGCGATCGCGCGCGCCGCCGGCATCCTCATCGACTGGGGCGATTTCGACCGGCTGTCGGCAGTCGTGCCGCTGCTCGCGCGCATCTATCCGAACGGCGGTGCCGACGTGAATCACTTTCATGCGGCCGGCGGCATGGGCCTGCTGATTCGAGAGCTGCTCGATGCCGGTCTGCTGCATGAAGACGTGCGCACCGTCGCCGGCGACGGCCTGCGTCGCTACACGCAGGAGCCCTATCTGGACGGCGAGCGCCTGATCTGGCGGGATGCGCCGGCGCGCAGCCTCGACGCCGACGTGCTGCGCGGCCACGCCGCACCGTTCAGCGCCGACGGCGGTCTGCGCCTGCTGACCGGCAATCTCGGCCGTGCAGTGATCAAGGTCTCGGCGGTCAAACCCGAGCATCGTCGCGTCGAGGCGGCGGCGATCGTGTTCGACGGCCAGGACCAGATGCTGGACGCGTTCAAGCGCGGTGAACTGCATCGCGACTTCGTCGCCGTGATCCGCTACCAGGGGCCGCGCGCCAACGGCATGCCGGAATTGCACAAGCTGACGCCGGCGCTCGGCAGCCTGCAGGACGAGGGTTTTCACGTCGCACTGGTGACCGACGGCCGCATGTCCGGTGCGTCGGGCAAGGTGCCGGCGGCGATTCATGTCACACCGGAATGTCTCAGCGACGGTCCGCTGGCGCGCGTGCGCAGCGGCGATCTCATCCGTCTCGATGCCGAGGCCGGCACGCTGGAGGCACGCGTCGACGCCGGCGAATGGCAGCAGCGCCGGATCGAACATCCGTCGCTGGACGACAATGGCTGGGGCGTCGGCCGCGAGCTGTTCGCGAACGCGCGGAATTTCGCATCCGGCGCCGAGCAGGGCGCCATCAGTTTCAATGCGGCGATGGGCATGCCGATCGGAGTTCCGACATGAGACGCGCGTTTGCCGGACTGGACGAGGTGATGAACAGCGCGCCGGTGATGCCGGTGATCGTCATCGACCGGCTCGAACACGCCGTACCGCTGGCACGGGCGCTGGTCGCCGGCGGCGTGCGGGTGCTGGAGGTGACGCTGCGCACGCCGGTCGCGCTGGACGCGATACGGGCGATTGCCGACGCCGTGCCGGAGGCCATCGTCGGTGCCGGCACGCTGCTCAATGCGCACGACCTGCAGGCGGCCGGACAGGCCGGCGCCCGCTTCGGCGTCAGCCCGGGTGCGACCGTCGATCTGCTGCGCGCGGCGCGTGCCGGCGGCTGGACCTTCCTGCCCGGTGTGATGACGCCGTCCGAGGCAATGGTGGCGCTGGCCGAGGGCTTTCACGCGCTGAAGTTCTTTCCGGCGGTGCCGGCCGGCGGCGTGGAAATGCTCAAGGCGATCGGCGGGCCGTTGCCGCAGCTGCGTTTCTGTCCGACCGGCGGCATCAGTCCGGCGACCGCGCCGGATTTTCTGGCGCTGGCGAATGTCGACTGCATTGGCGGTTCGTGGCTGGCGCCGCGGCCGCTGATCGAGGCCGAGGACTGGGACGCGATCACGGCGCTGGCGCAGCAGAGCACGCGCCTGCCGCGCGGCTAGCGCGCTCAAGAAGCGGCGCGGAATGTCGATAACAGGGCATGGGCGCAAGCCCGACCGAATGCCCGTGGAGCCGATCCGTGTCCTATGCCGCCGTCCGTCAATACGAGAGTGCATCGAGCAGCGTGCTGGTCGACGAGGTTTCGCCGCAGCGCCTGACCGGCATGCTCTATGACGGTGCGCTGACCCGCCTGGCGACGGCGCGTGGTGCGATGGCACGCGGCGAGACCACGGCCAAGCTGCGCGCGATGGCCAGGGCGATCGCCATCATCGAGCATCTGCGCGCCTGTCTCGACCAGCAGGCCGGCGGCAGCATCGCGCGCAATCTCGACGCGCTCTACGACTACAGCCTGCGTCGCCTGGTCCACGCCAACGCGACCAACGACGCGCCCGCCGTCGACGAAGTCCTGGATCTGCTGCGGCCGCTGGCCGAGGCCTGGGACACGATCAGCGGGCCGGCCTGAGATGAGCGGCGCCGACACCTCCGCCGTTCTCGGCTACCGCGATACCCTGCCGTTCGACTGGCGGCCCGCCGAAGGCGCGTTGCCGCGCGTCTGGGCCGAGCAGAATCTGCGCATGCTGACCGCGCTGGTCACGCTCGGCGAGCGAACGCTGGTCGAGCCGGAAACGCCGGGCGCCGCCGAATTCGAGCGCCTGCATCACAAGGTCGATCTGGTCATCGAACTGCTCGGTGCCTTGCTGCGCAGCACACGCAGCAGTGCGCCGCCGGTGCCGCTGCGGATCAGCGCCGAGGCGCTGGCCTGGCCGCTGGACGATGACGCGCCGGCGATCGGCAGCGTGCTCGATGTCAGCGTGCAACTGCATCCCTGCACACCGTTGCCGCTGCAGTGGCGTGGCGAAGTGGTCGCCCACCGCGACGGTGAACTGCGGCTGCGCTTCGCGGCAATGCCCGAGTCTCTGGCCTGCGCGCTGGAGCGTCATGTGTTCATGCACCACCGTCGGTCTGTCGCTGGCGCACGTTCGCCAGTTCAGCGCGGAGAGGGGGCTGCTGCGCCCTAAGATTGGGCACAGAACGATTTTGAGGAGGATATCGGGATGCGTGTGATCCTCGCGGAGCCGCAAACCCTGGTGCGTGCCGGCCTGCGGCATTTGCTGGAAACCCAGGCGTCGGCAGAAGTCGTCGCCGAAGCCGGCGACGGCCTGCAACTGCTGGAAATGGTCGGTCGGCTGCGTCCCGACGCGGTCATCACCGAACTGAACCTGCCGCAGATCTCCGGTCTGGAGGCACTGTCGCAGATCCGGCGTCACTATCCCGAGGTCGCGGTGCTGATCCTGGCCACCCCGGCCGATGGTCATCATGTGCGTCTCGCACTGAAGGGCGGCGCCGCCGGCTTCATCGCCAAGGACGCCGAGCCCATGGAACTGGGGCTGGCGCTGCGCGCCGTCGAGCGCAGCCAGATCTATCTCAGCCCGGCGATCTCGCACAAGGCCATCGAGCGGCGCGCCGACCAGCGCGTCGAAGACAATGTCGAGGTCACGCCGCGCCAGCGGCAGGTGCTGGAACTCATCGGTCGCGGCAAGTCGACCAAGCAGATCGCTGCCCTGATGGGCATCAGCGTCAAGACCGTCGAAACCCACCGCGCGCGGCTCATGCAATCGCTCGGCCTGTATGGCACCAACGCCTTGATGCGCCACGCGATTCGCGTCGGCCTCGATCACGCGATCGCGTGAAACCACGACCCGTCGCCATGACGGGATTTTGACGTATGTAAGGCAAACCCCCACATCTTGTAGGAAATTATTTGCTGGGGAAGCGGCGTCAAATTCGTAACAGTGTGTAGGCCATGAACGCTCCGCGAGGAGCAAGGGGGCCACACCGATGAACAAGTTGAACGTCCAGCCACGCGTCAGCCAGCAGATTGCGATGACGCCGCAGCTCCTGCAGTCGATCCGCCTGCTGCAGCTGTCGACGCTCGAACTCGAACAGGAGCTGCGCCAGGCGCTCGAACAGAACGTCATGCTCGAAGGCCCGGACGACGACATGAACGCGATCGACGTCGACGAGCAGGATGCCGCCGACGAGCGCCAAGACGTCGAAGTCAGCGGGGTCGACGCCGCGGCCGAAGGACGGGTCGAAGCCGACTTCGACTGGTCCAGCCGTGACAGCTGGAGCGGCGGCGAACCGCCGGCCGACGCCGACGGCGAATCCTGGGAGGCGCGCATCGGCGCGGCAACCCCGACCGACGCCCGCCTGGCCGCTCTCGAACAGCTGCAACTGGTCGTCCGCAATGCCCGCGAAGCGGCGCTGTGCGAGGCGATCATCGACGCGGTGGACGACAACGGCTACCTGAGCCAGCCGCTGGACGGGATCGCCCTGCAGTCGGCGCTGCAGCCGACACCGGACGACGCCGAGATGCGCGCGGTGCTGGCACTGGTGCAGACCGTGGAGCCGACCGGCTTCGCCGCCCGCGACCTGCGCGAATGCCTGCAATTGCAGATTGCCGCGACACCCGCCGACGCCAGTGGCCGTGCACTCGCGCAGACCCTGGTTGCCGATCATCTCGATGCGCTGGCCGACCGCGACTATGCCGCCCTGGCCGCCAGCCTCGGCGTCGACGCCCTGCAGCTGCATGCCGCGCTCGACCTGATCCTCAGCCTCAATCCGAAGCCGGCCAGCGCGCTGGCCGCCGGCGCCGAGGCGGCACTGCCGGACCTGATCGTGAGCGGCACGCCGGGCAGCTGGCGCGTCGAGCTGAATGCCGAGCGTCTGCCTCGGGTGCGCGTCAACAGCCGCTACGAGCGCATGCTGGGCAGTACCGCGCATCGCGCGATGCGCGATCAGCTGCAGGAAGCGCGCTGGCTGGTGCGCGGCCTGGAAATGCGCCACGACACCCTGCTGCGCACCGGTCGCGCGATCTTCCAGCGCCAGCAGGCGTTCCTCGAAAAAGGCGAGGAGGGCATGGTGTCGCTGACCCTGCGCGAGATCGCCGACAGCATCGGCATGCACGAGTCGACCGTTTGTCGGGTCACCAGCAACAAATGGGTGGCGACGCCGTGGGGCGTGTATGAATTGAAGGCATTCTTCCCGTCACAGATTGCCGGTCGCGGACTGGAGAGTTCGGGAACGGCGGTCAAGGCGATGATCCGTCGCATCATCAATGCCGAGAATCGCGCCACGCCGCTCAGCGACGGGCAGATCACGGCACTGCTGGCGCGGCAGGGTGTCGAGGTGGCGAGACGGACGGTTGCCAAGTATCGCGAGGCGATGCGCATTCCGCCGGTCAAGGAACGCCTGCCCAGGGATGTCGGAAGGCATCTGACAATGGCAGGATGAGCGGCCCGCCGTGAGCATTGCGGGTTTCCAGGGAGATGGATGTGACGAAAGTGCGGACGCTGCTGGTCGACGACAACCGGCCTTTCCTGATACTGGCACGGCATCTGCTCGCCAGCTTTCTGGAGATCGAAGTGATCGGTGAAGCGTACGATGGTGAACAGGCAGTGCAGATGGCTGAACAGCTCAAGCCGAACCTGATCATCATGGACCTGGCGATGCCGAACATGGGCGGTTTGCAGGCGACGCGCCTGATCAAGGCGCAGGACGCACCGCCGGTCATCATCATTGCGTCGCATTACGACGATGCCGCGCATCGCGAGTTCGTCGCCCAGGTCGGCGCCGAAGGTTTCATCAACAAACGCAGTTACGAGAACGACGTCATCGTCATTGTCCGGCGTCTTCTGAAGGAGCTCTCCGATGCCTGAATCCCGGGTCCTGGTCATCGAATCCGATGCCGCGCGCGCCGACAAGCTGCGCGCGATACTGGAATTCATCGACTTTCGCGCCAGCGTCGTGAGCGATGCGGCGCAGATCGACACCACGGCGCATCGCCAGCAGGACTGGCTGGCGATCCTGGTCGGCGACACCGGCCTGAACAGCCTCGATACCTTCGTCACCTGGCTGCGGCGCGATGCGCGCCATCCGCCGCTGATCGTCGTGCAGGCGCAGCACGACGAGCTGCTGCAGCGCTACGGACTCGATCCCAGCGCCTGCCTGCCGCTCGACATGCCGGTCCGCTACGGCCAGCTTTCCGATCACCTGAAACGCGCCGGACTGCTGCAGATGGAGCGCGATGTCGGCACGCGGCCGAGCAGCGGCCCGACCGGCAACTCGGCGGTGATCCGCCGTGTGCGCAAGCTGATCGAGCAGGTCGCGGCCTTCGACACCACGGTGCTGGTCACCGGCGAATCGGGCACCGGCAAGGAAGTGGTGGCGCGCGCGATCCACGAGCGTTCGGCACGGCGCGATCACCCGTTCGTCGCCGTCAATTGCGGCGCGATTCCCTCCGAGCTGCTGGAAAGCGAATTGTTCGGTCACGAGAAGGGCGCGTTCACCGGCGCGATCACCGCGCGCCGCGGCCGTTTCGAGATGGCGGACGGCGGCACCCTGTTTCTCGACGAAATCGGCGACATGCCGCTGGCCATGCAGGTCAAGATCCTGCGCGTGCTGCAGGAGCGCAGCTTCGAGCGTGTCGGCGCCAATCGCAGCTCGCACTGCGACGTGCGCATCATCGCCGCGACTCATCGCAATCTCGAGGACGCCATCGTCAAGGGCGGCTTCCGCGAGGATCTCTACTACCGCCTCAATGTGTTTCCGATCGAGACGCCACCGCTGCGCGAGCGTGCCGAAGATCTGCCGCTGCTGATCGACGATCTGATCCGCAGCCAGGAAAGCGCCGGTCACGGTTCGGTGCGTCTGGCACCGGACGCAATCAACGCGCTGCGCCGCTATCACTGGCCGGGCAACGTCCGCGAGCTGTCGAACCTGATCGAGCGCCTGGCCGTGCTGCACCCGCATGCGCAGGTCGATGCCACCAGCCTGCCGCGTCGCTACTGCGCCGACCTGCCGGAGGCCGACGTCGGCACGCGTCGCGATGCCGCGTTCGGCGACAGTCTGCTGCGCGCGCCGGTCGCCGTATCGGCGCTGCCGGCCACGCGTGCGATGCCGGATGCCGCGGCATCGGTCGCATCGCTGGCAGTGCTGCCGGCCGACGGCCTGAATCTCAAGGATCACATCGAAGCCATCGAGCTGGCCCTGATCCGCCAGGCGCTCGCACAGTCGGACGGCGTTGTCGCACACGCTGCCAAGCTGCTCGCCACGCGGCGCACGACGCTGGTCGAAAAGCTGCGCAAGTACGGCCTGACGCGCGATGACGGCGACGACAGCGAGTCCACGGTCAGCGCGGCGATGGCGTCCTAGGCGCTCATCCATCACCGGCGCCCGCTTGCGGGCGCCGGTTCAGCAGTGCGTCGCTGCCTTCGTCGATGCGGCGTCGAAGATCTTCTCCGCGTTGGTCGCGAGAAAATTGCGGAACACCAGCGGCGTTCCGTCCTCGGCCCATAGCAGCGTCCCGTCGTCGTCGCGTGCCTGCGCCCGTTCGATGATCTCGACGAACTGCTTTTCGGTCTGCGCCCGGCCGATGCTGCCGTCGGCTTCCAGCACGGCCGTGTCCATCGTTGCCGCCATCGTCGCGGTCTGCCGCAGCGCCGTGCCGGCGGCGCCCTGAATCGCCGGCAACAGGCGAAAGCCCGCCGTGCGCATGGCCGTCGCCATCGCCTCGATGCCGTCGAAGCCGCCGGCGCGTACGTCGATCGTCACGTGATTGAAGTCGGGGCCGAGCGCCAGGGCGCTGGCCGCTTCGCCGGAAATCCGCGCCACGGCGTCGAGCGTCGCGCGTGCCAGCGGCGGACCGTTGCGGCTCATCAGACGCTCGACGAAATGCGCAACAAAGAACGTCGCGTCGCGCTCGTCGAGTCCGCCCTGGCTTTCAAAGCGGTCAATGCAGCCGATGAACGGTCCGTGATCGACCGCGGCGGCCTGCGCGGCGCAATCGGCGCGCACCAGCGCCGCGACCGGCGCCGGAAAAGCGTCGAGATCGACTTCCGAAACGAAGATCTTGAACGCGCCGGCGTCGTCGCCGACGCGCTGCAGGTCGAAGGACTTCAGCTTCTTGGCCGGGAACAGGTAGCGGCGTTCGCGGCGCAGGCCCAGCACCCGCGCGGCACGCTCGAACAGCGAGCAAACCTGCGGATCGGCCGTGCGGATCGCGCCGTGGTCATTGCGGAAGTGGCCGCCCTGCGCCGCGACCAGCGCCTGGAGACGGACGAAGTCGGGCACGTTGCGCGCGAACTTGGCGGTTGCGGTGTCGACGAAGCGCGCGCGCAGCGCGGACGGGGGCAGCAGCTTCACGATCGGCTCTCCGGTGGCAGATTCGGCCGATGACGGCGGAACGTCCAGTGTAGGTCGGCGTCGCGCGTCCGCCAGTCCGGAGGAAACCTCAGGTTTCGTGAAGCGGCAAATGCGATCGCCCGTCCGGCGAACCGTCGGGGCGTGCGCCGATCTCCTCGCTGCTCAGCGGCGATCGTGCAGTTGCGACAGGTCGGCGACGAAATCGGCGACCGGCGAATCCTCGTTGGCGAGCAGGCGCGCCTTGCCCTGGCCGTCGAAAATGAAGATCGCGGAGCTGTGACTCATCGTGTAGCCGCCATCCGGTTCGTCGTTCTGACGCGTGAAGCTGACGCGATAGCGCCGTGCGAGCGCGGCAGTCTGCTTCGGCGTGCCGCGCAGGCCGATGAAGCTCGGGTCGAAGGCCTGCACGTAGGCGGCCAGTTCGCTGGATGTGTCGCGCGCCGGATCGACGGTCACGAACAGCACCTGCAGCGGGCCGGCGCGATCGCCGACGGCCTGCTTGACCGCGCGCAGCCGTGCCAGGGTGGTCGGGCAGATGTCCGGGCAGTGCGTGTAGCCGAAGTACAGCAGCACGGTCTTGCCGCGGAAGTCGCTGGCGCTGACATCGCCACCGCCGGCCTGCTGCATCGTAAAATCCAGATCCGGCAGCAGATGCGCGACCTTGTGCAGATGCCAGACCTGCTTCTGCTGGCAGGCGCTGAGCAATGCCAGTCCGAGCACAAGGACGGCAAGACGAAACAGGTGGCGGATCATCGGCATGGTTACGGAACCTTGGGGTCGCTTCGACCGGGATCGCCGCCTGGCGTTCCCGAATATTTTGCGGGTGAGGGATCGAATTGAAAATTGAGTGGTCCATGCCGGCATGAATCCCCTGACTGCGGATGCCGGCGTGCGTGCCGGCCTGGGCCGGCGCTGGTCGCTGTTCGCCATTCTAGTGCCTGTCGTGCTGCTGCTCGCACTGTGGCCGGCCGCGCGCGCCGTCGTCGAGTTCCTGCTGCCCTGGGAGTTCTGGCCCAGCGTGCTGCTGTCGGCGGCGATCGCCGTGCTGCTGTTCGCGCGCGGCGTGCGCCGCGCCGCGCGCCTCGGCGTGCGCACCGGCGCATGGCGCCAGGGCACCTACTACGGGGCGGTGCTGGTGCTGTATCTGGCGATGCAGTCGCAGGTCGACTACTACGCCCAGCACATGTTCTACATCCACCGCCTGCAGCATCTGGTGCTGCATCACATCGGACCGTTCTTCCTGATCCTGACTGCGCCGCAGCGCCTGCTGCTGCTGGGCATGCCGCGTGGCGTGCGCCGCCGGCTGTTTGCGCCGCTGCGCCGCAACCGGATCGTGCGCGGCGTGTTGCATGTCGTCCTGCATCCGGTGCTGGCGCCGATCCTGTTCGTGGGCGGCGTCGGCTTCTGGCTGCTGTCGTCGATGCATTTCGACGTGATGCTGAGCCTGCCGCTGTACAAGCTGATGAACTGGAGCATGATCATCGACGGCTTGCCGTTCTGGTGGCTGATTCTCGATCGTCGTCCGAGCCCGCCGGCGGCAATGGGCTTCGGCGGCCGCATCGTCGCCCTGTGGCTGGTGATGGTCGGTCAGATCATGATCGGTGCGGCGATCGGCCTCGCGCAGCACGATCTGTATCCGGTCTACGCGATCTGCGGCCGCGCCTTCGCCCTATCGCCGCTGGTCGATCAGGAACTCGGCGGTCTGGTGGTCTGGATTCCGGGCGCGATGATGAGCGTGCTGGCGACGATCGTCGTGCTCAGCATTCACCGCGAAGTGCCGCGCAAGGCGGCAGCACGCAGGCGCTAGCGGCGACCGCTGCAGTCTAGTCCACTGAACCACTTGGTTCGCACCGTGATCGGATTCCGTTCGTCCCGAGTGTTTCGGCGTGAGCCGAAACGTATCGAGGGACCGCTGCGCGTCGTCAGTGCGCCAGCCCCTCGATACACCGCGCGCTCCGCGCGCGGCACTCGGGGCGAACGGGGTCTTCGGTGCCATTCATCCGGTTCAGCGGACTAGGGGCCGCTGGCGCCGGCCGGGCGGACCACGAACTCGACCTTGACGCTGCTGCCGTCGCTGAACTGCAGGCTGACCGGAATGTGCTCGCCGACCGTCAGCGGGTTCTTCGCCTGCATCAGCATCAGGTGGTAGCTGCCGGGCGCGAAGTGCACGACGCCATGCGCCGGCAGCGCGACGTCGTCGACGTGCTGCATCTGCGACTGGCCGTTCTGTTCGCTGCTCTGGTGGAGCATCGTCATCATGAAGGCCGGCGAGTCGGCGCTGACCAGCTTGCGGCTGGCGTCGCTGCGATTGCGCAGATCGAAATAACCGGCCGCCGGCAGGTCGCCCGGCAGCATGCGGATCCAGGCGTTCTCGACGACCGGCGAAGCGGGCTGCGCGGCAACGGCCGCGCTCGAAGCGAGCAACAGGGCGGCCGCGCTCAGGATGGGGTGACCGGCAATTTTCATGTCAACTCGCTCGCAGGGCATCGACGACCGGCAGGCGCGCCGACCGTATGGCAGGAAACAGGCCGCCGAGCAGGCCGATGAACAGGCCCAGGCAGACGCCGGCAATGATCAGGCCCGGCGTGACCGTCAGACGGAACACGATCTGGCTGAAATTGGCGCCCAGTGTACTGACGGCATTGCCGTTGAAGAACAGCCAGGCGAGCAGGGCGCCGATCGCGCTGCCCATCAGGGCCAGCAGCAGCGACTCGGTGAACACCGAGAACACCACCGGACCGGCGCCGAAGCCGATCGCACGCAGTGTGGCGATCTCCCGTGCACGTGCCGACACTGCCGAATACATGGTGTTGAGTGCGCCGAACATCGCGCCGACCGCCATGATGCCGCCGACGAAATACGCGACGAAGTTCAGCATGGCGGTCAGGCGTTGCGACTGCGCGGCGTAGTACTCCGGTTCACGCTTGACGTCGACGGTGAGCGTCGGATTGGTGGTCAGCGCATCCTTGAACGCATCGAAGGACGACGCCGCATCGAGCAGGGTGGTGACCGACTGGAAGCCGGTGCGGCGGAACGCCGACTGCACGGTGTCGGCATCGGCGATCAGCTCGGATTCGTGTGCGTCGCCGTCGCTGCTGAAGATGCCGACCACGTTCCAGTCGGAGTCGCGGAAGCTCAGGTGGCCGCCGACGCTGAGACCCTTGAACTGCCTGGTGGCGCCGTCGCCGACGATCATCTCGCGCACCGCCGGCTGGAACATGCGGCCGGCGATGATCTTCAGGTTCGGCCGCAAGGCCAGCAGCTGCCCGCAGCTGCCGCGCAAGGTGACGTTCGATTCGTTGCCGTCGCTGATCTTCGGCAGGTTGACGATCGTCACCAGCTCCGCGCAGCCGAGCGGCTTGCCGCTGGCATCCTTGCGCACGCCGGGCGCATCGAGGATCGTCAAGGCGTTGTCGCGCGAGATCGAGCTGTTGATTTCCGCCTGCGAACCGCCGCGCAGCACGATCGCGCGATCGGGGCGGCCGCTGCTGGCGACGGTCTTGTGAAAGCCGGTCGCCATCGCCAGCACCGAGACCAGCACGGCGACCACGCCGGCGATGCCGATGACGATGACCGACGAGGTGCCGAGGCGTTGCGGAATCGCCTTCAGGTTCATCGCCGTGATGGCCAGGGTTTGCTTGAACATGGCTTATCTCCCGGCCAGCGCGTCGACGATCACGAGCCGCCTCGCGCGCAGGGCCGGCAGGCCGCCGGTTGCCAGCGCCAGCACGACCGCAACGCTGGCACCGGACAGAATCACCCTGGACGGCAGTCGGACGACGCCGATCGTGTTCTTCAGCATCGGGAACAGCAGGTCGGCCAGGCCCAGACCCACCGCGGCCGCGATCAGGCACAGCAGCAGGGATTCGGCGAGGACCAGTACCGTGACCTTGGCGTCGGTGAAGCCCAGGGTCTTGAGCACCGCGAGTTCCGGAATGCGCTCGCGTACCGACTGCATCATCGTGTTGCCGGTCAGGAACAGCAGCGTGAAGAACACCGCGCCGAGGATGGCCTGGACGATGAAGTTGATGTCGCCCATCTGTTTCATGAAGCCCTGCGTGAATTCCTTCTCGCTCTGCGACTTGGTCTCGTCCGGCGAGTTCTCGAACAGCTTGTCGATCCGCGCGGCGATCTGCGCCGACTGATGCGGGTCCTTGACCGAGACGATCCACCAGCCGACGGTGCCGCCGCCGAAAGTGCGTGCCTCGTCGAGATAGTTGTAGTTGAAATAGGCACCCTGTTCCTGCGATTCGTCGCCGCTGAAGGTGTAGGTGCCGACGATGTCGAACGGCCAGTCCGAGGTGCCGTCGTACTTGTTGACCCAGATCGTCGAATGCAGCGAGATGCGCTGGCCGACTTTCCAGCCGTACTTGGTCATCTGCGTGGCGCCGACGATCAGCCCGGTGCGGGTGCGCTTCAGGGCCTCAACCTGCTCCGGCGCGATCTTCGCCTCCGGCACCACATGCAGGTAGTCGTCGATGTTCACCGGTGTGGCGAACAGGAAGTTCTTCGGTTCCTGGTAGTAACCGCCGAACCACACCGCGAAGGCGACGCCGGACACGCCCGGCACCGAGGCGATCTGCTGCTGTTGCGAGATCGGCAGCGGCTCGGTCAGCGAGATCTTGCTGGTGACGATCAGGCGATTGACGTTGGCGTTGTCGATGCTGAGATGGAACGCAGCGTTGACCCCTTGCAGCATGCCGTACAGCAGGAACGCGACGACGATCGACAGCAGGGTGAAGATCGTGCGTGCCTTCTTGCGCCACAGCGTCGCCCACAGCAGCGGGAAGTATTTCATGGCGAGTCTCCGGGTGTGCCGGTGCCGTCCATGGCGCGATCGCGCCGCCTGACTGAACCCCGCTCCGGCATTCGTTCAATTCGGCATGACATCGAGTCATGCCGCACTTCGACGAATGCTCCCTGGCCGGGCGCACGCCGGGGAAACCTGCCATTCATGGCGTGTTTCCCGGTACCAGCGTGCCCTTGTCCATGTGCAACTGGCGACGGGCGTACTCGGCGGCCTTCGGATCGTGCGTGACCATGACGATGGTCTTGCCGTGTTCGCGATTCAGCGTCTGCAGCAGGCCGAGGACTTCGTCGGCGGTCTTGCGATCGAGATCGCCGGTCGGCTCGTCGCAGACCAGCAGGGTCGGATCGGCGACCAGTGCGCGCGCGATCGCAACGCGCTGCTGCTGACCGCCGGACAGTTCGTTCGGCTTGTGCCGGGCGCGATCGTCGAGACCGACGATCTTCAGCGCCGTCTGCGCGTTCTGCCGGCGCTGGGCGGCACTGAGGCTGGTCAGCAGCAAGGGCAATTCGACATTGGCCTGTGCGCTGAGCATCGGCATGAGATTGTAGAACTGGAAGATGAAGCCGACGTGCCGCGCGCGCCAGCGGGCGAGTGCGGCGCCGGACAGCCGGTCGATCCGTTCGCCGGCCACCGTGACATCACCGTCACTGGGGCGATCGAGCCCGCCGATCAGGTTCAGCAGCGTGGTCTTGCCGGAGCCGGACGGTCCCATCAACGCTACGAAGTCACCCTGCGCGATCTTCAGGTCGAGACTGTGCAGGACTTCGACGGATTCCTTGCCGCGCGTGTAGCGCTTGGCAACCTGGCTCAGCGAAACGATGTCATTCATGAAAACAGCCCCCGACGTGATGCTGGATCTGCCGTCCGCGATGTGTCGCGCAATCTAGCCGTTCATCGGGCCGCGTGTCGCCCGGTGAATTCCTCAGCCTGTCACGACTTCATTTCGGTACTTCGATTCTGATCTTGGTGCCGTCCTGCAGCTTCGTGAAATCGCCGATCGCCAGCTCGTCGCCGGCACTCAGACCGGAGAGCACGCCGAGCTGGCCTTCGGCCGGTGCCGCGCCGAGTTGTACGGCGCGCCGCTCGACACTGTGGCCGTGGACGACGTAGACCACGCCGGTCGTCGCTGCCGGATTCTCGCGTTGCACGGCCGTCTCCGGCACGCTGACGCCGCTGCGCGGTGCGGCCCTGCCATCATCGGCCTTGCGCTCGGAAAGAAACGATACGCGCGCGCCCATCTCCGGCAGGATGCGGGCGTCCTTGAGCTTGAAGCCGACGCGAACCTTGACGGTCGCCTTGGCGCGATCGGCGGTGGGGATGACGGCGATCACTTCGGCGGGAATGACCCAGTCCGGATAGGCGTTGAGCTTGACGCTCGCGGCTTGTCCCGGCGTCACGCGATTGATGAAGTTCTCGTTGACGTCGACTTCGACTTCCAGCGAGTCCATGTCGACCAGTGTGCCGATGCCGGTGCGCGTGAACCCGCCGCCGGCCGAGATCGGCGAGACGATCTCGCCGGGCTGCGCGGCCTTGGTGGTGATCACGCCGCTGAATGGCGCGCGTACCACGGTGTCGTCGAGATTGCGCTGCGCGACGACCACATCGGCCTGCGCAATCTGCAGCGCGTACTGCTGCGCGTCGTAGTTCGCCTTGCTGCGGTTCAGTGCCTCGGCGCTGATGAAGCCGGCCGCGGCCTGCTTGCGATCGCGCTCGTAGATCGGCCGGATGTTCTCGGCGGCGGCCCTGGCGGCGGCGAGATTGGCCTGCGCCTGCAGCAAGCTGGCTCTGGCATTGGAATCGTCGAGCCTGGCCATGACATCACCTTCCGCGACCTTCTGGCCTTCCTCGATGTACAGGTCCTGCAGTTTGCCGGTGATCTTGGCCGACACGGTCGCCTGGCGGCGGGCGACGACGTAACCGGACGCATCGAGCATCGACGCCGCGGCGCCGCTGCTGCTGGCCAGCGGGGCCGCGGTGGCCAGCGTCACCGGCACGCCGCGGTCGCGCGTCAGCAACTGGGCCGCGATCACGGCAACGACGATCAGGACGATGGCGAGCAGCCAGGGCCAGCGCGCCGGTGGTTCGGCGGTTTCCGGGCCGCGGTCGATCTTCAGCTGGCCCAGCAGCGAGTGCGAGTCGTTCATGAGGAGCGCAATGCTTGGTGATGCGGTGGATGCTGCACTGTATCAGGGGGCTGCGGGCCGCGACGCCGGCACATCGCCGTCGCCGTAATCGCGGCCGGCGAGCGCGTCGCAGGATTCGGCACGCTTCGGCGGCGCGGTGCTCGAATCGCCGATCCAGCACTCGTCGAACACCGAGCAGTAACAGACCTGCATGACCAGATGGCTGCGCGCCGCGTCGAGCCGGTGCCAGGTATCGGCGCTGGCCTCGTCGTAACGAAAGTGCAGGAAATCGATGGTCTCGCGGGCGGGCAAGACGCGGCCGAGCACGGCCGAAGTGGTCAGAAGCGGTTGCTGCTCCGGAGGCAGTCCGGCGGTGCCGCAGCAGCGCTGCAGCAGATCGCGCGCGTCGCCGACCGCAACGCCGTCGTAACGGACGATGAACTTCTCGATCCGCGCCGGGCCGATGCCGACGTTGGCGACCCGCAGGCGCAGATCGTAATGGCCCTGCTCGTCGGCGTTGCTCTCGGAGAGTTCGATCGACGGCCAGGAGTTGGCGGCGACCAGCTTTTCCATGGTATGGCCATGATGGATGGCGATGACGACGGACACCACCGACAGCACCAGCGCGCTCAAGGCGACCGAGAGATCGATGATGCTGTGGCCGGTCTTGTGATGGTGCGCGTGTGTCTCGACGTCGACGTCCATGTCCGGAAGCTTCCGTGGCGGTTGGTGTGCCGACGCGACCCGGAGAAGGCGCGCGGCATATTGCATGCTTATGATATGCGCACAACGAGAATTCGAGGCAGGTGCCGCATGACTGCACGCAGTTCAGCTCCCCGTCGCAAGGCCAGGATCGGCCGCCCGGTCTGCTTCATTGTCGGTGCCGGTCCCGGCATCGGCGCGGCGCTGGCCGAGGCCTTTGCCGCCGAAGGCTATGACATCGTGCTGCTGGCGCGCGGTCCGGCCAAGCTGCGTGAACTGTGTGCGGAACTGACGCGCAAGACCGGTCACTATGTGGCCGCGTACGCCGCCGACGCCGGCGACGAGATTTCGCTGAAGCAGGGCCTCGACATCGCACGCGCCGATTTCGGCGATCCGCAGGTGCTGATCTACAACGCCGCCGCCACCGTGCTCGATGCCCCGACGCAGATTCCGGTCGAGCGGCTGGTCGACGAATTCCGCGTCAACGTCGCCGGTGCGCTGGTCGCCACGCGCGAGCTGGCGCCGGCGATGATCAAGGCCAGAAAAGGCACGATCCTGTTCACCGGCGGCGGCTTCGCCTACGAGCCGGCGGTGAAGTACGCCTCGCTGTCGCTCGGCAAGGCGGCGCTGCGCTCGCTGACCTACACCCTGGCACAGGAGCTCGGCACGCATGGTGTGCATGTGGCGACGGTCACGGTGCACGGCTTCATCCAGACCGGCACGCGCTTCGACCCGCAGCGCATCGCGCAGGCCTACGTCTGGCTGCATCGCCAGCCCAAGGGTCACTTCGACATCGAAAAGATTCACAAATAGCCTCGCACCCCCGAACCGCAAGGCGCAGTCCGCGGTGACTGCGCGCATGGAGTCGCCATGACCACGGCTTTTCCGCTGATCCGCAACACGACCGGACTCGCCGCGCGCGAATTCGACGTGCTGGTGGTCGGCGGCGGCATCTACGGTGCCTGGACCGCGTATGACGCCGCCAGCCGCGGCCTGTCGGTCGCGCTGATCGAAAAGACCGACTGGGGCAGCGGAACGTCGTCGGCGTCGAGCAAGCTGATCCACGGCGGTCTGCGCTATCTCGAGAACTACGAATTCGGCCTGGTCCGCAACGCCCTGCACGAGCGCCGCACGCTGTACCGGATCGCACCGCATCTGGTACGGCCGCTGAACTTCATCCTGCCGATGTGGAAGGGGCCGCGCGCCAGCCCGTTCCTGATCTCGGCCGGCCTGCTGGTCTACGACCTGCTCGCGCTCGGCAGTCGTCCGGTGCAGTCGCATCGTCACTACCGCGCACGCGCATTGCTGGCCGACTATCCCTTCGTCGATCCGCAACGTCTGCTCGGCGGCTTCCGTTATGGCGATTGCCAGGAGGACGATGCGCGCATGACGCTGGCGGTGGTTGCCGCCGGGCAGGCCGCCGGTGTGGTCTGTGCCAATCGCGTTGCCGCGCTGCGTTTCATCGAGCAGGGCGACGCGGTCTGCGGTGCCGAAGTGCAGGATCAGCTGACGCAGGCGTTGTTCGCGATCCGTGCGAAGGTCGTCGTCAATGCCGCCGGGCCGTGGGGGCCGGCGCTGCTCGGGGCGGCGGCGCCGAAGGTCAAGCTGGTCAAGGGCACGCATCTGGTGCTGCCGGCGATTCCCGGCTGCAACGAGGCCTTCCTGCTGACGGCGAACGATGGCCGCGTGTTCTTCGTCATTCCCTGGTATGGACGCACGCTGGTCGGCACGACCGAGTCGACGGTCACGGCGCCGGCGCAGGCACAGCCGACCGACGAGGAAACCGACTATCTGCTGGCCGGTGTGCGTTCAGGGCTGCCGGGCCTGAGCTGGACGCGCGACGACGTCATCGCCCGCTATGCCGGCGTGCGCATGCTGCAGGCCGAGGACACCGCGTCGCTGTCCGAAGTCACGCGCGAATTCGCGGTGCGCCGGCCGCGCGCGAAGCTGATCATGCACATCGGCGGCAAGTACACGACCTCGCGCCACGACAGCATGGCGATCGTCGACGCCGTGTTCAGGGAACTGGGTCGCCGCGCGCCGAAGTCGACCACGCAGACGCGGCCGCTGCCGGGCGCGCCGCCGGGCAATTTCGAGACCTGGCAGGCGCAGGCGATCGCCGGCCTGGCCGCGCAAGGGGTCGATCTGGAAGCGGCGCGCTGGCTGAGCCTGCGCCACGGCAGCGACATCGCGGCGATCTCGGCGCTGATTGCCGCGCATCCGTCGCTGGCCGCGCGCATTCATCCCGAAGCGCCGTTCGTGCGCGCCGAGGCCGTGCACGCGGTGCGCGCGGAAATGGCCTTGTCGATCGATGATCTGGCACGGCGGCGCATGCCGCTGATGTTGCTGGTGCGCGATCAGCAGTGGCGTCCGGCCTTGCTGGAAACGCTCGCCGAATTCGGCCACGCCGACATCGCCTGATCCGCCACGCCGTCCCGCGCGGCACTGACCGCGACGGCAGTTCGCGGTCGTCGGCAAAAGTTCCGATGCTGCAGCGCACATTCCGACAAGCGGTAGGAATGTGCTTTTCGCGCGGTCTCATGCGGCGCGTCGCTGTCTCCAATAATTCATCCTGAACTGTTCAGGCATCCCCGGTGCCTGGCCGGCGCCTACGGTGTTCTTCGCCGGCATAAGCAGAAAAGATAAAAGGAGAAGCGAATGTCCCCGTTCAAGATTGCGCCACTGCTGCTGGCAGTGGGCCTTGTCGCCTGTGGCAGCAACAATGATGGCGACAGCGGCCTGCAGGGCAGTGCGGCGAATGCGTATTCGCTGTTCGATCCGGTTGCTGCCAGCGCCATCATTCCGTTTCCGTTCGATGGCCTGTTCAACGGCACCACCGATGGCACGCTGAACATTCCCAACGGTGCCAGCGACAGCGACGTGCCGTTCGTCACCGCCGCCAACAAGCTCGACGGTTTTTCCACCACCGCCTCGCTGTTCACCGACTTCATCGGTCACGTCGACGTCGATCATGCGCTGGACATCAATCCGGCGACGCATCTGCCGGGCGTGCTGATCATCGATACCTCGACATTGAGCCCGCTGGTGCCCGGCGTCGACTACCGCCTGCAGAACTCCGCGGCGATCGATCCTGATACCGGCGTGCCGCTCAACGTGCTGCGCACGCGCATGCTGATCGAGCCGCTGAAGCCGTTCAAATCGGCAACGCAGTACATCGTCGTCGTCACCCGCCAGGTGCAGTCCACGGACGGCGTGCCGGCCGAGGCGGCGGACCTGTTCCGCGCGGTGCGTTCGACCACCCCGGTTTCGCAGCAGACCGAATCGGCGCTGTCGACCCTGAACGACACGCAGCGCGCGACGCTTGAAGCGATCCGCCAGCAGTTCGCACCGATGTTCAACGAGCTGGGCGCCGCCGGCATCAGCCGCGACAACATCGTGATCGCATGGCCGTTCACGACGCAGAACACGACCGTCACCCTGAAAGCCATGGCGCAGGCCGCGAGCGCGCGCCAGATCACCGTGGTCAACAGCGGCAAGAACACCGGCACCGCGTCGGGCGGGCAACTGCCGCCGATCGCCGACATCTATGCCGGTTCGATGAGCGTGCCGTACTACCTGGGCACGCCGAGCGAGAGCAATCCGACGGCGCCGCTGACCGCCTACTGGCAGGCCGACACCAGCAAGCCGGCGGCGTCCGGCACCCTGGCGCCGGTCGGCGCACCATGCTCCGTGCTGGCGCCCAGCGCCAGCACCACGACCTGCTATCCGCTGCCGAAGGAACAGACCGAACAGACGATTCCGGTGCTGGTGACGATTCCGAATGCCAACAGCGGCAACACCATGCCGGCCAACGGCTGGCCGGTCGTCATCTTCCAGCACGGCATCACCGGCAACCGCACGCAGATGATCGCGATCGCGCCCGCGCTCGCCGCGGCCGGCTTCGCGACGATCGCGATCGATCTGCCGCTGCATGGCTTGCCGCCGGGCGATCCGTCGCGCGTGCCGGGCGTGCCGGAACGCACCTTCGATCTCGATGTCGTCAACAACAGCACCGGCGCGCCCGGCGCCGACGGCATCGTCGACAGCTCCGGTGCGAGCTTCATCAACCTCGCCAGCCTGCTGACCAGCCGCGACAACATCCGCCAGGCCGTGTCCGAT
This sequence comes from Solimonas terrae, assembly GCF_011067135.1. Taxonomy (GTDB): domain Bacteria; phylum Pseudomonadota; class Gammaproteobacteria; order Nevskiales; family Nevskiaceae; genus Solimonas; species Solimonas terrae. Next base: position 545,655 of record NZ_JAAMOW010000002.1, read on the forward strand.
CTGCTGACCGTGCAGAAATCGGCAGGCGGCACCCTGCTGCTGGCGCCTGAAATCGTCGGCGGCGTGCCGACCGGCAACTACCTGCCGACCGGCATCAAGCTCGACGGCAGCCAGATCCGCTACGTCGGCCATTCGCTCGGCGCCATCGTCGCGAGCACCTTCCTCGGCGTCGATTCCGACACCGGTGCCGGCGTGCTGGCGATGCCGGGTGGCGGCATCGCCAAGCTGCTCGACGGTTCGGCGGCGTTCGGACCGATCGTTGCCGCCGGTCTGGCCGCGGCCAGCGGTGGCGAGATCGCCGAGGGCAACGACAACTACGAAACCTTCCTGCGCTTTGCGCAGACCGCGGTCGATTCCGGTGATCCGCTGAACTTCGCGGCCGCCGCCAGCGCCCAGCATCCGATCCTGATGCTGGAAGTGCGCGGCGACGCGGTGGTGCCGAACTGCACGATCGCCGGCGATGCGAACTGTCCGGCAACCGACACGCTGACCGTGTCCGGCTATCTGTCCGGCGGCGATCCCCTGGCACGCGTGCTGGGTCTGGGCTTCGTCCCCGGTCCGACGCAGACCGACGTGCTGACCGTGCCGGCGGCATCGCAGCTGATCACGGGCGCCGCCGCGCGCAACAACGTCGTGCGTTTCGCCGCCGGTGATCACGGCTCGATCCTGAGTCCGGCCGCCTCGCTGGATGTCACCTGCGAAATGCAGGGCGAAGTCGCCGCGTTCGCCAAGACCAACGGCACGGTGCTGAAGATCGGCAATCCCTGCCCGGGCGCGGAATAGGAACGAGGAGACCATCACATGAAAACGACAATGAACAAGACCCTCATCGCCAGCGCCGTCACGCTGAGCTTCAGCGCACCGGTGCTGGCCTATACCGACAAGGTCGAAGGCCTCGATCTGCAACTCAACAACCGCGTCACGATCGGCAGTGCCTGGCGCGTCGAATCGCGCGATCCGAATCTGGTCAGCATCAGCAAGGGCGGTCGCGCCTATTCGAACAACGACGACGACGGCAATCTGGCGTTCGACAAGGGCAATGTCGTGTCGGCCGCTGCCAAGATCACCTCGGACCTGACGCTCAGCAAGGGCGACTTCGGCCTGTTCGTGCGCGGCAGCTATCTGTTCAACGACCGCCTCAACAACTACGACTTCTTCAATCCCGACAACTACTACACGCCCGGCAGCTTCGATCCCGGCTACGGTGTCGCGCCGAGCGGCAATGTGTCGGTTGCGCCGATCTCCGAGTATCAGCGCAAGACGCACGCGGTCCGCGACTACACCGGCAACGATGCCGATCTGCTCGATGCCTACCTGTACGGCAATGTCAGCCTCGGCGATCGCGAGCTCGCGTTCAAGCTCGGCCGGCAGGTGCTGAACTGGGGCGAGTCGAGCTTCGTGCTGAACGGCATCAACAGCATTCTCGCGTTCGATTCCAACCAGCTGCATGTGCCGGGCTACGAACTCGACGAAGTCGTGATTCCGGAAAACATGGCCTGGCTGTCGATGGATGTCGTCAAGAACGTGTCGATGGAAGCGTTCTACCAGTTCGACGCGCCGCGCACGCAGCCGGATGCCGCCGGCACCTACTGGGCGACCAATGATTTCGCGGCGGTCGGCGGCACGCGCGCCGATCTGTCCTTTGGTCTGGCGCCGGAGAACACGCCGAACGAAACGATCCCGCGCCTGGGCGATCACAAGCCCGGCAAGAGCGGCCAGTTCGGCGGCAAGCTCAGCTTCTTCATTCCGGCGCTGCACGACATGGACCTGTCGTTCTACGCGATGAAGTACAACAGCCGCCTGCCGGTGGTCAGCGGCATCTCCAAGTCCAGCTACGCCGCGACTTCGGAAACCGGCCGCTACTTCCTCGAATATCCGGACGACATTCCGCTCTACGGCGTGTCGTTCAACACCACGATCGGCGACTGGGCGGCCCAGGGCGAGTACAGCCTCAAGGTCAATCAACCTTTGCAGGTCGACGACGTCGAGTTGTTGCTCGCCGGTGTCGGTGCGCCCAGTCAGGTCACGCCGCCGCCGGCTGCCCCGATAGGCTCTGCGCTTGGCAACAAATACATCCGCGGCTACCGCCGTCACGATGTCAGCCAGGTCGATCTGTCGGTGACCCGCCTTGCCGGACCCATGCGCTGGATCGGCTCCGACCAGATGCTGTTTCTTGCCGAAGCCGGTGCCGTCTACGTGCATAAGCTGCCGCCGGAGAGCGAACTCCGCTTCGAAGGGCCGGGTACCTACACGCCGGGCGATGCCGGCGTCGCCGCGTTGGTGTCCGGCCAGATTGGCGCGACGCTGCCGCAGAACCAGGGTGGCTACGCGACCGACTTTTCGTGGGGCTACAAGCTTCTGGCGCGCTTCACGTACAACAACGTCATGGGTTTGTTCCGTCTCGAACCGCAGCTGCGTTTCGACCACGACGTCAAGGGCGTGACGCCGACGCCGCTGCTGAACTTCGTCGAGAACCGCAAGACCCTCAACGCCAGCATCACCGGTTACTACCTGCAGGCGTGGTCGGCGGAGCTGGGGTATACGGCGTACTTCGGCGGTGGCAAGGGCAACCTGCTGGCCGATCGCGATTATGTCGAGGCGGTGCTCAAGTACACGTTCTAGAAGGGGTATGACGTGGACGGCCCGGGGGCCGTTTGCGGGGACAGTGGGCCGGCTTTTTGCCGGCCCCTTTTTTGTGTTAGCCATATGACGCGTTCGCGGCATATTCACTTAAGCGTTTATCTGAGACATCGAGCGGTTCACTGTGACCGACCGCACACGTCGCGCCGACCTTCGGCAGCTATAGTCCAAGTGCGCAGCGGGTCGGCGTCGTGGGGTCGGCAACTTGATTTAGCATCAGCACGCTGTGCTGATTTGGGGACTTTATGCGCGCAGCTCTGATTCGCCGTGAAACTTGCCATGTGAACCGTCTACAGAATTCGAAGAAGCTTATCTCCCGGATTCTTATCGCGCAGAGATTCTGGCTTCTGATGCTGTCGCTGCTGTCGGCGTTGTACGCCACGCCGAGTCGAGCGGATGGAGGGGACGATTGGCTTTATCCGGTTGCCCCCAACAATGATCCCGATTTAAGAGATTACGGCACGATATTCGTCCCTAGGCCGAGCTGCGATGCGTCGGCGGCAATGGGAATTTATCGGGCTGATTGTTACTCTGGTTTCTCCATATTGGCAGACGGAGACAGGCCAACAACGAATCGGACGGCGTCTGGCGTGGAACACGGCGGCGCCAGCCCAGGGCAGCAGCAGTCTGCCAAGCCGCCGGCCAACAACAACACCAAAGTCGACCCCCCCTGCGATGGCAGCGCTCCTCCGACCAACCCGAAGGCCGGTAATCCGGTCATTGTCGCCACCGGGGAGAAGATCCAGACCGCGACCGACTTCGTCGGAGGCGGTGCTTATGGACTGGACATGGTGCGCACCTATCGCTCGTTCGGCCAGTTCGGCTCGTTCGGGGGTCACTGGTTTTTCAGCTATGACTTCGCACCGCTAGCTTTGAATGGCTGCGACAGCGACATTGATTTCCCGGGACTGTGCATTCCCCATACCGCTACCGCGACCTTCCCGGACGGCAGTTCCTACACGTACATCCACCAACAGACCGGTGTCGGCAGCAACCTAAGCCTTTTCGTCAGCAGTTCGGCAGCATCTATGGGGTCCATGCGCATTGTCCCGCTCGGCGCAAAGCCGCTGATTCTGACGATCGACGGCACGAACTACACCTATTCCTCAACGACTGGACTGCTGCAATCGATTAGCGCGCCGAACGGCGAAAGCTTGGCATTCACCTACAACGCAAACCATGACCTTAGCCAGATCACCAATGCCGTCGGCCAGACCTTGCAATTCACCTGGAGCAACGGCCGCGTCACCCAGGTCAAGGACCCGGTAGGCAACAATTGGACCTATGGCTACAACAGCACCGGCATGCTGGCCTCGGTCAACTCGCCTAGCGGCATCGACACCCGCCAGTACTATTACGAAGACAGCGCCGACGGTACACGGCTGACGGGCATCGCAATCAACGGCGTGCGCTACAGCACTTACAGCTACGACTCGAACGGCAAGGTCCACGTCAGCAGTCATGCTGGCGGCGAGCTGATGGATACGTTTACTTACAACACCAACGCGACCACCGTCACCGACGCCGCCGGCCAAACCACCACCTACAACTTCGTCAGCGCGCAGGGTGGCCTCAAACTCTCGTCGATGTCGCGTGCCGCCACGTCGACCTGTGCGACGGCGGTGGCGAGCACCAATTACGGCGCATATGGCTGGCCGACGTATTCGCTCGACTGGAACGGCAACCGAACCGACTACACCTACGATTCCTACGGCCGGCTGATGCAGAAGACCTGGGCTGCAGGCACGACCAGCGCGTTCACTCAGAAAAACACCTGGGCGACCGACGGCACGCTGAGCACGAAGACCTACTACGACGCCAACAACACCGCCCTCTACAAGATCGACTACACCTACTTCACAAGCGGTTACTCGAAGGGCCTGGTGGCCACGCAAACGATGACCGACCTAGCGACCTCGGCCAGCCGTCAGCTTTCGTACACCTACACTTATCAGGGCAGCGTCCTCGCGAGCGCGACGACGACACAGACGTTGCCCTCGGGAAGCGCCTCGACGACGGTGAACTACGACGCGTTTGGCAACATATCGTCGACCATCAACGCGCTCGGCCAGCAGGTCTCGCGGAGCAACTACAACGGTCTGGGCCGGCCGGGCCAGATGACCGACGCCAACGGCGTCATCACCACGTACACCTACAACAATGCCGGCGACCTGCTGACGGCGACGCAGCACCTGCCCGCCGGCAATCGCATCACCACCTACACCTACAACGGCGCGCACCAGATCACGAGCATCCAGTCCGCCAGCGGCCGCATCGACCGCTACAGCTACAACGCCGCGCTGCGGCTCACCGGCCACGGCAACGCGGCCAGCGAGTACCAGCAGTACCAGCTCGACGTGGCGAACAACGTCATGACGACGGTCTCGGACCGCGACATCCCGGTGCTCAGCGGATCGGTGCCGGCCGCTAGCGCCCAAGGCACGTTCAGCCAGGCCACCGACCTGGACAGCCTGGGCCGGCCCCATGTCGTGCACGGCAACCACGGCCAGCAGCTGACCTATGCCTACGACGGCAACGGCAACGTCACCAGCGTCACCGACGCGGCGGGCCACAGCACGGCGTACACCTACGACGCAATGAACCGCGTGCACACCGTCACCGCCTCCGGCGCCGGCACCACGACCTACAGCTACGACGCCCAGGGTCATCTGCAATCCGTGCAGGACGCGCGCGGCCTGACCACGAGCTATACCTACGATGCGTTCGGCGACGTGCTGACCAAGACCAGTCCGGACACCGGTCTCACCAGCTACACCTACGACAGCGCCGGCCGGCTGACGAACGAGCAGCGCGCCGACGGCACGACCATCACCTACACCTGGGACGCGCTGAACCGCATGACCAGCCGCACGAGCGGCAGCACGACCGAAAGCTACACCTACGACACCGGCAGCAACGGCATCGGCCACCTGTCGCGCATCGACGATCCGACCGGCAGCACGGTTTTCAGTTATGACGCGGCCGGCAACCTGACGCAGCAGGTCGCGACGATCCTGAGCACCGCCTACACGACGAGCTGGACCTACGACACGGCCGGCCGTCTCACCGACATGGTCTACCCGGGCGGCACGCATCTGAAATACACCTACGACAGCGCCGGCCGCCTGGCCTCGCTCAAGCTCGCCGACGGCACCGTGATCGCCAACGGCTTCCTGTACGAGCCGGCGACGGACCGGCCGTACGCATGGCACTGGGGCAACGGCTTGAACCGGCTGGTCACGCTGGACAGCGACGGACGCGTCACGGAACTGGCGAGTCCCGCAATTCAGGACTTGGGCTATGCCTACAACAACACTGACACGATCGCGTCGATCACCGACAACATATCCGCGAGCCAGACGTCGAGCTTTACCTACGACGCAGCCAGCCGTCTGCTGTCGGTGACGAAGAGCGGGGATAACCAAAGCTTCACCTATGACACCGTAGGCAACCGCCTGACGCAGGCGCGCGTGGGCACAAGCTACAACCTCGCTTACGGCAGCAGCGCCAACCAGCTGCTCACCGTCAGCGGCGGTGCCAGCCGCAGCCTTGGCTATGACGCCGCCGGCAATGCCACGAGCGACAGCGGCGGCAAAAGCTACGGCTACGACGCCTTCGATCGCCTGAACACTTACTCCGTCAGCGGCACGCTCATCGGCGACTACCGCAACAACGCGCTCAACCAGCGCGTGTACAAGAACGTGACGGGTGTCGGCAACAAGCGCTTCGTGTACGGACCATCAGGAGAACTGCTGTACGAAAACGGCAGCACGCCCACCGCATACGTCTGGATCAACGGCGAGTTGCTGGCAGTGATCCGCTCAGGCAACGTCTATGCGAGCCACAACGATCATCTCGGCAGGCCGGAGGTGCTGACCAATAGCAGCGGCGCCATTGCGTGGCGGGCGAACAATGCCGCATTTGACCGGGCCATTGTCACCGACACTATCGGAGGGCTCAATGTCGGATTCCCGGGGCAGTATTACGACCAAGAATCGGGGCTCTGGTACAACTGGAATCGGTATTACGATTCAGCGGTGGGGCGGTATTTGCAGAGTGATCCGATTGGGTTGGGTGGCGGCTTGAATACATATGCCTATGTCGGCGGGAATTCGATCAGCTTCGCGGACCCCGAAGGGCTGCAGGAAGTTTTACTAGCACGACCACCAATAATTCCGAACGAAATTATTCCTAGAACTGGCGAATCGCTGACGGAGTATTCCAGTAGATGGCAGCAATACCGTGACGCACAGGCTGCGCAATGGAGGCCGGAAATTAGAATTCCCGATCCGGCTATGAAAGCTCCAACGCCTGCCAAGGACACCACTTTCGGGCAAATTGCTAAAGCCCTCGAAGAGCTAGTTAAGGCTTTAAATGGCGCAAATAGTGCTGTGGGAGCAACGTGTCCTAAAGCAGAAGATTTTAGCAATGCTTGCTATGCAACCGGTCAATGCTCATGACTTATGTTCTGGCAATTAGATACGCAATTAGTTGGATATTTTTAGCTTTGCGTTTTTATTTGAGTAAAAGCGATAAGGATTTTTGGGGCTGGTGCTTTCAGGAGTTTTCATATAAAAAAAGTTCTGGTGCGCAACTAACTTTTCTATTGGCGAATGCCTTGTCTCGACGTTCATTCGAGGACTTAGAGAAGTGCTATTTTTATTTTTCTCCTGAGATCAGCAAGAAAGTTCCAAAAGCTCTGGTGGAAAAAGCAAACCAATTTCTTATGACCGGAAAAGTAGACTGAGGACAAAAGGGGTCGGAGTCTGACCTATCCCCCCGAAAGTCACTCAATGATGAGCACAGATTGCGTGTACTGTCTGACGATTCGAGCGACATCGTCCAGACAGCTGAGCGGTAATCGGTTGCGGGTGAATTGGACAAGCA
>NZ_JAAMOW010000003.1 GCF_011067135.1 Solimonas terrae
CCTACACCGCCAAGGACTACGGCCGCGCGGCGAGTGCGATCCAGCAGTACCAGAGCGCCGGTGGCAACGACGCGCAGACCATCGGCCTGTACGCGCAGTCGCTGTATCTGGCCGGACGCTATCAGGAAGCCGCTGCCGAAATCAGCCGCCAGATTGCCGCCGCCGAACAGGCCGGCCGGCGCCCGGACGACACGCAGCTGCAACTGCTCGCCAGCTGCGCGCTCAAGCAGAACGACATGAATGCGTACCGCCTGGCGCTGGAGAAGATCGTCACCTACACCCCCAAGCCGGATTACTGGCTCGACCTGATCGTGCGCACGGCCGGCCAGCCCGGGTTTTCGACGGCGCTGGACCTCGACGTCTACCGTCTGCGCAAGGCGACCGGCACGATGGACAAGGCCGGCGACTACTCGGAAGCCGCGCAGCTGGCACTGCAGGCCGGGTTCCCGAACGAGGCCAGGGCGTTCGTCGACGAGGGTTATGCGAAGAAGCTGCTCGGTCAGGGGGCGGACGCTTCGCGCGACCAGCGCCTGAGCAAGCTGGTGGTCAAGAAGATCGCCGAGGACAAGGCGACTTTGGCCGACGGCGAGAAGGCCGCCGCCGCACAATCCACGGGCGATGCGCTGGTCGCCACCGGCTTCAATTACGTCACGTACGGACAAGCGGCCAAAGGGATCGCCCTGATGCAGCAGGGCATCGCCAAGGGCGGTCTGAAAAATCCGGACGTGGCCAGGCTCCATCTCGGCTATGCGCAGCTGCTCGCCGGCAAAAAGGCGGATGCGTCGCGAAGCTTTGCCTCGGTGCGCGATCGCGAGGGCGCGAGCAACCTGGCGCGACTGTGGTTGATCGACATGCGCAGCGGCGCTCTTCGCTGATCTGCACATGTCGACTATCGACGAGACACTGCTGATTTCGGCCCCCGCGGCGGGTGTCCGGCTGATCACCTTCAATCGGCCGGCGGCACGCAATGCGTTGACGCTGCAGATGCAGGAAGCGCTCGACACGGCGCTGACCGCATTCGAGGACGACCGGGATGTGCGTGCGCTTGTGCTCGCCGGAGCCGGCGACCGGGCGTTCTCCGCCGGCTACGACATCCATGAAATGCAGCACTTCGACGAGGCCACGCTCGACGCTGCGCAGCAGCGCCGCGAAGTCTGGCTCTGGCATCTCGCGAGCTATGCCAAGCCGATCGTCGCGGCCGTCAATGGTGCCGCTCACGGCGCCGGCGCGATCATCGCCACTGCTGCGGACATCCGCATCGGCTGCGGCGCAAGCGACTTTCGCTACACGGCCGGTGCCTACGGCTATGCCAACAACACCTGGCAACTGGCACCGATCGTCGGTCTGGCGAAGGCCAAGGAATATCTGCTGACCGCCGCCCGCATCGATGCCGGTGAAGCCCTGCAAAGCGGCTTGCTCAACCAGCTTGTCGACGCCGCTTCGGTTCGCGAGCGGGCGATCGACACGGCGGCGATGATCGCCGCCAACCCGCCGGACGGCGTGCAAGCGACCAAGCGGCTGCTGCATGCGGCGATCGGCGATTCATATGAAGCCGCGTATCGGCGCGAGAACGCACTGATGCACGGCGCACTGCGCCCCGGCAAGCCGGCGGACATGTTCAAGGGATTTCTCGGCAAGCAATCGAAATCCTGATCAGGAGCCTGACGATGACAGATGAAAACGTGATCCGGAAAATGCGCGCGTTCGATCACACCTCGCCGCAGCAGATGAACGATCCGTACGCGATGTACGAGGCGTTCCGGACAAAGTGCCCCGTAGGGCGATCCGAGCAGCACGGCGGCTTTCATGTCGTGTCGCGCTACGCTTCGGCGAAGAAAGTGTTCGAGGACTACGGCAGCTTTTCGTCGACCGACGGCGTCGGCATTCCGCCGCATCCGTTCAGGATGTTTCCGATCGATCTTGATCCGCCGCTGCAGGCGAAATTCCGCCGTGTGCTGAATCGTCGCTTCACGCCAGAAGCCGTTGCCGAGAAGCGGGCCGAAATCCAGGGCGTGATCGACACGCTGATCGACGATTTCATCGAAATCGGTTCGGCCGATCTGGCCTCGCAACTGGTGCGTCCGCTGTTGCCGAGAATCGTGCTGCCGCTGCTCGGCGTGCCGTCGGAGGCACGGCAGCAGATGAGCGACTGGATCGAATATCTGACGCGTGGTCGCGCCACCGACATGCCGGGCGTCATCAAGGCCGGTGATGCGATCGGCATGTTTCTCGGCGGACTCGTGGCCACGCGCCGCGCCGCGCCGCCGGCCGATGACGTGCTCGGCATGCTCCTGGAATCGCAGATTGACGGCCGGCCGTTCACCGACGACGAGATCCTGCGCACCTTGCTGATCATTCTGTTCGGCGGTCTCGATACGACCAGCTCGGTGATGCTCGAATCGCTGCTGCATCTGGCCCGCAACCCGGCCGACAAGCAAAGACTGAAATCCGGCGAAGTGTCGTGGCAGATCGCGATCGAGGAGTTCGTCCGTTTCACGTCGCCGATCCAGGGTCTGCGCAGGACGGTAACGCAGGACACGACGATCGAAGGCGAGACGTTGAAGAAAGGCGACTGGGTATTCGGCCTGCACGGCTCGGCGAATCGCGACGAGGCGGTTTTTGAAAATGCCGGGCAGTGCCTGCTCGAACGACAACCGAACGCCCATCTCGCGTTCGGCAGCGGCGCGCACATCTGTCTTGGCCGCAATCTCGCGCGGCTCGAGATCCAGATCCTGCTCAGCACGGTGCTCGAACGTCTTGGTGATTTCGAAGTCGGGCCGCAGTTCACGCCGGACTATCTGGTCGGCGAAGCGCGCGGCATGAAATCGCTGCCGGTGCGCTTCACGCCGGCGCACAAGGCGGCTGCGGCCGGATTCGATCGCGGGGCGCACGCGGCCGGGGGCGCGCACGCCTGAGGTCGCCGCGCGTGCCGTCCGTCTCCCCGGTGCCGGCGATGTCCCATTGCCTGTGCCTTTGCCGCCCCGCTCGCATCGCGAACCGCGGGCGGCTCTTCTAATTCATCGAGCTTCTCATGGTCCAGATCACTTTCATCGAACACAACGGCAGGCAGCATCGGATCGACGTTCCCGAAGGGGAGTCCCTGATGCAGGCTGCGCAGAACAACATGGTGCCGGGCATCGACGCCGATTGTGGCGGCGCCTGTGCGTGCGCGACCTGCCACGTTTTCGTTGCCGATGACTGGATCGCGCGCCTGCCGGCGGTGTCCGACAACGAGGACGCGATGCTGGATGTCGTCGAAACGCGTCTTCCGGGCTCGCGGCTCAGCTGTCAGCTCAAGGCCGAGCCGTCACTCGATGGCCTGGTTGTCACGCTGCCGGCCAGCCAGCGTTGATGTACAGCACCACTCGCCGAGTGAAATGCCATGACGCTCATCCCTGAGTCGCCTCGATCCGGCGCTGCTGCGCGTTCCACCGATGCCGACGATCTGCAGAAGCTGCTGCGTCTGCAGCGTGCGGCGGTGATCGCAGAAGGCTACGTTGCGCAGAACGTTCGCGAGGACCGACTCGATCGCGCCACCGCGATGATGCTCGCGCATCGCAAGCGCTTGCTCGATGCCATCATGCAGGACTTCGGCGCACGCGGTCGCGACTGGAGCCTGCTGACGGAAGTCTTCCTGCCGGTACAGTTGCTGATGGCGGCGCGCAAGCAGCTCGGAAGCTGGATGCAGGCGGAGCGCCGCCAGGCACCGATGCCGTTCAGGCTGTTCGGCGCGCGCGCCGAAATCCAGTACCAGCCGCTGGGCGTGATCGGCATCATGGGAGCCTGGAATGCACCGATCAATCTGGTGCTGGCGCCGATGGTGACGGCGCTCGCGGCGGGCAATCGCGCAATGCTGTGTCCCTCCGACATGATGCCGGCGAGCGCCGCCGCACTCGCGGCCGCGGTCGACGACTATTTCGATGCCAGCGAGCTCGCGGTCGTTGCCGGCGGACTCGAAACCAGCAAGGCGTTTTCGGCCCTGCGTTTCGATCACCTGATGTTCACCGGCAGCCCGGCGGTCGGCGCGCAGGTGATGGCGGCTGCGGCGCCGAACCTGACCCCGGTAACGCTGGAGCTCGGCGGGAAGTGTCCGGTGATTCTCGGTGACGATGCCGATCTCGACGACAGCGCCGCGCGCCTGATCGCCGCCAAGACGCTCAATGGCGGGCAGGCCTGCCTCGCTCCCGATCTGCTGTTCGTGCCACGCCGCCGGCTCGATGATTTCATCACGCGGCTCGACGCGAAGATGGCGGCGCTGTATCCCGGTTCCGTGCAGAACCCGGACTACTGCGGCGTCGTCAATGAACGACATTACCGTCGCCTGGGTTCGCTGCTTGCCGAGGCCGGACAGCTCGGCGCGCGCGTCGTGCCGCTCGGCCTGGCCGGCGCCGACTTGCCGACACAGGACGATGCGCAGCGACGCCTGGCGCTGCACGCGATCATCGATCCGCCGGACGGCGCGCGTGCACTGGGTGAAGAATTGTTCGGGCCGGTGATGGTGATCATTCCGTACGACGACGTCCAGCGCCTCTGCACCCGCTTGCGCGAAATGGAAAAGCCGCTCGGCTTGTATGTGTTCTCCGGACGCAGCCGCTTCGTGCAGAAAGTGCTCGACGGCAGCTATTCCGGTGGCGTCACCGTCAACGATGCGATGTTCCACTACAGCGTGCCGGACCTGCCCTTCGGCGGTGTCGGCCGCAGCGGCATGGGCTCGTACAGCTTCGGCATCGAGGGTTTCCGGCGCTTCAGCCATGCGCGCTCGGTCTATCACCAGGCCGGTCCGGCGGCGCTGATGCGCGTGCTGCAACCTCCCTACGGTCGCCTGTTCGATCTCGCGGTCCGCAAGAATCTCGACCGGCTCGCAAGGCGCTACGAAAAGATCCCCGGACGTACGCGCGCATGACGGCATATCGGGCGCCGTTGACGCAGCTGCGTTACGCACTGCACGAGGTCTTCGACGTCGGAACCGCGCTGGCGGAGATGCCGGCGTACAGCGGTGTCGATCGCGCACTGATCGACCAGATCATCGACGAAGCGGCGGTGTTTGCCAGCGAAGTGCTGGCGCCGACCCGTGTTGCCGGCGATGCCGGCTGCACGCTGCGCGACGGCCGCGTCTTTCTGCCGGCCGGCTTCGCCGAAGCTTACCGTCGGTTCGTCGATGCCGGCTGGCCGGCACTGGCCTGTGCCGGCGAACACGGTGGGCAAGGGCTGCCGATGGTGCTCGGCAATGTCGTGCTCGAAATGCTCAACGCCGCGAATCCGTCGTGGGCGATGTTTCCCGGCATCGCGCACGGTGCCTATGATCTGCTGCACGCGCACGCCAGCCCCGAACTGCAAAGCCGATATTTGCCGAAAATCGCCAGCGGTGAATGGACGACCAGCATGTGCCTCACCGAAGCGCAGGCCGGCAGTGATCTCGGTCTGGTCCGCACGCGCGCCGAGCCCCTCGGTGGTGGCCGCCATGCGATCACCGGCGCCAAGCTGTTCATCTCCGGCGGCGATCATGATGCCGCTGCCAACATCGTCCATCTCGTGCTGGCGCGCTTGCCCGACGCGCCGCCCGGCAGTCGCGGACTGTCGCTGTTTCTGGTGCCGCGTCATCTTCCGGCGGACGACGATGACGCGACGCTCGCGGCCGCGATCAACGGCATCGACGTGGTCGCGCTCGAGCACAAGATGGGCATGCGCGGCAGCGCGACCTGCGCGCTCGCCTTCGATCGCGCGCAAGGCTGGCTGATCGGGACGCCGAATCGCGGCCTGGCCTGCATGTTCGTGATGATGAATGCGGCGCGGCTCGCGGTCGGCCTGCAGTCGGTCGGCGCCGGCGAACTGGCGTGTCAGCACGCGCTCGACTACGCGCAGTCGCGTGCGCAGGGACGCGATGCCGGCAACGCCGCAGTCACCCTGAGCGAGCACGCCGACGTACGGCGCATGTTGATGGCACAGCGGGCCTGGACGGAAGGCGGGCGCCTGCTGGCCATCTGGTTGTCCTTGCAACTCGACATCGAACGGCATCACCCGGATGCGGCTGCGCGCGAGCACGCGGCCGAAGTACTGGGTCTGCTGACGCCGATCGCCAAGGCCTTCCTGTCCGACAACGTGTTCGAGGTCGCGAATCTGGCCTTGCAGATTCACGGCGGACACGGCTACGTCAGCGAGCACGGCGTCGAGCAGATCGTCCGCGACGTGCGCGTGTTCTCGATCTATGAAGGAGCGAACGGTATTCAGGCTCTGGACCTGCTCGCGCGCAAGCTGCTGTCCGATCGCGGCGCCGCGCTCGGACGCCTGTTCGATGAAATCGAAAGCACGCTTGCCGGCGGCACCGATCATCTCGAAATCGCGGCGCTCCGGGATCTGCTCGCCGTCCTGCGCCCGCTCGTTGCGCAACTCGATCCGCTGCGTGCCAACGCTGTCGCGACGCATCTCCTGCGCGCGCTCGGCCTCGCGTTTCTCGGCTGGATGCTGCTGCGTGCCGCCCAGCTTGATGGCGAAGGCAGGCCCGACGGTCCGCGTGCGTTGATGAAGTTCTATTTCGCGCAGCTGTTTCCCGAGAGCGCCTATCGCATCGCCGTCGTGCGCGGTGCCTCGTTGCAGGAGCCGGCCACTTGAAGCTTGCACACTTGTGTCTCCCGGCGACGCTCGACACGCTGAAGATCGTCCAGCGCGACGAGCCGGATGTGCGGCCCGGCCTCGTGAAGGTCCGCTGGCGTGCATCGACGCTGAATTTTCACGACTACGCGGTCGTCACCGGTCGTCTGCCGAGCGCTGATGGCCGCATCCCGCTGTCCGATGGCGCCGGCGAGGTGGTCGCAGTCGGCGACGGCGTCACACAGTGGCAAGTGGGCGATCGCGTGATCAGCGTCTTCTTTCCGAACTGGCACGAGGGCAACCCGACGATCGCCAGGACCTTGACGATGACCGGTGACAGCACCGATGGCTGCGCGACCCAGTACAGTCTCGTCCCGCCTTCGGCGCTGACCGCAATGCCGCCGCATCTCGGCTTCGCCGAGGCGGCTGCCCTGCCGTGTGCGGCCTTGACCGCGTGGCGCGCGCTGGTCGTCGAATGTGCGATCAAGCCCGGCGATCGGGTGCTGGTACAAGGCAGTGGCGGCATGTCGCTGTTTGCCCTGCAGTTCGCGGCCATCGCGGGCGCCGAGATCTTTGCGACCTCGTCGTCACCGGAGAAGCTGGAGCGCATGCGCGCACTCGGCGCGCATCATCTGGTCGACTATCGTCGCGACTCCCGGTGGGGCGACACCGTGCGGCGTCTGGCCGGCGAGGGGGTCGATCATGTCGTCGATGTCGGCGGTGCATCGACGCTGGCGCAGTCGCTGAAGGCGACGCGCGTCGGCGCGAACATCGTCATGGTCGGCGTGCTCGGCGGACTCGAAGCCCCGCTGCAGATCGGCAGGCTGATAGCCAGGCAGCCACGCCTGCTGCCGATCGCCGTCGGCAGCCGGGAGATGCAATTGCAGATGTGCCGCAGCATTGCACTTGATGGTTTGCGGCCGGTACTGGACCGCAGTTTCGCCCTGTCCGAACTCGCCGAAGCATTTCGTTACCAGGAAAGCGGGCGACACTTCGGCAAGATCGTGATCGATCTCGACGCCGGCTGATCGCGTCGAGCGCGAAGCGCAACAGGTTCAGCGCTGCGAGCGCGGGATCGTCAGCTCGATGCCGTCGGTCGCGTCGTCGACCGGGATCTGGCACGACAGGCGCGCGCGCGGATGCGGTTCCGGGACATAGTCGAGAATTTCCGCTTCCATCGACGACTTCGGCGGCAGTTTCGCCAGCCAGTCCTCAGGCACATGGACGTGGCAGGTACCGCAGACCATGGAGCCACCGCAGTCGGCGTCGATGCCGGGCACGCCATTGGCGACTGCGACACGCATCATCGACGGTTCGCTGCCGCAGTCCAGTGCGATGCGCTCGCCTTCGGTCGTGATGAATACGGCACGTGTCATGTCGGGGTTCCTTGCAAGCCGTCCGGGTTCTTGTTCGTGCTGCCTAAATCTAATTATATTATATTTACGGTCGACGGCAATGACCAGAGCGTCGCGACACCCGTGAGGGAGGCAGCGGCCCGGAACGAGGAGAAAAAAATGACGCGCGATGCGGTGATCCGCTACGACTACCGCGGCCGCAGGGTGCTGGTGACAGGCGGTTCGCAGAGCATCGGGCTTGCGGTTGCGTCGGCATTCGCGGATGCCGGTGCCGACGTGTGCATCACCGGCACGCGCGCGGCAGCCGCCGACTACGATACCGATCTGACGCGCTTTCAGTACCACCGCCTGCGCCTGCAGGAAGATGAGGATCGCGCGCAGCTTGCGACGGTGCTGGGAAACACACTCGATGTGCTCGTCAACAACGCCGCGCAGGTTGGCGGCGATGAATATCGGACGCCGGATTTCGCGGCCACCATCGGCTCGAATCTGATTGGTGTCGCCGATCTCTGCTATCGCTTGCGCGCGAGCCTGGCGGCGCGCAACGGCTGTATCGTCAATGTCGGGTCGGTGGCGGCGTTCATTGCGCTGCGCCGCACGCCAGCCTACACGGCAAGCAAGGCCGGACTGCTCGGCTTCACCCGGGCGATCGCCGACGAATGGTCGCGTGAGGGCGTTCGCGTGAACATGGTGGCGCCCGGCTTCGTCGACACACCGATGACGGACTGGGCACGGCAAGACGAAGCGGCGTTCAAGAACCTGCTGCGGACGATTCCGGCGCGCCGATTCGCGCAGCCCGCCGAAGTTGCAGCGGCCGTGATGTTCCTCGCCGCACCGGAGGCAGGCTACATCACCGGGCAGAGCCTCGTCGTCGACGGTGGCCTGATGCTGCGTTGAACGGGAGACGCCGGTGAGCGACGAAGTCTTTACCCGCGATCTGTGTTCATGGCTGGACGCCAATCTGCCGGCCAGTCTGTGTACAGCCATGCCCGAGGATGAAATTCCCTGGGGCGGCAGTCGGGGAAGGTTTCCGAATCCGGACACGCGGCGCTGGATGGACGCGATGGCGGCGCGCGGCTGGACGGCGCCGACCTGGCCGCGCATGTATGGCGGCGGCGGTCTCGACGCGACAAGGGCGGCAATCCTGCAGCAGGAACTGAGGCGACGGGGCGCGCGCCCTGCGCTGTTCTCTTTCGGTTTGTGGATGCTCGGTCCGGTGCTGCTGGAATACGGAAGCGAGGCTCAGAAGCAGCGCTTCCTGCCGCCGATCGTGCGCGGCGAAGCGCGCTGGTGCCAGGGCTATTCCGAACCGGATGCAGGCTCCGATCTGGCATCGCTGCGCACGAAAGCCGTCGATGCGGGGGATCACTGGCGTGTCGACGGCCGGAAGATCTGGACGAGCTATGCAGACGAAGCGGACTGGATCTTCTGTCTCGTGCGGACCGACACCGGCCGCAAGCACGGCGGAATTTCCTTCCTGCTGATCGACATGAAAAGCCCGGGCATATCGACGCGGCCGATCCGCCTGATTTCGGGTTCGTCACCGTTCTGCGAGACCTTCTTCGATGACGTTGCCGTGCCCAAGGAACATCTCGTCGGGCCGCTGAACGGTGGTTGGGAGATCGCGCGAAAGTTGCTGCAGTACGAGCGGCAGAATGTCGCCGCCGCAGGCTTCGGCGGCGAGCTGAAGAGGATCGAAGCGCGTGCCCGGCAGCTGTTCGGCATCGACGCGCAAGGCCGGATCGCCGATGCGGCGCTGCGCGAGCGGATCGCCCACGCGGACATGTACGAGTACGCGACGCGGCTGACGATGCAGCGTGCGCAGCGCGAGGTCGATGCCGGGCAGGCCAGCTCGGCATCGTCGGTCGTCAAGTACGCCGCAGCACATGCCAACCAGCAGCACTACGAGTTGATGATTGAAACGCTCGGCTACGAAGGCCTCGGCTGGCAAGGCGCTCCCTATGAAACCGAGAGTCTGGAACAGACCCGCAAGTGGCTGCGCTCGAAAGGCAATTCGATCGAGGGCGGCACATCGGAAATCAATCTGAATGTCATTGCGCGCCGCGTGCTGGGTTTGCCGGGAGGCGCATGAACGCGATCGACATGCAGGCCGATATCGAGATGTTCGCCGACTCGGTGCGGACGTGGATCAGCGACCATGCAGCACTGTCGGCGCAGCGCACGCGTGGCGGAAACGCCGATCGGCAGCGCTGGCACGCGATGGCGGCGCTCGGCTGGGGCGGGCTGACCATCGGTGCTGAGTACGGTGGTGCCGGTCTCGGTCTTCCCGGCCTGTGCGCGGCGATGACGGCACTGGGCCGTGAATTGCTCGGCGCGCCGCTGCTGTCGACTGCGGTTTCGAAATCCCTGTTCGAAAACGCCGCGTCCGCCGAGCAGCGCGCCATCTGGCTGCCGCGTCTCCGTGACGGGGCCGTCGTCGCGCTCGCGATCGACGAGAGCGCTCGGCATGAGCCACAGCGGATCGCGACGATGGCGAGCACCGATCGCCAGGGCTGGCGCCTCGACGGCCGTAAAACCATGGTGATCGATGCCGGGCTTGCCGATGCCGTCGTCGTCGTCGCCGGCATGACGGGGGAGGCGTCCCGAATCGGCCTGTTTCTGGTTCCGGCAGACGCCCCGACCCGCAATCCGCGCCATACCATCGACGAACGCGATTACGCGGATTTGCATTTCGACGGCTTGCGGGTTGCCGCGTCGGCCTTGCTCGGCGGCGCGCCTGTCGACCGCGAAGTGCTGGATGACGCACTGGACGTCGCGCGCATCGGCCTGGCGGCGGAAATGCTCGGCGTCGGTGCGCGTGCGCTTGATTTGATCGTTGATCATCTATGCACGCGTCGGCAGTTCGGTCGCGCGATCGGCGAGTTCCAGGCATTGCAGCACCGTGCCGCGATCATCAAGGTCGATCTGGAACTGGCCGGCTCGGCGCTGGCGGCAGCGGTTGTGGCCGATCGAAGGGAGCGTCCAGCCCATGCCTCGCTCGCAAAGGCGATGGCCGGCGAAGCGCTGCATCGCGCTTCGGTGGAGATCGTGCAGATGCACGGCGGCATGGGCATGAGCGATGAGCATGTCGCGGGTCTGTTCCTGAAGCGCGCGCGTGTCGCCGAAGCCTTGTACGGCAATCGCAGCTTCCACGCCGGGCGCTGGGCCGGCCTGCACGGCTATTGAGATCGTCATGAACTTCGAACTGGACATGGCGCAGTGCCTGCTGCGCGACAATCTCGACAACTTTCTCGCCAGGCAGTATCGCTTCGAGGCGAGACGCCAGATCGTGCTTGGCGAGCCTGGCTGGCAGCCGACGCTGTGGCGTCGTTTCGCCGACGAACTGGGCCTGCTCGGCGCCGGTTTGCCGGAGCAGGCCGGTGGCAGCGGCGGTGGCGCCATCGAGCACATGCTGGTGATGGAGGCCTTCGGCAAGGCGCTGGTCGTCGAACCCTATCTCGAATGCTGTGTGCTGGCTGCCGGCGTGTTGGCGCGCTCGCCGGGGGATGCGGCAACGGCGTTGCTTGCGCGAATCGCCGAGGGTTCCGCCATTGTCGTCCCTGCATGGTCGGAGCCAGTCGGGGGCGTCGCCACGCAGGCGAGGCGCACGCCCGACGGCTGGCAGCTCGACGGCCGCAAAGCGGTGGCGGTGGCGGCGCCCTGGGCGACGCATCTGATCGTCAGCGCCCAGGTGGAAGGCACAACAGGGACCTCACTGTTCGTTGTGCCGCGGCAGGCGCAAGGTCTGGCGTTGCAGTCTTATCCGACCATTGACGGGCGGCGCGCCGCCGATCTCGAATGTGCCGGTCTCGCACTGACCGCCGAAGCCTTGCTGGGCACGGCGGGAGCGTCGCAAGCCCTGCTGGAGCAGATGCTCGACGAAGGCGCCGCAGCGGTCTGTGCAGAAGCCCTGGGCGTGATGGCGCGGCTGCATGCAGACACGCTTGCATACGTTTGCGAGCGTCGTCAGTTCGGACAGGCGATAGCCGGTTTCCAGGTCATCCAGCATCGTCTGGTGGCGATGCATCTGAAGATCGAACTTGCGCGAGCCGCAACGGTATTCGCGAGCCTGTCGCTGTCGAAGACAGCGCGCGAACGCGCGCTGGCGGTGTCGACCGCCAAGGTGACGGTGGCCGAGGCCTGCCGCTTCGTCGCCCAGAACGCCGTGCAGCTGCATGGCGGCATGGGCATGACGGATGAACTGCCGCTCGGCAGCTACTTCAAGCGTGCAACGGCGATCGAGCGCGAGTTCGGCGATGTCGATCACCATCTGCGCCGACATGCGCGACTGGAGCGAGTGGCGGCTTAGAGGCCGAGCGTCGCTTTCGCCAGGATGTTGTACTGAATCTCGGTCGAGCCGGCGTAGATCGTTCCGGCGCGATCATTGAGATACCGCAGGGGCGCGACCGCAGCGGCAAGCGGCCCCCGGGTCTGGCCGCAGCCGTGCGGCAGCCTGACATCGCCGCCCGCCCGGAAAGCTTGCGGTTGATAGGCGCGGCCGTAGGCGCCGGCGGCATCCAGCGCGAGCTCGGTGAGATGCTGGCTGAGTTCGGTGCCGACAATCTTCATCACCGACGCCGCGAGTCCCGGAGAGCCGCCGGCGGCGATCGTCGAGAGCGCCTGCAGTTCGTACTGCTCGAGCGTGGTGGCACGAATGCGCGCCGCTGCAAGGCGCGACGCGAACAGCGGATCGTCGAGCAGCGTGCCGCCGGCATCGTGCGGCACGGTCGCCGCGAACGCGCGCAGTTCGTCCAGGCGCAATTGCAGCTCCGGGGCAGATGCCAGATTGCTGCGCTCGAATTCGAGCTGGAACTTGGCGACGGTCCAGCCGTCGCCGATGGCGCCAAGCACGTTGCGCTTGGGAACGCGGACCCGATCGAAGAACACCTGGTTCTGGATGTGTTCGCCGGACGACATGACGATCGGCCGCACGCTGATACCCGGGCTGTGCATGTCGAGCAGGACGAAACTGATGCCGCGCTGCGGTTTCGCTTCGCGCGATGTGCGCACCAGTGCGAACATCCAGTTCGACACGTGTGCGTGCGTGGTCCAGATCTTCGAGCCGGTGCAGACCAGATCATCGCCGTCGTCGATCGCCGGCATTTGCAGTGACGCGAGGTCCGAGCCGGACTCGGGTTCGGAATAGCCCTGACTCCAGAGGACGTCGCCACTCAGTGTGCCGGGCAGAAAGCGCGCGTGCTGGTCCGGCGTGCCGAAGCGGATGATCGCCGGGCCGACCATGTGCACGCCGAGCGGCGGTGGTGGCGCGCCGGCAGCGAGTCGCTCGCGGGTGAAGAGGTAGCGCTGCACGGCGCTCCATTCGCAGCCGCCGTGTTCGCGCGGCCAGCTCGGTGCCCCCCAGCCACGTGCGGCGAGCTTCTTCTGGAAGGCAATCGATGCGTGATGATCGGGATAGACGCTGGTCATGCGCGTGCCGGCGGCACGTAGTTCGTCATCGACTGCATCCGCGAGAAACGCGCGGACTTCGTCACGGAACGCAAGATCGGCATCGCGCCAGTCCAGATACATCGCCGGCCCTTACTCGCCTTTCCAGCGCGGCGCGCGCTTCTGCGCGAACGCCAGTGGCCCTTCGCGGAAGTCCGGCGAGCGAAACATGTCGCGCACCGCGTCGTAGCGCAATTGCCTGCGGTAGGCGTCGGCCTGCGTCGCTTCGTCAGCACCTTCGCGGACGATGGCTTTCGACGCGCGGATCGACATCGGGCTGCAGGCCAGCATTTCGGAAGCCCAGCGCCGCGCCTCTTTCATCAGGTTCGCCGCATCGGTGACTTCATTGACGAAGCCGAGTTTGAGTCCTTCTTCGGCGCCAACGCGTCGGCCGGTCAGGATCATGCCCATCGCCTGCTTCAGCGGAATCTGCTGTGTCAGCCGCAGCAGACCGCCTTCGAGCGCGGCGAGGCCGACTTTCGGCTCGGGCAATGCGAACACCGCGCTGTCAACGGCAACGATGATGTCGCAGGCCAGCGCGATCTCGAAGCCGCCGCCCATGGCGGTTCCGTTGACGGCGGCAATCACCGGTTTGTCGAGATTGAAGCGGCCGGTCAGGCCGGCGAAACCCTTCAACGGCGGCGCAAAGCTCTCGCCGCGTGCCATTGCCGTGGCGGTGAATTTCAGATCGTTGCCCGTACAGAACGCGCGTTCGCCGGCGCCGGTGATGATCGCGACCCACTGCGACGGATCGGCGGCGAAGTCATCGAAGATTTCCGTGAGTTCCGCATTGGCCGCCGGATGCAGTGCGTTCATCGCCTCCGGGCGATTCATCGTGACGATGGTCAGGGGGCCTTCGCGCTCCACCGTGCAGTAGCGCCTCGGCAGGGCGCGGCGATCGCGCGGTGTGTCGCCGATTTCCCAGACCGGCAGGCCGAAGGTGTCGATGCGCACCTGGCCGACGGTGCCGATCGCGTTTCGTTCAGTCGACAGCAGCGGCGCCATCGACGCCTCGTCATCGGCTATGACCTTGGCCATCACGCGCTGACCCGTGGGTGTGCGTGCGACGACGATGCCGTGCAGCGGGGCGCCGTCGCGCGCGTAGAGAACGGTGTAGGTCTCGATCGTCGCCGCGCCGACGTAGTCGTCGGCGAGCGCCGGCACCGCATCGCCGGCGCGATCCGCAAGGTCCTGCACCGAATAGTCGAGTGCGAGCGCGGCCGGCGCCGGCCGCTGGCTCAGCACCAGCGTGTGATGTTTGTTGACGTAGCCGCCCTGGCCGTACAGCAGGCCGATGTCCTGTGGCGTCGCGCGCAGGATGCGCACCATGGAGCAGACGGCATGCGACATGTAGTTGTTGAGCGGACCACCGAAGAAGGTCAGCCCTCCCGCGACGGTCGGCGTGCAGGTCTTCGCGTCGAGGCCGAGCGTGCGCAGCGCCATCTTCGGCACCACCGGGAAACAGCTGTACAACTCGACGTGATCGAAGCGTTTGACGTCGCCACCCACCAGTTCGACGCTTTTGCGAAGCACCGCCTCCTGCGCCGTGCTGTGCGTGTAGGCGTCTCGCTTCAGATAGTCCTCGGATTCCTTCGCGGCTGCGCCGCCCCAGACATGGATCATGCGATCGTCCGCGACACCGGCGGCGCGCGCGAACGCGAGGCTGGTGACGATCACGCCGGCCGCCTGGTTGACCGACGGATTGGCGACCATGAACTTCGGGTACGGCCAGTTGATCAAACGATTCTGATCGCCGATGGCGGCGATCGTCGCGGCGTCGGGCGCCTTGCGGATCCAGGCCCGCTCGTTGCCGGCAGCGACCGCTGCGTATTGCGCCCACAGCTGCGCGGACTCGGCATGTGCCTGCGCCGGCGTCTGTTGCCAGGCGGCCTGGGTCGCCATCTCGTACAGCGGATAGATTTGTGCGGGATCGGTGACGCCCAGCTTTTTTGCGACGGCGCTCATTTCGAAGCGGCTGGAAGGGAAGCTGACAGCGGCTTCCCTGGATGCGGCCGGTGTCCACGCCAGCTTCGCCTTTTCCTTCATGGCGCGATTGCGCGCGTGCATCGCTTCGCCGCCGACGATCGCCGCCGCCTGTTGTTCGCCGCGTGCGATCCGCACGGCCGCCTCGTGGATCAGGCGGATCGGGGTTTCGCCGCCCATGCTGGCATTGACTTTGCGCGCCGGCGCGATGCCGAGCCGCTCGCAGAGCAATGACACCGGATCGGCGTAGCGCCAGCTGATCAGGCCGATCAGTTCGATCGAATCGATGCGCTTCAGCAGTGCCGCGCCGGCATCCTGCTCGGCGGCGCGCAGCGCGCGTTCCATCAGCGCGACCGGTTCCAGCGCGTCCGCCGGCTGCGTCGGACGATCGACGAATTCGCCGACTCCGACGATGACCGGAATGTGTTCGGCGTTCATCTCAGTGCTGCTCACGCGCGTCCTCCCAGACCGTCAGACCGTCGAGTGCCTCGATGCCGCCATCGAACGCCAGCAGCGGATTGATTTCAAGCGAGACCAGGTCGGGGCCCAGCGCCAGCGCGGCGTCGCCGATCGCGACGATGATCTTCGCCAGTGCCGCGCGATCGACTGCCGGCGCACCGCGGAAGCCGTCCAGCAAGGCGCTGCCGCGCAATTCGCTCAGCATGGTCAGTGCATCGTCCTCGCACACCGGCAACAGCCGCAGACTGGTGTCTTTCAGCACTTCGACGAACACGCCGCCGAGCCCGACGGCGATCGCCGGACCCCACTGCGGATCGCGCATGGTGCCGACGAACAGTTCGACACCGCTGCCGCGCATCGGCGAGACAATCACGCCGTCGAGCCGGGCGTCGGGCCGCGCCGCCTGCACGCGCTGCATCATCTGCTCGTACGCCGCGCGCACAGCCTCGGCGTCGCCGAGCCCGAGCGCGACGCCGCCGACTTCGGTCTTGTGCCGGATGTCCGGTGACGCGATCTTCAGCACGACCGGCGTCGCGAGCTTCTGCGCACATGCCGCCGCGGCTTCGGCCGACGTGACGACCTGCGCGGGGATCACCGGCACGCCCCGGTCGGCGAGAAAATCGAGCACGGCGCGCTCGCTGTCCGGACGCAGCGCCGCTTCCGGCACCACGTTGCGTGCCGTGCGGGCGCTGCGCTGCCAGGCGCCATGGCGCAGCAGCTGGCCGAGCGCATTGAGGCCGTGGCGAACGCCGCCGCCGCTGTAGATCACGCCCAGCTCTTCGGTCAGCGCACGCGCCTCGCCGGTGACGCCGCTGAAGGTGTGGCTGAACATCACGCAGGGCTTGCCGGACTCGCGGAAGCCGGCGCCGACCTGGCCGATGAAGCGCCGTGCGAAGCCGCGCGCGTCTTCCTTCGGCGGGGTATCGAAGACGAAGCTCAGTGCGGCGATCTTCGGGTCCTGCGCCAATGTCCGCAGCGAGCGGGCAATCAGTTCCGGTTCGACCATGGCGGCGCCCGTGACGTCGAGCGGATTGTTCGGCGTCGCGAGCGGCGGCAGCACCTCGCGCAGCGCCCTGCCGGTGTCCGCCGACAGGGTCGGCAGCTCGATGGCCTCGGCCTCGGCCTGGTCGGTGATGATTTCGCACATGCCGCCGGACATTGCGATGAACGCGACACCGCCGCCGTGAATCGCGCCAAGCCTGGCGAACAGATCGCTGGTGACGACCAGTTCCTCCAGCGAATGCACACGCGACAGGCCGAGCTTGCGGCACAGCGCATCGAACACGCGATCGTTGCCGACCAGCGAACCGGTATGCGCCTGTGCGGCTTTCGCCGAAGCCTCGCTGGACCCGACCTTGAGCACGACCACCGGTTTGCCGGCAGCATTGGCCGCATCGATCGCGTGTTCGAAGCGGACCGGATCGCGGACCGATTCGAGAAACAGCGCGATCGCCCTCGGTTCCGGCTGAGCCGCGAGATATTCGATGGCGTCGGCGACCTGCACGTCGGCTTCGTTGCCGGTCGAGATCATGTGCGTCAGACCGACACGCTGCTGATGGGCGAACTGCTCCAGCTGACTGGCGAGCGCACCACTCTGCGAAACCAGCGCGACCTGCGGCGTGCCGCCGGCCCGCCGCAGCGGTGTCGTCCAGATCGGCGTACCGGCGACGAAGTTCGCATAGCCGAGGCAGTTCGGGCCGAGCATGCGAATGCCGGCGACGCGTGCCTTGTCGGCGATCTGCTGCTGGCGCTGGCGGCCGCCGTCACCGGTCTCGGCGAAGCCGCCGGAGAGGATCACCGCACCGCCGATGCCGGCGTTGTGCAGGTCGTCGAAGACTTCGAGCATTTTCGACTCCGGCACCATCAGCAGGGCTGCGTCGATCGGCTCGCCGACGGCCGAGCAGGTCGGCGCCGCCTCGCTGCCGAAGATCGTGCCGCCCTTGGGGTTGATCATGTGGACCCTGCCGGCGTAGCCGAAACGCCGCAGGTTGTCGACCGCGGCGATCGACCAGACCGAGCGTTCGGTGGCGCCGACCAGGGCGATCGAGCGGGGATTGAACAGCGGCTCCAGCGAACCGGCGGACGGCCGGGCAGGCGTCACCGGTGCGGACGGTGCAGGGGATTTCGACAACGCGGTTCTCCAGTGGCGGCGTGCGCAACCGGCAATCCGAAGGGCCGGGGCTTCACGCGGTCTCGTTTTGTCTATTACCATTAGATAATAGAGTCGGCCGACGGCCGGCACAAGACAGCCGAGGAGAAGCGGATGCAGAACAACCAGACCGGTGCCCCCGTCTACAGCATGACGATCGGCGGCGAGCCGGTGATGACGACGGCGACGATACCGGTGATCAACCCGGCGACCGGCTCGGTGTTTGCCGCCGCCCCCGATGCCGGTGCCGCCGAGCTCGATCGCGCGGTGTCGGCCGCCCGCGCCGCGTTCGCCGGCTGGCGCGCGACGCCGTTGGCGGAGCGCCGCGCACGGCTGATCGGCGCGGCCGAGCGGATAGAACAGAACGCCAGGGAACTGGGCGCGCTGTTCACCCGCGAGCAGGGCCGTCCGGCCGGCTTCGCCCGGCAGGAAATCCACGCCGCTGCGTACTGGTTTCGTGCGATGGCGGCGATCGATGTGCCGGTGGAGATCGCCGAGGACAGCGAGACCCGCCGCATCGAGGTTCATCACGAACCGCTCGGTGTGGTCTGCGCGATCGTGCCGTGGAATTTCCCGGTGCTGCTGGCCGCCTGGAAGATCGCGCCGGCCCTGGTGGCCGGCAATACGATGGTGCTGAAGCCGTCGCCGTTCACGCCACTGTGCATGCTGCGTATCGCCGAACTGCTGCGCGACGTGCTGCCGCCCGGCGTGCTCAACGTGATCAGCGGTGGCGATGCGCTCGGGCCCATGATGACCGCCCATCCGGGGTTCGCGAAGATCAGCTTCACCGGCTCGACCGCGACCGGCAAGCGGGTGATGGAATCGGCGGCCCGCGATCTCAAGCGCGTGACGCTGGAGCTCGGCGGCAATGATGCGGCGATCGTGCTGCCGGATGTCGACGTCGATGCGGTGGCCGAGGCGCTGTTCTTCGGCGCGTTCTACAACACGGCGCAGGTCTGCATCGCAACCAAGCGCCTGTACATCCATGACGACATCTACGACGCCTTGCGCGACCGCCTGCATGCCATCGCCAGGAGCGCCCGGGTCGGCGACGGCGCGCTCAAGGAGACTCAGTTCGGGCCGCTGCAGAATGCGCCGCAGTACCGGCGCGTCAAGCAGTTGATCGAGGAGACCAGGGCCGCCGGTCACGTATTGCTCGAGGGCGGACCGGTACCGGAGCAGGGCTACTTCCTGCCGTTGACCCTGGTCGACAACCCGCCGGACGATTCACGGGTGGTCGTCGAGGAAGCGTTCGGCCCGATCCTGCCGCTGCTGCGCTACCGGTCGATCGACGAGGTCGTGGCCCGCGCCAACGCCAGCGAATACGGACTTGCCGGCGCGGTCTGGTCGGCCGACGTGGACAGGGCGCTTGAAGTTGCCCGACGCCTTGATACCGGCACCGTCTGGATCAACCAGAACCTGCAATCGACGCCGCAGGCGCCGCTGGGCGGACACAAGCATTCCGGCATCGGCGTCGAAAACGGCCTGGTCGGCCTGCTCGAGTTCACGCAGACCAAGTCGATCTACATCCCCAGGCAGGCCGGCTACAAGACCGGTTTCTGAGCGGCGCGGGCCACGGGCACGGTTTGACGCGTGACACGTGGCGGCATAATCTAATGAAGTAAGATAAAAGAACGGAATCCCATGTCAGATACCGCAAGCATGAGCGAGTCGCAGCAGGCGTCCGACGGCCAGTACGAGGCCGCGCTGCACCTGACGCGCCCGGAAATGGCGCACATCGAGCCGTGCACGACCTACGTCGACGCGCGCACCTATCTCGATGATGCCGTGTTCAAGCACGAGCAGACCGTCTTGTTCACGCAGTTGCCGGTACCGGTCGCGGTGTCGCAGGACCTGCCGAGGCCCGGTTCCTACCTCGGTGTCGAAGTCGCCGGCGTGCCGGTGATCCTGACGCGGCCCAAGGACGGGACCGTCAAGGCATTCCTGAACGCCTGCATGCATCGCGGCACCCGACTGCTGGAAAAGGGTGAATGCGGCGCGGCACTGAAGCTGAGCTGCCCCTATCACGCATGGACGTACAACCTGCAGGGCAAGCTGATCGGGGTGCCGCGCGAGGAAATCTTCGACAAGCTCGACAAGACCCGTTACCAGCTCAGCGAACTGCCGTGCTTCGAAGGCGGCGGCCTGATCTGGGTCAGTCTCGACCGCAGCGCGAGAGTCGATGCCGAAGCCGTCGGCGCGGAACTGATCGGCGATTTCGAGGCGATCGGCCTGCCGGCCATGCGGATATTCAAGACGCAGGACTACGACCTGCAGGCAAACTGGAAGCTGATCTCGGACGCATTTCTCGAGGGCTACCACGTCACGCGCCTGCATGCCAAGACACTGGCACGCTTCTTCGTCGACGCGCCGCAGATGATCGAGCGCATCGGCCGCCATCTGCGCCAGACATCCGGCAGCCGCCGCGGCTTCAGCGGCGCCGATGTCAGCCGCAGCTGGAACGAGTTGCGCAAGGCCGTCGTCTACGCCTACATCGCGTTTCCGAACGTCATCGTCGTCACCAGTCCGGTCTATGTCAGCGTGGTGATCCTGACGCCGCTGGCGACCGGCCGCACGCTCGCGCGCTACGTGATGCTGGTCGACGACGCCGAGCCGACGCCGCAGTTGCAGGGCGTCTACGAGCGTTCCTTCAAGCTGATGGCGGACGCGTTCGGCGACGAGGACTTCCGCGCCGCCGAACTCAGCCAGGAAGGCCTGCGCAGCGGCGCGCTGAAAACGCTGACGCTGGGCGGCATGGAGCAGGGCGTACGGCATTTCCACGATGTCATCGAGGAATGTTCGGGCGTGCCGACGGCGGCTTGAGGCATCGACGCCGGCAGGTTCCGACAGCAAGTGTGGGCATCGCATCCACGCAGAGGAGAGCATGGACAGTTTCGATTACGTGATCGTCGGGGCCGGAGCCGCGGGCTGCGTGCTCGCGCATCGGCTGTCCGAGGATCCGGCGGTCCGCGTGGCGCTGCTCGAAGCCGGGCCGAGCCACAAGCATCCGATGATCGCGATGCCGAAAGGTCTCGGCGTGATGATCAAGAACCCGAAGTACACCTGGCCCTTCCCGACTGCGCCGGAAGCCAGTACCGGCGGCAAGTCCGAGCCGTGGACGAGGGGCAAGGTGCTCGGCGGGTCGACCTCCGTCAACGGCCTGATGTACGTTCGCGGCCAGCCGGCGGACTTCGACGAAATTGCCGAACAGACCAGCGCCGACTGGTCGTGGCAACACATCGGCGCGGCCTATCGCGCGATGGAATGCCACGAGCTCGGCGGCGACGCGACGCGCGGTGACGCCGGCCCGCTGCGCATCACGATGCCGGGCGAGAAGAGCGTGCTGACCGAGGCGATGATCGCCGCCGGCGTTTCGATGGGCCTGTCGCGGCGCGGCGATCCGAATGCGCCGGATGGCGGCGAAGGCATCGGTTACGCGGCGCGCAACATCTTCGATGGCCGCCGCCAGGACGCGGCGACGGCATTCCTCGATCCGATACGCGCGCGACCGAATCTGAGCATCGTCACCGAGGCGCCGGTGCAGCGCATCCGCTTCGATCAGTGCCGGGCCGTTGCCGCGCAGGTGGTGCGCGACGGCAGGATCACCGAATACCTGGCGCGCCGCGAGGTCGTCGTGGCCGGAGGCGCACTGTCGTCACCCGGCCTGCTGCAGCGCTCCGGCATCGGCCCGGCTCGCCTGCTGCAGACGCTCGGTATTCCGCTGGTGTGCGATGTTCCCGAGGTTGGTCAGAACCTGATCGAGCATCGCGCGATCCTGATGTCCTGGAAGCTGCGGAAACCGGTGTCGCAGAACCCGAGCTTCGGCGGCTGGCGGCTGTTGCGTTCGGTTGGCCGGTATTTCTTGTCGCGGTCCGGGCCCATGGCGGCGGCGACCTACGAGGTCGGCGCCTGGCTGAAATCGCGACCCGAGCTGGTGCGGCCCGATCTGCAGTTCCTGATCGCGCCGTTTTCGCTCGATCCCGAATCCGGCCGCACGCGCCCCGAGCGATTCCACGGCTTTCACATGGTCGCCTATCCGTTGCGACCGACTTCGTGCGGCGAGATCAACATCGACTCGACCGATGTGCAGGCGATGCCGGTGCTGCGACCGAACCATCACGCGACCGCGCACGACCGCGAGCTGATGATCGCCATCGTGAACAGCGCGCGCGCCTATGCGGCGCAGCCGGCGCTGCGCGAGCTGATCGAGATCGAGACCTACCCGGGTCCGGATTGCCGCAGCGAGGACGAGATGATCGCCGCCTACGACAGCGGCGGCAGTTGCGGCTATCACGCGGTCGGCAGCTGCCGCATGGGACGCGACGAGCGTTCGGTCGTCGATCCCGAACTGCGCGTGCGCGGCGTCGACGGCCTGCGCGTGATGGACACTTCGATCATGCCGCAGATCCCGGCCGGCAATACCAACGGGCCGACAATGGCGATGGCCTGGCGCGCCGCCGACATCATCCGCCGGGCGGCCTGAGCGATGAGTACCGACAAGCACTCCGCTGTCCGACACACCGCCGGTGCCGACGGACCGTACTGGCAGGCGCTTGCCGAAGACCGGCTCGAACTGCCGCGCTGCGAAGGCTGCGGTCGCTGGCACTGGCCGGCGGTGTTCCGCTGTGGCGAATGCGGCAGCTGGACGCAGCACTGGCACGCGGTACCGGCGGAAGGCACGATTTTCAGCTGGACACGCAGCTGGCATGCCTTTGATGGCAGCGAGGGCATCGGCGTGCCGTATGTGTCGCTGATCGTCGAATTGCCGCAGGCCGGTGGCCGCCGCCTGCTCGGCCTGCTGGAAGGCGATGCCGCGGCGCTGCGCATCGGTGCGCGCGTGCGGGGCCGCATCGCCGTCACCGAGATCTGGGGCGAGCGCATTCCGTCGCTGCGCTGGAACCTGGTCGACGGGGGCGCCGCATGAGCGCCGGCTTCAAGGCGTCGGTGTCGGTGGCCGGTGTCGGCCTGCGTCAGTACCGACGCGCCCGGGCACCGCTGCCGGAACGCGGTGTGCTGGTGCGGGCGATCGTCGATGCCTGCGAGGACGCCGGCTTCGATCCGGCCGACGTCGACGGTTTCGTTGCCTATGGCGACGACAAGAACGAGCCCGTGCGCCTGATGTCCGATCTCGGCACGAAGGAGCTGTGCTGGTCCTCGCAGGTCTGGGGCGGCGGCGGCGGTGGCATCGCGGCGGCGTTCGGCAATGCCGCGGCGGCGATCGCCAGCGGTCAGGCTGGCGCGGTGATCGTGTTCCGCACGCTGGTGCAGGACGACAGCGGCCGCCTGTCCGGTGCGGTAATGCGCCACCATCTCAATGATCACATCCTCGGCGCCGGCCTGGTCTCGCCGGCGCAGCTCTGCGCGCTGCGTGCGCAACGCATGTTCGAGCATCACCGCGTGCCGCCATCGGTTGCCGAGCAGCTGGTGCGGGCTTCGTACTACCACGGCGCGCGCAATCCGAACGCCGTCAGCTACGGCAAGGAGCTCGATCTCGACGCCTATCGGAGCGCACGCTGGATCGCCGAACCGTTCCGGCTGTTCGACTGCTCGCGCGAGAATGACGGTGCCGGTGCCTTGCTGATGGTGTCGACCGAACGCGCACGCGATCTCAGGAAGAAGCCCGTACAGTTGCTCGGTGTCGCGCAGGGGGCGGGCAAAGGCTGGGGCGATCTGCTCGAAAACGACGACGACTACGCCTCGGCCGGATTCGCGTCGGTCGCACGCCGGCTGTGGGCACAGACCGGCCTGACGCCGGCCGACATCGATTGCGCGCAGCTTTACGAGAACTTCAGTGCGCAGGGCATCGCCTCGCTGATCGATCACGGCTTCTGCACGTACGAAAACGTCGCCGAGTTCGTGCGTTTCGACAATCTGATCGCGCCGGACGGAACGCTGCCGATCAATACCGCAGGCGGCAATTTCGCCGAAGGCTTCATCCACGGCATCGGCATGGCCGTCGAGGCCGTGCGTCAGCTGCGCGGCGAATCGGCGAACCCGGTGCCGAACGCGAAGACCTGTCTGCTCGCCGGTGGTCCCGGAGCGCCGACGGTCAGCTCGGCGATCTTCAGCAACGAGGTCGTGTCATGAGCGCACCGGCATGAGCAGCGAGTATCGGTGCATTCGTTACGACGTCAGCGACGGCATCGCCACGCTGTGCTATCGGCGGCCTGACAAGCTCAATGCGTTCACGGCGCAGATGACCCGTGAAGTCATCGACGCCTTCGATCGCAGCGACGCCGACGATGCCGTGCGTGCCGTCATCGTCACCGGCGCGGGCCGCGCTTTCTCGGCCGGTGCCGACCTGTCCGGTGGCGCCGATACGTTCGCCTCGTTTTCGCTGCAGGGTGAAGACTCGCCGCTGCGGCCCGACGGCAGTTTCGACTACGGCCGCGAGTGCGCGCGCGACATCGGCGGTCTGCTGACCCTGCGCATCTTCCGCAGCCTCAAGCCGGTGATCGCCGCGATCAACGGCGTCGCTGCCGGCATGGGCGTGACCGCGACCCTCGCCATGGATTTCCGGCTCGCCGTGCCCGGTGTCAAATTCGCGTTGCCGTTCGCGCGTCGCGGCATCGTGCCGGAATCGGCCTCGGCGTATTTCCTGCCACGACTCGTCGGCCTGCCGAAAGCACTGGAATGGTGCTACGGCGGCAACGCCTTCCTGTCGGACGAAGCGCATGAGGCCGGCCTCGTGCAGTCGCTGTACGCGCCGGACGAGCTGTTGCCGGCCGCGCGTGCGCTGGCCCGCCGCCTGACGGAAGGCTCGGCGCCGGTGTCGGTCGCGCTGACCCGGCAGATGCTGTGGCGCGGTCTCGACATGACGCATCCGATGGAGGCGCATCGCATCGACAGCCGCGGCGTGGTTTCGCGCTCGCGCAGTGCCGACGCGCGCGAGGGCGTGCAATCGTTTCTCGACAAACGCGCGGCCTGCTATCCCGACCGCGTTTCCACGGATATGCCGGACTTCTTTCCGTGGTGGCAGGAACCGCCGTATCACTGACGACATGAACCCGTTCCGACATTTCGCGGCGGCCCGCCACGGCGCGCCATTTTCGCAACACTGATGGGAGTGGTAGATCGATGGCTCAGACGCTGATCAGCGCACTGCAATGGTGGTCGCGCGAAACGCCGGACCATGTCGCGCTGCGTGTCGCCGATACGGCGGTCACGTTCGCGGAACTCGATCGCTGGACCGCGCGGGTCGCGGCCTGGCTGCGTGACGACGGTGTGCAGCCGGGCGACCGCGTCGGCACCATCGCCGGCACTTCGCTGGCGCACTGTGCGCTGCTGATCGGCAGCGTCCGGGCCGGCGCGATCGCTTCGCCGCTGAGTCCGCGCCTGTCGGCACGTGAAACCATCGAGTTCTGCGAGGACACCGCGCCGCGATGGGTGCTGACCGACGCCGATCAGGCCGGCAAGCACGAAGGCCTGAACGCGATCGGCTGCCGCACGGCGACGCTGGCGCCGATCGCCGCGTTGCGCGACGGCGGCGGCCCCGCCTTCACCGCCGACGCGGCGCCGGACGATGCCGTTGTCATCATTGCCACCAGTGGTTCGACCGCGCGGCCCAAGGGCGTGGTCTACACGCATCGCTCGATGCTGGCCTATGCGCAGGAGTTCGCGATCGAGGAGCCGTTCATCGGCTCCAGTGCGCGCATCCTTGCGCTGCCGCCGCTGTCGACCTCCGGTGGTTTCGTGCAGTTGATGGAATTCATGGTGCTCGGTGCCACCGCCCGCTTCGAGTCGGGGTTCGACGCCGAGCGTGCGCTCAAGCTGCTGCAGGACGAGCGCATCAATGCCTTCCAGGGCGTGCCACTGTTCTTCGAGCGCATTGCCGCCTGCGAGGGCTTTGCCGCCGCGGATCTTTCGGAGCTGAAGTTCACCAGCGTCGGCGGCGCGCCGGTGTCGCGTGCGCTGCTCGACATCTGGCAGCAGAAGGGGTGCCTGTTGCGTCAGATCTACGGCCAGACCGAAGCGGGCGGGGCGATCAGCATCATGAGCAAGCAGGATGCCGCGCAGCATCCGGAGAAGGCCGGCCGCGGCGGCATGTTCACCGAGCTGCGCGTCGTCGATCCCGAAGGCCGCAGCCTGCCGCCGAACGAACTCGGCCAGATCCTGATCCGCGGCCCGTCGGTCATGAAGGAATACTGGAACAACCCCGAAGCGACCGCGAAGACGCTGATCGACGGCTGGCTACACACGGGCGACCTCGGGCGCATCGACGAGAACGGCAACCTGAGTTTCGTCGACCGCATGAAGGACATCATCATCTCCGGCGGCCTCAACATCTCGGCCGCGGAAGTCGAGCGCGTGGTCGCCGGCTTCGATGGCGTGTTCGAGGTGGCGGTGATCGGCGCGGCCGATGCGAAGTTCGGCGAGACACCGCTGGCGATCATCCATTCGACGCTGCCGCTGCAGATCGAGCAGATCGTCGCCCATTGCAACCGCAACCTCGCCGACTACAAGGTGCCGCGCTACATCGTCGTCGAGGCAGAACCGCTGCCGCGGTTGCCGACCGGCAAGATCGCCAAGCCGGCGCTGCGCGCGCGCTTCGCTGCGCTGCTGCCGAACCTGCCACGCGTGCGCTGAGCATGCCAGACGACCGGAGACCGGCCATGTATTTCACGCCCGAGCGCAACGAACGGCTGGCCCGCAAGCTGTTCCGCCACATCGCCGAGACCACGACCGATCGCCTCGACGACATCTTCGAATACGAGCTGTCGATCTACAGTTGTCCGGAAATCGCGAAGCGCGAGTGCACGCAGATCTTCGAACAGGTGCCGATGATGGCGGCGCACGCCAGCCAGATCGCGACGCCGGGGTCGTTCATCACCGTCCAGCTCAATCGCAGCAGCGTCATCGTCACGCGCAGGGCCGACGGCAGTGTCGGGGCCTATCTCAATGTCTGCCGCCATCGCGGCTCGCGTCTGGTCAGCGTCGCCGGCGGCCAGCGCAACCGTTTCACGTGCCCGTATCACGGCTGGACCTACGGCAACGACGGCAAGCTGCGCGGCATCGGTTTCGCCGACTCGTTCGGCATGAAGCCCAATGACGACCGGAATCTCGTCGCGCTGCCGGTCGAGGAGCGTCACGGCTTCATCTGGATCGTCGAGAACCCGGCCGGCACGATCGATGTCAAGGCGCATCTCGGCGCCGGCATGGATCAGGCGCTGGGTGAATACGGGCTCGACAAGTGGTTCTTCTACAAGGACCACGTCTTCGACTTTCCACAGAACTGGAAAGTGATGATGGACGGTCTGATCGACGGTTATCACGTGCAATTCCTGCACGGCGCGACCATCAGCCCGTACTTCTATCCGAACATGATGGGCATCGAGGTGTTCGGCAACAACGCGCTGTGGGGCAATCCGCGACGCAAGATGCAGGAGCTGGCCGACCAGCCGCCGGAACAGGCGCCGCCGCTCGACCGCTACGCGATCATCGGCAATCTGTTCGTGCCGAACGCCGTGATGGTGATGCACCCGCATCACATCGAGTTCTGGACGATCTACCAGAACCCGGACAACGTCGCCGCCTGCCGTGTGCACCTGCGCTACCTGACGCCGAAGGCCGAGCACGATGCGCGCGGCGTCGAGATCCTCGACAAGAACTGGAAGATCGCGACCGACGCGATCATCAACGAGGACGTGCCGGTCGGCAACGGCATCCAGGCCTCGGCCCGGATGCCGCACACCGGCACGGTCTGCCTCGGCCGCAACGAGGTGACGAACCAGTTGTTCCATCGCGCGTACCGGGCCTACATGGACGCGCCGCGCTGAGCAGCGGCGGCCGCGTCCATGGACCGGCCGCGACGGATCGAAGGAAGTCCGCGCCATCGTGACGCGGACCGTGATCGAGGAGGAGCGCGCGATGCAGCTCGAAACGCCAGGGCGCGACACAAGGCGTGGCGCCAATCCGCCGACCGGCGCCGACGGCGAGCACGCGACCTTCTGTCGCCTGTGCGAGGCGCATTGCGGCCTGGTCGCGACCGTGCGCGAAGGCCGCGTCGTCAAGCTCGCACCCGACCGCGACAATCCGCACTCGCTAGGCCATGTCTGCGTGAAGGGCACGTCGGCCGCGCAGATCACCTACGATCCGGATCGCGTGCTGAAGCCGCTCAAACGCGTCGGTGGCGCCGGCGAATTCGTCGAGGTCGGCTGGGACCAGGCACTCGATGACATCGCGGCAACGCTGAAGCGCATCCGCCGCGAACACGGTGCGGAGGCGATCGCCTCGTATCTCGGCAACCCGACCTCGTTCGCCAGCGAGAACTTCATCACCCAGCTCGAATTGATGGCGGCCATGGGCAGCACGCGCCAGTACGGCGCCAGCTCGCAGGACACCAGCGCGCGCCTGCTCGCCAATCATCTGGCCTATGGTGCGCCGTGGACCACCGGCATGCCGGACCTGCCGTCCTGCGATTTCCTGCTCATCATGGGCGGCAATCCGATGGTTTCGAATGGCTCGCTGATGTGGGCGCCGCGCATTGCTCACGATCTCGACGCGATCGCCGCGCGTGGCCGCGTGGTCGTCGTCGATCCGCGTCGTTCGGAAACGGCGGCACGCTACGAACACCTGCCGATCCAGCCGAACGGCGACGTCTGGCTGCTGCTCGGCCTGCTACGCGTGCTGCTCGACGAGACCCTGCTCGACGAGGCACTGCTCGCGGCCAGCGTCAGCGGCTGGCCGGCGTTGCGCGGCGAAGTATCGAGGCGCGACGTCGAGCATTGTGCGGTGGCCTGCGGCGTGCCGGCGCAGGCGATCCGCGAGCTCGCGCGCGGCTTCGTCACCGCGCGGCGCGCCTCGATCTACGGCCGCATCGGCATCTGCCGGGGTCCGTATGCGACGCTGGTGAACTTCCTGCTGACCGCATTCAATGCGATCACCGGCAGCTACGACCGCGAAGGCGGCACGATGTTCGGCCGCGAAGTATTCCCGCGCGAGAAGCCGGTCGTCGGCGGCTATGGCGAAGCCCGCACGCGCATCGGCGGCGTGCCGGCGGTCGCCGGTTTTCTCGCCAGCGCGACGATGCCCGACGACATTCTCGTCGACGGACCGGACAAGGTCCGCGCCCTGCTCGTCACCTGCGGCAATCCGCTGCTCAGCGCACCGGGCGGCGAGCGTCTGGAGGAGGCCTTGCAGGCGCTGGAGCTGATGGTGTCGTTCGATCTCTACGTCAACGAAACCAATCGGCTCGCGCACTACATCCTGCCCGGCACGAGCTTCCTCGAACGCGCCGACGCGCCGGTCATCGGCTTCGGCTTCATGATCCGGCCGTTCCTGCAGTACAGCGACGCCGTGATCAAGCCGCTGGGCGAGGCGCGCGACGAGTTCGACAGCTATCTGGCGATCGTGCGACGCATGGGTCTCGGCGCCCCGGCGGCCTCGAAATGGCGTCGCCGCCTCGGCAAGTGGCTGCGCTGGACGCCGCGGCCGCTGACGCTGGTCGACATCGGTCTGCGCCTCGGCCCGGTCGGTGACCGCTTCGGCCTGCGCCGCGACGGCTGGTCGTTCAAGCGTCTGCGCGCACATCCGCACGGCGTGATGGTCGATCTGCCGCACCCGTCGAAGGACTGGCGCGAACGCATCGCCTGGCCGGACCGGCGCATTCACGTCTGGCATGAAGTGATCGAGCGCGAGTTCGCGCGGCTCGGCGCCGACGTCGCGCCGCGCGAGAAATTCCGCCTGCTCAGCGTGCGCGAGATCCGCTCGCTGAATTCGTGGATGCACAACGTCGGCCGCCTCGTGCGCTCGCAGAAGCCGAAATTGACGATGCACCCGGAGGATGCACGCGAGCTTGGCGTCGGCGAGGGGGATGCCGTGTGGATCAGCACGGCGGTGGCGCGCCTGCAGGTGCCGGTGACGCTGTCCGACGAGGTCGTGCGCGGTGCGGTCTGCTATCCGCACGGCTGGGGCCATCGCGGCGGCAGCTGGCAGACGGCGAACCGCACCGAGGGCGTCAACATCAATCGTCTGCTCGGTCTCGGACTGGACGCGATCGAGTTCGTGTCCGGTTCGTCCCTGATCGACGGCCTGCCGGTCTCGATCGAGCGCGTCGGGCCGGCGCAGGCCGACGTCAAGATCCAAGACAGGGCAGCCTGAGATGCAGGATTCGCACTATCGCTTCGAGCGCATCATCGTCGAACGCCGCGAAGGCGGCGTGGTGCTGTTCACCATCAATCGTCCGGAGCGCATGAACGCGACCGACGACGTGCTGCATCGCGAGTTTGCGCTGCTGCCGCGACTTTTCGACGAAGACGAAGAAGGCACGATCGCGATCATCACCGGTGCCGGTCGCGCATTCAGTGCCGGCGGCGACTATGCGACGATCGCATCCGACGACAACGACTACGCGCGCAAACTGGCGATGACGCGCGAAACGCTGCAGCTCGTCGGCAGCCTGCTCGACTGTCGCAAGCCGATCATCTCCGCGATCAATGGGCCGGCGGCCGGGGCCGGCCTCGCGCTCGCGTTGCTCGCCGACATCTCGATCGCCAACGAAGACGCCGTGCTGTGCGACGGCCATACGCGCATCGGCCTCGCCGCCGGCGATCATGCGGTGCTGATCTGGCCGCTGTTGTGCGGACTCGCCAAGGCCAGGCTGCATCTGCTGACCTGCCGCAGGATCAAGGGTCGGGAGGCCGAGCGTATCGGCCTGGTGTCCGAAGCCGTGCCGCCTGCCGATGTCTTGCCGCGGGCGTTCGAGATCGCCGCCGAACTCGCGGCACTGCCGCCACTCGGCATCGAGTTCACCAAGCGTTCGCTGAACCTGTGGCTGTGCCAGGCCATGCCGGCGTTCGAGGCATCGCTCGGTTACGAGCTGCTGACCTCGTTCAATCCGCAGCTCCAGGCGCGCGTGGGTCAGGTCGCCGGCGGCGCCGCGCGATGAACGGCCGACTGCAGGACAAGGTCGCGATCATCACCGGCGGCGCCAGCGGCATCGGTCTGGCGAGCGCCGAACGTTTCGTCGCCGAGGGCGCGAAGGTCGTCATCGCCGACATCAACGATGCCGCCGGCCGGCAGGTCGAGGCGCGCCACGCCGGCGCCTTGCGTTTCCGGTCCTGCGATGTCGCGGTCGATGCCGATGTCGAAGCACTCGTCGCGTTCGCCATTGAAACCTTCGGCCGGCTCGACAT
Source organism: Solimonas terrae (assembly GCF_011067135.1). Lineage (GTDB taxonomy): Bacteria > Pseudomonadota > Gammaproteobacteria > Nevskiales > Nevskiaceae > Solimonas > Solimonas terrae. Next base: position 31,113 of record NZ_JAAMOW010000003.1, read on the forward strand.
CATGTTCAACAACGCCGGCATCCAGGGCGATCGCGCCGGCTTCACCGAGATCGAGGCGACCTCGTTCGATGCGATGCTGCGCCTGCTGACCGGCTCCGTGCTGTCGGGCCACAAGTACGCGGCGCGGCAATTCCGTCGACAGAACAGCGGCGGCGCGATCCTCTCGACCACCAGCGCCGCCGGTCTGCTCGGTGGGTACAGCAATCTCGGCTACACGGCGGCCAAGCACGCGATCGTCGGCATCGTGCGCGCGGCGACCTTCGAGCTGGCGCCGTACGGCATCCGCAGCAACGCGATCGCGCCGGGCGTGACGGTGTCGCCGATCATGGCGAGCAGCTTCGGCGTGCCGGCCGAACATGCCGATGCGTTCCAGGATTTCATCGCCGAGCGCTGCGCGGTGCTGCAACCGGTACCGCGCGCCGGACGACCGCGCGACATCGCCAATGCCGCGCTGTTCCTGTGCAGCGACGAGGCCGAGTGGATCAGCGGTGTCGTGCTGCCGGTCGACGGCGGCGGCACCGCGATCACGCATTGCGATCCGACCACGGTCGTCGCGCAGGCCGGCATGGAATTCATGAAGACGGCCTCCTGAGATGTCGGAGTCGATGACGATCCGCTTCGAGCTGGTCACGCCGGAGCTGCTGACGCGCATGCTCGCGCTGCGCTGGCCCGGCATCCACCTCACCGATGTCGAAGTGCTGCGCGCCATTCCCGGCACCGCAACCAAGCTGCATCTGCGTCTGCGCTATGAGAAGGAGATGCCGGGCGCGCCGGCCACGCTGTGGCTCAAGGGCGGTCTCGAAGCGCACTCGGCCGACTACGCTTCGCTGTACGCGACCGAAGGCGGTTTCTACCGCGAGTTCGCTGCGATCATCGCGCCCGGCTGTCCACGTAGCTGGTATGCGCCGCCGCTCACCGGTGACGCGCCGCCGTATCTGCTGCTCGAAGATCTGGTCGCACGCGGCGCGCGCTTCGGCGATGCGCGCGAGGCGCTGAGCGTCGCCGAGGCGGAGCAGGTACTCGACAACCTCGCGCATGTGCACGCCGCGCGTTCGGTACACGAACTGGCGGAACATCCATGGTTGCCCGATGCAGCGACACAGGTATTTCCGACGCTGATCGAGGCGTGGACGACGCCGGCGCACTGGACCGCGCATCTGGCTTTGCCGCGCGGGCAGGCGGTCACGCCGGCCTTGCGCGATGTCGATCGCATCCGCGCGGCGCTGATGGCCTTGGTCGGCATCTCGCGCGCCGCGAGCAGCGGGCTCGTTCACGGCGACGCCCACGTCGGCAACCTGTACTTCGATGCCGATGGCGGTGCCGGTTATCTGGACTGGCAGACCGTGATGCGGGGCTGCTGGGCGCACGATATCGCCGAATTTCTCGGCTCGGCGCTGGCCGTCGAAACGCGGCGCGAGCACGAGCGTGCCTTGCTCGACCGCTATCTGCGCACCCTGGAGGCGCTGGGCGGCGCCGCACCGTCGTTCGACACGGCCTGGCTGTTGTATCGCCAGCACATGATCTGGGCGTACATGTGGGTGCTGTGTCCGGTGCAGCTGCAGCCGGAAGCGATCTGCACGAGCAACGCCGCGCGCGCCGTCGCCGCGCTCGAAGACCTCGATACGCTGCGTGCGCTCGGCGCCTGAAGCCGTCTGGGCCAGCGGGCGACGCTAGCCGAGCAGCGCGCCGCTGTCGCGATACGGCTGCGCCGCCTGCGCATCGAGGCCGAGCCAGTCGCGCAGCACTTCGTCGGAGTGCTGGAACTGCGCCGGTGCCGCGGCCGGCGCGAAGGTCTGACCCGAGGTCTTCACCGGCGTGCCGGTCAGGCGCACGGTGCCGATGCCGGGATGCTCGGTTTCGTAGACATTGCCGCGTGCGACAAAGTGCGGATCGCGCGCGAGTTCGGCGCGCGTGTTGGCGGGACCGCCCGGCACGTCGTGTTCGGTGAACAGCTGCATCCACGCCGCGCGCGGACGCGTCGCGAAGATCGCTGTCAGCTCGCGGTGGATCGCATCGTCGGTCGCGGCGGTATCGCCTTCGTTGCGCGCCAGCAGATCTTCGCGGCCGATCGCCGTGCAGAAGCGTTTCCAGAACTTCGGCGACAGGCCCTGGAAGAAGACCTTGCTGCCGTCCTGCGTCTGGTAGGCACAGAGCCGCGACCAGCCGGCCATCTTGCCGGCGCCGTTGGCAAAGCCCGGCCGCTCGTGCAGCAGGTCCGGATTGAGTTCGACGTTGACGCCTTCGGGTAACCAGTGCGCTGCCGATTCCGCGCCGCTGACTTCGATCTGCGCGCCGATGCCGCTGCGCTGTGCACGCACGACGGCCGACAGCACGCCGACTGCGGCATACAGGCCCATTGCATGCATGCCGACCGGATTGCGGCCTTCGCGCTCGCGCGCTTCGAGTGCGTACGGATTGAGCGACGACAGCGCGCCGAACGCATCGAACGACGGCCCGTGCGAGCCCAGGCTGTGGTATGGCCCCGTCAGGCCGAGGCCGGACAGCGAGCAGAACACGAGCCGCGGATTGTCGGCGCGCAGTGCGTCATAGCCGAGGCCGAGGCGCTGCAGCACGCCGGCGCGCATGCCCTCGATGACGACATCGGCCTGTGCCGCCAGGCGGCGAAACAGGGTGCGGCCGTCGTCGGTCTTCAGATCGAGGCCGATGCTCTTCTTGCCGCGATTCCAGCGCAGATGCAGAAAGCTGGGCCCGTCTGGCGCGCCAACGGCCGGCGAACTGCTATGGCGCAGCGGCTCGCCGTCATGGCCTTCGATCTTGACGACTTCGGCGCCCATGTCGGCGAGATAACCGCCGAGGCTGGACGGACCGAGCTGTGCCAGTTCGACGACGCGGATGCCGGCGAGAAAGTCGTAGCCGGACACCTCAGGCCGCCCCGTCGAGATCGCGCGCCAGCTGGCGATGCAGATGTGCACAGGCCAGCTCGCTGCGGCCGTAGCGGAAACTGCCCTGCGGCCAGGCCTGCGCGTTCTGCTGGATCCAGCGCTCCATCGGCCAGTCTTCCTGCGTCGCCGCCTGTTCGAGAATCTCCCAGCTCTTGTGCACGCGCTTCTCGATCTGCTCGTCGAGGATGTCGCTGCGTACCAGGAAGCGGATCTGCACGGTGCAGCGCGTCGCACGGTCGAGCGCCGGCCAGACCGTCCAGAACTCCACGTGCTCGGGCGCGCCGATCATCATCGAGTTCGGATACAGCACGAGGTTGGAGCCGATGTACCTGGAGCCACCGTCGAGGGCGCTGCCGTCCTTGGCCATCGTGCGCAGCTTGGTGCGCGCGCCGAAGTGCTTGCCGTGGCGGCCGTACTCGCGGAACACGCCGACGTTGGTTTCGATCAGCTTGCCGACGCCGTTCTGATGGAGGAAGCGGGGGTGGATGATGTCGATCGCGCCGTCCATCACCAGCTTCCAGTTGATGTCCATCGTGAACGACTTGTCGATGACGATCCGCGAATCCTGCAGCCGCCAGGGCGCGATCTGGGCATCGACCTGCGGACCGAACCAGTCGGCCAGTGTGCGCGTCGCATCGTTGGCGAGATCGACGTAGACGAGGCCGTGACGTTCTTCGCATCTGAATGCGATCAGACGGCTCTGTTCGCGTTCGATGCTGCCGAACGAGGTCTCGTACGGCACATGGCGCAGGCCGCCGCCGTCGCGTTCGTAGGACCAGCCGTGATAGCGGCACATGAACACGCGCTTGTTGCCGGCGGCGTCCTGCTCGACGCGGCCGCCGCGGTGGCGGCACATGTTGAGATAGGCGCGCACGCCGCCGTCGCTCTGTCGCGAGATGATCAGCGGCAGGCCGAGAATCTCGCGCGTCACGAAGTCGCCGGGGCTCGGCAGCTCCGAGCAATGCGCGACCAGCAGCGGCAGGCGCTTCATCAACGCGATCTCGGCCCTGGCGCGCTGCGCATCGACGAAATGCGAAACCGGCACGAACAGATCGTCGGCGGCGAGATCGGTCGTGTCGCGACGCAGATGCTCGATGAGCTGGGAGACCACATCGGCATCGACCTCGATATCGAGATTGCTGTTCATGTCAGGGGTCCGGGCTCAGGGCGCCAGCTGCGCAAACAGTTCGGCCAGCTGCGTGCGCGCGATCTTGTTCGAGGGGGTCTTCGGCAATGGCTGGTCACTGAGGCGCAGCTGCTTGGGGGCCTTGTAGGTGCCGAGCAGCGTGCGTGCATGGTCGAGGACGATGGCCGCATCCTTGAGCGTCGGTGCATGCACGATCGCCGCGACTTCCTGACCCCAGCGCTCGCTCGGCAGGCCGAGCACGACGCATTCGATGACGCCGGGGATCTGCGCCATTGCGCGCTCGACTTCGGCAGGGTAGATGTTGACGCCGCCGGAGATCAGCATGTTCTTCTTGCGATCGACGATGGTGAAGCAGCCGTGCTCGTCGATGCGCGCGAGATCGCCGGTGCGGTACCAGTCACCGTGGAAGGCGGCGCGTGTTTCCTCCGGCTTGTTCCAGTAGCCCGACATCAGTTGCGGACCGCGCGCAAGCACTTCGCCGACCTCGCCGTCGACGACCGGGCGGCCGTCGCTGTCGCAGATGCGCAGCTCGATGCCCGGCAGCGATTCGCCGCAGGAGGCCGGAAAACGCACTGCCTCCTCGAGGCTCGGCGACGAGACGCCGGCACAGCCTTCGGTGAAGCCGTATTGCTGGCGAATCGTCACGCCCTTGCTGCGGAACTGCTCCAGCAGCGGACGCGGCACCGGCGCGCCGCCGGTATAGGCGCTGCGCAGTTGCGACAGATCGGCCTGCGCGAAATCCGGTGCCTGCGCGATGCGCTCCCACAGCGCCGGCACGCCGCCGAAAAAGGTGATGCGTTCGTCGCGCAACAGTCGGTATGCGCGCATCGGGTCGACGGCCTTCTCGACCCAGGCCGTGCCGCCGCAGACCAGCCATGGTGCGAGATTGGAGATCACGCCGCCGGTGAACGCCAGCGGCGCCAGAATCAGCATCCGTTCTTCGCCGCCACGCAGCGCGAAGTTGAGGATCAGGCCCTGCATCGCCGCATCGACGGCACGATGCGTCATGGTCGCGCCCTTGGGGACGCCGGTGGTGCCCGACGTGTAGCAGATCGCCATCACGTCGTCGTCGCCGAGTTGCGCGTCGGCACAACGCTGGCCGCTGGCGATGACCGCTTCGTAGGCAGTGGATGATCCCGCTGCGCGCAAGTCGAACACGCGCAGTTCGTCGGCCGCTGCGTCGCCGGCATCGATGCCGAGCTTGGCGATCAGCGCCGCGGTCGACAGCACCGCGACACAGGCGGCGTCGGCGGCGATCTGTTCGAGCTCGAAGCGGCCGAACATGACGTTGAGCGGCACGAAGATCGCTCCCATGCGCAGCGACGCGAGAAACTGCACGCACCAGGGCAGCGAATTGCCGAGCAGTACACCGACCCGGTCGCCCCGGCGAACGCCGATGTCCTGCAGGTGCGCCGCCAGCGCCGAGGATGCACGGTCGACGTCGGCCCAGCTCAGGGTCTGGTCTTCGCAATGCAGCGCCGGCGCCTCGCCGCGACGCTGGCTCCAGAATCTCAGATAGCGGGAGAGATGCACGGCTCAGGCTCCGTTTCGTGTTTCAGTGGCCGGCGTCGGCGCGGATCAGGTCCGCCGCCTTCTCGGCGATCATGAAGGTGGCGGCATTGGTGTTGCCGCTGGTAATCGTCGGCATCACCGAAGCATCGATCACGCGCAGGGCGCCGATGCCGCGCACGCGCAGTTGCGGATCGGTGACGGCACCCTCGTCGCTGCCCATGCGACAGGTTCCGACCGGGTGATAGGCCGGCGCCGCCTTTGCGCGGATGTAGGCCGCCCAGTCGGCGTCGCTGCGCGGCAGCGGATCGGGCCGACGGTCGGCGATCACCAGCTTTTCCAGCGAAGGCGTGCGGAACAGCCGCGCGATCAGTTTCTGACCGTCGATCATGGTCTGCAGGTCGCGTTCGTCGGCAAAGAACTGGTGAACGATGCGCGGCTTGCCGTCGACATCGAGTTCGACGCGGCCGCGACTCCTGGGCTGGCACAGTGTCGCCAGCACGGTTGCCGTCGGTTCCTTCGGCATCGCGGCGCTTGCCGTCGATTGCGTGTCCGGCTCGATGTCGTAGGCCAGCGGCAGAAAGTGCAGCTGCACGTCGGGTTCCTGCAGGCCGGCACGGCTGCGTGCGAGCGCCATCGCCTGCACTGCGGGGGCGCCGAACGCGCCGCGGCGGCCGAACACGAACTGGCCGGCCATGCTCAGCATGCCGAGCGGATGCATCTGCGAATTCAGGCTCGGACGATTGATGAATTTGTTCTGGCCGACGCCCGCGTGTTCCTGGAGATTGGCGCCGACACCCGGCAGGTGATGGTGGCTGGCGACACCGACTGCCTGCAGGGCGGCGCCGGGGCCGACGCCGGAACGCAGCAGCAGTGCGGCGCTGCCGACCGTCCCGGCGCAGATCAGCAGCTCGCGATTTGCGCGCACCGTGCGCAGCTCGCCGTTGCGCGCGACCAGCACACCGTTCGCGCGACGTCCGTCGAAACGTATCGAGCGGGCTTCGGTGCGCGTCATCACGGTGAGATTCGCTCGACTGCGGGCCGGTCTCAGGAACGCCTTTTCGGTGCTGCAGCGCCAGCCGTCGCGCTGTGTCGCGTCAGTGAGAAAGGCACCTTCCATGTTGCCGCCGTGATAGTCGGCGAGCCGCGGCATGCCGGCCTCGCCACAGGCCGACAGGAAGCTGTCGCACAGCGGGTGCGCTTCGCGCATCGGCGAGACTGTCATCGGGCCGCCGCGGCCGTGGGCGGGATGCGGGCTTCCCGCCCAGTCCTCGGATTTGAGGAAGTAGGGCAGTACGGCGTCAAAGCCCCAGCCGCTCGCGCCGGCAGATTCCCAGCGATCGAAGTCCTGACGCGTGCCGCGAATGTAGACCTGGCCGTTGATCGAGCTGCCGCCGCCGAGCAGTTTGCCGGCCGACCACAGAAAGCGGCGGTTGTTGATCGAGGGGTCCGGTTCCTGCAGGTAACGCCAGTCGTAGGCGGGATGGCCGACCAGCCGCGCGAAGCCGACCGGCAACTGCACGAGCATCGATTTCGCTTCGCCGCCTGCTTCGATCAGGATCACGGAGGTCCGCGGATCTTCGCTGAGGCGCGCGGCCAGCAGCGCACCGGCGCTGCCGGCGCCGACGATCACGTAGTCGGCCGCCGGGGCGTCGGCAGTGCTGGTCGCAGCCGTCGGGATGCGATCGTCCATGTTCTCTCTCCATGTCGGTCGGTCGCCGACTGTGCATGCCGGGGGTGCCGGCTCGGGCGGGCGGAATCATGCGATATAAATCTAATGATGTAAAATAAAAACCGGAACCGATTGCCACCGGCTTACGCATGTCCGGTATTGTCCATGAGCAATTGCGTTGACGATTTGTGAAATGGACGAAAGCAACGCGAGACAAATTTTGGATTTTGTTCTATTCTTCGATTTACCTAATGTCGTAAGGCCGTCGGTCGCCGCCTCGAGACGCGGCCGTCCCAGAACATAGAGAGACCCGGATGGAGACCACCCTGAAGCCGAAGGTTCCGGACCACGTTCCCGCGGAACTGGTGCACGACTTCGATATCTACAACGACGAGCAGATCAAGCGTGATCTGCATGCGGCATATGCACGCCTGCATCGCGAAGCGCCGCCGGTTTTCTACACGCCCGCCAATGGCGGTCACTGGCTGATCACGCGCCACGATCTGATGTCCGAAGTCGTGCGCGACTTCGAGACTTTCTCGGCGCGCGAATCGCAGATTCCGCGCGTCGAGAACGCGCCGCTGCTGATTCCGCTGAACCTCGATCCGCCGGAGCACACCTGGTATCGGCAGGCGGTGGCGCCGTTCTTCGGGCCGCGCTCGGTCGCGGCGCGTGAAGCCGAGCTGCGCGATTTCGCGCGCGAGGTGGTCGGCAAGGTTGCGGCGAAGGGAAGTTGCGACTTCGTGCGCGATGTCGCCGCCCCGTTTCCGGTCACGGTCTTCATGCGCATGATGGGGTTCCCGCCGGAACGCTTCGACGACTTCCGGGCGCTTGCCGACCGCTTCTTCAATGCGCGCGAGCCGCAGGAGATCGGCGCCGTGTCGCAGGCCATCATCGGCGAGCTGATGGGCTTGATCGAGGTCAAACGTGCGCAGGCCGCAGCCGGCGGCGAGAAGGTCGATCTGCTGTCGCAGCTGCTCGACGCAAAGATCAACGGCGGACCGATCCAGGCCGACAAGCTCATCGCGCTGTGCTTCCTGCTGTTTCTCGGCGGACTCGACACTGTCACCAATGCCCTGAGTTTCGCGATCCGCTATCTGGCCGGCGACAAGCCGCTGCAGAAGCGCCTGCGTGAAGATCCGGATGCCTTGATGCCGTTCGTCGAAGAGGCGATCCGCCTGTACGGCGTCGTCAACACGCCGCGGCTGGTCACGCACGACTGCGAGAAGCTCGGCGTCAAGTTCCGCGCCGGCGACATGGTCCTGTGTCTGCTGCCGATGGCGGGCTGGGATGCGATGAAGAACGACAGTCCGGAGAAGTTCGACATCGACCGCAAGGCGCGGTCCTATCTGACCTTCTCGACCGGCCCGCATCTGTGCCTCGGCCACTTTCTCGCACGCCTGGAACTGCGGATTCTCTACGCGGAGTGGATCAGGCAGATCGGCGAGTTCTCGCTGGCAGACGGCTACCTGCCGAGCTATCGCGCCGGCATGGTGATGTCGCTGGAGTCGCTGCCACTGACCTGGAAGACGGCAGGCTGAGCGGTCCGCTGGTCGACGGTGCTGCGCCGTCAGCGCCCGGTCACGCGCCGGCGGGTGGCGGGCTTCTTTGCCGGCGCCTTTTTCGCAACGGCTTTGCCGGCCTTGCCGACGGCCTTCGGCACCGTGGAGGTGAAACCGTCCAGATAGTGGCGGACCGTTGCGACGAACAGGGCTTCGCCGTCGAGGTGATTGGCTCGCAGCGCCTCCGACAACTGCGGCAGGCGGCTGCGATCGAACTGCGGCATCGGTTCGATGCCGCGCGAGCGATAGGCCGCTTCGAACAGGGCCGAGCCGAAGGTCAGTTTCTCCAGGCCTTCGACCAGCACCATGCGTTGCTCCATCGGGATCGGGTACAGGCCGATCCAGTGATCGTAGGCGCCAAGCAGCAGATGCCTGGGGAAGAACTGCAGCAGCAGCGGCGCCGCGTTCGGATGCTGCAGGATGGAACGGCGCACGGCGATGTTCAGCGCGAGCATTGCCTCCTTCCAGTCCGGCGAGGGGTCCCTGGGCAGCTTGGCGTCCATCAGGATCAGGCGCGCGACTTCCGCCATCAACTCCGCCTTGTGCCGGAAGTGGTAGTACAACGAGGGGGCCTTCACTCCCAGACGTTGCGCGACCAGTTCCAGGCTCAGCGCGTCCAGACCGTGGATGTCGATTGCGCCCAGAGCCGCACGCGCGGCGCGCTCTCGTGAAATCAGCGGTTTTGCAGGTCTGCCCACGGTCTTCCCTTGATCGGATGAATTTGCGCGATTGCGGCGGCGCCGCCGCGATCTGCCGCAGCTTTGGATTCCCGGCAAGCGCTGTCAAGCGAGGCCGGCGATCGTGGCACGGCGCCGGCGCTCAGGCCGCCGGTACCAGGCTCGCCATCGCCACCTTCTGCGCTGCTCTTGCCGCCAGATAGGCCGGCCGTTGCTGCAAGCGGCCCCAGTACGCCTGCAGGGCCGGCGACAGGTCGCCCAGCAGCTTGAGCATGCGTGCGAGGACGAAGGCATAGCCGACACTGATGTCGGCCACCGTGAAGCGGTCGGCCACCAGATATTCGCGATCCTGCAGTGCACGCTCCACGAGTTGCAGGCGATCGAGGAAGATCGTCCGATGGTCGGCAACGACGGCCGGCTGCCGTCGCGGCTCCGGCTCGAAATGGGCGTAGCGCATCATCGTGGCGAGCGGCGTGGTCAACGAAGCCTCGCCGAAATGCAGCCAGTTCAGCCAGGCGCCGAAATGCGGATCATCACTCGCCACGGCCAGTCCGCGGCTGCGGTCGCGGCATGCCAGGTATTCGAGGCAGGCCGCCGATTCGAACAGGATCTGCTCGCCGTCGAGCAGCAGCGGCACGGTCCCGGTCGGATGCAGGCTCAGCAACTCCGGTGCGTGCACGCGCGGCGGGAACGCCATGGCCTTGAGTTCGTACGGCAACTGCAGTTCCTCCAGCGCCCACAGGCAACGCAGCGAACGTGCATCCTGGCAGTGATAGAGCGTGATCATGATCTGGCCGTCTCCCCCGGCGCATGCCACTCGTCGATATGATGCTTGATTGTATCTATCATTATTAGTTATAACAAAGTCGATCGGCGACCGGACGAGCACGATGCAGCGACTGGATGGCATGAAGGGCACGATGGCGCGAGCGTGCAGCGGCCTGGCCCGGCAGGCGCGCCTGTTCGTTGCCATGCGGTGGGCCGGCATGCCGCGATGACGCCGATCACCGCCGCCGTCGTCCGCGAGCCTCGCGGGCGCTTCACGCTTGAGACCCTGCAGCTCGACGAGCCGCGCGACGATGAAGTGCGGGTCCGCATCGCCGGCACCGGGCTTTGCCATACCGACCTGAGCATCCGCGATCAGCAGGTTCCGTTTCCCTTGCCGGCGGTGCTCGGCCACGAAGGTGCCGGCGTGGTCGAAGCGGTCGGCACCGCGGTCAGGAGCGTGCGGCCCGGCGATCACGTGGTGCTCAGCTTCGCGTCCTGCGGCCGTTGCGCCGCCTGCGACGACGGCAGACCACCGTATTGCGAATCGGGCCGGACGCTGAACTTCTCCGGCCGACGCGGCGATGGCAGCGGAGTGTTCAGTGGCGCATCGGCTGCGGTGACCGGCCGCTTCTTCGGCCAGTCTTCGTTCGCCAGCCACGCGCTCGTGCAGCAGAGCGGCGTTGTCAGGATCGCCGACGATGTGCCGCTGCAGCTGATGGGGCCGCTGGCCTGCGGTCTGCAAACCGGTGCCGGCGCGATATTCAATGTGCTGAAGCCGGTACGCGGCAGTTCGATCGCGATATTCGGTGTCGGCACGGTAGGCCTGGCAGCGGTGATGGCGGCGCGCATAGCCGGCTGCGCGCGCATCATCGCCGTCGATCAGCACGCCGGACGCCTGGCCCTCGCGCGCGAACTCGGTGCGACCGATGCCATCGACGCGTCGACCGCAAAGGTCGTGCGCGAAATCCTGGCCTTGAGCGGCGGCGGCGTGCATTGCAGTGTCGAATGCACGGCACAAGCCTCCGTGCTGGAGCAGGCCGTACGCGTGCTGCGGCCGGCCGGCAGCTGCGTACTGCTCGGCATGGCGGCCCCGGACGCCGAGGTCCGGCTCAACATGCTGAGTCTGCTCAACGGCCGCTGCCTGCGCGGCGTGATGGAGGGCGACAGCGTGCCGCAGACCTTCATTCCGCGGCTGATCGAACTCTGGCGATGCGGCGAATTCCCGTTCGAGCGCCTGGTCCGTTACTTTCCGTTGTCCGACATCAACGAGGCGGTTGCGGCCGCCGAGCGCGGCGAGCTGATCAAGGCCATCCTGACGCCCTGAGCGCCGCGCGCATGGCTCCGCGGCGCGTTGTTTTACGTGTCTATTGTCATTAGGTATAGTGACGCGACAGACTGCCTGAAGGCGGCGCCCGAGGAGGTCTTGCGGTGAGCGAAACGATCTACAGCTACTGCCAGTACTGCATGTGCATGTGCGGCACGAAGATCGTGGTCGATGGCAATCGGGTAGTCGATATCGAGCCCGACCGCGAGAATCCGTTCAGCTGGCGCGATTTCTGCCGCAAGGGCAAGACCGCCGCGCAGGTCATCGATCATCCGCAGCGGTTGACCCGGCCGATGAAACGGGTCGGCGATCGCTACGTCGAAGCCAGCTACGAGGAAGCGATCACCGACATTGCCGCGCGCCTGCAACGGATCATCGAGCAGCACGGTGCGGACGCCGTCGGCAGCTACAGCGGCAATCCGCTCGGCTTCAATTTCGCCGGCACGATGTTCTGGAACGGTCTGCTCGATGCGATCGGCACCGGCAATCGCTACTGGGTCGGCTCTGTCGACCAGAACAATACGCACGTCGTGCAGGAGCAGATGTACGGCACCGAGCTGATGGCGCTGATCGGCGATGTCGACGATGCGAAGTGTTTCCTGTTCATCGGCATGGACCCCGCGCAGAGCAAGTTCGTCTGGATGGAAACCGTGCCGGACGGCTGGAACCGGGTGCTCGAAGCGCAGCGCAAGGGCGCCGAGCTGATCGTCGTCGATCCGCGTCGCTCGACGACGGCGGAGCGTGCCGACACGCATGTCGCGATCCTGCCGGGCCAGGACTGGGCCTTCCTGCTGGGCTTGCTGCACGTGATCTTCAGCGAACGGCTGGAATGCACCGATACCGCCGTGCCGCTGTCCGGTGTCGCCGAGATTCGGGCGATGGCGATGTCGGCGCCGCTCGATGACCTGGCCGATCGCTGCGGTGTCGCGGTCGAGCTGATCCGCGATGTCGCACGCCGTTTCGCGACTGCCGAGCGTGGCATGTGCATCACGCACACCGGCGTTTCGCATACGCCGACCGGGACCATCGCCGAATGGCTGGCGGCGGTGCTCAATGCGGTCACCAATCGTCTCGACCAGCCGGGCGGCAAGCGTATCGAACCGGGTTACATCGATCTGATCGCGATCTGGTCGAAATTCGCGCCGCCGGGCAAGCACCGCACACGCCTGCGCGACCAGCCGACGGTTGCCGGCTTTCACTCGCTCGCCGAACTGGCCGACGAGATCACGGTACCCGGCGCTGGCCAGATCAGGGCAATGCTGATCGCGGCCGGCAATCCGGTCACTTCCGGGCCGGACGGTGATGCGCTCGATCAGGCGCTGTCGCAGCTGGACCTGCTGGTGTCGATCGACTTCGTGCAGCGCGAAAGCCATCGGCATGCGCACTGGCTGATTCCCGGCACGCACTTTCTCGAGCGAGAGGGCCTGCACGTGCTGTTCGCCGGCCTGGTCGAGCTGCCGTTTGCGCAATACGCAAGGCGGGCCGTCAAGCCGCCGGACGGCGTCATGGAGGAGTGGCAGTTCTTCACCGAGCTGGCGCTGGCGCTGAACCGCAATCTGTTCGGCAAGCCCGGTGTCAACAAGATCATTCGCGCCAGCCGCTGGCTTGCGCGACTCAGCGGCAAGCCGGGCTGGGCGCTCAATCCGCGCTGGATCGAACGCCTGCTGGTGAAGAGCGGCAAGCGGCTCAAGTACGACGATATCCTCAGGCATCCGCATGGCTGGCTGTACGGCAAGAAGGAATACGGACATCTCGCGCGCGCCTTGCGCACGCCCGACAAGACCGTGCATTGCGCGCCGCCGCGGTTCCTGTTTGCGCTGCGGCGCGAACTCACCGAGCACCGCACCCGGACCAGCGCCGCGTTCCCGATGCTGATGGTCAACCGCCGCGTCCGCGAATCGATGAATTCCTGGCTCAACGAGACGCCGGGATTGTTCGAGCAGCACCGCAGCAATGCGGTCGAAATGCATCCGGACGACGCGGCCGCGCTCGGGCTCGAAAGCGGGCAATGGGCACGCGTCAGCTCGGCGACCGGCACCGTCGAACTGCCGGTCGTGATCGTTGCCGGTGGGCGGGCCGGTGTCGTGGCGATTCCGCATGGCTGGGGTTCCCGCATCTTCGATCCGCGGGCAGCAGGCCGGACCCGGACATTCGGCGTCAACCGCAATCTGCTGGTCGACCGACGCGAGCTTGATCCGTTCTCGCAGATTCCGTCGCTCAACGCGACGCCGGTACGGGTCGAGGCGCTGGCGGTGCGGCCGCAACACGCCGCGCCGGCAACTTCCGCGGTTCACTGAGCGACAAGGCGGACGCATCGAAAATGGCCTACGTGATTCTCGGCACCTGCATCAACGACGCCGCCTGCGTCGACGTCTGTCCGGTCGCTTGCATTCACCCGGCGCCGGCCGAAGCGGGGTTCGCGACCGCCGACATGCTGTATATCGATCCGCAGATCTGCATCGACTGCAACGCCTGCGCGGAAGCCTGTCCGATCAATGCCATCGTGCGCGAGCAGGACTTGACACCGAAGCTGCTGCGCTACAAGACGCTGAACGCGGAAATGGCCCTGGCGCGGAGCAAGGTCGCATGAGCGTGCCGAACCAGGCCGCGGCGCTGCGCGTTGCCATCGTCGGTGCCGGTCCGTCCGGCCTGTATGCCGCGGTCGAGCTTCTGCGTCGCGACGCGCGGGCGACGGTGGAACTGTACGACCGCCAGCCGTGCTTCGGCGGACTCGTGCGCTCCGGTGTCTCGCCGGATCATGCCGAGCGTCGTCGGGTCTCCGCGTTCTACGAACGCCTGGCGCTGGCGTCCGGACGCTTCCGCTTTCACGGCAATGTCGAAATCGGCGAGCGGATTTCGCACGCCGACCTGTGCCACCACCATGACGCCGTGATCTACGCCAGCGGCCTGTCGGCCGACCGCTCGCTGGGCATCGCCGGCGAGGATCTGCCGGGCAGTCACGCCGCCAGCGACTTCGTCGCCTGGTACAACGGGCATCCTGATCATGCGCAGCGACACTACGACTTCGACCACGAACGCGCCGTCGTGGTCGGCAATGGCAATGTCGCGCTCGATGTCGCGCGCATGCTGCTGCTTGGCGCGGCGCGGTTGCGACACACCGACATCGCCGAGCACGCGCTGCAGGCGCTGGCCGGCAGCCGGATTCGCGAAGTCGTGATCCTCGGTCGCCGCGGTCCGGCGCAGGCGTCGTTCACGGCGCCGGAACTGCTCGAGCTGATCGAGCAGGACGAATTCGAGGTCGTCATCGAGAACGACAATTCCTTTCAGCATCCGGCCGAAGCAGACCCCGGCATTGCACTGCGCCTGCGCCTGTTCGAGGAAATCCGGCGGCGTCCCGGCAGCGCCGGCGCGCGCCGTCTGGTCCTGCGGTTTCTCGCGACACCGCTGGAGATCGTCGGCGGCGAGCGCGTCACGGCGATTCGCGTCGCCGACAACGAACTCGTGGCGCACGCCGACGGCGCGCTGCGCGCCAGGGCCGGCACTTCGACGCACGTGATCGACGCCGGGCTCGTGTTCCGCTCCGTCGGCTATCGCGGGCGCCCGCCCGCAGGTTTGCCGTTCGATGCGGCGACCGGCGTCGTGCCGAATCGCGCCGGGCGCGTGTTCGATCCGCGCGGCGGCGATCAATACCGTGGCGTCTATGTCGCCGGCTGGTTGAAGCGCGGGCCGCGCGGCGTGATCGGCAGCAACAAGCCGTGTTCGCGCGAAACCGTCGATGCCCTGTTGCAGGACGCCGCAGCCGGGAAGCTCGAATGCGTGGCGGATCGCGATGCGCTCGATGCGCTGCTCGCCGAATGCGGCGCGGATCGCGTCGACTACAAGGGCTGGAAGGCGATCGACGAACAGGAGCGGCTGAACGGACTGGCCTGCGGTCGTCCGCGCGTGAAGCTGGTCGAGATGACCGATCTGCTCGCCGCGGCGCGCGCGCCGGCAAGACGTCGTGCCGCGTGACGGATTGGCCGGCGCGGCCATTCGTCGGCGAGCCGGAAACATCGGGTATCAACGGGTGCCGTGGTCATGGTGACCGCCGCGAATCTGAACACTGGAGCGAGGAGAACGAATCATGAGTGGTGGACTGGAACTGGACACGGGCGCCGGAAAGGCGAAATTCATCGTGCTGGGCGCGATCGCGCTGGCTTTCGGCGTCGTCGGCTACCTGGTCGCCGGCCATGGCGCCAAGGCCCAGGCCGCGCCGAAGGTGGTTGCGACGGTGGCCGCAGCGCCCACCGCGACGCCTGCGTCGGCGCCGACTTCCGTCGCGGCGCCTGATCCGCTTGCGGCCGATGCGGGCTCGTCTGCGCAGCGTGCCGACACGTCGGCGGCCGACGCCGGCCTCGCGGCGACTGAAACCACGGCCGCGCCCGCGGCCATGACCGCGACGTCGGAGCCCGCGAGCGACGTGGCACCGTCTCCTGCGCCGAGTTCGCAGGCTGCGGTGAGCGACGTCGACGCCGATCAGCTGTTCGCGGCCGGTGCCGACACGCCGGCGGCGGCTCGCGAGGTGTCGAGTGCTGCAGCCCCGCATTCCACTCCGCGCCTTGCCGTCAGGGCACCGGCGCCGCCGGCGCTCGACGCGCTGCACGCCTGGTGGGCGGACGCCTCGACGCATGACTTCAATGTGCAGTACGTCGGGCAGGCAGCCGGCACCGATGCGCTGGTGTTCCGTTTCTCGAAGAACATTGCCGATTCGGCTGCGGCCGCGCAGCACATCAGCGTCATGTCGGACAGCGGTGCGGCAGTCGGCGGTACCTGGAAAGCCGGCAGCAATCCGTACGTGCTGGTCTATGAAGGCGTGGCGCCGGGCCGCTATCTCGTGCGCATCGACCCGCAGCTGGCGAGTGCCGGTGGCAAGCGACTGGGCGAGCCGCTGCAGGGCGCGGTCTACGTGCAGTAGGAAAAAGCCGCCAGCCACATGACGTGGCTGGCGGCTCGGCTGCAGCCGGTTCGTGGCGTCAGCGCGGCGCCATGCGGATCGAACCGTCGAGGCGCACCACCTCGCCGTTGAAATAGCCATTGCGGCACATCTCCAGCGCCAGCGACGCAAACTCCGGCGGATTGCCGAGGCGCCTGGGGAACGGTACCGAAGCGGCGAGCGCCGCCTTGACGTTGTCGGGCGCCGCGTTCATCAGCGGTGTCGCGAAGATGCCGGGCAGGATGGTGTTGATGCGCACGCCTTCGCTGGACAGGTCGCGTGCGATCGTCAGCGTCATGCCGGCGATGCCGGCTTTCGATGCGGAGTAGGCCGCCTGACCGATCTGGCCGTCCTGCGCGGCGACCGAACCGGTGTTGATGATCACGCCGCGTTCGCCGTCGTCGAGGCCCGGCAGGCTCAGCATGCCGGCCGCCGACTTGGCGATGCAGCGGAAGGTGCCGACGAGGTTGATCTGGATGATCCTGTCGAAGGCGTCGAGCGGGAAGTGCTTGATCTCGCCGCTGTCCTTGCTGCGTGACGCGGTCTTGATCGCGTTGCCGATGCCGGCGCAGTTGACGAGGATGCGTTCCTGGCCGATCGCGGCACGCGACCTGGCGAACGCGGCGTCGACATCCGCGTCCGAGGTGACGTTGACCTTGCAGAACACGCCGCCCAGTTCGCGGGCGATGGCTTCGCCCTTTTCCTCGTTGAGATCGAACAGCGCGACCTTGACGCCCTGCGCGGCCAGCGCGCGTGCGGTGGCTTCGCCGAGGCCGGAAGCGCCACCGGTGATGACGGCGGAAACGGATGCGTCGAGCTTCATGGTGTGTATTCCTCGATTGATGGATCAGAGCCGCTCGACGATCGTGACGTTGGCGAGGCCGCCGCCTTCGCACATCGTCTGCAGGCCGTAGCGCTTGTTCTGCTGTTTCAGGGCATGCACCAGCGTCGTCATCAGCTTGGTGCCGGAACCGCCGAGCGGATGGCCGAGCGCGATCGCGCCGCCGTTGACGTTGAGGCGCGCCGGATCGGCGCCGGTGATCTGCAGCCAGGCGAGCGGAACCGGGGCAAAGGCCTCGTTGACCTCGAACAGGTCGATGTCGTCGATCTTCATGCCGCTCTTTTTCAGCGCCTGCACGGTCGCCGGCAACGGCGCTTCCAGCATGATCACCGGGTCGTGGCCGATCACGGTCATGTGATGAATGCGCGCGAGTGGCTTCAGTCCATGCGCCTTCAGGGCCTTTTCGTTGACGACCATCACCGCGGATGCGCCGTCGCAGATCTGGCTCGCGGTCGCCGCCGTGACGCGGCCGTTCTCGGCGAGCAGCTTGACGCCGGCAATGCGTTCCAGGGTCGCGTCGAAGCGGATGCCTTCGTCGATCGTGTGCATCTCGCCCGGCGGCTGCGCGCCATCGTACTGACGGACTTCGAGCGGCAGGATTTCATCCTCGAAGGCGCCGGCACGGGTGGCGGCGATCGCGCGCTGCGTGGTGTCGAACGCGTACTGGTCGAGCTGATCCTTGGTGATGTCGTACTTCCTGGCCATCATCTCGGCGCCGACGAACTGGCTGAATTCGATGTTCGGGTAGCGCTGCTGCATGGCCGGGCTGACGTAGTAGCCCATGCCGGCTTTCTGCGCGAGGACCGCGTTCGAGAACATCGGCACCCGCGACATGCTTTCGGCACCGCAGGCGATGACGACATCCATCGCCCCCGACATCACCGCCTGCGCGGCGAAGTGCAGCGCCTGCTGCGAGGAGCCGCACTGGCGATCGACTGTCGTGCCCGGCACGGATTCCGGCAGTTTCGACGCAAGCACGCCGTTGCGCGCGAGGTTCATCGCCTGTTCGCCGACCTGGCCGACGCAACCGGCGATCACGTCTTCGACGGCGGCCGGGTCGATACCGGTCCGGTCGACGACGCCGTCGATGACCTTGCCGAGCAGATCGGCTGGATGCCAGCCGGACAGGCGCCCGGCCTTGCGGCCTCCGGCGGTGCGTGTGGCGGCGACGATATAGGCTTCAGACATGGGGAACTCCGGTCATGAGGAGGTGGCTTGGGGGTCGGTCAGAGAGTGTTGCAGAGGTGGCCGCCATCGACGACGATCTCGGCGCCGCTGATGTAGGCGCCGGCACCGGACGCGAGCAGCAGCAGCGGCCCATCGAGTTCGTGCTGTTCGCCGAAACGCTGTGCGGGTACGCGCGCGCGCAGCCGCTGGCCCGCCTCGCTGGCGAGAAAGTCGCGGTTGAGATCGGTCGCCACGTAACCCGGCGCGATCGCATTGACGCGAATGCCGAAGCGCGCGAATTCCAGTGCCAGCACCTTGGTCAGATGCTTGAGGCCTGCCTTCGACACGGTGTAGGGCACGACGCCCGGCGAGACGCGGCTGGCGTAGATCGAGCTGATGTTGACGATGTTGCCGGGCTGTCCGGCCGCCACCAGCCGTTTCGCCGCTTCCTGCGCGACGATCCAGGCGCCGCGCAGATTGGTGTCCATCACCGCGTTCCAGTCGTCGTCGCCGTATTCGAGCACACGCCTGGTCGCGGTGACGCCGGCGTTGTTGACGATGATGTCGATCGTGCCGAGCTGCGCCGCCGCGGCGTCGAGTGCAGCCTCGATGCTCGGGCGTGCGGCGACGTCCATGCCGACCGCGACGGCGCGACCACCGCTGTCGCGGATTTCGGCAACGAGCTCGGCGAGCTTGTCGGCGCGTCGTGCGGCGACGGCGACCGCGGCGCCGGCCCTGGCCAGCGTCAGCGCGAAGTGACGGCCAAGACCGCCGGACGCACCGGTGACCAGCGCCGCATGGCCGGACAGATCGAACAGGCGGTCGGCAAAGTGTGCCTGCATGGCCTTAGTGCTTCTCGCTCAGAATCTTCCGGGCGATGCTCCAGCGGTGCACTTCGCTGGGGCCGTCGTAGATGCGGAACGCCCGCATGTCGCGGAAGATGCGCATGACCACGGTTTCCGAGGTCACACCCTGACCGCCGAGCATCTGCACGCAGCGATCGACGACGCGCCAGACTGCTTCGGAGACGAAGACCTTGCTGACGCTCGATTCGAAGTTGCCGCGGCTGCCCTGATCGAGTGCCCAGGCCGTGTGCCAGATCGACAGGCGCGAGGTGTGCAGGTCGAGTTCGTTGTCGGCGAGCATGAAGCCGACGCCTTCGTGTTCGCCCAGCGGCTTGCCGAAGGCCTGACGCCTGCGTACATAGGCCAGGGCCACATCGTTGGCGCGCCGCGCCTGGCCGAGCCAGCGCATGCAGTGCGTCAGGCGCGCCGGCGCCAGGCGCACCTGGGCATAACGAAAGCCCTTGCCGATTTCGCCGAGCACATCGTTCGCCGGCACACGCAGCCGGTCGAAATGCAGTACGCCGTGTCCGCCGGTGAAGCAGGCGTCCAGCGAATCCATCAGGCGTTCGAGGCGGATGCCCGGCTGGTCCATGTCGGCGAGGAACATCGTCGCCGAACCGTCTTCCATCTTCGCCATGATGATCGCGAAGCGCGCACCCTCGGCGCCGGTGATGAACCACTTGGTGCCACTGATCAGGTAGTCGTCGCCGTCTTTCACCGCCATGGTCTGCAGCATCGCCGGATCGGCGCCGGCACCCGGTGCCGGTTCGGTCATCGCAAAGCAGGAGCGCGTGTGGCCGGCGACCAGCGGCTGCAACCAACGCGCTTTCTGTGCCTCGGTCGCGACCGCTTCCATCAGATGGATGTTGCCTTCGTCCGGTGCATGAATGTTCAGCGCCACCGGACCGAGCGGTGAGTAGCCGGCTTCCTCGAAGACGATGGCCTTCTCGACGTGACTGAGGCCCATGCCGCCGAGTTCGGGCGATGCGTGCGGCGTCAGCAGGCCGGCGCGTCGCGCGCGTGCAACGAGTTCGTCGCGCAGTTCCTCGGCGGGGCCGTGCGCGCCTTGACGCGCGTCGTTCTCCAGCGGAATCACCTGCTCGGCGATGAAGGCGCGCGTGCGCTGCTGCAGGTCGACGAGCTTCGGAGAAAGCGAGAAATCCATACGATCGGAACCGGTCAGAAGAAGCGGTCGGCGGCGACATCGAGCGCCAGACCCATCAGGTCTTCGGCGATGCGCGCGAATTGTTCGTAGCGTGGGTCGGATGTCGCACCCGAGCGGAAGCGCAGATGCAGCTGCTGCAGGATCACGGCGGTCTTGAACATCGCCAGCACGCGGTGGAAACGGAAGTCCGAAACATCGAAGCCGGTGGCGCTGGCGTAGGCGTCGACGACCTCGCGGCGCGACAGGAAGCCCGGCTGGGCGGTCGGCATCTGCTGCAGCGCATGCATCACCGGCGGATCATCGGCCTGCGTCCACCACGACAGCAGTGCGGCAAGATCGAACAGGCCGTCGCCGCGCGTACCCTGATCCCAGTCGACCACCGCGACCGGAGCCAGCGTGTCGGGGGCGAGCAGGATGTTGTCGAGCTTGTAGTCGTTGTGCAGCAGGACGATGTTTTTGTCGGGCACCACGTTGGCGCGCATCCAGCGGCCGAGTTCGGTGATCAGCGCGTCGGTGCGGGTACGTCCCCAGTCCGCGGTCGCCAGCGTCGCGCGCTTGATCCAGCCTTCGACCGCGCGATGGAGAAAACCGTGCGGCTTGCCGAGATCGCCGAGGCCGACGGATTCGGGATCGATGCGATGCAGCCGTGCCAGCACTTCGACCATCATGTTGCTGAGCTGAAGCCCGATGTCGGCTTTTCCGGCAAAGGCCGCAGGCAGTTCGTCGCGCACCGACAGGCCGCGCCGGAATTCGCTGATCTGGAACGGCGCGCCGAGCACGCTCGCGTCCTGGCACAGATGCAAGGCGCGCGGCGCCAGCGGAAACTGCGGGCCGATGTGCGAGAGGATCTTCGCTTCGCGTGCCATGTCGTAGGCACCCGGCGGCAGCGGCCCCATCGGCGGGCGGCGCAGCACGGCCTCGTGACCGTCGATCATCACCAGATAGTTGAGATTGGCGAAGCCGCCGGCGAACTGCCGCGGCGCCGGTTCGATCGCGAGCTGCAGGCCGTGAGTGGCCAGATAGTCGCGCAGCCGCGGCCAGTCCTGCACGACCGTGTCGGTGGCACTGCGCAACTGGATCGTCGCCGTGTCCATCAGCGCCCCTCGAAGACGGCGGCGCGGCGCTCGCCGAAGGCCTTGATGCCTTCCGCGAAATCGGCGGTTCCGACCATCAGCGACTGGGTGTCCGCTTCCCAGGCGAGCATGGTGTCGAGCGGCATCGGCAGGCGCGAGAGCACGGCCTTGGTCGTCGCCACGCTGGCCGGCGGCAGCGCGGCCAGCTTTTCGGCCAGCGCGACGGCGCCGGCCAGGACCTGACCCGGTTCGGCGAGGCGATCGGCGAGGCCGATGGCCTTGGCCTGTTCGCCGCGGACCGGCTCGCAGAACATCAGGATCTCGCGCGTCATGCCGATGCCGACACGCTGCGGGAGACTCCACATCAAGCCGTAGTCGGGTGCCAGGCCGACACGCGCGAAGGCGGCGCCGAACGTGCTGTTGGCATCGACGACGATGAAGTCGCAGGCCAGTGCGAGCGAGAAGCCGGCGCCGAACGCGGTGCCTTGCACGGCTGCAACGACCGGCAGCCGACCGCCGGTCAAGCTGCGCACGCTGCGCTGGCCGCCGAGCATCGCTTTGCGCATCTCCAGCGCGGGAACCGACAGATCGCCGAGGTCGCCGCCGGCGCTGAAGTGCTCGCCGCCGCTCAGCACCAGCGCGCGCAGCGTCGTGTCGTCCTGCAAGTCCGCAAGGGTCTGCGCGAGCGCACTCGACAGCGCGCGATTCAGCGCATTGCGCCGGCGCGGCTGATTGAGGGTCACGATGGCCACGTTGCCGCGGCGTTCCACGAGTACCAGGTCGCTCACGTCTCCTCCGGAGAGCCGCGGCCACGCCTTGTCTGCCGGCGAGGTCGTTGACGATCGATGGGTGTCGAGTATAAGTTGCGTGTCACCAACAAGTAAATATCGACGATGCCCGATCCGGTTCCCGCCCGCCGCACGCAGGAAGAGCGCACTGCCTTGTCCGATCAGCGCATGACGGACGCGGCGGTTGCGCTGATCGTCGAGCACGGCATCGCCGCGGCGACGCTGGCGGCGATCGGCGAACGCGCCGGCTATTCGCGCGGACTGGTCACGCATCGCTACGGCACCAAGGCGAAATTGCTCGCGCACCTGCACGACACCTTCGTGGCGGACTGGATCGCGCGCGTGCAGCAGGCGGTCGGCGAGCACAGCGGCGTCGAGGCGCTGAGCCGGGTCGCCGACGCGCTGTACGGTTTCATCGAGGAGGCGCCGGACGAGATGCGCGTGATGTATCTGCTGCGCTACGCAAGCATCGATCCCGGCGCAGCGTTCCGCACCAGCGTGGCCAGGGCCCACAAGGCGCAGCGCCGCGACGTGCAGCGCTGGATCGAAGGCGGGCAGAAGGCCGGCACGGTGGACCGGCGCGTCGACGCGGCGCTGTCGTCGGAGCTGTTCTGCGCGACCGTCGATGGCCTGATCTATCGCTGGCTGGTCAATCCGAAGATCGCGAGCCGCGCGCTGCACGAGCTGCTGAAGAAGCAGATCACGCTGGCGATCGCCGCGCGCGAATCGACCTGATCCGTCACGGCTCGCAGCAAACAAGGCCGTTGCATGAATACCGCTGCCGCGCCCGGCCAGGGCGCGGCGCAAACGAACGAGGAGACATCGGGCAGATGAAGGTGAGCTATCAGGGCAACAGCATCCGGGTCCAGGCGATCGGCGAGGGTATTGCGGAGTTGTGCTTCGACCGCGAAGGCGAGGCGATCAACAAGCTCGACAGCCGCACCATGCGACAGCTCGGCGAAGCCGTTGCCATGCTCGCGGCGGAGCCTGAACTGCGCGGCGTGCTGATCTGCAGTTCCAAGGATGTCTTCATCGTCGGCGCCGACATCACCGAGTTCGGCGAGAACTTCAAGCTGGCGCCAAGGGATTTGTGTGCGCTCAACCTGCGATCGAACGAGGCGCTGCTCGCGATCGAAGCGCTGCCGGTGCCGGTCGTCGTCGCGATCAACGGCTTCGCGCTCGGCGGTGGCCTTGAACTTGCGCTGGCCGGTGACTACCGCGTGATGTCGGACGCGGCGATGGTCGGTCTGCCGGAGGTCAAGCTCGGCCTGTTTCCCGGCCTCGGCGGCACGGTGCGGCTGCCGCGCGTTGCCAGCGTCGAGGTCGCGATCGACTGGATCGCCGGCGGTGCGCCGGCCAAGGCCGCCGCCGCGCTCGCGGCCGGCGTGGTCGATGAGCTGGCGACGCCCGAGACCCTGCGCGAAACGGCGCTCGTGAAATTGAAGACAGCTGCCGCGGCCGGCGACTGGCGACTGCGCCGCAAGGCGAAGTCCGCGGCCTTGCCGCAGGACGCGGCGTCGGCCACGGCGTTGTTCGCAGATGCCCGCGCGAAGCTGGCCAGGCGTTCGGCCCCGCATCAGCCGGCGGCGCTCGCGGCGGTCGAGCTGATGGAAGCCTGCGTGGCGATCGGCGGCCGGGCGGCGATCGAGAAGGAAGCCGAGGCGTTCGTGCGTATCGCCAGGACCCAGGCGGCCGCGTCGCTGGTGCAGATCTTCCTCAACGATCAACTGCTGAAAAAGAAGTACAAGGCGTACGCCAGGCAGGCCGCGCCGGTGAAGCAGGCTGCCGTGCTCGGCGCCGGCATCATGGGTGGCGGCATTGCGTACACCAGCGCGTTGCGCGGCACGCCGGTGCGCATGAAGGATATCCAGCAGAGCCAGCTCGAGCTCGGCATGGGCGAAGCGCACAAGCTGCTCGCGAAGCAGGTCAGGAGCGGACGGCTCAAGGCCGAGCGTGCCGACGCCATCGCCGCGACGATCACGCCGCAGCTCGACTACGCCGGTTTCGAGCAGGTCGATGCGGTCGTCGAAGCCGTGGTCGAGAATCTCGACATCAAGCATCGCGTGCTGTCGGAAATCGAAGGTCTGGTCGGGGCCGACACCGTGATCGCGTCAAACACCTCCAGCCTGCGCATCGACGATCTGGCAGTCCCGCTGCAACGGCCGGAAAACTTCGTCGGCATGCACTTCTTCAATCCGGTGCCTGCGATGCCGCTGGTCGAAGTGATCCGCGGCAGTCGCAGCAGCGTGTCCGCGGTCGCGAAGATCGTCGGCTACGGCGTGGCGATGGGCAAGACACCGATCGTCGTCAAGGATGGTCCGGGCTTTCTCGTCAATCGCATCTTCACGCCGTACATGCAGGCCTTCGGGCAACTGATTGCCGACGGCGCCGACTTCGTCGCGATCGACGCGGCGATGGAAAAATTCGGCTGGCCGATGGGGCCGGCCTATCTGAACGACGTGATCGGCATGGACACCGCGATCCACGTCTCGCAGATCATCGCCGCCGGTCATCCGCAGCACATGCGCACGAGCTGGCCGGATTCGCTGCAGGTGATGGTCGATCACCGGCGATACGGCCAGAAAAACGGCGTCGGCTTCTATCGCTATGAAGTCGATCCCGCCGGCAAACCGCGCAAGTCCCCGGCGCCGGACAGCCACGAGCTGCTGAAGGCCGTGCAAGCGAGCGGCATCCGCGAATTCGCGGACGCCGAGATCGTCGAACGCATGATGCTGCCGATGATCAACGAGGCGGTGCGTTGCCTCGATGAAGCCGTTGTCGAAACCGCCGCCGAGCTGGACATGGCGCTGCTGCTCGGGCTGGGTCTGCCGCAGTATCTCGGTGGCGCACTGAAGTTCGCCGACTGGCTGGGTCTGGAACGCGTACTCGAATGGTCGCAGCGACTCGGCCATCTCGGTCCGCAGTGGGTAACGCCGCCATGCGTGAGCGACATGGCGGCCAGCGGCGCCCGCTTCTACGGAAATTGAACAGTCCTTCGCGCTCGCCGGCATCGTGAATGCCTGCCGCGCCGTCCGAGCCGCGCCCGGTATCCGCCGGCGTGAACGGTGATTAGTCCTGTAATTGACTAGGCAATAATTTGCCTATATTGTCCGGTCCCGAAATCCATCGTCGTCACGAGTTCCTCGTCATGTCCCTGCCTCCCGTTCTCGCCAAGGGGCTGCGCCTGCCGGCCATGGCGGCGCCGCTGTTCATCGTTTCCAATCCGGATCTGGTCATTGCGCAATGCAAGGCCGGCATCGTCGGCTCGTTCCCTGCGTTGAATGCACGGCCGGCCGGGCAGCTGGAGGTCTGGCTGCAGAAAATCACGGAGGAACTGGATCGCCACAACCAGCAGCATCCGGACCGGCCGGCGGCGCCGTTCGCGGTCAACCAGATCGTGCATCGCTCCAATGACCGTCTGGAGCGCGATCTCGAAACCTGCATCCGCTACCGGGTGCCGATCATCATCACCTCGCTGGGCGCACGCGAAGATCTCAACCAGGCCGTGCATGCCTATGGCGGCATCACCCTGCATGACGTCATCAATAACCAGTTCGCGCGCAAGGCGATCGAGAAGGGCGCCGACGGCCTGATCGCGGTGGCCGCGGGCGCGGGCGGCCACGCCGGCTCGATGTCGCCGATGGCGCTGATTCACGAAATCCGCGAATGGTTCGATGGTCCGCTGCTGTTGTCGGGCGCGATCGGCAGCGGCGACGGCATTCTCGCAGCGCAGGCGATGGGGGCCGACCTTGCGTACATCGGTTCGGTGTTCATCGCCACCAACGAAGCCAATGCCGATGCCCGCTACAAGCAGGCGATCGTCGAGGGCTCGGGCGCGGACATCGTGTACTCGAACCTGTTCACCGGTGTGCACGGCAACTATCTGCGGCCCTCGATCGTCGCCGCCGGACTGAACCCGGACGATCTGC
The DNA here is from genome assembly GCF_011067135.1 of Solimonas terrae. Lineage (GTDB taxonomy): Bacteria > Pseudomonadota > Gammaproteobacteria > Nevskiales > Nevskiaceae > Solimonas > Solimonas terrae. Next base: position 57,416 of record NZ_JAAMOW010000003.1, read on the forward strand.
CGCAGTCCGATCCGTCGAAGATGAATTTCGGCTCCGAAGGTGGCGTCGCCGCCAAGGCCTGGAAGGACATCTGGGGCTGCGGTCAGGGCATTGCCGGCGTCAAGGCCGTGCTGCCGGCCGCCGAGCTGGTCGCACGACTGCAGGCGGAATACCAGCGCGCCAGAACGCGGCTGCTCGCCGCCTGAGCGATGGCGCTTTCGCACGCCATTCTGGTGACGCTGCTCGATCGGCCGCACAGCGGCTACGAGATCAGCAAGCGCTTCGACAAGACCGTCGGTTTTTTCTGGCGTGCCCGCAAGCAGCAGATCTACTCGGAGCTGCACAAGCTCGCCGAAGACGGGCTGATCAGCGCCGAGATCATCGAGCAGATCGAGCGACCGAACCGCATCGTCTATTCGATCACCGCCGACGGGCGCAAGGCGCTTGATCACTGGGTCCGCGAACCGACGCCGTATCCGTCGGTGAAGGAAGAACTGCTGGTCAAGCTGTTTTCGCTCGGTGACGTCGAGACCGCCGTGCTGGTCGATCAGGTCGGCCAGCGGCTTGCCGAACATCGCGAACGGCTCGCGTACTTTCACGCGCTGATGAAGACCCACTACCCGAAGCCGGCAACCCTGACCGGCAGAAAGCTCGGGCATTACCTCGGCCTGCGCTGCGGCGTGCTCAACGAGGAGTCGGGCATTGCCTGGTGCACCGAAGCGCTGGGTCTGCTGGAGACGCGTCGCAGGCCGGCCGCGCGTTGACGCTGCTGCGCCGGTCCAGTCCGTTGCAGAAAGGGGCGGGCATCGCCGGGCAATGAAACCGGGTGCGCTGCCTCGGAACGAGAGGAGACAGGAAATGGGCAACACGGCGTCAATCATCGAGATGCTGAGCAGTCCGGAGTTCATCGAGAACCCGTATCCCGCGTTCGCGCAGATCCGGCAACAGGAGCCCGTGTGTTTTCTTGAGCCGTTCAATGCCTGGCTGCTGACGCGCTTCGAAGACGTGCAGACGGCATTCACCGACGATCGCTTCCTGTTCCAGTACGAGAAGAACCAGATCAATCGTCTGGGGCCGCGAGCCGTCGAGCAGGACTACTTCAGGATCGGCCGGGAATTTCTCGTCGTCACCGATCCGCCCAGACACACGCAGCTCAAGCGCATCTTCAGCCAGCCGTTCACGCCGAGGCGCGTGGCCGAACTGGCCGATTCGACGAAGGCGTTGGTCGACTCGACGATCGATCGCTTCGTGGAAAAGGGCAGGGTCGATATCGTCAGCGAGTTTTCGCATCGCGTGCCGCTGGCGATCATCAGCCGCCTGCTCGGCATCGACAGTTCGTACGAGGAGCAGATCCTCGGCTGGGTGTCGGCGTTCTACGCGATCCTGTTCGTCAGTCCGATGTCGGACGAGGAACTGGGCAAGGCCAATGCGACGGCAGCCGAAGCACGCGACTTCTTCCTGGCTTCAATTCGGCGGCGGCGCGCCAATCCAGGCGACGACTTCATCAGCGACCTGATCGTCGTCAACGACCAGGACGACGAGCCGCTGTCGGACGAGCAGATCGCCATCAACGCCTTCCTGCTGTATTTCGCCGGACACGACACCCAGCAGAGCCAGTTCTCGCTGCTCATCGATACGCTGGATCGGAATCCGGACGCGCTGGCCTATCTGCGCGATCACCCGGAACAGATCCGGCAGGCCGCGCCCGAGCTGTACCGCTATGACGCGACCGGCATGTTCATGCCGAGAACGGTGGCGGAAGACCTCGTGCTCAACGGGCGCAGCCTGAAGAAAGGACAGAACCTGATGTGCTCGATGACTGCGGCGAACCGCGATCCGGAAGCCTTCGAGGATCCGGACCGCCTGAAATTCGATCGCAGGCCGGTCAGCAGCGGCGGGCTGCGCAACATGAGCTTCGGCGCCGGCCGCCACCGCTGCCTCGGCGCCAATCTGGCACAGGCCAATCTTCCGATCATGCTGGCCGGTGTGCTCGACCGGCTGAAGAACCTGCGGGTCGAGTGGGCCGGCGCACAACGACTTCCGACCTTCGAGGTGCGCGGATTCGCGCATCTGCCGCTGAGTTGGGATCTCTGATTTGCAGTGAGCGCAGCGATTTCATGAACATCGATTTTTCCAATGCCAATGTCTTCGTTGCCGGCGGCACGTCCGGCATCAATCTCGGCATCGCGCTGGCTTTCGCCGAAGCCGGCGCCAACGTCGGCGTGATGAGCCGCAAGCAGGCGAACATCGATACCGCGCTGACGCGCTTGCGTGCCTGCGGTCGCGGCTGGTTCGCCGGGTACGCGGCCGATGTGCGCTATCCCGAGCAGGTCGAAAAGGCCCTGACCGATTTCGCCCGGGCCCGCGGCCCCATCACGGTGCTGGTGTCCGGTGCGGCCGGCAACTTTCCGGCGCTGGCCCGCGATCTGTCTCCGAACGGCTTCAAGACCGTCGTCGACATCGATCTGATGGGCACTTTCAACGTGATGAATCGCGCCTATCCGCTACTGAAGAAGCCGGGCGCCTGCCTGATCAATATCTCCGCGCCGCAGGCCTGTCAGGCGGTCGCGTACCAGATTCATGCAAACGCCGCGAAGGCCGGCGTCGACCAGGTCACGCGTACCCTGGCCAAGGAATGGGGCAGCGACGGCATACGCGTCAATTCAATCACGCCTGGCCTGATCGCCGGCACCGAAGGGGTCGATCGCCTGCTGCCGAAGAATGGGGCCAGCGAAGATTCGTGCGCCGACATTGCCAGGCAGGTGCCGCTGGGGCGAGCCGGCCAGATCCGGGATGTCGCCAATGCCGCGCTGTTCCTCGCGTCCGACGCCGGCAGCTATATCTCCGGTGCCGTGTTGCCGGTGGACGGGGCGTGGGGCCTGACCGAAATTCGTCTCGGGCCGTCGAGCTGATTTCGAACACGGCAGCAAGGGCGGATCGCGGGCGCGCGGGTCCTTTGTCGGACTGCGTGCGCGGCGCCGCTTCGGCCCTGCCGCCCGGCGGTTGTGCAACGACGGCCTATTCCACCGTCCGGCGTTTCGACGACCGCTTGCGCGGCGGTCCCTCGCGCGCTCTTGCGATCATATGGTTGTATGTATACAATTATTGTATGAATACAACTGTTCGAGTTGCCGCGCCCGCGCGGCGCGGCGTGATTCTCGCCACTTGCTGTCTGAGCCTGCTGGTCGTGTCGATGGATGCAAGCATCGTCAACGTGGCATTGCCGGCGATTCGCGACGATCTGAATGCTTCGCTGTCCGGCCTGCAATGGGTGATCGATGCCTACACCATCGTGCTGGCGAGCTTTCTCATGCTCGGCGGTGCCACGGCCGATCGCTTCGGGCGTCGCCGGGTGTTTCAGTTCGGCATGGTCTTGTTCGTCGCCGGCTCCCTGCTGTGCAGCCTGGCGGGCAGCGTGACGTCGCTGGTCGCTGCCCGTGTCGTGCAGGCGCTCGGCGGCTCGATGCTCAATCCGGTGGCGATGTCGATCGTCGTCAACACCTTCACCGAACCGAAGGCGCGGGCGCGGGCGATCGGCATCTGGGGCGCGGTGGCCGGCATCTCGATGGCGCTGGGACCGCTGGCTGGGGGTGCGCTGACGCAGGGGCTGGGCTGGCATGCGATCTTCTGGATCAATGTACCGATCGGCGCGCTCGCCCTGTTTCTCACGGCGCGTTACGTGCCGGAATCGCGCGCACCGCAGCCGCGGCGGCCTGACCCGATCGGGCAACTGCTGTTGCTGGTCGGACTCGGCGCACTGGTGTTCAGCCTGATCGAGGGTCCGAGGCTCGGCGGGGCGCTGGTGTTCACCGTGCTGCTGGCGCTCGCCGCCTTCGTCGCCTTGCTGGTCTACGAGCCACGCCGGCCGGAACCCTTGCTGGATCTGCGCTTTTTCCACAGCCTGCCGTTCAGCAGTGCCACGCTGATTGCGGTCTGCATGTTTGCGGCGATGGGCGCGTATCTGTTCCTCGGCTCGATCTACCTGCAGGAAGTGCGCGGGCTGTCGGCCTTCCACGCCGGGCTGTGCATCCTGCCGATGGCACTGGCGATCATGGCGCTCTCGCCACTGTCCGGTCGTCTCGTTGCCGCACATGGCGCGCGGCCCTCGCTGCTGATCAGCGGCACGATGCTGTGCATCAGCGCCCTGCTGATGACCGATCTCGGTGTCGACACGCCGCTGTCGTCGCTGCTGCTGAATTTTTGCCTGTTCGGCATCGGCTTCGGCATGGTCAACGCGCCGGTCACCTACGCCGCCGTCTCCGGCATGCCGCGCGCGCAGGCCGGGCTGGCCTCGGCGATCGCGTCGACCAGTCGACAGATCGGGATTTCGCTGGGCGTGGCGATTGCCGGCGCGCTGGTCGGTGGCCATGGTGCGTCGACTTCCTGGGCCGCGTATCCGGCCGCCACGCATCCGATGTGGTGGCTGCTGCTTGGCGCCGGCGTGCTGATCCTGGGGCTGGGCCTGCTCTCGACCGGCGCGCGCGGCCGCGCCAGTGTCGAACGCATCGCGCATCTGCTGCAGGAACCGAGGACCGCATCATGAAGCCGTCGACGGGCAAGGACGCGGATCGTGTCTGGCAGCTGCTGGTTTCGCTGGTCATGGAAACCCGCGGCGACTGGCGGCGCCAGGTCAGCGCCGAAACGGGCCTGCCGTTCAGTCGCGCGCGCGCCTTGTGGCGTCTCGAACACGAGGCGCGGACGCTGAGCGAACTCGCCTGCGAAATGGGCACCGATGCGCCGGCGGCGACCGTCATCATCAACGACCTCGAGCGTCGCGGTCTGGTCGAGCGGCGGCCGCACCCGGACAATCGCCGCGCCAAGCTGGTGTCGCTGACGGCCGCGGGGCGCAAGCTGCTGGCGATCGTCAACCGCATCAGCGACCAGCCGCCTGCACCGATCGCTGCGCTGCCGGCGGCTCAGCTCGCAAGCTTGCGCCGGGTTCTGGAAGCAGACGCGAAGCGATGATCGGCGCCGGGCGACGCTTGCGTCGCGAGCGATCATGGCGCATTGCGAGTGCACGACGAGGGCCGGGCGCGGGCTGCGTCGCCGGCAAGCGGATTACAATCCCGGGTTCGCAGATGGCGCATCCGGTCGACTGATCCCGGATGAGGACGCCCCCGTCGGTCAGATCACGCCCCGGCAAGTGGCTCGGCACCAGCTGCAGGCGCCGCGCGGGCCCGGACGATGTCAACGAAAACTCGAATGAATATCCAGACTGAAGTGCGCCGTTTCCCTGTGCCGGGCGGCATCGAAGTCGTGGCCGATGTCGGCGGCGACCCGTCGCGGCCGGCGGTCATCCTGATGCATGGCGGCGGGCAGACGCGTCATTCCTGGGGCGGCGCGATGCAGGAGCTGCTGCGGCGCGGCTATCAGGTACTCAATCTCGATGCGCGTGGACACGGCGACAGCGACTGGGCGCCCGATGCGGATTATTCGCTGCAGGCGATGGCCGGCGATCTGCGCGCGGTGATCGCGACGCTGTCGTCGCCGCCGGCGCTGGTCGGTGCGTCGATGGGCGGCATCACCTCGCTGTATGCGGTCGGCAACGGCGAGCCGACGCTGGCCAGCGCGCTGGTGCTGGTCGATGTCGTGCCGCGCGTCGATGCCGCCGGCGGCAAGAAGATCGGCGATTTCATGCGCGCGCGGCCGGACGGCTTCGCGACGATCGAGGAAGCGGCGGACGCGGTCAGCGCCTACAACCCGCATCGGCCGCGGCCGAAGGACATTTCCGGGCTGATGAAGAATCTGCGCCTGCGCGAGGACGGCCGCCTGCACTGGCACTGGGACCCGCGCTTCGTGAAGAACGAGGCGCGCGTCGAGCCGCCGCAGTTTGCCGAGGTTCTGCTCGACGCCGCCGATCGCGTGCGGATTCCGACGCTGCTGGTGCGCGGCATGCAGAGCGATATCGTGTCCGAAGCCGGTGTCGCGGAATTCCGTCAGCGCCTGCCCGCGCTTGAGGTCTACGACGTGGTCGGTGCCGGCCACATGGTCGCCGGCGACCGCAACGACGCGTTCAATGACGGCGTGATCGGCTTCCTGCAGAAGCATCTGCCGGGTTCCGTCTGAGCGTCGGACAAGGCGCGCAACGCCCGTGAAAAAGCCGTAGCGAGCGACGGGCGTTTGCGCGTCGCCGGAGCACGGCAGGCGCAGCGTACTCCGGTACGCCGGGATTGCCGGCACCCCCCGGCGCGCAAACGGCCGAGCGCGGCAGCCTGGTTCGCAAACTCAGTCGCCGAGCACCACCAGCAGATCCTTGCCGTTCACCGTCACGCCCGAGGCGACGAGCACCTGCTTGATGCTCGCATCGCGCGGCGCGGCGATCACGGTTTCCATCTTCATCGCTTCCAGCGAAATCAGCGGGTCGCCCTTGCGCACGCTGTCGCCGACCTTGACCGCGACGCGTGACACCATGCCCGGCATCGGCGCGCCGATCTGGTTGGCATCGCCCTCGGCTGCCACCGGTCGCGCATGCGCCGCCTTGGCGCCGGCCTTGTCGATGCGCACCGCGCGTGGCTGGCCGTTGAGTTCGTAGAACAGCTTCTCGCTGTCGTCGGCGTCGGCGCGACCCTGCAGGCGGATCACCAGCGACTTGCCCTGGTCGATCTCGACCGCGATCTCTTCCTGCTCCTGCATGCCGTAGAAGAAGGTGGTGGTCGGCAGGCGCGAGACGTCGCCGTACTTCTTCACATGCTCGGCGTAATCCTGATAGACCTTCGGATACATCAGCTGCGAGGCGAGATCGCGATCGGACAGTTCTTCGCCGATCGTCTGTTCGGCGGCCTTGCGCGCGGCGTCCAGATCGACCGGCGGCAGGCTCTTGCCGGGCCGTTCGCCGAGCGCGGGTTTGCCCTTGAGAATCCTGGTCTGCAGCGCCTTGGGCCAGCCGTCCGCGGGCAGGCCGAGATCACCGCGGAACAGCTGCACGACCGACTCCGGAAAATCGATGGCCTTGTCCGGGTTCTCGACATCGGCCGGCGTCAGTTCGTTGGACACCATGAACAGCGCCATGTCGCCGACCACCTTCGAACTCGGCGTGACCTTGACGATGTCGCCGAACAGGCGATTGACGTCGGCATAGGCCTTCGATACTTCACCCCAGCGGGCGTCGAGGCCGAGCGAGCGCGCCTGCTCGCGCAGGTTGGTGTACTGGCCGCCGGGCATTTCGTGACGATAGACGTCGGCGGTACCGGACCGGATGTCGGCCTCGAACGGCGCGTAGCGGCGCCGCACGTCCTCCCAGTAATCGGAAAGTTCCTGCAGCGCATCGAGATTGACGCCCGGATCGCGTTCACTGCCCGACAGGCTCGCGGCGATCGCGCCGAGGTTCGGCTGCGAGGTCAGGCCCGACATCGAGTCCAGTGCGCCGTCGACCGCATCGCAGCCGGCTTCGACCGCGGCGAGCACGCTGGCGGCGGCAATGCCGCTGGTGTCGTGCGTGTGGAAATGGATCGGCAGGCCGATCTCCTGCTTGAGCGCCCGCACCAGTTCGCGCGCCGCGCGCGGCTTGCAGACGCCGGCCATGTCCTTGATGCCGAGCACGTGCGCGCCGGCCTTTTCGAGGGCCTTGGCCATCGTCACGTAGTACTTCAGGTCGTACTTCGGACGTGTGGCATCGAACAGGTCGGCCGTGTAGCAGATCGTGCCTTCGCAGACCGCGCCGGCTTCGATCACGGCGTCCATCGCCACGCGCATGTTGTCGACCGCGTTCAGCGAATCGAACACGCGGAAGATGTCGATGCCGTTCTTCGCCGCCTGCTGCACGAAGAACTGCACGACGTTGTCGGCGTAGTTCGTGTAGCCGACCGCATTGGCCGAGCGCAGCAGCATCTGGAACGGCACGTTCGGAATCGCCTGGCGCAGCTGCGCGAGACGGTCCCAGGGATCTTCCTTGAGGAAGCGCAGCGCGACGTCGAAGGTCGCGCCGCCCCAGCATTCGATCGAGAACAGCTGCGAGGCCAGGCGCGCGTAGTACGGCGCGATCGGCGTCATGTCGGCAGTGCGCATGCGCGTGGCGAACAGCGACTGGTGCGCGTCGCGCATGGTCGTGTCGGTCAGCAGCACCCGTTGCTGATCCTTCATCCACTGCGCGAATCCGGACGGTCCGCGTTCGAGCAGGATGTCGCGCGTGCCGGGCGGCGGCGCCAGCGCCAGCTCCTTGCGCGGCAGTTTCGGCAGGCGTGGCGGCGGCAGCGGCAGCTTTGGCGGCTCGCGGCCCTTCATTTCCGGATTGCCGTTGACGGTGACTTCGCCGATGAAGCGCAGCAGCTTGGTCGCGCGGTCGCGGCGCGGCGTGAACACGAACAGTTCCGGCGTCGTGTCGATGAAGCGCGTGATGCACTCGCCGGACTTGAACTGCTCGTGATTGATGACGTTTTCGAGGAACGCCAGATTGGTCGACAGGCCACGGATGCGGAATTCGCGCAGGGCGCGATCCATGCGCGCGATCGCATCGCCGGTGGTCGGCGCCCAGGCCGTGACCTTGACCAGCAGCGAGTCGTAGTACGGCGTGACGACAGCGCCGCCGTAGGCCGTGCCGCCGTCGAGACGGATGCCGAAGCCGGCCGGGCTGCGGTAGGCGAGCAGGCGGCCGTAGTCCGGCGTGAAGCCGTTTTCCGGGTCTTCGGTGGTGACGCGGCATTGCAGGGCGTGACCATTGAGGCGCACCTGATCCTGCGACGGCAGCGCCGGAATATGGTCACGCGCCGCATCGCCGATGCGCGCCCCTTCGGTGACGCGGATCTGCGCCTTGACGATGTCGACGCCGGTGACCTGCTCGGTCACCGTGTGCTCGACCTGGATGCGCGGATTGACCTCGATGAAATAGAACGCGCCGGTGTCGGCATCCATCAGGAACTCGACGGTGCCGGCATGCGAGTAGTTGACCTGCCGGCACAGGCGCAACGCGGCGCCGCACAGCTCCTGGCGCTTGTCTTCCGTCAGATACGGCGCCGGCGCGCGTTCGACGACTTTCTGGTTGCGACGCTGCACCGAGCAGTCGCGCTCGAACAGATGAATGAGATTGCCGTGCGTGTCGCCCAGCACCTGCACTTCGACGTGGCGTGCACGGCGCACCAGCTTTTCGACATAGACCTCGTCGTTGCCGAACGCGGACTTGGCCTCGCTGCGCGCGCTGTTCATCTGCGTACCGAGTTCGGCTTCCGATTCGATCACGCGCATGCCGCGGCCGCCGCCGCCCCAGCTCGCCTTCATCATCACCGGATAGCCGATGTCGGCGACCAGCTTCTTGCAGGCTTCGAGTTCGTAGGGCAGTGCGGCCGATGCCGGCAGTACCGGGACCTGGGCGGCGATCGCCGCCTTGCGCGCCGCGACCTTGTCGCCGAGCGCGCGCAGCACCGCGGGCTTCGGGCCGATGAAACGGATGCCGGCTTCGGCGCAGGCATCGGCGAACGTCGGGTTCTCGGACAGGAAGCCGTAGCCCGGGTGGATCGCGTCGACCCCGGCCTCGAGCGCGATGCGGATGATGTCCGGGATGTCGAGATAGGCGGCGATCGGCTTCTGCCCGCGGCCGACCAGATAGCTTTCGTCGGCCTTGAAGCGGTGCAGGGCGAAACGGTCCTCGTGCGCGTAGATCGCCACCGTGCGAATCCCCAGCTCCGCCGCTGCACGCATGACACGAATCGAAATCTCGCCGCGATTTGCGACCAGCAGTTTTCGGACGGGGGCGGGTGACGCGGTCATCGTTTTCTCCTGTTTTCTGGTCCCAGCTCGCACGCACGAATCGCGCCGCACCGCGGTCCGCCGGCATTTGCGACGGGCAGCGGCAGGGCCGGCCAGGACTCGGGACGCGGATTCTAGCGTGCTCGCCGCGCACAGGGCCTGTTCAGCGGCGAGTCCGGTCTGCGGATCGCGTTCAGGGCGCAGACATGCGCCGGCTTATTAGATGCGGTCGACGCCCGCGATGGCGAGATGGAGGACAAAGGATGAACGACACCTATGCATTCGAATCAGGCGGCGACCGCAAGCTCAAGGTCGTCATTCTCGGCGTGATCGTGGCGGGATTCGCGACCGGCGCCGTACTGCTGACGCGCCCGGCCAAGGGCGCCAAGCCGGCACCGGCTGCGCCGGCACAGACTGCGGCACCGGAACCGGGCGCAACCGGTGCGGCGGCCGGCACGCCATCCGCGCCGCCGGCCGATGCAGCGGCGATGACGCCCACCGCGTCACCGTCGACGGCCCCGGCCGAGGTCAGCGACTCCGCGCCGGCGCCGAATGCCGCGACCGATGCGGCAGCCGCCACGGTGCCGACCGCCGGCGCGCCCGCCGATGAGCAGGGCAGCGCGGCGCTCGCCGATGCGTCGCCTTCCGCGGCCGCTGCCCCGGGCCGTGACGACGTCGCTGCCGCAACAGCGCCGAGCGCGGCACCGGCTGCACCGACTGCACCCATGACGGACTCGGCCGCTGCGGCGTCGGCGCCGACGACCGCGACCGCTGCCGCCGCTGATTCGGCGCCGGCCGCGACGCCGGCTGCGCCCGCCGACAGCAACTCGACCGCGACCTTGGCCAGGAAGGCGGCCGACGCCGGCCCGTTCAAGGTCGAATACGTCGGGCAGGCGAGCCGACCGGACGCGCTGGCGTTCCGCTTCTCGCAGCGCGTGGCCGATGCCGATGACGCCGTCGATCACATCCACATCGTCAACGGTGCCGGCCAGGCCGTGCCCGGCATCTGGATCGCCGGCAGCAATTCGGATCTGCTGCTCTACCGGAACGTGGCGCCGGGCCAGTATCAGGTGCAGATCGATCCGGCTTTGCAGAGCGTGAGCGGTCGCACGCTGCAAGTGGCCTGGAGCGGCTCGGTTTCGGTCCAATAGCCGCTGCGCATTGCCCTGGAGCCTGTCGACACTGAATGGCGTCGCTGCGGCGGCGCCGTTTTTGTGCACGCCGGACGCTGCGCTGCAAGGCCGGCACGATTGCGGCACAATCCGCCGCCATCGCCTGCGCCCCTTGCGCTGCAGGCACGCACGACCGGTCAGGCGCACCGCGTCGATCACCGATTCCACTCCGGGAAACACATCGCTCATGTCCGCCCAGGCAGACGAAATCTCACGTCTCATTGCCGTTGAAATCGCCGCGCAGCCACGACAGGTCAGCGCTGCCGTCGCCCTGCTCGACGAAGGCGCGACCGTGCCGTTCATCGCACGCTACCGCAAGGAAATCACCGGCGGCCTCGACGACACGCAGCTGCGCACGCTCGAGGAACGACTTGGCTATCTGCGGGAACTCGCGTCGCGGCGCGCGACCGTGCTGGAGTCGATACGCTCGCAGGGCAAGCTGAGCGACGCGCTGGAAGCGCAGATCGCCGCGGCGCTGACCAAGGCCGAACTGGAAGATCTGTATCTGCCGTACAAGCCCAGGCGCCGCACCCGTGCCGAGATCGCGCGCGAACGCGGACTCGGGCCGCTGGCCGAGGCTCTGCTCGACGATCGCGCGCTGATTCCGGCCGAGGCCGCGGCTGCGTACGTGCAGGGCGAGATCGGCGACGTCAAGGCCGCGCTCGAAGGCGCGCGCGACATCCTGATGGAGCGCTTCGCCGAGAACGCCGAGCTGCTCGGGCGTCTGCGTGCGCACATGAAGACGCATGCGGTGCTGCGTGCGAAAGTCGCCGAAGGCAAGCAGGAAGCCGGCGCCAAGTTTTCCGATTATTTCGATCATCACGAGCGCTGGGCGACCGTGCCCAGCCACCGGGCGCTGGCGATGCTGCGCGGTCGCAACGAGGAAGTGCTGACGCTGGAGATCGAGGTCGATGCCGACGATGTCTCGACGCTCAAGCCGGCCGAGAAAATGATCGCCGACGCCTATGCGATCCCGGCCGGCGGTGCGGCGGCCAATGCCTGGCTGCTCGATGTCGCCAAGTGGACCTGGCGCGTGAAGCTGTCGTTCAGCCTGGCGATGGACCTGATGATGGAGATGCGCGAGCGCGCCGAGGACGAGGCGATTCACGTGTTCGCGCGCAACCTCAAGGATCTGCTGCTCGCCGCGCCGGCCGGCTCGAAGGCGACGATGGGCCTCGATCCCGGCATCCGCACCGGCGTCAAGCTCGCGGTCGTCGATCACACCGGCAAGCTGGTCGACACGGCGACTGTCTATCCGTTCCAGCCGCGCAATGATCTGCGCGGCGCGCAGGCCGAGATCGCGCGCCTGATCGCGCAGCACCGGGTCGAGCTGATCGCGATCGGCAACGGCACCGCCAGCCGCGAAACCGACAAGCTGGTCGCCGATCTGCTGGCGAATCTCGCGCCGCCGAAGCCGATCAAGGTCGTCGTCAGCGAAGCCGGCGCGTCGGTCTACTCGGCGTCGGCCACGGCTGCAGCCGAATTCCCGAATCTCGACGTGTCGCTGCGTGGCGCGGTGTCGATCGCCCGGCGCCTGCAGGACCCGCTCGCCGAGCTGGTGAAGATCGAACCCAGGGCGATCGGCGTCGGCCAGTATCAGCACGACGTCGACCAGTACCGGCTCGCGAAGATGCTCGATGCGGTGGTCGAGGACGCGGTCAACGCGGTCGGTGTCGATCTCAACACGGCGTCGGCGTCGTTGCTGGCGCGCGTGTCCGGCCTCGGTGGTTCGCTGGCCGAGGCGATCGTCGCGCATCGCGATCAGGCCGGCGCGTTCAGGACTCGTCGCGAGCTGCTGGAAGTGGCGCGGCTCGGCCCCAAGACCTTCGAGCAGTGCGCGGGCTTCCTGCGCATCGGCAACGGCGACGAGCCGCTCGATGCCTCATCCGTGCATCCGGAGGCCTATGGCCTGGCCGCCAGGATCGTTGCCGCCTGCGGCCGCGATCTGCGCACGCTGATGGGCGACAGCAAGACCCTGCGCGCGCTCGATCCGCGCAAGTTCGTCGACGATCATTTCGGCCTGCCGACGGTGCGCGACATTCTCGTCGAGCTGGAAAAGCCGGGCCGCGATCCGCGCCCCGAGTTCCGGACCGCGACGTTCAACGACGATGTGCACGACATCAAGGACCTGAAGCCCGGCATGATGCTCGAAGGCACGGTCACCAATGTCGCGGCGTTCGGCGCCTTCATCGACATCGGCGTCCATCAGGATGGCCTCGTGCACGTCTCGCGGCTCGCCGATCGTTACGTCAAGGACCCGCACGATGTCGTGAAAGCGGGCGATGTCGTGAAGGTGCGCGTGGTCGACGTCGACGCCAAACGCAAGCGCATCGCGCTGTCGATGAAAAAGGACGATGGCGATGCGGGCGTTCCGTCGTCGACCGCGCGCACGGCTGCCACCCATGCGCCGCGCAAGCCGGCGCCACAGAAGCCGCGGCCGGCCGCAGCGCCGCAGGGTTCGCTGGGCGCCGCCCTGTTCGACGCCCTGCAGCGCAAATAAACCGGACGCCGCACTCGCGGCTCAGTCCCTGTGAAAGACCACCGGCTTGCCGCCGTAGACGCGCTTGCACATCCACGCCGACAGCGCGGAGTCGAGATAGGTCGCGTGGCCGGGGAACCAGTCGACCAGCGCCCGCGCCAGCGAGCGCGTCGCGTCGAAGGCGCGTGTGCCGGGTGAAGCGGACAGCAGCTCGCGGACCTCGAGTACCGATTTCATGACCGCCGCGTGTTCGTCGATGTGGCAGTCGGCGGCGGGAAAGCCGGTGCTCTGCATCCACTCCTTCTCTTCGTCGAAATGCGCTTCGGCGTGTGCGATGAACGCATCGAGGCGCGCCGCCAGTTCGGTGTCGCCGGCGCCGAGCAGCGCATCGACCTTTTCGACGAAGTCACGATGCGTGTCGTCCATGCGCTCGTAGCCGAGCTTGTATCTGTCGGTCCAGACGAAGGCCGACGCGGGCGAAGACATGATGGCGTTCCTGCGGAGCGGGCGGGGATGTCGGGTGATCGAATCGGGGCGGCTCAGTACTTCCACTCGACGCCGAAGCCGGCCAGCACCGACAGGCCGGGGCCTGGCTCGTAGTAGCGGCCATTGCCGTCGTTGACGATCACCGAGCCGACGTAGTCACGGTTCAGAACATTATCGAGATTGACGAAGGTGCGCACGCGCACGGTCGGCAGATCGAAGACATAGCCGCCGTCGAGGCCGGCGATCACGTACGACGGCGCCGATTCGCTGTTGCCGTCATTGACCGCGACGCGGCTCAGATAGCGAACGTCGGTGCCTGCGTGCCAGCCGCTGTCGCCGCCCCAGCGCAGGGCCGCGTACGCATTCGATTCGGCAATGCCCGGAATGCGGTTGCCGGCGGGGATGGTGGTGTTCAGGCTCGTGCACGGCATGCCCGAACAGGCCTGATAGTCCTCGCGCACCCGGGCATTGAGCAGCGTGTACGCCAGCTCGATGCGCCAGGACGCGGCGAGCTGGCTGCTCAGTTCGGCTTCCGCGCCTTGTCGGCGCGTGCGGCCGGCATTGCCGTAGGTCGTGCGGCCGCCGCTGTTGCTGAGCACGATCAGCTCGTGACGGGTTTCGGTGTCGAACACGGCGAGCTGCGCGCGCGTTGCCTTGCCGAGACGGAGCTTGGCACCGAGTTCGGCGTTGTTGCTGCGCGCCGCATCGAGATCGAAGTTCAGGCCGGCGCCATCCGGACGGTAGGCAAGCTCGGCGAAGGTGGGCGTCTCGAAGCCGCGGCCGTAGGCGGCGTACAGGTGCACATCCTCGCTGGCGCGATACATCAGTCCGGCGACCGGCGTGGTGGCGTCGTAGTGCGTCCGGCCGCTGTCGTCCGGGTTGCTGCTGGTGACGTAGTGGTCGTCGGACTTGAACGCGATATGACTATGGCGCACGCCGAGCTGCGCGTCCCAGCGCTCGGCGAAACGCCAGCTGCCCTGCAGGTACTGATCGAGGCTGTAGACCGTGTCGATCTCGTCGCGACGCTGCGCGCCACGCACGCCGAGTTCGGTGTCGCTGCCGTCGGTGACGAAATTCTCGTAGCCCTGGCGATGCTGGCGCAGATCGTCGTAGCTCAGACCGGCGACCAGCGACCACGGCCGCTCGGCATTGCCGCCGCGGTACTGCCAGCGTGCCTCGCTGCCGCCATAGTCGGTGCCCAGATCGACGACACCGCCGGAATGCGTCGGGCTTTTCTGTGCGGCCGCCGGAATCGCGAGGAACTGGACGATGCCGCGCGATCCGTAATAGCCGATCAGTTCGGCGCTCTGGGCATCGCTGATGCGATGCGACCAGGTGATGCCGCCCTGGGTCTGCTCGGCGCGCTTGCGCGTGTTGAACTGTTCGGCCTGTGGCGCGGCCTGCTTCGGGCTGGCGTCGAACTGGGCGCGGGTCAGGCCGAGCGGATCGAGTGCTTCCGGCGAGCGGAAATCGTTGAGCACGAAGCTCAGTCGATCGGCGTCGCCGAGCTGCAGATCGAGCTTGCCGTTGAACGAGCGGCGCCTGGCGGCGCTGTGATCGCGAAAGCCCTCGGTCTGGAAGTTCGAGTACGCGAGGTTGTAGTCGGCGATGCCGAGCTTGCCCTGCGCGCCGAGATTTTCACGCCAGGTGTCGAAGCTGCCGCCGGCGAAGCCGCCGTAGACGCTGGCCGGGTCATGGCCGTCGGCGGTGAAAATGCGGATCACGCCGCCGGAGGAATTGCCGTACAGCGCCGAGAACGGCCCGCGCAGTACCTCGACGCGATCGGCGCTGGCGAGACTGAAATGCGAGATCTGCCCCTGGCCATCCGGCTGCGTCGCCGGAATGTCGTCGGTGAACAGGCGCACGCCGCGGATGCCGAAGCTCGAACGCGTGCCGAAGCCGCGCACCGAAATCTGCGTGTCCTGCGCATAGTTCTGCCGATCGCGCGCCGACAGGCCGGCGACCCCGGACAGACCTTCAGACAGGTTTACCGCCAGCGTGTCGTCGTGGAAGCGATCGCCGTCGATCACGTCGATCGACGCCGGTACTTCGAAGCTCGATTCCGGCAGGCGGGTGGCGGTGACGACGACGGTGTCGGCATCGGTGCCGGTGTCGGCGTGGACGCCGAGCGGCGTCAGCAGCACGACGCCGAGGGCGACGCGCGCGAAGGCTGGGGTGATCGACGTCACGGACCGCAACTCCTCATGGTTCTGTTTTTTTCGCCGCGCGGGCATCGGCCGCGCGGATCGATGCCGCGACTATTGCCCCGACAGGCTGCAACCCAGCTGCTTCAGGGTCTTCTGCACCGCCTTGCGCAAGGCCCGTTCCTCGGTCGTGGCCTGCGGATTGGCCGGCCAGGCATCGCCGAGATCGGCGGCGATCGTCGCGCGCAGCTGTTCGGCATTGCCCTGCTGGTCGAGCAGTGCGCGTACCGCGAGCGTGTTCGCCATTTCCGCACCGCGCAGTTCGATCAGCTGTTCTTCGATTTTCCGCACGAGACTGGCAATCGCCTGGGCTTCCTGCTTTTCCACGTCATTCTCCGCTGCACGTACCGCCGGGGGGTGCGCACTTTAGCGCCCGAAGCGGCATCGATGCACGCCGCGTCCGGACGAGCCGGCGCACGACATGGCACTGCCATGCCGGCGGCGAGGCGAGGCCTTAGACTGGCGCCCGGTGGACACCTGTCGTCACCGCCGGGACGCAAAGCACCTGCTTCGAACATGCTGCATACCCTCACTCCGGATTTGCTGGCAGCGCTGTTGGCCTGCCTGTGCGTGACGGCCGCATCGCTGGGCATGCCGGTGCCGACCCTGCCGGCGCTGATCTATGCCGGCAGCATGGCGGCACTCGCACCGCAAAGCGGTCTGGCGCTGGGCGCGCTCAGCTTCGGCGGGGCCGTGGCCGGTGGCCTGATCGGCGACAGCATCTGGTACGCCGCCGGTCGCCGCCACGGGTTCCGTGTATTGCGTCTGCTGTGCCGTCTGTCGCTGTCGCAGGACAGCTGCGTGCGACGCACCGAGAGCTTTTTTGCCAGGCGCGGCATCCGCATCCTGCTGGTCGCGCGGTTCGTGCCGGGTCTGTCGGTGGTGTCGGTGCCGATGTCCGGCGTCGCCGCAGTGCCGTTCAGCCGTTTCGCGCTGCATGATCTGTTCGGCGTGATGCTGTGGGTCGGGGCCGGGTTGCTGGCCGGTTATCTGTTCGCCGATCAGGTCGACGCCCTGCTGCTGATGCTGCAGCACTTCGGCCTGGGGCTGGGCGCCGCCGTCCTGCTGGTGCTGGCCGGCTTCATCGCCTATCGCTGGGTCCGTCGCCGTCGTCTGCTGCGGGCACTGGAGATGAGCCGCATCTCGACCGACGAGCTGTACGCGCTGATGTCGGCCGGCGCGGCGCCGATCGTGATCGATGTGCGCTCGCCCGAGGGCCGCGCGCAGGACCCGTGGCGGATTCCCGGCGCGCGCACGGTCGATCTCGATCGCCTCGAGCACGAGATCGAACAGCTGACGCGCAAGGCGCAGGTGGTGCTGTACTGCTCGTGCCCGAACGAGATTTCCGCGGCGGTCGTCGCCAAGCGCATGCGTGCGCTCGGCTTCAGCGATGTGCGCCCGCTGCTCGGCGGGCTCGATGCCTGGCGTGCCGCCGGCTGGGAACTGCAGCCGGTCGCCACCGTGCAGACCGACGACAGCCGGACCGTGATCGGCATCGCGGCGCACGACTGAAACGGCGGGGCACCGGCCGCGCCCTGAAGCGGCGCTCCGGATTTACAGGCGGCCGGATTTCGGGCACTGTATAAAAAAACAGTTATCGAGCCCGCCATGGATGAATTGACCCCGCGACAAGCCGAAATCCTCGATTTCATCCTGCGCCATCGTGCCGAACACGGCGCGCCGCCGACGCGGGCGGAAATCGTCACGGCGTTCGGATTCCGCTCGCCGACTGCGGCGGAAGATCATCTGCGCGCGCTGGCGCGCAAGGGTGCGATCGACCTGCGCGCGGGCGCGTCGCGCGGGATTCGCGTGCTGGCGGACGCGGCGAACGAAGCCATGCAGGCCGGTCCGCAGGACCGCATCCCGCTGATCGGGCGGGTCGCGGCCGGCATGCCGATGCTGGCGACCGAAAGCATCGAGGCGCATTACAAGCTTGATCGGCAGCTGTTCCATCCGGCGCCGGATTTCCTGCTGCGCGTGCAGGGCTGGTCGATGCGCGACGCCGGCATCCTGCCCGGCGATCTGCTCGCGGTGAAACGCACGCCGATCGCCGAGAACGGCCAGATCGTCGTCGCGCGGCTTGGCGAGGAGGTCACCGTCAAGCGCTTCGAGCGGCACGGCAGCCTCGTGCGGCTGCTGCCGGCGAATCCGGACTTCGCGCCGATCCGCATCGATCTCGAACGCCAGGAGCTGGTGATCGAAGGCCGCGCCGTCGGTCTGATCCGCGACGGCGGCTTCAGTCTCGCCTGAGCCGGCGTGCGCGGTTTTCATGAGCACGCGTGCCGAATCCCTGCAGAGCCTGCTGCGCGATACGCGACTCTGGCGTGGCGCGACGCAGGCACCGCTGCGCGCGCAGGCCACCGGTCATGCACAGCTCGATGCCGCCTTGCCGGGCGGCGGCTGGCCGTGCGCGAGTCTCAGTGAAATCGTCTACGCCACTGCCGGTGTCGGCGAGCTGCAGCTGGCAATGCCGCTGGCCGCGCGCCTGACCCAGGGCAGGCGCCGACTCGCGCTGATTGCGCCGCCGCATCTGCCGTACGCGCCGGCGCTGCGCCAGTACGGCGTGGTGCTCGCGCAGCTCACGGTCATCGAGACGATCAACGACAGCGATGCGTTGTGGGCCGCCGAAGAGTTGCTGCGCGCACGGGCCGGCGCCGTGCTGCTCTGGCAGGACGGCATCGACACCATTGCCCAGCGGCGCCTGCAGCTCGCGGCCGAAACCGGCGATGGCATTGCCCTGGTCTATCGACGCCTGATGCGACACGACGCGAACTCGGTCGCGGCCCTGCGTCTGAAGATCGCACGGGTCGGCGGCGCCACGCAGATCGAAGTGCTGAAGTGTCGCGGCGCGCGACCGACGCGCACCTGCGCGCTCGATGCCTGAGGGTGCGCCGTGTTGTGGCTCTGCCTGCATTTTCCGCGCTTGCCGGTCGAGGCGCTCGGCTTCGGCGATCCGCTCGATGTCGTCACCGATCAGCGCGGCGCCAGCCGCTGGCTGATCACCGCCGCGCCTGGTGCCGGCATCGGCACGCCGCTCGGTGCGGCGCTGTCGCTGCAACCGGGCTTGCGCGCCCACGCACGCAGCCACAAGGCCGAGCAGGCGGCGCTGCAGCAGCTTGCGCACTGGATTTATCGCTACGGCAGTCCGGTCCATGCCGAGATGCGCGATCTCGCGGAAGTCGGCCGCGTGCCGCAGGCCTTGCTGTGGGTCGAGATCGCTGCGAGCCTGCGCCTGTTCGGCAGCTATCGCGCAATGCGCGAGCGCCTGCGTGGCGATCTCGCCGAGCTGCAGCAGCATGCGCAGCTGGCGGTGGCTCCGACACGCGCGGCGAGCGCGCTGTTCGCATGCCTGCAGGACGGCATCGCCATTCGCGAGCCGGCGCAGCTGCAGGACCGGCTCGCGGCCTGGCCGACGGCGGCCTTGCCGTGGCCGCGCGCGCAGCTCGATGCGCTGCAGGGTGTCGGTCTGCGCCGGATCGGCGATCTGCTGGCCGTGCCGCGCGCCGCGTTCGCACGCCGCTTCGGCGCTGCGCGCCTGCGCGAACTCGATCAGCTCTGCGGACGTGCCGCCGAACCCGGCGTGGCGATCGTGCCGTCCACCGGATTCCGGCGGCGCTTCGATCTTGCCGCCGAGATCGAGCAGGTCGAGGCGCTGCTGTTTCCCTTGCGCCGGCTTGCGTTCGAACTGCAGGCCTGGCTGCGCGCGCGCGACGTCGGCCTGCGCGCGGTGCGGCTGCTCTGCCTGCACGCGCAGCAGCGCCGCTCGTCCTTCGTCCTGCGCTTCGGCGATGCACATCGCGATGGCTCGCGCATCTTCGACGCGCTGCGCGAGCGCCTGCTGCGTGCGCCGCTGGGCGCGGCGGTGCGCGCACTGGAACTGCGTGCCGAAGACATCGCCGAAACCGAGGTGCCGCAGACCGATCTGTTCGAGGCCGCCGATGCCGGCGGCGACTGGACGCGCGCGATCGAGCGTGTCGCAGCTCGGCTCGGCGAGTCGGCGCTGTGGACGCCGGCGATTCACGACGAATACCGTCCCGAGCGGGCCTGGCGACGTGCCGATGCGAATCTGCCGCTCGACGTTCCTCACCGGCCGCGCCCGCTGTGGCTGCTGCGCAAGCCGCTGCCGCTGCCGACGCCGGACTTGCCGGATACACCGCCCGAGCGCATCGAAAGCGGCTGGTGGGATGACGCCGATCAGCGTCGCGATTACCACGACATCGAATGGCAGCATGCGCGCGCCTGGGTTTACCGCGAGCGCGACAGCGAACGCTGGTTCCTGCACGGGCTGTGGGCGTGACGGCGCCGGATGACGCCCGCGCCCGAGCCGCGATCCGGCGCATGAATCCGGGCTACGCGGAACTGCATGCCGTCTCCGCGTTCAGCTTCCGGCGCGGTGCGTCGATGCCGCAGGAGCTGGTCGAGGCCGCGACTGCGCTCGGCTATCGCGCGCTGGCGCTGACCGACGAATGCTCGATGGCCGGCGCGGTGCGTGGCTACGAGCGGATACGAGACTATCGCGAATGCGCGCAGGCGCATGCCGAGTTGCTGGTCGGCTGCGAATGGAATCTCGATGACGGCCTGCGTTGCGTCGCGCTCTGCGAAGACCAGGCCGGTTACAGCGCCGTGTGCCGGACGATCACGCAGGCACGCCGCGCGACGGACAAGGGTGCGTACCGGCTGACGCGCGCCGACTTTGACGCGCCGCTGCCCGGCACCAGCCTGCTGTGGATACCGCGCGGCGTGAACGAACTCGACGAACTCGCCTGGCTGCGCGAGCGTTACGGTGGACGCCTGTGGATCGCAGTCGAGCTGCATCGCGATGGTCGCGATGCCGGGCGACTCGCCGGCCTGCAGGAACTTTCCCGGCGTTTCGCGTTGCCGCTGGTCGCCAGCGGCGACGTGCACATGCACTGCGCTGCGCGCCGCGCGCTGCAGGACGTGATGGTCGCCCTGCGCCATCACCGCCCGGTCGAGCGCTGCGGCACGCGTCTGTTCCCGAATGGCGAGCGCCATCTGCGCACGCTCGCCGATCTGCAGTCGCTGTATCCGCACGCGCTGCTGGCCGAGAGCCTGCGCGTCGCCGAGCGCTGCGCCTTCCGCATCGAGCAGGTGCGCTACCGGTATCCGAAGGAAGTCGTCGGCGCCGGCCACACGCCCACCAGCTGGCTGCGACACCTGGTCGTGCAGCGCCTGCCGCGGCGCTGGCCGCACGGTTGTCCGCCAGCGATCCGCGCGACCATCGAGAAGGAGCTGGCGCTGATCGCCGAAAAGGAGCACGAGCCGTTTTTCCTGACGGTTTACGACATCGTCGAATACGCGCGCAGCCGCAACATCCTCTGCCAGGGCCGCGGCAGCGCGGCGAATTCGGTGGTCTGTTACGTGCTCGGCATCACCGAGGTCGATCCGGAACGCAACCAGCTGCTGTTCGAGCGTTTCATGTCGCGCGAGCGCGACGAGGAGCCGGATATCGATGTCGACTTCGAGCACGAGCGGCGCGAGGAGGTGATCCAGTACGTGTTCGACAAATACGGCCGCGATCGCGCCGCGATTGCCGCGACCGTGATCGGCTATCGCACGCGTTCGGCGCTGCGCGATGTCGGCCGCGCGCTCGACATCGGCGAGGAGGTCGTCGATCGCGTCGCCAAGTCGCTGGCCTGGTGGGACGATCCGGACGAACTCGGCGAACGCTTGCGCGCGGTCGGTGTCGATCCGCAGCTGCCGCGCATCCGGCGCTGGCTGGCGCTCGCCGGCACCTTGATCGACGGCGGCTTCCCGCGCCATCTGTCGCAGCATGTCGGCGGCTTCGTGATTTCCGACGGACCGCTGCATGAGCTGGTGCCGGTCGAGAACGCGGCCATGCCGGATCGCACGATCATCCAGTGGGACAAGGATGATCTCGAAACCCTGGGGTTGCTGAAGGTCGACGTGCTCGCGCTCGGCATGCTCAGCGCGCTGCGCCGCATGCTCGAACAGCTGCACGCGTTCGGTGACGACGCCGTCAGTTACGAAAGCATCCGCGATCATGGCTGCGACGAAGACCCGGACACGCGGGCGACTTACGAGATGATCTGCCGCGCCGATACCGTCGGCGTGTTCCAGATCGAATCGCGCGCGCAGATGTCGATGCTGCCGCGGCTGCGCCCGAAGTCCATGTACGACCTTACCGTGCAGGTCGCGATCGTGCGGCCGGGACCGATCCAGGGCGGCATGGTGCATCCGTACCTGAAGCAGCGGCACAAGCCGCCGGAGACGATCGAATATCCGCTGGGTCCGGGCGATCCGATCCGCAGTGTGCTCGGCCGCACGTCCGGCGTGCCGATCTTCCAGGAGCAGGTCATGCAGATCGCGATGGTCGCGGCCGGCTTCACCGCGAGTCGTGCCGACGCCCTGCGCCGTGCGATGGCGGCGTGGAAGCGCAACGGCCACGTCGACCGGTTCCGCGAAGAGCTGACGGCCGGCATGAAATCACGCGGCTACAGCGACGAATTCGCGGCGCGCATCTTCAGGCAGATCGAGGGGTTCGGTTCCTACGGCTTTCCGGAAAGCCACGCGGCGAGCTTCGCCCTGCTTGCATACAAGTCGGCGTGGCTGAAGCGGCACCGGCCGGCGGCATTTGTGTGCGGCCTGATCAATGCCCAGCCGATGGGGTTTTATCCGGTCTCGATGCTCGTCAGGGAAGCGCAGCGCAGCGGCGTCGACGTGCGCGCGGTCGATGTGCGGTACAGCCGCTGGGATTGCCATCTGGAACGCGACGCGCAAGGCCAGGCCGCGATCCGCCTCGGTCTGCGCCTGATCCGTGGCTTCAATGCCGAAGCGGCGCAGCGTCTCGAAGCCATGCGGTCGGCAGGCCCGTTCGCGACCATCGACGATCTTGCGCGCCGCGCCGCATTGAGCGCGCGTGAACTCGATGTACTGGCCAGCGCCGACGCGCTGCAGGCGCTGGCCGGCCATCGCTTCCAGGCGCGCTGGCAGACCCGCGGGCATGCGCACTTGGGCGGCGTGCTGGCCGGGGCCGATCTGCCCGACGAGGCCGTTGCGCTTGCCGCACCAAGCGAAGGCGAGGACGTGCTGGCCGATTACCAGTCCACGCACCTGAGTCTGCGCCGGCATCCGACGGCGCTGCTGCGGCCGCGCCTCGATCGCCATCGGGTACTGCCGAACGAGCGTCTGCGTGGAACCGCCGACGGCAGTCATGTGCGGGTCGGCGGCATCGTCATGTTCCGCCAGCGGCCGGGCTCGGCGAAGGGCACGATGTTCATCACGCTGGAGGACGACACCGGTATCGTCAATCTGATCGTGCGGCCGCCGCTGATCGAGGCGCAGCGCGAGGCGGTGGTCGGCGGCAGTTTCCTGCTGGCACGCGGCAGGCTGCAGAAACAGGGTTCGGACGAGGACGGCTGGATCATTCATGTGATCGCCGAGGAATTCGCCGACCGCTCGCACTGGATCGCCAGGCTGCCGTACCTGTCGCGTGATTTCCACTGACCCCCTACAGCGCCAGATAGCCTCCCAGCATCAGGCCGGCGATGGCGACCAGCACCGCAATCACGATCGCCGCTTCGCTGCGGTACCCCGGTGGCAAGGCATCACGCGGCAGGCTGCGCACATAGGCGCGATGCTGCCAGGCTCCGATCAGGATGGTGATGCTGCCGAGCAGCACCAGCGCGACACCGAGCGCGGCCGAAGGCCGGACCGCGCCGGGCAGGGTGATCGCAGCCGGATGATCGAGCGCGAACAGGCGCAGGACCAGGCCGAAGCGCTGGACGACGAAGCCGAGCGCGATGATCGTCAGGCCGGTGCGCAGCCATGCGAACAGGGTGCGCTCGGCGGCAAAGAACACGCGCGGATCGTTCATCGCATGAGCATAGCCCGTCGGTATGGCGGTTGCCCCCCGGCGCGCGGACTGCCGCCTGGCGAACCGTTCGGCGTTATCCACAGGCCGTTGATCACTTCTGAGGATCGCAAGTGCGCGCGAGGTTCCCATAATCGTTCATCGATCGGGCAGGGCGCGTTCATCATGGCCAGCGAACTTTTCAGCAGCAGCGGATTCATCCCGCACGGCTATTGCCTGGCATGGGACCCGATGCTGGTGTTCGCCGAGGTCGGCGCCGACGCGCTGATCGCGCTGTCCTACTTCTCGATTCCTTTGGCGCTGATGGTGTTCATCCGGCGCAATCCCAGTCTGCATTTCAACTGGGTGTTCATGATGTTCAGCACGTTCATCTTCGCCTGCGGCGCTGGCCATCTCATCGATATCGTCAACATCTGGCATCCGATCTACCGGATCGAGATTTCGGTGCGGATCATCACTGCGACCGCATCGATCCTGACCGCGGTCATGCTCTGGCCGATGCTGCCGAAAGCGACGGCGCTGCTGCGCTTCAATTCGGCGGCCGGCGACTCCCTGCGTCGCATCAACGAGGAACTGCAGCGCAGCCACGATGCGCTGGCGGAGAGCCACGAACGCTTTCGCCTGACTCTGGAGAACGCGCCGATCGGTCTGGCAATCGTCGGGCTTGATGGCCGTTTCAAGGACGTCAACCCTGCGCTGCACGAGATGCTCGGCTATTCGGAGCGCGAGCTGCTCGGCATGACCTTCCAGGACATTACCCATCCGGACGACCTCGCCCGCGATATCGAATACGTCGAACAGCTGCTGCGCGGCGACCGCGACCGTTACCGGATGCAGAAGCGCTATTTTCATCGCTACGGACACACGATCTACATTCAGCTCGATGTCTCGATCCTGCGCACTTCGGACGGCAAGCCGCTGCATTTCATTTCGCAGATCCAGGACATCAGCGGCCGCATCGCACACGAGGAGGTGCTGCAGCATCGTGCCCTGACCGACGAGCTCACCGGCCTGCCCAACCGCCGCGCGTTTCTCGACGAAGCAGCGCGCATTCTCAATCGCACGCGGCGCTCGGGCGAGCCGGTCGCCGTGCTGATGATCGACCTCGATCGTTTCAAGTCGATCAACGATACCTATGGCCACGCGGCCGGCGACCGCGCGTTGCGTGCGATGAAGGCGGTCGTCGAGCCGCGCCTGCGCGCCGGCGATCTGTTGACCCGTCTCGGCGGCGAGGAATTCGGCGTACTGCTGCCAGCCACCGCGGAACCGGCCGCCCAGGAAATCGCCGAGCGCATTCGCTGCGCGATTGCCGACGCGACGCTGCGCAGCCACGATGGCACAGCGATACACCTCACGGCATCGATCGGTCTGGCCGTCGTCGGCCCGGGCGAGTCGATCCACGATGCGCTCGGTCGCGCCGACGGCGCGATGTATTGCGCCAAACGTGACGGCCGCAATCGCCTGGTCGCCGCGCGCCAGATTGCATAAATCGCGGCGCAGGCGCACCGTGGTCCACTGCCTTGCGAGGCACGACCACAGAGAACATCGATGGAATCTCAATTCAAAGTAGGCGATATCGTCATCGATCGCGAAGGTGGTCTGCGCATGAAGATCGCCGCAGTCGACAAGGCGGCCGGCACCGTGCGCTGCACCTGGACGCGCGGCCCAGCCAAGCATTCGCGCAGCTTCGCGCCCGATGCGCTGATCATGCGCGCCGCGAAGGCAACGCCGGCGAAATAGGGCGGCGATCTGCCTGTCGCCGCTTTGCCGCCGGACGCATTTGGGCGCAAACTGCCACTCCATTCGCTACCGAGTTTCGCCATGCCGTTTCCCACCGGCTGTAGCGATCACGATTTCAGTTTTCTCTACCAGCTGTTCAAGCAGCAATCTCCCAACAGGCCGTTCGCCGAAGACGAAGCGCGTCTGGTGAAGGCCGGCTGGCTGTGCCGCGATCACACCGGCGGCCTTGCCGTGACCGAGGAAGTGTCGCGGCATTTTCGTGCGGTATGGAAGCCCATCGTGCGCGACATGCCGTCGCGCGGCCCGTTCAACTGAGCGTCGTCGGACGGGCCTCTTCAGGCCATCCAGTCAATGTCGATGCGTTGCAGTGAATGTGCAGCTCTGGAACGGGACCATTCCGGCCTCGTGCCGCATCGCAGTCTCGTCGAGACGGCACCCGGCAAGCGACAGGTCGATGCGACCACACGGAAGACGCGCGTGCAGTCGTTCATGTGTCTGGGTTGCGGTTCGCGCTGGCGTTTCGATCCGCAGCACGGCTGGCAGTCGCTGAGCGTCTGATTCGCCTCACCGGTTTTCGCAGCCAGCCGCGATGATGGGGAGGGCCGACGAGACGCATGTTGAAAAGGGAGCGCCTGGGGAGCATGTGCCGCCGACATGGCACAAATCCGGTACGGCAGACGAAGTGGCGAAAAAGTGACCTTCGCAACTCGTTGAGAAAGTTGGTGGTGATGAGTGGAATCGAACCACCGACCTCAGCATTATGAGTGCCGCGCTCTAACCGTCTGAGCTACATCACCACGTGGGGCGCGCATTGTAGGGAAAACGGCCGGGCGCGTCGAGAACCGCGTTCAGGGCGGCGCGTACAGATAGTCGCGGGTCAGCGGCAGGCGTTCGAGTTGCCGGGTCAGCTGCAGGTGAAAGACCGACAGTCCACCCCAGCGGAACGAGGCTTCGCTGGCGTGCAGGTAGAACTCCCACATGCGACAGAAGCGCTCGCCCAGCGTATCGGCAAAGTGCTGGCGCTCGGCCTGGAAACGGCGGGTCCAGTGCGCAAGTGTCTGTGCGTAGTGCAAGCGCCAGACTTCGAGATCGTTCAGCAGCAGGCCGCTTTTTTCGATCACGGCCAGGGTTTCCGATGCCGCCGGAATGTAGCCGCCGGGAAAGATGTATTTGCGGATCCACGCGTTGCCGGTGCCGGGTGGCGACAGCCGGCCGATGCTGTGGATCAGTGCGGTGCCGTCGGGCTTGAGCAGTTCGTGTACGCGCCGGAAGAAGGTCGGATACTGCGGACGGCCGACGTGCTCGAACATGCCGACGCTGACCACGGCGTCGAATGCGCCCTCTGTGTTGCGGTAGTCCTCGAGCCTGAATGCGATGCGATCGGCGAGGCCGAGCGTGTCGATGCTTTCCTGCGCGATCGCGAGCTGTTCGCTGGACAGCGTGATGCCGGTGACATGCACGCCGTGATGCTGCGCCAGGTGGATCGCCAGTCCGCCCCAGCCGCAACCGATGTCGAGCACGCGGGCACCGGGCTTCAAATCCAGCTTGCGGGCGATCAGTGCGCACTTGGCCTGCTGTGCTGCCTCCAGCGTCAGCTCCGGCTGCGCGAAGTAGGCGCAGGAATAAAACATGCCCTCGTCGAGGAAGCGCCGATAAAGGTCGGCGTCAAGGTTGTAGTGATGTTCGACGTTGTGCTGGCTGGCGAGCGGATTGTTGAGTTCCATCATCTGCGCCAGCAGTGCACGGACGCGACGGCCCTTCATGCGGTGTTCGAGGTTGTCCTCGAACTTCAGGCCGACCTCGAGCACGCGCAGCAGATCGCCATCGGCCGGTTCCCAGCCTTGATCCATGTAGGTCTCGCCGAATTTGAGCGACGGCCGGACGAGGATGTCGCGCAGCACGCTGGCGTCGCGCAGCAGCACCCTGGCGTGCGGCTCGCCGCGACCCAGGGTCCAGGTCTCGTCGCCGGCCACGAATTCCAGGGTGCCGCCGTCGAATCCGCGACCGATCGCGTCGAGCAGCAGCTGCATCGTGGATTTCAAAGAACCTCCCTCGAGCGCCTGCGCGCTTCCGTGTGCTTTCTCTGAATGTCCGGGCCCGTTCATGTGAACCGGAGCGCTCGCACCATAATACCGGCAGCTTGCGCGCAGCTGAGCGGCCAGGGGGCGCAACGCAAAACGCCGGCGCGAGGCCGGCGTTTCGGGGCAGCGATGCCGCTGGTTACACGTTGAAGCGGAAGTGCATGACATCGCCTTCGTGAACGATGTATTCCTTGCCTTCCAGGCGCCACTTGCCGGCTTCCTTGGCGCCGGGTTCGCCCTTGTACTGGATATAGTCGGCGTAGGAGATGACCTCGGCGCGGATGAAGCCCTTCTCGAAATCCGTGTGGATCACGCCGGCCGCCTGCGGCGCGGTGGCGCCGACCTTGACCGTCCACGCGCGGACTTCCTGCACGCCGGCGGTGAAATAGGTCTGCAGGCCGAGCAGGGCGTAGGCGCCGCGAATGACGCGGTTGAGACCGGGTTCTTCGAGGCCCAGATCCTTGAGGAATTCGAGCTTGTCGGCCTCGTCGAGCAGCGCGATCTCGGCTTCGATCGCCGCGCACACCGCGACCACCTGCGAGCCTTCGTTCGCCGCGTATTCCTTGACGCGCGTCAGATAGTCGTTGCCGTTCTTCAGTCCGGCCTCGTCGACATTGGCGATGTACAGCGCCGGCTTGCCGGTGATCAGGTGCAGATCGCGCAGCTGCAGCTTTTCCTCGGGCTCCAGCGCCAGCGAGCGCGCCGGCTGGCCGCTGTCGAGATGCGCCTGCATGCGCTTGAGCAGCTCGTACCTGGCGAGCGCTTCCTTGTTGCCGGACTTGGCGGTCTTGGCGAGCCGCTCGGCAGCCTTGGTGACGCTGTCGAGATCGGCGAGGCCGAGCTCGGTGTTGATCACTTCGATGTCGCGGATCGGGTCGGTGCTGCCGGAGACGTGAATGACGTCCGGATCGTCGAAGCAGCGCGTGACGTGGGCGATCGCATCGGTTTCGCGGATGTGGCCGAGGAACTGGTTGCCGAGCCCTTCGCCCTTGGACGCACCGGCCACCAGGCCGGCGATGTCGACGAACTCGACCGCCGCCGGCAGGATGCGCTGCGGCTTGACGATCTCGGCCAGCGACTGCAGGCGGGCGTCCGGCACGCCGACCGCACCGACGTTCGGCTCGATCGTGCAGAACGGATAGTTCTCCGCGGCGATCTGCTGCTTGGTCAGCGCGTTGAAGAGGGTCGACTTGCCGACGTTCGGCAGACCGACGATGCCGCATTGAATGCCCATGATGGTTCCTTACTTCAACGCCCCGCCGGACGGCGGAACGGGTTTGGTGTGCAGTTGTGTCACCGCGCGCTCCCAGCCGCGAGCCAGCCAGGTCTCGACGGCGCCGCCGGCGTCATCGAAGGCATCGAGAATCGCGGTCTCGTCGTTCTTGGTGGCGCGGCCGAGCACGTAATTGAGCACGAGATTCTTGTCGCCGGGATGGCCGATGCCGATGCGCAGCCGCAGGTAGTCCGCGCCGAGCACCTTGTGGATGTCGCGCAGGCCGTTGTGGCCGCCGTGGCCGCCGCCGGCCTTGAGCCGCACGGTGCCGGCCGGCAGATCCAGCTCGTCGTGGGCGATCAGGATCGACGCCGGCGCGAGCTTGTAGAAAGCACTCAGCGCCTGCACGGCCTGACCGCTGCGATTCATGAAGGTCGACGGCTTGAGCAGCAGCACATCGCGGCCACCGAGACTGATGCGTGCGAGTTCGCCGTGGAATTTCGATTCCGTGCGGAACGACACGCCGGCGCCGGCCGCGAGCCCGTCAACGAACCAGAAGCCCGCGTTGTGACGCGTGCGCGCGTATTCGGCGCCGGGGTTGCCGAGGCCAACAATGGCGTGCAGATCGGAACTGGGCATGGTCGTGCTCAAAGAAAAACCGCTCGTCCCGGGAAGAGACGAGCGGTTTCAAGTCTGTGCCGCGGGTCGTGCGGATGCGCCGCACGCGGCTCAGGCTCTTACTTCTTCTTCTCGTCCTTCTTGGCGTCGGCAGCGGCCGGAGCGGCAGCGGCGTCAGCAGCCGGAGCGGCTTCGGCGGCTTCTTCTTCGATCGCACCGCGCGGCAGATGCACGGACGCGACCGACTGGTCGTTGTCGTGCTTGAGCTGCACCAGCGTGACGCCGGACGGCAGCTTGAGCTGCGAAAGGTGGACCGACTCGTTCACTTCGAGCGCCGACAGATCGACCTCGATGAACTCCGGCAAATCCTTCGGCAGGCACTCGACTTCGACCTGGTTGAGCTGATGCTCGACGATGCCGTTGCCGGTCTTGACGCCCGGCGCGATGTCACCGCCCTTGAAGTGCAGCGGCACATGCATGTGCAGCAGCTTGTCGGCAAGCACGCGCTGGAAGTCGGCGTGGATCGCGTAGCCGGTGACCGGATGACGCTGCAGGTCCTTGAGCACGATCTGCTCGCTGGAATCGCCCATCTTCAGGGTCAGGATGTGCGAATAGAACGCTTCGATCTTCAGGTGCTTGAACAGCTCGTTGCCCGACACGCTGATCGCGGTCGGCTCATTGGTGCCACCGTAGACGATGGCCGGAACCTTGCCCTCGCGACGCAGGCGGCGGCTCGCACCCTTGCCCTGATCTGCGCGGGGTTCCGCGACAACAACAAAATTCTCTTTCATGGAAATACTCCGAAAAATCCGAAAAACAGCAGACCGCCGTCCGCGACCAGACGACGGGGCGCGGATTGTACAGAAAGCCGGGCGAAAATGCTGCCGGGGCGGGGTTTTGCGCCGGGGCGGTGCGGGGCTCCCGATCAGGGGCCTTTGAGGAAGATCGGGTTGCCGAGCGTGGTCCGTGACGTCAGATCGCGGGTCTCGATGCGCCAGAAGGTGCCGAGCGGACCTTCCGTTCCCGGCTGGCGCGTGGCGGTGATGGTGCTGGTGAACGGATCGCCGGTGATCGGCACGACGCGCACCGGCACCCCGTTTTCGATGTAGCTGAGCAGTTGGCCCTGACCGCCGGTGACGACGGTGCTCAGGGTGACCGGCTCGCCGGCGGCGACCGTCAGGGTGTCACCGAACATGCCGTGCCGACCGTCGGCGGTGGTGGCGGTGAACGTCAGTGCCGGGCTGCGATCGACGCCGCGCGTGCGCACGTAGACATGGCCGGCCTGCAGGCCTTCGCTCAGGGCCGCGCGCGACAGTTCACGGGCATAGACGGCGGTCGCGCTGCTGCCCCAGCCGGCGCGCTGGCGCTCGGCATCGGTGGCCTCGACGCCCTTGGAGTCCGAACCGCTGACGCCGGTGATCTTGTGGCCGGCGCGCAATTGCTTCTCCCAGAGCTGGATCGCGGTGGTCATGAACGGGTTCTCGATGGTCGGCTGCGACAGCGGCAGGCCCAGATCGGATGCCGTGGTCAGCACCGGGCCGTTGAGGATTTCCATGGTGTCGACCCGATCCCAGTCGATCTGGTCGCCGAGCTGGAAGTAGCAGCCGCGGCAGAAGTTCGAGAACAGCGGTGGCGGGAAGCTGGTCGGATGGTTGATCTGGAACAGCGCGCCGTCGGCTTTCACCGCCTTCTGGATGTCGCCGATCCTGACGTCCTCGAAGCCGTGCCGGTACTCGGCCAGGTGCGGCGTTTCGCCGTGGCTCATGACGTGGCCGTAGTAGGTGATGATCTCGCGGCCCGGCCAGATGACGAGATCCGGATTGGCGCGCTGCACGGCGCCGAGCGTGCGCCAGTGCTCGGTGGTCACGTATTCGGTGACCATCAGGAAGTCGAGCTTCGCGGCCCGCGAACGTGCGACGAACTCGTCCCAGTCCGGCGCGTTCGGATTCGAGTGATAGGCGTGCATGTGCATGTCGCCGTAGTACCAGCCGGGCGCGGCATTCGCGATGTGGGTCTTGTCGACCGGATCGTCGGCTGGTGTGCTGCCGCCGTCGCCGGCCTTGCATTCGATCTTCAACGTCCAGTCCGCGCCCTGCGGCGAAACCGCGCCGACCCCGAGATCCGCATACCAGACACCGGGTTCGATCTTGCCCGGCAGGTAGCCGCGCTCGGCGCTGTCCGCCTGCACGAAGATCGGTGACTGATTCTTGTCGATGCGGCCTTCGCGCGAACCGCTCCAGCCGCGAAAGCCCACGGCATCGCGATAGCCATGCTGGTCCCAGAGGCCGAGATCGAGCGTGGTGGCGACGAAGCCGCCGATCTCCGGCACCGACGACAGCGAGGGCTGGTGTTCGGTCCAGCCGTAGCTCATCTCGATGCGGCCGACGCCGGTGGCGACACGAAACGGATGCACGGAATAGGTCTTGGCGTCGGCCGGTGCGACGCTGCCGTCCAGCTCGATCGTCGCGCCGTCGGCGGCGCAGACCGGAACGTCCCCTTCGTGCGGCGGCGCGGGATCGCTGATGGCCGGTGCGCCGCTTTCGCCGCAGGCGGCGAGCGACAGGCAGCACAGCGCCAGGATGCGAAGCTTCATCGTGCGCATGATGCGTCCCCCACGCGTCATTGCGATGACTGGAGTGCCATTGGAAGCCGCTGCGTGGGCGTAGCGAGCGATGGCAGGTCGGGCGAGGACGGAGCGCAGAAGCCGCAGCGTACAAAAGTACGTGAGGACTTCGAGCACCACCCGCGCCCGAGATGCCGAGCGCAGCAGCCCACGCAGCCGTTTCTAGTCGACGTACAGCGAGCTGACCGATTCTTCGGCCGAGATGCGACGGATCGTTTCGGCGAGCAGGCCACTGATCGACAGCTGGCGAATCTTCGGGCAGGCCGCGGCCGCGGCCGACAGCGGAATCGTGTCGGTGACGACCAGTTCGTCGAGTTCGGAATTGCTGATGTTGCTGATTGCCGGGCCCGACAGCACGGCGTGCGTGACATAGGCGACGACCTTGATCGCGCCTTCTTCCTTCAGGGCGGCGGCGGCCTTGCAAAGGGTGCCGGCGGTGTCGACGAGGTCGTCGACGACCACGCAGGTGCGGCCGGACACGTCGCCGATGATGTTCATCACGCGCGACTCGTTCGGCTTCGGGCGGCGCTTGTCGATGATCGCCAGCTCGGCATCGTCGAGTCGCTTGGCGACCGCGCGGGCGCGCACCACGCCACCGACGTCGGGCGCGACGACGATCAGGTTCTCGTACTTGCGGCGCCAGATTTCGCCGAGCAGCACCGGGCTGGCATAGACGTTGTCGACCGGGATATCGAAGAAGCCCTGGATCTGGTCGGCGTGCAGGTCGACCGTCAGCACGCGGTCGGCGCCGCATTCGCCGATCATGTCGGCGACCACCTTGGCCGAGATCGGCACGCGCGCACTGCGCGGACGACGATCCTGGCGGGCATAGCCGAAGTAGGGGATGACGGCCGTGACGCGGCTTGCCGACGAGCGCTTCAGCGCGTCGAGCATCATCAGCAGTTCCATGATGTTGTCGTTGGTCGGCACGCAGGTCGGCTGCACGACGAACACGTCGCGGCCACGCACGTTGTCGAGAATCTCGATCTGGATCTCGCCATCCGAGAACTTGCCGACCATTGCCTGGCCGAGCGGCATCTTCAGATAGCCGGCGATGTCCTGCGAAAGTTTCGGGTTTGCGTTGCCCGAGAACAGCATCAACTTGTGATCGACCATGCGTGCGCCTGCGATTTCTCTCGTGGGTGCTGCGTAAAAATTCAGCGATCAGGTGCCGCGCTCGGTCGCGACGAAACCCGCACGGTCGGCAACTCCGCGCTTCGCGATGAAGAATTGGTTGGGGCGGATGGATTCGAACCACCGATTGGCAGGATCAAAACCTGCTGCCTTACCACTTGGCGACGCCCCAACGACGTCCGGACCGGGCAGTCCGCGTCCGAACGGGCGCGCATTATATCGGATGCCCGCGTCCTGTCGGCCACCGCCTGTGCCAGTAGTGCGCATGGTTCAGGAGCGCGCGATGGCGTCGAGCAGCGGTGAGCGGTTGCGGCCCTGCGCGATGAAGTGCGGCCACGCCGACGGCAGCTGCGCGGCCAGTGCCTCGGCGTCGCTGCGCTGCGCAAATGCCGCGAACAGGGAGGCGCCGGTGCCGGACATGCGCGCCCGCGGTGTGCGTTCCCGCAGCCATGCGAGGGCTTCGCGCACCGCCGGATAGCGTGCGCAGGTGGCGGCTTCGCAGTCGTTGCGGCCGTGGCCGGCGATGAAATCGGCGAATTCGATCGGCTGGTGATCGCGCGTCAGTTCCGGCGCGCGGAAGATTTCCGCAGTGCTGACCGCGACCGGTGGCGTCACGACCAGGTAGTGCGGTTCGTCGATCACGACCGGGCGCAGGCGTTCGCCGACACCTTCACCCCAGGCGGCGAGTCCGCGCACGAACACCGGCACATCGGCGCCGAGGCTGAGGCCGATGCGGGCGATCTCGTCGTTCGGCAGGCCGAGATTCCACAGGCGATTGAGCGCAATCAGCGTGGTCGCCGCGTTGCTGGAGCCGCCGCCGAGACCGGCGCCGAGCGGAATGCGCTTTTCGACGCGGATGTCGGCGCCGAGATTGGCGCCCGAAGCGCGGCGGATCGCACGTGCCGCGCGTAACACCAGATCGTCCTGTTCGGCGAGGCCTTGCGGGGCGCCGCTGCGCGTGAACTCGCCGTCGCCACGCGGCACGAAGTACAGGGTGTCGTGCAGATCGATGAACTGGAACAGGGTCTGCAGCTCATGATAGCCGTCGGCGCGGCGGCCGGTGACATGCAGGAACAGATTGAGTTTGGCCGGCGCCGGCCACGCGAACGAGGCCGTGAACGGGCCTGCAGCCGGCATGGGAGTCTGGGTCATGGAAACGTCGTCACGGCGTACGCGCGCCGAAAACCGGGAAGGCGCGCAGTTTACGAGGACGGCGGGTGTCCGCGCGAGGTTTCGATGTCGTGCCACTCGTCGGCGATCAGCTTGAGCGTGATCTGCCCGTTCCTGGCTTCGAAGCGGCGCGGCAGATCCAGGTTCAGGACCTGCTGGTAATCGCCGTAGTTCAGGGTCCAGCCGTCCTGCGTCAGCGTCGCGAGGCGGCCCTGCGCATCGAGCTCGATCTGCGCCGCGGTGTCGGGCGCCGGCAGGCCGAGCACCCACCAGCGCAGACCATCGATCGGGAAGGTCCAGCCGGCGCGCTGCAGCAGCCAGGCCTGCGGATCGTTCGTGTGTTCGGTGCCGTCCTTGGTGCGGATCTCGACATCGTGCGGCGTGCCGTCGATCGCGACCGCGCCGGCGCCGAACGGCCCCGCGATGCGGATGTTGAAGTGGCCGTCTTCGAACTGCTGCCAGCGCAGATCGGCCTTGACGCCGAGGCGGGAGGCGGCGCGGCCGTTCAGTTCGAAGTGCGTGATCGCCGCCAGCTCGTCGCGATGCGCGCGCCAGCGCGCGTCGATCTGCGCCTGATCGACCGGCGCCGACGGCAGGTTCGCACAAGCGCTGCACAGGGCCAGCAGCGCGACTGCCGCGCCCCGAACGATGCGAAGACGAATCATGGTGACGGTTTGCGTGCCGGGCGCATGCCGCTCAGTGCCTCGCGGCCCTCAAGACGTCGGACGCCGTCGAGGGTTGCACGAGCGCTCAACGTTCCAGGCGCTGCACGGTCTCCTTCAGCACCGGGTGGTCAGGGCTCTCGCTGAGCGCGTGGTTCCAGATGTCGCGCGCCTCGTCCTTGTGGCCCTGCGTCCACAGCACTTCACCGAGGTGCGCGGCGACTTCCGGGTCGGGGAAGTCGGCGAACGCGCGCTTCAGCAGCCGGCTGGCGAGATCGGTGTTGCCGCGCTTGTATTCGACCCAGCCCATGCTGTCGATGATCGACGCGTCGTTCGGATCGAGGCTCAGCGCCTTGCCGATCAGCTCGTGTGCCTCGTCGAGACGATTGGTATGTTCGGCCAGCATGTAGCCGAGCGCGTTCAGCGAGCGGGCATCGTCCGGCTGTGCGGCGATCACGGTGCGCAGGTCCTTCTCGGCGTCGTCGATCTTGTCCATGCGTTCGTAGACCAGCGAACGGCTGTACAGCAGATCGGCGTCGTTCGGCTGATCCTTCAATGCCGCGTTGAGCACCGCAAGGGCCTCGTCGTACTGCTGCGCGTCGAGCAGCAGCTCGGCTTCGGCGAGCGTGAAGCGCGGTGCGAACTGCGGGAAGTTGTCGCGCAGCGACTGCAGCTGCTGACGCGCGGCGTCGAGATGACCGAGCTTGGCGAGCATCGCCGACTGGTGCAGCACGGCATCGATCACCTGGTTGCCGTGATCGACCCGGCCGTAGTACTGCAGCGCCGTCGCGTAGTCGCCCTTGAGTTCGTACAGCCGGCCGAGCTGGAAGGCCGCGTCCTCGCTGCGCTCGCCTTCGAGCAGCGGCTTCAGGTAGTTCTCGGCGGTGTCGTAATCCTTGTCGTTGATCGCCATCACTGCCAGCGCGAACATCGCGTCGCTCTGGTTCGGCGTGTGCTTTAGGATCTTCTGCAGCTGCGCGCGCGCCGGTTCGCGCTGATTCGATTCGAGCAGCAGTTTGGCGTAGGCCAGCCGCATGTCGTCGGCCTTCGGATCCTTCTTCACCAGCTTGTCGACCGCCGCATCGGCTTCGTCGATGCGGCCGAGCTTGGCCAGCACGCCGACTCGCAGCAGCTTCTCGTCGCGATCATCCGGCGCCATCTTCAGTGCCTGCTGCGAGGCGCTGTCGGCGATGTCGTCCTTGTTGAAGCGCAGTGCGACCAGCGTCACCGCATGCGGCGCGCCGACATTCTTCGGGTATTGCGCAGCGAGTTGCTGGATCACGCTCATCGCCGCGTCACCGTCTTCCGGCGACGCCTGGCTGAGGATCGACGCCGCGATGCGCAGGCCTTCGTCGATGCCGCCGGAGTGACCTTCGACGATCGCCTGGCACTGCGCGGTGGTCGTCGCCAGATCGTGGTGGCTGAGCGCGACGCGCGCGATCACTTCACGTGCGTCCATCGAGGTCGGATCGATCTGCAGCCAGCGCTGCGCTGCCTGCAGGGCCAGCGCTTCGTCGTGCGCGGCAATTGCCAGTGCCGTTGCGCGCTGGGCCAGATCGGCGTCGTCGACCGACTGCAAGGCGGCGACGAATTCGCGCGCCGCGATTTCCGGCTGGTGGCGGCCGGCCGCCATTTCGCCGGCCATCACATGGAACTGCGCTTCGGCGCCGGCCGAGCTTTCCGGTGCGCTGGCCGGGGCGTCGGCGTCCGTCGCGACCGGCGGCGTGGCGGCCTGCGGTGGCGGCTTGCCGGCGGCCAGTGCAGTGCCGGCGACAAGCAGCAGGCTGAGACCGGAATGGCGGATCAAGGGGAACAAGCGCATGGGAGCGGATCGGGCAGGCTGTGTATGAAAGACATTATGCGCGCAAGCAGGTTCCGCGTCGCCGCGGAGGGCCGTGCAGATGCCATGGCGCGGCCCTTGCTGGCGTAGAATAAGCACCAGTTTCAGCCCAGATAGCCAATGGCCCTCGTCACGCTCGGTCTCAGCCATCATCGTGCGCCCGTGGAGGCGCGCGAACGGCTGGCCTTTACCGAGGCCGATCTGGCGGCCTCGCTGACGCGTCTGCGGGCGCTGCCCGGCATCGACGAGGCGGCGATCCTGTCGACCTGCAACCGCACCGAGATCATGACCGTCGCCGGTCTCGATTCGGAGCCCCGGCTGGTCGAATGGTGGCGCCGCGAGCGTCAGGCGCCGGAAGGCTATATCGAGAAATTCGCCTACACGCACCGCGATCTCGGCAGCATCACGCACAGCCTGCGGGTCGCGGCCGGCCTCGATTCGATGGTCGTCGGCGAGCCGCAGATCCTCGGCCAGATGAAGGATTCCTATGCGCTCGCCAGCGAAGTGAAGGCGATCGGCCCGGTCCTGTCGCGGCTGTTCCAGCATTCGTTCTCGGTCGCCAAGCTCGTGCGGTCGCAGACCCAGGTTGGTGCGCATCCGGTGTCGGTCGCCTACGCTGCCCTGCAGATGGCCAGGCGCATCTTTGCCGATCTCAAGGGCCAGACCGCGGTGCTGATCGGCGCCGGCGAAATGATCCGCCTGGTCGCGCAACACCTGCAACGTCACGGCGTCGGTCGCATCGTCGTCGCCAACCGCTCGCTGGAGCGGGCCGAACGCCTCGCGCGCGAAGTCCACGGCTACGCGATCAGCCTGCACGATCTGCACACCTACCTGCCCGATGCGGACATGGTGATCGCGTCGACCGCGGCGCGCGACTTCGTGCTGCGCGGCGAGCAGATGGAACGCGCGGTGAAGTCGCGGCGTCGCAAGCCGGTGCTGATGATCGATCTGGCGGTGCCGCGCGACATCGACCCCCGGGTTGCCGCGCTCGAGGACATCTATCTCTACACGATCGACGATCTGCGCGCGGTGATCGCGGAGAATCTGAAGCTGCGCGAGGAAGCGGCGCGGCAGGCCGAACTGCTGATCACCACCCAGGCGCAGCAGTTCACGCGCTGGCTGGAAAGCCGTGATGCCGGCAACACGATCCGCATGCTGCGTGCGCAGGCGCGCAGCAGC
This sequence comes from Solimonas terrae, assembly GCF_011067135.1. Lineage (GTDB taxonomy): Bacteria > Pseudomonadota > Gammaproteobacteria > Nevskiales > Nevskiaceae > Solimonas > Solimonas terrae. Next base: position 95,526 of record NZ_JAAMOW010000003.1, read on the forward strand.
CGCGACGACGTGCTCGACAAGGCGCGTCGCAAGCTTGCCGCCGGCGAGCCGATCGAGGAGGTGCTCGGCTTCGTCGCCGACACGCTCAGCAACAAGATCCTGCACGCGCCCTCACAGGTGCTGCGCAAGGCCGATGCGGTCGAGCAGGCCATGCTGCTCAACACCGCGCGCAAGCTGTTCGATCTGCCCGACGACGAACCTTAGCGGCGTGGCCACTGGTGCGGCGCCCCGCAGCCCGCTTTCGTCCCGGCTGCGCATTCCCATATTTTTTGAACTCATGAAACAAAGTCTTCTTGCGAAGCTGGAAGCGATGGCCGAACGCCGCGAGGAGCGAACCGGGGCGGTAGCGGCTTGCCTGGGCTTGGCAAGCCGCCCGGTGAGCGCCCGCCGCGGTGCGGCGGGCCAGCTTCGGAGCGGCCGGTTGACGATCCACTCGATGACGCAAGCATGAAAGCCTCTTTGCTGCAGAAACTGGAAGCGATGGCCGAACGCCGCGAGGAAGTCGCGCGCGAGCTCGGCGATGCGGGCGTGATCGCCGACAACGACAAGTTCCGGCGCCTGTCGCAGGAATACGCGCAACTCGGTCCGCTCGCCGAAAGCTATGTGGCCCATCGCGACGCGACGCGTGCGCTCGCCGATCTCGACGTCATGCAGCGTGATGCCGACGCCGACATCCGCGCGATGGCCGAGGCCGAATGGCCGGAAGTGCGCGCGCGCATCGAGGCGCTGGAAGCCGAGCTGCAGGGCTACCTGGTGCCCAAGGACCCGCTCGACAACAACAACGTCTTTCTCGAAATCCGTGCCGGTACCGGCGGTGACGAGGCGGCGATCTTCGCCGGTGACCTGCATCGCATGTATTCGAAGTACGCCGAACTGCGCGGTTGGCAGGTCGAGGTCCTGTCGGCCAACGAGGGCGAACACGGCGGCTACAAGGAAATCATCTCGCGCGTGATCGGCTTCGGCGCGTACTCGCAGCTCAAGTACGAGTCCGGCGCGCATCGCGTGCAGCGCGTGCCGGAAACCGAGGCGCAAGGCCGCATCCATACGTCGGCGGCGACCGTCGCGGTGTTGCCGGAAGTCGAGGAATCGCAGATCACGATCAATCCGGCCGATCTGAAGTTCGATACCTTCCGCTCCAGCGGTGCCGGTGGTCAGCACGTCAACAAGACCGAGTCGGCGATCCGCGTCACGCACGTACCGACCGGTGTCGTCGTCGAATGTCAGGAAGAGCGGTCGCAGCACAAGAACCGCGCCAAGGCGCTGGCCCTGCTGCAGGCACGCCTGTCCGAGGCCGAGCGCGAGAAGAACGCCAGCAGCCGCGCCGCCGAGCGCAAGAAGCTGGTCGGTTCCGGCGATCGCTCCGAGCGCATCCGCACCTACAATTTTCCGCAGGGCCGCGTGACCGATCACCGCATCAATCTGACGCTGTACCAGCTCGAACGCGTGATCGTCGGTGATCTCGATCCGGTGATCCAGCCGCTGCTCGCCGAGGCGCAGGCCGAAGCGCTCGCCGAACTGGGCGACGCGTGACCATCGGCGAGGCCCTGATGCAGACGCAGGCCGCGGTCGCGGCCGTCAGCGACAGTGCGCGCCTCGATGCCGAGCTGTTGCTGGGCCACGTGCTCGGCCTGTCGCGCACGCAGCTGCGGCTGCGACACGACCAGGCCCTGGATGAAACGCGCGGTCTGCGGCTCGCGACGTTGACCGAGCGGCGCTGCGGCGGCGAGCCAATCGCCTATCTGCTCGGCGCGCAGGGATTCTGGAGCCTCGATCTCGAAGTGAACGCCGCCGTGCTGGTGCCGCGGCCGGAGACTGAACTGCTGGTCGAATGGGCGCTCGAACGGCTGCCGGTCGGCGAGACGCGTCGCGTTGTCGATCTCGGCACCGGCAGCGGCGCGATCGCACTGGCGATCGCCGTCGAACGTCCGCAGGTGCAGATCAGTGCCAGTGACATCAGCGCCGACGCGCTGGCGGTCGCGTGCCGCAACGCCGCGCGTGTTGCCGCCAGTGTCGATTTCCACGAAGGTCGCTGGTGGCAGCCATTCGCCGCCGCGCGCTTCGATCTGGTGGTATCGAATCCACCCTACATCGCGGCCGGCGATCCGCATCTGGCGGCGCTGGGCCACGAACCCGCGCTGGCACTCAGTGACGGCGCAGACGGCCTGCAGGCGCTGTGCGAGATCATCGCCGGCGCGCCGGCGCAGCTGCGGCCGAACGGCTGGCTGCTGCTCGAACACGGCCACGATCAGGGCGCCGCGGTGCGTGCGTTGCTGAGCGCGGCGGGCTTTGATTCCGTCAGCACGCGCCGCGATCTCGAAGCGCGCGAGCGGGTCAGCGGCGGGCGGTGGCGATGAGCGACTTCGCACGCTACAGCCGCCAGGTCGTCCTGCGCGAAGTCGGCGTCAATGGCCAGCAGCTTTTGCGCGATTCGACGGCGCTGGTGATCGGTCTCGGCGGACTCGGTGCGACGGCGGCCAGCCACCTTGCGGCGGCCGGCATCGGCCGCCTGCTGCTCTGCGATCGCGATCGTGTCGAGCTCGGCAATCTGCAGCGCCAGGTGTTGTACCGGCAGGGCGATGTCGGACGCGCCAAGACCGAGGCCGCACGCGCGCAACTCGCGGCGCTGAATCGCGATGTCGAGATCGAAACCTTCGATGCCGACGCTGGCCTGGCGGCGGTGCGCGATGCCGATATCGTGCTGGATTGCACCGACAACTTTCCCGCGCGTTACGCGATCAACCAGGCCTGTGTCGCGGCCCGTCGGCCGCTGGTGTCCGGCGCCGCGATTCGCTTCGAAGGTCAGCTCGCCGTATTCGACGGCGTCGGCGGTGCCTGCTATCGCTGTCTCTACGCCGACGACGGCGAGGCGGCGGAAACCTGCGAGGAGGCCGGCATCCTCGGTCCGGTGGTCGCGACCATCGGCAGCCTGCAGGCACTCGCGGCGCTCAAATGGTTGCTTGGTCGGCGCGATGACGCCGGCAAGCTGCAGACCTGGGACGCGCTGCAGATGCAGTGGCGCGTTCACCGCATTCCCGCCGATCCGGATTGCCCGGTCTGCGGCGGCCCCCATCGTGGAGACAAGCAATGACCGATGTTCTGGTGATGCCGCGCCATCTGGCGATTCGCATCCTGCACGAGGCGCAGATCGCGCAGCCCGAGTCGATCCGCGGCGTGGTCGCCGCGCGCGCCGGCGAACCCGCTGCCTTCCTGAAAAATCGCGATGCCGTTGCCGACGGCGATGCCTTGTGGGCGAACCTCTGGTCGCATCCGCAGGCCGAGGCGATACCGCTGACCAGCGAATTGCGCGACGGCTTGCTGAGTCTGGTGGTGTCGCTCAATACCAAGGGCGTACTGGAAATGCGGGCCTGGCGCCTGATCGCCGGCACGGCGCAGGAACAGGTGCTGAAGATTCGCGATTGAACCTGGAGCTGTCGCGATCTGCCGACGCTCTGTTGTCGATTTCCCCCGCCCGCCGCGGACAGGGACGCCCTGTGGCGCCGGGCTTTTCGCGGCGCCCCATCGGCCGGGCAGGATGACCGGCCGATTCGTCATCGCGGCACGGATGCCGCGTCGACGATCGTGCCGAACAAGAGCGCAAAGGCCTGCCAGGCCACTCGGCCGCTGCGTGCCTGCCGACGCGCCAGGCGCCGGGCAAGTAACGCGCAACACAGGCCTGGCGATCGTCGAACCGCTGCAGTTCGACCTACGCGCGCGACACCGGCCAGGGATCGGCCCAGGCCGGAATCTTCATCAGGTCGTCGAGCCAGCGGACGATGTTCGGAAACGTTTCGAGCGGCATTTCCGATGCGCGCCAATCGCAGGCCATCGACGCCAGCTGGAAGTCGGCGATCGTCAGCCTTTGACAGGCGACGTGGCTGCGGTCTTCGAGGTGTGCGTCGAGCACGGCCGCGAACTTGTGCAGCGATTTCACCTTGGGCTTGAGCGCTTCGCGATCGGGCGCGCCGATGCCGAAGGTCGACTTGACGATGTGCTCGAAATAGAACGGGCCGACTTCCTGCGCCCAGTGGCAGTCGTTCCACGACAGCCAGCGCAATACCTGGACCTGTTCGGCCGGTGTGTGCGCCGGCCACAGATCGGAGCCGGTCTTGATGCAGAGGTAGGCCATGATTGCCGAGGCTTCCCAGAGCACGGTGTCGTCGTCGACCAGGGTCGGCGCTTTCATGTTGGGATTGAGGGCGGCGTATTCCGGTGCCCGCAAGCCACCGGCCATCAGGTCGACTTCGATGCACTGCGCCTCGACGCCGAGATATTTGATCAGCGCCAGCACGCGCCGCGGCGCCTGCGCCTTGATCCAGTAGATTTTCATTGCCGCACGTCTCCGCTTGTCAGGGATGCATGACCTGACGACGAACGAGCGTCGCCGAAATCGACAGGCTGTGGTTCAGGGCGCGTCCGGCGAACGTGCGCGACGCTGGCGCAGTGCGATGACGATGTGCAGCGCCAGTGCGGTGGCCGCGCCCAGCCCGATCAGCCAGTGCGCGGTTGCCGTCCAGTCGCGCAGGCGATCGCCGCCGCCGTAGTACAGCAGCAGGCCGCTCAGCAGCAGGAACGCGACGCAGCCGAATACGCTGCCGCCGCTGTAGCGATGACGACGCTGGTGCCAGGCGCGGCGGATGTGGATCGGCCAGAGCACGCCGAAACCCCAGACTGCGGCCATCGCCAGCACGCCGTGCACGACCAGCCACCAGTGCTGCAGCCAGTGGTGTTCCGGTCCGAACTCTGCGGTGACGCGCACGAAGTGTTCGAAAACCAGCCACAGCATGCCGCTGGCGGTGACGCCGCCGGCGAGCAGGTAGACCCAGAGTTCGTAAGCCTTCGGCAGTCTCGCCGGCAGGCCGTGGTGTGCGGCGTTACGGTTCATGGCCGCGCATCATAGGGTGTCGGCCGGCACCGGCTCCACGGCGACGCCATCGTCGGTCGCCAGCTCGACGACGCGCGCGGCGCACTGATCGAGCAGTGCGGCGGCAGCCGGCCGTGCGGCCCAGACGATCTTGGTCAGGGCATCGGCATTCATGCAGCTGGCGGCGATGACGCTCACGCTGCCGCGCCGGCATTGCGCACTTCGATCGCGACCGTCGCGCAGGGCGCGCGGCTGGAAGTAGTGGCCGCTTGTGGCGCAGGCGGCGTCGCGCAGGCGTACCACACGGGCGAGCCCGGTCGGCGCGCGCGGATCGCGCAGCGCGATGGTCTGTTCCTTGCCGAAGCAGGCGAGGTCGCCACCGGCATTGACGCAGGCGCTGCCGGCGCCGGCGGCGCGCAGCACGGCCAGGGCCTGATCGACGGCGTAGCCCTTGGCGATGCCGCCGAAGTCGAGCCACACGGCTTGCCTGAGGCGAACGTGCTGATCGGCCAGCAGCTCGACGACGCCGAAGTCGGTGTTCGCGTCCGGCGCGACCAGGCTCGCAGGCTCGGGCAGCAGGCCGTCACGTACCAGCGCTGCCGCGACGGCCGGATCGAAAACGCCGCCGCTGCGCGTCCAGAAATCGCGCGAAGCGACGAGCACGTTCCACAGATCGGTGCCGACGCGTTGCGCGCCGTGCATGGCGCTGCGATGCAGCGTCTGCAGCTCGCTGTCCGGCCGGTGAAAGCTCAGTGCCTGTTCGACTTCTTCGATACGCGCATAGGCGGCGTCAATGGCGCCGGCGAGCGCGTCGTCGGCGAGGCCGCTGGCCTCGACGCGCACGAGGCAACCCATTGCCGGCCGCAGCCGGCGCAGCGCCGGCTCATCCCTGCAGGGCGACGGCATGGGTGACCAGCAGACGACGGATGCCGTCGGTCAGGTGCGAGCAGGACAGGGTCGCGCCGGAAATGTTGCGGATATCGCTGCCGGTGACCGGCGGATGCGCGGCGTCCTTGCCGACGAACTGATCGCGCCAGCGCTCGTTGCGGACCTGGCCGCCGTAGCCTTCGCGGTATTCCATGATCTCGACCTTGCGCACGGCGCCGTCGGCGTTCAGTGCCAGCGCGTAGGTGATGAAGTCGTGCTTGCCGATCACGCGATCGATATAGAGCCAGCCGCCGTTCTCGGCCTGCCAGACGTGCGGGCGCGGATCGCTGACGCCGACGCCGGAGCGTTTGGCGATCTCGCTCATCTGCTCGTTGCTCAGCAGCAGCGGGATCGGGCTCAGCTTCACGCCCGGAAAAAGTGCCGCCTGTACCTGCTGCACGTCGAAATAGACCTCGGCATGGCAGGGCGCGCCGGCGAGCAGGGCGACGGGGGCGAGCCAGCGAAGATCAGGGCGTGAGTTCATGAATGTCTAAGCGGTAAGAACGACGCCCTCATTTTGTAGCCTGGGCCAAGCGCAGCGTACCCCGGGGCATCGTGGCATCCGTCGACGCTGGGGTTCGCTGCGCTCGCCGCCAGCCTGCGGGCCGAAAAAGCGCGGAAGAAAAGCGTCGAAGAAGCGTCGCGAGCGAAGGCGGATTGTCCGAGGACGGAGCGGAGACGCCGCAGCGTACATTAGTACGTGAGGACGTCGAGCACCGCCCGCGGGCAAGCCGCCGAGCGCAGCAGCTTATTCGGCGCTTTTCTAGTTGTAGTCCTCATCCAGCGATCTCAGAAAGTCGGTCAGCGGCGTGACGTCGGCGTCGCCGATGTTGATGTCGGCGATCTTCGGATCGACGTTGCGCACGCTGCCGTTGCGCGCGGCGACCGAGTTGCGCTGGTAGAACAGGATCACGTCCTCGACTGTTGCCTCCCGGCCGGTGTGCAGATACGGCGCGGAATGACCGAGATCGCGCAGGCCCGGCGTCTTGAACGTCGCGATCGCGGCGTCGAGCATGGCCGCGTCGTCGTCGCAGGACGCCAGCGTCAGGCTGCTGCACAGCACGCTGTGCAGCGGTGCCTGCGACGAGGCGTAGTCGCCATTGGCGAACGTCACCCAGGCGCCGAGATCGGTGGCGAGCGCTTGTTCGGCGCGCGGCGCCTCACGGAACAGACCCTGATAGTCCGGATGCGCCGGCGTCGCCGGCAGGTATGGCGCCGGATCGGCGTTGCGTTGCGCCAGAGTCGGGATGGCAAGTGCCGCGAAGCTGCCGGCGCCGTGCAGGGCGTCGTATTCGTCCTGGGTCGCGCCGGTGTTGTGCAGCCCGAAGTCGGTGAAGTCCGGCGGCATGTGGCAGGCCACGCAATCGGCCTTCGCCGGATCGAGGAACAGGCGCAGGCCGGCGAGTTCGCTGTCGGCGAATTCGAATTTCTCGCCCGGGTGGAACTGGTAGCTGCGCGTGCCGTTCGGCACCAGCTTGAGTTTGCGGCCGTCGTTCAGTGCGGCGCGCAGGCGCGCGGCATAGTCGGCGGGCGACTCGCCTTCGTTCGGCGCGCGCGGCAGATCGTTGAGCTGCAGGAACAGATCGTAGGGCGAACCGTCGTTGAGCCCGGTTTTCGGATTGCGTGAAAATTCCAGTTGCCGCACATAGGCCGCCACCAGTTTGGCGACCGCGGCGACGATTTCATCATCGCTCGCTGTCGTGACATCGATGCGGTAGGGCGCCGGCAGCCTGAATGCGACCGGCAGACTCGGATCGGTGCCGAGCAGTACGCGGCGATAGCTGCCGCCGCCGTCGATGGCCAACGCGCCAGTGCCGTTGTCTTCGCGAATCACCTTGGCGATGTGTGCGATTGCCTGCGCGTATTCGTCCGGCAGCCAGCCGTAGTTGCGGCCGGTCATGGTGCCGATCACGAGCTGTTCCAGCGACGTGAATTCGCCGTCGAAGTGGTAGAGCAGGGCATTGGCGCGCGGCAGCGAGGCATTGACCAGCGCCGGCGAATTGCGCGCGGTGACAGTCGCGGTGTCGCCGCGGTCGGCACGCGACGGCACCGGGCTGCGCACGGCGAAGTCGGCATAGGTGCGCATGCCGTCGCCATCGGCGTGGATCGCGTCGTCGACCAGATGGCACTGGCGGCAGTTCATGGCCTCGCCCTTGAACGGGCCGGGGCGATTCCGGCCGTCGGCGGCGATCACCTCGTCCATCACCGGATCGCCCGGACGCAGCGCCGTGTTGGTGTCGATCGCGTGTGCGGCGAAGTATTGCGAGAAGCGCGTATCGAGAAACAGGCGCTCGCCCACGCCGACTTCGGCCGGATCGTCCTTCTGCGCCTGTTGCACGGCGCCCGAGCCGCCTTTCGAACACGCGACCAGACTCAGCGCCAGCAACAGGCCAACGGCGGCATTGCGCATCATCGCCGCCTCAGAACTGGTAGCCGAGGCCGAGATTCAGGCCGTCGAAGTCGGTGGCGCCGGACTGCCACTGCAGGTCGGCCTTGAGCACGACGTCGGGCACCAGCCAGTAATTGAGGCCGACATTGGTCTGATGCACGGCGGTCTTCGCCGCCAGCCCGCCGTTGTCCCAGACGTTGTAGCGCGCGAACACGCCGAGCGGCTGCAGGACGCGATAGCTGGCCTCGACGTAGCCGCCGTCCTGCTTGTCGCGGTTCAGTGCCTTGGGCGCGTCACCGGTCAGCATGAAGCGAGCGTACAGGGCGCGCAGTTCGGCGTCGCCGAACTGGTAGATGCCGTGCGCTTCGAAGAATTCGGCGTGACCGACATTGGCGATCGTGCCCTGGCCGCCATCGACCTGATACAGGCCGCTGACGCCGAGTTCCAGACCCGGGATGCCGCGATACAGCACGCGGCCGGTGTAGGCCGGCGAGTTGGCGGCGCCGACACCTTCCGGTGTCGCGTGCTCGGGCAGGAATTCCGAACCGGCGTCTTCGTTTTCGACGTGCAGGCCGCCGGTGAACGCGAAGTCGACGCTCAGGCCGTTGGCGAAGCTGGCGGTGGTAAGGAAGCCCTTGTCCGACCAGGTACTCGGCAGAATGAAGGTTTCGACCGGGTTGCGATCGACGCCGTAGAAGGTCGGCGGCTCGTGGTGTTCGTTGATGATGCCGACCGGCATCAGAAAGTAGCCGGCCTTGGTTTTCAGCCAGTCGGTCCAGTCGTGCTCGACCCAGACCTGTTCGGCCTCGACTTCGCCGCCTTCAGCGGTGCCGTCGGCGTTTTCGACGAACTGATGTGCAATCTCCAGTTCCGAACCGAAGCGCGTGTGCGCGTCGAACTGATGGCCGAAGAACACCACGAAGCGTTCGACATCGGTGGTTTTCTGCGAATCGAGGTCGTTGAACACGATCTCGCCGTAGCCGCCGACACTGGTCGACTGCTGATCGGCTGCGGTTTGGCTGGCGGCCGGCGTCGCGTTCGCCGGCGTATTGGCGACGGTGGCGCTGGCGGCGGCCGGCGGGTTCTGCGTGGCGATCTGCCGTTCCAGATTCTCGATGCGCTTCTGTTGCTCGGCGACGATGCGCTTGAGTTCGGCGATGTCGCTGTCGGTGTCCGCAAAGGCGGCGAACGGCAGCAGGGTGCTGCTGCAGATGGCAGCAGCGATCAGAGTCTTACGCACGCGAGTTCCCCAGGGTGAGCGTTGTTGTCGTCGCGGCAATGCAATTGCCATCGATAACGAGAAATATTACCACTACCAATCAAGAATGAAAGGCGTTGGTTATTTCCTGCTCAGGCACCGCGCCGCGTGCGGCCGGCGCCGGTATCGGGGTTCACCTGCTGTGGTGGTTGCGGAGCTCGCGCCGTTCGAGGCGCAGCAGGGCGGCGCTCAGGCGGTCGAGATGATGCGGACGCAGGTCGGTGAAGCGCAGACCGAGCCGCAGTGTGCGGCCACTGCCGGAGCGCGTCCGAACCTCCGCCTGTACCGGTACGCTGCTGCCTGGCAGTTCGATCAGCAGTTCGAGCTTGTCGCCGACCATCAGCACGGGTGCGTCGTGGGCCGTGCCGCCGGCACCGAGCACCGAGACATCGGCAACTTCGAAACGGAAATGGGTCTGATCGAGGCGCGCGGTGCTGGCCGGCAGTTTCGACGCCGCCGGCACCGGCAGGCGCCGCGTGACGCGCCGTTCATGCAGGCGGATGCCGGTCGGGATGGCGATCGCCAGCGCCGGTGCGCCGTCGTGCAGCAGGCGGCCGATCACGGTGCTGTTGAAGTTCAGCTCGGCGCCGTCGAAGCGCGTGCGCAGATGCAGCAGGGTTCCGGGCACGGACAGCGATTCCGGCAGCGTGTCGATCACCACGCGCCGCAGCATGTGCTGGACCAGCAGCACCGTCGTCGCATGGGAATCTTCGTCACCGGCGCGGCGTACCGAGATCAGACTGTTGAAGCGACACAGGCGCCGCAGCAGCGTGTCGATGCCGATGCTGTCGTCGACTTCGCGCGAACCGGACGGCGACGGCAGCTCGGACTCGGCGGATTCCGCGATGCGCGGACTCATGCGGCACCGAACTGGCGGGCGCTGAGACCGAGCGGCGCGTAGCCGCTGCGGCCATACAGCTCAGGTGTGCCGGCGGGTCGGAACGCCCGCAGGGTCTGCTTGAGTTGCGCTTCGCGGCTGCCGAGCAGGACGGCGTTGTCCTGATTGGCGGCGCGGCACTTTCCGGCCAGCTCCAGCAGCTCGTCCCAGAGTGCCGGCAGGCCGTTGCGCAGGCTGACGAACCAGCCGTCGAGACTGCCGGCGTGTGCGGCCTTGCGCAGCTGCAGCAGCGTATTGCCGAGCGTCTGCAGCAGGCCGGCGGCTTCCGATTTGCTCTGCGTGATCGTTTCCAGGCGGGCGACATCGGAGGCCATCAAGGCCTGACGTTCCTCCTGCATGATGCCGAGCAGCTTCTTCGCGCAGTCGCGCTGCGCCTGCAGGTTGGCTTGCAGCTGTTGCGCGATGTCCGGGTGGGCGAGTGCAGTCATCCGTAGAGCTCCCATTCGCTTTTCATCATCCTGGCGGCAATCGCCTGCGGATCGATCCTGTAACTGCCGTTGGCCAGTTCGGCGCTGACGCCGGCCACGCGTGCCGGATCGACACCGGACGCGGCACTGGCGGCGCTGGCGGTCTGCTGCAGGAGCTGGGCGTCGGCGGTGAGGCTCAGCGAATCGCCGGCCGGCGCGGCACCGGTCTTGGCGAGCTTGCCGTCGGCCTTGCCGGCAACGGGCGCCGACGTGCGCGTCAGAGACGCATAGCTGTCGACCGTGCCGCCATTGATCTTCGTCGTCATCGTCCTGCTCGAAAGTCCGGGTCTGCGAACTTAGCGGCAGCGTCAGGCGGAACTTGAGGGCGATCGTCGCTTATCACAGCTCGACGACACCAGGCGCGGTGATCGTGCCTTCGACGATGCGCCTGGAACTGCTGTTCTGGACGCGAATGCGGCTGCCCTTGCCGCCATCCGCCATCGCCTTGCCTTCGGCGCGGACCTCGATGCCGGCGGCGCGACCGATCAGCGTGACGAGGTCGCCGCGGCGTACGCAGCGTTCGGCCTCGACGTCGGCCGGCGAGACCGCCTGTCCGGCGCCGATCGGGCGGCTGAACTCGCTGCCGACCAGGGTGGCGGCGTCGCTGACGAAACCGAACGGCAGCTGCGCGACATCGCGGGTCTCGCTGTGCAGGACGCTGGCGTCGACGCGCTCGCCGCGGCGTACCGCGCGCGTCAGGACCAGCACCGGGCGCAGATCGCGGACGCGGACCGGTACATAAAGTGTCCAGGCCTGCGGCGCCGGGCAACGCACCGTGACGCTGGTCGAAGCGCCGCGCGTGGCGCCCGGTTCGGCGACTGGCACCGCAGCGCAGGCGGGCAGGCGCAGGCGCGGGTCCATGGCGTCGGCACTGACCTCGGCACTGGCTGGCAGGTTCTTCTTGACCGCCGCTTCGGCGACATCGCGAATGCGCGCGAGCGGCTCGATCGCCTCGTCGGCGCGGGCGCCGGCAATCGGCAACGCATACAGCGCCGCCAGTACGGAGGCGGCAAGGGCGCGGCGGCGTCTGGAATGGTTCGACATGCCCGAAGCAGGCAAGCGCCGTTCCAGCCCTGCGCACCGGGCTGCTCAAGTCGCGCGCGTGGCGGCCGATAGCGGTTCATGGCGTACGGACTTCTCGAAAGCATCGACAGCAGCACCCGCCTGGCCGGACACAACCGGCTTGCCCTGTTGCTGTTCCGGCTCGGCACGCGTCAGATTTTTGGCATCAACGTGTTCAAGGTCCAGGAAGTACTGAGCGTGCCGACGCTGACACACATGCCGGGCGCGCATCCGCAAGTGCGCGGCGTGCTCAATTTGCGCGGCCGCGTGGTGCCGGTCATCGATCTGCGCAGCGCGATCGGCCTCTCTGATGACGACAGCCTGCCGCCGCCGGCGCATCTGGTCGTCGCCGAGTTCAACCGCAGCGTGCAGGCGTTCCTGGTCGCCCAGGTCGAACGCATCGTGCATCTGGACGTCGCCGAACTGAAGCCGCCGCCGGCTGCCGATACCGACGGCTATCTGACTGCGATCGCACGCTTCCAGAACCAGGACGTCGGCATCATCGACGTCGAGAAGGTGCTCGCCGAAATCCTCGGGGGACCGGTGGGGCTGTCGTCGCAGCTCAGCGACGCGATACAGCATCTCGATGCCGGTGGTCTCAAGGTGCTGGTCGTCGACGACTCGCGGGTCGCGCGCTCGCAGATCGAAGGCGTGCTCGATCAACTCGGTATTGCGACCCTGAGCGCCAAGGACGGTCAGGAAGCGCTGGATCTGCTGCGGGATCTGGCGGCAAAGGCACCGATCGACGAACAGTTGCTGATGGTGATCTCCGATGTCGAGATGCCGACGATGGACGGTTATCGACTGACGACGGAAATCCGTCACGACCCGGCGCTGCAGCATCTCTATGTGCTGTTGCACAGTTCGCTGTCCGGTGTCTTCAACACGGCAATGGTGGAAAAGGTCGGCGCCGACCGTTTCATTGCCAAATTCAGTTCCGACGAACTCGCACAGGCCGTGATCGGCCGTCTTGAGAACCTGATCGCGACGCACTGATTCGCCGGAATCCGGGCTGTCTGGCACATGGCTTGCCTCGGGGGGTCAGACCCACGAGGACATCGACGATGGCCATCGACAACGCGACATTCGGCATCCAGGAGCAGGCGCTGCAAGTGCAGCGGCGGCGGCTGGAGCTGATCGCGGCCAACATCGCCAACGCCGATACCCCCGGTTTTCAGGCGCGCGATCTCGACTTCCGCAAGGTGCTCGAAAGCGTCCAGAACGCCGCGACCCCGGATGTCGTCGACAAGACCCTGGGTGACGCAAAGCCGCAATACCGCGTTGCGCTGCAGCCGGCGGTCGACGGCAACACCGTCGACGTGCAGGTCGAGCAGGGGCAGTTTGCCGACGCGACGCTGCGCTATCAGGCGAGCCTCAGTTTCCTCGACGGCCGCATCAAGAGCCTGATGACCGCGCTGAGCGGCCAGTAGGAGGACTGACGCATGTCTTCATTCCGCATCTTCGACATTGCCGGCAGCGCGATGAGCGCGCAGTCGGCGCGACTCAATACGGTGGCCAGCAATCTCGCCAACGCCGACGCCGTATCCGGCAACCCGGACGACGTCTACAAGGCGCGTCTGCCGGTCTTCAAGACGATCAATGAGCCCGGCAGCCAGGACAGCGCCGGTGTGCAGGTACTCGGCATCGTCGAGAACCAGGCGGCGCCGCAGAAGCGCTACGAGCCCGGCAATCCGATCGCCGACAGCGACGGCTATGTCTATGCGCCGAACGTCAACGTCGTCGAGGAGATGGTCAACATGATCTCCGCGTCGCGTTCCTATCAATCGAGTGTCGACGTGATGAACACCGCCAAGGATCTGGCGATGCGCACGCTGACGCTCGGCAAGTGAGATCGAGATGAGCACCTCCGCGGTCGACAGCAGCAATCCCTACGCAGCGCTCGGTCTTGCCGTGAACAAGACCAGCGACAGCAAGAGCGGCAACGCGCTCGGCGAAGACGCGTTCCTCAAGCTGCTGACCACGCAGCTGCAGAATCAGAATCCGCTGAACCCGACCGACAACACCGAGTTTCTCGGCCAGCTCGCGCAGATCAGCACGGTGTCCGGCGTGCAGTCGCTGAACGATTCGTTCGCGGCGCTTTCCAGTTCGCTGACCTCGTCGCAGACCCTGCAGGCGGCGCAACTGGTCGGCCACAACGTGCTGGTGCCGAGCAGCGCCGGCTATCTGCCGGGCGGCGGCACGCTCGATGGCGCGGTGGTGCCCACCGGCAGCGGCACGGTCCAGGTCGATGTCGTCGACGCCAGCGGTCAGGTCGTACGTACGCTCGATCTGGGCCAGCAGTCGGCCGGTGTCGTCAAGTTCTCCTGGGACGGGACGGACTCGAAGGGCACGACGCTCGAACCCGGTACCTACAAGCTGCAGGCGCGCCTCACCCAGGGCGACACGCAGACCGCACTCGACACTTATGCATCCAGCACCGTACAGAGCGTACAGCTCGGCTCGGACGGCCTGACGCTCGATCTTCAAGGCATCGGGGCCTTCGCCCTGAGCGACGTCGCGCAAATTCTCTGACGGCCGAAAAATGACTGCTGTCATGCGCCCGGCTGCCCTCACCCCACCACCCGCTCCGCGGGCGGTCCCCCCCTCTCCCACGTCGTGGGCGAAGGACAGCGGACTCGCTGCGCGAGATTCACGCTAACGGAGTTCACTCATGCCTTTTCAAATCGCGTTGTCCGGACTCAATGCGGCCTCGGCCGACCTGAACGTCACCGCCAACAACATCGCCAACGTCAACACCACCGGCTTCAAGTCGTCGCGCGCCGAGTTCGCCGATCTGTTTCCGATCTCCGCCTACGGCCTGGCGTCGAACGCGACCGGCATCGGCGTGCGCACCGCGCGCGTCGCCCAGCAGCTGTCGCAGGGTTCGGTCAACACCACCGGCAACACGCTCGATCTGGCGATTTCCGGCGAAGGCTATTTCACGCTGTCCGACAACGGTGCCACCGTCTACTCGCGTGCCGGTGCGTTCGGCACCGATGACCACGGCTATGTCGTGAACGCCGCCGGCCAGCGCCTGCAGGTGTTTCCGGCGACCGCCAACGGCAGCTTCGACACTGCGCAGCTCGGTGACCTGCAGCTGTCGAGCACCACCAATCCGCCCAGGGCGAGCACGGCGATCAGCGCCAACATCAACCTGCCGTCGACCGATTCCGCACCGACGACCACGCCGTTCGACGCCAGCGATGCCAGCAGCTACAACCAGACCCGCTCGCTGACCGTCTACGACTCGCTCGGCACGGCGCATCAGGCGGCGATGTACTACGTCAAGGGCGCCGCCGCCAACAGCTGGGATGTGCACGTGCAGGTCGACGGCAGCGATGTCGGCGGCGGCACGGTCACCTATTCGTCGAGCGGCGCGCTGCTGACACCGGCCGGCGGCGATCTGGCGCTCAACAGCTACACGCCGGGCAACGGCGCGGCGGCGATGAACCTCAACCTCGACCTCGGCGATTCGACGCAGTACGGCGACACCTTCAGCCTCAATACCCTGACCCAGGACGGCTACACGACCGGCTCGCTGACGACGGTGGAGATCACCGCCGAAGGCGTCGTCCAGGCGCGCTATACCAACGGCCAGGCCACGCCGCTCGGCCAGATCGCCCTGACGCGGTTCCCGAATCCGCAAGGTCTGCAGCAGCTCGGCAACTCGACCTGGGGCGAAACCTATGTCGCCGGTCAGCCGATCCGTGGCGCCGGCGACTCGCCGAATTTCGGCGGCATCCAGTCCGGTGCGCTCGAAGGTTCCAACGTCGATCTGACCGCACAGCTCGTCAACATGATCACCGCGCAGCGCAACTATCAGGCGAACGCGCAGATGATCTCGACCGCCGACCAGATCACGCAGACCATCATCAATCTCCGCTGATGGCTGCCGCGCTTGCCATGAGCGCCTTGCTCGTCGCAGCGAAGTCCTCGGGGGCTTCAGCCTGCTGCGGCTTCGCGATCGCTGGCATCTCGTCCTCGCGACGCTTTCGGCGCCCCGGCGCGTCATCGGTCGAGCACTGAGGAACGTCCATGGACCGCGCACTCTATGTTGCGATGACCGGCGCCAGCGAAACGCAGCGTCAGCAGGCGATCAACAACAACAATCTCGCGAATGCCTCGACCACGGGCTTTCGCGCCGAGTTGCTGGCCAGCGCCGCGCAGGCGGTGCAGGGGCCGGGGCTGCCGACGCGCGTCAATGCCGCGGCACAAAGCCTGGGCTGGGACTCGCGCGGCGGCAACATCGAACAGACCGGACGCAATCTCGATGTCGCGTTCGGCGAGAACGCCTGGCTGGCGGTACAGGCGCCGGACGGCAGCGAGGCCTACACCAAGGCCGGCGATCTGCAGCTCGACGCCGGCGGTCAGCTGCGCACCGCCAGCGGCCTCGCCGTACTCGGTGACGGCGGCCCGCTGAGCTTGCCGCAATCCGCGACGACGCTGATCGGCGGCGACGGCACGATCAGCGTGCAGCCGCTCGGCAGCGGCACGGAAGCGCTTGCCAGTGTCGGCCGCCTGCGCGTCGTGCAGGCCACGCCGGATCAACTCGAACGCGGCGTCGACGGCCTGATGCGCGCCAAACCCGGGGTCACGCTCGATGCCGCCAGCGGCAAGGTCGTGATGAGCGGCGCGCTCGAATCCAGCAACGTCAACCTGCCCGAGACGATGGTCAACATGATCAGTCTGGCGCGGCAATTCGAATTGCAGACCAAGCTGATGAAAACCACCGAAGACAATGCCGCGGCGGCTTCGACGCTGACGCGCATGGGAAATTGATCGGGCGCTTGATCGCGGCTTGCGTCGCTCCTGCAAAAAACCGGCAGGCACGACTGCCGGCGCCAATCGTGGGCAGCAAACCTGCAGGAGCGACGCAAGTCGCGGCCGCTGCGATCACCTCGCAGCTTCCAGTCCGGCGCCGACATTCCGTCACCGTGGCGCTGGTCCGGAACCTGCAACGCTCCTGCCAAAGACGGAATTCCGTCGGAGGCCAGTACCATGGATCAAGCACTCTGGGTCGCCAAGACCGGACTCGATGCGCAGCAGACGCGCATGACGGTCGTGTCGAACAATCTCGCCAACGTCAACACGACGGGCTTCAAGAAAGGCCGCGCCGCGTTCGAGGATCTGCTCTATCAGACCGTGCGTCAGCCCGGAGCGCAGACTTCGCAGCAGACACAGGCGCCGTCGGGCCTGATGCTCGGCACCGGCGTACGCGTGGTCGCCACCGAAAAGAGCTTCACGCAAGGCAATCTCTCGCAGACCGGCAACGCGCTTGATGTGGCGATCGACGGTCGCGGCTTCTTCCAGGTGCAGATGCCGGACGGCACGCTGGCCTACACGCGCGACGGCACGTTCCAGCTCGACAGCCAGGGCCAGATCGTCACGTCCAGCGGCTACCCGCTGCAGCCGGGCATCCAGATTCCCAGCGGGGCGCAGAGCATCTCGATCAGCACCGACGGCATCGTCTCGGCGCAGATGAGCGGCACCGCGCAACCGCAGCAGGTCGGCCAGATCCTGACCGCCGACTTCATCAATCCCGCCGGCCTGCAACCGAAGGGCGAGAACCTCTACACGGAAACCGCGGCCAGCGGGTCGCCGCAGACCGCGGCGCCCGGCTCGAACGGCTTCGGCGCGCTGCAGCAGGGCTCGCTCGAAGGCTCCAACGTCAATGTCGTTGAAGAGCTGGTCAACATGATCGAGACGCAGCGCGCCTACGAGATGAACTCGAAGGCGATCTCGACCAGCGACCAGATGCTGCAGTACGTCACCCAGAACCTGTGAGCCCGGTCATGCGCGTCCTGCCCGTACTGTTGTGCCTCTCGATCACCGCCTGCGCGAGCGCGCCTTCGCACAAGGACGTGGTCGTGCCGCCGGAGGCGGCCGCGGTACCGGCACCGGCCGGCGACGGCTCGATCTATTCCGCCGGCGCCGGCATGGCCTTGTTCGAAGACCAGAAGGCGCGGCGCGTCGGCGATCTGCTGACCGTGGTGCTGGTCGAGAAGACCGACGCCGAGAAGAAGGCCAATACCAGCACCGCCAAGAAGACCTCCGACGACATCGCCAACCCGACGCTGTTCGGCCGGCCGGTGAGCGTCAAGGGCACCGGCGTGCTCGGCTTCGATCTCGGCTCCGACCAGTCGTTCACCGGTGGTGGCGCGTCGACGCAGTCGAACACGCTGTCCGGCTCGGTGACGGTGATCGTCACGCGCGTGCTGCCGAACGGCAATCTCGTCGTGCGCGGCGAAAAGCAGCTGACCCTGAACCAGGGTTCCGAACACGTCGCGCTCGAGGGCATCGTCCGGCCGATCGACATCGCTGCCAATGACAGTGTCACATCCGATCGTATCGCCAACGCGAAGATCAGCTACGCCGGCAACGGCGCGGTTGCCGATTCGAACGCAATGGGCTGGCTTGCGCGCTTCTTCAACTCCGTGCTGTTCCCGTTCTAGGAGCGATCCATGCGCTATCTCCTCATGCGTCGCCACGACCGCCACCTGCGGATCTGCCGCTGGTTGACGGCGCTGCTGTGCGTGTTCCCGAATCTTGCGCACGCGGAGCGCGTCAAGGACCTCGCATCGGTCGAAGGCGTGCGCAGCAATCCGCTGATCGGCTACGGTCTGGTCGTCGGTCTCGACGGCAGCGGCGACCAGACCACGCAGGCACCGTTCACGACGCAGAGCCTGAAGTCGATGCTCGCGCAGCTCGGCGTGACCGTGCCGGCCAACGTCAATCCGCAGTTGAAGAACGTCGCGGCGGTTGCGATCAGTGCCGAGCTGCCGGCCTTCGCCAAGCCCGGACAGCAGATCGACGTCACCGTTTCGTCGCTCGGCAACGCCGGCTCGCTGCGCGGCGGCGCGCTGCTGATGGCGCCGCTCAAGGGTGCCGACGGACAGGTCTATGCGATCGCGCAAGGCAATGTCGTGGTCGGCGGTTTCGGTGTGTCGGGCAAGGACGGCTCGAGCGTGACCGTGAACGTGCCCAGTGCCGGCCGGATTCCGAACGGCGCGCAGGTCGAGCGCGTGGTCGCCAACTCGTTTGCGGCGTCGCCCGAGTTGCGTTTCGATCTCAACACCGCCGACTTCACGACGGCGGCACGCATGGCGCAGAGCATCAACGCCGCGCTCGGCAGCGAGATGGCGCGTGCGCAGGACGCCGTCACGGTCAGCGTCATGGCCCCTGCCGACGCCAATCAGCGCGTTGCGTTCCTGTCGGTGGTCGAGAACATCGAAGTCGATCCCGGCGATGCCGCCGCCAAGGTCGTCATCAATTCGCGTACCGGCACGGTCGTCATCGGCAGCCGCGTGCGCGTGATGCCGGCGGCCGTCTCGCACGGCTCGCTGGCGGTGACGATTTCCGAAAAGCCGCAGGTCAGTCAGCCGGGGCCGCTGTCGGAAGGCCAGACCGCGGTCGTGCAGCGGTCGCAGATCGAAGTCACGCAGGAAGGCGCCGGCCACATGTTCGTGTTCGACGCCGGCGTCAATCTCGACGACCTCGTCAAGGCCGTGAACCAGGTCGGCGCGGCGCCGGGCGACCTGGTCGCGATTCTGGAGGCTTTGAAGGAAGCGGGTGCCTTGCGGGCGGAGTTGGTGGTGATCTAGTGGACGGCAATTTCGAGATCGGGCCTCTTGTTTCGCGCTGCGGCGCGAGGGACTGTTCTTTGCCTGCCCAAAGAAAAGTCATCAAAAGAAAGGATGCCTCAAGGGCCGCACCCCGCTACGCGGGGTTCCCTGCGCTGCTCACGTGCCCGGAAGCGTCGCCGACGCGGCGTCCTCGCCGCGGCGACGACCTGGAAAGAAAAGCAGCTCGTCCGACAGGGCGAAAGCAAAGGCAGATTTGTCTCGCGACGCGATCAGCACGAGCGATGCACGAGCGTGAATCGCGCGCCGGAGCCTCGGCATGAGCACACGCCCGACCGACGCCATCACCGACTTCAGCCAGTTCCAGGGCATGCGCCGGGGCGCGCGCAGCGGTGACGAGGCGACGATCCGCAAGGCCGCGCAGCAGTTCGAGGCGCTGCTGACGCAGCAGCTGTTCAAGAACATGCGCGCCGGGTCGCTTGGCGATGACGTCATGGGTGGCGGTCAGACCGGCTTCTATCAGGATCTGTTCGATCAGCAGATGTCGGTGCATCTGTCCTCCGGCAAGGGCCTCGGGCTTGCCGACATGCTGGTCCGGCAGCTGCGCGGATCGAGCGCTGCGCAGCCTGGCGACAGCGCGGCAACGACGCTGGAGGCCGCTGCAGCGAGCGGCAGCCATCACGCCTTCGCACTGCAGTCGCAAGCGAATGACGTGAGCGGCGCGAGTGCGACCGCAGGCAGTGCAGGCAAGACACCGGAAGCATTCGTGCAGGCGATCCTGCCGCACGCCGAGCGCGCTGCGCGCGAGCTCGGCGTGCCGGCGCGCGTGCTCGTGGCGCAGGCGGCACTGGAAACCGGCTGGGGCAAGCACGCGATCAAGGATGCGGACGGCAAGAGCAGTTTCAATTTCTTCGGCATCAAGTCGGACCGGCGCTGGCAGGGTGATGCGGTATCGACGACGACGACCGAATTCGTCGATGGCGAGGAGCAGCGGCAGCAGGCGGACTTCCGCAGCTACGACTCGGCCGGCGAGGCCTTCGACAATTACGTCGACTTCCTGAAATCGAATCCGCGCTACGCGCAGGCCCTGAACCATGGCGGCAGTGCGAGCCATTTCGTGCAGGGTCTGCAGAACGCCGGCTACGCAACGGACCCGGCGTATGCGGACAAGATCATGAAAATCGCCAACGGGCCGACGATGCAGCTCGCGCTCGCCAGCGGCAGACGCAGTTACGCGGTGTAAGGGAGCGGGACCATGGCCGACATACTTTCCACCGGCAGTTCCGCGCTACTGGCCTACCAGACGGCGCTGAACACGACCAGCCACAACATCGCCAACGCCAATACCACCGGCTATTCGCGGCAACGCGTCGATCTCAGCGCCAAGCTGGCGCAGGGCAGCGGCAGCGGCTACGTCGGCACCGGCGTCGACGTCGCCAGCGTGCAGCGCATCACCGACGCGCTGGTCAATGCGCGGCTGCAGACCAGCAACTCGGCCTATTCGCGGATCGACACGTACTCGAACTACGCGGCGCAGATCGACACCCTGATGTCGGACAGCGGCACCAGCCTGTCGGCCCCCTTGCAGTCGTTCTTCGACGCCGCCAGTGCGCTGGCCAATTCGCCGACCTCGACGGCCGCGCGCCAGAGCCTGCTCGGCAGCGCACAGACCCTGGGCAGCCGCGTGACGACGATGCAGTCGCAGCTCGATGGCATGAACAGCGACATCAACCAGTCGCTGGCGGCCACGGTGTCGACGATCAACGACGACACGCAGGCGCTTGCCAGACTCAACGAGCAGATCGTCAACGCCCAGTCGATGTACGGCGGCCAGCCGCCGAACGATCTGCTCGACCAGCGCGATCAGCTGGTCCAGAAGATCGCCGGCAACATCGGCATCAGTACTGCGCAACAGGACGACGGCAGTCTCAATGTCTTCACCGCCAGCGGGCAGGCACTGGTCGTCGGCAAGCAGGCGACGGCGCTCGGCACGGCGCCGGATGCCTACGCCAGCGGCGCGCTCGACGTCACCTACAAGGGCGCGGCGATCACCAGTCAGCTCAGCGGCGGCACGGTCGGCGGCCTGCTCGACGCGCGCCGCGAAGTGATCGATCCGGCGCGCAACGAGCTGGGCAAGCTGGCAGCCGGGATTGCCTCGGCAGTCAACACGCAGAACGCCGCCGGCGTCGATCTCGCCGGCAATCGCGGCGGTGATCTGCTGGTGATGCCGGCCGGCACCGCCTACGCCGCGTCCGCCAACAACGGCAACGCGGCGATGAGTGTGGCGATCACCGATGTCGGCGCACTCGATGGCAGCAACTATGTTCTCAAGTTCGACGGCACGGCCTGGTCGGCGACCGACGCCGGCAGCGGCGCGACTGTCGCGCTGAGCGGCAGCGGCGTTGCCGGCGATCCGCTGAAGCTCGGCGGCGTGGCGATCACGCTCGGCGGCAGTGCCCAGGCCGGCGACAAGTTCCTTGTGCAGCCGACTGCCGGTGCCGCGAGCCAGCTGAAGCTCGCGACCAGCGATGCCAGCCGCGTCGCAGCGGCATCCGCGGTCAGTGCGTCGGCCGCCAGCGGCAACAGCAGCGCTGTCGCGGCGATCAAGGTCAGCGACGGCAGCAACGCGGCGTTGACCGACCCGGTGACCATCACGTTCACTGGCGCGAACACCTACCAGATCAACGGCAGCGGCAGCTACGCCTACAACAGCGGCGACGCGATCAGCGTCAACGGCTGGTCATTGAGCCTCGGCGGCACGGCGGCGGCCGGCGACAGCTTCACGATCAGGAAGACCGGTGCCAACAGCAGCGACAACAGCAATGCGCAGTCGCTGGCCCAGCTCGGCGGCAAGGGCCTGTTCGACGGCGGCCTCGAATCGATCAGCGCCGCGCAGTCTTCGCTGACCACGCAGGCAGCGACGCGTGCACAACAGGCCAGTCTGGCGCTCGACGCGCAGACCACGGTCAAGACGCAGGCGGAAAGTGCGCGCGACTCGGTGTCGGGCGTCAATCTCGACGAGGAAGCCGCCGACCTGCTGCGTTTCCAGCAGGCCTATCAGGCGGCGGCACAGGTGATCGCGACCGCCAACCAGATCTTCCAGTCACTGCTGCAGGCCACGCGAGGTTAGTCCGATGATCCGTTTCTCGACCGCTTGGAGCTATCAGCAAGGCGTGACGCAGATGCTGCGTCAGCAGGAAAAGATCGCGACCACGCAGAATCAGTTGAGCACCAACCAGAAATGGCAGACCGCCGCCGACGATCCGGCCGGCTGGGCGCAGGCGCAAGGCTACGATCAGCTGGTTTCGCAGACCGCACAGTACACGGCGGCGGCGCAGAGCGCGCAGCAGCGCCTGCAACTCGGCGAAGACACCATCGCCAGTGGCGTCGGTCTGCTGCAGCATGTGCGCGAACTCGTCGTGCAGGCGAATACCGCGACGCAGTCGGCCGACACGCGCAAGACCATCGCCGATCAGCTCAGCGGCGTGCGCGATCAGCTGATGGCGCTGGCCAACACCAGCGACGGCCAGGGCCGTTACCTGTTCGGTGGCGCCGACGACGGCAGCACGCCGTTCTCCTGGAACGGCAGCAGCGCCGACTATCATGGCGACCAGACCACGGTGACCGCGCAGATCGGCAGCCAGCGCACCGTTGCGCAGAACGATCCGGGCAGCAGCGTGTTCATGGGGCTGAAGACCGGCAATGGCAGCTTCGCGGTCAGCGCCGGCAGCGCCAATACCGGCAGCCTTGCGATCAGCAGTGCCGCGCTGAGCGACAGCGATGCCTGGGATGGCGGCAGCTACACGCTGCGTTTCACCGCCGCCGATCAATACGAAATCGTCGATGCCTCGAACAACGTTTTGCAGAGCGGCAGCGCGGGCGACGGCAGCACGATCGATTTCCGCGGCGCGTCGCTGACGCTGACCGGGTCGGCCGCTGCCGGCGACAGCTTCGGCATTGCGCCGTCGTCGTCGCAGGACATGTTCGCGATGATCGACCAGCTCGCAAAACTGCTGACCCAGCCGCAGGACACGCCAGCACAGCGCGCGCAGGTGCAGACCGCGCTGCAGCAGGGCCTCGGTACGCTGCAGACCGCCGAAAACCGGCTCGGCGATGTGCGCTCCGGCATCGGCATCCGTCTCAATGCGATCGACGACTCGCTCGATGTGGCGGCGGCGCAGAGCGAGCATGCGACCGCGGCAGCTTCCACGCTGCGCGACACCGATTACGCCGACGCGATCGGCAAGCTGCAGCTGCAGATGACCACGCTGCAGGCAGCACAACAGGTGTATACGAAGGTGCAGGGGCTGTCGCTGTTCGACTACCTGCGCTGAGCGCTCAGTAGGTAACCGTCACCTTGACGGTATCGGTGTAGGTGCCGGCCTGCGGTGTGGTTTGTGCGGGCACCTTTCCGTAGACGGTGAACGACTGCTGCGCCGCATTGCCCGTGGCGCCGACGCGATCGACGTTCAGGGTGTTGCCCCAGCGCAGCGAGCGCGCGGCGTCGCTGTAGAGCTCGTAGGACAGATAGTCGCCGCTGCTGCTGCGGCGCATGCGTCGCGTCGTCCCGGAAGCGTTGATGCCGTTGTCGAGACCGATCTGGTAGGCGGTGGTGTTGGTGCATTGCGTGGTGATCGTCGAGCTGGCGAGTGCCGCGCTGGTCAGCGGACCCTTGGAGCCGAAGTCGAGATCGGTGGTGCTGACCGTGCATTGCCTGGCGACGCTGGCGCTCGCCGTGAACGGAAAGCTGCCGTTGCTGGCGGTACCGCAGCTCGGGTAGGTGCCGGCGCTCAGCAGGGCAATGTTCGCCTGATAGGACAGCTTGGTTGCGGCGCCGGTGAAGGCATTGCTGTAGCTGCCGGGCACCAGCGAGGTCTGGCCGCCGGGAACGCGACCGTACACCGTCAGACTGCCGGTTTGCGCGCTGCCGTTGCCGAGGATCGGGAAGCTCATGGTGGCCTGCGCCGGGCTGCCCGCGCAGCCGCTGTCCGAGCCCCAGCTGTTCGCGTAGCTCGCGTCCTTGTAGATCTGGAACTGCATGTTGCTGGTGCCGCTCTGCATCCGTCGCGGATTGCAGTTGCCACCGCCCTGCGCCCCACTCTCGATGTTGAAGCACATGCTGACGAAAGCCCCCGACAGGCCACCGACCAGGCAGTCGAGCAGGCCGCTGCAGTTGTAGGTGCAGCTGTAGTTGAGCGTCGCGTTGCTGGTGACGGCGCCACCGAACGGATCGACCGCGCCGAAACTGATATCCGATTGCGACGCGCTGCAGGTCACCGACGATGCCTGCGCCTGATGCGCGGCGCACAGCAGCACGGCGGCAATCAGCAGGCGCAGGCTCAGCGGCATGACAGCTCCAGCTCGGGCAGTTCGCGCTTGTCGCGATCGAGTGTGAAGTTCGCGTGGCAGCGGGAGCCGTCCGGCGAGACGACGACCACCGTGTTTCGCACGTCCAGATCCTCGAGGTAGGCCTGACCATCGTAACCGACGATGCCGCCGCCGCCGCGTGGGCGCTTGATCTGCACGTGGCTGCCGATCGGCAGCGGCCGGCCCTCGCCGTCGCGCAGGGTGACGAGCGCCGCGTGCGCGATCCGCAGCTTGAAGTCGACCCGCACCCCGCGCCCGGCGGCCGGCACGGCATCGAGACGCACGGTGTCGGTCTGGACCTGCGCGGGCAGGCCCAGGGTGTCGATCGAGATGCGGTTGGCCTGCCAGGGCCTGAGATCGGTCAGCAGGAAGTGGCCGCGGCCGTCGGTCGTGCCGATCGGCCGGTTCTCGATCGCCACAGGCACGCCGCCGATACCGTCGGTGCTGATCAGCGCGAACGCGTTGTCGATGCGCCGTGCGGCAAACAGGTCGCGATCCATGAACACGAGACTGCCTTCGAGCGAACCGTATTCCTGTGCGCTGCCGTCGAATTGACGGATGCCGGCGTCGAGCTGGCCCCAGTCCGCACGCCAGGCGATTTCGCCCTGGGCACTGTCGCCGTCATCGCCGTGCTGGGCGCGCACGTTCCAGCCGTGGCCGCCGTCGGGCGACAGCGGCTGCACGAGGCTGGCGCCGCTGCGCAGATCGTGGTCGTGCGCCTGCACGTCCAGACCGGCGGTCAGGTGCCGGTCGAACGACCAGCTCAGGCCGGCGTACAGCAGATCGTCGCTCGGCGTGTCGAGATCGCGCGAATAGCCGACATACAGCGACAGCTGCGACGCCGGATTCCAGCTGTATTGCAGGCTGGCATAGCGGAATCGGCTGTCGTCGTCGATCAGCCTCGTGTACGCGAGCGAGGCACTGCCGGCGGCGCCGAAGCCGAGACCGAATACGGCGCGATCGGTGGCCCGTGGCGGGGCGCGGCCGTCGCGGGTGGCCAGATCGCGATAGGCGCTGCTGGCCCGCACGCTCGACAGCTCGGTCGTGATGCGGCCGTTCGACCAGCTGTGACCGGCGGAAAACTGCCGGCCGCCGCGACCCTGCGCCCGGCTCAATGCCCCGGCACCGCTGATCACGCCAAGCTGCCCGACCCGTACCGCGAAGCCGCCGCCGGCGAGCGCCAGTCCCTCGCTGGCCTCGGCATGCGACTCGACGGTGATCCGGTTGCCGAGTCCGTAGCGCAGGCTGCCACTGGCGGCGGTGTGCGGATCGTAGGAGAACGACGCCAGGCCGTAGTCGCGCCGGACGAAGCCGAGATCGAGCGAATAGTCGAAGTAGCCTGCGCGCAACAGCTGCTGCGCCGAATAGAAGTCGTAGTCGATGACGCTGCGGCGTCCGAGCGCGTCGGTGACGACCAGCTGCGCCGAGCCGGCCCCGTCGAGATGCGGCACGGCGTCGATGCGGAATGGCCCTGGCTGCGCATCGGCGGAGAATTCGCGCAGGCCGTTGACGTACAGCTCCAGTGTCGACGGCAATGCCGCCTGCCCGAAGAAGGTCGGCAGCGGAAACGTGATGAGGCCCGGTTGCAGGCCGTAGTCGCGCCGCCACTGCAGGCCACCGAAACGCGTCGGGCGCGACCAGTTCAGCGCGCCCGAAATGAAGTCGCCGGCGCTCAGTGTCCACAGCTGTTCGGGCGACGACCAGCGGTATGTGGTATCGAGCCGGCGATAGGCAGCCGATTCGCCCTGCTCGTGCCAGGCCGACAGGGCGGTGCTGTCGAGCACGCCCCAGTCGCCGAAGGCCCGCCAGTCGGTGAATGCCGAGGCGTCGCGTTCGTGCTGGCCTGTGCTTGCGGCCAGCGCGTAGTTCAGCAGCGCGCCGTTGGCCACGTTTGCCGCGTGATAGTGATCGACGTCGGCGCTGAACTGCTGCGTCGGACGCTGCAGCTCGTCGGCATCCAGATCAAGCTGCTGCGACGGCGTGTCGATCCGGTAGTGCAGGCCGGCGATCGTGCCGAGATCGACGTAGGTGGCCGGTGGCAGGCCGCCGATGCCGGCATCGCGCAGATTGTCGGACCAGGCGTAGTCGTGACCGTTGCCGCCGACCAGTACCTGCATCACGCGTGGCAGCAGCGCGCCGTTCACGCGCAATTCCAGATACAGCTCGCCGCTCGTGCCGGCCATGCCGGGGCCGCTGAGCAGCCCGAGCGAGAGTGGATCGTGCCCCGGCTCGCCGGGACCGGCAGCCAATGCCGCCGGCAGGCACGACACCGCCACCAGCATCGCGAGCAGGCGCGACAGCGGGCGTGGCGGCGGGTTCGCGGAAATCTCAGGGCGTGGCGTCGTGCGCGCGAAGATCGACACGGATGGGCTCGCCGTTGATGCGTGCCTGCAGGATTTGCGCGTCGGCCGCTGCTTGCGCCGGCAGTTTCAGCGTCCAGCGTCGCAGCTGCCCGGCCAGGGCGTAGCCGAGCAGGCCGGGCTCCTGCATCAGGGTCTTGCCGTGTGCGTCGAGCAGTGCGAACGCGGAAACCTGGGCACGCGTGCCGCCGCGGTTGCGGGCTTCGAGCACGACCTGATCGTTGTCCTTGCGCAGATTCCACGACAGCTGCGCGGGCGTGCCGGCATCGCCGACGAAGACCGGAACCGAGAATTCCATGACGAAGCTCAGTCCGAGATTCTCGCCCCTGGAGGTGTCGGGCAGCTCGTTGACGAGAATGCGGTAGGCCTGCTCGCCGGCGGGATACGGCGTTGCGCGAATCACGCGCACCAGCTGCTGGCTGCCAGGCGCGATTTCGACCATGGGCGGGCTGACCACGAGTTCGCGCGTCGGCGTCAGCCGGTCTTCGCCATTTTCCTGCGTCCAGCGGAACACGCGAACCTGGCCGTGCAGGACGTGATCACCGGCATTGGTCAGCCACAGCGCGCGCGCCGGCGACCTGGCATCGAACTCGAGCAGAATCGGCGAAACGCCGAGGCCGCCGGCGCGCGCCGTCATCGACAGCAACAGCAGCAGGCCTGCAAGCAGCCCGGTGCCGATTCTCGCGCCGCCGGGCCGTGCGTGCATGCCGTGGGTGCTCAATAGGTGAGGGTGACCGTCACAGTATCAGTGTAAGTGTCAGCCGGCGGCGTGGTCTGCGGCGGCACCCGGCCATAGACCGTGATGTTCTCGACGCTGCCGGTGCCGCTGCGCGTGACACCCGTGGTGTTGTCCCAGGTCGTGCCGCCGGCCGAGTCGCTGTAGAGATTGTAGGACACGTAGTTCGTGGCGCTGCTCTTCATGCGGCGGGTATTGACGTCGTTCGTCGTTCCCGCGTTGGCGCCGGCATTGAGCTTGACCGTGTACGGCGCACCGCTGGTGCAGGTGATGTTGATCGTCGAAGTCTGGTCGATGTTGGCGGACAGCACGCCGCGCGAACCGAAGTCGAGATCGGATGCCGACAGGGCGATGCAGGCGTTGAGGATGACGATGCGTGCCTGAAACGTCGTGGTCAGATCGGTGGCCGCCATCGCCGGCAGTGAAGCCGCGAGGCCCGCGCCGATGAGGGCTGTCTTGAAGGTGTTCATGTCCGCGCTTCCGTTCGCCGCTTATTGGGCGAGACATCGTCGCAGCGCGGCGCCGCGAACGGTGGCAGATGCTTCCGGACGGCGGCGGCGGAAAGACGAAAGGCGAAGTACGGAAACGCCTGACCGGCGCCACCGCCGCCGGTCAGGCGAAACGCTACCGCTGGTGCGCGCCTCAGTCCTGCAGTGCGCGCTCGACCGCATCGAGCAGACGCGGATCGTCGCCGGCGACATCGGGCGCAAAGCGGGCGACGACCTTGCCGTCACGGCCGATCAGGAATTTCTCGAAGTTCCACAGCACGTCCGGCGGATTGCCGGTGTCGATGCCGTAACCCTTGAGCCGTTCGCGGAACGGACCGTCGCCGATCGCCGTCGGCTGGGCCTTCGTCAACTCGCCGTACAGCGGATGTCGATCCTCGCCGCGCACGGAGATCTTCGAGAACATCGGAAAGTGCACGTCGTACTTGGTCGTGCAGAAGTCGCTGATCTCGGTATCGCTGCCCGGCTCCTGTTCCTTGAAGTTGTTGGCCGGGAAGCCGAGCACTTCGAGACCCTTTTCCCGCTGCGCCTGGTAAAGCTTTTCCAGCCCTTCGTATTGCGGTGTCAGGCCGCACTTGGACGCGACGTTGACGACCAGCAGCACCTTGCCGCGAAAAGCCGAAAGGTCGCCGGCACTGCCGTCGATGCGTTTGAGGGGGATGTCGTAAAGAGCCTGCGTCATGGTCTGGTCCTTGTGTCTTGCTGTCGTCGGGGGCCGCGCACGCTGCATCGGTGCGGCGGACATCTTATCGCCGCGCGCCTTTCCCGGCTGACAAGGGCAGATGCGACCGTTCGTGCGCTTCCGCTATGCCGTTCATCCCATGTAAGCCGATTCGCTCAAGTTTGTACGGCGGCATCCGATAAAGGACTCAGCAACGGCAATCCGCTCTCGGGCTGCTGAGGCAGGACCGAAAGCCGCAGTGGCGTCGGCCCGGACCCAAACCTTCCTCATCCAGGAGTGCATCCATGCAAGGTATCAACACCAACGTGATGTCACTGAACGCGCAGCGCAATCTGCAGTCGTCGCAGTCGTCACTCGCAACCTCGATCCAGCGTCTTTCGTCCGGCCTGCGCATCAACAGCGCCAAGGACGATGCCGCCGGCCTCGCCATCGCCAGCCGCTTCTCGAGCCAGATCAACGGCCTCAACCAGGCACAGCGCAACGCCAACGACGGCATCTCGCTGGCGCAGACCGCCGACGGTGCACTGAGCTCGGTTTCCGACTCGCTGCAGCGCATCCGCGAACTGGCCGTGCAGTCGCGCAACGCCACCAACTCCGACACCGACCGTGCCGCGCTGAACACCGAAGCGCAGGCCCTGAAGGCGGAAATCGATCGCGTCGCTTCGACGACATCGTTCAACGGCGTCAAGCTGCTCGACGGCAGCTTCAGCAACGCCGCGTTCCAGGTCGGTGCCAATGTCGGCGAGACGATCACGGTCAGCAGCATCGGCAACACCGGCAGCGCCACGCTCGGCTCGTACAGCCTCGCGCAGGTGACCGGCGCCGCGGCATCGACCTTCGGCGCGATCACCGCCGGCGATCTGACGATCAACGGTGTCTCGGTCGGCGCGATCGGTGCGGACACCAATTCGGCGAACCGTGCCAGCAGCGTCGCCGCCGCGATCAACGCGTACTCCTCGCAGACCGGCGTGTCCGCGACGATCCTCGATTCGGCGCCGACGCAGGTCGTGCTGTCGAGCTCGACCGGCAATATCGTGGTCGGCGCTTCCGGCACCGCCACCGCCGCGTCGACCGGCCTGACAGCCGGAACGACCACCGCCACGACCAGCACCGGTTTCGCCGCGCTCGACCTCTCGTCGGTTGCCGGCGCTGACGATGCGATCAACGCGATGGATGCAGCCCTGGCCTCGGTCAACACGACCCGCGCCCAGCTCGGTGCGGTGCAGAACCGCTTCGAGTCGGTGGTCTCCAACCTCGCGACCACGACCGAGAATCTCTCGGCCGCCCGCTCGCGGATTCAGGACACCGACTACGCGGCTGAAACGGCGAACATGACCCGCGCGCAGATCCTGCAGCAGGCCGGTACCGCGATGTTGGCGCAGGCCAACTCCGCGCCGCAGAACGTGCTCAGCCTGCTGAAGGGCTAAGCGCTGCAGACGGGCGCCGGATGGCATCGCCGGCGCCCGTCCTTTTGATGTAGCAAGCGGCAAGCATGCACGCCGCCAGGCACCGAAACGCAGGACCTGACAGCAGCATGGCGCCGCCGGAGGACCCGGCGATGGCAGATCTGATCAATGCGGTGGAAGCGACGGCTGCGTCCTCGGGACGTGGCCTTGATGTCGTTCGGCAAACGGTGACCGACACGACGGTGCCCGCCGCGAGCGGCGCGGGCGATCAGAAGCCCGTCGCCGACGACAGCGAATTGCGTGCGGCACTGCAGGCGCTGGCCGGGCCTGCGCAGAACCGCGATGTCGGACTGGACTACCGCGTCGATCCGGATCTCGGTCGCGTGATCGTCGAGCTGGTCGATCGCAAGGACGGTACCGTGTTGCGGCAGATTCCGAGTGAAGAAGCGCTGCGGCTTGCGCGTCTGATGAAAGACGGCCGCGGCATCCTCGTCCAGGCACAGGCTTGAGAGCGACATGACCACGACCAGCAGTGCCACATTCACCAACGCCGGCGTCGGCTCCGGTCTCGATCTCGAGACGCTGATCACCAACCTGGTCGCGGCCGAAAAGACGCCAACCGAGACGCGACTGACGCAGAAGCAGTCGACGCTCAGTGCGCAGCTGTCCGCCGTCGGCACCTTCAAATCGGTGCTGTCGAACCTGCAGTCCAAGCTCGACGCACTCAAGTCCGACGGCTCGGTGGCGACGCTTTCCGCGACCTCGTCCGACACGTCGACCTTCACCGCCACGGCGAGCAGCGCCGCGACACGCGGCAGCTACTCGGTCGAAGTGGTCGGGCTTGCGACGCCGGAGAAGCTGGCGTCGACCGGCTATTCCAGCGCTTCGACCGCGCTCGGCGCCGGTGACGTGACGCTGACGGTCGGCAGCAAGTCCTTCACGGTGACGCTCGGCGACACCGGCAATTCGCTGACCGATCTCAAGAACGCGATCAACAACGCCAGCGACAACAGCGGTGTGACGGCGACGCTGATCACCGAAAACGGCGGCACGCATCTGCTGCTGACGTCGAACGACACCGGTGCCGCCAACGCGGTGTCGGTCAGCTCGTCGCTGGTTTCGTTCAGCGAAGCACAGGCAGCACAGGACGCGCACGTGCGCATCGATGGCTACGACGTCTACTCGGCCTCGAACACGGTCAGCGATGCGATCGACGGCGTCGCCCTGAATCTCGTCGCCGCCAGTCCCGGCAGCAGCAAGACGCTGACGCTGGCGTTCAACAACACGGCTGCGACTTCGGCGATCCAGTCCTTCGTCAGCGCCTACAACAGCGCCGTGACGACGATGAGCGCACTGACAAAGTACGATGCCTCGACGCAGACCGCGGCAACGCTCAATGGCGATTCGATGGTGCGTGGTGCACAGTCCAGCCTGCGCAACATCATCGGCGGCAGTGTCGGCGACGCCGGCACGTTCCAGTACCTCTCGCAGATCGGCATCACGACGGCTGCCGACGGCACGCTGAGTGTCGACAGCGACAAGCTCGGCAGCGCCCTGAATACCGACAGTGCGTCCGTGCAGAAGCTGTTCGGCAACAGCGACGGTCTGGCCGCGCAACTCGACGGTGCGATCAATCGCCTGATCGGCACCGACGGCCTGGTCGACGCGCGCGACGATGCGATCAACAGCCAGCTCGACGGCCTGAGCAAGCAGTTCGACGATCTCAATGCGCGCATGGATCAGGTCGAGGCGCGCTACCGCGCGCAGTTCACTGCACTCGACACGCTGGTGGCATCGATGCAGAGCACGAGCACCTTTCTGACCGGCCAGCTCCAGCAGATTGCCAACATCGGCTCGTGGTCGTCTTCGAAGAACAACTGATCCGATTGTTCCCGGCGAAGGCGAGAACGGCCAGCCGGATGCGCGCCGTCAGCCTGCCGTTTTCCGCAGCGCCGATCTAGGCCTTGAGCAGGCTCAGCGCTGCGTAGACGGCGCTTGCCCCGGCCACGATGATCAGGCCGGCGATGTCGGCGACACCGAGTCGGCCGGCCGGGCTCGAAGGTTCGCGTTCCAGCAACGCCAGCTCGCGGTTGATCAGGAATACCGGCACGGTGACGCTGATGGCGATCAGCATGCCGAGGATCAGGTACAGCCAGACGCCGCGCATGCTCAGGCGCCGTGCTTCGAGCAGCATCCAGACGAACACCGCGAACGCGAGGAAGAACAGATCGACGGTGATCGAGCGGCTGGCCGGATTGGCGAGTGTGTCGCGCCAGAACGCCAGATTCGCCGCGACCGGGCCTTGATGCAGATAGGCGAGGTTGTTGCCCCAGGTGCCGAGCAGTGCGAGCACCGCGATGAGGCCATAGAGGATGCAGAGGATCTTGCGCGAAACGGGCATGCGGCGCTCCGGAAAAATGGTGCGGAACAGCCTAACGGGCTTGGCGCCGGATTTCCGATGCCGGCCCATGAGATGCATGAGGGCGCGCCGTTCATGCCGACGGCGCTCGCCACTACCGCTGCGATTGCAGACGTCGCCGGATTCCCGGGCCCGGATGCAGCGTGCCTCGGCTCATGAATTCAGCAACGACAGGGACGCGCCGAGCGATGCCGGTGCGGGCCGTTCGACGAGTGCGTCGGTTGGCGTTGCGCTGCAGACCGGCGGTGTCATCGCGGTGGACCGATCGGGAGTGGCACGCGGCGGCGGCGATTGGTCGCCGGTCGTCGCCGCCTTGCTGCGCGCGCAGGCCTGGCTCAGCGCGGGCAGATGCCAGGGCAGATAGCCGGCGTGATCGCGAATCGAACGTCGCTCCGGTGCAGACGGTCGTCCCGCAAATTCGAAACTGGAAGCCGCTCGCGATGGCGTCTGCGGCGTCTCGTCGTCGAGATCGAGGCGTTCTCCTTCGATGCAGAGAATCAGGTCGAGCAGATTGTGCGCGTCGTCGTCGTTGAGTCCTTGTTGCGGTCTGCCGTTCGCAATCACGACCGCGCCGCTCGACGCATGAATGACGGCGTAGCCTTCATCCTGCATGCGCACGCTGTAACGCGCCATGGCGATCCCCCGACCTGTGGAAGGCACTGATCTTCCGTCCCGTCACCGGCGGGCGCAACTGCTTTTCGGAATGACTCGAATAGAGCGATCCGGCTCAAGGACTTGCTCGTGATTTGCGGTGTGAAATCACCGAAGTCGCGTGCAAGCCTCCTTAATCGTGCGGAATCCTGCACCCGGCGCGGCAAATGGCAACGAATGCCGGCGCCGGTCCGCCGACACGCCACGATGAACGGCCTGTTGCCGGGCGGGCTTCGGCAACACCGTGGAGCATGTGCCGCAGGCCGGTCGGACTCATCGGTGCGCGGTCCGGATTCCGGCGGCCGCGTGCGCTCACCGATTTCGCGTCGCCTCAGCCGCCGCTCCCTCGCGCGCGACGCAGGCGGTCAGCGTGTTCTGCATCAGCATCGCGACCGTCATCGGACCGACACCGCCCGGTACCGGCGTGATGAACGCGGCGCGCTCGCGGGCAGCATCGAAGTCGACATCGCCGCAGAGCTTGCCGTCGGGCAGGCGGTTGATGCCGATGTCGATGACCGTCGCGCCTGGCTTGATCCAGTCGCCTTGCACCATGCGTGGCTTGCCGACAGCGGCGACGACGATGTCGGCGCGCGCGACTTCGCCGGCCACGTCCGCCGTGAAGCGATGACAGCAGGTCGCGGTGGCGCCGGCCAGCATCAGTTCCAGCATCATCGGCCGGCCGACATGATTGCTCGCGCCGACGACCACGGCGCGTTTGCCCTTGAAGGTTTCGCCGGCGCTCTTCAGCAGTTCGATCACGCCGTACGGTGTGCACGGTCGCAGCACCGGCAGGCGCTGGGCGAGGCGACCGATGTTGTACGGATGAAAGCCGTCGACGTCCTTGTCCGCGCGAATCCGTTCGGTGACGCGAATCGCGTCGATGTGCGCCGGCAGCGGCAACTGCACGAGGATGCCGTCGATGTCCTCGTCGGCATTGAGCGCGTCGACGGCCGCCAGCAATTCGGTTTCGCCGATGTCGGCGGCGAAGTGCATGGGCACCGAACGCACGCCGACCTTCTCGCAGGTCAGGCGCTTGTTGCGCACGTAGATTTCCGACGCCGGGTCGGCGCCGACCAGCACGGTCGCCAGCGCCGGTGCGCGCCGGCCGGCAGCTGTCCGCGCGGCGACGGCGGTACGAACACGTTCATGGACAGCGGCGGCGACGGCTTTGCCGTCGATCAGTTGGGCGCTCAAGGCGGGACAGTCCGTGGGGGCGAAGCCGCATATTGTAGGCAAGTTCAGCGGCAGCCCCGCGTCGGCGTCGACGCTCCCGTCGGTCGCCACCGGAGGCCCCGCGCGGCGCCGCCGGGCAGGGCTGATCGAACGACGGCTCTCAATGCGCGAGTGACTGCTCGCGGATCGCCTTGAATTCCGAGCCGTCCTTCCAGGTCGGCCAGGTATCGCCGTTGGCGATGACGTCGCCGGTTTCGAACAGGAGTTGTGTATCGGCCACCGCACCGCTCAGGTCCCAGTCCGCACTGACCTCGTCGGCGGGCTTGTGATAGCGATTGGCGGTGTAGTCGTCGAGCTGTGACTGGCCGTAGCCGGCCGGCTTGCCGATCACGTCGATGCCGCGCTTGATGTACAGCGAGGGCAGGCCTTCCTTGGCGAATTCGAACTGATCGGAGCGGTAGTAGAAACCCTTGTCCGCTTCGTTGTCGGGCACGACGACACGGTCGTGGCGGGCGGCAGCTCGTGCATAGAGATCCTCGATGCTGTTCTGTCCGGCGCCGATGATCTGCGTATCGCGCGTCGCGCCGTAGGTGTTGAGCACATCCATGTTGAAGTCCGCGAGCGTCCGGGTCAGCGGATACAGCGGATGCGTGGCGTAGTAGCGCGAGCCGAGCAGGCCCTGTTCTTCTGCCGTCACCGACATGAACAGCACCGAGCGCTTCGGCGGCGCCGGCAAGGTGGTATAGGCCTTGGCGATCGCCAGCAGGCCGGCGACGCCGGACGCGTTGTCGGCCGCGCCGTTGAAGATCTGATCGCCGGGCAGACTGCGGTCGCGTCCGAGATGATCCCAGTGCGCGCTGTAGATGAGGTACTGATCCTTGAGCGCCGGGTCCGAGCCTTCGAGCTTCGCGATCACATTGTGCGACTGCACTTCGCGCAGCTTGTTGTCGATCGTGAAGCTCGCCTTGGCTTTCAGCGGCACGGGTTTGAAGTCACGTGACAGCGCGGCCTTCTTGAGCGCATCGAAGTCGAGACCGGCGTCCTTGAACAGTTCATGCGCCTTGTCCAGCGTGATCCACGCCTTGACCGGCACCGTGCCCAGGTTGCGGTCGGCGGCGGCCAGGCTGAACTGCTCGCCGCTCCAGCTGTTTTCGACCACCGCCCATGGATACGCGGCCGGTCTGGTTTCGTGGACGATGATGGCTGCAGCCGCG
The DNA here is from genome assembly GCF_011067135.1 of Solimonas terrae. GTDB lineage: Bacteria > Pseudomonadota > Gammaproteobacteria > Nevskiales > Nevskiaceae > Solimonas > Solimonas terrae. The sequence continues at coordinate 131,482 of NZ_JAAMOW010000003.1, forward strand.
CCGAGCCTGGATGCGATTTCATACTTGTAGGTCCAGCGGCCGTAGTAGGTCATCGCGTCGCCCTTGAACATCGCCGGGTCGAGCCTGGACGGGTCGTTCGGATCAGGGACCGCCGGATCGTTGATCAGCATGACGATCGTCTTGCCTTTGACGTCCAGCCCCTTGTAGTCGTCCCAGGCGTATTCCGGCGCCTGCACGCCGTAGCCGACGAACACCATCGGGGCGTTTTTCACCTTCACCTCCGGCACCACGTGCGCCGTGGTGGCGACGAAGTCGTGTCCGGCGGACAGCTTGATGGTCTTGCCGCCGGCGACCATCTTCATGGTCGCGCTGCCGGTGATGCCGACCAGCGGCACTCGCTGCACATAGCTGCCGTCCGGATTGCCGGGTGCCAGATGCAGGGCTTCGAACTGCTGGCTGATGTAGGCCACCGACTTGTCCTCGCCCGGGGTGCCGGGCAGGCGGCCTTCGAACTCGTCCGACGCCAGCACCTTGATGTGGCCGAGTATCAGGTCGGGCGTGATCGCCGCTTCGGCAGGCGCCAGAGGATCGGCCGCCGCTGCCGCGGGCGTCGGGCTCGGTGCCGGTGCTGTGCAGGCGGCCGATACGGCCAGGGTCGCCGCACAAAATCCATTCCGCAGGTGCGTCTTCGTCATCGCTGTGCTTCTTGCCCCGATCTGTTGCGGAGACGCCAGTGCGGGCATCGCGCGCGAGCATCCGCCGCGCGCGATGCCAAACGCAGCGGCTTACCTGGCGTTCCCGCCGATCCAGCGCTGCAACCAGGCCTGCACGGTCTCGTGCCACTGCACGCTGTTCTGCGGCTTCAGCACCCAGTGGTTTTCGTCCGGAAACACCAGCAGTTCGGACGGAATGCCGCGGCGCTGCAGCGCCGTGAACGCGGCGATGCCCTGTTCGACCGGGATGCGGTAGTCCTTCTCGCTGTGGACGATCAGCATCGGCGTCTTCCAGTTCTTGACGTAATTGACCGGATTGAATTCCTCGAACTTGGCCGGATCGTCGTACTGCGTGCCGCCGTTCTCCCACTCGTCGAACCAGAGCTCTTCGGTCGAGTAATACATCATGCGGTTGTCGAACACGCCGTCGTGGTTGACGATGCACTTGAACGCGTCCGGCCAGTTGCCGGCGATCCAGTTCATCATGTAGCCGCCGTAGCTGGCGCCGAGTGCCGCTGCCTTGTCGCCGTCGAGAAAATCGTACTGCTTCAGCGCGTACGCCCAGCCCTTCTTGAGATCTTCAAGGGGCTTGCCGCCCCAGTCACCGGAGATCGAATCGGTGAATGCCTGGCCGTAGCCGGTCGAGCCGTGGAAGTCGATGAACACGACCGCGTAGCCCATGCCCGCGTAGATCGCCGGGTTCCAGCGGTAGTGGAAGTCATTGCCCATGCTGCCCTGCGGGCCACCGTGGACAATGAACGCGACCGGGTACTTCCTGCCCTTGTGATAATTCCACGGCTTCATCACGTAGCCGTGCACGGTTTCGTCATGCCAGCCGCGAAAGCTGAACTGCTCGTAGGCGCCGAACTGCACGTCGGCGAGGCGCTCGGCGTTGACGTTCGTCAGCTGTCGCGCCTTGGCCGGCGCATCGAGGTCGGCGACGTACAGATCGGCCGGCGCATTGAGGCTGTCGAGCGCGTAGACCAGGGTTCTGCCGTTGACATCGAAACCGCCGACATGGCCGTCGCCGCTGAGCGCACTGGCCTTGCCGCTGGCGACGTCGATCGCGAACACGCGATGCTGGCCGAGATCGTCGGCCTGCGTGTAGATCGTCTTGCCGTCGGCCGAGAACTGCAGCGGGCCGGCCGAGCGATCCCAGTCCGGCGCCACTTCGCGCGTTGCACCGGTCTTGAGATCGCGCAGCATGATCGCGAGCCGATCGGCCTCGAATTTCGGACGCTTCATCGCCGCCCAGGCCAGATAGCGGCCGTCGGGCGAGAATTTCGGCGTGGTGTCGGTCGCCTCGTTGGCCTGGGTCAGGTTGACCGGCTTGCTGCTGCCGTCGCTCGCCACCTGCCAGAGATCGAGATTCGTGCTCCAGGCTTCCGTCCTGCCGGCGATGCGGGCAGTGAACACGACGCTCTTGCCGTCCGGCGAGAATGTGTACTCGGTCTCGTCGCCGAACGGCTTGCTCGGCACGTCGCCGTCGATGTCCTTCGACAGCAGGGCCGGCTCGCCGAGCTTGCCGTCATCGCCGATCGTGGCGGCGAAAAGTTGCGAGCGCGTGCCCTGCGACCACGTGTCCCAGTGGCGAATGAACAGTTTGTCGAACACCATGCCGGTGGTTTTCTTCGCGGCGAGCTCGTCGAACTTCTTCTTGCTGCAGGCGATGTCGCCCTTGCACGCCGGAAACACTTCGAGCGAGAACGCGACGCGCGTGCCGTCCGGCGAGAGCACGAAGTTGTTGACATCGAGCGGCAGATCGCTGACCGGCTGCGCCTCGCCACCACGCAGATCGAGCTTCCACAGCTGGTTCGAGCCGCTGCGCACCGACAGAAAATACAGGGCCTGACCGTCGGCCGACCAGCGCGCGCTGCTGCTCGATTTCTCGCCGCTGGTCATCGGCCGCGAAGCATGCGTCGCCAGATCGAGCAGCCAGATCTGGGTGACGCCCTTGTTGGCGTCGTAGTCGGTCGTGCGCAGCGTGTAGGCCACGGACTTGCCGTCCGGCGACAGCTGCGGATCGGAGATGCGCTTGAGATTGACCAGATCGATCGCGGTCAGGGCGCGCGGGGCTTTCGTTTTCTGGTTCATCGATGCGGTAGCGCCGAATGGATAAAGCGACATCGTGGCGAGCAGGGCGCCGGCAAGCAAACGGATCATGGGATCTCCCGGTTGCGGCCGCATCGGCAGCCGCTGAATTTCAGACGGCGATGGTAAACGTCTGCATCGGGATTGGACTGAGGGAACCTCCTCAGCGTCGCGATGACATCAGGGCCCGGCGCATCGGTGCAGCCCCGACAGCGCATGGCCGTTGACGCCGTCGTGTCTCGTTCGTTTCGCGACCATGATCGCGGGCGCTCCGGCACGAAGGGCTTACGCCGCAGCGACTCCGCCGCGGCGTTCGTTTTCGCTCTCGTCGCGAGATCGACGGCCTGCCGGGCCTGTCGGCGCGCAGCATCGCGCACCTCATGGCATTTCAGTCGCGGATCCTGCGTTGTCTGCGCAGGGCGGCGAGCGTCAGCGGCAACAGGCCGAGCCAGCCAAAGCTGCCGCCACCACCACCGGAAGAGCCGGAACCATCGCCGGAGTTGGAGCCGCCGGAACTGCCGCTGCCCAGCCCGGAGGCGTCCCGGCCGTCGAGCACGGTGTTGCCGGTATTGCCGGGATCGAGCACGGCCTTGAGTGTGACGCCGGTGACGCTGCTCGCGGTCCAGGCCTGATCGAGCCGCGCGAAGTAATCGGTCGCGCCATTGTTCGATGTGCCGGAGCAACCACCATTGCCGCCGGACAGCGTTCCGACGATGTGCCGATTCCGGTCGAGCAGGCCGGACCCGGATGAGCCTTCTTCGGTCGTTCCGTTGGCCCAGCTCACACCCCAGGCGTTGACGCTGAAGCCGCTCAGGCCGAGCAGGCCGCCACCGGTGATGCGCACGTTGTCCGTTTTTTGCGCGGTCTGCGTATAGGTGCTGATCTTCTTGTCGTCGCCCGACGGGTGATGAATGACCGCGCCCGATGTCGGCGAGTTGCCGCGGCTGTCCCAGCCGTCGTAGTAGGCGTCGAAGCTGCTCGGCGGCTTGCTGGCGAGCTCGAACAGCGTGTAGTCGGTGACGGTCTTGCCCGAGGTTCCGGCGCGCACGCTCAGGCCGGCGATGTTCTGCGTGACCGTGCCGACGGTGCCGCTGCCGCAGGCGGACCGCTGCACGTTGAAGTAGGCGGTGGTCTGGTCGATCGTGCTGCTGTCGACGCCGCAATGATTGGCGGTCAGCACCAGCGGTGTGCCGTCTTCGGACGTGTTGTTGACCAGCGAACCACTGCACAGATATTCCGACAGACCCTTGACGATGGTGATCAGCACGGTCGAGCGGATCTGGTCGGAGTAGCCGTCACCGATCGGGCAGGCGACATCGAACTCGCAGGCCCCGGATGTGCCGCTGGTATTCGAGAAGCTCTTGCTGTCGAGATCGCGGAACGCATGAAACGCGCTGGCGGAGGCGAACGAGAAGTCCGCCTTTTCCTCATACGGCATGCGCACTTCGATTACCGCGTCTTCGCTGCGTACCAGCGGCGTGACGAAGCGGCCGTTGCGCGCGGCCGTGTACGGACCCTGCACGTCGGCGCCATTGTTCGTGTAGAGGTAGAGCTGCGCGTGCTCCGGCAATTGCAGATCGTCGAAGCGGAAGTTCAGCGCGTGTGCGCCGCTCGAGTTGATGCGCAGACGCCAGCGTGCGAGCCCCGCTTCCGGTTCATCCCAGGTGCCGTCGGCGACGCCGGCCTCGATCGCCATGCCGACGGCAAACTGCAGCGGCTGGCCTTTCGCCGATTCAAGCGCGTTCTTGACGGTGACGGGGTTCAGACGGACTTGCGCGACCGTGGGCAGGCTTGCCAGCTCGGGACTGTAAGCCGAGCTGACGAACGGGAATGCCAGACCGAGCACGGCCACGGTGCGCAACACCATGCGCCGCTGCGCCCGCCCGCGGCGACAAACTGCACCAAAGGCGAGCATCAGCAGACTGAGCCAGCCGAAACTGCCGCCACCGCTGTCGCTGCGGTTCTTGCCGTCGAGTGTCATTTTGTTCTCCCCGTCTGGTGTCAATGCGGCTTTCAAAGTGGTGCCGGTGCTGCTGGTCGCCGTCCAGGCGCGATCGAGGCGCGCGAAGTAATCCGTGCCGCCGTTGTTCGCGGTTCCCGCGCAGTCGCCGTCGCCGCCGGAAAGCGTGCCGACGATGCGGCCGTTCTGATCGAACAATGCCGAGCCCGAAGAACCCGCTTCCGTGGTGCCCTGCGCCCACTGCACGGCCCAGGCATCGACCCTGAAGGCGCCGCGGCACGCAGGATCGCTGCCGATGCAGACGTTGTCGACGCTTTGCGCGCTTTGCGTGTAGACGCTGATCTTCTTGTCGTCTCCGCCCGGATGGTGAATCGCCGCGCCGGATTGCGGCGTGCCGGTGCTGGCATCCCATCCCGCGTAGTAGACGTCGTAGGCGCTCGGCGGCAGGTTCGCGAGCTCGAACAGCGTGTAGTCGGTGACGGCAGTGCCGCTGGTCTTTGCCAGCACGGTCTTGCCGGCAATCACCTGGTTGATCGGGCCGTCTGCGTTGCCGCCGCAGCTCGATTTCTGGACGTTGAAATAGACATTGGTTTCGCTGACGTTGCCGCTGTCCACGTCGCAGTGGTTGGCGGTCAGGATCAGCGGGCGATCATCCTGCGCACTGTTGTTGACGAGAGTGCCGCTGCACAGATACATGCCGGCGATCTGCAGCAACACCGCTGCACGGATCTGCTTCTGCCAGCTGTTGCCGGCCGGGCACGCGACGTCGATTTCGCAGGCGCCGGAATCACCGAGCGCACCCTTCGCGACGATGGCGCTGCGTGCGCGGAATGCGCGATAGCCGTGGAAAGCACGGCCGAGCGTCAGCGAGAACCGTGACTTCTCGGCGTACGGCATGCGGGCTTCGATGATCGCGTCGTCGGCTCGCACCAGCGGCGTCCACAGCGTGCCGTTGCTGGCGGATGTGAACGGTCCCTGCAGGTCCTTGCCGTCGGCGCCGTACACGTAGAGCGCGGCATCGGCGGGCAGCGACAGCGCGTCGATGCGGAAGCTCAGCGATTCGGCGCCGTCGGAGCCAAGCCGCAGGCGCCAGCGTGCGACGCCGGCCTGCGGTTCGTCCCAGCTGCCGTCTGCAACGTGTGCGCCGAGATCACGACCGACCGCGAATTGCCGCGGTTGCGCACGAACGGCTGCGATCGCGCTTGCGACTGCATCGGCATCCAGATGCAGCCGCGCGACGTTCGACAGGCTGTCGAGGTCCGGCTTGTAGGCCTGTGCCGCGAAGGGCAGGGCGATGAGCAACAGCGCGGCAAGCGTGGCACGCATGGCACGCATGGCGGGTCTCCCTTTTGTTTCGTGCACTCTAACCCGCCGGCGCGACGCGATTGTTTCCATTTGTCGCCGGTTTCAGTCCGGTGGACCGCTGACGATGCCGACTCGCGCCGAGCTGCCTTCGATGGACAAGGCAGCGTCGCGTGCGCCGAGCTGCAGAACCAGCGTGGCCAGCGAGCCGCCTGCAGCATCTCCGACCGCATCGACGATCTCCCCCGCGGCCTGCGTTTCGCCGTGCTGAAGGATTGCGGTGCCCGGTGCCGGCGGCGGCCCATCGATACGGGCGACGAACATGCGCCGCTTGAGCTGGCCGAGGTAGTGCAGGCGCGCGACGATTTCCTGTCCGGTGTAGCAGCCCTTGTCGAAACTGATGCCGCCGAGCAGGTCGAGGTTCGCCATCTGCGCGACGAAATGCTCGCGGGTTTCCGGCAGCACGACCGGTATGCCGTTTTCGATGTCGGTGCGTCGCCACAATTCCGGGTCATCGCAGTACGAGGCCGTGGGAAGCCGCGCGCGCAGCGCCGCAATCCGCTCCTGCGTGCCGATGACGCTATAGCGCGCGGTCGCGCCGAGACGGCGCACGACGGTCAGGCGCTGCGTGTCGCCGAGGCATTGCAGAGCGGTGTCGGGCACCGGCAGCCCGTATTCCGTCATGAAGGCGGTGGCGCCTTCGCCGATGATGCCCAGTGCGGCAATGTCGTCGGCTTTCTCGACCACCACTTTTGCCCGCAGCACGAACATTTTCAGACGTGCCAGCGTCGCGTCGGCGATCGAGCGCGGCAGCTCGACGAGAATCTCGTCGCCGACACGGACCAGCAGCAGCACCGCGAGCATGCGACCCTTGGCATTGCTGTAGCTCGTCAGCTGCGCGGTTTCCGCCGTCAGCTTGCGCAGGTCGTTGCTGAGCTGGCCCTGCAGGAATGTCACGGCATCGTCGCCGCGAACGCGCAGCCAGCGCTGCTCCGGGGTGTCGGCAAACAAGGTATTCATTGCGGGAAGCAGTGGAAATTTGTCACACTATTATGGATGCATCGCCCGCATTTTCTTCGCCAGCCGTACGCCCCCAGTGACTTTGTCCAAGCCTGAAGCAGTACCGGCCCAAGCCGTGGTGCCCGCGGCGACGATTGCATTGGCCGATTTGCTGCGGCAGAACGCTACACCCGAACCCGGGCCGGCAACGCCGCCGGCCGAGCCGCAGCGCGAGATCGGCGGCCGTCGCGACGGTCCCGAACCGACGCGCTACGGCGACTGGGAAAAGAACGGCCGCTGCATCGATTTCTGAAATCCTGGGCTGCACCCCAAATCACGTCCCGATGGGAGCCGGAATGAGTACCAAAACACCCGCGCAAAGTCGCCCCTTGTCGCCGTTCATGCTGGGGCAGTACTACCGCTTCCAGTGGTCCTCGCTGCTCAGCTTCGGTCATCGCATCACCGGCATCGGCCTGTCGCTCGGGACCTTGCTGCTGGCGATCTGGCTGATCGCGATCGCCGGCGGACCGCAGTGGTACGGTGCGCTGGCGCCGCATCTGCACGCCTGGTATGGCCAGCTGCTGCTGATCTGCTGGACCTGGGCGTTGATGTATCACCTCTGCAACGGTATCCGTCATCTGTTCTGGGACATCGGTCGCGGCTTCGATCTGAAGACCGCCGAGCGTTCCGGCTACGTGATGGTCGTTTCGTCCCTGATTCTGACCGCCGCTGTCTGGGTGGTCGCCCATCTCGCCTGAGGCGCGCGCCATGGCCAAGACGTCCGAAGATCTGCGTTCCCCGTTGTCGCGTGCCCGTGGTCTGGGTTCGGCCAAGGATGGTGTTCATCACTTCTGGGTGCAGCGCGTTTCCGCGCTTGCGCTCGTGCCGCTGGCGCTGTGGTTTGCGTTCTCGGTCGCGATGCTGGCGACCGGACCGGCCGACTACTACGCCGTGCACTATTGGGTGTCGGCGCCGTCGGTGGCCGTCGTCCTCGTCCTGTTTCTCGCCACCGCGCTCTATCACTCGGTGCTCGGCGTCCAGGAAGTGATCGTCGACTACGCGGTCGGCTCGCTGCGGCTGACGCTGCTGCTGATCTCCAAGCTGCTGCACGCCGTGATCGCCGCCGCGGCGATCTTCGCCGTTCTGAAAATCGCATTGGCGTAAGCCGGCGCCGTCCCCGCGCAGGCGGGGATTCCGACCCATCAAGGATTCCGTTCCAATGTCCTCATACGAAATCGTCCATCACGAATACGACGCGATCGTCGTCGGCGCCGGCGGCGCCGGTCTTCGCGCCACGCTCGGCCTGGCCGAAGCCGGCCTCAAGACGGCCAACATCACCAAGCTGTTCCCGACGCGCTCGCACACGGTGGCGGCGCAGGGCGGCATTTCCGCGGCGCTGTCGAACATGGGCCGCGACGACTGGCGCTGGCATTTCTATGACACCGTCAAGGGCAGCGACTGGCTCGGCGATCAGGACGCCATCCAGTACATGACGCGCGAGGCGATTCCCGCGATCATCGAACTCGAACACTACGGCGTGCCGTTCTCGCGCACGCCGGAAGGCAAGATCTACCAGCGCCCGTTCGGCGGCATGACCACCGAGTTCGGCAAGGGTCCGCCGGCGCAGCGCACCTGCGCGGCGGCCGACCGCACCGGCCACGCGATGCTGCACACGCTCTACCAGCAGTCGCTGAAGGCGCAGGCGCAGTTCTACATCGAATACTTCGCGCTTGATCTGCTGACCGACGACGACGGGTCGATCAAGGGCGTTCTCGCCTGGGACATGGCGACCGGCCAGCTGCATCGCTTCCGCGCGCACCTGGTGATTCTCGCGACCGGCGGCTACGGCCGTGCGTTCTTCTCGGCGACCTCGGCGCATACCTGCACCGGCGACGGTGGCGGCATGGTGCTGCGCGCCGGCCTGCCGCTGCAGGATCTCGAATTCGTGCAGTTCCACCCGACCGGCATCTACGGCTCGGGCTGCCTGATCACCGAGGGTGCACGCGGCGAGGGCGGCTATCTCACCAACAAGGATGGCGAGCGCTTCATGGAGCGCTACGCGCCGAGCGTCAAGGATCTCGCGCCGCGCGACATGGTCAGCCGCGCGATGGCGACGGAAATCCGCGAAGGCCGCGGCGTCGGCGAGGAAGGCGATCACATCCACCTGCATCTCGAACATCTCGGCCCCGAAGTGCTGCATCAGCGCCTGCCGGGCATCTCCGAGTCGGCAAAGATCTTCGCCGGCGTCGATGTCACCAAGGAGCCGATTCCGGTCGTGCCGACCGTGCACTACAACATGGGCGGCATCCCGACGCTGTGGACCGGCGAAGTGGTGACGCTCAAGGACGGCAACCCGGATTCGGTCGTCGAGGGCTTGATGGCGGTCGGCGAAGCGGCCTGCGTGTCGGTGCACGGCGCCAACCGCCTCGGCTCGAACTCGCTGCTCGATCTGGTCGTGTTCGGTCGCGCCGCCGCGATCCGTGCCGCCGAACTGGTCAAGCCGAACACCCCGCACAAGAAGATTTCCGCGGCGTCCGAAGAAAAGGCGCTGGCGCGCCTCGACGGCTTCCGCAACGCCAAGGGCAGCACGCCGACCGCGAAGATCCGCCTCGACATGCAGAAGACGATGCAGAAGCACTGCGCCGTGTTCCGCGACGGTCCGACGATGTCGGAAGGCGTCGACAAGCTCAAGGCCGTGATCGAGACCTTCACCAACGACGTCGCGGTTTCCGATCGCGGCATGGTCTGGAATTCCGATCTCGTCGAGACGCTGGAACTGGACAATCTGCTGGGTCAGGCGCTGCTGACCATCGTCGGCGCCGAGAACCGCAAGGAGTCGCGTGGTGCGCATGCCCGCGACGACCTCAAGGAGCGCGATGACAAGGACTGGATGAAGCACACCCTGGCCTGGCGTGCCGGCGACCGGGACGTGAAGATCGACTTCCGGCCGGTCCACATGCAGCCGCTCGACAACGAGGTCGAACACATTCCGCCGGTTGCGCGCAAATACTGATGCTCCAGCCGCGCGTCCGCCTGCTGCTGTCGCTGGGTCTGATCGGGCTCGGCGTGGCAGTGGCTGTCGGAGCGTCGATCTGGGCGCGTCCGCTGTTCGCGCTGCAGGACCTGAAAGTTGCGCTGGAGGCTCGCGATGAGCAGCGTGTCGCCGCCGACGTCGATTTCGCCGCGCTGAAGGCCAATGTCACGGCTTATGTCGATCAGCGCATTGCGGAAGGCAACGAGGGCAAGTTTCTCGGCGGCGTACGCACTGCGCTGAGTCAGCCGCTTGCCGACTACAAGATCGACAAGCTGGCGACGCCATCCGGCCTCATTCATCTGGCCTGCGATACGCAGGCAGACGGCAGCGTCGACGATGCGCCGAAGCCGCAGGGGACCCCATGCCATTTCGATGCGGATCTGCATGGCATGCACTACCGCGCCGATGGCAGTTTCGAGGTGATGGCGTCGCGGCCGCAGCGTGACGACATGGGCATGATTCTGGGTCGCCGCGACGATGGTCGCTGGCGGCTGATCGGACTGACCGGCAGTGGGCCGGTCGCCAAATGAACTGTAAGCAACACCGTATCCATTCCAGGAGCGAGCCATGGCTCAGTTGACCCTTCCGCAGAATTCGAAAATCGACAAGAAGGCCGGCAAGACCTTCAAGGCGCCGGCCGGCGCGAAGGACGTCAAGACCTTCAAGATCTATCGCTACGATCCGGAAGCGGGCGGCAATCCGCGCATGGATACGTACGAGATCGACATGGCCGCGTGCGGGCCGATGGTTCTCGACGCGCTGATCAAGATCAAGAACGAAGTCGATTCGACGCTGACCTTCCGCCGCTCCTGCCGCGAAGGCATCTGCGGCTCGTGTGCGATGAACATCGACGGCACCAATACCCTGGCCTGCACCAAGCCCTGCGACGAAGTGAAGGGCGATGCCAAGATCTATCCGCTGCCGCACATGCCGGTGGTCAAGGATCTGGTGCCGGATCTCACGCACTTCTACGCGCAGCTGGCGTCGATCGAACCCTGGCTGAAGACCGACACGCCGGCACCGACCCGCGAGCGTCTGCAGTCCGAGGAAGATCGCGCCAAGCTCGACGGCCTCTACGAGTGCATTCTCTGCGCCTGCTGCACGACCAGCTGCCCGAGCTACTGGTGGAACGGCGATCGTTATCTCGGCCCGGCCGTGCTGCTGCAGGCCTACCGCTGGCTGGTCGACTCGCGCGACGAAGCGACCGGCGAGCGTCTCGACGCGCTGGAAGATCCGTTCAAGCTGTATCGCTGCCACACGATCATGAACTGCGCCAAGACCTGCCCGAAGGGCTTGAATCCGGCCAAGGCGATCGCCGAAACCAAGAAGATGCTGGTGGAGCGTCGCATTTGATCGTGGATCTGTTCTGCATCGAGGGCGGCCCGGCGGCCGCCCTCGTCGTTTGTGGAGGTGCACCATGAGCGCCGCCGAAGGTCGCCTGCGCTGGCTGTTGCGGCGGGGAATGAAGGAGCTCGACGTGCTGATGGAGCGCTACCACGCGCACCGTTTCCACGACGCGCCGGCCGACGAGAAAGCCGAGTTCCTGCGCCTGGTGACGCTCGCGGAAGACCCCGATATCTGGGCCTGGGTGATGGGCTACGACACGGTGCCCGCGGAATATGCAGCCATCATCGAACAGCTTCGCATCTACCGTTGATCTGAGTTTGCGGCCGTCGCTGCGCGCCTTGCGCGTGGTGTTCGTGCTGCACGTGATCTGTCTGGTGCTGCTGCCACTGTCGATGGAGCCCGGCTGGCCGATGATCGTGCTGGTCGCGCTGTTCGGCGTTTCGTGGTTCGCGCTGCGGCACAGCGCCGTGCTGGGCTTCAATGCCAAGGCGCTGACGCGCGTGATCTGGCACGCCGACGGCCAGTGGTCGGTGTTTCGCGGTGCGCGCGAATACAAGGCCGAGCTGCTGGACAACAGTCTCGCGCATCCGGCCCTGACCGTGCTCAATTTCCGGTTGATCGAAGGTGGCCGTGCGGCGCGCGTGATTGCCGGCGACGAGGCGACGCCCGAACTGCTGCGACGTCTGCGGGCGAGATTGTCGCTGTAGGCCTGGCGCTGGCGCCGACTGACGTCGTCAGCTGCGTCCGGGCAATACCGTTGGCGCCGCTTCCGCCAGCGTTTCCGGATAATCGAGCGTGTAATGCAGGCCCCGCGATTCGCGGCGCTCCAGTGCCGAGCGGATGATCAGATCGGCGCAGCGCACCAGATTGCGCAACTCGAGCAGATTGGCGTTGATGCGGTAGTTGCCGTAGTACTCGTCGATCTCGGCCTTCAGCAGCTGGACGCGGTGCAGGGCGCGCTGCAGGCGCTTGGTGGTGCGCACGATGCCGACGTAGTCCCACATGAAAGTGCGCAGTTCCAGCCAGTTGTGGCTGACCACGACGTCCTCGTCGGAGTCCGTGACGCGGCTTTCGTCCCACGGGCGCAGTTCGGTCGGCATCTCGCGATCCGGCAATTTGGCGATCAGGTCTTCCGCCGCCGCCTTGCCGAACACCAGGCATTCCAGCAGCGAATTCGACGCCAGGCGATTGGCGCCGTGCAGACCGGTGCAGGCCACTTCGCCGATCGCGTAAAGGCCGTCGACATCGGTCTGCGCCGACAGGTCCGTGAGCACGCCGCCACAGGTGAAATGCGCCGACGGCACGACCGGGATCGGCTGCTTGCAGATGTCGAGCCCCAGCGACAGGCAGTGCGCATGGATGCTGGGAAAGTGATGCTGGATGAAGCTGGCCGGTTTGTGCGTGATGTCGAGGTAGACATGACGTAGGCCGAGACGCTTCATCTCGAAGTCGATCGCACGGGCGACGATGTCGCGCGGTGCGAGTTCGGCGCGCGGATCGAAGCGCGGCATGAAGCGTTCACCGGCCGAGCCGTCCGGGTTGACCAGACGCAGCACCGCGCCTTCGCCACGCAGCGCTTCCGAAATCAGGAAATTGCGGGTTTCGCGGTGAAACAGCGTGGTTGGATGGAATTGCATGAATTCCATGTTGGCGACCCGGCAACCGGCGCGCCAGGCCATCGCGATGCCGTCCCCCGACGCACCGTGCGGATTGCTCGAGTACAGATAGACCTGATTGGCGCCGCCACTGGCCAGGACCACCGCCTTTGCGGCGCAGGCGCTGACGCGGCCGCTGGGGATGTCGTACAGATAGGCGCCGAGCACGCGATTCGAACCCGGCGGTGCGCGACGATCGACGATCAGGTCGACGGCGCTGCAGAACTCGCGGATGCGGATGGCGGGATGCGCCGCGGCCAGCGCAGCAAGCGTGGTTTCGACGGCGCGACCGGTGGCATCGGCGGCGTGCACGACGCGGCGGTGGCTGTGGCCACCTTCGCGGGTCAGATGCAGGCGTGTGCCGCGCTGTTCGCCGTCTTCCTCGGTGAACGCCACGCCCTGTTCAAGCAGCCACTCGATGCCGTCCGGCCCGCCCTCGACGGTGAAACGCACGGCAGCTTCGCTGCACAGGCCGGCACCGGCAATCAAGGTGTCCTGCACATGATTTTCGGTTGAATCCTCGGCGTCGAGCACCGCAGAGATGCCGCCTTGCGCCCACAAGGTACTGCCTGACTGCAGGCTGGTCTTGGAGACCACGGTGACATGGTGACCCGCCTTGGCCAGGCGCAGGGCGCAGGACAGACCGGCGGCGCCGCTGCCGATGACCAGGACTTCCGCTTCGTTCATGGAGCGTTCGGGACGCGAGGTGGGTACAATGGAGGACTTTGCGCGAATCGATTCGCCGCTGCCGGCATCAGCATGCTGTGTCGGCGTCGCGGCCGTGGTTTCGATCGGGGTTCAACCGCTTTTTCGAGGTGGGAGTGTAGCGTTTTTCGCGCCCGCGAAATCCGCATCAAGGCATGAGCGATACCGTTACCGACGAGCAGCTCGTGGTCCGTGCCCAGACGGGCGATCAACGCGCGTTCGAGTTGCTGGTGCGCAAGTACCAGCACAAGATCGTCCAGCTCGTCAGCCGCCTGGTCGGTGACGGCGACGCGCCTGATGTCGCCCAGGAAACCTTCATCCGTGCCTACCGGGCGCTGAACGGCTTTCGCGGCCAGTCGGCGTTCTATACCTGGCTGTACCGGATCGGCATCAATACCGCCAAGAACTATCTGGTTTCGCGCTCCCGCCGGCCGGCCGATCAGGACATCGATGTCGCCGATGCGGAACTGTATGGCCATACCGAACATCTAAGCGACATGGAGACGCCCGAGGCGTCGCTGCTGACGGAAGAAATCCGCAATGCCGTGGCCGACACGATCGCCAAGCTGCCGCCGGATCTGCGCAAGGCCATCACCCTGCGCGAGTTGGAAGGCCTGTCGTACGAGGAGATCGCCGAGGTCATGGACTGCCCGATCGGGACGGTCCGCTCACGGATCTTCCGGGCGCGGGAAGCCATTGATGTCGTTCTCAAGCCCTTGCTCGACTGATGTGGCGGCCCAGGCACCGTCGGTCGTCGTTTCGGGAACTTTCTCCCGAATTCGAGGTTAAGGGTATATTCAGATTTTCCAGGTGGCCGGCATGATGCACGAAACCTTGTCCGCTTTGCTCGACGGCGAATGTACCGATCAGGAACTCGACGCCCTGCTCGACGCGCTTGATCGCGAACCCGAAATGAAGGCGATGTGGGGCCGCATGCAGCTGGCACGCGATGCGCGCAGCGGCATGCCGGTCCGCCAGCTCGATCTGTGCGCGGCCGTGATGGCCGGCCTTGATCGGGCACCCGACGGCGTGCGACCCAAGGTCGTCGAGCTCGCGTCGCGGCGCCGGCCGGTGTCGTGGCGGACCGCCGCCGGCTTCGCCGCGGCGGCCTCGGTTGCCGCGGTGGCGATCACGCTCGGCATCAATTTCGGTTCGGTGCGCAGCGGCAACCCGGCGCTGACCGCCGCCAATGATGCCGGCCCCCGGCAGTTGTCGGCCGGCATCCACGATGTGGCCATGAGCAATGCGCCGACGACGGACGCGCAGGGCAACGAGCAGATGGACGAAGACCTGCGCTATTACATGATCGAGCACAGCAACACGCTGGCCGATCGCGGCGTCGGCGGGGCCTTGTCCTACGCCCGCTTTGCCGCGAACACGGCGGACGAGGCCTTCGTCCAGCCGGCCAACCTGGCGTCCGGCGGGACACCGTAATGCGTCATCGCGTCGCACTCGGGCTCCTCGCCGCCGGCTGGAGTCTGGCGGCAACTGCGGCCGATCCTGCGGACTGGCTGGCGCAGATGAGCGAGGCGGCGCGCGCAGCGAATTACCAGGGCGTGATCGTTTACCAGACGCATGACCGGCTGGAAACGATGCGGGTCGTGCATCGCTACCGCAAGGGCCAGGAGGTCGAGCGCGTGCAGACGCTGACCGGCGCGCCGCGCGAAATCATCCGTACCGGCAATGAAGTGGTCTGTCTGTTGCCGAAGGACCGCAAGGTCACGCTCGAGCTGCCGACGCCGAAAGCGCTGTTCCCGGGCCTGACGCCGGAACGTGTTGCGCAAATCTCCCGTTACTACGAATTCCGCGATGTCGGCGAAGCCCGCATCGCCGGGCGCAAGTGCCGCGGCATCACAATCGCACCGCGCGACCAGTACCGCTATGGCTACGAAATCTGGGCCGACGCCGATACCGCCGTGCCGGTCAAGGTCAATCTGATCGGTCGCGGCAACGCCGTGATGGAGCAGTTGATGTTCACCGAGATCGAGTTCCCGAAATCGATCCCGGACAGCGCACTGCAGCCGGAACTTGATCCGGCGAAGTTCCAGAAAGTGACGCGCTTCGTACCCGAACCCAAACCGTTCAATGTCGACACCGAGGCCGACGCGCAGTTCGCCAATCTGCCGCCCGGCTATCACGTCGCCATGCGCGACGTGCGGCCGACGCTGGATGGGCAGGGCGTGGTCGAGCACATGCTGCTGTCGGACGGACTGTCGGCGATCTCGGTGTTCACCGCGCATCGGCGACCGACCGCCCAGGCTTTCCAGGGCTTTTCGCAGATCGGCGCGCTGAGCGCCTATGGTCGGGTCGTGGGTTCGATCCACATCACCGTGGTCGGCGAGGCGCCGTCCGATACCGTGCGTCTGATCGGGGAAAACGTGCAGCCGCCGCCGGGCGTGACGGCACCGGCCTCCGACGCGTCGGACCCGACACCATCACCGTGAACGATACGGCTGCCGTTTTTTTGTGGCTGTTTGAATTTCTACGCGAAATCCATTGAAATCCGCCATGTTGCGCGCGGATCAACCGTGGCGCCGGAGTTTTCAATGAAGCTTGCCGCCGTTCTGCGGCTGTTCCTCTTGTGCGCCTTGCTGAGCGTCGCTGCCTGCCAGCGCGGTCATGGCGCGTCCGCGGCTGCTGTCCTTCCGGATTTCGCCGATCTCGTCGAGCAGGTCTCGCCGTCGGTGGTCAACATCAGCACGGTACCGGCGGACGTGCCGGTCGATCCGCAGCAGGCTGCCGCCGGCAGCGGCGGTGATGCCGATGGTGACAGCGATGCCGATACGCTGAAGAACGCGCCGGAGTGGTTCAAGCGCTTCCTGCAGCAGCACCCGGACGAATCCTCCGGTGACGGCAACGACGACGACGGTACCGACAGCGACGGTCCGGCGACGCTGCCGCCGGGACCGCAGTCGCTCGGCTCGGGCTTCGTGCTGTGGAGCGACGGCTACGTGCTGACCAACTTCCATGTCGTGCGTGACGCCAAGGAAGTGATCGTGCGCCTGCTCGACCGCCGTCAGTTCACCGCGCAGGTGGTGGGCAGTGACGAGGCAACCGATGTCGCGTTGCTGAAGATCGATGCCAAGGACCTGCCGGCCGTGAAGATCGGCGATGCGACCAAGCTGCGCCCCGGGCAGTGGGCGCTGGCGATCGGCTCGCCATTCGGGTTCGATTATTCGGTGACCGCCGGCATCATCTCGGCCAAGGGCCGTGCCCTGATCACCGAGCAGTATGTGCCGTTCATCCAGACCGACGTGGCGATCAATCCCGGCAATTCCGGCGGCCCCCTGTTCAATCTGGCAGGCGAGGTGATCGGCATGAACTCGCAGATCTACTCGCAGTCCGGTGGCTATCAGGGCCTGTCGTTCTCGATCCCGATCGACGTCGCCGCCAAGGTTGCGCGCCAGCTCAAGGATCAGGGCAAGGTCACGCGCGGCTGGCTCGGCGTGGTCGTGCAGGAAGTCGATCGCGACATGGCGCAGCAGGCGCGCATGGACAAGCCGGAAGGCGCGCTGGTGGCGCGGGTGATCGCGGACAGTCCGGCGGCCAAGTCCGGCGTGCGCGAGGGCGACATCATCCTCAGCTACAACGGCGAGGTGTTGCCGAATTCCGCGGCGCTGCCGCCGATGGTCGGCATCACCGATCCCGGCGAGATGGCGACGCTGAAGCTGCTCCGCGACGGCAAGAAGCTGAGCGTGAAGGTTGACGTCGGTACCCTGGCGCCGGGCGTCGCCCAGGACGACCTCGAAGCGCCGAAACCGGTGCCGGCCGGGCCGCTGGGGCTGGTGGTGCGCAGCATGAGCGCCGACGAACGCAGCAAGGCGCAGGTGCTCAGCGGCGGCGTGACGATCACCAGTGTCGGCAACGGTCCGGCGGCGCGCGCCGGTATCCGCAGCGGGGATGTGCTGCTGCAGATTTCCGGCCAGGAAATCGACAGCCCGGACCGGCTCGCGGTGGTGGTTTCGCGCCTGACGCCGGGCGCGACCGTGCAGGTCCTGGTGCAGCGCCGCGGCTCGCCGCTGTTCCTGATGCTCGATGTGCCCGGCGACACCTCACCGAGTTGAAACCGGCGTGAATCCGTCCGTCACGGTACCGCGCTGGCTGTTGCTGTCACGCCCGGACTGCCATCTCTGCGAGGCTTTCGAAGCCGAGCTGCGGGAGCATCTGGGCGTCCAGCCGTTCCTGCTCGACGCGGCCGATGTCGACGAGCGCGGCGAGTGGCGCATGCGTTACGGCACGCGGATTCCGGTGCTGCTGGACGAACAGGGGCGGGTGCTGGCCGAAGGAATCTTCGACAGCGCGGCCTTTGAACGCAATTTGCGCAGGTAGGCCCGGGCAAGACGCTATACTGCGCGACTTGATTCATCTCCTTGCAAGCGCCGGCGCCGAACGGCAGGCGGACAGCCCATCGGACTGTTCGCTACCGGGCTGGCGCCTACTTTCAGAACACGCTCCCATTTAAAGTCAACGGTTTCCCGTGCGTCAGGATCACATCCGCAATTTCTGCATCATCGCGCACATCGACCACGGCAAGTCGACGCTTGCCGATCGCTTCATCCAGCTGACCGGCGGCCTGCAGCAGCGCGAGATGCAGGCGCAGGTGCTCGACAACAATCCCATCGAGCGCGAGCGCGGCATCACCATCAAGGCGCAGGCCGTACAGCTGCACTACGAAGCGAAGAACGGCGAGATCTACCAGTTCAACCTGATCGACACGCCGGGGCACGTCGATTTCTCCTACGAGGTCAGCCGTTCGCTGGAAGCCTGCGAGGGTGCGCTGCTGGTGGTCGATGCCTCGCAGGGTGTCGAGGCGCAGTCGGTGGCCAACTGCTACACCGCGCTCGAGCAGAATCTCGAAGTGCTGCCGGTGCTGAACAAGGTCGATCTGCAGAACGCCGAGCCCGAGCGCGTCTGCGACGAAATCGAGCAGGTGATCGGCATTCCGGCGATGGACGCGCTGCGCGTTTCGGCCAAGACCGGCCTCAACGTGCCGGACGTGCTGGAAGCAGTGGTCGAACGGCTGCCGCCGCCGAAAGGCGATCCGGACGCCAGGCTGCAGGCGTTGATCGTCGACTCCTGGTTCGACAACTATCTCGGCGTGGTCTCGCTGGTGCGCATCTTCAACGGCTCGGTCAGGAAGGGCCAGAAGATCCGCGTGCTGTCGACCGGCAAGGACTACGAAATCACGATGATGGGCGTCAACGCGCCCAAACGCGTGTTCAAGGACGAACTGCAGTGCGGTGAAGTCGGGTTCATCGTCGCCGGCATCAAGGACATCTTCGGCGCGCCGGTCGGCGATACCCTGACCTTTGCCGGCAACGCCAGCGTCGAAGCCCTGCCGGGCTTTCGCAAGGTGCAACCGCGCGTGTTTGCCGGCATGTTTCCGATCGACGCCGAGGATTTCGAGGACTTCCGCGAATCGCTGCAGAAACTGCGCCTCAACGATTCGGCGCTGCAGTTCGAGCCGGAGAACTCGACGGCGCTGGGGTTCGGCTTCCGCATCGGCTTCCTCGGCATGCTGCACATGGAAATCGTGCAGGAGCGCCTCGAACGCGAGTACAACCTCAATCTGATCACGACCGCGCCGTCGGTGATCTACGAAGTGCTGAAGAACGACGGCGACGTGATCAAGGTCGACAATCCGGCGGAACTGCCGGAGCCCGGCTTCATCAGTGAGCTGCGCGAGCCGATCATCAATGCCCGCATCCTGATGCCGCCGGACTATGTCGGCTCGGTCATGCAGTTGTGCATGGAAAAGCGCGGTGTGCAGAAGAACCTGCGTTATCTCGGCAGTCAGGTGCAGATGGAAGTCGAGATGCCGATGGCGGAGGTCGTGCTCGATTTCTTCGATCGCCTGAAGAGTGTGTCGCGCGGCTATGCCTCGTTCGAATACGAGTTCGTGCGCTTCGAGGCGGCCGATCTGGTGCGCCTGGATGTGCTCGTCAACGGCGACAAGGTCGATGCGCTGGCGTCGATCGTTCACCGTGACAGCGCCTATCCGCGCGGCCGCGACCTGTGCGAGCGCATGCAGGACGTGATTCACCGCCAGATGTTCGACATCGCGATCCAGGCTGCCATCGGTGCCAAGATCATCGCGCGCTCGACGGTCAAGGCACTGCGCAAGGATGTCACCGCCAAGTGCTACGGCGGCGACACTTCGCGCAAGAAAAAGCTGCTCGAGAAACAGAAAGAAGGCAAGAAGCGCATGAAGCAGGTCGGCTCCGTCGAGATTCCGCAGGAAGCGTTCCTGGCGGTGCTCGGTGTCGAGAAAAAGAAGAAGTAATCGTTTCAACCAACGTTTTTGGAATCGGACATGCAAGACATCCAGTGGGACTTCGCCACCATCCTGTCACTGCTGACGCTGGTCACCGGCATCGTCTGGCTGCTCGACAAGCTCTGGCTCGGACCGAAGCGGCGCGCCCGCCTGGGCATCGACGTGGCGGACAAGCCCAATGGCTTCGTCGACTTCTGCCGCTCGTTCTTCCCGGTGATCTTCGTCGTGCTGATGCTGCGTTCGTTCGTTGCCGAGCCGTTCCGCATCCCGTCCGGCTCGATGATCCCGACCTTGCTGGTCGGCGACTTCATCCTCGTCAACAAGTTCGCCTACGGCTTCCGCGATCCGGTGTTCCACGACAAGTTCATCAAGATGGGCGAGCCGTCGCGCGGCGACGTCGTGGTATTCCGCTGGCCGGTCGACCCGAGCAAGGATTTCATCAAGCGCATCATCGGCATCCCGGGCGATCACATCGTCTACCGCAACAAGCAGCTGTTCATCAACGGCGAGCCGGCGACGCTCGATGCCGACGGCGCCTATACCGCGCCCGGCCTGCCGCCGCCGGGCGTGGTCTACCGGATGAAGGAGCACCTCGGCCCGGTCGATCACCGCATTCTGGTCAATCCGGAACGGCCAGCCGACGATTTCGAATTCATCGTGCCGCCCGGCGAATACTTCGCGATGGGCGACAACCGCGATGGTTCGGACGACAGCCGTCGCTGGGGCACGGTTCCCGAGAAGAACCTGGTCGGCAAGGCCTTCCTGATCTGGATGTCCTGGGACGCCGAGAACACGCGCATCGAATTCTCGCGCATCGGCAAGTCCATCCGCTAAGCTAGTCCGCACTTCACGGGGAAGGGGAACAACATGCGCTCACTGCATCGCCAACGTGGTCTGGGCTGGTTCGGCCTGCTGTTCGTGCTCGCCGTGATCGGCTTCGTCGCCATCGTCGTCGTCAAGACGCTGCCGATGTATCTGAACCAGATGAAGGTCGCGTCCGGCGTCCACGCCACGGCGGCCGACCCGGAGAACGCCAAGGCCGATGTCCACGACATCCGCAAGGAGCTGCAGAAATACTGGGACATCAACGACGTCGACTATCTGGCGGTGTCGGACATCGACGTCAAGCGCACCAACACGGGTCGCTTCCTCAGTTACGACTACGAGGCGCGCGAGCATTTGTTCTTCAATATCTACATCGTCATCGAGTTCGCCGACGACGTGCCGCTGGCCAACGTGCAGTCTTGACGCGCGTCGCGAAAAAACTGGAATGCCGCCTCGGTTACGTCTTCCACGATGCGGGGCTGCTTGAACAGGCGCTGACACATCGCAGCAGCGGGCACGTCAACAACGAGCGCCTCGAATTTCTCGGCGACGCACTCGTCAATTTCGTCATCGCCGACGCGCTGTACCGTTTGCGCGCAAAGGCCGAGGAAGGACCCTTGTCGCGCCTGCGTGCCAGCCTGGTTCGCGAGGAAACGCTCGCCGGACTGGCGCGCGAACTGGAACTGAGCGATGCCTTGACGCTCGGCGAGAGCGAGCTGAAATCCGGTGGCTATCGCCGTGATTCCATACTTGCCGATGCGTTCGAAGCGGTGCTTGGCGCCGTCTACCTCGACGGCGGCTTCGAACCGGCGCGCACCGTGTGCGAACGGCTGTTCGTGACCCTGCTTGCCGATCTTCCCGACGCCGACAGCCTGAAGGATGCCAAGACGCGGCTGCAGGAATGGCTGCAGGCGCAGGGTCGGCCGTTGCCGCGTTACGAGGTGATCGAGGAAAGCGGTCCGCCGCACAAGCGCCAGTTCCGCGTTCGTGCGTCGCTGGCGGACGCCGACGCCACGACCGAAGCTCAGGGCTCAAGCCGTCGCGGTGCCGAGCAGGACGCCGCCAGCCAGCTTCTGATGAGCCTACAATCGCGCCATGCATAGCGGTCTCGTTTCCATCGTCGGGCGGCCCTCCGTGCAAGCGCATGGCGCTTGCGCGACACGAGATGCGGCGGCTGTTGCCGACGTTGGGCCGTGGCGGTCGGTGCCGAGGATGTTTCGTGCATAGCGGTCTCATTTCCATCGTCGGGCGGCCCAACGTCGGCAAAAGTTCGCTGATGAATGCGCTGGTCGGGCGCAAGGTCAGCATCGTCTCGCACAAACCGCAGACCACCCGGCATCGCATCCAGGGTGTCGTCAATCGCCCGGAAGGCCAGATCGTGTTCGTCGACACGCCGGGCCTGCATCAGCGCGAGACGCGTCGCCTGAACCGGGCAATGAACGAACAGGCGATGGCGAGCTTCTACGATGTCGACCTGATCGTGTTCGTCATCGAAGCCAGACGCTGGACCGACGAGGACGCCGCGGTGCTGCGTCGGCTCGAGGGCATGCAGACGCCGATCGGTCTGGTCGTCAACAAGATCGACCGCATCACCGACAAGGCGGCCTTGCTGCCGGAGCTGCAGAAGCTCGGCGCATTGCGCGATTTCGCGTTTGTCGTGCCGCTGTCGGCGCTCAAGCGCAACAATACCGACGCCCTGCTGGGCGAGATCTTCAGGCGCCTGCCGGAAGGTCCGCCGCTGTACCCGGAAGACCAGATCGTCGGCTACGACGACGCCTTCCTCGTTTCCGAAATCGTCCGCGAGAAGCTGACGCGCAATCTGCATCAGGAACTGCCGTATTCGCTCACCGTCGGCGTCGAGCAGTACGAACGCGACGGCAATCTCGATCGTGTCGACGCCGTGATCTGGGTCGAGCGTGAAGGGCAGAAGAAGATCGTCATCGGCGAAGACGGCATCACGCTCAAGCAGGTCGGCACCAGCGCGCGACGCGAGCTTGAGCGCCTGCTCGATCGCAAGGTGTTCCTCAAGCTCTGGGTGCGCGTGCGCGAGAACTGGAGCGACGATCTGAAGGCACTCAAGCAGTTCGGCCTGAGCGGCGACTAGGCCGGCCCGTCTTGAGCCCTTGCGGCGTCATTCGTCGTGTGCGTACTGATCCGTACTCGGCACGCCTCATTCCCTGCACCGGGCCAAAACGGACCCGGCCTGCCAAGCGCCGGAGGCGCCATGCGTGAGCGCATCGCGCTCGAACCGGCGTATCTGCTCAACAGCCGGCCCTATCAGGACAGCAGCCTGCTGCTCGAGGCATACACCCGCAGTCATGGCCGGCTTGGTCTGGTGGCGCGCGGCGCCCGCGGTCCGAAATCGAAACTGCGGGGTCTGCTGCAGCCGTTCGCGCCGCTGTTGCTGAGCTGGAGCATGGCCGGCGAACTCGGCACGCTGAGTGGTGCCGAAGCGGCCGGTCCGCCGCTGCCGCTGCAAGGCGAGCGGGTGTTCTACGGCTGGTACCTCAATGAACTGATGGTGCGTCTGCTGCAGCGTCAGGACGCGCACCCCGTCTTGTTCGAAGCCTACGCGCTGGCGATCCAGCAATTGCCGGGCGAGATGGAGGCGGCGCAAGACGCCCTGCGTATCTTCGAGCGCGACCTGCTCGCTGAAATCGGTTACGGCCTGCTGTTGCCCGACGAACTGCAAGCCGAGCTGCACTACCGCTACCACGCCGAGCACGGACCGATGCCGGTGGCGGCCGGTGTGGCGGGCAGCTACCGCGGCATCAGCCTGATCGAATTGCGCGACGGCCTTTTTTCTTCGGCGCTGGCGCGCAGCGAATGCCGGCGTCTGCTGCGCGAATCGATCGCCGCACAGCTCGGCGGCCGGCCGCTGGAGACGCCGCGCCTGCTGCGCGAAATGCGCAAATAGCGATCAGGCGCGCCATCCGTGGGCGCCCGGGATGGCGACGGGCAGTGTGCGGGTGCGGACGATCAGCGTTCCGAGCGGGTCGATCGGAGCATCCTGCGGACCACGCGGCCGATGGCGATTCGGGCCTGAGTGCCTTGCCGGGACCACGAAAGTTTTCGTCCTTCTGTGTAATCTGTGAAATCCGCGGTTCTGCGCGTTCCCTCAAGACTTTCACCATGCCCAGCACTTCCATCCGCCTCGGCGTCAATGTCGATCATGTCGCGACGATCCGGCAGGCGCGCGGCACGGTCTATCCCGATCCGGTCGAGGCCGGTTGCGTCGCGCTCGCGGCCGGCGCCGCCAGCATCACCGTCCATCTGCGCGAGGATCGTCGCCATATCCAGGACCGTGATGTCGCCGAGCTGGTGCGCATGCATCGCGCGCGCATCAATCTGGAAATGGCGGTGACGCCGGCGATGCTGGCGCTGGCCTGCCGGCTCAAGCCGGCGTTCGTCTGCCTGGTGCCGGAAAAGCGCGAAGAGCTGACGACCGAAGGCGGTCTCGATGTTGCCGCCCAGCTCGACCCGGTCCGCCTGGCCTGCCAGCGGCTGGCAAAGGCCGGCATCGCCGTGGCCCTGTTCATCGACGCCGATGTGCGCCAGCTCAAGGCCGCGCGCGCCAGCGGTGCGCCGCATCTGGAAATCCACACCGGACGATACGCCGACACGCGCGGCGCGGCGCAGGCCGATGAGTTGCGCCGGATCGCCGCGTTTGCGAAGTCCGCGCACAAGGCCGGCTTCGAGGTCCATGCCGGCCACGGTCTGACCACGGCCAATGTCGCGCCGATCGCCCGCATACGCGAGGTCATCGAACTGAACATCGGCCACAGCATCGTCGCGCGCTCACTGTTCGTCGGCCTGCCGGCGGCGGTGGCCGAGATGCGCCGGGCAATCGACGATGGCCGCTCGCGCTGAACGGCCCGGGTCACTCGCTCGTGCGAGCGCGGGCACGGTGCCAGGCGCCATTCACGGCATCGGCGTCGACATCCTGCGCGTCGAGCGCATGGAGAAGCTGCTCGACAAGCACGGCGACAAACTGTTGACGCGTTTGCTGTGTGCACGGGAACAGCGCGAAGTGCGCAGCCGCAAGAACGTCGCGCGCGCCCTGGCGATGTGCTGGGCCGCCAAGGAGGCTTTCGTCAAGGCGCTGGGCACCGGCTTCGACGGGATCGGCTGGAAGGAGGTCGGCGTCGTGCGCGAAGCCAATGGCCGGCCGGTGCTGCTGTTCGATCGCAAGATGCGGGCACGAATGAAGCGCGAGAACATCGGCGCGACGCATGTTTCGCTCAGTGACGACGGTGGCTTCGTCAGCGCCTACGTGATCCTCGAACGCGGCACCGTCTGAGCCCGCGGCCGCGGCTGCCGGACGTCGTCAGTCATCGATCCGCATCGCCGCCAGCGTGTCCTTGAGTGCGCTGCGGATGCCGGCCAGCGCACGCCGCGACGTCGGACCCTGCTGCAGGCTCTCGGCACCGCGCAGCCATTCCTCGACCGCCGCCGTGGTCTGCCGCAGCTGCGCAAGGTGATAGAACGCCGCCGTACCGCGCAGGGTGTGCGCGGCGTCGCGTGCAGCGTCGAGCTTGCCGCTGGCCATCGCCGTTTCCAGCTCGGTGAACTGCAGCGGCAATTCTTCCTTGAGCAGCGCCAGCAGCTCCGGGTCCTGCGCGAGTCTGGCGGCGGCATGCGCACCGCGCTGCGTGTTCGGGCTGAGCGCGGCGAGCAACTGGTTGTCGTCGAACGGCTTGATCAGCACCGCGTCGGCGCCGGCTTCGATGAAGGCCTGGCGTTCGTCGGGTTCCAGGTGCGCGCTCACCGCCAGGATCCGGCAGTGCTGGCCGGGCTTCTCGGCGGCGCGTATCCGCAGCGCGCAGCCCGGACCGTCGAGCACCGGCATGTGCGCATCGAGCAGGACGATGTCCGGGCGTGTCGTCAGCCACTGCTCGAAAGCCTCGCGGCCATCGACGGTTTCGGTTGTCGTCAGTCCCAGTTCGGCGCAGAGCTTGGCGAGATAGCGTCGGTTGGCGGTGTTGTTGTCGGCGATCAGCGCACGCTTGCCGGTCAGCGTCGAGTCGAGGTCGCGGCTCTGGCGCAGCAGCCGGGAGAGGTCCTGATAGAAGCGGCGGCGGGTCACGGACTTGGGATGGCACAGCGTCGCCCCACTGCTGCGAATGCGTTCGAGCAGGGGCGGTGACACCGAATTGATCAGGACCACGAGCGCCGTGCTGCCGCGATCGCGACGCAGCAGATCATTGATCACCGGCGTATCGAGATCGGCCGGCATCAGACCCAGCATGACCAGCGCCGGACGCCGTTCCGGCGCGGTGTTGAACAAGGCCTCTGCGAGGGCTTCGGCCGATTCGAAACCGTCGACGCTCAGGCCCCAGAACTCCAGCCAGTGCAGCCACGCGAGGCGTGCAGCCGGGTGCGATTCGTACAGCCACACACGATGCGTGCCCAGCGGTTCGTCCTCCTGCGGCGCCGATTCGGCCGCGGCGATCAGCTTGAACGGCAGCATGACGCTGAACGTCGATCCCTTGCCGGGCTCGCTTTCGAGGCTGATCTCGCCGCCCATCAGCTCGGCGAGCTTGCGCGAGATCGACAGGCCGAGTCCGCTGCTGCCGACCTGACTGCCGCCGATCTGGCGGAACGGCTGGAACAGGCGTTCGCGCTGGTCGGCCGCGATGCCGATGCCGGTGTCCGAGACCGCGAAGCGCAGCCAGTGGCGGCCGGCTTCCTCGCGTTCGCCCATCACGCGCAGCACGACCGCGCCGTGCTCGGTGTACTTGATGGCGTTCGACAGCAGGTTGGTGAGGATCTGCCGCAGGCGCTGGCTGTCGCCGCGCAGCTCGCGCGGTACGTCGTGATAGATGATGCGAACCAGCTCCAGATTCTTCTCGTAGGCCAGCGGCGCGAGCAGGGCGACCGTGCTCTCGACGGTGTCGTAGAGGTCGAAGCGCAGTTCGTCGAGCTTGAGGCGGCCGGCTTCGATCCGGCTCCAGTCGAGCAGATCGTTGATCATCGACAGCAGCGCGCGTGCCGACTTGTCGAGGGTATCGAGGTGCTCGAGCTGTTCGTCGTCGAGTTGCGTGCGACGCAGCAGATCGGCGTAGCCGAGAATGCCGGACAGCGGCGTGCGCAGTTCGTGCGACATGCTCGACAGGCGTTCGCTCTGCGCGCGGACTTCTTCCTGTTCACGTGCGGCGATGCTGCGCAGCTCCTGGCTTTGCGCGGCGAACTGATCACGCTCGCGCTTCAGGCGCTGGGTCTGCTCGGCGACGCGGCCGTCCAGCTCGCTGCGCAGTTCGGCGTATTGCTGCGCCAGACGATTGAGATCGCGACCCAGATCGCCGCTGATGCCGGGCAGGCTGTCCGGGGCGCGCACTTCCAGTCGCCCGCCGCCGAGATCGCGCAACACCAGGCCCAGGGTGCGCAGCGCGCCGCGGGCGGTATGCACGAAGGCATAGGCCAGCGCGGCGATCGCCACCAGCATGCTCAGCGACAGCATGATGCGCAGGGTTCGCGGCAGGATCAGCGGCGGCAACCACAGCGAGGCGGCCAGCGCCAGCGCCAGCGCCGCCAGACCGATGAAGGCCCAGCTGCCCGGCAACAGACGGCGGCTGTACTGGCGCTGCGGTTCCAAAGCCCGTCCCCTCGCGTAAAATTCGACTATGACCTATCCAACGCTCGCCGATTTTATCGGCAACACGCCGCTTGCCCAGCTCAAGCGCTTGCCCGGGCTCGGCAGCAATACCCTGCTGGTCAAGCTCGAGGGCAACAATCCCGCCGGTTCGGTCAAGGACCGGCCCGCGTATTCGATGATCCGTCGCGCCGAAGAGCGCGGCGAGATCAAGCCCGGCGACACCCTGATCGAAGCCACCAGTGGCAATACCGGAATCGCTCTGGCGATGGCAGCGACGGTCAAGGGCTACAAGATGCTGCTGATCATGCCCGAACATCTGTCCGTGGAGCGACGCGCGGCGATGAAGGCTTTCGGCGCCGAGCTGATCCTCGTCAGCCAGAAAGAGGGCATGGAAGGCGCGCGCGACCTCGCGCTGAAGATGCAGACCGAAGGCAAGGGCAAGGTTCTCGACCAGTTCGCGAATCCCGACAATCCGCGCGCGCACTACGAGGGCACGGCGCCGGAAATCTGGAAGGCGACGCAGGGCCGCATCACGCATTTCGTGTCGTCGATGGGCACTACCGGCACGATCATGGGCTGCTCGCGCTACCTCAAGGAACAGAATCCGGATGTGCAGATCGTCGGCGTGCAGCCCGACGGCGAGTCGTCGATTCCCGGCATCCGCAAATGGCCGGAAGCCTATCTGCCGGGCATCTTCGAGGCGCCGCGCGTCGATCGCGTGATCGAGGTGTCGGCACGGAACGCCGAAGACACCATGCGTCTGGCCGGGACCCGGGAAGGTCTGTTCTGCGGGCCGTCGTCCGGCGGCGCGCTGTGGGTCGCGCTGCAACTCTGCCGCGAGCTCGAGAACGCCACCATCGTCAGCATCGTCTGCGATCGCGGTGATCGCTACATCTCGACCGGCGTGTTCCCGGCGTGAGTCAGGCCGGCATGAGCTTTCGCGAACCGGTGCTGGTATTCGACATCGAGACGATTCCCGATCTCGACGGCGGTCGTCGCATCATGGGTCTGGACGCGATGAACGACACCGAAGTCTGGTCGGCGATGAAGACCCTGCGCCTCGCGCAGAAGGGCAACGACTTCATGCCCGGCCATCTGCAACGTGTCGTCGCAATCTCGGTTGCCTTGCGTCAGGGCGACAGCTTCAAGTGCTGGTCGATCGGCGACGAGGATGCCGGCGAAGGCGAGCTGATCCAGCGCTTCTTCGATGGCATCGAGAAGTACCGGCCGGTGCTGGTGTCGTGGAACGGCGGCGGCTTCGACCTGCCGGTGCTGCATTACCGCGCCCTCATTCACGGGTGCGTGGCGCCGCGCTACTGGGATACCGGGCAGCTCGACCGCGAAGCCAAGTGGGACAACTATCTGGGCCGCTACCAGTTCCGGCACACCGACCTGATGGACGTGCTGGCGCTTTATACCGGCCGCCAGAATGCGCCGCTCAACGAGATTGCGATGCTGCTCGGCTTTCCCGGCAAGCTCGGCATGGACGGCTCCAGGGTGTTCGATGCCTACCGGGCCGGTGATCTGGCCGGCATTCGCGCGTATTGCGAGACGGATGTGCTCAATACCTGGCTGGTCTATCTGCGCTTCGAATTGATGCGCGGCCGTATCACGCACGAACAGCATCGACAGGAAGAGGTGCGCGCCCGCGAGTTCATCGACGCCAGCGGCGCAGCGCACTGGACCGAATTTTCGCAAAGCTGGGTGGCCTGATTGCATCGCAAGAGAAAGCTGCCTCCAGCCGGTGAATTCACGGCGGACATCATCGACCTCGACCATGAAGGCCGCGGCTTCGCGCGCGTCGACGGCAAGGCGACTTTCATCGCCGACGCCCTGCCGGGCGAGCGCGTGCGTTTCAGATACCTGCGCACGTCGCGCGATCTCGATGAAGGCCAGTGCATCGCCGTCGAAACACCGTCGCCGCATCGTGTCACCCCGGGCTGCGAGCACTTCGGACTGTGCGGTGGCTGCTCGATGCAGCATCTCGCGTCCGAGCAGCAGATCGCGTTCAAGCAGAAGCAGATGCTCGATCAGCTCGAACGCAGCGGCAAGGTCAGACCCGAGCAGATCGCGGCGCCGATCACCGGCGCGGTCTGGGGCTACCGTCGCCGCGCGCGGCTTGGCGCCAAGCACGTCCCCAAGAAGGGCGGCGTGCTGGTCGGGTTCCGCGAGCGCGAATCGAGTTTCCTGGCGACGCTGGATCGTTGTCAGGTCATCGACCCGCGTGTCGGTCTCAAGTTGCGCGAGCTTGGCGCGCTGATCGCCGAATTGTCGATTCATCGGCAATTGCCGCAGATCGAAGTGGCCTGTTCGGACCAGACGGTGGCGCTGGTGTTTCGCGTGCTGGCGGCGCCGAGCGGCGACGATCGCGAGAAGCTGCGCGCGTTCGGCGTGCGCGAAGGCTTCGACATCTATCTGCAGACCGGTGGGCCGGACAGCATCCGGCCGTTGGATGAGGCGCGCCTGCTCGAATATTCGCCGGACGGGTCTGATCTGAAACTGCGCTTCGAGCCGACTGATTTCATCCAGGTCAACGGCAGCATCAGCCAGCAGACAGTCAATCAGGCGATCGACTGGCTGGATCTGCAGCCGAACGAACGTGTGTTGGAGCTGTTCTGCGGTCTTGGCAATTTCTCCTTGCCGCTGGCACGGCGCGGCGCGCAGGTACTGGCGGTGGAAGGCGAGAAAGGGCTGGTGCAGCGAGCGCGAGAGAACGCCGAGCGCAATGGCCTGACGATCCGCTTCGAGAAGGCGGATCTGTTCACGACCGCCGGGGATGAGAACTGGTTGCAGCCGGCGTTCGACAAGCTCCTGCTTGATCCACCGCGCGCGGGTGCCAAGGAAATCCTGCCGATCGTCGCGAAACGCAGGCCGCAACGGATTGTCTATGTCTCCTGTCATCCGGGCACGCTGGCGCGTGATGCGGGCACGCTGGTGCATGAGCATGGATACACGCTGGCGCGTGCGGGGGTGATGGATATGTTTCCGCATACGAGTCATGTCGAGAGCATGGCGTTGTTCGAGTTGGGATGAATGCCGTGCGATCCGTCGAGCTGCCGAGCCTGATCTCATCTTTCGTTTCGCCTGACGGCGAGTTCCTTCTCTTTGCTTGTCCAAAGAGAAGGAACCAAGAGAAAAGACACCCTGGCTTTCGCGTCGGTGCTGCGCACCGATGCCCTGCGATGCTCGAACGGCAGGCCGCGCCTGAAACTCGCGGCTGCGCCGCTCAAACAGTCAGGCCCGGACAACCCCTGCCGCTCTGCGCTTCTCGGCGCTTCGCAAAGGGGCCCGGACGTCAAAAGCAACAACAGCACGGCGCGATGAGCGCGCTTTGGCTTTTGACGTTCGGGTCCCCATGGGCCGCACCGAGCAGCGCAGCGCGCGCAGGGAATGGCCGGCCAGGACGGCCGGCCAAGTCGTCGTCGCGGCAGGACGCCGCGTCGGCGACGGTCCCGAGCACGTGAGCAGCGCAGGGAACTCCGCGATAGCGGAGTGCGGCCCTTGGGGTGTGCTTTCTTTTGCTTACTTTGCTTTGCACAAGCAAAGAAAAGTAAGCCGCGCCGCAGCGCGGAACGAAAGGCTGGATCAAGATCCAACACGTGCAGAACGAATAGCCAGCGTTTGCTGTGCGGCTTTGGGTTTCCGCCTGCGCGGGCATGACTGCCGTGGATGGGGCGGCCACTGATGCCGCTCGAAATCGAACGCAAATTCCTCGTCATTGGCGACGCTTGGCGCCAGGACGTGACGCGCTCAATCGAGATGCGTCAGGGCTATCTTGCTCGCGAAGGGCAGGCGTCGGTGCGCGTGCGGCTCGAAGGCGCGGTAGCCAGGCTCAACATCAAGGCGGCGGTTGTCGGCAGCGCGCGCGCCGAATACGAATACAACATGCCGGCCGACGAGTGCCGCGAGATTCTGGCCACCTTGTGCGTCGGCAAGGTCGAGAAGACGCGGCACTACGTACCGGCTTCCGGCGCGCATGCGTCAGCAGTCTGGGAGATCGACGAATTTGCCGGCGACAACGCCGGGCTGCTCGTCGCCGAGATCGAACTTGCGTCGATCGACGCCCGCTTCGACCGCCCCTCCTGGCTGGGTCGCGAACTGACCGACGACAAGCGCTACTACAACCACGCCCTCGCGCTCCATCCCTACCGCGACTGGCCGGCGCAGGATCGCGCATGAGGATCGACATCGATCTGGCGCGCCAACGCCTGCTGCTGAGCGACAGTGCGACGCTCGTGCGCGAGTACCGCGTCTCGACCGCGGTGAACGGTCCCGGCGAGATTCTCGGCTCAGGCTGCACGCCGCGCGGCCGGCATCGCATTCGCGCCCGTATCGGCGCCGGCCTTCCGGCGGGTGCGGTGCTGTGCGGCCGGCGCTGGACGCGGGAGGTCTGGTCCCCCGAACTGGGGGCGCGTTTCCCGGGCCGCGACTGGATACTCTCGCGTATCCTCTGGCTGTCCGGCGTCGAGCCCGGGCGCAATCGCCTCGGCTGCGTCGACACGTTCCGCCGCTATATCTACCTTCACGGCACCCCGGACGTGGAAGCGCTCGGTCGGCCGGCGTCGCATGGCTGCATCCGCCTGCGCAATGAAGACGTCATCGAATTGTTTGATCTTGTTCCTGCAGGTACCGCCGTTGAGCTCCACGACTAACCCCGTTGCCAAGACCCGCAGCAAGCTGCTCGGGCCGCTGATGATCGACATTCCCGGACAGGAACTGACCGCCGAGGATCGTGAGCTGCTCTGCCATCCGCTGGTCGGCGGCTTCATCCTGTTCACGCGCAACTATCGCGATCCCGACCAGCTGAAGAAGCTGTGCGACGAGGTGCTGTCGCTGCCGCGCCAGCGCCTGCTGATGGCGGTCGATCATGAAGGCGGGCGCGTGCAGCGCTTCCGCGTCGGCTTCTCGCGCATTCCGGCCATGCGCAGCTTCGGGCATCTGCATGGCGAAGACCCGGCCAGGGCACTGGCCGACGCGCGTGCGCAGGGCGAGACCATCGGCCGCGAGCTGTCGGCGTACGGCATCGACCTTTGTTTCGCGCCCGTGCTCGACATCGATCACGGCCTGAGCAGGATCATCGGCGACCGCGCGTTTTCCGATCGCGGCGAGGTGATTGTCGAACTGGCGCGGGCATTTCGTGCCGGCCTCAACGCACAGGGTATGGCGGCCACCGGCAAGCACTTTCCCGGGCACGGCGCCGTGACCGCCGACTCGCATCTGGAACTGCCGGTCGACCGCCGCAAGGAGGCCGACATCCGCGCGACCGAGCTGGCGCCGTTCAAGACCCTGATCGACGATGGCATCGAATCGCTGATGATGGCGCACGTGCGCTACACGACGGTCGACACGCAACCGGCGTCGCTGTCGAAGCGCTGGATCGGCGAGATCCTGCGTGACGAGCTCGGCTTCAGGGGCGCGATCTTCTGCGACGATCTGTCGATGGGCGGTGCGGCCGTGGTCGGCGACATGGAAGCGCGCGCGCGGCTTGCGCTGGACGCCGGGTGCGACATGCTGCCGGTCTGCAATGACCGCGACGCGACGATCAAGCTGATCGATGCGCTGGCCCGGGATCTGACGCCGGATCGCGCCGCGTCGCTGCGACTCAAGAAGCTCTACGGACGGCACGCCGGAGCCCAGGCATGAGCGACATTGCACACATGCAGCAGGTGCTCGACGAAGCCGATTGCCTGCACGATGCCGACGCGGTGCGCGCCGCTTACGAACGACTCGCGGAAGCGATCGCCGTCGAGTACGCAGCGCTTGATCCGCTGGTGGTCTGCGTCATGAACGGCGGGCTGCACGCGACCGCGGCGATCAGCGAGCAGCTGCGTTTTCCGTTCGAACTCGACTATCTGCATGCGACGCGCTATCGCGGCGCCACCAGTGGCGGCGGGCTCGTCTGGAAGGTACAGCCCAGGCCCGAGCGTATCGCCGGCCGCCACGTGCTGGTCATCGACGACATCCTCGACGAGGGCCATACGCTGGTGGCGATACGGGACGCGCTGGAGCAATTCAAGCCGGCCTCGCTGAAGGTCGCGGTGCTGGTCGAGAAGCTGCATGATCGCCGCGCGCCGCGAGCGCATGCCGAGTTCATCGGTCTGCAGGTTGCCGATCGCTACGTGTTCGGTTGCGGCATGGACTACAAGGAATACTGGCGGCAAGTGCCGGCCATCTACGCCGTGAAAGACCTATGAGTACGCCCGAAACCCTCGCCTTGCCGCCTGCGCCGCAGGCGGTCCGTTCCTTTTCCGCCCTTGACGGGAGCGCGACATTGGACACGCGCTCATGAGCGCGGTCGGCGTTATCGGCGGCACTGGCATGAACCAGTGGCCGGGTCTGGAAATCGAACGACGGATCGTCGTCGACACGCCTTACGGCGCGGCCAGTGCGCCGTTGCTGGAGGGGCGCGTCTACGGCACGCGCGCGATCTTTCTCGCCCGGCACGGCGAGGGTCACAGGATTCCGCCGCATTGCATCAACTACCGCGCCAATCTCTGGGCCCTGCATCATGCCGGCGTGCGCTCGGTGATCGCGATCGCCGCAGTCGGCGCAATGGCGCCGTGGTTTGCGCCGGGCGAGATCGCCGTGCCATCCGATCTGATCGATTACAGCTACGGCCGCGAGCACACGTATTCGGATGGCACGCCGGCATCCGAACTGCACCACGTCGAATTCACCGAGCCGTACGCGCCGGCGCTGCGGCGCGTGTTGATCGACGCGGCCGGCAGGGGCGGCACATCGCTGTCCGGTGAAGGCGTGCTGGCCGTGACGCAGGGTCCGCGTCTGGAGTCGGTGGCCGAGATCCGTCGCCTCGTGCGCGACGGCTGCGACATGGTCGGCATGACCGGCATGCCGGAAGCGGCGCTCGCGCGCGAACTCGGGCTCGACTACGCCTGCCTCGCGGTGTCGGTGAACTGGGCTGCCGGCGTGCAGGGCCTCGGCGACATCCATGCCGAGATCGCGCAGTCGATCGAGTCGGGCATGAGCAAGGTGCGCGCGGTGCTGGGCGCGGCCTTGCCGGCGCTCAGCGGCCGCTGAGCACGCCTCGGTTCAGGGTTGATAGCCGCCGTAGACGTCGGTCAGTTCGGCACTGAATGCGTCGCGTGACGGCGTCGGCAGCCAGACTTCGACGCGTGCCTGCGAGCTGGCGATCGAGGCCGACCAGAGCTCGCCGTTCGGCGCTTCGGTGTACGGGCCCTGGCGCAGCTTGCCGTCCGGCGAGCACAGCCACAGCGCCGATTGCTTCGGCAGCTTGACGTCACGCATGCGCACGGCGATCGATCGCGCCCGCCTGGAGCCCAGGGTCAGTGCCAGCACCGACCAGCCGTCGCCCTGATCGTTCCAGACTCCGATCTGCTGCAGCGGCTGATTGACGGTGTGGATCTGCGCGATGTCGACATCGTTGTCATTGCTGGCATGACGCGGTGCGTCCGTGCCGGGCAGCTTGAGGATCGGCGCCGGCATTTTCAGCGTGGCGTGACAGGCCTCGTCGGCGGCCGGTGGGGCTGTTTCCGCCACCGCCTGCGCCGGCGACTTTTGTGTCCATGACTGGCAGGCGCCGAGCAGCAGCGCGGCGCTGGCGGTGGTCGTCAATGCGATCGCACTTGCTGTCCTGTTCACGATCAGTTCGCCTTGGTCACGCGTGCGAGGATGCCGAGTTTTGCGCTGTCCAGATGATGCAGTTCGTCGCGACGCATGCGGCGTCTTTCGTCAAGGCGCCAACTGCTGTTGCCGGCCGTGTACAGCAGATCGGCATCGAGCGTCAGGTAGCGATTGACGATCAGCAGCATGACGCGTCCGTCGACCGGCGTCATGCCGGTCGGCGAGGGCGTTCCCCAGCGCACGCGCAGCGCCGGCCCGCGCGCCGACGGCGGATCGGGCTGCGTCCACGCGAGCCGGGCGATCGGTTCGAACTGCCTGGAATTGCGCAGGCGCTGCCATTCGCTCTGCATGCCGAAGGCCGAGTCCGGCAGCAGCGTGATGCCGGCCGCCTGCAGCGCTGCCGGATTGTCCGGCAGGATTGCACCGGACAGATCGGGCAACTGGGCCGGCGCGCCGGCTTCGGCCGCTGCGTAACGGTTGACGAACACGATCAGGTCCATGCGATAGGTCTCGGCATGGGCGGGCAGGGCGAGCGCCAGCAGCAGCACGACAATCGGTGTCTGCCGGCGACGGCGGATGAAGACGGCCATCAAACTCATGAAATCCCGTGTCGGAAAAGGGTTTTGCGTGCGCCGCGGCACGGGCATGCTGCCCGGCTCGCTCGCGATGTCCGTGCTGCGACGCAGCGACTCCGGACTACCTAGTTTAAGCCAATGATCGGCGCATCGTTCCGGCGCCGTCGGTGCCGGCTCACCCTTTCAGGGTAGGAGTTATGAAAATCGATATGCAAAATTGATTTCACTGAGCATTCGACGGACTCTCATGGGCTCGATGTCGGACTACTCGCTGCCGCTGCCCGAAGGCCTGCGTCACTTCCCGGCGCCGCGGCGCGCGGGTCGGCCGTCGCAGTTCGATCGCCAGGCGATGATCGACGCGGCGCTGCAGATCGGCCTCGATCGGGTCACGCTCAAGGCGGTCGCGGAAATCGTCGGCGTGTCGGTCTCGACGCTCTACCGGCAGGTCGGCAGCTGTGACGAGCTGATCCGGCTGGCCGCCGCCCAGCGCGCCGTGCGCCGGCCGCGTGCCGTGCCGCGCGGCACGCACTGGTCGGAACTGGCGATCCAGCTCGGCCTGAACTTCTACGAATCGTTTGTCAGCGAGCCGCGCATCATCGCCGAGCTGCTGCGCGGGCGCCTCGGTCCCGATGTCGAAATGGACTTCCTCGAACAGTTTCTGGCCGAGCTGTGCCGCTGCGGCTTCACGGCCGAGGAAGGGGTGCAGATCTATCGTGCGGTGGCGATGGTGGCGATCGGCGCGGCGGTCGCCAGCACGGCGATGTCGGCCAGCGCCGGGCACGGCGAGCCACACGATATCGCCGTCAAACGCGCGCTGGCCGGCCGGCGTGACCATGAACTGCCGCTGCTGCGCTCGGCCCTCGGTCGCTATCTCAATCTTGAAACGCAGCAGTGGCTGCTGGTCCTGCGCGATCAACTCGAAGGCATTGCCGCGGCGCGCAACGAGCGCCTGCCGGCGTCGATCGGCTTGCCGAAATCCCTGATTCGACCGCAGCCGGCAGCCAGGCATGCGCGGCACGGCAAGTCGGCACGCGGCGCCTCGCGGCGCCCGGCATCGGCGAGGTCTGCATGAACGTCGCGATGCCGGGGTTTTTCCTTGCCGATGACGTGCCGCGGCACGCCAGCGTGGATTTCCGCGTTCCGATCGACGCAACGGGGCGTGGCATGAGTTGACGCGTCATGACCGAGACGCTGTCGGCAATGGATCGCCAGCGCTCATACACAGGCCGATCTCGCGAGTCGGTTCGGAGGAGAAGCGATGAAATTGCAATGGTTGGCCGCGTTGTCGGCCTTGGCATTGTCGGTTGCCGTGCCGGCGGCGCAGGCCAAGGTTTCGGCCGAAAAGGCGGCCGAGCTGGATGGCCCGAAGTTCACCTGCATCGGCGCCGAACGCGCCGGCACACCGAGCGGCGTCGCCGCGTATACCGGCAAGTACTTCAAGACCTGGCCGGGCCAGACCAAACCCTACGGCTACGAGCCGGGGCCATACGCGAGCGAAAAGCCGCTGTTCACGATTACCTCGGCCAACGCCGCCCAGTACGCCGATCACCTGACCGCGGGTGAACAGGCGCTGCTGGCGAAGTATCCGACGAACTACCGGATGATCGTCTACCCGAGTCATCGCGACTTCCGCTTCGTCGACTGGGCCTGCGACACCGTCAAGAAGAATGCCGTGACGGCGGAGCTGGTTCACAACGGCATGGGCACCACCGGGTACGGCGGCGCGATTCCGTTTCCGTTTCCGGCGAGCGGCCTGGAGGCGATCTGGAACACGATCAATCCGCATCGCGCGGAAACCGAGCAGGCGGTCTGCGATATCGCCGATGTCTACGGCAACGGCACGATCGGTTGGGGCCGCAATCGCTTCCGCACGCTGAACCTGATGAACGGCCCCGGCGACAAGCGCCCTTCGTTCACCGACAAGTTCAACGCGTATTTCTACACCGGTTATCTGTTGCCAGAACGCGACAAGGGCTTCGTCGCGGTCGGCCGGCAGCCGAACGATTTTTCGACTGGCCAGCTGACCTCCTGGCAGTACCAGCCGGGCATCCGTCGCGTACGGCAAGCACCGGAGGTCTGCTGCGACTACCCGGTGCCGCCCGCCGGCCTGCGCACGGTCGACGACGACTACGGGTTCAACGGTTCGCCCGAGCGCTATACCTGGAAGCTGATCGGCAAGAAGGAGATCTATGTTCCGTACGACAACTTCCGGATCAACGATCCATCGCTGAAATACACGGACCTGATCAAGCCCGGCAGCATCAATCCGCAATACGAGCGCTACGAACTGCACCGCGTCTGGGTCGTCGAAGGCGATCTCAAGGAAGGCGTCCGCCACATCTACAAGAAGCGCACGCTGTATCTCGACGAGGACACCTGGCTGGCACTGTCGGCCGACAACTACGACGGCCAGGACAAGCTCTGGCGCGTGACGCTGATCAACTACTTCTACTCGCAGGAGTCCGGTACCTGGCATCGCGGGACCTCGGTCTATCACGACCTCAACGCGGATGCCTACGAGGCCGGATACATGGTCAACGAGGCCGGCGACGACTGGTGGCGTCTCAACCAGCATCTGTCGCCGTCGATTTTCAGCGCCGAATCGATCGCCCGCGGCGGCCATTGATCGACCGTGATTGTTGGGGGCGGAGCGGTCGCGCACATCGCCATGGTGTGCGCGGCCGTGATCCGCAGACCGCGCCGCCATCGACAACGAAGCCTGGCGACGCAGCTGAGCGGGGGAGAAGGACAATGCACAATCAAAATGCAGGGTGGCGTGCGCCGATCCGGCGCGCGGGTGCGGCGACGGCGCTGCTGTTTGCCGTCGGACTGTCGGCGAGCGCGAACGCCAGCTCGTTCGATGTATTCGGTGTCGATGGCAGCTTCAAGCTGACCACCAGTTACGGTGTCGGCATTCGCACCGAGAAGCAGGCCAAGGCGCTGATCGACGGGCCGATCGATCCGTTCGTGATCGATCTGTCCGGTGCCGCGGACGGCGCCGCGTTCCTGCACACCGGCTTGCCGACGACCATCAATTCCGACGACGGCAATCGCAATTTCGATCGCGGCAGCCTCGTCAACAACCGCATCAGCGCGCTCGGCGAACTGCAGCTCAACTACGACAATTACGGCGCGGTGTTCAGCGGCGATGCGTTCTACGACTGGGTCTATCACGAAAGCAACGACAACGATTCGCCGGATACCATCAACAAGACCGGCTCGGTCAATCACTTCACCCGCCAGGCGCGGCATTTCGACGGACAGCGCGTGCGTCTGCTCGAAGCCTATGCCTTCGGCGACTGGGATCTCGCCGATACCATGCATCTCAACCTGCGTGCCGGCCGCCAGTTGGTGGCCTGGGGAGAGAGTCTGTTCTTCTCCGGCATCGCGCTCGCGCAAGGTCGTGCCGATGCGACCAAGGCGATCGTGCCGGGCGCCGAGGTCAAGGAAATCCTGCTGCCGACCAATCAGATCTCGCTGAATTTCGGCCTCACGTCCAATCTGAGTCTGCTCGGCTACTACAAGCTGGAATTCGCCGAGACCGAAATCTTTCCGGTCGGCGACTTCTTCTCGCCGACCGACGCGATCGGCCCCGGCGGCAGCTTTGTCTACGGCTCGGTCAACCCGCTGGCGCTGAACAGCTGCACCGGCGTGCTGACTTCGCTGATCGCCGGTATCCCGGCGCTCGGGCCGACGCTCGGCAATCTGCTGGGTGCCGCCAACGTCAATCCGGACAACCTGTGCATGCTCAACGGCCTCGGCGAAACCCTGGTCGACGCGCCGCCCTATGTCATCCCGACACGCGGCAAGGACATCCGGCCCAGCGATTACGGTCAGTACGGCGTCGGCATGCGCTATCAGCTCGACGAAGGCGTGGTCGGCGCGTACTACCTGCGCTATGCCGACAGCAATCCGACCGTGCAGCTCAACTTCGGCTACTCGTCGTTCTCCGACAATCCGCTGCTGAAGGGCGTGCTGACGACGCAACTGTTCGGGCAACAGACGCCGACCAGTTACCAGGTCAAGTACTACGGCGGCATCGACATGTACGCGCTGAGCTATTCGACCCTGCTCGGCCCGGTCAATGTCGCCGGCGAGGCATCGTTCCGGCACGGCATCGATACCGCTGCGCAAGCGATCGTCTCCGGTGTGCTGACGCCGATCTTCACGCGCGCCGACATCGGCCAGGCGCAGGTGTCCGCCATTTACGCGACCAATCCGGGCTTGCTGTTCGACGA
This sequence comes from Solimonas terrae, assembly GCF_011067135.1. Lineage (GTDB taxonomy): Bacteria > Pseudomonadota > Gammaproteobacteria > Nevskiales > Nevskiaceae > Solimonas > Solimonas terrae. The sequence continues at coordinate 171,358 of NZ_JAAMOW010000003.1, forward strand.
CATTGCGCTGGTCGGCGAGGCCGGCATTGTCCATGTGTTCAATGTCGACAAGCTCGAAGCGCGGCCCGGTCTGTTTCCGGTCGGCGACGGTGACAAGCCGTTCTACAGCCGCACGTCCTACGCATTCCAGACGCTGATGATTCCGACCCGGCGCAACGCGTTTCCGGGCTGGAATCTGTCGGTGCCGATTTCGTTCGGCATGCTCGTGAAAGGCACGCCTGCGATGGCGGGCGCCTTCGGCGCGCTGTACGGCGACGGCGACACGCGCCTCAGCGTCGGCGTAACGGCGGACAGCATCAACAGCCTGACCGTCGGCGTCGCGTACAACATGTTCTTCGGTGACGCCAGCAAGACGATCGGCCACAGCACGCTGCCGGCCAATCCGTTCGTCGATCACGACTATGCGACCTTCAACGTCAAGTACAGCTTCTGAGGCGGCGCGGCACGACGCGCCGGGTGGCGGTGCATCCGCTCGGCGTACTCGGCATGATCGATCGCGCGCGAGGTATTCGCCGGTTCGGGCGGCGACGGCAGCGGAATTCGACGGCGTCGGCTGCCGCTATCTCGAGGATTGCGCCGAAGCTTTGCCTTGGTCGGCGGGCGTGAAATTCAGTGGCGCGAAGCCGTACGCGTTGGATTGCGAACATGCCGACCGCGTCTGGGCGCTGAGCGAACACTCGATCGAGGCGCGGCTCTGAACGGGCGGCATGCAGCGAGCGTCATCGCCGCGACCCGCACGGCGCAAACGCGGCGTTCAGGTGTTTGCACCTTGCCTGCAAGGGGCCGCTCAGGGAGCTTCTCAACAAGTCCGTTATCGCCGGGCGGAAAAGCGGCGGCGGCGATCCCGATGCACAGTTTGCGCAGGGAACCGCCGGATGGCGTCGCCGCCTTCGGTGCCTCGCGATGACGAAGCGGGTTGTTCTTCAGACTGGCCCTAATGTCGTCAGCAGCAGTGTCGCTGCGGGAACGCGGGCTTCCGGGGCTTCGAAGTTGCCGTAGCAGTGCAGGCGTTTCTGGCCTTCGAGCTTGTAGGTCCTGGGCTGGGTCTGGATCAGCTTGATCAGGCGGATCGGCTCGATGTTCGGCTTGTCGTCGAATTCGATCGTGATCGACCGGCCGCCGGCGCGCAGGCGCGTGATGCCGAGTTTTTGCGCGGTGGTGCGCAGTTCGGCGGCATCGAACAGGCGCTCGGCCGGCGGCGGCAACAGACCGAAGCGATCGATCATCTCCACCTTCAGTTCGTGCAGCGTTGCCTCGTCGGCGGCCTCGGCGATGCGCTTGTACAGGGTCAGGCGGGCGTGCACGTCGGGCACGTAGCTGTCCGGGATCAGGCTGGCGACGCCCAGATCGATCTCGCAGCTGCTGCTGCCGAACGGGGCATCGTCGAGCTTGCCGCGCTGGATCGCCTTGACCGCGCGGGCCAGCAGTTCGGCGTACATCGTGAAGCCCACTTCCTCGATCTGCCCGGACTGGTCCTGGCCCAGCAACTCGCCGGCGCCGCGGATTTCCAGATCGTGGGTCGCCAGCGCAAAGCCGGAGCCGAGATCGCCGAGCGTCTCGATCGCATCGAGTCGCTTCTGCGCGTCGGCACTCAGCGCGCGCTTGGACGGCACCAGGAAATAAGCATAACCGCGATGATGCGAGCGGCCGACACGACCGCGCAGCTGGTGCAACTGCGCCAGGCCCAGATGCTCGGCGCGATCGATCAGGATGGTGTTGGCGCTCGGCACGTCGATGCCGGATTCGATGATCGTCGTGCAGACCAGGATGTTGAAGCGCTGGTGATAGAAATCGAGCATGACCTGCTCGAGTTCGCGCTCGCGCATCTGGCCGTGCGCGAAACGCACGCGGCCTTCCGGCACCAGTTCCTGGACCTTGCGCGCGAAGTGCTCGATGTCCTTGACTTCGTTGTGCAGGAAATAGATCTGGCCGCCGCGCTTGAGCTCGCGCAGGCAGGCCTCGTAGACCAGCGCATTGCTCCATTCGGACACGAAGGTCTTGATCGCGACGCGTGACGGCGGTGGCGTGGCGATGATCGACAGATCGCGCAGGCCGGCGAGGCTCATGTTGAGCGTGCGCGGAATCGGCGTCGCGGTCAGCGTCAGCAGATCGACTTCGGCGCGCAGGTTCTTCAGGCGTTCCTTGTGGCGCACGCCGAAGCGATGCTCCTCGTCGACGACGACCAGGCCCAGATCCTTGAAGCGGATATCGTCCTGCAACAGGCGGTGCGTGCCGATGACGATGTCGACCTTGCCGTCGCTCAGCTCCTTCAGCGTCTGGTTCTGCTCCTTGCTCGTGCGCAGGCGCGAGAGGCTGGCGATGCGGATCGGGAAGTCGGCGAAGCGATCGGCGAAGTTCTTGGCGTGCTGTTCGACGAGCAAGGTCGTCGGCGCCAGCATGCAGACCTGCCGGCCGCTGCGGGCGGCGACGAAGGCGGCGCGCAGGGCGACCTCGGTCTTGCCGAAGCCGACGTCGCCGCAGACCACGCGATCCATGGTCTTGTCCGAGCGCATGTCGTCCAGAACGGCGTCGATCGCCTTCTGCTGGTCGGGCGTTGAAGTGAACGGAAAGCCGTCGGCGAAGCGCGCGTAATCGTCTTCGTCGAATTCCAGGCTCATGCCCGGCTTGGCGGCGCGGCGCGCCTGGATCTGCAGCAGCTCGGCCGCGACGTCATGCGCCTTCTCGCGGGCCTTGGTCTGCGCCTTGGCCCAGCGGTCGGAACCCAGACCGTGCAGCGGGGCGTGCTCGGGTTCCGTGCCGGCGTAGCGATGAATCAGGTTCAGTGACGTGACCGGCACGTAGAGCTTGTCGCCGCCCGCATATTCGAGCACGAGGTATTCGGTCTCGATGCCACCGGCGTCGAGCGTGACGAGGCCGACGTAGCGGCCGACGCCGTGCTGTACGTGCACGACCGGGGAACCCTGCGAAATCTCGGAAAGATCGCGCAGCACGGTTTCCGGGTCGCGAATGCGGTTCTTGCGACGCACCTCGGCGGCCGGCGCTCGCTGGCCGAACACCTGTGCCTCGGAGATCAGCGTCAGCTTGTCGGCGTCGAGGCGGAAGCCTTCCTGCAGCGGCCCGAGCGTGATGCCGAAACGCTTGCCGTCGCCGACGAACTCGTCCCAGTTCGCGTGTTCGCGCGGCAGGATGCCCAGCGGTCGCAGGAAGCCGAGCAGCGCCTCGCGGCGGCCGGCCGATTCGGCGACGAACAGCAGTTTCTCGTCGGCGTCGAGACCCGCGAGTTGTGCGCGTACCCCGTCGGCGCCATTGCGCGGTTCGCCGATCGCAAAGCCGAACCGCGGTTCCAGCGTGCCGCCGACCGTCGCACGCGCGAAGTGTCCGAGTTCCTTCATCACGGCGGCCGGCGCGACGAACAGTTCCTCCGGTTTCATCAGCGGTCGTTCGAGATCGCCGCTGTAGCGCTCGTGCCGTTCGCCGATCTGCTGCCAGTCTTCATCGAGCGCGCGTTCGAGTTCGTCGAGCGCGACCAGCACCGCGTCGGGCGGCAGGTAGTCGGTCAGCATCGAGGTGCCCTTGCTGAAGAACAGCGGCAGCCAGGACTCGATGCCGCCGGGCATCAGGCCCTTGCTGACCTCGGCGTAGATGCGCGAGCGCGACGGATCGCCGGGGAAATATTCGCGGTAGCGCTTGCGGAAGGTTTCGATGCCGTCGCGATCGGTCGGAAACTCGCGCGCCGGCAGCAGGCGGATCTGCCCGACCTTGTCCTCGCTGCGCTGGGTTTCCGGATCGAAGGTGCGGATCGTTTCGATTTCATCGTCGAACAGATCGATGCGATATGCGTCCGGCGCACCCATCGGAAAAAGATCGAGCAGGGCGCCGCGCACCGCGAACTCGCCCTGTGCCTGCACTTCCGACACCGACTGGTAGCCGGCGGCGATCAGCTGCTCGCGGAAGCGCTGCGGATCGAGCTTGTCGCCGAGCTTGATGTCGAAAGCACGGCCGGCCAGCCAGCCGCGCGGCGGCAGGCGCCGCATCAGCTGATCGGCGGTGGTCAGCAGCACGCCGCGTCGCATCTGCGGCAGCCGGTGCAACGCGGACAGGCGTTGCGAGAGGATTTCCTGGTGTGCCGAGAACTGGTCGTACGGCAGCACCTCGCTGTCCGGCAGATGCACGAGCGGCAGTTCGCCGAGAAAGAAGCGCAGTTCCTGTTCGAGCCGGTAGGCATGCTGTTCGTTGGCGGCGAGCGCGACGATCAGGCGCGTATGCTGCTGCGCGAGTCGCGCGACCGCCAGCGACGCAGCCGGACCGCGCAGTCCGGTCCATGACACGGCGGCCGCCGGCAGCGGCGGCGTCAATACGGAGTGGGAATGGGTCGCGGTCATGTCGCGTTGCCGGGATGCGAACAGCAAAACCACCCGCGACGCCGACGCGTCCCGGGGATATAGTGAATGGCGCTGCGCAGTTCGCCGCAGCGCGCTCATTATCTCACGGGATGCGCGGCCGCCGGTGTCGCACTCGTGGCCACGCTCGCGGAGTCGGAAATGAAGTGCTTGCACTTGCTGTTGCTGGCGGTCCTGCTGCCGGTCTGCGGACAGGGGCAGGCCGCTGATGCGACGCTGCAGAAACTGCAGGCGAAGATCGCCGACGATCCGTACTCCGAATATCTGGTGACGACGCTGGTCAACGAGGTCGGACCGCGTTTCGCCGGCTCCGACGGTTACGAGCACGCCGTGATCTGGGCGCTGCAGAAACTGCAGGCTGCCGGCCTCAAGAACGTGCATGCCGAGCCGGTGATCCTGCCGCGCTGGGTGCGGGGTCGCAGCGAAGTCAGCCTGGAAGTCTCCAGCGTCGACAACGTGCCGCTGGCGGCGGCGGCGATCGGCGGCAGCGTCGGGACGGATGCGCAAGGCATCGAGGCGGAGGTCGTGCGCGTCGAGTCGCTGGACCAGCTTCGTCAGCTGACGACGGCGCAGGTGCGCGGTCGTATCGTGTTCATCGACCAGCGCATCCAGCCGAGCAGGGACGCCTCGACCTACGTGGCGGCCTATCCGGTGCGCAAGTACGCGCCGGCCGAGGCCGGGCGCAAGGGCGCCGCAGCGATCCTGATCCGTTCCTTGAGCACCGCGCAGGACGACGTTCCGCATACCGGCGATCTGGACTACGGCGACGCACCGAAGATTCCGGCGCTGGCGCTGTCCAATGTCGCGGCCGACCGGTTGTCCGCCGTCGTGCGTGCCGGCGGCGCGACGGTGACGATCAAGCTCGACACGCGCGAACTGGGTGCCGTCTACAGCGCCTATGTGGTCGCCGACGTGCCCGGCCAGACCGACGAGATCGTCCTGCTCGGCGCGCACCTCGATTCCTGGGACATCACGCCGGGGGCCGAAGACGACGGTGCCGGTGTCGCCATCGTCACGGGCGCGGCACGCGCGATACTCCGCCATGCGAAGAAGCCGAAACGGACGATACGTGTCGTGCTGTATGCCGACGAGGAATTCGGCGAGATCGGTGCCCGCGCCTATGCCGATGCGCACGCCGCCGAGCTGGGCCGACATGTGCTGGCGATGGAAGCCGACGGCGGCTCCGGGCCGGTGTGGCGTCTCGACAGCAAACTGCCGGATGTGGGCGCGCCATTCCGTCTCGCCCTGCTCGATGCGCTGAAGCCGTTCGGGATCGCCGACGGTTCACACGACGGCGGCGGCGGCAGTGACATCAAGCCGCTGATGATGCAGGGCGTGCCCGTGCTGGGACCGCGGCAGGACATGTCGCGCTACTTCGACGTGCATCATTCGGCGGCCGACACGCTCGACCATCTCGATCGCGCCGGCCTGCGTCAGAATGTCGCGGTCTATGCGAGCGCAGCATGGCTGGCGGCGAACTGGCCGGGATCGTTGGGGCGTCTGCCACCGACGATGCCCTGAAGCGAGCAGCGGCGACCGTGCGCGGACCGTGGCGCCGCGGCGCGGCGATCAGCGGTGGAAATGCAGCGGCTGTTCGGTTCTGCCTGTCGGCGACGGCGGCGTGCTGCAGCTTCCGCAGGCATCGCAGCTTGAACATCCGCCGCTCTTCGTCGCCGTGCCGCGTTGCGGCAGGAAGCGGCGCGCCAGATTCCAGCCGCTGAAGCCGACGGCGCCGGCGACGATCAGGAACTCGACGATGTGATAGGCGATCACGACCACAGACTCGCGATGCGGAAAGTGACGAACGCACCGGCGTAGGCGAGCGCGAACAGGTAGCCGGCAGCGATCGCGACGATCTTCCACGAGCCGGTCTCGCGGCGGATGATCGCCAGCGTCGACAGGCACTGCGGCGCGAACACGTACCAGGCCAGCAGCGACAGGGCGGTGGCCAGCGACCACTGATGCGCGATCATCGGCCCGAGCTGGGTGGCAACCGCATCGTCGCTGCCGGACATCGCGTAGACGGTGCCGAGTGCGGAGACCGCGACCTCGCGTGCGGCCAGGCCGGGAATCAGGGCGACGCAGATCTGCCAGCCGAAGCCGATCGGTGCGAACAGCGGCTGCATGAAGTGGCCGATGCGGCCGGCGAGGCTGTAGTTGATCGCCGGCAGTGCGGCGTCGACCGGTGCCGCCGGAAAACTCGACAGGAACCACAGCAGAATGATCAGCGTCAGGATGATGCCGCCGACGCGCTTGAGGAAGATTTCCGCACGCTCCTTGAGGCCGATCGCGATGTCGCGTGGATTCGGAATGCGATACGACGGCAGTTCCATCAGCAGCGCGTGTTCGCTCTTGTCCTTGCGCAGGCGCTTGATCACCGATGCGACGGTCAGTGCCGACGTGACGCCGGCGAAATAAAGCCCGAACAGAACGATGCCCTGCAGATTGAACAGGCCCCAGACCGTGCGCTGCGGAATGAACGCGGCGATCAGCAGCGTATAGACCGGCAGCCGTGCCGAGCAGGTCATCAGCGGCGCGACGAGGATCGTCGTCAGACGGTCGCGCGGGTCCTGGATGCTGCGTGTCGCCATGATGCCGGGGATCGCGCAGGCGAAGCTCGACAGCAGCGGGATGAACGCGCGCCCGGTCAGGCCGGCCTTGAACATCAGGCGGTCGAGCAGGAACGCGGCGCGCGGCAGATAGCCCGACTCTTCGAGCACGAGGATGAACAGGAACAGGATCAGGATCTGCGGCAGGAACACCAGAACGCTGCCGAGGCCCGAAAACACGCCGTTGACCAGCAGGCTCTTCAATGCGCCGTCCGGCAGCGATTGCGTGGCCAGCGCGCCGAGCGCGGCGATGCCGGCGCCGATCCCGTCCATCAGCGGCTGTGCCCACGAGAACACCGCCTGGAAGATCAGGAACATCAGCACCGCGAGGATCGCCAGGCCGAAGACCGGATGCAGGGTGATGCGATCCAGCGCGTCGTCGACGCTGCCGGTGCGGCTCGGCATCGTCACGGTGGCCGCCAGCAGCGCACGCACTGCGATGTGCAGGTCGTGATCGGTGGTGACGGTCGGCGCCGGCGGCAGATCCTGCCGGTCGAGCCGGGCGATCAGGGCGGCGGCACCGTCGCGCCGCACGGCGACGGTCTCGATGACCGGAATGCCGAGCTGGCGCTGCAGTTCGGCGACGTCGATGCGCACGCCGCGCCTGGCGGCCGCGTCCATCATGTTCAGGGCCAGCACCATCGGCCGGCCGAGCCGCTGCACTTCAAGCACGAAGCGCAGATGCAGTCGCAGGTTGGTGGCGTCGGCCACGCAGACGATCAGGTCCGGAGCCGCTTCACCCGGGTACCGGCCGTGGCAGACGTCGCGCGTGATCACCTCGTCGGGGCTCGCCGCATCGAAGCTGTAGGCACCCGGCAGATCGAGCAGCTGCAGCACGCGACCGGACGGCGTCAGCACCCGACCTTCCTTGCGCTCGACGGTGACGCCGGCGTAGTTGGCGACCTTCTGACGGCTGCCGGTCAGCTGATTGAACAGCGCGGTCTTGCCGCAGTTCGGATTGCCGACCAGCGCGATGCGCAGCGCCGCCGTGCTCATGCGGCCTCCGGCGTGACCTGCACGCGTGCCGCTTCGGCGCGACGCAGCGCGAAGCGTGTATAGCCGATCTGCACCAGCATCGGATCGCGCTGCACCGGTCCGTGCGCGACGATCTTCACCAGCTCGCCCGCGACGAAGCCGAGATCACGCAGGCGGCGCGCGATCGGATCGGCAGCGCCGGCGTCTTCCACCGCGGTGACGGTGGCGACGATGTGATGGCCCAGTTCGGAAAGACGCATGCCGGTGACGAGAACAGGAGTGAAGATGAGAATCGTTATCCTATCACGCGTCTTGGTTCCGCTGGGGCCGCCCGTCTGCCGCTAGATGTCGAAGATCAGGTTTGCCGACAGCACACGACCGCGGTCGCTGCGTGCGGCCGCGTAATTGCCCGGCGCCAGCGGTTCGTCGAGCACCTGATCGACGATGACCTCTTTGGTCAGATTGCGCGCAGCCAGACTCAGCAGCCAGTTGCCGCGCCGGGAGCCGAGCACGATGCGCGCGTTGACCTCGGTGGTCTCCCGCTGCAATTTTTCCGGGGCCAGATCGACATCGACGTAGCGATCGCCGCGGTACAGCACATCGACCGCGAACGTCGCCAGCGCACCGCCCGGCAGCAGCGTCGTGAACGAGGGCACTGCCGCGGCGGTCCAGCGCGGCGCATTGGCCAACGGCCGGCCGCTGAGATCCTGCGTGGTGCCGTCGGCATTGGTGTTCGGGCATTCGCTGGGGACTGCGCAGGCCGGTGCGTCCGGGTAATGCGTGTAATAGGCATCGGCGTAACCGGCCGAACCGTAGAACGCCACGCCGGGCAGCGGCGTCAGCCAGTTCAGCTCGAGTTCGCCGCCGCGCGAGCGGGCGCTGGCGGCATTGAGAAACACCGGCGCCGCCGCACCGCCGCTGCCGGTCGCGAACGTCGACACCTGCAGATTCTTGAAGTTGGTATCGAACAGCGCAGCGCTGACGCGCATCGAACCGTGCAGCAAGCGCGCCTTGGCGCCGAGTTCGATGCTGGTCGCGCGTTCCGGATCGAACTCGAGGTTCTTGTCGTTCAGCGGCAGGGCGTTGAAACCGCCGCTCTTGTAGCCGCGTGTCCAGGTCAGATAGACATTGGTTTCCGGCAGCGGCTGCCACTTGAAGCCCGCCTTCGGGGAGAATTCGTTCTCGCTGCGATTGCGATAGCTGTCGTGATCCTGCTGATCGGCGATCAGCGGAATGAACAGGCCTTCAGCCTGGCTCGTGAAGTGGCCCTTCTTGTGTTCATGGCCGACGCGGGCGCCGAGGATCACTGCCCAGTCGTCGACGAAGAAATACTCCATCTGGCCGAACAGGGCCGCGGTGCTGGTTTCCTGATCGAGCGTCACGGTCGCGGCCTGGCGCTGGCCGATCACCGGCGTCAGCAAGGGCGCGGCGATGTCGACCAGGCGGCCGACCGGATAGGCGGCTTCGGCCAGCGGCACCCCGCCGATCCGGAACAGCGCATTGCCGTCCGGATTGCCGGCCTGCGCGGCCGTCAGGTAGGCGAGCGCGGCACCGAGGTCTTCGAGCTGGAACAGATCGTTGGAGTTGAATGTGGAGTCGTAGTAGTAGACACCGACGATGAAGTTCAGGCCGCTGCCGAAGCCCATGATGCTGTCGTCGTGGCCGCCGATGCGCAGTTCCTGGCTGTACTGCGAGAACGGTGCCGGGCGCGCGAGCGTGTCGCGAATCACCGGCACCGGGCTGAAATCGCCGTCGATGTCGCGAGATTCCATGACCTGCTTCGCCCAGGCGGTCACCGAGGTCAGGGCCCACTGGTCGATGTTGCCGATGCCGTCCAGTGCGTAGTTGACGGTCGCATTGGCGCCCTTGAAATGCGTTTCGCCGTGCGACGGCACGTTGGCCGACAGATTGAAGTCGAGATTGGCTTCGACATCCGGATCGTACTGGCGCATCAGGGCCAGCATCGGTGCCGAGGACTTGATCAGCTGGAAATCGTTGGCGTTGAGCTGTTGTTCTGAATAGAACGCGCCGATATCGGCGCGCAGGCGGTCGTTGTCGTAGCGCAGGCGCCCGCGCAGGGTGTTCTGGTCGACATTGATCTCGGGACGGTCGAGATCGGTGTTGTGCAGCACGCCGTCGTCGCGCGAGAAATTGCCGGCCAGGCGTGCCGACCAATGCTCGCCGAACGCGACGTTGAGCACCGGCCGCGCCGCGCGCTGGCCGTTCTCGCCGAGCACGAATTCGCCGCCGATGCCGTTGATGTTCTTCGGCGAGCGCGTGACCAGGTTGAAGACGCCGGCCGTGCTGTTCTTGCCGAACAAGGTGCCTTGCGGACCGCGCAGCACTTCCATGCGCTCGTCGTCGCTGAAGAACACCGACAGGAAATTCGACCGGCCGTAGAAGACGCCGTCGATGACGGTGCCGACCGAAGGCTCGAAGCCGGCATTGGTCGACAGCGTGCCGAAGCCGCGGATGAAGAAGTCGCCGCCGGTCGGCGACAGGTTGAGCGTGACGTTGCCGAGGTAGCCCTGCAGGTCGGGAAAGCCGGTCGCGCCGCTCTGGTCCATCAGAGCACCGTCGAGCGTGCCGACCGATACCGGCACCTGTTCCAGTGTCTGGGTCAGTTTCTGCGCGGTGACGATGACTTCGGGCAGTACCGACGGCAACTTGTCGTCGCTGTCGTCGGCATGGGCGCTGGTCGCCGTGACGGCGAGGCTCGCGATGGCGGCACGAATGATGATCTTTGCTGCTCGTTCCAGTCCCGCGCGGTCGACCGTCATTTCCCCTCCGGATCGGTTTTCAGCGCGGCATTGTGCACGCCGCGCGGCCGCGAGGAAATGGGCGATGGTCTGCGAGGCCCCGCGGATGCGCCCTGCCGGCGAGGCGCCATCCGGCAGGGCGGCGGTGCTCAGCTGCGCGTGAACTGCAGCTCGCCGTCCTTCAGATCGACGAGCACCTGGTCGCCGCTCGCGAAGTGGCCGTCGAGGATCAGCCGCGCCAGCGGATTCTCCACGAGCGCCTGAATCGCCCGCTTCAGCGGCCGCGCGCCGTAGACCGGATCGAAGCCGGCTTCGGCGAGCCGGTCGAGCGCAGCGTCCGAAAACGCCAGCGCGATGCCGCGTTCGGCGAGCCGCTTGACGACGCTTTGCGTCTGGATGCGCGCGATCGAGCGGATCTGCGCGGAGCCCAGCGGGTGGAAGACCACGGCCTCGTCGATACGGTTGATGAACTCCGGCCGGAAGTGCTGGCCGACCACGGCCATCACGGCTTCCTTGATCGCGGCGTAGTCGCCGCGCGTCGCCGCATCGCGGCTCATCATCTCCTGGATCAGACTGCTGCCGAGATTCGACGTCATCACCACCACGGTGTTGCGGAAGTCGACGGTGCGGCCCTGGCCGTCGGTCAGTCGGCCGTCGTCGAGCACCTGCAGCAGGATGTTGAAGACCTCCGGGTGTGCCTTCTCGACTTCGTCGAGCAGGATCACCGAGTACGGACGGCGGCGCACGGCTTCGGTCAGATAGCCGCCCTCGTCGTAGCCGACATAGCCCGGCGGCGCGCCGATCAGGCGCGAGACGCTGTGGCGTTCCATGAACTCGCTCATGTCGACACGCACCATCGCCTCTTCGGTGTCGAACAGGAAATTCGCCAGCGCCTTGCACAGCTCGGTCTTGCCGACGCCGGTCGGGCCGAGGAACAGGAACGAGCCGATCGGCCGGTTGGGGTCGGACAGGCCGGCGCGCGAACGGCGGATCGCATTCGACACGGCGCCGATCGCCTCGTCCTGCGAGATCACCCGCTGGTGCAATGCCTCTTCCATGCGCAGCAGCTTTTCGCGTTCGCCCTCGAGCAGCTTGGACACCGGAATGCCGGTCCAGCGCGCGACGATCTCGGCGATCTCGTCCTCGCCGACGCTGGTGCGCAGCAGCTCGAACTTCTGCGGCGTCGCGCTGCTGGTCGGCGTCTGCGCGAGCTTCTTCTCGAGCTCGGGAATCTTGCCGTACTGCAGTTCGGCCATGCGCGCGAGATCGCCGGCGCGACGCGCGCCTTCCAGCTCGATGCGCGCGCGATCGAGGTCTTCCTTGATGCCGGCGCTGCCTTCGACCGACGCCTTCTCGGCTTTCCACTTCTCTTCGAGATCGGCGTATTCGCGTTCGAGCTTGCCGATTTCGTCTTCGAGCGCCGCGAGTGACTTCTTCGCGCCTTCGTCGTCTTCCTTCTTCAAGGCCTCGCGTTCGATCTTCAACTGGATCAGGCGCCGATGCAGGCGATCAAGCGCCTCCGGCTTGGAGTCGATCTCGATCGAGATGCGCGACGCGGCTTCGTCGACGAGGTCGATCGCCTTGTCCGGCAGATTGCGGTCGGTGATGTAGCGATGCGAGAGCTTGGCGGCCGCGATCAATGCGCCGTCGGTGATGTCGACCTTGTGGTGCAGTTCGTAGCGCTCCTTGAGGCCGCGCAGGATCGCGATCGTGTCCTCGACGCTGGGCTCGCCGACCAGCACCTTCTGGAAGCGCCGTTCCAGCGCCGCGTCCTTTTCGATGTACTTGCGGTACTCGTCGAGCGTGGTCGCGCCGACGCAATGCAGCTCGCCGCGCGCCAGCGCCGGCTTGAGCATGTTGCCGGCGTCCATCGCGCCCTCGGCCTTGCCGGCGCCGACCAGCGTGTGAATCTCGTCGATGAACAGGATCACCTGACCGTTGTGCTTGGACAGGTCGCCGAGCACGGCCTTCAGTCGCTCCTCGAATTCGCCGCGGAACTTGGCGCCGGCGATCAGCGAGCCGAGATCGAGCGACAGCAGGCGTTTGCTCTTCAGGGACTCCGGCACTTCGCCGTTGACGATGCGCTGCGCAAGGCCCTCGGCGATTGCGGTCTTGCCGACACCAGGTTCGCCGATCAGCGCCGGATTGTTCTTGGTGCGCCGGCTCAGCACCTGGATCACGCGACGGATTTCCTCGTCGCGACCGATCACCGGATCGAGCTTGCCGGCCTGCGCGCGCGCCGTCAGGTCGATCGTGTATTTCTCGAGTGCCTGGCGATTCTCCTCGGCGTTCGCTGAATCGACCTTGGCGCCGCCGCGCACCGCGTCGATCGCCTTGTCGAGCAGTTCCTTGCGCGCGCCTGCCGCACGCAGCGCCTCGCCGACCGCGCTCTTGTCGTCGGTCGCGGCGAGCACGAACAACTCGGTCGAGATGAACTGGTCCTTCTTCTGCTGGGCGAGCTTGTCCGTCAGGTTCAGCAGCCTGGCAAGATCGGTCGAGACATTGACCTCGCCGGTGGCATTGGCGAGCTTGGGCAGTTCGTCGATGACACGTGCGAGTTTCGAACGCAGCAGATCGATGTTGAGGCCGGCGTTCTGCAGCAAAGGCTGAGTCGAGCCGCCGTCCTGGTCGAGGAGAGCCTGCAGCAGATGCGCGGGTTCGATCGCCGGATGATCGCGGCCGACCGCGAGCGACTGGGCATCGGCAAGCGCCTGCTGGAATCGGCTGGTCAGTTTGTCCATGCGCATGGGTGTGGATCCTCGGATGCTTCCAAAATTGAGATGCTCACAAACTGCGGGCGCCGGCCTCGCTTTCAAGCGGCCGGAAGCGTCGCCGCGCTGCCGGCGCCAGGCTGCCGCGGACTGCAGCAATCGGCGCTAAGTCACTGAGGCGAAAGCCTTGCCGTCCAGGCGCCGGCAGGCTATCGTCTTCAGATCGTCATCTTTTCACGGTGTAGTCGCCGCAGCATTGCTGCAGGTCAATACGCGCGAGCGATGGACAATATTCCAGCCATCCTGAAAGTGGATTCCGGCGGTCTGCCGGTTTCCTGGATTCACTGGCATACGGCGGTGACGCTCTATGCACGGGAACTTGTGCGCTGGGAAGCGGGTGACGAGCGCTTTCTGATCCGCGGTGGCATCAATGCCCGCACCGGACTGCAGTCGAGCTGCCGGATCGGCTCGATCATCGCGGTCGCCGACCGTTCCCGGCGCCACGCGCGCGGTGTGCCCTTGCTGACCAATCGCACCCTGTTTCAGCGTGACCGCAATCTCTGCCTGTATTGCGGCCAGCAATTTGCGGCGCATTTGCTGACCCGCGACCACGTCATGCCGGCATCGCGCGGCGGCGCGTCGGTCTGGGAAAACTGCGTGACGGCATGCCGGCACTGCAACCAGCGCAAGGATGATCGCACGCCTGAAGAAGCCAATATGCGGCTGCTGGCGGTGCCGTACATCCCGAATCTGGCCGAGTACCTGATCCTGTCGAACCGGCGGATCCTGGCCGACCAGATGGAATTCCTGCTGGCGCACGCCAATCGGCGTCGGCGCGCCTGACGCCCCCGAGAAATGTTTTCGCGGACGGCGATTTGCGTACTGAATTTCCTGATATTCTGCAGCTGCGCGGGCGGCGGACACAGCATGAAGCGCAGGTGGTAACGGACGTGCCGGCGGGGGCCGGTGTAAAGGGGCGGGAAGCGGCGCCTGGCGCCGCATATTGGATGCCAAGGATCTTGACTGCACCGCGATACGGAGCTGTTTCCGCGTGTTGGCGGTTGTGGGCGGCGTACGGGTATGAGCATGGCTAAAACTGCCAATGACATTGCGGCGCCTCTGCCGGCCGGAGCGAAGGTCGACGCGCGCAATCCCATCGTGCAGGCCCTGCATGAAATGGCCGTCACCGTGCTTGGCGACCAGTTGCGCACGATGTTCGAGAAAGCCGACGACATCCTGTTCGACTCGGCCGAGAAAGCGCAGTCCAGCGACGAGCAGCGCCTGTATCTCGACACCATGCGCATCGTCCGCGTGCAGCGCGCGCAGATCATCAAGGCGTTTCAGAATTCGCTGGAAGGCGCCCTGTCCCAGATCGGCGAACAGGCAGCTGTCGCGAGCAATCCGTATGGCGATCTGAGCGACATGTCGCAGTGGTCGTTGCAGGACGGCGACCAGCTGGAGGAGCGGATCGCGGTCGCCAACATGGAGACCAAGGCGACCTCCCTGCATTCGCATGAGCTGGTCGAGCTGCAGCGGCGCCTCGCGCGGCTGGCCGACATGAGCGGCGGCGGGTTTTCGCCGGAGGCGATGTCGCCGGCTCGGATCATTCGCGCGTTCCAGGATTCGGTGCACGATCTGCAGGTCGATTTTCCGATCAAGCTGGTGATCTACAAGCTGTTCGACCGCGTCGTCGTCGGTCGCATGTCCGAAGTGTTCATGGGCGCCAACCACCTGCTTGCCGGGCACGGCGTCGAACCCAAGGAAACCGCCGCGACTGCTCCGCGGCGCAACCCGGCGGCGGCCGCGTTTGCCGGCGCCGATGGCGCGTCCGGCGCAGGTGCATCGGGTGCGCCGGCCTGGGCAAATGGCGTCGATGCCGGGCGATTCTCGCAATTCATGGGCGGCGCAGCCGCATCATCGTCCGCGCCCCGCTGGAGTGGTCCAGCCGGCTATGGCGCACCGGCGTCTGCCGGTGCCGGTTATCCGGCATCGTGGCCGGCATACGGGCCGGCCTATGGCAGCCAGAACGCCGGCGGTCCGCCGCCGAACTACGACGATTCCTGGCTCGCACACGACATCTCGCACATCCTGCAGTCGTATGCGCAGGGACAGCAGCCGCAGGCGCCGGCCTGGCTGCCGCCGCAGAATGTCGGGCTGGTCGCCCGGATGTTCGATGGTTACTACAACGATCCGCGACTGCCGGAAGCGATGAAGCCGCTGCTCGCGCGCCTGCAGATGCCGGTGATGAAGGCTGCGCTGTCCGATCCGCAGTTCTTCGCCGATGCCGGCCACCCGGCGCGGCGTGCCAGCAACAGTCTGTATGAACTGGCGCTGCAACTCGGTGCCGGCGGCGCCAAGGTGCCGGACCAGGCCTTCGAGGAACTGCAAAGCCTGGTCGAAGAGGTCGCGCGCACTTTCCAGCTCGATCCGGCGCGCCTGAAGCGGGCGGCGAGCGAGCCGCTCAATGAGGACGTCGCGGACGAGTTCCTGCGCGAGCAGGAGCGGACGCAGAAGAACCGCAATCGCCAGCAGATCGAGCGAGTGCGGCGCATCGTTGCGCACGAACTGAAGATGCGCGTCGGCGAGCGCCGTCTGGCGCCGGGCGCGATGCGCCTGATGCTGTCGGGCTTCGGGCCGCGCCTGTGCGTCGACTACATTCGCGACGGCATCGAGGGCCACGCCTGGAATGCGACGATGGCGCTGGTCGAACGGGTGCTGCAGAGCTTCGACCACGTGCCGCTGATGGCGGCCGACGAACGCGTGCATGAAGAGGCGGAGATCGCGGCGGCCGTGACCAATCGCCTCTCCGAAGTCGGCTTTTCGCAAGAAAAGCTCGAAGAAGTCGTTGCGGGCCTGCTTGAGGCTTATCTCGAACCTTCACCGGTTCCGGCGGCGTCAGTCGCGTCGGTCCATGCAGCCGCTGCCGAGGATGGTGTGCAGGACGAGGCTGGCGCGACCGAGGTGCTGGTCGAGGCTGCAGTGCCGGCTGCGCCGCGGATCACGCCTGAAGAGGAGCTGCTCGGTCTGCTGTCGATCGTGTTGCTGCCCGACGGCTGGTTCACGGTGCTCGATGCGAGCACGCAGACCAAGCACTGGGTGCGGGTCAAGGCCTACTATCCGGCGCAGCATTCGGTGCTGCTGGGTCACTACATGGAACCGCGCTTTCTCAAGTTGCGGACCGCAGTGTTCGCCACCGAGCTGTGCGCCGGGCGGATCGTCGCGATCGACCCGGCGCCCGAGTTGCAGAACGCCATCGCCAGGATCGCAACCCTGCCGATCACGCCCGAGCCGGCGGGTCCGGTGGTCTGGGCGCAGACCTGAGTGCCACCGCGGGGCCTCGCGCCCCGCCTGAAGCCACACGCGCCGCTGCTCGCGCGTCACTGCGAGGACTAGCCCCACGTGTCGCCGGTCAAGGCCTACAAGAACAACGAATTCCTGATGAGCGATGCGGCGCGTGGCGTGCGCATCCTCTGCGAATACGTCGAACCCGAACGACGTTTTCGCCAGACGGACGTGCGCAATACCGTGGCGTTCTTCGGTTCCGCGCGGGTGCGGGCCGGGCAGGGCAGCGACGGCCGTGACTGGTATGCAGAGGCGGCAAATCTCGCCGAGAAGCTGGCGGCATGGACGCACGACGCGCATGAGCTGCGCGAACGCTTCTTCGTCTGCACCGGCGGCGGTCCCGGCATCATGGAGGCGGCTCATGCCGGAGGTGCGCGTGTCGATTCGCAGCTCAACGTCGGGCTCAATATTTCACTGCCGTTCGAGCAGCATCTGAATCCGTACGTCGACGATGCGCACGCCTACCAGTTCCACTATTTCTTCATGCGCAAGTTCTGGCTGGTCAAGCTGGCGCGCGGTGCGGTGTTCTTTCCCGGTGGATTCGGCACGCTCGACGAGCTGTTCGAACTGCTGACGCTGATGCAGACCGGCAAGGTCGTGAACATTCCGATCCTGTTGTACGGACGGGAGTTCTGGGAGGGACTGGTCGATTTTCCGCGTCTCGCCGAGCGCGGCCTGATTTCACCGGAAGACGTTTCGCTGTTTCGCTACTGCGACGACGTCGATGCGGCCTTCGAGATCCTGCGTGCCGAACTGCGGCCGCATCCGCCCGAATCCGAAGGCCTGCGCTGAGCCTTGCAGCCGCCTCAGTTGCGGCGTTTGCGATCGTCGAGATCGAAATCCAGGTCGTCGGCAATCAGATTGCGCAGACGACGCTCTTCCTGCAGCTTCTCGACGTCGCGCCAATCGCGTGACTTCAGCGAAGCGTGCGATTCCTCTTCAGCCGGGATGCTGTCGTCGTCGACCGCTTCGTCGTCGTCGACGAACTCGTCATAGCTCTTGCTGGCTTCAGCTTGTGGGGCCTGTTTCTTAGCTTTGCGCGGCATACCAGTCTCGACATCAAGCCTGCGGAACAAATCGGGGTCACTTGGCGCGCGTTTTTAGCAGGGTTTTTTTGCGACGAAAAGAGGGCGTGATACGCCTTTGAAAATCAAGGCCTTGAATGCATCCCCGGCGACCCTAGGTGAACTGCCGCGCAAATTGCACATGCGCCGCGCGCATCCGGCACTGCGGCTCGGCAGTGCCGGCCCGAGACCCCCGCATTCAGCGCCGCCGCGCTCGCCCGCGAAGGTGCTGGTGTTTTGACAGCCGATCAGTAGAATACGCGTCCTCGTGTGGGGCGATAGCTCAGCTGGGAGAGCGCCGCGTTCGCAATGCGGAGGTCGAGGGTTCGATCCCCTTTCGCTCCACCATACGAAACATGGGCCCGGAATCGTTCGCGATTCCGGGTTTTTTGTGGCCGACGGTTTGCTGCCGGCATGTCGGGCTCGCGATCTGAGCCCGCCGCTGGGCGATACTTCGGTCTCGCATGGAATCGATCTCCGCCCCGCTGTCGGCCGTGCCCGGCTGCCGTACCGACGAATTGTTCGCGCGTCTCGCGGCCAGCGACGGCAGCCGGCCGAGCGTGCTGTGCGCCAGTCATCGTCAGGCACAGGCGCTGCAGCAGGCCTTTGCGCACGCGCAGCTTGCGGCAGGTGCCGAGGTCTGGGAAACGCCGGAGATTGCCGGTTTCGGCAGCTTTGTCGAAAACCTGGGTGCGGCCGCCGCCGATCACGACGCGCTGCCGGTGCTGGGCGACCCCGAAGCCCGCTTGCTGTGGCGAATCTGTGTCGACGAATCGCGCTCCGGCGAACCCTTGCTGCGTGCCGCCGACGCGGCACAACTGGCGGCCGAAGCCTGGAGCCTGTGTCACGAATATCGCCTGAACCTGCCACTCGAGGCGCGCGGTCAGCTCGATGTCGAACGCTTCAATCAGTGGGCAGCGGCCTATCGGCGCCAGCTTGATCGCGTCGGCGCCATCGACCGCGAACTCGCAGAGCAGCGAACCCTGGCATCGCTGCAGCGTGGTGCGCTGGCCGTGCCGGCAGGGCTGGTACTGGTCGGCTTCGAATCGATATCGCCGCGGCTCGCGGACTGGATCGGCGCGCTTGCGGCACGCGGCGTGAGTCTGCATCGGCTGGACGACGCGGCTGCGCCGGTGCGGCCGCGCTTTGTCGTGGCGGCCGACGACGCACTGGAGTTGCGCGCGGCCGCGCAGTGGGCGCTGGCGCGAACGCAGGCGGATCCGCGCGCGCATGTCGCCGTGGTGGTCGCCGATCTGCGTGCACGGCGCGCGGCCGTACAACGCGCGTTCGACGAGGTGCTGTGTCCGCAATTCGATGCGCCGGATGTGCACAGCCCGGCGCGGCCGTACAACCTGACGCTGGGCACGCCGCTTGCCGACTGCGGTCTCGTGCAGACTGCCTTGCGCCTGCTGCAGCTGGCATCGGTCGGTCTCGACTCGGCCGCCGGCAGTGCGCTGCTGTGCGCCGGCAATTGGGGAGCAGGCGAAGAAGAACGGCTGCAGCGTGCGGCGCTTGATGCCCGGCTGCGCCGCGAAGGCTGCCTGCAGCTGGATCTGGCAACGCTGCTGTCATGGTCGCCGCCGGCGCTGCAGGCGCGCTGGCGCGAGCTCGCGAACCTGCTGCCGTCGCGGCGACAGACGCCGGCCGAGTGGAACGAGACCTTCACGAATTTTCTCGATGCAGCCGGCTGGCCCGGGCCGCGCGCGATCGACAGCGAGGAATTCCAGATCCTCGCGCGCTGGCGCGAAGTGCTGGTCGACTTCGGTCGCGTCGAGCGTGTGCTCGGCCGGATTCCGCTGTCGGCCGCGGTCGCGGCCTTGCGCGAACTGACGGAACGCACGCTGTTCCAGCCGCAGTCCGGCGATACCCGGGTGCAGGTGATGGGCCAGCTCGAAGCGCAGGGGCTGTCGTTCGATGCGCTCTGGGTTACCGGGGTCGACGATGAGCGGTTTCCCGCCGCCAGTCGCCCGCATCCGTTCGTGCCGCATGCGCTGCAGCGCGCGCGGGGCTTGCCGCATGCGAGCGCGGAGCGCGAACTGGCCTATGCGCAGGCGCAGCTCGATGGCTGGTGTCGCCGCGCCGGCGCGCTGGTGCTCAGCTACGCGCGCGGCGAAGACGGCCGCGAACGGTCGCCCAGTCCCTTGCTCGCGCCCTGGCTTGACGCGGTCGAAGCCCTGGACGTCGATGCCTTGCCGCAGAGCTGGCGACAGAGTGCGGCGGCGGCCGTCGATGAATCGATCGACGATGCCAGCGCACCGCCGCCGGCAGCGGGTGTCGTGCTCAGCGGCGGGACCCGCGTGCTCGGTGATCAGGCGCGCTGCCCGTTTCGCGGTTACACGCTGCACCGTCTCGCGGTACGCGCCCTGGAAGTGCCGGCCCATGGCTTGCAGGCCTACGATCGCGGCAATCTCGTGCACGCCGTGCTCGAGCGCTTGTGGTCGGTCTGGCGCGAACAGGCGACGCTGCAGGCGTTGGCCGAAGACGAATTGCAGGGGCAGATCGGCGAAGCGGTCGACGCCGCACTCGGTGAACTGCAGCGCAAGGCACCACAGCGTCTGCAGCCGGTGATGCGTGAACTCGAGGCGCAACGTCTGCGCGAGCTGATCCGCGCGTGGCTCAGCGTCGAACGCGCGCGCGCGCCGTTTCGCGTGCTGTCGCTGGAGGGCCGCGATCCGGCCGCCGCCGATGCGACGGAAACCGTGCGCGAGTTCGAGGGCCTGCGCCTGCGTCTGCGTGCCGATCGCGTCGATGCCGACGAGCACGACCGTCGCATCGTGCTCGACTACAAGACCGGCGCTCGCAAGCCGCCACCCTGGGCCGACGGCCGCCCGGAAGACCCGCAACTGCTGCTGTATGCCCTGACCGAAGCGCAGGTCGGCGCACTGGCTTTCGCGCGCCTCAGCGTCGGCGATATCGGGTTGCAGGGCATCGCCGACGATAATCGCTACGGTCCGGGCATCCTCGCCTACCACGACGACAAGGCGATGCGCGCCGTCGCGAGCTGGGACGCACTGCATGGCCAGTGGCGCGGCGTGCTGGCGACGCTGGCGACGGAAGTGCGCGATGGCTGGGCCGCCGTCACGCCCAAGCATCCGCGGCAGAGCTGCCAGGACTGCGGCCTGCACGCGATCTGCCGCATCCGCGAACAGGTCTCGCTGGACGACGGCGAGGAGGTTGCGACATGAGCATCGCCGATGCTGCGGCCCGCGCCCGCGCGCTCGATCCGCGCGGCAGCTTCATCGTTCAGGCGCCCGCGGGTTCCGGCAAGACCGAGCTGCTGACCCAGCGCCTGCTGGTGTTGCTGGCGACGGCCGATGAACCCGAGGAAATCGTCGCGATCACGTTCACGCGCAAGGCGGCGGCGGAAATGCGCGCGCGCGTGTTTCGCGCGATTCGCGATGCCGCGAATGCAGTCGCGCCCGAAGACGCGCACAAGGCGCAGACCTGGCAGCTGGCGAGCGCGGCGCTGGCGCGGTCGCGCAGTCGCGGCTGGCAGCTGGAGGACAATCCGCAGCGCCTGCGCGTGATGACGATCGATGCGCTGTGCATGCAGATCACGCAGCAGATGCCGCTGACTGCCGGTTTTGGCGGGCGCGTGCAGATTGCCGACGAGGCCGAGCCGCTGTATCGCGAAGCGGCGCGCGCCACGCTCGATGCACTGGAAGCGCAGACGCCGTATCGCGATGCGCTGGTCTGCGTGTTGCGACATTTCGACAATCGCACGGCGCTGCTCGAGGATCAGCTGGTTGCGCTGCTCGGGCGGCGCGATCAGTGGCTGCATTTCGCCACCGAGGGTGGACGCCAGGCGCGCGCCGAGCTGGAAGCCGCGCTGCAGGAGGTCGTCGGCAGCGCGTTGCTGGAGGCCGATGCGGCAATCGCGAGCGCGGACCGTACGGCCTGGCTTGCGTCCGCGGCGCATGCGTCGGCGCAGCGGCTTGCCGAGCAGCCGACGCTCGATCTGCACGCGCTGCGCGATGGGGTCTGGCCGCCGGCGACGGCGGCGCAGCTGCCGCGCTGGCTTGCCTTGCTCGATCTGGTATTGACCCGCACCGACGGCTGGCGCAAACGGCTCGACAAGAATGTCGGATTCCCGGCCGGCAAGACCAGGCTCGAAAAGGAACAGCTCGATCCGCCGCGCGACGCGCACCTGGAGTTGATTGCCGCGCTGTCCTCACAAGCCGGTCTGCTCGAACGGCTGCAGGATTTGCGCAGACTGCCGGCGGCTGCCTACGACGATGCGCAATGGCGGGTGCTGCAGGCACTGCTCGACGTACTGCGGCTCGCGGCGGCACAGCTGCGTGTGGTGTTCGCAGCGCACGGCCAGGTCGATTTCGCGGAAGTCGCGGCCAAGGCGGTGGACGCGCTCGGCGGCGACGAGGCGCCGAGCGAGCTGGCGCTGGCCTTCGACTACCGCATTCGCCATCTGCTCGTCGACGAATTCCAGGACACCTCCGGCACGCAGTACGAACTGCTGAAACGGCTCACCGCGGGTTGGCAGGCCGGCGATGGCCGCAGCCTGTTCGTGGTCGGCGATCCGATGCAGAGCATTTACCGCTTCCGCGAGGCTGACGTCGGCCTGTATCTGCGCGCGCGCCGGAACGGCATCGCCCAGCTGCAGTTGCAGACCCTGCAGCTGCAGTGCAATTTCCGGTCGAGAGCCGGTGTCGTCGACTGGGTGAATGCGGCGTTCGCGCAGGTTCTGCCCGCGCAGGAGGACGCCGGACGCAGCGCCGTGCCGTACAGCGCGGCGATTGCGACGCGCGAAGCCGAAGTGCAGGCGGCGGTCTGCGTGCATCCGCGTTTCGACAACGACGCCCGCGCCGAAGCGCGCGAGGTGGTCGGGCTGATCGCGCAGGCGCGCGCCGAGCAGGCCGACGGCAGCATCGCGGTGCTGGTGCGCAGCCGCACGCATCTCGACGAGCTGATGCCGGCGCTGCGCAGCGCCGGCCTGCGCTATCAGGCGGTCGATCTGGAAAGCCTGTCGAGCCGGCCGGTGATCGAGGACCTGCGTGCCTTGACGCGCGCCTTGTTGCAGCCGATGGATCGCGTCGCCTGGCTGGCGATCCTGCGCGCGCCCTGGTGCGGCTTGCGTCTGGCCGACCTGCTCGTGCTCAGCGATGGTCTGTCGCGCGACGCGCCGTTGCTTGATTCCCTGCGTGACGAGGCGCGCAGGGCGCGCACCAGTGGCGATGGCCGTGCGCGCCTGACGAGGACGATGGCAGTGCTTGAGGCGACACTCGCGCAGCAGGGCCGCAAGCCGCTGCGACGCTGGATCGAGTCGGCGTGGCTGGCGCTCGGCGGACCGGCCGCAGTGCGGGAAGCGCGTGATCTGGTCGACGCGCAGCAGTTCTTCGCCAAGCTGGAATCGCTGGCGCGGGGCGCCGGACTGGACGATCTCGACGCGCTGGATCTGGCCTTGCGCAATCTGAAGGCAACGGCCGATCCGCTGGTGGACGGGCGACTCAGCCTGATGACGATCCACAAGGCCAAGGGTCTCGAGTTCGACACCGTGATCGTGCCGGGACTCGGCCGCCGGACGCGCAGCGACACGCCGCCGCCGATCGTGTTCAGCCGTCGCGCCGGCCTGGCCGGCGACGCGCAACTGGTCCTCGCGCCGATCCAGGCGCGCGGCGATCAGGTCGATCCGACCTACGACTTCATCCGTCAACTGGAGACCGACAAGCAGCGTTTCGAAGACGGACGTCTGCTCTATGTCGCCGCGACGCGCGCACGGCGACGCCTGCACCTGCTCGGCGCCGTCGGTCTCGACGATGAGGGTGTACCCAGGCCGCCGGCACCAAGCAGTTTGCTGGCGCGACTGTGGCCGGCGGTCGAGGCGCGCTTTGTCCGGGCGGCTGCCGACCGGGCGCCGCCGCAGCCGGCGCCCTCAGCGTCGCTCGCCGACGAACGCATGGCGCCGCCGCCACTGCGTCGTTTCGTGGCGGGCTGGACGGCGCCGACACTTCCGCAAGGCTTGAGCGCCGAGGCATCGGCGGC
Source organism: Solimonas terrae (assembly GCF_011067135.1). Taxonomy (GTDB): domain Bacteria; phylum Pseudomonadota; class Gammaproteobacteria; order Nevskiales; family Nevskiaceae; genus Solimonas; species Solimonas terrae. The sequence goes on from NZ_JAAMOW010000003.1 coordinate 195,176, forward strand.
GATTGCAGCGGCACCGCGATTCGAATGGGCCGGCGAGATCGCGCGCGCGACCGGCACCGTGTTTCATCGCTGGGCCGAACGTCTGGCGCGCGACGGCCTGGAGGCCTGGGACAGGACGCGTCTCGCGGCGCTGGCCGAGCGCCTGCCGGACGAGCTCTGGCAGGCCGGCGTGCCGCGCGCGCGCTGCGAAGCGGCGTCGACACTGGTGCACCGCGCCATGCGCAGCCTGCTCGACGATGCACGCGGCCGCTGGCTGTTCGATCCGGCGCATCGTCAGGCGCGCAGTGAATGGGCACTGACGGCGCTGGTCGACGGTGTGCCGCGGCAGTTCAAGATCGATCGCAGCTTCATCGATGCCGACGGTACGCGCTGGATCGTCGACTTCAAGACCAGCCGCCACGAAGGCGGCGATCTGCAGGGCTTCCTCGACGAAGAGCGGCGCCGCTACGAAGCGCAGCTGTGCGGCTATGCCGCCGTCCTGCGGCGCTACGGGCCACAGCCGGTGCGGGCGGCGCTGTATCTGCCGCTGATCGACGATGCCGCACGGCGCTGGCAGGTGCTCGATCTGTAAGGCCGTGCGCGGCCGGCAGGCGCGTGGCGCCGGGTACAAAAAAGGCGCGGACGCCGGTCGTGCGTCCGCGCCTGCAATCAAGCAACAGGTTCAGCGTTCGAGCAGGGCGAGTTTGTTCGGCTTGCCGTCCCACTCCTTGTTCTCGGGCGGGTATTCCTGCTTTTCGGTAATGACCGGCCAGAGCTTGGTCAGTTCGGCATTGAGTGCCTTGAAGTCGGCCTGGTCCGCCGGCAGGTCATCTTCCGCGAAGATCGCATTGGCCGGGCATTCCGGCTCGCACAGTGTGCAGTCGATGCATTCTTCCGGGTCGATCACGAGGAAATTCGGACCTTCATGGAAGCAGTCGACCGGGCAGACCTCCACGCAGTCGGTGTATTTGCACTTGATGCAGTTCTCGGTAACGACAAAAGTCATGTTGCGCTCGCGGCTCGAAACGGTCGGATTCTACGGGGCGCACAGTTTAAACCATTGCGTGGGCGCGACGGTCGGCAGAACGGGGGAGTTGCGGCTCCCCCGTTTCTGCTTCACCGGTGCCGCGGCTCAGCGCGGCGCGGCGCCGGCGGCCAGGTACAGACCGGCCAGCGCGTAGCCGGCGCAGGGGCCGGCCGACGCCACCGCTTCGGCATAGCTGAAAGTGCTGCTCTGTCCGTCCGAGCCCTGCACGGTGACGGTCCCGTCGTCATTGAAGGTGACCTGTGAACTGCTGCCGCCGCTGCTGAATTGCAGGCGCCCGGCGCTGAACGGGCTGGCCGCGCCGTTGCTGTCGGTCAGCGGGTCCAGCGTCGAGATCGTCACGCCGCCGCTCGGGCAGCTTGCCCCCGCCGGGCCGCTCAACTTGAAACCGTATTCGCCGCTGATGGTCGTGCCGCTGCTGTCGTCGCTTGCCGTGAACGGCGCGCCGCTCTTGCCGATGTAATAGGTGAAGTCGCCGCTGGTGCTGCCACCCTGGCCGTTGCTGGTGGCAGAAGCGTCGTAGCTGCCGTCGAACGACAGCACGAACCGGTCTTCGCTGCCGCTGCTGTCGGACTTGTAGTCGTCGCGGAAGCGGATGCCCAGCTCCAGGGTGACGTCCGACGAGACGTTGACGCCCTGTCCGGAGCTGCTTTGCGCGAAGTGATAGTCGAGCGAGTACGGACCGCTGTCGTCGCCGATGCGGAAATATTCGACGTACGGGTCGCCGCCCTCCAGAGCGCCGCCTTCGGCGCTGCCGTCAAGCGTGATCTCGACATCGGTCGAATTGCCGTCCTGTTCCTGCGAATCGACGTAGCGGCAGTTGTGGAAGCTGGTCGTGCTGACCGGCAGCGGCTGGCTGGTGAACGGCGAACCGACGTTCTTGCTGGTCGGACCGCTGTCCTCGCTGGTGCCGCCACCCGGGCATGCGTCGCCGGCCTTGGCATGGATGCGCGCCTGCTTGGCGAGCGGCCGGCCGGTGGCGGCAACGCCGGAGGGGCTGTTCGACAGCGCGTCGAGCGCGCCGAGCGCCTGCACCAGCGTGCCGAAGGTGCCGACCTGTTGCTGGGTGCCGGCCGCGCTCAGGTCGGCTGCGCCCACGTCGCCGCTGCCGCTGCCGCCACCACCGTTGTCATTGTTGTCGTTGCCGCAGGCGCTCAGCGCAGCGGTCGTGATCAGTGTCAGGGCGAATGCGGTGGTGCGCACGGCGCCGTGGCTGCGATTTGCAAGCTTGTTCATGAAGTCCCCCATGTGTGTACGCCTGACTTGAGGCGACACCAAGCTTGGGGGCAGCCGATACGCTTGTACGCCCCCGGTTCGGGGGATCGGACTCAGGGCGTTGCGGCGTCGCCGGCGATCTCTGCGCGCTGCGGCGGCCGGGGACGGAAGCTCAGATCGAGGCTGTGCAGCTCGTAGCGCCCCTTGGCGCGATCCTCGAAGAAACGGCGCAGGCTGTGCAGGATCGTCGGGAACGCGATCTCGTCCCAGGGGATCTCGTCCTCGCGCATCAGCTTCACTTCCGAGCTTTCGAAGGTCGGGCCGAAATGCTCGCTGCGCATCGTGCCGCGATGGATCAGATAGACCTGACTGACGTACGGCACGTTGATCACCATCAGCAGATCGTCGACCTGCACGTCGACCTGTGCTTCTTCCTGCGCCTCGCGTGCCGCGCCCTGCGCGCTGGTTTCGCCCAGCTCCATGAAGCCGGCGGGGAACGTCCACAGCCCGAGGCGCGGCTCGATATTGCGCCGGCACATCAGGACCCGTCCGTCGGCATGTTCCGGAATCACGCCGACGATCACCTTCGGATTCAGGTACTGGATGTGGCCGCAGGCCGGGCAGACGTGGCGCGGCAGATGATCGCCGTCCGGGACGCGGAATTCGCTGGCCTGGCCGCAGACATTGCAGAAGTGGATATCGGGATGCATGAGGGATCGTTGCTGGGCGATCCGGCACTATAGGGCGAGTTGCCGGGCTCTGCCCCGGTCGTATGGATGACTTCGGGCGGATATCCCGCTGGCACAGCCGCGAATCCGGCGCATTGGCTGCAGCGCAAGCCGGCCGGTTTCGGCTCACTGGATTTGAGGGGGGAAATCGACGAACATTTCCGCTGCAATCGAAATCAACCGGTCCAAGCCGGGCCAAAGAACGGGGAGGGGAAAATGAAGCACATTCGTTTTGTGCCGTTGAGCGTTATCGCGCTGGGCCTGATGGCCATGAATCCGGTGTTCGCGCAGGACGCCGGCAGCGATGCGTCGGCGGCCGATGCGGCAGGCAGTGCGCCGGCCGATGCGGCAACGGACGGCAGCGCCGATGCGTCCGCAGCCGACACCGGCTCGACCGGCGACGCTGCCGCGACCGATGATACGCAGGCGGCCGGCAGCGACAGCTCGAGCGCCGGCGATGACAGCACCGCCAGCAGCGAGCCCGAGGAGCCGCCGCCACCGCCTCGCAAGCCGTACTACGTCTACGCCGGTGCCGACTACGCCTTCCTGCATGCGTCGCTGTCGAAGGACAGCCTGAAGAATGCACTCGGCGGTGACAGCTTCGACTCGAACTTCTACCGCATGCGCGTCGGCACCCGCCTGTTCAAGCAGATCGGGGTCGAAGCGCAGTTCGGCATCAAGAACGAGAATGGCAACGATCACGACAAGGTCGCCACCAAGCAGATGTATGGCGTCTATCTCGTTCCGACCGGCAACCTGTTCCGCTTCCTCGAAGTGTCGGCGCCAGTGGGTTATTCGCATCTCAAGCTCGAGAACGGCAACGGTGGCGTCAAGTTCGACGCGGTCAGCTTCGGGCTCAACCTCGATGTGCCGCTTTACGTGAATCCGGACAGCCGCCTGCCGGACGTCCGCATCGGCGGCGGCGGTACGGTGTTCTATGCGGAAAGCGCGGCGCGCACCTACGGCTACCACGCCGGCATCCGTCTCGATTTCAAGATCTGAGCGCGGATCGCGGTGAAAGAGGCGGCCGATCGGCCGCCTTTTTCGTGGCCGCCGTCGATTGCAGCCATACAGATTGAAACAAACCGTCGCGTTGCGGTGACGGCCGGGCGCCGCGGCGGCGCTACGATACATCCAGTTCTCGCGTGCCACCCCTGAACCCGCACGCGAGAACGCCCCCGAGCCCCGGCCATGCCGGGGCTCATCTATTTTCAGCGTTCGAAATTTCCAGGCTCGGGTTCTGAGCCTGTCGAGCCCTATCCTGCAACTGCGGTCCGGAATCTCCACCGCTTCGCAGTTCTCACCTGATCTGGCCCGCGCAAGCGGGCCTTTTTTTGCAGATCGTCCGTTGGTGGATGCGGTAACGGTCGCTATAATCGCCGGCCCCGCGCCGAAGTGGCGGAACGGTAGACGCAGCGGATTCAAAATCCGCCGAGGCAACCCCTCGTGAGAGTTCGAGTCTCTCCTTCGGCACCACGCGGGTTCTGATCTCGGCAGCTTCGACGCGTCGCGCTGCTGTGCTGCAGCAAAGTCGCATCCGGCGTCCGGCGCCGCCCATCCGTGCCGCGACCTGCAACATCGCGCTGCAGCACGCTTTTCAGGCACTCGGCCAGCGCATATTCCAGGCAGGGTCCGGAAAACTACCCGTTTGTGTAGTGCCTCATCGCAGGCGCCAAATTACTTTCTCGTCACCAACAAAGGGACGACGACGGCAGCGATCCGGCCGGCGCATCGATAAATCGAGAGAGGAGATCACCATGCGGCATGCACGCATCAGCAGCCATATCCCCGGGCCGAGCCACCATGGTCGGTCTGCGCTCGCCTGATTGATCGTCCGCATCTGCGGGCCATGCCGGCGAGTCGCCGGCGTCAAACGGAACTTACATGGAAAGCTTTCGCTTCAGGCTGGCTGCTCTGGTCATGCGTCATCGCGGTTTGACCGCGATGATCTTCGTGTTGATCACCGCGTTCTTCGCGGTCGGCATTCGCAACGTCGAGTTGAAGACCATCTTCTCCGACCTGTTGCCGAAGGACGATCCGTTCGTGCAGGTGTTCAAGGACCATCCGAACTTCGGCAATCCGCTGACGTTCACCTTGATGATCAAGCACAAGAACGGCGACATCTACAACACCGAGACGCTGAGCAAGGTCTGGCAGCTGACGCGTGACATCGATCTGGCGCCGGGTGTCGACCACGACCAGATCCTGTCGATCGCCACGGAAAAGGCACGCTACGCCGAAGCCACGCCGTACGGCATCGACATGCGGCCGCTCATGGAAGATCACGTACCGTCGACGCCGGCCGAGATCGCCGAGTTCCGCCAGCGCGTCGACAAGTCGCCGAACGCGCGCACCTTCCTGATTTCCGGCGACGAGACGGCGACGCTGATCAACGCCACGTTCATCGAGCAGCGCCTCGACTACGGCGAGGCATTCAAGTACGTGCACGGCCTGGTCGCCAAATACAAGGACGCCGACCACGACGTCTACATGGCCGGCCAGCCGGCGCTGACCGGCTGGGTCTACGCCTACGAGTCGCAGATGTTCTGGATCTTCGCGGCGACGCTCGGCGCGCTGATCCTGGCGCTGGCGCTGTACATGCGCAATGTCGTGGGCATCGTCACGCCGATCGTCACCAGCCTGGTGGCAGCGATCTGGGGGTTCGGTTTCGTCGGCTGGTTGAAGTCACCGATCGAACCGCTGCTGATGATCGTGCCGCTGCTGCTGGTCGCACGTTCGTTCTCGCATTGCGTGCAGTTCACCGAACGCTATTACGAGGTCTATTCGCACGTCGGTGATCGCGTCAAGGCGGCCGAGATCACGATGGGCGTGATGATGGCGCCGAGCGTGCTCGGCATCTTCACCGACATCGTCGGCATCTTCCTGATCGCCATCGCGCCGATCCCGGCGATGGAACGCTTCGCGCTGTTCTGCGGCTTCTGGGCGATCTGGCTGATTCCGACCGGCGTCGTGCTGATCTCGCTGTTGCTGGCGACGCTGCCGGCGCCACGCAATGTCGATCGCCTGATCGGCAAGGGCCAGACCGGCGGCCTGCATCACGGCTTCCAGTCGCTGCTGCGCAACATCGCCAAGCTGTCGTACGGCAGGACCGCGCGCTTCACGACGGTAATCGTTGCGGTGCTCGCGGTGGTCGCGGTCTACGAATCGCTGCAGATCCGCATCGGCAACCCGGTCGAAGGCAGTAATCTGCTGTGGTACGACTCCGAGTACAACGAAGCGGTGCGCGAGATCAACGCGCACTTCCCCGGCGTCAACACGCTGGAGATCGTGCTCGAGGCGAAGAATCCGAACGATCCGGCACGCGTCGCGCGTCAGGCCGACACCGTGATGACGATGATGCGCCTGCAAAGCATCATGGAGCAGGGCGCCAATCCGCCGCGTGCGACGCTGTCGTTCGCCGACTATCTGATGGAAGGCAACCGTCTGTTCGCCGGCGGCAATCCGAAATGGCTGCCGCTCGATCCGGACAATGCCGCCACCAACGCGGCGGCGACGGCCGTGACGGTCGGCTCGAGCTCGAAGGCGTTCTCGCATGTCATCGATTTCGACCAGGAGAACTCGACCGTTTCACTCTGGTACAAGGACAACAAGCAGGGCACGGTCGATGCGGCGCTGAAGGCGGCGAGTGCCGCGGTCCAGGAAGTCGGCATCGATCACGACAAGTTCACGGTGCGCCTCGGCACCGGCACGATCGCCTTGCAGCAGGCGATGAATGAAGTCGTCGAGCGCTTCCACTGGGTCATCATCGGCCTGCTCAATCTCGTGATTCTCGCCGGTTGCAGCCTGGCTTACCGCTCGCTGGTCGCCGGCCTGATCCTCCTGATTCCGGTCAATCTCGCGAACTTCATCCTCAACGCGGCAATGCACCTCATCGGCATCGGCCTCGACATCAATTCGCTGATGGTGGCGGCGATCGGCGTCGGTGTCGGCATCGACTACGGCATCTATCTGCTGTCGCGCATCTGCGAGGAATACCACGCGCAGGACAAGGATTGGGGCCGTGCCATCACGGCGTCGCTGACGACGACCGGCAAGGCGATCATGTTCACGGCGACGATCATGTTCATCGGCATCCTGCCCTGGTATTTCCTGTCGGGCCTCAAGTTCATGGCCGACATGGGCCTGCTGCTGGTGCTGACCATGCTCATCAACATGGTGCTGGCGCTGGTGGTACTGCCGCTGCTGGTCTGGCTGGTCAAGCCGCGCTTTGTCGAGCGCAAGGACCTGCTGGTCGGCGAGGGCGTCGATCTCAGCCAGTTCACCGCCGAGGGTCAGCACGACAATTCGGTGCCGGGCCATCTGGCCGGAGCCATGAAGTGACGAACGGCCGCACCCAAAGCCGTCGTCCAGCCGTATGCATCAAGCGAGTCCGTGCGCATCTTGCGTCGCGGATGTCTGCCCGAAGCTGAGTCTTCCGGCCCTAAAAGAAGCAAGCGTGAGGAGAAGTCGAAATGCATATCCGTAAATACGACGTCGATTACGGTCGCCGGGCTCTGCTGCAGAAGGCGGCGCTCGGTGCCGGTGCCGGCGTGCTGGCGCCCCTCTGGCCCCTGATTGCCAGCGGTGCCGACACCAGCAAGGCCTATCCCGACGAGAACATGTCGGTGGAGATGTACACCAAGGGCAAGGTCAAGACCGGCGACTATGTGACCGCCGCCAATGTCGATGCCGTCAAGAACCTGCTCGACCCGATCACCTACAAGCAGGTCAAGGAGATGGGGCGCAAGATCAAGATCGTGCCGACCGTCACCGACGCGAGCCTGCTGTATCCGATGGGCTTTCTCGAAGCCTCGCTGAAGAACAAGGGCAAGGCCAAGTTCGATGCCACCGGCAACATCGTCGAGGCAGCCAGCGGCAAACCCTGGATCGGCGGACTGCCGTTCGCGGACGCCAAGGATGCCAACGAGGCGATCGCCAACCTGACGCTGTCCTGGGGTCGTCACGACTACTGCCAGTACGCGATCCGCCAGTGGGATATCGCCCCGGACGGCAATCAGGCCTACCAGTACGATTTCGTCTGGGCCGAGCTGCAGGCGCAGGCGCGCGTCGACGGCACGGTGTTCCAGGGCAAGGACGATCTGCTGCGTCTGCAGTCGGTGTGGTTCACGGCGCCGCAGGACACTGCCGGCAGCTCGTTCCTCAGCACCTGGTACTACGACCAGCGCAAGTTCCCGGATCTCTACGGTTACCTGCCGGCGTTCCGTCGCGTTCGCCAGTTCCCGACCAACCAGCGCTTCGAACCGCTGCTGCCGGGCATCACCTGGTTCCTGTCGGATGCCTGGGCCGCCGGCGATCCGATGCTGACCTGGGGCAACTACAAGATCGTCGGTCGCCAGCCGATGCTCGGGGCCGTCAGCCAGAACTGGCATGGCAGCAGCAAGAACTGGGAACTGCCGGTGCACGGTGGTCCCAAGGGTCAGACCTTCTTCGACACCAACTTCTCGATGTGTCCGGAATGCATCGTGCTCGAGGCGGAGCCGACGGGTTATCCGCGTGCGCCGGTCGGCAAGAAGCGCGTGTGGATCGACGTTCGCAACCAGCAGTTCGTGGCGTACATCACCTTCGATCGCCGCGGCGAGATGTGGAAGTCGTTCGAGCCCGGCTGGTCGCGCTACCAGGACGGCAGCGCGATCGTGAAGGATGCCAAGGGCAATTCCGACTGGTCGTGGACCTACGTGTTGAGCCACGACATCCAGGCCAACCGCATGAGCCGCATCATGCATACGGAATCGACCTCGGGTGGCTACAAGTCGCAGCTGTCGACCAACGGCGTCGACGTCTACAACAAGTACCTCACCAATCAGGCGATCCAGCGCCTGGGCACGGCCTGATCGTATGGCACTCCGCGACTGTTTGGTCGTCGTCGCCGCGGCGCTCGTTTCGAGCGCCGCCGGCGCGGCGGAGCCGCAAGCGGCGCTGTCCCCCGTGGTGTCGGGAACCGTGCATCAGGCACTGTTCTCGATCGCCATGGACGGCAAGAACGGCTATGCGACCGGGGCTGCCGGCGAAATTCTCGGTACCGACGACGGGGGGCAGACCTGGAAGGCGATGACCCCGGCGCCGACGCCGCTCAGCCTGCTCGGTGTCACGACCAGCGGCGGGCGCACGCTGGCGGTCGGCCAGAAAGGACTGGTGCTGAGTCTGCAGGACGGCAAGTGGAAGCCGATCGACAGCGGCAGCACGAGCCGCCTGTTCTCGGTACAGGTCAATCACAAGGGCGATGCCCTCGCGGTCGGCGAATTCGGCACCGTGCTGGTGTCGAGCGATGGCGGCCAGCACTGGCGCAACGCGGCGCCGGACTGGAACAGCATCACCGAACACGGTGAAGAACCGCATCTGTACGACGCGCTGGTCGATGACAGCGGCGCCATGACGATGGCCGGGGAGTTCGGCCTGATCCTGCGCAGCACCGATGGCGGCGCCAGCTGGCACGAGCTGCATCGTGGCGACGCGTCGATCTTCGGCCTCGCGTTCGATGGGCAGGGCCGCGGCTATGCGGTCGGCCAGGTCGGGACGGTGCTGCGTACCGACGACGACGGCAAGACCTGGACGACGCTCAGCTCAGGCAGTCAGGCCAATCTGCTCGCGGTACAGCCGATCTCGCATGACGTGGTCGTCATCTCCGGCGTGCGCGGCAGTCTGATCACCCACGACGGTGGCCAGTCGTGGCAGACACGTGCCGAGGGGCCCCTGGGCAGTCTCTGGTTCTCCGATCTGGCCGGCACGGCGGACGGCGTTCTGGTCGTGGGGCAGGCGGGTGAGATGGTACGCATGCAGCCGTAACAGCGGCACGCGGCAGCGAAGCTGCATGGGAGGCGGCGACCACAACGGTTGTCGCCAGTCAGAGTCGCAGTGGAGGGGACAATGAAAAGCATAAAGCGGAATCCCAAGCGGTTCCTGGGCAAGCAGGATCTGGTCAAGAGCGGTCTGCTGGCAGCGATCGCGGTGTTCGCGTCTGCAGCCCAGGCACAGGATGACGGCAACAGCTGGTGGGACAACGTGGACTTTTCGCTGGGCGGCTTCATCCGTCCCGAAGTCGCGGTTTCGACCAGCAGTGACGACAACCCGGCCAATCAGCGCGGCAACACCTTCAACGAACGCTCGATCGCGCGTCAGGCCTACGTGCCGCCGGCGCTGATCGGCACTATCACCCAGGACGTGCTCGGCATTCCGCTGCCGGATACCAACACCTGGACGACGCTGCCGGTTCCGACGCTGCTTGCCAGCGACGCCAATTCGCCCGGCGTGCGCGGCATCGACAGCTCGACAAACACCGGCAGCCCGATCCGCGGCGTCGACAACAAGTTCAACTACCAGATCCTGCGCGGCGAGCTCGAACTCGGCGTCCACCTCAACAGCGACCTGACGCTGATCAGCCGCCTGCGCGCGATCTACGATCCGGGCTGGTACGACGACTTCAACGCGCACAGCCTCGATGGCGTGCAGGGTGGCATCAGCGGCGGCATCCCGTCGTTGTACCAGGGTTCGCCCGACTACTTCGACTATCGCGTCGAAGGCGACAAGCACCCGAATCCCCTGGAATGGACCGGCAAGAACTACCAGGTCTATTTCCCGGCGCTGTTTCTCGAATACAACCACGGTCCGCTCAATGTGCGGATCGGCAATCAGCAGATTGCCTGGGGCCAGGCGATCTTCTTCCGGGTGCTCGACATCGTCGACGGTCTCGACCTGCGTCGTCACTCGCTGCTTGACTATGCGCAGGAGGAGTTCTCCGACAAACGCGTGCCGGCTCTGGGTCTGCGTATCGGCTACCAGCTCAACGACGACATCCTCGCCGATGCCTACGTGCAGAAATTCCAGCCGACGGTGCTCGGCAATCCGAACACGCAATACAACATCATCCCGGTCGCTTTCACCGTCCACGACATGTACCACGAGGGCGGCTACGAGAATAAGCTCAACTACGGCCTGCGCCTGAAAGGCAGCTACGGGCAGTGGGGTTTCCAGGCCGTCGCCGCCGAGCGCTACAACCCGGATGGCGTGTATCGCTGGACCCAGTCGGGCGTCAACAAGGATCTGCCGGACACGCCGGGATCGCTCGGCAATCTCGTCAACACGACGATGGCGCTGCGCGGCAAGACTTCGGGTGAGGTGCTCGCCGGCACGCCGTTCGAAGCCTCGCCCGGTGGTGTCTATTCGGCGCAGGAATGGTTCAACTACGCGGCCCAGGTGCGGCTTGACGGCATCAACGGCCTGAACGCGTCGATCGACGAATTCCCGGACTCGCAGGCGATCTACGCCAGTCACGTCGACAACTACCAGCAGGCGGTCAACGAGCTCAACACCTTCTTCATCGCCGCCGGTGGCTCGCTGCGCGGGCACATCGCACGTGACTACTATCGCGAACAGGTCTATGGCCTCGGCGCGAGCTACGTGACCGACGGCGCGCCGGGCAGCATCCTCGACCAGTTGATCATCAACCTCGAGGCCAGCTACACGCCGAACAAGAAGTTCACGAGCACGACGCTGAGTCAGAAGCCGATCACCGACAACTCGGTGATCACCGCCCTCGTGCTGGAGAAGTACTACCGCTTCTCCGAATCGTTCCCGGCGACCTACTTCGTGCTGCAGTACATGTACCGCAATGTCGACGATCTGTTCGGCCGCTCGCTGAAGGGCTACGGCGGTACCGAAGAGAAGATCCCGGACGGGGTGCACGGCGCGAACTACGTGGTCTTCGCCTTCCAGCAGCCGTTCCCGAACGATGTCTATCGTGTCGGCTTCGCAACACTGTACGACCCGCGCGGCAGCATCCTCGTGCAGCCCGGCCTGAAGTGGAAGCCGAGCGGTGCCTGGACGGTCGAAGGCTTCTACTCGTACATCAACGGCAAGCTCGGTGGTGTCAATCCGAACAACACCCTGCTGTCGACGATTGACTTCGCCGACGAGGCCACCATCCGGGTGACCTATCAGTTCTGATCCGCGCGTCTTCCCTCCTCCCCGTGGATGCGGATCCATCGACGGCCGAGCAATCGGCCGTCGTTTCTTTTTTCAGAGCGGCGTGTTCGCAAAGAGATCGTCATGAGACTGCTGCGTTACGACCACGACTACAGCCGCCGTCACTTCATGAAGTCGCTGGCGCGCGGCGTGGCGGGCGCCGGCGTGCTGATGCCGCTGTGGGACGCAATCGCGCAGTCCGGCGATGCGAGCAAGGCCTATCCGGACGAGCTGCTGTCGATCGAGGGATACACCAGGGGCCGGCTCAAGAACGGTGACCTGATCACCGCCGCCAACGTCGATCTGGTGCGCGATCTGCTGGAGCCGATCAAATACCAGCAGATCAAGACCATGGGCCGGCGCCTGAAGCTGGCGCCGACGACCGGCGACATCACCAGACTCAGCCCCTGGGAATATCTCGAAGCGACACTGCGCAATCGCGGCAAGGCACAGTTCGACGGCAACGGCAACATCGTCGTCGACGGGGGCAAACCCTGGATCGGCGGCAATCCGTTTCCGGATGCAAAGACCGGCATCGAGATTTTCGCCAGCATTACCCTGAGCTGGGGCCGGCACGACGCGGCGTTCTACGCGATCAAGGAATACGATCTCGGCGTCGAGGGTGACGTGCGCTACAACTACGACGCCGGCTGGGCCGAGATGTCACCGGTGGCGCGCGTCTGCATGGAGCCGATGCCGTACTGGCCGGCGCACGAGGACAAGCTGCGCTTCCAGTCGATCTTCTTCGCCTCGCCGGACAGCGCCAAGGGCACCTCGTTTCTCAATGTCTGGCCATACGACCAGCACAGCTTTCCGGACCTCTACGGCTATGTGCCGGCGTTCAAACGCATCCGCCAGTTCCCGACCGATCAGCGCTTCGAGCCGCTGATTCCGGGCTCGACGCTGTATCTGTCCGACGCCTGGACCGCGGGCGATCCGCTCTACACCTGGGGCAACTACCAGATCATCGGTCGTGGTCCGGCGCTGGCCGCGATCTCCGGTGGCTGGAATGCCGATCATCCGAACTGGGAACACAAGACCCACGGCGGACCGAAGGGCAAGACCTTCTGGGACACGACCGTCGAACTGGTGCCGGAGGCGATCCTGGTGTCGGCCGAGCCGACCGGCTTCAAGCGCGCGCCGGTCAGCAAGAAGCACGTCTGGTTCGACGCGCGCACGATGCTGCCGATCGCGATGGTGACCTTCGACCGTCGCGGCGATCCGTATCATTCCTTCGACGGCGCCTACGCGCTCTACGAATCGGGCGAGCATCGCTTCATGGACGGCAGGCACCCGTACTGGTCCTGGGCGCACGTCCACGCCTTCGATATCCAGACCGGACGCATGACGCGGCTCGAGCAGGTGAAGAGCATCACCGGCGGCCATGCGACGGCGGTCAACGATCCGGCGATCTACGACCGTTACCTGACCAATGCCGCGCTGATGCATCTGGGCAACGGCTGACGGCGCAGTCGCGCACGCCGGTCGGCTTCGATCCGGTTCCGCTGGTCGATCCCGCTGAATCGCTGCCGCGCATGGACGGCGGGCGCGGCTGCCGCGGGCGTACGATACCGGCACCTGACCCATTCCTAAGGGTGGGCCGTCGCGCTGCGGAGCGTTGGAGACTGCGACGGACCAAAACACGACGAGAGGAGATGAGCATGCGTCAGGTCCGCCGCTGGCATTTCAACAAGCGCCCGAAGCAGGACATCGAGCCGGACACGCTGGTGCTGCGCGAGGAGCCGCTCGCGGCACTGAAGGACGGCGAGTTCCTGGTGCGCTCGGTCTACCTGTCGATGGATGCGACCAATCGTCTGTGGCTCGGTGATCTCGACTTGTACATGGCGCCGGTGTCGCTCGGCGCGCCGATGATCGGCTTTCTCGCGGGCGAGATCATCGAATCGCGCCATCCGGATTTCCCGGTCGGCAGCCTCGCCGCCGGCCTCAAGCCGTGGGCCGACTTCGTCGTCAGCGACGGCAGCGACATGCAGCTCATGCCGAACATTCCCGGTCTCAAGATGGCCGATGCCTTCGGCATTCTCGCCGTCGCCGGTCCGACCGCCCTGGTTGGCCTGATGGAAATCGGCCGGCCGAAACCGGGCGACACCGTGGTCGTCACCGCCGCGGCCGGCGCGGTCGGCATGCTGGTCGGCCAGATCGCGAAGATTCATGGCTGCCGCGCGATCGGCATCGCCGGCGGTGCCGAGAAGTGCCGCTGGCTGACCGAGGAGTTCGGCTACGACGCAGCGATCGATTACAAATCCGAGAACGTCGTCGAGCGTCTCCGGCAACTGGCGCCCGACGGCATCGACGTCCATTTCGAGAACGTCGGCGGCGAGATGCTCGATGCCGGCCTGACGGTGATGAAGGACTTCGGTTCGGTCGTGATCTGCGGCCTGATCTCCACCTACAACAGCGCCGAACCGGTGCCCGGTCCGCGCATGTTCCGCAACCTGATCATGCGTCGCCTGCGCGTCGAGGGCTTCGTGATCCTCGATTACGCGGCGCGCTATCCGGAATTCCAGGCCAAGCTGGCGCAGTGGATGCTGGAAGGTCGCCTGCACTATCGCCTGCACGTCGTCGACGGGCTCGACAACGCGGTTGACGCCCTGAAGCTGCTCTACAGCGGCGGCAACCAAGGCAAGGTGATGGTGCGCATCGGCGCCGAGCCCTAGGGGCTATCGAGACCATGGCACGCGCATCGGAGGCCCGACGCCCGGCAGTCCAGGCTGATGCACAGCCGGCCGAGTCGACGGTGCCGGCGGCGAATGCGCAAATCCATCGGCGGCGCCTGCTCGATCAACTCGCGGTCTCGCCGCGGCCGCGCCTGATTGCCGTGCAGGGACCGGCCGGCTACGGCAAGACCGTACTGCTGCGCCAGTACTGCGAACGGCGTGCCGCCGCCGGCGACAAGGTGGCCTGGGTGCGCATGGATGCACACTCGGCCGACCCCGCCGAATTCCTGAGACTGCTGTGCGAGGCGGCCGTCAGCCTGCTGCGGCCGCGCGTGACGCGCGCGCGTGACGAGAACGGCTCGCGTCCGTCGACCATCCAGGATTTCGTGCGCGCGCTGCGCCATGCCGGCGGGCCGGTGGTGATCGTCGTCGACAACTTCGAGGTCGCGGCGAGCGTCGAGATCGGCGGGGTGCTCGCGCAGGCCGTTCGCGCGCTGCCCGACGGCGCGCAACTCTGCGTCGGTACGCGCGCGTTGCCGGGCTCGATGCTGACTCGTCTGCAGATCGACGACGGCACCCTGATGATCAGCGACGGCGATCTGTGCTTTCGTGCCGCCGAGACGATGGAGTTCTTCAGCGAATTCCGCGATCTGCGCCCGGAGGACATCGCCGAGATCCACGATCGCACGAACGGCTGGCCGGCGGCGCTGCAGGGCTTCCGCCTGTGCCTGCGCCGCGGCGGCCGTTACCGTGCGACCGCGTTCGCCGGCAAGGGCATGACGCCGGAGCTGATCGATTTTCTCGCCGCGGAAATGTTCGGGGCGCTGGAGCCGGCGATGCAGGAACTGCTGCTGCAGCTTGGCGTGCCGGACAAGCTCAGCGCCGGCCTCGTCGAGCACCTGACGGGCACCGCCGACGGCACGGCGCGCCTTGCCGAAGTCGAGCGTGCCGGCCTGTTTCTCAGTCGCACCGATCTCGACGGCACCTGGTTCCGCTTCCACAACCTGTTCCGGCAGTTCCTCGTCGCACGCGCCGCAACACTGATGGCGCCGGACGAATTGCGTCGCCGGCACCGCAGCGTCGCGCAGTGGTACGCCGAACACGGCTATCGCGAGGATGCGATCCAGCATGCCCTGCATGCCGGCGATCTCGAGCAGGCCGCGGCGCTGATGCTGGCGGTCATCGATCGGCTCGTCGCACAGGAGCGACTCGGTCTGATCGAGCGCTACGTCGAGCAGTTGCCGACCGAGACGCTGCTGCGGCACGAGGCGCTGGTCAACGCCGCGATCATCGCCTACGGCTTTCGTCGCGCCTTCGACAAGGCCGATGCGCTGATCGACCTGCATCGCCGGCAGCTCGATCGCGACGGTGCCGGTGCTGCGGCGATCGGCGTGCACAACGTCAGCCGCCTGTTCGTGCTCGCTGCCCAGGACCGCATCGAGGAGCTGGGCGAGACCGCCGTCGAATGCGCCGCGCAGCTTGCCGAGCGGCGCGGCTTCAAGTACGCGGTGACGTTCAATTCGCGGGCGATGCTGATGGTCGGACGCGCGGAATACGAGGACGCACGCGGCCTGCTGCTGCAGGCGCGACCGCTGCACGACGAGGACGGCAGTCTGTTCGGGCAGGCGTACCAGGAAGCGATCTACAGCATGAGCCTGTCGGCGCAGGGACGGATCGACGACGCCGTGCGCGGACTCGCAACCGCGCTCAAGCGCACCGAGGAGCAGGCGTACGGCAGCATCAGCGCCGGCGCGGTAATTGCCGCCTACCAAGCGAGCGGCTGCTACGAGCAGAACCGCATCGCCGATGCCGAAATGCTGATCCGCGACTATGCGCAGCTGGCCGAGCAGCAGACCATCGTCGATGCCGTCGCGACCATGCTGCTGACGTCGGCGCGCATCGCGCACGGGCAGGGACGGCGCGCCGAGGCCGAGGAGACCGTCGAGCGTGTGCTCTATCTGGGCTACAAGTACGCGCTGACGCGCCTGATCATCTACGCACGCGCCGAGCTCGCAAGGCAGGCGACGTTCGACGGCGAACTCGAGCACGCCGCCAAGTGGCTGAGCGAGCTGCCGCCCGAATGGACGGATACGCCAGGCGAAATGCTGATGTTCCACGCCGGTGAAGCCGAAGCCTGCACGATCACCTATGCGCGCTATCTGATCCACGCCGGCCGGCATGCGCACGCGGCGCGCCTGCTCGTCAGCGAAATCCGTCGCGCGCGGCTGCGGCACCGCCGTCGTCGCGAGCTCAAGCTGCACATCCTGCTGGCGATCGCGCAGCAGGAGGCCGGCGATGCCAATCTCGCCGGCCGCAGCATGCTCGATGCGCTGGAGATCGGCGCTGCCGGCGGCTTCGTGCGCAGCTTCCTCGACGAGCGTCAGATGTTGCTCGGCCTGCTCAAGTCGCTGCGTGCCTCGCTCGCGCAGCTGCCGCGCGTCGCAGGCCCGGACCCTGCCGTCCTGCATCTGGATCGCCTGCTGCGTGAAGCCGGCGAGACCGGCACCGCGGGCGAGGGGCAGCCGGCCGACCCCGATCTGGCCGAGCTGATCGCCAGCCTCAGCGAAAAGGAGCGCCGCCTGCTGCGCTTCCTCGCCAACGGCCTGAGCAACAAGGATTTGTCCGATCGTCTGTCGGTGTCGACCAACACCGTCAAATGGCATCTGCGCAACATCTTCGAGAAGTTGCAGATCAAGAATCGCGTGCAGGCGATCGCTCTGGCCCGCCGCTTCGGACTGATCGACTGAAGTCCGGTCGAAAAATCGCACACCCGCCATCCATAGGAGTGGGCCGTTGGCCCGTCGCAAGCCCTAGCCTGAGCCTCACAAGTTCCGGACACACACGGAACGTCAGGCTCTGGAGGAGTGATGGGCAAGCTGATCAATGTCGATAACGGCGGCACGCTGACGGACATCTGCGTGATCGACGGCGCCACGGTGTATCGCACCAAGACGCTGACCACGCCCCACGATCTGTCGCGCTGCCTGCTCGACGGGCTGCGCAAGGCCTCGCGCGCGGTCTACGGCGAGGAGGATCTGGTCGCGCTGCTCGCGTCCACCGACCACCTTCGCTATTCGACGACGCAGGGCACCAACGCCCTGGTCGAGCGCAAGGGGCCGCGGCTGGGGCTGCTGCTGACCGGTAGCCTGGACATCACGTCATTGCGTGCGGCGCCGGCCGCCGGCGAGCTGTTCGATGTCATCGTCGGCAGCCGCGTCCGGCAACTGGATGCCGCGCTGACCGGCGAGGCGCTGGAGCTGGCCATCGTGCAGGCGGTCAATGCACTCGGTTCGGCCGGCGCCAATCGCCTGGTCGTCGCCGGCGGCGGATCGGCTCGCGCGGGAACCGAAGCGCTGATCAAGCGCATCCTGCTGCGCCGCTTCCCGCAACACCTGCTGGGTGCGATGCCGATCCTGTACTCGCAGGAAGTCGTCGAGGACGCCGACGACGTGCGGCGCACCTGGACGGCGCTGTTCAATGCCTTCCTGCACCCGGCCATGGAGCGCTTCCTGTACAGCGCCGAACATCAGTTGCGCGAGCACAAGGCGGGCAAGCCGCTGCTGATCTTCCGCAACGACGGACACTCCGCGCGCGTTGCCAAGACCATCGCGCTGAAAACGTACAGCTCGGGACCGCGCGGCGGCATGGAGGGCGCGCGCTCGATTGCCGCGCACTACGGCTATTCGCACCTGCTGTCGATGGACGTCGGCGGCACGACGACCGACATCGGCGAGGTGCGCGACGGTGTCGTTCGCGCGCATGCGCGCGGCCGGGTGGAGGACATCGAGGTGTCGTTCCCGCTGTGCGACGTCGCCAGCGTCGGCGTCGGCGGCAGCTCGATCATCCGCGTCGCCGACGGCGGGATCGTGGTCGGCCCGCACAGTGTCGGCAGCGCACCCGGTCCGGCGTGCTTCGGACTCGGCGGCGTCGAGGCGACGATCACCGACGCCTTTCTCGTGCAGGGCCTGCTCGATCCGGCGTCGTTCTTCGGCGGCGACCTGCATCTCGACATCGAGCGCGCAAGGGCGGTGATCGACGAGAAGATCGCCGCGCCGCTGGGCTGCAGTGTCGAACAGGCGGCTGCCGCGATGGAGCAGGCCTGGGTCGCCAAGGTCGCCAACAGCCTGAAGCAGTTCACGCGCATCGACGACGACACGGTGCTCGCTGCGTTCGGCGGCGGCGGACCGTTCGTGGTCTGCAAGGTGGCCGAAGCCGCCGGCATCCGTCGCGTGCTGATCCCCGGCCTGGCCGCGGTGTTCTCTGCCTTCGGCCTCGGCTTCTCCGATATCGCGCACCGCTACGAGGCGCCGCTGGCGTCCAGGGACAGCGCCGGGCTGCGGAAGGTGCTCGACGAACTGACCGAGCAGGCGCGGCGCGGCATGTTTGCCGAGGGCTTCGCACTCGAGGACTGCGAGATCGAACGGACCCTGCAGATCGCCAGTGCGGCAGGCGAGCAGCAGCGCAGCCTGAGCCGCGACGAACTGCCGGCCGATCTGCCCGATGACGCGATGCTGTCGGTCTCGCTGCAGGTCTGCCGGCGTATCGCGCAGCCGCAGTTGAGCGGTCGCTTTGCGCAGACCGCTGCGGTGCCGGCCGGCAGCGACGCGCAACGCAGCGTGCGGTTCGGCGGCGAGCCGCGCGCCGTGCCGCTGTATCGCGCCGAGTCCCTCGGCGCCGGCGCCGTGGCCGACGGCCCGGCGGTGCTCGAAGAGAGCTTCTTCACCTGCCGCATCGATCCGGGCTGGCGCCTGGAAATCAATGCCGCCCACGACATTCTGCTGACGCGCGCCTGAGCGCCGTCGTCCCACCGGGAATCTCCAATGAAAGTACTGGTCACCGAAAACCTGCGCATCGACCTCGATCGCGAAACCTGGGAATGCCGCCACTGCCAGGCGGAACTGGTTTCGGCGCGCGACAACTACAAGCGCGGCCTGCTGGTCTACGACCGCGATCCGCGCGAGATCCACAAACCGCTGCTCGATCCCGCGAAGTACGCGCGCACCTATTCGCCGGATCCGCAGTGGTGCCGGATTCTCGAGTACTACTGCCCGAAATGCGGAGCGATGATCGAAACCGAATACCTGCCGCCGGGCCATCCGCCGGTGCGTGACATCGAATTCGACATCGATGCGCTGAAGCTGCAGTGGCAGGATCGCGAGGAAGTGCGGGAAGTGCCGGTCGGCGAGGAACCGCCGCGGCCGCGCGGCCACAGCCATGCCGGCCACCGGCACTGAGGGCGCCGCCATGAAACGCGTTTCCGTTGATATCGGCGGCACCTTCACCGACTGCTTCGTCGCCTGGGACGAGCGCTGCATCGAGAGCAAGGCGCTGACCACCCACCAGAACCTCGCGCTCGGCTTCAACGATGCGCTGCGCAATGCCTGCCAGGAACTGGGGCTGGACGAGCGCGAGCTGCTGTCGCAGGTCGACTCGGTGCGCTATGCCACCACGCTCGGCACCAACGCGCTGATCCAGCGCAAGGGCCCGCGTCTCGGTCTGCTGACGACGGCCGGCTTTCGCGCTTCGGTACCGCTGTCGCGTGCCAAGGGCTATGGCGTCGGCCTGCCGCACAAGCAGCAGATGGACGTGCCGAACGCACAGCGTCCGGATCCCATCGTGCCGATCCCGATGATTCTCGAAGTGCGCGAGCGCGTCGACTATTCCGGCGACGTGGTGATGAAGCTGGACGAGGAGGACCTGCGCGACAAGCTGCGCCAGCTGGTCGACAAGGGCGCCGAGGCGGTCGTCGTCGTGCTCGCCAACAGCGTCGTCAATCCGGTGCACGAGCTGCGCATCCGCGAGCTGTTCCTCGACGAGTACCCGGGGCACATGCTCGGCGCGATCCCGATGCTGCTGTCGCATCAGGTCGCCGGTCGCAAGGGCGAATACGTGCGTGCGATGTCGACGATCATGGACGGCTTCCTGCACCAGGTGATGTACCACGGCCTCGGCACGCTGGAACTGAACCTGCGCAACGCCGGCTACGACAAGCCGATGCTGGTCAATCACAACTCCGGCGGCATGGCGCAGCTCAATTCCACCGATGCGCTGCAGACGGTGCACAGTGGACCGGTGTCGGGCATCGCCGCGAGCGAGCATCTCGCTCTGCAGACCGAGCTCGGCAACATCGTCGCCACCGACATGGGCGGCACCAGCTTCGATATCGGCATCGTCGTCGAGGGCGGTGTCAAGCACTACGACTTCAATCCGGTGATCGAGCGCTGGATGGTCAGCGTGCCGATGATCCACCTGGTCACGCTCGGTGCCGGCGGCGGTTCGATCTGCGCCTACGACCGCATGTTCCGTACCGTGCAGGTCGGACCGGACAGCGCCGGCTCCGATCCCGGCCCGGCCAGCTACGATCGCGGCGGCCTGAAGCCGACCGTGACCGACGCCGATCTCGTGCTCGGCTATCTAGACCCGGCCAACTACGCCGGCGGCCGCATCAAGCTCAATCCGCGGCGTGCGAAGCAGGCGATCGAGAATGAGCTCTGCGACGAACTCGACCTGTCGCCGGTCGAAGTCGCCAAGCTGATCAAGGCGACGGTCGATGCCAACATGGCCAACGGCATCGCCCGCGAGCTGCGCACACGCGGCTACGAGCCGGAGAACTTCACGACGCTGGCCTACGGCGGCAACGGTCCGCTGCACGCCTGTGGCATCGCCCGCGCGCTTGGCGTGAAGCGCATCCTCGCGCCGCCGTTCGCCTCGGTGTTCTCGGCGGTCGGTGCCGGCAACATGAACCAGCTGCACATCCACGAGATGAGCACGTGGACGACGCTGTTCGACGCCAACCAGCGCAGCTTCTTCAGCGACTACGCGCGATTCAACGGTATCGTCGAGGAGCTGGAGCAGCGCGGTCGCGATGATCTGCTGCGCCAGGGCTTTACCGCCGAACAGATCCAGTACCGGCTCGAACTCGACATGCGCTACGGCAACCAGCGCGTCGAGACAGCGGTGGTCACCGACCTCAACCGTGTGACGACGCCGGAGCATGTGCTCAAGCTGATCGACCAGTTCCACACGCGCTATGGCGAGCGCTTCGGCAAGGGCAGCCAGACGCCGGAAGCGGGCGTGCGCATCAACACGATCCGCGTCTGCTCGTTCGTCGAACACCCGGGCATCAGCTTCACCGGCATCCGCCCGAGCGGCAAGCCGCTGCCGCCGCCACCGCCGATCGCGCAGCGCGACTGCCATTTCGTCGGACACGACGGTGCGCTGGCGACGTCGATCTACGGCGAGGATGCCCTGACCCCCGGTACGCAGATCGACGGTCCGGCGATCGTCGTCACGCGTGCCACCACTTACCTGATCGAGCCCGGCTGGCGTTACCAGGCGGCGCAGCAGAACGCGGTCTGGTTCACTCAGATCGACGCCTGAGAGGAGAGTCCACATGAATGATCTGAACATCAGCGCAGACCAGCAGGCGATGCTGGACCGCTTCCTGACGCAGAACAAGCTGTTCTTCGCGCCGGACCCGGCGATCATGGAAAACCACCGCATCGAGGCGCGCAGTCCGCTTGAGGAACAGTTGCTGTCGCAGTCGGTCGACCGCCACAAGATCAACGAGGTGCGTGGTCTGGTCGTCGCGGCGCTCGACGAGAGCAACACCATGATCGAGCAGATGGGCGCCGCGCCCGGTGCCAAGTGGGGCGACATGACCACCGCGATCTTCACCGCCAGCGGCGACCTGTCGATGATCGCGCCGCACGGCGTCGGCGGCTTCGCGGCGGCGGTGTTCTATCCGATCAAGTTCATCCTCAAGTACTGGGTCGACGAGCCGACCGTCGGCGTCAAGGAAGGCGACGGCTTCATTCACAACGACGCGCGCTACGGCGGCATCCACAACACCGACCAGTCGATGATGATGCCGGTGTTCTGGAAGGGAAAGATCGTCTGCTGGCTGTCGGCGACGATCCATGAAGGCGAGAACGGCTCCTGCGAACCCGGCGGCATGCCGGCGGCCGCCGAGAGCAAGTTCGACGAAGGCCTGAAGATGCCGCCGTTCCGCGTCGTCGAGAACTTCGAGCTGAAGCGCGACATCGTCACCTTCCTGCAGAACTCGGTACGCGACCCGAAGCTGCAGCTTGAGGACATGAAGGTGCGCCTGCATTCGGTGCTGCGCCTGCGCGAGCGTGTGCTCAAGGTGCTGGAAGAACACGGCGAGGAAGCGCTGATCAGCACCCTGCGCCTGCATATCGAGGACGTGGTCGAGGAAGTGCATCGCCGCATCCGCGAGCTGCCGGACGGCACGACGCGGACCGTGTCGTTCGCCGACTCCACACTGCGCGAAAACGCCCTGCTCAAGCTCAACATGGCGATCACAGTGAAGGGTGACCGCATGACGGTGGACATGCGCGGCTCGTCGCCGGAACTGCTGAACCGCTCGATCAATGCCTGCCAGGCTTCGTTCAAGACCATGCTGTTCACCGGCTTCATGCAGAACATCTGGCCGGATCTGCCGTTCACGATGGCGGTGTTCACGCCGTTCGACTTCATCTTCGACGAAAAGTCGCTGATCAACGGCTCCTTCGACACACCGCAGGCGATGAGCCTGATCCCGCTGTTCAAGACCATGACCATCGCCTGCATCCCGATGGCCAAGTTCAACTACATGCTGCCGGTGCGCTACACGGCGATGGTCGCGCCGCAGTACGACCAGCCGGCGACCCTGATCTACGGCGGCCTGACCCAGCACACCGAATACGTCGGCAACTTCTGCGCCGACATCAACGGCATGGGGCAGGGCGGTCGCAGCCATCGCGATGGCGAGCATTCGGTGTCGCCACCGTTCGCCGCGCACTGCGATCTCGGCGAGATCGAACTGATGGAGGAAGACCTGCCGATCGTCCGTCTCGGCGCGTTCACGTTGGCCAAGGACCGGGTCGGCTTCGGCAAGCAGCGCAGCGGCCTCGGCTACGAACAGATCCACACCTACCGCAATTCCGGACTGTGGGGCTTCATGACCGGTTGCTCAGGTTCGCTGTTCTCGTCGGCGCAACCGCTGTTCGGCGGCTATGCCTCGCCGACCTATCCGCTGTGCAAGGTCAAGGGCACCAACGTCTTCGAGTTCCTGAAGGAACAGCCGGACGGCCTGCCGCTGGACATCGTCGAGATCATGAACACGCAGCCGATTCCCGGCGCGCAGTACTCGACGCACGACATGGGCATGACCTTCGAGCTGGCGGCGCCCGGTGAGCTGTACATGATGTGCCAAGGCGCCGGCGGCGGATACGGCGACGTGCTGCAGCGTGATCCCGATCTCGTGATCGAGGACATCGAGAACGACCTGATCTCGCACGCCACGGCGCGCGACATCTACCGCATCGTCTTCGACTCCGACACCCTGGTCATCGACCGCGAAGGCACCGAGCGCCTGCGTGCCGACGAGCGCAAGGCGCGGATTGCGCGCGGCAAGCCCTACGATGCCTTCGTCGCCGAGTGGCAGACCGAGGAGCCGCCGGCGCACCTGCCGTTCTTCGGCTGCTGGGACGACACGAGCCAGGTCTACGGCGTGATGATGGGGCAGCGCATGAAGATGGACGGCGACAAGCTCGCCAGCATGTTCATGCTCAATCCCAAGGACGTGCAGATCGCGGCGCTGCAGGCGGAGGTGGCGTCGCTGCGCGCAGCGGCGGGCGGCTGAGCCGGCTGCGATCCGCCTGCAACCGAAATCGCCGCTGGCACGTAAGGCGCAAAGACCGGACACTGCGCAGGCAGGGTTGCGGTCATCCGCACAACCGGCGAGGAGAACGACGGCGATGAATCGGGCAAGGGCATGGATGGCGGTGATCGTGACGCTGGCGCTCGCGCCGCCGCTGTGGGCGGCACAGCCCAGCGACGGCTACTGCGCGGATGCGGTGGACTTCGCGATGCGCACGGCCGAGCGCCGCGACGCGGGCAAAAGCCAGGCGTCGATCGAGACCTCGATCCGCCAGAGCCCCGAGGTCTTCAAGCAGCAGTACCCGGATCTCGAGCCGGCCGACATGCAGGCGCTGGTCCTGCAGGTGTTCCGCAATCGCTGGTCGCGTTTCGGCGCCGCACGCGAGACGGCGCGCAGCTGCGCCAGGCGTCTGGGCACGGCCTTGCCGCCGGGTGTCGCGCCGCCGGCCGCACCGGTCATTGCCGACCCGCAGGCCCGCACGTGAAGCGCGCGGCGAGGTGCGGTGCGGTGCTGCTGATGGCGGCGCCGATGCTGTGTGCCGCGCACAGCGACGACTGGTGCGCCGATGCCGTCGATTTCGCGATGGGGGCCGCCCAGAATCTCGAACTCGGCTACCCGCTGCAGATCATCGTCGGCTCGATCGATCGTGATCCGAGCTATTACCAGCGCATGTTCGAGCAGCTCAGTCCGGACGATCTCAAGCAGATCACGACGACGGTCTACGAACACCGCTGGAGTCGCTTCGAAGCCGCGCAGGGCATGACCGAGACCTGCGTGCCGGACTGAAGTCGCGCCGGTTCATTGCGCCGCGAAGCGTGCCGCGATCTCGCCGGCATAGCCGGCGAACCAGTCGAGCGCGGCCGGGTTTGCGGTCGCGTCGCGGCTGGCGACCGAGGTGACCGGCGCGCCGAGCAGCAGCTTGCGCACCGGCACCTCCATCTTCTTGCCGGTCAGCGTGTACGGAATCGCGTCGACCGCGATGATCGCGTCGGGCACGTGTCGCGGCGAGCCCTGGCGGCGCAGTGCATCGCAGATACGCGCCTGCAATGCAGCGTCCAGCGCGACTCCGGACTTCAGCACGACGAACAGCGGCATGAAGAACGCGCCGTGCGGCAGGTCGAGGTTGACGATCAGGCTGTCGTCGATTTCGTCGACGCCGGCGAGCGTGCGATAGATCTCGGCGGTGCCGATGCGCACGCCGTGGCGATTGAGCGTCGAATCCGAGCGGCCGAGGATCTGGCAACCGCCACGTGCATTGATGCGCAGGTAGTCGCCGTGCCGCCAGACACCCGGATAGACGTCGAAGTAGGCGTCGCGATAGCGCTGCCCGTCATCGTCGTTCCACAGGTACAGCGGCATCGACGGCATCGGCTTGCGCACGACCAGTTCGCCGACCTCGCCGATGCGCGGCTGGCCGTGGTCGTCGTAGGCCTCGACGTCGACGCCGAGGCAGCGACCCTGGATTTCGCCGGCGTACAGCGGCGCGATCGGCACGCCGCCGACGAAGCCGGACGCGACGTCGGTGCCGCCGCTCTGCGAGGTCAGCCAAAGGTCGGCGTTGACGTGTTCGTAGCACCACCGCATGTGCTCGGCCATCACCGGTGCGCCGCCGAGCATCATGTTGCGCAGGCGCGAGAGATCCCAGTCGCGGTTCGGCTTCAGGCCGAGTTTCATCAGCTGGCCGATGTACGAAGGACTGGCGCCGAAGAAGCTGGTGCCGGTGTCCTGTGCCAGTTGCCAGAGCACGTCGGGGCGTGGCGCCATCGGATGGCCGTCGTAGAGCACGATGCTGCTGCCGGTCAGCAGGCCGGCCACCAGCATGTTCCACATCACCCAGCCGGTGGTCGTGAAATAGAACAGGGTCGAATCCGGTTTCAGGTCGAAGTGGAAGTGATGGAACTTCAGGTATTCGACCAGGATGCCGCCGTGTCCGTGCACGAAGGGCTTCGGCAGGCCGGTGGTGCCGGATGAATAGACGACCCACAGGGGATGATCGAAAGCCGTGTCGGCGAACGTGAAATCCTCCGGCTCCGTTGCGGACGCCTGCAGTAGGGTCGCCCAAGGCGTGACCGGTTGGCCGAGATCGTCGGGGACCGCGTCATCGAGTCCCGGCACGAAGACCAGCTGCTCGACGCTCGGCAGCTTCGCGACCAGCTCGCGCAGCGCCGGGCGGCGATCGAAGTCCTTGCCGCCGTAGCGGTAGCCGTCGGTCAGCAGCAGGACCTTGGGCGCAATCTGGCCGAAGCGGTCGAGCACGGTGGACACGCCGAAGTCCGGCGAGCAGCTCGACCAGACGGCACCGATGCTGGCGCTGGCGAGAAAGCCGATCAGGGCCTCCGGCGTGTTCGGCAGCCAGGCGCAGATGCGATTGCCGGGCTGCACGCCGCGCGCGCGCCACTGCGTGGCCAGCGTCAGCACCGCGCGGCGCAGTTCGTCCCACGACCAGCGCTGCAGGGGCCGTGACTCGCTGGCAGCGTGCACGGCGACCCGTTCGCCGCTGCCTTTCGCCAGCAGGTGCGCCGCGAAGTTGACCCGCGCGCCGGCGAACCAGCGGGCGCCGGGCATCTGTCTCGTGTCGAGCACGCGCTCGTACGGCGTGCGGCTCTGCACGCCGAAGTAATCCCAGATCGAAGCCCAGAACGCTTCAAGCTCGGTGGTCGACCACTGTTGCAGTGCAGCGTAATCATCGAAGCGCTGGCCGCGCGCCGCGAGCCAGGCCATGTACCGCGACAGATGACTGTCGGCCTGTCGCCGGGGTGATGGCGTCCATAGCGGCATGATGCCGATTTCCTGCGTATTCATGAGCCTCCGGTGCGCGCTCCGGGTGGCGCGCGACAACCGATGCTGGCGTTCGAATATCACGGTGTGACCATTCCTAGGAAGGGTTTCCGGTCATGCCGGAAAAACTACCCGCACGGGTAGCGGCCACTCGCGTGGTGGCCGATATCGTCTGTTTGGAGAAAGCGGGGGACACACCCATCGCTTCCAGCCACAGAACGAACCCGGAGGAGAACCGGCAATGGCGAGTGCAACCCCTGCCACGCGCAGTGGCGAAGTGTCGGCCATGCCGGACTTGTCCCAATTGGAGAATGACTGATGAGCATCGCCCTCGATGAGATGGCGTCGCGCCGCACGTCCGCATCAGCCGCCGCCGCGGGCGCGGCGGGCTTGTCGTCGGGCAAGCTGATCAATATCGACAACGGCGGCACGCTGACCGACATCTGCGTGATCGACGGCGATCAGGTCTGGCGGACCAAGACCTTGACCACACCCTACGATCTGTCGAAATGCCTGTTCGAAGGGCTGCGCAAGGTCTCGCGCCTGATCTATGGCGAGGAGAATCTGCTGCAGCTCCTGCTCGGCACGCAGCACATCCGCTACTCGACCACGCAGGGCACCAATGCCCTGGTCGAGCGCAAGGGGCCGCGGCTGGGCCTGATCACCGGCGGCAGCCTGAGCGCGGCGCAGCTGCGCGAGCACGACGGCGCCGGCGAACTGTTCGACGCGCTGATCGGCGAGCGCACGACCACGCTCGATCTTGCCAGCGACGAAGCCGCGCTGGAGAAGGCGGCGATTTCCGCGGTCAACCAGCTCGCGTCGACCGGTGCCAATCGCATCATCGTCGCGGTTGGCGGCAATGATCGTGGCGAGGCGGAACGGCGTCTGCGGCGCATCCTGCTGCGCAAGTTCCCGCCGCATCTGCTCGGCGCCATTCCCTTGTTGTATTCGCACGAGGTGGTCGAGGACGACAACGATCTGCGCCGCGCCTGGAGCGCGATCCTCAATGCCTTCCTGCATCCGGCGATGGAGCGCTTCCTGTATTCGGCCGAGCACAAGCTGCGCGAAAACAAGGCGCGCAACCCGCTGCTGATCTTCCGCAATGACGGCCACTCGGCGCGCGTCGCCAAGACCACGGCGGTCAAGACCTATTCGTCCGGTCCGCGCGGCGGCATGGAAGGCAGCCGTGCGCTGGCGGCGCATTACGGATTCAGGCAGCTGCTGTCGATGGACGTCGGCGGCACGACGACCGACATCGGTGTGGTCGACGACGGCGTGGTACGCGCCGAGGCGCGCGGCAAGGTCGAAGGCGTTGGCGTGTCGTTCCCGCTCTGCGACGTCGTCAGCGTCGGTGTCGGCGGCAGCTCCATCATCCGCGTCGATGGCAAGACGATCCGGGTCGGGCCGCAATCGGTGGGCAGCGCACCGGGTCCGGCCTGCTTCGGTCTCGGCGGCGGCGAGGCGACGATCACCGATGCATTCCTCTTGCAGGGCTTGCTCGATCCGGCGTCGTTCTTCGGTGGCGAACTGAAGATCGATGTCGAGCGCGCGCGTGCCGTGATCGACGAGAAGATCGCCAGGCCACTTGGCCTGTCGGTCGAGACGGCAGCGGTCGAGATGGAAAAGGCCTGGGTCGCGAAAGTCGCGGATGCCTTGAAGAAGGTCGCCAGGATCACGCCGGACACGACTCTCGCGGCATTTGGCGGTGGCGGACCGTTCGTGGTCTGCAAGGTCGCGGAAGCCGCCGGCATCTCGCAGGTGTTGATTCCGGGGCTGGCGGCCGTGTTCTCGGCCTTCGGCCTCGGCTTCTCCGACATCGCCCATCAGTACGAGGCGACGCTGTCGTCGAACGACGCCGCCGGTCTGAAGAAGGCGAGCGACGCCTTGTTCGAGCGGGCGCGCCGTGGCATGGCCGGCGAAGGCATCGATTTCGACGACTGCGCGATCACGACGACGCTGCAGATCGCCGACGACCGCGGCGAGCGCGAAGTGACGATCGCCGATGGCAAGCTGCCGGCCGGAATCGGCAAGGACGCACGGCTGTCGCTG
Organism: Solimonas terrae; assembly: GCF_011067135.1. Classification (GTDB taxonomy): domain Bacteria; phylum Pseudomonadota; class Gammaproteobacteria; order Nevskiales; family Nevskiaceae; genus Solimonas; species Solimonas terrae. The sequence goes on from NZ_JAAMOW010000003.1 coordinate 224,288, forward strand.
TCGCTGCTGTCGGCCAAGGCCATCGCGCAGCCGAAGCTCAGCGGTCAGTTCGGTGCCGGACACAGCGCGGCCAAGGCCGCGGGGCAGCGCCGCATCGCCATCGACGGCAAGCCGCACGAGGTGCCGCTATATCGCGCCGAGGAGCAGTCGGCCGGTTCCGGCGCCAGCGGCCCCTGCGTGCTCGAGGAAGCGTTCTACACCTGCCGCATCGATGCCGGCTGGCGTTTCGAATTCAACGCCAGCGGCGACATCCTGCTGGTCAAGGCCTGAGTTCCGAGGCTTGCGAGGAAATCACATGAAAGTCCTGGTCACCGAATACCTGCGCATCAATCTCGATTCCGAGATGTACGAGTGCCGCCGCTGCGATCACGTGCTGATCTCGGCGCGCGAGAACTACAAGCGTGGCTTGCGCGTCTACGACCGCGACCCGCGCGAGATCCACAAGCCGCTGGTCGATCCGAAGATGTATGCACGTACTTACTCGCCGGACCCGCTGTGGTGCCGGATTCTCGAATACTACTGCCCGAACTGCGGAACGATGTTCGAGGCTGAATATCTGCCGCCCGGGCACCCGCCGCTGCACGACATCGAGCTCGACATCGATGCACTGAAGCTGCAGTGGAAGGATCGCCCCGAGGTGAAGGAGCCGGCGATCGGTCCGGACCTCGCGCTCGAGAAAGTGAAGTCCGGTCGTTCGCTGCACGCCGGCCACAAGCACTGAAGGACACGGCCATGAAACGCGTATCCGTTGATATCGGCGGCACCTTCACCGACTGCTTCGTCGCCTGGGGCGACCGCAACATCCAGGGCAAGGCGCTGACCACGCATCACAATCTCGCGCTCGGCTTCAACGAGGCGCTGGCCAATGCCTGCAGCGAGCTGGATGTCGCAGTGCCGGCGCTGCTGTCGCAGGTCGATTCCGTGCGCTACGCGACGACGCTGGGCACGAACGCGTTGATCGAGCGCAAGGGGCCGCGCATCGGTGCGTTGGTGACGACCGGCTTCAAGAGCACGATTCCGCTGTCGCGCGCGCGCGGCTACGGCGAAGGTCTGCCGGAAGAAGCGCAGATGGACATTCCGAACGCATCACGTCCGGAGCCGATCGTGCCGATCCCGATGATTCGCGAGGTGCGCGAGCGCGTCGACTATCTCGGCCAGATCTTCTGGCATCTCGACGAGGACGACGTGCGCAGCCGCATCCGCGAGCTGGTCGACGCCGGCGCCGAGGCGCTGGTCGTCGCGTTCACCAATTCGGTCGTCAATCCGGCGCACGAGCTGCGCGTTCGCGAAATTTTCCTCGAGGAGTATCCGGCGCATCTGCTTGGCGCGATTCCGATGCTGCTGAGTCATCAGGTGGCCGGCCGCAAGGGCGAATACGCGCGCTCGATGTCGACCATCATGGATGCGTTCCTGCACGCGACCATGTATCACGGCCTCGGTACCCTGGAACTGAATCTGCGCGCCAACGGCTACGACAAGCCGATGCTGGTCAATCACAACTCCGGCGGCATGGCACAGCTCAACTCCACCGACGCGCTGCAGACCGTGCATTCCGGGCCGGTGTCCGGCATTGCCGCCAGCGAGCATCTGATGGTGCAGACCGGCCTGGGCAATGTCGTCGCCACCGACATGGGCGGCACCAGCTTCGACATCGGCATCGTCGTCGAAGGTGGCGTCAAGTACTACGACTTCAATCCGGTGATCGACCGCTGGCTGGTTTCGATTCCGATGGTCCACCTCGTCACGCTCGGTGCCGGCGGTGGCTCGATCTGCAACTACGACCGCCTGTTCAAGTCGGTGAAGGTCGGGCCGCAGTCCGCCGGGTCCGATCCGGGGCCGGCCTGCTACGACCGCGGCGGCCTGCAGCCGACGGTCACGGATGCCGACCTGCTGCTCGGCTATCTCGATCCTTCGAACTACGCCAACGGCCACATCAAGCTCAATGCGCGGCGCGCGAAACAGGCGTTCGAGGATCTCGGCGACGAGCTCGACATGAGCGTGGTCGAGACGGCAAAGCTGGTGAAGCGCACGGTCGACGCCAACATGGCCAACGGCATCGCCACCGAGCTGCGCACGCGCGGCTACGAGCCTCGCGACTTCACGGTGCTCGCCTACGGCGGCAACGGTCCGCTGCATGCCTGCGGGATCGCGGCCGTGCTCGGTGTCGATCGCATTCTGGCGCCGCCGTTCTCGGCGGTGTTCTCGGCCGTCGGCGCCGGCAACATGAACCAGATGCACATCCACGAGATCAGCACCTGGACGACGCTGTTCGATCCCAACCTCAAGCAGTTCTTTTCCGACTACGCGTCCTTCAACGCCAATGTCGAGGAGCTCGAGCGGCGCGGTCGCGACGATCTGGTGCGTCAGGGGTTCGAGGCCGGGGACATCGCGTACCGCCTCGAAATCGACATGCGCTACGGCAACCAGCGCGTGCAGACCGCGGTGGTTTCGGACGTGCTGCGGCTCAAGAGCCAGCGCGATGTCCTGCGCCTGATCGATCAGTTCCACACCCGCTACGGCGAGCGCTTCGGCGAGGGCAGCCAGTCACCGGAGGCGGGCATCCGCATCAACACGATTCGCGTCTGCTCGTACGTCGTGCAATCCACGGCGAGCTTCAGCGGCATCCAGGACGACGGCCGCGAGGGCCAGCGCGTCGAGCCGGTCGGCACGCGCGCCTGCCACTTCCCCGGCCATGACGGTCCGGTCGAGACGCGGCTGTACGACGTGGGTGCGCTGGCCGAAGGCACGCGCATCGATGGTCCGGCGTTGGTCACGACCCCGGCGACGACCTACCTCGTCGAGCCGGGCTGGCGCTACTACGCGGCGGCACAGGGCGCCGTGTGGTTCACGCGCGGCGGCCATTGAGTCTGCGAGGTCCTTCTCCCTCCGGGAGCAGGCGCCCGCAGGGCGGATGAGGGCAGCTCACAGCGGCCTTCATCCCGGCCCTCCCCCGAGGGAGAGGGAACAAAGACGATGAGGAGAATGAAATGAACGACATGCCCGGAAAAGTGGAACTGAACAAGGACGATCAGGTCCTGCTCGACAAGTTCCTGTCCGACAACCGCCTGTTCCTCGGGCCCGATCCCGAGATCATGCGCAACCACAGCATCCAGCCGCGTTCCAAGATGGAAGCGTCGGCGCTGGCCAGGGATCTCGATACGCACCAGGTCCATCATGTGCGCGGACTGATCAACGCCGCGCTGTCGGAAGCGTTCACGATGGTCAATCAGATGGGCGCCGCGCCCGGCGCCAAATGGGGCGATCTGGTGACCGGCGTCTACACCGCGCAGGGTGATCTGGCGATGATCGCGCCGCACGGCATCATCGCGTTCGCCGCCTGCTGCTTCTATCCGATCCGCTTCATCATCAAGAACTGGATCGACGACCCGACGGTCGGCGTCAAGGACGGCGACGGCTTCATCCACAACGACGCGCGCTACGGCGGCGTGCACAACACCGACCAGTCGATGATGATGCCGCTGTACTGGAAGGGCGAGCTGATCTGCTGGCTGTCGAGCACGATCCACGAGGGCGAGAACGGCGCCTGCGAGCCGGGCGGCATGCCGGCGGCCGCCGAGAGCAAGTACGACGAAGGCATCAAGATGTCGCCGTTCAAGGTGGTCGAGAACTTCAAGCTCAAGCGCGATCTCGTCACCTTCCTGCAGAACTCGGTGCGCGATCCCAAGCTGCAGCTCGAGGACATGAAGGTCAAGCTGCACGCGGTGATGCGTCTGCGCGAACGCATGCTCGCGATCCTCGACCAGTTCGGCAAGGATCTGCTGGTCGGCACGCTGCGCAAGCATCTGGAAGACACCGAAACCGAAATGCGCCGCCGCATCGCCGAAATGCCGGACGGCACGACGCGCGTGCTGCAGTTCATGGACTCGTCGCTGCGCGAGAACTGCCTGCAGAAGATTTCGCTGGCGATCACGGTCAAGGGCGATCGTCTGATCATGGATTTCCGCGGCACCGCGCCGCAGTTCATGAACCGTGCGGTCAATACCAACATTGCTTCGTTCAAGGCGGCACTGTGCACCGGCCTGCTGCAGAACGTCTGGCCGGACCTGCCGCATACGATGGCGGTGCTGTCGCCGATCGAGATCATTTCCGATCGCAATTCGATCATCGACGCCGAGGGCGAGATGCCGCAGGCGATGAGTCTGATGCCGATGTTCAAGGCCTGCGTGGCCTGGACCATTCCGATGAACAAGTTCAACTACAGCGTGCCGACCAAGTATTCGGCGGTGATCGCCTCGCAGTACGACCAGGCGGCGACCTTCATCTACGGCGGCCTGACCCAGCACGGCGACGTCACCGGCAATTTCTGCGGCGACATCAACGGCAACGGCCAGGGCGCGCGCAGCCACGCCGACGGCGAGCATTCGGTGTCGCCGGTGTTCGGCTTCATGTGCGACTCCGGCGAGCACGAGATCAACGAGGAAGACACGCCGATCATCCGCCTCGGCGCGCAGCGCATCGCCAAGGACCGCATCGGCTTCGGCAAGTATCGCGGCGGCATGGGCTACGAGCAGATCGCGACCGCGCGTGGCTCGGGCATGTGGGGCTTCATGACCGGTTGCGAAGGTTCCAAGTTCCCGTCGGCGCAGGGTCTGTTCGGCGGCTATTCGTGTCCCAGCTACCAGCTGATGAAGATCAAGGGCATCAACATCTTCGAGGAACTGAAAGCCGATCCGAACGTCGTCGAGGTTTTCGACATCGTCAAGCTGATGAACGAGCAGCCGATCAAGAACGGCCACTACAGCAGCAACGACATGGGCATGACCTTCGAGCTGTGCAACGAAGGCGAGATCTACATGATCTGCCAGGGCGCCGGTGGTGGCTACGGCGACGTGCTCGAACGCGATCCGGAAGCGGTGATGAAGGACTTGCGCGAAGACCTGATGTCGCACGCGAACGCGCACGACATCTACAAGGTGGTCTACGACGAAATCAACCTGGTCGTCGATGTCGAGGCCACCGCCGAGCTGCGCGCCGCTGCCCGCCGCGAGCGCCTGCAGCGCAGCAAGCCGTTCGATGAATTCGTCGCCGAATGGGTGACGCCGGAGCCGCCGGCCAATCTGCCGTATTTCGGCAGCTGGAATGACAACACCAGAATCTACGCACAGAACCCGGCGATCAGCATGAAGGTCGTGATGGACGCCGACAAACTGCAGGGCGTGTTCATGCCCAACCCCAAGGATCTGCAGATCGCCGGCCTGGAAGCGCAGCTCGCCGCCGCCAATGCCGCGCTGGAAGCCTGTCGCGCGGCCGGTCGCTGATCGCGGAACACACGAACAAGGCCGCGCCTCACGCAAGGACGGCTGCATGAGAGGAGGAGAGAGATGACGGACTACAGCAAGCTGTTCAGGCTCGACGGCAAAGTGGCCCTGGTCAGCGGTGCCGCACGCGGCATCGGCGCCGAGGTGGCGCTGGCGCTGGCGCAGGCGGGTGCCGCCGTGCTGGTCACCGATGTCGCCGACGGCGGCGGCAAGGCGACGGTCGAAGCGATTCGCAAGGCCGGCGGCAAGGCCGAAGCCTGTGTGCACGACGTCACCAGGGAAGCAGAGTGGGAGTCCGCGGTCGCCGCGGCGAAGCGCCAACTCGGCGGCCTCGACATCGTCGTCAACAACGCCGGCATCGAAACCGCGGCGCTGCTGTCGCAGTGCACGGTCGAGGATTTCCGCAAGGTGCTCGACATCAACGTCACCGGCGTGTTCCTCGGCGTCAAGCACGCGATTCGCGCGATGGCGGCGCCGGCCGGCAAGGGCGGTTCGATCATCAACATGTCGTCGGTTGCCGGCCTGATCGGCACGACCGGGCATGCCGCCTACCACACGTCGAAGGGCGCGGTGCGGTTGCTGACCAAGGCCGCGGCGGTCGAGTGCGCGCAGCTGGGCACCGGCATCCGCGTCAATTCGGTCCATCCGGCGATCGTCGCGACCGAGATGGGCACGAATTTCATCCAGCATTTCGTCGATCTCGGTCTGGCACCGGACTACGCGACCGCCGAAGGCGCGATCAAGGCCGGCCACCCGATGGGCCGTTTCGGCGAGCCGGCCGACGTGGCCAGCGCCGTGCTCTACCTCGCAGCCGATGCGACAAAGTGGATGACCGGCAGCGAACTCGTCATCGACGGCGGTTACTCGGCTGCCTGACGCATGACCCTCGACGACATCCTTGCGCAGGGAAAGCGCCTGTGGCTCGACTACAGCGAATACGCTGGTGCCCTGCTCGCCGGTGGCTCGGTGCCGTGGCTGGACGTCTCGGAACTGGTGGCCTGGCAACGCAAGGCGCAGGGACTGCTGCAGTCCGACGTGCTGGAGCTGCCGATCGGCGAGGTCGGCAACGCCTGGCTGCAGGCGCATCCGGCGCTGCTCGACGCGATGCGCAGCAAGAACCGCCCGGTGTTCCCGCTCAAGACGCTGCTCGCCGATGCGGCGCTGCGGGCGCACCTGCTGGAAATTGCCCGCGGCCTGCGCGCAAGCTTCGCGCGTCTGCCGCTGGCACTGGTCTGTCCGTCGCCGAAGCGCTGGGCGCTCGATGCGTACCGCGCCGCGTTCGGCGATGACGGTGCCGGCGCCGCCGACTTCGGCGCCGACGAAACCGAAGATGCCTCGGCCTACCTCGCCGATTTCCTGCGCAGCTTCGGCGATGTCGGCGTCGACATCCTGCTGTTGCAGGAGTCCGTCGACAGTGAACCCGAGGACGCCGCCGGACTCGAAGCCTATCGCCCGGTGCTCAATGTTGCCGCGCACTATCGCTGGGAGATCGGTCTGGCGGCGCCGGGCGGGCGCTACCGCGGTGACGCCGCCGACTTCGGCTTCGTGATCGCCCCGCAGGTCGCGAACGGTCGGCGTAGCGGCCGCATGGTCCCGTCCGACTTCTGGAGCGGTGCGGCTGCGTCCGATTGCCCCGAGAACGGATTTCGCTACGCCCGCGTGCCCGGCGACGCCAAGCCGGAAACCGTGCTGCAGCGTCTCGCGGCTCTGCGTTGAGTGGCCGCCATGCCGCGACTCGAAAGCGAATTTCTCTGCGCGATGCACGCCACCTTGCAGGCGCCGCCGGAAGTGATCGGCCCGACGCCGGAAGGCATACGCGTGAACTTCTATGTCACCGGCGGCACGCTCGATGGTCCGCGCCTGAAGGGCAGGCTGCGCGCCGTCGGTGCGGATTTCTTCACGCTGCGCCGCGATGGCGTGGGCGAACTCGATGTGCGCACGACGATCGAAACCGATGACGGTGCACTGATCTACGTGCAGTACCACGGCGTCGGCGACCTGGGCGAGCAGGGCTACGAGCGCTTTCTTGCCGGCGAACTGCCGCCGCGCGTCGCGCTGCAGACCGGTCCGCGCTTCAGCTCTGCGCATCCGGATTACCAGTGGCTGCACCGTCTGTACTGCGTCGGCCGCGGTGAAGTCGACATGCAGACTTTCGAAGTGCGTTACGACATTCACGCACTTCGCTGACAGGGAGAACGACATGGTTCAGGAAGGCGAACTGCTGTGGACGCCGCGCCCCGAGTTCGCGCAGCGCTCGCAGCTGGCGCGCTACCAGAACTGGCTGCGCGAGCGGCGCGGCCTGGACTTCGCGCTCGACGACTACGCCGGTCTCTGGCGATGGTCGGTGGATCAACCCGAGCAGTTCTGGGAGACGATCTGGGATTACTTCGACGTGCAGGCGACGGTGCCGTTCTCGCGCGTGCTCGATCGTCGCCAGATGCCCGGCGTGAAGTGGTTCGAGGATTCCCGGCTCAACTATGCCGAGCACATGCTGCGTCACGAGGCGATCGCGCCGGACGCCGTGGTCTTCCATCACCGCTCCGAGACGCGGCCGCTGGCGCAGATGCGCTGGCGCGATCTCGGCGCCCAGGTCCGCGTGCTTGCCACGCGGCTGCGCGCGCTGGGCGTGCGCCCGGGCGATCGCGTCGTGTCCTACATGCCGAACGTGCCGGAGACCGCGATCGCGATGCTGGCAACCACCGCGATCGGCGCGACCTGGTCATCGGCGGCACCGGAATTCGGCGTCAAGACGGTGATCGAACGCTTCTCGCAGATCGAGCCGAAAGTGCTGTTCGCAGCCGACGGCTATCGTTTCGGCGGCAAGGATTTCGCGCGCGCGGCGGAAGTGCGGCGCATCGTCGACGCCCTGCCGTCGCTGGAGACGGTCGTCTGGCTGCCGCATCTCGACCCGCAGGCAGCGCCACCGGCCTGGCCGCAGCTGCGCAGCTGGGCCGACGTGATGGATCATGCGCCGGTGTCGCGCGAAGCGTTCCGCTACGAACAGGTCGCCTACGATCACGCGCTCTGGGTGGTGTTCTCGTCCGGCACTACCGGGCTGCCCAAGGCCATCGTCCACAGCCATGTCGGCGCCCTGCTCGAACACCTGAAGCTGCTGCACTTCCATCTCAATCTCGGCCCCGAGTCGGTGATGTTCTTCTACAGCACCACCGGCTGGATGATGTGGAACCTGTTGCTTGCGGCCTTGCTGACCGGCAGCGCCGTCGTGCTCTACGACGGCAATCCCGCGCACCCGTCGCCGGACTTTCTCTGGCAGCTTGCGGCCGATACCGGCACGACCTCGTTCGGCGCCAGCCCGACCTATGTGCAGATGATGGAGAAGGCCGGCCTGGTGCCGCGCGAACGTTTCGACCTGAGCCGGCTCGAATCGATTGTCGTCGCCGGCGCGCCGTCGACGCCGGAAACCTTCGCCTGGTTCTACCGCAGCGTGAAGCAGGACCTCTGGGTCACCTCGCAGTCCGGCGGTACGGAGCTGTGCAGCGGCTTCGTCGGTGCGGCGCCGACACTGCCGGTGCATGCCGGCGAGATCCAGACGCGTCTGCTCGGCATGGACGTGCATGCGTTCACCGACGACGGTCGCGAGATCGTCGATGAGGTTGGCGAGCTGGTCGTGACCACGCCGTTTCCGTCGATGCCGATCCGCTTCTGGAACGACGATGGCGACAAGCGCTACCGGGAATCCTATTTCGAAGTGTTCCCGAACGTCTGGCGGCACGGCGATTTCATCAAGATCAATGCGCGCGGCGGCTGCTACATCTACGGCCGTTCGGATTCGACGCTGAACCGCTTCGGCGTGCGCATCGGCACCGCGGAGATCTACCGCGCGGTCGAGCAGGTTCCGGAAGTTGCCGACAGCCTGATCGTCTGCGTCGAGTTGCCGGGCGGCAACTTCTTCATGCCGCTGTTCGTCAGGCTCAAACCGGGCATCGCGCTCGACGAGGCGCTGGGCAAGCGCATCAACGCCAAGCTGCGCGAGGACTGCAGCCCGCGCCACGTCCCCGACCGGATCTACGCGGTCGAAGCGATCCCGTACACGCTGACCGGCAAGAAGATGGAAGTGCCGGTGCGCAAGCTGCTGCTCGGCTGGCCGCTGGAGAAGGCGGCCAGCCGTGACGCGATGATGAATCCGGAGGCGATCGACTGGTATGTCCGCTTCGCTGACACGTCCACCGATTACGACTGGCGTGGCAAGTCGCGCCAGCAGGCCTCGGCCTGAGCCAGGAGAAGACAATGCGCGTGAAGGACAAGGTTTGTGTCGTCAGCGGCGGTGCACGCGGTCTGGGCCTCGCCGCGGCCGAGGCGCTGCTTGCCGAAGGTGCGAAAGTGCTGATCACCGACGTCGATGCCGGTGTCGGCGAGGCGGAGGCCGCCAGACTGGGCAGCAATGCAATGTTCCGCCGGCACGATGTCACCGACGCCGGCCAGTGGAACGCAAGTCTCGACGCCGCCGTCGACAAATGGGGACGGCTCGATGTCGTCGTCAACAATGCCGGCATCGCCGATCTGGTCGACATCGAGAACATCACGGCGCAGGTCTGGCAGCGTACGCTCGACATCAATCTCAGCGGCGTGATGCTCGGCACGCAGACGGCGATCGCACGCATGAAGGGCAGGGGTGGATCGATCGTCAACATCGCGTCGATCGAGGGCATGCTCGGCGAAGCCGCGCTGCCGGCTTACAACGCGGCCAAGGGTGGCGTGCGCATTTTCACGCGCTCGGCTGCGATTCATTGCGCCCGCAGTGGCTACAACATCCGCATCAACAACGTCTGCCCCGGCTTTGCCGAAACGCAGATGGTCAGTGGCGCGCTCGCAACCCTGGCACCGGAGCAGGCGCAGGCCTTCGCCGAAAAGACGCTGGCGCGCATTCCGATGGGACGCTTCGCCAGGCCGTCCGAAATCGCGGCTGCGGTGCTGTTCCTTGCGTCGGATGAATCCAGTTACGTGACCGGCTCCGACCTCGTCGTCGACGGCGGCATGACCGCATAAACAAACAACGGAACCCTGAGGAGAGATCCATGAGCAAGAAACCCGTCGTCATCTATGGCGTGACCGGCTACACCGGCCGTCTGGTCGCCGAATACCTGCGCGAGTATCGCGTGCCGTTCGTGGCCGCCGGCCGTGACGGCAAGCGCATCAAGGAAGTGCTCGACAAGGTGCCGGGCATCGAGAATGCCGACTACGAGATCGCCGAGGTCGAGCACACTACTGAAGCGCTGACCAGGCTCATGAAGGGCGCCAAGGTCATGTGCAACATGGTCGGGCCGTTCATGAAGTACGGCGACGAGGCGGTCGAGGCCTGTCTCAATGCCGGTGCGCACTACACGGATACCAACGGCGAGCAGAACTGGATGATGCATGCCGAGGAAAAGTGGGGCGCCAAGTTCGCGGCGAAGAACCTGCTGCTGTCGCCGGGCATCGCGCAGATGTACACGACCGGCGAGATCGCCGCGAACATCTGCCTCGAGACGCCGGGACTCGACACGCTCGACATCCTCGTGCTGTGGAAGGGCTTCCCGACCTATGCGTCGACGCAGACCATCTTCAGCATCCTCACCGCCAACTTCTACTATCTCGAAAACAAGCAGTACGTGCAGTGGGCGCCGACCGCGAAATCCGAGGTCGTGGTGCCCGGCCAGCACGAGGTCGCAATGGCACTGCCGTGGGGTGGCACCGCGCATCCGGTCTGGTTCAAGAATGATCCGCGCGTGTCGAGCTGCAAGGCGCAGGGTGGCGTGTTTGCGCGGCCGGTGATGGAAGGTGTGGTGCAGATCACCGGCGTGATCGAGGAAAAGATCAAGCAACTGCCGAAGGCCGAACAGGAGAAGGCGCTGTCCGACATGGCGGCGAGCCTGCAGTCCGGCATGCCGCCGCGCGAGAATCCGCGCGAGAACATTTCCGTGGATTCGGTGCATGCCAGTGGTCCGCTCGGTCATGCGCACTGCGTGATTCACGGCAATTGCAACTACAAGCAGACCGGCCTGCTGCAGGCTTACGCGGCCTATCACCTGGTGCAGGCGCCGCCGAAGCGTCACGGCTTCGCGTCCGGCTGCCAGGCCTTCGGCCATCGCGAGCTGCTTGGCGTACTGCAGAGCTTCGGTCTGGTGTCGAAACCGCAGCTGACGGTCAACGCGTTCAGCGCCTGAGCGACCGCGCAAGGAGCATGAAGGTGGCCCTGAAGATCGCACCGGCCGCGACGCATGTCGCGGAAGGTGCGCATCTGTGGACGCCGCCCGCCGAGCGTGCGTCCGCTGCCGCTGTCGAACACTTCCGCTACTGGGTCAATGCCCGGCTCGGTCTCGACCTACCGGACTACGATGCCCTGTGGCGCTGGTCGATCGACAGCAACGATGCGTTCTGGGCCGCGATCTGGCGCTATTTCGACATCCGCTCGGACACGCCGTACGCCAGAGTCTGCAGCGCGCGGGAGATGCCGGGCGCGCTCTGGTTCGAGGGAGCGCGCGTCAACTATGCCGAGCATCTGCTGCGCCACGAATCGCGCAGCCCGGACGCGCCGGCCCTGATGCATGCCTCGGAGCTGCGGCCACTGGAGTCGACGAGCTGGCGCGAACTCGGCCGCCGGGTGCGGATCGTCGCGGAAAAACTGCGCGCACTGGGCATCGCACCCGGCGATCGGGTGGCGGCGTACATGCCGAACGTGCCGGAGACCGCAATCGCGATGCTGGCGACGACCGCGATCGGCGCGGTCTGGACGGCGGCTTCGCCGGAGTTCGGCGCGCGCACGGTAATCGACCGTTTCGCGCAACTGGCGCCGAAGCTGCTGTTCGTCGTCGATGGCTACCGCTTCGCGGGCGAGGATTTTCCGCGTGACGCGCAGGTCAGCGAGATCGTCGCCGGCCTCGCCAGTCTCGAACACGTGGTCTGTCTGCCGTATCTGCAGCCGCTGGACGCGCCGATCGTGCCGGGCGCACTGCGCTGGGGCGAACTGATCGAAGGGCCCGATGTGTCCGTCGCACAGTTCCGCTACGAGCGCGTCGACCACGATCATCCACTGTGGGTGCTGTTTTCGTCCGGGACGACGGGTCTGCCGAAAGCGGTCGTGCACAGTCATGTCGGCATCCTCGTCGAGCACTGCAAGCTGACGGCGTTTCACGTTGGCCTGCGGCCCGGTTCGCGGCCGATGTTCTATTCGACGACCGGCTGGATGATGTGGAACGTGCTGCTGTCGGGCATGCTGCAAGGTGCCACGCCGGTGCTGTACGACGGCTGCCCGATCGGCCCCGATCCTGCGGTGTTGTGGAAGCTGATCGAGCAGGCCCGCGTCACGCATTTCGGGACCAGCCCGAGCTTCGCGCAGATCATGCAGAAGGATGGCCTGCAGCCGCGCCGCGACTTCGATCTGTCGGCGCTGGAGATGGTGCTGCTGGCCGGCTCGCCGGCGATGCCGGAAACCTTCGCGTGGTTCTACGACGAGGTGAAGCCGGAACTGTGGGTGACCTCGCAGAGCGGCGGCACCGAGTTTGCGTCGGCGCTCGTCGGTGCCGTGCCGACCCTGCCCGTGCACGCCGGCGAGATCCAGTCGCGCCTGCTCGGCATGGACGTCCAGGTCTGGAACGAGCAGGGTGTCGAGCTGGTCGATCAGGTCGGCGAGCTGGTCATCACCAATCCCTGTCCGTCGATGCCGATCCGTTTCTGGAACGACGGCGATGGCCAGCGCTATCGCGACGCGTACTTCTCGACCTGGCCCGGTGTCTGGCGGCATGGCGACTGGATCAAGCGCAATGCGCGCGGCGGCAGCTACATCTATGGCCGCAGCGATTCGATCCTCAATCGCTACGGCGTCTGCATCGGCACGGCGGAAATCTATCGCAGTGTCGAGCGCATCGCGGACATCAGCGACAGCCTCATCGTCTGCTGCGAGTTGGCAGGCGGTCGCTTCTTCATGCCGATGTTCGTCAAGCTGCGCGACGGCGGCGCGCTCGACGAGAAACTGCGCGAGAAGATAAAACGGCAGCTGCGCATCGACTGCAGCCCCCGCCATGTTCCGGACCAGCTCTACGCGGTCGACGACATTCCCTACACGCTGACCGGCAAGAAGATGGAAGTGCCGGTGCGCAAACTGCTGGCCGGCTGGCCGCTGGAAAAAGCGGCGAATCGCGATGCCATGCAGAATCCCGCAGCGATCGACTGGTTCGTGCGCTTCCGTTCCGACAACCGCGTCATGCTCAGCAGCTGAGCACCGAGGCCATACCGATGACCGAAACCGCTGCCGAGAACCGGCGCATTGTGCTTGCACGTCGTCCGGACGCGAGCCTGCAGCACGGCGACCTGCGCATGGAGCGCGTGCCGCTGCCGACGATCGACGACGGCGAACTGCTGCTGCGCACGCTGTGGCTGTCACTGGACCCGTACATGCGCAGCCGCATGAACGACGCGCCGTCCTACGCCGAACCGGTCGCGATCGACGCGGTGATGGTGGGCGCGACGGTCAGCCGGGTCATCGCATCGAAGCACGCCGCCCACGCCGTCGGCGATCTCGTGCTCGCCGCCAGCGGCTGGCAGGACTACGCCGTGTCGGACGGCACCGGCCTGACGCGGCTCGACACCGACATGCCGCGTCCATCGCTGGCGCTTGGTGCGATGGGCATGCCCGGCTTCACGGCATTCGTCGGCATGCTCGATATCGGCCAGCCGAAAGTCGGCGAGACCGTACTGGTGTCGGCGGCGACCGGGGCCGTCGGTTCGATCGCCGGGCAGATCGCGAAGCTGCGCGGTGCACGCGTCGTCGGCATCGCCGGCGGTGACGAGAAATGCCGTTACGCCGTCGAACAGCTGCACTTCGACGCCTGCGTCGATCATCAGCAACACGATTTCGCCGAGCGCCTGGCGGCGGCCTGTCCGTCGGGTGTGGATGTGTTCTTCGAGAACGTCGGTGGCGCGGTCTGGGAAGCGGCCCTGCCGCTGCTCAATGATCACGCGCGCATCGCGCTGAGCGGCCTGATCGCGAACTACAACCGCGCCGCGCCGAGCGACGGCCCGGATCAGACGGCGCAGTGGCTGCGCATCCTCCTGACCCGGCGCGTGAGCCTGCGGGGTTTCATCATCTTCGAGCACTACAAGACGCGCCATGAGGCGTTCGTCGAGCAGATGAGCGGCTGGCTGCGCGAGCAGCGGATCGTCGTCGTCGAGGACGTGATCGAAGGTCTCGAACACGCACCGGCCGGCCTGATGGGTCTGTTGCGTGGCGACAATCTCGGCAAGCTCGTCGTCCGCGTCGCCGATTGATTGCGGGCGCGTGCCCGGCGCGATCACGATCAATGTGGCGCGCCGCCGCATTTACCAGGCGCCGCTGCAGCGAGGTCCCCGTCTCAGCGGATGAGCGCCATCTGCCGCGCGGCATTGATCGCCTGCAGGCGGCTGCCGACGGCGAGCTTCGAGTAGATGTTCTTGAGGTGAAACTTGACGGTGTTCTCGGATACGAAGAGGCGCCGCGCCATTTCCTTGTTCGACACGCCGTTGGCGAGGTAGACGAGGATTTCCGTTTCGCGATCGGTCAGCGGTTCCAGCGGCTGGAAGCCGGACTGCGCCGGCGCCGTGCGATCGGCGTCGACCAGCTGGCCGCTGCGCGACAGGAGCTGCGAGACGAAGACCTGCAAGGGCGCCAGGCTTTGATCGCCGGCGGCGATGTCGCGCATCAGCGAGGCATGTTCGTCGCGCAGCAGCGGCAGCAATGACGCCCCCTCGTCCATGAAGATCCGCACGAAACTCTCGGGCGCCGCAAGCTGCACGGCACGACGCAGGCTGCGTCGCGCGAGGTTGTCGCTGCCACGCCCGTGGTGGGCGAGCGCTTCGAGGACCACCAGCTTCAGCAAGCGGTACTGACGTCGCTGCCGCTGCGCAGCGGCGATCTCGGTCGAGATGCGCGCCAGCGCCGCCTCGTGACGGCCGCCGTGCAGGTCGAGCCGGATCCTGCCGATCGCATCGCCTTCGATCGATTCGGAAAAGATCATCCAGCCATCGGGCAGTTCGAATTCCGCCTGCGTCGGAATGCGGCTGGCGATCGCCTGGGCGCGTTCGACTTCGCCAGCCAGCAGTGCGCGCCGCACGCGCTCCCAGGCAACGATGCGCAGGAGCCGCGGCCAGCCGGCGTTGTGCGCAAGCTGCTCGGCCTCGGCGAGCACTTCGTCGGCGCGATTGGCGCGGCCACGGGCATCCTGGATGCGCGCCATCGCCAGATAGCCGAGCGCGAGGAAGTCGAGCAGCACCGCGTCGGTGATCAGATCATGGAACTGCAGGAACATCGATTCGGCGAGATCGAGCTCGTCGCATTCGTAGAGCGCGTAGATGTAGCAGGCGACCAGCGATGCGGCGGCGAACGACTTGTCGAGATCGAGATGCTGTTCGGCGAGGCCGGCTCGGTAATGCGTCAGGGCATCGTTGAGCCGGCCCTGCATGATCAGGCTGATGCCGTGCACCGCGAACGAATAGCCGCCGCTGAACGCGGCATCGCCGCGCGTGCCGAAGCTGCGCGCGAGTTGCAGGGCTTCGCGCTCGGCATCGAAGTCGCCGGACGACATCGCCCGGTAGCCGCTGAGATTGGCTGCCGCGCTGAGCTCGAAGGCGCGAAAGCCCTCCGGCTGCTGGTCGCGCAGCTGCATGGTGTCGACGATGCTGAAGGCCAGCGGCACGTCGTCGACGACCATCGCCAGCATCGAGCGCACGACGCTGGAGTCGATGTGCTTTTCGGACGCCTTTTCGAGAATCGACAGCAGAGGCCGCAGCTTGTGATGCCGGCGCAGGAACACCAGTGCCCAGGCAATCTTCACCGCCAGCTCGGGATGCAGGGCGATCTGGTCGAGCGGCAGCGCGTCGGACCAGCGCTCGACGGTCGCCAGATTGGCATCGACGATCAGGCGGTCGGCCCAGACGTTCATGATCTCGACCGCGAACACGTAATTGCGCGCGGCGATCGCGTGATGAATGGCGTCCTCGTGCATGCCGTGCGCGTAGAACCAGTCGGCGGCGCGCCGGTGCACGGTGTCGAGCAGGGCCGGTTCTTCGCCGCGCGTCTGGTCGGCGAGGAACGACGAGAACAGGGTGTGGTACTTGAACCAGCTCAGTTCCGAATCCAGGCAGCGCAGGAACAGGCCGGAACGTTCGAGGAACAGCAGGATGCTTTGCGAATCCTGCCAGCCGGTGACTTCGTCGCAGAGGCCGGCCGACAGGCGCGTCAGCACCGAGGTCTGGCGCAGGAACTGCTGGATGCGCGGTGGCTGCAGACCGAGCACGTTGTCGGCGAGATACTCGGCAAGCTGGCGCGGCCGGTGCGTGGCCGGATCGAGCAGGGCGCCGCGCACCGAGGGGCTGGGCAGACTGAGGCGGAACAACTGCAGCGCTGCCGGCCAGCCCTCGGTCTGGCGATAGATCGCATCGAGTTCCTCGCGGCTGACGCCAAGGTCCTGGGCCTGACCGAAGAAGCGTTCCGCTTCGGTTTCCGAGAAACGCAGATCGTCCGCGCGCAGCACCAGCGCCTGGTTGTTGACGACCAGGCGCGCCAGGCCGATTTCCGGAAGTGCGCGGGTGCCGATGAACAGGGTCACATTGTCGGGCAGGCGTTCCAGCAGTTCGCGGAAGACGGCGAGCACGGCGCGATTGTTGAGCGCCTGGAATTCGTCGAAGTACAGATGCACGGCGCGGTCGAACTGCGCGAGCCGGCTGGCTGCCCAGTCCGACAGCCGACGCCGCGTTGCCCGCGGCGAGCCCGCTTCTTCGCCGGCGGCGATCGGGCTGTCGTTGCCGAGCCCCTCGACCAGTGCCTGCAGATGGCCGGCGAAGCGGCGCATGTCGTTGTCGGCTTCGTCCAGCGTCAGCCAGGCGGTGATCGCGCCCTGCGCTTCGCCGTGATGCTTGGCCTGCTGCAGCAGCGTCGATTTGCCATGGCCGGCCGGTGCCTGCACGACGACCACGCCGTACGGCGGCGCGCGAAACAGACGTGCCAGCAGTTCCTCACGCTGGATCGCGCCGGGATACGAAATCGGCGTGAAGAATTTGTGCGTGAACACTTCCATGGGGCGTGCAGCAAAATCCATAGCCGCGCAGCGTCCTCCCCTCATCCATGCGCCTTCTGTCGAAGCGCGAGCGCGAACTATAGCCCAGCGTTTTGCGGTTTGTTTTGCTGCGTTGCAGCGCCCGGGCGTGGGATAATTGCGACACTGCGACGGCCGCCGGCCACGTTCCCCATTTTTCCGTTTTACCTTGTCACCGACATGCGCCGCGCCGATTTTCAATACGAGCTTCCCGATGCCCTGATCGCGCAATACCCGAGCGTCGAGCGTTCGGCGAGCCGGCTGCTGCACGTCGGCGAGCAGCTGGCGGATCGCCGCATCGTCGAACTGCCGTCGCTGCTCGCGCCCGGCGATCTGATCGTGTTCAACGACACGCGCGTGATTCCGGCGCGCCTGTTCGGCCGCAAGAGCAGCGGCGGGCGTGTCGAGGTGTTTGTCGAGCGCGTGCTGGACAGCCGTGAATTCCTGGCTCAGCTCGGCGTCAGCAAGACGCCGAAGGCGGGCGGCGTCATCGAGATCGGTGACGACCGGCTGACCGTGCTCGGCCGCGACGACGATCTGTTCCATCTGCGCTACGACGGCGACGATGGCGTGATGGCGTTTCTCGAGCGCGCCGGCCGTCTGCCGTTGCCGCCGTACATCGGCCATGCGCCGGACCACCACGACGCCGAACGCTACCAGACGGTGTTTGCCCGCGAGCCGGGGGCGGTTGCGGCGCCGACTGCCGGTTTGCACTTCGATCAGGCCCTGCTGGCGGCACTCGCCGCGCGTGGCGTCGAGAGCGCGACATTGACCCTGCACGTCGGCGCCGGCACCTTCCAGCCGGTGCGCGTCGACGATCTGCGCGAGCACCGCATGCACGGCGAACGCTATGCGATCGACGCGCAGCTCTGTGCCCGGCTCGACGCCGCGCGCGCGCGCGGTGGGCGGGTGATCGCGGTCGGCACGACGGTCACGCGCGCGCTCGAATCGGCGGCTGCCCTGCAGGATCGTGACGGCACACTGCAGCCGGCGGCGGGCGAGACGCACCTGTTCATCACGCCCGGCTATCGCTTCCGCATCGTCGATCGCCTGCTGACGAATTTCCATCTGCCGGAAAGCACACTGCTGATGCTGGTCTGCGCCTACGGTGGTTACGAGCGCATGATGGCAGCGTACCGGCACGCGGTCGCGCAGCGCTACCGTTTTTTCAGCTACGGCGATGCGATGCTCATCGAGCCGGCAGAAGGCGTCGTCAGATCGTAGGCGCGCGGCGCTCCACCGGCGCCGGCGGCTTGCGTACTTCGCGCGGTTCCGGGCGCGGTGGCGGTGGCGCCGGCGGCGGCATCATCAACGGCCGCTCGCGCCGCCGGCGCAGCGCGCTGAACGGCCAGCGCAGCAGATTGAACAGGCTGCTGAGCGCGATCGCGCCGATCAGGCCACAGACCAGTGCATCGGCGGACAGTGGCAGGCCGGGCGTGTAAGCCATCCAGGTCGCACGTGCCAGTTCGCGATCGAGATGACGACCGAGATACCAGAGCTTTTGCGGCAGGCTGCCGTGTTCGAGGATCGCCAGGCCCGCACGCATGTCGATTTCGCGGGCGCGTTCGTTTTCGAGCTGGTCGCCGATGCCGTGGATGCCGGGTGAGGGTGCGGCATGCAGCTCGGCGATCAGCGCATCGAGATCGCCGCCGTAATGCTCGTCGGCATTGCGCTGGTATTCGGCCATGCCGTCGACCAGCGCCTGGTGGTAGCCGCCGTAGCGTTGCGTGTAGCTGTCGACAAACTGAGGCAGCTGCATCGCCAGCGCGAAGCCGAAGGCGAACAGCAGGCGGTCGATGATCGCGAGCAGTGGTCTCATGCGGACCCTCGTGATGATGGCGGCTGACGGCAGCGTGCCGGCGGCGCGCCCGGAACACAAGAGGAGCGCAAGGCGCCTGAATCGCCGCTGTCGCGCCACGCCGGCCGGTGTCATGGGACAATGCGCGCCGTTTTCGGCGAAAGCATCATTTCGTGAAGTTCGAACTGCTCAAACAATCCGGTAACGCTCGGCGTGGCCGGCTCCGATTCGACCGCGGGGTCGTCGAGACGCCGATCTTCATGCCGGTCGGCACCTACGGCACGGTCAAGAGCGTCACGCCCGAGGAATTGCGCGAGGTCGGCAGTCAGATCATCCTCGGCAACACTTTTCACCTGATGCTGCGGCCGGGCGAAAACCTGATCCGGGACCACTTCGGCAGTCTGCATGGTTTCATGCACTGGAACGGCCCCATCCTCACCGACTCCGGCGGCTTCCAGGTCTGGAGTCTGTCGGGTCTGCGCAAGATCACCGAGGAGGGCGTGAAGTTCGCGTCGCCGATCAATGGCGACCGCATCTTCCTGAGCCCGGAGCGTTCGATCGAAGTCCAGCACGCCCTGGGCTCGGACATCATCATGCAGTTCGACGAATGCACGCCGTACCCGGCGACCGACAAGCAGGCACGCAAGTCGATGGAGCTGTCGGCGCGCTGGGCAGCCCGCTGCAAGACGCAGCACACGCAATTGTGCGAAGACCGCTCGCGCCGGCATGCGCTCGCGGGCTCGGCGGGGCAAAGCGGTGCTTTGCCTGCGCCGGCCTCGTTGTTCGGGATTGTCCAGGGCGGCATGCATGTCGAGCTGCGTCGCGAGTCGCTGGCGCAGCTGCGCGAGATCGGCTTCGACGGTTATGCGATCGGCGGCCTGTCGGTCGGTGAGCCGGAGGCCGAGCGGATCAAGGTGCTCGATGCCGTGGGGCCGGAACTGCCGCCGGATCGGCCGCACTACCTGATGGGTGTCGGCACGCCGCGCGATCTGGTGCAGGCGGTGGCGCGCGGCATCGACATGTTCGACTGCGTCATGCCGACCCGCAATGCGCGCAACGGCCATCTGTTCACCAGCATGGGTGTGCTCAAGCTGCGCAACGCGCAGTATCGCGACGATCCGCAGCCGCTCGATCCGAACTGCAGCTGCTACACCTGCCGGCACTATTCACGCGCGTATCTGCATCACCTCGATCGCTGCAACGAAATGCTCGGCCCGCGCCTCAACACCATCCACAACCTGCATTACTACCTGGCGCTGATGCAGCGCATCCGCACGGCGATCGAGGACGATCGCTACGAGGCGTTTGCCAGCGACTTTCTCGCCTCGCCGGAAGGCCGGCCGGCACGTTCGAAAGCCGCCGCGGTGCAGTCGGCGTCCGACGGCATCTAGAACCCCGGCAGGAGCGGCGCCAGCGCGAATGCGGTCGCCGGGGCAACCCGCCCGGTTCGAGCGCGTGCCCGTCAGGCGCTGGCCGCGTGAGCCGCTGTTTCGCTCGGCGATACGGCTTCGAGAAAGTCCTCGCCCCAGCGCCGGTTGTCGTAGTGCCGGACGATGTCGAACAGCTGGCGCAAACGTGCTTCGGCTTCGGCCTGGCCGATGTTGAGGCCGATGTAGCAGGCGTTCTTGAGGTCCTCGATGTCGTGCGGATTGGTCAGGATCGCGCCCTTGAGTTCGGCCGCGGCGCCGGCGAATTCGGACAGCACCAGCACGCCGCGACCGCCGGACAGGCCCTGCGTCGCGACATATTCCTTGCACACCAGATTGAGGCCGTCGCGCAGCGGCGTGATCCACATCAGGTCGGCCATCGCGTAATAGGAGACGACTTCGTGGAAGGGCAGGGCGCGTGCGAAGAACTGCACCGGCGTCCAGCCGACGCGCGAGAAGCGGCCATTGATGCGGCCCACCGCTTCTTCGATATTGCGCTGCAACTGGCGATAGACCGTCATCTCCTTGGCGGCCGGCACGCAGACCGTGATCAGCGTGACCTTGCCGACCAGTTCCGGATGCTCGACCAGCAGTTGTTCGAACGCGCCGAGCTTCTCCAGCGTTCCCTTGGTGTAGTCGAGTCTTTCGATCGACAGGATCAGGCGCTGGCCCTTGAGCGACGCACGCAACTCCGCCATGCGCTTCTGCACGTCCTGCCGTGCCAGCGATTCGGCGACGCGGTCCATGTCCATGCCGACCGGATGGGCGCCGAGCCGGATGTGGCGATCACCGACCGCGATCTCGGTCGTGTAGTGCTCGAGCCCGACCGCGCAGCCGTAGGTGACGAAACGTGGCGCGCAACTCTGCCGCTCGACGACCCGCACCGGCGCTGCGCCGCGCACGACATCGACGAAATTCTCGACCTGGCGCGGGATGTGGAAGCCGACGTAGTCGCATTGCAGCAGGCTGCCGATGATCGCACGCCGCCACGGCACGACATTGAACACGTCGGCGGACGGAAAATAGGTGTGATGGAAGAACGCGATCTTCAGGTCCGGACGCAATTCGCGCAGATAGGCCGGCACCATCCACAGGTTGTAGTCGTGCAGCCAGACCACCGCGCCTTCGGCGGCCTCGCTGGCGGTGCGTTCGGCAAACGCGCGATTGACCCGGCAGAAGATCTGCCAGTGATCTTCGCGAAAGCGCGCACGCTCCCAGAAAGTGTGCAGCATCGGCCAGAACGCTTCCTTCGAGAAGTGCCGGTAGAAGACGTCGACATCCTGTTTCGACAGCGGCACGCGCGCCGCCGTCAGCCGTGGATAGCGCTTGGCATCGACCGGCGTGTGCAACTCGAACGGGCCGCGCTTGGGATCGTCGACCGCCCAGGCGACCCAGGCGCCGCGGCGGCCATCGGCAAAGAAGCTCAGCAGGGTCGGCAGGATGCCGTTCGGCGAGCTCGGCGAGCGGCGCACCAGCTTGCCGTTCTCGAAGAACTCCTCGTACGGCAGACGGTGATAGACGATCACCAGATCCGATTTGCCGGCCTCGTGCGAAGGATTGGCGTGCGCGTCGATGCCCTCGTTGCCGAGGAAACCGAAGTGCGTGATCGCTTCGAGGATGCCGCCGCAGCCGCGGGCGCCGGCATGCAGCACCAGCGTGTTGTTGCGCGTGGCATCGAGCAGTTTCGCTTCGGAGTCGGCCACGCAGACGCCTTTGAACGGCTGCTCGTACATCGCCAGGTCGTTGAGCGTGTCACCGGCGACCAGCACGCGCTGCGGATCGACGCCGAGATGTTCGACCAGGCGCATCAGCGTCGTGCCCTTGTTGACGCCGCGCGGCAGGATATCGAGGTACAAACCGGCCGAATAGAGCAGGTCGCAACCCAGATCGGCGACCGCCTTTTTCAGTTCGTCGCTGACTTCGGCTTCGCCGCAGAAATAGGAGTAGCGCCGCTCCTGCGGCACGTCCTGGCGTTGCAGGCCAAAGGTCTCCAGCGCCGCGGCGATGACTGGATCGCCCGGCCAGTGTTCGCCGATCTCGGCCTGCAGCGGCTGCACCGGCTGCAGCGTGTGCGCATCGACGACGGTGGCGCCGACATCGCAGATGATGAAATCGGGTGTCGGAATGGCCGGGTCGGACAGCAAGGGCAGGACCGATTCGAGTCCGCGACCGGTGACGAAGACCAGTCGGATATCCGGGTGACGACTGACGAGTTGATAGAGACGCTGACGGTCTTCCGGGCTCCCTCCCAGAAACGTCCCGTCCAGATCTGTAGCAAGCAGCATGCGCGCTCCCCCTGTGAAGCTAGTGGATTTCGCGCCGAGATGACGGCACTGGAGGCGGCATTATACATATTTCATTAAATTAATCAATGAATTATGCATTAAAAAGGCGAAATATCATTATTTAATATGATGTTCTTGTTTTATTTTTTTATTTTTAAACAAAGAATTACACGTTCTGATTTGAATGTGTAAGGGAATTGCCGGTTCCTGCATTCTTATCGCGGCGAGCTGGTGTGCTTGCACACCTCGCACAAGATCTTGCGTGAGCGCCGGCGCTCGGCGACGATGGCCGCGCTCCCGAATCCAGGAAATCCGACATGAAATGGCGTGACGCGCGGCGCAGTGACAACGTTGTCAGCGGTCGCGGTGGCGGCATGAAGCTCGGGATCGGCGGCATTGCCGTGGTCGTCGTGCTCGGTCTGTTGCTCGGCAAGAGCCCCCTGGAGATGCTCGGGCTGGTTCAGCAGATCGAACAACAGGCGCCGATGTCACAGAGCGCTGCGCCGGATGACGAGACAACCGATTTCGTGCGCGCGATTCTCGGCGAGACCGAAGACGTCTGGGGCGAGATCTTCGAACATGCCGGTGGCCAGTACGTGGCACCGAAGCTCGTGTTGTTCTCCGGCAGCGTGCAGACCGCCTGCGGTGGTGCCACCGCCGCGTCCGGTCCGTTCTACTGTCCGGGCGACCGGCAGGTCTATCTCGATACGAGCTTCTTCGACGAAATGAAGACGCGCCTCGGCGGCGGCGGCGATTTCGCGTACGCCTACGTCATCGCCCACGAGGTCGGTCACCACGTGCAGAACCTGACGGGCGTGTTCGATCGCGCGCAGCGTGCGCAGGCACAAGGCGCACAGATGACGGGAGCCAGCGGCCTGTCCGTGCGACAGGAACTGCAGGCCGACTGCTACGCCGGTGTCTGGGCGAATCGCGCGCAGGCGCGCCACCAATGGCTGGAGCAGGGCGACATCGAGTCCGCCCTGAATACCGCGACCGCGATCGGCGACGACCGCCTGCAACGACAGGCGCAGGGCGAAGTCGTGCCGGATTCATTCACGCATGGAACTTCGGCGCAGCGCGTGCGCTGGTTCAAATCGGGCTTCGATTCGGGGCAGGTCGGTGCCTGCGACACGTTTGCAGCGCGGGATCTTTAGTCGGAGCGGGTCGGGCTCCAAATGGCGATCCTGCGGCTTGATGTCGCAGGAGCTCCTCCGTCACCCCCAGGGCACGACATCCGAGGTCCGCTCGTCGAGGCCCCTCGATACGATCGCTGCGCGATCACTCGGGGCGAACGGCGGTGGTGTGACGTGGCTTGAGCGGCGTGGTCGTGAGACCGCCGAACCGTTCATGCCGAGTGCCGCCGGAGGCGGTGTATCGAGGCACGCGCCGTTCTGACACCGAGCCGCGCACTGCTCCGGCGACGAATGCAGCCCGGTGTCGGCGGCATGTGCGGAGGCCCCTCGATACGATCGCTGCGCGATCACTCGGGGCGAACGGCGGCGCTGTGGCGTGGCTTGAGTTGGGTGGTCGTGAGACCGCCGAACCGTTCATGCCGAGTGCCGCCGGAGGCGGTGTATCGAGGCACGCGATCAGTCGCGCTCGAACGTCTTCTTCGCCGCCGCGTGCAGAGCATGCCAATCGTGTTTGATCAGCGCTTCCTTCTTGCGCCGACTCCACCGTTTGATCTGGCGTTCTGCAGCCAGTGCATCTTCCCTGCTCGGGAGATCCTGAGAATAGACCAGTTCTACCGGTCGCCGTCGGCAGGTGTAGCCGTGCGCGGTGCCGTGCTCGTGTTCTGCCAGACGGCGCTGCAAGTCATCGGTATGTCCTGCGTAAAAGCTTCCATCGGCACAGCGCAGGAGATAAACCCAGAACGACACGCCACGGCTCGCCGCCCTACAGCAGCGCCTTGATGTCGCCCTCGATCTTTTCGGGCGTGTCCATCGAGCCGTAGCGCTTGACGACCTTGCCGCTCTTGTCGACGAGGAACTTGGTGAAGTTCCACTTGATGCCTTCGGTTCCCAGCACACCCGGCGCCGTACTCTTCAGGTGCTTGTAAAGGGGATGGGTGCCGGCACCGTTGACGTCGATCTTCGCGAACATCGGAAAGTCGACCTCGTAGGTCAGCGAGCAGAAGTTCTTGATCTCGTTTTCGTCGCCCGGTTCCTGATGGCCGAACTGGTCACAGGGGAAGCCGAGCACCGCGAAGTTCTGGTCCTTGTACTTGCGCCACAGGGCTTCGAGGCCCTTGTACTGCGGCGTGAAGCCGCATTTGCTGGCGACGTTGACGATCAGCAGCACCTTGCCCGAATACGCGTCGAGCTTTTGCTCGCTGCCATCGATGGTTTTCGCTTCAAAGTCGTAGACGGTCGTCATCGCATGCTCCCGGATTGGTGGACGGAGCGTAACAGCTGCAGGCAGGACAGCGAAGCGGAATCGATCGTGTTCGGCCGAGCCGGGCGCCCCGAAATGAGGCGTGACTGGATACACCATCTTCGATGGCACTCGTGCCTCGATACACCGCGCTAACGCGCGGCACTCGGCACGAACGGTTCAGGAATATCCGTCACGGCGGTCTTGCGGGGTGATCGGCCCAGCCACACCGTTCATGCCGAGTGCCGTCGAAGACGGTGTATCGAGGCACGAGTGCCGCACACTAGCGCGGTGTATCGAGGCATGCTTGCGGCACTTCGAAGAAGGATATCGAGTGGCGCCCCCAACTCGATATCCTGCATAGCACGCTCGCTCAGAGCGCGGCCACGTCCAGTTCCATCAGTTCGGCCGCGCTTTCGCGCACGTTGGCGAGCAGACTTGGCACCTGCGACAGCATGCGAGTGGCAAAGAACTGCGCGGTCGCGCGCTTGCTCGCCGCAAAAGCCGCATCACCGCCGGTTTCCGCTGCGCGCACCATGCGCAGCCAGTTCCAGCCCAGATAGGTCAGCGAGAATGCGCGCAGGAAGTCGACGCAGCCGAAGGCGGCATCGTCCGGCGTCAGCTTGTAGGATTCCTGCACCCAGCGCGTCGTCGATTCGAGCTCGGCGAGCGCCTTGGCCAGCGGTGCGGCGATGAAGGCCGGCGCCGCGTCCAGGTCGGCGCGCACGGCTTCGAAGAAACGCTTCGGCAGGCGGCCGCCGTGCAGCATCAGCTTGCGGCGCACGAGGTCCATGGCCTGGATGCCGTTGGTACCTTCATACAGGCAGAGAATCTTGGAGTCACGGACGATCTGCTCGATGCCGTGCTCCTTGATGAAGCCGTGGCCGCCATAGACCTGGATCGCCATCGAGCCGAGCTCGACCGCCGAGTCCGTGCAGAACGCCTTGACCAGCGGCGTGTTCAGTTCGACCCAGTCCTGCGCTTCCTCGCGCGCCGCGGCGTCGGCGGCGTGGTGCGAGGCGTCGACGTGCATGGCGGTCTCGTAGCACAGCACGCGCGCACCTTCGGTGACTGACTTCATCTGCAGCAGCATGCGGCGCACGTCGGGGTGATGGGCGATGACATCGCCGCCGTTGAACGCCTTGCCCTGCTTGCGTTCGAGCGCGTAGCGAATGGCGTTCTGCGTGGCGAGCTCGCACTGGCCCAGACCCTGGTAGCCGACCATGATGCGCGCGAGGTTCATCATCACGAACATGTTCTGGATGCCGGTGTTCGGTTTGCCGATCATCCAGCCGCGTGCGTTCTCGAACGACATCGTGCAGGTGCACGAGCCGTTGATGCCCATCTTGTGTTCGATCGAGACGCATTTCACCGGGTTGCGTTCACCAACCGAGCCGTCGTCCTTCACCAGGTACTTCGGCACCACGAAGGTCGAAAGCCCCTTGATGCCCGGCGGCGAGTCCGGCAGGCGCGCGAGGACGAAGTGGACGATGTTGTCGACCATCTCGTGTTCGCCGGAGGTGATGAAGATCTTGCTGCCTTCGAGCAGGAAGGAGCCGTCATCCTGCGGGTGCGCCTTGGTCTTGACCGCGGCGAGATCGGAGCCGGCCTGCGGCTCGGTCATGCACATGGTGCCCGACCATTCGCCGGTCGCCAGCTTCGGCAGGTAGGTCTGCTTCTGCTCGTCGGAGCCGTTGGCGGCGATCGCCTCGAAGCAGCCCTGCGTCAGGCCCGGATAGAGCGCGAACGCGACATTGGCCGAGCACAGCAGTTCTTCGATGACCTTGCCGAGCGTGTAGGGCAGGCCGGCACCACCGTATTCCTGCTTCTGCATGATGCCGATCCAGCCGGCTTCGGCGTAGGCCTTCCAGAAATCGGCGAAGCCGTCAGGAACGGTGACCGTGTTGTTGCCGTTGTACGTGCAGCCCTGTTGGTCCGATTTGGCGTTCAGCGGCGCCAGCTCGTTCTCGATCAGCTTGGCGGCTTCGTCGATCAGCCCGGAGAGGGTTTCCGCCGAGGCGTCTTCGTAGCCGGGCAGTGCCGCCAGCTTGTCGGCGCCGAGCACCTGACTCAGAACGAAATTGATTTCCTGCAGGGGCGCTTTGTAGCTCGCCATGGCGGTGTTCCGGGCTCGTGCTTTTTGGGGGCGCCAAGGCTAGCACAGGGCGGCCGACAAGCTGACTTGGGTGGCATGCCGGTGGTGCTTCGGGCGGACAGCCGGAATATTCGCCGCTGCGAGCGCAATGGTGGCGTCGCAGTCCCGCGGCACTCTGCGCTGTAGGTGGCCGGCAGCGCCGAGGTCGCCGTGCCGCCTCGCACGGGTGGGCTTTTAGAGTCCGGTTGACCACAGTACAACGGCGAATTCGAACTCGGGTGCTGCGGCGCGGCGCGGCTCATCCGCTCATCGAGACGGCGGTTGGCCCGTGATTTGCGTTGCGCCTACCGGGCGCGGTCGACGGTCCGTTACACTTCGGCCGCTCGCGTCTCCCCAGCTATTGGAGTTTCATGAACGTTACCGTTTTTGGTTCCGGCTACGTCGGTCTGGTTACTGCTGCCTGTCTCGCCGAGGTCGGAAATCATGTCCTTTGCGTTGATGTGGACCCGGACAAGATCGCCACGCTGAAAGCCGGGCACTGCCCCTTTTACGAGCCGGGTATCGAGTCCCTGCTGACGCGCAATGCAGCAGCGAATCGCCTCGATTTCACGACAGACGCCGCGACCGGCGTGGCGCACGGCGAAATCATCTTCATCGCGGTCGGCACGCCGCCGCAGGAGGATGGTTCGGCCGACCTGCAGTACGTGCTGGCAGTGGCCCGCACGATTGGCACGCACATGTCCGGCTATCGCGTCGTTTGCACGAAGTCGACGGTTCCGGTCGGAACCTCGGCGAAGGTGCGCAAGGCCCTGCAGGAGAAACTGGCCGAGCGAGGCGCGGATCTGCCGTTCGATGTGGTGTCCAACCCGGAGTTCCTCAAGGAAGGCGCCGCCGTCGAGGATTTCATGCGGCCGGACCGCATCATCGTCGGCACCGACGGCCCGCGTCCGCTGGAGCGCATGCGTGCCTTGTACGCGCCGTTCAATCGCAATCACGACCGCGTGATGGCAATGGATGTCGAGTCGGCCGAGCTGACCAAGTACGCCGCCAACGCGATGCTGGCCACCCGCATCAGCTTCATGAACGAGCTGGCCCTGCTTGCCGAGAAGGTCGGCGCCGACATCGAAAGCGTGCGCCGCGGTATCGGCTCCGATCCGCGCATCGGCTTCCAGTTTCTCTACGCCGGTTGCGGTTATGGCGGCTCCTGCTTTCCCAAAGACGTCAAGGCGCTGGTCAAGACCGGCCACGAGCATGAGCAGACCTTGCAGGTGCTGACGGCCGTGGAAGCGGCGAACGATCGCCAGAAGCATCTGTTGTTCGAGCGCATCACGGCTTATCTCGGCGACCTGCGCGGCAAGACCGTGGCGATCTGGGGCCTGGCTTTCAAGCCGAACACGGACGACATGCGTGAGGCCCCGAGCCGCGTGCTGATGGAGGCCATCTGGGCGGCAGGCGGCAAGGTCCGGGCGTTTGATCCGGTGGCGATGGAGACCACCCGCAAGCTCTACGGCGAGCGGCCCGATTTCCAGCTTGTGGATGCCCCTGAAGCGGCGTGTGAGGACGCCGACGTGCTGGCGATCGTGACCGAGTGGGCCGTTTTCCGCAGCCCGGACTTTGCTGCGATCAAGAAGCTGTTGCGCCAGCCGGCGATCTTCGACGGCCGCAATCTCTACGACCCGGCGGTGGTGGCCGCTGCGGGCTTTCATTACCAGTCGATCGGTCGAGGGGCGAAGGCAGCCTGAGGTTGCCGTCTGCTCGACTCGTGCCTCGATACACCGCGCTGCGCGCGGCACTCGGCATGAACGGGAAGAAGGGGGCTCCGCGGCGGTCCTTCGAGCGATTCGTCACGGGTGGGTGGGGCCGCCGCTGTCCTTCAGGCCGTTCGTCCCGAGTGATCGCGCAGCGATCGTATCGAGGGAGCCGAATCCAGCACAGGCGACGGTGGCCTGAGTTTGCCGTGCGCTCGGCTCGTGCCTCGATACACCGCGCTGTGCGTGGCACTCGGCATGAACGGGAAGGAGGGGCTCCGGCGGTCCTTCAAGCGATTCGTCACGGGTGGATGGGGCCGCCGCTGTCCTTCAGGCCGTTAGTCCCGAGTGATCGTGTAGCGATCGTATCGAGGGAACCGGATCCGGCATCGGTGACGGCAGTATGAGTTTGCTGTCCGCTCGGCTCGTGCCTCGATACACCGCGCTGTGCGCGGCACTCGGCATGAACGGGAAGAAGGGGGCTCCGGCGGTCCTTCGAGCGATTCGTCACGGGTGGATGGGACCGCCGCTGTCCTTCAGGCCGTTCGTCCCGAGTCATCGCGTAGCGATCGTATCGAGGGAACCGAATCCGGCATCGGTGACGGCAGCACGATTTTGCCGTGCGCTCGGCTCGTGCCTCGATACACCGCGCTGCGCGCGGCACTCGGCATGAACGGGAAGAAAGGGGGCTCCGCGGCGGTCCTTCGAGCGATTCGTCACGGGTGGATGGGGCCGCCGCTGTCCTTCAGGCCGTTCGTCCCGAGTGATCGCGTAGCGATCGTATCGAGGGACCTGCGCCTGGCACAGACAGAACAAGTCCGATGTCTTGCGCCGCGGTGGGCATGCAGACGGGGTCGGTGCGGCGTCTCGGGCGGCCACCCCCAACATGCGGCATAATCGCGCGCTCGTTTTCAGCGCCACTGGAGTTTTTCGTGTTGGATTTCCTGATCAGCCCCGCATTTGCGCAGCAGGCCGGCGCCACATCTCCGCAGGGTTTGCTGAGCGCGTTCTGGCCCTTGCTGGTAATGATTCCGCTGTTCTACTTCCTGCTGATCCGCCCGCAGAGCAAGCGCGCCAAGGAAACCCGCGACATGCTCGCGAAGATTGCCAAGGGCGATGAAGTCGCCACCAGCGGCGGTATCGCCGGCAAGGTGGTCGGCCTCGGCGAAACCTACATGACGGTCGAGATTGCCGACAATGTGCACGTCAAAGTGCAGAAGTCGGCGATCACCGGCGTGCTGCCGAAAGGCACGCTGAAGTCGCAGTAGGGCCCGCGCTTTCCCGCGCACAGCCTGTCCGAGCACAGGCGCGATAACCGAACGACGATGAAAACCTACGCAAGCTGGAAATATCTGCTGCTGATCGCAGCACTGGTGTTCGGCGTGATCTATGCCGCGCCGAATCTGTATGGCGACGATCCGTCCGTGCAGATTTCGCTGGAAAACGGTGATCCGATCCCGGCCGACCTCGGCGACAAGGTCGCCGCGTCGCTCAAGAACGCGAACCTGACGCCGATCGGCAGCCGCATCGAGAACCAGCAGTGGGTGGTGCGCCTCGATACCGAGGAGCAGCAGCTGCGGGCAGCAGACGAGCTCAAGCAGGATCTCGGGCGCGAGTACGTCGTCGCCCTGAATCTGGCGTCCAAGACACCGGGCTGGTTGCGTGCGATCGGCGCGCGGCCGATGAATCTCGGCCTCGATCTGCGCGGCGGCGTGCACTTCCTGCTCGAGGTCGACATCGACGACGTGCGCAAGAAGGCCGTCGATCGCATCGTCACCGACGTGCCGGCGCTGCTGCGCAAGGAAGACATCCGTTATACCGGGCGTCACGAGGACGGCAATACTGCGGTGCTGGATTTCGCCGACAGCGAGCATCTCGAAGCCGCGAGCGCCGCCATTTCCAAGGAGTTCAACGAATACCAGCTGACGACGCTGCCGGATGCGCCGCTGAGTCTGCAGATCAAGCTGTCCGACAAGGAAGCCAAGCGCATCGTCGACTTCGCGGTCCAGCAGAATCTGACGACGCTGCGCAATCGCGTCAATCAGCTCGGCGTCGCCGAGCCGCTGGTTCAGCGCCAGGGGACCAACCGCATCGTCGTGCAGTTGCCGGGCGTGCAGGACACGACGCGCGTCAAGGACCTGCTCGGTGCCACGGCGACGCTCGAATATCGCGCAGTCGCGGACGGTGATGCCGAGACGGCGGCCGCGACCGGCGTGGTGCCGGCCGGTACGCAGCTGTTCTATCACCGCGACACCCATCAGCCGATCCTGCTCAAGCGCGAAGTCATCGCCGGCGGCGACAATCTTGTCGATGCGTCTTCGACCGTCGATCAGGACGGCGGCCCGGCGGTCAGCGTCACGCTGGACTCGGGCGCTGCCAAGCGCATGTTCGCGTTCACCGAGAAGAACGTCGGCAAGCCGATGGCGGTGCTGTTCAAGGAACGCCAGGTCGTCACCAACTACAACGCCAAGGGCGAGCCGATTCGCGAGCATCGCGAAGTCGAGGACGTGATTTCCGTCGCCAGCATCCGCGGCGTGTTCGGCAAGCGCTTCCAGACCACGGGACTGTCGAGCAAGGAGGCACATGATCTGGCCTTGCTGCTGAAGGCAGGTGCCTTGGCTGCGCCGGTCGACATCGTCGAGGAGCGCACGGTTGGTCCGAGCCTTGGTGCGGACAACATCCGCAAAGGCTTCACGGCCGCCGCGCTGGGCTTGGCGCTCGTCGCATGTTTCATGATTTTCTACTACCGCGTGTTCGGCCTGTTTGCCGTGAGCGCGCTGCTGTTGAACCTGTTGTTGCTCGTCGCCGTGCTGTCGCTGTTGCAGGCGACTCTGACAATGCCCGGCATCGCCGGCGTGGTCCTGCACATGGGTATCGCCGTCGATGCGAACGTGCTGATCTACGAACGCATAAGAGAAGAACTTCGCAATGGCTCGAAACCGCACAGCGCGATCGAGGCTGGTTACGACCGTGCATTCCTGACCATTGCCGACGCCAACGTCACCGTCTTGATCGGTACCGTGGTGCTGTTCGCGCTCGGCGCCGGCCCGGTCAAGGGCTTTGCGATCACGCTTGCGATCGGCATTCTGACGTCGCAGTTCACGGCCATCGTGGGTTCGCGTGCACTGGCGCAGCTGTGCTTTGCGAAGCGTCAGCTGAAAGACGTGCCGATCTGGTGATCGACGCAGTGCATCTCCTGGCGCAGGCACCTCCTCACCCAACCCTCTCCTCCGAAGGAGGAGAGGGTTCGTGGCGGAACTCGGCTGAAGCTTCGCGTCGCCGCTCTGCTCTTGTTCCCCTCCGCCCGCTTGCGGGGGGAGGGGTTAGGGGAGGTGGGTGCCCGCGTTCCGCGCCCAAGCCAGAAGCACCTCCTCACCCAACCCTCTCCTCCAAAGGAGGAGAGGGCTCGTGGTCGAGTTCGCCTGAAGCCCCGCGTCGCCGCTCTGCTCTTGTTCCCCTCCGCCCGCTTGCGGAGGGAGGGGTCAGGGGAGGTGGGTGCCCGCGTTTCGCACCCAGGCCAGAAGTACCGCCTCACCCAAGCTTCTCGTTCAAGGTAGGAGAGGGCTCGTGGCGGAACTCGGCTGAAGCCCCGCGTCGCCGATCTGCTCTTGTTCCCCTCCGCCCGCTTGCGGGGGGAGGGGCCAGGGGAGGTGGGTGGCGGCGTTTCGCACCCAGGCCAGAAGTACCGCCTCACCCAAGCTTCTCGTTCAAGGTAGGAGAGGGCTCGTGGCGGAACTCGGCTGAAGCCCCGCGTCGCCGCTCTGCTCTTGTTCCCCTCCGCCCGCTTGCGGGGGGAGGGGTCAGGGGAGGTGGGCGGCGGCGTTTCGCCCCCGAGTCTCTTCAGCCTCACTGCGTCGCTTCTGGCGTGCAGCATACTGACAACGTGATCTACGCCCTTTGCGGCCGAGCTGACCGATGAAATTCTTTGCCCGCGTTCCCAAAATCGACTTCATGGCCCAGCGCAAGGTGGGCTTGGCTGTCTCCACAGTGCTGACGATAGCGGCGATCCTGCTGGTCGTTTTCCGTGGCCTCAATTTCGGCATCGACTTCACCGGCGGTGTGCTGGTCGAAGTCTCGTATCCGAAGAGCGTGGAGCTCGACAAGGTTCGCAGCGATCTCGCCGAGGCCGGCTACGATCGGGCGGTCGTGCAATATTTCGGTGCGTCGTCCGTCGTGCTGATCCGCCTGCCGCCGGCCAAGAGCGAGAATTCGTCGCAGGTCAGCACACATATTCTCGACGCCCTGCATTCGGCCGATAGCCAGATCACCCTGCGGCGCATCGACTTCGTCGGTCCGCAGATCGGCGAAGAATTGTTCAGTGCCGGCGGCCTGGCGCTGCTGTTCGCGTTCATGGGCATCGCGGCGTACATCATGTTCCGCTTCGAGTGGAAGTTCTCGGTCGGCGCGATCGCGGCCCTGATCCATGACGCGCTCATGGTGCTCGGGTTCCTGTCGGTGTTCCAGGTCGAGTTCGACGTGACGACGCTGGCCGCCATCCTCGCCCTGATCGGCTACTCCAACAACGAAACGATCGTCATCTTCGACCGCATTCGCGAAAACCTCATCGGCGAGCGCCGCAGCGGCATTCTCGAGGTGGTCAATCTCTCGGTGAACCAGACCATCCTGCGTTCGGTCATCACGCACTTGACGACCCTGCTCGTGTTGACGGCCCTGTTCACCTTCGGCGGCAGCACCGTGCACAGTTTCTCCGTTGCGCTGATCGTCGGCGTCATCGTCGCCACGTATTCCTCGATCTACGTGTCGACCAACCTGGCCGTGGCGCTGGGTATCTCGCGTGAGGATCTGCTGCCGCCCGCCGAGAAGGAAATCGACGGTCTGCCGTAGCGACTTATCGGTCACCCCCACTTTTGGTGCGCCGACCAAGCCCGCTTCCCCGGGCTTCAGGGGAGCGGCTCGTCTTCCCGGCGACAACTATTCGGCGCCCGGTGACAACTATTCGGCGCCGTGCCAAGCCGCAGCCGGTCTCGTCCCGGCGTGTCACCGTCTACGTCCGGCATCCGAAACCCCACGAATCGGGTATGGCGCAAATGAGGCAGCCGTCACACTTTAGGCTGGCGGCCTATGGCATGCTTCATGCTGCTTTGCACCATGACTGAATCGGTATAAGGTAGTCGCTCCTTGATGGTGCGGCTGTTCAAAAAAGGGGCAGTGTGGGGCCCGCCGAGAGCAGCATGCTTTTTAGCCGCGCACTCAATGGCGAATGCGCACAGGAATGGGGTGTATGGAAGGCAGTGCAGCAATTGAGCGACTTCCGTCGCGCGACAGAGACGGCCGGGCTGTGCCCAATGGAACGCCTCGTCAAGCGGTGGCAGAGCGACCGAATCTGACGCTGGTAGGCCCGCATACACGCCGCGAAGTCAGGCCGGCAACGGCGAAGACGACGGTCTATCAGGCGTTCGGCAAAAGACTTTTCGACATCATTTTCTCGCTGGCTTTTCTCGTCGCGGTCGGCAGCTGGTTGTTCCCCTTGCTTGCCATCGCAATCCGCGCAAACTCGAAGGGGCCGGTGTTCTTTCGCCAGCGTCGCGTCGGTCTTGGCGGTGAGGTCTTTACCTGCCTCAAGTTCCGCACGATGGCCCACTGTCCGAATGCCGGATTCGTGCAGGCACAGAAGGACGATTGCCGGATCACGGCCGTGGGGCGCTTTCTGCGCCGGACCAATCTCGACGAGGTTCCACAGTTCGTCAATGTGCTCGTCGGCGACATGTCGGTCATCGGGCCACGCCCGCATGTGCCGGAGCTCGACGGCATGTTCAAGGACCTGATTCCTGCATATACCCAGCGCAATTCGGTGAAGCCCGGTGTGTCCGGTCTGGCCCAGGTTTCCGGCTGCCGTGGCGAAACCCGCAGCGTGCGCGAGATGAACCACCGGGTTCGTTTCGACGTGTTCTACTGCCGGAACGTCAGCTTTGCGATGGATGTGAAACTCGTCTGCCTGACGGTTCTGCGTGCACTTCGCGGAGACGAGCGGGCATACTAGGCCGGCTCGGCATCGGCCCGCAGACGGGTTCTGATGCCTCAATACTAAAACCTAGGGAACCGGTATGTTCGTCAAGAATTCCTTTCGCGCCGCGTGGCTGGGCGCGCTCGTCTCGCTGTGTGGGTGCGCGCTGGTCCCCGGCTTGCGCGTGAGTGCCGGCAGCAGTCAGCCTGATGGCGACATTCCATATCAAGTCTTCGACGTCACACCGGCACTGATTGCTTCGCAAAAGGCTGCGGAACTTGCGGGTCCGCCCCCTTCGGGCGCCCTTCCCGCCGCGGACCCCACGCAACCTCCTCTGGATTACCGAATTGGCCCCGGAGATGTGCTGCAAATCGTGGTCTGGGACCACATTGAGCTCACCAACCCCTTTGGCGCCGTCACCAGAGATCCGGTGACGGCCGGCCAGCTCGTGTCTGCGGACGGAATGGTGTTTTTCCCGTATGCGGGCCTGGTTCGTGCCGGCGGCAAGACCATCGAACAAGTCAGATCCGAGTTGACGGACAGACTGAGGTCGGTCGTCACCAAGCCGCAGGTTGACGTCCGGGTGGTGGCCTACCGCTCGGGCCGAATCCAGGTGACGGGAGAAGTGGCGCAGCCCGGTCTGGTGACATTGGACGACACGACCAAGGGCGTGCTCGAGGCCATCAACGAGCGAGGGGGTCTGAACCCGGCGGCGAGCCGGCGGGATGCCCTGCTGGTTCGTGGTGGGACGACGTACACGATCGATCTGGCGGGCCTGCTCTCCGGCGCGCGTCCGGCGATCAATCCGGCGCTGGAGCCGGGTGACATCATTCATGTGCCCGACACTTCAAATGATCAGGTGTTCGTGCTCGGTGAGGTGACAAAGCAAGGGCCGGTTGTCATGGGCCAGCAGCAGATGACACTGATCGAAGCATTGACCAAGACCGGCGGCCTGGACCAGCTGTCGGCCAACGATTCCGGTGTCCTCGTATTTCGCAAACCGGCCGAACCCAACAAACCTGCAGAAGTCTTTACGCTGGATCTTTCACAGCCGGCGGGACTACTTCTTGCGGGTGAATTCGATCTCGATGCCCGGGACGTGGTCTACGTCAAGGCGACGAAGTTTGCCCAGTACAATCTGATCATTCGTGAGATTCTGCCGACGGTGACGACAGTATTCCAGATTGATCGATTGACGAACTAGCTGGAGTCAGCTGCCGCGAATAAGCGACTGGCAATGCCCCGTTCGGACACGGTCATCGAATTTCGAGGAGCGATGATGTCGGTGGTTGTGCCATCGGCAGTTGGCTTGACGCGTATATAAAACGGCCCAGCTAATGTCTTGGGTTCTTACTTCACATTGATTAACACAGAAAATGACTGCTGACCGTATTCCACCAATTCAGCCGACAGCGAACGCATCGGATGGCGCACACGATGAAATAGATTTGCGCCAGATGTTCGCGGTGCTCTGGGGGGGCAAGTTTAAGCTCTTGTTGGCCGTACTGATCACTTTGGCGCTGGGGGCTCTCTACCTGATTGCAAAAGCGCCCGTTTACGAAACAAACGGATTGGTGCAGGTCGAACAAGACAACAACAGTTTGAGCAGTTCCCTAGGCGGTAGCGACCTGTCCGCACTGCTTGGCGCCCCGGTGCAGACGGAAGCGGAAATCGAGATCCTCCAGAGCCGTATGGTGCTCAACAAGGTCATCGACAATCTGAAGCTGGATATCCAGGCTGGACCCAACTATTTTCCGCTGATTGGCCGCTTCATTGCCCAGCATCGTGGTACGCCCGGTCAGATTGCTCCCGCTTTGCTTGGCATGAGCCGGTTCGCATGGAGTGGTGAGCTGATTGACGTTTCGAGCTTTGCGGTGCCGCCGTCGCTGCTCGACCAAAGCCTCACATTGGTGGCCGGGAGCAAAGGTGCCTATACCCTCCTTGGCCTGGATGGCGCTCCGCTCTTGCAAGGACACGTTGGCGAGACGGCTACGGCAAAGCTGGCGGACGGCAACGTCGAGTTGTTCGTCAAGGATCTTCAAGCGGCGGCGGGCACCCATTTCACGGTGACGCACTTCGCCCGTCAGGATGTGCTTTACGACTTGAGCCAGGCACTAACGATCGCCGAGCAGACCAAGGATTCGGGAGTCATCGGAATCACCTATGACGGAAAGTCACCGCAAGCGGTGACGAACGTCATAAGAGAAATTGAAGACGCCTACCTGCGTCAGAATGTCGAGCGACGCTCCGCTGAAGCCCAGCAGTCATTGGACTTCCTGCAGCAGCAGCTTCCCGCGATCAAGGCGAAGGTTGATGCCGCGCAGGCCGGATTGAACGCGTACCAGATGAAGCAGGGTTCGATCGACATCACCAAGGAGACCGACCTCGTTCTGCAGACTGCGGTTGATCTGGGCACTCAACGGCTTGAGCTGGAACAGAAGCGTCAGGAGGCTTTGCAGCGATTCACTCCGAATCACCCCGTCATCCAGGGGATCGATGCGCAAATCCGGGAAATTGATAACCGGGAGACTGATCTCAAGAAGCGGACAGAAGCGCTTCCTGAAACACAGCAGGAGATCCTGAGCCTGATGCGCGATCTGGAGGTCAATACCGGCCTATACACCGCGCTCTTGAACTCCGCGCAGCAGTTGCAAATCGCCAAGGCCGGGACTGTCGGTAACGTCCGCATCATTGATTACCCGTTGGCGCCGATCGATCCTGCCAAGCCGAAGCCAGTATTCGTCCTCGCCATTAGTCTGGTTGTCGGATTGATGTTTGGCGTTGGCTACATTCTCATAGAAAAGGCGTTGTTCCGCGGCGTCAGTAGCCCCGACGAGGTGGAGAAGGCGCTCGGACTTCCGACATATGCCGCGATCCCATTCACGCCGGCGCAGGAAAAGATGAGTCGAGGGTTCCGGCAGAGCGATAAGAAGAGCCATATTCTCGCGACGGCCCAGCCGGAGAACGTTGCCATTGAAGCACTGCGCAGCTTGCGCACATCGCTGCAGTTCGCTCTGCTCGAATCCGGCAACAACATCGTGATGTTCAGCGGACCAACCCAAGGCCTGGGCAAGTCATTTGTATCGATCAATCTTGGTGCGGTACTGGCGACATCGGGGAAGCGAGTTCTCGTCATTGACGCGGATTTGCGGCGCGGTTATCTGCATCGTTATTTCGGGGAATCCGCTGCGCCCGGACTCAGCGACTATATCGCCGGCAATGCCGATATGGCCTCTGTCATCAAGAAGACGGCAGTTGACGGGTTGTTCCTTTTGACCAACGGGACAACGCCCCCGAATCCGTCCGAGTTGCTTCTGCACGAAAAATTCAATCAATTACTTCAGAATCTTTCAAAGAACTTCGATTACGTCCTGATTGATACGCCACCCGTATTGCCGGTTACCGACGCCTGTATCGTTGGGCGAGTAGCCGGCAATGTCCTGCTGGTACTGAAGGAGGGGGAGCATTCGATGAACGTGATCGAAGAAACCATTCGTCGAATGCGAAATGCCGGTGTGAACCCTCGCGGCATATTGTTCAATCAGGTTGGCGTGCGCGGCGGCGGATATGGCTACTACAGTTCTTATTCCTACGCGTACAAGCAGGAGTACAGCTCAACCAAGCGTTGATGAAACTCGCAAATTCGGCGACTTCGATTTTTCCGGCCACGTTGTGAGTGGCGCTTGCGAGTTTGGCTGAATCGCTGCTCCGGGGCGGCCAAAAATTTCGTGGACAGAGAAACAGGCAAATGGATTGGATCGGAGTGTTGTCCGGACGCCGCTTGATGCAGCGCATCAGGAGGGCCAGGTCGGAACGCCTCGGCACGGGTCTTGCCAACCAGATGCGAGTTTGACTCGGCTGGGACACGCCAGGACGAATGGGGCCAAGCAATCCAGTAGAAGCGCCAGTTGTCACGAACTTTGCCGGTCAGCAGCTGTTCTCGGAGGAGCCTTGCGGGTAGCGTGAGGCGAATCCGCGCGAATTGATGATTACTGCCGTCAGCGCGTTTTCGCGCCGAGAAATCGTAGAGTGTGTGTAAATGCATGAGTGCTCCGAGGTGCTGGTCCTTGCCAAAGCCATTCCCCCAGTCGTAGGCGGCATAGAGGCGTATAGCGCTGAACTCGCCGACGCCTATGCGGATAGTGGATTCGCAACAACGCTTGTCACTCCGAGCATGACCCAGCGGCTCCGCCCCGGTGAAACTGTGAGCCGGAGCAAGCATCCGAGCTCGACGGTATCGCAGCTTAGGGCAATTTTTTCGACTCTCCGGCGCCTGTGCTCTTTGCGCAAGCGGAAATGGCATTTTGTTCATGCCACCAGCTGGCGGATGTGTCTGCCCTTGATGATGCTCGGCGTACGAGCGCGGCTGGTCGTGACGGTTCATGGGCGTGAATTGACAGAGCAATCGCGACTGATGCGCTGGCTTGCACAGAGACTTCTGCGCAGGGTCAACCTGCTTGTCTACGTGAGCGACGCAACGAAGCGCGAAATAGAGGGCGCTTTGCCGTCGCTTAAAGCTGTACCCAGCCTGGTGGCGTGGAACGGAGTATCAAGCGCCGCGACCACTGCTGCTGCTGCTGGTCGCAGCGTCGTCGCCGATACCGATCGGCGCGAGCCTCTGCTGATATTGAGCGTATGCCGACTTGTGAAGCGCAAGAATCTGCCATTCGCGATACGTGCGGTGGGCGAACTTTATCGTCGTGGTGTGCCGAGCTTTCGTTACGTCATAACGGGCAATGGACCGGAACACCCGGCGCTGCTGGCGGCGATTGAAGAGCTGGGAGACGCGGGTCGGTGTATCCATTTGGCAGGCGCTGTTCCCGAGCCGGAACTTTGGCGCCTTTATCGACAAGCCGATATTTTCTTCCATCCGCAATCCAGCGCGCACGACGCAAGAGATATCGAGGGTTTTGGGATCTCGATCATCGACGCCATGGCGTGCGGTCTACCTGTGGTGTGTGGCCGGGATGGCGGTCCCAGCGAATATGTCATTGATGGCCGGAATGGATTTCTCGTTGATGGCCGCGATTTGGAACAGTCAGTGGACGCTCTGGAAAAGCTCATGATGAGCCCCGAACTTCGCCTGACAATAGGCCAGGCCGGTGAGCAGCTGGTTCGACTGCGAATGACCTGGAAGGCCCACGTGGACGCTGTGGTTGAAGAGCTCATCGTCAATGCTTGATGGATCTCCGTTCTTCATCATCGGTGTCCCACGAAGCGGGACGACTCTGCTTCGCGACCTCCTTGCGCGACACACGGCTATCACTCTTCCGCCGGAAGAATCCCAGTTCTTGCCGGACTTGATCAGGGCGCGTGAGTTAGTAGCCGACGATGCTGCTTTTTTGGGGCTGGCAAAAAAAATCGTCGAACGCAGCAACTATGCGTTCCTGATGCAACTCCGACACAAGGTCAGTGCAAAAGCACTGACAGAACGGTTGTTTTGCGCTGATCCAGTTGCCGTTCTGCGGGATGTCGTAGTGGCCAGCCGACCTCAAGCAAATTTGCCCGGCACTGTGCTGTGGGGCGACAAGACACCCAATTACGCGTGGATGGCTGAGGAAATTCTGAAGTGGGCACCGAGTGCCAAGTTTGTCCACATTGTGCGAGATCCCCGAGATGTGGCCATGTCCATGGCGACCGCCTGGAGCAAGTCCGCCTTGCGTAGTGCGCTCGATTGGAGAAAGACGGAAATCCACCTTGATACGCTCAAGTCCCGGGGTCTGCTCCACGGCAGCAATTTGCTGGAGCTCAAATATGAAGATCTGCTGGCGGAGCCACGCCCACAGCTATCTCGAATCTGCTCACTGCTCGGGGTGAATTTCGAGCAATCAATGCTGGATTTACCCGCAAGTTCCGAACGCTGGGGACAAGGAGCCGGCCATCGCGGAGTCAAATCCGACAACAGCGGCAAGTTTCTCCAGAATGTGGATTCACGCACCATTCGCGTGGTCGAATCCATTTGTGTCGACCGTATGCGCGCGCATGGTTATGCGGCATTGCAGATCGATCCAGGCGCTGAGCCCAGGATTCCCGGTTCGTTCGCTGTCCGTCTGGCGGCGCTTCGCGACGCTGTACGCGTGATCGGCGCCTACGTTCAGGAATTTGGCCTTTTCGAAGGCATACGCTACAAGTTGCGGCAGCGCGGTGTTCGGGCGCTTCGAAGGACGACGGTATGAAACTCAGTGTTATTGTTCCGTGCTACAACGAGATCAAATATATACAGCGCTGCGCGGAGTCGCTGGCGGCAGGCTTGACCAACGTCGACTACGACTGGGAAATGCTGATTATCGACGGCCGGAGCGACGACGGAACAAGGGAGATACTACAAAGGATTGCGTACGAAAATCAGAATATCAGAGTGCTGGATAATCCCCGGAAATTTCAGGTTCACGGACTGAATGTTGGACTGAAGGAAGCGCGCGGGGAAATCATCATTCGCTGCGACGCACACTCTCAGTATCCGCACAACTATCTTCGGACTCTGGTTGCTTTGATGGATAGCGCCGCGACGGACGTGGGCAATATCGGAACGCCGCATGTCTGCGAACCCGGAGCAAATACGGAGTTGGCGCGATGCATCAGCGTGGCCATGGGAATGCGTGCTGCTGTCGGCGCCAGCCATCGGAGTCTCTCCAGTGCGGCACTTCAGGAAGTTGATACGCTGCTGTTCGGATGTTGGCGCAGAGAGATTTTTGATCGCGTAGGGCTGTTCGATGAGCGCTTCATCCGCGGCCAGGATCTGGAGCACAACTGCCGGATTCGAGCCGCCGGGCTGCGGGTACTGCTGTATCCGGGGGAGCCGTTCATCTTTTTCACAAGGGCGACGCTGAAGCAACTCGGGCGCATGGTCTACCAATACGCAGCAGCAAAGATTGAAATCCTGACCGTGACTGGCGTCAAGCCGCCATTGCGTGGCTTCGTCCCGTTCTGCTTTTTTCTGGTGATGTTGCTATTGCTGGCAACACCTCTGGCGTTAGCGTTGCCGCTAGTCTATGTCACCGCCATTGGCGTCATATCGATTCATAAGGTTGTTCAGTTGCGCGACCGTGCAATGCTGAATTTGATTCGTGTTCTGCCGGCGATGCATGTCAGCCATGCTGCAGGGTGCGCGTACGGCTTATGTAGGGGGCTTCTAGGATCGCGTAAACCCACACGTTGGTCAGGAACACGGGCAAATGAGCGATGAATAAGCAGCTTTCTGCAGCGGCTATATTCGTGGCCGTGTTTTGTGCTCCGTTTCAATGGATCCAAATAGCTGGGTCGTTAACGATCTCAGATCTCGGGTTTGTGATGTCGGCTGGCCTCTTGCTATGTGGTGTCGTGTTTTCCGCCGCCTACTTCCCAAATTTCAGAAGTAATTTTATATATTGGTTCTTAATTTTATATGTTGCGAACCTGATTATCCAGGTAGTATCGCTTGTGCATTCGCCGAAGCCGATGCAGGGGTTATTTGACATTTTGCGAGATGCCATTTATTTAAGCTGGGTTATCCTTTTATTTTCTGGGATATCAAGAATAGGCTTTGTAGATGCTTGTCGTATTATATACAGGGCCGCTTTTATTTCAGGAATTGGAGTGCTGATAGTCGCCTCTATTCAGCTCGCCCATAAAGGTATTCATCCGATCGATGTCTACGTCAGAGCGTTCGTTGATCTTGATCCGGACCGCATACAGTATTCTGTCTTTAAAGGGCTCTTTAACGAAACAGACGCGGACACATATAGTTCAGCTACGCGGCATACCATGGCATTGCTTTTTACTCTCGGCCTAGCTTGCGCAAAATGTGTCGCCTATGTGAACAAAAGAGAGCGACATTTTTCGGCAATTGTTCAAGTGTTTCTCGCGGCTTTGATTTTGGCGACGCTCAGCCGTCAAGCGATCGTTGCGCTGCTGTGGGTTTTTATGTCTAGCTCAGTCTTTATGAGTGGCGACAAAAGAAAGGCTCGATACGGAATTGTTTTGGGATTTTTTGTTTCCGTGGCGTTAGCTATCCCTGCTT
The DNA here is from genome assembly GCF_011067135.1 of Solimonas terrae. Classification (GTDB taxonomy): domain Bacteria; phylum Pseudomonadota; class Gammaproteobacteria; order Nevskiales; family Nevskiaceae; genus Solimonas; species Solimonas terrae. Next base: position 267,322 of record NZ_JAAMOW010000003.1, read on the forward strand.
GGGATTTTATTAAAATAAAATTCATTGATGATATTTTGGAAAACCCTCGAGTCGAACGGTACGGGCAGGCACTGATAGAGATAAGTAAACATCCGTTTTGGGGGTATGGCGCAGGCTCCTTGGTCGATAACTCTTACTACGCTGACCAGTATGTAATTAACGCTTGGCATCAAGGTGGTCTGATGTCTCTTATCGCTGCTGTAGGTGTGACCTTACTGTTATTGCTCCAGCTTCTCCGTCCAGCGTTTAGTCGGCTTCCAGAGGGAAAAAAGATATTCTGTCTTTGGTGCTCTTGGTTAGCTATATTTCCATTGATTCGATTGCTTGTTAGCTTGCGCGGCACATTCGACATGTCCGCTTGTATTGCTCTAGCTCTTTTGTTCTTTCTTGCTGGACAGCTATTAAATCGTGGAGACAGCCGTCAGCCAAATATCGAGACCAACTTTCGCTTTCAGAATTGGAAATTGCGGCCTTATGAAAGCGCATAGCTTTATCAGATCGGCATTGTTTGACGCAGTAAGGTTATATGATCCATACCCTTATCGCCGCTATATGCGGGCCAATAGGATAGTATTCATCCACGTCCCCAAAACCGGTGGAACTGCATTTCTGGATGCTATGAAGGCTAAGAGGGCGCGCATGCATATTCCTTGGCAGGTCTTCTGGCAAGCTAACAAATATCGATTTGAACGTTACAGGAAGCTGGCTGTAGTGAGGAACCCTTACGATCGCGTGGTGTCAATATACAGCTATCTAATGGGCGGAGGATCTCCCGGCACAGATGGACCGCTGGCGGCTGACGTGGCTCGTCGCGCTCCTAATTTCGAGTCGTTTGTTCTTGAATATCTTCAGCCATCCAGAATTTGTCTCCATAATTTGTTTCGCCCGCAGGCATTCTACGTTTGTGACCATGCTGGAAAAATAATGGTTGATCATTTGTGTCGATTTGAAAATCTGCAAGCCGATCTTGATCAGGTACTGCGCGCCGTTGGTATGAAAAATGTTGTTCTAGCGCCTGTAAATCGATCTGTGCGGAGTTTGGATTGGCGTACTTACTATACTGAGGCTAGCGCGGAGCGCGTTCGAGAACTTTACAGTTGCGACTTTGACGCTTTTGAGTACGAACGTAGCTTTGAAATTCCTGACTCGAGAGAGTCTTTTTCGATCGCGAGTTAAGTGCCATGACCTTGGTATCACTGCTGTTAGCGTTCCCGCTCACGATAAGCTCGGGGCAAAGCAGTGCTAAATGCGGTATTGTTGATTCAGGAGTTTTGCGAAGTGCTCCTGATATTCTCGATTTATCAAAGAACCGTTGTTGGCGCATAGAAGCAAGCAAGCGGTCGCAACCCGTGGTGGTGTCTACTCCTGAAGGGCCGGTGGTTCACATTAAATGGAGGCCTTGCGACTATCTGGGGAAGGGATTTCGTACCGAAATTGTGCAAAACGTGGTCGCGTCAGATAGGGCTCAGGGCGGCGTATGGGGGGTTGAAGACGAAAAGCGGTTTCCTAGAGTTTCATATGATTGGTCGTTCTCGCTGAACGACTCAGGGCATCTCATAGGTGATTGGAGTCGTGGTGCTTTCATTGCGCAATGGCACTCTAGTAATTTTGGTCCGCGAGATCGCGCCTTGGATGGAGGGTCTCCGGTTATAGGATTGTTCTACACAAAACCTTCTGGTTCGCAAGATTTGCACGGTACGTTGCAGTTGGCGATGAAGATTGCACGGGCTAGTGGTTACTGCCGATCTTCGGATGATTTAGTTAATGATCGATTTTGCCGAGTCGTTCTAGCCGAGGCGCCAATTAGTGAAAATGAAACTCATCGCGTTCATGTGGATGTTGAGTGGGATCGCCCTGGAAAAACAGGAGCGGTCGGCGTGCTCGTTGACGGTAAACCGATGCCAGCGGCACCAAACGATAATCAATCTGGTGACCGCTTCATCTACCCCAACAAGCAGAATTCGGCGCCAGATCGTATGCAGATGGGCCTTTATGTTCAAAGTAAATACAAAGAAGAACTGCAGGAGAAATTTGGTGTGAAAGCAAAGTCGGATAAGTTCTTGAGAGATAAAGAAAGTGATGTAAGCCAGTTCTGCAGTGACGATCGAGAGCTGTCGCTGACTGTCAGTAATTTCAGCTTTACCGCACACGAGGTGCGCTGATCGTTGCCGCAGGCTAAATCAGTCCGAATGTGAAGAAACCGAGTCGATATCGCACCATCAGCATTGCCGCCGCGTTTTGTATCGCTACGGTCAGGGTTATTGCCCAAGCCGCTCCCACAACGCCGTGGTAACTGGTGAGTGCAACTGCCAGTGCAACCGCCAGGCAGCCGGAAAAAATCGAGATGTTGCGCATGTCTCGTTCGTGCCCTGTCATCTGCAGGAGCAGGCCAACGGAACCACTGGCCACGTTGACCCATTGGCCAAGTACCAGAATTCTGAGTAGAGCCGCGGCAGGTATGAATTCGTGACCGAAAAGCCGCATCAGCGGCGTCGCGGCGGCGGCGATTGCGCTGACCACGATTGTCGCAACAAGGGTCATCAAGCTGGTTGACCGTCTCGCAAGTCGCTTCAGGTCCTTTGCGTTGCCTTGCTGATGCAACGCTGCGAATCTGGGCGCTACCAGCATATTGGTTACCATCAAAACCAGGCTGATGAGCACGGCGGTTCTTTGTGCTGCCGCCAGCAGCGCAACTTGGGCTGCGCCAAGCCATATCCCTGAAACAATTTGTCCGCCCCAGCTCACGACCTGACTCATCAGCACCACAACCCATAGCGGAGCTGCGCTTTTCCACAGGGCTTCGGCGTCGGACATCGGGGGTGCTGCCGGTATTAATTTCGACCAAAGAGTCAGGGCCAGGAATAGAGTTGCAGCGCCGGCCAGCGTGTAAGCAGCGGCGCCCAATATCTCGCCGCGCGCAGGCAGGGAGATCAGCGTTGCGAGCGTCAGCAGCAACACAAAGCTCAGCGGCAACCCGATGTTCTGCAGAAAAGTGGCTATTTCCGGGCGTCGGGTGCCAATGAAACTTTGGGCGCACAGGACGTAAATGGTTGTCGCCGGGACCATCCAGGCCATGATTTGCAAGACTGGCGCCAGCGCGGGCTTATGAAACCCGTATTCGGCGATCATGCCGGCGGACAGGCAGACCAACGCGGCAGTGCAAAGCGACGTGCGAACTGACCACTTGAGCGCCAAACGGAAGGCGCCTTGCACTTTGTTCCACTCGCCGTTGGCCGCATGCATTCCTATGTGCCGCACCAGCGCATTGTCCAAGCCAATTCTGGAAAAAGCCGATAGTACGGTCACGATGGACAGCGAAAGTAAAACGAGGCCGGCATCCTTGGCACCCAGCAGCCGCGACGCCGTAATGGTGGCCAAAACACCTGCAACACCGCCGGCGCCGCGCACGCCCAGAACCAAAAGCCAGTGCCGGGCTTTGGAGATTCCACCCTTCATGCTGTCGACTCTCGAAAATTTTCGGTCATTACAAAAGTGCAGTCGAGGCACCCTTGTTGATAAAGGTCCACAGTGGTGAGCGTATCGTGCTTGCGCGTCGATATTGCCGTTGGCGCTGACTTGGCTGCCGGCGACCGAGCCTGAAGGGCCGTTGATGGTCCAGGCGTAGCGTGCCGGACCGTTCACGGCTACAAGCCCCCTAGTCGGACTCTGGCAGACGGCAACGGTGGGCATTAACGCCCATATATATCCTCAAATCGAACGATATCGTCTTCGCCGACGTAGCTTCCGGTCTGAACTTCGATGATTTCCAGCGGAATCTTCCCTGAATTGTCGAGGCGATGCTTGTTGCCGAGCGGTATGTACGTGGACTGATCCTCGGACAGGAGGAAGACCTTGTCCTCGATCGTTACCTGCGCAGTGCCGGACACGACGATCCAGTGCTCTGCGCGATGGTGATGCATCTGGAGCGAGAGCTTTGCGCCGGGCTTGACCATGATGCGCTTGACCTGGAAGCGGCCGGCGAGCGCAATGGTCTCGTACCAGCCCCATGGACGGTAGACGCGCGGGTGCACTTGGGCTTCACTGCGGCCTGACGCCTTGAGTCTCTGCACAATTTTCTTGACGTCTTGCGTATGGTCCCTGGATGCAATCAGTACGGCATCCGCGGTCTCGACCACGACATGATTTTCAACGCCGATGAGGCTTACCAGCCTTGAATTCGCACTGATCAGGTTATTGCGCGAGCCCTCGAGGAAGACATCGCCGCGGGCGACATTTCCACTGTTGTCGCTGGGTGGCAGCGCGGCGAGGTATTCCCAGCTGCCGACGTCATCCCATCCTGCGTCCATGGTCACCAGCGCTGCCAGTGCTGTCTTTTCCATGACGGCATAGTCGATCGAGTCGCTGCGACAGTTCTGGAAGCTGTCTGCGTGCAGGCGAATGAAATCGAGATCGTGCTTGCCGAGCCTGTATGCATTTTCGGCATTTTCGGCGATTCCCGGTTCGAATTTGGTAAGTTCTCCCAGAAAGACATTCGCACGAAAAACGAAAAGACCGCCGTTCCACAAATAGTCGCCGTCGGCAATGAATTTCCGGGCGGTCTCAAGATCGGGCTTCTCGACAAACTGTGCGACCTGATAGGCGTCGCCATCCAGGGCTGTCCCTCTCTTGAGGTATCCGTAGCCGGTTTCCGCACGCGTGGGGACGACACCGAATGTGACGATGTGGCCGGAGCTTGCGGCACCGCAGGCAGCGATGGCGCTGCGAACGAAGGCTTCGTTGTCCCGAACCGTGTGGTCGGCGGCCATCAGGAACACTGCGACATCCTCGCCATATTTTTCCGTCGCGAAGTGTGCCGCCACCGCAGCGGCCGGAGCAGTATTCCGACCGGTCGGTTCCAGGATGATCGTTGCGTCCGTCATGCCGATCTGTCGCAATTGCTCGGCAGCGATGAAACGATGCTGATCGCCGCAGATCACCAGCGGCGGCAGCGATCCGGGAATGCGAGCCGCACGGAGCGCGGTATTTTGCAGTAGCGACTTGTCGTCGATGAGGTTGAGGAATTGTTTTGGGTACTGCTCGCGGGATTGCGGCCAGAGGCGAGTGCCGGAACCACCGGCCAGGAGCACGGGAAGGATACGGATGGGAGCGTTGTTCGACGTGTTCATGCGGCTGATTCGTCAGTAGTTGGTGCGAGAATTTGAGATGCCTTGCTGCCGGAGCGGTATGGACGTTAGCCGAAGCGCAACATTTTGTGCTTTGGGTGATCGCGGCTTGCGCCGCTCCTACAGGTGTGCTGGGGCAGGGCTGCTCAACTGGTCGATCAGGCCCAACAATTCGGTAGTGCGCTGACGCATCAAGGCTTCGTCTGCGCGGGACTCTACGTTGAGACGCAGCACCGGTTCGGTGTTGGAGCCGCGCAGATTGAAGCGCCAGGCCGGGAATTCCATGCTGAGGCCGTCTGTGTGGTCGGTCGCTCCTGTCCCAGCATACCGCGTGCGGATGCCTTCAATGACGGCTCTTACGTCCGGAACTGTGCGGTTGATCTCACCGCTCGCCGGGTAGCGTCTGACGCGCTCTTCGACGAGCGCGGACAGGGGCCTGCCTGATTCGGATATCAGCTTGGCGACCAATAGCCAAGGCAGCATTCCGCTGTCGCAGTAACCGAAGTCGCGGAAATAGTGATGTGCGCTCATTTCGCCACCGTAGATGGCATCTTCATGGCGCATGCGCTCCTTGATGAAGGCGTGTCCCGTCTTCGATTGCACGGCAATGCCACCCGCTGCCGACACGATATCAATCGTATTCCAGATCAACCTCGGGTCGTGCACGATCTTTTGGCCGGGTGTCGCACGCAGTAGCGCTTCAGCGAGCAGCCCGACAATGTAGTACCCCTCGATGAATGTTCCGTTTTCATCAAACAGGAAACAGCGATCGAAATCTCCATCCCACGCAACTCCGAAATCGGCACCGGACTGCGCAACGGCATCGCTGGTTGCGCTGCGATTTTCTGGCAGCAATGGATTCGGTATGCCGTTCGGGAAGCTCCCGTCAGGGTCAAAATTCACCCGAATCAGCTCAAATGGCAGGTGCGGCGACAGTGCCTCAAGCAGAGGGCCGGCAGCCCCATTTCCCGGATTGACCACCACTTTCAATCGGTGCGTACCGGGTGGTGGCATATACGCTCGCAAAAAATCGACGTAGCGCTGCCGGAAACTGGCCGCTCGAACGGGCGCTGGTCCGCTCGGACAGATTTCCACCGAACTCGCCGTCATTCGTTCCAGATCGCGAAGTCCCGAATCGCCTGAAACCGGAATCGCACCGCCGAGCACCAGCTTCATCCCGTTGTAGTCAATGGGGTTGTGGCTGGCCGTGACTTCGATGCCGGCATCGACTCCGGGCTGCTGTGCCGCCCAGTACACTTCTTCGGTGCCGCAGAGTCCGAGGTCCAGTACGTCCACACCTCGCTGACTCAGGCCGTGCGCCAGCGCGTTGAGGAGCGTGCTGCTCGAGTGCCGGATATCGCGGCCCAGTGCCACCGTTCGTGGCTGGAATCGCTCCGCAAAAGCAAGGCCGAGCCGGAATGAGATGTTCTCATTCAGCTCGTCGGGAACGCGCCCCCGGATATCGTATGCCTTGAAGCATTTGAGTGAACTTTGCATGACTCGGGGTTTGAATATTGAGCGGGAAGTTGGCACTTACAGCGAGATCATTTTTATGCCGGACGCAACAAGCGCCAGCGCGATCGCCGCCCGGATGACGTTTTCGGGTGCGCGGCTGCTCGCGAACGAGCCGATGATGACCCCTGGCACGCTGCCAAGAAGCAGTGTGAGCATCAAGACGTAATTGACATTGCCTAAGAGCAAATGTCCGGTTCCGGCGACGATGGTCAGCGGCACGGCGTGCACGAGATCCGTGCCTATCAGCTTCGCCGGCTTCATGCGCTTGGGATACAGGTAGAGGAGCATGACCGCGCCGAGCGCGCCAGCGCCGACCGACGTGAACGTCACGAGGAAGCCCAGAATGGCACCGGCGAAGACAGTCAAGGCTGGCTGAATCAACTTGAATTGTGTCGGCATGGTTTCACGTAACCGATTGCCGACGGCATGCACTTTCTGGCGAAAAATCGTTGCGACTGCCGTGACGATGAGCACGACGCCCAGAGCCGTCATCATCCGGGCATCCTGTGAACTCTGTACCGCGCTGGTGTGGAGCCAGACGAGCGTCAGGACCGCAGTTGGGATGCTACCCGCGCTAAGGCGTCGAAATACCTCCCAGTCCACCGAACCGTGATGCTGATGCACAGTGCCACCGACGAGCTTCGTGACGGCGGCGACCCAAAGATCTGTGCCCACTGCCGTGCGCGGTGCCACGCCGAACAACAGCATCAGGACAGGCGTCATCAAAGCGCCACCACCAACTCCAGTCAATCCAACGAGGAATCCAATACCTAGCCCGGCTGCGCTGTATGACCAGTCAATATGCATTTCTATTAATTGTTATGATTGAGTTATTGGGGTGAAGCCCCATGTTTCCGTGTAGCTTTTGGGTATCTCTATACGTAAATATTGCTGACGCAAAAAGCTTGCCCATGCATCTTGGGTTGCCCGACAGAGATATCTTCAACTCAAGTGAGAATATCGTTAAAATGGCGAATTGCTTTTCAGTTATCTGAATTTACTTCAAAATTCGACCATTAATATTCCAAGTTGAACGACTGCGAGAAAAGAAACAATGGCTACCTATAGCGAGTTGCTCAAGCAGATTGAATCCCTGACGCGCCAGGCAGAGGATCTTCGCCAGGCCGAAATAGAAAAAGTAATTTCCGAGATCAAGGAAAAAATGGAGAAGTACGGGTTGACGATCGCTGACCTCGGTGGCCTCAAGCCGAGCAGCAAGGCCAAGAAGAGTACCGGAAAGGTCGCTGCCAAGTATCGGAACTCGGTCACAGGAGAAACCTGGACTGGCCGTGGTCGTACGCCGAAATGGTTGGCGGATGCCGAAGCTGCCGGGAAGTCTCGCGAGAGCTTTGCGGTCTGATTGATCGGGTGAGGGTGATTGCTGCAGCTTTCATGCACGACCACCTCACCCAACCCATTCTTTCCGGGGCGAGGGGGGGGGCCACCCGGTCAAAGCACGAGATGCCCAAGGTGCCAGGCAAGCGCCGCGATGATCGCGCTGGCCGGGATCGTCAAGGTCCACGCCCACACGATAGACCCGGCCACGCCCCAGCGCACCGCGGAGAAGCGTCGGGTCGCGCCGACGCCCATGATGGCGCCGGTGATGGTGTGGGTTGTCGAAACCGGAATACCGAAGCCGGAGGCAATGAACAGGGTCGCGGCGCCGCCGACTTCTGCGCAGAAGCCACCCACCGGCTTGAGCTTGGTGATCTTCTGGCCCATGGTCTTGACGATGCGCCAGCCGCCGAACATGGTGCCGGTTGCGATCGTCACGTAGCACGCGCCGACGATCCAGCCGGGCAGGTGGTCGGCATGGGCGTGCATCCAGTGGGGCAGCACGCCGGGATCGGATGCCGTCGTGGCGATCAGCAGCATCCAGATGATGCCGGCGGTTTTCTGCGCATCGTTGCCGCCATGTCCAAGACTGTAGAGCGATGCGGAGACCAGTTGCAGTCGCCGGAACAGGGTATCGACGCGCCGTTGGGTCGAGTGGAAGAAGATCCAGCTGACGGCCAGCGTGAGGATGGAACCGAGCACGAAACCGAGCAGGGGCGAAAGCACGATGAAGGCGATGGTCTTCAGCAGGCCGGACCAGATCAGCGAGCCCATGCCGCCCTTGCAGATGCCGGCGCCGACGAGGCCGCCGATCAGCGCGTGCGAGGAGCTCGATGGAAGGCCGAAATACCAGGTGATGAGGTTCCAGACGATGGCGCCGGCCAGCGCGCCGAAGATCACGTAGTGATCGATGATGCCCGGATCGATGGTGCCCTTGCCGATCGTGGCAGCGACTTTCAGCGGGAAAATGAAGTAGGCGACGAAGTTGAAGAATGCCGCGAACACGACCGCGAACTGCGGCTTCAGCACGCCGGTGGAGACGACGGTGGCGATCGAATTTGCGGCGTCGTGAAAGCCGTTGATGAAGTCGAAGGCCAGTGCCAGCACGATCAGGAAGATGATGACGTGCAGCGTCACGTGCTCCATCGCGCGTCTCAGGAGTTTTCGAGGACGATCGCTTCGAGCATGTTGCCGACGTCGTCGCAATGGTCTGTCACGGTTTCCAGCGACTCGTAAAGATCCTTGAGCTTGATCAGCTGACGGACGTCCGGTTCTTCGCGGAATATCTTCGACAGCGCGTCGCGCAGCAGCTTGTCCGCGTCGGCTTCGAGGGTGCCGATGTCGCGGGTGGCCGCCATGATCTTCGGGCCGTTGTCCATGTCGGAGAGCAGGCCCACGGCCTCGGCAACCTTGAGCGCCGACGCCAGGATGATTTCCGCGAAGCGCACGGCTTCCGGTGTGCTCGCGCGCAGATCATAGGTGGCGACCATCTGCGCGGCACCCTGGATCATGTCGAGGACGTCGTCGAGTCGCGAGATCAGCTGGTGTATTTCGTCCCGGTCCATCGGCGTGATGAAGGTCGAATGCAGCAGTGCAACGGTCTGGTGCGTGATCTTGTCGGCGCGATCTTCGATGACGTCGATCTCGTCCGCGTGCTTTTGTGCTTGCTCGGCCGATACACCCAGGGTTTGCATCAGACCCAGCAGGCGCTCGGCACCAACCACGATCTGCTGCGCGTGTGCATTGAAAAGATCGAAGAATCTGCCTTCGCGAGGCATGAGGCGTCCAAGCATCGTCGTTGATTCTCGGCGGATTTTCGGAAGGTTACGGAATTCGTTAGCGTGGCGACGCCGTGCTCAGCGCAACAGCTGGGTCAGCTCGTCGCCCAGCTTGAGCGTGGTCGCCAGAATATGGCCATGCTTGAGTACGTCGTCGCTGCCATCCAGCGAGCGCACGATGCCGCCGGCCTCCTGCACCATGACGATACCAGCGGCGATGTCCCAGGGCTTGAGATTGAATTCCCAGTAGCCGTCGAGACGGCCGGCAGCCACGTAGGCCAGATCCAGCGCCGCCGAGCCGGCGCGACGGATGCCGGCAGTATTGGCGGCGATATTGCGCAGCATCGGCGTATAGCGGTCCAGATATTCCTCACGCAGCGGCACGCCGGTGCCGATCAGCGCGCGCTCCATTTCCTTGCACTGGCTGACGCGCATGCGGCGATTGTTGAGCGTCGCGCCTGAACCATTGGACGCCACGTACAGATCCTGCGTGCAGGGTGCGTAGATCACCCCGTGCTCCAGCTTGCCGCGGACCTCGATGCCGATCGACACGGCAAAGTGCGGAATGCCGTGCAGGAAGTTGGTGGTGCCGTCGAGCGGATCGATGATCCAGGTCACTTCGTTGTCGCCGCTTGCACCACTCTCTTCGGCGAGGATGGCGTGCTGCGGATAGGCCTTGCGGATCAGGCGGATGATTTCCTGCTCGGCGCCGCGGTCGACCTGTGTGACGAAGTCGTTCTTGGCCTTGCGCTCGATCTGCAGCTGATCGCTGCGCTCGTAGTACTTCATGATGAAGTTGCCGGCGGAGCGTGCGGCTGAAACAGCAATATTGACCAGCGGGTGCATGACGGGCCGGGATTGAGCGATGGGGATAAGCAAATAGAATATCAGAGTGCATGCGCATACACTGAGCGCCTCTTGATAAATCAATTACTTAACCTACGTTCACCGAGTTTCTTGCTGACGTTGGTTAAGTCTTTGATTAATTTGCCATGAAGCTCAGATCCGAACAGCTCCGGATTCTTGAAAACGCCGCAGTGGCGTATGACGCCTGGCTGCACGCGAGCCGCCAGGCCGACGAGCACGCGCACCGTCTGGAATGGAAGCGTATTGACGGGGTGGAGTACCTGTACCGTCATTTCGGCCGCAGCGGCGCGCAATCACTCGGTCGCAGAAACGCCGAGACCGAGGCGCTGAAGCATGCTCAGGATATCGCCAGGCCGCAGATTGATCGCGCGCTCGCCGAGCTTCGCGAGCGTTTGGGGTTGATCGCCGCGGAGTATCGTGCACATCGCTTGCCACGAGTTCACCCGATTCTCGGGAAAATCTGCCGCGAAGCGGATCGTCGCGCCTTGCTGGGTACGTCGCTGCTGGTGGTCGGGACCAATGCAATGCCCGTTTATGAGTTCGAGGCCCAGGATCGCTTCGCGATCGGTCTTGAAACAACGGAGGACTGCGACTTTGCCTGGTGTCGGCAGGCGCAGATGACGGTCGCTGGCGGCGGTGCGACACCGTTCTATTCCTTGCTCAAGTCGGTCGATTCGACGTTCACGCCGAACTACGAGAAGCCTTTTCAGGCGCGCAACGCCGGTGCCTATGAGGTCGAGTTGCTGTTGGCCCCATCTTTGAAAGCGCACTTTCCGGCCAGCGAGCCCATACGGCCGATCCCGCTGCCCGAACAGGAATGGCTGTTGCGCGGCCGCAGCTTGGCGCATGTCGTATTCGACATGAACAATCAGCCCGTTCGGCTGGTGGTGCCTGACCCGCGGTGGATGGCTTTGCACAAACTCTGGCTGTCGGAGAAGCCGGAACGCAATCGCAACAAGAAACCGAAAGATGGTGAGCAGGGGCGACGCCTGCTGCTCGCCATACAGGAATCGATGCCGCACTTGCCGTTCGACGACGAGTTTGTCCGCGAAGTGCCCGACGAGCTTCAACGTTATTTGCCTTGAGACATGACTGATCTTTCTTCGAACGAGCCGCTCACCAACATCCGTATCGTGCTGGTCAAGACGCAGCATCCGGGCAATATCGGCTCGACCGCCCGCGCCATGCTGACCATGGGGCTGACCGAGTTGGTGCTGGTCAGCCCCGATCGCTTTCCGCATCCGCAGGCACGAATGACGGCGGCCCATGCCGGGCCGGTGATCGACCACGCGCAGGTGGTCGATTCGCTCGCCGAGGCCGTCGCCGGCTGCGTCTGGGTGGTGGCCAGTTCGGCCCGTCCACGGCATCTGGGCGACGAACCACTGCGGCCATGGGACGCGGCGGCGCGCGCGGCATCCGTGGCGAAGGCGGGCAAGGTCGCGATCGTGTTCGGCTGCGAGCGCACCGGGCTCACCAATGAAGAGCTCGATCTCTGCCACGCCGTGACGATGATTCCGGCCAATCCCGGCTATAGCTCCCTGAATCTTTCACAGGCCGTGCAGGTACTCGCCTACGAGCTGCGCAAGGCGTCGCTGCCGGATGCGCCGACGGTATCGAGCAAGCAGGGGCACCCATGGTACGAGCCGCCGGCCGCCGAGGAGATGGAGCGGTTCTATGGCCATCTCGAGCGGATTCTGCTGTCGACCGGCTTTCTCGATCCGGCCAATCCGCGCCTGCTGATGCGGCGGCTGCGTCAGTTCTTCAATCGCGCGAGTCCGGATCGCAACGAGCTGAATATCCTGCGCGGCATCCTGACGTCGATCGAAAAGCCGAAGCGTCGTCGCATTCCGCTGGACGGCAGTGCCGCGGCCGACGAGTGAGCGATCGGTGGAGTGTGCGAGCCGCCCCGACGCATCCGATCATGCCGAGTGCGAGGCCGAAGGCCTCGTGTATCGAGGGATACTGGTGATCGGGTCGCATGCCTCGATACACCGCCTGCGGCGGCACTCGGCATGAACGGGTGGGGGAAAAGGGGGCAAAGCGATTCATTCCACCGTTCGCCCCGAGTGATCGCGAAGGAATGCTTCGGTACCCCACGCCCCACGCGGCACTCAACATCGACGGATATCGAGGCGGCGGCTCGACCCACCAACCGGGCACTGGGTGAACACGCGGTGCATTGGGTTGTCTTATCTTCGCCACCCCCCACCGTTCGCGCCGAGTGCCGCGCGAATGCGCGGTGTATCGAGGTGCACGATAGTCTTGCGTGATTGATTCGCCACCGTATCGAGAGGCTTGCAATACCGTGCCGGGATGACGGGCTTGCGCGCGTGCCTCGATACACCGCCTGCGGCGGCACTGGGCATGAACGGGTGGGGGAAAGGGGGCAAAGCGATTCAGTCCACCGTTCGCCCCGAGTGATCGCGAAGGAATGCTTCGGCACCCTACGCTCCACGCGGCACTCAGCACCGACGGATATCGAGGGGCGGCTCGACCCACCCACCAGGAACTGCGTGAACACGCGGTGCATCGGGCTGCGTACCTTCACACCCCACCGTTCACACCGAGTGCCGCGCGAATGCGCGGTGTATCGAGGTGCACGATGGTCTTGCGTGATCGATTCGCCACCGTATCGAGAGGCTTGCAATACCGTGCCAGGATGACGGGCTTGCGCGCGTGCCTCGATACACCGCCTGCGGCGGCACTCGGCATGAACGGGTGGGGGAGAAGGGGGCAAAGCGATTCATTCCACCGTTCGCACCGAGTGATCGCGAAGGAATGCTTCGGTACCCCACGCGGCACTCAGCACCGACGGATATTGAGGGGCGGCTCGACCCACCCACCAGGTACTGCGTGAACACGCGGTGCATCGGGCCGTCTATCTTCACAACCCCCCCACCGTTCGCACCGAGTGCCGCGCGAATGCGCGGTGTATCGAGGTGCATGCGGATCTCGGGCATAAACAGGACCGAAGCGGTCTACAATAGAAAACCCGGTGCCGGAGCAATCCTCAAACCTATGTTTGCCCGAATCAAAGAAGACATCGCCAGCGTTTTCGATCGTGATCCCGCCGCGCGGAACACGTGGGAAGTGCTGACCTGCTATCCGGGCCTGCATGCGATCTGGGGCCATCGCGTGAGCCACTGGCTCTGGGCACATGGTCTCAAATGGCTGGCACGGCTCAATTCGAATCTGGCGCGCTGGCTGACGGGTATCGAGATTCATCCCGGTGCGCGCATCGGCCGACGTTTCTTCATCGATCACGGCATGGGCGTGGTGATCGGCGAGACGGCCGAGATCGGCGAGGACGTGACCCTCTATCACGGCGTGACGCTGGGCGGTGTCAGCTGGAACAAGGGCAAGCGCCACCCGACGCTCGGCGATCGCGTGGTCGTTGGCGCCGGCGCCAAGATTCTCGGGCCGTTCACGGTCGGCGCCGGTGCGCGCGTCGGTTCGAATTCGGTGGTCGTCAAGGAAGTGCCTCCCGGTGCGACCGTCGTCGGCATTCCGGCGCGCATCGTGCACGAAGCTGCCGAGCCGTCCGCAGCCGTGGCCGCGATTGCGAAGAAAATGGGTTTCGACGCTTACGGTCTGTCCCGTGACATGCCGGATCCGGTCGCGAATGCGATGTCGACGATGTTCGATCACGTGCAGCGCCTCGACGAGCGGCTGGTGCAGATCTGCCGGCTGCTGCATGAAATGGACTCGCGCATGCCGGAGCTGGAGCTCTCGAAGCTGGAGTTGCCGGACATCTGCGTCGATTCGACGTCCGCGCTGGATTCTCTGGCGGGGAATTCGCGTCGCAAGGGTGACTGATGGGGGGCGTTGTTTTTTGCTCGACGCTCCTGAACTGCAGGCTGAGCTGATGCCCGTCTACTTCGACAACAACGCCACCACGCGACTTGATCCGCGCGTGCTGGAGGCGATGCTGCCCTACCTGTCCGGGCCGTATGGCAATGCATCATCGCTGCATCGTTTCGGCCGCGCGGCGCGGGATGCGGTGGAGCATGCGCGCGAACAGCTCGCGCAGCTGGTCAATTGCCAGCCGCGCGAGATCATCTGGACCTCGGGCGGCACCGAGTCCGACAATCTCGCGCTCAAGGGTGTCACCGAGGGCGCGCGGCCTTCGCGCCTGCTCTACGGTGCGACCGAACATCCGGCGGTGCTGGAAGCGGCCGAGTCGCTGCGGGCACGAGGCTGGCAGGTCGACACGGTCGCGGTCGGCGACGATGGCGTGATCGACTGGCCGCGCTTCGAGCGTCAGCTCGCAGCCGGCGCGACGCGGCTGGTCTCGCTGATGCGCGCCAACAACGAGACCGGTGTGATCCAGGATGTCGCGCGCGCGGCCGAACTCGTGCATGCCGCTGGCGCCTGGCTGCACGTCGACGCCGTGCAGGCCTGCGGCAAGATCGTGGTCGACTTCGCCCGGCTGCAGGCCGATCTGATGAGCGTTTCCAGCCACAAGATCTACGGGCCGAAGGGCATGGGCGCCTTGATCGTGCGTGCCGAGGTCGAACTTCATCCCTTGCATCACGGCGGCGTGCAGGAGCGCGGTCTGCGCGGTGGAACCGAGAATGTCGCGTCGATCGTCGGCTTCGGCGCGGCGGCCGAGCTGGCCGCGCAGGAGCTGGGTTCGCGTGCCGCGCACGTGCGAGACTTGCGCGAGCGACTGGAGCGCGGCTTGCACGCGCTGCCGGACGCGCGGATTTTTGCCGGGCATGTCGAGCGTCTGCCGAACACGGTGCAGTTCGCGATCGCCGGGTATGAAGGCGAGGCCTTGCTGATGCAGCTCGATCGTCAGGGCTTCGCGGTGTCCAGCGGCTCGGCCTGCGCGTCCGGGCGTGGCGAACCGAGCCACGTGCTGCTCGGCATGGGCATCGCGCGCGAGATCGCCGAAGGGGCCATTCGCGTCAGCTTCGGCAAGGACAATACCGAGGCCGAAGTCGACCGTTTTCTCGCGGCTCTGGCGGGCCTGACGCGCCCGACCGCAATGGCGGCGCGATGATCTATCTCGACTATGCGGCGACGACGCCGCTCGACCAGCGTGTTCGTGACGCGATGCTGCCCTGGCTGGACGCCGAAACGCAGTTCGGCAATCCGGCATCCGACCATGCGCTCGGGCGCTGCGCGCGCGCTGCAGTCGAGCGGGCGCGCAGCGAGGTTGCGGCGCTGCTCGGCGCCGGCAGCGACGAAATCGTCTGGACCTCCGGCGCAACCGAATCGAACAACCTGGCGCTGAAGGGGGCACTGGAATTCCGCGGACTGCAGGGCGCGCATCTGGTGACCAGCCGCATCGAGCACAAGGCCGTGCTCGACACCTGTCGCTACCTCGAGACGCTGGGCGTGCGCGTCACGTATCTGACGCCGGGCGCCGACGGCATCGTCGCTGCCGAACAGGTCTTGAATGCCGTGCGCCCGGACACGACGCTGGTGTCGCTGATGTGGGTCAACAACGAAACCGGCGCGATCAACCCGGTGGCGGCGCTCGCATCGCAACTGCGTGAGCGCGGCATCCTGTTTCACGTGGATGCGGTGCAGGCTGCCGGCAAACTGCCGATCGACCTGGCGCGGCTGCCGATCGATCTGCTGTCGGTGTCGGCACACAAGCTCTACGGACCCAAGGGCGTCGGCGCCCTGTTCGTCCGCAAGCGGCCGCGTGCGCGTCTGGCGCCGCAGATTCACGGCGGCGGCCACGAGCAGGGCATGCGTTCCGGAACCCTGGCGACGCATCAGATCGTCGGGTTCGGCGCCGCATGCGGGATCGCGGCGGCGGCGATGGACGAGGAGGGCAGACGCCTGACCGCGTTGCGCGAACGCCTGTGGCTGGGGCTGCAGGCCTTGCCGAAGATCCATCTGAATGGCTCGGAAACGCAGCGTGCCCCCGGCATTCTCAATGTCAGCTTCGCCGGTGCCGAAGGCGAATCGCTGCGTGCGATGCTGCCGGAGCTGATGGTGTCGAGCGGCTCGGCCTGTTCGTCGGCGACGCGCGAACCGTCCTACGTGCTGCGTGCGCTCGGTCGCGACGACGAACTCGCCGGCTCCTCGCTGCGCCTGTCGCTGGGTCGTTACACGAGCGAGGCGCAAGTCGATGCTGCTGCGGCGCGGATCGTCGAGGCGGTCGGATTTCTGCGTGAGCTGTCGCCGTTGTGGAGCGCCGATGAGACCGCCTGATCAGAACATCTACGCGTACACCGAACCGGTCTGGCAGCGCTTCCGTGAACCGGCGCATGCCGGGCGTCTGGACGCCGGCTCGCAGGTCTTCTCCGCGGAGGCCGGCAGCGCCGCGGCGCGCTCGTTGCTGCGGCTGCAGGTCGAGCTTGCAAGTGGTGCCGTACGGCGGGCGCGCTTCCAGGCCTACGGCTGTCCGTCGGCGATTGCCGTCGGCGAGTGGCTCGCCGAGCGGCTTGAGGCCACGCCGTTGGCGGCGTGGCACGCGATCGACGCTGCCGGAATACGCGCGGCGCTTGAAATCACCGAGGACAAGGCCCATTGTGCCCTCATGGGCGAGGACGTTCTTCGCGCCTTGTTGCAGACGATGAGTGGCAGGCCATGAGTATCCAGTTGACCGAAAGCGCCGCCCGGCGCATCCAGCAGCAGATCGACAAGCGCGGCGCCGGCCTGGGCCTGCGCGTCGGCGTGCGCAAGTCCGGTTGTTCCGGTTTCGCGTACACGATGGACTACGCCGATCAGATCGGCAGCGACGACCGTGTGTTCGAACAGTTCGGATCGAAGCTCGTGGTGCATCCGGATCATTTGCCGATGCTCGAAGGCATGACGCTGGATTTCCAGAAGCAGGGCCTCAACGAGGCTTTCAAGTTCGTCAACCCGAACGTCAAGGCCGAGTGCGGCTGTGGTGAAAGCTTCACCGTCTGAGCGCCCGCGGGCGGGCATGCCGGCGCATCACGGTTCAATTGCCGCATCGCAGCAGCGCCGGCTATAATTCCTTGATTTCTCAGCAAACCTAAACGGGGCCGCCGCTGGCCCTTTTGCCATTTCCCCTTCAGTTTTCAAGGAGTTTCACCGTGTCGGTTGAACGTACCCTCTCGATTCTCAAGCCGGATGTCATCGCCAAGAATGTCGTCGGCCAGGTTATTGCGCGCATCGAGAGCGCCGGACTCAAGGTCATCGCCGCGCGCATGACGCATCTCACGCAGGCTGAAGCCGAAGGCTTTTATGCCGTGCACCGCGAGCGCCCGTTCTTCGGCGATCTCGTCAAGTTCATGATCAGCGGCCCGGTGGTCGTGATGACGCTCGAAGGCGAGAATGCAGTCGCGACCTATCGCGACATCATGGGCGCCACCGATCCGAAGAAGGCCGCCGCCGGTACGATCCGCGCCGATTTCGCCGACTCGATCGATGAGAACGCCGTCCACGGTTCGGACAGCCTCGAGAACGCCGCGAATGAAATCGCGTACTTCTTCCGCAGCATCGAGCTCTGCCCGCGCACGCGCTGAGCCTTTGATGACGAGCCGTCAACACTCGCTGCTCCCGCTTCTCTCGGCCCGCTTGCCGGGCACTGGGCGGGCGGGGGCGGGTGTTTGCGGTTCGCGCCGGGCGTCGAGTTTCAACCAAAGCCCCACCTCACCCAGCCCTCTCCGCCCCAGGGCGGAGAGGGTGCTTGTGTCTTGTCCGGCCGCGTGTGCAGCAAGTCGCTTTGCGCTCCCGGACGTCCGTGCGCAGTGGGACGGGCTCAGAGCGGCGGGCGCTTGCGAGTCGCGTCGGGTGTCGAGTTTCAACCAAAGCCCCACCTCACCCAGTCCTCTCCACCCCAGGGCGGAGAGGGTTGTTGTGTCTTGTCCAGCCGCGCGTGCAGCAAGTCGCTTTGCGCTTCCGAACATCCGTGCGCAGTGGGACGGGCTCAGAGCGGCGAGCGCTTGCGATTCGCGTCGGGTGTCGAGTTTCGACCGCATCCCCGCGTCACCAAACCTTATCCGCCCTGGAGGGGACAGGGTTCTTGTGTCCCGCGCCACTGCCGGTGCGGTGAGTAATTTCGTGCTCCCCTCCGCCCGCTTGCGGGGGGAGGGGTTGGGGGGAGGTGGGTGCTTGCGATCCGCGCCGGGCGTCGGACTTCGGCAAGGTCCGCGTTTCGCTTCGCCGGCAGGCGGACAGGACTTTTCCGGATGCCGCATCGCATGACCACGAACGTCGTCAATGCGGGGCTGGCAGCAGCGCCGAAACAGATCAATCTGTTTGGCCTGGACCGCGAGCAACTGCGCGCGCGGTTCGCGGAAATGGGCGAAAAGCCGTACCGCGCCGACCAGATCATGTTGTGGATTTACCGGCGTGGCCGGAATTCGTTCGACGAGATGACGAATATCGGCAAGGAGCTGCGGATCAAGCTCGCGCAGCACTTTGTCATTCGCACGCCGGAACTCGTTACCGAACAAGTGTCGACCGACGGCACCCGCAAATGGGTGCTGCGGCTGGATGGTGGCAATGCCATCGAGACCGTCTACATTCCCGAAGAAGGGCGCGCCACGCTTTGCATTTCATCGCAGGTCGGCTGCGCGATGGACTGCAGCTTCTGCTCGACTGCGCAGCAGGGACTGAACCGCAACATGACGACGGCGGAAATCATCGCCCAGGTCTGGTTTGCGGCGCGCACGCTGGGCGGCGATTTCCAGAACGATCGCGTGATTTCGAACATCGTGTTCATGGGCATGGGCGAACCGCTGGCGAATTACGCTGCGGTGCTGGCGGCGATCCGCATCCTGCTCGACGACTTCGGTTTCGGTCTGTCGAAGCGCAAGGTCACGGTCTCGACCTCCGGGCTGGTGCCGTTCATGGATCGCCTGCGCGAGGAAGTCGATACCGCGCTGGCGGTGTCGCTGCACGCGCCGAACGACGCGCTGCGCAATGAGCTGGTGCCGATCAATCGCAAGTATCCGATCGCCGATCTGCTGGCCGCCTGCCGTCGCTACACGGCCGGCAAGGATCGCAAGGCGCACATCGTCTACGAATACGTGATGCTCGACGGCGTCAACGACAAACCCGAACACGCGCGCGAGCTTGCAAAGCTGCTCGGCGGCATGTCGGCCAAGGTCAATCTGATTCCGTTCAACCCGTTCCCCGGCGCGCCGTACCAGCGTTCGAAGCCGGAAACGATTGCAGCGTTCTCGAAGATCCTGCGCGATCGCAAGGTGTTCGCGACCACGCGCAGGACGCGCGGCGACGATATCGACGCGGCCTGCGGGCAGCTCGTCGGCAAGGTCGAGTCGAAACAGAAGAACCGTCTGCGCGGCATTCCGGTGGCGGTGCAGTGATCCGCAGGCCGCCAAGCCGTTCGCTGGTCGCATCCCCGCGGCGCGGGGCCCCTGCTCGGGCGCTCGCGTCTTCCTGCGGTCAGCTCGTCGGCAAGGTCGAGTCGCAGCAGAAGAACCGTCTGCATGGAATTCCGGTGACCGCGCAATGAGCGCCCGTCGCGTTCTTGTTGCGCTGATTCCGGCCTTGCTGCTCGGTGCCTGTGCAAGCCCGGCCGAACGCGCCGCGCAGCGCAACATCGCGCAGATCAATACGCAGCTGGGCGTCAATTACGCGCGTGAAGGGCAGTACGATCGCGCGATCGAGAAGCTGCAGGCGGCGGTCGCCGCGCGCAACGACTATGCGCCCGCGCATTCGGCACTCGCGGTGATCTACCAGTCGCGCGGCGAGTCCGATGCGGCCGAGAAGGAATATCGCCGTGCGCTGGCGCTCGATGGCAGCGATCCCACGGTCAAGAACAATTTCGGCGTGTTCCTCTGCGAGCGGGGCAAGAACGACGAGGCCCGCGCGTATTTCATGGACGTGGTCAACGACGTTCGCTACCCGGCGCCGCAAGAGGTCTGGACCAACGCCGGGATCTGCGTCAAGAAGAAGGATCCGAAGCTCGCCGAGCATGATTTTCGCGAGGCCCTGCGGATCAAGCCGGACTACCGTGACGCGCTGGCGCAAATGGCCTTGCTGAGTTTCGATCAGCAGGATTTCCTGCGCACGCGTGCGTTCCTGCAACGTTACGATCTGAAGCAGAGCGCGACGCCGGAGTTGCTGGGTGTCGCGGCGCGCACCGAATACGCGCTCGGCAATCGCGAAGGCGCGCTGGAATTCGCGCGTCGTGTCGTGCAGGAATTCCCCGCATCCAAAGAAGCTGAACTGTTTGCCGATTGGCAGCCATGACTACAGAACCCAACGAAAACGAAGTGGTAACGGAAGCAGCAAGCGCGGCTGAGGTCGCAAGCCCGGCTGCGGCGCTCAGCCCCGGCACGATGATTCGCGAAGCGCGTCAGGCCCAGCGTCTGTCGGTCGATGACCTGGCGGCGCACACCAAACTGGCGCGTGCAACGGTCGAGGCGCTGGAGCGCGACGATTTCGGTGCCCTGCTGGAGCCGGTCTATGTCCGCGGTTATTACCGCAAGTGCGCCAAGGTTCTCGGTGTCGACGAGAAAGCGCTGATCGACGCCTATGCGTCGCGCGTTGCGCAGCGTGCACCGCAGGCGCCGGCCAAGCTGCGCCTGGCGTCCGGAACCGAGCTCGGTTCCAGCAGCCGTCTGCCGATGGCGATGGCCGTGCTGTTCGTGATCATCGCGGTGGCCATCTGCGCATTCCTGTGGTGGGTGCGTGGTGCAACGTCGAAGTTCGATACGGCCCGCCCGGGGCTGCCGTCGATCAATGCGACGCCGAGTCCGGCAGCACCGAGCGCACTGACGCCGCTGGCCAGCGATACCGTGGCGGCGCCGGCTGAAAGTGCAACGGCGGGTGCGGCGCAGGGCAATGCGATGCCGCCGGTGCCGCAGGCGGGCGAATCCGCGGCGCCGGCCGGTGAGGCGGCCGCGAACAGTGACAATCCGGTGCCGGCCTCGGCAGCGGCGGTCGGCAGCGGCAGGCTGCAGCTGGTCTTCACCGGTCAGTCCTGGGTTCATATCACCGACGCCAGCGGCAAGACCCTGCTCGATGGTCTGATCGCATCCGGAGCACGACGCGGACTGGATGGCCAGCCGCCGTTCGAGCTGGCGATCGGCAAGGCATCGGCGGTCAGCGTCCAGTTCGACGGTCAGACGGTCGATCTGCAGCCGTACACGCGTGACAACGCGACCGCGCACCTGAAGCTGCCGGCAACGCCCTGAACACCGTCTTGCCGAGGTAGACACATGGCGATGACCAGTCACCACCAGATCGAACGTCGACTGTCGCGGCAGATTCGCGTCGGCCGCGTCGCCATCGGCGGCGGCGCACCGATCGCGGTGCAGACCATGACCAATACCGACACCGAGGACGTCGCCGCGACCGTCGCGCAGATCCGCGCCGCGGTGAAATCCGGCGCCGACATCGTGCGTGTGTCGGTGCCGACACTGGCCGCCGCCAAAGCCTTCGGCGAGATCAAGAAGGAAGTCGGCTACGTGCCGCTGGTTGCCGACATTCACTTCAACTACAAGTGTGCGCTCGCGGCGGCCGAGGCCGGCGCCGATTGCCTGCGCATCAATCCCGGCAACATCGGCAGCGACAAGAAGGTTTCGGAAGTCGTGGCCTGCGCGCGCCATCACGGCGTGCCGATCCGCATCGGCGTCAATGCCGGTTCGCTGGAAGCCGAGCTGCAGGAAAAATACGGCGAGCCGAATGCCGATGCGCTGGTCGAATCGGCGCTGCGCCACATCGAGATTCTCAAGCGGCACAACTTCGAGGACTTCAAGGTTTCGCTGAAGGCCAGTGAAGTGTTCCTGACCGTGTTCGCGTACCGCAAACTCGCCAGGCTGATCGACCAGCCGCTGCATCTGGGCATCACCGAAGCGGGCGGTCTGCGTGCTGGCGCCGTCAAGAGCTCGATCGGGCTGGGCATGCTGCTGGCCGATGGCATCGGCGACACGATCCGCGTCTCGCTGGCTGCCGATCCGGTCGAGGAAGTGAAGGTCGGCTGGGACATTCTCAAGTCCCTGCATTTGCGTTCGCGCGGCATCAATCTGGTCGCCTGTCCGTCGTGTTCTCGCCAGAATTTCGATGTGATCAAGGCGGTCACCGAACTCGAATCGCGTTTCGACGAGGTCGACGAGCCGCTCGATCTGGCGGTGATCGGCTGCGTCGTCAATGGCCCCGGCGAAGCGCGCGAGGCGGCGATCGGTGTCGCCGGCGGCTACCCGAACTCGATCTACGTGGACGGCAAGATCCAGCACAAGGCCCACAATGCCGAGCTGGTCGATGTGCTGGAAAAGCTGGTGCGCGAAAAACTGGCGCAGCGTCGCGCGGAGCGCGCGGCGGCGGTGGACCGCAACGCAGAAGACGCCGAAACGGCGCACTCCTAGATCATGGCGAATCTCTTCCGATCCGTTCGCGGATTCAATGACGTATTGCCTCCCGATGCCGCCGCCTGGCAGCAGCTGTACCGGATTGCCGCCGAAGTTTTCGCGGGATACGGGTACGGCGAGATCAAGCTGCCCTTGCTGGAGCAGACGGCGCTGTTCAAGCGCTCGATCGGGGAGGTCACCGACATCGTCGAGAAGGAGATGTTCAGCTTCGTCGATCGCGAGGGCGACAGCTTGAGCCTCCGTCCGGAAGGCACCGCGTCCTGCGTGCGCGCCGGTCTCGAACATGGTCTGCTGCACAATCAGCAGCAGCGGCTCTGGTACGCGGGCCCGATGTTCCGTCACGAACGGCCTCAGGCGGGTCGCTACCGCCAGTTCCATCAGTTCGGAGTGGAGGCCTACGGCATGGCCGGGCCGGACATCGACGCCGAGGTGATCGCCCTGTCGGCGCGTCTGCTCAAGCGACTCGGCCTTGGCGATGTGACCCTGGAGCTCAATTCGCTGGGTGGCAGCGACGTGCGTCTGCGCTATCGCGAAGCCCTGCTCGAATTCCTGTTGCGGCACGAGTCGTCGCTGGACGCCGATTCCCAGCGGCGGGTGCGTACCAATCCCCTGCGCGTGCTGGACGCGAAGTCGGCGCAGACCCAGGCGATTCTCGCCGACGCGCCGAGTATCGCCGAGTCGTTCGACGACCACGCCCGCGCCCATTTCGACGGCCTGCAGCAGGCACTTGGCGATCTGGGCCTGGCTTTCACGATCAATCCGCGGCTGGTGCGTGGCATCGACTACTACACCAGCACCGTGTTCGAATGGACCACGAGCCAGCTCGGCGCCCAGGGCACCGTGCTCGCCGGTGGCCGCTACGACGGCCTGGTCGAGCAGCTCGGTGGCAGCTCGACGCCGGCGGTTGGCTGGGCCTGCGGCATCGAACGCCTGTTGCTGTTGATGAAGGCGCAGGGCGTGGCGATCGACAGCGGTGCGGCGCACCTCTATTTCTGCTCGCTGGGCGATGCTGCGCAGCGTGCGGCGGGACAGCTGGCGGAGCAGCTGCGCGACGCCGATCCGTCGCTGCGGGTGGTGCTGAACGCCGGGGGCGGTAAACTGGCCGCCCAGCTCAAGCGCGCCGACCGCAGTGGTGCACAGTTCGCGCTGGTCCTCGGTGACGCCGAAGTCGAGGCTCGTACCGTTCAAGTAAAATCGCTGCGCGGCGAGCCCGGCAGCGGCGCTGCGCAACAAATTCTGCCTTGGCCGGAACTGGCGAGTCGCCTTGCCGGTCTTGTGAAGCACTGAAGAATCAATACCAAGAGTATCCATTCGTGACTACGCATTACGACGACGAAGCACAGGCCGAACAGCTCAAGCTCTGGTGGAAGGAAAACTGGATGGCGCTCGCCGCCGGTCTGGTGATCGGCCTGGCCGCGATCTTCGGATGGGAGGGCTGGCAGAACCACAAGACGCAGCGCGCCGCCGACGCGTCGCAGATGTACGAAGAGCTCAAGCAGGCGCTCGCCGACGGCAAGGCCGATGTCGCCAAGCCGCTGGCCGACAAGCTGGTTGCCGAATACACGGATACGCCGTATGCCGCCGGCGCGCAGCTGCGCATGGCGGCCGACGCGGTCAAGAACAGCGAGTTCGATGATGCCGCCACGCGCCTGCAGTGGGTGCAGACGCATGCCAGGGACGACGGCCTGCAGCAGATCGCCGAGCTGCGCAGTGCGCGCGTGCTCTGGCAGCAGGGCAAGCTGGACGACGCCCTGAAGCTGGTCGACGGCAAGACCGGCGCGTTCGCGCCGCTGTTCGACGAGCTCAAGGGTGACATCAAGCTGGCGCAGGGTGACCGCAGTGCCGCGCGCAGCGCCTATCAGAAGGCTTTCGCCGCGACGCCGGAGGATCAGCCGAGCCGCAAGCTGTTGCAACGCAAACTCGACGATCTCGCCGACACGGAGCAGTCATGAGGCGCACCTTGCGGGATCATGCCCGCGTCGCGGCTGTCGTCGCGCTGGCGCTCGGCGCGGTGGCGCTGGTCGGCTGCTCGAAGAAGAACCTTCGCAAGCCTGCCGAGCTTCAGGACATCGTCAATCCGGCCATCAAGCTGCAGACCGCCTGGACCGCATCGGCAGGCAACGGCGGCGGCAAGTACTACAGCGAAATGACCCTGTCGCTGGCGCCGGACGCGCTGTTTGCGGCGGACGTCGAAGGTCGCATCTTCGCCTTCGATCCGGTCAAGGGCGAGCGGATCTGGACCGCTGATACCCGGAAGCGCCTGATTGCCGGACCGACGGTCAGCGGCGACGCGGTGCTGGCCGGCACGATGGATGGCGAGCTGCTCGCAGTGAAGCGTGCCGACGGCAAGCCGATGTGGTCGTCGCGTCTGGCCAGCGAGGCGCTGTCGCCGCCGGCCGGTGACGGCGATCGCGTGTTCATGCGCACCGGCGACGGCAAGATCTACGGTCTCGAAGCGACGACCGGCACCGAGCAGTGGATGGTCGATCGCAGCGAACCGAGCCTGACCCTGCGTGGCCTGTCGCCGCCGCTTGCGGTCGGCAACCGTGTGTATGTCGGTCTCGACAACGGTCGCGTGCTGGCATTGCGGGCGAGCGACGGGCAGGTCGCCTGGGAGCAGGTGGTGTCGGCGCCGACCGGCCGCAACGAGCTCGAGCGCATCACCGATATCGACGCGCCGCTGCTGTCCGACGGCGGGCAGCTGTACGTGGCGAGCTACGGTGGCGAGATCGCCTGCCTCGATGACGACACCGGCCAGATTCTCTGGCGCCATGCCGTCAAGAGCTACAGCGGCATCGCGCGTGTCGACAACACGATCGTGGTGACCGACGACGACGGTACCGTCTGGGGTCTGGATGCGACCAGCGGCACCGAGATCTGGAAGAACAGCGATCTCAAGTATCGTCAGCTGTCGGCGCCGGCCGTGTTCAAGGGCTACGTCGTCGCCGGCGATTTCAAGGGTTATCTGCACTGGTTCGACGCCAAGGACGGCCATCTGGTCGCCCGCACCCGTGTCGGCAGTGACCCGATTCGCGTCGCGCCCGTGGCCAGCGATGATCTGCTGTACGTGCTGTCGAGCGAGGGACGCATCGCGGCGATCAAGATCGAGCTGCGCTGAAAGCCTGAACTGAACGACGGAGGCGGGCAGGGCCGACCAGGCCCTGCCCGCCTTTCTTGTTGTACCGGCATCACCGACAATCATCCCTTCATGAGCGACAAGCTGCCCACTCTCGTACTCGTCGGCCGACCCAATGTCGGCAAGTCGACGTTGTTCAATCGCCTGACCGGTACGCGCGACGCGCTGGTCGCCGATCTGCCGGGGCTGACGCGCGATCGCCAGTACGGCAGCGGGGTGTTCGATGAGCGTGCTTTCATCGTCGTCGACACCGGCGGCCTGATGCCGGACTCCGGCGATCCGCTGGCCGCGCTCGCCGAGGAGCAGGCGCAGCTGGCGCTGGCGGAAGCCGACCACATCCTGTTCCTGGTCGACGTGCAGCAAGGCCGTACCGGCGCCGACGAATCGATCGCGCGTCACCTGCGCAAGTTCGGCAAGCCGCTGACACTGGTCATCAACAAGTCCGAAGGCTATCCGCGCACCAGCGCCACTGCGGATTTCTATGCGCTGGGTCTGGGTGAACCGCTGACGATCTCGGCCGAACAAGGGCAGGGTGTCGACGCGCTGCTGCGTCAGGTGCTGGAGAAGTTGCCGGTGGTGGCGCCGGAGCCGCCGGACGACGACGGTACCGTGCGGGTCGCGATCATCGGTCGGCCGAATGTCGGCAAGTCGACGCTGATCAATCGCCTGATCGGCGAGGAACGGGTGCTGGCGGCCGACTTTCCCGGCACCACGCGCGATGCGATTGCCGTGCCTTTCGAGTACGACGGCCACCCGTACACACTGATCGATACCGCCGGCATCCGTCGCCGCGCACGGGTCTGGGAGGCGGTCGAGAAGTTCTCGATCGTCAAGACCCTGGGCGCGATCGAGCGCGCGCACGTGGTGATCGCGGTGGTCGATGCGCAGAGCGATATCGGCGAGCAGGACGCCAAGCTGATGGGGCTGGTCGCGCAGCGTGGTCGCGCCATGGTGTTTGCCGTCAACAAGTGGGATGGCCTGGACAGCGGCGAGCGCGAACGCGTGCGTTATCAGGTGTCGTTGAAGCTGCCGTTCCTGGACTACGCGCCGCTGCATTTCATTGCCGCGAAGCACGGGTCGGGACTCGGCGAACTGATGGAAGATGTACAGCTGGCGTACGAGTCGACGACCCGCGAATTCTCGACGCCGGAGCTGAACCGCATTCTTGGCGAGGTCGTCGAAGCGCATCCGCCGCCGGCGGTGCTGGGCCGCCGCATCAAGTTGCGCTATGCGCACCAGGCCGGCAGCAACCCGCCGCGGATCATGGTGCACGGCAACCAGACCGACAAGCTGCCGGACCACTACAAGCGCTATCTCGCCAACCAGTTCCGTGCACAGCTCAGGCTCAAGGGCGTGCCGCTGTTGATGAGCTTCAAGACCGGCGACAACCCATTCAAGGACAAGAAGAACGAATTGACGGGTCGGCAGATCAAGAAGAAGCGCCGGCTGATGGCGCGCGTCAAGAAGCGCTAGGTGTAAAGGTTCGAGGCGTCAGGCACCGTCACGGCGTGCCGGGCAGCAAGCCGCCTTCGGCAGTGTCGCGCGCAAGGCACCTGAGGGGCTTTTCGCAGGGCCGCGTGCATCGCACACATCCCGGCGGGCAATTCAGGATGCTGTCTGCGCGCGCCATACCGCTCGCAGGCGCGCGGGTCCGCGTCCGCGATCGAGCGCCGTGATCAGCATCAGGCAGCCACACGCCGACAGCAGCACGCTGGCGAGGAACATCGGTGCATAGCCGAACAGCTGGGCGACGACACCGGCGCTGAGCGTGGCCGCACCCTGCGCGATCACGACCGCGCAGGCCAGCAGGGTGTAGTCGCTGCTGGCGTGCTCGCGATCGGCGGCGTCCATCATCAGGGTGAACAGTGCGACGGTCGCGGCGCCGCCCAGCACGTGCTCGGCGATGCAGGCACCGGCGATCAGCGGGTAGGCACCGATGCCGGATGCCGCAGCTGCATACAGGGCAAGACTCAGGGTCTGGCTCAGGCCGCCGATCAGCAAGGCGGTGCGCCGACCGAACGAGAATGCGAGCCAGCCGCCGGCCGCGGCACCCAGCAAGGCCGCTGCCGAAGCCAGCGTGCCTTTCAGCCAGGCGATCTGCGCAAGGCCCAGGCCGGCATCCTTCATGAACGGGCCGACCAGCGCCGCGCCCATCGAATCGCCGAACTTGTAGAAGCAGATCAGCATTGCAAACATCGGAAAGCCCGGCTGGCGCAGGCGACGCAGCCACGCGTGTCGTGCCGGAGCGACCTCGACTGCCGGCGCACGTGGTGTTTCGTGCAGCCCCAACACCGGCAGCACGGTCAGACCCAGCAGGATGGCCATCGTCGCGAACATCGGCCGCCATCCGGCCAGACCGTAGATCCACAGCAGCAGACCGCCGCCGAGCACCATGCCGAGCCGATAGCCGCCGACCTGAATGCCGTTGGCAAGGCCGCGGTCGCGCGGTCCGAGCAGGATGACGGCGAGGCCATCGGTGACGATGTCCTGTGTGGCCGCCAGCAGGTTGAAGATCAGCAGCGCTACGAAAACCAGGCGCAGCGAGCCTGAAAAGTCGATGCCGGCGAGCAGCGCGGCGCCGATTGCGCTCGCCAGCTGCAGCGGCAGCAGCCAGCGCCGACGTGTGCCGTAGCGATCGACATACGGTGCCCACAGGAATTTCAGCGCCCAGGGCACGAACAGGAAGGTCGTGGCACTGATGCTGATCAGCGAATAGCCGGCGTCACGCATCAGGACCGGCAGCGCCTGTGTAAAAAATCCGTAGGGCAGGCCCTGGGCGAGGTACAGCGCGGAGAACAGCAGCAGCCTGGCGCCGCGTGTCACCGGTGAACTTACAGCTTCGTCGTGCGCGGGATTCGTGATTCGCCATCCGCCGCCGAACGCGACACGCCGGCGGTGACGACGAAGCGCATCGCATCCTCCAGGCTCATGTCGAGCGGCGTCAGGAATTTGCGCGCAATGAAGACCGTATGGCCGCCGATCTGGTAGCTCATCGGCAGGTAGACGGCAACGCAGTCTTCGTCGTCGGCGATCTCGAAACGACTCAGGTCCTCGACCGTGATGAAGCCGACCATGCGCACCGGCTGGCCCGGCCACTGCAGCATGACGACCTTGCCGAGCTTCTGTCCGCCCTTGTTCGAGACCAGCTCGGTGAGATCGCGGACCGCGCCGTAAATGGTCTTGATCAGCGGGATGCGATGCAGGTTCTGGTCGATCCACGCCAGCACCTGCTTGGTCACCAGCCCCTGCATCGCGACACCGACGACGAAGATCAGCGCAATGCCGCCGACCAGTCCCATGCCGCGACGATAGGCGTCGCTGGGCAGCACGACGCTGAGCATGCCGCCCAGCACCGATTCGGCGGCGCCGATCAGCCACATCACCAGACTGATGGTGACCAGAATCGGCAGTACCGCGAGCAGGCCGGTGAAGAATATCGACGTCGCCTTGCGCATGGTGGCGCGCGCGGCGTCGGACAGCAGCGGACGTACGGCCATTACACGCATCTCCAGCTGAAGCGGCCGATCGCGGCGCCGTCGAGAACGATCTCGTCGCCCGCGACCAGCGGACCGACGCCCTTGGGGGTGCCTGTATAGATGATGTCGCCGGGCGCCAGCGACCAGGTTTGCGACAGGATGTGAATCTGCCGCGCGACCGGATAGAGCATGTCGCGCGTGTGTCCGTGCTGGCGCAGTTCGCCATTGACGTGGCAGGTGAATTCCAGGGCCTGCAGATCCTGTCCGAGGTAGGGCCTGAAGTCGCCCAGCGGTGCGGCGCCGTCGAAGGCCTTGGCCAGTTCCCAGGGCTTGCCCTTGTTCTTCAGTTCGGTCTGCAGATCCCGCAGGGTCAGGTCGAGCCCGAGCGTGATGCCGGCGACGCAATCGAGCGCTTCGTCGAGCGGAATGTCGCGACCGCCGCCCGTCAACTGCACGACGAGTTCGGTCTCGTGATGAATGCTGCCGCGCTGCTTCGGCAGTTCGATCGCGCGGCCTTCTTCGACGATCGCCGACGGTGGCTTGAGAAAAATCACACATTCGCCGTCCGGCGCGTGGCCGAGATGGGCGAGTTCTGCAACATGCTCGGCGTAGTTCTTGCCGATGCAGAAGATGCGTCTGACGGGGTTCATGAAGTAGGGGAGCAGAATCTTCGGCCCAGTATAAGCTGGCCCTGGCGGATGCCGGGTGCCCCGCGACCAGATTTGCCCTTGCGTCGCAAGCTCTTTCGGCTGATGCGAACTTGATCAGGTCGGCTCGGCGTGATTGGCCAGGCGCCCGTGGTTCTTACGCACCCTAACGCCTGATGGGCGCAGACGCGATTTCGGCGGCGAATCGGTATCCATAGCCGTGCGCGGTCTTGATGATGCACTGGTTGTCGTCGCGAAGCGCTTCGCGCAGGCGACAGACACACTTGGTGACAGCGGTGTCATTGAGCACGCGCCCCGGCCAGACGGCGTCCAGCAGTTCCTCTTTGGTCACTACGTCGCCAGCATGCCAGAGGAGATAACGGAGGACCTCGAGCGGTTTACGTTCCAGATTGATGAGCGTGCCGGCGACGCTCAGTTCGAGACTGCCCTCGTTGAACACTGTGTCGCCAAATTGCCAGATCGTGGTGCTGGAGTTCGCAAGTGCAGGTGATCCGGATTCGGGCGTATGTCTGGCCTGATACAGGGTCGGCTGCTGTCGCAGTAGTGACTGGATGGCATAGACCTGCAGTGGGGCGCCCAGACCGGCAACCGGAAGTTCGCCGTGTTTTACGCAGCGAATCTCGTCGTGGACCAGCGCCCAACTCGAATGACTCATCAGCACACCCCCTGGCTCGCATTGGCTCTGCAGGTGCTTGGCGAGCCTCGTTTGCACACCAATGCCGGCGTACAGCTTGCGGCCGGCCGAGCCAAAGTCACCGACACTGGCATACCCCGTGTTGATTCCTATGCTGATCTGGAATGGACGGTTCAGCCCGTATCGCGACCACATGTCGCGTAGGTTTTCTATGCAGTCCTGCATCTCGAGCGCCATGCGAGCGGCGCGCAGGGCGTGATCCCGGTCGCTGGTCGCACGAGGGGCGCCGAAGAAGACCATCACGCCATCGTCCACGATCTGGTTGACGGTGCCGCCGTGACGATCGGCGATTGCCACCATGTCCGCGATGTACTGCGCCAGTATGGAAGCGAGATCTTCAGCCTCCAGCTCCTCCGCTGCGGCCATGAACTGCTCGACGGCGGCGTAGACAACGGTCAGTTTGAGGCGTTCCGGTTTGGCACTCTCCACGTAGTGGCCCGACGCAATCTGGTCGCCGAGCTGGGCTGGTACATAGCGGCGAATCAGGCGGTTGGCCTGTTCCAGTGCCTCGTGCGCCGCCAGCAGCCGACGCTGCTGAGCGCGCTGAGTTCGCTGAAATAGAACGCATAGCGAGGTGACGAAGCCAAGCAGGATCAGAATGTGCATCGATACTGCGGTAAACCAACGTGGATCGTTCTGAACGTCAATCTGCCGGGTCAAGATGGCAGGCGCATAAGGCAACAGCTGTGCGATTTCCAAGGTGCCGACAATGCCCATCCACACCACAAGGTTGCAGAAGCCAAAAAGTCCGATCCACTCGTCCAAAACCAATGTCCACAGGATCACGATCGCCGGGTAAATGGCCACCAGCGGCGTGCCCATGGTTCCGAACAGGTGCAACAGTCCGACGATGAAAGGGGACTGCACCGCAGCGAAGAGATAGGCTGCCCACTTGCCTTCCCGGCCAGCCCGACCGGCGGGGATCGCCGTCGCCGTGACGGCGATCTGCACGACGATCCACGTGCTCATGTAGTGATCGATCAGGCCAAGGTCCAGCGCCGATCCTCGGCTCGCCCCGAAGATCAATTCGTTCGCTACTACGGCCAGTGTCGTGGTCAGCGCGCCAGTGAAGCCGAGCAACAGCAGCCGACGGCTCGTCGGCCAGTGAATAAAGCCGCGCAGATGCGCTCGAATGACCATGCGTCCCCACCCAGCAGATGCACGCAGCTTAGCGCGGCGTATGGCTAAAAAGTGCGCAACACTGTGCGCTCTGTCACAGCTGGACGGTTTCGTCATAAGAATGGAAGGAAATTTCCAGCCGTCGGGAAGAACTTCCGAGGATCACGGCGCTAGGCTTGTTCTCACGGCGGTTGTCTTTGCGACCGGCAGAAGGGGGCGACATGGGCACGCGTTCAAAGGCGGCGCAGCGGTGCTTTCGAGTAGTCCGGACCAGTGCCGTCGGGGCGGCGATCAAGACCGGCAGCGCCGCGGCGGGCGGCGCCGGGCTGGGACAAACTATGGTTCCGACTCTGCTGGCGGCGCCACTGTGGGTCTTGCCGGCCGTCCTATTGGCTCTCTGCCTGTCCGCTCTGGTTGTCCTCATCAGCCTGGACTGGCTTGAGGAGCGACGGCTCAAACCGGCCTCCACCCCGACGACCACGACATCGACGCCCGCCGTCCGAAGGCCCGCCCGCCCCATCGCGAAGAAGGCGAAGAAGGGCAAGCCACAGAACTTGCGGAAGCGTTCCCTGAATGCCATCCGGTTGTCCAAACGGGTGTCGCATCGAGGCCGCTCCTCGCGCCGGGCCGAGCTTTCCTGAGACTCCTGTGCGGCTGCGGTTGCGGCGCGCCAACGAAAATGCCGCAGCATTGCGCTGCGGCATTGCCTACTTCTGAGACTCGGGGCGGCCGGCCCGGGCGGGCCGAGCGTTCAGATCCGTTCTTCGATGCCGTAGTCGGCGAATCCCTTCTTCTTGAAGTTGTCGCGGAACATGTCGCGCAGCTTGGTTGCCGTCGCGTCGTACGCATCCTTGTCGGACCAGGTGTTGCGCGGGTTGAGAATGGCGCTGTCGACGCCGGGGCAGGACTTCGGCATTTTCAGATTCAGGATCGGCTGCGTCTCGGTTTCGACACCGTCGAGTTCGCCGTTGAGGGCTGCGTTGAGCAGGGCGCGCGTGACCGACAGTTTCATGCGCTTGCCGGTACCGTAGGCGCCGCCGCTCCAGCCGGTATTGAGCAGGATGCAGCGCGCGTGGTGCTTCTCCATCTTTTCGGCCAACAGCCTGGCGTAAACATTCGGCTTCTGCGCCATGAACGGGCCACCGAAACAGGCCGAGAAAGTCGGCTGCGGCTCCGAGACGCCGACTTCGGTGCCGGCAACGCGCGCGGTGAAGCCCGACACGAAGTGGTACATCACGTCCTTCGGTTCGAGAATCGAGATCGGCGGCAGCACGCCGAAGGCATCGGCCGTCAGCAGCACGATGGTGCGCGGGTGCGGACCCTGACCGTTCGGCATGACATTCGGGTTGGCTTCCAGCGGGTAGCTGAAGCGCGTGTTCTCGGCGATGGAGCCGTCGAACAGATCGAGCTCGTCCGGATGGCACTCCTCCATCTTCTTGCCGGGCAGCGGCGGCACGTTCTCGATGATCGTGCCGGCCTTGCTCAGGGCGTCGGCGATGACCGGTTCGGCGTTCTTGTCGAGGTCGATCAGCTTGGCGTAGCAGCCGTCCTCGAGATTGCACAGGCCGTTGTCGGACCAGATGGTTTCGTCGTCGCCGATCAGGCGCCGCGACGCGTCGGCCGACAGCGTGGTCTTGCCGGTGCCGGACAGGCCGAACAGGATCGCCGCGTCGTTGTTCTTGCCGACGTTGGCCGAGCAGTGCATCGACAGGCGGCCTTCCTTCGGCATCAGGTAGTTGCCGACCGTGAAGATGGTTTTCTTGTTGACGCCGCAGTAGTCGGCACGGCCGGCGACGAGACAGATCTTGTTGCGCGTGTCGATGATCACCGCAGCTTCCGAGCGGGAACCGTCACGCGCCGGTTCGCAGACGAAGCTCGGCACGTTGAGCATGGTCCAGCGGCGTGCGTCGACGTCCTTCACGCCGGCGAGGTTCTTCGGAAACATGTTGTGCACGAACATCGCGTGCGTCGCGTATTCGCCGACGAAACGGTACGGCACCGCAAAGTCCGGATCGGAGCCCATGAAGACGTCCTTCACGTACAGCGTCGCCTTCTTCGCGTTGAGATGGTCGATGACGCGCTTGAGCAGGCCTTCGTACTGGGCAGGCTCGTAGCGGTTGAGGTCGGCCTTGAACCAGATTTCGTCGGCGACCTCCGGCCAGTTCACCGCGTAGGTGTCCTTGGTGCGGCGGCCGGTGCAGTCCGGATCGGTGTAATAGACCAGCGGACCATTGACGCCGAGCCGGGTCGGGAAGGCCTTCTGTTCGTCGCTCGGACCGTCGCGATGGACGCGGCCCCGGTCATTGGCAATTGCCTCGTGAAAAAGCTCGGCTTTCGACAGTTCGTATTTGTAGGAAATGTCTTTGAGTCCGAACAGCTTCTCAAGATCGGCCTGAAAGCGCATGCAAAGTCCTCGGAAATGGCGGAATTCGATTTGGCGGCCGCGGGCCGCAGGCGCCGGCAGGCGCGAAAGGGGGCAAATGGTAAGGGGAGCTCTAATATCGGCGCAAGCGAGCAAGCCGGGCGCACTTTTTACCAGTTCGGAGCTTGCCTGACACTGACCGCAAAACCAAAAAAACCCGGCGCTGGGGCCGGGTTTTTGCGACAGCTTTTGTGCTTTTTGGCGGGATACCTACTGCGGCAGGGTGAAACCGGCGACCGACTCGCGGAGCTTTTCCGACATCGTGTTGAGGTTGCCGACCGCCTGGGCGGTCTGGCTGGCCGAACCCGAGGTCTGCACGGCGATGTCGCGAATGACCTGCATGGTGCCCGCGATTCGCGTTGCCGCCGCCGACTGGTTGCGCGCCGAATCGGCGATTTCCGTGATCAGCTTCGACAGGTCCTGCGACGAGCTTTCGACCTTGGTCAGCGCCTGGCCGGCTTCCTCGGCGCTCTTCGCGCCGCTCACCACGTTCTGCGTCGAGCGTTCCATCGAGGTGATCGCTTCCTGCGTGTCGGCCTGAATGGTCTTGACCAGGGTTTCGATCTGGCGCGTGGCGGTGGCGGCGCGCTCGGCGAGCTTCTGCACTTCGTCGGCGACCACCGCGAAGCCGCGGCCCGCTTCGCCGGCCATTGCCGCCTGGATCGAGGCGTTCAGTGCCAGCGTGTTGGTCTGTTCGGCGATGTCGTTGATGAACTCGATGATGTTGCCGATTTCCTGCGAAGACTCGCCGAGGCGCTTGATGCGCTTCGAGGTGTCCTGGATCTGCTCGCGCAGCGCGCTCATGCCGAGAATCGTCCGATTCACGGTGCCGGCACCGTCGTGGGCAACCTGCACCGAGGCCTGTGCCTGCTGTGCCAGACGTTCGGCCTGGCTGGCCACCTGCTGCATCGACTGCGAGGTGGCGGCGATCGTGCTGGTCACGGCGGTGACCTCACGCGCCTGGCGTTCCGAGGCGGCGCTCATCTTCAGCGCGGTCTCCTGGGTGCCCGATGCGGCGTTGGCGACGTCGTCCGAGGTCGACGTGATGGTGCCGACCAGGTTGCGCATGTTCTGCACGGTGTAGTTGATCGAGTCGGCGATGGCGCCGGTGAAATCCTCGGTCACGGTAACGTCGACCGTCAGGTCGCCGTCGGCGAGATTGGTGATTTCGTCGAGCAGCGACAGAATCGCCTGCTGCTGGCGGGTATCGCGTTCTTCGGCGCGTGCCAGCCGGCCGCGGGTCGCGACGACCGTCAGCACGCCGAACGCGATCAGCGCCAGGATGGCCAGCGCACCGGCGACGTACACGACGATCGGCAGCACCAATTGCTGGGTGCGCGTGTCGATCAGGCGTTGTTCGAGCTCGGACGCGGCCGAAATGACATTGGCGGCGCGTGCCTTGAGGTCGGCGGCGGCAATCTGCATCTGCGCCACAGCCGGCGCCGATGCCTTGATGTCGGCCACGGCGCTGCTCAGGTTGCTGAACTGGTCCTGGGCTTCGCGCGCGGCGGCGGCGGTGGCGGCGTCGGTGATCAGCGCTTCGTTGTCGGTATTGAAACCCTGCAACTCGTCGACCAGCGCGTCGGCATGGACCTGCGCGTCGCGGCCCTCATTGAGCACGCGGCGCGCTTCGCTGGTGATCCGCTCCAGCCGGACGACCTGCTGCACGGCGCGGGCGATCTGGTCGGGCGAACCGCTGCGGCTCAGTCGTTTGGCGGCCTGCTGGTAGAGATCCGACAGGCCCTTCTTGTCGGGATCGGCCGGGTGGATGGCGTCGATGATGGCCGCCGTTGCCATCGCCGTCTTGCCGTACGGGTCTTCGGCCTTGAGGATCGTCCGTGTCGCCTGCTGCATGGATTTCCACGCGGCGTCGGTCGCGGCCAGTTCCTTGGAGACGGCGTCGGGCACCTGGCTGACGCCGGCGTCGCTGTCGCCATTGCTCAGGCCCTGGACGATGGCATCGATGTCTTCCGAACGTGCCGACAGCAGCAGGAAGTCCGGCTTGCTGCCGCGCGCGGCTTCGTCACCGACCTTGCTGATGTCGCCGAGATTGGTCGACAGTGCGTGCGCCTGCTGAACCCAGGTTTCCTCGCGGCCCTTGGTGTGCTGCGACAGAAAGAAGCCGACCAGTGCGATCGTGATCAGAATGACGGCGCTGGTGAACAGCAAGGTCTCGCGCCGATTGCCCAGCGAGCGTGCCGATGCGGATGGTTCCGCCATATGTCCTCCCCTGGGACGGTGTGACCGGCGTCAGACGCCGAGCACGGTTTTGATCTTGGCGAGCAGGTCGCTTTCCTTGACGGGCTTGACCAGATATTCCCGGGCGCCCTGACGCAAGGCCCAGACGCGATCGGTTTCCTGGTTCTTGCTGCTCACGACGATGACCGGAATGTGTGCGGTACCCGGATCCTTGGACAAGGTGCGCGTGGCCTGGAAGCCGTTCACGCCGGGCATCACGACGTCCATGATGACGACGTCCGGCTTTTCGCCCTTGACGCGCGTCAGCGCATCCTGTCCGGAGGTCGATTCGATGACCTCGTGTCCGGCTTTCTGCAATATGCCCTTGAGATTCAGAACATCCGTGGGTGAATCATCCACGATCATGACCCGCGCCATACGTTCTCCTGCGCCCCCCGCGGGCGTCGTCCGTCACTTTATACCGTGCATCGTGCGGCGAGGGAATGGCTCGCCAGCGCCATGCCATCGGCAAACCGTTCGTTCCAGGTGCGTTCCCGTCGTGCCGGCAGGCGCTTGCGTGTCGTCGTCGCCGGCCCTTCGATCCGGGTTGCCGTCGGCACAAGGCCCGGCAGCACTCGCCGGCGTTTCCTCCGTGTCGGAGCAGCGCTAGCCGACGAACACCGGTTCGCCGCGATACAAGGTGGTGCTTGCGCAGCCTCTGAAGCTGCGGCCGTCGAACGGCGTGTGGCGTCCGGCGCTGCGCAGATGATCGGCGCGCAGCACCCACTCGCGCGCCGGATCGATCAGGGTCAGATCGGCAGCCGCACCGACGGTGATCGTCCCGGCGTCCAGTCCGGCGATGCGTGCCGGACCCAGACTCAGGCGCGCCGCGGCATCCAGTGCCGTCAGCACGCCTTCATGGACCAGCGCCAGACTCAGCGGCAGCAGGGTCTCCAGTGCCGAGATGCCGGGCTCGGTCATCGGGAACGGATTGATCTTGGCGTCGGCTTCGTGCGGCTGGTGATCGGAGCAGATCGCGCCGATCACGCCGTCGGCGACCGCCTGGCGCAGGGCATCGCGATCCTCGCTGCTGCGCAGCGGCGGCATGACGTGGCAGAGCGCATTGAAACCGTCGACGTCGGTGTCGGTCAGGAACAGCTGATGCGCCGCCACATCCGCGGTGACCGGAAGACCGCGTTCCCGGGCGAGGGCGACCAGTTCGGCGCCGCGCGCGGTGGACAGCCGGCAGAAGTGGATGCGCGCGCCGGTGTCCTCGACCAGCGAAATCCAGAAGCGGATGCCGGAGACTTCGGCGGCAACCGGAATCGAGGCCAGGCCAAGACGCGTCGCGACCGCGCCTTCGTGCGCACAGCCGCCGGCCGCCAGCGCCGCGTTCTGCGCGAACACATGCACCGTCAGTCCGAGTCCATGTGCGTATTCGAGCGCGCGGCGTGCGACCAGCATGTCGCGAATCGGCTGCAGGGCCTGGCTGGCGCCGACCGCTCCCGCGCTGCGCAATGCCGAGAGCTCCGCCAGCGCTTCGCCACCCAGACCTTTGGTCAGGGCGCCGAGCACGCGCACATCAAGCCCGCCGACCTGAGCAGCGATGCGCTGCACGCGCAGCAGCGTCGCCGGCGAATCGATCGCCGGCTGGCTGTCGGGCGGCAGGATCACGGTGGTGATGCCGCCGACCTGCGCGGCCGGCGTTTCGCTGGCGAAGCTGGCCTTGTGTGTCTGCCCGGGTTCGCGGAAGCGCGCACACAGATCGACGATGCCGGGCATCAGCCACTGACCGCGGCCATCGATCGTCTGTTCGAAACGGTCCGTCGGCAGACTTGCGCCGATGTCGCTGACGACGCCATCGCGAATGCCGACATCGGCGATGCCGTCATGGCCGCTGGCCGGATCGAGCACGCGGGCGCCACGGATCAGCAGCGAGCGTGGTGGCGTGCCGGCTGCCGGGGCCGCGCGTGCTGCCGACCAGTCCTGTGGGCCTGCTGTCATCGGCGGCTCCGTCGGGCGCGCGCGCGTTCCGTTGCCGGCGCGCCGAGGATCATCGACATCACCGCCATGCGCACCGCAATGCCGTGGCTGACCTGCTGCAGGATCAGCGATTGCGGGCCGTAGGCAACGTCGCCGCCGATCTCGACACCGCGATTGATCGGGCCGGGATGCATGACGATGGTTTCCGGCTTGAGCCTCGCCAGGCGTGCCTTGCTCAGGCCGAAGTCGCGATGGAATTCCGCAAGCGACGGCAGGAAGGCGCCGAGCATGCGTTCCTTCTGCAGCCGCAGCAGGATCACGACATCGGCGCCGGCCAGGCCCGCGTCGAGGTCGTGGAACACTTTGACGCCCATGTCGGCGATACCGGCCGGTATCAGGGTCGGCGGCGCGACCACGCGAATTTCCTTCGTGCCGAGCGTGCGCAGGCCGTGGATGTCGGAGCGGGCGACGCGCGAATGCAGCACATCGCCGACGATCGCGACGGTCAGCTTTTCGAAACAGTCGTCGGCCGGACCCTTGTAGCGGCGGATCGTAAACAGATCGAGCAGCCCTTGCGTCGGATGCGCGTGGCGGCCGTCGCCGGCATTGAGGATCGCGACGCCCGGCGCCGCGTGTTCGGCGAAGAAGTGCGCGGCGCCGGAGGCTTCGTGGCGGACCACGAACATGTCGGCCTGCATCGCCTCCAGGGTTTTCAGCGTGTCGAACAGGGTTTCGCCCTTCGAGGTCGACGATGCCGAGACCTGAAGGTTCAGGACATCGGCCGACAGACGCATCGCCGCCAGCTCGAACGTGGTTCGGGTGCGCGTGCTCGGCTCGAAGAACAGGTTGATGATCGAACGCCCGGCGAGCGTCGACTGCTTCTTGTCGGCACCACGCAGCGCCTTGTCGTGGGCCTCGGCTTCATCGAGGATCTTCAGCAGCAATTCGCGGGACAGGCCTTCCAGCGTCAGCAGATGGCGCAGGCGGCCTTGTGCGTCGAGTTGTAGCGTCGGCTTCATGCGGGCGTATTCATGCGATTTGCATATTCTCGCCCACTGCGCCGCCAATTGCGAAGTACCTCAGCTTTCGCCGGCAAGCCACTGCTCGAGAATGACCCGCGCCGATTGCGCGTCGCGGTCGCCCTTGCGGATACGGCGCGTCATGCGGCCGCTGGCGCGGGCGTCGCGCAGGGCATCGTCGGCGGCGCGCGACGAATAACGTTCGTCGACGTGATGGACCGGCAGTCGGTAGCGCTGCGCGAGTTGCGCGGCGAAGCGTCGAGCCGCGACGCTGGCCTTCTGTTCGGCGCCATCCTCGTTCAGTGGCAGTCCGACGATCAGCGCCGCCGGCCGCCACTCGGTAATGATGCGTTCGATCGCCGCCCAGTCGCCGTCCGCCAGCGCCGGCAGCGGTCGCGCGGCACCGGTCAGATCGTCGCCGAGTGCGACGCCGATGCGTTTCTCACCGTGATCGAAACCGAGATAGACGGGCATCGTTTGATTGAGTGGGAATCGCTTCAGAAACCGTAGCGAGCGAAGGCCTGTGGCGCTTCGAGCAGCGCAGGCACCGCAGCGTACAGACAAGTACGTGAGGATGCCGGGCAGCGCAGAAGCGTCACAGGCCGAGCGCAGCGGGTCGATGAAGCGATTTCAGGCGTGGCCGGCGTCGCCGGTCAGTTGTGTCACATCGACGCCCAGCAGGCGCGTTGCGGCCTGCCAGCGGTCGCGCGCCGGCATGTTGAACAGGATCTGCTCGTCGACCGGCGTGTTGAGCCAGGAGTTGTGCATGATTTCGCTTTCCAGCTGGCCCGCGCCCCAGCCGGCGTAACCGAGCACGACGATGTAGTCGTCCGGGCCTTCGCCGAGGCCGATCGCACGCAGGATGTCGCGCGATGTCGTGATGTAGAGGCCGCGCGCCACTTCCATGCTCGATTCCCAGCCGCCGGGCTGGCGATGGACGACGAAGCCGCGTTCCGGCTGCACCGGTCCGCCCCAGAACACGATTGCCTCGTCGGCAAGGGCCGCGTGTTCGAGGTCCATCTGTTCCATCATTTCGCTGAGCTTGAGGTCGGTCGGGCGGTTGATGACCAGGCCGATCGCACCTTCGTCGCTGTGTTCGCAGAGCAGCGACACGGTATGCGTGAAGTTCTCGTCCTCCAGGCTGGGCATCGCCACCAGGAACTGATGCTTGAGATAGTCCTCGTCGCTCATGGCTTCAGTATCGGCATCGACCTGCCGCTCGACAAGCGCGCCGCCGCCGAACGGTCGCCATTCACAGACGGCGCTCGATTGCCGCGATCAGCTGGCCGCCGATATCGGTGCCGCAGGCGGCATCGATCTCGCGCGCGCAGGTCGGGCTGGTGACGTTGATTTCGGTCAGATGGTCGCCGATCACGTCGAGCCCGACGAACAGCAGGCCGCGGCGTTTGAGTTCCGGACCGACGGTTTCGGCAATTTCGCGGTCGCGTGCGGTCAGCGGCCGCGCTTCGCCCCGCCCGCCGGCGGCGAGATTGCCGCGCGTCTCGCCGGCCTGCGGAATGCGTGCCAGGCAGTAGGGCACCGGTTCGCCGTCGACGACCAGGATGCGTTTGTCGCCTTCGGCAATCGCTGGCAGATAGCGCTGGGCGACGATCGCGCGCGTGCCCATTTCCGTCAGTTGTTCGATGACGGCGCCCAGATTCAGACCGTCGCGACCGACGCGGAACACGCCCGTACCACCCATGCCGTCGACCGGCTTGTAGATGACGTCCCGATGCTCGGCATGAAACGCGCGCAGCACCTGCGGATCGCGCGCGAACAGCGTCGGCGGCGTCAGCCCGGTGAACCAGGCGGTGAACATCTTCTCGTTGCAGTCGCGCAGCGAACCCGGCCGGTTGACGACCAGCGCGCCGGCCGCTTCGGCGCGTTCGAGCAGGTAGGTGGTCGTGATGTATTCGAGATCGAACGGCGGATCCTTGCGCATGAGGATCGCACCCAGCGATCCCAGCTCGACGGTTTGCGTGTCGCCGAATTCGAACCAGCGCTGCTTGTCGTCGAACACCGTGATGCTGCGTGCGCGACCACATGCAACGCCGTCGCGCAGCCACAGATCGGCCATTTCGAAGTACTGAAGCTGAAAGCCGCGCCGCTGCGCGGCCAGCATCAACGCGAGCGTGGTGTCCTTGTACGGCTTGATGGATCCGATCGGATCCATGACGACGCCGAGCGTGCGGCGTGAAGCGTTCTTGTCCATGGCGCGAGCCTAACCGAAAGGCCGCATCCGGCCCATGGTGCCGACTCCGGCCTGTGCCCTAGTTCGCCTGCTCCGGTTCGCCGACGACGCTGAGCCTGAGGCCGTCGCTGGTGACCGATTCGATCTTGAGCCGGAAGCCCGCGAACTGTATTTCGTTCAGCGAACGGTCGAACGCCTGGTGCGTGGCTTCACCCATCTTGCCGTTGGCCGCGACACGGCTGGACAGGTCGATGGCTGCGGCGTCGATACCGTTCAGAATCAGCGTCGTA
The DNA here is from genome assembly GCF_011067135.1 of Solimonas terrae. Lineage (GTDB taxonomy): Bacteria > Pseudomonadota > Gammaproteobacteria > Nevskiales > Nevskiaceae > Solimonas > Solimonas terrae. The sequence continues at coordinate 309,388 of NZ_JAAMOW010000003.1, forward strand.
CCGTTACCGAGCGACGCGTCAGGCGTGCCCGTGGCGATGGTCGCCGCGATATCGGGGCTGGCCTTGTAGCTGCCGATCCGGTAGTTGATGGCCTCGTTCCAGTGGGTGTAGGTCAGCACGTGCTCGCAGAGCTGACCATCCTTGGTGAGGAACAGGTATTCGTCCATGCCGTCGTGCAGCGCCGGCAGTACCAGCGCGCGCAAATCCGGCGCTGCGGGAATGGCGAGCAGGGTATAGGACTGATCCTTGGCGAGCTTGTACTTGACCGTGAACGGCAGGCTGGAGCCGTAGCTGACATCGTCCGCGAAACTTGCGGTTTCGCCGGCGGGATTGATCTGGCGACGCAGGATCACGTCACCGACCTTGACGTCAAAAGCCTCGCCGAGCCGGTAGCTGGTGGTCACCACCGGCGCCGCGGCCGGCGTGAACAGATCGCTGGGCTTGGTCGCGAACAGTTGCAGGACAACCTGCTTCTCCAGGTTGCAGTCCGCTGCCTGCGCGGTGGGCAGGAGCATCAGCAGCGGTACGGCAAGCGCCAGATGGCGTGCGACCGAAAAAGCCATGAGTTGCAACTCCCTTGCGATCAAAGATCCGTGTTCGCATTCCCCAGCAATTCAGATGCCAGCCGTGGCGTGATTCAGGCGGCGACCGGCGCGCTCTGCGCACGAACCTGACTGACCGCCTCGATTTCGCGGGCTGCGGCCAGCGCCGCGAGGCGGGCGACGACACCGTAGGCATAAAAGCGATTCGGGCTTTCGTCGGGGCCGCAGTCGTGATCCGGCGCGCTGCAGGGTTCGTCGAACGCCAGCGGCTCGAAGCGCATGCCGGGCGCATTGAGGTTTTCCTGATTGCCGCGCTGCGAGTTCAGGCGGTAGAAGCCGCCGACCACATGGCGATCGATCATGTAGACCACCGGCTCGGCGGTCGCTTCGTCGGTGCCCATCTTCTCGAAGGTGTAGACGCCCTCCTGGATGATCGCGCCGGTCACTTCGCGGCCCTCCTTGGCGGAAGCCATGTGGGTGCGCGCCTTGCGGTTCATGCTGCGCACGTCCTCGACACTCCGGGCCGTCATCACGCCCATGCCGTAGGTGCCGGCATCGGACTTGATGATGACGAAGGGCTCCTCCTTGATGTCGTACTCGGCGTATTTGGCGCGGATGTCTTCCAGCAGCAGTTCGACATTGGCTTCCAGGCATTCCTCGCCTTCGCGCTTCATGAAGTTGATCTGGCCGCAGTTGCGGAACAGGGGATCGACCAGCCAGGGGTCGATGCCGGCGATCACCCCGAATTCGCGCGCGACCTCGCGGTAGAAGCCGAAGTGGTTCGATTTCTGGCGCAGGTGCCAGCCGACGTCCGGCGGCGGCACGATATCCTGGCTCAGGTCCTTGAGCACGTCCGGCACGCCGGCCGACAGATCGTTGTTGAGCAGCACGCTGCAGGGGTAGAAGTCGCCGACGTGGATGCGATCACCGTCACGCCGCACGGGTTCCAGCAGCAGCTTGCGGCCGGAAATCTCCAGCGTCAGCTCGCTCGGCTCGCGCAGTTCCGGAATCAGCGACCCGATGCGCACGTGGAAGCCCGCCTTCTTCATCAGACCGAACAGGGTCGCGACGTTTTCGAGATAGAACTTGTTGCGCGTGTGGTTCTCCGGCACCAGCAGCACGCCGGAGGCTTCCGGGCAGACGCGCTCCATCGCCGCCTGCAGCGCCTGCACGCACAGGGCCTCGAACGCCGGATTCAGGTTGTTGAAGCCGCCCGGGAACAGATTGGTATCGACCGGCGCGAGCTTGAAGCCGGCATTGCGCAAATCGACCGAGCTGTAGAACGGCGGCGCCGTGTGCTGCCACTGCTGGCGGAACCAGGCTTCGATGTCGGCCGCGCGTTCCAGCAGCGTCGATTCAAGCTGCAGCAACGGGCCGGTCTGGGCGGTCAGCAGACGCGGGACGGGGTGAGTCGCAGTGCGGGTATTCATGGGAACGGATGGTAACGCATGCGCGTCCGGTGGCCGGGTAGGTGTTCGGGCATCTGGTGGCGATAGGCAGCATTACAAGACTGTGCTAAAAAACCACAATATTGGTCCGGTCGCCATCAATATGACGGATAGTGCCGGTCAATCGCCGAGCGCCGTCCTGCAATCGGGGTGGGAAGAGGCCGGATCGATGACAAAACCATGCTCTGTGTTATTGAAGCGACCATCGTCCTCCATCTTCGGATCAACGATGCAGGCTGGCACCGACACTTCGTTTCCGGGGCCTGGTGACCGCTTGAATCAAGGCGCAGTGCAACCGTCTGAAGGGGAAGGGAGTGTCTACTGAGGCAAAAGCTGCTGCACGCGTGATGGTCATCGACGACAGTCAGACCATACGGCGTACGGCCGAGACGCTGCTCGCGCGCGAGGGCTACGAGGTCGTCACGGCGCAGGACGGGTTCGAGGCGCTGTCGAAGATCTCCGACCACCGTCCGGACGTGATCTTCATCGACATCATGATGCCGCGCCTGGACGGCTACCAGGCCTGTGCGCTGATCAAGAACAATCCGCAGTTCCGCAACACGCCGGTGATCATGCTCAGCTCCAAGGACGGGCTGTTCGATCGCGCACGCGGTCGCATCGTCGGCTCCGACGAATATCTGACCAAGCCGTTCACGCGCGACGAACTCCTGGGCGCCGTGCGCGCACACGTTCGCGTCTGACCCCGGTCCACGTCCCATGAGCACCACCGACCTGCGGGCCCTGCGCAACGAACCGTTTGCAATCCTCGAACAACTTGAGGAGCGGCTGGGTGCCGCCCGCCTCGATGCCCTCGGCAGCGGCGGTCAGGCACAGAGCTGGACCGGTCTGGGTTTCCGGCTCGGCTCGCAGTGGTTCGTGGCGCCGCGCGAAGACGTCCGCGAAGTGATTGCGCCGCCGCGTACCACGCGCGTTCCGAACGCGCAGCCCTGGCTTAGCGGTCTGGCCAATGTCCGCGGTGAACTGCTGGCCATCATCGATCTGCCGCGTTTCTTCGAACTCCCGCCGGGCGACAACACGCGTGGCCAGCGCGTGCTGGTCCTCAATTCCAAGCGCACGCCGGCCGGGCTGCTGGTCGACGAAATTGCCGGCTATCGCCAGTTCACTGCAAGCGAGCAGCGCAACGAGATGAAGTCCACCGCGCAGCCGTATACGCCGTTTCTGCTCGGTGCTTTCGTGCGCGAAGGGCATCCCTGGTTTGCGTTCAGTCTGCACCGGCTTGCGCACAGCGAGACCTTCAGGGCGGCCGCCGCATGAATGCCCGGCTCAAACCCGCTTCCGTCAACGGCCTGCATTGGGTCCGCGGCGAACTCGACCAGAGCGTGACACGCGCACGCTCGCTGATCGAACTGCACCTCGACAATCCGGACGACGCCCTGCCGTTGCAACAGGCCTACGTCGAGCTGCATCAGGTGCGTGGTACGGCGGCGATGATCCGCTGCTTCGGCGCGTCGATGCTGGCCGGCGAAATGACAGCCGGTCTGCACGATCTGCTGCAGAAGCGTGCGCGCGAGACCGAGGTACTGTTCACGGCGCTGCTGGGTGGCACGGTGCAGCTCACCGACTATCTGCAGGCGCTGTCGGAAGAGATGCCGGACTGCGTGCTGGTGCTGCAGCCGGCGATCAACGAATTGCGTCTGGCGCGCGGTCAGGCAGTGCTGACCGAGGCCGAGCTGTTCACGATGCAGATGCAGGCGCTCGGCGCCATGCTGCCCTTGCCCGAGGATGCGGTCAGCGACGCGCGCGCCGCGCAGGCGCAGGCGCAGCGCTATCTCAGTGCGTTCCAGGTTTCGTTGCTCAGCTGGATTCGCAGTGCGCCGGACGCGAAGCTCGCCGAGACGCGGATCGGCAAGATCAGCGAACAGCTCGCGCAACAGGCGACGCGCGCCGAAACGCATCAGCTGTGGCGCAGTGCCGCGGCATCGATCGAAGCCCTGCTAGGGCGCACGCTGGAAAATTCCCTCGAGCTCAAGCGCCTGTTCGGCCGCGTCGGCCAGCAGATCAAACAGATCGCCGACCATGGCGAAGATGCGGGCGCCGCCGGTTCGTACGAGCTGTCGCTGCAATTGCTGTTCTTCGTCGGCCGTTCGCGCGGCCGCGGCGCGCGCGTGCAGGCGCTGCGCAAGCACTTCCAGCTCGCGGCCTGCCTGCCGGACGCAGTCGAGCTCGATGCGCGCCGCCGTCGAATCCACGGCCCGAGCACCTCCCTGCTGGCCAAGGTTTCCGACGAGATTCGCGCCGACTTCACCCGCATCAAGGACCAGATCGACCTGGTCGTGCGCGCCGGTGGCAGCAGCACCGACGGTTTTGCCGAGGCGCGCAAGAGCCTGCAGCGCATCGCCGACGTGCTCGGCGCACTGGGCTTGCGCGTCCTGCAGCAGACCGTCGTTCATCAGGCACAGAGCCTTGAGGGTCTCGGCAGTGAAACCCCGTTGCCGCAGTGGCTGGCGCTGGCCGAATCGATCCTGCGCGTGGAAAGCAGTCTCGAGGACGCGCTGTTCCGGCAGTTCCAGCCGGCCGACGGCCATTCCGAGCTGAACGACGAGACGCCGACACCGCGCGATCTGTCCGAAGGCGTGAACGCGCTGTACCGCGAATCGCTGGTCAATCTGGCACGCGTCAAGCAGTCGGTCGACAGTTTCCTGAAGACCGGTGCCGGCAACGAGTTGCCGAACGCCGCGCTGTTGATCGACGAAGTTGCATCCGGCTTGCAGATCCTGCGCAGCGAGCAGGTCGCCGACAGTGCGCGGCGGCTGCAGCGCTTCGTCGCCAGCGCGGAATTTCCGCGCCTGCGCGGCAATACCGTGCTCGCCGAGCGTTTCGCCGACACCGTCGCCGTGCTGGAGTACTACATCGAAGCGGCGCGCGATCAGTCGCCGCTGACCGAAGTCCTGCCGGCGCAGATCGAGGCGTCGCTCGACGAGATCGACCGTCTGCTGTTCGGTGACCGTGACGCATCGGATCGTGCCGACATGGCGCCGATGGCCGGAGCGGGCGAGGAAGCGGCGTCCGAACCGTCCGCGCCGCCGTCGGGCGAGGCTGCGGAAACAGTCGCCGCACCGCTTGTCGATACGGCGCCGGCCGGCGACGATGACGAAATACGCGAGATCTTTCTCGAGGAAGCCGGTGAAGTGCTGGCGACGCTGCGTGACAACCTGCCGCCGTGGACGCGCGATCCGCGCGAGCGCGAGCGTCTGGCCACCCTGCGTCGCGCCTTCCACACGCTGAAAGGCAGCGGCCGCACGGTCGGCGCCAAGGCGCTCGGCGAATTCTCGTGGGCGATCGAAAGTCTGCTGAATCGCTGCCTCGATGGTTCGGTGGCGACCTCGTCCGGTATCGTCGCGGTCGTCAATGACGCCGTTGCACTGCTGCCGGCGCTGATCGAGGCGTTCCGCGACAAGCGCGAGGCGGACAGCGCCGTCGAGGCCGTGGCGCATCGCGCGCGTGAATATGCCGAGGGCCGCAATCCGGACGCGGCGCCCGAGCCGGACATGGCCACGGTTTTTCGTGAGGATGCACGTGAGAAGCTCGCCGAAGTCCGTGAATGGCTGGCAAAGCTCGATCACGACATGTCGCGGCACGTCATCGATGCCGACGCGGTTCGCGCCTTCCACACGCTGCGGGGTTCGGCGCGACTGGTCGATGCGCCTGCGGTCAGCGAGCTGGCGACCGCGCTGGAGCAGTGGCTGGAGCGACTCAAGAACGCCGACGGGCGGCTCGACGACGCCGGGCTGAGCCTGATCGAAGCCGCGACCGAAACCCTGGGGAACTGGTGCGAGCAGGTCGGCAGCGACGCCGTCGGCCAGCAGAACGCGAGACTGTGGCTGGAACAGATCGAGTCGCTGCAGGGCAGCGTCGATCGTCTGCACGAAGACGACGAAGCGCGCCAGCTCGCGGAGATTTTTGCCGCCGAGGCGTTCGACCTCGTGCAGAAGGCCGAAGGTCTGCTCAAAGTCTGGGCACAGTCGCGCGACGATCTGGCGACCCGCCAGGAACTCAAGGTCGTTTTTCACACGCTGACCGGTGCGGCGCTGATGGCCGAATGTCCGGCGATCGGTCATGTCGCACGCGCGCTGCAGAAGCGCATCGAACAATGCAACGCCGACGCGATCGTGCCGTCGCCGGCGGCGTTCACCGAACTCGATGCGTTCTGCGAGGCGATCTATCAGCAGCTCGACGACTATCGCGACGGCAAGCTGGGCAGCGAGTCGCCGGAGCTGCTGGCACGCATCGCGGCGCTGCGCTGGGACGAGGGCGAGGCGACGCCGGTCGCGACGCCCCCGGACGAGCCGGCGGCGTCGCTGGTTCCGGAAGTGGTCGAGTCGCTCAGCGTGGCGGCCGAACCGGACGCCATCGAAATGCCGCCGGTCGCCGACAGCGAAGGGGCCGCAGACGACGCTATCGATGATCCGTTCTCCACCGAGGTGCTCGGTGCGCCGGTCCCCGTTCCGGCGGCCCTGTACGCGATGTCGGAGCAGGGCGTCGATCCCGAGTTGCTGAACATTTTCATCGCCGAGGCCGAGGAGCTGCTGGAGTCCTTCGACCACTGCAATTCGGCGCTGGAGCAGGACGCCCGCGACGGCCGGGCGCTCGGCGAGCTGCGTCGCGTCCTGCATACCCTGAAAGGCAGCGCGCGCGTCGCTGGCGTCGAGTCGATCGGCGACGTGGCGCACGCGCTCGAAAGCCTGCTGGATCGCGCCGGTGCCGATCCGCAGCTGGTTGCCGGCCGTCTGCAACTCGCCGCGGACGGACTGCACTATGCGCTCGACGACCTCAAGCGCGGGCATCTGCCGGATCTGCGCGCCCTGCTCGCCGAGTTCGAGGCCACGCCGAACGGCTCGGCGTCGCCGGCGTTCGGTGGACCGGAGGTTGGCGCCGAAGCCGCGGACAATGCCGACGACGAGACGATCGAACTGAGCGGCGACGGCGGTGCTCCGGTGTTCGAGGCCGAGACGGCGCCGACGCTCGATGAGCCGGCCTTCGCGTTCTTCCAGGAACATGAGGCCGCGCCTGCCGACGAGTTGCCGGCAGTCGAGCCGGTGCCTGATGCGCCTGCCGTGGCCGACGCTGTCGTCGCGATTGCCGTCGATCCCGAGAACGCCGCGTCACGTACGGACGGCGAACGCCCTCATGCCGGCCCGGCGTACGCGCCGGCGCGCGAGAGCGCGACGCTGGACGCCGATCTGATGCAGATCTTCGGTGGCGAGGCGACCGAACTGCTGGAGCAGCTCGAACAGGCGTATGCGCGCTGGCAGGTTGCACCGACGCAGGCCGGTCCGGCGCAGGAGATGCAGCGCGCGCTGCATACGCTCAAGGGCGGTGCCCGCATGACCGGCCTGTTCGCGATGGGCGACGCGGCGCACGAGCTGGAAACGCGACTGGCGGCGCTGGAAGCCTCCGGCGCGTTGCAGGCCGACGCGCTGGCGCCGGTCGGCGAGGCTGTCGCCGGCTTGCGGCGTATGACTGATCGTCTTGAACGCGGCGATTTTTCCGGGCTGCTGCACGCCGACGATGTCGGCCCGCAGCCAGCGCCGCCGGCGCCGGTGCCGACCGGTCTCTGGGACCCGGAACTGTTCTGGCGACCGGACGAGGATTCCGAGCGCGAGATCGGACTCAAGCGCGAAACCGCGCGCGTGCCGGTCGAGGCACTGGACCGCATGCTCAACGAAGCAGGCGAAATCTCGATCTACCGTTCGCGCCTTGAAGAGCACAACAGCGGCATCGAGGCGCAGCTCGCCGAAATGGCGCAGGCGGTGACGCGTGTCCGCGAACAGCTGCGCCAGCTCGACATCGAGACCGATGCGCAGATCGCCGCGCGTGGCCTGACCCAGGCCGACAACGCCGATCGCTATGCCGGCGAGTTCGATCCGCTGGAAATGGATCGCTACACGCGCATGCAGGAACTGTCGCGGGCGCTGGCCGAATCGGTCGGCGATCTCTCGGCCCTGCATACGGCGATGGAAACCTATGCGATCGGCGCCGAAACCCTGCTGCAGCAGCAGGGGCGCATCAACACCGAGGTCCAGCAGGGCCTGATGCGCACGCTGATGGTGCCCTTCTCGCGCCAGGCGGCGCGTCTGCAGCGCGTCGTGCAGCAGACCGCGATCGAGAACGGCAAGCGCGCCGACATCCTGTTCTCCGGCGCCGATGCCGAACTCGATCGCAACGTGCTGGAACGAATGACCGCACCGCTCGAGCATCTGCTGCGCAATGCGGTCGTGCACGGCATCGAGCCGCCGGCCGAGCGCGTCGGTCGCAACAAGGCCCCGAACGGCGAGATCCGCATCAATCTCTGGCGTGAAGGCACACAGCTCAACGTCGAGGTTCAGGACGACGGTGGCGGTCTGGATTTCGACGCGATTCGCGCCACCGCGATCAAGCGCGGCCTGATGCCGGCCGACGCCGAAATCGGCGACGAACAGGCCGCGCAGTTCATCTTCATGCCGGGCTTCTCGACCGCGCGCACGCTGACCCAGGATGCCGGTCGCGGTGTCGGCATGGACGTCGTCGCAGCCGAAGTCAAACAGCTCGGCGGCACCCTGGAGTTGTCGTCGCAGCCGGGCAGGGGCGCACGCTTCCTCGTCCGCCTGCCGCTCAATCTGGCCTTGTCGCAGGCGCTGCTTGTCGACGTCGGTGGCGAGTCCTACGCGATCCCCTTGTCGAGCATCGAAGGCATCGTCCGCATTCCGCGCCAGGAACTGGCGGCGTACTACGCCGACGGCGGTCCGGCCTTCGTCTACGGCGGCGCCGACTATCGCGTGCGCTCGCTGGCGGCTTTTCTCGGCAGCGTCGCGGCGCCCGCTTCGCAGGATTCGAAAGCGGCGCACGCAATACTCGTGCGTCTGCCGGAAGGCATCGGTGCCGGCGATCGCCGCTATGCGGTGGTCGTCGACAATCTGCTCGGCAATCGCGAGATCGTCTCGAAGGCGGTCGGCGCGCAGGTCAGCAGCGTGCCGGGTGTCAGCGGCGCCACCATACTCGCCGATGGTCGCGCGATGCTGATCCTCGATCTCGCGGAACTGGCACAGGATGCGGCACGCCGCGCCTTGCGTACGGCCGTCGGTGGCAGCGAGCCGGTGGCGCCGGCGGTGACCACGCGTGGCCTGATCATGGTCGTCGACGATTCCCTGACCATCCGCCGTGTGACCGAGCGTTTGCTGACGCGTCAGGGCTATACGGTGGTGACCGCCAAGGATGGTCTCGACGCGATGGCGCAGCTGCAGACCGAAGCGCCGCTGGCGATCCTGCTCGACATCGAAATGCCGCGCGCCGACGGTTTCGAGGTCGCCGCCTATGTGCGCAATACCACGCGCATCGCGAAGACGCCGATCATCATGATCACGTCGCGTTCCGGCGAAAAGCATCGTGACCGTGCGCAGTCGCTGGGGGTCAACCGCTATCTGATCAAGCCTTATCAGGACGATCAGCTGCTCACCGAACTGCGCGGAGTCCTCAAGGAATCATGAGCGCCGAAACCAGCAAGCAGCTCTACGCGGTGCTGATCGCACTGGCCGGCGACACGCTGTTGTTGCCGAACATCGCGATCGCCGAGGTCGTCGCGCGCGATGCGGTGCAGCCGGATCTGCGCCTGCCGTCGTGGCTGGCCGGCTTCATCGAGTGGAACAGCCGTCGCTTGCCGGTCCTGCATTTCGAGGTCCTCAATGGCGCTGCAGTTCCGGCCGACTCGCGGCGCGAACGGGTGGTCATCATCAATTCCAACGGCCGCCACCTGCCGTCGGGTCAGTTTGCGCTGATCACGCAGGCGTATCCGCATCTGGTGACCCTGACCCGCATCGCCCTGCAGCCGGAGCCGCTGCGCGAAAGCGATCGCAACGAGCTGCTGCTGTCGCGCGTGCGCGTCGCCAACCAGGTCGCGCTGATTCCGGATCTCGACATGGTCGAGGCGGAAATCGCCCGCGCCTTGTCCCCTGCCAGCGTGCCGGTCGCCGGATGATGTCAGCGCAGGCCGGGTCGCCGGCGCGCTACGCCCTGATCTCGGCTGCCGCGGCGGCAGTGACGATGGCGCTGAAATTCGCTGCCTGGCATCTGAGTGGCTCGGTCGGCCTGCTGTCCGATGCCTTCGAGTCCTTCGTCAATCTCGGCGCCAGCATCGTCGCGTTCCTCAGCCTGCGCTGGGCCGGACAACCGCCCGATGACGAGCATGCGTTCGGGCACGACAAGGCCGAGTACTTCTCCAGCGGCTTCGAAGGGGCGCTGGTCTTCATCGCCGCGCTGGCGATCATCTACAGCGCCTGGCCGCGGCTGCTCGATCCGCAGCCTCTCGATCGGCCGGTAATCGGCCTCGCGATCAGCGTGCTGGCGTCGCTGGTCAACCTGGTGGTCGCGCGCCTGCTGCTGCGGAACGCGCGAATCCACCGCTCGCCGGCGCTGGAAGCCGATGCCCGTCACCTGCTCAGCGATGTCTGGACCACGGCCGGGATCGTGCTCGCGGTCGGCGTGGTGGCGCTCAGCGGCTGGCTGGTGCTCGATGCATTGATCGCGATTGCGGTCGCCGCCTATCTGCTGCTGACCGGCTTCCGGCTGCTGCGCAGTTCCGCGCGGGGCCTGATGGATCATGCCTGGACCGCGGAAGAACGGGCGGGGCTCGAAGCAGTGCTGGCCGAGTATCGCGCGCAGAACATCGATTTTCACGCGATCCGCACGCGCACCGCCGGCAGTCGCCGGTTCGTGACCATGCATGTGCTGGTGCCCGGCGCCTGGACCGTGCAGCAGGGTCACGATCTGGTCGAGGCCATCGAGCTGGCGGTCGCCACCAGACTGGGACCGGTGGCGATTCTCACGCATCTGGAACCGATCGAGGACCCGGTCTCGCAGGACGACGAGCAGCTCGAACGCTTTGCGCCGGAACCGCCCTGAGCGCATGCCGATCGCGTCGTGCTCGACGGAGGGTGGCGGCGGATGCTTACAATGGCATCGATGACTTCGGCAGGCCCGACCACCATGGATGGCGATTCGACCCGCGACCTCGACCGGCTGATCGAGTCGGTCTACGCGGACGCGTTCCAGCTCGACTGGCTCGCGTTTCGCGAAAATGCCCTGCGTCTGCTGTGCGAGTGGACGCATGCGCGTGGCGCCGCCTGGTGCATACATGTGCGCGACAACCGGCACGGCGAGTTCGCCTGCTGGCCGCCCGGTTTTCCGGTTTCGGAAGGGACGCTGGCCGCGCTGGAGTTCACGCCCGGTCATCGCGAGCAAATGATCGCGACCAGCCCGGAAGCCAGGCCCGACGTGCTGGCGCTGGCGATGGATCATCGCGGCGCGCACCTGCGCAGCGTGCTGGCCCTGCAGCCGAGTGATGCGACGCTCGACGGCGTCGCACTGCGCCGTGCCGCCGGCCATCTGGTGCAGGCGGCGTCGCTGGCCCTGCGCCAGTTCGTCGCGCGTGACGAGTGGCTGATCAACATGGGCCGCGCCTCGCGTGGTTCGGCGGCACTGGTCGACGCCCGTGGTGCGATCTATGTCGCCAGCGAGCGCTTTCGCGAACTGCTGGCGCTGGAATTCGGCGATCGTGATTTCGCCAGGTTGCCGTTTCCGCTGTCCGCCGAGCGCCTCGACGAGCCTGCGCCGTTCCAGATCGGCAGCCTGCATTTTCGCGTGCAGGCGCAGGGCGCATTGTTCCTGCTCAATGCGCGACGGCCGCATCCGCTCGATGTGCTGTCGCCGCGCGAGCAGGAAATCGCCCGCGCGCTGGCGCTGGGCAAGACTTTCAAGAGCGTCGCCCGCGAGTATGAAATCGCCATCAGCACGGTCGCCAATCACGCGTCGCGGATCTATCGCAAGCTCGGCATTTACCGGCGTGAAGAGCTTGTCGAGCTGCTGCGTCGCGCGGTCGAGGTCAAGGCGGCCTAGCGCTCGCCGTCCTTTCCATTTTCAACCTGTTCCGCTGCCCGTCATGTCCAATACCAAGCAAGCCGCAATGCCGGCGCCCGCCCGCGATCTCGGCTTCGGCATCAGCTGCATCGACACGCTGCAGAACCGGCCACTGATGGCCTGCTGCTATCTGCTCGAACGTGGCGACGATCTGGCGTTCATCGAAGCCGGCACCTCGCACGGCGTGCCGCGCCTGCTGGCCCTGCTCGACGAACGCGGACTCGCCCGCGAGCGCGTCCGCTACGTCATTCCGACGCATGTGCATCTCGATCATGCCGGCGGTGCCGGCGTGCTGATGAGGGAGCTGCCGAATGCGCAGCTGATCGTGCATGCACGCGGCGCGCGGCATCTGATCGACCCCGGCAAGCTGATCGCCGGGGCTTCGGCCGTCTACGGCGCCGAGGCCGTCGAGCGCATGTACGGCGAGATTGCGGCGGTGCCGGAAGCCCGTGTGCGCAGTCCGCAGGACGGCGAGCAATTGCCACTCGGTGACGGCACGCTGCAGTTTGTCGATACGCCCGGGCACGCGCGTCATCACTTCAGTATCTGGGACGCGGTCAGTCGCGGGTTCTTCACCGGCGACACTTTCGGCTTGTCGTATCGCGAGTTCGATACCGCGGCCGGACCGTTCGTGATGCCGACGACGACCCCGGTGCAGTTCGAGCCGGACGCCTGGCGGCAGACCCTGGACCGCTATCTGTCGTTTGCGCCGCAGCGCATGTTCCTCACGCACTACGCCAGTGTCGAAAACGTGCCGGCGCTGGCGCAGACCCTGCGCAACGGCATCGCCCGCTACGAGCTGATGGCCACCGAACTGGCCGCCGTGCAGGATCGCCACGCACGATTGCGGCGTGCGCTGACCGATGACGTGCTCGCCGCCGTGCGCGCGCATGGCTGCCGGTTGCCGGATGCCGAGGTCCGGGCGCTGCTCGATGACGACCTCGAACTCAACGCGCAGGGGCTGGGCGTCTGGCTCGACCAGCGACGCGCCTGATCAGACCAGGTCCTTCTCGCGCATGACTTCCTTGAAATACGCGTAGAAGATCGGCGCGGCGATCAGGCCCGGAATGCCGAACGCGGCTTCCATCACCAGCATCGCGATCAGCAGTTCCCAGGCGGCGGCGCGGATGTTGGCGCCGATGATGCGCGCGTTGAGGAAATACTCCAGCTTGTGGATCACGATCAGATAGCCGAGCGACGCGGCCGCGATCGGCAGGCCCTTGCTGAAGCTGACGATGATGATCGCGCTGTTGGAAATCAGATTGCCGAGGATCGGCAGCAGGCCGGCGAAGAACGTGATCGCGACCAGGGTCTTGCTCAGCGGCAGGTGTACTCCGAACAGCGGCAGCACGAGATCGAGATACAGCCAGGTGAACAGGGTATTGATCGCCGATATCCAGGCCTGCGCAAACACCACACGCCTGAATGCCGTCGCCAGCCTTGCGGCATAGCCGGTGATCGCGGTCGACAGCGGCCGCTGTTCGGCGCGTGGTGTCGCTTTCTGCAGGGACAGCAGCGCGCCGATGATCATGCCCATCAGGACATGCACGAACGAGCGTCCGAAGTCGCGACCCGCCAGCTGCAGCGACCCGGCGTGCTGGCGCAGCCACTCGACCAGCTTGATGCGCAGCGCATCGGCATCTTCGGGCACGTAGGCCAGCAGGCTTTCCGGAAGATGCGTGCGGGCATCCTCCATGATCTGCGCCATTTTCTGCATCAGGATCGGCAGGCTGTCGGCACTGTTGCGCAGGAACGCGACCGCGCCGAGACCGGCCGCGGCGAGCGCGGTGATCACCAGGGTCGCGATCAGGGTCACGGCCAGCAGACGAGGTCCGTCGCGCCCCAGTGCACTGACCCGCAGCCAGGGCGTCAACACGTCGACCAGCTGAAACACCAGCAGGCCGGCCAGCAGTGCCGGCAGCAGATGAAGTTCGATGATCAGGATCAGCGCGGCGGCGCTGATGCCCCAGGCGGCGAGGTCGCAGGACGAGACGTGACGGGTCGGGGCGTTGTTCATGAGTGGGCGGGGGAGAACCTGCGGCCATCATAAAGGAGCCTTCGTGCCGGCTGCTGCAGATGGGCTGCGCCACGGGCCCCTTCAGGCCGGATCGAAAGACGATTCGTGTCGTTGCGGTTGTTGAACGGCTTCGGCTTCCGGTCGCCGCGGTGCCTGAAGCGAAGACGCGCGGAAGCGATGGGGCGCTGCGGATTCCGCTCCGCAGCGCCACTGCAGCGTCTCAGACGCCGTCGCGGACGATGTCCGAAGCCTTCAACAGCGGCAGTTCGACGCTGCCCGACAGCGTGGCTGCAGGCACCGCGATGTCGCGCGACCAGGTGATCGGGAATTGCGCGTTGAAGGCGTAGATCAGCAGGGCCACCTGCTCGCCTTCGGCGAGGCGCTCGGCGATGCCGTTCATTTCCAGATCGTGCTGGCCGAAGCCGCGTACCGGCGTGATCTGATCGTCGATGATGTCCCAGCGTGTCTGCCCGGCGGGTCGATGGCCGATGGCCAGGAAGTAGATCGGGTCGCAGGCGACCTGCACCACGTCGGTCGTGCAGCTGGCCTGCTCGACGCCGCTCAGGCCCTCGATGTCGACGTGCAGCATCGGCACCCCGGCGATGATCGCGCCGCCGGCCGGCACCGTGTACAGCGGCTGGTCGGCGAGCAGGAGGCTGTCGCGGACCCCGTTGCCGAGCAGCGAGCCGACGACGCCGAGCAGGCTGTTGAGCTGCGGCGTGCTGGCGTCGATGTCGAAGCTCTGGCCACCGCGCTTCACCGATCGGGTTTCGATGGCGTCGCCTTCGGCCAGGCTCAGGCAGAAGTCCTTGCCGGTCGGCAGGGCCGCATCGAGTGCGCCTTTCCGGCCCTGCAGCTTTTCCTCGAACCAGGCGAACTGCACGTCGTCGAGATTCAGCGAGCCGCAGCTGCGCGTGCCGCCGGCATCCTGGAAGCCGGGGAAGGTCAGCGCTTCGTAAAAGGGGTCGAGCGGATCTTCGAGACCGACCGTGCCGAGTGACACGGGCAGGATATGCCCGCTCTGATGCGTCAGCAGGCGCACGTCGCCGCCGATCGCGTGCAGGCACTCGTAGTTGTGCAGGCCGTCGTTGAAATTGAACAGCGTGTCGCGAAAACCCTGCGTCAGCAGCACGTCGGCCGGCGGCGGCAGGTCCGGTGCGACGCTCAGCTGATCCGGCGTGCCGAGCAGGAAGCTCTGCGGACCGGCCGGCACGCCGTCGCAGAAGTAGCGCATGCTGTGATAGCGCATGAAGTTGTAACCGCTCTGCGGGAAATTGTTGGTGATGCCGGCGGTCAGCAAGGTCTCGTAAAGGGTCGTGTCCTGGCGCAGGCCCTTGCGCTGCAGCAGATCGGTCACGTACGGCACGACGACCGTCGGATCGAAGCCCAGAGCCAGGCTCAGGATCGGCGTGTCGCCGCCGGCAATCAGCGCCAGCCCCCAGCCCGACTTGACGACATTGTTCGGGTCCAGCGAGTAGGTCAGATCGTGCGGCGTGATGTCCGGTGCCAGCACGCGCAGGCGATGCTTCGGATCCACCGAATACAGCAGGACCTGGTACATGCCGCCATAGGAGCCGCCGTACGACCCGACCATCATCTCGCCGTTGCTGCGCCGGCGCAGGCCTTCGAGGTTTTCCGCCCAGTCCAGCACGCCGATCAGATCCTGGCCTTCGTACTCGGGGTCCATGACGCGCACCGTGCCGCTGGATTCGCCGAAGCCGCGCTCGTCGATCGAGATCACGTAGTAGCCGGCATCGTTGAGGCGCTTGATGAAACTGCCGTCCGGCGCCGTGGTTTCACGCGAACCGCCGTAGCCGTGCCCCTGCAGCACCAGCGGATAGGATTTTCCCTTCTCCAGATGTGTCGGTTCGAACACCTGCACGACGATGGTATCGCCGGTTCTGGCGACCGGAATCTCCTGACGGTAGATCGTGCCGTCGCGGTCGCTGCTGACCGGTGTGGTCGTGGCGCCAGTGCCGGAAGCGATGCTGTTGTCGTTGTTCGACGACGAACTGCTGCACGCGCCGAGCAGCATGGCAAGACAGAACGCGGCAGACAGCCGCGTGGCGATGTTGATGTTCATCCCTCGACTCCCCCGTGGCACTATCGTGTGCCTTTTGTGATCCCTGACGATAGCGCAAGCGGAGTGTCGATGCTGCATTCCCAGCGGGTAATTCCGACCCTGTTTCTCGCATTGCTGCTCGGCGGCTGCGGGACGCTGGATTACTACGCGCAGGCGGTATCCGGGGAAATTGCCGTGTTGCGCGCCCGGCAGCCGATCGGCGAACTGCTGGCCGACCCCACCACACCACCCGAGTTGAAGGCGCGGTTGGCCTTGATCCGGGACGCCCGCGACTGGGCGGTCACGGCGCTCGACCTGCCCGACAATGGCAGCTATCGCAGCTACGCCGACATCCAGCGACCGTACGTCGTCTGGAACGTGTTCGCGACCGGCGAGTTTTCCACCGAACCGGTACAGCACTGTTTCCCGGTCGCCGGCTGCGTCGGTTACCAGGGCTGGTACAGCGAAGCGGCAGCGCGGGCCAGCGCCGCGGCGCTGGCGAAGCAGGGCGACGACGTCTATGTCGGTGGTGTGCCGGCGTATTCGACGCTGGGCTGGTTCGACGATCCGGTGCTCAGCACCATGCTGCGCTGGGACGATGCCAGCCTGATCGCGACCCTGTTTCACGAACTTGCGCATCAGAAGCTCTACGTCAAGCACGACACCCGTTTCAACGAGTCGTTTGCCGAGTTCGTCGGCGAGCAGGGTTTGCGTGAATACCAGGCGCAGCATCCGCTGCCGCAGGCGGTGGATCTCGATGCACGGCGGGCACGCAGCGAACAATTCACAACACTGTTGTTGTCCGTCCGCGCCAGACTGGCGGCGCTCTATCGTCAGCCGCTGACCGCGGACGCGATGCGCGCGCGCAAGCTGGCCGTGTTCGACGAATTGCGCACTGAATACGCACAGCTGCGTGCGCAGGACTGGGGCGGAAAGGGCTGGTACGACGGCTTTTTCGAAGCGGCGCCGCTCAACAACGCGCGCTTGCTGCCGTTCGGTTTGTATGACGACGATTTACCGGCGTTCGCGACACTGTTTGCCGACGCCGGCGGCGACTGGCGGCGGTTTTTTGACGCCGCTGCGCGGCTTGCGGCGCTCCCGGCCGCGCGTCGCGCCGAACAGGTGCAGAAGCTCAAACTCGCCGCACCGAAGACGTAACACCGCCCATTCAGAATGCACCCGAGCCCCCCTTTTCGGGGGTGTGCTATCGTTTTGTTGCATTGCACACTTCTTGCGTGTGGGCGACATCCACGTCGGTGTGCTGTCGAGGTGTCTATGTCAATGCGGTATTACGATTCGGTCGCAG
The DNA here is from genome assembly GCF_011067135.1 of Solimonas terrae. Classification (GTDB taxonomy): domain Bacteria; phylum Pseudomonadota; class Gammaproteobacteria; order Nevskiales; family Nevskiaceae; genus Solimonas; species Solimonas terrae. The sequence goes on from NZ_JAAMOW010000003.1 coordinate 326,672, forward strand.
GTCGCGAGCGTATCAAGCGCCGTTATGTCTGGGCGTTCTGGGCTTTTGGTATCGGCTTGGCAGGCGGTCTCACCATCGCCGAGACGCTGATGCGTTGAAGCGCCGTGCAAGGCGGCGCGTGGCTGGTCTGCCGTTCCGGCAGTCCAGCAGGTATCCTGCGCGGGTTTTTTGCCAGCGATACCCCATGCAACTCCACAACACGTTTACCGGTCGCAAGCAAGAATTCGTCCCGCTCGATCCCGCGCGGGTGACGATGTACGTCTGCGGGCCGACGGTCTACAGCTACGCGCATATCGGCAATGCCCGCCCGGTCGTGGTGTTCGACGTGCTGTCGCGTGTGCTGCGTCGGCGGTACGAGAACGTCGTCTACGTTCGCAACATCACCGACATCGACGACAAGATCAATGCCGCCGCGCAGAAGGAAGGCGTCGACATCCGCGTGATCACCGATCGTTACGCGGCGATCTATCACGATGACATGGCGGCGCTCGGTGCGCGCGACCCGGACCACACGCCGCGCGTCACCGAACACCTGCCGCAGATCGTCGCGATGATCGGACAGCTGATCGACAGCGGCCATGCCTACGTCGCCGAAGGCCATGTGCTGTTCCATACCCTGAGCTATGCCGATTACGGCAAATTGTCGGGCCGCGACGAGCAGGCGCTGATGGCCGGCGCGCGGGTCGAGATTGCGCCGTACAAGAAGCACGCCGGCGATTTCGTGCTGTGGAAACCGTCGGCCGACGATCAGCCGGGCTGGGATTCGCCGTGGGGTCGCGGTCGGCCGGGCTGGCACATCGAGTGCTCGGCGATGGCCGAGGCACTGCTCGGCGAGACGATCGACATCCACGGCGGCGGCCACGATCTGATCTTCCCGCATCACGAGAACGAGATCGCGCAGTCGACCTGCGCGCATGGCGGCAAGGTCTTCGCCCGCTACTGGCTGCACAACGGTTTCCTCAACATCGACAGCCAGAAGATGTCGAAGTCGGTCGGCAATGTGCTGCTGGTGCACGAGCTGTTGAAGACGATTCCGGGCGAAGTGATCCGCCTCGTGCTGATGACCGGCCATTACCGCCAGCCGGTCGACTGGAACGACGAGGTCGTGGCCGAGTCACGCAAGAAGCTCGATCGGCTCTACGGCGCGCTGCGCGAGTTGGCCGACATCGAGCGGGCGCCCGGCATCACGGCGCCGGACGCCTTCGTCGCCGCGCTCGAAGACGACCTCAATACGCCGATGGCGCTTGCCGAGCTGTTCGAGCTGGCGCGCGCCGCCAACAAGGCGGACAGTGCCGGCGACAAGGCGCGCATCAAGGCGCAGATGCTCGATGCCGGCGAACTGCTCGGTCTGCTGCAGCAGGAACCGTCGGCGTGGTTCGCGCAGGCGCCGACAGCCGAAGGCGTGCCGGCGGCCGACGAGATCGAAGCCCGGCTTGCCGAGCGTGCGGCGGCACGTCGGAACAAGCAGTGGGCGGAATCGGATCGCATTCGCGACGAACTCAAGGCGCGCGGTGTACTGGTCGAGGATTCGAAGGATGGCCAGCGCTGGCGCTACGCCTGAGAAGCGCTGAACAAGCTGCTGCGCTCGGCAGCGTGCCGGCGGGCGGCGCCCGCAGTGCTCACGTACCGAAGTGCGCTGCGCCTGCTCTGCTCCGTCCTCGCACGATCTGCCGTCGCTCGCTGCGCTCGTTCAGCGCTTCGCGGGCTCGATCGCATTGGCCGGCTTCATGTGCTCGAGGATCTCGGCGACGCGATCGCCCAGAAACTTGTTCGCGGACTTCTCCAGCGCGCGTGACACTTCGGCATCGACCGCCATGTTGGCGAGCGGCCGCAGCCGCCAGATCAGGTCGGCGAGTTTCGGCACATCCTCGGCAGGCGGCAGCCGACCGTCATAACGATCGAGCAGGCGCACGACCATCTGCACGATCTCGTCGGCCACGCGTTCGACGTTGAGGCGCAGGTGCTCGACCAGCATCAGCATGTCGTCGAGCGGCATGCCGGCCTTGGTCAGCTCGGCGCCGGCGACCAGGATCTTCGGATTCGGCGCGCGGAAACGCAGACCTTCCGGCACCAGCAGGCCGAGCTTGAGCACGCGATTCAGTGTCGCCGGCGCGAAAGCGCTGATGCCGTACATCTTCAGCAGTTCCGGCATCGTGAACAGCCGCGGCGTTTCGTTCGACCAGGGGCTGCTGATCGCGCGCTCGAGACCGATGATGTCGTGCAGCTGCTGGCCCTTGTCGAGGCCGTCGAACAATTCGCCGATGTTGGCGATCGTGTAGCCACGCGACAGCAGCTGGTTGACGAGCTCGAGCCGGCGCCGGTGTTCCCCGGTGTAGATGCCGACCCGGCCGCGTCGTTCCGGCGGATTCAGCAGGCCGCGATCCTGATACGCGCGCACGTTGCGCACCGTGGTGCCGGCGACACGCGCGAGTTCGTCGATCGTGTATTCGTCGCTTGCGTTCGCGTCGTCGTTGGCCGGCCCGGCCTTGTCGGCCGGTGCGTTTTCGGAAGAAGCCATGGCGCGGATCATAAAGGAGCCTCCGCGCCAATGGCGGATCGCATCAGGCGGCGCGGGCGAGCGCGCCCGCATCCAGATCGCGCAGCAGCGGTTCGATGCCGCCGAGATATTCGCGATTGTCGTGCTGCCAGGGGTGGAAGCCCGGCTTGAAGTAGTCGAACCATTCGCCAGTGGCACGCCGCAAGGGGCCCGGATTGACGAACAGGAAGCGCAGCGTGCGGCGCCAGCCGCCGCGCTCGGCGCGGGCGCCGGCATCGGCGCGCGTCAGCTGCCACATGAAGATCGTGACCAGCGGCCAGAACACGAGGCTGGCGGTGATCAGGCCGATGCAGCGCTGCAGATAGCGCAGGGGATTGCGACCCATGACGGTCGCCCAGACGTCGTACGCCACGGCCTTGTGCTCGGTCTCCTCCAGCGCATGCCAGCGCCACAGCCGCGCGAAATGTGGTTCGGCCTCGCCGACGACGCGTGAGTCCTGCAGCAGGCTGTTGGCCATGATCGCCGTCAGATGTTCGAGCGCGATCGTGACCGACAGTTGCGACGATTTCGGCAGTACGCGCTTCATGAACTCGGTGAACCTGAATACGAAGCGTTGCAGCCGCGCGCCCGGCAGGCCGGCTTCGTCGAGCATCGCATTGCATTCGGTGTGTTCGCGGCCGTGCATCGCTTCCTGGCCGATGAACGCCGTCACGGCCTGTTGCAGTTGCGGTTCGGCGATCTGCGCGCGGTAGTGACGCACGGCGTGAATGAAGAAGCGCTCACCGTCCGGGAAGAACAGCGACAGCGCATTGAAGAAGTGGCTGACGTGGCGACCCTGGTCATGCCAGTCCCCGACGCGAGCGGCCGGCAGGCTGAAATGCAGATCGCGGCGGGTCGGCATGACCGGCTCGTGTTCGCCGGCACTTGAAGGGGTCTGGCTCGTCATTTCTCACTCCGTCAATGTTACATTTATGAATGTAACTATCTTGACTGAGCTGATCAACTGGCCGCACCGCCCGAGCCCGCTGGCGTTCTGGCCCGCGCTGTCGAAACGGCATCGGGAGACGCTTTCAGGTCAATGAAATGATTAGACAATCCTTGCATTTCTGAGTCGCAGTGCATTGCCGATCACGGACACCGACGAGAGGCTCATCGCGGCGCTGGCGATCATCGGCGACAGCAGCAGACCGAAGATCGGATACAGCAGGCCGGCCGCGAGCGGGACACCGAGCGCGTTGTAGGCGAAGGCGAAGAACAGGTTCTGGCGGATGTTGCGCATTGTTGCGCGCGACAGCCGCACCGCCGTGGCGATGCCGCGCAGATCGCCCGACAGCAGGGTGACGCCGGCGGCCTGCATCGCGATGTCGGTGCCGGTGCCCATGGCGATGCCGACATCGGCAGTCGCCAGCGCCGGCGCATCGTTGACGCCGTCGCCGGCCATTGCCACGCGCCGGCCTTCGCCCTGCAGTTTCTTCACGGCGCCGGCCTTGTCGGCCGGCAGCAGGTCGGCAATGACCTCGTCGATGGCCAGGCTGCCGGCGATGGCGTCGGCCGTGCGGCGATTGTCGCCGGTCAGCATGATCACGCGCAGACCCGCTTCACGCAGTGCGCGCAGCGCCTCGGCGGTGGTCGGCTTCAGCGCGTCGGCGATCGCCAGTACGCCGGCGACGCGATCGTCGACCGCGACCAGTACCGCCGTCTGCGCGTTACCGCGCGCGGCATCGGCGGCGGCCTCGCAGGCATCGACGTCGATCTGCCGCTGCCGCATCAGCTGGCGGTTGCCGACCAGCACACGGCGCGCGTCGATCCGCGCCCAGGCACCGAGGCCCGGATCAGAGCCGAACTCGTCGGCTCTCGCGCGCGGCAGCCCGCGCGCAGCGGCGGCCTCGACGATGGCGCGCGCCAGCGGATGCTCGCTCGCCGTCTCGACGGCGGCGGCGAGCCCCAGTACCTCGTCCTCGCTGAAACCGGGCAGGACCGTGACGCCGCGCAGGCCCGGCCTGCCCTCGGTCAGCGTGCCGGTCTTGTCGACGACGACGGTATCGATGTTCTGCAGGGTTTCGAGCGCGGCGGCATCGCGGATCAGCACGCCGCTGCGCGCGCCGCGGCCGATGCCGACCATGATCGACATCGGCGTCGCCAGGCCGAGCGCGCAGGGACAGGCGATGATCAGCACCGAGACCGCCGCGATCAGCGCATGCGCCGCGGCCGGTGCCGGCCCCCAGACCCACCAGGCGACGGCGGCGACGACGGCAGCCGCGATCACCGCCGGCACGAAGATCGCCGAGACGCGGTCGGCAAGCCGCTGCACCGGCGCGCGCGAGCGCTGCGCCTGCGCAACCTGTCGGACGATCTGCGCGAGCAGGGTGTCGCGGCCGACGCGGCGCGCTTCGATCAACAGACTGCCGGTGCCGTTGACGGTGCCGGCGGCGACCGCGTCGCCGGACTGCCGCGTTTGCGGATTCGGCTCGCCGGTCAGCATCGATTCGTCGACGTGGCTGCGGCCTTCGATGACGGTCGCATCGACCGGGATCTTTTCACCCGGTCGCACGCGCAGGCGATCGCCGACCCGGACGGCTTCGAGCGCGACATCGCTGTCGTCGCCGCTGGCATCGACGCGGTGCGCGATCGGTGGTGCCAGCGCCAGCAGCGCGCGGATGGCGCCCGAGGTCTGCGCACGCGCGCGCAGTTCCAGCACCTGGCCGAGCAGCACCAGCGTGATGATCACGGCAGAGGCTTCGAAGTACAGCGGCGTCATGCCTCTCATCGCGAAGCCGGCCGGCAGCGCCTGCGGCAGCAGCAGCGCGTACAGGCTGAAGGCGTACGCGGCGGCGACGCCGAGCCCGATCAGCGTGAACATGTTGAGGCTGCGGTTGCGCAGCGATGCCCAGCCGCGCTGCCAGAACGGCCAGCCGGCCCACAGCACGACCGGCGTCGCCAAGGTCCACTGCAGCCAGCCGCCAAGCGCCGGTCCGAGCCTGTGCATCAGGTTCAGACCGGCTGGCAGCAGATCGCCCATGCCGAGCGCCAGCAGCGGTACGCTGAGCACGATGCCGACACCGAGTCGACGCGTCATGCTGCGCAGCTCACCGTCGTCCTCGACGTTCGCGGTCGGCGCTTCGGGTTCCAGCGCCATGCCGCATTTCGGGCAGGCACCCGGATGATCCGCGCGGACCTCCGGGTCCATCGGGCAGATCCAGAACGTGCCGGGTACAAGTTCGATCTGCGCGTCCGGCGCGGCGGTGCCGCCAAGGTAGCGCTGCGGATCGGCGACGAACTTCTGCCGGCAATGCGCCGAGCAGAAATGCAAGCGCTGCCCGTCGTGATCGGCATGCAGCGCGCTGGTCGCCGGATCGACGCGCATGCCGCATACCGGATCGGTCGCGCCGGTCGCATCGTCGGTCTGCCGATGTGCCGCGCCAGCGCAGCACGAAGCCGCCGCCGTCGTTTCGCGCGAGTCGAGATAGGCGCGCGGATCGGCCGCGAAGCGCCGGCGGCAGCCGTCGCAGCAGAAGTGGTAGGTCTTGCCGCCGTGCTCGTGACGATGGGGGCTGCGGCCCGGATCGACCTGCATGCCGCAGACCGGATCGTTCACCGCCGCGGCGGCATTCTCCGTCGTGCCTGCGCAGCCACTCATGCCGCGTCTCCGGACAGGGCCTGCAGGATCGGGCAGGCCTGCAACGGGCCGTGACCGGGGCAGGCCTCGATCAGCTGGTACAGACCGTCGCGCACGCGCCGCAGTTCGGCGAGCTTGTGATCGACGACCGCGAGCTTGGCCTCGGCCGCCTGCTTCACCGCGCGCACCCCGCGTTTGCCGGCGTCCCCGCGCAGGCCGCTCAGCTGCAGCAGTTCGGCGATCTCGGTCAGCGTGAAACCGAGTTCCTTGGCGCGGCGGATGAAGCGCAGGCGCTGCACGCTGTCGGCCGGATAATCGCGATAACCGGACGCGCGGCGCGGCGGCGCCGGCAGCAGGCCGGCGCGTTCGTAATAGCGCACGGTGTCGATGCCGACGCCGGCGCGCTCGGCGAGCCGGCTGATGGTCAGGCTGGCGCTGGCGGATAGCGTCATCGGGCGTTCCTCATTCTCAAGTCGCGCCATGCTAAACCCTGGACCAAGGCCCAGAGTCAAGCCTTTGGCCGGCGCAGCGGCGTGCCGAAGCCGGGATCGTTCGATACGCGCCGCGCGAGTTCGCGGCCTGGGGGCCGGTACCAGCCAGGATCGCGCCCGTCACCGGGCAGTTCGTCGCGCACTTTCAGCACGGTGAACATGCCGCCCATCTCGATCGCGCCGTGCGGCCCCTGACCGGTCATCATCGGCAGGGTGTTGCCGGGCCCCGCCATCATGCCCATCGCCAGATGCGCGCTGTGCTCCGACATGCCGTTGCCGCCCATCGCCATGTAGCCGGGCAGCAACTGGCGCACGTCGTCGGCGACTCCGCGTGTGTCGACACCGAGCGGGTTGGCGATGCCATGGCCCATCGCGTTCATCGTGTGGTGCGACATGTGGCAGTGGAACGCCCAGTCGCCGGCCGCCGCGACGAACTCGATGTCGCGCGTCTGGCCGACGCCGACGATCTCCGTGACTTCCGGGCGCCACAGCGCATGCGGCCAGCGGCCGCCGTCGGAGCCGGTGACCAGGAAGCGGTGGCCGTGCAGGTGGATCGGGTGATTCCACATCGACAGATTGCCGAGGCGTATGCGTACGCGCTCGCCACTGCGCGCGAGCAGCGGTGCGGTTGCCGGATACACCTTGCTGTTGAAGGTCCACAGATCGAAGTCGCTCATGATCGACGGATCGGGGCGCGACGTGCCGGGATGCAGCGCCCAGTTGTGCAGCAGGATCGCGTAGTCGCGATCGACCGGCACCGCCTCGCCGTCGCGCGGGTGAATGACGAACAGGCCCATCATGCCGAGCGCCATCTGCGTCATCTCGTCGGCATGCGGGTGATACAGCTGCGTGCCGTGCTGGCGCAAGGTGAATTCGTAGACGTAGGTTTCGCCGGGGGCGATGCCCGGCTGGTTGAGGCCGCTGACGCCGTCCATGCCGCTCGGCAGCAGGATGCCGTGCCAGTGCACCGACGTTGCCTCCGGCAGATGGTTGGTGACGTAGATGCGCACGCGATCGCCTTCGACCGCTTCGATCGTCGGGCCCGGCGTGCCGCCGTTGTAGCCCCAGCATCTGGCAACACAGCCCGGGGCGAATTCGTGCTCGATTTCCTCGGCGACCAGATGGAACTCCTTGACGCCGTCGTTGATCCGGAACGGCAGCGTCCAGCCGTTCGGCGTGTGCACCGGCCGGTAGCGCGCGCCGCCCAGGGCCGGCGCCGGCGACGGCTCCGGCGTGGCGGCTGGCGGCATCGACATGCCCGGCATGTCGTGCATCTCGTGCTGCGCGCGGGCGCGGCCGATCAGGCCGGCGCCGAGCCCGGCGGCGCCGAGTGCGGACAGCAGATGACGGCGGTTCAGATCAGTGCTCATGAGCAGTCTCCGGCGTGGCGGATGCGGGATCGGGGATGCAGTCGGCCGTTGCCGGCATCGGCATGTCCATCGGCATGTCGGGCATCGCCGCCATGCCGCAGTCGCCGGCAGTCGGCGCCGGTACGGGCAGGGGCACGGCGGCTTCGCTTGCGGGTGTGCTCGGCAGGCGCCTGCCAACGGCTTGTGCCAGGCCAGCGCGCGCCACCCAGTAGTCGCGCAGGGCGTCGATGTAGCCGGTGTACGCGGCGTCGGCCTGCTGGCGCGTCGCCAGCAGATCGAAGACGTCCACCAGCATGTAGTTGAACGCGCGCTGCGTCTGCTCGACGACGTCCTCGCGGGCGGGAATCAGCTGCGTGCGGTAACGCTCGACGCGTTGGCGTGCGTCGCGTACGCGTGCGTCGGCGGCTCTCACCTCGTGGATCACGTCGAGTTCGCGCGCCCGGACTTCGGCCTCGGCGATCTGCAACTCCGCCGCGCCGCGCGCGGCGCGGCCGCGTCCCCAGTCGAACAACGGCAGCGCGATGCGGGCGCTCGGTCCGCCATGCACGCTGCCGTCGTAATCGCGCTCGCGCTCGGCGCCGACCTCGATGTCGCCGAGCCATCGGCTGCGACGCGTCAGTCCGTAGCGTTGCGCGACCGCGTCGGCATGCCGGCGCGCGGCCGCGAGATCGAGACGTGTCGCCATCGCCAGTTTCAGCAGGTCGTCCACGGAATCCTCGGCGGCCGCCGGCAGGGCCAGCGGTTCGGCCAGGCGCCATCGATCGTCGTCGTCTGCGCCCAGGCCCAGCAGGCGGCTGAAATCGGCACGCGCCAGTTGCCGTTCGAGGCCGGCGGCGTCGGCGGCGAGTGCCGCCTGGGTCGCGGCGGCCTGCTCCAGCGCGAGATCGCGCGGCGCGAGATTGCCGGCGGCGGCATAGCGCTGCGCCAACGCCGCCGCGGTCTGCGCCGCCTGCGCCAGTTTCGCCTGCAGCTGCGCCTGCTGTTCGGCGGCCGCCACACGCCGGTAGGCGGCTTCGACCTCGGCCGCCAGCGCCAGCGCCGCATTGCCGACCGTCAGCCTGGCACTGTCGAACTGCGCAGCGGCGATCCGCGTGCGGGCATGCAGAAACAGCAGATCGGTGAAGTTGACGGCGATGCCGAGCGTGAGCTGCGTATGCGGCTCGCCGCCGGCCGACAGCGACGTGGCCGACAGCAGCGGATTGGCGAGTCGGCCGGCTTCGTAGACGTCGGCGGCGGCAATCCCGAGCTGCGCGGTGGTGGCGCGCAGCTCGGGATTGTCGAGCAGCGCGAGCTGGATCGCACGGTCCAGGGACAGAGGTTCGGCCAGCCACGATGGTGCGGGGTCGCGGCGCGCCTCCGGCAGGTTCAGGCCGCGGTCGGCGAGCTGCTGCTCGACGTCGTGGCGGCCGAGATCGGCGGGCAGACTGCTGCATCCGGCGAGCAGCACGGACAGGCACAGCGTCGCCGCGATCGGACGATGGGAAAACATGAGGAACTCCGGGAACGGTCACGGAACCGGTACACGCGGCGCGCGTGCCGGGCTTCAGGCGAAGCGTGTGCGTTTTGGAGGTCGCAAAAGATCGAAGCCCGGCGGCGGCCGTGGTGCGGCGATGCGGCGCGCGGCCGGCGTCTCGACACGGCCGAGGCCGGGATCGAAACCGTTGCCCGGGACCGAGAGCGTCGCGATGCCGGCGCACTGTGCGCCGCAGAGCGCGCCGCAGTGGCACTGGCGGTCGGTTGCCGAATGATGCGCCCCGTGCGGCGTCGCCATCGCCATGCCGGCGTGGTGGTGATGTACCGGCGTCGCCGGCATCGACGCCGGCTGGCGATGCGACGCGCAGCCGCTGGCGATCGCATTGGCATAGCCGTTCAGCGGCAGCAGCACGATCAGCAGCCAGAGCACCAGGGCGGATGCGGATTTCACGGCCGCAGTATCACGACGCGCCGGGCCGGCGACAAGCTGGAGTCAGGTCCGGACTTGCGCGGCGTTCAATTGCGCGACGGGCAGGTGGCAAGGTGATCGTTGACGACACCGACCGCCTGCAGATAGGCGTAGACGATGGTGCTGCCGACGAACTTGAAGCCGCGCTTGAGCAGGTCCTTGCTGATGCGATCGGACAGCTCGGTCTTCGCCGGCACATCGCCCGTGCCGCGCACATTGTTGATCAGCGGCGTGCCGCCGACGCAGCCCCAGAGGTAGGCGTCGAAGCTGCCGAATTCCTTCTGCACTTTCAAAAAGGCCTGGGCGTTGATGCGTGCCGACCGGATCTTCAGCCGATTGCGGACGATGCCGGGATCAAGCATCAGCTTTTCGAGCTTCGCGTCGGTGAAGCGCGCGACCTTTTGCGGATCGAAGTCCGCGAACGCCTTGCGATAGCCGTCGCGCTTTTCGAGGATGGTCCGCCACGACAGGCCGGCCTGCGCGCCTTCGAGGATCAGGAACTCGAACAGCACGCGGTCGTCGTGCTGCGGCTTGCCCCATTCCTCGTCGTGATAGCGGATGTACTCGGGTGTCGAAAGGCACCAGCTGCAGCGTTTTTCGGCAGGCATGCGGATCGCGATCGTCGGACGGAAACCGCATCGTCGTCGCTTTGCGCGTCCGGCGCCAGTCCGTCAAAGAGCAACCACATGGTTGCATGATGAGGTCGGCTCGGCCCAGAATCAGCCACGAGGAGCTTGTTCATGAGCATGGATCAGATCGAAAAGAAGGTGGTCCTGAAGGCGCCGCGCGAACGCGTCTGGCGCGCGGTCAGCGAGGCCGATTCGTTCGGCCGCTGGTTCGGCGTCGACTTCGACGGGCCGTTCGTCGCCGGTCGGAAGCTGAGCGGCCGGATCGTGCCGACCACGGTCGATGCCGAGGTCGCGAAGCTGCAGGCACCGCATGCCGGCACGCCGTTCGCGTTCGTCGTCGACGCGATCGAGCCGATGGATCGTTTCGCGTTCCGCTGGCATCCGTTCGCGATCGATCCGGCGGTCGATTACTCGCTGGAGGCGATGACGCTCGTCGAATTCCTGCTCGAGGACGCGGAGGGTGGCGTGCTGCTGACGATTCGCGAATCGGGCTTCGAGCGCATTCCGCTTGCGCGCCGCGCCGCGGCGTTTGCCGCCAACGACGGCGGCTGGACGCACCAGACCCGGCTGGTCGCCAAGTATCTCGCGCTGCCGGCGTGAAACGCGCAACGGCGCTCAGGGCGGCCGATACCGCACGCGCATTCTCGGCGCTTGGTGATGCGACGCGCCTGCGTATCGTCGGCCGGCTTGCTGACGGCGGCCCCCTGTCGATCGTGCGCCTGGCCCAGGGTGGTGCGATCTCGCGGCAGGCCGTCACCAAGCATCTGCGCGCGCTGGAACACGCCGGCCTGGTGCGCAGCCGGCGCGCCGGCCGCGAGCGGCTGTGGCAGCTGGAGGGACAGCGGCTCGCGGACGCGCGCCGCTACCTCGATCAGATCTCGGCGCAGTGGGACGCCGCGATCGCGCGCCTGCGCGCGTTCGTCGAGGACGCGCCGGCCTGATCTGCCGCGGAACAGCGCGCGATTTCAGCTGAAGTGCATGCGTTCGCCCAGCGGCTTTTCGTTGACGACGCCGTCGCGGTAGGCAAGCCCGCCGTTGACCCAGGTCGCGAGAATCCTGGCCGGAAAGGTGCGGCCCTCGACCGGTGACCAGCCGCACTTGTACAGGATGTCCTCCTTCTTCACGGTCGTCGTGCCGTGCGGATCGACCAGCACCAGGTCGGCGAAATAGCCCTCGCGGACATAGCCGCGATCGCGGATGCCGAAACGCTCGGCGACCGCATGACTGGTCTTGTTGACGACCGTGCGCAGGTTCAGTTCGCCGCGCTTGACCAGTTCGATCAGCATCAGCAGCGAGTGCTGCACGAGCGGCAGCCCGGACGGTGCCTTGAAGTAGCTGTTGGCTTTTTCCTCGGCGGTGTGCGGCGCGTGATCGGTGGCGATCACGTCGATGCGATCTTCCATCACCGCGTGCAGCAGCGCCTTGCGGTCGGCCTCGGTCTTGATCGCCGGATTGCACTTGATCAGATTGCCGAGCGTCGCGTAGTCGGCTTCGCTGAAATAAAGATGATGGGCGCAGGCCTCGACGGTGATCTTCTTGCCTTTCACCGGACCCGGCGTGAAGAAGGACAGCTCGCGCGCCGTCGTCAGATGCAGCACGTGCAGGTTCGCGCCGTATTTCTTCGCCAGGCCGGTCGCCAGTTCGGTCGACTTGTAGCAGGCGGCTTCCGAACGGATGCGCGGATGCTCGCTGATCGGCACGTCTTCGCCGTACTTCTCGCGCGCGGCGGCCTCGTTGGCGAGAATCATCGGCGTGTCCTCGCAATGCGTGACCACCATCAGCGGGCAGCGCGAGAAGATGCCTTCCAGGGTCTTCGGATCGTCGACCAGCATGTTGCCGGTCGAGGCGCCCATGAACACTTTCAGCGCGCAGGCTTCATCCGGCTGCAGCGCGGCGATCTCTTCGAGATTGTCGTTGGCGCCGCCGAAGTAGAACGCATAGTTGGCGAACGAGCGTCCGGCCGCGTTCGCATACTTCTCGGCCAGCAGCTTGCGCGTGGTGATCGCCGGCTTGTTGTTCGGCATGTCGAAGTAGCTGGTCGTGCCGCCGGCCACCGCCGCGCGCGACTCGGTGTACAGATCGCCCTTGTGTGTCAGGCCCGGCTCGCGGAAGTGCACCTGGTCGTCGATCACGCCCGGCAAAAGCCAGTGGCCGGCGGCGTCGAATACCTCGACGCCCGCCGGCGCATCGATCTTTTTCGCGATCTTCTCGATGCGACCGTTCCTGATCAGCAGATCGGCGGCGGTTTCGTGACCTTCGTTGATGATGTGCGCATTGGTAATCAGCATGTCCGTCTCCGCGGTGGTTTGCGCCCATGGTAATGGGTTTGGGCGATCGGACGGACTATGATCGCCGGCAACGAGGAGATATCGATGGACGAACAGATCCAGTACGGCGCCTGCAATCTCTGTGAAGCGATCTGCGGCCTGGAATTCCGCATTCGCGACGGCCACGTCGTGTCGATCCGCGGCGACGAGCGCGATCCGCTGTCGCGCGGCCACATCTGCCCGAAGGCCGTGGCGCTGCAGGATCTGCACGAAGACCCGGATCGCCTGCGCAAACCACAGAAGCGCGTCGGCGATCAATGGCTGGAAGTGAGCTGGGACGAGGCGCTGGATGAAGTCGCCGACCGGCTCGCTGAAGTCGCGCGCCAACATGGCGGCAGCGCGGTTGCCGGTTATCTGGGCAACCCCAGCGTCCACAACTGGGGGATCATGACGCACAGCAGCGCGCTGTTCGCGCCGCTGAAGACGCGCAGCCGCTACTCGGCGACGTCGGTCGACCAGTTGCCGCACCAGCTCGTGAGCTACTGGTTGTACGGGCACCAGCTGCTGGTCAATGTGCCGGATATCGATCGCAGCCAGTTCATCCTGATGCTCGGCGCCAATCCGATGGCATCGAACGGCAGCCTGTGGACGGTGCCGGATTTCCGCAAACGCCTGAAGGCCATGCAGGCGCGCGGTGGCAGGCTCGTCCTGATCGATCCGCGCCGCACCGAAACCGCCGAAGTCGCCGACGTGCACCATTTCATTCGTCCGGGTGCGGACGCTGCGCTGCTGCTGGCCCTGCTGCAGGTGATCTTCGAGGAACGGCTGGCCCAGCCCGGTCGTCTCGCCGGATTCACCGATGGCCTCGACGAAGCCGCAGCGCTGGTCGCGCCGTTTACGCCCGAGCGCGCGGCCGCGGTCAGCGGCATCGACGCCGAGACGATCCGCAGCCTTGCGCGTGAACTCGCAGCCGCAAAAGCGGCTGCCGTCTACGGGCGCATGGGTGTTTCGACGCAGGCGCACGGCACGCTGTGCCAGTGGGCGATCGCGATGCTCAACATCGTCACCGGCAACCTCGATCGCGAGGGCGGCATGATGTTTCCACATCCGGCGATGGACCTGATCAAGGGCGCGGGCTCCAGGCCCGGTCACTACGGCGCCTGGAAATCGCGTGTACGGGGCCTGCCGGAATTCGGCGGCGAGTTGCCGGTCGCAGCGCTGGCCGAGGAAATCCTGACGCCGGGCGACGGCCAGCTGCGCGCGCTGATCACGATCGCCGGCAATCCGGTGCTGTCGACGCCGAATGGCCGTCAGCTCGAAACGGCGCTCGGCCGTCTCGATTTCATGGTGTCGATCGACTGCTACCGCAACGAAACCACGCGTTTTGCCGATTTCATCCTGCCGCCGACCGGTGGTCTCGAGCACGATCACTACGACATCATTTTTCACCACTTCGCGATGCGCAATACCGCGAAGTACAGCCCGCCGCTGTTCGCCAGGCCGGCGGGTGCACTGCACGACTGGGAAATCTTCGTCGCGCTGGGCCGACGCCTGCGCGCGCGCCTGCAGCCGCATGCCCGCAAGCCGCTGATGCAGAGGCTCGCCGCGAAGCTCAAGGACGAGTTCATGATGCGCCTGCCGCCGCATCGCATGCTCGACCACGCCCTGCGCAATGGACCGTATGGCAAACGCTCGTCGCACAAGCTGAGTCTGAAGAAGCTGCGCGCCGTGCCCGAGGGCATCGACCTCGGCCCGCTGCAAGCCGAGCTGCCCGCGCGCCTGTGCAACAAGACGCGACGCATCCAGTGTCTGAACGATGAGTTGCGCGCCGAACTGCGCCGCTACGACACGGTGCTTGCGACGCAGCAGGGCGAGGCGCCGCGTGACGGCGAACTGTGGCTGATCGGCCGTCGCCATGTGCGCAGCAACAATTCCTGGATGCACAACGCGCAACGCCTCGTCAAAGGCAAGCCGCGTCACCAGCTGTTCATGCACACGCAGGATCTGGCTGTGCGCAACCTCCGCGACGGCCAGATCGTGCGTGTCGTGTCGCGCGTTGGCCGGATCGATGTCGAAGTGCAGGCGACCGAGGACATCATGCGCGGCGTCGTCTCGCTGCCGCATGGCTGGGGCCATGCGCGGCCCGGTGTGCAGCAGCGCATCGCGCGTGAGCACGCAGGGCAGAGCGTCAACGATCTGACCGACGAGCGCGAGCTGGATCTGCTGTCCGGCAATGCGGCCCTGAACGGCGTGCCGGTGACGGTACTCGCGCAGCCACTGGAGACACCGCACGCCGCTTGAAGCGAAGGCCTCGGGTTTCGACCTGCCAATGCAACACTCGGACGGCCATACTCGCGGCCTGCGGCGCCGACGGGGTTTGTCGGCCTGCGACCGGCGACGGCCGGTATCGATTCCACGAAGGAGCAGGGCATGAGCAACATCATCGGAGAGTTGGCCAGTCAGTTCGGGATTGCACCGGAACAGGCCGAAAGCGCGGCCGGCAGCGTGCTCAAGTTCGTTCAGGCGCAGGCAGGCAGTGGCGAATTCCAGCAGTTGCTGGCCGCGCTGCCGCAGGTCCAGCAGTGGATTGCGCGGGCCGGACAGGCGTCGTCGGCGGGTGGCGCCGGACTGCTGGGGCAGCTCGGCGGCCTGGCCGCCAGCCTCGGCGGCGAAGCCGGTGGCATCGCTGGCGTACTGACCGCGCTGCGTCACAGTGGCCTGAAGCCGGACATGATCGCGCCGTTCGTGCCGGCGCTGCTGCAGCAGCTTTCGGCGCATGTCGATCCGGCGCTGGTGACTCGACTGATGGAGTCGGTGCCGGCGCTCAAGGAACTCGCTGCCACCGGCGGCGGCTCGCTGGGCGGGCTGGGTGGCTTGCTCGGAGGGCTCGGTGGCAGCCGCTGAACCCGGCGCCGGCCGGCGACTCCGGGCCGTGGCCGCGATGTTGCTGCTTGCCGCCGCGTCGTTGACCGCGCAGGCGGCGAGCATGGGACCGCTGGTCACCGACAAGCCGGTGCGCTGGAACGGTGGCACGTTCAAGCTCGGCGACGCCGAAGCGCAGGTGCGCAAGGCGGCGGGACGCTATCCGGACAGCGCACAACCGCTCTACATGTCGGAGCGATATCCGATCGGCGAGAGCTGGACCTTCCTCGGCAACAGGCAGGATCTGCGCGTGCTGCGGGTGGAATTCATGCGCGGCCGCGTGTCGCGCGTCTGGACGGAAAGCGGGGAGACCGCGGACGAGCCACTCTCGCGGCAATAGGCAGCGTGCCGGACGCGCTCAGCTTCGAGCGCCGGCATCGTCGCCCTTGTGCTGCTGGCGGTTCTGCGCCCGGCGCACCTGATCGAGCGCATCCGGATATGGCAGATCGTTCTGCCAGCGGCCTGCACTGTACGGGCGTGGATCGCGGTCGGCGGCGACGTCCCGTTCGGCGTGATCGAGAAAATCCTGGGTGTAGCGCAATTGCGCTTCGAGATAGCGCGCGTTCTGGTTGAGCATCTTGTACAGATCGAGATCACGGCAGTCGTTCATCGCCCGGCGCTGCGCATCCAGCGCCGAACTGATGTCGCCGACATCGGCATCGAGCTGGCGCAGGGCAAGGCCGCGCTGGTAGTAATGCGAAAACATCAGATTGCGCTCGCCCGGACAGACCGAGCGATAGCTGTTGCCGCTGCGTCCCTCGTTCACGGCATTGGTCGGCTGGCAGTACAGCTGCAGGCCTTCTTCGCGACCGCTGCCGTACGCCGCGGCATCCGGCGTGATCCCGTATTTGCCGCAGGCTTCGATGTGTTCGCCGAGTCGCGAGGCCTCGTAGCCATGCGCGCCGTCGCTGCGCCCGAGTTCGCGCCAGTCGACGGTATGACACTCGCTCTCGTTCAGCGTGGCGCAGCCTGCCAGCAAGGCGACCGCCAGACACGATACCGATGCCGCGCCGATCCCGATCCGATTCATCGTTTGCTCCCCCGAGCCCTGAGCGAGCTTAGCCGCTTCCCGGGCGGCTTGCGTCGTCGGCGATCGCGGGGCGACGCCTGCGGCACTTGTCGCTTCAGCTTCAATCGAAGCCCGCCACGAGGTTGACCATCGGCGGCGCATCGTCGCTCGCCTCTGCGCCCGCCAATCAGCTGTTTCGGGGTTTCTGGCTGTAGGCCTCGAGTCGCAGGCCGTGCCAGGCGATCGCCAGCAGCCGCCACCAGCGTGGCCGGTACAGTGCGTCGATGAAGCGCTGGAAGCGACGCAGTTTTTCGGTGGTGTAGGGGTACCAGTTTGCTTCGATCTTCGATCCGGCCTGATCGATCAGCACCGCCTTGCTGCGCGTGAAACCGAGCAGGCCTTCCGGTCCGCGCAGCTTGCCGAAACCGCTCTTCTTGGCGCCGCCGAACGGCAGGCCCGGATTGCCCTCGCTCATGTTGACGTTGTTGATCGAGACGCCGCCGACTTCGAGCGCCGCGGTCACGCGCATCGCCCGCGCCCGGTCCGCGGTGAAGACGCTGGCGCACAGGCCATAGTCGGAATCGTTGGCGAGCCGCAGCGCTTCGGGTTCGTCGGCGAAGCGCATCACCGGCAGCACCGGACCGAAGGTCTCGTCACGCCAGACGCGCATGTCGGGCGTGACCCGATCAAGGATGATCGGCTGCACGAGCAGCGATTCGCGATCCGGCACCCGCCCGTGGCGCAGACGCGCGCCCATTGCCAGGGCTTCCTCGACGTGCCCGATGACCTTGTCGCGCTGGAACGCGGCCGTCATGCGGCCGACATCGGCATCGCCGGCGTCGCCGCTGCGCACCACGAGCTTGCCGGCCTCGGTCACCAGCTCGTCGACGAAGCGCTCGCAGATGCCCTCCTGCACCAGCACGCGCTCGACGCCGCTGCAGGACTGTCCGGCATTGGTGAACGCGCCCCACAGGGCACCGGCCACCGCGCGCGGCGTATGGGCGTCGTCGAACACGATCATCGGGTCCTTGCCACCGAGTTCGAGTTCGACCGGGATCAACTGCCGCGCGGCCTGCGCCATGATCTTCGCGCCGGTGGCGCCACTGCCGGTGAAGAATATCTTCGCGGGTCCGGCATCGATCAAGGCCCGGCCCATGGCGCCGTCGCCATAGACCACGTGCACGAGGTCCTGCAGCAGCGGCGAGCAGATCATGAAGTCCTCGATCAGACCTTCGCAGGGCGCGTGCTCGGAGGGCTTATAGACGATGGCGTTGCCGCTGACGACGGCCGCGGCAATGGCGGTGATCGCGTTGTGGAACGGGTAATTCCAGGGACAGATCACGAGCACGGCACCGAGCGGTTCGTGCCGCAGCAGCGACTTCTTGCCGAGCAGGGTGATCGGCGTGCCGACCTTCTCCGGTGCCAGCAGCCGCTCGGCATGCTTCTGCAGCCAGGCGATCCAGTCGACGGCGCCGATGATTTCGGCGATCAGCGCATCGGTGCGGCATTTGCCGACCTCGGTCATGACGCGTTCGACGATGTCGTCGCGACGCGCGAGGATCAAGGCCTGCAGTCGGGACAGCTCGGCGAGGCGCTGCGCAACGCCGAGATGGCGGTGGCGGGCGTAAGCCTGGCGGGCCGCAGCGAAGGCGGCGGCGGCGATCGATTCGACGGTGTTTGCGGACATGGGTGGCCCCGGTGCAGCGATTCGCCCATGTTGCCTCGCGTCGAAGGTCCGGCCTTGACCGTTGCCGCCAATCTGGCGCCGCCCTGCGTCAAAACGACCCCGTCCCTCCGGACAGCAACGCAGCGATTTTGCTTGGTGTTGGCAGGCCCTAACGCCAGTCGCCCCAGATCGCCTGCATCGCGGCGATCGCGGCCACCCCTGCAGTCTCCGTGCGCAGGATGCGCGGGCCCATGCGCAGACCGATGAAACCGGCAGCCGTGGCCTGTCGCAGTTCGGCGTCGCCGAGTCCGCCTTCGGGGCCGACCAGCAGCGTGACCGGGCTGCCCGGTGCCGGCAGCTCGCGCAGGGATCGCGTCGCGAGCGGGTCCAGTGTCAGCCCGATGCCGGCGGCGGCCGCGGCCGGCAACCAGTTCGCGAGCGGCTGCACTTCGGCCAGCGCCGGGATGCGGGTGCGCCCGGACTGCTCGCAGGCCGAGGTGATCACGCCGCGCCAGTGTTCCAGCTTCTTGTCCCAGCGCTCGGCGTCGAGCCTGACGACGCTGCGCGATGACAGCAGCGGCACGATGCGCGTGACGCCGAGTTCGACGGCCTTCTGCAGCGTGTAGTCCATGCGATCGCCTTTCGACACGCATTGCGCGAGCGTCAGGTCCAGCTGCGATTCGCGGTCGACCGGCATCCGTTCGCCCAGCGTCGCGCTGGCATCGCGTTTGCCGACATCCTGCAGGGTCGCCGCGAATTCGCCGCCACGGCCATCGAAGGCCACGAAGCGCTCGCCGGCGCGCAGGCGCAGGACCTGGACCAGATGACGGAACGCGGCGTCGGGCAGGTGCAGCGACGCGCCGGCGAGCAATTCGACGTCGGTGATGTGAATGCGGGGATCGGCCATCCGCCAAGGATACGACAGCGTGCCGGCGCTGCTGAGCAAAGTCCCCGATTCAGGCCGGCGGCGGGCGGCGTTATAGTCGAAGCCCGTTGAGACCTGCCGGGACGGAGCGAGCGACATGGACACCACGCGATATCTGCCGGGCGGACTGCGCGCCCGGACCCTGAGCGCCATCGTGATGCTGTTGACCTTCAGCGCCTGCAGTCACAACGATTCGCCGTTCGATGACCGTGTCGGCGACGCCAGCCAGTACGCGGCGCAATGTGCGCTGCCGCGTTCCGGCACCGACCCGTACGACAACAACCAGCCGTATCCGGACCGGCAAGGCACGATCGCCGACGAGCGCAACTGGCTGTATGCGTACATGGATGCGATCTATCTCTGGTATCGCGAGATTCCGGACGTCGATGCCTCGCACTACACCGTCGCCAACTACGGATCGGTGCCGGATGCCATGGATGCCTACTTCGAGGCGCTGAAAACGCCCAAGCTCACGGCGTCCGGCAAGCGCGAGGACGCTTTCAGCTTCACGTATCCGACCGATCAGTGGGAAGCCCTGTCGCAGGGCGGCGTCGCCGTTGGTTACGGCACGCAGTTCGCCGTGCTGGCGTCGACGCCGCCGCGCGATGTGCGCATCGCCTATACCGATCCGGGCACGCCGGCGGCGGCTGCCAATGTGGCGCGCGGCGCCGTGATCCAGGCGATCGACGGCGTCGACATCAATACCAGCACCAGTGCCGGGATCGATACCCTCAATGCCGGCCTGAGTCCGCAGACCGAAGGCGAGACCCACAGCTTCACGATCCAGGACCTCGGCAGCAGCACGTCGCGCACGGTGGTCCTGCAGGCTCAGCAGGTCACCGAAACGCCGGTCCAGAACGTCCAGGCCATCAGTACGCCGAGCGGGACGGTCGGCTACATGCTGTTCAACGATCACATCGCGACGGCCGAGGGCGAGCTGATCAATGCGGTGCAGCAACTCAAGGCGGCCGACATCGGCGATCTGGTGCTCGATATCCGCTACAACGGCGGCGGCTATCTCGATATCGCCAGCGAACTGGCGTACATGATCGCCGGTCCGTCGCGGACGTCCGGCAAGGCCTTCGAGCGCCTGAGCTACAACGACAAGAACCCGCTTGGAAGTTCGTCCGATGCGACGACCTCGTTCCACAGCACGGCGGTCGGCTTCGACCCGTCGGTATCGCGCGGCAGTGCGCTGCCGTATCTGGGCCTGAGTCGCGTATTCGTGCTGGCTGGCCCCGGTACCTGCTCGGCGAGCGAGGCGGTCGTCAACGGCCTGCGCGGTGTCGATGTCGATGTCGTCCTGATCGGCGGCACGACTTGCGGCAAACCCTATGGTTTCTATCCGACCGACAACTGCGGACTCACGTACTTCGCGATCGAATTCCAGGGCGTCAACGCCAAGGGCTTCGGCGACTACGCCGACGGCTTCACGCCGCAGTGCGGTGTCGACGACGACTTCACGCATGCGCTCGGCGATACCCAGGAAAGCCTGTTTTCGGCCGCGCTCGCCTATCGCAGCAGCGGCAGCTGCCCGAGCAGCGCCAAGCTGGCGAACGCGCGGCCGCCACTGAGCCTGCTGCGTTCGCCGCTGCGGGAAAACCTGATCGTCAAGCCGCCGCGCTAGGCTGCTCGCGACGGCAGATCAGGCGGCGAGTTCGCCGCCGCGCAGCCTGTCGATTTCCTGCCGCGGCGGCGCGCCGAACAGGCGCTTGTATTCGCGGCTGAACTGCGAGGCGCTCTCGTAACCGACGCGGTGCGCCGCCGCGTTCGCTTCCAGACCCAGCGACAGCATCAGACGCCGTGCCTCGTGCAGGCGCAGCTGCTTCTGGTATTGCAGAGGCGACATCGCCGTTACCGCCTTGAAGTGATGATGCAGGGCCGATGCACTCATGCACGCGGCATCGGCCAGTTCGTCGACACGCAAGGCCTCGCTGTAACGCGTGCGCAGCACGCGGATCGCGCGATGAATGCGCTCGGCGCGGCTGTCGGCCGTCGCCAGCTCGCGCAGGCGGTGGCCGAGTTCGCCGATCAGCACGCGATAGTAGATCTCGCGAATCGCCAGCGGCGCGAGCACCGGCGCATCCTGCGGCGTGTCGAGCAGACGCATCAGACGCAGCACCGCGTCGAGCAGCGGCGCCGTGCTGCGTGCCGAATACAGACCGCGGTCGATGCCCGTGCCTGGTCCGGTGCGTGAGTCGGTTTCGAGCATCAGGGCACCGATGTCCTGCGGATTCACCGACAGGCGCAGACACAGGTAGGGCTTTTCCGGTGAGGCATCGATGACCTGGCCGACAACCGGCAGCGTGACCGACACGACCAGATAGTGCAGGGCGTCGTAGACGTAGCGTTCGCCGTCGAGCAGCACGTGCTTGCGGCCCTGCGCGACGACGCAGATCGCCGGGTCGTAGACGGCAGGGGCGCATTGCGTGGTCGAACTGGCGCGCAGCAATTGCAGCGGCGCCAGTGCCGTTTCGTGCATGCCGTCGGCAGGCGTCAATCGGGCAATGCGGGCGGCGAGTTCGGTACGCGGCGCGGCCAGCAGGGCATCATCGGTGGCGGCGGCAAATGCTGTGGACATCGTGACTTCCGGTGCTTCGGGGGATGTCGCGATTATGCGCCGAGCGCTTCGTGGTGCGAGCGCACGAAAGCGCAATTGCAGGATCAGGCAAGCATCGGACAGCAATCGTCTAACGCCGATCCGAAGCCCGCCCGTATTCTGCACGCTCCCCGCTTTCCCCCCGACCACAGGAGCAATCCGTGCGCATTTCCATTTCCATGCGTCAGCTCGGCAGCCACGGCCCGCGCGTCTCCGCGATGGGGCTCGGGTGCATGGGCATGTCCGAGTTCTACGGCGCGGCCGACGAGAGCAACTCGCTGGCTGTCCTCCACCACGCGCTCGATCTCGGCGTGAATTTTCTCGATACCGCCGACATGTACGGCGTCGGCGCCAACGAGCGTCTGCTGGCGCGCGTGCTGGCGACGCGCCGTGACGATGTGGTGCTGGCGACCAAGTTCGGTATCCGTCGTGGTCCCGACGGCGAAAGGCTTGGCGTCAGCGGTCGTCCCGACTATGTGCGCGCCGCCTGCGATGCCAGCCTGCAGCGCCTCGGTATCGACACCATCGACCTCTACTACCAGCACCGTGTCGATCCATCGGTACCGATCGAGGAAACGGTCGGCGCGATGGCCGATCTGGTCGACGCCGGCAAGGTGCGCTGGCTCGGCTTGTCCGAAGCCTCGGCGACGACGCTCAGGCGCGCGGCCAGGGTTCATCCGATCACCGCGCTGCAGAGCGAATACTCGTTGACCTCGCGCGACATCGAAGCCGACGTGCTGCCGGCCTGCCGCGAACTCGGCATCGGCCTGGTGGCCTACAGCCCGCTTGGCCGCGGCTTTCTCAGCGGCGCGATCCAGACCACCGACGATCTGGCGCCGGACGATTTCCGCCGGCACCTGCCGCGCTTCTCGGACGCCAACCTGAGCAGCAATCTCGAACTGGTGGCTGCGATCACCGAACTCGCCGCGATCCGCGGCGTGCTGCCGGCGCAACTGGCACTGGCCTGGCTGCTCGATCAGGGCGAGGACATCGTGCCGATTCCCGGCACGCGCCGGATCGGTCGTCTCGAACAGAACGTCGCCGCCGCGGCGATCACGCTGAGCGAGCACGAGCGCCGTGCGATCAGCGCGATCCTCGCTGCCAGCCAGGTGCTCGGTTCACGCTACCCGGAAGCGGGCATGGCGATGGTCAACGTCTGAGCGCGGCCGTCGTGATCCGCGTCAGTCACGGACCGCGCGGCGTATGCCTTCGGCCGCGACCCTGCACAGCGTCTCGATCTCGCGCGGCTCGATGACATACGGCGGCATGAAGTAGATGACGTTGCCGAGCGGGCGCAGCAGCACGCCCTGTTCGAGCGCGTACTGGTAGACGCGCAGGCCGCGGCGCTGTTCGGCCGGATATGCTTCCTTGGTACGGATGTTCTTCGCCAGTTCGATGGCCAGCACCATGCCCTGCTGGCGCACTTCGGCGACGTGAGGCAGGTTGCGCAGTTCCGCGGTCTGCGCCCAGATCAGTTGTGACAGCGCGCGGTTGGTGGCGAGCGCGCGCGTCTCCTCGAACAGATCGAGCGTCGCCAGCGCGGCGCGACACGCGAGCGGATTGCCCGTGTACGAATGCGAATGCAGGAAGGCCTTGCCTTCGCGGTACTCGGCGTAGAACGCGTCGTAGATCGATTCGCGCGTCAGTGTCACCGCCAGTGCCATGGTGCCGCCGGTGATGCCTTTCGACAGGCACATGAAATCCGGCGTGATGCCGGGCTGCGCGTCGTCGTCGCGTGCCGGCGGCGGCGCCCAGTCGCAACCGAACATGCGGCCGGTGCGGCCGAAGCCGACCGCGATCTCGTCGGCGATCAGATGCACGCCGTGGCGGTCGCAGGCGTCGCGCAGCAGGCGCAGATACAGCGGGTGATACATGCGCATGCCACCGGCGCACTGGATCAGGGGCTCGACGATCACCGCGCAGACTTCATGTGCATGCGCTTCCAGCGCGCGCTCCATGTGCCAGAACTGGCGACGCGTGTAGTCCTCCCAGCTTTCGCCGGTGCCGCGCGGATAGCAGTCCGGCGACGGCACATGGATCGGCTGCAGCAGCAGTGGCGCATAGGTATCGCGATACATGCTCGGGCCGCCCATTGCCAGCGCGCCGAGGGTTTCGCCGTGGTAACTGTTGTCGAGCGCGATGAAGCGGGTCTTGCCGGTGGCGCCGGTATTGCGCCAGTAGTGAAAACTCATCTTCAGTGCGACCTCGACGGCCGATGAGCCATTGTCGGCGTAGAAGCAGCGCGACAGGCCCGGCGGTGCGAGGCGCAATAGACGTTCGGCGAGCTCCACGGCCGGCGCGTGCGTGAAACCGGCCAGCATCACGTGGTCGAGTTCGTCGAGCTGATCTTTCAGCGCCGCGACGATTGCCGGATGACGATGGCCGAAGATATTGGTCCACCACGAGCTGACCGCATCGAGATAGCGCTTGCCGTCGAAGTCTTCGAGCCAGACGCCTTCGGCGCGGGCGATCGGTATCAGCGGCAGCGGCGGCGCGCTGCCGGCATGGTCCTGCATCTGCGTGCACGGATGCCAGACGTGCGCGAGCGAGCGCTGTGTCCATTCCTGGTTTTTCATGAAAATGCCAAGCGCGCAGGCCGGATTCGCCATGCGTCTGTGAACGGGAGCGGGAAATTGTTAAGCGATTGTAAACCGGCGACCGGCGGCGCCGAGGCGTGGCTACAGTCCGGGAACCTCCCGCTACCCGAGAAGCCATCATGCCTGCTGCCGAACTTGCCCCCGATCCGGCACTGAACCGCCGTACCGCCCTGCGTCTGATTGCCGGTGCAGCCGGCGCCCTGGCACTGAGCGCCTGCGGTGGCGCGAGCGACGACAGCACCGGCACCGCTTCGGGCGCCGACGGTTCGACGTCGACCACCGATGATGCCGCGAGCTGCAGCACCTACGATCCGGAGGAAACCCAGGGTCCGTATCCGGCCGATGGCACGAGCTCGGTCAATGCGCTGAGCCAGAGCGGCATCAATCGCAGCGATATCCGCGCGAGCTTCGGTTCTGCCGGAAGCGACGATGCGAAGGGCGTGACCATGCAGATCACGCTGACACTGGTCGATTACGACAACAGCTGCGAGCCCCTGGCGGGCTACTGGATCTATATCTGGCACTGTGATCACGCCGGCAACTATTCGCTGTACTCGAGCGCGGCCGCCAGCGAGAACTACCTGCGTGGCGTGCAGCAGACCGACAGCAATGGGCAGGTCACGTTCATCACGTATTTTCCCGCCTGCTACAGCGGTCGCTGGCCACACATTCACGTCGAGATCTACGCCGCGACCAGCAGCCAGCCGACGACGAGAAAGCAGAACCTGCTGCGGACCACGCAGCTGTGCATGCCCGAGGACGTCTGCGACGACGTCTACCAAAGCAGTCTCTACAGCGGCAGCACCGCCAACCTCTCCAAGGTATCGCTCGACTCCGACAATGTGTTCGGCGACAACACGGCCGCGCAGATCACGCTGGAGACGCCCAGCTTCTCGGGCAACGCCAGCGACGGCTACACCGCGGCGGCAACGCTGGTCTATTCCGCCTCCCGATCCTAGGTCGAGAGGTCCTTGACCAGCACCAGCGAATTGCGCTGGTAGTTGTAGATGCGCTGTTTCTGCACCGGCAGTTCGTCGGGTGCGGCCTTGCGGAAGCCGTGCTCGATGAACCAGTGCGGCGTGTGCGTGGTCAGGCTGAACAGCTGCTTCAGGCCGAGTGCGCGCGCTTCGTTCTCGACGCGCTTGAGCAGGGCCGCGGCACGGCCGGCGCGCTGGTAGTCCGGGTGCACGGCGACGCAGGCGAGCTCGCCCATGCCGTTCTGCGGAAACGGAAACAGTGCGCAGCAGGCGATCACCAGACCGTCGCGGACGATGACGTTGAACTGCTGGATGTCGAGTTCGAGCTGCTCGCGCGAGCGCGGCACCAGCACGTTCTGCTGCTCGAGCGGCTGGATCAGCGCGAGCACGCCGCCGACGTCTTCGATCGTCGCATCGCGGGTCGCTTCGTAGTCGGCGTCCGAGTACAGCATCAGGCCGACGCCGTCGCGCGTGTACAGCTCGCGCAGCAGGGCGCCGTCGTCGTGACCGACGAGGTGAATGCGCTTGACGCCGCCCTTGGTCGCGGCCAGCGCCGCCTGCAGATAGCTGCGGTCGATCGGCGAGAGCGCGTCGCGGTCGAGCAGATGCTCGCCCTCCGCCCACGACAGCTGGCCGGCGTCGCCGGTGCCTTCGGCCAGGCCCCATTGCATCGGGCTGGTGGGGGTGACGAACACCAGCTTGTCGGCGCCCATCGCCACGGCGACCGCGGTCGCGAGATCCTCGGCGCGCAGATTGAAGGTTTCGCCGGTGGGCGAGTAGCCGATCGGCGAGAGCAGGGCGATGCGGTCCTGCGCCAGCACCTGCGTGATCGTTTCGGTATCGACGCGACGGACCTCGCCGGTGAACTGGTGATCGACGCCGCTGCGCACGCCGACCGGCCGTGCCGTGATCCAGTTGCCGCCGGCGACGCGCAGCCGCGCGCCGCCCATCGGTGTCGACACCAGCGAGGTCGACAGTCGCGCCTCGATGTCCATGCGCACGCTGCCGGCGGCGGCCTTCACGCATTCGAGCGCGGCGCGATCGGTCACGCGCAGATTGTCGACGAACTGCGGTGCCAGCCCCTGCGCCCGCAGCCGGGTGTCGATCTGCGGGCGGATGCCGTGCACGAGAATCAGCTTGACGCCGAGGCTGTGCAGCAGCGCGACGTCGTAGATCAGCGAGTCGAAGTCCGCGCGCTCGGCCGCTTCGCCACCGAAGGCGATGACGAACACGCGACCGTTGTGCGCATGCACATACGGCGCGCAACCGCGCAGCACGGAAACGAAGTCGGACGGATTCATCCGCCGATTATATTCGGACCGCAAGCCCCGGGACGGTCTGCGGGACTAGAATCGGCGGGCATGCGGACCCAGGAAATTCCGATCTTCCCGCTCGGCACCGTGCTGTTTCCGGCGGGCCGGCTGCCGCTGCGCATCTTCGAGCCGCGCTATGTCGACATGACCAGGCGCTGCATTGCCGACGATGCGCCGTTCGGCGTGTGCCTGATTCGCGGCGGTTACGAAACCGGCGTGCCGGCGATTCCGTGGCCGACCGGATGCAGCGCCCGCATTGCCGAGTGGGACGTGCCGGGTGCCGGACTGTTCACGATTGTGGCCGAAGGCGAAACGGTGTTTCGCATCCGCTCGCGGCGGACCACGATGACGGGTCTGATCATCGCGGAAATCGAGTGGTGCGAAGCGCCGGCGCCGATGCCGGTGCCGGACCGGCATGCGTCGCTGGTGAACCTGCTGAGATCGCTGATCGATGACATCGGCGCCGAGCGGTTCCCGGCGCCGCCGCGCTTCGAGGATGCCGGCTGGGTCGGCTGCCGTCTCGCCGAACTGCTGCCGGTCGTTCCCGAACGCAAGCAGGCCCTGCTGGAACTTGACGATCCCCTGCAGCGTCTCGACGCGCTGACCGGTCTGATCAAAACGCTGCGCGACTGAGCGTCGCGCTCAGGCCAGCAGCGTGCTCGCGTGATGCGCGAGATGGTCGGCGATGAAGCTCTGGATGAACCAGTAGCTGTGATCGTAGCCGGCATGCATCCGCAGTCGCAGCTTCTGGCCTGAACGCGTGGCGGCCGCTTGCAGCGCCTGTGGCTGCAGCTCGCGCTCGAGGAACTTGTCGGCTGCACCCTGATCGACCAGAAACTCGGCCGGATGCGCCTGTGCGGCCATCAGCTCGGCGGCATCCCATCGCGCCCACGCGCTGCGGTCTTCGCCGAGGTAGTTGCCGAACGCCTTTTGTCCCCACGGGGCGTTGCCGGGATTGCAGACCGGCGCGAACGCGGACACCGAGTGCCAGCGTTGCGGATCACGCAGCGCCGTGACCAGTGCGCCGTGGCCGCCCATCGAATGACCGCAGATGCCGCGACGGTCGCGTCGCACCGGGAAGTGCGCTTCGATCAGCGCCGGCAGTTCGTCGTTGATGTAACGGCCCATGCGGTAGTGGGCCGACCAGGGCGCCCGGGTGGCGTCGAGGTAGAAGCCGGCACCGACGCCGAAGTCCCAGTGGTCCGAATCGCCGGGCAGGGACAGACCGCGCGGACTGGTGTCGCAGGTGACCAGCATCAGGCCGAGTTCGGCGGCCAGGCGTTGCGCGCCGGCCTTGATCATGAAGGTCTCGTCGTTGCAGCTCAGGCCAGCGAGGTAATACAGCGCCGCCACCGGTGCGCGCGCGGCCTGCGGCGGCTGATAGACGCCGAAATTCATGGTCGTGCCGGTGGCGGTCGACGTGTGCGTGTAGCGGCCCTGCAGGCCGTCGAAGCAGCGTTGTTCGGAAAGCGTGTCCATGGTGTTCGTTTCGCCGGTGCTTCAGAACGACGAACCGGGTTCGTCGAGAAAGGCGCGTTCTTCGCTCGTCGAATCGCGGCCGAGCGCGGCATTGCGGTGCGGGAAGCGGCCGAAGCGCAGGATGATCTCGCGATGCCGCCGCGCAAAGTCGAGCACGCTCGATAATTCCGGATGGGCTCGAATCAATGCCGTGAACAGTGCAACCGAGCGATCCTGCATGGCCAGCGATTCATCGTGTTCGAACGGCAGGTAGACAAAGCAGCGCTGCAGCGGCGGCAGCGTCGTGTCGCCGCCGGCATCGACCAGCGCGCGTGCCGCCTGCAGCGCCTGCGCGTCGCTCGCGAAGGCCTGCGCCGAGCCACGGAAGCAGTTGCGCGGAAACTGGTCGGCGACGATCAGGTAGGCGAGCGTACCTTGAGGCGTGGCGCGCCAGCCGTCGAGCCGGCCGGCCTGCAACTGTTCCCAGATCGGCAGGAAGCGGCTGCGTATCTCGTCGTCGAATCCGGCATCGACCGCAAACCACTGCGGACGGAATTGCGCGCGGTCGGGCGAGCCGGGGGCGCCGAACCAGAAGTCGACGACGTCTTCCGGCGTTGCGGCGCCCGCCATCAGTAGACGACGACGCTGCGGATCGATTCGCCGCGCGCCATCAGCTCGAAGCCTTCGTTGATCTGTTCGAGCGGCAGTACGTGGGTGATCAGATCGTCGATGTTGATCTTGCCGTCCATGTACCAGTCGACGATCTTCGGCACGTCGGTGCGGCCGCGCGCGCCGCCGAACGCCGTGCCCTGCCAGCGCCGGCCGGTCACCAGCTGGAACGGCCGCGTGCTGATTTCCTGGCCCGAGGCGGCGACCCCGATAATCGTCGAGACGCCCCAGCCGCGATGGCAGCACTCCAGCGCCTGGCGCATCAGCGTGGTGTTGCCGACGCACTCGAAGCTGTAGTCGGCGCCGCCGCCGGTCAGCTCGACCAGATAGGCGACCAGGTCGCCTTCGATGTCTGCGGGATTGACGAAGTGCGTCATGCCGAACTGGCGGGCGAGGCCTTCACGTGCCGGATTGAGGTCGACGCCGATGATCTTGTCGGCGCCGACCATCTTCGCGCCCTGGATGACGTTGAGACCGATGCCGCCGAGCCCGAACACGACGACATTGGCACCAGCCTCGACCCTGGCGGTGAACAGCACCGCGCCGATGCCGGTCGTCACGCCGCAGCCGATGTAGCAGACCTTGTCGAAAGGCGCGTCGTCACGGATCTTCGCCAGCGCGATTTCCGGCATCACGGTGTAGTTCGCGAAGGTCGAGCAACCCATGTAGTGATGGATGGGTTTGCCGCGATACGAAAAGCGGCTGCTGCCGTCCGGCATCAGGCCCTTGCCCTGCGTCGCGCGGATCGCGGTGCACAGATTGGTCTTGTGCGAAGTGCAGCTCTTGCACTCGCGACATTCCGGCGTGTACAGCGGGATCACGTGATCGCCTTTCTTCAAGCCCTTCACGCCGGGGCCGACATCGACGACCACGCCGGCACCTTCATGGCCCAGGATCGATGGGAAGAGGCCTTCCGGATCGGCGCCGGACAGCGTGTATTTGTCGGTATGGCAGATGCCCGATGCCTTGATCTCGACGAGAACTTCGCCGGCCCTGGGGCCGTCGAGCTGCACGGTTTCGATCGACAGGGCTTGGCCGGCCTCGAAGGCGACGGCGGCGCGGACATCCATGGGCAAGGCTCCGGTAGCGCGAAAGCGGCAATTGTAAGGCGGACCTGCTGCTGCGTCCGTGACGGACCCTGCGCAGGCTGCGTGAACGGCTCGCCCCTATAATGGGCGGATGCAAGATTCCATCGATTACGACCGCTTGTCCGAGGCGCTGGCGCGCATCGGACATGTGGACGATGCCGCCGAATATCACGGCGCACTGTGCGGCGCCTTGTGTGTGGTCAAGCCCGGGCAGATCGACCTGATGCGCCTGATCGATCCGGGCCTGCAGGCGGTTCCGGCCGACGCCCAGGCGCGCGCCACCTTTGCCGCCCTCTGCGAAGCGACCGTCGCGGCGCTGCAGGACAGCGACATGGTCTTCAACCTGTTGCTGCCCGATGACGAGGCAGCGCTGGTGCCGCGCGTCCGCGCCCTCGGCGCCTGGTGCGAGGGCTTCATTTTCGGGCTCGCGAGCCGGCCGGGTCTCGATCTGCAGAAGCTGTCCGAGGAAGCGCAGGAAATCGTTCGCGACTTCACCGAGTTCACGCAGGCTGCAGTCGGCGACGACGACGATCCGAACGTCGAGGAAACCGCGTACGCCGAACTGGTCGAATATGTGCGCGTCGGCGCGCAGCTGCTGTACATGGAGCTGCATCCGCGACCGACGCTGGACCCCGCCGAATCCAACCATCTGCACTGAAACCATGAAACCGGAAGCCAGACAGCTCAAGGAATATGCCCGCCGCCGCGGCGAACTGATGAAGCGCATCGGCCGCGACGGGGTGGCGATCATTCCCGGCTCGCGCGAAGTCGTGCGCGCTCGCGATACGCACTACAAGTTCCGTCAGGACAGCGACTTCAAATACCTCAGCGGCTTTGTCGAGCCGGATGCGATTCTGGTGATGGCGCCGGGCCGCAAGTCCGAGGGTCACGCCGCCGAATTCGTGATGTTCGTGCGTGCACGCGATGCGGACATGGAAATCTGGCACGGTCGCCGCGCCGGTCCCGAAGGCGCGGTGCGCGACTACGGCGCCGACGAGGCGTTCACGGTCGACGAGTTCGCGGCCGAGCTGCCGCGGCTGCTCAGCGGTCGCAAGCAGGTCCACTACACGATGGGCGAGCACGCGCATCTGGATGCGACGGTCGCCGGCTGCGTACGCGAGATCCGCGAAGTGTCGCGGCGCGGCGCTGCGGCACCGACCGATATCGTCGCGCTGGAAACCAGCCTGCACGAGATGCGGCTGAAGAAATCGGCGGCGGAGCTCAAGCTCATGGCGCGTGCCTGCGCGATCAGCGCCGAGGCGCATTGCATCGCGATGCGCAGGACGCGCCCCGGTGTCAACGAATGGCAGATCGGTGCCGAGATCGAGGCCCATTTCGCGCACAACGGCATGGAGCCGGGCTACGGGTCCATCGTCGGCGGTGGCGACAATGCCTGCATCCTGCACTACGTCGAGAACAATCAGGCGCTGAAGGACGGCGATCTGTTGCTGATCGACGCCGGCGGCGAGCTCGACGGCTATACCGCCGACATCACGCGCACGTTCCCGGTCAACGGCAGATACAGCAAGGCGCAGCGTGCGGTCTACGAGATCGTGCTGGCGGCCAACAAGGCGGCGATCAAGACGCTGAAAGTGGGCGAATCGGTCGGCAAGCCACACGAGGTCGCGACCCGCATCCTCACCGAAGGCCTGGTCGAACTCGGCTTGCTCAAGGGCAATCCCAGGGATCTGATCAAGGCCGGCAAGCAGCGTCAGTTCTACATGCACGGCACCGGCCACTGGCTGGGCATGGACGTGCACGACGTCGGTCGTTACAAGCTCGACGGCGCCTATCGCAAGTTCGAGGCGGGCATGGTGATGACGGTAGAGCCCGGCCTGTACATCGCGCCCGGCAGCAAGGGCGTCGATCCGAAGTACTGGGGCATCGGCATCCGCATCGAGGACGATGTCGTGGTGACCGACCAGGGCCCGCGTGTCCTGACCGGTGGTGTGCCGAAGGATGTTGATCAGATTGAAAAGCTGATGTCTGGATGAGCAACAGCGTGCGAGATGGGCGAACTGCGGGAGTAAGAGCGTGAAGCAAGTTCGAGTACTTGCGGTGATCGCGTGGTCAGTTGTCCTAGCGACCTTGATGGCTTCGACCGCAGGATGTGGCGGCGACGGCGACACGTCGTCGATGCCCCCAACGAACGACAATCCGCCTACCTTGACGAACTACGTGCTGTTCAACCGCTACGACTTCAACGCCGGACGAACCAACAGCATCGTAGCGATCCCTCGTGCCAACCCGTCGCTGCCTGGTGTGTCACTGACCGAGAATTACGACGATTTTCTGATCGCCCATCGTGCACTGCTCGATACCAACGGCAACATGACCGGCGCGATCGAGGCCGCTGGAGTGATCTTCTTCGAGCCCGCTGCGCAGGGGACAGGCCGCTGGCAGCGGATCGGTTTTACTGACGCCGCACTGCAGCGTACAGCGGTATCTTCGGAAACCGCGGCGCCCTGTGTGGATTTTTACCGACAGTCCCGACTGCTGGAACGCCGGCTTGCCGACGAGCGGACGTCCTTCGTGCTGTACGCGCTGGCGGGACCTGACGGTCAGTGCTTTAGTGACGACGACACGTACTGGGTTATCGACTATCAGGCGAGCGCGACAGCCAAGCCGATTGCCTTGGCCGGACTGCGCGCCGTACTCGGGGCGATCTACCGCTCCGATGGCAGTATGGACGGTCTGTTGGCGCTGCAGGATGACGATCTCGTCTACATCTCTGATCTTGCGAGATTCGCGGACCGACAGTTGCTGGCGTCCGGCGTACGCGCGGCGAGTGTCTTACTCGCCGGCGCCGACGAATTCCACAATGCCGAACAGGCCTTCGTTGTGGTGCAGGGTACGGTCGGCAGCGCCGGTATCCACAGGGTCGGAGTCGGCGCACAATATTCGCAAACACTCCATGTGGCTGCAGATCAGTTCTCGACTTTCAGTAGCCGCGCGGATGCGCAGAGCCTTTATATCGCGGATCAGTACTTCATCACGCTGCCCAGTACAGCGACGGAGCCCGTCACGCAGCTGCTGCGAGTACCCTTGAGCGCGACCGCCGAGTCGGCTTCCTTGATTCAGACGTTCTCGGGCTACCATCTCTCGATTTCCGGCCTGACCGAGAACAATGTCGTTTTATCGGGCGCTGGCAGTGACGCGATCGCCATGGACGCCGTTTATCCCAAGAGTCCTACCGAAGCCGACACGCTTAAGCGTCTCGACGGATTCGTTTCGTACGTATCCCCCGCACGGCTTTACATCGCAGGCGTTGTCGGTAGCAACAGTTCCGGTTCGCCGATCTCCGGTGCTATTGAAGCAGACGAGAGCGGGAAGGCGCTGGCGATGTATCGCTACGGGCAGTGGTTCGGATTGCGGTACCAATCCGCGTCCGCGTTTCCGCAAGACCAGAGACGACCAGTCGATGGGGCCCTGCTGGCGCAAGGGCAGAGCTATGATGCCAGCGGCGTTAGATTGCAGGACGCAAATCTCTACTACGTGCGTCCCAGCCAGCCGCTGCTTGTCTTCCGAAATGCCGACGGATCCGCATTCACCCTGTCGGAGCGTGACGGAATCATTTTCGAGGATGCCGGGGCGGCAACAGAACTCGCGGGTTTTGACGACGGCGATCCTTCGTCCATCAATTTCGAACTGTTATCGCTAGATTTTCAAAGCATGCATGCTGAGCGGATCACTAGCACTGCCGACGTCGACGAATTTCCGGTCTATTGAGTCGTGAACCAGGCATTTGATGTCGCGATCGTCGGCGGTGGTCTGGTCGGTGCCAGTCTCGCCGCCGGCCTGGCGCCGTCAGGGCTGCGCGTTGCCCTGATCGAGGCCGCTGCACCGCCGGCATCGACGCCGGGCTGGGACGAACGCTGCATCGCGATCAATCACGCCAGCCGGCAGATTTTCGCTGCGCTTGGTGTCTGGGATGCGCTGGCGCCGGAAGCGGCGACCATCGTCTCGACGCACATTTCCGAGCAGGGCCGTTTCGGCGTGGCGCGCTTCAGCGCCGCGGAGGCGGGTCTCGAAGCGCTCGGTTACAACCTGCCGCTGCGGGCGATCGGCCAGACCTTGTGGGCGCGCATGCTGGCGCTCGGCAAGACGCAGCTGCATTGCCCGGCGCGGCTGGAATCGCTGGAGGTCGGCGACGCCGCCGTCGAACTGCAGCTCGCCGACGGCGGCTCGCTGAGCGCACGACTGCTGATCGCTGCCGACGGCGCCGGCTCGCGGGTTCGCGAGCTGCTGGCGGTTGGCAGCGAGCGACGCGATTACGCGCAGTCCGCGATCGTGACCGCCGTGCGCACGCGGCGACCGCATCGCGGTTGCGCTTACGAGCGCTTCACGCCGGACGGCCCGATCGCGCTGTTGCCGAAGGGCCGCGAGCCGAACCGTTGCTCGCTGGTCTGGACGACGCCGGCCGCCGAGGTCGATGCGCGCATGGCCTGGCGTGACGACGTGTTCATTGCGCATGCCGAAGCGGCGTTCGGCGAGCGGCTCGGTGAATTCGTCGAACTCGGTCGCCGACAGGCGCATCCGCTTGCCCGTGTGATGAGCGATCAGCTGCGGGCGCCGCGCGTGCTGTTCGTCGGCAACGCCGCGCAATCGCTGCATCCGGTCGCGGCACAGGGATTCAATCTGGGTCTGCGCGATGTCGCTGCGGTGATCGAAGTGCTGGGCATGCCCGGCGCCGAGCTCGATTGCGGTGTCGACGAACTCCTGCAGCGCTACGAAGCCAGTCGTCGCGAGGATCGCGAGCGCGTCGCCGGATTCACCGACCGGATCGTGCGCGTGTTTTCCAATCGCCTGCCGGGCCTGCGTGGTCTGCGTCACCTCGGGCTGCTCGCGCTGGATCTCGCGCCGCCGCTGAAGCAGGCGGTGATGTGGCAGAACCTCGGGCTCGGCGGCAGCACGCCGGCGCTGGCGCGAAACGGACGATGACGGTCGACTGCGATGTCGCGATCGTCGGCGGCGGCCCGGTGGGGGCGGCGGTCGCCGTCGGTCTCGCGCAGCGCGGGCTGGCCGTGCAACTGCTCGATCGCGGTCAGGGGCCGACACCGCGCGTGCTGGCCGACGGAGACGACTACGATCTGCGCGTCTATGCCCTGGCGCCTTCGTGCATCGCGTTTCTCGATCGTCTCGGCGCCTGGTCGCGGATTGCCGCGACGCGCAGCTCGCCGTATCAAGGCATGCGGGTCTGGGAAAACGATCCGCAGTCGCCGCTGTGTTTCGATGCCCGCGACGTGCGCGCGGCGACGCTGGGGCACATTGTCGAGAGTGGCTTGCTGGCGTCGGCGCTGTGGGCGCAGCTGCCGGTTTCGGGCTTGCGCACCGGCGTGCAGGTGGTCCGGATCGACGCCGGCGAGCACGACGCGACCTTGCACACCGACGACGGCGGCAGCCTGCGGACGCGACTGGCGGTGATCGCGGAAGGGCGCGACTCGCGGCTCAGGACGCAGCTCGGCATCGAATCACTGGGCGGGCAATACGAGCAGACGGCGGTGGTCTGTCACATCCGCAGCGAACAGGCGCACGGCGGCATTGCCTGGCAGCGGTTTCTGCCGACCGGGCCGCTGGCCTTGCTGCCGCTCGCCGACGGGCGCGCGTCGATCGTCTGGTCTTCCGGCGAGGCGGCGGCGCTGCTCGCGCTCGATGATGCCGATTTCTGTCGGGCGCTCGGCGATGCCAGCCAGCATGTCCTCGGGCGCATCACCGCTTGCAGTCGACGCGTGCAGTTCGCGCTCACGCTGCAGCATGCCGATCGCTATGTCGGCAACGGGGTGGCGCTGGTCGGTGACGCGGCGCATGTCGTTCATCCGCTCGCCGGACAGGGCGTCAACCTGGGCTTTGCCGACGCCGAGGCATTGACCGACGTCGTCGCCGAGGCGCGGGCCGCGGGCCGCAATTTTGCGTCACTGCGCGTGCTCAAGCGGTATGAGCGCGCGCGTCGCGCCGACGTCATCGACATGCTCGCGGTGACCGACGGGCTGTATCGCGCGTTTCGCATGCCCTTGCCGGGACTGGCAGCACTGCGCAGTCGCGGCCTGGCTGTCGTCAATGCCGCTGCACCGCTGCGTCGCGAGCTGGTGCGGCGCGCGATCGGCCTGCGCTGAACTTCAAAGCTGCCGCAGCAGCTGTTGCGCGGCGCGCGGCATGACCTGCGCGCGGTCGAACATCCGGTAGCGGTTCGCAAAGGCTTCGGCATTGCGGCGCAGCGCCGGATTGTCGAGCAGCTGCGTCAAGCCCGTACGCAGGTCGGCGGCCTTGCGCGCCACTGGCATGACGCCGGCCCCGAGCTGCAGGATGCGGCGCGCGATCAGCGCCTTCTCGACATCGGTCGGCAGGAGCATTGCCGGTTTGCCGGCGAGCAGGGTTTCCGAACTGGTGCCGTCCTGGCCGGCATGGATCGCGATGTCGCACTCCTGCAAGGCCCGGTGCAGATCGATCGCACCGGTCGCGATCGCGAGACCCGGACGCAGGTAGGCGCGCACTGCGCTCGGCGATACGTCGGCGACGCGCAACAGTGCGGTGATCGGCAGTTCGCGCAGGACTTCCAGCAGGAGCTGCAGCCACGGCCCCGGACGCAGGTAGGCGAACAGGCGCGATCCCTGGCCGTCCGGCCAGATCGGCGCGTCGCCGTGGGAGTAGTCCGGGTGGCCCAGGCACAGCGTCTCGCGTCCCGGACCATAGGTGTCGAGTTCGGCAAAGCTGAGGATGCATTGCGGGCAGTCGTCGAACAGCGCCTGCAGACTTGCGAGCGGCGACCACGACAGCCGTGCGAGCGCGTCGTTGACGGTCGCCAGTACTCGCGCCTCGTTGCGAATCAGGGCATCGTGATTGACGGGCCGGCTCGGCTGGAACCACGGGAACGGCTGCTGCAGCGGCGGTTGCCCGAAGCTTGCGCCGAAGGTGCTGCGCGGCAATCGCAACTGGCGGGCCGCCAGCGTCGCCGTTGGCGCGTAATTCAGAGCGACGGCATCGATGCTCAGCGTCTGGTACAGGGTCTGCCAGGCGCGCAGGCGCGAGGCGAGGGCGGCGCTGTCGTCAAAGCCGGTGTTGTGCAGCAGCGTCGCATAACTGGTTTGCACGGCGACTGCGCGACGGGTGCCGGGTGCAAACGGCGCCGGCAGCACCGGGCCGAGTTCATGCAGGCCGAGTACCTGCGCGGAGCCGAGATCGCGTACCGCGAACAGGCAGTCGTGGCCGGCGTCGCGCAGCACGTGCGCGTAGGCACGCAGCGCGCCGACATGGCCGTAGTTCGCGCCAAGCTCCCAGGCCAGCAGAATGCGGCTCATGCCGCCATGCGGTGTCGCGCAAGCGGCGCCATGCGCACTATCGGCATTGCGTATCGCCCGGTGCGTCCTCGATCGTGATCAGGCTGCTGGTGTCGTCCGGATGCGCCGCCGGGTTGTCATCGAGCGGCGGTGTGTCGCCGAGGCCGCCGGACTGGATCTCGCCGATCAGCGGCAGTTCGAAATCGCTGAGGTTTTCAGTCGTGACGATGCCGGACAGAACGATCACCTGACCATTGGTCGCGAGATTGCGATGGCCGTTGACGTGCCCGCTGGTCATGAACAGGAAGTTCGTCGACGCGTTGGCGACATCGACACCCGAGTCGACATTGATGTCGCCGGCATAGTTGCTGCCGCCGAAGGCAAGGCTGGCGTCGTAAGGCGCAAAGGCGGCGGCGTCGCTGAAGTTCAGCGCCGCCGGCGAGCTCAGTGCGCGGGCCGCGACCGTCGTCGGCTGGCTGAGTTCGATGCCGGTCGTCGCCGCCAGCGGCTGGATCTGTACCAGCAGATGCGCAGGTGCCGCGCTGACATGACCGATCGTCAACGCATTGGTCGTCAGCGACAGGTAGTCGCCGCTCATCGCCAGCGTGCCGAGCGCGATGCTCTGTGCGTGCAGGGAACCGTTCGGGGCCGTCGCCGTCGGCAGCAGCTGCGGCGCCTGCGCGGCGAGCAGTTGCAGCAGGCCGCTGTCGCCAGCGACGCCGCTGCTGCCGGTACCGATGATCAGGCTGCTGCGTGCGAAGTCGATGGCGGTGCCGGCATTGGCGCGCAGCGCGTCGACATCGATATTGGCAGCCGAACCATCATCGAGGATGCCGCCGGCCGCGGTGAGTGTCAGGCGGCCGCTGCGGATGTCGCTGCCGCCCAGCACGATGTCGCCGGCCGACTGCAAGCTCAGATTGCCGCTGCCGACCGTCGGGCTCTGCGTTGCCGCCAGCGGCTGCACCGTCGATATCGGGCCGAAGCTGCTGTCGATCAGGTTCAGACTGCCGTCGCTGGTGATGAAGCTGGCCGACTGGGTGTAGGCAAGCTGACTGTTGCCGATGTCCAGCGATGCGGCTTCCAGCGACGCCGTGCCGCCTTGCCATGTGGCGTTGTCGATCTGGGCCGTGCCGCCCGCCGTTGCCGTCAGATTGCCGGCGAGTACGGTGTCGGTCGCGGTCAGGGTGTCGCCGGCCGTCAGGCCGATCTGGCTGGCATCGATCGTCAGGTCGTCGAGCGTGATGCCGTGCGTGGCGCCAAGATCGATGCTGGTGCCTGACAGCAGCACGTTGTCGAGCGACAGGCCATTCGCACCGCTGACATCGATGTCCAGCGCGTCGACGTAGAGATCGCTGGCGAGATCCAGGCTGGCGCTGGCGACCGTCAGGCTGCTGCCACTGAATGACGGCCCGCCGAGGTGGACCTTGCCGCTCGCGGCTGTCAACACGCTGCCGTGCGTCAGCGTCGAGTCGCTGCCGGCGTCGATCGTGATGTTGTGCGCCGTGATGTTCGCAAAATCCGCGCTGCCGGCGGCGTTCAGTGTCACGTTGCCGCTGGCAGTCAGGCTCGCGGCGATGCTGATCTTGCTGCCGCTGTCGAGCTTCGCCGAGGTGACATTGCTGCCGCTGTTGTGAAGGGCGATGCCGCCGGGTCCGGCCTGCAGGTCGAGCTTGCCGCTCAGCGCGCCGCCGTCGATGGTGATGCTGCTGGCGGACAGCTGGTCGGCCAGCGCAATGCTGCCGCCGTCGATCGCGATCGCGCCGGTCGCGGTCAAGGGGCCGACGATACCGACCGCGCCGGTGCTGCTCAGACTTGCGCTGTCGACCGTGCCGCTGCTGTTGTCCAGCGCGATGCCGCCGGCGCCCGCAACGAGATCGAGAATGCCGCTCAGTGCGCCGCCGTCGATCGTTATGCTGCTGCCGGTGATCTGGTCGGCGAGGGCGATGCTGGCGCCGTTCAGGCTGGTCGCGCCACTGCTGCCGATCTGACCGCCGACGCTCAATGCGTCGGTGGCACTCAGGCTGACCGATCCGGCCGTGAGATTGCCGACGCTGAGATCGCCGCCGCTCGCGGTCAGCGACAGATCGCCGGCAATGTCGACATCACCGAAGTCCAGGCTCGTGGCGGTGACGCTGAGATTGCCGGTCGTCAAGGCGCCGGTCGTGATCGCGCCGCTGTCGGCGACCAGCACGATGCTGCCGCTGCTGCCGGCATTCAGATCACCGCTGTCGATGCCGTTCGCCGCGTGCAGATCGATGCTCGACGCCTGCGCGCCGCCCAATTCGATGCCGCCGGTATTCGACGTCAGCGACAGACTGCCGCTCAGCACAATGGGATCGAGCGACAGACTGTTCGCCTGCAAGCTCAGATCGGCGGTACTGATCGTGCCGTTGCGATAGAGATCGCCGTCGTGGGCGAGCAGTGCCACCGAGCCGTCGCTGCCGGCATCGATATCGTCGACCGAGATGTCGCGACCGGCGTCGATGTGGACATCCTGCGCCGCCATGTTGGCGAAAATGCTGGTGCTGCCGCTGGCGGTCAGGGCGATGCCGTTGCCGTCGTGCGCGATCACGTTGGTCATGTGGATCGACAGGTCGCCGATGACGTCAAGTGCGTTGACACGGAGATCCCCGCCCTCGGAGCCGATCGACACCGAACCCAGCGTGGTGCCTCCATAGCCGTCGGTGCCGCTGCCACTGTCGATCCTGCCGATGCTGGCGATGTCGAGGTCGCCGTCCGAGCCGATGTACACATGGCCGGCGTGGTCGGTGACACTGATCGATTCGATCGTGCCGATGTGAGCGATCGAATCGCTGTCTTTGTGAAAGCCGAAGTACACGTCGTAGTAGTCGCTGCCGCCGCCGACCGTGATCGCCCCGGTGTCGAGCTGACCGCCGTACAGGTCGATCGCCACCTGCCGAGCCTGCAGATCGCCGATCTCGATATCGCCGCCGCCGGCCGCGTAGCCGTTGCCGGTGTCGATCTGTGCCGTGCCGGCGCTCAGATAGACGCCGCCCTGGTCGGCGGTGACCGTCCCGGTGCTGCCACTGATGATGCCGATGTTGCGGCCGGCCAGAATCTCGACGTCACCGTCGGTGGCGTGCAGGCTGCCGACCAGAATGTCGGTGCCCACCGTGCCGCCGTAGGCGAAGTCCCGTCCGAGTTCGATGCCGCCGGCCGTGATGTCGAGCGCGGTGATCGAACTGGCGGGCACGGAGCTGTATTCGCCGATCACGGCCTCACCGGTCGCCGTCAGCGTGCCGATGTCGATCGCCTGGCCACCGTCGGTATACGCGACCAGATCGCCGTCGATGGCGACCCCGTCGATGTAGAGCTTGTCGTCACCGACCGTCGGCACGCCGACCGCCAGCGTGCCGAGCTGATTGCCGCCATAGGACTGGTCGCTGTAGCCGAGCAGCAATGCCGTGACATCGCCGTGCAGCGTTGAATCGGTGACACTGAGCGAGCCGAGGCTGGAGAAGAATTCGATGCTGCCGCGAGTGCCGTCGACGGGATCGATACCGGCATCGATGTTGAGGCCGCTCACGGCGTAGCCGCTGTCGGCGAAGATCGCCACCGAGCCGGCTCCCCCGGTCACGCGGATCGGACCGGTGGTGCCGATCGCGCCGTGCGCCTCGCCGAGATCATGAAGGCCGAAAAAGATGTCGTCGCCGTACGAGTACGAGTTGCCGGCGAACGCGGTGATCGCGCCCGTGTTGATCGTGCCGCCGTAGGCGTTGAGATCGACGCTGTCCGCCGACACGTCGCCGATCGTGAGGTTTTCGCCGCTGAGATACGCGACGTCCGTCGCCAGGATCGTGCTGCTGGCCGGGTCCGTCGCCAGGACGTTGCGCTCGGCGGTGACGTAGATGCTGCCGGCGTCGGCAGTCAGATGGGCAAATGTGATGTCGTGGCTGCCGACGGTGAAGGCGCCGCCGTAGTAGCTCGCGCTGTCATTGCTGATGTCGATCCCGTAGCCGGCGTGCACGCTGTCGAGCGTGATGTTGCCGCCGACGGTGGTGCCGGTCTCCGAGTCGTAGCTTTCGCCCGCATAAATTTCGACGTTTTCGCTGCCCTGGATCAGCGCCGTGCCGTTGTGCAGGGTCGTGATGTCGCCGCCGGCGTCGATGTACAGGCCACCATCGGTCGCCGTGAGGTTGCCCAGCTGCATGGCTGCCTGCGACGCGCCCTGCGAGGTATCGATGCTGCTGTTGCTCGTGAGGTAAATGTCGCTCGCCGTGAGATTGTCGGCGCTCAGCGCACCGCCGTCGCTGACGCTGGCATACAGGCCGTTGTCGTTGATGGTGACGCCGCCGAGCGTAATCCCGGCGCCGTTGCCGGCGTAAAGCGCGGTGTAGCCCTCGATCGTGCTGTCGGTGATGCTCAGCAGGCCCGGCGTGCCGCCGTACGCGACGGACAGGGATGCCTCGAGGTCGCCGACCAGCGTTGCACCATCGACGGACAGGTCGCCGTCGTCGGCCGACAGCCGGATCGAGCCGTAGTCGATCGATCCGCCATAGCTCTGCGGGGCGCTGCCGGCGTCGATCGTGATCGCGCCGACCGTCAGATCGTGTCCGGCCCTGAGATCGACCGTGCCGGTACCGCTGCTGATGGTGATGTCGCCCAGCGCGGCGAGCGCGCCTGTTTCGGCGCTGACCGTGATGTCGCCGCCATTCAATGCATGCGTGGTGACGTCGCCACCGGTGCTGTCGATGTAGATCTGGCCGTTGTTGTTTGCCGTGATGGAGCCCAGCGCATGGATCGCGTCGGCGGCTTCGAGGTCGATGCTGTTGCCGATCAGATTGCCAAGGGTCAGCTCGCCGGCGGTGTAGCCGCCGAGGATCGCCAGATCGCCGTCCACGGCGATCGTGTTGGCCGTGTTGTCGAAGAAAATGCCGCCGCCGCTCACGCCATCGCCGCGGCTGAAGCCGGTGCCGGTGCCGAACGCGCCGCCGTAGCCCTGGGTGCCGATGCCCAGCGTCAGCGATCCGCCGTAACCGCCGGCTCGACCGTCGAGGATGCCGTCGCCGCCGTTCGCCGACAGATCGGCGACATGGATCGCCTGGTCGGCGGCGATGTAGACGCTGGCGCCCTGCGCAAGCAGTCCTTCGAGCGTCTGTTCGAAGACGGTGGCATCGCTGCCGTTGTCGGTGCTGCCCTGGCCCTGCGCAATCGTCACGGTCGTCGGGTCGATCAGCAGGCTGCCGCCGTTGCCGAGCTCGAGGTCGCCACGGATGCGCAGATTCCGGTGGCCCGACAGTTCGACGGAGCCGCCCTGAGCGCCGGCGACATCGAGGCGTGCACCGGCGTCGAAGTCGACATCGCCGTCACCGGCCACCGCGACACTGCCACCGTGAGCGGACGCGCTGCCGGCCTGGGTGAGGCTGCCCGCGGCGAGTGCGATGTCGCCGGTGCCGGTGATCTGCACCGAACCGCCGTCGCCGCTGCCGTCGCCCGATGCGTCGACCGTACCCGATTGCGCGATGTCGCCGCCGCTGGCACTGAGCACGATCTGGCCATCGTGTTCTTCGATCGACTGTGCCGACACCCGGCCCTGGTTGTTGACGACCGTGCCGATCAGTTGGCGCGCGACGTCGGCACTCATGTAGACGCGGCCACCGTTTGCCGCCAGCGTGCCGAGATTGCGGACGCCGGCGGCGTCGGACAGCGCGGCACCGTCGATGCTGAAATTGACAAGCCCTTCGCTGTCGAGATTGAGCGTCAGCGCCGAACCGGATGCCAGCGCAATATCGCCAAGCTGCGCCTGGATCAGGCCGCTGTTGCCGACCTGATCGGCAGCGAGCACGACGAAGCCGCCGTTGCTGGCGGTGATGACACCGGCATTGTCGACCTTGCCGTCGCCGCTGCCGTCGACGAACTGGTAGCGGCCGGCCTGGAAGTCGGCGTTGCTGATGTCCATCGTCGTCGCTACCAGCGAGCCGACGTCGATGCGCGAGTTCTGGCCGAACATCACGCCATGCGGATTGATGATGAACACGCGGCCATTCGCGGAGATGCTGCCGAGAATGTCGGACGGTGAGCCGCCGACCACGCGATTGAGGATTGCTGCCGAGGCATTCGGCTGATGGAACACCACATACTCGTTGCTGCCGACCGAGAACGATTGCCAGTTGACGACGGCGCTCTGGCTGGACTGCGTGATCGTGGTCTGCGTGCCCTCGCTGTTGATGCCGGCTTGACCCGCGACGACAACGCCACCGCTGGGGTTGGCCAGCGCGAGGCCGGGAAGCAGGCTGCCAACGGCACCGCGTGCGCCGAAACGCAGTGCGGCAGTGATCGGGTGCAGCTTCAGGCGATACGGTTTCATGTGCGACCTCTTCAACGGTTTCGCAGGCGCGCCGGATGGCGTGCTCGGCGAACCGCGCTCAAGACCAGGGGTGTCGGCAGCCGTGGCAGCGCCGCTTGTTCGTGTTGCTGCGGGATTCGAAGCCGCGGCAACGACAACGCCGCGACCTGCGTGGCGGAACGGAGCCGCGAGACGGGCAACGCCGTCATCCGGCCGGCGTAGCTTCGGCGTTCAATGTTCATGGCGGGACTCCAGCATCTGCATGCGATCGAGCAGACGGCCGAAATTTTCCAGCGACAGCAGGTGCGCGTAGAACGCCCGCAGTTCGCCGGTGCCGAGCAGGGTGCGCAGTGCGTCGGCGGCGAGGGTCGCCAGCCGCGCTTCTTCGATGCGGTAGAGGCCCTGCAGCTGCGTGCGGTCGCCGTGGCGCGGGACCGCCAGCGCGTCGAACGGCACCAGCAAGCCAAGCTCGTGCAGGCGGCGGCCCAGATCCAGCGTCTGCTGCCAGTCCTGGTCGAACGCTTCGAGCAGCTGCCGGATTGGTTCCCAGGCCGCCGTGGTGCGGCCGTCGCCGTCGATCAGCGCCGGCCTTGCCTCGGCGCTGAGCCGCGTTTCGTCGACACAGATCAGCCTTCGTGA
Source organism: Solimonas terrae (assembly GCF_011067135.1). GTDB lineage: Bacteria > Pseudomonadota > Gammaproteobacteria > Nevskiales > Nevskiaceae > Solimonas > Solimonas terrae. Next base: position 370,927 of record NZ_JAAMOW010000003.1, read on the forward strand.
CGCTGCCTCGGCGCCGTTGACGTCGGCCAGCGAGAACGGATGGCGGCGGACATAGGCGGGCACATAGTGCTCAGGTGCCCACGCCCCCTTGTCATCGACGAACAGGTTTTCGCTGTCGCGCAGGCCCAGCACGGCCATCGGCACGTAACGATCATCGGCGTCCCGCACGTAGACGATCGGGTAGTGCAGCGCGGCGCGCAGGAACTCGGATGTCGACAGCGGAACGGCGTTGCGCCTCGCACACCAGCGGTGGCCTTGCGCTGTCGAGAGGCCGAGCCCGGCGTGGCGCTTTGCGTCAAACGGTACGGCGCGGCTGGCGGCAGCGCTGTGCGGCATGACGATTGGCGGCAGTTTCGACATTCGAATGACGGTTCGCTTGCGCTGCCGTGCCTATGACACGCACAGGGTCAGCGGATCCGGGAACGGCTGTGCACGCAGGAAGTCCGGTTCGCTCGGCAGGCGGATCTGGCGGCCATCGCTGAGCGTCAGCAGGAATTGTCCGGCGGTGAGGATCTCGGTGTGGCCGGCGGCATTGGTGACGGCGATGCTGCCGTGGATCACGCCGTCGAGCGTGGCGCCGACCGCCAGATCGTGGCCGAGATGTGCGAGATCCAGACTTTCGAGAATGATCGGGTCGTTGGCGCAAGCCAGATCACAGATATAGGCGTAGTAGTCGGTGCCGCGGATACCGATGGTCGCGACCGGGGTCGTCACAAGATAGTCGTCGGCATTGGTCTTGCCGATCAGGCCCGACACCGTGCGAAAGCCGCCCTTCAGCAGTCGCAGGAAGGCGCGCTGCAGTGTTCCTTCAGTGCTGCTCGCCGTCGTGACCGGGTGACGGTCGGCTGGCGGTGGTGTCGCTGGCCTGGCCGGCAGTGCCGGCGTTACGGGCGGCGGCGGCGTCGCAGGCGGTGCGCTGCTCGGCGTGTAGGCGTAGCGATCGATCGAGAATCGCGTATTCGGTCGCAGCAGCACGAACGCGCCATCCGAAAATTTCAGATTCATGTAGCTGTTGCTGCCGGCATTGAGAATGTCGCCGGAATACACCGGATCGCCCTTGACCAGCCCGCGAATGGCGCCGGTCTGCGGATTGGTGGCAGTGCCGCGGCCGGTCAGCAGGATCACTTCGCCGGCCGGCGTCGCGTGGCTCGACGCCGGCGCGGCGCTGTCCGCCGCGAATGCCGGCGACATCAGGGTCATGGCGCTCACTGCGAGCAGAACGGACAGCTGGCGCATGGGGGTTCTCGGTAGCGCGTTCATGGGCATTGCCTGTACTCGTCGTCGCGTGTCGTTGTTACGTCGCAGGTCGCACCGATCTCGGCGGGGCGGGGCAAGAGCAGTGGTTTTGCAAGCGGAGCCATGCGCCGGCCCTAGAACGCAACCGCCAGCGATCCGAACACGCGGCTGCTGTCGCGGTCGTCGCTGACCGTGCGATTGTCGAGCGGGAATGACCAGTCGGCATGAACCGTCACGCGATTCCAGTTGACGTCGGTGCCGATGCCGGCCGACGTCAGCGACTCCTTGCTGTCGACGCCGGTGGGCGCGTCGATCAGAAACGTGCTGCCGGCCTCGATGAACGCGCGCGGCACCCAGTGCAAGCCGGCCCAGTCGACCGGTCGGCGCAGCGTCAGCGAGCCCTGATAGCCGCGATCACCGCGGATTTCGCCGGACGGATAGCCGCGGATGCTGTCCGGGCCGCCCAGCGAATAGGCTTCGGTGTCGACCAGCGGGTCCGGTGAATAGACGCCGTTGAAATGAGCGAGCAGCTGCGTCAGCCCGAACAGCGGCTGCAGATGCTGGACGTCGACTTCCCAGCGCAGCCGTTCGCGACCGTGCGGGACCGACCCGGCCGCCAGATCGTTGCGGTCCTGGGATTCGAAATTGCTGTGGATCGTCGTGCTGAGCTGCGTGACGGCGAAATCGGCGTAGCTGTGGGTAAGCAGGGCCCCGATTTCGAGCAGCGAGATCGCGGTGCGACTGAAGGTCGTTCCGGTGAAATCGGCATTGGCAATCGTCCGCGACACTCCACCGTTGACCGACAGCTGCGTCGCGCCGTGATTCAGCAACGACTGCTCGAGTTGCAGACGGCCGGCGCGATTGCGGCCATCGATCGTCGAATTGCGGACGTCGAACTCGGCGTCGCCGTACGACATATGCAGGCGCGCGCCGGTGAAATTCAAAGGCAGGCTGTACTCGACGTAACCGTAATCGAGCAGGCCGTTCTCGGAGCGCAGGGCCATCAGGCTGAGCTGATCCTCGACATGCAGCGGATCATTGAACCGGGCGAGCGCCGAGATGCGGAATTCGCCGATGTCCTTGCGTCCGTAATTGTCGATGTTCAACGAGCCTTCGATCGGCTTTTCGTCGACCTTCACGATCAGATCGCTGGTCCCGTAACTCGCGCCCGGTTTGAGCACCGCGCGGGCCTTGAGGCCGGGCAGGGTGTTCAGCGTGCGCAGACTGTCCTGGACCCTGTCGCCACGGTAGACGCTGCCCGGCGCTGCCGCGGGAAAATAGCGCCGCACTTCGTCGGCGCTGTACAGCTTGTTGTTTTCGACCGCGATGCGCGCGATCCGGCCTTCGCTGACCAGCAGCCGAACAACCCCGTCGCTGATGGTCTGTGGCGGGATGGTGACCGATGCCAGCGTGTAGCCGCGGCTGGCGTAGAAATCGGCGACACGGTCGGCGGCTTCATACAAGTCGAACAGGGTGACCGGCCTGTGCGTATAGCTGGCAGTGATCGCGCCGAGCTCGGCCTCCGAGAACAGGGTGTTGCCGGTGAACTCGAACTGGCTGACGGTGACCGTCTTGCCGCCCGGAGCGACCCGGCTGTCGGCGGGGCTGCCGTGCTCGATGGAAGGGGCGGACGGTGCGGCAGGCACCGGTTCCGGCCGCTTCAGGCTGTCGCCGACCTGCCCGGGTGTCGACTGCCCCGCGGCAATGCCGGATACCAGCACGCCAGAGAGAACCAGCACTGCGCTCGCCGCTCTTTTCTGCATCTCGATCCCCGTCCCCGTCGCCTGCGATCCCCGGGAGCGGCGCTCCCACCGATCGATGACACGCAGTTCACTATAAGCCGATGTTCGGTGCCGAAGAAGAGGCAAAACGCGGTTCCCACAGGCCTGCCGAGCACTGCATCACGCAGCGCCGCGAAAAATCTTCTCGCCCGCGCGGCGCCGGCTCGCTATCATCCTGCCTCGCCCGATGTCGGCCGACCCCCGGTACGGGTTATGGCCGAAAGCGGTGCGATTCGCGATCCCCGGCCACCGGTATCGCGCCCGATCCCGCGGACACTGAAGTTCGGGCCGCTGCACGCGAGCTTGAACGGACGGGCCGTGGATGGATCGGGAGCTGAAGTGTCGTCGGAGACGGCGGCGTGGAACTGCATTAAAGTGGGAAAAGCATCGCGCGAGAGACCATCTTCATCGATGGCGCCGAAGGCGCAAATCCGCCCGGAATCGCTCAGGGTCCAATGCCGCGCTTGCGAAGCGAAGCTTCGCGCGACATTGGACGCCCGGTCAGGGATGGCCGGGCCGGGAGTCGATCGGGAACTGAGGTGTCGCCAGGGACGGCAGCGTGGAACTGCATTAAAGTAGGAAAAGCATCGCGCGAGAGACCATCTTCATCGATGGCGCCGAAGGCGCAAATCCGCCCGGAATCGCTCAGGCAAACGGAGCGCGATGCCGCAGCAACACTCTGGAGAGAGCCGCCGTATTGCGGCCACCGAAGGCGCGCCAACGCTCAGGTCACCGGACAGAGGGGCGGTTTTCGTATTCGTAATGATTCATTACACGGGAACCGCATGCTCAAGAAAACCGCCCTGCACGCCGAACACGTTCGCCTCGGCGCCAAACTCGTCGACTTCGCCGGTTGGGACATGCCCATCCAGTATGCGTCCCAGCTCGATGAGCATCACGCCGTGCGCCAGGCCGCCGGCATGTTCGATGTCGCGCACATGGCGGCGGTCGATCTGTCCGGGCCGCGAACCCGTGAACTCCTGCAGAAGCTGCTCGCCAACGACGTCACGCGGCTGACGCAGCCGGGCAAGGCCCTGTATTCGTGCATGCTGCGCGAAGACGCCGGCGTGATCGACGACCTGATCTGTTATTTCATCGACGATCACCACTATCGTCTGGTCGTCAATGCCGGCACCACGGACAAGGATCTGGCCTGGCTGCGCGAGCAGGCCCTGTCGTTTGCGGTCGAGATCCGGCACCGCGACGACCTCGGAATCCTGGCCGTGCAGGGGCCGCAGGCGCGCAGCCTGGTCACGCCGCTGCTGCCGGTCGAGATGGCTGCGGGCGTCACCGCGCTGGGCAATTTCCAGGCCGCCTGGTCCGGCGACCGCTTCGTCGCCCGCACCGGCTATACCGGCGAGGACGGTTTCGAGCTGATCCTCCCGCATGCCGAACTCGTCGCGCTCTGGAAGAAGCTGCTGGACGCCGGCGTCAAACCCTGTGGCCTGGGCGCGCGCGACACCCTGCGTCTGGAAGCGGGCATGAACCTCTACGGTCAGGACATGGACGAATCCCGGCATCCGCTGGAATCGGGTCTCGGCTGGACGGTTGCCTGGGGCGAGCCGCAGGGCGGCGCGCCGGTCCGCGCGTTCATCGGCCGTGCGGCGCTCGAAAAGTGGCGTGGCAACAGTCCGGGAAAATTCGTCGGCCTGCTGCTTGAAGGGCGCGGCATCATGCGTGCCCACATGAAAGTCCGCTTTGCCAATGGCGCGAAGGGCGAGACCACCAGCGGCGGTTTTGCCCCGACGATGAAGCAGTCGATCGCGCTGGCGCGCGTCGATGCGATGGCGGACGGCGCTTGCGAGGTGGAAATTCGCGGACTGTGGGTGGCGGCGCGCGTCGTCAAGCCGCCGTTCGTTCGCAACGGCAAGGTTCTGATTCAGGAAAAAGGTCAAGGAGAGGTCTGATGAGCAATGTTCCCGCGGAATTGAAATACGCCAAGTCACATGAGTGGGTGCGGCGTGAAAGCGATGGCAGCGTGACGATCGGCATCACCGATTTCGCGCAGGGCTCGCTTGGCGATCTGGTGTTCGTCGAGATGCCGGCGGCCGGCCGCAAGCTGGGCAAGGACGAGAGCTGCGCGGTCGTCGAGTCGGTGAAGGCGGCGAGCGATGTCTATGCGCCGATCGCCGGCGAGGTGATCGCCAGCAACGCCAAACTCGGCGACAGTCCGGAAATTCTCAACAGCGATCCTTACCGGGAGGGCTGGATGTGGAAGATGAAGCCGGCCAATGCCGCCGAGCTCGACGCTCTGCTCGATGCGGCGGCGTACGAGGATTTCCTGAAGACGCTGTGAGCGCGGTGCGCTTCCCATTCACCCTGTGGTCCGATCACTGACATGCCGTTCATTCCGCATACCGAAACCGATGTGAAGGAGATGCTCGCCGCGATCAGGGCGCCGAGCATCGATGCGCTGTTCGACGAGATTCCGGCGGCGCTGCGTTGCGGCGCGCTCGAGAAGATTCCGGAGGGTCTCGGCGAAATGGCGGTCACGCAGTTGATGCAGACACGCGCGCAAGCCGACAGCTTCGCACTGAACTTCATCGGCGCCGGGGCCTACGAGCATCACATTCCGGCCGCCGTCTGGGAAATCACCACGCGTGGCGAGTTCTATTCGGCCTACACGCCGTATCAGGCCGAGGCCAGCCAGGGCACGCTGCAACTGCTGTACGAATACCAGACGATGATATGCGGCCTGACCGGCATGGAGGTTTCGAACGCGTCCATGTACGACGGTGCCTCCGCGCTCGGCGAAGCGCTGCTGATGGCGGTTCGCGCCAACAAGCAGAACGGCTCGGGGGTCGCGCTGATGCCGCGCGCCGTCAATCCGCTGTATCGGGACGTGGTGGCGGCGACGACGCCGGCGCAGGGTGTGCAGCAACAGTTCGTCGACTACGACGCCGGCTCCGGCCAGACCCTGCTCGCGGCCCTGCAGGCGCATGAGGGCAGCAAGCCGACTGCCGTTGTCATTCAGCAGCCGAACTTCTTCGGAGTGCTGGAAGACGTTGACGCGATCACCGACTGGGCGCATGCGCAGGGCGCGCTGGTCGTGGCGGTCGTCAATCCGACCTCGCTGGCGGTGCTGAAGGCGCCCGGGCAATGGGGCGCAAAGGGCGCCGACATCGTCTGCGGCGAAGGCCAGCCGCTGGGCGCGCCCCTGTCGTCCGGCGGTCCGTACTTCGGATTCCTGACGACGAAGATGGCGTACGTGCGCGAAATGCCGGGCCGCATTGTCGGGCGCACGGTCGATCTCGAAGGCCGGCCGGGTTACACGCTGACCCTGCAGGCGCGCGAGCAGCACATCCGTCGCGCCAAGGCCAAGTCGAACATCTGCACGAATCAGGGTCTGCTGGTGACCGCCGCGACGATCTACATGTCGCTGCTCGGGCCGGACGGCTTGGCGCAGGTCGCATCGGCATCGATCGCCAACACGCGGGCGCTGATCGGCCAGTTGACGACGATCGCCGGCGTGGCGCCGGCGTTTGCCGCCGCACATTTTCATGAAACCGTGCTGCGTCTGCCGCAGCCGGTCGCCGGCGTGCTCGAAAAGCTGGCCGCGCGCGGCATCTTCGGCGGCTGCGACCTGTCGGCGGCCTACCCCGAACTCGGCAACGCGCTGCTGGTCTGCGCGACCGAAACCAAGACGCCGGAACAGCTCGCGCGGTATCGCGACGCGCTGGCCGACGTTCTCGCCTGATCAACCTGGAGAACTACCGATGGCCACCGTCACGCTGCATGGCAATCCGTTCAGCACCAACGGCGATCTGCCGAAACCCGGCTCGCAGGCACCCGGCTTCAAGCTGGTCGACGCCACGCTCAAGGACGTGGCGCCGTCGGCCTACGCCGGAAAGCGCAAGATCCTCAATATCTTCCCGTCGATCGACACGCCGACCTGCGCGATGTCGGTGCGTCAGTTCAACCAGCGCGCCGCCGGCCTCGACAACACGGTCGTGCTTTGCATCTCCGCCGATCTGCCGTTTGCGCAACAGCGGTTCTGCGGCGCCGAAGGCATCGCCAACGTCGTGACGTTGTCGATGATGCGCGATCGCCACTTCGCCAAGGACTACGGCGTGCTGCTCGAGGACGGTCCTCTGGCCGGGCTCACCGCACGCGCCGTCGTCGTTCTGGATGCGAACGACCGCGTGCTGCACGCCGAACTGGTTGCCGAAATCGGCAACGAGCCGGACTACGACGCGGCGCTCAAGGCGCTCTCCTGATTTCCTGCTGTCACTGAACCATGACCGAAAAGCTGATTTTCGAAGTGTCGCGCCCCGGCCGTACGGCGTTCGCGCAGAACCCCGGTACCGGCGTCGATCTGTCGTCCATTCCCGAGGCGCTGCGCCGCAAGGACAGGCCGCAATTGCCGGAAGTCTCGGAAATGCAGACCGTGCGTCACTTCACGCGCCTGTCGCAGAAGAACTTCTCGATCGACACGCACTTCTATCCGCTCGGTTCGTGCACGATGAAGTACAACCCGCGCGCGTGCAACAAGCTGGCGATGCTGCCGCAGTTTCTTGCGCGTCATCCGCTGGCGCCGGAATCGCACAGCCAGGGTTTCCTCGCCTGCATGCACGATCTGCAGGAAATCCTCAAGCACGTGACCGGCATGGCGGCGGTGTCGCTGACGCCGATGGCCGGTGCGCAGGGCGAGTTCGCCGGCGTCGCGATGATCCAGGCCTACCATCGGGCACGCGGCGATCTCGCACGCAAGGAAATCCTCGTGCCGGACGCCGCACACGGCACCAATCCGGCGACCGCGGCGATGCTCGGCTGCACGGTGCGCGAGATTCCGACCAATGCCGATGGCGACGTCGACGTCGAGGCACTGAAAGCCGCGGTTGGTCCGCAGACGGCCGGCATCATGCTGACCAATCCGTCGACCTTCGGCGTGTTCGAGCGGCGCATCAAGGAGATTGCCGGCATCGTCCATGACGCCGGCGGCCTGCTGTACTACGACGGCGCCAACCTCAACGCCATTCTCGGCAAGGTGCGGCCGGGCGACATGGGCTTCGACGTCATTCACATGAACCTGCACAAGACCTTCTCGACGCCGCACGGTGGTGGCGGTCCGGGCGCCGGGGCGGTCGGCGTCTCCGAGCGCCTCAAGCCGTTCATGCCGACGCCGGTCGTCGGCAAGGATGGCGAGCACTATCGCTGGCTGACCGAGAAGGATCTGCCGCAGACGATCGGTCGCCTGTCGGCGTGGATGGGCAATGCCGGTGTGCTGCTGCGCGCCTACATTTATGCGCGTCTGCTCGGTCGCGACGGCATGCATCGTGTCGCCGAATTCGCGACGCTCAATGCCAATTATCTGGCCGCGCGACTGGCGCAGCAGGGTTTCGATCTCGCGTTTCCGGCGCGCCGCGCCTCGCACGAATTCATCGTCACGCTGAAGAAGCAGAAACAGGCTATCGAGCTGACGGCGACGGACGTCGCCAAGCGCCTGCTCGACTACGGCTTTCATGCGCCGACGGTGTACTTCCCGCTGCTGGTGCCCGAGTGCCTGTTGATCGAACCGACGGAGTCCGAAGATCGCGAGACCCTGGACGCGTTCGTCGACGCCCTGGTGGCGATCTGGGAAGAAGCGAAGCAGGACATCACGCGCCTGAAGGGCGCGCCGTACACGATGCCGGTGCGGCGGCTGGACGACGTGCGGGCTGCGCGCCAGCTCGATCTGCGCTACGTGGCGGCTGGCGGCTGAGCGGCGCTTTGCAACAGAAAAGCCCGCCGTCTCCGGCGGGCTTTTTCACGACGCGGCGATCAGGCCGCGAAGTTTCAGGCGGCTTTGAGCAGCTGCTCGTGCACGGGTGCCGTTGCCGGCTTGCCGGCGCCAGCCGCCGGGGCCTGCAGATTCAGGCTGCGTTGCTGCGAGATCCGGCTACGGGTGCGGCGCCGCTCGGCGAACATGTCGCTGATCGACAGGCCCAGCAGGCCGAGCGTGCACAGGCCGGTACTCCAGATGATCAGACTGACGAACGGAAGCGTCTCCATGGTTCAACTCCTTGCTACCTTGGCCGAAGGGGGATGGCCAATGACATGGCAGTATTTAAGGGCACTTTGCTGCAATGCAACAAGTGATATTTATTGAAATTATTGTTTAGTTAAACTAACGAAACTGGCATCGGGCGCCGGCCAGAGCGACGCAATCCTTCATCTTTCGCAGCAAGCACTTACAGCGATAACATGGCAGACGGTATCAAGGGCTTTGCCCGACTGGTTCGGGCAACCCGCGTTTCCTACCTGGGTCTGGGTTCGGCGTGGCGGACCGAAGAGGCGTTCCGCATGGAGGCCAGCCTGTGCGTGCTGCTGGCACCATCCGCGATCTGGCTCGGACATGGCGGTGTCGAACGCGCGCTGATGCTGCTGAGCCTGTTCGTCGTGCTGATCACCGAACTGCTCAACACGGCGGTTGAAGTGGTCGTCGACCGCATCAGTCTCGAGCACAACGAGCTGTCCGGCCGGGCCAAGGATCTGGGCTCGGCGGCAGTGCACCTGTCGCTGTTGCAGGTGCCGGTGGTCTGGGGTTTCGTGTTGTTGAGCTGAAGCGGTGCAGTGCCCTGGGCCTGCACCCCACAATTGCGGTACCTGCGACATGCCTACCGAGGAGTTTCAATGTCTGCGTTGATCTGCGGTTCGATGGCCTACGACACCATCATGGTCTACTCCGGCCAGTTCAAGGACGCGATCCTGCCGGACAAGGTCCATATCCTGAATGTGTCCTTCCTGGTGCCGCAGTTGCGCCGCGATTTCGGCGGCACCGCCGGCAACATTGCCTACAACCTCAATCTGCTGGGCGAAAAGGCGCTGCCGATGGGCACGGTCGGCCATGATTTCGCTGCCTACGCACAGTGGTTCGACAAGAACAAGATCGCGCGCGATTTCCTCAAGGTCGTGCCCGACATGTACACGGCACAGGCCTACATCACCACCGATCTCGACGACAACCAGATCACCGCGTTTCATCCCGGTGCGATGGCGCAGGCCGATAGCCAGAACATCGCCGGCAAGGGCGTGCGCATCGGCTCGATCTCGGCCGAGTCGCGCGAAGCCATGCTCCTGCATGCACAACAGTTCGCCGACGCCGGCATTCCGTTCATCTTCGATCCGGGGCAGGGTATTCCGCTGTTCGACGGCGACGAATTCCGCGCGTTCATCGACAAGGCCAGCTATGTCGCCGTCAACGACTACGAGGCCGAAGTGCTGATGAAGCGCACTGGCTGGACGCTGGAGCAGATTGCGGGGAAGGTCGATGCGCTGATCGTCACGCGCGGCGGCAAGGGTTCGGAAATTCACACCGGCGGCAAGCGCATCGAGATTCCCTGCGCAAAGGCCGATTCGCTGACCGATCCGACCGGCTGCGGCGACGCCTACCGCGGCGGTCTGCTCTACGGTCTGCTGCGCGGTCTGGACTGGGAAACGACCGGCCGCGTCGCCTCGCTGATGGGGGCGTATTGCATCGAACGCTCCGGAACCCAGAATCACCGGTTCTCGATGGCCGATTTCAAGACGCGCTTCAAGAAAGAATTCCGCGGCGAACTGGCCTGAAGCCGCCGGTGCTGACCCTCAAGCTCAAGCCGCGCGAAGAACGGCGGCTGCGCGCCGGTCATCTCTGGGTGTATTCGAACGAGATCGAGGTCGGGCCGGAATTCCGCCAGATCGAGCCGGGTTCCCTGTGCCGCATCGTCGACAGCCGCGACAAGCCGTTGGGGCTGGGCTACGTCAATCCGCGCACGCTGCTGGCGGTGCGTCTGCTCGACGCCGACAGCCAGCGCACGATCGACCGGAGCTGGTTCGTCCGGCGCCTGGCCGCGGCGCTGGCTTTGCGCGAACGCCTCTATGGCGAAGCCTGCTATCGGCTCGTGCATGGCGAGGGCGACGGACTGCCGGGGCTGATCATCGATCGCTACGGTGACGTGCTGGTCGTGCAGGTCACGACCGCGGGTATGGAGCGCCTGAAGACCGAATGGCTCGCCGCGCTCGGCGAACTGCTGCAGCCGCGCGGCATCCTGCTGCGCAACGACAATGCCGCCCGCGAACTCGAAGGCCTGTCGCAGGAAAATGAAGTGATCGGCGAGATCGCCGATCCGCTCGAGATTCGCGAAGAAGGCATCGGCTTCCGGCTGTCGCTGCTCGGTGGCCAGAAGACCGGCTTCTTTTTCGATCAGCGCGACAATCGTTCGCGCCTGGCCCGTTACGTGCGCGACCGCAGCGTGCTCGACGTCTTCAGCTACGTCGGCGCGTGGGGATTGCGCGCGCTGCGCGACGGCGCGTCGGCGGCGACCTGTCTGGATTCGTCGCAAGCGGCGCTCGATGTCGCGCAGGCCAGCGCAGGGCTCAACGGTCTGCCGCTGGACACGATTCGCGACGACGCGCTGGCCGGCATGAAGGCACTGCGCGCCGAAGGACGGCAATTCGATGTCGTCATCGTCGATCCGCCGGCACTGATCAAGCGGCGCAAGGACCACGACGCCGGTCTCGAACATTACGCGGCGCTCAATCGCACGGCTCTGCACCTGCTGCGCGACGGCGGCATTCTGGTGTCGTGTTCGTGCTCGCATCATCTGGAAGCCGACGAACTGCAGCGCATCCTGCTGCGCGAATCGCGACACCTCGGCCGCCGCCTGCAATTGCTGGAGCAGGGGGCGCAGGGTCCGGACCATCCGGTCCATCCGGCGATTCCCGAGACCCGCTATCTGAAAGCCTTCTTCTGCGCGGTATCGGCCGGCTAGGGCTGCCCGAGAACTGTCGCACCGCTGCCGCTACAATCGCCGCCATGCTCACGCACCCCAATATCGATCCCGTCGCGCTCAAGCTCGGCCCGCTGTCCATTCACTGGTACGGGCTGATGTATCTGCTCGGCTTCTGGATCGCCTGGGGCATGGCGATCCGGCGCGCGCGGCTGCCGCATGTCGACTGGTCGCGCGACCGCATGGCGGACCTGCTGTTCTATGTCGTGATGGGCGTGATCCTCGGCGGTCGCATCGGCTATGTGCTGTTCTACGCCTACGATCCGGCCGGACGGTGGCTGCCGGCGTCCGATCCTTTGATGATCATTCGCGTCTGGCGGGGCGGCATGTCGTTCCACGGCGGCCTGCTCGGCGTACTGATCGCGATGGGCGTGTTTGCGCGCGTGCAGAAGCTCAAGTATTTCGAAGTCGCCGACTTCACCGCGGTGCTGGTGCCGATCGGTTTGTTCACCGGGCGCATCGGCAATTTCATCAATGGCGAGCTGTGGGGCAAGCCCACCGATCTACCCTGGGGCATGGTGTTCCCGACCACGGCACCCGATCTGCTGCCGCGTCATCCGAGCATGCTCTATGAAGCCATACTCGAGGGGCTGGTGATGTTTGCAATCCTGTGGTTCGTCGGCCGACGGCCGACACCGCGCGGATTGATCAGCGCGCTGTTCCTGTTGCTGTACGGCAGCTTCCGCTTCCTGATCGAGTTCGTGCGCGTGCCGGATGCGCAGCTCGGTTATCTGCACTTCGGCTGGCTGACGCGCGGGCAGGAACTCTGTCTGCCGATGCTGCTGGGCGGGCTGGTCATCCTGGTCTGGTCGCTGCGCGATCGGCGCGCCGCAGGAGACGCGACATGAAGGCCTATCAGGATCTGATCCGCCGCATCCTCGACGAAGGCGTCGAGCAGCAGGATCGCACCGGCGTTGGCACGCTGGCGACCTTCGGTCACCAGATGCGTTTCGATCTGGCCGACGGCTTTCCGGTGCTGACGACCAAGAAGCTGCACCTGCGCTCGATCATCGTCGAACTGCTGTGGTTCCTGCGCGGCGAAACCAACATCGCCTGGCTCAAGGAACGCAAGGTATCGATCTGGGACGAATGGGCCGACGAAAACGGCGATCTCGGTCCGGTCTACGGCAAGCAGTGGCGCGACTGGGTTGCGGCGGACGGTCGTCACATCGATCAGATCAAGCAGCTCGTTGACCTGATCCGCAAGGACCCGGCGTCACGCCGCCAGATCGTCAGTGCCTGGAATCCCGGCGATCTGCCGCAGATGGCGCTGGCGCCCTGCCATTGCCTGTTCCAGACCTCGGTGCTGAACGGCCGGCTCAATCTGCAGCTCTATCAGCGGTCCTGCGACGTGTTTCTCGGCGTGCCGTTCAACATCGCCAGCTACGCCCTGCTGCTGATGATGCTCGCCCAGCAGTGCGATCTCGAGCCGGGCGTATTCGTCTGGACCGGCGGCGACGTCCATATCTACAAGAATCATCTCGATCAGGTGCGCGAGCAGATCACGCGCACGCCGTATCCGCTGCCGAAGATGCAGATCAAGCGGCGTCCGGCGGCGATCGACCAGTACGAATACGAAGACTTCGAGCTGGTCGGCTACGAGGCGCATCCGCATATCAAGGGCGCAGTCGCGGTCTGAGCGGCCCGCCGCGGGCGTCGCACTCGCGACCGCAGTCGCAACGCTATTCGTCGTCTTGCGGCTTGAACTGCGAGGGCTCGAGACGATAGCGGTTCAGCAGCTTGTAGAAGTCCGTGCGATTGCGCCGCGCCAGCCGCGCCGCACGCGCGATGTTGCCACCGGACAGCTCAAGCAGCTGACGCAGGTAATTGCGCGCGAACTCGTCGCGCGCCTCGTCGAAGGCCGGCATGCTTTCCGTGGTGTCGCCCAGGCATTTGCGCACCAGCGCGGCACTGATCGTCCGTCCCGGTGCTAGCGCCACGGTCTGTTCGACGACGTTGAACAGCTGGCGGACATTGCCCGGCCACGGCGCGGTCGCCAGCACGTCGAGTGCTTCCGGCGAATAGCGACAGCGCGGCCGGCCCTCGGCAAACAGTTGTTCGAGTCGATGCGTGACGAGCAGGCCGATGTCCTCGCGACGTCGTTCCAGCGCGGGCAGTTGCAGACGCACGACATTGAGTCGATAGAACAGGTCCTCGCGGAAACGGCCATCGGCGACCCTGGCTTCGAGATCGCAATGTGTCGCCGACAGCACCCGGACGTTGACCGGTATCGTGCGGGTGTCGCCGACCGGTCGGACTTCTCGTTCCTGCAGGACGCGCAGCAGCTTCACCTGCAGACCGGCCGGCATGTCACCGATCTCGTCGAGAAACACCGTGCCGCCGTGTGCCGCACGGAACAGGCCGGGATGATCGGCGTGCGCGCCGGTGAAGCTGCCTTTGCGATGACCGAACAGTTCGGACTCCAGCAGATCCGCCGGCACCGCCGTGCAATTGATCGCGACGAACGGCGCTTCCCGGCGCGGGCTGCCATCGTGCAGCGCGCGCGCCAGCACTTCCTTGCCGGTGCCGCTGGCGCCGGTGATCAGCACGGCAGAGTCGGTGCGCGCAACGCGTTGCGCATCCTCGATGACCGCCTGCATCAGCGCGCTGCGCGTGACGATGCCGCGGGCCCAGCTCGACGCCGGTTCGCTGCCCGGTTCGAGGTGACGTTCGATGCAGCCGACCAGGCGTTCGCGGTCGACCGGCTTGGTCAGGAAATCGACCGCGCCGGCATGTGTCGCACGCACCGCGTCCGGAATGTCGCCGTGCGCCGACAGGATCGCGACCGGCAGGCTCGGGTGGCGGCTCTGGATCCGCGACAGCAGCTCGATGCCATCCAGATCGGGCATGCGCAGATCGGCCAGCACCATCTGCGGCCGTACATTGTCGAGCCGCTGCAAAGCTTCGTCGCCGCTGGCCGTGGCAATCACGCCATAGCCCTCGGCTTCCAGGCGCAGCGTCAGCACGCGCAGCAGCTTGGGGTCGTCGTCAACGAGCAGGATTTGATTTCGCGGCATTCCCATTCGTGTCCAGGCTTCTTTCGATGTCGACAATCTTGTCGAGTCTCTGTTGCAGATCGCGGACTTCATTGCGGCAATCGTCGTCGGCACTGCCATTGCCGATTTCGGTCAGGCGCACGCGTGCCAGCGCCGCGTCCTCGCTGTTCTTGCTGTAGGAGATGGCGTTGAGGCGCCGGCGCGCTGTATCCGGGTCGTAGCCGCTGTGTCCGGGCAGGCTCTGCAGCAGGGCGGTTTTCAGCGCCGCGTCACCGGAGTCCTGTTCGTGCTGGACGCTGCGCCACAGGGCCTCGCGCTTGACCGGCTGGCTGCTGGCAACTGCGAACATTTCGAGCGGCGTCTGCACGTCGTCAGACGGCCAGCGAAAGTTCGGCATCGTGCTGCACGCCGACAGCATCGACATGCTGAGGAAGAGGGCAGGGCCAGCGCAGCACAAAGCGCGCACCGGGCCGCGCATCGCAGACCTCGACGTGGCCGCCATGCGCCTGCGCCACCTCGCGGACGATCGACAGGCCGACGCCGGTGCCGCGGATGCCGCGCTCCTCGGCTTCCGTGCCGCGTATGAAAGGCTCGAATATCCGTTTCTTCTCTTCATCCATGACTCCACGGCCGTAATCACGCACCGAGATCTCGCAATGGTTGTCGGGTGTGGCCGTTTCGATCTCGATCACCGAACCCGGCGGGGCATGCTTGATGGCGTTGGTCAGCAGATTGTCGAGTGCGAGGCGCAGCTGCGAGCGCTGGCCGAACACGCCGGCCGGCGACAGGTGGAACTGGGTACGCAGCTCGCGCTTGGCCATCGGCAGCATGTGCAGGGCCAGCAGTTCCTCGAGCATCGGTCTTGCATCGAACCACCGGCGCTGTGCGTGGCGGCGCTCGGAACGCCATTCCGCGTACGCCAGCAGATTCGAAATCAGCGATTCGAGCTCGACGGTCGACTCGGCGAGAATGCCGGCGACCTCGTGCTGGCGCGGGCTCAGGGGACCGAGCGAACCTTCGTGCAGCAGATCGGCGCCTTCGCGCAGACTGGCAAGCGGGGTCTTCAGTTCGTGCGAAACCTGCCGCAGAAACTGATCCTTGTCTGCTTCCAGCTGGGCCAGCCGTCGTCGCAGCCAGTCGAGCTGGTCGCCGAGGCGGCGCATCTCGCGTGGAAACGAAATGCTGACCGGGTGCGAGTAACGGCCGTGCCCGAGCGCGGCGATGGTCCGGTACAGATCGCGCAGCGGACGGGTGACGGCCACCGAGCACAGATAGGCCAACAGCGCCGCCAGCGGGATCAGGGTGAGCGCCGACAACAGCATGTCGCGGCGCGCATTTCGGCTCGCTCGGCGGACATGCGCGAGGCGTTCGTCGATGCGTTGTCGCGCGGTATCGCGAATCGTGTCGACCTGCGGCTCGACGGCCTGGATCCGCGACACGGCCTCTTGCATCGATTCGGCCTCGGCCGTGCCGAGCTGCCAGTCGAGGCGCGCCTCGGCAAGTTCGTGGCGAATCGCCGAGGCGCGCCGGGCACTGTCCGGATCGAGCTGATGCGCCTCGATTTCGCGAATCAGGTGGTGCAGGTCATTCCAGCGACGATCCGACAGCGACAGCAGCGCCGGATCCTGCAGCGCGAGGTACTGGCGGATCGTGCGTTCGAGATTCTGCAGCTGGTCGCGCATCTGGTCGCCGAGTTGCGAGACCGCAACGCCCTGATCGATCAATCGCTCGGTCTGTTGCGTGACACGCTCGAGCGCGAGCTCCGCCAGCAGCAGGGCGATCAGCAGCGGCAGTGCCGCCAGCACGCAACCTGCGGCGACGAGGCCGGTCATGGTGTTGGGAATTCGAATGGCCATTACCGCGATTGCGATCCCTTCGCGATGGGTTGGCGAAATCTGACCGACCCAATGTGCGCATCGCCGCTGAACTTGCCGTGAACCGGACGCGGGGCGCCGTTCAGCGACGGCGAGCTGTCGCCGGCTGGCGACGCCCCTGCCGCCGTTGCGAGCCTCGAGTCACGCCCGATCGGTCGCCGGATGGTGCCGATGCCTTGCGCACAACGTGAATCGCGAGCGACGTTCGCGCATCGCCGGGCGAGTGGATCGATGCCGGGCGCGCGGCACCCTGGGTCCGCCGCTGTCTGCATCCGGCGACAGCATCGCGCGTCTGCGCAGGCGGAACTTTTTCGCGAATCCGGCGTGTTGCTGTCGCCGTTTGGCGACGCTTTTTGCGGCGCGACCGGGACGATTCACGTCGCTGGCCGCTGCCCGAATCGATAAGTCGCTGTTCGTGCAGCGATTGCGCGTCCGTGGCATGGGCGTTGCCCCCTTCCCGGCAAGCGCTTGCGATTCGCCATGAACGCGAGCGACAGGGGCCGGAGCTTCCGGCACGAGGCCATGCGATGCGCTGATGACAGACAGGTGAAGGATGAAAACTCCGCCGCGACTTTTTCCGATGACCCAGGCGCGCCTGATGGTGCCCGTGCTGATGGCCGGTGGCAGCGGCACGCGGCTGTGGCCCTTGTCGCGCGAGCAGCATCCGAAACAATTCCTCTCCCTGCTGGGCCAGCAGAGCCTGTTCCAGCAGACGGTGCTGCGCACGACGACCATCGACGAGGCCACGGCACCGGTCGTGATCGGATCGGGCACGCATCGTTTCGTGATCGCCGAACAGTTGCGCCAGGCCGGCATTCGCGACGCGGCGATCCTGCTTGAACCCGAAGGCCGCAACACCGCGCCGGCCGCCGCGGTTGCCGCCCATTTCGTCGCCGAAGAATTCGGACCCGACGCGATCGTCTTCCTGATGGCGGCCGATCATGCGATCGGCGATCAGGCCGCGTTCGAAGCGGCCGTGCAGTCGGCGATCGATGCCGCAAGCCAGGGCTACATCGTCACCTTCGGCATCCGGCCGACGCGGCCGGAGACCGGTTTCGGTTATCTGAAGGTCAAGCCGAATTCACGGCTGGGCGCGAGTCGGGCGCAGGAAGTCGAGCGTTTCGTCGAAAAGCCGACCATCGATCGCGCACGGCAGTTCATCGAGCAGGGCGATCACTACTGGAACGGCGGCATGTTCCTGTTCCGCTCCGGCCGCTTTCTTGCCGAACTGCGGCGTCTCGAACCGGAGACCTACATCCGCTCGCTCGAAGCCTTGCAGAAGGCCAGGCGCGAAGGCGACACGATCGCGCTCGACGGCCGCGCCTGGAAGGAATGTCGAAACGAGTCGATCGACTACGCGGTGATGGAGAAAACCGAGCAGCTCGCGCTGGTGCCGCTCGATGCCGGCTGGGACGACGTCGGTTCATGGAATTTCCTCGAACGGCTGCCGGCCAGCGATGCCGAAGACAACCGCACGCGCGGCGACGTCGTGCTCGAAGACGCGCACAACAACCTCGTGCATTCGAGCGGACGACTGGTGGCGATGGTCGGCGTCGACGATCACGTCGTCGTCGAGACCGATGACGCGGTGCTGGTCGCGCACAAGGATCGCGTACAGGACGTCCGCAAGATCGTGCAGAACCTCAAGCGAAAGAAGCGAACCGAAGCCAATGCGCATCGCCGCGTCTATCGGCCCTGGGGCTTCTACGAGACGGTCGCCCTCGGCGAGCGCTTCCAGGTCAAGCGCATCCTGGTGAAGCCGGGCGAGAAGCTCAGCCTGCAGATGCATTTCCATCGCGCCGAACACTGGGTCGTCGTGCGCGGCACCGCCAAGGTGACCTGCAACGACAAGACCTTCTACATCTCCGAAGACCAGTCGACCTACATTCCGCTCGGCAACACGCATCGTCTGGAGAACCCGGGCAGGGTGCCGCTGGAGCTGATCGAGGTGCAGAGCGGTTGCTACCTCGGCGAAGACGACATCGTGCGCATGAGCGATTCCTACGGGCGCAGCGAAACACGCGACGCGCCCACCAAGGCCGTGGCCTGAGCGTGCAACGATGAACGCCCCCCTCGACAGTGGTGCGGTCGTGCGCGACCGGCGGTCCGCGGTGCGTGCGTCGAAGACGCGCAGCCCGCGTGTGCCCTGCTTCAAGGCCTACGACATCCGCGGCCGGGTGCCGGATGAGCTCGACCAGACGATCGCCTACCGGCTCGGCCTTGCATATGCGGCGCGTTACGCGCCACGCCGTGTCGCCGTCGGTCGCGATGTCCGCGAATCGAGCCCGATGCTGGCCGAAGCGCTCGCGCTCGGCCTGGTCCGCGGCGGCGCCGAAGTCATCGACATCGGCCTGTGCGGAACCGAGGAGGTCTATTTCGCGGCGTTCCAGGATGGTGTCGACGGCGGCATCATGGTCACGGCCTCGCACAATCCGATCGAGTACAACGGTCTCAAGCTCGTGCATCGCGGCGCGCGGCCGATTTCCGGTGACAGCGGCCTGCGCGAACTCGAGCTGGCCGTCGCGCGTTCCATCGCCAGGCCCGGCGGCAAGGCGCCGGTGGTCGCCGGCAGTTTCCGGCAGGCCTACATCCAGCACCTGCTCGGCTACGTCGATGTGGCCGCGTTGAAGCCGCTGAAGATCGCGGTCAACCCCGGCAATGGCGGCGCGGGCCTGATCATCGACGCGATCGAGCCGCATCTGCCGTTCCGCTTCGAGCGACTGCACGCCGAGCCCGACGGCCGTTTCCCGAACGGCATTCCCAACCCGCTGCTGCCGGACAACCGCATTGCCACACGCGATTTCGTGCGCAGCCGGGATGCCGATTTCGGCGTCGCTTGGGATGGCGATTTCGACCGCTGCTTCCTGTTCGACGAGCACGGCGACTTCATCGAGGGGTACTACATCGTCGGCCTGCTCGCCGAAGCCATGCTCGCGCGTACGCCCGGCGCCCGGATCATCCATGACCCGCGCCTGAGCTGGAACACGATCGACGTGGTCACGGCCGCCGGTGGCGTGCCGGTGCAGAGCAAGACCGGCCATGCCTTCATCAAGGAACGGATGCGCGCCGAGAACGCCGTGTACGGCGGCGAGATGAGCGCACATCACTACTTCCGTGACTTCGCGTACTGCGACAACGGCACGATTCCCTGGCTGCTGGTTGCGCAGCTGATCAGCCAGAGCGGCCGGCGGCTCTCGGAACTGGTCGCTGACCGCCAGCGACGCTTTCCGGCCAGCGGCGAAATCAATCGCAAGGTCGCCGACATCGGCGCGGTGCTGGCCGATGTCCGGCGTCACTACGCGCCCGGCGCGCAGCGAATCGAGACCGTCGATGGGCTGTCGGTCGAGTACGCCGACTGGCGATTCAATCTGCGCGGCTCGAACACCGAGCCGGTGCTGCGCCTGAACGTCGAAAGCCGCGGCGACGAGGCCCTGATGCGCGCCAGGACCGACGAGCTGCTGCTGCGCATCGGCGGCAGCGAATGACACACGCGGGATTCTTCCCGAGCGAAGCGAACTCCCCCTCGACAACCAACGGTATCGGACGATGAACATCAGCATTTTCGGCATGGGTTATGTGGGCGCGGTCTGCGCGGCCTGTTTCGCGGAGCGCGGCCATACCGTGATCGGCGTCGACGTATCGGCCGACAAGGTGCGGCTGATCAACGCCGGCAAGTCGCCGATCGTCGAGCCCGGTCTGGAGGAACTGCTCGCGGCCGGCGTGAAGTCGGGGCATCTGCGGGCGACCAGCGCGACCGCCGAGGCGATCGAGAGCACCGAGATGTCGATGATCTGCGTCGGCACGCCGAGCAAGCGAAGCGGCGATCTCGACCTTGGCTACATCGAAGCGGTCACGCGCGAGATCGGTGCCATGCTCAAGCGCAAGAAGGCAAGGCATACGGTCGTCGTGCGCAGCACAGTGCTGCCGGGCACCGTCAACGGCCTGGTCGTGCCGCTGCTGGAGGAGGCATCCGGCAAGCTTGCCGGCGTCGATTTCGGCATCGCGGTCAATCCGGAATTCCTGCGCGAAAGCACCGCGATCTACGACTACAACCATCCGCCGATGACGGTGATCGGCGAGTGGGACAAAGCCTCCGGCGATCTGCTCGCCTCGCTCTATCAGCACCTGCCGGCGACCATCATCCGCAAGTCGATCGAAGTCGCCGAGATGGTCAAGTATTCGTGCAACGTCTGGCACGCGACCAAGATCTCGTTCGCCAACGAGATCGGCAACATCGCCAAGTCGCTCGGTGTCGACGGCCGGCAGGTCATGGAAGTGGTCTGCCAGGACTCCAAGCTCAATCTTTCCGATTACTACCTGCGGCCGGGCTTCGCGTTCGGTGGTTCCTGCCTGCCCAAGGACGTGCGCGCGCTGACCTATCGCGCGACGCAGATGGACGTCGAGATTCCCTTGCTGAAATCCCTGATGACGACCAATGGCGTGCAGGTCAGGAAGGCCTTCGATCTGGTCGAGTCGTTCGGCAAGCGCAAGATCGGCATGCTCGGCCTGTCGTTCAAGGCGAAGACCGACGATCTGCGCGAGAGCCCGCTGGTCGAGCTGGCGGAGATGCTGATCGGCAAGGGCTACGAGTTGTCGATCTTCGACAAGAACGTCGAATACGCGCGCGTGCACGGTGCCAACCGCGAATACATCAACGGCAAGATTCCGCATATCTCGTCCTTGCTCAAGCCGGATCTGCAGGAAGTGATCGACGGCTCCGAAGTGCTGGTGCTCGGACTGCGCGATCGCAGCTTCGAGAAGTACGTCAACGGCTCGCGCGACGAGCGCAAGGTCGTCGATCTGGTCGGCTTCATGCCGCATCCGTCGACCGACGACATGCAGGGCATCTGCTGGTAGGCCGGGCACTGACGATGAGTGCGTTCGCGTCCGCCGGCGATGCTGTCCATGCGATGCCGCGTGCCCCGGAAGACCGGCCGCGCGGCCTCGATCTGGCCGGCTGGCTGATGTATGCCACCGCGCTGGTGTGGATCGCCCTGCTGTTGCCGGCCGACGCGTTCCAGCCCGGCTCGGCGAACTACGTGCTGGCGATCGGCGCACTCGGCATCTGGCGCTATTCGCTGCGTGCCATCCACTTCGTGCGCGGCATGTTGTTCCTGCATCGCGAATATCCGCGCCTGCGTCGCGAAGTGGAGGCGCTCGGCGACGCCGCGGCGCCGTCGCATGTGTACCTGATGATCACGAGTTTCCGCATCGACGCGCAGACCACCGCCGAGGTCTACCGCGCGACGATCAGCGAAGGCATGCGCTGCGGCTGGCCATGCACGGTGGTCGCTTCGATCGTCGAAATGAGCGACGAGCGCATCGTGCTCGAGCTGTGGCGGCGCCTGGCACCGCCGGCGCACATGCGTCTGAAGATCGTCCGCATCCCGGGCACCGGCAAGCGCGACGGCCTTGCCCAGGGTTTCCGTGCGATCTCGCGCGACATGCCGGACCCGGATGCAGTGGTCGCGGTCATCGATGGCGACACCCTGCTGGAACCCGGTGTCGTCAGCCGGACCGCGCCGTTCTTCAGGCTGATGCCCGGTGTCGGCGGTCTGACCACCAACGAGTTCTGCAAGGTGGAGGGCAGCCATGTGATGAGCGAGTGGCACAAGCTGCGCTTCGCCCAGCGTCACCTCAACATGTGCTCGATGGCCCTGACGCGCCGGGTGCTGACGCTGACCGGCCGCATGTCGCTGTTCCGCGTCGGCATCGTCACCGATCCGTGCTTCATCGACGACGTGCAGAACGACGCCCTGGACCACTGGCGGCTGGGCCGTTTCAAGTTTCTGACCGGCGACGACAAGTCGAGCTGGTTCAGCCTGATGCGGCTCGGCTGGGACACCTGGTATGTACCGGACGCGGCGATCAGCACGGTCGAGCATCCGCCGCATCGCAGCTTCATCAAGGCCAGCCGCCAGCTGATGTTCCGCTGGTACGGCAACTCCCTGCGCCAGAACGGTCGTGCGCTTGCTCTCGGACCGTCGCGGCTGGGCTGGTTCACCTACTACGTGCTGCTCGACCAGCGCATCCTGATGTGGACCGGCCTGCTCGGCCTGGCGCTGGCGATCGCCGCCAGCATCAAGTTCGGCAGCATCATGTTCCTGGTCAGTTTCGCGCTGTGGGTCGGCATGACCCGCCTGCTGATGAGCTGGTTGCTGCTGCTGTCCGGCCATCCGATCGGGCCGGCGTTCCCTCTGCTTCTGTACTACAACCAGATCGTCGGCTCGATCGTGA
This sequence comes from Solimonas terrae, assembly GCF_011067135.1. Classification (GTDB taxonomy): domain Bacteria; phylum Pseudomonadota; class Gammaproteobacteria; order Nevskiales; family Nevskiaceae; genus Solimonas; species Solimonas terrae. The sequence goes on from NZ_JAAMOW010000003.1 coordinate 393,798, forward strand.
AGATTCACGTCTCGTTCCGGCTCGACCAGCAGTCGTGGACGCGGCAGAAGACCCGGCTTGCCACCAGCGGCGACGGCTTTCAGACCCGCTTCAACTGGTGGTCCTCGCACCTGCTGATGTTCGCCGCGATCAGCGTGTTCGCGGCCGTCGTGCTGTCGATGGTGGAGCTCTGACCGCCATGACGTTCTCCGCAAGCCCCGCAACTTTTTCCGAAGGAACCAGCCATGGATGACGGTAGCTCTCCCAATGTCGTGCACGAAGCCGAGGCGCAGCGCCAGCATCCGCGCGTACGCGTGCCGGGTCTCGTGCACGTGGCGCAATCCGCCGGCGAACATCGCTATGCGCTGCAGGATCTGTCGGCCGGCGGCCTGAGCTTCGTCGTCAGCGACAAGGCCCGCTTTGCGACGAACGATGTCTATCGGGCGCGTCTGTCGTTCACGATCGCTCCGGTCGCTTTCGTTCTGCCGGTGAGCTTCCAGATCCGCAATGTCAGCGCCGACGGCAAGCGCGTCGGCGCGATGTTCCAGAACCTCGGTGCACGCGAGATCGCCGTGCTGCGGCAGGTGATCGGCGGCACGCTGGCCGGCGAACTGGTCGCGACCGGCGATGTCATCACGGCACTGTCACGCGACAACTTCACCAAGGCGCGGCAGACCCAGCCGGCCAGCAGCAGCCTGAGCGGCAAGGCCCGCGCCCGCGCGCTGACGATGACGGTCGCGATGTTCGCCCTTGGCCTGCTCGCGTTCTTCTATGCGATCGGCAAGCTGTATGCGATGGCGTTCGTCACGCGCGCGTCGGCAGCGAAGATCGCGGCACCGAGCTATTCGGTGGTCATGCCCCGCGACGGTACGTTCTTCAGCCTCGTGCCGCCGGACGGCATCGTCAAGAAGGGCCAGCCGCTCGGCTCCTTCCAGGCCGCGATGCTCGATGTCGTGCAGACCGACATCGGTTCGCTGCACCTGTCGCCGGAGCAGCTTTCGCAGCTGATGGGCGACCAGCTCAAGGGCACCTTGAGCAGCCCCTGCGACTGCAAGGTCCAGCAGCAGTTTTCGGCCGACGGTCAGTATGCGAATCGCGGCCAGCCGCTGTTCGAGCTGGTGCCGGCCGACGCGCGACCGTATGTGCTGGCGCGCTTCCGTTTCGACAACATCGACGATCTGCCGATCGGCAAGACCGTCGCGTTCACGATTTCCGGCGAGGGTGGCGAACGCTACGGCAAGGTCAAGGATGTGCGGCTGTTGTCGGCGGCCGGTGCCGAATCGAGCACCAGCAGTGATGCGCGTGGCCTCAACAATCAGGGCTCGGTTGCCGACGTGATCGTCACGATCGAGCCGATACGCGCACTCGATCCGTCGCTGATCGATCGTCCGGTCGAGGTCCAGCTCGGCGGTCAGACGCTGATCTGGAGCAAGCTGTCGCACCTCGGCGATCGTCTGGCCCGCGAGGTGCAGCCGGCATGAACCGGCGCACGCCATCGCGGCTGCCGTCGCGCGGCCTGGTGTCGCTGGCGGTTGCCGCGCTGGTTTTCGGCGTGCGCTACGACGCTTACGCCTACGGCAATCATCGCGACAAGCAGGGTGAGGGTGCACTGGTCGAACACGCCGAAGGCCTGCCGGATCTGGCGCGCGGCAGGCAGGCCGCCATCGAGGGCCGGCTCGATGATGCGGAAGCCGATCTGAAGCCGCTCGCCGAGCGGGGTTACGTCGAGGCGCAGATCGCACTCGCCAGTCTGTACGCCGAACTCGGCACGCCTGAACGCGTCGCCGAGGCGATCGGCTGGTTGCGCACCGCACGCAACAGCAGCCCGCTCGACACCGAAACGCCTTTGGGTCGCCTGCTGGTCCGACAGAACGACGAGGCTTCGATCGGCGAGGGCCGGGCCTTGCTCGGCGACGCCTGGCAGCGCCATCACGACCCGGCTGCGCTCGCCGGCCTGATCCGGCTCTACAGCGAGCAACCGCGGCGCGACGCCGATCACCAGGTTGCGGCGCTGGTCGCACAGGCCGAGCGCATCGGCACGCCGGACGTGCGGGGCGCGATCATCGACTGGTATCGCAGCACGCGCGGCGACGACGGCCATGCCGACAAGCTCGTATCGCTGTGCGATCGCTGGGTGGACCAGGTGCCGGGCTGCTACGTCGATCTGGCGCGTGCCGCGCGTGCCGACGGCCACGCCGACCGTCTGCAGTCGCTGGTCAAGGCGGCCGGCGACCGGTACGCCGACGGACGTGTCGATGCGCCGACCCTGGCGTCGCTGGCACGCGTGCTGGTCGCACCGCTGGACACCGGTGACGACGATGACGACGACGGTGCGGCGCCGAGCGCGCCGGTCCGGATTTCCGATGTCAGCGAAGACGAAGGCGAACTCGGCGACACCGCCGTGCAGGCACAAGCGGCGCGCGGCGATGGCAGCCAGGTCTGCACGCGCGTAGTGCTGACGCCGCCCGATGGCGCTGCGGTCGCCACGACGACCGGCGCGTCGGCCGCGCGTGGGTTGCCGGCACAGGCCGACATGGCCAATGCGCTGCTCGGCAAGCTGTTCGCCGGGCCGACCGAGGCCGCGGTGCTCGCTGCCGGTGTCGTCGCCCGCTATCCGTATCTGTTGCCGAACGTCGACGTCCAGGCGCGACTCGAGCGGGGCGCCACCCAGGGCGTGCCCGAGGCGTCGCTGTATCTCGGGCAGCTCTATCTCGGCGGCGAGCGCACGCAGCGCGATCCGCAGCAGGCCCTGCGTTATCTGCAGCAGGCCGCTGCGCAACCGGCGACCGCGCTCAAGGGCCATTACTACCTCGGCCGCCTGTACCAGTACGGCTATCTCGACGAGAGCCGGCCCTTGCTCGCCGCGCAATACCTGATGTGGTCGGCGCGGCGCGGCGATGCCGCGGCCGACGGCGCGCTCGCGCGCCTGTTCGTCAACGGCAAGGGTCTGTGCCCGAACCTGCGCAACGCCGACGTATTTGCGCGGCTCGGCGCGCACGAGGGCAGTGCGTCGGCCGCGCAGCTCGAACGACAGATCGCCGCACTGCTGCCGGCCGAGCAGCTGGCCAGCGTCGATCAGATGTACAGCGCCGAACTCGCGGTGCGACCGTCGGCCTACCAGATCCCGAAGACCATGCTCGCCGAAGCGGCGGCGATCGCGCGCCAGCATGGCATCGATCCCGCAGCCGACGACGCGGCGGTCGACGGCGCCGCCGTCGCGAACGTCGATCCCGCGACGGGCCGTGGTGGCGACGCAGTCGATCCCGCGATCGACAACGAAGCGGTCGACGCGAGCGCGGCCAGCGATACTCCGGCGGTCCCCGCTGTGCCCGCCGCCGCTGCGACCTCCGCAGCAGTGGACCCGGCGCCGTCGTCGCCGGCCGCGACGGCGCCGGTGGACCGTGCGTCGCGCGAAGCGCAGACGATTCCGGCGTCCGACGCCGATGCCGTGCCGGACATCGCCACGACCACGCCTGCTACGCCACCGTCGGGTGTCGACGCTGCCGTGTCCGAGGCTGCGCCGACGCCGCCGGTTCCGTCCGCCACACCGCCCGCGACCGCCGCTCGCGACGCGCTGGCCTTGAAGTTGAGCGCGCGGTTCGCCACGCCGCCGGCGACGCCGCAGGCACCGCTGCATCTGTCGCATCGCGCGTCGGACGATCCGGCCTTGCGCAAGCTGCTGGAGTCGTCGTCGCAGACTGCCGCCACGCCTTCATCAACGGTGACCGAGCCGGTGCAGGCGATCGAATACACCGTACCGCTGCAGACGCCGGCAACGCAGCCCGGCGTTCCCGATCCTTCGCGTTCCGGTGATCCCTCATGAAAACAAGATCCGGCCGCTCGACGACGAGCCTGCCCCGCAACACCCTGTCGCTGGCGATCGCCGCGGCTTTCGGTCTGTCCACACCGCTGGCGGCGCATGCCGTCGAAGCCGACTGGCGTCTGAAAGCGACGCTCGCCGGTGTCGCCGACGGCGGCCGCGATCTCGGTCTGCAGGATGCGAAGGACACGCGCGAGGGCTATATCGATACAACGCCATGGCTGCATCTGCAGTTCTCGCCCGACTGGGCGGCGTTCCTGCGAATCCGCGGCTATGCGCCGACCGGCAGCCTGCTGCAGTCGGGGCAGGACGACAACAACCAGAGCGCCAGCAAGCAGGCCTTCGTCGGCCTGGACGAAGCCTGGTTCGAATACGGCGGCCTGACCAGCTATCCCGGCGAGGCGCTGCGCATCGGCCGCCAGCGTCTGCGCAACGACGACGCGGAGTTTTTCGATGAAGACATCGATGCCGTGCGCTGGATCTTCGACACCACCCTGCTCGATGCCGATCTTGGCGTGGCGCGCCAGTCCGACACCTACCGCACGGACGATGTCGAACTGCCGGCGAATCAGGACCATCGTACCTACAGCTTCGGCAGCCTGGCCTGGGACTGGGCGGCGCGCCAGCAGATCGGCTTTCGCGTCGTCCATGCCGACGACGACAATCATCTGCAGGCGGTCGGCGACACGGTCGAGACCGGGCGACGCCTGAGCAAGGGCCAGCAGACCTGGATCAACGCGCACGTCGACAACCATCCGTATGACTGGCAGCAACTGCAGTCGGTGTCGTACTGGCTGTCGGCGAGCTATCTGACCGGCAGCCGCGACCGACTCGAAGTCACGCCGACGGTCGATCCCGTCAGTGGCGAGACCAGCGAGCTTGCGAGCGCGCAGGTGCACGACGATCTCAAGGCCTGGGCCGGCGACGCCGGACTGCGCGTGCGCCTCGGCGGTCCGGTGCAGGCCGGCGTCGCGTACGCGTACAGCGAGGGCGACGGCAACGGCGAGCAGCAGTACGAACAGACCGGCCTGCAGAGCAACTACTCGCGTTTCACCGGCACGCGCACGCAGATCTATCGCTACAACGATGCGCTGCGCCCCGAACTGGGGAACCTGCAGGCCGCGACGGCCTTCCTGTCGGCCGACGCCGGCGCCTGGGATGCGAGCCTGATCTACAACAAGCTGCGCCGCCCCGACGCGGACGCCCCGATCGTCAGCGACAGCCTGCGCGTGTCGCCGACCGTGGCCTCGCACGATCTCGGTCAGGGCGTCGATCTGGTGCTGACGCGCTACTTCGACATCACCGGTGCGGGTACCGCGACCGCGTATACGCCGGACGACAGCGGCGACAGTTCGATCCGTCTGCGCGGCTCCTGGTTCAAACCCGGCGATGCCTACGGAAACGATGCGAAGAACGAGTATCGCGTCGTGCTGGAGTTCACCGCGTGGTATTGAGGCCGCAAGCCGGCGTCTGGCTGGCGGCGCTGCTTTGCGCGCTGCTCAGCGGCATCGCCGCGGCACAGCTCGACGGCGACGCCGCGCCCGACGAGCCGGCGATCGCCGTGCCCCGGGTACCGAGCGGCCCCAGCATCGACAACAGCACCGACAACGGCCACGACAATGCCGATGCCGACGATGAAATGATCGACGCCGACAGCGACGATCCCGGCGAGCGCTATCAGACCGACGGTTCCGATCAGGACGACAACGCCGAGGACGATCGCATGCTCGCCGACGCGGCGAAGCGGCCGTACGTGGTCGATGTCACCAGCGGTGCGTCGTTGAAACTCGATCCGCCCGAGCTGCCGGACCTGAGCCGCTACACGGCAGCCAATGCGATCGCCAAGATCCGCAAATCGCCGCACGGCCATGCCGAAGTGCGCAGCATGCTCGACGAGCTTTCGTTCAGGAGTTTCATGGGGCGCGACGAGCGCATGCGCGACTGGGCGGCGCGCCAGAAGTCGCTGCCCAAGGTGATCTTCGTCCACGGCTACATGACGCCGCGCGACATCGCGCAACAGGTTCCGCGCGAGTACTTCCAGCAGACCGCCAGGGGCGTGTTCGTCGCGCGTCTGCCGATCGACGTGCGACCGGACGCGACCCTGCACATCGACGATTCGGTTTCGGACTTCCGTCTGTCCATCAACCGCGGCGCGTTTCTCGTCAACGAGGGCAAGCTGTTCATCACCGGCGCGCGCCTGCGTGGCTGGGACGAGGCGAAGAACGCGCCTTCGACCTTCATCGACAAGCATCGCTTCCGGCCGTTCATGGTGTCCTGGGGCGGCTCGCAGACCTACATCATCAAGAGCGTGGTCGCCGATCTCGGCTACGCCGCGTCGAAGTCCTACGGCGTGTCGATCTCGCAGTTCTCGCCGTCGCTGGCGCCGAAGATGAACCGGCCGAATCCCACCGGCTGGCTGATCGATTCGGAGTTCTACGACAACTGGTATGGTTTCTACTGCTACGAGGCTGAGGATGTCGTGATCCGCGGCAATGACTATCACGACAACATCAAGTACGGCATCGATCCGCACGATCGTTCGCGGCGGCTGATCATCGCCGAGAACAAGGCGCATGACACCAGGGAAAAGCACGGCATCATCGTGTCGCGCGAAGTCGACGACAGCTGGATCATCGACAACCAAGCCTACGACAACAATCTCTCCGGCATCGTCGTCGACCGCAACAGCATCAACAATGTCGTCGCCCACAATCGCGTCTACCGCAATCACGCCGACGGCATCACGATCTACGAAAGTCCGAAGACGTTGATCTGGCAGAACCTCGTCAGTGCCAACCGCCGCCACGGCATTCGTGTGCGCAACAGCACCAATCTGCGCCTGTACGGCAATGTCGCGATCGGCAACGGCCTGTCCGGCATCTACGGTCACATCAAGAATCTCGCCGGCACCGGCCGCAACCTGCGGCTCGATCCGTTCCACGAGCGGATTTCGATGACGGTCGTCGGCGGCCAGCTGATCTCCAACGGTTCCAGTCCGGTCGGTATCGACCAGCCGCTTAGCCTGGAGTTGTACGACGTCGACATGCGCGCCCCGCAGCGCCAGCTCGGCATCAAGTTCACCGGCATTCTCGGCAAGCACCAGGAACAGGTGCTCGACGTGCTGATGCGGCAGAAGAAGGCCGTGATCCTGCGGCCCGCCGACGCCACCGTGGCCAGCGCGAAATAGGGAGCGTCAGAAAAATGGTCTTTTCATCGAATGTCTTCCTGTTCCTGTTCCTGCCGATGTTCCTGGCGATCTACTACCTGACGCCGGATCGTGGTCGCCTGCGCAACTACGTCGTGCTGATCGGCAGTTACGCGTTCTACGCCTGGTGGCGGATCGACTTTCTCGCGCTGTTCGCCGCCGTCACGGTGTGGAACTACCTCGTCGGCATGGGCATCGCCCGCAATGGGCGCGGCACGCCGACGGCGAAGCGCTGGCTGGTCGCCGGCGTCGTCGTCGATCTGGCGACACTCGGGTACTTCAAGTACGCGAACTTCGGCGTCGGCAGCCTCGATGCCCTGCTGCAAGGTATCGGTCTGCAGCCGTTCGCGTTCGAGCACGTGATCCTGCCGATCGGCATTTCGTTCTACATCTTCGAGTCGATCAGCTACATCAGCGACGTCTACCGCGGTGACGTCGAAGCCACCGAACATCCGGTCGACTTCGCGACCTTCATCGCGCTGTTCCCGCACCTGATCGCCGGGCCGGTGTTCCGCTACAAGGATCTCGCCGACCAGTTCGAGCACCGCGAGCACAGCGTCACGCTGTTCGGGCAGGGCGCGCTGCGCTTCATGCAGGGCTTCATCAAGAAGGTCTTCATCGCCGACTCGATCGCGCCGCTGGTCAGCCACGCCTTCGCGCTGGCGAATCCAACCACGGCCGATGCCTGGCTCGGTGCGCTGTCGTACACGGTGCAGCTGTATTTCGACTTTTCCGGCTACAGCGACATGGCGATCGGCCTCGGCCTGATGATGGGCTTCCGCTTCGTCGAGAACTTCAACCAGCCCTACATCAGCCAGAGCATCACCGAGTTCTGGCGGCGCTGGCACATGAGCCTGTCGAGCTGGTTGCGCGACTATCTCTACATCTCGCTGGGCGGCAATCGCGGCGGCACGGCGAAAACCTACCGCAACCTGTTCCTGACGATGCTGCTCGGCGGCCTCTGGCATGGCGCCAACTGGACCTTCCTGTTGTGGGGTGCCTGGCACGGCGCGATCCTCTGCGTCGAGCGCGTGCTCGGCGTGAAGGCGAAGGTCGAAGGTTTTCGCGTCTGGCGCTGGGCGCCGACCTTGCTGTTCGTCGTGCTCGGCTGGGTCATGTTCCGCGCCGAGAACGTCGGCACGGCGATCGATTTCTACGCCGCCATGTTCCGCTTCGACGGCGCCGGTTTCTCCGACGTCTACGCCAGCTCGATCACGCAGCTGCAGCTGACGACGATGGCGGTCGCGATCGTCGTGCTGATCGTGCGTGGCGCGATGGTGCATCAGGAGACCGCGGCCGCCCCGCGGCCGCCGATCCGCGCCGCGCGCCTGCGCGCGATGAGCGCGGCGCAGTGGCTGGTCTGGCCGCTGTTCCTGCTGGCGGTCCTGAAGCTGTCGGCGCAGAGCTATTCGCCGTTCCTCTATTTCCAGTTCTAGGTTCAAGGACGAACGATGAAAGAGTCCAGGGAAAATCAGGTCGCGCAGGCGGCACGCACGCCGGCATTGCACGCGCTGCTGTTCATGGCGGCGGTGCTGGCGATCGCGGTCGCGGCCGCCGTGAAGTCGCGCCACTACGAACCGAAAGTCGATCAGGCCGTGCTCGACGGGCGCATGGCGCACGATTTCGAAACCCAGTACGACCACGATTTCCCGGCGCGCAACTTCGGCATCAGTCTGTGGGCGGCGATCGATTACGTGCTGTTCCATGAAGCGGGCAGCGGCGTCGTGGTCGGCCGCGACGGCTGGCTGTATACCGACGAGGAATTCAGGGTCGATGACCAGTCGGCCTCGCGTGTCGCGCGCAATCTGGCGACGATCGCCGAGGTCGACGATCGTCTCGCCGCGAGCGGCGTCAAGCTGGTGGTTGCCATCGTCCCGGCGAAGGCCCGCGTCTATCCCGAGCACCTCGGCCGGCGCACACCGCCATCGCTGCATCAGGCGCTCTATGTGGAGGCCGGTCAGGCGCTGACGCACGATGGCATCGCCCATGCCGATCTGCTGACGCCGCTGCGCGACGGCAAGACTCAGGGCGCGAGCTTCCTGCGCACCGATACGCACTGGACGGTTCGCGGCGCGCAGCTGGCAGCGCAGGCGATCGCGACCGTCGTGCGTCGGCAACTGCCGGCCGCCGATGCCGCGAAGGCGTTCACGACCACGCGTTCGGCGCCGCAGGTGCATCGCGGCGATCTGCTCAACTTCCTGCCGCTGGCGCCGTACTTTTCCTGGCTGCTGCCGCCGGCCGAGACGATCGTGCCGGCGCATACGCAGAGCGCCGGCGCCGGCGATCTGCTCGGCGCCGGTGTCGCGCCGCGCATCGCGCTGGTCGGCACCAGCTACAGCGCCAACCCGAACTGGAACTTCGTCGGCGCGCTGCAGCAAGCGCTCGGCGAGGATGTTGCCAGCTACGCCAGGGATGGACTCGGCCCTTTCGCGCCGATGCGGGATTACCTCGCCGGCAGCGATTTCAAGGATGCGCCGCCGCAGCTCGTGATCTGGGAAATCCCGGAACGCTATCTCGCGGTCGCGGCGCAAGCCGCCCGGCACCCGTCGGCGTCGGCCGCACCCCAGCCGCCGGCCAACGGACCGGCCGGACTTTGAGTTGATCTTCACGGAGCAAGCGATGAACAAGACCCCATTCCCGATCCGCCGCCTGACACTGCCGCTGGCGACCGCGCTCGCCGCTGCAGCATTGCAGGCCCAGGCCGGACTCTATCCACCGGCGGCGCCACCGGACTCGGCCTTCGTGCGTGTGTTCAACGACACCACGCAGGGTCGGCTCGACGCGCAACTCGGCGACAAGCGCGTACCCGATGCCGCGCCGATGGATGCGAGCAGCTATGTGTTCCTGCCGCCGGGTCGGTACGACGCGAAGATCGGCGGCAAGTCCGACAAGCTTTCGCTCGAAACCAGGCGCTGCTACACGGCGGCGCTGACACCGGCCGAGATCAGGCTGTTCGATCAGGCCTGTTTCAACAGCCAGCTGAAGTCGCTGATCTCGGTCTACAACCTCGTCGACGGCACCACCCTCACGGTCAAGGCCGGTGACAACGGGCCGGCCGTCGTCGATGCGGTCGCCGCCAACGCGGCCGGCCATCGCGAAGTCAACCCGGTCAAGGCGTCGCTGGTGGTGTTCAACGGCGACACCAGGCTCGCCGCCGCAAAGCCGGTGACGCTGGAGCGCGGCAAGGTCTACAGCCTGTTCGTGACGGGCACGACGGCATCGCCGGTGCTGACATGGGTCGTCAACTGAACGCCGTCGCGCGCTGCCTGCGTGCGCCGCTGCTGGTCGCGGCGCTGGTCGCCGCGCTCGGGATCGCGACCCCGCGGCCGGCAGCCGCGGACGACGGCGATGCGCCCAGATACGACATCCAGTTGTGCTGCCAGCTATGTCCGAAGGCGGCCGATCCCGCCGCCTACGACGGCTCGTCCTATCTCGAGGATTTTCGCGTGCTGGAACAGGGACGGGACGACTGGCTGTTCCGCTCCGGCATCGATCTGACGACCGACATCGAGATCAGCGATGCCAGCATTGCGCAGCTGCATCGCCTGGCGGCGGCGCTGCGCGCGCGCGGCAGCGAGCTGGTGATCGTGCTGCAGCCGCCACGCGGCCTGATGGACGTCGACAAGCTGACCGACGCCGAGCGCAAGCACTATGACTTCGCCGCGGCGAAGAAAAGCTACGCACACGCGCTGCAGCGCATCCGCTCGGCCGGCGTCGCGGTTGCGCCGATCGATCGGCTGGTCGACGAGCACAAGGGCTATGAATATTTCTTCCGTCGCGATCACCACTGGACGCCGGACGGCGCCCGTCACACGGCGGCCGTCGTCGCCGACACGGTACGCGCGCTGCCGGCATTCGAGGACGTGCCGCGCAAGACTTTCGTGACGCACACGGCGAGCCTGATCGGCAAGCCCGGTACCCTGCAGAAAGTCGCAACGCAGATCTGCGGCGGTTCGTACTCGATGCAATATGTCAGCGGCGATATCACCGAGCCGGCCGACGGCGGTGACGCCAATGCGCTGCTCGGCGATGCCGGCGCCGCGGCCGGCGACGATGCCAGCGGCGGCGGCCTGCTCGATGTCGCCGATCGACACGACGATGGCGGTGGCCTGCTCGGCGATGCGGGCGATGACGGCGAGGTGCCGCAGATCGTGCTGATCGGCACCAGCAACAGCGACACCAAGGGTGGGTACAACTTCAACGGTTATCTCGAACAGGACCTCGGCGCCGACATACTCGACACGGCCTTGTCCGGCGGATCGTTCGATGGCTCGCTGCTGCATTACCTGCCGAGCGCGCTCTACCAGAAGCACCCGCCGAAGATCATCGTCTGGGAAATTCCCTGGCAGAACTGGCCGGGCGCAAGCAAGAACCCGTACAAGACCTACCGCCAAGCCGTGCCGCTGGTCCACGACGGCTGCGAAGGCCGGCCGGCAGTGCTGTCGAACACCATCGATCTGAAGGCCGGCAGCAACGAACTGCTGTTCAACGGCGGTGGTGCGGCGCAGCCGCTGGTCGGTGCGCGTTACTGGCTGGACCTGCAGTTCGACGATCCGACCGTCAAGGACCTGCACGCCGTCATCTGGTACTTCAGCGGTCAGAAGGAATCGCTGAAGATGCATTTCAACCAGTACGTCGACAACGGCGGCCGCTTCGTCACCGAGTTGCGCAACAACCGCCCGGACTACGCGAAGGCGACCTTCATGGGCGCAACCGTGGAAATGGACCAGCCGCCCGCCAAACCGCTGCACCTGACCGCCAGGATCTGCGAGGCCGAGGGCGCGCCGGGACAACAGACCGCGGCATTGGAGCAGGACGATGGCCATGACTGATGCAATGCGCCGCCTGGCGCTGGGCAGCGCGGTGATCGTCGGTTGCGCGATCGGGCCGGCGCTCGCCGATCGGCTGGTGCCGCCGCCGGGCTACGATGCGCCGGTGTCGCACAGCGGCAAGAGCGAGCCCTGTCCCGCAGCGCCGCCGCCGTTCGCCGGCACGCTGGATTTTCCGAGCAAGTACGAAGGCTCGGACAGTGCGCGCGACACCCTCAACGAAGATGCAGACCGTCGCTACAAGATGCTCACGGCGCCGATCACGACCATGGAAAAAGGCGCGACCAGGCTGGTCGATGCGTACATGGACAGCGGCTCGCCGCAGACCCTGGATTGCGTGCTGGGCTGGTACGGCAGCTGGGCCGACGCCGACGCGCTGCTCGGTCCGGCGGCAAATCACACCGGCAAGTCGATGCGCAAATGGGCATTGGCGAGCCTGTCCGGCGCCTGGCTGCGCCTGCAGTTCTCGAGTTCGCAGCCACTCGCCGCACAGGCGCAGCGTGCCGCGACGATCGAGGCCTGGCTGGGCCGCATCGCGACCCAGGTGCGCAGCGAGTGGAGCGAGGACGATCCGCTGAGCAAGATCAACAACCACTACTACTGGGCGGCATGGGCCGTGATGGCGACCAGCGTCGTCACCGATCGTCGTGACCTGTTCGACTGGGCCAGCGGCATGTACGCGATCTTCGCCCGGCAGGTGGATGCCGACGGCTATCTGCCGAACGAGATCAAGCGCCAGACGCGTGCCGCCGGGTATCAGGTCTACGCGGTGACGCCGGTGGCGATGCTGGCCGCGTTCGGCAAGGCCAATCACGTCGATCTCGCCAGCGAAGGCCACGACGCCTTGCAGCGTGCCGCCGAGCGTGCGGTCGGTGCCTACGACGATCCGCGTGCCTACGAAGCCAGGACCGGCAAGCGTCAGGTGCTCGAAGGTGCGGACGAGCAGCGCTCGAAGCTCGCGTGGCTCGAAGCCTATTGCTGGACGGTGCCGTGCACGGGCGCGCCGGCCGAAAAGCTGGCCAGCCTGCGGCCGCTGAAGAACACGCGGCTCGGAGGCGACCAGACCGCGATCTACCGATAGTCCGCCGTGCGAGGCTGCCAGCGGCCGTCGCCGCGAGGGCGCCATCCAGTCGCGCAATCGGAAAGGCCAGCGGTGCACCGGCCTTGCGCCGCGATTGCCGAGTGCTCTGCGGCGCGGCGTTATCATGCCGCCCGTCGCGATGTGCGGCGTCAGCGAAGGGCAGGGGATGCGCAGTCTGAGTCTGGTCGTCGCGATGGACGAGAACCGCCTGATCGGTCGTGCCAACGGCTTGCCCTGGCGCCTGCCCGACGACATGAAGCAGTTCAAGCGCGTCACGCTCGGGCACACCGTGCTGATGGGGCGCAAGACCTGGGATTCGCTCGGCCGCGCGCTGCCGGAACGTGACAACTGGGTGCTGACGCGCGATCGCGGCTTTGTCGCCGACGGCGCGCGCGTGTTCCACGATCTCGATGCGGCGCTCGCGGCACATGACGAGGGCGAGCTGATGGTGATCGGCGGCGCCGAACTCTACCGGCAGGCGCTGCCGCAGGCGCAGCGCATCCATCTGACCGAGGTGCAGGCACGGATTGCCGACGGCGACGCGTGGTTCCCGGATTTCGACCGTGCGCAGTTTCGCGAAACGTACAGCGAGCCGCATGCCGCGGACGCGCGTCATGCCCATCCGTTTCGCTTCGTCACGCTGGAGCGGCTGGCGGCGCAGCCATAGCCGCCCGGCCGTCGCCGGCGCTATGCTGACTTTCTGACAAGCTCACGGGAGGAGAGAAAACGATGGCAGACCTGAAAGCGGATTTCGCCAAGGCGCAGAAAGACGTCAAGACCCTGACACAGCGTCCGGACAACAACGACATGCTGTTCCTCTACGCGCATTTCAAGCAGGCCAGCGAAGGCGACGTCAGCGGCAAACGGCCGGGCATGCTCGACATGGTCGGCCGTGCCAAGTACGACGCCTGGGCCAAGCTGTCCGGCAGCAAGCCGGATGCGGCGATGAAGGCCTACATCGACAAGGTCGCCGCGCTGCTCAAGTCGCACAAATAGGGCTTTCCGTCGCTGCAGGAAAAAGGGGCCGTGAGGCCCCTTTTTCGTTGCGGTGCGCAGTGCCCGGATCGGGCACCGGCGCGGGCCGCTGCGCCGAGTGTCTAGCCGCGCGCCCAGTGACCCGGCACGTAATGCCAGTGCGGGCCGCGCTGCTCCCAGTGGTCGTTGACCCAGTGGCGGCCGTGGCGCGCCGCGATCCAGCGGCCATCGACCCAGACATGGGCGTGGCCATCCCAGCGCCAGTAGCCCGGCGCGTAGACATAGCCGGGACGCGGCGGCGGTGCGACGATCACGCGCGCCGGCGGCGGGCCGACATCGATGTCGACATCGACGTGCGCCTGTGCGGCGAGCGGTGCCAGCGCCGAACCGGCGAGCAGGGCGACGACGAAAGCGTTTCGAACGGAAAATTTCTTGGACATGGCAGCCTCCTGGAGACCTCGCAAGACATGCACGCTTGCCGTCTTTGCGTGCCGCCATGTTCGGATCGACAGACCGAACGCCAACTGAAAACGCCGTAAAGAAATGTAACCGCCGCCGTCCAGCCGCGGTTCAGGGCAACACGCGGGTGGCCGCGCCTGCGGCATCGCCGCAGGCGCGGCACGGTGCTCGACTACTCGGCGATGGTCACGCCCGAACCGCCCATCTCCGCCGGAACGTCCTTCATCTTCGGCAGGCCGTCACGGATCGGCAAACGGGTTTCCTGGTAGTGCACGTGCACGCCAGGCTGGTACGGGAAGTACGGAATGACGGCGGCATAGACGTCGGTCAGGCCCATGCCGGGATGTTCGGTGAACAGGTGGCCGCCACAGACCTTGCACCACTTGCGATAACTGTTCGGCGTCTTGTTGTAGCTGCCGATCTGGTCGGCGCCGCGCGTGACCTTGACGGCCTCGGGATGCCACAGCGTGAACGCGTTGACCGGCCCGGCCGACCAGCTGCGGCAGGATTCGCAGTGGCAGTAGCCCATGCCGGCCGGTTCGCCGCTGACCGTGAGTTGCACCGCGCCGCAAAAGCAGCTGCCCTGGTAAGTCTTGTTGCCGTCAGCGTTCATGTCGATCCCCTTTTCGTTGGTGTCGCCGGCCGTGTTCGCGAATACCGCGAACGACGGCGAATGCGCGATCAAGCGGCAAATTGCCCGGCATCGCGGCCGGCGCTAGTATCCGCCAGCCCTCGGCGCCCGCCTTGGCCGACGCTCCGCGGTTCTTGCCCGAGACCCCTCATGGACGCACTGTCGGATGTTCTCAATTCGATACGGCTGGAGGGCGCGTTCTATCTCAATGCCGAGTTCACCGCGCCGTGGTGCATCCGCGGCGAGTGCGCTGTTGCCAGCGTGCGGCAACACCTCGCCGGCGCCGAGCACGTGGTGTTTTTCCATTTCCTCGTCGAAGGGCGCTGCAAGGTGCGGCTCGACGATCACGGCGGCATGCTCGAAGCGAAGGCTGGCGACCTGATCCTGATCGCCCGCGACGATCGCCATCTGCTGGGCAGCGATCTGCAGATGATGCCGCTCGATGCCGGCAAGCTGGTCGTCGCCGAGGCCGCGAGCGACGACAACTTCGTGCACCTGCGTCACGGCGGTGGCGGCGAGACCACGCGTTTCGTCTGCGGTTATCTGGCGTGCAGCCGCAGCGTCTGCCGGCCGCTGCTGGACGCGCTGCCGCGCCTGTTGTGCATTTCGATCGGCGAGGGCCCGGCGTCGACGCTGCTGCGCGAGCTGCTGCGTGTGGGGGTACGCGAGTCCTCGGCAGCGCGACCGGGCGCCGAATCGATGCTCGCCAAATTGTCGGAGCTGCTGTTCGTCGAGGCGATGCGTCACCACGTCGCGAATGTGCCGCCGGACGCGCAGGGCTGGCTCGCCGGTGTGCGCGATCCGCACGTCGGTCGTGCGCTGGCCTTGCTGCATGCGGCGCCTGCCAGGGCCTGGACAGTCGACGAACTCGCCCGCGAAGTGGCGCTGTCGCGCTCGGCACTGGCCGAACGTTTCACGACGCTGATCGGCGAGCCCCCCATGCAATATCTGACGCGCTGGCGGCTGGCGCTCGCCGCCCAGGCGCTGCGATCCGGGCGCGACAGCGTCGCGCGGGTCGCCGAGCGCAGCGGCTACGAATCGGAGGCCGCGTTCTGTCGCGCGTTCAAGCGCGAGTTCGGCACGCCGCCGGCCGCCTGGCGTCGCGCAGGGCAGCACGCGGGCGCCGTGGCCAGCTGAGTCACGGGCCGGCCTGCGCCGTTGGTCGCGCGGGTCGCGGTGCGGTTCCGCACAGACCGCACAAGCCGTGATGGTTCATCGTCTGTCCGCAGGGCTTGGGCCGGGCCTGTGACCGGCATCGAAGCGGAGTGGGCAATGAACATCGTCGTCTGGATCTTGGTGGGCGGGATTTGCGGCTGGCTTGTCAGCTTGCTGGTGGCCACCGATGCCCGACAGGGGTGGATGGAGAATGTCGCGATCGGCATCGTCGGTGCCTTTGTCGGCGGATACCTGGTCGGTCCGTTGGCGAGTGGCGGTGCCATCGATCAGTTGAAGCTGAGCCCTTCGTCGCTGACCGTGGCCTTGATCGGTGCGGTCACGGTGCTGTCGATCGCCAGACTGCTGCGACATGTCACCGCGCAGGATTGAAATCCTGTCGTGCCGCCCGGTGTGGCGATCGGCACGATCGAACGTCAGCGTCACAGCACGCGGTGCTGTCGGAGAGTCCGGAACGAAGCATCAAGACCCAGAAAGCCGAGGACACAGACCGACAACAGGATCAGGATCAGCAGCGGCAGCAGGGAGACCTGTGGCAGGGGCGGGGGGCCAGCCATGGTCCCGTCGGAGCCGCCGAGGCTGATCGAGAGGGCGTTATCCGCCTGCGTCGCCCGATAGCCGTCAAGGGAATCCGGCCTGTGAAAGCGCGCCGCTTCGCTGCTGCTGGCGCTGATGGCAAATTGATGCATGCGGGCTTCCCCTCGTCTCCGGTCGGTCCGGACGCTTTTCGCTATCGCTGCGTGAGTACCTGGCAGCAATTTCAGGATAGGCCTCGCCGCCGCTCGTGACTGTGCGGAACCGTACCAACAGGACGACTGCAGCGCTGCCGGCCGGCGACGCTGACTGCAAGTGCATCGATTCCCGGCGTCTGTGCGCTGGCAGACGGACGTGGCCGCGGCATCGGCGCATAGAGTGGATCGCCGCAGACGGAACGCGGCACGGCGCGGCATTTCTGCCGGTCGTCCAGAGACAGGACATCACGATGGACATCGACATCAACCACACGGCCGCAGCCGCCGACGCCGTGCCCGCGGTACGCCCGCTGCCGACGAAGCTGACCAAGAGTCAGACCCGCGCTGCGGTCCTGGCCGATGCGCTTGCGATCAAACGCAAGTGGAAGACGCTGATCGCGCTTGCCGGCGCCACGTGGAACAAATTGCATACCGAGGAACTGGTCCGCGTCGATGGCAACTTCCACAGACTCGCGGGTCTCGTGCAGCTGCGCTACGCGGTCAGTCGCGAGGAAGCGGATCGTCAGACGAAGGCATTCTTCGCGCTGCACGACCTCGCGCTGTGATCGCCGGGTAGCCGACGGAGGGCGCCCAGGCGCTTCCGATTTCTCTAGTGCATCAGCTCGCCGTAGGCCAGACGATCGCTGGCGTAGCAGCTGCAGGCGCTTGCTTCCAGTCCCTTGCGATCGAGCACGGTGAGTTCGCCGCGCCGATAGCTGATCAACCTGCCGTGTTGCAGGGCGCCGGCCGCGACGGTGATGCCGACCCGGCGCACGCCGAGCATGCGGGCCAGCAATTCGTGCGTGACGTGAAAGCGCTGCGCATGCGCACGATCCTGGATCATCAGCAGCCAACGCGCGAGCCGCGCCTGGATGAGATGAAAGTGCACGCAGACCGCCGATGTCGCCAGCTGTGCGTTCGACAGGTACAGGTAGCGTTTCAGGATGCGTTGCAGGGGCGCGCTGCTGGCCAGTTCGCGACGGAACACGGGGATGTGGATTCGCGATGCCGCACCCGCACGCAGCACCCTTGCGTCGAGGGGAGCGCTCGCGACACCCAGCACCAGCTCGGCGCCCAGCATGCCTTCGCAACCGACCATCGCGAGTTCCAGTGTGGCCCTGCCGTCGACCGCCTTGCCGAGCGAAACAATGCTGTCGACCGGAAAATAGACGTGCCGGATGGCCATGCCCCTCTCGCACAGCACGTCCTGGAGTGACAGCCGCACCGGCTCGCAGATCGCAAGGACGCGCAGACGCTGCCTGCGCGGCAGCAAGGCGATCAGGTGATTCTCGGCGATGGCCATGCTGACGCTCTCCGGGTTCTTGCTTCACGCCTGCAGGTGCAGGACTCGGTTCCAGGGGGCGCAGCTGCCGAATCAGCTGTATGTCGAACATGACGGCATCGCTGACATGCGTCTGTCTGCCAGCCCGCATAGGGTCCCGCCGCGCAGCTCAGCGCGCGGGCGTGCTCGGCAGCAGCCGCCGATATTCCTCGCGCACGACCTCGTAGCATTCGCAGCTGCGTTGTTCCAGACCCTCCCGGTCGAGAATCTTGATGTGGCCGCGCGCGTAACGGATCAGCCCGGCTCTCTGCAGGTTCAACGCACTTTCGGTGACACCCTCGCGGCGCACGCCGAGCATGTTGGCGATCAACTCCTGCGTCATGTTCAGCTCGTCGCCCTGCAGGCGGTCGAGACTGAGCAGCAGCCAGCGGCAGAGTTGCTGGTCGAGCGAGTGATGGCGATTGCAGACTGCGGTCTGCGACATCTGCGTGATCAGCGCCTGCGTGTAGCGCAGCAGCAGATGCAGCACCGGGCCGGCGCGGTCGAACTCGTCCTTCATCACTTTCGCCTTCAGACGAAAGCCCTGGCCGGCGCTCTGCACGACCGTGCGACTCGTCGTCGATTCGCCGCCCATGAACAGTGAAATCCCGACGATGCCTTCGTTGCCGACCACGGCGATTTCCGCCGAGGCCCCGTTTTCCATCACGTACAGCAGCGAGACGATCGCGGTGGTCGGGAAGTAGACATGGCTCAGGGTGCGTCCGGATTCACAGAGCACCTGGCCCAGCGGCATGTCGACGGCCTCGATCTGCGACTGCCAGCGCAACCACTCGGCGTCCGGCAGCGCTGCGAGCAGCAGGTTCGTTCGTGGATCGTGGCTTTCGTCGATCATCGGAAAAGCTCCGCTGAGAGGCTGAGTCGGAATGGACCGCGGCGGCGGTTGCGCGGCGTCCGTCGACGAGCGTCAGGCCACCAGCGTAGCCGATACGTGCGTCAGCGCACAGACGCGGCAGCTTTGCGCGTGCAGCCTCAATGTCGCGCGGGTGCGCCTGCGCTTCTTACTGCGTCTTCGGACACCCTGCCAGGAATTGCATGGAATGGTTCTCGCTGGAACACGGCAGAACGGCCTACCGCGCCGACTTCGTACTGTACGCAGGGCTCGTCATCACGCTGGTCATCGTGCTGATCGTCAACGGGCCCCGCCTGCGGCTGCCGGAATTCGGCGCGCTGGCACTGACGGGACTGGTCGGCTGGAGCCTGATCGAATATCTGCTGCATCGCTTCGTGCTGCATGGCCTGCCGCCGTTTCGCGGCTGGCATGCCGAGCACCATCGGCGGCCTCAGGCTCTGCTCGGCGTGCCGACCGTGCTCAGCGCACCGCTGATCGCCGCATTTGTCTACCTGCCTGCGCTGTTGCTGAGCGATGCCTGGTCCGCCGGCGCGCTGTCGCTGGGCGTACTGGCCGGCTATCTGGCCTATTCGGTCACGCATCATGCGACGCATCACTGGCACGGCGGCAACGCCTGGCTGAAACGGCGCAAACGCTGGCATGCCTTGCATCATCATGCCGGCTCGGCCGGCCGATATGGGGTGAGCACGGTGTTCTGGGATCACGTGTTCCACAGCGACGAGTCGAAGCCCCCGCCGGTGCCGGATGCTGGCGCTTAGCCGCAGGCGGCGCCGCGCCGCCGCGCCCGATCAGCAGACGGCGTCGGCAGCGCGCACTCTCGTGACCGCTGCCGACGTGGCGCCCGCTCTGCGGCTGCCGGATCAGCGTTTGATTCTGGAAACCTTGCTGCCTTCGATGCTGACGCCGGCCATCAGGCCCTGCTGATTGAAGATGAACGCATAGGCGTCATCCTTGAGCGTCGAACTCGAAAGATTCTTCGCGACGCCCTCGTCGACGACCACGACCGTCGGTCCGACGCCGATTTCCCAGCCTTCCGAACGATGGAGGTAGTCGACCGCTTTCTGGTTCATCAGGAACACGACATAGCCGTAGGACTGTGCGCCGGCCTGCAGACCCCAGGAGCCGGTCACCGAGTTGTAGTAGCTGTCCACCTTGCCGTCCTGCTTCAGCACACCTTCGCCGTAAGCGCCGCCGAAGACCAGTCCCGCCTTGATGATGTTGGGGAAGACCAGTACGGCCCGCGCCTTGTGCGAGATCGCTTCGGCGGCGGGATCGGTCTTGTACAGCTTCTGCAGCGCCTGGTCGGCGTCGCGATCGAGATCCTCGGCGGTGGCGGCGTATGCAACGCCGAAGGTGGCCAGCGACACGACGCTGGAGATGGCGACCACGGTCGCCAGGAAAATGCTGCGAATGTTCATGGGTACCTCTTCGTTCTGGTGGTACAGCTCGTCGCACGGTAGGCAGGACAGCGTGTACAGGCCATGAACGACGACGGCGCCGTCATCTTCATGGCGGCTGTCGGGGCCGGTCTCAATGTCCGGTGCGGGCGACCGGCCGCACCGGCAGCGGCACGTTGCAGACATCGATGTGCCCCGCGGGCGCGACGTACCAGGCATCGCGACGATTGCGCCGTGATGCGACCAGAGCCGCGAAGCTCGGCGTGTCGGTGCGCAGCACTTCCAGATGTTCGCGCTCGCGATCCGGCAGGTCGGCGGCAATGCGGATGCGCGTGATCGGCGGCTTGCTCTCCGCGTCCGTGTAGAAGCCCATGGCCGCGCTGCCACGCGGCAGCGACGCCAGCAGTTCCATGCCCTGCACGACACGGCCGACCAGCGCGATATTGCGATCGAGCTGGCGCGGTGCCTGGCCGATCACGACATACAGCTCCTTGCCGGACCCGGACTGCGGGTCATTGTCGCGGCCGGCGCCGACCATGCCGTAGCAGTGCGTCAGCCAGGCCTCGCCGAGCCGGCTGTCGCGCGCGGCCGGCAGGCTGTCGACGAAGCCGGTCTGGGCCGCGTACGCATCGCGATCCGGCAGCGCGGTGAACGCCAGCCCGGAACTGCGGCGCGTGAACTCGGGCGGCAGCGTGGGGCTTGCGTCGCCGAGGCTGCGCGCGTCGGCTTCGCCCGCGTGCGGATCGCCCCATTGCGTCACGAAATTGTCCTGCACGCGCGTGATCGCCAGCCCGTCGAAATAGTGCGCGCGCACCAGTGTCTTGATGTTGGCGACATGCGCCGGCGCGAACTGCGGCGCCAGTTCGATGACGACGCGCCCGCCCGGCAGGTCCATCAACAGCGTGTTGTCGTCATCGAGCGCACGCCAGTCGGAGGCCCGGGTGGCCGCCAGGATCTCCTGCATGGTCGCGGCATGTGGCGTCGCCGCGAGCGCGAAGCCGGACATCATCGACAGGCCGGCGAGCAGCGCGACACCACTACGCATGGCGCCCCGCCCAGTCGCGTGCGAACTGGCGTGCGACGCGGCCCGATCGCGAGGCACGATTCAGTGCCCAGCGCAGCGAGAGCTTTTCGGTTTCCTCGTCCCAGTGTTCGTGACCGAGCTTGCGCAGGTGCAGGCGGACCGCGTCCAGATACTGGTCCTGCGTGAACGGCAGGAAGCTCAGCCACAACCCGAAACGCTCGGACAGCGAGATCTTTTCCTCGGTCGATTCACCCGGATGCAGCTCGTCGTCGAGCCAGTGATATTCGCCGTTGTCCTTCTTCATCTCCGGCATCAGATGACGACGGTTGGACGTGGCGTAGACCAGCACGTTCTCCGGTGGCTCCTCGATGCCGCCATCGAGTGCGGTCTTCAGCGCGGTCAGCGCCGGATCGTTGGCCGACACCGAGAAGTCGTCGACATAGAGAATGAAGCGTTCCGGCTGCGCGCGCAGCGGTGCGACGACGTCCGGCAGGTCGATCAGGTCGTGCGCCGCGAGTTCGACCAGACGCAGACCCTGCGCCGCGAACGGTCCGAGCAGAGCCTTGACGATCGACGACTTGCCGGTGCCGCGCGAGCCGGTCAGCAGTACGTGATTGGCCGGTTTGCCGGCGACGAACTGGCGCGTGTTCTGGATCAGTGCGGCTTTCTGGCGGTCGATGCCGAGCAGATCGTCGAGCTGCACGGTCTGCACGAATTCGATCGGCCGCAGCTTCTGCTGGTGCCAGCGATAGGCGAGGTGGGTACTCATGTCGGGGCCGGAAAGGATCGCGGCGCACATCGTAAGCCGGCCGCTGCGTTCCGTCCTGCTCGAAGCCGACAAGGGCTTGCGGGTTTCGGACAGCGCGCGCGGCATCTTGCGGTCGCCCGCCCGGCCGGCACGCAGACGATGGCCATGCGTGCGCTGCCGGCGACCGCGCATCGGGCAGACGATCGCCGTTTCGACTTGCGTTGGTTCACGTTTGCCCGACGCTGCGGCATCCTGCGTGGCGTTGCCGGGGCTATGCTTCTGCTGTCGGCCGCAAGCCGATCGCCTGGGCAGGGAAGTGATCGTCGTGGTGCGCGACCGAGCGCGAGCGACGGAGGCGCAATACGTTCGGGGGAACAACATGGACCGTAAGGGGATTTGCGTTCTGGCGGCAGCGCTGCTGCTCGGGGCCTGCAGCTCGCAGCCGGTCAGGAACGAGCCACCGCCCGCGCCACCGCCGCCGTCGCCGGACATCGGCGTCAGCGACACCGACAGCGACGGCGTGGCCGATCGCGACGATCATTGTCCGGACAGCGAGGCCGGCGTGGCGGTCGACGCCGAGGGCTGCCCGATGGCGTCAACCACGGCGACGCCGCCCACCGGCAGCGGCGAAACGGCGGCGCGTCCGTCGCACCAGCATCACGGTCAGGGAAGCGGCAGCGCACATGCCGCCGGTGGTGACCAGGTGTCGGCGCGACCGCCGACGGCAGGCCGGCCGGCGCCTGCATCGCTGAATTTCGCCTGGTTGTTCTCGGCAAAAGACGCCAGGCCGGCCGATGCCGTGCGGCAGCTGATTTCGGCTGGTGAGGTCGCCCATCTCTGGGTAGCGGCATCGCTGTCGCGATCGATCGACGATCTGAAGGCACTGCTCGACGCCCAGTACCGACAGTCGATCGGCCCGGCTTCGCCGGCGCAGACGGCGGCCGGCGGCCAGTTGCTCGACATCGAAGGCGCGGGGCCGTTTCTCGCGGCCGATGTCGATTGTCAGGAACTCGATTGCAAGCAAACTCCGGGCGCCGCCGCGGCGCCTGCGCTCAGGACCATCGATCTGCGCCAGCGTCCGGTCGCGTACTGGGATTGGCCCGTGAAGGCGCCGACCAAGAGCACGCGTCCGGGTGGCAGCGTCGGTGTCGATCTCTATGACGCGCCCGATGCCGTCAGCGCGCCCGCAAAATTCCGCAACGCGATGACGCTGAGTGTCGGCTTCCCGTTCGCGGCAGCAGCGCAGGACGCGCACGAGCAGGCCGACCCAGCGACACCGACACCGGTGCACGGCTGTCACCTGTTCAGCGGCGGCAATTTCGTCGACAACGCAGTGACCTGCATCGACGCAACGGGCCCCATCACCCGCTTGCTGCTGGCGCTCGGCGGCCTGTTCACCGTCGTCACCGCCACCGCGAGCAAGGGTCAGGCGATGATCGATACCGTGCGCAAGCTGTTCGGCTCGGTGCGGCCTTCGGCCTGAAGGCCGCACCGACACTCCATAGGCGACTCAGGCCAGCTTCTTGTGCCGCGAACGGCGGTTGACACCCGGCTCGCTGCCGGTGCGGCGACGGAAGTCGTCTTCGTACTCGCGGTAGTTGCCTTCGTGCCAGACCACTTCGCCCGAGTCCTCGAACGCGAGGATGTGGGTGGCGACGCGATCGAGGAACCAGCGGTCATGCGAGATGACCATGGCGTTGCCCGGGAAGTCGAGAATCGCCTCCTCGAGCGCGCGCAGGGTTTCGACGTCGAGGTCGTTGGTCGGTTCGTCGAGCAGCAGCACGTTGCCGCCCTGCAGCAGCATCTTCGCCAGATGCACGCGATTGCGTTCGCCGCCGGACAGTTCCTTGAGGCGTTTCTGCTGCGATTCACCCTTGAAGTTGAAGCGGCCGATGTAGGCGCGTGACGGCATCTCGAAGTTGCCGACCTTGAGCATGTCCTTGCCTTCGGCGACTTCCTGGAACACGGTCTTGTCCCCGTCGAGCGCATCGCGGCTCTGGTCGACGTACGCGAACTTCACGGTCTCGCCGACCTTGATGTCGCCGCTGTAGTCCTTGTCCTGGCCGGTCAGCATCTTGAACAGCGTGGTCTTGCCCATGCCGTTGGCGCCGATGATGCCGACGATGGCGCCGCGCGGCACCGAGAAGCTGACGCCCTGATACAGCGTGCGGTCACCGAACTTCTTGGCGAGGTTGTTGACCTCGATCACCACGTCGCCGAGACGCTGACCCGGCGGGATGTACAGTTCCTTGGTCTCGCTGCGCTTCTGGTATTCCTGCGAGGCGAGTTCCTCGAAGGCCTTGATGCGCGCCTTGCTCTTGGCCTGACGGCCCTTGGGATTCTTGCGCACCCATTCCAGCTCTTCCTTCATCGCCTTGGCGCGCGCGTCTTCCTGCTTCTGCTCGGTCTCGTGGCGCTTGTCCTTCTGCTCCAGCCAGCTCGAGTAGTTGCCCTGCCAGGGAATGCCGTGGCCGCGGTCGAGTTCGAGAATCCAGCCGGCGACGTTGTCTAGGAAGTAGCGGTCATGCGTGACGGCGATGATGGTACCCGGGAAGTCCTTGAGGAACTTCTCCAGCCAGGCCACCGACTCGGCGTCGAGATGGTTGGTCGGCTCGTCGAGCAGGATCATGTCCGGCTTGCTCAGCAGCAGGCGGCACAGCGCCACGCGACGGCGTTCGCCGCCGGACAGCCTGGTGACGTCGGCATCCCAGGGCGGCAGGTTCAGGGCTTCGGCGGCCTTGTCGAGAATGACGTCGATGTTCTCGGCGTCGGCTGCGGCAATCTTCGCTTCGAGGTCGGCCTGTTTGGCGGCGAGCTTGTCGAAGTCGGCGTTCTCGTCGGCGTAGGCCGCGTAGACCGCGTCAAGTTCTTCCTTGAGCTTGAGGATGTCGCCGAGCGCTTCCTCGACATTGCCGCGCACGGTCTTTTCCGGATCGAGCTTCGGTTCCTGCGGCAGGTAGCCGACCTTCAGGCCCGGCATCGGCCGCGCCTCGCCGACGATGTCCTTGTCGATGCCGGCCATGATCTTCAGCAGCGTCGACTTGCCGGCGCCGTTGTAGCCGAGCACGCCGATCTTGGCGCCCGGGAAAAACGACAGCGAGATGTCGCGGAGGATTTCTTTCTTCGGCGGCACGATCTTGCCGACGCGATTCATCGTGTAAACGTACTGGGACATGGGGCTTTCGGGAGTTGACGACGGTCGCCGCAGCGCAAAGGGCGCGGCAGGGGGCCGAATTATCCGGTCCGGCGCCGCCTTTGTCATGTGCCGCCGGTCACGCACCGGACGTATCGATGCGCGGGATAATCGGCCGGTCGAGGTCTGCCCGGAGGAATCCTCATGAGCGAAACCCTGATCGGCGCCGAGGCGCTACTGTCGCATCTGCATGATCCGCGCTGGCGGCTGATGGACTGCCGCTTCACTCTTGCCGAGCCGGCGCAGGGCCGCACCCTGTATGCGCGCGGCCACCTGCCGGAGGCGCTCTACGCGCATCTCGATGACGATCTGTCCGGACCGGTGACCGCCGCCAGTGGCCGCCATCCGCTGCCGGACCCGGCCGCGTTCGCGCAGCGGCTCGCGGCCTGGGCGATCGGCGACGACACGCAGGTCGTCGCCTACGATCAGGGCAACGGCCTGTACGCGTCGCGCCTGTGGTGGCTGTTGCGTGCCGTCGGACATCGGCGTGTTGCCGTGCTCGACGGCGGCTTTGCCGCCTGGACCGCGCGCGGCTTGCCGCTGAGCGAGGTGCCGACGGCAGTGCCGGCGCTGCGCGACGTGCCGGTGCGGCCGTTCGCGGGCTGGCTGGCGTCCGACGAGGTCGAGCAGGCCCTGGCCAGCGACGCGATCCTGCTGGTCGATGCCCGTGCCGCCGATCGCTTTGCCGGCCGCAACGAAACCATGGACCCGGTCGCCGGCCACGTACCGGGTGCAATCAATCATCCGCTGGCCGACAACCTCGACGGCGACGGCCGCTTCCTGCCGGCCGACGAACTGCGTCGCCGCTGGCAGCCGCAGCTCGGCGAACGTTCGCCGCGGGAACTGGTATCGATGTGCGGCTCCGGTGTCACCGCCTGCCACAACCTGCTGGCGCTGGAGATCGCCGGTCTGCCCGGCGGACGCCTGTATCCGGGTTCCTGGAGCGAATGGATACGCGATCCGGCGCGGCCGGTCGCGCGGTGACGGCCATGCGCATCCCGAGATCAGTAAACGCCCTCAGGCGCGATGGTCGCCAGCGGCCGATAATCCGCCGCATGTCGAATGTCGCTGCCGCCAGTTGTCTGCCCGTCGTCGTCGCGGCCACGGTGCTGTGGTCGACCGCCGCCAACGCGGAGATCTACCACTGCGTGGTCGATGGTGTCCCGAAATTCAGCGACAAGCCCTGCCATGCCGGCGATGCGCCGGTTTCGGTTCCCGACGTTACCGTGGTGCCGGCGCAGAAGAGCGAGCCGCTCGCCCGGCAGCATGACGCGCGCGTGCAGGCGTATCAGAAGGCACGTGCCGAGGAAGACGCCGCCTGGGGTGACGAATATGCCGCTCGGGTGGCCGACGAAGCCAGGATTCGCAATGCCCGCGTTCGGGGCGAGGTCGTCACCGGCATGAGCGATGACGACGTGCGCAAACTGCTTGGCGATCCGCAGCGGGTCGCGACGCGCACCAATGCCCGGGGCCGGATCCAGAGCTGGAGCTACAACGACAGCGAACACGGGCGCGTCACCGTGACCTTGCAGGACGACATCGTCGTCGACGTGCGCAGCAGCAAAACCCGGAGTCATTGATGAACGCTGCAGAGTTGCCGGTATCGTTTCCCGATGTCCGCCGTGCCGCGCAGGTCATCGACGGGCAGGTCGTGCGTACGCCCTGCACGCGATCGCGTGTGCTGTCGAAGATCACCGGCGCGGAGGTATGGCTGAAGTTCGAGAACTTCCAGTTCACCGCCTCGTTCAAGGAGCGCGGCGCGCTCAACAAGCTGATGAGCCTGAGCGACGCCGAACGTGCTGCCGGGGTCGCCGCCATGTCGGCCGGCAATCACGCGCAGGGCGTTGCCTACCACGCGACGCGGCTGGGCATCAAAAGCATCATCGTCATGCCCGCGAACACGCCGTTCACCAAGGTCCGCAACACGCGCGAACTGGGCGGCGAGGTCATCCTGCACGGCGAGACCCTGGCCGATGCGCAGACCTTCCTCGAAAGCGAGCTGATCGAAAAGCGCGGCATGACGCTGGTGCATCCCTACGACGATCCGTACATCATCGCCGGGCAGGGCACGGTCGGCCTCGAGATGCTCGAGCAGGCGCCCGACCTCGATACCCTGATCGTGCCGGTCGGCGGCGGCGGCCTGATCGCCGGCATCGCCATCGCCGCGCACGCCATCAACCCGCAGATCCAGGTCGTCGGCGTCGAGTCGGCCGCATTTCCGTCGGCCTATGCCGCTTTGCAGAACGATCCTTCGCTGGTCAAGGGCGGACAGACGATTGCCGAAGGCATCGCCGTCAAGAACATCGGCCGGCTGACGATCGCGATCATCCGCGAACACGTCGCCGAACTGATGCGCGTCGACGAAGCGTCGATCGAACGCGCCGTCGGCCTGCTCGCGTCGATCGAGAAAGTGATCGTCGAGGGTGCCGGCGCGGTCGGCCTCGCCGCACTGCTCAGCGATTCGGCGCGCTTCGCCGGTCGCAAGGTCGGTCTCGTCGTCTCCGGCGGCAATGTCGACACGCGCCTGCTGGCCTCGGTGCTGCTGCGCCAGCTCGTCAACGAATCGCGGCTGATCTCGCTGTCGATTGACATCGAAGACCGCCCGGGCTTTCTCGCCCGTGTCGCCGGCCGCATCGGCGAATCCGGCGGCAACATCATCCAGGTCCACCACGAGCGCCTGCATCGCGGCCACGCCAAGAACGCCACGCTCGAAGTGATGGTCGAGGCCCAGGACGAAGCCCACGCGCGCCAGATCTTCGACGACCTCGCCGCCGTCGGCTACAGCGTCCGCAAGGGCAGTGGCGGCATGGAATTCGATTGAGTCCGGACATCGCCGGATTCTTCGCCGATTTTGCTGCCTGCCTTTGCAGGCGGAAAGCCCGCCACAATCACGCCGTAAAGCTCATAGCCGATGGTCCCGAAGGCTGGGGCGTTGCGGCGGAAACAATCGGAGCTCTCCCCGCATGCATAAGCCCATGTCCTCGCAGAGCATGAAGTGGGTAAATGGCGGCATCTTCGTCGCCTGTGTGGCTACGTACTTCGCTTTCGGACCGATAGCGTTCTACCGGGCGGTGGGAATCTCGGTTGTTATCGACGGAGCGGCCGCAGCTTGGCTAAAAGAAATTCCGATGGGTATTCGCGGGCGCCCGCCTGCTTTCTATCTGCGAGGTTCAACCGCGGTCGCGGTCGGCTTACTACTAGCTGCGCTGGGCATGCTGTTAGCTTGGTGGGCGCCGGAGATCGCATGTCACCTCTCAGAGGGAAAGCTATGTCAGTAAAGCGCCGAGCCTTTAATAGCGCCGGAACTACGACGACCGTGTCGTGATGAATCACATCTACTTCACGACCCAGCAGAAGGGCGCCGGCCTGGCCGCGGAGATCGCGAAGGGCGAGGGACGGTCGCGCGTCTATGTCGTCGCGCCGACCGGCACCTTCGAGGATGATCCGAATGTCACGAACAGGAAATTCCCGGGCAATCCCACGCGCTCGTACCGAAGCGCACGGCCTTTGAGAATCGTCGGCGAGCTTGAAAGCTGGGAATCCCTCGATCCCGCGTTCATCGAAGAGCTGAGACGTCGGGTCGACGCGGGCATGGGCGAAATCATCAACTAGCGACCAGTTCGATCCGCGTGCTCAGCAGCTGCGAACGATCGGCATTCGGTCCGACCAGAATCTCCAAGTCTCCCGTCTCGAACACCAGTGACAGATCGGCGCCGAGGAAGCGCAGGTCGGAGGCTGCCATCGACATCGTCACGGTGCCGGTCTCGCCGGGTCGCAGCGTGATCTTGCCGTAGCCGCGCAGTTCGAGCAGCGGCCGCGTGACGCTGGCGACCGGATCGCGGGTGAACAGGAACGCGGTTTCCTCCGCGGTATGCGGACCGACATTGGTCACGTCGACGCTGACGTCGATGCGCGCGTGCTCGTCGGCGCGCTGAGGACTTGCACGCAGGTTCGTGTAGGTGAACGCGCCGTAGCCGAGGCCGTGGCCGAACGGATAGAGCGGCTCGTTCGGCACGTCGTGATACTTGCTTGTGAAGTAGTCGTCCGGATTCGCCGGCCGGCCGGTCGGGCGCTGGCCGAAGAAGAGCGGGGCCTGGCCGACGGTGCGTGGCCAGCTCATTGGCGTACGGCCGCTCGGCGAGACCTTGCCGACCAGCACATCGAAAAGGGCGTTGCCGGCTTCGGTGCCGAGGAACCACGCGGCGAGAATCGCATCGGCCTTTTCGGCGAGCCACGGGATCGTCAGCGGCCGGCCGGAGAACAGGATGGCGATCACCGGAATGCCGTTTGCGCACGCACGTTCGATCGCGGCTTCCGCCAGCGTACGTTGGCGGCCGGGCAGGTCGGGATAAGCGCGGCTGGCCGCTTCGCCGCTCATCGTCGAACGTTCGCCGAGGCACAGGATCACGGCATCGACGTTCTCGCACAGGGCCACGGCGGCGGCGATGCCGCTGTCGTCCGGGTCGTCGATCATCGTGCCGGCGGCGTGGCGGATTTCCGTGTTCGGCAGATTGCTGCGCAAAGCGGAGAGAACATCAACGTGCGGTCCGAATTCGCCGGCGCCCCACCAGGGGCCGCGCATTTCGATGGCGGCATCGGCGAGCGGGCCGATGACCGCAAGCCGCGGGATTGTCGTCGCCAGCGGCAGCGTGTTCTTTTCATTGCGCAGCATGACGATGGAGCGGGCGCTGACATCGCGCGCCAGCCGGCGGCGTTCGGCGAGCGTCGCGGCGCTTTCGCTCGTGCTGCCGCGGCGGTAGGGGTCGTCGAACAGGCCGAGCTGTTCTTTCAGCCGCAGCACGCGACGCACGGAAGTCTCGATTTCGGCCATCGTCACGCGGCCCTGCTTCAGGGCGATCGGCAGGCCCTTGCGATAGGCGTCCGCCATCATGTCGATGTCGACGCCGGCCTTCAGCGCCAGCACGGCGGCATCGACCGCGTCGGCGGCGACGCCATGCTTGATCAGCTCGCCGATCGCGTTGTAGTCGCTGACCAGCACGCCGTCGAAGCCGAGCTCGCCGCGCAGGTAATCCTGCAGCAGCGGCTTGTGCGCGCTCATCGGAATGCCGTTGAGGTCGGTGAACGCCGGCATGATGGTCGCGACACCGGCCTTCACCGCCGCGACGAAAGCCGGCAGATGCACCTCGCGCAGCGTGCGCTCGGAAATGTCGACCGACGCGTATTCGCGGCCGGCGTTGACCGGGCCGTAGGCGCAGAAATGCTTGGCGCAGGCGGCGAGCGCCGCGGGGTCCGCGAGATCGTCGCCCTGGAAGCCGCGAACCTTGGCTTTTGCCACCTGCGAGGCCAGCCACGGATCTTCGCCGGCGCCTTCGGCGGTGCGGCCCCAGCGCAGGTCGCGGGACACGTCGAGCATCGGCGCGAAGGTCATCGCCAGGCCATCGGCGGCGGCTTCGCGCGCCGCTTCGCGCGCGGTCGCTTCCCAGGCCTGCGGATCGAAGCAGGCGGTTTCGCCGAGCGGAATCGGGAACAGCGTGCGATGGCCGTGAATGATGTCGAGGCCGATCAGCAGTGGGATGCCGAGCCGTGATTCCTCGACGGCGATGCGCTGCATCTCGTGCGTCGGTCCGGCGCCGACCATGTTGAGCAGATTGCCGATCGTGCCGTCGCGAATCGAGTCGGTGGAGTCGCCGGCGATGATCGGTCCGGTCACCGCGTAGCTCGAAGCGGTCATCGTCATCTGGCCGATCTTCTCGGCAAGCGTCATCTCGCGCAGCAGGTTTTCGATGCGGCTCACGGCGGCGGCGTCTCCCGGCAATGTCCGGTTCATGATAGTCAGATCAAGCTGAACTGCTACCGCGGTGCCCGTGATGCCGGCGTCGCCGCGCTGCCCGTTCGACATGCCGGGCGGCGCGAAGCAGGGCACACTGCACACACACACGCAGATCGCCGTTCGAGGAGACGAACCGGTGCACGACAAACCACTCGCCGCAATGCCGGAAAGGGTCCGCCGATGACGCCCGCAGCGCTGGCGAAACTCGACGACGAGGCGCTGATCGACGCCGTGCAGCGGCAGACCTTCCGTTTCTTCTGGGACGGCGCGCACCCGCGCAGCGGCCTGGCGCCGGACCGGCGGACGACGCGCGACGAGCCGGTCGACGATCTGGTCGCGATCGGCGGCTCCGGCTTCGGCGTGATGGCGCTGATCGTCGCCGCCGAACGCGGCTGGCAGCCGCGCGACGCCGTCGTCGCACGCTTGAACAGCATGCTCGACGTGCTGTGTCGCGCGACCTGCTACCACGGCGCCTATCCGCACTTCATGAACGGCGAGACCGGCGCGACGATTCCGTTCGGCCGCAAGGACGACGGCGGCGATCTGGTTGAAACCGCGCTGCTGTTCCAGGGCCTGCTGTGTGCCCGGCAATACTTCGATCGCGACACGCCGGCCGAGGCATCGATCCGTGATCGCATCACCTGGCTGTGGCGCGATGTCGAATGGGACTGGTACACGCGGGGTGGCCGCAAGCTGCTGTACTGGCACTGGAGCCCGAACAACGGCTGGGCGCTCGATCACGAGATCCACGGCTGGAACGAGTGCCTGATCACCTATGTGCTCGCGGCCGGTTCGCCGACCTGTGCCATCGATCCGCTGGTCTATCACCGCGGCTATGCGGCCGGCCGCGATTTCCTCAACGGCAAGTCCTATCACGGTATCGAACTGCCGCTCGGCATGCCGTACGGTGGCCCGCTGTTCTTCGCGCACTACTCGTTCTGCGGCCTCGATCCGCACGGTCTCAAGGACCGCTACGCCGACTACTGGGAGCTGAACTGCCGGCACGTGAGGATCAACCGCGCGCACTGCATCGCCAATCCCGGCGGCTACAAGGGCTACGGCGAAGCCTGCTGGGGCCTGACGGCGAGCGATGACTACGCCGGTTACAGCGCGCACGCGCCGGACAACGACAACGGCACGATCTCGCCGACCGCGGCTCTGGCCAGCCTGCCGTATGCGCCGGCCGAGGTGATGTCGGTGCTGCGGCATTTCCTCACCGCGCACGGCGAGCGGATATGGGGCCGCTACGGTTTCGTCGATGCGTTCTGCGAACAGCGGGACTGGGCCGCCGACACCTTCCTGGCGATCGACCAGGGGCCGATCATCGTGATGATGGAGAATCATCGCAGCGGCCTGCTGTGGAAGCTGTTCATGAGCGTGCCGGAGGTGCAGGACGGCCTGCGCCGGCTCGGCTTCTCCAGTCCGCATCTGGACATCAAGGCCGGTCATTGAGCGCCGAACTGCAAGGCTGGATCGACGCCGAATATCGCTATGCGGCGACGGCGATGCTGCGCAGCGTGTCGGCGACCGGCCTCGTCAAGCAGCGGGCCGGCTTCGCGCAGACGGTCAGGCCGGTGCGTGGTTCGATCATCGCCTCGCCGGTGCCCGGCGCCTACGATCCGGACCCGGACTATTTCTTTCACTGGTATCGCGATTCTGCCGTGGTGCTCGAAGCGCTGCGCCTGCTGTTCGAGGATCACACGCTCGGCGACGAAGCCCACACGCATTTCGCCGACTTCGTGCGCTTCAATCGCGCGCTGCAGCAGCTCGATGGTCGCGTGCTGACGGCGAACCCGGACCGGCGTGCCGGCATGGCCGCCGACTTCCTGAAGTTTGTCCGTGACGACGACGAACTGTCGCAGGTGCACGGCGCAGCCGTCGTCGCCGAGACCCGCGTCAATCCGGATGGCAGTCTCGACATCTCGAAGTGGGCACGCCCGCAGCACGACGGTCCGCCCTTGCGGGCGCTGGCGCTGCTGCGCTGGCTGGCGCGCATCGCGCCGCCGGCCGCGATCGCCGACGAGGCGGCGGCGCTGATTCGCGACGATCTCGCGTTCACCGCCGCGCACTGGCAGCAGCCGTCCTACGACATCTGGGAAGAAGAGCAGGGCCTGCACTACTACACGCTGCGCGTCAGCGCAGCGGCGCTCGACGAGGGTGCGGACTGGTTGCGGGCCGGCGGCGAGCGCGATCTGGCGCAAGGCTTTCGTCGCGATGCGGCTGCCATCCTGCAAGCTCTGGACGGTTTCTGGGATGACGCGCTCGGCCACTACCGTTCGCGCCAGCTGGCCGGCGGCGCGCGTTCGGCCAAGGCGCTCGATATCGCGGTCGTGCTCGCCGCGATCCACGCCGCGCCCGAGGCGCGCGCGGGCCAGGCACACAGCGCCGCCGACGCGAAGATGCAGGCAAGCTTCGCGCGACTCGAAGCGCTGTTCGATGCCGCGTATGCGATCAATCGCCAACGACCGGCCGGCCGCGGTGTGGCATTCGGCCGCTATCCGGGCGATGTCTACTACTCCGGCGGCGCGTACTACTTCTCGACGCTCGGTGCCGCCGAGTTCTGCTTTCGCGCTGCCGCGCTCGGCAGCGAGCCGCAGGTCTGGCGGGCACGCGGCGACAGCCTGCTGGAGATGGTGCGCGCGTACACACCGGCCAGCGGCGAGTTGTCCGAGCAGTTCGACCAGAACGACGGTCATCAGAGTTCGGCGCGGCATCTGGCCTGGAGTTACGCCGCGTTCATCTCCTGCGTGACGGCGCGCCGGCAGCTGCCGGCGTCGGCGGGATGAGTCTGCAATCCGAGGCGCGTGCCACGGCTGCCGCGTTCGCGGTGCGACCGGGCTTCGTGCGCCAGCTCCGCCTGATGGTCGCGGCGTGGCGCGCATCCGGTTCCGGCAAGGCGCTGATTCGCCGGATGCTGACCGTCGTCGTCGTCATTGCGGCAACGGTCTACGGGCAGATCCGTCTCAACCAGTGGAACAAGCCGTTCTTCGACGCGCTGTCACGCCGCGACATCAACGACTTCCTCGTCCAGCTCGGCGTGTTCGCCGTCATCATCGGCACGCTGCTGGTGCTCAATGTCACCCAGCGCTGGACGGTGGAGAACCTGAAGATCGAGCTGCGGCGTGGATTGGTGCGCGATCTGGTCGGGCACTGGATGATGCCGCGGCGCGCGTACTGGCTGTCGCATTCCGGGCCGATGGGCGTCAATCCCGATCAGCGCATGCACGAGGACGCACTGAAGTTCTGCGATCTGACCGCCGATCTCGGCGTCGGTCTGTTCCAGGCGACGATCCTGTTCGGCAGCTTCGCCGGCATCCTGTGGTCGCTCTCCAGCGATTTCAGCGTGCGTTTCGCCGGCGCGGACTACGTCGTGCCCGGCTACATGCTGTGGGCGGCGCTGCTCTACGCCGGTCTCGGTTCGTTGCTCAGCTATGGCGTCGGCCGCAACCTCATCCATCGCAACGCCGAGCGCTACGCCAGTGAAGCGGTGCTGCGTTTTTCGCTGGTGCGCGTCAACGAACACCTGGATGCGATCTCGCTCGCCGAAGGCGAGGACGACGAGCGCCTGCGCATCGAGCGCTATCTGGCCGACGTGCTGGCAGCCGTGCGCCGGCTGGCGCTGGGTCTCACCAATCTGGAGTGGGTCAAGGCCGGCTTCGGCTGGATCACCACGGTGGCGCCG
This sequence comes from Solimonas terrae, assembly GCF_011067135.1. Classification (GTDB taxonomy): domain Bacteria; phylum Pseudomonadota; class Gammaproteobacteria; order Nevskiales; family Nevskiaceae; genus Solimonas; species Solimonas terrae. The sequence continues at coordinate 428,708 of NZ_JAAMOW010000003.1, forward strand.
ATCCTTGCCGCCGCGCCGCTGTATTTCAGCGGCAAGGTCTCGTTCGGCGGCCTGATGATGGCGGCGGCGGCGTTCACGCAGGTGGAATCGGCGCTGCGCTGGTTCGTCGACAACTTCAGCATCATCGCCGACTGGCGCGCCGCGCTGCTGCGCGTCGCGAGCTTCCGGCAGGCGGTGATCGCGCACGACGAGCGGCCTGCGTTCGACAGCCACATCGAATACGCCGACGGCGACGCCGGCATGCTGGTGATCGACGGCCTCGAGATCGGGTCGCCGGCCGGCCACGACGGCCTCGAACCGGGGCGGCTGGTGGTGAAGGCCGGCGATCACCTGCAGATCGAGGCCGCGCAGGGCACCAGCAAGACGCGGCTGTTCCGTGCGCTGACCGGCCTGTGGCCGTGGGGCAAGGGCCGCATCACGCTGCCGGGCGGCGAGCGCATCGTCTACGTGCCGCGCGGCACGCCGTATCTGCCGCGCGGCAGCCTGCGGGAAATCCTGGCCTATCCGGGCGCGCTCGAAGGCCACGGCGATGCGGCGTTCACGCACGCGCTCGAGCGGGTCGGCCTCGGCCGGCTGGTCGCGCTGCTCGACGCGACCGAACGCTGGGAGCACGAGCTCAGCCAGGACGAACAGCTGAGCATCGTGTTTGCCCGTATCCTCCTGCAGGCGCCGCCGTGGGTGCTGATCGACGATGCGTTCACGGCACTCGATGCCGACATGCAGGAGCGGGTCGCCGACATTTTCGGCAACGCCCTGCCGCAGACCGCGGTGATCCACATCGGCCGCGCCGGGCCGGTGCTCGATGCCCTGTTCACGCATGTCGCCCGGCTGGTCAAGGTTTCGGGAATGGCGACGGTCGACGATGATGCGCCCGCGCCGGGCTCGACGCCGGCATCGCCCTCCGACTCGCCATGAAAATGTCGCCGATCAAATGGCTGTGCCTGTGCGTGCTGATGCTCCTGGCGATGCCGGCGTCGGCGCAGGATCGCCAGGTGTTCGGCTTCAAGGCGCCGGCCGGCATCGATGCGCCGGAGGTGCCGGCGGTGATGCGCGATCTCGCCGAACGCGTGCTGCCGGTCTACCAGGACCCGGACCCCGATCGCTATCTCGCCACTCTGTCCGCATTGCAGTGGGCCGACAGCAACTACAAGGCGGCCGAAGAGACGCGCGAGACCCTGCGCGAGCGCGAATCCGCCACCGACGCGACCGGGCCCGGCGCCGGTCAGGCGTTGCTGTTCGACGTCTATGCGCGCGCCAAGACCATCGAGGCGACTGGCAGCGCGGGTTTCGCGCAGGCCTTCACGCAGTCGTTCCACGATGTCGTCGGCAAGCTCGACGACCTGGCGGCGTCGGCGGTCACCAATGCGCTGCAGGCGTCGCCGCCGCCGTTTCGCGAGGCCTGGCAGCAGGCTCTCGATCGCGCACGCGGCAAGGACAGCATCGAACTGCCGGAAGCGACCGCGCTGATTCGCGCGTACTTCGCCTACGAGGCGAATCGCGAACTGGCGCCGCTGGCCGCCGCGCTCGGCGCCGACGAAGACCGTCGGCGCTATGCCGTCGACGACGACGTGCTGATCGCGACACCGGCCGGCGTGCCGATTCACGCGCGCGTGGTGCGGCCGAAGCGCGGCGCCGCGAAGCTGCCGACGCTGCTCGAATTCACCCTGCAACTGTCGCCGGCCGACGCGCGCACCAGTGCTGCGCATGGTTATGTCGGTGTCGTCGCCTACACGCGCGGCAAGCTCGGTGGCCCGAAAGCGTCGCTGGTGCCGTTCCGCTATGACGGCGTCGATGCGCGCGCGGTGATCCGCTGGATCGCCCGGCAGCCGTGGAGCGATGGTCGTGTCGGCATGTACGGCAGCGACTACGCCGGCTTCGCAGCCTGGGCGGCGACCAAGAATGTGCCGCGCGAGCTGAAGACCATCGTCACCGCCGATGCGATCGCCCCGGGCATCAGTTTCCCGATGGAAGGGCACATTTTCCGCAACGAGGCCCTGCGCTGGGCGACGGATCACGCGGTGCCGGGTGCCGTGATCGATGACGATCGCGACGACGCGCGCTGGCAGGCGCTCGATCGCCGCTGGTATGCGAGCGGCAAGCCGTATCGCGATCTTGCGGTGCTCGCCGATCTGCCGCGCAGCGTGTTCCGCGACTGGCTGCATCACCCCAGCTACGATCACTACTGGGAACGCACCAGTCCGTTCCGGAAGCAGTTCGCGCACATCGGCATTCCGGTGCTGTCGATCGGCGGCTACTACGCGCAGGGCGCGGTCGGCACGCTGTACTACTATCGCCAGCATCTGCAATACCGGCCGGACGCCGATCACGTTCTGCTGCTCGGCCCCTATGACGACCGCGCGCTGCGCGACGGTCCGGCGCCGAGTCTGCGTGGCACGGCGGTGTCGCCCGCAGCGCAGATCGATCTGCTGGCGCTGCGCTACCAGTGGTTCGATCACATCTTCAAGGGCGCGGCCAGGCCGGCGCTGCTGCCGCAGCGCGTCAACTATCAGCTGATGGGCACCGACGAATGGCGCCACGTGCCGTCGCTGCAGGCGATGGCCAACGGCGTGCTGAAGATCTATCCCGCCGGCGCCGCGGCTTCGTCGACCGCCGGTGCCCCGGTTCATACGCAGACCGTCGATTTCGCCGATCGCAGCGACACCGCGATACCGGTGCCGCCGCCGCTCATGCCGATCTCGCTGCCGGCCGATCCGGGTCTTCTTTTCGAAAGCGAAGCCCTCAAGCAGACCACCGATGTCAGCGGCATCGTCAGCGGCGAGCTCGATTTCGTCATCAATAAATACGACTTCGATCTGCGTCTGACGCTGTACGCGCAGAGCGTTGACGGGCACTACCTGCAGCTGGCCGACCCCTACGAGTTCCGTGCCAGCTATGCGCGCGACGACGTCGATCGCCACCTGCTGAAAGCCGGCATCCGCCAGAAGCTCAAATTCACGAGCGGGCAGATCGGCGCCATGAGACTGCCGGCCGGCAGCCGCGTGATCGGCGTGCTCGCGGTCAGCAAGCGACCGGACCGGCAGCTCAACTACGGTGCGGCCGACGACGTCAGCGTCGAATCGATCGCCGCCGCCAGGGTGCCGATGGAGATTCGCTGGTATGGTGACAGCCACCTCGACGTGCCGGTCCGGCGCTGAGCGTCGGGTCTGTCACGCTGGCTGCATCACAAACGGAACGACGACGATGGCGAAGCGTGATCTCAACCTGTTCGAGTCGGCCACCAGCCGCGCACGAGTGATCCGCCAGGGCGAGATCGTGCAGGTGGTGATCGACGGCGGCGGTGCGTTCGTGACCTTCATGCAGGAGTTCAATCAGGCCAAGAAGTGGGCGACGCCGAAGACCGCGAGCGGCAACATGATTACCGACCGCGGCCGCTTCTTCGAACAGATCGGCACGCTGGTGTCGCGACCGGGCAGCATGGTCGGCACGCGCGGCAGCGGCAAATACGTCGAGAACCTGGTGCGCGCGATGAACCAGGCCGGCTACGACATCGGCGAATGGATGTTGCCGCCCGAACTCAAGGATCTCGCGACTGCACACCTGAAGACCATGCCGAAGCGCGGCGCGCTGGCCGCCGCCGAAGCGGCCGCGGCCGAAGTACGCGACCGGGCGCAGGCCGACGATCCGGACGCAGCCGGCGACGACGGAAAGCGCTGAACGATCAGCGCCGCGTCGCGGCGATCGCCGCCGCGTGATGGCGAAACGCGCGCTGCCCGAGCAGGACCGACGAGACGCCGGCGAAGGCGATCAGCGCGACGACGCCGGACCAGCCGAAGTGCGTCCATAGCGGTGCCGGCAATACACCGCCGACCGTGCCGCCGATGTAATAGCAGGTGACGTAGAGTCCGACCGCCGCGCCGCGCGCATGCGGCACGGCCTCGCCGACGAAGGTGGTCGCCGCGGTCTGCGCGCAGAACAGGCCTGCCGAAAACAGCGTCAGACCGACGATCACGCTCGGCAGCGACGGCACGATCGTGATCAGCAGGCCGGCGATCGCGACGCTCCAGGCAAACGCCAGCACCTGCGAATGGCCGTGACGGTTGAGCAGGCGACCGGACAGCGGCGTCGTCACCACGCTGACCAGATAGACGACGAAGATTGCCGACAGTCCGCCGGGGCCGAGATTGAACGGCGCTTCGGCGAGGCGTAGCGAGACGTAGGTGAAGCCGGCGACCAGTGCGAACAGCAGCGCGAAGCCGGCTGCATAGACCGCGCGCAGCGCCGGATTGCCGAGCAGCGCCGCGAACTTCACGCGCGGACCCTGCGCGGTGCGCGGCAGCGGCTGGTCCGGCGTCAGCCAGGCGCGGATCAGGACGGCCAGCACGATCTGCAGCAGTGCCAGCGCCGCGAAGCTCCAGCGCCAGCCGCAGAACTCGGCGACGACGCCGGACAGCAGGCGGCCGCAGAAGCCGCCGGCGATGGTGCCGGCCATGTACAGCGCGGTGACGGCGCGTGCTTCGCCGGGCGGCCACTGGTCTGCGGTATAGGCGACGGTGACCGCGAAAATGCCGGGCAGTGCCAGGCCTTCAAGCAGCCGGGCGATCACCAGCAGCGCGGGGGTCGGTGCGAGCGCCGACAGCAGGCTCGGAATGGCGGCGATGAACGCGGCCAGCACGATCACACGGCGACGGCCGAGGCGGTCGGCGAGTCGGCCGACCAGCGGCGCGGCGACGGCAACACCGGCGGTGCCGGCAGAGACCACGGCGCCGGCCATCGCGGCGCTCTGGCCGACGAATTCGCGCAGCAGCGGCAGCAGTGACTGCGGCGCGTACAGCGGCACGAAGGCGGCAGCACCGCAGAGGCAGACAGCGACGCGACGGCGATCCATCGGGGTTCCGGTTCGAAGGCGCGCGCACGGTACGCCTCGCGCCTGACGCTGTCCAACGGCACCAGGGCCTGTTAACGCGATGGACGATCGCTGCGTTGCTGCCAGCAATCACGCCAGGCAAGGCACGAGCCGCAGGGCTTGGTGACGCCAGGCGCAAGGCTCGTAACGCCGCATGGCGAGATTTCTGGCGCAACCCGAATGGGGCGGGGCCGTTTTGGCGCAGGGCGGCGTTGCCAGCCGCTTGCCTGGCGCCACCAGGCGGCGCGGCTGGCGCCTTGCCCTGCGCCAAAACGACCTCCGCCGCAGCGATTGCCATCGCGTTAACAGGCCCTAGGCGGATGTCTTCAGTACGGTCTGCGCAAACGGGACGGTGAGACGGCGCTTTTCGCGCAGCGACGCCGCATCGAGTGCGGCCAATGCCTCGACCAGCGCGCCCGGCGTACGGGACTGGGTTTTCAGCAGCCAGCGCGTGACATCGTCCGGCAGCGCGATGCCGCGGGCCTGCGCGCGATCCCGTAGTAGTGCCGCGCGGTCGTCGTCGTCGAGCGGGTCGAGGCCGAGCACGACGCAGGCGGCGAGCCGCGTGCGCAGATCGGGCAGGGCGGCCGCCAGATGGTCCGGTGGCGCAAGTGCCGCAAGCACGAACGCTTGCCCGGCGGCTCGCCGCCGATCGATCAGACGCAGCAGGGCCAGCGCCCAGTCGCGGATGTCGATCACCGCGTCGAGGTCGTCGAGCGCGAGCAGGGCCTGCGCGTCGAAACCGTCCAGCGCGTCCGGACCATAGCCGGCCAGCTCGCGCAGCGGCAGATAGGCGCCGCCGCGTTCGCGGCACACGGCCTGCAGCAGATGCGTGCGGCCGGACTGTGGCGGACCGTAGAGCAGCGTCGGGTGATCGAGCGCGCGCAGCGCGGCGACGACATCGGCGTTGCGGCCGGGCCAATAGCTGGCGAAGCTCGCCGTGTCGCGCAGTTGCACGGCGAGCGCAAGCTGCCGACCCTTCATGTCGCGGTCGGCGGCTCTTCGCCGTTCGGCGCGGCCGGTTCTTCGTGCGGCGCGGCGCCGCCACGATACAGCGCGCTGCGCAGCCACTGATCCTTGGCGTGGCGCAGCGCCACGGCGATCACGGCCGACACCGGCAGCGCGACCAGCACGCCGATGAAGCCGAACAGCTGGCCGCCGGCCATGACCGCGAAGATCACCGCAACCGGATGCATGCCGATCTTGTCGCCGACCAGGATCGGCGTCAGCACCGCGCTTTCCATGATCTGGCCGATGCCGAACACCAGGCAGATCCACAGCAGCGGCAGCCATTCGTGCGTCTGCACCAGCATCGCGATCAGCGCCGAACCGAAGCCGACGACGAAGCCGAGATACGGCACGAAGCTGAGCAGCCCGGCGATCACGCCGATGATCAGGCCGAGCTTGAGGCCGGTCAGCGTCAGGCCGATCGAATAGATCGCCGCGAGCGCCGCCATCACCAGCAGCTGACCGCGGATGAACGATCCCAGGACCTCGTCGGCCTCGCGCGCAAAGCGCTGCGAGCGCGGCAGCGCGCGCGGCGGAATCAGGCTCGCGATCCATGCGACCAGACGATCCCAGTCGCGCATCAGGTAGAAGCTGACGATCGGGATCATCAGCAGATTGGCGACCATCGTTGCGAAGGCCTTGCCGGATTCCGAGACCTGCAGCCACAGCGTCTTGACCACGCCACCGGCCTGCGACCAGTGCTCGCTGACGATCTGTTGCAGGCCTTCGGCATCGAGGTGCGTGCCGGCTGGCAGGTGGATGCCGAGCTTCGGCAGGCCGTTGTCGAGAATCCAGTTGACCCAGGCCGGGATGTTGTGGATCAGCGCCACGCTCTGCTCATACAGCATCGGCGCGAGCAGGATCAGCAACAGCAGCATGACGATGACGATGCCGCTGAACACGATCGCGACCGACGCCGTGCGTGACAGGCCGACCCGTTCGAGACGGTCTGCGGTCGGGTCCCCGAGATAGGCGATGCCGGCGCCGATCACGAACGGGGCCAGGATCGGCGTCAGGAACCACAGCAGGATCAGGGCCGCCAGTGCGCCGGCGTACCAGGGCCAGTGCTGTTTGACGGAGGTGCCGACGTCGTCGATTTCGTTCATCGCACGAGGCGCAGGCCCAGCGTGCCCGGGGCCGCGTTCGGGTCGCGCACGAACTGCGGGCCGTTGCCGAGTGCGCCGACCAGACGCGCGGCGCCGCCTTCGGCGTCGACCGCCAGCGACAGGTGATCGGCGTCGGCGCCGAGCACGGCAACCCGGCGCACCCCGGGCACCGCGCGCAGCGCGCTCAGGGTGCGCGCGTAGTCGGCACTGCCGCGCAGACCGCTGACGACGAGATCGGTGTTCTGCGCCGGTGCCGAGCTGATGCCCCAGACCGGCAGGCCGGCGGCGCGCAGCTGGCGATCGACCGCGGTCTTGTCGAAGCTGGCGACCAGCTGCAGGCCGCCATTGCCGTTGTCGTAAGCGTAGCGCTGCACCAGCTGCGGCGCGCCGGCAATGATAGCGGCGGCATTGGCGCTGCTGCCGGGGCCGCTGACGCGTTCGATGACCTCGGCCAGCGCGTTGCGCAGGCCGCTGTCGCGCGCCACGTCGCTCTGGTCGGCGACCGGTGCGCGGCCTTCGTAGGGGCTGGCGGCCAGGTCCGTCTGTGCCGCGGCGGGCAGGGCGGTCAGGACCAGGCTGGCGAAAAGTACGGCAATCGGGAGGCGCATGGACAAATTATCGGGTGCGTCCCGCTAAAATGACAGGCAATCCGTCGGTCCGCGATCCGGTGCCGGCATTTCCACGATTTTTCGAATATCCAGGGCAGACGAATGAAGAAGAGCACCGGGCTGAGCTATCGCGACGCCGGCGTCGATATCGACGCGGGCGATGCGCTGGTCGACGACATCAAGAAGATCGTCAAGTCGACGCGCCGCCCAGAAGTACTGGCCGGTGTCGGCGGTTTCGGCGCGCTGGTGGGTCTGCCGAAGAAGTACAAGAAGCCGGTGCTGGTGTCGGGCACCGACGGGGTCGGTACCAAGCTGCGACTTGGCATCGACACCGGTCGGGTGCAGGGCCTGGGCCAGGATCTGGTCGCGATGTGCGTCAACGATGTCCTCGTGTCCGGCGCCGAACCGCTGTTCTTTCTCGACTACTACGCCACCGGCAAGCTCGATCAGAAGATCGCTGCGCAGGTCATCAAGGGTGTCGCGCAGGGGTGCAAGCTGGCCGGCTGTGCGCTGGTTGGTGGCGAGACCGCGGAAATGCCGGGCATGTACCAGCCGGGCGATTTCGATCTGGCCGGCTTTTGCGTTGCCGTTGCCGAGCAGTCGAAGATCATCGATGGCAGCAAGATCAAGGTCGGCGACGTGCTGATCGGCCTGCCGTCGTCCGGCCCGCATTCGAACGGCTATTCGCTGGTGCGCAAGATTCTCGAAGTCGCCAGGGCCGATCTGAAGACGCCGATCGGCAAGGGCACGCTCGCCGATGCGCTGATGGCGCCGACCACGATCTACGTCAAGCCGGTGTTGAAGCTGCTCGAGCAGGGCATCAAGGTGCGCGGCATGTCGCACATCACCGGCGGCGGCATCACCGGCAATCTGCCGCGCGCATTCGCCAGGGGCATCGCCGCGGTCGTCGATACCCAGGGCTGGAAGCGCCCGGAGATCTTCGATTGGCTGCAGGATCGGGGCGGTGTCGCGCAGGACGAGATGTGGCGCGTCTTCAACTGCGGCGTCGGCTTCGTGCTGATCGTGCCGCGCCTGCAGGCCGACGCGGCGATGGCGAGCCTCAGGAAGTCCGGCAGCAAGCCGTTTCTGATGGGCGAGATCGTGCGCGGCAAGCAGGATGTCCGCTACGCGTGAATCATCGTTCAGGCTACTACGCTTGGTATCTCGCGCGTCGGCGGTGCTCGCAATGCTCACGTACTGAAGTACGCTGCGCTTGCTGTGCTCCGGCGTCGCGCGACCTGCCGTCGCTCGCGACGCCTGCATGACGATTCACTCAGTGGATTGCTGATTTGATGAGTGCTCGTATCGCGGTTCTCATTTCCGGTGAAGGCCGCAATCTGCAGGCCTTGATCGACGCCTGCGCGGATCGGCGCATCGACGGCGAGATCGTCTGCGTGCTGAGCAATCGCGCCGATGCCGGCGGTCTGCTGCGGGCGCAGCGGGCCGGTATCGCAAGCGAGGTCTTGTCGCACCGCGACTACGTGAGTCGCGAGGCATTCGACGCGACGATGATCGCGCGTCTGCGCGCGCATGCGCCGGACATCGTCGTGCTGGCCGGATTCATGCGAATCCTGACGCCGTCATTCATTGCCGCCTTTGCCGGCCGCATGCTCAACATCCATCCGTCGCTGCTGCCGCGGCATGCGGGCCTGCATACGCACGAGGCCGCACTGGCGGCCGGTGACGCCCGCCACGGTGCCACCGTGCATTTCGTCAACGAGCAGCTCGACGGCGGGCCGCTGGTCATTCAGGGCGAATTAAGCGTGCGGCCCGACGATGGTCCGGAATCACTCGCGGCCCGCGTGATGGGGGAGATCGAACTGAAGATCTATCCGCAGGCGGTGGCCTGGATGGCCCGCGGCGAGCTGGCGCTGACCGGATCGCAGGTCCGGTTGCGGGGAAGGATCCTCAACGCACCACTGGGGCTGGACGCACTCGAGGAGAGTTTTCGATGAGGCAGTTGTACAAGACCGCTGCGTGGGCGGGCATCGTCGTCGCCGTGCTGACGGCAAGGGCGCTGCCGGCACGGGCTGCGGCCGGCAGCAGCGCCGGCGCGACGGCGGCGGCTTCCACGGCGGCGGCGAACGCGAATGCCGACGTTGCCGAGCCGGCAAAGCTGGACGCCGATTTCTGGGCGCCGAGGGCCGACCGCTACAGCGTCGAATGGGGCAGTGTCTCGCTTGGCGAGGGCACGATCTCGCTGAAGCCGACCGACGACGACTGCTTCGAATACCACTCGGAAACCGATCCGATCGCGATCGTGCGCTGGACCTACGGTTCGCCCAGCGAATTCAGCACGTTCTGCGTGCACGACGGCCAGGTCTTTCCGACGCACTTCCAGTACAGCAACGACCATCGCACGGACGACAACTTCACGCTCGACTTCGATCCGAAGGCGCAGCGTGTGAAGATGATCCAGGGTGGTGACATCACCGAGATTCACGTACCCGATCCGGTCTATGACCGCTTCTCGATCCAGGAAGCGGTGCGCCTGTGGGCGGCCCGCAATGCCGGGCGCATCGGCCTCGAGCGCGACTTTGCGTTTCTGGACGAGGACAAGCTGAGGACCTACCGCTTCCGCATCCAGCCGCACGAGACCGTGAAGACGCCGGCCGGAAGTTTCGACACGGTGCTGGTCGAACGCATCGACAACCCGAAGAAGTCGTATCGCTACTGGCTGGCGCCGTCGCGCGAATACATCCCGGTCAGGATCGAGCACATCAACAAGGGCAAGACCGAACTGCGCATGGCGCTGCTGAAGTAGCCGCCGCTCCGCTGCCGGTCTATCGGCCGGTTTCGAGCACGCCTTCGGCGCGCAGCTTGTCGAGGTGGCTTTCGATGTTGAGGCGCGCGAGCGGGAGCAGGCGCGGATCGACATCGCTGTAGATCGTCTTCAGCATGGTGTCGAGATCCTGACCCTCGTGCCACAGCGCCAGCACCTGCTGCTCGCGCTGGCGGCGATGCTTCAGGGTTTCCTCCAGCCGGTAGACGGTGCCGAGCGCGATGCCGTGCGACGGGATGATCACGCGCGGCGCCAGTGCGATCAGTCGTTCCAGCGTCGCGAAGTACTTGCGCATGTCGCCTTCCGGCTTGGCGATGACGACGGTGCCGATGCCCTGGATCAGATCGCCGACGATGCACCAGCTGCGGTCTTCCGGCATCAATGCCAGATGGCCTTCGTCGTGGCCCGGGACTTCGTGGACGTGCACCGCGCGGCCCAGCCAGCGGCAGATCACGTCGCCTTCGCGGTAGTGATGCACGGCAAGCTCGTGAAAGTAGTCCATGCCCTTCTTCGCCAGCAGGCGTTGCTGGGTGTCTTCGGACATGCCGATCGGCACGCCGAGACGCCGCGCGATATCCGGCGCGCGTTCGTGATGGTCCGGATGATGGTGGGTGAGGAAGACCTCGTGGATACCGTAGCGGTCGACCAGTCCGCACAGTTTGTCCATTTCCTCGTCGCTGGCCGGCGACGGGTCGACCAGAATGCGATGTGACTGCGAGTCGCCGAGCAGAAAGCAGTTGGTGTGTTCGGCGGGCGGCAAGGTATGCGAACGCACGAGGATGTTGCGGACGCCGTAGGGCACTTCGATGACCGGCAGTTCGAAGTCGACGCGCCTGCGGAAATCCAGACCCGGTACGTCGTCGAGCGTGATGTCGCCGGCCAGCGCCTCGATGACCGCCAGCGTCGGCGGCGCGGCCAGCAGCTGGCCGTCGCGGTAGCGCGCCAGCCAGGCGGACGGTGTCGCCCACTCCGCCGAATGAATCTCGTGCAGGTCGACCGTCACGGCCGGCTTGTCTGCGAGTTCGATGATGAAGAAATGAGTGTTGAAGCGGCGCGCCTGATTCGGCGGCGTCAGCGCGATGCCGATCGGCCGGACGCGAATGCCGGCAGCGGGCACCGTCGTCAGGTCGACCGACAGTTCCTCGCGGATCTCGCGCAGCAGGCTGCGCAGCAGACGTCCCTCGAAGCCGTCGCAGAACGATGGCAACGCATCGCCGTCGCTGTCTTCCGGATCGATCTTGCCACCGGGAAACGCGTGATAGCCGGGAAACGCCTTCAGGAATGGCTGGCGCCGCACCATCAGCATTTCATTGCCGCTGACGATGACGGCGGTGACGGCGTCGACGATCTTGCTCATTTCAGTTCCGGGCCGGACGAGCGGCCATTATCGCGCGCGGGGCCGGATCGCGTCGCGACGGTCGCGGCGGGCAGGTCGTAGAATGCGGCGCGCTCCCACTGTCGGGACGCCGCAATGGCCAAGGACAGACACGACATGACGGCACAGCCGATCGAACAGGCAGCGCTCGACGCTGCGCTGGAAACGCCGGAGGTGGCAAAGCCGGCGGCGCGCCGCCGCCTCAGCGCCTTGCGCAGTCTGGGCCCTTATCTGCGCCGCTACCGGCTGCGGCTGTTGCTGGCGCTGCTGATGCTGTGCACCAGTTCGGCGGCATTTCTGGCCGTGCCGCTGGCGTTCCGCGGACTGATCGATCACGGCTTTGTCGCCGGCGGCCAGATGCAGGGGCATTTCCTCGGCCTGTTCGGGATCGCCGTGCTCTGGGGTTGCGCCAGCGCCGCGCGCTTCTATCAGGTCAGCTGGATCGGCGAACGCATCACCGCCGATCTGCGCAGCGCGGTCTATCACCGCATGCTCGATCAGTCGCCCGAGTACTTCGAAACCACGCGTACCGGCGAGGTGCTGTCGCGTCTGACCGGCGATACGACCCTGGTGCAGACCGTGGTCGGCTCGTCGATGTCGATGGGCCTGCGCAGTTTCTTCCAGTTCACCGGCGGCCTGCTGATGCTGGCCGTGACCAGCCCCAAACTGTTCTTCGTGACCCTGCTGCTGCTGCTGTTCGTGGTTGTGCCGCTGGTGATGACCGGCCGCCGTCTGCGCAAGCTGTCGCGCGAATCGCAGGATCGCATTGCCGACAGTTCGGCCGTTGCCGGCGAGGTCCTCAACGCCATTCCCACGGTACAGGCCTTCACCAACGAGGCCTACGAAACCGGCCGTTTCGACGATGCGGTGGAGCGCAGCTTCACGACCGCGATCCGCCGCACGCTGATGCGCGCGCTGCTGACCGGCGGCATGATCGTCGGCGTGTTCGGTGCGATCGTGTTCGTGCTCTGGCTCGGCGCGCAGTCGGTCGCCAGCGGTGCGATGACGGCCGGCGAGCTGACCTCGTTCATCATGTACGCAGCGATCACCGCCGGCGGCGTCGGCGTGCTCGCCGAGGTCTGGGGCGACGTGATGCGTGCTGCCGGCGCCACCGAGCGCCTGATGGAGCTGATGCGCGCGGAGCCGACGATCGCGGCGCCGGCGCAGCCGCGCCGGCTGCCGGAAACGCGTCAGGCACGGCTGCAGTTCGATCGCGTCAGCTTCCGCTATCCGTCGCGGCCGCTGACCGCGGCACTGGACGGCCTCGACCTCGACATTCGCGAAGGCGAGACGGTCGCGCTGGTCGGCCCGAGCGGCGCCGGCAAGACCACCGTCTTCCAGCTGCTGCAGCGCTTCTACGATGTCGGCGCCGGCGCGATCCGCCTCAATGGCGTGGACATCCGCGAGCTGCATCCGAACAGCTTGCGTGCGCACATCGGCCTGGTGCCGCAGGAGCCGGTGGTGTTCTCGACCGATGCGCTCGAGAACATCCGCTATGGCCGGCGCGACGCCAGCGATGCCGAGGTCATTGCCGCGGCGCGCACGGCGCTCGCCGACGAGTTCATCGTGCGGCTGCCGGACGGTTACCAGACCTTTCTCGGCGAGCGCGGCACGCGCCTGTCGGGCGGACAGAGACAGCGCATCGCGATCGCGCGCGCCATTCTCAAGAATCCGCCGCTGCTGTTGCTCGACGAGGCGACCAGTGCGCTCGACGCCGAAAGCGAGGCGCTGGTGCAGCGCGGCCTGGAAGCGGCGATGGCGGGGCGTACGACGCTGATCATCGCGCACCGTCTGGCGACCGTGCAGCAGGCCGATCGCATCGTCGTGCTCGAAAACGGCCGCGTGATCGAGGTCGGCACGCCGGCGGAGCTGGCGCGCAGCGGTGGTCTCTACGCGCGGCTGGCGAGCCTGCAGCTGGTGTCCTAGATCGTGGGACGAACGGCCGCCCGCAGCGCCGCCACGGGATGCAGCGGTGCCTGGTTCACGACAGCTTCAGATGTTCCGATAATGATGTCGCTGCCCGCGGTTCCGACCGCCTCTGTCCGCCGTGAGACTTCATGAACCGTTTGCAAGCCGTGCATGCGCTGGGCCAGTCCATCTGGGTCGATTTCATCAGCCGCGAGTTGCTGGCGTCCGGCGGCCTGCGACGGCTGATCGAGGACGACGCCGTCACCGGCCTGACCTCGAACCCGGCGATCTTCGAAAAGGCGATCGGTGCCGGCGGTGACTACGACGCCGCACTGCGCACGCTGGTCGCGGCTGGCACCCGCGAACCGGCCACCTTGTTCGAGCATCTTGCGATCGACGATATCCGCGCCGCGGCCGATGAATTCCGCAAGGTCTATGACCAGACCCGCGCCGCCGACGGTTACGTCAGTCTCGAAGTCTCGCCGCGGCTGGCCAACGACGCGGCCGGCACGATCGCGCAGGCGCGCCGCCTGTGGGCGGAAGTGCGACGCGACAATCTGATGATCAAGGTGCCCGGCACCGCCGCCGGCGTCGAGGCGGTGCGCACGCTGATCGGCGAGGGTATCAACGTCAATGTCACCCTGCTGTTTTCGCGCGAGGCCTACCGCGCCGTTGCCGAAGCCTACGTCGATGGCGTCGAAACCTGGACGCAGCGCAACGGCAGTGCCGCGAACATCGCCAGCGTCGCCAGCTTCTTCGTCAGCCGCATCGATGCAGCGATGGATGCCGAGCTGCAAGGTCGCATCGACGCCGGCGATCCGGCTTCGGCGCGCTTGCAGAAGTTGCTGGGCAGCGTCGCAATCGCCAATGCGCGGCTTGCCTATCAGGACAGCAAGGCCATCTTCACGACACCGCGTTGGCAGCAGCTGGCGCAGCAGTCGCGCGCGCGTCCGCAGCGTCTGCTGTGGGCGAGCACCGGCACCAAGAATCCGGCATTCCGTGACACGCTGTACGTCGAGGAACTGATCGGTCCCGACACCGTCAACACGGTGCCGCCGGCGACGCTCGATGCGTTTCGCGATCACGGCGAAGCCCGTTCGCGGCTGCAGCAGGCGATCGGCGAGGCGCAGGCGGTATTCGACGAGATCGACGCACTGCAGCTGCCGTTCGCGTCGATCGTCGAGCGTCTGGTCGTCGATGGCGTGCAGCTGTTCGTCGATGCCGACGACAAGCTGCTCGCAGCAGTGACCCGCAAGCGGGACGCCGCCGGCGTCTAAGGCCTGTCGACGCTCATGGCGCCATCCCGAGACGGGGCTGGCACGCTTCGCCACATCGCTGCGTCTCCCGTCGCGCATGTACCCCACACGTACACTTCACTCCTCGTTCCTGCGCTGCGGCAGAACGAACTCGGTCACGGCGATGTCATCAGCGTTGACAGGCCCCGGCGCACCGGCGCTGTCGCTGAGCCGGCGATGAACTTCGAAGTCAGCTTCAATTCAGAGCGATAAGGCAGCATGGTGGCCGTCCGGAAATGATCCGGTACCCACCCGGTCCGCAACAGGATGTCGCGGATCGCAGTGACAAGGAGAGTCGAAATGAAGATGAAAGCCCTGCTTGTAGCAACGATGCTCACCGTGGGCGCAGCTCCGCTGCTGGCGCAGGCCGACACCGCGCCGGCCCACAAGACCGAGGCTGGCCAGTACGTCGCAGATTCGGCGATCACCGCCAAGGTGAAGGCCGCGTTGCTGGCCGAGAAGGGTCTGAAGTCGACCGACATCAGCGTCGAGACCCAGAATGGCAGCGTGCAGCTGTCCGGCTACGTGGTGTCCTCGGCGCAGATCGACCAGGCGGTCGATGTGACCAAGCACGTGAATGGCGTGAAGGACGTGAACAACGACCTTCGCCTGAAGACCGCCACCGAGTAGCGGTGCAGGTCTTCGACCCCGTCACGACTCCGGTCGTGGCGGGATTTTTTTGCACGCTGTTCCGCGCTCGCGCCGAACCTCAACACCTAGAGACTGCGCTTGAACCGATCGAGGTCGCGGCGTTCCTTTTTGCTCGGCCGGTGATCGCTGATGGTCTGCCCGGCGGCACGCAGTTGCAGACGCAGCTGCTCTCGCCGCTGGGCGCCTTCCGCCGTTTCCTCGTAGAGCTGCCGGGCGTCCGGCGCGCCGCCGCGCTTGATCGACAGCCCG
This sequence comes from Solimonas terrae, assembly GCF_011067135.1. Lineage (GTDB taxonomy): Bacteria > Pseudomonadota > Gammaproteobacteria > Nevskiales > Nevskiaceae > Solimonas > Solimonas terrae. The sequence goes on from NZ_JAAMOW010000003.1 coordinate 444,554, forward strand.
GTGACGACGATCTCGAACGCATCGTTGCCGCGCCGAACGTCCAGTTTCATGCCGAGGCGCACGTCCTTGGCGACCTTGCAGCGCTCGCCCTGACATCGGACATGGCCGGCTTCGATCGCCTCCCTGGCCAGCGTGCGCGTACGGAAGAAGCGCGCCGCCCACAGCCATTGATCGAGCCGGACGGCTTCGCTCACGTCTGCCGCAACCTCAGCGATGCAGACCGCACTCGGTCTTCGGCTTGCCGATCCAGCGCCCGCTGCGGCCTTCGCCGGGGACCGTGCAATGCACGCAGCCGATCGAATGAAAGCCCTTGGCCACCAGCGGGTGGAACGGCAGGTCGTGCTCGCGGATATAGGCATCGCGCTGCGCGTGCGTGACATCGAGCATGGGATTGAATTTCAGGATGCCGCCGCGCGCTTCGAAGATGTCGAGTTGCGCACGGTGCTCGGTGTCGGCCCGCATCAGGCTCGACACCCAGACATCGTAGTTCGGCTTGATCGCGTCCAGCGGTTCGACCTTGTTGATCGCGCAGCAGAAGTCCGGGTCGCGTTCGTAGGTCTTGTCGTCGACGCTGAACTGATGCTTCCAGCCCTCGGCGTGCACACTGAATACGTCCAGACCGAAACGCTCGATCAGGTAGTCGCGATAGGCCAGGGTTTCGGGAAAGTGGTAGCCGGTGTCGATGAACGCGAATTTCTGCCGCGGTTCGAGTTTCGAGATCAGGTGCAGGAAATAGGCGGACGTGGCGGCGAACGACGAGGTCACGAGCACCTTGTCGACATCGAATTCGCGATACATCTGCTCGATGCGATGGTCGAAGTCCATCGGTGCATAGCGCGCATTGAGCTCCGCAATCTGGTCCGCGTTGCGGACGGGGCTGCGGGTATCCGGTACTGCAGTGGCCACGTCCACGGATTCGTCCTGCTGGGGGCAACGGGATGCGGATTTTAAGGGATTGTGCGCCTGCTCGTGGCCGTCGTCGCAAAAAAGGAATATGCAAAGAGCATCGAGGCCTGCAGTAAAATTGCGCAATGCGTGGATCGACGGCCCCGGGATGGATGCTGGCAGCGGCGCTGGCGCTGGCGCTCGTGTCGGTGGCGCCGGCACGTGCCGATCCACCGGCAGTCGGCGATATCCCGCCCGATCGACTGGGCGTCGGCGCCGACGGTCGGCCGCTGCGGGTCAGCGACTACCGCGGACGGGTGCTGATCACCACGTTCTGGGCCTCATGGTGCGGACCCTGCGTGCGCGAACTGTCGCTGCTGGAACGCCTGCAGCGTGCGGCGGGTCGCGAGCGCGTTGCCGTGGTCGGCGTCGACTGGAACGAAAGCGCGGCGCAGTACCAGCGCATTGCCCGCAATCTGCAAAGCCTGCAGCTGAGCCTCAGCCTCGATGCCGACGGCCGGGTCGGCGAGGCCTACGCGGTGCGGGCGATACCGCGCATGTTCATCGTCGACCAGGACGGCCGCCTCGCGTATTCGCACACCGGCTACGACCCGGAGTCGTCGATCGCGACGATCGTCAACGAGGTCGACGAATTGCTGCAGCATCCGCCGGCGTCGCTGATGCCCGGCTCGTGACGACGGAGCACCGATGACAGCAAGTTTCTATGAGCGTCTGGGTAGCGATGAAACGGTGATCCGCGGCATCGTCGACGCGTTCTACGACCGGATGGACCGTGAACCGGCGGTGGCCGGGCTGCGCGCGCTGCATCCGGCCGATCTGTCCGGTTCGCGCGACAAGCTGTTCTGGTTTCTCTGTGGCTGGACCGGCGGCGAGACGCACTACGTGAGCCGCTTCGGACATCCTCGCCTGCGCGCCCGGCACCTGCCGTTCGCGATCGCCAGCAGCGAGCGCGACCAGTGGCTTGCGTGCATGGCCCATGCCCTGTGCGAGCGCGGCATCGAGGATGGTCTGCGCGACGAGCTGCTCGCCGCGCTGGTGCCGGTTGCCGACTGGATGCGCAACCGCGAGGGCTGAGCGCGCCGGCGGTGCCAAACGCCGGCGCAGGCTCTAGACTGGCACGATCGAGGACAGGGAGGTCGCGGCGCTTGCCGAAGCCGATTCATGCAGGCCAGCAAGTTCATCGTCTGTGAGCACTGTGATGTCGTCTATCAGCGCGCCGATCTGGCCCGCAAGCAGACGGCCTTGTGCGTGCGCTGCGGAGCCGAGTTGTACCGCGGCCCGACGATGCAGCTGCAGACCATGCTCGCGCTGGTGGTGACCAGTCTGGTGGTGTTCGTGATCGCCAATGTCTATCCGCTGGTGGCGATGGACATGCACGGCGTCGAGAACCACAGCACCCTGCTCGGTGCGATCGGCGCGGCATGGAATACCGGTGTCGGTTCGATCGCCGTGCTGGCCGCGCTGACCGTATTCCTGTTTCCGCTGACGCAGATTCTCCTGCTCGGCTATCTGCTCGGCTCGCTGCTGATCCTGCATCGCAAGCCGTTCGGCTTCATCGACATCATGCATGCCCTGCGCCTGATGCGGCCGTGGAGCATGGTCGAGGTGTTCCTGATCGGCGCGCTGGTTGCGGTCGTCAAGATCGCCGGCATGGCCGAGGTTCACGCCGAACCCGGCCTGTACGCGCTCGGCGTTCTGACCTTTCTGCTGACCGTGGTCAATGCCTTCGACCTGCGCCTGCTGTGGGACGCCCGCGAGCGCCTGCCCGAATGACGTTCCGCACTGCCAGCGACATGGGCCTGCTGCCCTGCGAAGCCTGCGGCCTGGTGTGCCGCGACGAAGCGTCGGTGAGCGCGCCCTGTTGTCCGCGCTGCGAGGCGCCGCTGCATCGTCGCAAGCACGACAGCGTGCGCCGCAGCTGGGCGTTCCTGATCGCGGCGGCGCTGCTGTACATCCCGGCCAACGCCCTGCCGATCATGCACACGCAGACCCTGCTCTATAACCAGCAGAACACCATCCTCGGCGGCATTCGCGTGCTCTGGCAGGAGGGCTCCTGGGACCTGGCGTTGATCGTGTTCATCGCCAGCATCTGCGTGCCGATCCTGAAGATCGTTGCCCTGACCGTGCTGCTGATCAGTTCGCGCCGCCAGTCGCGGTGGGCCCGGCGCGGCCGTGCGCGCCTGTATCGCCTGCTCGAATTCGTCGGCCAGTGGTCGATGCTGGACATCTTCGTCGTCGCCCTGCTGGTGTCGCTGGTCGATTTCCACACGGTGGCGGAAGTGCACGCCGGCCCCGGCGCGGTGGCATTCGGTGCCGTCGTCGTGCTGACGATGCTGGCCTCCATGAGTTTTGATCCCCGCCTGATCTGGGACGAATCTCCGACAGTGAGTACGTCATGAGCGATCGCGAACCGATGTCCGAACCGGGCACGCCCCTGCCGAAGCCCGCGGTGCATACCGGCCGGCGCTGGAGCCTGTCGCTGATCTGGCTGGTACCGGCGGTCGCGGCGCTCGCGGGCTTTGTGCTCGTGCTGCGCGCCTGGCTGGCATCCGGACCGGCGATCACCATTCACTTCGACAGCGCCGAAGGCCTGGAAGCCGGGACCACGGAGGTGCGCTACAAGGATGTCGTGGTCGGCAAGGTCAAGCGCATCCGTCTCAGCAAGGATCACGAGCAGGTGCTGGTCAAGGTCGAACTGAGCCACGATGCCGCCGATCTGGCGGTCGAGGACACCAAGTTCTGGATCGTCCGGCCGCGGATCGGTCTCGGCGGCGTGTCCGGCCTCAACACCCTGCTGTCCGGTGCCTACATCGGCGTCGATCTCGGCCGCTCCAAGGAGGATCGCTCCGACTTCGATGGCCTGGAAGTCCCGCCGGCGGTGACCACCGACCAGAAAGGACGCCGCTACATGCTCGAGGCGGCGGACCTCGGTTCGCTGGACATCGGTTCGCCGCTGTATTTCCGCCGCGAACCGGTCGGTCGGGTGGTTGCGCACAAGCTGCGCGACGACGGTCGCGGCGTGACCCTGGAGATATTCGTCAACAGCCCCTACGACCGTTTCGTCACGAACAACGCACGTTTCTGGAACGCCAGCGGCGTCGACGTCAGCGCCAGTGCGTCCGGCTTCAAGCTCAACACCGAATCGCTGGCGGCAGTGGTTGCCGGCGGGGTCGCGTTCCAGGCGCCGTCGCCGGACAGCGCCGGCGAGGTGGCGGCGGAGAACGCGCATTTCACGCTGTTCGACAATCGCGACGCAGCGATGGCGCCGCCCGACGGCGTGGCGATGAACGTGCGCATGCGCTTCAACCAGTCGATGCGTGGCCTGGTGGTCGGCGCGCCGGTCGATTTTCGCGGCGTCGTGCTCGGCAACGTCACGGCCACGGCGCTCGACTACGACACCGACGCGCGCAAGCTGTTTGCGGTCGTCGACGCACGCATCTATCCCGAACGTCTCGGCGAGCTGTTCGAGCGTCAGATCAGGAAATCGGGTGACGAGAAACGGGCGACGGTCGATTTCTTCACGCGCATGATCGGCTATGGCCTGCGCGCGCAAATGCGCCCCGGCAATCTGCTGACCGGTCAGCTGTATGTGTCGCTGGACTTCGATCGCAAGGCCGGCAAGGTGAGCGTCGATCGCAAGGCGCAGCCGTTCGAACTGCCGACGGTCACCGGCGGACTCGAGGAAATCCAGCAGCAGATCGCCGACATCGTCAACAAGATCGACCAGATTCCGTTCGACGAGATCGGCAACAACCTGAACGGCACGCTGAAGAGCGCCGACAGCCTGCTCAAGCAGCTCGACGGACAGGTGGCGCCGGAAGCGCGCCAGCTGATCCACGAGGCGCGCGATGCCGTCGATGCCGCCAACCAGAACATGCTGTCGTCCGGGTCGCCGCTGCAGCGCAATACGCAGGACACGCTGGCATCGGTCGATCGCATGGCGCGCTCGCTGCGCGAGCTGGCCGACTACCTCAAGCGGCACCCCGAGTCGCTGGTGTTCGGCAAGCAGGACGGCAAGGAACCGAGCGCCGACGGCAAACCGGAGAAACAGCCATGAGTCCTCATCCGAAACGCGGGCGTCGTCTGTGGCCGGCCGTGACCGCGCTGCTGATGGTGGCCGCCTGCAGCGACGATCACACGCATTTCTACACACTGTTGAAACCGGACACGGCCGCCCCGGCGGTCGCAGGCGAGGCCGCGTTCGTGATCGATGTGCAGCCGGTGCATGTGCCGGCGCAGGTCGATCAACCGGAGCTGGTCGTTCGCCAGGGCAGCGGCGAACTGGCGCTGGTCGAGACCCGACAGTGGATCGCGCCGCTCAAGGACGAGGTTCGCGGTGCGCTGTCCGCGGCGCTGTCGCAGCGCCTGCACACGCAGGATGTCGCCGGTGTCGCGGCACCGGCCGGCCTGCCGGTCTATCAGGTGATGCTCGACGTGCAGCGGTTCGACGGCTGGCTTGGGCACAGTGTCGACATCGGCGCGGTGTGGACGGTGCGCGCGAGCGGCGGCGGCATCGCGCCCGGTGCGGCGAACTCGTGGACCTGCGCGAGCCGCACGAACACCAAGGTTGGCGGCGGTTACGAGCCGCTGGTGATCGGTGCGCAGCAGGCGATGGCGCAGATCGCCGACCGGATCGCCACGCTGATTGTCGCTACCCGGCAGAACGCCGATCCCGCCGGCATACGCTGTCCGTCGGCGAGTTGATTCGCCGATTTGCGGACCGGAACGCGGAGTACGTCGTCGCGCGTTCGCGTCTGCCGATTCCGCTGGCGGCGCCGGCTCAGGGCTGCGCCTGGTAGTAGCCGCGCTTCCAGTCGCGGTGCCGGCGATTGGCGCGGCGCAGCAGCGGCAGGAAGCGGGCGATACCGAGAAACGCGCGATTCAGCAGATGCCAGGGCTGGCGCAGCGGTCGCGCGAAATCGATGAACAGCACCACGCGCCAGCCGTCGGTGTCGTTCCAGACCTCGTGATTGAAGCTGTCGTCGAAGATCAGGGTACGGCCTTCCTGCCAGTGACAGATGTGATTGCCGACGCGAATCGCGACGTGCTGCGCCGGTTCCGGCACGATCATCGCCAGATGACAGCGCAGGATGCCGTTGTAGGCCCCGCGGTGCGGGGGAATCTTCTTGCCGGGCGCGAGAATCGAGAAGAACGCGGTCGAGGCGCCCGGTATCGCGCGCAGCAGCCGCGTCGTTTCCGGGCAGCGCGCCTGGTTCTCCCGGCAATCCATGCCGGCGCTCAGCAGCCAGTAGGTCTTCCACTGATCGTCGGTCGTGATCGTGCGCACTTCGTCCAGGATCTGCTGGAAGGCCGGCAGGCGCTCGCGTGCCAGCATCACCTGATCGAGTTCGGCGCGGATCAGGCGCCACTGCGATTCGAGATACTGTGTCCACGGGAACATCGCACTGTCGTAGACCGGCGTGTCCGGCAGCTGCGAAACGCGCGCGACCAGCCGTTCGAGCATGGTCTGCAGATGGATGCCGATTCGCGCCGCCAGCGATCGCGAGCTGCCCAGCGTGTGGGTCCGATGGTCGAGATCCGCCGCTTGCCGATCGAAAGCCACTTGCGCGCTGTCGTTCATCGCCTGCCTTGTCCGCTTGTGTTGTGCCAGTCGGGGCCGGCAGCGCGTGCGACGTCGCAGGCCGGATTTCCGACAAGACGCTAGCGGCAGCGAGTGAACCGGTCCTGAACTTTGCGCAGGGCGCTCAGACGCCGCGACCCGCCATTCGGGCGAACGACGGACGCCGCGCCGTGGCGAGGCGTGGCGCCAGCAGGTAGTGCCAGCCGGCCAACGCCAGGCTGATGCAGGCAACGGCGCGCGTCGCATCCTGCGCATCGACGTAGGCGGGTGTTCGCACGAGATCGGCGAACGCGCAGGCGGCAAGGATCGCGGCCTGCACGTAGTGCGCTGCCGGGTGCAGCCCCCAGCGACAGCGCCGCATCAGGCAGATGCCGAGCCAGACCGACAGCAGGCCGACGGCAGCGCCGGCCAGCACGTCGGCCGGCCAGTGCGCGCCGACGGCGATGCGGCTGAAGCCGACGCTGGCCGCCAGCGCCAATATCAGCAGGCGCGCGCTGCGGCTGCAGCGGCCGCAGCCGAGCACGGCACCGGCCGCGACGAACGCGGTGACCGTGTGACCCGATGGAAAACTGTCGCGATGCCAGAGCGGGCCGACCTGACGGAAGCTCCGGACATCGAGCACCGCCGGCGGCCGCAGCTGATCGGCGATCGCCTTCATGCCGTGCGAGAGCAGGGTCGCAATCAGGGCCGACAGGATCGCCAGCCAGATCGCCTGCGGGTAGCGCCAGGCCAGCAGCAGGAACAGGCTGAGCATGGTCAGCGAATCGCCGCTCTGCGTGAGCATCGCCAGCTGCCGATCGTCGAACGCCCGACCCCAGCCATTGATCGTCGCGAAGCCGGCGTGATAGCCGCCGGCCACGATCAGCAGGGCGCAGGCCAGCGCCAGGAAGCCGGCGACGACGAGCAGCCAGCGTTGTTCGTCTGCGTGCGGAAGTGCGTGCCGGAGCCGGCGCGCGAGGATGGGGTGCATGAGCGGCTGTCGTCAGGATCGGCGAAGCAGCAAGACTATTCCGCCCATCTTAAATTCTGTTGACAGTTCGGCTGCAGGCAGCGCGTGCTGCAGTTCGTCCAGACGATCGGCACGCACGAACACGAGTTCGCCCGGCTGCGGCGTGCCCTGCGGCGTCGGCGCGCCGCGATAGACGCTGAAACTCGGCAGGTAGGTGTGAAACATCACGGTCGGCAGGCCGAGCGCCCGCGCGCGCAAGGCGGCGTCGCGCGTCGGCACCTGGTAGGCGCCGGCGAAGGCCGGCGCCGCAAAGCCCCAGAGCATGGCCGCCTGCGTTCCGGCGAGCAGCAACAGCGCCAGCGGCCAGCGCCGCGGCGCGATCAGCATCGCCGCCAGGCTCAATGCCAGCGCGGCCGCCGCGGCGACGAAGTAGAGCGCATGGAACTGGGCCATCGCGAGTTCGACGATGCCGTGCTCGTAGGCGCGGTGGGTATGCAGCGCGACGACCGGCAGCAGCCATGGCAGGGCCGCGAGTGCCAGGAGCAGCAGCACGCCCGGCAGCAGCGCGAGGCGCCGCCAGCGCACGGCCTGGTGGTGACGGCCGATCATCAGGAACAGCGGCGTGCAGCCATACAGCAGATAATGCGGAAGCTGCGTGGCCGACAGTGAAAACAGCAGCAGCACGAGCGCGAACCAGATCAGGCAGTAGCGATCGAGCGCGTCGCCGCCGACCAGCGCGCGGCCGAACGCCGCGCGCAACACGCCCGTGAACGGCAGCACGATCAGCGGCAGGGCCGCCAGATAGAACCACCAGTGGCCGCCGTGGTGTTCCATGGTTCTGGAATAGCGGCCGACGTTCTGGTCGAGCAGGAAATGACCGAGGAAAATGCCGCCGTCCTGGCGAATCGACGCATAGACCCAGGGTGCGACGACGATCGTCAGCAGCAGCCAGCCGAGTGGATCGAGCACCGCCCGCCACCACAGCCGCAGACGGCCCTGGGTCGCGAAGAACAGCAGCGATACGGCGCCGGGAATGGCGAGCGCGACCGGTCCCTTGGCCAGCAGGCCGAGTCCGATCGCGAGGTAGACGCGCAGCAGCGTGCTGCGACGCGGCTGTTCGTACCAGCGGAAGATGTCGAGCCCGGCCGATGCCAGCAGCAGATTGAGCAGGCCGTCGGCCGTCGCCGCGTGGCCGATGACGCTGCTCATCAGCCCCAGGCTCAGGGCCGCGGCGGCGACCAGCGCCTCGCCCGGCGTTCGCTCGCGCGCACGCGCGAAGGCATGGACCAGCCACATCCACAGCGTCGCGCAGAGTATCGACGGCAGGCGGAACGCAAGCTCGCTGCGCCCCAGCGCGCGTACCGCGGCGGCCTGCAGCCAGTAGGTCAGCATCGGCTTGTCGTAGCGCGGTTCGCCGTTCAGCGTGGTGCTGACGTAGTTGCCGCTGTCCAGCATTTCGATCGTCGCCTCGCTGAACGCACCTTCGTCGAGATCGAACAGCGGCACGCTGCGTGCGCCGAGCACGAAGCCGAGCACGGCAAACAGCAGCAGCCAGCCACGCTCAGACATCGGCCTGGTGCCAGGGCCGCTCATCGGCGCGCTCCGGGAGTGTCACGGCCACGCCGGACTGACGCAGACGGACGAGCATTTCGGCAAGGATGCCGGTGGTGATGAACTGCGCGGCGAACATCAGCAGCAGCAGGGCGATCAGCAGCAGCGGCCGATGGCCGATGTCTTCACCGAGCGCGAACTTGACGAAGGCCAGATGCGCCATCGCCACGCTGCCGAGTGCGCCGACGACCAGACCGATCGAGCCGAAGAAGTGCCCGGGGCGTGCCTGGAAGCGCAGGAAGAAGAAGGCGGTCAGCAGGTCGAGCAGCACCCGGAAGGTTCGCGAAAGGCCGTACTTGGATTCGCCATGCAGGCGCGGGTGGTGCCGGACCGGTGTTTCCGCGATTCGCGTCGGCGAGGTGACGGTGGCGACCCACAGCGGGATCAGGCGATGCATTTCGCCGTACAGGCGCACGTCGCGTATGACCTGGCGACGCATCAGCTTGAGACTGCAGCCGTAGTCGTGCAATCGCACGCCGCTGACGCGCGCGATCAATCCATTCGCGATCTTCGACGGCAGCTTGCGCGACAGCCAGTGATCCTTGCGATCCAGGCGCAGACCGCAGAGCAGGTCGAGATCCCGGTCCAGCAGCTCGTCGACCATGCGCGGGATATCGCCGGGATCGTTCTGCAGGTCGCCGTCGAGCGTTGCGATCAGTTCGCCTCTTGCCATGTCGATGCCGGCCTGCATCGCGGCAGTCTGTCCGCTGTTGCGGGCAAGGCGGACGTGTTGCACATGGGCGCCGTGCCGCGCGATCGCCTCGTCGATGCGTGCGCCGCTGCGATCGCGACTGCCGTCGTCGACCAGCAGCAACTCCCATGGTCCGCGATAGCCGCTCAGGCTGTCATGAACGCGCGTTGCCAGCGGCAGGATGTTGTCCTGCTCGTTGTACAGCGGCACGACCAGCGACAGCGTCGGCGCGCGTCGCGGTCCGGTATCAGCAAGGGGCTGGCTCATCGTCGGGCTTGTGGCGGACAGGCAGTTCCGGGAACGACAGCAGGGCGCCGATCAGCGCGGTGCCGAGCAGCAGCAGATGCAGGGTCACGGCGGCGCCGAGGCCGGCCACGCCGTGGCCGAGGCCCAGCAGCACGCCGGCCTCGAAGCTGCCGGCGCCGGCCGGCGCGTGCAGCGGCAGCAGCGTGCTGGCGTCGCCGCCGATCGCGCCGAGCAGGGCCGATGCCGGTGATACGGCGGCGAGGGTCTGCAGGACCAGCGCGAAGGCGGCGAGCTTCGCCAGCCATGCCAGCCAGGTCAGCAACAGTTCCCGGCCCAGTCTTGTCGCGTCGTCCGGAATCGCACGCAGCATGTCGGCGACGCGCGGTCGTGCCGCCAGCGGCGCAAACTGCAGCAGCCGGCGATGCGCGACGCACAGCACGATCGGGAGCAGGGCGAGAACGCTCGCGAAGAGCGTTGCCGCGATGGCCCAGCTGCGGTCGAGATGCAGGCCGATCGCCAGGGTGGCGAGCGCGGCGACACAATGCAGGTCGAGCAGGCGCAGCCACAACAGCAGACCGCCGCCGCGAGGCCAGGAGATGCCGAAGCGGCGCTGCAGCAGCCAGGGCAGCGTGAACTCGCCGAGGCGGGCCGGCAGCAGCAGATTCGCGGCATTGTGCAGCCACAGCAGGCGCAGGGTCGCGATGTAGTGCGCCCGCGGAATCTCGTCGGCACTGCGACAAAGACGCCAGGCGCGCAGCGCATAGCTCAGCAGCATCGCCGCGACAAAACCCGGAATCAGCCAGGCCGGAAGTTGTGTCCAGACCGCAAGCAACTCCCGCCAGCCACACAGCCATTGCACCAGCGCTGCGTAAAGCAGCGCCGCGACCAGCACCAGGATCGTCGGGCGCAACGGGCGGAAAGCGGATCGGGTCACGGCGCTGCAATCTAGTTCGGACCGGTGACATTTTAGCGACGAACTCCCCGGAGCCCGGCGCGGCTCTGGGGGCAATCCTTCTTGTGCGGCCCTCATGCACATGAAAATATCCCCGCTGTCACCAAACCGCCACGGTTCGAAGGCGGCCGCTTTCCCGCTACGGAGATTCCATGAACGCCCCGATCACACTGGCGCTTGCCGCTGGCATGCTGCTCAGCGCCGGCAGTGCCCTTGCCGCCGACCCGACCCCCGACATGCGCGATAACCCGTTTGCCACCGCGAGCACGCTGCCGTACCAGCTGCCGCCCTTCGACAAGATTCACGACAGCGACTTCGCGCCGGCCTTTGCGGCCGGCATGGCCGCGCAGCGGGCCGAGATCGACGCAATCGCCAACAATCCGGAGCGGCCCAGCTTCGACAACACGATCGTGGCGATGGAGAAATCGGGCGCGATGCTGGCCCGCGTGTCGTCGGTGTTCTTCAACCTGACCTCGTCGAACACCAACGAGACCCTCGAAAAGCTGCAGGCCGATGTCGCGCCCAGGCTCGCCGCGCACAGCGACGCGATCTATCTCGATGCGCGCCTCTACGCACGCGTGCGTGCCCTGTACAACACGCGGCGCCTGCTGGATCTCGATCCGCAGTCGGAACGCCTGCTGGAGCGCTACCACACGCGCTTTGTCCGCGCCGGCGCGGACCTCGACGATGCGCAGAAGGAAAAGCTGCGCCACTTCAACGAGCAGCTTTCGCAGCTGAGCACGCAGTTCGAGCAGAACCTGCTGAAGGGTACTGCCGCTGCGGCGGTCGTCGTCGATACGCGCGCCGAGCTGGATGGCATGTCGGACGCCGAAATCAGCACCGCAGCCGAAGCGGCGAAGTCGCGCGGCCTTGACGGCAAATACGTCATCACCCTGCAGAACACTACCGGCCAGCCGGCGCTGGCGCATCTCAAGAGCCGCGCCCTGCGCGAGAAGATCTATCAGGCCTCGGTGACGCGCTGCAGTCATGGCAGCGCCTTCGACAATACCGGCGTGATCAAACAGATCGTGCTGCTGTCGGCGCAGCGCGCGGCGCTGCTCGGATATCCGAGCCATGCGGCTTACGTGCTCGAAGACGAAACCGCGAAGACGCCGGAGGCGGTCAACAAGATGCTCGCGCAGCTGGTGCCGGCGGCCGTTGCCAACGTCCACCGCGACCTGGCCGAGATGCAGAAGCTGGCGGACGCCGAACACGCCGGCTACAAGCTGGCAGCCTGGGACTGGGCCTATTACGCCGAGAAGCTGCGCAAGGCCAAGTACGACTTCGACGAGTCGCAGATGAAGCCGTATCTGGAACTCGACGACGTGCTGCAGAACGGTCTGTTCTACGAGGCGCACGAGCTGTACGGTCTGACGTTCAAGGAGCGCACCGATCTGCCGGTCTACCATCCGGACGTGCGCGTGTTCGAGGTCTTCGACAAGGACGGTTCCAGACTCGCCCTGTTCCTGACCGACTATTACAAGCGCGACTCGAAGAACGGCGGCGCCTGGATGAACGAGTACGTGTCGCAGTCCGATCTGCTCGGCACCCGACCGGTGGTCGTCAACAACCTCAACATCCCGAAGCCGGCCGCCGGTCAGCCGACCCTGCTGACGTTCGACGAGGTGACGACGATGTTCCACGAGTTCGGCCATGCGCTGCATGGCATGTTCTCTGACGTCAAATATCCGTACTTCGCGGGCACCGCCGTGCCGCGCGATTTCGTCGAGTATCCGTCGCAGTTCAACGAAATGTGGGCCACCGATCCCGACGTGCTGAAGCACTACGCGAAGCACTACAAGACCGGCGCGCCGATGCCCAGGGCGCTGCTCGACAAGGTGATGGCGACCCAGAAGTACGGTCAGGGCTTCACCACCACCGAGTACCTGGAAGCGTCGATCATCGACCAGAGCTGGTACCAGCTGCCGGTCGCCGATGCACAGGTCGCCGACGTCAGTGCCTTCGAAAGCAAGGTGCTGCACGATGCCGGCATCGATGTGCCGGAAGTGCCGCCGCGCTACCACAGCCCGTACTTCGCGCACGCATTTTCGCTGGGCTACGACGCCGGCTACTACGCCTACATCTGGAGCGCGGTGCTCGATACCGACACGGCACAGTGGTTCCGCCAGCACGGCGGCCTGAAGCGCGAGAGCGGCGAACGTTTCCGCGCCATGCTGCTGTCGAAGGGCGGCAGCGTCGATGCGTCGACCCTGTTCCACGACTTCATCGGCCACGATCCGGACATCCAGCCGCTGCTCGATCAGCGCGGCCTGGTGCTGCCGAAAGCGGCCGCGAAGCCGAACTGATAGCCCGCGGGCAAGAAGGCCGCCCCCGGGGCGGCCTTTTTCTTGCCCGCGGGCTTTTGCTGCACAATCGCGCCCGGAAAATTTTCAGGAAGTGCCGAGATGCAGTTTTCAGAACTCATGGCGTCGGTCAGCGGCGCCGGCAGCGAGTGGCGGGTTGCGGTCACGCCCGACTGGCAACAGGGGCGCACCTTGTTCGGCGGCCTGCAGGCGGCGCTCGCAGTGCAGGCGATGCGTGGCCTGATCGGCAACGCTGCCCCCTTGCGTACCCTGCAGACCACGTTCATCGCGCCGATTCCCGCCGGCGACATCCGGATCGCGACGCGCGTGCTGCGCAGCGGCAGATCGGCGACGCAGGTCGAGGCGCAACTGTTCGACGGCGAACAGCTTGCCTGCGCGGTGCTCGGCATCTTCGGCCTGTCACGCGAATCGGTGCTGGCGATCGCGCCCCCGTGGCCGGGCCTGACGGTGGAGCCGCCGGAGGCGCGCGAGCTGCGCTATGTCGAGGGCGTCACGCCGGCGTTCACGCAGTATCTGAATTTCCGCTGGGCCAGCGGCGGTTTCCCGTTCCGCGGTGCGGCGGAACCGAAGACGCAGATCTACGTACGGCTGCGCGAAGACCGGCCAGTCGGTGAATTGCAACTGATCGCGCTCGCCGATTCGATTCCCAGCCCGGGCCTGTCGGTGTTGAACACCCGCGCGCAGGCGAGCTCGATGACCTGGATGCTCGAGTTGCTGCGGCCGGATTACGACCCGGCCGGCGACGCGTGGTGGTTGATGGACGCCGAGGTCAACGCAGCGCAGAGCGGCTATCTGAGTCAGGCGGCGACGCTCTGGAGTCCGGACCGCAAGGCCGTCGCGCTCAGCCGTCAGAGCGTGGTCGCGTTCGCCTGAGGCGAACGCGACGCCGGGCGATGACCCGCGCGGCGTTGCCGCTCTCAGGCCGCCGGCGACGTGGCGACGCGCGGCACGACCGGCGCACGGAGCAGGTTCAGCGCCTCGCCCAGCGGCACGCCACGAGAGAAGTGATAGCCCTGTCCGTAGTGCACGCCGTAGCGCGCGCAGGCCGCGCTTTGCGCTTCGGTCTCGATGCCTTCGGCGACCGTGTACATGCCGAGGTCGGCGGCCAGTCCGGTGATGGCACGCACGATCGCGGCGGCGCCACGGCTCTCGCCGAGATCGTCGATGAAGCTGCGGTCGAGCTTGATCGCATCGATCGGCAGGCGGTGCAGGTACGACAGCGAGCTGTAGCCGGTACCGAAATCGTCGACCAGCAGCGCACAGCCCAGCGCCCGGCACTGATCGAGCAGCCGGCGCACGGCATCGGGGTCGCCGAAGGCGGCCGACTCGGTGATTTCCAGGCGCAGGCGCCGCGGATCGAGCGCGTGTCGCAACAAGGCGTCGCGAATGCTCGGGAACAGCTGCGGATCATCGAACTGCCACGGTGAAAGATTGATTGAACAGAACGGCGGTGCGTCGCTGCGCACCTTGCCCATCTGCGCCAGGGCTGCGGTCGCGGTATCGATGATCCAGTGGCCGATCTCGACGATCAGTCCCGAATCCTCGGCGATGCTGATGAACGAGCTCGGCGGAATCGGCCGGCCAGCCGGGTCGTACCAGCGGATCAGGGCTTCGAAACCGGCGATCGTGCCGCTCGCCAGATCGACGATCGGCTGATAGTGCAATTGCAGGCCATCGTCGCGCAGCGCCTCGCGCAGTGCCTGCTCGGTGCGCAGGCGCTGCACGGCCAGCTCGCGATCGACATGCTCACTGCCCGAGTAGCGCGCGCTGGGCGTGGCGTCCACGGTGCTGGACTGCTGCAGCCGGTGCAGGAGATCGCGGCTGCGGGCGAGCGTCACGCGCAGCAGGTGGCGCAACACGGGTGTTGCGCGCGCCATCTGCTCGTTCAGCAGTTCGTGAGTCACGACCAGCAGCTCGGTGTCGGCCACGGCCCGTGCACAGGCGGTGCGCGTGTGATTGCCGGCCAGCGCCATTTCGCCGAACAGGTCGCCGGACTGCAGCGTCGCGATCGATTCGGCGCCGTCTTCGTGCTCGAGATAGATCTCGACGGAACCCGACTCGATCAGGAAGGCGATATCACCGGATTCCCCGGTGCGGAACAGCACCTCGTCCGCAGACAATCGACGACGATCGTGCACAGGCGACTCCTCGGACGGGGTATCGCGCATCCTGACAAGCGCCGCGCCGGCGCGGCACGACCGGATGCCGGTCGGCAGAGAACGGCCGACCGGCGGAAGCGGGTTTCAGAGCCCCTTGGACGCCGGCTGCAGCTGGCTGAAATCGTTGACCGCGTCCTTGCAGCCACGCACGAAGTCCGGCCCGTAGGCCTTGTTGTCGCATGGCGACGGATCGACCAGCGCCGCGTCCATCGCCCACTGGTAACCCTCGCTATGCGTCGTGCAGGAATCCTTGCACGGCGCCGGGTGCACGACGCCATCGGTGGCGCAGGCGCTCAGCAGGATCAAAGTGAAAGCGGACAGGAAAACGCGCAGACGATTCATGGAGGCGTTGGCGACGGCGGCAATGGACATGCCCAAGAGTATCGCCAATCGACCCCGGCGATGCGAGTTCAGTACGAATTCATCGCGCCCGGGCACGGTGGAACGGCGCGGGTTGTTCATCGGACACCGCCGAACAAGGAGGTTCACCATGCTCTACTACACGATCGTGTTTTTCGTCATCGCCCTGATCGCCGCGTTCTTCGGCTTTTCGGGTATTGCCGCCGGCGCGGTTTCGATCGCCAAGATCCTGTTCTTCGTGTTTCTCGTCATGGCGGTGATTTCGCTGCTGCTGGGACGGCGTGCGCCGACACCCTGAGGCCGACGCGAGATTCGCGGAAGCCGGCGCAAGCCGGCTTTTCTATGGCTGCTTGCCGAACGGCATCTGCAGCGAGACGCCGGCGAGGTAGGAACCGCTGCGCTGCTGGTCGAGATCCTCGCGCGGAAAGCTGTAGCCGAGCACCCATTCGCCGTACAGCTTGCCGCCGAAAATCGGGTGGCGGAACGTGGTCTGCAAGCCGTATTCGTGCAGCGGCACGTCGTCACCGGTTTCGCCACGCACGAACAGCTCGTAGGCCAGGCCGCAGCGGATGCTCAGCAGGGCCTGGTAGACCGTCAGCGTCGAACGCCAGTCCAGACCCTGCGTGCTCTGCGACCAGGTCCCGACATTGCCGAAGCGGATCAGCATGGTCTGGTCGAGGACGTGGCTGTAGTCGGCGCCGAGCGTGACGCCCAGGCGGTCGGCCGTCGTGTAGAACGGCGTTGCCCGCAGGTTCACCAGGTCGTTGTCGTCGGCATAGGCGTTGTAGCGCAGACGGCTCTGCACGAAGGCCTCGGGGCGTGCGAGTCCGCGCACACCGGCGCGGAAACTGGTCGAGAAGCGGTCGCTGCCCGGCAATTCGTAGCCGAGGCCGGCGAACAGCTTTTCGTGATCGTCGACTTTCGGGAAGTTGTTGCGCAGTGTCGAGTTGTCGAAGCGATCGTGAACGAAGTCTTCCTCGTTGTCGCGGCCGATGAACGCCGAGAGGTGGCGGTTGAGATTGGGCAGCGGTACCTGAGCGTCGAAGCGCAGGCGGATGGTGTTGCCGTAGAACTGCGAATAGTTGTCGCTGAGTTCGACCGTACCGTTCACCTTGCGCGATTCGCTGATGTAGTAGCGATCGCCGAACAGGCCGTCGAACCACATCGAGGCCGTGCAGACCATTTCCTCGACGCGCCGCTTGGTCTGCGCGATCGTCTGCTCGTCGCCCGGCGCCAGCTGGGTGCAAAGATGGACCGGGTCCAGCGGCTCGTCGTCCGCGCTTTTCGTGCCGATGACGACGGCTTCGCCCGGCACGGTTTCGCCGCGCACGTCGGTTTCGAAGACCTGCGGCGGCGTGGCGTCGGTATCGCTGGCGGTCGGCGGGGTCGGAACGTGCGCGGCTTCCGGCGCCGGTGTGGCCGGATGGTCGGCCGGAGTCGCCGCGTCGGTGGCGGCAGCAGTCCGGGTCACCGGCGGCTCGTGGCCGCTGGCCGCCACTGGCGCCCGTGCCTTCGCGGCGTCGCGGTCGGCAAGCATCGATGAGGACAGCGAGGACAGATGCGACGTCAGCCGCAGATGCAGCGGCCGTGGCGCGGCGCTTGCGGTCTCCGTGTCGGCGGCGGGGCGGCTCGGGCTGCTGCTGCAGGCCGACAACGCGCAGGCGGCCGCCATGATCGGCAGCAGGCACGCCGCGGGTGTTCGGCTGCACGCCTCCGGATTTCGCTCCCTGCGATCTTGCATTGCGGCTTCCGCTGAGTCCCTGAAGTGACAATGGCGCAAAGCGATTTACTCGGCCTGAATCGACGGATGCGCGGACCCGGTGGGCAGATGCGCGGACGCACGGCATCATAAGCCGGACATGCCGCAGCACGCTCCGCGCAAGATCATTCACGTCGACATGGACGCGTTCTACGCGTCGGTCGAGCAGCGCGATGACCCGGCCCTGCGCGGCCGGCCGGTGGTCGTCGCCTGGCGCGGCACACGCTCGGTGGTCTGCGCAGCTTCCTACGAGGCGCGCGTGTTCGGCGTGCGTTCAGCGATGCCGGCCGTGCGTGCCGAACGCCTGTGCCCCGAAGCGGTGTTCGTGCCGCCGGACTTCACGCGTTATCGCGCCGTGTCGCGCGCGGTGCGCGAAATCTTCCTCTCGCATACCGATCTGGTCGAACCGCTGTCGCTGGACGAAGCCTATCTCGACGTCAGCGAGAACAAGCAGGCGCTGGCCTCGGCGACCGAAGTGGCGCAGCGCATCCGCAGCCAGATACGCGAGCAACTGCAGTTGACCGCATCGGCCGGCGTCGCACCCAACAAGTTTCTCGCCAAGATCGCATCGGACTGGAACAAGCCCGACGGCCTGTTCGTGATCCGCCCCAGAGACGTGCTCGCGTTTCTGGCGCCGCTGCCGGTCGGGCGGCTGCCGGGGGTCGGCAAGGTGATGGGCGAGCGTCTCGCCGGGCTCGGCATCGACACGGTCGGCCAATTGCGGGCATTTTCGGTGCTGGAGCTGGAGACGCGCTTCGGCCGCTACGGGCGCCGTCTCGCCGAACTGGCGCAGGGTATCGACGAGCATCGCGTGCAGGCGGATCGGCCGACGCAATCGGTGTCGGCCGAGGACACGTTCGCCGACGATCTGCCGTTGTCGGCGCTGGCCCCTCACATCGAGCGGCTGGCCGCCAAGACCTGGGCCGCGTCGCGCCGGACGGAACGCGTGCCGCGCACCGTCGTGCTGAAGTTGAAGACGCGCGACTTCCGCATCCTGACGCGCAGCCTGACGCCGGCACAGCCGCCGGCCTCCGAGGCGGAACTGGCCGCGATGGCGATCTCGCTGTGCGCGCGCGTGGAGGATGAGCACGAGGCCGGCGCACCGCCGACGCTGTATCGCCTGGTCGGCGTCGGACTCGCGAATTTCCACGAGGCCGATGATCCGCGTCTGCAGCCGGATCTGTTCGCGGGCCTGACGGCATGACTCGTGCGGGTCTGTTCGGGCGCCAGCAAGCTGCGCCTGCTATTTTTCCTGCCGCATGAAACCTGAACACAAACCGCCGGTCGTCGGCCTGGCCCTGGGCAGCGGCTCGGCGCGCGGCTGGTCGCACATCGGCATCATTCTCGAACTCGAAGCACTCGGCGTGCGACCGCAGGTGATCGCCGGCACCTCGGTCGGTGCTCTGGTCGGCGGTGTCTATGTCGCCGGCCAGCTGCGGGAATTCGCCGACTGGGTCTGCAAGCTGACCGTGCGCGACGTCTTCGGCCTCATGGATCTCACCCTGACCGGCGGCTTCGTCAAGGGCGAGCGCCTGTTCGGGTTCTTCAACGAGCACCATCGCAACCCCAACATCGAGGAGCTTGAACAGCGCTTCGTGTCGGTGGCCACCGAAATGCAGAGCGGCCGCGAAATCTGGATCACGAGCGGCCCGGTCTGGGCGGCGGCGCGCGCCTCCTGCGCGATGCCCGGCCTGTTCACGCCGGTCAAGCACGAGGACCGCTGGATGCTCGACGGCGGACTCGTCAATCCGGTGCCGGTGTCGGCCTGTCGCGCGCTCGGTGCCGATGTCGTGATCGCCGTCAATCTCAATGCGCAGCTGGTCGGCAGCCACATGTCGAGCGCCAGCCGCGCCGAGGCGCAACGTGAAGCCGACGCCGAGGAAAAGCAGGGTGGCGACGGCAAGAACCGCAGCTTCTGGAACAAGGTCGTCAACTACCTGCAGAGCAGCAACAGCGACACGCCGAGCTTCTTCGATTCGGTGGCGTCAAGCGTCAACATCATGCAGGACCGTCTGACGCGCTCGCGCATGGCCGGCGATCCCCCGGAGATCACGCTGATTCCGCGGCTCGACGATTTCGCGCTGATGGACTTCCATCGCGCCGGCGAGGCGATCGAGGAAGGACGGCGGCTGGTGCGCGCGCACGAAAGCGAGATTCGCGCCTGGACCGGCGTGCCGGCCGGAACCGATGCGCGGACCGTGCAGGAGCGGCAACTCGAAGTGCTCGCCGCGGAAGGCGACGAGCCGGACGCCTGAGCGGGGCGATCAGCGCGCCTCGCCCATCAACGACAGCATGTCGAACAGCGAGATGATGCGATAGCCCGGCGGATCGTCGAAATTCGCGACCGGTAACGCGGCATGCGAGATCGACTGCAGCTGTCCGCTGCCGGCGTAGGCCTGTCCGCCGTAGCTGCCGGCGTAGCGGATCGGCAGGCCGGGCACTTCAGCCACGCGCAGCCAGGGCCCGCCGGTGTCGCGCAACAGGCCGAGTGCGGTCTGCAGCGTGCGCGTGTCGCCGGGCGCCAGTTTCAGATCGCCGTACGCGGCCGCACAGACTTCGCGACGGTCGCCGGTATCCGATTGCTGCCGGTAGATCGTGCACGGATAACCGGCGACCTGGTCATGCCGATCGGTCGCCGCGTAGGGAATCACCTCGTCGCGTTGCGACTGGCGCAGCAGCGATTCGGCCTGCGTGCGTTGCGCGTCCGGCAGGTTTTCGAGCGCGAGCTGCAGCAGCGGCTGGCTCGCCGGATCGGCGGCCTGCGTGATGCTGCGCACCAGGGTCTGCACCTGTTCGATGCTGCTGCTGCTCGTCGCGCGCGCGGCCGGATCGATCTGTGTCAGCGTCCGCGTGCGCAGGTCGAGCACGACGTAGGAACCGCCGACCGCGCCAGCGGCATCGACGCGCAGGCGATCGCCGGCCACGCTGATCCGTGACTGCCAGGCACCGCTGGCCGGGTCGACGAAGTTCAGGCTCGCATCCGCCTGCACAGCGCCGCTGAGCGCCGCGAGCACCAGCGCCGTCAGGGTTTTCTTGATCATCGGCGCAGTCTGCGGCTGCGGCCCGCACCGCCGCTGAACGAGCGTGCTCAACCCTGCGCTTTGGCCCCGCTGCGGTACAGCAGCCAGGCGACGACGGCGAGCACGATCAGGCCGACGAACTGGCCGAACTGGAAGGTGTCGGGCAGGGCGAGCACGTCGGCACGTCCGGAGACGACGATCGGAATCGCGATGATGATACCGGTCAGCGCCTCGCCGGTGATCAGGCCGGCCGAGAACAGCGTGCCCGGCTGGTGGATGCGGTCGCGAGCCTCTTCGCTCACTGCATCCGGATGCTTGCGCGCGACCAGATGATTGAGCAGGCCGCCGAGGAAGATCGGCACCATCAGTTCCAGCGGCAGGTAGATGCCGATCGCCGCGCCGAGCACCGGCACGCGAAAACTCGATCCGCGTTTCTTCAGCCACTCGTCGAGCGCGATCGTCAGCGCGCCGATCACCGCGCCGAGTTCGATCATCGTCCACGGCAGATGGCCGCCGAACATGCCCTTGGCGACCGAGGCCATCAGATTGGCCTGCGGTGCGGCCAGCGCATTCGGATGTTCCGGCGTCGGTGCGCCGATGCCGTAGGCGGCGGCCAGCAGGTTGAGCACCGGCGCCATCACCAGCGCGCAGGAAAATGCGCCGATGCACAGCATCAGCTGCTGCTTCCACGGCGTGGCGCCGACCAGATAACCGGCCTTGAGATCCTGCAGGTTGTCGCCGCCGACCGCCGCCGCGCAGCAGACCACGGCGCCGATCATGATCGCGGCGACCGCACCGATCGGC
This sequence comes from Solimonas terrae, assembly GCF_011067135.1. Taxonomy (GTDB): domain Bacteria; phylum Pseudomonadota; class Gammaproteobacteria; order Nevskiales; family Nevskiaceae; genus Solimonas; species Solimonas terrae. The sequence continues at coordinate 465,916 of NZ_JAAMOW010000003.1, forward strand.
GAATCGCGACCGAGCAGCACGATTAGCACCATCGACGCGAACAGGATGGTCGCGATCGTGATGCCGGACACCGGATTGTTCGACGAGCCGACCAGGCCGGCCAGGTAGCCGGACACCGACACGAACAGGAAGCCGGCGACGATCATGATCAGCGTCATCGGAATGCTGACCAGCCAGTTGGCGACGATCGCCTGGTACAGCAGGGCGAGCGGGATCGTGAACACCACCAGCGCGATCAGCATCCACTTCATCGGCAGGTCGCGATCGACTTCCGCGATCGCGGCAGCGCCGACGTTCTTGCGTGCGGCGGCGAGACCGCTCTTGATGCCGGACGCCAGCGACTTGCGCAGCGAGAACAGCGTCCAGATGCCGCCGATCAGCATTGCGCCGACGCCGAGATAGCGGATCTTGGCGTTCCAGATCGCATAGCCGATGTCGGCAGCGCCGGCGCCGGCGATCTTCGCCGCCAGTTCCGGATCGGAATTCAGGAAGTACGCGTGGTAGATCGGGATCGCGATGTTCCACGACAGGATGCTGCCGGCGACAACGACGATGCCGACGTTGAGGCCGACGATGTAACCGACGCCGAGCAGGGCCGGCGACAGGTTGGTGCCCATGAACGCGAAGTAGCGGCCGAAGAAGGTCGAGCCGATCGCCGCGTCCGGGATCAGCTTCAGGCCGCTGGCCGCTGCCAGCTTGATCAGCGAGCCGACCACGCCGGCGAACGCGAGGGTCTTGACGCCGCCTCCGGGATTTTCGCCGGCCTTGAGCACTTCGGCGGCGGCCTTGCCTTCCGGAAATGCCAGCGGGTCCTCGACGATCATCGTGCGCCGCAACGGCACCGAGAACAGCACGCCGAGCAGGCCGCCGAGGCCGGCGATCGCGAGCACCCAGGAATACTTGAAGTCGTGCCAGTAGCCGAGAATGATCAGTGCCGGGATCGTGAAGATCACGCCGGCGGCGATCGACGAGCCGGCCGAGGCACCGGTCTGCACGATGTTGTTCTCGAGGATGGACCCGCCGCCGAGCACGCGCAGCACCGCCATCGACACGACCGCCGCCGGAATCGCGGTGGCGATCGTCAGGCCCGCAAACAGGCCGAGATAGGCATTGGCGGCGGCGAGGATCATCGCCAGCAGCATCGACAGAATGATGGCGCGCAGCGACAGCTGCGGGACGGCCGGCGCGGATGCGCTCATGGTGGGGGCTCCCTGTTTTTTTGCGGCCTTGCGGGCCGTGGACCGGCAGATTGTGGCACGGCCGATCGCGACATTGAGTCGTGCTGGGGGATTTCCCGCCCCGCCGCGCGGGCCGCCGGAGCGATGCGCGCGCAGGTCGCGGTGCCTAGGGTTTTGCCTCGAGATCGCAGGCACGCACGTCGGTGCCCTGGTCGAAGATGATTTTCCAGACGCCAGGTGCGTCGCGCCGCCAGATCGAACTGAAGCCGGACACCAGCTTGCCGGACGGGTCGTACACCGGGCCGCGGCTGATCGCCAGCGTGCCGGCGTCGTTGACCTCGACCAGCGACGGCGCCCACGAAAACGGCGCCTGCGGCGTGGCGTACAGCTTCTGCCAGGCCGCGGCGATCGCCGCCTTGCCGCGCAGCGCACCGGCTCCGTTGATGAAGATCGCGTCGTCGGCCACGAAGCGCGCGAAAGCCGCGTGATCGCGATCGGCCATGGTCTGCGCGAATGCCCGCTCGGTGGCCACGACTTCGGCCCGCAGGTCGGGACTCGCTGTCGCGTCGGCGCGCGCCAGCGGTGCGGCGAGCAGCAGCATTGCCGGGAGGGCCAGATGGCGCAGCAGCGATGTGCGGCAAATCAGGGTCTTGAACATGGGATCTCGCAAGCTTGGAAAATGGCCGCCTGCCTTCGTTCGATCGGCATGTCGGGTTCGAGTCTGGCGCCCGAAATGGGTGACGGCCTTCAGAGTGGTACTTGATGCCGGTGGGCGGCGTGACACTTCAATGCACCACTTCCCAGCCGGACGGGTTCCAACGGAGCAGCAAATCGGACAAACGATTCGGTGCGCGGGCCATGATGTTCGTTACGAGCGTACGTAGCGCATCGATGGCAGCCGGTGAGTCTTCCCCGATATAAAAAACAGCGTCTGTCGTCGGCGCCGCAACAATCAGCTTTCCACCTTGTCTCTCGGCGAGCGGTGCCCACATGTCAACGAAGGCAAACCGGCTCCGTCGAGTTGGATGCACTGTGTTGTTCGGTGTCACCCGCGATGCGGACCGCTGTGCCAATCAGCGCACTGCTCTCAGCAACGGGTTGGGCGCTTCTTGCTGAACTTCAGCTAGTTGCCGTCATTGCCATCATCAAGCTGCCGAATCTGATTCGCGACGGCGTCGGTGGCTGGCTGCACCCAAGTTCCTTCGCCAGCGCTCTGTACAAGATCGGCCCCTTGCTGGGTAAGCGAGCGATTGTCATCCGAACTGCCGCCGCTGCCCGAACTGCCGTTGCCTGCGGAGTCATCAGCGAAGGTCGGCATAGCGAAGCCAGCCAAAACAACGGAGACCAGCAGCAGGTTCTTTCCGACGATTGCCATTTCGATTTCCTCATTTCTTGCAACGGGTGGAGTGCCGACGCTACTTATTGGTTCTTCGGAAATTTGATGACGAAATAGTGAACCGTTTTTAAGAAAGATGCCATTCGAGCGGCGACGAAGCCGAATGTAAGTCGGACCTGCAGTCTGGAGTTGGAGACCCCCGATTCGGCTCAGCCGGCCGCGATGTCGCGGCGTCTGCTGCTCCACCAGATGCCGAGCAGCAGCAGCGGCTGCAGCATCAGGCGCACGGTGATGAAGGTCGGATGGAACTGCGGGAACAGGTCCCGGTGCAGCCACATGTTCAGGTTGGCGGGGGTGACGCAGATCGTCAGCACGATCAGGCCGATGCCCGCGGCTTGCCGCGTCCTGGCGAACAGCAGGCCGATCGCGCCGAGCATTTCGAAGGTGCCGCTGATCGCGACCGCGGCTCGCGGAAACGGAATGTACGGCGGCACCAGCCCGGCGAAGAAGCTCGCATCGACGAAGTGGCCGATGCTGCCGAAGAAGAACCAGCCGAACACCAGTGCGAGAACGATACGGCGAACCACGGACATCGCTTACTCCGACGAAGTGGCGTCCAGATACTGTACGCCGGTCTGCAACTGCGACCACTGCCAGAGCTGCGCGCCGATTGCCGGATCGTGGGTGACATCGCTGGCGCTGACCGGCCGCGGTGGTCCGCCGAGCTCCTTGAAGCCGGACGGGCCGATGTAGTCGCCACCGCGAATCCCCGGTGCGGTCGCCGCGTACAGCGCCGGCAGGGCGCCGATCGCCGGCTTCTGCGCGAACAGTCGCGTCGCCAGGCGCATGAAGACATTGCCGATGTCGTCGTTGGTCGCGGTATAGCCCGGATGGGCGGCGACCGACAGGATCGGCAGGTCGGCGCGGCGCAGGCGACGGTCGAGCTCGAAGGTGAAACTCAGTGCCGCGATCTTGCTCGCGCCGTAGGCGTCCATTTCCTTGTAGGGCCGCCGGGTGTAGTGGCTGTCGTCGAGATCGAGCCCGCTGCTCATGCGGTGCGCGAGGCTGCCGGTGCTGACCACGCGGGCCTGCGGTGCGGCGCGCAGCACATCGAGCAGCAGGCCGGTCAGTGCGAACGGCCCGAGATGATTGGTGCCGATGTGCATCTCGAAGCCGTCGCGCGTCAGAGCCTGCGGCACCATGATCGCCGCCGCGTTGTGAACGAGGATGTCGAGCCGTGCGTGCGCGCTCTTGAAACGGTCGGCGAACGCGCGGATCGATGCCAGATCGGCGAGATCGACGGTCATCGCCGTGAGGTCCGCCTGCGGCGCGACGCGGCGGATGTCGGCGACCGTCGCGTCCATGCGTTCCGCGTTGCGGCCGGCCGCGACCACGCGCGCGCCGGCACCGGCCATCGCCGTCGCGATCTCGCGGCCGAGACCACGATTGGCGCCGGTGACGAGCGCGGTTTTGCCGGCCAGCGACGGCATGTCGGCAAGCGACCAGGACTTTGACATGGGCACCATCCTCGGCAGCGCGGCTTGCGCTGCCCGCATCCTGCGCGGCCGGCGGCGCGGCTGCCTACTGCGAACGGGTGGCGGACAAAGTTCAGGACCGATTCAGTGCCAGGCCGGCACCGTCGTTGCGCGACATGCACGGATGCATGCGTGAAAGCGAGAGTCCAAGGAGGACGTCATGTACAAGTGGAAACTCATGTGGCCGCTGATCGCCGTCGGCGGCGTGATGGTCGTGCCGATGCCGGCATTCGCCCAGCAGACGCCGCATCAGGAACCCGGGGTGTTCATCGGCGGCGGCGCGATCTACACGCGGCTCGACAACAATTTCAGCGGCCAGAATTTCAATGCCGACGACTTCGACGACGACCGCGTGTCGTGGAAGGCGTTCGCGGGCTTCCGCCTGAATCCGGTCATTTCGCTGGAGGGTCAGTACATCGATTTCGGCAAGGCCGAGAACAGCACTGCGCGCGTCGAGGCCGATGGCTGGACCGCGGCACTGGTGGCCGACATTCCGCTGCCTTACATCCAGCCGTACGCGAAGGCGGGCGCCCTGTTCTGGAATACCGACGCGCATCTGCGTGGCGCGCTGTCCAACACCAGCCGTGTCAGCAGTGACGGCACCGACTTCTTCTGGGGTGTCGGTGCGCGTGCCGACCTCAGCGACAACGTCGATCTGCGTCTCGAGTACGAACGCTTCCGGCTCAACGGCGATGCCGGAAACGGCGACGACTACAGCGTCGACACCCACATCGACGCCGTGTCGGTCAATCTGCAGTACACCTTCTGACAACCCCTGCAGGCGGCCGGCTCGCGTCGGCTGCCTGCAGCGCGGATGGATCTCAGCGATGGTTCTGCCGCTGCGGCACGATGTTGAGCTTGCCCGGGTCGTAGCCCATTCGCGCGATGCGCATCCTGGCGGCTTCGAGGTCGGCGTCCGATACGCTCGGCGTGCGTGACAGGTACCAGACGTAGTCGCGCTTGTTGCGCGCAACGATCACCTGCGAGTAGTCGTCGGCCAGCCAGGCGATCAGATACTCGGCCTTGAACGGCCAGATGAACTGCACGCCCCATTCGGCGTTGCTCTGCCGGTCGACGACATAGGCCGTCGAATGCAGCGTCCTGAGCGGCGCGTCCGGACGCTTCTCGTGATAGGTGAACGTGGTCGGAATCTCCGGCGTCTCGCCGCCGGTCTTCAGATCGTAATGCTCGATCGAATCGACGGCGCCTTTCTCGATCCACGGCGGAATGTTGGCGATCACGTACCAGTCGCCGACGTAGCGCTGCAGATCGACGTGCGCCACCGTGGCGATCGGCGGCTGTGTCGTCGTCGCGCAGCCGGCAAGCGCGACCGATATCAGCAACAGCAGAGAACGCACATGCATGAACGGATCATCCGGTCAGGGCCTGCTGGTCACTACGGCCGTGCCGGACGCATGGATGCCGGCTGCACTTCAGGCAGGCTGCGCTGCGTCGATATCCTCGTAGGCCGACCAGACGAAGCGCGGCGTGCACATGGCGAGAAACAGCAGGTCCTCGTCGCCGTCGTCGCGGATGCGCTGGCGCAGCCCCGGCGGAATCACCACGACATCGCCCGGAACCACGCTCGTCGGCGCAAGCTCGCCGACCTCGACGGTGCCGCGCCCGGCGACGATCAGGTAGCGCTCGGCGATTCCGTGCAGGCGATGCCAGCGCGTGGTCTCACCGGGGCTTACGCGTGCCCGGGCGATCGACAGCGCAGGGTCATTCGCATGATTCGCCAGTTCGGTGATGAAGCAGCGCTCCTCGCTGCGATACTCGACGGCCGCCGCAGCGCGATGGATGACGGGCTCGAACGACGCGAGGGTCGTCGTGTCGTCGTTCATTCGTCTTTCGCGACATGCCGCGCCGCCCACATGTTGTCGACCAGGTTCGGGTAACGGCGGCCGGCCGCGGCGGCGCGTTCACGCGCGGCGGCCTTCTGCGCGGCACCGAGGGCCGACGATCTGCCGGCCGGTTTCGGACGTTTCCACGGTGCGTCGGATCGCGTTTTCTGCATGTGTGCTCGTGCTCAGGGTGAGGGCAGGCGCCAGACCATCAATACATTGCCGGGGCCGGCCTGATAGCGATTGCTGTCGCCGAAGCTGTCATAGCCGGAGTTCAGCAGCAGGGTGTCGCCGGCGGTGATCGCGCCGACCGAATCGATCGTGCCTCCATGTCCTGCGGTGCCGTCGACGCCGGTGATCGCGACCTTGCTGTCGTACGACCAGCGCTCGGCACCATCGCTGGTGCGGAAGGCCTTGAGCTCGCCGTCGAGCGCGCCGGCAAACAGCAGATCGTTGCTGACCGTCAGTGCCGCCGAATAGATCGACGGCGTCGCCACGCCGTCGTAGACATGCGTCGGGTGGATGGCCCACTGCAGCGCACCGCTCGCGGCGTCCAGCGCATAGATGCCGGGTTGCGCACCGTCGACCGTTGCGATCTCGTTGGAGCCGAGCAGCTTGCCGGCCGTCAGGCCCGAGACCTTGTTGACGGTGACGTCGCTGACGGCCGCGTAGATGCGCGTGCCGTCGTTGGCCATGCCCCAGTGGATGCCGCCGAGCGAGCCGCCCTGGCCGAGGCGGCGCGACCAGTTCAGGGCGCCGCTGTCCGGGTTCAGCGAATAGACGACGCCGTTCTTTGCGCCGGCGATCACGGCATCGCCGCCGCCCGCCAGATGCACGAGCATCGGCGGTGCGCCGAAGTCGGCGTCGGGGCCGGCCGGCCGCACGCAGTCCAGCGTCGCCAGCAGCGCCACGCCGCAGGACACGTTGTAGGCGTCGCCGGCGGTGGCCTGGAAGGTCCACAACACGGCGCCGCTGTCGAGATCGAGCGCCTGTATCGCGTCCGAGTTGTCGGTGGTCGGCGGCGTCAGGTTCTGGCCGGTGCCGATGTAGATGCGCCGCCGCTGCGGGTCGATGGCCGGCGTGCCCCAGAGCGTGGCGCCGTTCGGCGCCTGCTTGCCGGTGCGCAACTGCAGACGCGCGGCGGCTGTCGTGTCGTAGGTCCACAGCGTGGCGCCGCTGTACGGATCGAGCACCTGCAGCAGGCCGTGGCTGGAGCAGCAGGGCCGTGTCTCGAACAGGGTCGACAGCACTTCCTTGCTCGACACCGGCACGATCAGCTTGCCGTCGTAGACCTGCGGCGCGCCGGTGATCATGTGATGTTCGGCTTCGCTGCCGATGAAGCGCGACCAGCGCAGCGTACCGCTGGCCGCGTCGAGCGCGTAGAAGTTGCCGTAGAAATCGCCGGCGTAGACCAAGGCAGGGTGCGAGCCTTGCGGCGGCAGGAAATAGATCGCCGACAAGCGCACGGCGTTGCTGCCGACCAGCGGCGTGGTCTTCGCCGGAATGCTGTAGCTCCAGTAACGGCAGCCGCTGCGGCGGTTCGCGGCGATGATCTGCCGTCCGGCCGAGAAGAACACCGCCTGCTGTGTGACGGCTGCGGCGCCGCGCCTTTCGGTGACGCCGTCGGCGACGTCGGCCCAGGCCGCCTGCAGCATAGCGACATTGGCGGCCGTGATCTGCGAGCTGTAGTGCCGGCTGTTGCCGAGATCGGCGGCGAAGCCGTCGGCCAGCACGGCGGCGTTGACATCGATCGTGTCGCTGCAGCTCGCCGCGCGGCAGAGTTGCGGCACCAGCAGCACGGCAATCAGACAGAACAGGGCGATCTTGCGCATGACGTTCTCCTCGCCGGTAGACCCTTCACGACACCTTAAGCACGGATGCAGTCGCCGGCAGCACCATTCGTCGGCGCGCGGGCCGGCGGCTCGCCGGACGGCAGCCCGGAGGGGCCGACCTGCTCTACCGCATCGTGGCGTCTTTCGTCGCTGATGCCCGTCCGGTACATGGCACTGCTCATTCCTTGCGCGGCGGCAAAGCAGATTCGGCCACCGCGATGCAATTCGCGTCGACGGGCCCTATAGCCGGAACGGCCCGCCGCGCTGCAGGGCCCGCTGATAGGCGGGGCGTGCGTGGATCTTCTCGATGAACGCGGCGATGTGCGTGCGCGACACCGGTCCGCCGCGCGAGGCCGCGGCTTCGCAGTCGAAGCTCATCTGGATGTCGGCGGCGCTGAAGGTTTCGCCCACGAACCAGGCGTGCTTGCCGAGTTCGGCGTCGACGTAATCCAGGTGCGTTTTCAGGTTCGGTCCGAGGAAGCCCTTGTCGATGCCGCCGACGATCGCGCGGGCCAGCGGTCGCAGCAGCGCCGGCGTACCGGGCGCGACGCGGCTGAGCACCAGCTTCATCACCAGCAGCGGCATCAGCGAGCCTTCCGCGTAATGCATCCAGTAGTTGTAGCGCAGCCGTTCGGGCGTGCCGGGCTGCGGCTGCAGGCGGCCGTTGCCGTAGCGTTCGAGAATGTATTCGAAGATCGCGCCGGATTCGGCGACCGTGACGGCGCCGTCGGTGATCACCGGCGACTTGCCGAGCGGATGCACCGCGAGCAGTTCCGGCGGCGCCAGCATGGTTTTCGGGTTGCGCTCGTAGCGCTTGACCTCGTAGGGAATCTCCAGCTCCTCGAGCAGCCACAGCACGCGCTGCGAGCGGGAGTTGTTGAGGTGGTGAACGATGATCATGCGGACGGAATCCAGTTCCAGAAATCGGGTTGCGTGTTCAGCCAGTCGTGGGCGGCCTTCTTGGCGGCGTGATCGGTTTCGGCGATCGAGAAGATCGGCCCCCAGTCGCGCTCGTCCGACTCGACACTGAACCCGGCCTTCCGCCCTTCCGTGCGCAGAAAGGCGAGGTAGCCGCCGATCTGGGCGTCGTAGGCCTGGCTGGCCTCGGCACTGTCGTGCTCGATCTTCAGCGTCGTGCGGCGGTGGCTTGGCAGGTGGACGGTGATGATGGTCTGCGGCATCGGCATTCCTTTGCGAAAGCTCGCGTGAACATGGAGGTCCAGTGTTCAGGCAATGGCCGACGATCGCAAGCGCCGGTCCGATTCCGGCGACTCGGAGTGCGGATGCGCTCAGTCGCCGAAATGCAGATGGGCGTTGATGATCTCGGGCGGCGGCATCTGCAGGAAATAACCACTCGCCTGCAATTGCTCGATGACCTTGCCGACATCGACGCGTGCAAGCTTGCGTTCGGGCGTCAGCGTCAGTTTCATCACTTCGGTGAGCCGGCCGGTGCGCGCGATCAGCGCTTCCGGCAGCTGGTCGTGGCCCAGGCCGGCGCGAACGTACAGGTACATTTCCGGCTGTCGTGCGCAGCGATACACCAGGCATTCGACGCTCATCTCGGGCTTCCGCTCAGGCAAACGGCAAGAGCACGCACTTGCCGGTGAATTCGCCGGCATCGATGCGCGTGTGGATCTTCGCCGCATCCGCCAGTGGCCAGCGGCCGGCAATCAGCGGCGACAGCGAGCCGTCTTTCAGCAGGCCGAACAACTCGCCGAGATCGTCCGCGAAATCCCGCGGCCTTTTCTCGCGGCGGGTCTGGATGTTGTAGAACGTCGTCCGGCGTCCGTCCGGGCGCAGCTTCCACCAGACGAACAGCTTGAAGAAGCCGAGCAGCACGTCCGGCAGCGAATCGTCGTCACGCGCGATGTTGTGGGCGCCATAGCCGATCAGACGGCCGCCGCGCCGCAGGCAGCGCATCGAGCGCGTCCAGTGCGCACCGCCGATCGCATCGAGCACGATATCGACACCGCCGACGGCCTGCGCGTGCGCGACGAAATCATCATTTCGATAATCGATCGGAATGCAGCCGTAGCGTTCCAGCACCGCGAACTTCGCAGCCTGGCTGGTGCCGAGCATCTGCAGGTCCAGCATCTGTCCGAGTTCCAGCAGCGCGGTACCGACCGCACCGGACGCGCCGTGGATCAGCACGCGCTCGCCGCCGCGTACGCGCGCCACACGCTTGAGCATCTGCCAGGCGGTGAGATAGGAGAGCGGCATGCAGACCGCGAGCGCGGGATCGAGATCGTCCGGCACCGGCACCAGCCGATCGGCGGCACGCACCAGATACTGCGTGTAGCCGCCGATCACCGGCATGTCGGCGACCATCTGGCCGATGCGCAGGTTTTCCACGCCGTCGCCGATTGCATCGACCACGCCGACATAGTCGTAACCCGGCGTGAATGGCGGCTTCTTGCGCACGCCCGGGTAATTGCCGCGACGGATGATGGTATCGGTGAATCCGGCACCGGCCGCCAGCACGCGCACGCGGGCTTCGCCGCGGCCGGGCTGCGGCAGGGTCGCTTCCTCGACGAGCTGCAGTTGTTCGGGGCCGCCGGTCGCGCGCAACTGGATGTGCTGGTAGGACATGAGCGGGACGGGTTCGGCGTCGGGCGTCGGGATCGGCGCGACAGGATAACGGGGTGCGCGTCGCGGCGCTTCAGCCGGCCAGCGTCGCGTCGAGCGCGCGCAGCAGCTTTTCGACCTCGGTCGGACTGTTGTAGTGGACCAGCGAGACGCGCGCGACGCCGCGCGCCGGATCGATGCCGAGCGCCTCGCAGAGCCGCACCGAATAGAAGTGGCCGCTGCCGATCATCACACCCTGCGCGGCCAGGGCTTCGACCAGCTCCAGCGGCGTGCGCGAGGCCGGCACGAAGGCGATCGTCGCCGCGCGTGCAGACGCACGGCGCGGGCCAAGCAGGCGCAGGTCGCGCCGCGCCGCAAGGAAGTCGAGCAGGGTCTGCACGCAATCCGCTTCGCCACCCTGCAGCAGCGCGCGAACGCGCGCCGCACGGCCCTCGTCGTCACCGCCGCCGTGATGGCGGTCGAGCGCGTCGAAGTATTCGGCGACGCCGCACAGCGCCGCGACCTGGGCGTGGTCGGGTCCGGCCGGCACGAAACGTCGGTGCGGCATCGGCGCGTGAAAGTAGTGCGCCTCGTTGCCGAGCGCGTCGAGCAGCGGACGCCGGATCACCATCACGCCCTGATGCGGGCCGAAGGTCTTGTAGGCCGAAAACAGATAGACATCGGCGCCGAGCGCCGCGACGTCCGGCAGACCGTGCGGCGCGAACGACACGCCGTCGACGATGCTGGTCGCGCCGGCCTTGCGAATTTTTGCGCAGATCGTCGCCACCGGATTGATTTCGCCGAGCAGGTTCGAGCAATGCGTGAACGCCACCAGCTTGGTGCGCTCGCTGAGCAGCGGGTCGAGCGCCTGCGGATCGAGGCTGCCGCTGCCGCGATCCACGCACCACTCGCGAACGACGACGCCGTCGGCCGCCAGACGCCGCCAGACGCCGCCGTTGGCCTCGTGGTCCTGATCGGTGACGATGATTTCGTCGCCGGGCTTCAACTGCCGGCGGAACGCCTGCGCCAGCACGTAAGTGTTCTGCGAAGTCGATGGGCCGAACTGCACTTCGTCGGCCGCCACCCCGAGATAGCCGGCGAGCCGCAGGTAACTCGCATCCATCCAGGCGCCGGCCTCCTGTGCTGCCGGATAGGCGTGGTAGGGCTGCACTTTCAGCCGCCGGTAATACTCGCCGAGCCGATCGATCACCTGTCGGCAGGCGTAGGACCCCCCGGCGTTCTCGAAGAAGGCCTGCTCTCGCAGACTGGGCTCGGCAAACGCGGGGAACTGGCGGCGGATGAAGTCGTGATCAAGGGCGATTTTCACTGGGCATGCCCAAAATGTCGCGCGAGATCATAGAAGGCCTGACGCTTTGCCGATTTGAACGCGAAATCCAGTGGCGATTTTGGCTAACGAAAACAGCATTAGCACCAAGGCCATGCTCGCGCTGAGACTACCGCCGCCGCTGCCACCTCCGTTGAGGCCGCCGCCGGCATTGCTCGCCTTGACGCCACGAAGACGAACGGCCCCCTCGTAGCTTCCACCGTTTTCATCATCAAAGGGACCGCCGACCAATATGCGACCCGTCGGGTCAAGTGCGACAGATTCGGCGACTGCCCCTTTTGGTAGCGTGACAAATTTTTCCTGCTGGCCGTTACTGTCGAGGCTTCCGTCAGCACGAAATCGTCCGATAAAAAAATCAATATCCGGGTTGTTGAACAGATCAACTCCGACGCCCGTAACGCTGCCGTCGGCATTTTCCAGGAGTCCAGCCAGCTTGTCGGTGTCTCCGCCCAAATCCACAATGACAAGCGCGCCATCGTGAAATGAACTGTCAATCGTGTTATCCGCTGCAAATTTGATCAGGCCAATATCGCTATCGCTGTAATCGGTGTCGTACGCGGTGCCCCCAACGAAATACGAGCCGTCGGCAGACAGAGTGATCGTCGTGAACGCGAGATTGTGATGAACGACATTTTCCGGAATCTCGACCATCGTCAACGGTGCCGATTGAGCCGTGTCGAGATTGCCGAAAGCGTTCAGTTGCGCGACAAAACCACGCTGCCCTTCGTTCGGCGAATTGCTGGCCGGGAAGGAATCAGCGCCGAACAGAAGAGCACTGCCGTTCGATCGGAAGACACATCCATAGGCGAATGCAGCATTGCCCGGCGTATCGATGGAGGAGATTCCATTGTCCCCCCAACTCGATACCGGGGTGCCGGTGCTCGTCAGCCGTACCGTTTGAACGACTTCGCCGCTCTGAGTACTGGCGTAGCCGAGAAGCACGACATCGTGAGTTGCATCATCGACGCAGACGCGATCAAAGGTGGCGTTCGGAGCCAGGGAGGTGGTGATAATGCCGCCGTTGCCGAAATTTGGATCAAGCTGACCGTTGGTCGCGAGACGCTTGGTGATGAAGTTCGTGCCGTTGAAATTGCTGCTTACGGTGTACACATTTGAATCACTGTCGGTGGCAAGTCGATAGCTTTCGATAAATCCAATTTGCTGTTGGGGGATCGTCGAGACGCCGTTCGATCCGAACGATGAGTCGATATCAAAAGGCGATGCGGCCAGGGCCGAGCTGCTGGTGAAAGTGAACGGACCAAACGCGCAAAGGCAAGCGAAAAGGCGCTGTCGCATGAAATACATGACTGGTTTTCCCTGATTCTCGCTGTGTGGCGTGCGTAGCGTTCGCGAATACTATCGGGAAATCGCAAGATTTCCAGTTCAAACATTGCGAGAACAGCGACAGGCAAGTTCGGCCGGCTCAGCGTTCCAGTTCGTCCAGCGTCTTCGGCCAGTTGGCCTTGAGCAGGCGCGACAGTGCGCGGTCGGCGAGCAGGCGGCCGCCGGTCTGGCAGCGCGCGCAGTAGTTCGCCTCGTTGTCGGCGTAGACGATCCGCTGCACGGGTGCGCCGCAGTCGGGGCACGGCAGCTTGTAGCGGCCATGCACGGCCATTTCAGGTCGGAACGCCGTCACTTTTTCCGGCCAGCCGTCGCCGGTTTCGGCGCGCAGGCGCTGTGTCCACTCGCCCAGGACCGCGCAGGTCGCGTCGAAAAGACGTGCGATCTCGTCCTCGGCCAGCGCTTGCGTCTGCCGAAAGGGCGAGAGCCGTGCACGGTGCAGGATTTCGTCGGAGTACGCGTTGCCGATCCCGGCCACGACGCGTGGATCGGTGAGTGCGCGTTTGAGCGTGTGATTTTCGCGTCGCAGTGCCGCGCCGAACCGTGCCGGGTCTGCGCTCAGAACCTCCAGACCGCCGCGATCGAAATCCGACAGTGCGGAGTCGCCCGCGACCAGGTGCAGGGATGCGCGTCGCTTGCTGCCATGTTCGATCAGCATCAGGCTGCCGTGATCGAAGTCGAAGGCGAGCAGACCGGACGACTTCGGTATGGCCGCACCGGGCTTCGTCCAGCGCAGGCGGCCGAGGATCATCAAGTGCATGACGGCATGCAACCCGCCGTCGAACGACAGCACCAGGCGCTTGCCGATCCTCCGTGTTGCCAGCAGTCGCCGGCCGGCAAAGGCGGTGGGCGCCGGCGCGACGCTGCGCAGGACAAACGCATTGGCGATGCGGAGCTGTTTCAGCGTACGCCCTGCGGCGAGCGATTCGATGCGCTCGAGGTAGACAGTCAGATCAGGCAATTCCGGCATCGGTCATCGGCACTGCAGCGGAAAGGCATGACGATAGCGTCAAACGCCGGCACTGGGGATTTCCACACCTTGACGGCTTTGCGATGAATGCGGAGGCTGGCGAGCGACGATGAAGTTCCGCCGATGAGCATCCTGCAGATCCCCCACGCGCATCCGCGCGTCATCCTGTTCGACTGGCATGCCACGCTCGCCGACACCATGGATGCGATGTACTACGCGCTCGACGACGTGATGCCGCGGCTGGCACCGCTGGGGCTGATCGAGCGCCTCGTGCCGCCGGGAAAGTCCAAGACCATCGATGATGCGAGGCTGGTCAAATACGTGCGCGAGAACGCGCAACTGCATCCGAAGATCAAGGCCGAGCGCAAGATCTCGCGCACCGACATCTTCGAGCTGCTGTTCGGCGACGATCAGGATGCCAAGGCGATCGCCCATCGCGAGTTCGACAAGAGCTACGAACGGCATTTCGGCGTGGTCAAGCCGATGGAGGCCGATGCGCGCCGGCAGCTGCTGGCATTGAAGGCGCTCGGCATTCGCATCGGCGTGCTGTCGAACCGCGCGCGCCGTTTCATGGCGCACGAGATCTACACGATCGATGGCGACGGCTGGCACGAGCTGTTCGACACCATGGTCTGCGGCGACGACGTCGAGCGCCGCAAGCCGCATCCCGATCTGGTGCTGCGGGCGCTCGACGACCTGCAGATGCCGGTCGACCTGACGTGCTGGTATGTCGGCGACAGCACGACCGACATCGTCGCCGCGCGCGAGGCCGGCGTCAGCGCGGTGTTCTACAACGGCGCCGGCTGGGACCGTCACTGGATCGACAAGATCTTCCCCGGCACCGTCCGTCATCCACATGTGCCGGATGCCGTGGTGGCCGATCTCGCCGCGCTGGTGGCGCTGGCGCGCAGGCTGATCGCCGCGGTTGCCACGCACTGACGCGCGGGCTCAGCGAGGCGGGTCGCGGCGGCAGGCCGGGCCCGGCATGGTCGGCAGACGCAGCGCCGCGCGCACGGCGCGCAGGGCGGTGGCGCGGCGGTCCGGCGCGCAGCGATAGCGCGCGAGCCATTCGAGCAGCGCAGCGAGTTCGAGCGTCTGCGTGCGCGCCATCTCGCAGGCCCGCTGCAGCGCCGTTTCGTCGGCCTCCTCGTCGAGCCAGGCCGACAGCAGCGTCAGCAGTTCGTCGGGCTGCATGCCGGGGCCGCGGATCGTTCACAATGCATCATGAAAATTCCCAAGGGGCTGCAGCCGCTGATCGACGACGGCATCGTCGATGCGGTGATCCGGCCGCTCAAGAGCGGCAAGGAAGCGGCGGTCTATCTGGTGGCCTGCGGGTCCGAGATCCGCTGCGCGAAAGTCTACAAGGACGCCGAGCAGCGCGGCTTTCACAAGCTCGCCGAATACCAGGAAGGCCGCAAGGCGCGCGGCAGCCGCGATGCGCGGGCGATGGGCCGGCGCAGCCGGCACGGCCGGCGCGAGCAGGAAATCGCCTGGAAGAACGCCGAGGTCGACGCGCTCTATCGCCTCACCGCCGCCGGCGTTCGCGTGCCGCGCCCCTTCGGATACTACGAAGGCGTGCTGGTGATGGAGCGCATCCTCGATGCCGACGGCGAGGTCGCGCAGCGGCTCAATGATGTCGAACCGACACCGGACGAGGCGCGCCAATGGCATGCCTTCCTGATCGGCCAGATCGTGCGCATGCTGTGCGCCGGCCTCATCCACGGGGACTTGTCCGAATTCAACGTGCTGCTCGGCGCCGTCGGGCCGGTGATCATCGATCTGCCGCAGGCGGTCGATGCGGCCGGCAACAACAACGCGTTCCGCATGCTGGCGCGCGACGTCGCCAACATCACCGCGTACTGCGGGCGTTTCGCGCCGGAGCTGCTGGCGACCGAATACGCCCATGAAATATGGAAGCTCTATCAGGCCAGCGAACTGCGTCCGGACAGCGTGCTGACCGGACATTTCGTCCACGATGCGCGCAGCGCCGATGTCGACGGTGTGCTGCTGCAGATCGAGGAGGCACGCCGCGAAGCCGAGCGCCGCCAGATGGGCCGCGATGCGGCCGAGGCCGAACAGGCCGCCGAATGATGCTGTCGATGTTCCACGCTGTGCAGCCCCACGAGAGGACGACATGAGCAAAGGCATGGATGCGAAGAAGAGCGAGAAGAAGAAGCCGGCGCTGACGATGAAGGAAAAGAAGGCGAAGAAGGCCGAGAAGAAAAAGGCCCGCTAGGGTCAGACCCGAGCAGCCGGCGCGCGGCCATGCGAACTGCCGTTTGCCTGCGGCTGCCGACCGCCGTGCCGCCTGGCGATGATGGACCGGATCGGCTCCGGTCCGGGATTTTCGGCACAGGACGCGTTTCCTCGGGGTTCAGGCGTGCCGTGGGATGCTGGCATGCATGGACGGTGCACGGTCAGACAACAAGCCATCGGCGCGACGGCTGCCGACACGCGCTCGCGCGAGCTGGGACGACGCCGTGTTTGTGTGCAGCAAGTGCATGAAGCGCCAGAAGGACGAGTGGCGCGGGCCGCCGCTGCGCAAGCAGCTCAAGCAAGCCCTCAAGGCGCGCGGACTGGGCAAGCGGCTGCGCGTGGTGCCCTGCGGCTGCCTGGATCTGTGCCCGAAGCACGGCGTGACCATGGCGCGCGGCAGCGAGCTTCGGGACGCCGGCAAACTGCGGGTGCTGCGCAACGGCGATGATCCACGGACGGCGATCGACTGGCTGTCCGACCTCGGCTGAGCGAGCAGGGGCGAGGTCTCGCGATCTCGATGCGCCGCGTGCTTCGGGTGCGGCTCGCACCGCTCCTACAGGGCGCGATGCTCGATGATCGTCGTCGTGTACTGCGTGCCGTCGAGATCCAGATACAGCTCGCGCTCGGTGACCGATACGGCGAGCCTGGCGCGACGTTCGATCTTCGGCGCGACACTGCCGATGAACGCCCGCCCCAGTTCGTAAACCGGAATCTCCGCCGCGCGATGAATCTTGCGGCCGGCGTACTGCGCCAGTACGGTCGTGGCATCGCGATGCGTGTACAGCGCAGCGCGGCCCGCGAGCTTGCTGCCGCGATGCAGACGGTCGGCGTCCGGCGCGCCGATCTCGATCCAGGCCGTGATGCGGCCGGTCAGGTCGCGCACGACAACCGCGGGCTCGTCGACGGCCGCGACGCCTTCGGTCAGAACGATACCGTCCTGGTATTCGAGGCAGTAGGCGAGCACGCGGGTCAGCATGTACTCCGCCGTTTCGGAAGGCTGACGCGCGACGCGCAGTTCGAAGTCCGCATAGACGCCGCGGTCCATGTCGGCGAGCTGGATCGTCAGGGTGTACAGCGTCGCGGTGAGCGCCATGTGCGGCAGGCCGGTGGATGCGGCCGGCGAGCTTACGCGAGTTCGACGTGCTTGCGCGCCAGTGTCAGCGCACAGCTCTGACCGACATCGAGCGCGCGCATGGTGCGGCCGGTGCCGAGCCAGAGTGCGCAGCAGATCGCCAGGTCGACGATCTCGGCGTCGTTGAAGCCGGCGCGCAGGCGGCGCCAGAAATCGGCATCTTCACGCATGCCGACGTGATCGAGCGCAATGCCTTCGGCGTACTCCGCAGCGAGCTTCTCGCGCGTGCTGTAACCGGGCCATTGGCGCCAGTCGGCAACGTGTGCGTAGAAATCCGCATCGAGCCCATCGGCTTCAGCGCCGTCACGCGCATAGCGCGCGTTGCGGCAGACCTCGCACTCGTTGGCGAGCGCGATGCGCATGCGCGCCAGCTCGTGCACGCGCTGCGGCAGACGGCTCTTGCCATAGACCACATCGCTGAGCGCGATCAGACCTTCGGCCATCTGCGGCTGCAGACCCATCCAGCTGCCGAGATCGTCGGGTACATCGATACGGGGCATGGCGAGACTCCGGTGGCGGTGAAGCGTTGTGTCACGTCCCGCAAATCGCGCAACACGATTCCCTCTGCCGCTTGCCAGGAAGGGGCAGGGAGGGGGCGTCGGCCAGGCCGACGTTCCGCGCGTCGCGGCCCGCTCCCACGCGTGGGGGCGGCTGACTGAATATCATCAACTCCGGAACCTCACATCAGCGGCGCGGTGGCAGCGGGATCAGCGCCGACACCTTGCGCATGTGGTCGGCGTAGGCTGGTCGGCGCTCGACACTGCGCTCGTCCATGAACGGAATGCTGACGAACACGAACATCACCGTCATGGCCAGCGCGCCAGGCACGATCCACCACCATTGATCGGGCGCCACGGCGAGGCCGAACAGCATCAGCCCCCACCAGAAACCGGTTTCGCCGAAATAGTTCGGATGACGCGACCAGGCCCACAGACCGGTCTTGATGAAGCTTCCAGGCTGTCGCGTGGCGATGAAGGCGTGCAGCTGCAGATCGGCAACCATCTCGATCGTGACCGCGCCGAAGGTGACGATCGCCGCCAGTGCGTCGAGCCAGCCCAGCGGCGCCTGACCGCGTGTCATCACCGCGTAGATCGGCAGGCAGCCGAGGAAGACCTGAATCGTCGGAAACAGATGAATGCCGGCGAAGTCCGCCGCCACTGCGTAGCGACCGGCACGCTGGCGGACGATGGGATAGCGCCAGTCTTCGTGATGCAGGCCGCTCCAGAACGTTGCCCAGTTCGCCGTCAGGCGGATTGCCCAATACCAGACCAGCGCGATCACCAGCAGTGCGCGCGTGGTGTTGATGTCCGCTGCGCCGGTCTTGAACCACCAGAGCGCCAGCAGCGGCGGAATCACGCTCCAGTAAGCATCGTAGAAACTGGAATTCCGGTAGGCACGGCTGAACGCGAAGATCACGACGGTCGCCGCGACATCGGCGACAAACGCATTCCAGGGCGCCGCGATCTGCATGCCGTACAGCACCGCCGCCGCTGCGGCGACGCACAGGACATAGGCCACTGCGATCAAGCCCAAAGCCGACGCTTTTCCCGCCATCATGATCTCCCCGCATTCCGGGCCGGTCGGCCGCGGTTCCGGCAGGCTAAGTGCGCCTGCCGTATCGGGCCTCGTCCCTCAGGACGAGCTGCCGCCCGGCGCGCCCGGGTCGGCAATCGGCTTGCGGGCCGGCCGCCTCCGCCTTGCGCAAGGCGCACATCCGGATCGCATGGCCGCTTCGCGCCCCCGCGATCACGAGCCGCCCGGAAATTCCGCGGCGCGTGCCGAACGGCAAATGGCCCCGAAGCGCGCGACGCCCGATGCTACAGCGTGATGTTGTCCTTCGCGAAGCGGGCCTGGATGCGCCGCCCGATCTCCGGCCCCATCGACTGGCCCCACCGCTGACCGACGGCCATGCTCTGCTGCATGACCGTCGGCATGGTGCTGATGACCTTTTGCCCCAGCGGCGTCGAATAGAACTGGTTGAGGCCTTTTATGTCATCCAGGCTGTAGTTGTCGGCATAGATGACCACCATCATCTCCTTGAACGTATCCAGATGCGCAGCCACGACCGCGTTCACCTCTTCCGGCAACACGTCGAGCGCTTTCTGCGGGATGTCCGGATGCGAGGCGCGCAACACATTGGTCATCTGCGCCACCATCGCCGCCGACATCTGCTGGCCGAGCTTGAGCGCGCCGGTCAGGTCCAGCAGCTTTTCGATTTCCGCCCGTTTCTCCGGCGCCACGTCGGCTGCCGCGCCCGGCGTTGCATCCTGAGCCAGTGCCGGCATCGAAAAAAAGCAGGCGACAAACAGCCACAACCGCAAACCGCTGCGTAACGCTTTCATGTTCATGTGCATCCCCGTCCCCGATGTCCTGCAAGCATGAACCGATGGGCGCAGCCGAGGGAAGTGCGAGCCTCGCAGGTCACCGCGCCGTCGGCTTCACGCCAGATGCCCCTTGCCCGGCACGAAGTTCGCCTCGATGCGAATGCCGTCCGGGTCCTCGAACAGCACCGAGTAGTAACCGGGCGCCCAGTGATCCTCGCGTGGCGCCCGGACAATCTTCGCCTCGAGTGCCAGCGCCGTCTCGTAAATGGCGTCCACGTCCTCGCGGCTCCTGGCGCGAAAGCACAGGTGATGCAGGCCGACGCGGCGCTGATCGAACGCCACATCCTTCAACACCGGATCGACCGGTGAAATCGCGACGCCCGTGCGGCCGCCGATGCAATAGAAGAATTCCGGACTCTTGACCAGCGTGAACATCTCCAGCGAGTGGAGCAGGCGCTCGTAGAACGGCACCGAGCGCGCCATGTCCGTGACCGAAAGCTGTATGTGCGCAATTCCGTTGATGCTCGCCATGTTCTGTCATGCGCCTCCGTGTCGAACGCCGGTCCGGACGTGAATCGCCGCCGCAAGCGACGGTGCCACGAACGCCGGGCGTCTTCCACCGCCGCGGCGATCCGGCCCGAGCGGTGCCCGGCTACGCCGGCGCCTTGCGCGCGATCAGTTCGACCGGTGCCACCTTGTTCTGCGATACGTTGACGATCATGTTCTGCACCTTGGTCGGCGCGTCGGGCCCCATCAGCAGATGCAGGCCGAGCGGGGGAGGGCCGCCCGCCGCCGCCGCCGCGGTCTTCAGGCGTTCGAAGAATTCCAGCGCGAATTCCCGGCGATTGCGCTCGCCGACGATCTCGAAGCCGGCCCCAGTCAGTGCGTGCCGGTAGGCCTCCGGCGGCGCCAGCGAACTCGCTGCAGCGACCGTGGCCCACGGCACCGGGAAGACCAGCTGTTCGGCATTGACCTCCATGATGTCGTAGATGCCGAAGACGCCGCCCGGTTTCAGGACGCGCCAGACTTCCGCGGCCAGCGCCGCCTTGTCCGGAATGTTCATGCCGACATGCAGCATGAACGCCTTGTCGACACTCGCGTCCGGCAGATTCATGGCGAGCACGCTGCCCTGCAACAGCTCGACTTTCGCGTCCAGCCCCAGCCAGGCACAAAGCACCTTGCCGGTTTCGACATACTCGTCGGTCAGGTCTACGCCGATGACCTGGCATCCGTAGGTCTGCGCGGCAAAGCGGCTCGCGCCGCCGATGCCGCAGCCGATGTCGAGCACGCGATCGTTTGCGCCGATCGCCAGTTGATCGAGGAACGCACGCGTCGCCATCCGTCCGCCGATGTGAAATTCGTCGACCGGTGCGAGGTCGTCGAGGGTGAGGGTTTCCGGCGTCTTGCCGAGCTTCGCGACGCCGCTGCGGAGGGCGGCGAGCAGATCGCCGCGCGTGTAATGACGGGAAACCACGTCCGGATCGATCATCGGAATCCTCCTGATCGGATGGCTGCGCCGGCGTTTGAACCCGGCGGTCGGGTTGACGCCGCAAGGCAGCGGCGGAACGCTGATCCGGTCTCCTGGCGGCTGTTCTCACGGCTGCACCGGAGCCAAGGTGTGGGCGTCGCGAGTCAGCTGCCAACGGCCGTCGACCTGTCTACGGTACACCCTAAGACGGTGCCCCGCGAGCTTCGACCGCAATCAGACCGGAGCACGAATCTTCCGACGGCGGCGCAGCCCGGTGAATATGCGCAATCCGCGTTGGCGTTGGGCGACGGCAGAACATCGCCGACTCGCGTGCCTAGACCGCGGCAGGCGCATGGACGGATCACAGCACTGCGGTATCCAACCCGCGTATATCAGCGTGAGCAACCGTCGAGCGTGCTGGCTGCGCCGCCTTCAGAAGATTCGGAAAACCAGATGAACTGAAAACCGCAAAAACTTCATCTCTCGTTCTTGACGGCGGTAGTCATATCAACGCCCGGCATCAGCCGCGCATTTGCCACAGCGAAGCGGCGGCAAATACGTCGGCTGGATGTACTGGTTGGGCGAAACTCTCGTCATGCCATCCACGTCTTCCGACGCGCGAAAACGAGGCCTAAAATTCCAATACCGACGACCGCTGAAAGTGAAGACGCAGACAAGGGAGCGGGAGCTTCTCCAAGGTTCAACACGACAACACCAGACGGTACGTTGCTTGACAGCGCCTTTAGCTTCTCTTTTATGACCAAATCATCTTCGACACCGAAACGCACTAAGCCCCTCAAAGAGGGAGGCGAAAGCAAACCGTCGCTTTCTCGGAGCAAAGCATCCTTGGAACTGCGTGTCGTCGCTTCTGCGAGTTCTCGGTACAACCGCACGTAGCGGGGATCACTTGTCTCTACGAGCACATGAATTTCCGAATTGTGATTGCCAACCGAACGGTATGGAATAAACAGCGACAGGATAGTTTCAGGCTGCCCGGGAGGATATTTGTAGAAACCATCGGCGAGATCGAGCTCGCCTCCGACCACGTCTATCCACTTTGCTTTTAATGGGCCATTACCGATATCCGCGATATCCACCGTAGTAGGTGCTTTGTTTGTGAGGGCAACATAAGCCTTTTCTCCCGAAACCCAGAGCAGGCCAAAACCAAAGAACGACAATACAACCCAGCCAAGTCGTTGCATTACAGTGGGTGAATTCACTGAGTAGTCCTTATATCTATGCACAGTTTATCGACGCCCAACGCTCAGGTTAACGCGCGGACCTGCCGCAGCGAAGCGGGGCAGGGACGTCGCGTTGAACCGCTGGTTGGGCGGCATCATGACAGGGCTTCCGGTGCCACCGCTTCAATGGCTCGACGTAAGCTCCGTGCCTCAATGGGAACGCTCTCAAGATTCAAAAAGACTGCGTGCCACTGCGATGGGTCAAGCCACTCGTACAAGTGACCATCGTCCTCTACATCAATGGACGCCGCGAGACTCTGAAGGCGAGCTTGCCAAGCAGTAAAGGCAGCCCTTGCCTCCAAAGTTTCCTTTCTGGCGCGCCACATGAGCGACAGCCCCAGCGCCATTATTACCGTGAAGATGGCAATGAATGGTGGGCTCCACGGTGCAGGCCTAAGGACAAGAAAAAGCAACAATCCACTGGCCCACACAAGATAGTGCGCGAATTGCGAGTGGAGGAAGGCTTTCATGACGCCCAACGCCTGCCTTCAGCCGCCCAATACCCAGAGCGAAGCGGCGGGTATTGGGTCGGACTGCAAGGCCTTGTTATGCGTACTAACCACCCGCTACGTACGAGCTTAGAACTGAGCCTAACCATCCTGTGAACTTGGTGAAGATGAATATGAACAATGCAACAAGAAGGCCACCAATAAGTGTCTGTACCAGCCAGTGCCAGGATTCCTTTCCTGAGCGAGCGAAGCGAACGTTGGGGAATGAATAAGCCAAAAGACGTTGAGCTTGGGCGTGAATGAATCCCCATGCATTGGAGAAAATCAGGAAGGCAAAAATGAACGTAATTACGAACGCGTTTTCTATTTCGATTTGTGGGGCAATCTTAATGGCAGCCACGAGGCTCATAATGAACCCAAGGGCTACGCCAACAATTTGGACGAGAAGTTGTGTCCAAGTGTTTCTGGCAATGCCGTTTCGATTTGCCGCTTTTTTAAGAATATCAATGAGGCCATTAAACACGGCATCGACAACGTCACTGTCCTCGGAAGAAGCCTGAACGTAGCAATTGTCCGCATTCTTTGAGTCTAGGCGGACCTCAAAATAAGTGCCGTGTTTGTGATTCGTATTTTCGCTACGAGCGGAATCAAGTGTGAATATCACCCGTTCGATGTCGGACGCCCGCTGGTAATGCCTCAGCGCCTCGTTTGCATCATTTAGCCGATAGCCTCTGTCATCGAACCGCACGATATAGGAGAGCGAGAGTCTGTGCTCTTGTTTCTCAGCTTCTGACATGCCGGTTCCATCTAGGGCTAGGTTTGTGTCGATCGCCCTTTGCTTGAGCAAGTGATCAATTTGCTCCAACAGGGATTCTGTGATCGTTACATTCAAAATTTTTGAGTCTCGTAAATACTGAGCCACTAGCTGCTCCTAGAGGTACGTATAACGCTAACTTAAGCCGCGTGCGTCAGCACGTCGGCTTGAAGTGACAGTTAGAACACTTGAAGCCAAGCGTAACGCTAGGGCGCCGCCTACTAGGCCAGAGAGACCGAGGCTGCCGAGATACAGAACAACCGAAAAACTGGAACTCAGAGTCTGACCAACGCCGACCACTGATATGGCCACTACGGCAGCCACGCCCGCGCCCAGCAGTGCTCCTACAGTGCCTGCAATTGCGAGCATCAGCGCTTGCCGTGGTTTCCGGAACAGACAAAGCACTGCGAATGCTGCCGCCATATGGATGGCAGCCCCGATAGCAACTACAACGACAGAGAACAGTGGCCCCATGAGTTCTAACGCCTCAGCTCAGCCGCGGCTCCGCCGAAGGCGGAGACGTCGCGCTGGAGCGCGTAGTTGGGCGCACTAACCGCCAGCTTCTTCACGGCGAACCTCCTGAGCCAGTTCGTATCCGCGACCGAGTAAGTATTGCAAGCGGTCATTGACAGCTGAAATTTCAGACTCTGCTACGCGATGCTTGTTTAGCGGATGAATAACCAGATCAGTGATGCTGCCCATGCCACCAAAGGCACTATAGAAGTGCTGCACACCATAAAAATCACTGGCGCGAATCCACCGCGCATCCTTCTCAAGCCAGCCGGCCCAATGATCCTCTCCGACTGAGCGCATCAGCGCTGCAGCTTCTTCTATCACGTGCAGAAGTTGATCTGGCTTTGATTCCATTTTTACGCCCAACGACCAAGCTCAGGCGCCGGCCCGCGAAGCGGGCCGGTCGACTGGAGCACCTTGTTGGGCGCTACTACGGCATGCGCATTAGGCATGTTTTAAGTCTCTGGATGCCTGCGGATGAGCGCAAGCATTCAATTGGAGTTGTGCGGTCAAGCGCGGCGATGGAACTCTGAAGCCATGCTGAGTAATTGGCCCCAACCTTAGCCGCGATTGGTCGAGCTAGTTCAACACTGCCTCCAACTGCCGCCAGAAGATTGGCTCTCTCGGGAAAGCCAGCCCACTGCGCCTCGAAGCACGCCGAGAACGTAGTAAAAGCAGCATCTCCCGGATAGTAATTTTCAAGTGGCATGGCTTTTACGCCCAACGACCTAACTCAGGCGCGGCCCCGCGAAGCGGGGACGTCGACTGGAGTGATGGAATGGACTCCTCCCGCTGTTTTGAGCGGCATCGAAGTGCCAAGCTGGAGATGCGAATCATCAGCTGTCCAACAGGAGGAGTCCGGACATGGAATCTACGCTCATCGCGGTGGATACCGCAAAGCTGGTTTTCGAGGTAGCCGAGGCGGATGGGGCGGGCAAGGTGCGGCGGCGTCTACGGCTGAACCGGCCACAGTTCTCGGAGTATCTGGCGACGCGCGAGCGCGCCTCGTTCGTGCTGGAGGCCTGCGGCGGCGCGCATCACTGGGCACGGATGATGGAACGGCTCGGCCATTCCGTGCGGCTGCTGCCGGTACCGTACGTCTGCGCGTATCGACGCCGCAACAAGACCGATCGGGCCGACTGTCTGGCGATGCTCGAAGCCGCGAAGAACCCGGAGATTCTGCCGGTGCCGGTCAAGACCACCGAGCACCAGGCGATCCAGGGGTTGCACCGCTGCCGCAGCGCCTGGATGGAAACACGCACGGCGCGGATCAACACGCTGCGCGGCCTGC